>NZ_CP102509.1:4800000-7200000 GCF_024611995.1 Streptomyces sp. NBC_00162 | reverse complement strand
CTAGGCCCGGCCCGCGGGGGCGGGGACCCGGGTCCGCTCCGCCGGGGTGGCCCGGGCGAACGTCCTGGCCAGCCTGCGCATCCCCTCCCCGATGTCGGCGGGGCCGTGGGTGGCGAAGGACATCCGCAGCGTGGCCGGGTCGGGACGCCCGGCGAAGAACGGGGCGCCGGGTACGTAGGCGACGTCCTGCGCCACGGCCTGCGGGAGCAGGGCCGCCGCGTCCCAGCCGTCGGGCAGCCGGACCCAGACGAACATCCCTCCGTCGGGACGGCTCCAGGTACTGCCGGGGGGCAGTACCCGCGGGAGCGCCTCGAGCAGGGTGTCGCAGCGTTCGCGGTACAGGGCCCGGACCCGGTCCAGCCGGGCGTCGAGGTCGTGGTTGCGGAGGTAGCGCGCCGCGGCCGCCTGGTCGACGGTCGAACTGTGCAGGTCGAGCGCCTGCTTGGCGAGCACGGCGGCCCGCCGCAGTCCGGGCGGCCCGTGCAGCCAGCCCAGCCGCATGCCCGGTGCCACCACCTTGGAGAGGCTGCCGAGCAGCACGGTCCGGTCCGCGGCGCCCTCCAGGGCGGAGATCCACGGCAGCCGGGAGCCGCGGAAGCGCAGTTCGCCGTACGGGTCGTCCTCGGCGATCCAGAATCCGCGGGCGGAGGCCAGGCGTGCCACCTCCCGGCGCCGGTCCAGCGGCAGCGTGTGCCCGGTCGGGTTCTGGAAGTCGGGCACCAGGTAGAGCAGCTTGGGGCGCTCGCGCTCCACGGCGTCCGCGAGGGCTTCGACGTCGATGCCGTGCCGGTCCGTGGGCACCGCGACCACGCGCGCACCGGCGTAGCCGAAGCACTGGAGCGCGGCCAGGTAGGTGGGCTCCTCGACGAGGACGGTGTCGCCCGGTTCGAGCAGTACGGTCGCCAGCAGGGTGAGGGCCTGCTGCGCACCGGTGGTGATCAGGAGGCCGTCCGGGCGGGCGGCGAGCCCGCCGCGGACCAGCCGCGCCGCGACCGCCTCGCGCAGTTCGGGGTCCCCGTCCGTGACGGAGTACTGCAGGACACGGTGCGGGGCCTCGCTCAGCACCTGGTCGTACGCCGCGCGGATGCCTTCCGTGTCGATCAGCTCCGAGGCGGGCAGGCCGCCCGCGAAGGAGATCACCTCGGGCCGGGCGGTGAGTGCGAGGGCCTCGCGGATGACCGAGCTGCCGGCCGCGTCGGTGCGGCCGGCCAGCCCGGGCGGCGGGACGCGCCTACGCATGGTGCACCTCCTCCGCTCCGGCCCGCCGCGGGCGGCCGCGGTCGTCGAGTTCGCGTGTGATGCGCGTGGTCACCTCGGCCGTGAACAGGGCCGTGGTCCCCCGGCCGCCGAGGTCCGGGGTGGCCGCGTCGCTGCGCAGCGCGCCGGCCAGGGCCCGGCGCAGCACGGCGGACGGCGCCCCGTGCCCGAGATGGTCGAGCATCATCGCCAGCGAGAGGAGGGCGGCGTACGGGTTGGCCACTCCCTTTCCGGCGATGTCGGGGGCGCTGCCGTGCACCGGTTCGAAGAGGGCGAACTCCGTCTCGGGGCAGATGCTGGCGCTCGCGGCGAGGCCGAGACCGCCCATCAGGGCGGCGCCGATGTCGCTGATGATGTCGCCGAAGAGGTTGGAGGTGACCACGCCCTCGTACGGGGACGGATCGCGCACGAGGTTGTAGCAGAAGGAGTCGACGTACTCCTCGGATCCCTCCAGCTGCGGGAAGTCCTCCAGTTCGCGCCGGAACACCTCCTGCCACAGCCTCCCGGTGTGCGGTACGGCGTTGGACTTGTGGACGAGCACCACGCGCCCCCGTTCCTCCTCGGCGAGGCGGCGCAGGCAGTAGCGCACGAACTTCTCCACGGTGGGGCGGGTGTACACGCACTCGTCGATCGCGACGCCGGCCAGCCCGCCCTGCAGAACCGTGCCGCCGACGCCGGCGTACAGCCCCTGGGTGTTCTCCCGGTAGACGTCGACCACCCCCGTCGGCAGGGTCAGCGGGCGGTGGTTGACGTAGAGGTCGAGTCCTCGGCGCATGCCGAGGAGGATGTCCCGGCCGTGGGCCATGTCGGGGATCCTGGGATCGCCCAGTGCGCCCAGGAACACGGCCGAGTACTGCGCCGACAGCATGTCCAGCGCTCCCTCGGGGAGCCCCACGCCGCTGCTCAGCCACTGGTCCGCTCCCCAGCCGAAGACCTCGTACTCGATCCCGAGGCCGAACTCCTCGCCGAGCAGGGCCAGTACGTCGAGGACCGGCGGGACGACCTCCTGGCCGATGCCGTCTCCGGGAACCACCGCTATCTTCATGAGCCCGTCCGCATCAGGAACATGTCCTCCACCGAGCTGAGCCGGCCGGCGATGGCACTCGCGGCGACCACGTAGGGCGAGGCGAGGTAGACCTGTCCGGGCCCCGATCTCCCGGGGAAGTTCCGGTTCTGGGCGCTGACGGTCACCTCGGCCGGGTTCTCGGAGACACCCGGACCGGCGTTGATGCACGCTCCGCAGGAGGGGGGCAGCACCGTCACCCCGACGTCCGAGAAGAGCTCGATGTAGCCGCGCTCGGCCGCGTACCGCATCACGGCCTCGCTGCCGACCTGGATGAAGGCCTGCACGCCGGCGGGCACGCGCGCGCCGCGGGCCCGCGCCTGCTCGAACACGCTGGCGTACATGTCCATGTCGTGGGCCTTGCCTCCGGTGCAGGAGCCGCCGTAGATCTTGTCGACCTTCACCTGCTCGTGGACGGTGGCGAGGGGGACGGAGTTCCGCGGGTCGCCGGGCAGGGCCACCATCGGCTCGATCCCGGCCAGTTCGATGTCGACGACCGCGGCGTAGGCGGCGTTCTCGTCCGAGGTGAGGGCGCTGCCGGGCGACTGTGCGGGATCGCGCTGTGCCAGGTGGGCGTGGGTGATCGCGTCGGGCTCGAACAGTGCGGTCATGCCGCCCGCTTCGACCGCCATGTTGCAGAGGGTGGCGCGTTCGTCCATGTTCAGCCCGGCGCAGCCGGGTCCGGTGAACAGGAGGACCTTGCCGAGGGTCTGGCTGCCTTCGATGGCGGGGTGCCGCAGCAGGCCGAGCATGACGTCCTTCGCGCAGACCCCGGGGCGCAGGTCGCCGAGCAGGTTGATCCGGATCACGGCCGGGACCTTCAGCAGGATCTCGCGGTTGTACCAGGAGTTGGCTATGTCGGTGGCGCCCACCCCGAAGGCGAACGCGCCGACGGCTCCGGCCGTGCAGGTGTGGCTGTCGGTGCCGATGATCACGTCTCCTGGCCGGGCGACGTGCTCGACGATGTGGTTGTGGCAGATGGCGCGGCTGCCGCCGTCCGGCGCGGGACCGATGAAGTTGCCCCCGCTGAGGGCGGCGAACTCCTGTTGCCGGCTGCCGAGGTTCTCCACCCGTTCGATCAGCTCGGCGCCGTTCGCGCGCCGTGCCAGCACCGGCCCCGCCAGCGACAGGTGGTCCTGGAAGAAGTACACGGATTGCGGATCCGCCAGGACCGCGCCGGGGCCGAACTGCTGGGTGAACATGCCCGCGGCCATGGGGGTGACGTACTCGTGGGAGAACCTGACGTCCGTCCGGACGAAGTAGGACTGGCCGATCCGCACGCTCGCGTCCGCCGGCAGCGGGTTGCGGGACGAGAGGCGGCTCTGGATGATCTTCTCGACCACGTTGAGCGGGCGGCCGGGCGCGAACGCGGGCTCGATCCGCGACCCGGCCCGGTTGAAGCCGAAGAGTCCCCCGAGGTCGACGATGGCGCGCTCGATCTCGTTGGCCCGGCGGGTGAAGGCCTCCAGCGGCAGTTCCTCGCCCGCCAGCAGCGCGTCGAGGAGCTCGAAGTCGTCGCAGGTGATGATGCCGACGTTGCGGCAGTTCTGTTCGTAGATCCGCTCGAAGGAACGCGCGAAGACCAGCTCGACGCCCGCGTACTTCTCGGCGTAGACGGCGTGTTCCCGGGAGGAGCCGCAGCCCTTCGCCTCGCCGCTGACGATGATCTGCGGTCCGAAGGCCCGCAGGGCGCCCTCGCCGACCTGCTTGCCGCGCAGGCCCAGGTAGGCGTAGTCGCCGAGCTTCTCGTCGTACCAGTAGCAGCACCAGCCGGGGATCATCTCGTCCGTCGAGATGTTGTTCATGAGCGGGGTCCGCAGCAGCTGGGCCGTGGTGAGGGCGCCGCTGCCGTCCAGCTGGGCGGCCAGTGCGTCCGTGTCCTCGGTCACGACGAGGACGTTGCCCCGGAGGCGGATCGTCCGGCGCTCGGCGGCGCCGTCCGTGGTGTCACTCGGCGGTCGCAATGATCTGCCTTATCTGCTCGTCGGTGAGGGGGCCGCGGGTGGACTTCGCCATCGCCAGCACCTTCTTGAGGTAGGCGGGGTTGGAGCTGTCGTAACCGTTGACGGTGAGCCAGTACTTGACGTTGTTGGTGCCGGACGCCTCGTCGATGAGCACCTCTTGTTCCCGGCCCAGGAAGCTCGCCGGGACGCTGGAGTACACGCTGTCCTTGACGAGGAGGTTTCCCTTCTCGTGCGCCTTGAGGATCGCGGAGGCGTGCACGCCGGCACTGGTCTTGAACACGTCCCGGCCCAGGGCGGGATAGTTCTGCGGGATGTCGACTCCCAGCACGGGCGCCGCGTAGTCGCAGTAGTCGCGCAGTGCCTTCAGGTCGTAACTGTCGTGCCGGTCCAGGTGGGTGTTGACGACGAGCTGGTCGAGGGAGGCGTTTCCGGCCCGCTCCCCGATGCCCAGGATCGTTCCGTGGACGCGCTCGCAGCCCAGGGCGAGGGCGGTGAGCGAGTTGGCCAGGGCCAGCCCGCGGTCGTTGTGGCCGTGCCATTCGAAGGCGACCGGATGGCCCCGGTCCAGGAAGTAGCGCCGGGACCAGTGGATGAGCGAGGCCGCGCCGGCCGGTAACGCGGCGCCGACCGTGTCGCACAGGGTGAGGCGGGCCACCCCGGACTCGATGGCCGCGTCGTACACCCCCGCGAGCACCTCGGGGGTGCACCGTACGGCGTCCTCGAGGACCAGGACGAACTCCACTCCCTCGCGCCGGCAGGCGACGGCCGACGCGCGGACGTGGCGCTGGATGGAGGCGAGGTCCCAGTCCTCCACGTACTGCCGGATGGGGCTGACACCGATGAACAGGTAGGCGTCGACGTGTACCGAGGCCTGTTGGGCTATCTCGCAGATCGCTTCGATGTCCGCCGGGTGGGTGCGGCCCGCGTAGCCCTGGACGAGGGGGAGTCTGCTCTCGGCGATGTACCGGGCGATCTCCACGCATTCCTTCAGGGCGAGCGGATCCGATCCGGGGAAGCCGAGGTCCGCCGAGTGGACGCCGGTGCGGGCCATGTGGTCCACGAGTATCAGCTTCTGCTCCAGCGACGGGTTGCGGATGTTCGGAGCCTGGAGTCCGTCGCGCAGCGTCTCGTCGAAGAGTTTCCCCGCGTACGCTGGCGCCGGGGTGGCCGGCACCGCTTCGACGCTGTTCCAGTTGAACCAGACGTCGGGGCTCGGGTGCGCATTCCGGCCGGTGTTGCTGTTCACTACGACCTCCGCGTGCTCTGGTGGTGGTACGGGAAGAAGGGCAGGTTCCGGCGGTCATTCCTGCCAGGCGGGAAGCGGCCCGGGACGGGGGCTGAGCGAGACGGGCAGGCTGCTCATGCCCGCGAGGAAGTTGGAGTAGATGCGCTGCTCGTCGCCCGTCTGCTCGATGGAGCCGACGAACGTCCGCAGGGCGTCGAGCATCGCCGTGATCTCGACCCGGCCGAGGTAGGCGCCCAGGCAGAAGTGCGGGCCGTAGCCGAGCGAGAGGTGCTTGTTCGGGGTCCGGGCGAGGTCGAAGCGGTGCGGGTCGGTGAAGACCCGCTCGTCGCGGTTGGCTGCGCTGAGCCAGAGGGTGACCAGGTCGCCCTTGGCGATGGTGCGGCCGTGCAGTTCGACGTCCTCGGTGGCGGCCCGGCCGAAGTGCAGCGTGGGGGTGGTCCAGCGCAGGACCTCCTCGGTGGCCTCCTTGAGCGGGGCCGTGCCGTCGCTCAGTGCCTGCCACTGCTGCGCGTCGTGGGCCAGCGTCCGCACGGCGCCGATCATGGAGAGTCGGCTGGTCTCGTCACCGCCCATGATCAGGCTGTAGCAGTTGAGGACGACGGCGTCGTCGTCCAGCAGGGTGGACCCCGCGGGCTCCGTCGCCATCAGGCTGATGGCGTCCGAGCCGGGGTGGGCGCGGCGGTGGCGGACCAGGTCGTGGAAGTACATCAGCAGTTCGGCGCGGGCGAGGCGGTCCTCGCCCTCCTGGAGGTTGGCGTAGTCCGACGCCAGGGCCGACTTGGTCAGGGTGAGGATGTACTCCCGGTCGGACTCGGGCACGGCCAGCAGGTCGCAGATGGTGGCGAGCGGCACGTACGAGGCGATGTCCTGGGCGAAGTCGCATCCGCCGCGCTCCAGCGCCTCGGTGACGAGCCGTCGGCTGGTACGGCGCACCTGCCGGACCACGCCCTCCAGGGCGCGGGGGGAGAACGCCTTGAGCAGCAGGTTGCGCAGGGCGGTGTGGTGAGGCCCGTCCGTGACGGCGAGCATGCTTCCGGCCCCGCTGTCACCCCCGTGCAGCATGGTGGCGAGCACGTTGCCGCGCTCCGAGGTGAAGCGGGTGGAGTCGCGCAGGACGGCCGAGACGTCGGCGTGCCGGGTGAGGACCCAGAAGCCGGGGGTGTCGGTGCCGCCCGGGTGCCAGTGGACCGGGTCCTCGCGGCGCAGGTGTGCCCAGACCTCGTCCAGGCCGTCGGGGGGAAGGTGGGTGAGCGGGTCGGTCAGGTCCGGGACGGTGGTGGGGGCTGAGGTCATGGTGCGGCGGGCTCCTCGCTCGGCTCGCGGGCGGGGAGGGTCACGCGGCCGGGGAAGCGGTGCCGGCCAGGCTGTGCGGCCGCATGTCGCTCCAGTGCTCCTCGACGTAGTCCAGGCAGGACTGGCGGCCCGCCGCACCGTGGACCGTGCGCCAGCCGGCGGGCACCGCGGTGGCGGCCGGCCACAGCGAGTGCTGCCCCTCGTCGTTGACCAGGACCAGGTAGGCGGCGTCGTCGTTCTCGAACGGGTTGCTCATGGGTGTCCCTCTCACATGGGGCGCGGGGCCGGCAGGGCGGCGCGCGGCGCGGTGCTGCGTACCGGTGCGCGAACGGCGCGGTGTCCCGCTGACGGCGGCGGCCCGGATGGCGGCGGCCGCCGGTGCGGGAGACGGCCTCGGGCCGGGGCCCCGGCGACGGGGCCTCACGGGCGGCCGGACGGCCGGCCCGGGCGGCCCGGGCGGTGGAAGTGCGGCTACCCGCACCGTCGTGGTGCGGGTACCCGTACCTCTTCATCGTTGTTCAGACCTCACGCCGCGGGCAAGAAGTTTCCCTGCAAGGAAAAAGCCCAGTTCACAACCGCTTGGCCGCGGGGACGTCCACCGGGGTCAGCAGGTGGGTCAGGTGCCGGGACGAGGCCTCCCAGGACCACTCCTCCTCGACCCAGCGGCGTCCCGCGGCGCCCGTCGCGGCGCGGCTCGGGGAGACCAGGAGCTCGGCCAGGGCGTCGGCGACCGCGGCGACTTCGCGGCCGTCGACGACCCTTCCGGTCCGCCCGTCGAGGACCGCGTCCGGCGCCCCGCCGGAGTCCCCCGCGAGCACGGGCAGACCGGTCGCGGACGCCTCCAGGAAGACGATGCCGAGTCCCTCCGCCTCCAGTCCCGCCCGGCGCGTGCGGCAGGGCATGGCGAACACGTCGGCCGCCGCGTAGTGGGCGGGTGTCTCGGCGTGGTCGAGCCCCCCGGCGAACACGACCGCCCCCGGGGCGTGCCGGTCGGCGAGCCGTCGCAGCCGCCGTTCGTCCGGTCCCCGGCCCACGATCAGCAGCGCCGCGTCCGGCACCATCCGCCGGATCAGCGGCATGGCGCGGATGAGGGTGTCCTGGCCCTTGCGGGGAACCAGCCGGGCCACGCAGAGGATGACCGTCCGGTGCTGCAGTCCGTAGCGCTGGCGCAGCTTGCGGCCGGTGGTGAGGTCGGGGCGGAACACGTTCGAGTCCACTCCCGGCACCAGCCGGCTCATTCGGGCGCGCGGCCCCAGCGCCGGGGCGATGCGGGCACGGGTGTACTCCCCGAGATAGGTCACCACGTCCACGCTGTTGCCCACGCGCCTCAGGAGGCGGCGTGCACCGGGTACGCGTGCCCACCAGATCTCGTGGCCGTGGGTGGTGGCGACGATCCGCCGGATCCCGGCCCGGCGCAGTGCCGGGGCCATCGCGGCCAGCGGGGCGGCCGCCCCGAACCAGACACGGTCGCAGCCGTGCCGGCGGGCGATGTCCAGGGCCCGGGCCGTGGCCCGGCGCGTCGGTAACAGGGTGCGGCCGGGGTCCCGTATCACCGGGAAGGGCAGGGTGGCGTCGAACTCGGCGGCGCCGGGCTCGGAGGAGGTGTAGACGACGACGTCGTTGTCGGGCACGCGGGTGGCCATGGCGTGCACGAAGGTCTCGATGCCGCCCTGCCGGGGCGGGAAGTCGTTGGTGATGATCAGAGTGGTGCCCATGGGGGGCAGGCTCCTTTCCTCGGGTTCCCCGGGTCCGCGGAGACCGGGAATCGTCGATCGCTGAAGGTCAGTCGGTGAAGGTCAGTCGGTGAACAGGTAGTTGCGGCAGTCGTCCCGGACCTCCCGGGTCTCCGCCCAGCGGCCGCCGTGCCAGCGGCGCATCCGGTAGCCGAACGGCCGGAGCCGGCGGACCAGGTCCGCCGGGCTCGCTCCGTACTTCGCGAGGTGCCTGTGCTCGATCTCCAGCAGGAGCACCGGCCGGTGGCGCAGCAGGGTGTCGCGGGCGCCTTCGAGCACGGCCGGTTCGGCCCCCTCGACGTCGGCCTTGACGAAGCTCACCTTCTCCAGCCCCGCCCCGCGCACCAGCCGGTCCAGGGTGTCCACGGTGGTCGGCACCGGCCGGGAGGTGCGGAACTCCGCATTGGGGCCGGGGCCGTCGGTGCCTTCGGTGAGGTACGCGCGCCCGTGCACCGGTGTGCCGCGGCGCATCGGCAGGCTCAGCACCCCGTGCCCCGTCCGGGAGCCCAGCGCGGTGCGGTGTACGACCACGTTGGCGCAGCCCAGCGTGCGGGACGCCAGGCGCAGCCAGCGGGCCGGGCCGGGCAGCGGCTCCACGCTGTGCACCTGTCCGGCGCCTCCGACGAGGTGGGACAGCGCCCAGGTGTACAGCCCGTACTCGGCGCCGACGTCGAGGCAGACGTCTCCGGGCCGGACGAACTCCCGCAGCCCCGCGACCTCGTCCTCCACGAAGGGCATGCGGGCCGCGGCCCAGTGCAGGGCCCCGGCCACACCCGCCGTCCGCCGGGTGACCGTACGCGGCGCCGTCATCGCGCTCCTCCGGCGGTGACGGCCTGCCCAAGGCGGCCGGGGACGGCGGCCCCTGGCATCGCGGCGCGCGAGGCCGAAAGGGCCCCGGTTCGCCGGGATCCGGTGGTGATCCTCGGCCAGACGACGAGGACGAGGGGCAGCGCGAGGTAGCCGAACCGTCCGGCGGGCGCGAGCAGGAAGGCCACGCACAGGCCCAGGGCGAGGCGGTCGGCCGCGGCCACCACCCCGGCGGGCGGACGCACGACGAGGGAAGCCGCGACGGCGATCCCGCCGCACAGGAGCAGGGCGACCGCCGCGTACCAGCCGGCCGGGCCCAGGTCCGCGAGCAGCCGGCCCGGCAGCGGGCTGGCGGCCGGGGTCGCCACCGGGGCGCGGCCGGTGGGGAAGGCCAGCACCTGCTGGAACATCGGGCCGGGCGACAGCAGGGCGCTGGGCAGCACCACGGCGAGCGTGCCGGCCGCCGCCACGACCGCGCAGCGCAGGGCCCGGCGGGCGCCGCCGCTCCCGGCGAGCAGGGCCACCGCGACGGCCAGGGCGGGCCAGGCCGTCCACTTCAGCGAGCAGGCGGCGGCGAGCACCAGGCCCGCGGCCACCGGGCGGCGGCGTGCCGCGAGGGCGAGCCCCAGGCAGCACAGTCCCGTCATCGGCAGGTCGACCCCGCTGACGCACAGCGGCAGGGCCACCACGGGCGAGGCGAGCAGGACCGCCAGGGTCGTGCGGGGCGCCCGGCGCGGCGACGGCAGCACGGCCCGGCCCTCCACGGGTGCGGCCAGAACGCGGCGGCCGGCCCACAGGCTCAGCAGGAACACGGCCGCGCACCAGATGCGGGCGTCCCCGAGGAGCCGGGCGGGGCCGCCGTCCCCGAGGAGGGCGCGGGGCAGGCCGAACAGGGCCATCCCCGGCAGGTAGGGGTTGTAGTCCGTGACCGTCTGCGGGTCCGCCAGGTAGGGCGTGGACTGACTCACCATCAGCTCGGCGGACCTCTCGATCACCGCGACCTCGCTCTGCCCGCTCCCGGTCAGGAGCAGGTACAGCAGCGGCAGGACGAGGGCGCCGAGCAGGGCGCAGGCCACGGCCCACGTACGGGCGCGCGGGCGCGGCAGCAGGCACGAGGCGAGGGCCGCGCCCGCATAGCCGGCCGCCGCGCAAGTCCCCCAGACGCGGTGCGTGTCCAGGGTCGAGACGAGGGGGAAGACCGCGGCCCAGGCTGCCGCGAGCAGCCAGCCGCCCACCCAGATCCGCCGCCGGCCCACGCGGCGCACGGCCTCGCCCATCGAGGCGGTCATTGCGGTCATTGCGGTTCCAGCCTGTCGAATCAGCACACCGTTCATTGCATCCGAGGGGCGGGGGTGGGGTCATGACAGGTAGGTCGAGAGGTTGGGGTCGGGTTTCCCCCACCACGGCGCCGCCCGCCCGGTCAGCCGAGGTCCTGGTTGACCTGTAGGTCGGACATGGCCACGAGGATGCGGCGGTCACCGCGGAACGGCTCCCGGGCGTGCGTGGCGAGGTGGTTGTCCACCACCAGGACGTCGCCCCGCTGCCAGGGGAAGGAGACCGCGCTGTCCTCGTACAGCTTCCCGATCAGCGCGACGGCCTCGTCCTCGATGGGCGTGCCGTCCCCGTAGAAGGCGTTGCGGGGCACTCCTTCGGGCCCGTACGCGCCGAGGAGGTACTCCGCCACCTCCGGCTGGAGGGCTGAAACGTGCCACAGGTGGGCGTGGTTGAACCACACCGTCTCCCCGGTGCGCGGGTGCCGGGAGACGGCCTGGCGCACCGCACGGGTCCGCAGCCCGTCCTCGCCCAGCCACTCGAACTCGGTGTGCGAGGCCCGGCAGTAGGCCTCCACCTCGGCCCGGTCGGTGGTCTGGAAGACGACCTGCCAGGGGATGTCGAGCACGGGGCTGTAGTTGCGCACGTAGCACACGCCGTGCCGCTGGAACCGCTCCCGGAGCTCGGCCGGAATCCTGGGGAAGACCGCCCGCTCGCTGGCGACGGGCGTGGCTCCGCCGGTCCGCGAGGGCCTGTCGCCGTAGAAGTACAGCTTGCCGGGCCAGTTGTGGGAGTAGGACATCTCGTGGTGGAAGGCGATCCACTGGTCCTGGCTCAGCTCGGTGGAGGTGAACACCTTGTCGGCGATCTCGGTGCGGGGGGCCGCCCGTTCGAGGTAGTCGAGCAGCTCGGGCGAGAACGCGCGGGCCGCGGCGCCGAATTCCTCGGGGCTGTCGACGGCGAAGCCGCGGAAGAGCAGGGCGGCGTGACGGTCGAGTTCCTCGCCGAGCTGCGCCCGGTTGGCCCGTATCCACTCGTCCAGCCGCAGGCCGGGCCGGGTCGCCTCGATGCAGAGCAGGAAGGGTTCCGGGTCCAGGGGTGCGGCGGTCACCGGGCCGGTGAACCGGGCCCGGATCTCCTGCGCGGTCATGCGGCCGCTCCTTCCCGGATCGTCGCGACGGGGTCGGACATGGCGGCCAGGATGCGCCGGGGGCCTTCGAAGGGCTCACGGGCGTGCGCGGTGATCATGTTCTCGACGAGCAGTACGTCGCCCAGCTCCCAGTCGAAACCGGTGGTCTCGGCGGTGAAGGCGGCGCGCAGTTCGGCGAGGGTCTCGTCCTCGATCGGCGTGCCGTCGCCGTAGTACGTGTTGTACGGCAGGTTCTCCTCCCCCAGGGCCGCGCGGAGTCCGGCGCAGACCTCCTCGGCCAGCGAGGTGACGTGGAAGAAGACGGCGTGGTTGAACCACGTGCGGTCCCCGGTGACCGGGTGACGGTGCAGCGCGGGCCGGGTCTGACGGGTCCTCAGCTGAATGCCGTCCACCCACTCGACGGAGATCCCTGCGCCCTCGCAGTACGCGCGCACCTGCTCGGGGTCGTCGGTCTGGAAGGTCTCCTGCCAGGACAGGCTGATGCCGGGGATGTAGTTGCGCACGTACTGCACGCCGAGTCGCTCGAACTTGGCGACGGTCTGCGGGCGCAGCCGGGCCAGCACCTTGCGGGAGTCGGCGAGCGGCGTACGGCCGCCGCGGTCGGCGGGCCGTTCGCAGCAGAAGACGATCCGCAGCGGCCAGTTCTCCGTGTACGACTGCTCGTTGTGGAGGAGGATGTGCTGGTCGGCGGGGTGTTCCGTGGAGGTGTAGATGTTGTCGGACACCTCGGTGCGGGGCGAGGAGCGCTCCCCGTACTTGAGGACCTCGTCGGACAGGGCGCCCATCACGGTGCGGAACGCGGCGGAGTCGGTCACCTCGAAACCGCGGAACAGGACCGCCCCGGCACGCCGGGCCAGGTCGTCCACCAGCGGCTTGCGGGTGCTGATCCAGTCGGCCAGGCCGATGCCGGGCACATCCGCACGGACCAGGGCCGGCAGGCTGCGTCCGTCCCATTCCTGCGACACGGTCACGGACGGTGCCCCGGCGCGTAAGTCGTTCAGCTGTGTCATCAAGGATCTCCAGATCAGTGGCAGCGAGAGGTTCGGCAGCAGCCCCTCGATCGCTCCGGCCAGGCCGCACGCCACGGTGCGGGTAGCCGTACCCCCTCATCCTTGATCGGACGTATGTGCGGCGGCAAGGTGTTTCCCTGGGAGGAAAGTTCCCAGGTCAGAGCCCACTCTCACGGTGTGTCACAGGCCGGCGGGCGACCACGGGAGAACCACGCGGACGGTGGTGGGCCCCCCGGCCGGGCTGGTGAGCACGACCTCGCCGTTCAGTGCCGTGGCCCGGTCCGCCATGCCGCGCACCCCGGTTCCCCCCTGCGGGGTGGCGCCCCCCACCCCGTCGTCCGTGACGACGGCGACCAGGTGGTTCCCCTCCTGCGCCAGCGACACCGTGATGACGGTGGGCGAGGCGTGCTTGACGGCGTTCGTCAGGGATTCCGCGATGATGAAGTAGGCCGCCGCCTCGACGTTGACGGCCGGACGGCGCTCCAGCGTGCAGTCCATCCGCACCGGGACGTAGAACTTGTCGGTGAGGGCGGCGACGGCCGCACGCAGTCCGCGGTCGCTCAGGATCGGCGGCTGGATCCCGTGCACCAGGTCGCGGATCTCGTCGAGTGCCTGGTCGATCTCGTGATGCGTCTCCTCCAGCACCTTCCGCAGGTCCTCGGCGCTGCGGCCGGGGCGGCGGGTGACCTGCGAGATGCGCATCATGACGGCGGCCAGCCGGGCCTGGGCCCCGTCGTGCAGGTCGCGCTCGATCCTGCGGTAGTCGGCGTCGTTGACCCGCAGCGCGGCGATCCGCTGCTGTTCGGCCAGCACCTCGCGCCTCAGGCGCTCGTCCTCGTCGACCCGGCCGAGGATCCTGCGCACCAGCCGCGCCCGCAGCCTGCCCAGCCAGAAGAGCAGCATGACGAGCAGGACGAAGAGGACGGCGGCGCCCAGCCCCACGCCGATCCGGGTCGCCGCGCCTTCGACGACGATCGTGTTGCCCTCGCCGAAGGACAGTTGCTCGGTGCGGCCGAACGGCAGGCTCACCACGAAGGCGACCACGGGCAGCGACAGCGCGAGGACGGGCATCAGCCAGATCAGGCCGAGCAGGAGGAGGCCGAGATACCCGAGGTCCCCCCACACGGCGGCGCCCCGCCGCCGGGGTGCCGCTGCCGGCTTCCCGACGGTACCGCCGCTCGCGCCGGTACCGTCGGCCGCCGAGGTCTGCAGGACCGCGGCCGCCAGCAGGCGTTCCAGGTCGGCGGCCGCGCGCAGCAGCGGTATGCCGAGCAGGCCGCCCGGAGTGACACCGGCCACCCAGTGCCAGGCGCTGCGCCACGTCGGTCCCGCAGGCGGGGCCGGCGCGGGTTCCGGACCGGCGTGCGGCAGGGCCCGGCGCACCGCCTTCATCATCGCCCTGACGAACAGCGCCCCGGCCAGCGGCAGGACGGCGAGGCAGAGGGAGAGCACCCGCAGCGCGATCGCGACCAGGGTGAGCGGCACCAGCAGGACACCGACGAGGCTGCCGACGGAGAGGTAGATGGCCCCGGCCGCGACCTTCGACTGAACGGACTGCCTGGACCGGGTGGTTGAGGAGTCCGTGACGAGCCCGCCCATCAGGCGACGCTGTCCTGTCCCATTCCCCGCAGATAGTCCAGGACCGCGAGGACGCGCCGGTTGCCCTCTCCCGAACTCGGGATCTGCAGTTTGCTCAGGATCGCGGTGACGTGTTTCTCCACGGCGCGCTCGGATATGTCCAGCCGGGCCATGATTCCCGTGTTGGACAGGCCCGTCGCCACGAGTTCCATGACCTGGCGCTCCCGGTTGGTGAGGAGTTCCGCGGCCCGCCGCTCGTGCGGGTTCCCGATGAACTTCTTGTATATCTCGGCGTCCAGGACGGTCTCACCGGCCACCACCCGCTCCAGCGCGGTGAGGAAGTCGTCGATGCTGCCCACCCGTTGCTTCAGCAGGTAGCCGGTGCCGCCGCGGGCGTCGCGGACCAGGTCCTTGGCGTATTCGTACTCGACGTACTGCGAGAGCACCAGGACGGCGGTGCCGGGACATCGCCGCTGGATGTCCCGCGCCGCCCTGATGCCCTCGTCGGTGTGGGTGGGCGGCATGCGGACGTCCATGATCGCCACATCGGGTTCGCACTCGGTGATCACCTGGAGGACGTCGGTCACATCGCCCAGCGATGCGACGACCTCGATTCCCTCGTCCTCCAGCAGCCGCTGCATTCCCATGCGCAGGAGCGCGGAATCTTCGGCGATCAGGACGCGCACAGTCTCTCCCCTTGCTACTGACGAGTGGTCGCCATCGTGATGCCGGCCTTCCCGAGGAGCCGCCGGGTCGCCATCAGGCCCACGGTGGCCGAGACCGCCACACATGCGAGGACCAACCCTGACAGCGCCCCCCACGGCACACTCAGTGGAACGACGTCATACGTCACGCGCAGCGCTGCACGATAGGCCTGGAGCCCCGAAGCCACAACGGCCGTGGCCACCACGGCCGCCACGGTGGTCGTGCACCCAGTTTCCCACAGGGCCATGCTCCTCAACTGCTTCTCGCTGACGCCGACCAGACGCATGTCGGCGAACTCACGGGTGCGCCTGCTGAACGACATGACCAAGGTACTCGCCACGGAGATCAATGCGTAAGCGGAAGCGGGTCCCGCCAGGACCACCAGGACCAGCATGTTGAGTCGTTCTTGATCGCTCGACGACCGCGCGAACCACTGGGCGGTCTCCGTCACCCGCACGCGGTCCGCGCCGAGCCGGGAGGTCAGTTCGCGGGCCACCGTGCCGGCCGCGCCGGCCGAGGCCGGGTCGAGCAGTACGGTCGCCCTCTGCGGCTCGGGGGCCCCGGCCGACCCGGCCGGAAGGACCACGTGCGGTACGGCCGTTCCGCCGTCGAGGACCGCCGTCACCTCGGCGGTGGCGGGGCTCCCGCCGAAGAGCCCGTAGGTCAGGCGGCTGCCCACGTGGTAGCCGTACCAGTCGGCGTACTCGCGCGAGACCGCGACCTGTCCCGGGCCGAGCTCCGTGACGGCGCCCTCGACCACGTCGATGCGGTGGGTGCGGGCCAGAGCGGGGAGGTCGGCCACGGCGCCGCGGTCCTGCCGTACGGAGGACCGGTCGGCGACGGCCAGTTCCAGGCCGGCCGGCGCCGACACCGCGCGCACCCTCGGGTCCGCGCGGAGCACGGCCAGCACGTCCTGGGTCACTCCCCCGCCGGCGGCCTCCTCCACCACCAGTTGACCGACGGTCCGGCGACGGTCGTCGGACTTGATCGTGGCACCCGTGGTCGACAGGACGGAGGTGAACACACCGACCACGGCGACGATGGCGAGGACCGGCCCCACCAGGGAGGCCGTCCTCAGCTTCGACGTGCCCAGCGACTCCACGGCGAGCCGGGCGGGCACGGAGCTCGAGCGCCTGAACGGAGCGGCCAGCAGCCGGGTCAGCGCGGGCAGGTAGGCCGGGCCAAGGGAGGACGCGGCGAGGGTCAGCGCCATCGATCCGAAGAGGGCCAGCGGAATGGAACCCTCCAGGCCGGCCTGCGGGGCCAGCCCCACCATGACCCCGCCCACCGCGAGCAGCAGCAGACCGGTCACCCAGCGGCCCCCGGTCATGGCACGTGAGTCCAGTGCGGCCTCACGCAGTGCCTCGGTGGCCCGGACCCGCGAGGCGCGGCGGGACGCGGCCATCGCGCCGAGCACGGCCATGACCAGCCCGGAGGCCGCCGCGATCAGCAGGGGGCCGCCCAGCGGGGCGGGCCGCAGTTCCGCGGGCGACAGGCCCGTGCCGTTGAGCCCGTCCACGGCCCACGGTGTGGCCACGACGGCCAGCAGGCATCCCACCGCGACGGCGGGCACCGCGACGGCCACGCTCTCCCCGATCACCATGCGCCGCACCTGCCGCGCGCCCGCGCCGACCAGCCGGAGCAGGCCCATGTCCTGGCGGCGCAGGGCGACACTGAACGCACAGGTGCCGGCGATGACGAACACGGTCACGAACGCGGAGACGATGCCGGCCATCACCAGCACGGTCTGGATGCCGCCCAGGTCCAGTCCTCCGCTGACCAGGGTGTGGGTGGTTCCGCTGCCGTCCTGGAGCGTGATCGAGGGCCGGCCTTCCGGGGACGGCTGACGGACGTCGAAGGTGGCGGCCAGGGCCGCCGAGGACACCGCGATCAGCGCCACCCCGAGCACGAGCGAGACGAAGGTGCCCAGGAACAGCGGCGCGTGGTGCCGGACCGAGCGTACGGACAGCTGCCACATCAGGCGTCCCACCGGCCCAGGCGGGCGGTGATGCGCTCGACGGTGGGAGCGGGGTCGGTGCCCACCACCCGGCCGTCGACCAGGTAGACCACCTGGTCCGCGTACGCGGCGGCCACCGGGTCGTGGGTGACCATCACCACGGTCCCCCCGGCCCGGTCCACCAGGTTCCGCAGCAGGGCCATGACCTGACGGCCCGTGGCCCGGTCGAGCGAGCCGGTCGGCTCGTCGGCGAAGACCACCTCCGGCTCGGCCACCAGGGTCCGGGCGATGGCCACCCGCTGCTGCTGCCCGCCCGAAAGCTGCGCCGGGCGGCGGTCCGTCAGCTTCTCCAGGCCGACCTGGGCGAGTGCCCCCTGCACCACCGACCGCTTGGGCCGGTGGCCGTTCAGCCGCAGCGGGAGCGCCACGTTCTCGTAGGCCGTCAGCATGGGCAGGAGGTTGAACTGCTGGAAGACGAAGCCCACCCGCTGCCGCCGGATCCTCGTCAGCTGCTCCTCGTCGCAGACGGCCAGATCGGTGTCGCCGAGGAGCACCTGGCCCGCCGAGGGCCGGTCGAGTCCCGCGGCGCAGTGCAGCAGGGTCGTCTTGCCCGAACCGGACGGGCCCATGACCGCGGTCATGGCGCGGGCCGGGAACTCCACGGTGACCTCGTGCAGGACCGGCCCCGTGGCGCCGGGGTAGGTCTTGGACACCGAGACCAGTCGCGCGGCCGACACCTTCATGTCGGTGAGAAGTGCCATGTCGTGAATCCTTTGCCGATGCGGTGGGTGCGGTGGGTGGGGTGAGTGGGCGGGTGGGGACTGCCGTGGGTGGTGAGGGCGAAGCGGAACCCCTCCAGTCCAGCACCGCGGGGTGCCCCGGCGCAGTGGGCCTGAGGGGACACCTCGGGGGAGGGTTTTCCCTACCGACAGGCGGAGGAGGCCGGACTAGAGTTCAAGGAAGATCACCGAGCGCCGGATGCGCCGGGTTCCACGAAGGGTGCGCAGATGTCAGGGCAGCCGATGCCGCACGAACCGAGCGGGCAGACCATCGCCGTCTGGGAGGCGATGAGGTCGGGGCCGCTGCCCTTCCTGCGGTCCCGCTGGCCGCTGCGCAGCTGGGCCTACCTGTTCAGCGGCGCGCTGTTCGGCGTGGGCGTGCTGCTGTGCCTGGCCGTGCTGGTGGCCCTCGGGGTGGTCCTCTCCGTGGTCGGGGTGGGCCTGGTGGTCCTGGCGGCCACCGCGCTGCTCGGGATCCCCGTCGCCCGGGCGGAGCGGCGCCGGCTGCGGCTGATCGAGCCGACCGCGCCGGCGGATCCGCACGGCCCGCTCCTGGACATGGGTCCCTGGGGGCGGCTGCGGACCCGGCTGCGGGAGTCGGCGACCTGGCGGGAGCTGGGCTACACGGCGCTGCTGGCGATCGTCTTCGCCGGTGCGGGCCTGGGCGTGACCGTGCTGTTGGCGTTCTCGGGCATGCTGCTGGTCTCGCCCGTGGTGGTGTGGGCGCTGGCACCGGAAACCGTGATGATCATTCCCGGCCGGGCGGTCGGCCATCCGCTGGCCGCGCTGCCGTTCAGCCTCTGCGGGGCCCTGGGCCTGGCCCTGTCCGCGTACGCCGCGGGGCTGCTGGCGGGCGCGCAGGTACGGACGGCCTGGTTCCTGCTCGCGCCCCGCGAGGCGCAGGACGACCACCGGGTCATCGAACTCACCCGTTCCCGGGCCCGGCTGGCGGACGCCTTCGAGGCCGAGCGCCGCCGCATCGAGCGCGACCTGCACGACGGCGCCCAGCAGCAGCTGGTGGCCCTCACGATGACCCTGGGCCTGGCCGAGTTGGAGCTGGGGGACAAGAGTCCCGCGGCCGCCGATCTGGTCGCCCGTGGCCGCGGGGAGGCCCGCCGTGCCCTGGACCAGCTGCGGGACCTCGTACGGGGCATCCACCCCCAGGTGCTGACCGATCACGGGCTGGCCGCCGCCGTAGCGGAGGTCGCGCTGCGCAACCCCGTCCCGGTCACCGTGGACATCGACCTGCCGCGACGGCTGCCGGGCCAGGTGGAGACCATGGCGTACTTCGCCGTGACCGAGGCGCTGGCCAACGCGGTCAAGCACAGCGGGGCCTCCGCGATCTCCGTCGTCGGCCGGCTGGAAGGCGACCGGCTTATCCTGTTGATCACCGACGACGGGCGCGGCGGGGCGGATCCCGACAAGGGCACCGGTCTGTCCGGGCTGGCGGACCGCATGGCGATCCTCCGGGGCCGGCTGCTGGTCTCCAGCCCGGTCGGCGGTCCGACCCAGCTCCGAGTGGAGGTCCCGTGCTCCGCGTAGTCCTTGCCGAGGACGCAGTGCTGCTCCGTGCAGGACTCGTCGAACTCCTGACCCGCAGCGGCCACGAGGTGGTCGCCGCGGTCGGCGACGCGCAGGCGCTGGCGCGCGCGGTGGACGCCGAGTTGCCCGACATCGTCATCACCGATGTCCGGATGCCCCCGGACTTCCGGGACGAGGGCCTCAAGGCCGCCCTGGAGCTGCGGGCCCGGCACGAGCGGCTGCCCGTCCTGGTGCTGTCCCAGTACGTGGCCACCGCGTACGCCACCCAGCTGGTCGGCGGCGGCGGTGCGGGCGCGGCGGGGCTCGGCTACCTGCTCAAGGACCGGGTCGGCGAGGTCTCCGAGTTCCTGGACACCCTGCGGCGGGTCGCCGCGGGCCAGACCGTCATCGACCCCGAGGTGGTCCGCGTGCTGCTGACGCAGCAGACGGCGCGCCGCCCGCTGAACCGGCTCACCCCCCGGGAGCGGGAGGTGCTGACGCTGATGGCCGAGGGCCTGACCAACCAGGCGATCGCGCAACGGCTCAGCGTCACGGAGGCCTCGGTGGTCAAGCACTCCAGCAACATCTTCATGAAGCTGGACCTGGATCCGGCCGAGGGCAACCGGCGGGTGCTGGCCGTCCTGGCCCACCTGCGGGGCGAATCCGCCTGAGGGCGGCCGTCGTCGGGGGTGCACGGGATCAGTACCGCCCGTCCTGAATGCGCGTCAGCCAGTCCGCCACGACCGTGAAGTCGCCCTCGGTCGTGCCGGGCCGCGGTATTCCGGCGGGGTCACCGTGGTCCCCGGCGCGCGGGTAGGAGCCCAGGAAGCGGACCTTCGGAGCGATCCGTTTCAGGCCCATCAGGGCCTCGCCCACCCGCCGCTCGGTGACGTGCCCTTCGGCGTCCATCACGAAGCAGTAGTTGCCGATCCCCTCCCCCGTCGGACGTGACTGGATCAGCATCAGGCTGACCCCGCGGACGGCGAACTCCTGGAGCAGATCGAGCAGGGCCCCGGGCCGGTCGCCGCCGAGCCAGACCGCCACCGAGGTCTTGTCCCGTCCGGTGGGCGCCGCCGGCCTGCCCGACCGGCCCGCCAGCACGAAGCGCGTCTCGGCGTTCTCGGCGTCGTGGATCTCGGTGACCAGGGGTTCCAGGCCGTAGCGGGCCGCCGCGAACGCTCCGGCGAAGGCCGCGTCGTAGCGGCCCTCCTGCACCAGGCGGGCGCCGTCCGCGTTGGAGGAAGCCGACTCCCATACCGCGTACGGGAGATGCCTGCGCAGCCAGCCCCGGACCTGGGACTGGGCCACCGGGTGACCGGTCACGGTCTTGATGTCTTCGAGCGCCGTGCCGGGTCGGACCAGCAGGGCGAAGGTGATGGGCAGGCGCACCTCACGGTAGATCATCAGCGGTTCGCCCTGGGCGAGTTCGTCGATGGTGGTGGTGACTCCGCCCTCGACGGAGTTCTCGATCGGCACGAGGGCGGCGGCGGCCTCGCCGCAGCGGACGGCGTCGAGCGCCGCGGGCACCGACACCATGGGGACGAGCTCCCGGGTCGCCGCTTCGGGAAGGGTGTGCAGGGCGGCCTCGGTGAACGTTCCCTCCGGGCCGAGATAGACGTATCGGGTTGCCGACATGCGCGCCACCCTAGGCCGGGCCTGTGCCGCACCCCTTCGCACGGGGCCCGCCCCGACCCCGTCACAGGCGCTCCGACCTGCGCACTTTCCTCCCAGGGAAACACCTTGCCCGCGACCGTGCGTTCGATCAAGGATGTGGAGGTACGGGCAGCCACACCCCTGATGGTGTGGATAGCCGTACCGGCGGGGGGCCGGCCACGACAGCGGTGGCACACCCTCCGGGCCGCCGTCTGCACCTTCCGCCGGCGTGCCGGAAGACGCACTGCGCGCACACATCCGTGCCGCCTCGGCAGTGCCGGTCGAGCGATGGGGGAGGACATGAACATGCGGCATGCCGCCGACCTGCTGCGCACCTTGACGGAGGAGCACGCGGTACCCGGTGCCCAGCTCGCCGTGGACACGGGCACGGAGTTGATCTCCGTCGCCACCGGCGTCACCCGGTCCGGTGGCGGCTTACCGGTGGACTCCGGGACGGCGTTCGCCTACGGCTCGGTCACCAAGGCGTTCACCGCGACCCTGGTGGTGCAGCTCGCGTCCGACGGCGACATCGGGCTCGACGAACCGCTCGCCGGCTCACTGGCGGAGTTCCGGCAGCCGAAGGACCGGGCCGCGGGCTCCATCACCGCCCGGCAACTGCTGTCCCACACCGCCGGTCTGGTCTCCGACCACCAGCTCCCCGACCCCGGAGAGCGGTCGCTGTTCCGGTACGCGGCGAGCGTCGCCGCACTCCCCCTGCTGCTCGAGCCCGGCAGCTCCTTCAGTTACGCGAACACCGGCTACAACCTGCTGGGCCGCCTCGTCGAAGAGGTCACCGGCACGTCCTGGCAGGCCGCGCTGGGGGACTTCCTGCTGGGTCCCCTGGGCATACGGCCGCACTTCCTGCACGGCTCCGGCCCGAGCGGCCGCGTCGCGGCCGAGGGGCACGCCGTCCGTCCCGGTGAGCGGCAGGCCCGGCCGGTCGGCCTGTACTTACCGCCCACCTGGGCGCCGGCCGGCGGACTGTGCGGCAGCGCGCGGGACCTGGTCTCCTTCGCCCGGCTGCACACCGGCACCCACACCGGCACCCACGCCGGCGGCGCCCCCCTCCTCGGCCCGCAGGACCGGGCCGAAATGCACACCTCGCAGCCCGCCGCCGACGCCTTCGGGATGGCCGACGGATGGACCCTGGGGCTCGCCCGGTACGGCGCGGACGGCCACTGGCTGGGCCACGACGGCACCGTGGACGGCGCCACCTGCCACCTCCGCTTCCACCCGGCGACGGGCGCGGCGGTGGCGCTGACCACCAACGCCACCACGGGGACCCGGCTGTGGCCCGCCCTCCTGCGGGAACTGCGCACGCTCGGCCTCGACGTCGCCGACTACACGGGCGCCCTGCCCGCCTCCCCCGCCGCGGACCGCGCCCTCGCGGACCCGGCACCGCTGTTCGGCGAGTACGCCAACGGCGACACCGTCTTCTCCGTCCGGCCGCACGGCGCGGGCATCCGGCTGAGCGACCCCTCCGGTCTGCTCGCGGACCTCGCGCTGTACGACGGACTTCACTTCAGCGCGCGGCGCACCGACACCGCCGCCGCGCCCTACCCCGGACGCTTCGTCCAGGACCCCGCCACGGGAGCCGTGCACCTGATGCAGCTGGCGGGGCGGTCCGCCACGCGTCTGCCCGCCGCGGCCTGACGGCCGCGCACCTCTTCGTCCCCCTTCTTCTTCCGACTTCCCCCGTCCCGTGCGGCCACCGGCCGCGGGCTCCGGCGCGGAGGTCAGTCCCTCATGGAGGCACAGCTTGACTCGCGCCGCAGCACCGGTTGGCCGGCCCCTGCCCGAGCATGTGGAGTTCTGGCGGAACCGGCTGGACAAAATCACCTCGCTCGACCTGGCACTGGACCGGCAGCGCCCCGTCGTCCGGTCGACGGAGACGTCCACCCACGCGTTCACGGTCCCCCCGGAGACGACGGCGGCCCTGCACGGGCTCGCCGAGCGGAACGGGACGGGCCTGCTGGAGGTGCTGACCGCCTCGGCCTGGGCGCTGTTCGCGCGCTACTCCGGGCAGGAGGACATCGCGGTCGGCACCCTCTCGCCGCGTACCGGGCACACCGTGGTGCTGCGCGGGGACGTCGATGCCCAGGAGTCCTTCGCCCGGCTGCTCGAGCGGGCGGGGCGGACCGTGCGGGACGCCCTGGACCACGACGGGGTCGCCTTCCCCCGGCTGGTCGAGGCCCTGGCCCCGGAGCAGGACACCAGCGTGACCCCCTTCATCCAGACCATGGTCGTCCTGCGGGGCGCGGACCCGTCGCACGAGGCGCCGTACGACCCGCTCGACCTCGCGCTGGAGTTCACCGAGGCGGGCGACGCCCTGTCGGGGCGCGTCCACTACAGCACTGCCCTGTTCGACGCCTCGACGGCCGGCCGGCTGGGCGGCCACCTGAACCGGCTGCTGGCGGGCGCGGCGGCGGACCCCGGCCGGGCCGTAGCCACCCTGCCGATGCTCACGGACGCCGAGTTCGACCGGATGGCCCGCGAGTGGAACGCCACCGACCGTGAGGTCCCCACCGGCACCTTCCCGGAACTGTTCGCCGCCCAGGTGGAGTCGCGCCCGGACGCCGTGGCCGTGATCGACGAGTACGGCTCGCTGACGTACCGGGAGCTGGACGAGCGGGCCAACCGCCTCGCCCACCACCTGATCGCCCGCGGAGCCGGCCGCGACGTGCTGGTCGGCCTGTGCGTGGAGCGCAGCGCCAGGATGATCACCGGGCTGCTCGGCATCATGAAGGCGGGCGCCGCTTACGTGCCCCTGGACGCCAACTACCCGTCCGACCGGCTCGGTTACATGCTCCAGGACTCCGGGGTCACCCTGATCGTGACGCAGGAGCACCTCGTCGCCAGGCTGCCGGAGACCGAGGCCGTCCTGGTCGACCTGGACCGTGACCGGGCGGCCCTGGAGCAGTGGCCGGTCACCGCGCCCGAGACCGTGCCCGCCCCGCAGGACCTGGCGTACGTCATCTACACGTCGGGCTCCACCGGCCGCCCCAAGGGCGTCCTCGTCTCGCACGCCGGGATCGGCAACCTGGCCGCCGTCCAGGCCGCGCACTTCGAGGTCACCCCGGACAGCCGCGTCCTGCAGTTCGCCTCGTCGAGCTTCGACGCGGCGTTCTGGGAGATCTGCATGGGCGTGCTGACCGGAGCCGCCCTCGTCATGGGCTCCGAGGAGGCCCTGCAGCCGGGCGAGCCGCTGGCCGCCTACACCCGCAAGCACGGCGTCACGCACGCCACGCTGACCCCCACCACCGTGGCCGTGCTGCCGGAGGGCCGCGGGCTGCCCGAGGGTGCCACCCTGATCGTCGCCGGCGAGGCCAGCACCGGGGCCCTGGTGGAGCGCTGGTCCGCCGGGCGCCGGATGATCAACGCCTACGGACCCACCGAGAGCACCGTGTGCGCGACGATGAGCGGCCCGCTCGGCGGCGCGGCGGTGCCGCCGATCGGCGCCCCGATCGCCAACACGCGGATCCACGTGCTCGACAGCGCGCTGCGGCCCGTGCCGGCCGGGGTGCGCGGCGAGCTGTACATCGCCGGGACGGGTCTGGCGCGCGGCTACCACGGCCGCCCCGGTCTGACCTCGGAGCGCTTCGTCGCCGACCCCTTCGGCGCGCCGGGCAGCCGCATGTACCGCACCGGCGACGTGGCCCGCTGGAAGGGGGACGGCACCCTGGAGTACCTGGGCCGGGCGGACGACCAGGTCAAGGTCCGGGGCTTCCGCGTCGAACTCGGCGAGATCGAGAGCGCGCTGGCCAGGCGGCCGGACGTGGCCCAGGCCGTCGTGATCACGCACAACACCAACCTGCTGGCGTACGCGGTGCCCTCCGGCCGGGCGCCGCTCAGCGCGCAGACGCTGCGCGCCCATCTGGCGCAGCGGCTTCCGGAGTACATGGTCCCCTCGGCGGTGGTGGTGCTCGATGCCCTCCCGCTGACCCCCAACGGGAAGGTGGACCGCCGCGCGCTGCCCGCGCCCGGTCCGGCGCAGGGGCCCGACGGCGGGTACGCCGCCCCGCGCAACGCCGTGGAGGAGACCATCGCCGGGGTCTGGGCCGAGGTGCTCGACCTCGATCAGGTGGGTGTACACGACGACTTCTTCGCCCTGGGCGGCAATTCGATCCTCTCCGTCCGGGCCGCCGCCCGGCTGCGGGAGGCACTGGGCATCAAGCTGTCCTTGCGGGTGCTCTTCGACACCCCCACGGTGGCCGCGCTCGCCGCCTCGGTCGACTCCGCCGAGCAGGGTGCGGAGATCTCCATCCCCCGGGTCTCGCGCGAGGGCCTGCTGCCGATGTCGTACGGGCAGCGGCGGCTGTGGTTCCTGGAGAACTTCGACCCCGGGAGCGCCGAGTACCACACCGCCTTCGGGCTGCGCCTGACCGGGCGGATCGACGGGGACGCGCTGCGGGCCGCCGTCACCGACCTGACGGACCGCCACGAGGCGCTGCGCACCACCTTCGGCGTGGTCGGCGGCCAGGGCGTCCAGGTGGTCCACGCCTCGCTCGCGCCGCAGTGGAACACCGCCGACCTGTCCGGCACCGGTGACGGGCTGCGCGAGGACCGGCTGCGGGAACTGGTGCGCGCCGAGCACGCCCGGCCGTACGACCTGCGCAACGGGCCGCTGGTCCGGGTCCTGCTCGCCCGGCTGTCCGCCGAGGAGCACGTACTGGTCCTGGGGATCCACCACATCGTCACCGACGGCTGGTCGACCGGGGTGGTGTCACGGGAGTTGGGCGAGCTGTACGCGGCCCGGGTGCGCGGGGAGCGCGGCGGCCTGGCCGAACCGCTTGTCCAGTACGCCGACTTCGCCGCCTGGCAGCGCGGCCGGATCGAGGACAGCGGGGTCGTGGGGCGGCAGGCCGACTGGTGGCGGGAGCGGCTGGCGGGGATCACCCCGCTGGAGCTGCCCACCGACCGGCCCCGGCCCGTGGTGCGGTCCACGGCCGGCGCCGAGTTCCTGTTCGAGATGGCGCCCGCGACCGTCGCCAAGGCCAGGGCTCTGGCCGGGGAGCGGAGCGCCACGCTGTTCATGGTGCTCACCGCCGCGGTCAAGGCCGTCTTCGCCCGCCACTGCGGCCAGGAGGACATCGCGGTGGGCACGGCGACCTCCGGGCGCGGCCACCGCGATCTGGAACAGCTCGTCGGCTTCCTGGTGAACACGGTCGTGCTGCGCTCGCGGGTGGACCCCGCCCTGTCCTTCGGCACGCTGCTCGACCGGGTCAAGGAAACCGTGCTCGACGCCTTCGCGCACGAGGACCTGCCGTTCGAGCGGCTGGTGGAGGTGGTGCAGCCGGAGCGGGACGCCGGCCGCACGCCGCTGATCCAGACGATGATCGTCCTGCAGAACGCCCCCAGGGGCGATGTCCGGATGCCCGGCCTCCAGGTCGCCCCGCACCCGGTGGAGCACAACGCCGCGCCCTTCGACCTCACCCTGGAGTTCACCGAGGACGGTCCGGGTGTCGCGGGCCGGATCATCTACAGCACGGCCCTGTTCGACGAGGCGACGGTCGCCCGGCTCGCCGGGCACCTGAACGTGCTGCTCGACGCGGCCGGCGAGGACCCCGACCGGTCCGTGGCAGACCTCCCGATGCTGACCGGCCCCGAGTTCGAGCAGGCCGTCCACGGCTGGAACGACACGGACCGCCCACTGCCCGAGGCCTCCCTGCCGGAGCTGTTCGCCGCCGTCGCGGCCGAGCGGCCGGACGCCGTGGCCCTCTCGTACGGCCCGGAGCGGCTGACCTACGGCGAGCTCGACGCGCGCGCCAACCGGCTCGCCCGCCGGCTGGCCGCCGCGGGCGCGGGCCCGGACGTGCTGGTGGGCCTGTGCCTGGAGCGGGGAGCGCAGGCCGTGGTGGCCCTGCTCGCCGTGCTCAAGGCCGGGGCGGCTTACGTCCCGCTGGATCCCGGCTACCCGGAGCAGCGCCTGGCGTACATGGTGCGGGACGCCGGTGTCCGGCTGCTCCTCACCCGGGAGGAACTGCGCGGCCGGCTGCCGGGCACCGGCGCCGGCGTGATCACCGTGGACGGCCCGGGCGGTGAGGGCGGCGGCTTCCCGGCCACGGCACCCGAGGTGGCGCTCTCCCCCGATCAGCTGGCCTACGTGATCTACACCTCCGGTTCCACCGGGGCCCCCAAGGGGGTCATGACCTCGCACCGCGCGGTGGTCCGGCTGGTCCGCGAGTCCGGCTTCCTGGACATCGGGCCGGGGGACGCGGTCGCCCAGTTCGCCTCGCTGTCCTTCGACGCCTCGACCCTGGAGGTGTGGGCGGCGCTGCTGCACGGTGCGCGGCTGGCCGTGCACCCGCCGGCCGCGCCGACCGGCAGCGAGCTGGGGGCGTTCCTGGAGGAGCACGGCGTGACCCATCTGGCCATCGCGGCCGGTCTGTTCCACCAGGTCGTCGACGACGACGTCAGCGCGCTGCGCGGGCTGCGGCAGGTCATCGCCGGAGGCGACACGGTCTCTCCCGAGCACTGTGCCCGGGTGCTGGCGGCGCATCCGCGGCTGCGGCTGCACAACGGCTACGGGCCGACGGAAGCGACCTCGCTCACCACGGTGCACGCGCTGGCCGCCGATCTCGACGCGGCCGCCCCGGTACCCATCGGCATGCCGATCGGCAACACCCGGGTGTACGTGCTCACGCAGACCCTGGAGCCCGCCCCGGCCGGTGTGCCCGGAGAGCTGTACATCGCGGGCCCCGGCCTGGCCCGCGGCTACCTGGGCCGGGCCGGCCTGACCGCGGCGCAGTTCGTCGCCGACCCGTACGGCGCCCCCGGCTCCCGGATGTACCGGTCGGGCGACCTCGCCCGCCGACGGTCGGACGGTGCCGTGGAGTTCCTCGGCCGGGCCGACGGCCAGGTCAAGATCCGGGGGTTCCGGATCGAACTCGGCGAGGTCGAGAACGCGCTGAAGCAGCACCCGGCCGTGTCGGACGCCGTCGTCGTCCCCTACGAGGGGGACTCGGGCCACCGGCGGCTGGTGGCGTACCTCGTGTCCGGGCACGAGGTACCCGCCGGGGAGCTGCGCACGCACCTCGCCGCCTCCCTGCCCGAGTACATGACGCCTTCGGTGTTCGTGTCCCTGGACCGGCTGCCGCTCACCGCGAACGGCAAGGTGGACCGCGGACTCCTGCCGGAACCGGAGGGCGCCGTCGGACGGCCCGGCGGCCCGGCGTACGTCGCGCCGGCCGGTGCGACGGAGGAGGTCCTGGCCGCCCTGTGGGCCGAGGTGCTCGGCGTCGAACGGCTCGGGGTCCACGACAACTTCTTCGACCTGGGCGGGGATTCGATCCTCTCGCTCCAGGTGGTCTCGCGGGCCCGGCAGGCGGGTCTCCAGCTGACCTCGAAGCTGCTGTTCGTCCACCAGACCATCGCCACCCTCGCCCCGGTCACCGCCGTGATCACGGAGGCGCACGGCGAACCCACCGAGGTCTCCGGGCGGGTCGAACTCACCCCGATCCAGCGGCGGTTCTTCGAGGACTACCCCGAAGGCCCGGACCACTACACGATGTCCGTCCAGCTGGAGCTGGCCTCCGACACGGACCTGGCCCTGCTGGAGCGTGCCCTGGCCGCCACGGTCGCGCAACACGACGCCCTGCGCATGCGGCTGACGCGCGACGGCGGCGAGTGGGTCCAGGAGTACGGCGAACCGGCCGCGACGTCCCTGCTCACCGTCCGGGACCTGTCGGGTCTCGACGAATCCGACCAGGGCGCGGCGCTCGACGAGGCCGCCCTCGCGGCCCAGCGCTCGCTGGACCTCGGCACCGGCCGCCTGCTGAAGGGCGTGTTCTTCCGCCTGGGGGCGGGACGGCTGCCGCGGCTCTTCCTCACCGCGCACCACCTCGTGATGGACGGTGTGTCCTGGCGCGTGCTCCTCGAGGACCTGTCGGCCGCCTACACCCGGTTCGCGGAGGGCCGGCCCGCCGAGCCGGTCGTACGGACCAGCAGCTACCAGCAGTGGTCACGCCACCTGGCCGAGCTTGCGCGGGGCGGCGGCTTCGAAGGCGAACTGCCGTACTGGCACGGCGTTCCGGCCGGTGCCGCGGTGCCGCGCGACGGGACGGCCCCGAACACCTTCGGCTCCTCCTCGACGGTCTCCGCCGTGCTCGGCCGGGCCGAGACGAGGGCCCTGCTCCACCAGGTGCCGTCCGCGTACCGCACCCAGATCAACGACGTGCTGCTGACGGCGCTGGGCCGGGTCCTGCACGGGTGGTCCGGGGCGCCGGTCACCATCGCCCTGGAGGGGCACGGGCGCGAGGACCTGTTCGAGGACATCGACCTGTCCCGGACGGTGGGCTGGTTCACCACCGCCTTCCCGGTCGCCCTCGACGTGCCCCGGGAGGACTGGGGCAGCGGGCTGAAGGCCGTGAAGGAGCGCATCCGCGCGATCCCGCACCGCGGTCTCGGACACGGGGCGCTGCGCTACCTCGTCCCGGACGGCTCCGGCCTCGGGTCGGATGCCTCCGGACCTGCGATCAGCTTCAACTACCTTGGTCAGTGGGATGGTTCGACCAGCACGGACGGTCTGATCCGCAAACGGCTGGAAGGGCTGGGCCGGGACCAGGCCGGTGGTCTGTCCCGCCCCCACCTGATCGACATCGTGGCCGCCGTCAGCGACGGTGAGCTGCGGATCGACTGGATCCACTCCCCCGCCAACCACTCCGCCGAGACGGTCGAGCGGCTCGCCGGGGAATTCCTGGCGGCCCTGCGCGAGGTCATCGCGCACTGCCTGGCCGAGGGCAGCGGCGGCGCCACCCCCTCCGACTTCCCGCTGGCCGGCCTCGACCAGGCCGGCGTGGACCGGATCGTGGGCGACGGACGGGACGTGGAGGACATTCACCCGCTGACCCCGATGCAGGCCGGCATGCTCTTCCACACCCTCGCCGATCCCGCCTCGCCCACGTACTTCGAGCAGATGACGTACGTACTCGACGGGGTGAGCGACCCGGAACTGCTGGCGGCGGCCTGGCAGCAGACCGCCGACCAGCTGGGCGTGATGCGCGCGCACGTGGTCTGGGAGGGAGTGGACCGGCCCCTGATGGTGGTACGCCGCCGCGCCGCACTGCCCGTGGAGAGGCTGGACTGGCGGGGGCTGTCCGAACGGGACCGGGAGCAGGCGCTGGAGGACCTCCTCGCCGGGGAGCGGGCCCGGGGGCTGGACCTGTCGGCGGCGCCGCTGATGCGGCTGGCGCTGATCCGGCTCACCGACAGCTCGGTCCGCGTGGTGTGCTCCTTCCACCACCTGCTGCTCGACGGCTGGAGCGCCTTCTCCGTCCTGTCCCAGACGCACAGCGGCTACGGTGCGCTCGCGGCGGGCGAGGTGGCCGCGCCGCCCGCCCGGCAGCCGTTCCGGGCGTACGTGGAGTGGCTGGAGCGGCAGGATCCGGCGCTGGCCGAGTCCTACTGGCGCGACCGGCTGGCCGGGGCGGGCGGGCCGACGGCGCTGCCGTACGACCGGAGCCCGCGGGCCAGCCACTCGGCGCGTTCCACCAGCCGTCTGGCGACCCGGCTGTCCCCCGCCGCGTCCGAGGCGCTGTTCACCTTCGCCCGCAGCCACCGGCTGACCGTCAACACGCTGGTCCAGGCGGCCTGGGCGCTGCTGCTCTCCCGCTACTGCGGTGAGCGGGACGTGGTCTTCGGTGCCACCGTCTCGGGGCGGCCGGCCGATCTGCCCGGTGCGGACTCGATCGCGGGCATGCTGATCAACACCCTTCCGGTGCGGGTGGACGTCGACGGCGGAGCCCCGGTGGCCGAGTGGCTGGACCGGCTGCAGCGCGAGCAGGTGGAAGCGCGGCAGTACGACTACGTGGCGCTGCCGCGGATCCAGGGCTGGAGCGATGCGGCCCCCGGCACCAGCCTGTTCGAGAGCCTGGTCGTCTTCGAGAACTACCCCAGGGAGGACCGGCCCACGGGGGACAGCGGCCTGGTGCTGAAGGGGCTGGAGGGCATGGACATCACCAGCTTCCCGCTGAACCTGCTGGCCTACACCGACGGGGCGTTCGCGTTCACGCTGGCCTACGACCCCGCGCTGTTCGACGAGGCGACGATCCGGCACCTGTCCGGGCACTTCACCGCCTTGCTGGCCGGGCTCGCCGACGACGGCGCACAGGCCGTCGCCGAGGTGCCGATGCTTGACGACGGCGAGTTCGAGCGGGTGGTGCGCGCGTGGAGCGCGCCCGAGCGGCCCGCCGTGCCGGACGGCTGCCTGCACGAGCGGATCGGCCTGCAGGCCGCCGCCACCCCGGACGCGGTCGCGGTCTCGGCCTCCGGCCGGTCGCTGACCTACCGGGAGCTCGACGAGCAGGCCAACCGGCTCGCCCACCACCTGATCTCCCTGGGCGCCGGTCCGGGCAGGACGGTGGGTCTGTCGGCCGGACGCGGCATCGAACTCGTGACGGGCCTGCTCGGCATCATGAAGTCGGGTGCGGCGTACGTGCCGCTGGACCCCGCGTACCCGGCGGAGCGGCTGGCGTTCATGCTGCGCGACTCGGGTGCGGCGATCCTGGTCGGCGACGGCAGCGGCCCCTCCGGTGCGGCCGCCGAGGGGGTGACGGTGGTCGATCTGCACGGGGACCGCGAGGCCCTCGCACAGCGGCCCGCCTCCGCGCCCGACGTGGCGGTGTCCGGCGAGGACCTCGCGTACGTGATCTACACCTCGGGTTCGACGGGACGGCCCAAGGGCGTGGCGGTGGAGCACCGTTCGGTGCTGAACCTGCTGGAGAACGCCCGGCCCGGCTACGGGTTCGGCGAGCACGACGTGTGGAGCGCCTTCCACAGCTACGCCTTCGACGTCTCCGTATGGGAGATGTGGGGGTGCCTGTCCTCGGGCGGGCGTCTGGTGCTCGTCGACCGGGACTGGGCGCAGCAGCCCGAGGCCGCCTGGGCGCTCCTGCGCGAGCAGGGGGTGACGGTGCTCTGCCAGACCCCCTCGATGTTCCGCGCCCTGGTGGAGAGCGCGGCCGGGGCCGGCTGCCCGGACCTGCCGGACCTGCGCTGGGTGATCCTGGCGGGCGAGGCGCTGGAGCCGAAGCACCTGAGCACGTGGTTCGACCGCTTCGGCACCGGGCCGGCCCGGCTGGTGAACATGTACGGCCCCACCGAGGCGACGGTGTACGTGACGCGCCAGGAGATCACGGCCCAGGACGTGGCCGACGGGGGCCCGATGCCCGTGGGACGGCCGTTGCCGGGCTACCAGGTGCTGCTGCTCGATCCCGCGGGCCGGCCGGTGCCGGCCGGGGTGACGGGCGAGCTGTACATCGCCGGTGCCGGTCTGGCCCGTGGCTATCTGGGCCGGCCGGAGCTGACCGGGGAACGGTTCCCGGCGCATCCGTTCGGCGGGCCCGGGGAGCGCGTCTACCGATCCGGGGACCTCGCGCGGTGGCGGGCCGACGGCACCCTGGTGTACCTGGGACGCGCGGACGGGCAGGTCAAGATCCGCGGCTTCCGGATCGAGACCGGCGAGATCGAGGCCGCGCTCGTCACGCACCCGCGGATCGCCGACGCGGCGGTCACGGCCCATTCGGACGGCGACCGCACCTTCCTCGTCGGCCATGTCGTGGCGCCGGGCTGGAGTGATCCCGATCCCGCCGAACTGCGCGCCCATCTGGTCACGTTCCTGCCCGAGTTCATGGTCCCTGCCGTGTTCCTCCCGCTGGACGAGCTGCCGCTGACCCCGAGCGGGAAGGTGGACCGGGGCGCCCTGCCGGCTCCGGAGGGCCGGGTCGGCGGCGGTGACGCGTACGAGGCACCGCGCTCGGTGACCGAGGAGGTGCTGGTGCAGATCTGGGAGGAGCTCCTGGGCGGCGGACCCGTCGGCGTGCACGACGACTTCTTCGCCTCCGGCGGTGATTCGCTCCTCGCGGTGCGGATGGCCTCCCGCATCAACGCCGCCTTCCGCACCGGTCTGTCGCCGAGAACGCTGTTCGACCGGCCGACGGTCGCCGAGACCGCGCACGAGATCGAGGACCGGATCCTCGCGGAGCTGGAGACCGGCGACGGCGCTCCGTGACGCGGGCCCTCGCCGCGCCCCTCCACCCCTTCCACACCCGAGCACACGCTCCGTGGTGCGCCCCCGGCGCCCACGTCTTCTAGGAGTCTTCATGAACACGCCGTCTTCGCGCGAGAACCGGATCGCCGCGCTCCCCGATCATCTGCGCGCGGCCCTCGCCGAGCGTCTGGCCGGCCGCTCCGGAGCCCGGAACGGTCTCGCGATTCCCCGCGTCCCGCGCTCCGAGACCCTGCTGATGTCCTTCGGGCAGCAACGCCTGTGGTTCATGGAGGACTTCGCACCGGGCGGCACCGACTACCACCTGGCCGAGGCGCTGCGCCTGACCGGCCCGCTCGACGCCGGGGCGCTACGCGCGGCGGTCGGTGACCTGATGGCCCGGCACGAGGCGCTGCACACCACCTTCGGTCTGGCCGACGGCAAGGGGGTGCAGGTCCTGCGCCCCGGCCTGGCTCCCGAGTGGGCGGTCGTGGACGTGTCGGACACGGCCCCCGCCGACCGCGAGCGTTGCGTCCGCGAACTCGTGCAGGCCGAGATGAACCGCCCGTACGACCTCGAGGGCGGCCCGCTGGTGCGGGTGCTGCTGGTGCGGCTGTCCGCCGCCGAGCACGTCTGCGTGCTGGGGATGCACCACATCGTCACCGACGGCTGGTCGATGGGGATCGCCGCCCGCGAGTGGGGCGAGCTGTACGCGGCCCGGGTCGAGGGCCGTCCGGCGCGGCTGGCCGACGTACCGCTGCAGTACCCGGACTTCGCGGCCTGGCAGCGCGACCGGCTGGAGAACGGCGAGCTGCTCGCCGCCGAACTCGGCTGGTGGCGGGAGCGGCTGGCGGGACTCGCCCCGCTGGAACTGCCCACCGACCGGCCGCGTCCGGCGGTGCGGTCCTCGGCCGGCGCGGCCCTGCGCTTCGAGGTGCCGGCCGCGACGCTCGACGCCGTGTCGGAGCTGGCGCGGTCCCGCGGCGCGACGCTGTTCATGGTGCTGACCGCGGCGGTCGGCACGGTTCTGGCCCGCTGGTCGGGTCAGGAGGACATCGCGCTGGGCACCTCCTCCTCCGGCCGCCGCGAGGAGGAGCTGGAGCACCTGGTCGGCTTCCTGGTCAACACCGTGGTCCTGCGCTCGCGGGTGGCCCCGGAGATGACGTTCGACGAGCTCCTCGGCCAGGTCAAGGAGACCGTCCTCGACGCGTTCGCCCACGAGGACGTGCCCTTCGACCGGCTGGTGGACGCGCTGCAGCCGGAGCGCGACCCCAGCCGTACGCCGCTGGTCCAGGCGATGGTGGTGCTGCACAACACCCCGGCCGGCTCGGTCGCCTTCCCGGGCGTCGCCGCGGCTGCGTACGCGCTGGACCGGGACGCCTCGCTCTGCGACCTCACCGTGGAGTTCGAGGCGCGCGACGGCGCGCTGCTCGGCCTGATCGAGTACAGCACCGAGCTCTTCGACGAGGGGACGGCCGCCCGGCTGGCCGGCCATCTGACCACCCTGCTCGCCTCCGCCGCCGCGAACCCCGGACAGGCCCTCGCGGACCTGCCGATGCTGACGGACGCCGAGTACCGGCAGGCCGTCGAGGAGTGGAACGCGACGGAGCGGGAAGCCGGGGACCCGGCGCCGGTCCACGAGCGGGTGGCCGCTCGGGCCGCGCGCACCCCCGACGCCGTGGCCGTCGTCGCCGACGACGCCACCCTGAGCTACCGCGAGCTGGACGAGCGGGCCAACCGGCTGGCCCACGTCTTGCGGGACCGGGGGGCCGGACCGGGCACGCCGGTCGGGCTGTGCGTGCCGCGCGGCACCGCCATGGCGGTCGGCCTGCTCGGCATCCTCAAGGCGGGAGCGGCGTACGTGCCGCTCGATCCGGACTATCCCGCGGACCGGCTCGCGCACATGCTCCACGACTCCGGGGCGGCCCTGGTGGTCACCGAGGAGTCGGTCCGCGGACGGCTTCCGGAGTCCGGCGCCGTCCTCGTCGACCTGACGGCCGACCGCGACACGATCGCCGCGGCCCCCGCGACGGCGCCCGACGCGTCCGTCTCCCCCTCGGACCTGGCCTACGTCATCTACACCTCGGGTTCGACGGGACGCCCCAAGGGCGTGGCGATCGAGCACCGCAACGTGACGCACATCTGCGAGGCCTGGGACGAGCAGTACGGCCTGTCCCGCCTCGAGCTGCGCTTCCTGTCCGTCTCCAGCATCTCCGTCGACCTGTTCTTCGCCGACCTCATCCGCTCGCTGCCGTTCGGCGGGGCGCTGATCATTGCCTCCCGGGACGTGACCACCGACCCGCCCGCGCTGCTCGCCCTGATCGAGCGGACCGGCGCCACCGGGCTGGAGATCGTCCCGTCCCTGCTGAACGCGGTGCTGGCGGAGTCCGCCCGCCGGGGCAGCCCGTTCCCCCCGCTGCGGCTGATATCGGTGGGCTCCGAGGGCTGGCGGGTGGAGGACTGCCGGGAACTGCTGTGCCGGGTCGACCCCGGCACGCTGGTCGTCAACGCGTACGGGGGAACCGAGGCGACCGTCGACTCGACGGTGTTCCTGCCCCGGCTCGACACCCTGGGGGACGGGGTCTTCGTACCGGTGGGCCGTCCGCTGCCGGGCACCCGCGTCTACGTACTGGACGCCGGGATGCGGGTGGTGCCGGTCGGGGTTCCCGGGGAGATCTGGATCGGCGGCGCGGGCGTCGGCCGCGGCTACCACGGCAACGAGGAGCAGACCGCCGAGCGGTTCCGGCCGAGCCCGTTCGTGGCGGGCGACCGCCTCTACCGCACCGGCGACCGGGCCCGGCGGCTGCCCGGCGGCGACCTGGAGTTCCTCGGCCGGGCCGACGACCAGGTCAAGATCCGCGGCTTCCGGGTCGAACTCGGCGAGGTGGAGAAGGCCGTCCGGTCGCACCCGGACGTCGAGGAGGCGGTCGTCGTCGCCCGGGAGGAATCCTCCGGGCGCCGCCGGCTCGTCGCCTATCTGGTGACCGGCCGCGAGCTCGCTCCGGCGGAGCTGCGCGGTCACCTCGGCGGTCTGCTGCCGGACTACATGGTGCCGGCGGCGTTCGTGCGGCTGGACCGGCTGCCGCTGACGCCCAGCGGCAAGGTCGACCGCCGGGGGCTGCCCGAGCCCGGTGCGCACGATGCCGCGCCGGACGCGGCGTACGCGGCCCCGAGCGACGAGACCGAGGAGGTGCTGGCCGCCGCGTGGGCCGCGGCGCTGGGCGCGGAGCGGGTCGGGATCCACGACAACTTCTTCGACCTGGGCGGCGACTCGATCCTGTCGATCCAGGTCGTCTCGCGGGTCCGCCAGGCGGGCTACCGGCTCACCTCCAAGCAGCTCTTCGTCCACCAGACCATCGCCGCGCTGGCCGCCGTGGTGACGAAGGACGCGGACCCGTCCCCCGCCGCCCCCGACACGGGCCCGGGGGCGGCCGAACTCACCCCGATCCAGCGGTGGTTCTTCTCGGCGCACACCGTGGCCCCGGAGCACTACGCGATGTCCGTCCAGGTGGAGCTGGCCCCGGACACCGACAGCGGACTGCTGGGCCGCGCGCTGGAGGCCGTGGTCGCGCACCACGACGCCCTGCGGATGCGCTTCCGCCGCGAGGGCGAGGAGTGGGTCCAGGAGTACGGCTCCGGCGCCGGCACCGGCCTGCTCGACGTCTGCGACCTGACCACGCTGGACGAGCCCGCGCGCCGTACGGTGATGCACTCGGCCGCGCTGGCGGCCCAGCGGTCCCACGACCTCGCCGCGGGGTCCCTGGTACGGGGCGTGTTCTTCGACTCCGGCCCGGACCGGGCGCCGCAGCTGCTGCTGGCCGTCCACCACCTGGTGGTGGACGGGGTCTCCTGGCGGGTGCTGCTGGCCGATCTGGCCGCCGCGTACGAGCAGCTCGCCGAGGGCAAGCCGGTGGACCTGGGCCCCAAGACCAGCAGCTACCGGCAGTGGTCCGGGCAGCTGGCCGAGCTCGTGCGGTCCGGCGGTCTCGACCCCGAGATCGCGTACTGGCGCCAGGTGGACCCGAACGGCGCCCCGGCCCTGCCCACCGACCGGGACGGGGCCAACACCACCGCCCACGAGCGGACCGTCGAGGTGCTGCTCGGACGGGAGGAGACCGAGGCACTGCTGCACCGGGTGCCCGCCTCCTATCGCACGCAGATCAACGACGTGCTCATGGCGGCGCTGGGCCGCACCATGGCCGGCTGGACCGGCCGGGACCGCGTGGTGATCGGCCTGGAGGGCCACGGCCGCGAGGAGCTGTTCGACCACCTCGACCTCTCCCGTACGGTCGGCTGGTTCACCACCCACTTCCCCGTGGCACTCACCCTCCCCGGCGGCGGCGCCGGCTGGGGCGAGTCCCTGAAGTCGGTGAAGGAGCAGCTGCGCGCGATCCCCGGGCGGGGCCTCGGCTACGACGCGCTGCGCTTCCTGTCCCGGCCGGGCAGCCCCGGCCACGCGCTGCGGGGCGACCGGCTTCCGGAGATCAGCTTCAACTACCTCGGGCAGTTCCACGGCACCACGGGCGAGGACGGCCTGGTCCGCGGACGGGTGTCCGCCTCGGGTCTCGATCACGCTCCCGAGGAGCCGCGCCCCTACCTGCTGGACGTCATCGGCCTGATCGACGACGGCCGGCTCGGCGTCAACTGGACGTACTCCGGTGAGGTCTTCGCGCAGGCCACGATCGAGCGGCTCGCCGGGGAGTTCCTGACCTCCCTGCGCGAGATCATCGCGCACTGCCTGGCCGAGGGCAGCGGTGGCGCCACCCCCTCCGACTTCCCGCTGGCCGGCCTCGACCAGGCCGGCGTGGACCGGATCGCCGGGAACGGGCGCGCCGTGGCGGACATCTACCCGCTGACGCCGACGCAGGCCGGGATGCTCTTCCACACGCTGGCCGACCCCGGCGGCCCCGGCTACTTCGACCAGATGGTGTTCGAGTTCGACGACGTGCACGACGTCGGGGTGCTGGCGGCGGCCTGGCAGTACGTCACCGACCACCTGGAGCTGCTGCGCGGCTCGCTCGTGTGGGAGGGGGTTCCCCGGCCGCTGATGGTGGTCAGCCGGCACGCCGAGCTTCCGGTGACCCACCTGGACTGGCGGGAGCTGCCGGAGCGTGAGCACCGGGCCGAGCTGGAGCGCTTCCTCGCCGAGGACCGGGCCCGGGGCCTTGACCTGGGCACGGCTCCGCTGGCCCGGCTCGCCCTGATCCGCACCTCGCAGACCGGTGTCCGGGTGGTGCGCAGCTCCCACCACGTGCTGCTGGACGGCTGGAGCACCTTCCAGATGCTCTCCGCGCTCTCCGTCGCGTACGAGGCGCTGGCGGAGGGACGGACTCCCGTCCTGCCGGCCCGCAAGCCCTTCCGCTCGTACGTGGAATGGCTGGAGGGCCAGGACCTGACGCAGGCGGAGGCGTACTGGCGCGGCCGGCTGGCCGGGTTCGAGGAGCCCACCCCGCTGCCCCTCGACCGGCGGCCCGCCCCCGGCCACCAGTCCACGTCCACCGGGCGGCTGGTCCGCCGGCTCTCCCCGCAGGCCGGGGCGGAGCTGTCCGCCTTCGCCCGACGGCAGCGGATCACCGTGAACGCCCTCGTACAGGGCGCCTGGGGCCTGCTGCTGTCGCGGTACACGGGCCGCGGCGACGTGCTGTTCGGCGCGACGGTCTCCGGCCGTCCCGCCGATCTCCCGGGGGTGGACTCGATCGTCGGCATGACGCTCAACACCCTGCCGGTACGGGTCGAGGTCGACGGGGCCGCGCCGGTGGCCGAGTGGCTGGGGCGGATCCAGCAGGCTCAGGTGGAGGCGGCGCAGTACGAGTACGTTCCGCTGACGCGGGTGCAGAACTGGAGCCCCCTTTCCGGCGCCACCCAGCTCTTCGAGACGCTGGTTAACTTCGAGAACTATCCGATGACCGACGGGACGGCGGCCGCCCAGGGGCTGCGGCTGCGCAACCTGGAGAGCGTCGAGACCACCAACTTCCCGCTGGTCCTGCGCGCCTACGCGGGCGACGGGTTCGGCTACTCGCTGGCCTACGACCCCGAGCTGCTCGACAAGGCCACGGTGGAGCGCATGGCGGGGCACCTGGAGACCCTGCTCACCGGCCTGGCCGCCGATCCGCAGCGGTCGGTGTCCGACGTGCCGATGCTGTCGGACGAGGAGTTCGAGCAGGCCGTCCGCGGCTGGAACGCGGCGAGCGCGGTGCCCGGCCGGGGGGAGTTCGCCCACGAGCGGTTCGCCCGGTGGGCCGCGCGGACCCCGGATGCCGTGGCCGTGTCCTCCGCCGAGGGCACCTTGACCTACCGGGATCTGGACGAGCGGGCGAACCGGCTCGCCCGTCACCTGATCTCCCTGGGCGCGGGACCGGACCGGCTGGTGGGCCTGTCGGTCGAGCGCGGCCCGCTGATGGTGGTCGGCGTGCTCGGCATCCTCAAGGCGGGGGCCACCTACGTCCCGCTGGACCCGGCCTATCCGGCCGAGCGTCTCGCGTTCATGGTCCGCGACTCCGGCATGGGCATCCTGCTGACCCAGCGGGAGCTGCGGGACCGGCTGCCGGTGTCGGGGGCCGTCGAGGTGGAACTGGACGGCGACTGGCCCGCCATCGGCGCGCTCCCGGTGTCGGCGCCCGAGGTGGCGCTCACGGGCGGAAACCTCGCCTATGTCATCTACACCTCGGGGTCGACCGGCCGGCCCAAGGGCGTCATGGTGACGCACGCGAACGCCGCGAACCTGCTGCCCTGGCTGGAGCAGGCCTATCCGGTCGACCCCAGCGACAAGGTGCTGCTGCGGACCTCGATGAGCTTCGACGTGTCGGTCTGGGAGCTGATGCTGTCGGTGCTCTCGGGAGCCACCGCCCACGTGGTCTCCACCGACGTGTCCAAGGACCCGTTCGAACTCGCCGACGTCATGGACCGGTACGGGATCACCATCGCGCAGTTCGTCCCGTCCCTGCTGGGCGCCCTCCCGCTGGACCGCAGGCCGCGCGCGCTGCGCCGGCTCTTCGTGGGCGGCGAGCCGCTGCCCAAGTCGGTCGCCGACGCCGTCCGTTCCGCCTGGGACGTGCCGCTGATCAACAAGTACGGGCCCACCGAGGCGACCATCCAGATCACCGTGGCCGACCACCTCGGCGCCGACGACGGCGAGACCGTCTCGATCGGCGGCCCGATCGCGGGCGCCTCGCTGTTCGTGCTGGATCCGCAGCTGCGTCCGGTGCCGGTGGGCGTCGCGGGCGAGCTGTACGCGGCCGGGCCGGTCCTGTCCCGGGGCTACCTGAACCGGCCGGGGCTGACCGCCGAGCGGTTCGTCGCCTGCCCGTTCGGGGAGGCCGGCGCGCGCATGTACCGGACCGGGGACATCGTCCGCCGCACGGCGGACGGCCGGCTCCAGTTCATCGGCCGGGCCGACAACCAGGTCAAGATCCGCGGATTCCGCATCGAGCTGGGCGAGATCGAGGCCGCGCTGGACCGGCTGGCGGGCGTGGGCCAGGTCGTGGTGTCGGTACGGGAGGACAGCCCCGGTGTGCGGCGGCTCGTCGCCCACTACACCGCCGACCGCGCGCTGACCGCGAACGAGCTGCGCACCGCCCTGTCGGCCTCGCTGCCCGAGTACATGCTGCCCGACGCCTTCGTCCGCCTGGAGCGGCTGCCCCTGTCGCCGAACGGCAAGGTGGACCGCAAGGCGCTGCCCGCCCCCAGCGCCGAGGGCGAGCAGCAGGAGTCGCAGTACGTCGGCCCGCGGACCGGGACCGAGGAGACCCTGGCCGCGCTGTGGGCCGAGGCCCTCGGCGTGCCCCGCGTCGGCGTCCACGACAACTTCTTCGATCTGGGCGGCAATTCCATCCTCGCGATCCTGGTGGTCTCCCGTACGCACAAGGCGCTGGGCATCCAGGTCTCGCCGCGGCTGCTGTTCGACGCCCCGACGGTCGCCGAACTCGCCGCCGCGCTGGTCCCGGCGGACGGAGCGGACGGAGCCGGCGGCGCGGACGGCACCGACGGGACGGCGATCCCGGTGGTGTCCCGTACGGCCGACCTGCCCATGTCGTTCGGGCAGCAACGCCTGTGGTTCCTCCAGGACTTCAACGAGGACAGCACGGAGTACCACTCGACGGCGGCCGTGCGGCTGACGGGCGAGCTGCACGCGGAGGCGCTGCGCACCGCGGCCGGCCTGCTCGTCGCCCGGCACGAGGCGCTGCGCACCACCTTCGACGTGGCCGACGGACGCGGGGTGCAGCTGGTCCACGAGGTCCTGGAACCCGGCTGGGAAACGGCCGACCTGTCGGACGTCCCCGAGGAGGAGCGCGAGGAGCGGCTGCGCGCCCTGGTGCGCGCCGAGGTGGACCGGCCGTTCGACCTGAAGGGCGGCCCGCTGTTGCGCCTGCTGCTGGTGCGGCTGGCCGCCGATCGGCACCTGCTCGTGCTCGGGATGCACCACATCGTGACCGACGGCTGGTCGATGGGGATCGTCGCGCGGGAGCTGGGCGAGCTGTACGCGGCGCAGGTGCGCGGGGAACCGGCGGAGCTGCCGGACGTCCCGGTCCAGTACCCGGACTTCGCCGCGTGGCAGCGCGGCAGGCTGGAGGACGGCGGCCTGCTGGAGGAGCAGCTGGAGTGGTGGCGCGGCCGCCTGGACGGGGTCGCGCCGCTGGAGCTGCCCACGGACCGGCCGCGGGCGGCCGTCCGCTCGGCGCGGGGCCGCTCCCACACCTTCGAGATCCCCGCCGACGTAGTGGCGGGCGTCAGGGAGGTGGCCCGGGAACAGGAGGCGACCCTGTTCATGGCCCTGACCGCCGCGCTGAAGGTGGTGTTCGCCCGGTACTCCGGGCAGCAGGACATCGCGGTCGGCACGGCCTCGGCGGGCCGTGGCCACGCAGGGCTGGAGCACCTCGTCGGGTTCCTGGTGAACACCGTCGTGCTGCGCTCGCGGGTCGACCCCGGGATGCCGTTCCGCGAGCTGCTCGGGCAGGTCAGGGAGACGGCGCTGGAGGCCTTCGCCCACGAGGAGGTGCCGTTCGAACGCGTGGTGGAGGCGGTGCGGCAGGAGCGGGACACCAGCCGCACCCCGCTGTTCCAGGTCATGGTCGTACTGCAGAACACCCCGGGGAGCCACCTGGAGCTGGCCGGGCTGCGCACGTCGGGCTTCGAGATGGAGCGCGACTCCGCGCTGTACGACCTCACCATCGAGTTCGAGGAGCACCCGGACGGGGTGCGCGGCCTGGTCGAGTACAGCAGCGAGCTGTTCGACGAGGAGACGGTCGCCCGGTTCGCCGAGCACGTCCGGGTCGTCCTGGCGGGCGTCGCCGCCGCCCCGGAGCAGACCGTGGCCGGGCTTCCGCTGCTCGCGCCGGGCGAGTTCGAGCGGGTGGTGGAGGAGTGGAACCGGACGGGCGGTGTGCCCGCTCCGCACGGTTCGCTGCACGGGACGGTCGCCGCCCGGGCCGCCGCCACCCCGGCGGCCACGGCGGTCTCGTGCGGACCGGAGGCCCTGTCGTACCGGGAACTGGACGAACGGGCGAACCGGCTCGCGCACCATCTGGTGTCCCTCGGTGCGGGACCGGGCGTGCTGGTGGGCCTGTCCGTCGAGCGCGGGGTGGAGATGGCCGTCGCCATGCTCGGCATCCTCAAGTCCGGAGCGGCCTACGTGCCGCTGGACCCCGCCTACCCGGCGGACCGGCTGGCGCACATGGTCCAGGACTCCGGGGCGAAGATCCTGGTCACCCACCGCGGCCTGGAACGGCGGCTGCCGGTGACCCGGGCCGTGGTGGTCGATCTGGACGGCGACGGGGCGGCGATCGGCCGGCGCCCGGAGACCGCGCCGCGGAGCGCGGTGTCCGGCACGGACCTCGCGTACGTGATCTACACCTCCGGTTCCACCGGCCGCCCCAAGGGCGTGGCCGTCGAGCACCGGTCGGTGCTCCATCTGCTGGAGAACTGCCGCCCGGCCTACGGGTTCGACGAGCGGGACGTGTGGACGGTCTTCCACAGCTACGCCTTCGACTTCTCGGTGTGGGAGCTGTGGGGATGCCTGGTCACGGGCGGCCGCGCGGTGATCGTCCCGCGGGACGCGGCGCGCAGCCCGGAGGCGATGTGGTCCCTGCTCGGCGAGGAGGGCGTGACGGTGTTCAGCCAGACGCCGTCGATGTTCCGCGAACTGGTGGCCACCGCGGCGGAGCGCGGCTCGGCGCCGCTGCCGGCGCTGCGCTGGGTGGTGTTCGGCGGTGAGCCGCTGGAGTCCAAGCACCTGACGACCTGGTTCGACCGCTACGGATCGGGCCGGGCCCGGCTGGTGAACATGTACGGCATCACCGAGACCACCGTGCACGTGACGTTCCAGGAAGTACTGGCCGGCCACCTGGCGGGCGGAGGCCGGATCCCGGTCGGCCGGCCGCTGCCCGGCTACCGGGTGCTGCTGCTGGACGCCTCGGGCGGGCCCGTACCCGTGGGGGTGCCCGGTGAGATCCACGTGGCCGGGGGCGGTCTGGCCCGCGGCTACCTGAACCGGCCCGAGCTGACGGCCGAGCGTTTCCCGGTCAACCCGTACGGCGCTCCCGGTGAGCGGATGTACCGCTCCGGCGACCTGGCGCGCTGGCGGTCGGACGGCACCCTGGAACACCTCGGCCGCAGCGACGACCAGGTCAAGGTGCGCGGCTTCCGGATCGAGCCCGGGGAGATCGAGACGGCGCTGGTGGGCCACGCGGGCATCCGCGAGGCCGTGGTGATCGCCCACCAGGACGAGGGCGGACACCGCAGGCTCGTCGCCTATCTGGTGGGCGGCGGCGAACTGTCCACGGCGGAGCTGCGCGAGCACCTGGCCGCCTCGCTGCCGGACTACATGATCCCGGCCCTGTTCGTGGTCCTGGACGCGCTGCCGCTGTCGCCGTCGGGGAAGGTGGACCGGCGTGCCCTGCCCGCCCCGGAGGCGCAGGCGGGACCGTCCGGCGCCGAGTTCGTCGCTCCGCGCGACGCTGCCGAGGAGGCGCTGGCCCGGATCTGGGCGGAGGTGCTGGGGGTCGAACGCGTCGGCGTCCACGACAACTTCTTCCACCTCGGCGGGGACTCGATCCTCTCGATACAGGTCGTCTCCCGGGCCCGGCAGGAGGGTCTGCAGCTGACCTCCCGGCTGCTCTTCCTGCACCAGACCATCGCCTCCCTGGCCGCGCAGGCCGCGGTGGCCGCACCGGGCTCCGGCTCTGCCACGGCCCTCGAACCGGCGCGCGGCACCGTCGAACTCACCCCCGTCCAGCGGTGGTTCTTCGACCAGCACGAGGCCGTCACCCCGGACCAGTACGCCATGTCGGTACAGGTCGAACTGGCCCCCGGCACCGACCCCGTACTGCTCGGCCGGGCCCTGGACGCCGTGATCGCGCAACACGACGCCCTGCGTCTGCGGTTCAACCGCGGCCCCGAGGGGTGGGTGCAGGAGTACGGCGACGCACCCCGCGGTGTGCTCTCCGTGTGCGACCTGTCGTCCGAGCCGGACGCGGCCGCCCGGGAACGGGCTGCCGACGAGGCGGCGCTGATTGCCCAGCAGGACCTCGAGCTCGCCTCGGGGAACCTGGTCAGGGGAGTCTTCTTCCGCCCGGGCGGGAACGAACTGCCCCAGCTGTTCCTGGCCGTGCACCACCTGGTCATGGACGGCGTCTCCTGGCGGGTGGTCCTGGAGGACCTGGCCACCGCGTACGGACAGCTCGCGGCCGGCGCCGCGGCCGGCCTCGGTGCACGGACCAGCAGCTACCGGCAGTGGGCCCGGCGCCTGGCCGACCACGTCCGCTCCGGCGGCCTCGACCACGAGGTGGAGTACTGGACGCAGGTCCCAGGCTCGCGGGCCGTCCCGCAGGACGGCGAGGGCGCCAACACCTACGGCGGCAGCGCCGTGGCGTCCGTCCGGCTGGGCCGGGAGGCGACCGACGATCTGCTCAAGCGGGTGCCCGGGGCCTTCCGTACCCAGATCAACGACGTGCTGCTGACGGTGCTCGGGCGGGTGCTGGGCGACTGGGCCGGGGCTCCGGTCACCGTCGCGCTGGAGGGCCACGGCCGCGAGGAACTGTTCGAGGACGTGGACCTGTCCCGCACCGTGGGCTGGTTCACCACGATCCACCCCGTGACCCTCGACGTTCCGGCCGGCGACTGGCCGCCCGCGCTCAAGGCCGTACGGCGCCTGCTGCGCGCCGTCCCCGGAAGGGGACTGGGCTACGGGGCGCTGCGCCACCTGTCCGCCGCCGACGGCCCCGGCCGGGTGCTGGCGGCCCAGGAGCAGCCGCGCGTGAGCTTCAACTACATGGGCCAGTGGGACCAGTCCGCCGACCCGGAGGGCCTGGTCCGCGGACACCTGGAGGCCCTGGGCCGTGACCGGGCGCCCGGACTCCCGCGCCCGCACCTGATCGACATCGTGGCGGCCGTCGTCGACGGCGAGCTGCGGATCGACTGGATCCACTCCCCCGGACACCACCACACCGCCACCGTCGAGCGTCTCGCCGACCGGTTCCTGCTGGGACTGGAGCAGATCGCCGGGCAGGCACGCGCCAACTGAAGGGTTCTTCCTGTGAATCGCTATGTCTTGGACCAGAACGAAACGGACGCGGTGGCCGATCTGGCGGACCGCTTCCTCGCCGGCCGCCGGGGCTGGGAGCCGCTCATCCTCGCGGACGAGATCAGGGCGGAGTCCGAGCGGCTGCCGCTCGGGATACGGCAGTTCCTCGTGGCCTGCCGGACCGCCGAGGAGCCCGTCATCACGGTGGCGAACCTTCCCGTCGACGAGGGCCTCGTGCCGACCCCGGCGAGCTGGCAGGTCGCCGAGAAGGAGGGGGCGGCGGTCCGGGAGGAGCTGGTGCTGCTGCTGATCGCCTCCGTGCTCGGGGATCCCTTCGCCTGGGCGAACCAGCAGAACGGCCGGCTGGTGCACGACGTCTGCCCGGCCAGGGGCCAGGAGTCCTCGCTGACCAGCGCGAGCAGCGAAACCCAGCTCACCCTGCACACCGAGGACGTGTTCCACGCCTGCCGGGGGGACTACGTGGCCCTGATGTGCCTGCGCAACCCCGACCGGGTGGGCACGACCGTCGCGGGGCTCGACTCCCGCTCCCTGCCGGAGCCGCTGCGGGAGGTGCTGCAGCAGGAGCGCTTCCGTTTCTACCCGGACGACTCGCATGCGGTCCCACCCCGGTACTCCGGCGGGCGGCCCGTCGCCCGGGAGGAGCGCGAGCACGAGGTGGCCTCCGTACTGTTCGGCCCCGCCGATGCCCCGTACCTGCGGATCGACGCGGACTTCACCAGTGCGCTGCCCGGTGACGCGGAGGCCGGGAAGGCCATGGAGGAGTGCGCCGAGCTGCTGAACGCGTCCGCCGAGCGGGTCGTGCTGAGCCCGGGCGAGGCCGTCTTCCTGGACAACTACCGGGTGGTGCACGGCCGGGACGTGTTCGTGCCGCGGTATGACGGCGCGGACCGGTGGCTCAAGCGCACCAGCGTGGTCCGCGACCTGCGGCGCACGTTCGTGCACACGCGGTCCCGCTCCCGCGTGCTGGGCTGACATGGCCAGGAAGGACTTCACTCTGCTGTGGGCGAGCCAGGCGGTCAGCGAGTTCGCCTACAGCACCTCCCTGATCGCGCTGCCCCTGCTGGTGCTGACGATCACCGGGTCCCCCTCGCAGGCGGGCGTCATCGCCTTCGTGGACGCCGTCGCGATGCTGCTCGCCGGCCTGCCGGCGGGCGCCGTGGCCGACCGCTACGACCGGCGGTCGGTGATGCTCTGGTGCGAGGGGGTGCTGGTCGCGGTGTTCGGCGTCGCGGCGCTGTCCTTGTGGGTGGAGGTGGCGTCGCTGCCGGTCCTGGTGCTGCTGGCCCTGGTGAGCGGCGCCGCCACCGCGGTGCTGCTCGCCACTGGCGCGGCGATGGTGCCGGCCCTGGTCCCCAGGGAGGAACTGTCCGGCGCCGTCGCGATGAACTCGGCGCGCACGTACGCCGGCCAGCTCGTCGGCACCTCGGCGGGCGGCTTCCTGCAGGCGATGCGGAACGCGCTGCCGTTCGCCTTCGGCGGCGTCGCCCACGCGATCAGCTTCGTCCTGCTGCTCTTCATCCGGCCGCAGCCGCCCGCCGGACGGAAAGGGTCCCGGAAGTGGTCCTCCCGGGACCTGGTGGACGGCATCCGCTGGATATCCGGGCGTCCTTTCCTCCGGCTGGGCCTGCTCTACGCGACGGTCACGAACTTCTTCTACGGAGCGGTCTACTTCGTGGTGATCGCCTCGGCGAAGACGAGCGGGATGAGCTCGGGCCTGGTCGGCGTGATGGCCGCGCTCCTGGGGGTCGGCGGGCTGCTGGGCGCACTGGCCGCACCCAGGCTCCAGCGGGTGCTGACCGGTTCCCGTCCCATCTTCCTCGTGCTGTGGCTCTTCGCCGTGCTGACCGCGGGGATCGCGCTGCTGCCGGGCAGTTACACGCCGGGGATCCTGCTGGGGGTCACCGCCTTCACCGCGCCGACCGCCAGCGCCTACTTCACGACCTACCAGCTGCTGCTCACTCCGGACACCCATCGCGGCCGGGTGATGAGCGTGGCGAACATCTGCAGTTCGGGCGGCGCCGCGATCGCGCCGCTCGCCGGGGGCGCCGCCTTCGACTTGTGTGGACGGCCCGTCACACTGCTGGCCTGCTCGGCGCTGCTGGGCGTCATCGCCCTGTCTGCCGTGCTGAGCCCGGTCATGCGCCGCCCTCCGGAGGCTCCGGCCGTGGAGGAGGTGGGCGAGGGGACGGGCACGGTGTCGCGGTCGGCGCGGTGAGCGCTCGCCTCAGGAGTCTGCGTCACCGGTCTGCGACGCGTCCGCCTGCGGCGCGGTGTCCGGGTCGTCCACGCCTTCCAGTTCCCGCAGCTGGCCGATCAGGCTCGCGATGGTGCGGCGGCTGGAAGGCGAGAGGCCGTTGGCGCGCAGCGCGAGCGCGCGTACGTCCGCTTCCCGGAGCGCTTTGAGGAGGGACAGCTGCTCATCGGTCCGCTCCGCCTCCTCGTCGTCGAGGAAGTAGGCGGGTTTGACGCCGAAGTACCTGGCCAGCGACTCGAGATGCCGCTTGGTCGGGTTGGTCTTCTTGCCCGTGCGCAGCTGCCAGATGTAGGTCGCGCTGATGGTCCTCTCACCGGCGGCGATGTTGATCGCGGTGGCGACCTCCTCGTACGACGGCGGACGCCGGCCCCCGGGCTCCTCGGTGAGGAGCCGATCCAGCTTCTCCGCGAGGGTCCGGTCGGCGTCCGCCCCCGTATCTCTGCTGTCAGCGCCGCCAGCCATCGGTCACGTCCTCTGCACTCATGGCCCCTCAGGAGTCGCCAACTCTACTGATCACGAAGCCGGGCTGTCAGTACCCGATGGCTCGAAACCGCCCTGCCCCGAGGCCGGTTGATCACTGTAGTGTCGTCAACAGTCATCAACTCATGTGGATGCGCAAGGTATGGGGGCGCGCGGGACACCGCGTGCATGGCTTTGACATCAGGAGAAATGCGTTGGTTACCCTCCGACTGACCGTCGAGGACCTGTCGCGAATACGTTTCATCGGCACTCTGGGGGCGGAGTTCGAATCCCGTCTCGCGGAGCTGAGATACGCGGAGCCGCTGCAGGACGAGTTCAGCGAGTGGCGTCGGAAGGTCAAGCGAAGACTGCGCCGGATCTCCACGATCGCCGCCTCGGCCCCGCCGCCCGCGCCCCGCGCCGCGACGGGCCCCTCCCCGGTCGGGGGGTACTTCCACGCCACGGCCATCGAACCGTTCTGGGGGCGCATACGCAGCCATCTGGAGACGGAGCGGGAGCTGTTCGGCCGGACGGCCCTCTCCGGCGGGGTGGAGAGCGCACTCAACCGGCTGCACCCGACCATCGACTGGGACGCGCCCTACTTACGGGTGGACAACGGACAGAACGCACGGGAGATACGACTCACCGGCGACGGGATCGTCCTCGCCCCCTCGCTGTTCGCCAGCCGCCCGCTCGTCCTGGACCCGGAGAGCGGACGGCAGGGGCTGACCACCCTCGTATACAACGTGCCGCTCGACACCGAGTCCGCCTCCTCCCTGTGGCAGGCCGAGGAGGACGGCGCCGCCGCCCTGCGCGAGCTGCTCGGGCACACCCGGGCGAGCGTCCTCGAAAGCGTCCGCGTACCCAGCTCCACCGGCGACATCTCCCGCCGCCTGCACATCTCGAAGCCGTCCGCGAGCAAGCACGTGAGCGTGCTCCGGCGGTCCGGGCTGGTAGCGACGGAGCGCAAGAGCAATCTCGTCGTACACCGCCTCACCCACCTCGGCGAAGCCGTTCTCGGCTAGCCAGATTGGCCGGAACCACCATGAGCAAGAAGTCCCCCTGGCTGGTGGCCTACGGGCCCGACCCGGACGCGGAGACCCGCGTGGTCACCTTCCCCCACGCGGGCGGCAGCGCGAGCTACTTCCGCACCTGGGCAGAGCACCTGGGCCCCGGCTGCGCGTTGCAGTCCGTCCAGTACCCGGGCCGGGAGAACCGGCTGGCCGAGCCGCTGGTCCCCTCGATGAAGCAGCTGGCACAGGGTGTGGCGGAGGCCCTGGCCGACGGGCCGGCCGACGGTCGCGACACGGTGTTCTTCGGCCACAGCATGGGAGCCGCGGTCGCCTACGAGACACTGCGGCTGCTGGAATCCTGGGGCTCTTCGCCCGTCACGCGCTTGTGCGTGTCGGGCCGGGAGCTGCGGGCCTCCCCCGAGCCGGCCGCCCCGGTTGTCCGCGACGACGAGCAGCTCATGGCCTCCATGACGGCACTCGGCGGCACCCGCTCGGCGGTCCTGGACGATCCCGACCTGCGGGACATGGTGCTGGGCATCGTCCGCAACGACTACCTCCTGATCGACACGTACCGCCGCGAACCGGAGGCCGCACCCCTGCGGGTCGAGGTCATCGCCCTGACCGGGGACCGTGATCCCCAGGTGGACCTCGCCCGGATCGACGAATGGGCCTCGGTCACCACCGGCGCGTACGCGCGGCACGTGTTCCCGGGAGGCCACTTCTATCTGGCCGACCACGTACCGCGATTGCTGCCGATCGTGACGGGCGGACGGACGGAGGGCTGACACATCAGTGCGCAGGTAAAATGCGCCTTCGAAGATGGAGGCACGGCGCATGACCAACCCCGAGAACAAGCCGACCGGCAGCCTGGCCGACAAGCTGAACCACCTGTTCGGCACCACGGCCCCGGCCGGCCGGGGCCCGTACACGGGCGAGGAGGTCGCACGTGCCATCACGGCCTCCGGAGTCCCCATCTCGGGCAGCTACATCTGGTTGCTGCGCAAGGGCCAGCGCGACAATCCGACGCTGCGGCACATCGAGGGTCTGGCGAAGTTCTTCGGCGTGCCGCCCGCCTACTTCTTCGACGACGAGGTGACCGACACCGTCAACTCCGAACTGGCCCTCCTGGCGGCCATGCGGGACGCCCAGGTCCAGCGGGTCGCACTGAGAACCGCCGGGCTGTCGGAGGGGAGCCTGCGCTCGATCGGTGAACTGATCGAACGGGTCCGCGAGTTGGAGGGCCTCGCTGAGGTGCCGCCCGAACCGGGGACCGGCGCCGACGGCTGACCCGAAGTCCCCCTTGACAGGTCCCCCACTGGCGCAAAGGCGCCTGTACGACCAGGGACAACTGTGTTGGGGTAGAACTCCTGACGATCATTCGAGGGGATCAGGATGTACAGCGGTGCAGCACTCAGCGTCGACGTGCCGTGATCGTCGTGCGCTGGCGATCAAAACTCGGCGGCCCTGTCGGCAACCCGCTGGCCGAACGGTGCCAGGAGAGGGTGCGGGACCTGCGCCTGCCGCCCGGGGAGAAGCTGACCATCGGCGAACTGTGCGCCTACGTCGGCACCCTGCGCCAACGGCAGGTGCATATCGCCACCCTCGCCCTTCCGTCCGCCGGGCCGCACGGACTGTGGGTCTCGACCGACACCCGGGACTACATCTTCGCCGAGGAGCGCCTGGTACCCGTCCATCAGCAGCAGGTGATCCTCCACGAGATCGGCCATGTCGTGTGCGATCACGACACCTCGCCCGTCATGACCGGGGACGCCTCGCGGCTGCTGATGCCCTCCCTCGACCCGGCGCTCGTCCGACGTGTCATGGGCCGCGAACACGGCGACTCCGAGGCCGAGCTGGAGGCCGAGCTGGTGGGTTCGCTGATCGGCGGGCTGATCAGCACGTGGAACGTCCACCCCACCTGGACCGTGCCGCCGGAAGCCCGGGAGATCGCCGAGAGGCTGAGCTCCCTGGAGTCGCCCGTGGCACGGGACTCGGCTTGAACACCCTTCTCTATCCGCTCTGTTCGGCCGTGGCCCTCGTGGCGCTCGTCTACAAGGCCCGGGTGCTGAGGACGGACCGCTCGGTCCCCCAGGTCGCCCTGGTCGCCAACTTCCTGCTGCTCTTCGTCATCTTCACCGTGTCCACCCCGTCCGTCTGGGTACAGGTCAGCGAGTTCGCCGGGATCGAGAACTTCTCCGGCCTCCTGACCCAGAGCTGCGTGGTGATCATGACCGTCTGTCAGCAGCTGGTGCTGCTGCACTTCAGCCACGGTCCGGAAGCGGCCCGCCGCAAGGCTGTCCCCCGCGTGGTGGCCCTGGGACTGGTGCTGGTCACCATGGGCGTGCTGTTCTTCGCGGCGTCGGCCCACGGCGAGGCGCCGCACGACTTCGCCGTCGCGCGGGCCCAGTTCACCCCCGCCTACCTCGTCGTCTACCTCGCCGCCTTCACGGCGAACCAGGTCCAGGTCGGTGTGATGGGCCGGCGGTACTCCAGGATCGCGCCGTCCCCGTGGCTGCGCCGCGGACTGCGCATGGTCGCCCTCACCCTGCCCTTCGCGCTCCTCTACACCGGAGCCCGGACCGCCGATGTCCTCGCGGCCCAGCTCGGCCACGACGGACGCGCCTGGGAGCCCCTCGCGCAGATCGGCGTGGCCATCGCCGTGATCGTCCAGACGGTCGGATGGATCCTGCCGGACTGGGGCCCGCACCTCACCGCTCTGCGCGACCGGCTGGGCCACCGGATCGCCCACCGCGCGCTGAGCCCCCTGCACCGCAGTCTCACCGAGCACGTACCGGAACCCGTCCTGCCGTTCACCCGTGCCCTTGACCTGCGCACCCGGCTGTACCGCATGGTGATCGAGATCCGCGACGCCCAGTGGGCACTGCGCACGTGGATGGACGCGGACGTGGCCCAGCTGGCCCGGCAGGACGCCGAACGGGCCGGCCTGCGCGACGAGGAACTCGCGGCCGTGGTGGAGGCGGCGCAGCTCAGGAACGCCATCGACGCGAAGCGCCGCGACCTCCCGCCCCAGCGGCAGCCGCAGACGCCCATGGCCGCGGCCCCCGGCGACCTCGCGGCCGAACTCGCCTTCCAGCGCAGACTGGCCCGCGCCATGTCCTCGCCCATCGCCGTCCGCTACGCCGGCCACCCGAAAGCCCCCGGCACCACACCACGCAAGGAACCCGCATGACCCTGAACACCGCCCCGACGGCCCTTCCCCAGCCCTTCGGACGCGACTTCCCGGCCGACCCCCACGCCATGTACGCGCGGCTGCGCGAGCAGGGCTCGGTGCACCGCGTCGCGCTGCCGGACGGCTCGCCCGTATGGCTGGTGACCCGGGAGGCCGATGTCCGCCAGGGGCTCGTCGACCCGCGGCTGTCCGTCAACAAGAGGCACTCGGGTACCGGCTTCAAGGGTTTCGCCCTGCCCCCGGCGCTCGACGCGAACCTGCTGAACATCGACGCGGACGACCACCTGCGGCTGCGCCGCCTCGTGTCCCAGGGGTTCACCCCCCGCCACGTCGAGAGCCTGCGCGGCTCCGTCCAGACGGCGGTGGACGCGCGGGTCGACCGGCTCGTGGAGCGCATGGAATCCGAGGGCCGGGCCGATGTGGTGGAGGAGTTCGCCAGGCCCCTGCCACTCACGGTGATCGGCGAGCTGCTCGCCGTGCCCGAGGCCGAACGGGGGAGGTTCTCCGGCTGGGTCGCCGGCATGCTCTCACCGGCGTCCCGGGAGGAACTCGCCTCCGCGATCGGGGCCATCCACGGCTTCCTGCTCGATCTGGTGGCCGAGCGGCGCGCCCACCCCGGTGACGACATGCTGTCGGATCTGATCGCGGCCAGGGACGACGAGGACCGGCTCACCGAGAACGAGCTCGTCTCGCTGGCCTTCCTCCTCCTCATGGCAGGGAGCGAGAACGTCCAGCACCTGCTGGGCAACGGCCTCCTCACGCTGCTCACGCACCCCCGGGAGCTGGCGGCCCTGCAGGCCCGTCCGGATCTGCTGCCGCAGGCCGTGGAAGAGCTCTTGCGTCACTCCCACCCCAACCACACCGCGATCCGGCGGTTCCCGACCGAGCCCGTCGAGATCGGCGGCGTCCGGATCCCCGCGGGCGACACCGTGCTCTTCTCCCTCGCCGCCGCCCACCGCGACCCGGCGCGCTACCCCGCGCCGGACCGGTTCGACCTCGACCGGGCGGACAAGGCCCACCTCTCGCTCGGCCACGGGCTGCACTACTGCCTCGGTGCGCCGCTGGCCCGCATGCAGGTCACCCTCGCCCTGGGGACGCTCCTGCGCCGCCTGCCGTCCCTGCGGCTCGCGTGCCCCGTGGAGGAGGTCCCGTGGACCACCACCTTCAGGTTCCACGCCGTCCGGGAGCTTCCGGTCGCCGTATCGGCGGCCTAGGCGCAGGCCGGGCTAGGCGCAGGCCGGGCACAGCCCCCGGTAGGTGACCTCGACCCCGGACACCGTGAAGCCGAACCGTTCCTCCGCCGGGAGCCCGGCCAGCGGGTTGCCGGTCGGGTGGACATCGCGGATAAGTCCGCAGGCGGAGCACACCAGGTGCTGGTGCGGGTGGTGCGCGTTGGGGTCGTACCGCTTCGCGCGGCCGTCGGTGGTGACCTCCACGACCTCACCGAGGGAGACCAGCTCGCCCAGGGCGTTGTAGACGGTTGCCCGGGAGATCTCGGGCAGCCGCTCTGCCGCACGGGCGTGCACCTCGTCGGCCGTGAGGTGCACGTGTTCGCCGTCGAGGACCTCCGCGACGACACGCCGCTGGGACGTCATCCGCCAGCCACGCCCTCGCAGCCGCTCCAGCAGGTCACTCATATCGGCTCACCTATTCAGGCTCGGCGGGACCCGAAGTTTACCGGCGGACATCCGGGATCCGATGGCATATGGACTTGGTGTCCTTCTTGACTTGGATTCCGTCCATCGTAGGATCGGTTTCGTAGATAGCCAAGGGACAGGAAGACTCCAGAGCGGCAGGCGTCGGAATCGTGACCGACCGCCGCCGAGGAGCCGTGCGGTGCCGGCACGCAGGTGCCGGCCGCCCCGTCCCACTGCTCCAGACCGTCCGGGACGGTGACCACCTCGGCGTCGAGACGACCGACGAGGCCGAGACCATTGACTGGGGGCCTGAGCCCCGACAGTTCCACAGCATGCAGTTCCTGAACACCGTGATCCGTTGGTCCGGAAGGATTCCCATGTCTGAGAACCACGACGCAATCGTCACCGACCCCAAGGCCGGGGGCGGAGGCGGCTGCCCGGTTGCACACGAGCGTGCCCCGCACCCGACGCAGGGCGGCGGGAACCGCCAGTGGTGGCCCGAGCGCCTGAATCTGAAGATCCTCGCCAAGAACCCCGCCGTGGCCAACCCCCTCGGTGAGGAGTTCGACTACGCCGCCGCGTTCAACGCCCTCGACCTCCCGGCGGTGAAGCGGGACATCGCCGAGGTGCTCACCACCTCGCAGGACTGGTGGCCGGCCGACTTCGGCAACTACGGCCCGCTCATGATCCGTATGGCCTGGCACAGCGCGGGCACGTACCGCATCAGCGACGGCCGCGGCGGCGCCGGCACCGGCCAGCAGCGCTTCGCCCCCCTGAACTCCTGGCCGGACAACGGCAACCTGGACAAGGCCCGCCGTCTGCTGTGGCCGGTCAAGCAGAAGTACGGCCAGTCCATCTCCTGGGCCGACCTCATGATCCTCACCGGCAACGTCGCCCTGGAGACGATGGGCTTCAAGACCTTCGGCTTCGCCGGCGGCCGCCCCGACGTGTGGGAGCCCGACGAGGACGTGTACTGGGGCCCCGAGACCACCTGGCTCGACGACGAGCGCTACACCGGCGACCGTGAGCTGGAGAACCCGCTCGGCGCGGTCCAGATGGGCCTCATCTACGTCAACCCGGAGGGGCCCAACGGCACTCCGGACCCGATCGCCGCGGCCCGCGACATCCGCGAAACGTTCCGCCGGATGGCGATGAACGACGAGGAGACCGTCGCCCTCATCGCCGGTGGCCACACCTTCGGCAAGACCCACGGCGCGGGCCCGGCCGAGAGCGTAGGCGACGACCCCGAGGCCGCCCCGCTCGAGGCCCAGGGCCTCGGCTGGGCGAATTCGTACCGCACCGGCAAGGGCGCGGACGCGATCACCAGTGGTCTCGAGGTCACCTGGACGAGCACCCCGACCCGGTGGGGCCACGAGTTCTTCAGGAACCTCTTCGAGTACGAGTACGAGCTGACGCAGAGCCCGGCCGGCGCCAACCAGTGGGTGGCGACGAACGCCGAGGCGATCATCCCGGACGCCCACGACGCGTCGAAGAAGCAGCTCCCCACGATGCTCACCACCGACCTGTCGCTGCGCCTCGACCCGGTCTACGAGCCGATCTCGCGGCGGTTCTACGAGAACCCCGACCAGTTCGCGGACGCCTTCGCCCGCGCCTGGTACAAGCTGACGCACCGTGACATGGGCCCGATCGTGCGCTACCTCGGCCCGGAGGTCCCCTCCGAGACGCTGCTGTGGCAGGACCCGCTGCCGGCGCGCGAGGGCGAGCTCATCGGCGCCGCGGAGATCGCCTCCCTCAAGGAGCAGGTCCTCGGCTCGGACCTCACCGTCGCGCAGCTGGTCTCCACGGCCTGGGCCGCCGCCTCCTCCTTCCGCGGCAGCGACAAGCGCGGCGGCGCCAACGGCGCCCGCATCCGCCTGGAGCCGCAGCGCAACTGGGAGGTCAACAACCCGGACGAGCTCGCGCACGTGCTGCGCACGCTCGAGGGCATCCAGGGGTCCTTCAACTCGGCGGGGGGCAAGCAGGTCTCGCTGGCCGACCTGATCGTGCTCGCGGGCTCCGCGGCCGTCGAGAAGGCCGCCAAGGACGGTGGCGTCGACATCGAGGTGCCGTTCACGCTGGGCCGTGTCGACGCCGCGCAGGAGCAGACGGACGTCGAGTCCTTCGCCGCGATCGAGCCGGCCTCCGACGGCTTCCGCAACTACGTCGGCAAGGGCATCCGCCTGCCGGCGGAGTACCTGCTGCTCGACAAGGCGAACCTGCTGACGGTCAGCGCGCCCGAGTTGACGGTGCTCGTCGGTGGTCTGCGCGTCCTGGGCGCCAACCACGCCGGGTCGAAGCACGGCGTCTTCACGGACAGGCCGGGCACGCTGTCCAACGACTTCTTCGTCAACCTGCTCGACATGGGCACGACGTGGAAGTCGACGTCCTCGGCACAGGACGAGTTCGAGGGCCGTGACGGCTCCGGCGCGGTCAAGTGGACCGGCACTCGTGCCGACCTCGTCTTCGGCTCGAACTCGGAGCTGCGCGCGCTCGCGGAGGTCTACGCGAGCGGCGACGCGAAGCAGAAGTTCGTGCGGGACTTCGTCGCCGCGTGGACCAAGGTGATGAACCTGGACCGGTTCGACCTCGTCTGATCCCGGCGTCCGGGGCCGGCCCGCACGGGCCGGCCCCGGACGTCTTCAGCACCCCGGAACGTCCTCGTGGGCCGCCTCTGTGCGGCCCACCACCATTTGGGCCCGGCCCGGGCGAGCCGTATCTGGGGGTGGTGCGCGGGAATGATGGGTGGAGAGCTCCCATGTGCGGGTGGGACGGGTGGCGTTGACTCGGGCATGCCGATCGGCCGGTACGGACTCCGACTCCACTCGACCTCCGAGGAAGTGACCTCCATGAGCGTTCTCAAGCTTCAGAACCTGCAGCCCGTGGCGACGAACAACAGCGCTGCCATCGTCAGCCTGACGAGCAGCAGCAGCACCTGCTGTTCCGTCAAGCCGGTCTAACCCCGACGGCGATCCGTGCGGGGAGGCGCTGTGTCCCCGCACGGATCGCCGTTTCCGTTTCTCACCGGCCGCTGCCGGCGGCGGCCTTCGGACGATCACAGAGGCGGACATGCGCAACGAACGATGGGTCTACCGATTCCTCTTCGCCTGGAACGACACGCTGTTCTTCGACCCGCTCGACGTCGACTACGAGCCGAGGGCCGACCACTTCCTCGCCGGGCTCGACGAGCAGGTGCGGGCGCGATTCGTCCGCAGCGGCATCTGGTGGAGCCATCGGCACAACCCGGCCCTGCCGGCGCAGGGCTGGAAGATCCACGTGTCGGCGGGTCAGCGCACCGTGCGCGAGGTCGCGGCCTCGGTGATCGCACATCTGACGGCACACGAGATCGACTTCAAGATCGCTCTCGACCTCAACATCTTCGAGATGCTCAACTCCAAGGCCATGTCCCGGGGCAGCGGCGGAAAACTCGTCACCGTCTACCCGCGTGACGACGAGGAGTTCCGGACCTGCCTGGCCGACCTGGCCCGCGTCCTGGAGGGCATCGAGGGCGCCTACGTACTGTCGGACCTGCGCTACCGGGACAGCAAGGCGCTCTACTTCCGGTACGGCCAGTTCCTCGACACGCACGCCGTCGACGTGCTCGGGAGGCGGGTGCCCCACATCCTCGGACCGGACGGCCCCGTCCCCGACGACCGGCGGCCCGGGTACGCCCAACCGTGGTGGGTGCCCTGGCCGTTCACCGACTGGAAGCCCGCCGACGAGGACGACGGCGACGGCTTGCTCGGCGGCCGCTTCCGGGTGACCGGGGCGATCCAGTTCTCCAACGCCGGCGGGGTGTACACGGCCGAGGACACGGCGGACGGTGACCGGAAGGTGGTCCTCAAGGAGGCCCGCCCGCACACCAACATCAACCCGCGCCAGGACCACGACGCCGTGGACATCCTCGCCCGGGAGTGGATGTTCCTGAACCGGCTGGGCGACATCGGCTCGTACCCGACTCCGATCGCCACGTTCCGGCACTGGGAACACCACTACATAGCCGAGGAGTTCGTCGAGGGCTCCGACATCCGCTCCGTGCTGCTCGAACGCAACCCGCTCGCGCGGCCGGAGTTCGACATCGACCGGTCGCGGGAGTTCCTGCGGATCTTCATCGCCGTCTTCCGCGGACTGACGCGTGCGATCCAGGCCGCCCACGAACGCCACGTGATCCTCGGTGACTTCACCCCCGCGAACCTGCTCATCGACACCGACACCCACGAGGTGACCATCGTCGATCTGGAGGCGTGCCGGCTGGCCGAGGGCGGGAACACGATCGCCGGCGACGACGCGGCGCTGGAGAAGCCGGTCGAACTGTTCACACCGGGGTTCAGCCTCTCCCGGAGCCTCTTCAAGGCGTCCGGACCGGAGGGCGACCTGTACGGCCTGGCGAACACCATGGCCTACTTCATCTTCCCGATCGCGGCGATGTCGTACCTGCGCGAGGACGTCCTCGACACCTACCGGATCTTCACCGACGCCCTGGGCTGGCCGGAGCGGATCCACGAGCTGCTCACCGACCTGGCCCAGGCCCGGATCACCCTCGCCGACGTGCTCGAGGCCCTGGAACACGAGGAGGACCTGCTCGGCCAGGTCCGGGCGGCGCCGCCGCGACCGGTCGTCGAGGAGCGGCTCGGGCTGGTGGAGGCCGAGGCCGGGGTCGCCGCGTTCGTCGAGGCCGTCGCCGACACCGACCGGGCGACGCTGTTCCCCGTGGACCCGTTCGCGCACGTCACCAACCCGCTGAGCCTCGGCTTCGGGGCCAGCGGCGTCCTGTGGTCGCTGAACGCCTCGGGCATCCCGATCCGGCCCGAATGGCGTGAATGGCTGGGCGACAAACTGTCCGGCATCGACGTGACGGAGTACCCGGACGGTCTCATGAGCGGCCTGGCCGGCATGGCCTGGGCGGCCGACTCGCTCGGGCTCCGGACCCAGGCCAGGGAGCTGCTGACCCAGGCCAACCGGCGCGCCCCGGAGACCGGTGACTACACCTTCTACTACGGTCTCGCCGGGCTGGGCATGACGAACCTGCGCTTCTTCCTGCGCGGCCACGACCCCCGCGATCTCGCCGCGGCGCAGGAGTGCGCGCGCGTACTGTGCGCCGCCGCGCAGCGCGACGGGCGGCAGGCCTACTGGCTGAACGAGTTCTCGTCCAAGGGGCCGTTGACCGGGCTGGGCTTCGGGCAGGCCGGTGTGGCGATGTTCCTGCTGCGGATGCACCAGGTCACGGGAGAGGACCGCTATCTGCGGCTCGGGCAGGACGCGCTCGCCTGGGAGATGGCCCATGCCAAACCCCTGGACGCCGATACCTCCGACAGCCCGGTCATGTTCGAGCACGAAGGGACCATGGAGCCGTACGTCGAGGTGGGCTCCGCGGGCGTGGCGCAGGTGCTGCTGCGCTACGGGGACCTGGACTCCGCACGGACCGTGCTGCGCGGGCTGGACGCCGGGCACTCGGTGCTGCCGGGGTACGCCTTCGGCATGAGCGGCGTCGCCGACGCGCTGCTGGACGCGGCCGAGTTCACCGGTGACCGCACGTACCGCGACACCGCGTTGCGGCAGCTGGACTACGTCCGGAAGGTGTTCCTGTTCGAGCCCGCCGAGCGCTTCGCGGTGCCGCGCGTGAACGGGCTGACCCCACTGGGCGTCCCCGGTGAGGGACTGCTGCGCTGCTCGTGTGACTACATGACCGGCTCTGCGGGCGTGCTGCGGGTGCTGCACCGCGTGAACGGCGGTGGCACGGCCGACTTCCTGCTGGACGAGGCCGCGCGGTGAACCAGTTGTGGCTCACTTTGAGCGGTCACCGGGCCCGGTTCGTCGTGATCCTGGCCGCCGAGGCGACCACGGGAGGGCTCGAGGCCCTGCTGCACCCGCTTCTGCTCAAGGCCCTCTTCGATCAGGCGATCCTGGCCGCGGACTTCCGCAGGTTCCTCGTCCTCGGGACCGGCTACCTGTTGCTCGGTCTGACCCTCAACCTCGCGGGTTACGCGATCTCCTCGTGGCGCAAGCGGTTCGAGAACGCGTTCACGCTGGTGCTGGAGACGGAGCTGCTGGGACGCACGCTCGGCCTGGACGGCCGGAAGGTGTCGGCGGCGGGGAACGCCTCGTACGTCAGCCGCATCCACAACGACGTCTCCGAGGGCGTCCTGCCGGCCGTGGACGTCAGTATCCGCATCGCGCGGCAGACGGTCGCCTCGGTCGTCTTCCTGGGCGTGCTGCTGTACCTGTCCTGGCAGGCCAGCCTCATCCTGCTGGTGATCGTGCCGCCGCTGGTGCTCGTGAGCAACCGGCTGGCCAGGCGGATCGAGGACAACACCGAGCCCGAACGCGAGGCGGAGGCGCGGTACATCAACAAGCTGACCCGGACCCTCGAGTCCTTCCACGCGCTGCGCGGTCTGCCGTCGCTGCTGCCCGGCACCCGTACGGCGAACCAGGACGCGCTGCGCGGGTTCCTCGGCATCAAGTTCGTCAACTACCGGCTGTCGTTGAAGCAGAAGACCCTCAGCGACCTGGTGATGAACCTGTCGGACACCGCCTCGATGATCATCGGAGCCTTCTTCGTCTTCTCCGGCAGGATGTCGTTCGGCAGTTTCCTCGCCTTCGTGAACTCGCTCTGGCGGGCCGTCACCGGGATCTTCGACCTCGTCAACATGATCCCGCAGGCCCGCCGGAGCACCGCCGTCCTCAAGCGGATCCAGGCACTGCGCGACGCCCGGGAGATCCCGTACCACGAGGAAGGATCCCTGGTCCTGGTCCGCGGGGCCAGGGTCGTCTACGGCGACGGCGCCGACGTGTCGATCGAGGACTTCGAGCTGGGCGCCGGTGAGCACGTGCTGCTCCGCGGCCCCAACGGCTGCGGGAAGAGCACGCTCCTGCACATCATCTCCGGGACGCTCGCCCCCGACGCGGGTGCGGTCACCCTGCCGCCCCGGGTGGCGAGCCTGACCACCCCGGTGAACCTGCCCCCGCTGCCGGTACGCGAACTGGTCGCCGACGAGCGGCTGCGCACGTCGATGGGCCTGGACCCGCTGGCCGACCAGCTGCCCTCGGAGCTGTCGTCCGGCCAGCGGCAGCGGGTCGGGGTCGCCGCTCTCCTGTGTGAGGAAGCGGACGTGTACCTCGCCGACGAGCCGTTCTCGAACCTCGACGAGGGCGGCAGGGAACTGGTGCTCCGGGCCCTGCAGGAGCGGACCGAGGGGCGCGCCCTCCTCGTCGTGCACCACGGGGACGAGGATCTCGACGGCCGCTTCGACCGGGTGGTGACCTTGGCGGGGGCCGGCGCGCTCTCCTGATCCCCAGGACACCGCCTACACCGGCACCGTGGCACCGGCGCCGGTGACCAGGTCGCGGGCGGCGGAGGCGAAGGCCGACCGGTTGGGGTGGCCGGTCTTCTGCAGGAGGCTCGCCACGTGCTTCTCGACGGTGCGCGGCGAGATGTGCAGCAGGCCGGCGATGTCCTTGTTCCCGATCCGTTCGGCGAGCAGCCGGGCCACCTCGAACTCGCGGACGGTGATGCCGAACCGGCGCAGGCCGGGCGGCACCTGATCGGTCCCCGTGCGCCGTTGCCGGACCGGCGCGCCCATCCCGCGGAGCAGGGCCCGGCAGGCGCCCGCGCCGGCCTGCAGGCCGGCGCCGTGGAAGTACTCCTCCGCCTCGCGCAACCAGTCGGCCGGGGCGCCCCAGCCGTCCGCGTACGCCGACTGCGCGACCAGCCGCAGACACAGGTGGCGCGCCATGGGGTAGAACTCGGCCGCCTCCAGCGCCGCACGCGCGGCGGCCGTCGCCTCGCCGGAGCGGCCCTCGCGGCCCAGCAGCACGGCGTGCGCCAGCCCGACGAACTGCCGGTTCCAGCGGCTGCCGCTGGCGCCGGCCTCCGCTACGTCGGCGTGGTGCCGCCGGCCCATGCGCCCGGCCAGCACGCCGAGCAGCAGGATGACCCCGTGTTTGCCGAACTCGCCGGTCGCCGGGTTCTCCGCGTCGTAGGCCAGTGCCTGCGCGAACTCCTGCTCGGCGGCGTCGTGCCTCTCCTCCAGCAGCGAACAGAACGCCCGCGCCAGCCCGTACGCCATCGACCGCACGCCCGGCGCGTCGTCGATGAGCGGAGCCAGCTCCTCCAGTGCCTCCTGCATCTCGGCGCGCCGGCCCTGGTGGGCCCAGCGCACCGCGTCGGCCAGCCGCAGCAGGGACAGGGCCCTCCCCAGCCCCAGCCGCTCCGCGTCGGCCGCCCCCGCGCGGATCCGGTCCCGCGCGGCCTCGAACTCGCAGCGCCGGACCTGGTCCAGGGCGAGGACGAAGCCGGTCTCGTGCGCCAGCGGCGCCGCGCCCATGCGCAGGGCCTCCTGCCGGGCCTGCTCGACCCGGTCCGGCAGGCCGTCGTGGCGCGCGGCGATCCTGGCCAGGTACACCTCGGCGGACACCCGCAGTACGGGCAGCCGGTGCGCGTGGGCGAGGGCGCAGGCCCGTGTGAGGTGTGCCATGGCGGCCGGCTCGTCCCGTTCCCAGGTGAGCTGCCCGAGCATCAGCAGGGCCTCGCAGGCCACGGCCGGCAAGTCGGCGTGCCCGGCCGCGTCCGCCGCCCGGCGGGCGAACCCGGCGGCGGTGGACAGCCGGTCGGGTGCGAACCGGCTCAGCTCCACGTGCGCCGCGGCGAGGTCCACGCGGGCGGCGTGGGCCGGGGCCGGGCGGCTCCCGAGCAGCCAGCGGGCCACGTCCAGGTGCCGGAGGGCTTCCGCGGACCGGCCCCTCAGGGTGGCGATGTGGGCCAGTCGCGCGTGCAGCCCGGCCCGGCGCCCGGCGGGCACGTCGTGGTCGCCGCCCAGGGCTTCCAGGCCGGCGACCAGCGCGGGGACCTGGTCGAACCGGGCCGAGCAGGCGACGGCGTCGAGCAGCTGCTCCAGTACGGCGGCGTGCAGTTCGGGTGCGGTGGCGGCGTCGACGAGGCGGTGGGCCCGGGTGAGCAGCGCCACCGCCCTCTCCACCGTGCCCTCGGTCATCGCCCGCCCCGCCGCCTCGCAGTACAGGCGTATGGCCTCCTGTGTGTCGCCGGTGTGTCCGTGCAGCTCCGCGGCCTGCGCGCACCAGATTCCGGGCAGACCGGGGTGCAGGTCGGCCAGTGCGCGCGCCGCGCGCCGCGCGTACCCGGCGCGCTCGCCCGGTCCGAGGTCGCCGAGCAGAGCCTCCGCGGCCAGCTGGTGGCGGAACGCGTACCACTGCGTGCTCGACGCGTCCGGCACGATCAGGCACGAGGCGAGCCCTGCGCGCAGGATCGCGGACAGCTCCCCGTGGTCGCAGCCGGTCGCGTGCTGGAGCACCGGCAGCGGGAAGCGCGTGCCGAACAGGGCCGCCGTGTTCAGGAATTCCACGCCGAGCGGGCCGATCCTCTCGGCCCGGCGTCTGACGCTGTCCGCGACGGCGGCGGGGACGGACGGCATCCGCTCGTCGCCGGGGGCCCGGCTGGTGAGGTCGTGGACGAGCTCCTTGACCAGGAAGGGGATCCCGGCGCCGAAGGTCACCGCGCGGTGGACGAGCTCGGGGCCGGCCTCGGCCGGGGCGGTTCCCAGCTCGGTCGCGACGAGGAGGTGCACGTCGGTCCGGCTGAGGGGGCGCAGGTCGAGTACCGCCGCGGCCCCGCGCTGGCGGGCCCGCGCGGCCAGTTCGGTCGCCGTGCAGGGTTCGCGCCCCGCGACGAGCAGGAGCAGGGCCGGCTGTGGCCCGATGTTGTCCAGCAGGTACTCGACGATCGCCAGCGTCCCGGCGTCGGCGTCGTGCAGGTCGTCGAGGACGAGCAGGCAGCCCCGCTGCCGTCCGACGACGGCGACCAGGCGCAGGACCGTCTCGGCGACCATGAGGGGTGACGCGGCGCCGGCGGCCGTGCCCCGGGTGCCGGTCAGCAGGTGGGTGAGGACCGGCCCGTAGCGGCCCAGCTCGTCCGGGTCCGGCAGCAGGCCGGCGCGGGACAGCAGGAGCAGCGCTTCGACCAGCGGCCGGTACGGGACGACCGGGCCCATCGTGCCGGCCCGCCCCTGGGCCGTGACCATGCCGGCCCCGGCAGCGGCGGCGACGGCTTCGGCGGCGAGCCGGGTCTTGCCGATGCCGGGCTCGCCGGTGACGAAGACCGCCCCGCCCCGCCCTGACCGGGCGGCGGCCAGGGCGGTCGCGATCTGCCCCATCTCGGCTTCCCTGCCGATGAGTTCCCCTCGCGTGCGGTGACTGCCGGCGATGCCCGTGCTGATGCGTTCGTACAGGTCTGTCATCTGCCTCTCCTGGTGCGCGGGGAAGCGGAAGTGCAGTCGCCTGGCGGAGCGAGCGGCGTCTGCGCCGTCGTCTGCGCCGGCGCCGGGGTTGACGATACGAAGGGCGGGACCGTTCCCTGTAGCCGTCCGTTTGGGGGGCTTGCGCGGGGTGGTCAGCCCCCGTCGAGGCTGTCCTCGCGCACCCTCCGGGCCAGGTCGAGCTTCGTGTAGGTGGGCCGGCCGGCCTGCTGGTACTTGGCCTTGACCCGGTCCAGGTAGTCCTTGGCGGTGTGGACCGTGATGCCCGCACGCCGGGCGGCGGACTTCAGGGTCATCCCGGACGCGTAGTCCAGCAGGACCTGCCGTTCCCGGGGCGAGAGCCGCGGCCGGGCGGGACTGGTGTCGTGGGCGCAGGCGAAGGCGAGTTCCGCGGAATGGGCGCTGCGGCCCGCCGCGACGTCCTTGACGGCGGCGACGAGCGTGGGCAGGTCGTTGTCCTTGGTCAGGTAGCCGTCGGCGCCGGCCCGGAGCGATTCGATGATCCGGGAGCGGTCCGGGACGGTGCTGATCATCAGGACTCGGCTGCCGGAACGCAGCAGCCGCCGGATGTTGTCGGCGGGGGCGGAGCCGTCGCGCAGCACGAGGTCGAGGAGGACGACGTCGGGCGGGACGTACCCCGACTCGCCCGGTCCGTACGGAAGTTCCACGGCCAGTGTGGCGAGCAGCTCCCCGACCGTGGCCACGGTCGCCACCAGCCGCAGCTCCGGAACCCCGCCCAGCCAGGCCCGCATGCCGTCGAGGAGCATCCGGTCGTCGTCGACCACCGCGACCGTGATCACCGGGGCCATCTCAGCTCCACCCGGACCCCCTCGCCCGGGGCGGCGTCCACCGTGGCCCGGCCGCCCACCTCTGCCATCCGGGCGCAGACCGAACCGCGCAGCCCGAGGCCGGGCACGTACCGCTCGGGGTCGAACCCGGGTCCCCGGTCGACCACGGTGACGACGGCTCCCCCACGCCCGTCGGGGTCTCCGGTCGCGGTGAGGTAGGCGTGTCCGGTGCCCGCGTGCCGCCGTACGTTGTTCAGGGCCTCCCGCGCGGCGTCGGCGAACGCGGCGGCCACCTCGGGCGGCACCTTCGGCAGGTCGTGGTACTGGGCGGTGACCCGCAGTTGCAGGCTCTCCACGGAGCCGACCGCCTCCTCCAGGGCCGCGCCGATCTCCCGGTGGGGGACCTCGTCGGCGGTCTGCTGGATCAACCGGCGCAGGTAGGCGGCCTCGCGGGCGCAACGCTCCCGCACCCGGGGCGCGTTGGCGTCGATCCCGCCGGCCGCGAGGGTGGTCAGCGTGGCCAGGACCGTGTCGTGCAGGGCGCGGTGGTGCTCCAGCCGCTCGGCGTAGCGCGCCTTGTGCGCCTCGGCGGCCAGCGCGCGGGCGTTGGCGTCGTCGAGGAGGCGTCCCTGGCGGCGCAGGTACCACCACATGACCCAGGCCATCACGGCGGACGACAGCAGCGAGTTGACGTGGCCGCCGAGGACCGCGGGGCTCGCGCCCACCAGCTGGTAGCCGATGAGGTGGGTCACCACGAGGAGCGCGACCGCGGCGAGGACGTGGAACCGTTCGAGGGCGATGGCCGCAGCGGCGCTCGCCGACCCGCCGAGCAGCATCGCCCAGCCGAGCAGGGCGGGTTCTCGCACCCCGCCCCACGTACAGAGGACGAACGGCAGCACGCACCCGGTGACCAGGACGTCCGCCCAGACGTGCCGCCGGTCGAACCAGCCGCGCCGCAGGGCCGCTCCGTAACACACCGCGCTCAGCCCCAGGGCCACGGCGAGCCCGGCGTACTGGAGGGGAAGGTCGTGCCGTCGCTGGGCCACCGCGAGGACGCCGACCGTCAGATGGCTCGCCCGGTAGAGCAGGGTGGTCAGGATCATGAAGGACTGGGCACGCTGCAGCCCCGACCCCACCCCCGTCGTCCTGCGCAGTGCCCGTAATCGCCGTATCGACAAGGACGCCACCGACAACACCACCTCGCCCATGATCATCACTGATGTCAGGTATTTTGCCCCAACAGGTGCATGTCAACGGCGGCATCCGGCCAGCTGTCTCACCGGACGCGCGCGAGGGTCTCACCGGTGGTGCCGGGCCTCGACGCGCCGACCGGGGCCGGGTGACGTAGCGTGGAAACGCCTGCTCGGCCCGGTCGTGCGCGAACGCACCCCGAGAGAGGGCAGATGTCCGCCTCGGTCATTCCTCCGCGCCCACGGCTCCTCGGCCGATTCCGTCTGGAGGCGTCATGGATGTCACGGTGGGAACGTTCAACCTCAACAACCTGTTCTCGAGGTTCAATTTCTCAGCTGAGATACAGGAGGTCCTGCCGACCGGGTCCGACGGCCAGTTGACCTCCAGCTACGAGTTCAAGGATCCCAAGCAGTTCAGGATCCGTAAGTACAAGGGCAAGCTCGTCAAGGGCATCAGCCCCGAGGAGCAGGAGATACTCGCCCGGCGGATCAGCGGGATGGACCTGGACGTCCTGGCCGTTCAGGAAGTCGAGGACATCGACACGCTGCGCTTCTTCGCCTCCGGGAGTCTCGGAGGGACCTACCCCTTCCTGTCGCTGATCGAAGGCAACGATCCCCGGCTGATCGACCTCGCCGTGCTCTCCAAGTTCCCGATCGGGGCGGTCACCTCCTGGCAGCACGCGGTCCATCCCGAGGTACCCGGCGAGCGGGTGTTCAGCCGGGACCTGCTGGAAGTGGAAATCCTGGATCCACGTGACCCGGACCGGCATCTGCTGACGGTCTTCAACAACCACCTGAAGAGCCAGTTCGTCGAGCACACGATGGATCCGGTGGAAGGCCGGATCCAGGGCGACTTCCGCCGGACCAAGCAGGCGGAGACCATCGCCCGGATCCTCACCGCCCGCACCCGCCCCGACGGGCGCTTCGTCCTGCTGGGCGACATGAACGACACTCCGGACTCCCCCACGCTCGCCGCGCTGGCCGAACCGACCCCGCAGCTGAAGCTCGAACAGGCCCTTGAGCACCCCATCGAGACCCGCCCGCCCAAGGCCGACGTTCCGCCTCCGCCCGCGTCGGGGTCGTGGACCCACCGGTTCAAGGAATCGGGCAAGGACGCGCAGTACGAGCTGTTCGACCAGATCTGGCTCAGCCACAGCCTCACGTCGCGGCACAAGAGTTCACACATCGACCGGCGCACCAAGCACGCCGGTGACGGATCGGATCACGACCCTGCCTGGGTGGTCCTCGAGTTCTGACCCCTCCCCCTTGCCGGAAGAAGGCGCCTGAACGGGCTCATGCCCGTCAGGCGCCTTCCGCGTGTGGTCCGTACGGGTGGTTCCGGCGGGGATCTTGGTGAATTCCCGTGACTCGGTCGCGGCCTCTCCGGGCGACCGGCGGCACGCTGCCACAGTCCTCTCGCGAGATGCGCAGGCCGTCGGGGCACCACGCTCGGCGGCCGGGCCAGAAGGAGAGGGATGAGCGGAACCAGCCAGGGGGGACGCGTGTTGGGCGACCACATCCGACGCCGTGCCCTCATCGTTTTCAGCAGTGTTCTCCTCGTACTGCAGACACTGTTGTTCGTCGAGACCGCGACACCCGCCTGGGCGGGCGAAGACCGGGCGCTCGAGACCGGCTTCGAGCCGCACAATGCCACGGCCAATCCCCGCAGGCCGTCACAGGTCGCCGTCATGCGGGGATGCACGGTCCGCATCGACAACAACTTCGGCAAGGACGGCTTCCCGATCACTCGGACGTCGACCCTGACCGGGAACCAGTGCTTCGGCGACCCCTCCCTCGCCTTCGACTCGCAAGGGCGCCTGTTCGTCACCCATCTCTCGCCGAGCTTCAACTCCACCCCCGGCCGCTTCGGGGTGGGGGTCGCCCGGATCAACGACCTGACGACGCCGGGGAACCAGACGTTCACCCCCGTCCAGGTGAGCGGGAACAGCCCCAACAACCACGACAAGCAGTGGCTGGTGGCCGACGCCAACCCCACCAGCCCGTACCGGGACAACCTCTACATCGTCTGGACCCACCTCGGCGCGCCGTGGGAGATCCAGTTCTCCCGCTCCGTGAACGGCGGCGCGAACTGGTCCGTGCCGAGCGTCCTGTCCGCCGCCGCGGACGGGAACGTCTGGCCCTCGCACGCGGCCATCGGCCCGAACGGCGACCTCTACGTCGCCTACCACGCCGGCACGTGCGACGAGGGGACCGACGGGACGCCCGGCCAGGGCACCGTACGGCTCCTGCGCGACGGCTCCGGCGGGGCCGACTTCGCCGGCGGTGTCGTACCGCAGCGGAGCACACCGTTCGGGGCCGGGGAGGCGAGCGTCACCTGCAACGTGCAGAACGGCGCGGGCGACATCCCGGGGACCGACTTCTGGCTCCAGGGCTCCATGCAGCCGTGGGTGCTGCCCGACCCGGGCCGTCCCGGCAACGTCTACGTGGTCGCCAACGACGACCCCGACAACGCCTTCGGGAGCGGTGACGACGGAGACGTCCGCATCGCCCGCTCCACGGACAACGGCGTCTCCTTCGCCGCACCCTCCAGGGTCGACCACGGGCCGGGGCAGACCCTCGCGGTGATGCCCACCGCCCACATCGACCAGGACGGGAACATCGTCGCCCACTGGTACGACAACCGCAGCGGCAGGCGGAACGGCGGCACCGGGCCGAACGGGAACAACAACTTCCTGCTCGACCTCTACGGGACGGCGAGCCGGGACGGCGGAGCGACCTGGTCGCACGATTTCAGGATCAGCGACGCCCCCTTCGACCCCGACCTGGGCGCCCGCTGCCGGTTCGGGAACAACCCGGGCTGCGGCACCGTGACCGCCTCCACCGAGCAGACCCTGCGCATCGGCGAGTACAACGGCGTGTGGACGGTCGACGGGATCGGCTACGCGACCTGGACCGGCAACGCCACCCCGCCGACCGGCACCAACCCGGCCCAGGGGGCGCAGACCACCTACTACGACACGTTCTCGCTGCTCGGAGCCTTCCCCGACGGCTTCGAACCGAACGAGTCGATCGACACCGCCGTCGCCGCCGCGATCGGCTCGAACAACAGGGTCACCAAGCCCCGGCTCACCCTGCACAGTGCCACCGACGTGGACTTCTTCAGGATCGAGCCCCGCCACACCGGGCACCTGCAGGCCGAGATCGCCTTCAACGAGGTGATCTCCGGGCTCCAGGTCCGCGCGTACGACAAGTTCGGCAACCTGGTCTCCACCGGGACCGTCGCCACGACCCGGCCGGGCAGCTCGACGAGCAGGCTCGCGATCCCGGTCGTCAAGGACCAGCCGTACTTCGTGGTGGTCAGCGACGCCGGCATCGTCGATCCGACCAGGCCGGGTGACGCGTCGCCGACCGACCCGCCGCAGGCCGCCTACGACCTGGGCGTGGTCAACCGCGCGGCCCCCGAACCCTCCGGCCTCGACCTCAGGCGCGAGTCCGACTCGGGCCGCTTCGACAACGACGACGTCACCAGGATCGCCGGGCCGGACCTGTACCTCCGGGTCGACGACGCGGAGCTGCGGGCGGCGGGAATCGCGCTGTCGGCGCAGAACGCCACGGCCACGCTCGCGGACGACGCCCCCGGTTTCAAGGTGGCCGTGGAACGCGACGGAGAGCGCGTCGGCTTCGCGCAGCCGGTGGACCCGGCCGCCAAGCCGGGGCTGTACCGGATCCACCTGGACCCCGTGCTGGTGGAGGGGGAGAACCAGATCACCGCCGAGGTGGTGATCGTCGACCCGGCCGACGACCCGGGCCTCGCCGGCATCTCCCACGTCTTCGGTTCGGGTGCGGAGAGCTCACACCGGCTGTTGATCACGCTCGACACGACCGCGCCGGCCCGCCCAGCCGCCCCGGACCTGCTGTCCTCGAGCGACACCGGCGGCAACGACATCGACAACATCACGACGATCGCCACGCCCGCCTTCCAGGGCTCGGAGGCCGAGCCCAACGCGCTGGTCCGGCTGACCACCGACCGGACGGGCGCCGCCCGGTCGGCGGCCGCCGACGGCCCGATCGTGGTCGGCAAGGACACCGTCACCTCCGGCGGCGCGTACGAGGTGGTCAGCTCCACGCTCGGCGACGGGACGTACGACTTCGCCGTGCTGCTCGAGGACCTCGCCGGCAATGTCAGCCCGGCCTCGCCGTCCCTCCCGGTGACCATCGCCAGACACTCGCTGACGCTCTCGGGCGCGACCGGGAACCTGCTCGTCGATGTCGGCCGGGAGACCGTCCGGGGCTACCCCGGCGTCCCGGGCGGTTTCGTCGGCATCCGCGGGATCCCCGTGGTGAACCTCGACGCGAACGGTCACGCCGTGACCGTCCAGGGCGGCGCGGGCGACGAGCAGCTGACCTTCACCCCGACCAGCGGCAACAGCGGACGGCTGAGCCGCTCGAACTCCGCCCAGGTGATCAGCTTCTCCCGCGTGGTGGGCGACGTACTGGTCAGCCCCGACGGCGGCGACGACGAGGTCACCATCGTGGGCACCAACCGGCAGGACACGGTCCACGGCGTCGTGGACGTGTTCACCACCCTGCGGGTCGACGCCTTGCCGGCGCTCCGGTCCCCGGCCCTGGCGCCGCTGCTCGGCCTGCGGATCACCACCGGCGAGACCGAGCGGATCGGCATCCTCTCGCGCGGCGGCCAGGACACGGTGGACCTCACCGTGAAGGACACGGTCAGCGCCCAGCTGTCCGTGGACGGAGGGTCCCCGTCCACGGTCAGGCCGCCCAAGGGTGACGAGCTGATCGTGCGCGGCGGCTCGCCGTCGGCCGTGCTGAACACGGAGTACGGCCAGCAGGTGGGCAACGGGTCGGTCTTCGTCAGGTACCCGAAGACGACCGGTGCCGGGACGCGCATCGATTTCACCGAGATCGAGGGCATCACCCTCAAGAACGGCGCGAAGGGCAACGGCAAGGACCGGAAGAAGTAGCGGCCGGGAGGGCCGCGAACCCTCGCCGCCGCAAGCAGCCGCGCCCCGCCCCGGATGACCGGGGCGGGGCGCGGTGCGTGTCGGAGCGCCGGGGATCAGACCGCCGGGGCCGGGTACGTCGGGTACTCGACGCCGGAGACGTGCTGGACGACACGGATGACCTGGCAGGAGTAGCCGAACTCGTTGTCGTACCAGAGGTAGAGGATCGCGTTGTCCCCGTCGACCTTGGTGGCGCCCGCGTCGACGATCGAGGCGTGGCGCGAGCCGACGAAGTCCATGGAGACGGCGTCGGGAGCGGTGGTGAAGTCGATCTGGCGCTTGAGCGGCGAGTGCAGCGAGACGTCGCGGAGGTAGTCCAGGACCTCCTCGCGGGTGGTCTCGCGGCCCAGGCGCAGGCTCAGGATGGCGATCGAGACGTCCGGGACGGGGACGCGGATCGAGCTGCCGGTGATCGGCGCCTTGAGGTCGGGGAGCGCCTTGGCGACGGCGGAGGCGGCACCGGTCTCGGTGATGACCATGTTGAGCGGCGCGGAGCGGCCGCGACGGTCGGCCTTGTGGTAGTTGTCCAGAAGGTTCTGGTCGTTGGTGAACGAGTGGACGGTCTCCACGTGGCCGCGCAGCACGCCGTACTCGTCGTCCATGGCCTTCAGCGGCGGGACGATCGCGTTGGTGGTGCAGGAGGCGCAGGACAGGATCTGCTCGTCCGGCTTGATCGTGTCGTGGTTGACGCCGTGCACGATGTTCGGGACGTCGCCCTTGCCGGGGGCGGTCAGGACGACCTTGTCGATGCCGGGGCGCAGGTGCTTGGAGAGGCCCTCGCGGTCGCGCCACTTGCCCGTGTTGTCGATGAGGATGGCGTCCTGGATGCCGTACGCCGTGTAGTCGACCTCGGACGGGTCGTTGGCGTAGATCACCCGGATCGCGTTGCCGTTGGCGATGATCGTGCTGTTCGCCTCGTCAACGGTGATCGTGCCCTGGAACTGGCCGTGGATGGAGTCGCGGCGCAGCAGCGAGGCGCGCTTGACGATGTCCTGGTCGCCGCCCTGGCGGACGACGATGGCGCGCAGCCGCAGGCCGTTGCCGGAGCCGGCCTTCTCGATCAGCAGGCGGGCGACGAGGCGGCCGATGCGGCCGAAGCCGTAGAGGACGACGTCGCGGCCGTCGCCGCGCTCGAGCTTGTTCTCACCCGTGGCTCCGATGACCGCATCGGCGGTGAACTCGGCGACCGAGAGTCCGCGGTCGTCGGTCTTGTACGTCGCGGCCAGCATGCCGATGTCGATCTGGGAGGGACCGAGATCAAGGGCGGCGAGGGCCTCGAGGAACGGCATCGTCTCGGTGACGGACAGCTCCTCGCCGTCGATCTGCCGGGCGAAGCGGTGGGTCTTGAGGATGCTCACCACCGATTTGTTCACCAAGGAGCGGCTGTGAAGCAGGACGGTGACGTCCCGCTCCCGGTGCAGCTTCCCGATGATCGGGATCATCGACTCCGCGATCTCCTCGCGGTTCTTCCAGTTGGTGAACGAGTCGTCATTGACAGTCACAGGTTTATCTTTCGAGCTAGGCGGCGCTCATATGCTAACCCGTCGATGGTTTGACCCTTCAAGCGGGGGAGGCCAAAGGCCTCGGCCAGCAGTTCGTACGAGCGCTGCCGGTCGGCCGGGTCGGGTGTCAGGGTGTTGATGATCAGCTCGTCCACCCCGTGGGTCCCGGCCAGTGCGGTCAGCGCGGCGTGCACCTGCTCGGGCGCCCCGGAGACCAGGGCCGTCCGGTGCACCTTGGCCCGCTCCAGCTCCGCGCCCGTCCAGCGGTGGCGGCGGGTGGTCTCGTACGACGGCAGCGGACGGTCCTGGCCGAGGTCCTTGCGGGCGCGCCACAGCAGCAGGCTCTGTGCCAGCTCCTCGGCGCGGCCGGCGCTGTCCGCGGTCACCACGCGCACGGCGAGGGCCCCGCCGGCGCGGTGACCGGTGGCGGCCGAGAACGCGGCACGGTAGTCCTCGAACGCCGCCGGGCCGCCGGTCGGGGAGAAGAAGTGCCCGAACGCGAACTCGGTGCCCAGCCGTCCGGCCAGGCGGGCCGACTCGCGTCCCGCGCCCAGCAGCCACATCTGCGGCGGGACCGGTGCGTGCGGGACGACGCCGCCCTCGCCCAGCAGGGCGCGCAGGTCCGCCAGCCGCTGGGGGAAGTCGCGCGCGGGGCCGCCGGCCCGGCCGATCCCGAGGTCCACCCGCCCCGGATGGAGGGAGGCCAGTACGCCGAAGACCTCGGCGACCTTCGCCGGGTCGTAGCGGGGCAGCAGCACGCCGCCCGTACCGACCCGCATCCGCGAGGTGTGGGCGAGCACGGCCCCGGCGAGGATCTCCGGCGCGCTGCCCCCGAAGCCCGGGGAACCGTGGTGTTCGGCGACCCAGTAGCGGGTGTATCCGAGGTCTTCCGCGGCGACGGCGAGGTCCACGGAAGCGCGCACTGCCTGGTCCGGCGTGTGGTCCTCGCCGACCGGGGTCTGGTCCAGTACGGACAGTCGGGGGTTGGTCATGGTGCGTGGCCTTTCAGTGCTGGTGGGCCGGGATGCCGGAGGCGCCGGCCATGGTCGCGGGAACGATCCTGAAGTCCCGTTCGAAGACCAGGTTGTGCAGGTCGGCGGCGGCGATGGCGCGCAGCGTGGGCAGTTCGGCGGCGGCCTGGGCGTCGTCGAAGACGTTCAGCGGCCACTCGGAGACGGTCGCCCCGCGCAGGTGCGGGTGGTGGAAGGAGGCGCCGTAGTGCGCGTACAGGGTGACCGGCGGGATGTCGGCGGCCGACTGCTCGTCCCACCACAGGGTCCAGGCGTGGAAGAGGCTCCCGTCTTCGGCGCGCTCGACTCCGGTGGCGTCCACCACGCCCTGGCCGAGGAGGAGTTCGTCGTTCAGCTCGCTCAGGGCCTGGCGGGCGTACGGGTCCAGGAGGCGCGCGGCGGTTCGGAAGTGCTCCTCCTTTCCCGGTCGGGAGACGGCGTCGCCGTGGCGGCCGTCGCGCAGATCGGCGAAGTGCCTCAGCAGGGCGTCGAGGTTGGGGACCTGGGAGGTGTGGTGGCCGGTGGCGGTCATGCTGACTCCGTGGGTTCGTCGGGGCGTTCGGTCGTGAGCAGGTGCAGGGCCAGTCCGAGCCAGCCGCGCAGGGTCACGGGGCTGTGCACGCCCGGCCCGGCCGGGCCTCGGGCGGGTTGCAGGAAGGCTCCGTGACCGGTCTGGCGGAACTCGCGCAGAGCGACCTCCACCCCGGCCGCGCGCAGGAGGCGGGCGTAGCGGTGCACGTCGTCACCGACGGGGTCGAGATCGCCCGTGGCCAGGACGGCCGGGGCGAGGCCTCGTAGTTCGGTCGCCTCGAAGGGGGTGCTGTAGAGGCGGGTGCCGTCGGCGGCGCACGGCCGGCCGGGCGCCCGGTAGGCCCGCCAGGCCGAGGTCAGGTAGGACGCGGTGGGGAACATGTCGGGGAAGCGGTGGTACGAGGCCGCGGTGCAGCCGGGGTCCAGCGGCGGATACGCGAGCACCTGGGCCGCCAGGGGAAGGGCGCGGTCGCGGCAGGCGAGTGCGGCGCAGGCGGCCAGGGTGGCTCCCGCGCTGTCTCCGCCGACGGCGACGGGAACCGCTCCCCCGGCCTGTTCCCGGGCCCAGTCGAGGGCGGACAGGATGTCCTCGACCATGGCCGGGTGCCGTACGTCGGGGGCGAGCCGGTAGTCCACGCTCACGACGCCGAAGCCGGAGAACCGGGCGAGTTCGGCGGTCGCGCCGTGCCAGTCCTGAGCGGATCCGGCGCGCCAGCTGCCGCCGTGGGCCCACACCAGCCAGCCGTGCGGTGCCGATGCCCCCGGCCGGTACACCCTGGCGGGGACCGGGCCGGACGGGGAGGGGATGCGGACCTGCTCCCAGCGGACCGCGACACGGTTCTTTCCGGCGGCCGAGTGGGTGGGTGTTGCCATCGGGGTTCCTTCCCTCCGTGCCTGGGGCCAACGTTCGCCGCCGCGGCAGGGCTGTCACAAGGCGGAGTTGCCTTAGTTGCCGGGCTGCTTGGTGCGGAGGAAGAGGACGGTGGTGAGGATGCCGACCAGGACGATCGCGGTGTTCACGATGACCGCGGTCGTGATCCCCTCGTGGATGTCGGTGTTCGCCGCGACGATCGCCGACATGACCGGCGTGCCCATCGTGATACCGATCTGCTGCGTCATCGTCGCCAGACCCGTCGCCATGCCCTGCTCGTGATCCGGCAGACCGGTCGTCGCCGTCACCATGAACCCGACGATCACCAGCATGTTCCCCACACCACCAGCGAACGTGGCCATCAGCAGCAGCCACATGCTCGACGAGGTCTCACCGAGTGCGATCAGACTCAGCGTCGCGACCGCCTGCAGCACACCACCCGCCACCAGCGTGGTCCGCGTATTCGTCGCCGCGATCACCCGAGGAGCGATCGATCCACCGATCACCGTGCCGATACCCAGCACACCGAACGACAGACCCGCCGCCAACGGCGAGAAGTCCAGCACCTCCTGAAGGTAGAGCGTCATCAGGAAGACGAGACTGGTCTCCGTCAGGAACGCGATCAGACCCGCGATATTGCCCCAGGCCACCGTCTTCTTCTTCAGCACGCTGACGGGTACGAGGGGCTCGGCGGTCTTCGATTCGACGGCGTAGAAGGCGATCAGCAGGACCACACCGGCACCGAGCCAGCCCAGGGCCGAACCCGAACCCCAGCCGTGCTCACCCGCCTGCGTCAGACCGTAGATCAACGCGAGCAGACCCAGCGTCACCGCCGTGGCACCCGGCAGATCCAGCTTCGGACGCACCGACGGACGAGACTCCTTGATCACCGCAGGAGCGATCAGCAGCACCGCGAGCGCAACCGGGACGTTGATGAAGAACGCCCACCGCCACGACAGCAGATCCGTCAGGACACCACCCAGGATGGCTCCGGTGGTGAATCCCGCCGACATCAGCGCCCCGTTGAGACCCAGCGCCTTCTGACGCAACGGCCCCTCGGGGAAAGAGGTCGTCAGGAGTGACAGACCCGCCGGGGTGACCGCGGCCGTCGCCAGACCCTGGAACACCCGGGCGACCAGCAGCATTTCAGGGCTGGTCGCGAGCCCACCCGCCAGTGAGGACAGGCCCAGGACGGCCAGACCCACCAGGAACAGCCGGCGCCGGCCGAACAGGTCCGCGACCCGCCCGAACAACAGCGTGAAACCCGCCGCACACAGCGCGAACGACGTCGCGATCCACTGCAGATTGGACAACGAGAAACCGAGCCCGTCACCGATCACCGGCAACGCCACGTTCAGAATCGAGAAATCAACCGCCAGCATGAACTGCGCCACCAGCAGCACCACCAGCACGAGCTTCAGACGCCCGTCCAGACGGAGGGGCCCCTCCGCCACCCCCGTACCCGCATCAGCACGCGCACCCTCGACAACCGACATCGCGACACATCCTCTCGATCACGCAACAAGGTGTTGCGGGATCGACTCTGGACCGGTCGGAAGGGGTTACCCAGCCCCCTGGTTGTGCTGGCGCCGGGCAGGCTAGCACTGCCAGGGCCACCTTCACGGGCAGCGTTCCGGGCCCTCCCCCGGCACACTGGAACGCATGGACACACCCACTGCCCTGGGCGAATTCCTTCGCACCCGTCGAGCCCAGCTCCAGCCCGAGGACGTCGGGCTCCCCTCCCACGGCACCCGCCGGCGCGTGCCCGGGCTGCGGCGCGAGGAGCTCGCCCTGCTGGCCGGCGTGAGCATCACGTACTACACGCATCTGGAGCAGGGACAGAGCACGAACGCCTCGGACAGCGTCCTCGACGCCCTGGCCCGCGCCCTGCGTCTGACCCCGGACGAGCACGCCCATCTGCTCAACCTCGCGCGGCCGCCGCGTGCCAAGCGGTCCCCGTCGCCCCGTCCCGAGTACGCCCGGGACGCCACGCGCCGGCTGATCGGCGCGATGCCGCAGGTCCCCGCCGTCGTTCTGGACGGCCGCAACAACGTGCTCGCCTGGAACCCGCTGGGCCACGCCCTGCTCGCCGGGCACCTCGGCTTCGCGAGCCCCGACGACCCTGCCGTACGCCCCAACCTCACGCGGATGCTGTTCCTCGACCCGCACACCCGGGAGCTGTACACGGACTGGAAGAGCGAGGCCCGTGTCGCCCTGGCGGCGCTGCGCCTGGTCGCCGGACGCAATCCCGAGGACCGCGCGCTGGCCGAGCTCATCGGGTCCCTGATGCTGCAGAGCCCCGACTTCGCGACGCTGTGGTCCAAGCACCCGGTGCGGGACTGCACCGTGGGTACGAAGACCCTGCACCACCCGGTCGTGGGCCCGCTGACCCTCGACTTCGAGAACCTGCACCTCACCGACGGCACCAACCACCGGATGCTGCTCTACAGCGCCCCCGAGTCCTCTCCCTCCGACGCGGCGCTGCGCATGCTGTCGAGTCTGACCGCCGGTTCCGGCAGTGCGGGGCACGACAGCCCGAAGCCCGCGTCGGCGGATGCGGACGCGGGCGGGGGCACAGAGCGGTAGGAGCGGCGGCAGGGCGTACGGGTCAGCGGGCGCGGCCGCCGGTCATGGCGGGGACCGGGGCCTGGCTCTCGTACGGTTCGGCGACCACGTCCGGGACCTGCTGCGGACGGGGGCGGCTGCGGCCGAAGCGGCGCATGGCGGGCATCTCCACGAAGCGGAAGAGGAGCCAGCCGCCCAGCAGCGAGGCACAGAAGAAGCCGGCGATCACCAGCAGGGCGACGGGGACGCTGTAGGTGGCCTCGCCCAGCAGCGAGCGCAGGTAGAAGATCGTGACGCCCTGGACGAGGTAGAACCCGAAGGACACCTCGCCGAGCCAGACCATGGGCCGGCTGCGCAGGAACGTGGTGCGGCCCTGTACGTCGGCGTTGGCGGTGGCCCCGATGAGCGCGGCGACGGGAACGATCGTCGCGACGACGAATCCGTACTGGAACGGGGCGACGAGCGCGACGGCGTAGCCGAGCACGGTCAGGGCCACGGCGGCGCCGAAGCCGACGCGCCGCGGCCAGAGTCCGGCCAGGACCACGCGGGCGAGCAGGATGCCGAGGGCGAACTCGAAGACCCGGCCGAGCGGCAGCAGGTAGCCGAACCAGAACTGCAGGTCGGAGACGGGGGTGATGGCCGACTTCGGGGTGTCGGGGACGACGTAGGTCGAGACCAGCTGAACAGCGACCATACCGGCGACCATCAGGCCGCTCCACACCCACAGGGCCGCGCCCCGGATCCTGCGGATCGGGACGATCAGCAGCGGGAAGAGCACGTAGAAGAGCAGCTCGCTGCCGAGGGACCAACTCGGCGGGTTCACGCTCAGGTTGACGGTCGCCTGCGGGAACCAGGTGTGGATCAGGAGCAGGTTCGGCAGCCAGTCGGCGACGCTGGTGACCGCGGCGCCGGCGAACAGGATCATCGCGGCGGCGAAGACGACGATGTGGTTGGGGAAGATCTTCAGCAGTCGGCGGCGGAGGAAGGCGGTGACGCGCTCGCCGGGCCGCGAGGCCCAGGCCAGTACGAAGCCGGACAGGACGAAGAAGAACGAGACCCCGAGATAGCCAGCCTTGCCGAAGGCCGTCGCGTAGCCGTCGGCGATCGAGGCGTCGGCGAAGGGGTTGATCGGGGCGTTCGGCGGAATCGGGGAGTCCGACAGGGAGGAGTGGAAGAAGAAGACGAGGAGGGCGGCGAAGAACCGCAGGCCGGTCAGTGAGGGCAGCTTCGCCCGCTTGGCGGCTTCGGAGGGCGTCGAGGAGGCCACAGGGTCGCTCTTTCGGAAGAGGGTTCGTCAGGGGACAGCCGCCGGGACCGTGCTCCGCCGTGCGGTGCACGGTCCCGGTGGCGCGAAGGGCTTCGCGGGACCGGCCGGTCGGGACCCGGGCCTACTGCTCGATCTCGTTGCGGTAGACCATGAGCTTGGCGTCCTTGGCCACGTAGTAGTTCTGGACGGAGTACGCGATGGTGGCGAAGTCCAGGCGGCCGTCCCCGTTGAAGTCGGCCGTGGCGATGCGGGCGACGGACTCCTCGGACACCCGCCACTTGGCCCAGACCCCGTTGGCCGCGTCGATCGCCTTGTAGTACATGACGCCCTGCCAGGGCCACGGGCCGCGCAGCGCCACGAGGAACTCCTCGTCCCCGTCGCCGTCGAAGTCGGCGCAGACGATCTGGTGGCCGGGGCCCTCGCCGTTCTCGTTGGGGTCGCCGTACACGTCCAGCAGCACGCGGTTCCAGCCTTCGCCCTCAGCGGCCTTCGTGTAGACGGCCACGGTGTTGCCGTGGAAGGGCTCGATGGCGGCGACGTACGCCATCGGGTCGTCGCCGAGCCGGCCCACGTTGAGGTCGCCGCTGCCGCGGAAGCCGGTCTGCTCGAACTGCGTGAGCTCGCCCGTGCCGATCAGCTCCCGGATCCACTCCTGGCGGGCCTCGTCGTAGTAGAGCCAGGTGACGCCCTCGTCGGAGGCCAGGAGCAGGGACTCGAGGTCGGAGCCGGGGACCAGGCCCTGCTTCTTCTCGGCGCCGTGGATCATCCGGAAGTGGCTGTCGTCGATGACGGTCATCGGCCACTCCTCCGCCGTGTGCACGTCGTCGGGCTGTGTGAACAGCACGACCGGCAGTACGGCGTGGACGTCTTCCTTGGCGACGATCGGCAGGCCGATGATCTGGAGGCGGTCGGTGCGGGTGAAGTGGCCGGCGCGCAGGCGGTGCATGCCGGTGGCGCGTCCGACGTAGTGCCGCTTCCAGCGGGACTCGTCCTTGTCCGGGGTGCCCGGGTTCTCCAGCCAGTCGATCTTGCCGCCTTCGGTGTTGGCGTCGTGGATCGTGCCGATCGGGCCGTACAGGTCGTAGCAGACGATGACGTCGGGGTGGCCGTTGCCGCTGACGTCGGCGAAGTCGGCGCCCACGGGCATCTTGATCCGGTCGGCGATCAGCCGGCGGGTCCAGTCGCCGTCGTTGGCGTACCAGTAGATCTCGCCGAGCCGCAGCCCGTAGCCGAACAGGTCGGGCTTGCCGTCCCCGTCGATGTCGGGAGCCTCCAGCCAGTAGCCGTCGCGGAGCTGGTCGGCGACGACCTCGGCCGTGAACTTCGGGGCGCGCAGGGCGGTCTCGCCATTCTTGTTGGTGGCGGCCTTGCCGGTGGCGGTCATCAGTGGTTCTCCAAGACGGTCGGGACGGGCAGGGTGCGCAGGGCGCGGGGTACGGGGTGGTACTCGATGGCGAGCCAGACGCAGTCGGTGTCGGCCCGGTACTGGTGCATCGGGTAGTGGTAGCTGCACTGGGGGCCGGTCGCGCAGAACGGGTCCGGGGTGGTGTAACCCGGGCTCATCAGGACGTCCTGGTAGAGGGAGGCCTGGTCGTGGTCGCGGAACCGCTGCATGCGCCCGAGGCCGTGCACCTGGGTGTGGACCTCGATGAAGTCGTGCGTGTTGTGGATGAAGCAGTCGGTGCCGGCCGGCGCGAACCACAGGTTGGCCCTGACGTTGAACTCGCGCTGGTCCAGGGCGGTTTCACGTTCGCCAAGGATGTGGGCGGGGTCGAACAGGACGGTGTTGATCTCGTCCTGGGGGCTCCGGTAGAGCGGGGTCTCCCGGGAGAACTCCCCGGGGCCGAGCAGGTCGGCGAGGTGGTGCCAGCCCGGCTCCCCCGTGATGCGGGCCATCTCGGCGTCCTCCGCCGCGGGGCGCAGCAGGAGCAGCGCGTCGGCCTTCTCTATGCGGGTGCCGGCGAGCACCGTCGAGGAGAGCGGGGGGATGGTCTTGCGCGGCACCTCGGCGACGGTCACGGGGGTGGTGCCGGGGTTGATCACGATCGTGCGGCCTTCGACGGTGTAGTCCACGGCGTCGCGCACGAGGTCGGCCCTCAGGTACGGGGTGCTGAAGTTCAGCGGGCGTTCGATGGCGGACGGGGTGGCGCTCATACGGTGCTTCCTCTCGGTCTCGGTCAGGTGCGGGCGAAGTCGGCGGTACGGGCGAGTTCCACGCTGAGCTCGTCGACGGCGGTCTCGGGGACGAAGGGCTCGGGGGCGGGCCCCATGCCGAAGAAGTGGGCGAGCGCGTCGACGGTGCGCGCGGTGGCCCGGCCGTCTCCGTACGGGTTGGCGGCGTTGGCCATCCGGTCGTAGGCGGCCCGGTCGCGCAGCAGCTCCAGGGTGTGGGCGACGATGCCGTCGGTGCCCGTTCCGACGAGGCAGGCGGTGCCGGCGACGATGGCCTCGGAGCGTTCGGTGACGTCGCCGAGGACCAGGGTGGGCTTGCCGAGCGCGGGACCCTCCTCCTGGCTGCCGCTGCTGTCGGAGACGATGACGTCGGCGCGGCCCATGAGCTTGCAGAAGCTGAGGTAGGGCAGCGGGTCGACGACGGTGATGGCCGGGTGGCCGCCGATGTACGGCAGGAGCGCCTCGCGGACCACGGGGTTGCGGTGCAGCGGGACGACGACGCGGACGCCGGGCTCGTCGGCGATGCGGGCCAGGGCCTGCCCGATCTGCGGCAGGTACGGCCATGCCTCGCGGCGGTGTGCGGAGGCCAGGACGACCCGGCAGGGGTCCTGGTCGAGGTCGGCGAGGGCGGGGACGCCGTAGCTCTGTGCGCGGCCGCTGGCCCAGCGCAGGGCGTCGATGACGGTGTTGCCGGTGACGGTGACGGTGTCGGCGTCGATGCCCTCGCGCAGCAGGTTCGCCAGGTTGCCGGGGGTGGGGGCCAGGTGCAGGGCCGCGATCTGCGCGACGAGCCGTCTGTTGCCCTCCTCGGGGAAGGGAGAGCCGAGCCGGCCGCTGCGCAGTCCGGCCTCGACGTGGACGACGGGGATCCGCTGGTGGAACCCGGCCAGGGCCCCGGTGAGGGTGGTGGCGGTGTCACCGTGGACCAGGACCGCGTCGGCGGGCGCGGTGGCGAAGTAGTCCTCCAGGCCGCGCAGCGACCGGTAGGTGACCTGGGAGAGGGTCTGCTTGGGCGCCATCACCTTCAGGTCGACGTCGGCGGTGAGGCCGAAGGCGTCGAGGGTCTCGTCGAGCATCTGGCGGTGCTGGCCGGTGGAGATCACGACCGGCTCGAAACGCGGGTCGTCCTGGAGGGCGCGGATGACCGGCGCGAACTTGATGGCTTCGGGCCGGGTGCCGAGGACTACGGCGACGGAACGCATGGTTTCCTCTACTTCCTTCACGAGGGCAATTCGAGCCAGGGCATGACGGGGAAGCGCGCGGCATGGCGGTGCCGCGGAAAGGCTGCTTTTCGGGTGGTGGCCAGGGGATCGGATCTCGCTGCGAGGGGCTTTCCAGCGCCCTCTTCCGGCCAAGACACAGCTTTCCCGGAGCCGGCCGGGGAGTCAACGAACGCCCCTGGCCACTCGAACAGTTGGACGGAAACGACAGAAGCCCCGCACTCCGGAGACCGGAGTACGGGGCTTCTGAACAGGGGAAACGCAGGAGAAGCGGTTCTCGCTAGCCGCGGGCGGGCTTGATGGACATGGAGTGCCGGAAGAAGTCGGACGGGTCGTACCGCCGCTTCACCTGCTGGAGGCGCGGGTAGTTGTCCTTGTAGTAGAGGGTCTGCCACGGCACGCCGGAGCGGTTGCGCCGCGGATCGGTGACGTCTCGGTCGGGGTAGTTGATGTAGCAGCCGTCGGTGCTGTCGTCGATCAGGGGCACGCCACCGGTCGCCGAGAAGAAGTCCTCGTACAGGCCGCGCAGCCAGCCCAGGTAGAACTCGTCCTCGCTCTCCTCCTGCCAGAAGGTCTGGAAGCACATCTTGAAGATGGAGGACCGCTGCGCGTTGGCCGTCGCGTCGGGCGCCGCGGCGTTGACCTGGCCGCCGAAGGAGAACAGCACCAGCATGGTGTCCGGGTTCTTGAAGTCCGGCCGGCTCATGTACTGGTAGAGCGCCGTGATCTGATGGTCCGTGAAGTTCTTCCGCATGTACGCCGACTTGTGCGCCCCGCGCGAGGTGGGATTGGTGATGACCGGGTTGTTGGTGCCGACCAGCCGGGTCGCCTGGAGCCAGGGCAGCGTCCTGGGCTCCGCGAACTGCGGCATCGCGGGCAGCTCGCCGGTGGCGCGGGTCAACGCCTTCGGGGTGACGCCCGTACCGGCCGTGATGGCGGCCAGGTAGTCGTCCAGCAGCTTCCGCGCGTTCGGCACCGTGGCGTCGACCTGGGTGAACATCCCCACGCTGCCGTGCGCCTTGGAGCTGACGTTGAACAGGCTGGAGAGGTTGCGGTACGGGGAGTCGGGGGCGCTGTTCGCGGCGTGCCAGGCGCCGAAGTTCTTCAGCAGCCGGGTGAACTTCGCCTCCGTCAGCTGCTCCCAGGGGAAGTCGACGGCGCTCACCAGGACCGTCGACGGCGGGGATATCAGCTGCTCGGAGGGGACGGAGCCCTTGGCTCCCGGGGAACGGAACCAGTAGCGGGTCACCAGGCCGAAGTTGCCTCCGCCGCCGCCGGTGTGCGCCCACCACAGTTCCCGGTTCGGGTCGTTCTTCTCCCGGGTGGCGACGACCGTACGGACGCCGCCCTTCCCGTCCGTCACCACGACCTCCACGGCGTAGAGGTGGTCGACGACCAGGCCGTGGGCCCGGGAGAGCAAACCGTAGCCGCCGCCCGCTATGTGTCCGCCGGCTCCGACGCTGTAGCAGATCCCGCCGGGGATCGTGACGCCCCAGCCCTTGTACAGGGCCTCGTACACGTTGATCAGACGGGCGCCGGCCTCGACGACGAACGCCCGGAACGCCGGGTCGTACCCCACGTGCGTCATCTCCGAGAAGTCGATGATGACCTCCGTCTCGGGGTGCGCGGCGAAATCGGCGAAGCAGTGGCCGCCGCTGCGCACCGAGACGCGCTTGCCCGCACGGACGGCGTCTCTCAGGGCCCGTTCGGCGTCCGCGGTCGAGCGGACCATCTTGATGTAGTCCGGGCGTGCGACGAAGCGCTGGTTGTTTCCGGTGGTCAGCATCTCGTAGCGCGGATCACCCGGCTTGACGACCGATCCGGTACCGGCGGCCGCGCCGCCGGACGGGGCGGGGGACGCGGCGGCCGCCGCGGGACCGGCCAGCGCGCCGGCCACCGCCGCGCCTCCGACGACGGCCGCGCCGCGGGTGAGCATGGTCCTGCGATCGACACCGTTCATGGGTCTACCTCGACTTCTGTTCGATGAGTGGTTCGGCGGGGAGTGCTTCGGCGGGGATCGTTGCCGTGGGGCTCGTTGCCGTGGGCAGCGTTGCCGTGGGCAGCGGGGGCGGCCCGCCGCGCCGGCGGTCGAGCAGGCCGGAGAGCGCCGCGGTGCCCAGACCGGCGGCTGCGAGTCCGGCGCCGATCCAGGTCGGCGAGGTCCAGCCCAGGCCGTGGGCGACGGCGAGGCCGCCGAGCCAGGCTCCGAGGGCGTTGCCTAGGTTGAAGGCCGCGATGTTCGCCGCGGAGGCGAGGGCCGGAGCCCCGGCGGCCTGCTGCATCACACGTGCCTGCAGCGGAGGCACCGTCGCGAACCCGATGGCCCCGAAGGCGGCCAGGGTGATCGCGGCGGGCAGAGCGGCCTGCGAGGTGAAGGTGAAGATCACCAGTACGACGCAGAGGCCGCCCAGGATGACGTAGAGGCTGGGCATCAGGGCCCGGTCGGCGGCCCGGCCGCCGAGCACGTTGCCCACGCACAGCCCGACGCCGAAGAGGACGAGGAGCCAGGCGACCGCTCCGTCGGAGAAGCCGGCCAGTTCCGTCATCATCGGTGCGAGATAGGTGAAGGAGGCGAAGACGCCGCCGAATCCGAGGACCGTCGTCGTCAGGGCCAGCCACACCTGGGGCTTGCGGAAGACGGCGAGTTCGGCGCGCAGCGCTCCGCTCTCCGGCCGCGGCTGCGCCGGGACCAGGGTGATGAGGCCGAGCAGTCCGACCACCCCGATGCCGGTGACGGCCCAGAAGGTCGAGCGCCAGCCGAACTGCTGGCCCAGGAAGGTGCCGAGCGGTACGCCGAGCACGTTGGCCAGGGTGAGGCCGGTGAACATCAGGGCGATGGCGCTGGCCCGCCGGTCGGGTGCCACCAGGTCGGCGGCGACGACGGACCCGATCCCGAAGAAGGCGCCGTGCGTGAGGGCGGCGATCAGCCGGCCGCCCATGAGGGCGGTGTAGTCGCCGGCGAGGGCGCAGAGCAGGTTGCCCGCGATGAAGATGGCCATGAGCGCGACGAGCATGGTCTTGCGCGGCAGCCGGGCGCCGGCCGCGGTCATCAGGGGTGCGCCGACGACCACGCCGAGGGCGTACCCGGTGACCAGCATGCCGGCGGAGGGGATGGACACGGACAGGTCGTCGGCGACGTCCGGGAGCAGACCGACGATGACGAACTCGGTGGTCCCGATGCCGAAGGCACCGATGGCGAGGGCGAGGAGGGAAGGACGCATCGGCCCGGTCAGATCTGCCGCAGGGCGCCGCCGTCGACGCTCCACTCGGCGCCGGTGACCTGGTCCGCGAGGGGGGAGAGCAGGTACGTGACGACACCGGCGACGTCGTCGGGAGTACCGATGCGGCCGCTCGGCAGCCGGCGTACCTCGCGGATGAAGTGGTCGACGGCCTCGTCGGGCAGGAGGCCGAACCGCTCGCCGAGCTGTTCGGCGAAGCCGCCGGGCGCGTCGAAGAGCGCCGTCCGGGTGGGCCCGGGCGAGACGACGTTGGAGCGCACCCCGCGTACGCCGAACTCGGCGGCGAGGGACTTGGAGACGGAGAGCAGCGCCGTCTTGGTGGCGGCGTAGTCGACGATGCCCGGGTCCGGGAAGCGGGCGGCCTCGCTCGCGATGTGCACGATGGCGCCCGCCCCGGTCTCCAGCAGCGCGGGCAGGGCCGCGCGGGTCATGCGGACCGCGGAGTGGAAGTTGACCTCGAAGGTGCTGTTCCACTGCTCGTCGGTGACGTCGAGGAAGCCGGTGCGGGATTCCAGCGCGCCCACGTTGTTGACGAGGCCGTCGAGCCGGCCGTGGCGCTCGATCACCGTGTCGGCGACCTGCCGGGCAGCGGCCGGGTCGGTGAGGTCGGCGGTGATCGTGCTGACCCGGTCGCCGAGGGCTTCGGTGTTCCAGGGCTTGCGGGCGACACCGACGACGGTGGCGCCTTCTGCGGCCAGCAGACGGGTGGTTGCCTCGCCGATCCCGGAGGACGCGCCGGTGACGAGGTACACGCAGTCTTCGATATGGAGGTCCATCACGTTCCTTGGGAAGAGGAGACCTTGGGGGGAGAGGCGGCCCGGCACGGTCGGCGGGTCCGGTCGTGCGGACCGTGCCGGGGCGCCTCTCGGGGGGGATGCTTCGGCCGGGTTCTCAGCCGGCGGCCGCGAGGTCCTTGGCGGCCTTGGCGCGGAGGAAGAGGACGGTGGTGAGGGTGCCGACCAGGACGATCGCGGTGTTCACGATGACCGCGGTCGTGATCCCCTCGTGGATGTCGGTGTTCGCCGCGACGATCGCCGACATGACCGGCGTGCCCATCGTGATACCGATCTGCTGCGTCATCGTCGCCAGACCCGTCGCCATGCCCTGCTCGTGATCCGGCAGACCGGTCGTCGCCGTCACCATGAACCCGACGATCACCAGCATGTTCCCCACACCACCAGCGAACGTGGCGATGAGCAGGAGCCACATGCTCGACGAGGTCTCACCGAGTGCGATCAGACTCAGCGTCGCGACCGCCTGCAGCACACCACCCGCCACCAGCGTGGTCCGGGTGTTCGTCGCCGCGATCACCCGAGGAGCGATTGATCCACCGATCACCGTGCCGATACCCAGCACACCGAACGACAGACCCGCCGCCAGCGGCGAGAAGTCCAGCACCTCCTGAAGGTAGAGCGTCATCAGGAAGACGAGACTGGTCTCCGTCAGGAACGCGATCAGACCCGCGATATTGCCCCAGGCGACGGTTCGCTTCTTCAGCACCGACACCGGCACCAGCGGACTCGTCGTCTTCGACTCGATCGCATAGAACACGATCAGCAGGACCACACCCGCCGCCAGCCACGCCAGCGCCGGACCCGAACCCCAACCGTGCTCACCCGCCTGCGTCAGACCGTAGATCAACGCGAGCAGACCCAGCGTCACCGCCGTGGCACCCGGCAGATCCAGCTTCGGACGCACCGACGGACGAGACTCCTTGATCACCGCAGGAGCGATCAGCAGCACCGCGAGCGCAACCGGGACGTTGATGAAGAACGCCCACCGCCACGACAGCAGATCCGTCAGGACACCACCCAGGATGGCTCCGGTGGTGAATCCCGCCGACATCAGCGCCCCGTTGAGACCCAGCGCCTTCTGACGCAACGGCCCCTCGGGGAAAGAGGTCGTCAGGAGTGACAGACCCGCCGGGGTGACCGCGGCCGTCGCCAGACCCTGGAACACCCGGGCGACCAGCAGCATTTCAGGGCTGGTCGCGAGCCCACCCGCCAGTGAGGACAGGCCCAGGACGGCCAGACCCACCAGGAACAGCCGGCGCCGGCCGAACAGGTCCGCGACCCGCCCGAACAACAGCGTGAAACCCGCCGCACACAGCGCGAACGACGTCGCGATCCACTGCAGATTCGACAACGAGAAACCGAGCCCGTCACCGATCACCGGCAACGCCACGTTCAAAATCGAGAAATCAACCGCCAGCATGAACTGCGCCACCAGCAGCACCACGAGGACCAGCTTGAGGCGCCCGTCCAGGCGGGCGGGGCCCCCGGCTCCTCCCCCCTCCCCTGCACCCGCGTCAACACGCGCACCCTCGACAACCGACATCGCCATACATCCTTTCCATCACAACGGAGGCCTTCAGCTCGAAGGCCGGTACTTGCCGGGGAAGCCGGCTGGGGCAGGGGTTTGCGCCGAGGCACGGCGCCGTAGTTCTTCGGACAGTTCCTGCCAGTCCCGCGCGCACTGGGCGGCCGCGGCGGCCGCCGTCTCGGCGCGGTACGGGGGTATCGCGGCGACGATCCGCTCCCACTGGCGCAATCCGCTCACCTGGAGGTCGAGCATGCGCAGCAGGAGCCTGCCCGCCTCGCTCAGCCTGAGCAGGGGGTCCTTGCACAGGCTGGTGACCAGTACGGGCAGTGGCTGCCCGCGGCCCCGGGCGGGCACCGGGGGCGGGGCGGGGGCGTTGCCGGAGCGCCGCTGGACCGCGGGCACGGGATCCGCTCCCTCGCCGATCCGGCGCCGGACGTCCCGTACGGTCGAGGGCGCGATGCCCGCCTCCCGAGCGATCTGCCGCAGGGAGGCCGTGGGACGGCCTGCCAGCAGCCGGGCCGCGGCCTCCCTCCCGCGTACGGGATCGGCCGGCCGGATGCGGCCGTCCTGGCCGACGCGGCCCGGCGGATCGGGCGCGGGACCGGCGCGGCGTCGCAGTGCCCCGACGGTCTTGGCCGCCAGGCCGGTCCGCTGCGCGATGCCGCGATCGGACCAGTCCGGATGGGACCGCAGTATCCGTAACGCCGCGGCCGTCCGCTCCGCGTGCGTCAGCGGGAGCCCGTGACTGATGTTGGCCTCGACCGAGAGGACGAACGCGTCCTCCGCGCTGCCGTCGAAGTACGTGACCGCCACCGTGTCCTGCCCGCGCAGTACGGCGGCCCGCAGCCGGTGCGTTCCGTCGATGATCCGCATGGTGTCGCGGTGCACGAGCAGCGGCGGCAGTGTCCGGCCGGATTGGGCGAGGCCGTGTGCATGGCTCTCGTCCACGCGGACGACACGCGGGGAGTCCGCGGCGAGCAGCGCGCCGACCGGTACCTCGACGGCGCTGTCGGGGGTGTCGGCCGCGCTGGTCGCGTTCGGCTTGCCCATGAAGTTCACCTCCCTTCGTGCACTCGATGCTTCGGCCGCCGGTCCGCTCGTCGGCCCCGGGGAAGAAATTACGTAACTACCGTTCGGTAACCCAACCTGCGGCCGAACTCCGTTGAGATCTGGGCAACTTGGCGAAGTAGCCGTTCCCCGGGGTGGGCGACCGCGGAAGATCCCCGGTCGCCCACCGGGCCGCGCGGCTCACACCCCGACGAGCTCCTCCGAGCGCACGAACTCCTTCAGCCAGGCAAGGAATTCGGGCCCCAGATCCGCCCGTTCACAGGCGAGCCTGACCGTCGCGCGCAGGTACTCGGCACGGTCCCCGGTGTCGTAGCGCCGACCCGAGAAGACGACTCCGCGCACGGGACGGCCCGCCTGGACCAGGGCGCGCAGCGCGTCCGTCAGCTGGATCTCGCCGCCGCGTCCGGGGCTCGTACCCCGCAGAACCTCGAAGATCTCGGGGTCGAGGAGGTAGCGGCCGATGATGGCGAGGTTGCTGGGCGCGGTGCCGGGCTCCGGCTTCTCGACCAGTTCGGTGATGCGTACGCCCGCACCGCCCGCCCGCTCCTCCACCGCGGCGCAGCCGTACTGGTGGATCGCGTCCGGATCCACCTCCATGAGGGCGACGACGCTGCCGCCGTGCTGGGCGCGCACCTCGGCCATCCGGGCCAGCAGCGGGTCCCGGGGGTCGATCAGGTCGTCGGCCAGGAGTACGGCGAACGGCTCCTGGCCGACGTGGGGGGCGGCGCAGAGGACGGCGTGGCCGAGCCCCTTGGGGTCCCGCTGGCGCACGTAGTGGATGTCGGCGAGCTCGGTGGAGGCGCAGACGCTGTCGAGCTTGTCCTGATCGCCCCGTCGCTGGAGGGCCTCCTCCAGCTCGTAGTTGCGGTCGAAGTGGTCCTCGAGCGGCCGCTTGTTGCGTCCGGTGACCATGAGGATGTCGGACATCCCCGCCGCGACCGCCTCTTCCACCACGTACTGGATGGCCGGCTTGTCGACCACCGGCAGCATTTCCTTCGGGGTGGCCTTGGTCAGCGGGAGGAAACGCGTGCCGAGTCCCGCAGCGGGGATGACTGCCTTGGTTATGCGATGAGGTGTGGAATTCATGCCGCTGACGCTAGAGGGCGCCGCACGCCATCGGCTTGAATTCTCCGTGTTTTCCGCCTACTTGGGCATTTCCGGTTTCGGCTCCGGCGCCGCGATGCCCCGCCGGATGAGCCGCCACAGCTCTCTGACCTCGGCGACGATCGCACCGGTGCCGCCGACCCGGCCGCGGCGCGCCCGTACGACGACACCTCCCACCAGATGGGCCGTCAGCAGGGCGGCCGGGCGCGGGTCGACGTCGGGGCTCAGCTGCCCTTGTTCGGCGGCCTGCTCGAGCAGCTCCCTGACCTCCGGGAACCAGCAGCTGCACCATGCCGGACCTGCACCGACACGCTCCTGGGTGAGCCGGGCGGCGGCGCGCACGACCGCGTCCTCCTCGATCAGACAGCCCAGTTCGAGGACGAGCGCGGAGACGGTGTCCAACGCCGGTCCACCGCGGCCTGTCACGTCCTCGACCACTCTGCGGGTGGCCTCCCGCCCCGAATCCTCGACGGCCGAGGCCAGTTCCCCCTTCGCGGAAAAGTGAAAGGTGAGGGCTCCTATGGATATGCCGGCGGAGCGGCTCAGCCGGGATAATGACGTCCCGTCATATCCGTTGCGGTCGAATTCAGCGGCGGCCACCGAGATCAGATGATTTCGGGTGCGCACGCCGCGCTCTTGCTTTACCACTGCACAATCACTGCCATCCAGGTCGTTCCTGACTCGCCAATACGTCCTAGGTCGGGATGGCGACCTCCAGCGTCGCCCCGGGTGCCGACCACGCACAACGCCGACTTGACGAAGAAGCACCCGCACCCCCGCCACCGCCGTCCTCACGACGTACCCCGGCTACCAACGTGCCCAAGTCGCGGGGAGGGCGCCACTCCTACGCTAGAAAAAAAACGAACGTTCTGTATTCTGATGGTACCTACGACGCACGCCGGCGTCCGCAGCGAAGGGGGAGACAGATGACGGCACACACGAGGAGCAGAGCTCTGGTTGCCGGGGACAGCGCCCTGGACGAGTTCACCGAACGCCTCTTCGGCCACTTACCGAGAGCCGACCAGCGCCGCTGGGCCCGGGTCTACCTGCAGGGACTGCTGACCACCCCGGGCAAGAAGTCCGTACGGAGGCTCGCCGCGTCCGTGACGGAGTCCCCCACCGCCTCCCAGTCCTTGCAGCAGTTCATCAACGCGAGCCCCTGGGACTGGGATCCGGCGCGCACCGAACTGCTCCGCTGGGTGGAGGAACGACACACGGTGCACGCCTGGACGATCGGGCAGGTGGCCTTCCCCAAGCGCGGCGAGCACTCGGTCGGCGTGCACCGCCGCTTCGACCCCGCCGCCGGACGCATCGTCAACTGCCAGTACGGCTTCGGCCTCTTCCTGTCCCTGGGCGGCATGAGCGCGCCCGTCGACTGGCGGCTGCTGCTTCCCGAGACCTGGTCGGCGGATCCCGCGATGCGCCGCCGGGCACGCATCTCACCGGAGGTCGCGCACCAGACCCCGGAATCCCTCGTCCTCGAGCTCATCGACTCGATCGCAGCCCGCACCTCGTCGGTGCGCGCCCCCGTGATCGCCGACTTCAGCCGCCTGAACGGCGCCGCCACGCTGATCGGGATGCTCGGCCGACGAGGCCACGACTTCCTGGTGTCCGTCCCGCCGACCCTTCCGGTCAGCGCCGCCGGGCTGACGCACGGGGCCGAGCCAGCCCGGAGTCCTTCCCGGGCTCCGGTGCGGACGCAGGCCCGGACGCCGGTACGGATGCCCGTACGGACGGCTGTGCACGCGACCACCGCGGGCGACTTCGCTCGTCTGGGGAACACCAGCCATCCGTACGCCGCGCTGCACACCGGCCCCGGCGCGCCACCGCAGCGGCTGCGCATCCACTCGGGTCTGGTCCGGGTGCCGGGCGGGGAAACGGGGGGCCCGGGGGCGCAGCAGACCTACCGTCTGTTCGGCGAAAGGCGCCCGGGACCCGGTCTGCGGGGCGGTCCGGTCTGGCTCACCAACATGAGCCGCCACCGGATGGACGACCTGCTGTTCCTCGCCCGGGAGTCGGCCCGGTCCGCCGCGGCCCTCGGCACGCTGGCGGACGAGTTCGGCCTCCTCGACTTCGAAGGCCGGTCCTTCCCTGGCTGGCACCACCACATGACGCTGATGTCCGCCGCGTTCGCGTACAAGGCCGTTCCGGTGGCCCTGCGGGAGCGGCAGGAGTACGCACCGCCGCTCGATGTACGCCGGTCCGCCTGAACGAGCCGGACGTGTCCGGGTGCGGCGGGGCTGCTCGCAGCCCCGCCGCGTGCGAAGTCAGGCGCGGATCGTCAGGCGCGGATCAGCGCGAGGATTTCGTCGCGGACCTTGGCCAGGGTGGCCTCGTCGCGGGCCTCCACGTTCAACCGCAGCAGCGGTTCGGTGTTGGAGGCACGGACGTTGAACCACCAGTCCGCACCGGTGGCGGTCAGGCCGTCCAGCTCGTCCACCGTGACGTCCTCACGGCCGCCGTAGACGGCCTTGACCGCCGCCAGCCGGCCCGCCTGGTCCGCGACCGTCGAATTGATCTCCCCCGAGCCCGCGTAACGGTCATAGGAAGCCACCAGAGCCGACAGCGGACCGTCCTGGCCGCCCAGGGCCGCCAGCACGTGCAGCGCGGCCAGCATCCCGGTGTCCGCGTTCCAGAAATCCTTGAAGTAGTAGTGCGCCGAGTGCTCACCACCGAAGATCGCACCCGTCTTCGCCATCTCCTCCTTGATGAAGGAATGCCCCACCCGGGTACGGACCGGGGTGCCGCCGTTCTCCCGGACCACCTCCGGCACCGACCAGGAGGTGATCAGGTTGTGGATCACCGTGCCCGTGCCGCCGTTGCGGGCCAGCTCACGCGCCGCCACCAGCGCCGTGATCGCCGACGGGGAGACGCCCTGGCCGCGCTCGTCCACGATGAAGCAGCGGTCCGCGTCCCCGTCGAACGCGATGCCCAGGTCCGCGCCCTCCGCCAGCACACGGGCCTGCAGGTCCACGATGTTCTTCGGATCCAGCGGGTTCGCCTCGTGGTTGGGGAACGTGCCGTCCAGCTCGAAGTACATCGGGACCAGGTCCAGCGGCAGGCCCTCGAACACGGTGGGGACGGTGTGGCCGCCCATGCCGTTGCCCGCGTCCACGACCACCTTCAGCGGACGGATCACCGTCAGGTCCACCAGAGCGCGCAGATGCGCCGCGTAACCGGCCAGCGAGTCCCGCTCGGTGACCGTGCCCGCGACCGTGCCCGCCGCGATCTCCGGGGCGCCCTCATCGGACCACTTCTCCACCAGCTCACGGATCTGCGACAGACCCGTGTCCTGACCCACCGGAGCCGCACCCGCCCGGCACAGCTTGATGCCGTTGTACTTGGCCGGATTGTGCGAGGCCGTGAACATCGCACCCGGCAGATTCATCGACCCCGACGCGTAGTACAGCTGGTCCGTCGAGCACAGACCGATCAGCGTCACGTCCACACCCCGGGCAGCCGCACCACGCGCGAAAGCAGCCGACAGACCCGGCGACGACGGCCGCATGTCATGACCGATCACGATCGCCGAAGCACCCGCCACCTCGACGAACGCGGCACCGAACAGCTCCGCCAACGACTCGTCCCACTCGTCCGGCACGACACCACGCACGTCATACGCCTTGACGATGTTCGAAAGGTCGGGCATTTCCACTCCTTCAGGGGGTGACCGTCGGTGTTCCGGACGCTACCCGCCGCCCTCCCCGCCAGGGCCCGCCCGCCCCCATCCCGCTGAGGCTTTGGCAGATCGCCGTCACCCCGGGACGAGCCCGCCCCTCTCCCCGTACCACTGCGCCGCCCGGCCGAGCCGCGCCAGCGGTCCGGGCCCCGGTGCGATCCCCGCGAGCCGCCATGCCTCGTCGGCGCGGTACCAGTGGTCCCGGGCCAGCAGCGTGAACTGGCGCTCGCTCACCCAACCCGGGGTCCCGGCCAGGGCGTCCAGGCACGTGGGCCACGGCCAGTCGCCGGCGGGGCGCTGCGGCAGCACCCGGTGGCCGGCGAGGGCGGTCATGAGGTCCCGGTTGCGCACCGGCTCCGGATGGTGGGCGTGCAGGACGCCCGAGGCCCTGGCCGCGTCGCCACTGCCACTGCCGCCGCCACTGCCGCCGCCGAGCGCGAATGCCACGATGAGCCGCGCCAGGTCGTCGACGTCGACGAACGAGGCCAGCCCCTCGCCTCCGCCCCACCCGGCCGGTACCCGCCGGAAGGCGTCGACGAGAGCCGGTATGACCCACCGGTCGCCCGTCCCCAGCACCAGCCCCGCGCGCAGGACGAGTCCCCCCGCCTCGAGCACCGGTTCCTCGCCCGCCAGCCGGCTGCGGCTGGCCGGCGATACCGGGGCGGGTGTCAGCTCGCCGACGTCCTGTCCGCGATGCGGCCCCGGCCCGTAGACCGCGCAAGTCGACAGCTGGACGATGCGCCCCACGCCCGCCCGCCTCGCCTCGGCCACCAGGGCTTCGGTCCCGGCGGAGTTGACCGCGGCGCACCGTTCGGCGTCCGGTCCGATGTAGGAGGCCAGCGACAGCAGGACGTCCGCGCCGTCGCACACCCCGCGCAGGGACTCCGCGGCGGCCAGATCCGCGTCGACCCAGCGCACCCCGTGCGCCGTGGCCGGAGGCGTACGGGACACCGCGCGCACCACCGCCTGCGGCGCCTGCGCGGCCAGCCGGCGCAGCACCGCCGACCCCACGAAGCCCGTCGCCCCGGTGACGACGACGTGAGGCGCGCTCACACCAGTTGCTCCGGTTCCGCCGGCTGCGACGGCTGCGCCGGCCGCAAGGTCAGGCGCACGTTCGCGCGGGTGTCGTCCGTGGCGACGGCGGGCAGCAGGTAGCGCCACAGCGAGGCGATCCGCTGCGGCAGGTCGGCCCGTCCGGTGGACGCCTGGGAGAAGAGCTGCGCCCCGGTGAAGGAGCTGACCAGGACCCACGCCAGCTCGTGGTCGTCGATGTCCGGCTGGAGCTCCCCCTTGGCCCGCGCGAAGCGCAGCTGCTGGCGGAACTCGAGGACCCAGGCCTGGTACGCGACGTCATCGCGCAGGCCGAACTCCCCCTGCTCCACCGCCAGTCGTACGCCGGCCCGGAGCACCGGATTGTGCTGGAGCTGCTCGGCCAGGTAGAGCGTGATGTCCACCAGGTGCTGTAGCCCGTCCTCCCCCTCGGGAAACTCCAGGCCGTCGCCCTGCCCGACCATCACGGCGTAGGCGAGCTCCTCCTTCGAGCCGAAGTGGAAGTACATCCCGCCCTGCGTGACGTCCGCCCGCTTCATGATCTTGCTGATACTGGCTCCGCTGAAACCGAACTCGTCGAAGACCTCCGCCGCCGCGCGCAGGATGGCCGCTCTGGTCTGAACTGCCCTTAGCTGAGGCGCGCGTTGCCGCTTACGGTCCGACATCGGGGTACCTAACTTCCTCGACAAAAAAAACGAACATCCTTTATTTTAGAACCCACCGCCGCACAGCACCAGCTCATGTCCGACGTTTCAAGGGGGGCTCAACCATGACTGTGTCAGCTGACCACTCCGCCTCGCCCGTCACCGCACTCAGCAGCGCGTTACCGAGGGAGTACGTGCACAAGAGCGCTCACTCCGAAGTCCTGCTCACGGGCTGGCGTGCCGTCGCGCCCGACGAGTACGTCATCACCGCCCAGTGGCCGCGCGCCCACAGCTTCTACTCGCCGGACGCGAGCGGCCATCACGATCCCCTCCTCCTCGCCGAATCGGTCCGCCAGGCCATCCCGCTCCTGAGCCACGTCGCGTACGACGTCCCCTTCGGGCACCGGCAGATCTGGGACACGTTCTCCTACTCGATGAACGCAGAGGCCCTGGCGGTCGGTTCGACGCCGGCCGACATCGTGCTGCGGATCAGCTGCTCGGGCGTCACGCGCCGGGGCCGAAGACTGGCCGGGCTCACGATGCACGTCACGGCCACGCGCGACGGGGCGTTCCTGGGCACCGCCGAGGCCCGCTTCACCAACCAGCCGCCGGCCGTCTACCAGCGCCTGCGCGGCAGCAACGCGGACCTCGACCAGGTGGCCGCCCGCATCATCCCGCTCCCGCCGCCGCTGACGCCCCGCCGCGTGGGCCGCGACCGCTTCCACGACGTGGTCCTCTCCGCGACGAGCTCCACCCATCGCACCCAGCTCCGGGCCGACATCAACCACCCGATCCTCTTCGACCACCCCGTCGACCACGCCCCGGGCATGCTGCTCCTGGAGGCAGTCCGCCAGGCCGCGTACGGCTGCACCTTCCCGCGGCGAGGGGTCCTGACCGACCTGGAGATACGGTTCTTCCGCTACGCGGAGCTCAACTCGCCCTGCTGGATCGAGACGACCCCCACCCCCGACGGGACGGCCGCAGCGGGCCGCCTCCCCGTTCGCGTCTCGGCCCGGCAGAACGGCGAGGACGTCTTCACCGCCACCGCGACGATCACCGCGGCGCCCGCCCGCTCCCTCTGCCCCGCCCTCTGACGCGGCGTCCGGTGTTCCGGCACGAGTCATGCGCAGCCGCCGGAACACCGGGCGACCGGCCCACCGCCCAATTGGTCCAGACCTATTGACGGCGGTCCATCCGGAGGAATAGGTTCCCGGCCACGCTCCCCGTGCCGCACCCCTCACCTCCCGGAGGCACTCCCTTGCGCACCCGCAGCAGCACGCGCACCCGTTCCCATAGTCGTACTCGCACTCGCCTGGCCTGCGGTCTGGGCGCCACCCTGCTCGGCGCGGCCGCCGTGCTGAGCGCGCCCGGATCGGCGTTCGGTGCCAACCTCCTCACGAACGGCGGCTTCGAGGCGGCCGGTACGCCGACCGGCTGGTCCTGTACCGGCGGCCTGGGCTCGGTCGTGGCCTCGCCCGTCCACGGCGGCACCAAGGCGCTGGCCGGCGCGGCCGGCAACAGCGACAACGCGAAGTGCACCCAGACCGTCGCCGTCCAGCCCAACACCACTTACACGCTCTCCGCGTGGGTCCGCGGCAATTACGTGTACCTCGGCGTCACGGGCGGATCCTCCACCTGGACGCCCTCCGCCACCGCCTATACGAAGCTCACCGTCTCCTTCACCACCGGCGCCTCCCAGACCAGCGCCGAGATCTACGTCAACGGCTGGTACGGACAAGGCACTTACTACGCCGACGACATCAGCCTGGACGGCCCCGGCGGCGGCGCCGACACCGTTGCCCCGACCACGCCGGGCAGTCTCACCTCCACCGGCAAGACCTCCTCCAGCGTCTCGCTGGCCTGGGGGGCCTCCACCGACAACGTCGGCGTCACCGGCTACGACGTCTACCAGGGCGCCACCAAGGTGGCCACGTCCACCACCACCGGTGCGACCGTCACCGGACTCGCCGCGAACACCGCGTACGGCTTCACCGTCCGCGCCCGCGACCTGGCGGGCAACACCTCACCCGCCTCGAACAGCGTCAGCGTCACCACCGACAACACGACCACCCCGGCCGGCTTCAAGCAGGCCGCTCCGTACCTCTACCTCGGATGGGGCAATCCGCCGAGCGCGACCACGGTGATGAACGCGACCGGCGCGAAGTGGTTCACCATGGCGTTCATCCTCTCCTCGGGCGGCTGCAACCCGGCCTGGGACGGCCAGCGCGCCCTCACCGGCGGGATCGACCAGAGCACCATCAGCTCGATCCGGGCCGCGGGCGGCGACATCGTCCCGTCCGTCGGCGGCTGGCAGGGCAATAAGCTCGGCCCCAACTGCGCCACCCCCGAGGCCCTGGCGGGCGCGTACCAGAAGGTGATCGACGCGTACGGCCTCAAGGCCATCGACGTCGACATCGAGAACACGGACGAGTTCGAGAACGCCGTGGTCCAGGACCGCATCCTGGGCGCCCTCAAGATCGTCAAGCAGAACAACCCCGGCCTGAAGACCATCCTCACCTTCGGCACCAGCACCACGGGCCCGACCTCCTGGGGCAACCGGCTGATCGAGCAGGCCAGGGCACTGGGCGCCGACATCGATGTCTTCACCATCATGCCGTTCGACTTCGGCAACGCCTCGACCGACATGTACGCCGGCACGGTCAGCGCCACCGAAGGCCTCAAGACCAAACTCAAGGCCACCTTCGGCTGGGACGACGCCACCGCCTACTCCCACATCGGCATCTCCGGCATGAACGGCATCAGCGACACCCAGGAGACCACCACCCTTCAGAACTGGACCGACATCCGCAACTGGGCCAACTCCCACCACATCGCGCGGCTCGCCTTCTGGTCCGTCAACCGCGACCGCGGCTGCCCCGGCGGCGGACTGCAGGAGAGCTGCTCCGGCATCGCCCAGAACGACTGGCAGTTCACCTCCATCACGGCCGGCTTCACCGGCTGATTCACGGCTGATTCACGTACGGGAGCCCAGCGCCGCCACGGCGTCGACCAGCCGGTCCCAGAACAGCTCGGTCTCCAGGGTCACCGCGACCTGCGCGTTGACCGGGAGGTCCAGGGAACGGTGGAGGTCGACGACCGTGGCTCCCCGCGTGTACTGGCCGCGCAGCTCCACGACCACGCTCGCCGGTACGCAGTGCACGAGTCCGGGCTCGATGACCCGGGCGACCGCGACGGGGTCGTGCAGCGGCGGACTCTCGAAGCCCCACAGGCGGCGGTAGGTGGCGGCGAAGAACGACATCAGTCCGGCGCAGGTACGGCCGAGCTCGGTGCCGAGCCCCTCGAAGCGGGCCAGCACCTCGGGGGTGGCGAGCGCCTGGTGGGTCACGTTGAGGCCGCACATGGTGATCGGCACACCGCTGCGGAAGACGATGTCCGCGGCCTCCGGATCGGCCTGGATGTTGAACTCGGCGGCCGGAGTGCGGTTGCCGCGCTCGGTGGAACCGCCCATGAGGACGATCTCGCGGATGTGCGCGGCAGCGTCGGGGTACCGGGTCAGCAGCAGGGCGATGTTGGTCAGGGGCGCCGTCGGCACGAGGGTGACGGGCTCCGGGTGCGTGGTCAGGATCCGGTGGATGAGTTCCACGGCGTGCTCGGGGACCACGTCCACGGTGGGTTCGGGGAACCGCGGCCCGTCCATGCCCGATTCCCCGTGGACGTCGTCCGCCACCACCAGCGGCTGCACCAGCGGGCGGTCGCAGCCGGCCGCGATGGGCACGCCGGTGATGCCCGCGACCGTGCAGACGCGGCGCGCGTTCAAGGTGGTCTTGGCGAGCGTCTGGTTGCCTGCGACCGTGGTGATGGCGAGCAGGTCGACCGCGGGGTCACCCGCCGCCAGCATGATCGCCAGGGCATCGTCGTGGCCGGGATCGCAGTCGATGATGATCGGAACAGGCACACTCACTCCTCGGGCATCCGGGGCATCAGGGGCATCCCCCGCACCAAGTCTGCCTCTTCCCGGGCCGCGTCCGGTCCGGTGGAACCGTCCCCCGGCGCCAGGACGTGATGAAGCGGGGACGTTCCGTGCGAGGAGGGGCAGGGGCAGATGACCGATCAGGGTGGACCGGGCGCCGAGCGGGAGCTGAGCGACGCGCGGCGGGACGCCGACGCGTCCCGCTTACTGGCCCGTGCCGATCCCGCCGAGTACCTCTCCGGGTTCGCACTCTGCCTGTACCGGCTCGGCGCTCTGCTGATGGAACGGCCCGAACAGCACCAGGAGTTGGCCGAAGTCCTGGCAGAGGCCGTCGAGGTCACCCGGCGCCTCGCCGACGGGGACCGGGGGGCCTGGCTGCCGAGCCTGGCCATGACCCTCGGCCAACGCGCCCTGATCCTGGGCCTCCTGCGCCGCCGCGGCGAGGCCCGCGCCCTGGCCGCGGAGGCCACCGACCTGTACCGCGAGCTCGCGCACCGGGATCCCGGCAGGTATCTCCCCGACCTGGCCTCGGCGTTGACCAACCTCGGCAACCAGCTGGCCGAACTGGGACAGCACCACGAAGCACTCGACCGGATGCGCGAAGGCGTCGAGGTGCGCCGTGGCCTGGCCGCGCGGCAGCCGGGCTCAGCCGATCTCGAACTCGCCTCGTCGCTGGTGGAACTGGGCGTCAAGCTCGGCGAGATGGGCCACCACGCGGAAGCGGCGGGCGTCCTGCGCGACGCGATCGGCCGGTACCGCCGCCACACCGGCTCCCCGCTCGCCCAGTCCCTGCTCGCCGAGCCCCCGCTCGCCAAAGATGTGGCCGACCACTGGGTGGCCCTCGTCAGCCTCACCCATGAACTGTCCGAACTCGGCCGCGGGGACGAGACCGGCCCGTACCGCGAGGAGGCCGCGGCCGTCTACCGCCGACTCGCCCGCACCGGCCCGCACCTGCTCGCCTTCGTGACCGCCGTGGCACGGCGCAACGGCATCACCCTCGGCGAGGACGGCCGGTTCGAGCACCCGCGGTCCACGGCCGGCCGGCGTCCCTCCGATGCCCCCGACCCGGCCGTCCTGGCCCGCATCCGGAAGCTGAACGAGCAGGGCCTGCGCCTGGCCTCGGCCGGCAGTCTCGACCTGGCCGTCGGCATGCTCCGCGACGCCGTCGACCTGTGCCGCCGGGCCGCCGAAGTCACGCCGGGCATGTCGATCGCGCTGGCGCGCTCCTTGCACAACCTGGGTCTGGCCGAGGCGTGGAGCGGTCACCGCGCCGAGGCCCTGGCCGCCGTGGACGAGGCGGTGCACCTGTGCCGGCGCACCGTCGAGGCAGCGCCCCACCTGGTGCGCCCGCTCATGGCGGACGCGCTCGACAGCCTCGGCAGCCGGCTTTCGGTGCTCGGCCGCCACCACGACGCGCTCGTTCCGGCCGAGGAGTCCATCCGCCTCCACCGGGAACTCGCCCGGGAGGACCCCACCAACCGACTGCCGGAGCTGGCCCGGGCGCTGAACAACCTCGGCGTCCGGCTCACCGACGCCGACCGTCACGAGGAATCGCTCGCCGTCGCGCGGGAGGCGGTGGACCTGTACCGCCGGCTACGGTCGGCCGAGCCGGAGGGCGACCACCTGTCCGGGCTGATCCACGGTCTGTCCAACCTCGGCCTCCGGCTGGCCCGGGCCGGGTACGACGACGAGGTGCTCGCGCCCACCACGGAAGCCGTGGACCTGCTGGAGGACCTGGCCTTGATCCACCCCGGCAACGACGTCGCCGCCCTCGCGGAGAGCCTGGCGTGGCTCGGCCACCGCCTCAGCGGGAACGGCCACCGCCGGGAAGGACGCGCCGCCACCCGGGCCGCCGAGGACCTGCGGCGCAGGTCGGCCGTCCGGCGGTGACGATCAGCCCTTCCGGACCACGCTGGACTTCAGCTGCATGGGGCCGAACCCCTCGATCTTGCAGTCGATGTCGTGACCGTCGACACCGTCGACGAGGCGGATGTTGCGCACCTTGGTGCCCGCCTTGATGCCGGACGTGCTGCCCTTGACCTTCAGACCCTTGACGACCGTCACGGTGTCGCCATCAGTCAGTACGTTGCCGACCGCGTCCTTGACGACCCGCTCCTCGGAGGCGCCGCCGCCGGCCTCGGCGGAGGCGGGGGACCACTCGTGTCCGCACTCGGGGCAGACGAGGAGCACACCCATTTCGTACGCGTAGGCGCTGGCGCATTCGGGGCAGGGAGGCAAAGGAGTCTCGGTCACCGAAACAGTCTATTTCAGGCCGTCGGGCGGCTCCGGCGTCAGGGGGGCGTCAAGAGCGCCCGTGCCCCCGTATGGAGCCCGTCAAAGTGGCTTAACGCCGGGGTGAAGACACGGTTATCTCGATATCGGCCAGCCACCTGGCCGATTCGATTCTTCCCTCTTCACTCAGGAGCTCGCGATGGCCGATCTGGCCTTCGTCGTCACCACGGTCGCGGTGTTCGCGCTGGTGGCTCTCATCGCCCGGGGGGTGACCAAGCTGTGACCGCCGAAAACGTCGTCGGCCTCGTCGTGGCCGTCTCCCTGCTCGGATACCTCGTCCTCGCCCTTGTGTACCCGGAGAGGTTCTGAGCACTGATATGAGCCCCGTAACCGCTGGCGTGCTCCAGCTGCTCGCGCTGATCGCCGCGCTCGCGCTGGCCTACCGTCCGCTGGGCGACTACATGGCCCGCGTCTACTCCTCCGAGAAGCACTACAAGCCGGAGAAGTGGATCTACAAGGCCATCGGCGCCAACCCGTCGGCCGAGATGCGCTGGCCCGCCTACCTGCGCGCCGTCCTGGCCTTCTCCGCCGTGAGCGTCCTGTTCCTCTACGTCCTGCAGCGCCTCCAGGGCAGCCTGCCCGGCTCCCTCGGCTTCGTGTCGATCGACCCCGACCAGGCCTTCAACACCGCCGCCTCCTTCGTCGCCAACACCAACTGGCAGTCCTACGCCGGCGAGCAGGCCATGGGCCACGTCGTGCAGACCGGCGGTCTCGCGGTGCAGAACTTCGTCTCCGCCGCCGTCGGCATGGCCGTCGCGGTGGCCCTCGTACGGGGCTTCGCACTCCCCCGAGCTCTTCGAGCAGGGGGGACCCCCACCCGTACCGGTGAGCTCGGCAACTTCTGGTCCGACCTGGTCCGCGGCACCGTCCGCATCCTGCTGCCCATCGCGGTGATCGGCGCGATCGTCCTGGTCGCCTGCGGGGTCGTCCAGAACTTCGCCGGCATCCACGAGGTCGGCCAGTTCCTCGGAGGCACCCAGCAGTGGAACGGCGGGGCCGTCGCCTCGCAGGAGGTCATCAAGGAGCTCGGTACGAACGGCGGCGGCTACTTCAACGCCAACTCCGCCCACCCCTTCGAGAACCCGACGCCCTTCTCGAACCTGTTCGAGATCTTCCTGATCCTGGTCATCCCGCTCGCGCTGACCCGCACCTTCGGCCGCATGGTCGGAAACCTGCGCCAGGGCTACGCGATCCTCGCCACGATGGGCATCATCTGGATCGCCTTCACCGGCCTGATGATGTGGACCGAGTTCGCCCACCACGGCCCGGCACTCGAGCTGGCCGGCGGGGCGATGGAGGGCAAGGAGAACCGCTTCGGCATCGGCGCCTCGGCGATCTTCTCGGTCGCGACCACGCTCACCTCCACCGGCGCGGTCAACTCCTTCCACTCCTCCTACACGGGACTGGGCGGCGGCATCCAGCTGCTCGGCATGCAGCTCGGCGAGATCGCGCCCGGCGGTGTCGGCTCGGGCCTCTACGGCATGCTGATCATGGCGATCATCGCGGTGTTCATCGCCGGTCTGATGGTCGGCCGCACCCCCGAGTACCTCGGCAAGAAGATCGGCACCCGCGAGATCAAGCTGGCCGCCTGCTACATCCTCATCACCCCGGCCCTGGTGCTCTGCTTCACTGCCGCCGCGATGGCCCTGCCCACCCCGGCCAACTCCATGGCCAACACCGGCGCGCACGGCTTCTCGGAGATCCTCTACGCCTACACCTCCGGCGCCAACAACAACGGCTCCGCCTTCGCGGGCCTGAACGCCGACACCCAGTGGTTCAACAGCACCATCGGCATCGCGATGCTGCTGGGCCGCTTCCTGCCCATGGTGTTCGTGCTGGCGCTGGCGGGCTCGCTCGCCGAGCAGAAGCCGGTCCCCGCCACGGCAGGCACCCTGCGCACCGACAAGCCGCTCTACGCGGGCCTGCTCGTCGGCACGATCCTCATCATCACCGGTCTGACCTACTTCCCGGCCCTGGCGCTGGGTCCGCTCGCCGAAGGGCTCGCATCATGAGCACCGCCACACCCACCAGGGCTCCGCACCAGGACGTGCCCACCGGCCACGAGCCGGCCTCCGGACGCGTGGGCGGCGGCCTCTTCGACCCGAAGCAGCTGCTGAAGTCCTTCCCGGACGCGGTCCGCAAGCTCGACCCCCGGACCATGATCAAGTCGCCGGTCATGTTCGTGGTCCTGATCGGCTCGGCCGTGACGACCGCACTGGCGCTGAAGGACCCGACGGACTGGTTCGGCTGGGCCATCACCGCCTGGCTGTGGCTGACCACGATCTTCGCCAACCTCGCGGAAGCCGTCGCGGAGGGCCGCGGCAAGGCCCAGGCCGACACCCTGCGCAAGGCCAAGACCGACTCCGTCGCCCGCCGCCTGACCGAGGACGGCACCGGCGAGGAGCAAGTGCCCGGCACGGATCTGCGGATCGGCGACCTCGTCGTGTGCGAGGCCGGGGACGTCATCCCCGGCGACGGTGACGTCGTCGACGGCGTCGCCTCCGTCGACGAGTCCGCCATCACCGGGGAGTCCGCCCCGGTCATCCGCGAGTCCGGCGGCGACCGGTCCGCGGTCACCGGCGGTACGAAGGTGCTCTCCGACCGGATCGTCGTCAAGATCACGACGAAGCCGGGCGAGACCTTCATCGACCGCATGATCGCCCTCGTCGAGGGCGCCGCCCGGCAGAAGACGCCCAACGAGATCGCGCTCAACATTCTGCTGGCGTCGCTCACGATCGTCTTCCTGCTGGCCGTGGTCACCCTTCAGCCGTTCGCGATCTACGCGGGCGCCGAGCAGTCGATGATCGTGCTCACGGCCCTGCTGGTCTGCCTGATCCCGACCACGATCGGCGCACTGCTCTCCGCCATCGGCATCGCGGGCATGGACCGCCTGGTCCAGCGCAACGTCCTGGCCATGTCGGGCCGCGCCGTCGAAGCAGCGGGTGACGTCTCGACCCTGCTCCTCGACAAGACCGGCACCATCACCCTCGGCAACCGCCAGGCCTCCGAGTTCGTCCCGGTCGAGGGCACGACCGAGGCCGAGCTCGCGGACGCCGCGCAGCTGTCGTCCCTCGCGGACGAGACCCCCGAGGGCCGTTCCATCGTCGTCCTGGCGAAGGAGAAGTACGGGCTGCGCGAACGCCACCAGGGGGAGCTCGGCCACGCCGGCTGGGTCCCCTTCACCGCTCAGACCCGTATGTCGGGCGTGGACGTGGACGGCACGAAGACCCGTAAGGGCGCTGCCGGTTCGGTCATCACCTGGGTCGGCGAGCAGGGCGGTCAGGTCTCCGAAGACGCGGATCTCCTCGCCAACCGCATCTCCGAGGCCGGCGGCACCCCGCTCCTCGTCGCCGTCCAGGACGAGAAGGGCGCCCGTGTCCTCGGTGTCATCCACCTCAAGGACGTCGTCAAGGAGGGCATGCGCGAGCGGTTCGACGAGCTGCGCCGCATGGGCATCAAGACCGTCATGATCACGGGTGACAACCCGCTCACCGCCAAGGCCATCGCCGAGGAAGCGGGGGTCGACGACTTCCTCGCGGAAGCCACCCCCGAGGACAAGATGGCCCTCATCAAGCGGGAGCAGGCGGGCGGCAAGCTCGTCGCAATGACCGGCGACGGCACCAATGACGCCCCGGCCCTCGCGCAGGCGGACGTCGGTGTCGCGATGAACACCGGTACCTCGGCCGCCAAGGAGGCCGGGAACATGGTGGACCTGGACTCCAACCCCACCAAGCTCATCGAGATCGTCGAGATCGGCAAGCAGCTCCTGATCACCCGGGGCGCGCTGACGACCTTCTCCATCGCCAACGACGTCGCGAAGTACTTCGCGATCATCCCCGCCATGTTCGCGGTGGTCTACCCCGGCCTGGACAAGCTCAACATCATGGGCCTGGCCTCCCCCGAGTCGGCGATCCTCTCCGCCGTCGTCTTCAACGCGCTCATCATCATCGCGCTGGTCCCGCTCGCCCTCAAGGGCGTCCGGTACCGGCCCACCAGCGCCGACAAGATGCTCCGCCGCAACCTCGGCCTCTACGGCCTGGGCGGCCTCATCGCCCCCTTCATCGGCATCAAGCTCATCGACATGCTCATCTCCCTCATCCCCGGGCTCGCCTGAATTAGGAACGTGCTGACTCCCATGAACAACTCTGTAGGAAACACAGCGCGGTTGATCGGGGCCGGCCTGCGAGCCCTGCTCGTCCTGACCGTGATCTGCGGGGTCCTCTACCCCCTTGCCGTCACCGGCATCGCCCAGGCCCTGTTCAACGACAAGGCCAACGGCTCCGAGATCAAGGACAAGAGCGGCCGGGTCGTCGGCTCCTCCCTCATCGGGCAGACCTACAACCTGCCCGAGCAGGCCCCTTCTGATTCGACTGCGGGCGACGACCCGGAAGAAGCCGCGAAGCCGGACCTCAAGTGGTTCCAGCCGCGCCCGTCCAACGGCCTCGGCTCCAACAGCGTCAACACGCAGTACTCGCTGCTCCTCTCCGGCGCCACCAACCGCTCCGCCGACAACGGCGCCGTGGGCGGCCAGTGCACCGAGGACGCCGGGGAAGGCACCCTCTGCGCCCAGGTCGCCGCCGCCAAGGAAGCGGTCATCGCGGACAACTCCACCGCCTCCTACCAGGTCAAGCCCGAGGACGTACCGGCCGACGCCGTCGCCTCCTCCGGCTCGGGCCTGGACCCGGACATCTCCCCCGCCTACGCCGAGCTGCAGATCCACCGGGTCGCCGAACAGAACGCGCTCGACGTCAAGCGGGTCGAGAAGCTCGTCGCCGACCACACCACCGGCCGCACCCTCGGCTTCATGGGCGAACCCCGCGTCAACGTCCTCGAACTCAACACCGCGCTCAAGGCACTGACCGAGAGCTGATGTTCCGGGCGGGTGCGGAGCCGGCCGGGCGCCGGCTCCGCACCCTGCCCCACAAGGGAAGGAAGGGTGCCCACCGATGACCCGGGTGCTGGTCGTGGAAGACGACCCTCAGCTCGTCCGCGCCCTGAAGATCAACCTCCAGGCGCGCAAGTTCGACGTCGAGGAAGCGTCCGACGGCGGCTCCGCCCTCCGGCTCGCGGCCGCCCGTAATCCGGACGTCATCGTCCTGGATCTGGGGCTGCCCGACATGGACGGCATCGAGGTGATCAAGGGGGTCCGGGGCTGGAGCCGCGTCCCCATCCTGGTGCTCTCCGCCCGTCACACCTCGGCCGAGAAGATCCGCGCACTGGACGCGGGCGCGGACGACTACGTGACGAAACCGTTCAGCATGGACGAGCTCCTCGCCCGCCTGCGCGCGGCCACCCGCCGCCAGGAGGCCCCGGGGGCATCCGCCGCCGACAAGGTGGCACAGGTGACGACCGACGAGTTCACCATCGATCTGGTGGCGAAGAAGGCGCGGCGGGGCGAGCGCACCGTACGGCTCACCCCGACCGAGTGGCACCTGCTGGAGATCCTCATCAGCCATCCGGGCCGCCTGATCACCCAGGGCCGGCTGCTGCTGGAGGTCTGGGGCCCCACGTATGGCGAGAACACCAACTACCTGCGCGTGTACATGGCCCAGCTGCGGCGCAAACTCGAAGCGGACCCCTCCCACCCCCGGTACCTGATCACCGAACCCGGCATGGGATACCGCTTCGAACCGTGATCACCCGCCGTGATCACCCGCCGGGGCCGACCGACGCCCCGGCAGCCGCCGCTCAGGCGCCGACGTGCGCGAACGGGCTGCTTCCGAGGTGGGCGAGGAGATCGGCCGGGTGACGGTAGACGGCCCGGGCCCCGGCCTCCTCGAGATCGTGCCGTGGGATGCCGCCGCAGAGCAGCCCCACGCAGGAGACCCCGGCCCGGGTGCCGGCCTTCATGTCCCACACCGTGTCGCCGACGAGTACGGCGCCCCGCGCGGGCGCGTCCACGAGGCGGAGGGCGTGCCGCACCGGGTCGGGTGCCGGCTTGCCCTCGCTCACGTCGTCGGAGGTCGCCGTCGCGGCGATGGCGTCGTCGGCTCCGATGGCCCGTCGGAGCGCCTCCAGCTCGCTGTCCTTCGCGGAGGTCACCAGCACCACCCGCCAGCCACGGCCGTCCAGCGCGCGCAGGAGCTCGTCCGCCGAGTCCAGGCGGGGCAGCCGGTCGAAGTAGGTGCCGTAGAGGGTGTCGTGCGCGGCACTGACCGCCTCGTCCGCGCTCACGTCACGGTCCTCGCCGAGCAGGTGCGCGAGCAGGTCCTCGCCCGGCAGACCGATCGCCCGGTGGATGTCGTGCATCGCGACGTCGTGGCCGGCCTGCCGCAGCGCCTCCCACCAGCACGTGACGTGCAGGTGATTGGTGTCGGCGAGGGTTCCGTCGACGTCGAACAGCGCGGCGCGGTTCATGCCGGGCGCCTGCCCGCCCCACGGCGCCGCACTCCTGCGGGCTCAGTCCTCGTCCGCCGCCTGCCAGACCGTGGTGATGTTGCAGAACTCCCGGATTCCGTGGCCGGACAGCTCGCGCCCGTACCCGGACCGCTTGACGCCGCCGAAGGGCAGGGCGGGATGCGAGGCGGTCATGCCGTTGACGAAGACGCCGCCCGCCTCCAGGTCGCGCGCGGCCTGCTCGACGTCCTCCTCGCTGCGGGTCCAGAGGTTGGAGCTGAGCCCGAAGGGGGTGTTGTTGGCCCGCTCGACGGCCTCGTCCAGGCTCCCCACCCGGTAGAGGGTGGCGACGGGCCCGAACGCCTCCTCCTGGTCGATGCGCATGGCGGGGGTGAGGCCGGTCAGCACCGTCGGTTCGTAGAACCAGCCGTTCGGGAACCGGGGCGGGCGCCGGCCGCCGCACAGGACCGTCGCGCCGTGCCCCACGGCGTCGTCCACCAGCTGCTCCAGGTCGCCCCGGCCGGTCTCGGTGGCCAGCGGGCCGACGTCGGTGGACGCCTCCATCGGATCACCCACCGTGAGCGCCCGCATCCCGGCCGTGAAGCGCTCGGCGAACTCGTCGTGGACGTCGGTGTGGACGATGAAGCGCTTGGCGGCGATGCAGGACTGCCCGTTGTTCTGCACGCGGGCGGTCACCGCGGTGCGGGCGGCCCGGTCGATGTCGGCCGAGGGCATCACGACGAACGGGTCGCTGCCGCCGAGCTCCATGACCGTCTTCTTGACCTCGTCCCCGGCGACGGACGCGACCGCGCGCCCGGCGGGCTCGCTGCCCGTCAGGGTGGCCGCGGCCACCCTCGGGTCGCGCAGCACGCCCTCCACGGCCGCCGCGCCGATGAGCAGGGTCTGGAAGCAGCCGCGGGGGAACCCGGCGCGGTGGAAGAGCTCGCCGAGGTAGAGCGCGGTCTGGGGGACGTTCGAGGCGTGCTTGAGCAGGCCCACGTTGCCGGCCATGAGGGCGGGCGCGGCGAACCGTACGACCTGCCACAGGGGGAAGTTCCACGGCATGACGGCGAGGATCACCCCGAGGGGCCGGTAGGCCACCCGGACGGCCGCCGCTCCGGCGTCGCGCACGTCGGTGGCGTCGGGGTGCTCGTCGGCGAGGAGGGACTCGGCCCGGGCGGCGTACCAGCGCATGGCCTTCGCGCATTTGGCGGCCTCGGCGCGGGCCGCCGCCAGCGGCTTGCCCATCTCCGTGGTCATGGTCCGCGCGATGTCGTCCGTCTCCGCCTCCAGGAGCGCGGCCGCCCTGGTCAGGAGCTCGCCGCGCTCCGCGAAGGAGGTGTGACGGTACGTGGCCGCCGCCGCGGCGGCGGCCGCGAGGAACCGTTCGATGCCCGGTGCGTCGAGCGGGTCGAAGGTACGCAGGGTCTGTCCGGTCGTGGGGTTCACGGTGGCGATGGGCATGGTGGGACCTTCCTACGAGGCCGCGTCGTCGCACGCGGCGCACATCAGGTCCGCGTGCTGCGGGGGGTACCACGTGGCGCCGGGATCCGCCGACGGCGTCCACGGGGCCGTTTCCATGGCGAACGTGTCCCTGCCGCAGAAGGTCCTCGGCCCGGGGACCGAGGTCGTTCCCGGGGCGGCAGGCGCGGCGTGCACGCGCCGGACGGACAGGTCCGGCTGATCGACCTCGTAGACCACGACGATCCCGCTCATACCTCGACGGTAGGCGGCTCCGGGGCGACGCGCCCGCCGTCCGGCGCCGGCGTCGGCGCCGGCGCCGGCCAGTACGCCGCCCTGTCCCCCGCCGGCAGCAGTACGGCCGCCAGGACCGGGAAGACGGCCGCCAGGGCGAACACCAGGGGGTAGCCCTGTCCGGCGATCAGCGCACCGGCCAGCGGCGGGACGAGGACCACCGCGGCGTGCTGGCCCATCCCGTGCACCCCCAGGGCGCGGCCCGCCCAGTCGGGACCGGCGTACTCGGCGACCGCGGTGTTGTGCAGTCCGTTGGTGCTGACCGTCAGGCCCGAGGCCAGCAGCAGGGCCGCCGTGCCGACCGCGGAGTCCCATGCGGCTCCGGCGGCCAGCAGGACCAGGTCGGCCGTGGTGGCCAGGGCGAGCAGCCGCATCGGGCGGATCCGGCTCGCCACCGTGTCGGACCACCAGCCGGCGAGCAGCCGTACCCCCGCGCCGGCCAGGTTGGCGACGGCCAGCACCCCGCCGGCGGTGGCGGCGGACCAGCCGCGCACCTCGGTCAGGAAGATCAGGGCGAATCCCGTCACCACGAACTGCGGCACGCACAGCACCGCGGCGGCACCGTGCAGCCGCCACAGGTAGCCGCCCTTGTACGGCGCCGGGGTAGCCGGTACACCCGCCGCTCGCCGGGGGCGCGGCGGATCGACGGCACACAGGGCGATCGCGGCGCCCGCGGCCCCGCACAGCGCGGCGCAGAATCCGAAGGCCGCGGAGAGGCCGAAGTGGTGGGCGAGCGGTGGCAGGGCGGCCGCGGCCACCGCGGTGCCCAGCGGCTGGGAGGCCTGCCGGACCCCCATCGCGATGCCCCGGCGGTCGGGCGGGAACCAGCCGATGACCAGCCGCCCCGAGGCCGAGTTGACGGAGGAGCCCGCGGCGCCGACCAGGATCAGCAGCGCCCCCAGCGTCCACGTGCCGTGCACGGTCGCCGCCACGGCCGTCACCGCGGCGGCGATCAGCAGTCCGGCGGACAGCGCCAGCCGCTCCCCGTACCGGTCGGCGACCACCCCCCAGCCGATCAGTCCGAGCAGGATCCCGAAGATCGGGCAGGAGACGAGGAGACCGGCGCCGGCCAGCGAGAGCCCGAGTTCCCGCTGGAACGCGGGGACCAGGTAGGCCAGGCCGTAGAGCGCCGTGGTGCTGGCGGCCTGGCCGCTCGTGCCCAGGGCGAGCATCAGCCAACTGCGGGGTATCCGCTGCTCGTTCATGCCGTCACCCTAACCACACAGCCGGAATGTGAGACGAATTGTTTTGAATGCTGAGACATTGTTCCCCATCCCGTTCCGGGCGCCGCATTCTGACGAATCATCAGGTCAACTGTCCCGGACTCTTGACTCTGTGAGCAGCAGTAGCGATCGTTTCGTCCACACCTTGCGCGGGCCATGACAATTCAGGGCCCCGTTCACCGACCGAAGACGTGAGTGATGACGATGACTGGACACCCGTACCACCGGCATCGGCCCCTCGCGGTGCTCTCGTTGCTCCTCGCCGTGGTGGCCATGGTGCTCGGCCCCGCGGCGAGCTCCTCGGCCGACCCTGGCTGGTGGAACCCGGTCGCGCGGCCCGCGCCCGACTCCGAGATCAACGTCACGGGCGAGCCCTTCAAGGGGACCGACGCCCAGGGCCGGGTCCGCGGCTTCGTCGACGCGCACGACCACCTGATGTCCAACGAGGGCTTCGGCGGCCGGCTCATCTGCGGCAAGCCGTTCTCCGAGCAGGGGATCGCCGACGCGCTCAAGGACTGTCCCGAGCACTACCCCGACGGCTCCCTCGCGATCTTCGACTTCATCACCAAGGGCGGCGACGGCAAGCACGACCCGAACGGCTGGCCGACCTTCAAGGACTGGCCCGCGCACGACTCGCTGACCCACCAGCAGAACTACTACGCCTGGGTCGAACGGGCCTGGCGCGGCGGCCAGCGGGTCCTCGTCAACGACCTCGTGACCAACGGCGTGATCTGCTCGGTCTACTTCTTCAAGGACCGCGGCTGCGACGAGATGACCGCCATCCGCCTCGAGGCGCAGAAGACGTACGACATGCAGGCCTACATCGACAAGATGTACGGCGGCCAGGGCAAGGGCTGGTTCCGGATCGTCACCGACTCCGCGCAGGCCCGCGAGGTCATCAAGCAGGGCAAGCTCGCCGTGGTGCTCGGCGTCGAGACCTCCGAACCGTTCGGCTGCAAGCAGATCCTCGACATCGCCCAGTGCAGCAAGCAGGACATCGACCGCGGCCTGGACGAGCTGTACCAGCTGGGCGTGCGCAGCATGTTCCTGTGCCACAAGTTCGACAACGCCCTGTGCGGGGTCCGCTTCGACCAGGGCGCCCTCGGCACGGCGATCAACGTGGGCCAGTTCCTGTCGACGGGCACCTTCTGGCAGACCGAGAAGTGCCGGGGCCCGCAGCACGACAACCCCATCGGCCTCGCGGCGGCGCCCTCGGCTGAGAAGCAGCTCCCGCAGGGTGTGGCGGTCCCGGCGTACGCGGCGGACGCGCAGTGCAACACCCGCGGCCTGACCGAGCTCGGCGACTACGCGGTGCGCGGCATGATGAAACGCAAGATGATGCTGGAGATCGACCACATGGGCGTGAAGGCCGCGGGCCAGGCCTTCGACATCCTGGAGTCCGAGTCCTACCCCGGCGTGATCTCCTCGCACAGCTGGATGGACATGGACTGGACCGAGCGGCTGTACCGCCTGGGCGGCTTCATCGGCCAGTACATGGGCGGCGCCGAGGGGTTCAGCGCGGAGGCCAAGCGCACGGACGCCCTGCGCGACAAGTACAACGTCGGCTACGGCTACGGAACCGACATGAACGGCGTCGGCGGCTGGCCCGGCCCCCGCGGCGCCGACACCCCGAACCCGGTGCGCTACCCCTTCCGCAGCACCGACGGCGGCTCCGTCATCGACAAGCAGACCACCGGCGTGCGGACGTGGGACCTCAACACCGACGGCGCCGCGCACTACGGCCTGGTCCCCGACTGGATCGAGGACATCCGGATCGTCGGCGGCCAGGGCGTGGTGGACGACCTGTTCAAGGGCGCCGAGTCGTACCTGACCACCTGGGGCGGCTCCGAGAAGCACAAGGCGGGCGTGAACCTCGCCTCGGGCGCCCCCGCCGCGGCCTCCTCCTCCGAGTGGAACCCGTTCACGAGCTACGCGCCGGACCGGGCGGTGGACGGCAGTACGGGCACCCGCTGGGCCAGCGACTGGAGCGACGACCAGTGGCTGCGGATCGACCTCGGGACGCCGAGCCTGGTCAAGCGCGTCACCCTCGACTGGGAGCGCGCGTACGGGAAGTCGTACCGCATCGAGCTGTCGGCCGACGGCACGAACTGGCAGTCCGTGTGGTCCACGACCACCGGCGACGGCGGCCTGGACACGGCGCAGTTCGCCGGCACCCCGGCCCGCTACGTCCGCGTCCACGGCGTCCAGCGCGGCACCCAGTGGGGCTACTCCCTGCACGAGGTGGGTGTGTACAGCAGCTGACGCCCAGGGGGTTCCCTGGGCGCGACCGAAGGGAACCCCCATGGCACGTATGCCGTCGGCCGAGCGGCGCCGGCAGCTGACGGAGGCCGCGATCCGCGCGATGACCCGGGACGGCGTCGCCAGGACGACGACCCGGTCCATCGCCGCGGAGGCGGGCGTGTCACTGAGCGTCTTCCACTACTGCTTCGAGTCCAAGCAGGCCCTGCTGGAGTCGGTCATCGCCACGATCACCGATCACTACATCGCGGTGGTGAAGGAGGCGATCCAGCCGAAGTCCACCCTCAGGGAGACCGTCCGGGCCGGCTTCCAGGCGTACTGGGACCACGTCGCCGCCCACCCCGGCGAGCACATGCTCACGTACGAGCTCACCCAGTACGCCCTGCGTCAGCCCGGCTTCGAGCACCTGGCCCGGCGGCAGTACGAGCTGTACGCCGACACCTACACCGAACTCCTCGAGCAGCTCCGCCCGAGCATGGGCTTCGACCCTCGGGTGCCCGTCCCCGCGCTGGCCCGCTACCTGGCGGCCATGACCGACGGGCTGACCCTGAGCCTCCTCGTACTGGGCCACGACGCGGCCTCGGCGGACGTCCTCGACACGATCACCGACCACGTGGCCGGCCTCGTCGGCGAAACGGAGACCCGCACCGTCTAAAGACGGAGACCCGTACCGTCTAGTCGGGGACGTGGATGTCCAGGGCGCAGATGTCGTCCCGGTGACCCTGGCGCCGCGCGGCCAGCGTTCGGGCGAGCATTTCGTCCCGGCCGTCCTCCAGCAGCCGCCGGGCGGTCTCGGCGAGCCGGGCGAGCCCCAGGTCGATGTCCTCCCCCGGCTCCTCTACCAGCCCGTCGGTGTAGAGCACCAGATGGTCCCCGGGCTGCAGGTCGAGACTGTCCTGTTCGTAGACGGAGTCGAAGGTGGCCCCGAGCAGACTGCCGGCGGGCAGCGGAAGGAAACTCGCCGCACCGTCCCGGATCAGCAGGGGCGGCAGGTGCCCGGCCCGTACCCACGTCAGCCGGCGGTCCCAGGGCCGGTAGATGCCCATGATCACGGTGGCGGTGGCGGTGGCCCCGTGGTTGTCCGAAGCGGTGTGCAGGAGAAGGGTGTTGAGCCTGCTCAGCACATCGGGCAGCGCCGAGCCCGTGACGGTCATGCCCTTGGTGGTGAACCGCAGCTGGGCCATGGTCGCGACGGCGTCGAGGCCGTGACCGGCGACGTCCCCGACGACGAAGAGCGCGCTCTTGTCGGGGAGTTCGATGGCGCTGTACCAGTCACCTCCGACGTTGACCCCGCTCTCGGAGGGTACGTAGGCGACGTCGATGCACAGCCCGGCCAGCTCCAGGGACTGCTCGGGGATGGGCAGCAGCGCGTCCTGCAGCCGGGCGGCGAGGGCGCGTTCGGCCTGGAGCATGCCCCGCTCCACGAGGACGGCGCGCTCGCTCTCGCGCAGGGCGAGTTCGGCGTCCCGCTGCGCGGTGAGGTCCTGGAAGAAGCCGTGCACCTCGACCGGGGCGCCGTCCACGTCCTTCTGCGCCTCCGCGACGATCCGCAGGTGCCGTACGCCGTCCGCGGTGGTGATGCGGAAGGGCTGGTCGATGGCGGCCCCCTCGCCCAGCAGCCGCTCGAGGGCCGCGGCCAGCACCGGCAGATCCTCGGGAACGAGGTGCCGGGGCACTTCCTCCAGCGGCATGGGGCCCAGCGCGGGGTCGCGGCCGAAGATCGTGTAGACCTGCTCGGACCAGGTGACGCTGTGCGTCACCAGGTTCCAGCCGGCCCAGCCGAGGTTGCCCAGCCGCTGCATGTCCTCCAGTCGGCGGGTCTCGCGTTCATGGGAGTCGTGGCGGACCCAGGTCACGATCAGCCGGTCCCCCAGGCGCGTGGCCCGGACCGAGTAGCTGGACTCCCGGGGAACTCCGGCGCTGACCTCCTCGTAGACGAAGGGCGGGCCCTCGTAGGCCGTTCCCGTGGTCAGCGTGTCCAGGTATCCCTCCCACAGGGCCGTTGCCGCCACGGTGGGGTAGGTCTCCAGGAGGTGCCGTCCGACGAGCTCCTTGCCCCGCCTCCCGGCCACGTCGACCGATTCCGGCGCCGCCGCGTCGATCCGGTAGTCCTGCACCTCCCCCGTCTCCGAGCGCAGCGGGGTCAGCAGGATCGCGGTTCCGGACATCGCGTCCAGGATCCGCTGGACGGCCTCCACCTCGCCCCGCGTGCCGGGGCCGGCGGAGCGCCCGGTGAAGCGCAGGGAGTCCGCGCACAGCCGGACGGCGCGGCGCAGCAGGGTCCGGGTGCCGGCGTCGAAGGGGTCCTGCCGGGTACGGAAGAATCCGACGGCGGCGGTCACCGGCCGGTCGCCGGGGACCGGGAGCCAGGCACGCGTCGGCCACCGCTCGGGCGGGTCCCCGATGAGGTGGTAGCGGATGGCGTCCCGCGCGGGATCCTCGAGCCACAGCGGCTGCCCGCCGCCGATGGCCTCCAGGGCGGCCACGCCGCTCAGCGGCGGAACGTGCCGCCACTGTTCGGCCAGGTCGTCCCCGATGCCGCAGTGCCCGGCCAGCCTCAGGCTCCCGGCGGGCGCCACCGCGTAGATCATCACGCCGTCCACGCCCGCGGCGTCGCCCAGTACGGTCCGCAGCAGGCCGGCGACCTCGTCCGGGTTGCGTGCTCCGGCCAGGCCGTCGGCCAGCCGGGCCAGGATCGGACGGAGTCCGCCGCTCCGGCCGGTGACGAGGTGGCGACCGGTACTGAAGGCCGACAGCGCCTCCTGTGCGGGCGGACCGGCCTGCGCGGGGGGCTGCGGGGGTGACACCTCGCGTGAGCGGACCTGACCCAGAGTGATCCAGCACTCCTCCAGGAGCGTCCGCCCCCGCCGCGAGGCCCGCCGGAGCAGCGTCTCGTACGCCTCCTCCGCGGACGCGCCGTCGCGGGCCATCAGCACGCCCGTGGCCCGCTCGACGACGGCCGTGGTCGAAGCGGCCCCCTCCAGGGCCATGACCTCCGCGCGCAGCTTGGCCACGACCCTGGCCAGTGCGAGCACCTCCGGTGCGGGTGCGAGCCCGGCCCGGTCACCGTCGGCTTCGCCGGGGAGCGCGGAATCGCTCGTCATCCTTAGAGCATGTCACGGGGTGGGGATGGGCCGCTCCGTGGCGGGCAGGGGCAGGAGGTACGACGGAGAGGTGACCCTCATGGAACGAACGACGGAACCGGAACCGGAGGGCCCCGGGCCCACGCCCGAGGGGCCGGATCCGATGCCCCGCGAGCCCGGTCGGGACCCTGGTCCGGAGCCCCGCGGACCCGACCCGGCTCCGAGCGAGCCGGCTCCCGGAGAACCGTCCGAACCCCCCGACTGAAGGAGGTGAGCCTGGTGCGCATCGCCTTTCTCATGGCGCCCGAAGGCGTCGAGGAGATCGAACTGACCGAGCCGTGGAAGGCCGTGCTCGCAGCGGGCTGGAATCCCCAGCTGGTCTCCACGAAGCCCGGCCGAGTACGTGCCTACCATCATCTCGAGAAGGCGGGGACCTTCCCCGTCGACCACGTCCTCGCCGGCGACACGGCGGACGCGTACGACGCCCTGGTGCTCCCCGGCGGGCTCGCCAACCCGGACGCCCTGCGCAGGAACGAGCGGGCCGTCGGATTCACCCGGAGCTTCTTCGAGGCCGGCAAGCCCGTCGCCGCGATCTGCCACGCCCCCTGGACCCTGGTGGAGGCCGACGTCGTACGGGGCCGCACGCTGACCTCGTGGCCGAGTTTGGCGACCGACATCCGCAACGCGGGCGGCACCTGGGTGGACGAGCCGGTGCACGTCTGCCGCGAGGCCCCGGCCACACTGGTCACCAGCCGCAAACCGGCCGACCTGGAGGCGTTCTGCACCGCGTTCGTCGACGAGTTCGCCGCCCGCCGGCCGGCCCGAACGTCCGGGTGAGCCGCCCGGACGTCGGCCCCCCGCTCCGCCGGGGGCGGTGCGGGGGGCCTGGGTGCGGACCGGGGGTGCGGGTCAGGACAGGTCAGGTCAGGTACAGAAGTGCGCCCAGGACCTCGTGGAGGACGGCTTCCGGGTCGGCCACGGCTTCCGCCGTACGCCAGGCCACGAAGCCGTCCGGGCGGATGACGACCGCCCCGGTTTTCGTCGTGCCGTGGACCTCGGCCCAGTCGGCGCCCTCCTCCGTGGCCAGGTCGGCCTCCGGACTGGTGCCGATCGCGTACGCGTCCAGGCTCACGCCCAACTGCGCGGCGGCGGACCGCGCCGCCGCCCGCCAGGGGGTGCCCTCGGAGCTGAGCAGCACGAAGGACCGCTCGTAGAGGTCCACCGTGGACGTCCGCCCGCCGGGCCCCCGCAGCCACATGTGCGGCGCGCGCGTGCCCGGCTCGCCGTTCAGCCGCATCCGTTCGGGCACGACGGGCAGTTCCGGATCGGTGCCCAGGACGGCGCCCAGGTTGTAGCGGTAGCCCATGGCGACGGAGAGGACCCCGCCCGCCCGGCCGCCGCCGGCCGGGGCGCGGGCGGGCTCCTCGGGCTCGTATCCCGGGTGGCTGTGTTCCGCCGAGCGGGCCGAGGCACGCTCGCTCGTCGCCCTGGCGACGGGCAGCCGCTCGACCTCGTAGGTGTGCAGCAGTCGCGGTCCCGCCGAGCCGTTCAGCACGGCGGCGAGCTTCCAGGCGAGGTTGTGCGCGTCCTGGATGCCGGTGTTCGAGCCGAACGCCCCGGTGGGGGACATCTCGTGGGCGGAGTCACCGGCGAGGAAGACCCGTCCGGTCCCGTACCGTTCGGCGACGCGCTCGGCGGCGTGCCACGGGGCCTTTCCGGTGATCTCGACGTCCAGGTCGGGCGCGCCGACGGCCCGCCGGATGTGTTCCGCGCAGCGCTCGTCGGTGAAGTCGTCCATCGTCTCGCCCCGGTCGGGGTGCCACGGCGCGTGGAAGACCCACCGCTCGCGGTTGTCGACGGGGAGCAGGGCCCCGTCCGCGCCGGGCTTGGTCAGATAGCACACGATGAAGCGCCGGTCGCCGACCACCTCCGCGAGCCCACGGGACCGGAAGGTGATGCTCACGTTGTGGAACAGGTCGCCGTGGCCGGTCTGGCCGATGCCGAGCTGCTCCCGGACGGGGCTGCGCGGCCCGTCCGCGGCGACGAGGTAGTCGGCGCGCACGGTGCTGTGCTCCCCGGTGTCCCGGTTCTTCACGATCGCGGTCACACCGGTGTCGTCGGGATCGAAGGAGAGGAGTTCGGTGGAGAACCGCAGGTCCGCGCCGAGCTCGGGGGCCACGGACATCAGCACCGGCTCGATGTCGTTCTGGCTGCACAGGCACCACGCCGCCGGGCTGAACCGGGCGAGCGCGCCCCCGGGGTCGATCTCCTCGAACAGCCACTCCATGTCGTCGCCGGTCAGTGAGCCGCCCTGCATGATTCCGTGATTGTCCGCCAGGACCGAGGCGGCCTCACGGATCCGGTCCTCCACTCCGGCTACACGGAACAACTCCATGGTCCGTACGTTGATTCCGCGTCCGCGCGGGTGCATCGAGGTACCCGCATGCTTCTCGACGAGCATGTGCCTGATGCCGTGCCGCCCCAGGAAAAGTGAGGTGCACAGGCCCACCAGCGAGCCGCCCACGATGAGGACAGGGACGCGGTGGTCGACGTTTTCCTTCATGGCTTCTTCCATGCCCTGTACGAGGGGCGTTCCCTCGCCCGTTCACCCGCTTGGTTCTCCCCTCTCGCGCCGATGGCACTACCGGACCACGATCGATTCGGGTGGCGCCGCCCCGTGGCGACCGCGCGATATGTCGAAGGAGTGTGAACGATGACGACCTTGTCGGAACGGATATCCCAGTCCGCCTTCGACGGCGCGAGGCTTCGGGTCGTACTGCTGCTGGACCTGTACGACGGGGCTCAGGATCAGTTCCTCGAGGTTTACGAGCACATGCGTCGGCAGGTGTCGTCCGTTCCCGGACACATCAGCGACGAGTTGTGCCAGTCGATCGAGAACCCCTCGCAGTGGCTCATCACCAGCGAATGGGAGAGCGCCCCGCGCTTCCTGGCCTGGCTGAACAGCGAGGAGCACGTCGCGACGGTCCAGCCGCTGCACGGCTGCGTACGCGACACCCGTTCGCTGCGGTTCAGCGTGCTGCGGGAGACCGGCAAGGCCCCCGCCCCCGGCAGGAACCCGGCGCCCGCACCGGTCTCCTCCGCTCCCCGTCGCGGGGACGGCGTCGTGCGCCACGCCCTCACCTTCACGGTGAAGCCGGGCAGCGAGTCCGTCGTCGCGGAACTGCTGGCCGGGTACACCTCCCCGCAAGCCCGGGTGGACGAGAAGACCAGGCTGCGCCGCACCACCCTCTTCATGCACGGCAACCGGGTCGTCCGGGCCGTCGAGGTGGAGGGCGACCTCCTGGTGGCCTTGCGCCATGTGGCCGAGCAGCCCGAGGTCAGGGCGCTGGAAGCAGCCCTCAATCCGTACCTCGAGCAGGACCGGGACCTCAGCGACCCCGGTTCCGCCCGGATGTTCTTCACCCGGGCGGCGCTCCCCGCGGTGCACCACGTGGCGTCCGGCGGGCCCGATCCCGACGGCGTCCGGCGGCACGCGCTGTTCTATCCCGCCAAGGACGGGTGCGGCATGGCGCTCGCGCGGCTGCTGGCCGGGCAGGACGAGGCCGCCGTGGGCGACTCGGCGAGCCCCATCGTGAGCAGCACCGTCTTCCAGCGCGACGACTTCGTCGTCCGGCTCCTCGACCTGCACGGCAAGCTCGACGCCCGGCCCGCTCTGGCCCTGGGTGTCGAGGGCAGCCACAAGGCGGCCGTGCTGGCCAGGCTGGTCGACAGCGCCAAGGACGGCGTCCCCACGACCGACGAGGAGATCTCCCGCTTCCTGCAGCGCTCCGAAATGCGTCTGATCACCGACCGGTACCCGCCGGCGCACGACTGAGGAGAGGTCCGTCATGACCGCTGGACTGATGCGACTGACGATGGAGGATCTGGCCGCGCTGATGCACAACGGCGCGGGTGTCACCGTCGACCCCGCGGCCATGGCCGCCCGGCCCGACGCGGACTTCGAGGAGTGGGGGCTCGATTCGCTGGGGCTGCTCGGCATCGTCGGGGAGCTGGAGAACCGCAGCGGCCGGCCCCTGCCCCCCGACGCGGACAAGTGCAAGTCGCCGCGGGAGTTCCTGGATCTCGTCAACAGCACGCTCATGACCGACGCTTGACGCGGTCAGAAGCGCCCGGGCCCCCGAGACCGGCTCCGTGCCGGTCTCGGGGTTTTGTGGCGCCCGGCCGCCGTTCTCACCCGGGGACGGTGCACTCGAATGCGTGCAGGTACGCGTTGACCGGGCGGATCTCGCCGACCACCAGGCCGGCGTCCGTCATGCGGGTGACCAGGCTGCTCTTGGTGTGCTTCGCGCCGCCCACGTTGAGCAGCAGCATCAGGTCCATGGCGGTGGTGAACCTCATGGACGGGGTGTCGTCCACCAGGTTCTCGATGATGACGACCCTGGCGCCGGGGCGGGCCGCCTCCATCACGTTCCGCAGGGTCCTGCGGGTGCTGTCGTCGTCCCACTCCAGGATGTTCTTGATGATGTACAGGTCGGCGGCGACCGGGATGGAGTGGCGGCAGTCGCCGGGAACGATGTCGGTACGCCCGGCGAGCGGTCCGCCGTCGCGCAGCCGGCGATCGGCCTTCGCCACGACACCCGGCAGGTCGAGCAGGACTCCCCGTAGGGCCGGGTGCTTCTCCAGCAGGCTCGCCAGCACGTGCCCCTGGCCGCCGCCGATGTCCGCGACCACCGAGACTCCGGTGAGGTCGAGGAGTTCCGCGACGTCCAGGGCCGACTGCGTGCTGGAGGCGGTCATGGCCTGGTTGAACACGTGGGCGGATTCGTGCGCGTCCTGGTGCAGGTAGTCGAAGAACCCCTTGCCGTACAGGTCGTGGAACACGCTGCCGCCGGAACGCACCGCCTCGTCGAGCCGCGGCCAGGCCTGCCAGGTCCAGGGCTCCGTGCACCACAGGGAGATGTAGCGCAGGCTGTGCGGATCGTCCTCGCGCAGCAGCCGTGACATCTCGGTGTGGACGAACCTGCCGTCCGGGGTCTCCGCGAAGATCCCGTAGCAGGAGAGGGCGCGGAGCAGCCGGTGCAGCGGCTGCTCCGCCGCGTTCACCTCGGCCGCGAGTTCCTCCGCGGTGGCGGGTGACTCCCCGAGGGCGTCGGCGACGCCGAGGCGGGCGGCCGCCCGTACGGCGGCGGCGATCGCCGCGCCGAAGACGAGCTCGCGCAGCCGCATCGCCGACTGGGGGGCGGCCATGTCGGCGGATGCGACGGTGACGGCGGGGCCGGGCGTGGGAGCGGTGACGGCGGTGGGGGTGGGGGTGGGACTTACCGTGGTCATACGGCCTCGATTCTCCTGATGAGGGGGAACACCGGTCAGCACATCCCCGCGGGCTGGGAGCTGTCGCACCGGTTGCCGAGGAACTTGTTGCCGGTTCCCGTCCCCTGGTTGGCCAGGTCCGCCGGCTTGTTGCCCCTCACCTCGTTGTCCTTGATGACGTTGTCGGTGTTCGTGGCGCCCACGAAGCTCTTGAAGAGCAGGATTCCGCCGGACAGCGGCGAGGCGCCCACGTTGCCGCGGATCGAGTTCGAACGTACGCGCGTCTCTTCGGCGCCGGTGAGGACGATGCCGACGCCCTGGATGTCGGGGAGGCGGGTGTTGCCGCGGCAGAACTTGTTGTTCTCGTGGATCCGGTTGCCGCGGATGGTCATGTCGCCGGCGCCCGGCTCGCCCTCGTCGCCCACGACGAAGATCCCGCCGCAGTTCCCGGTGAGGACGTTCTCGTTGACGGAGAGGTTCCGGACCCGCCTGACCGTGACTCCGATCCGGTTCCCGGTCAGCGTGTTGTTGCGCACGACGGCGCCGAGGGTGTCGGTGGCCCCGCCCTCGCGGTCGATGGTGTTGGCGACGAAGATGCCGGACTCCGCGTTGTCGCGGGCGATGTTGTTCCGGAACGCACCCCGGGTGGACCTCTCCTGGGCGATGCCCCAGGTGCCGTTCTTCTCGGCGGTCACCTGCTCGACGGTCATCCGGTCGGTGCGGGAGGCCCAGATGCCGCTCTTCCTGAAGCCCGTCAGCGTCAGCGAGCGGATGCTCACCCGGTTGACGGTCTTCTCCGCGGCTCCTATGACGCAGATGCCGTTGCCGGTCTGTGCGCAGGGGTTCTCGGCGCGCGCGGGCGCGGGCGCGGCCGGCGGCGTGATCACGGTGGTCGGCCCCGAACCCCGCAGGGTCAGGGACTTCGTGATGTGCACGCTCTCGTGGTAGGTGCCGGGGAGCACGATGATGGTGTCTCCCGGCCGTGCGGCGTCCACCGCTTCCTGGATCGATTCTCCCGGATGCACCGTGCGTCGGGCCGCGGCGGCCGAAGGCGCTGCCACGCCGAGGCCTGTGGCCATGACGACTGAGATGCATGCGAGGACCGTGAGCTGTCGGTTCGTCACGATGCCGAAGTTATGGGCGATCAGGGCCGCTCGCCACACCGGGTAAGCGGATGGATACCTCCCGCTGGCAAACGGCCTCATTTTCAGGTCCGGACGGGTGGCCGCCCGCGCGTCGCCTTGGCGGCCCCCGGCCGGGCCCGGGAGCCCGTCTTCCCGGCCGCCCCGACCGGCGTGTTGACCTCCCGTCCGCGACCCGGCTGGTCGCCGGGGGTTTCCCCGGTCCGGCCGCGACGGGCAACGGGAAACCCGTCGACCCAGGGGCTCGGCGGCCACAGGCTGGAACCGTCCGCACCAGGCAAGACCCACGAGGGGAAATCATGCGCAAGATGATCCGCGGCGCCGCCGCGTTCGCGACCGCCGTCGCCGCCGTGCTCGCGCTCAGCGGTACGGTCGAGGCCAAGCCGGCCGACGCGTGGGCCGGATGCCCGGACGGGGCGGTCTGTATCTATCCCCAGAACCAGAACCCCGCCGTCAAGCCGACCCACATCTTCTACAAGTACGGGGCCCACAACCTCAGCAACCAGTACGGCAACCACTGGGTCCTGAACAACCAGTACGGCGGTGCGACCGCAAATCTGTGCACGGGATACAACGGGGCCGGCTGCGGCAACCCCATCGCCGCCAAGACCGGTGTCTACGCCGATCTGACGCCCGTCAACTCGGTGCGCCTCAACCCGTAGCGGCCTCGGGGGACAGCGTCCGGAGCCGCCGTCCGTCGGCTCCGGACGTTCCTGTTCTCGTCATACGAAACCGAAGATTTGGCCGTCCGTCCGACCCCCGCTGTAGCCTGGGAACCGCCATCTCGGTACCTGGGCGCGCATGGCCATGGGGGATGTTTTGGGGGATCCGGACCGCCGGCCGAACACCGATCACCAGCACGAATCCGAGGACATCGGCACCCTGCCGTTTCCCGCGCAGCTGAGACGTCTGCGGATGCAACGGGGCATGTCGCTGGCCGACCTGGCCCGCCGGACGCACTACAGCAAGGGCTACCTCAGCAAGATCGAGACGGGCTCGAAGCGCGCGACCGTGGATGTCGCCCGCCGCTGCGACGACGTGCTGCGGGCGGGCGGCGAACTGCTGCGGATGGTCCCTGAGACGGGACCGCCCGACCCCGACCCCGTCCCCGTCCCCGGGCCCGGCGGGCGGCCGGACGGCGGGGAGTGCCCGTACCGGGGTCTGCCGGCCTTCACCGCGCAGGACGCGGGATGGTACTTCGGCCGGGAGCGGGCCACGGCCGAGCTGGTCGAGCGGGTCTTCGAACGGATCGGGAGCGGGCCGCTGATGCTGGTCGCGCCCTCCGGCGCGGGCAAGTCCTCCCTGCTGAACGCCGGCCTCGTCCCGGCGCTCCGGCGCGGTGGCGGCTTCCCGATGCCGGGCGCCGACGCCTGGCCGGTGGTGCGGTTCACTCCCACCGCGCATCCGCTCGAGGAGCTGCTGGACTGCACCGCGAAGGTCCTGGGCAGCGATCTCGGCATCGGCGCACAGGAGTTGCGGGAGCGGCCGCTCGCGTTGCTCGAAGCCGTCCGCACACCGGCGGACACCGCCTCGGAAGCGACCGGGCCAGTGGACGGGGAGCCCCCGCCGGTCCGGCTCGTGCTGATCGTCGATCAGTTCGAGGAGCTGTTCACCCTCTGCTCCGACGAGGACGAGCGGCACGCCTTCGCCCGGGTGCTGTCGGCCGTGTCCACGTCCCGGCCGGCGGGGGACGGGCCCGACCCGGCCGTCGTGGTGCTCGGCGTACGGGCCGATTTCACCGGCAGCTGTCTGGACCTGCCGGAACTCGCCTCGGTCTTCGCGTCGGGGCTCTTCGTACTGCCCCCGATGTCCCTGGCGGAGCTCCGGGAATCGATCACCCGCCCGGCGGAGCTCGCCGGAGTCACCCTCGAACCGGGCCTGGTCCCCCTGCTGCTGCGCGACGCCGGTCTGCGCGAGGACACCCCCGGCCACACCCCCTCCGGCGCGCTGCCGCTGGTCTCCCACGCGCTGATGGCCACCTGGCAGCAGCGCAGCGGATCCACCCTCACGGTCGCCGGGTACGAGCGGACCGGTGGCATCCAGGGCGCGATCGGGCGGAGCGCCGAGACCGTCTTCGCCCGTCTGTACCCGGCCGAGCAGCGGACGATCCGCCGCGTCCTGGTGCGGCTGGTCCACGTCGCCGACGGCGCGGGGGCGACCCGCCGCCGGATGAGCCGCACCGCGCTGATGGAGCAGCTGGCCGACGCGGACCGGGCCGCTGCGGCGCTCGACACCTTCGTCCGGGCCCGGCTGGTCACCATGGACAGCGACACGGTCGAGATCACCCACGAGGCCCTGCTGCACGCCTGGCCGCGGCTGCGCGGCTGGATCCACGCCGACCGGGCCGGCCTGCTGATCCACCAGCAGCTGGCCCACGCCGCCGCCGAATGGGAGCGCGAGGGCCGCGATCCGTCGGCCCTCTACCGCGGGACCCGGCTGGAGAACGCCCGGTCGTGGGCCGAGGAGCTCGACGGCAGGAGCCGGCTCGGCCCGCTCGAGGAGGACTTCCTGCGGGCCAGCCAGGACGGGGAGGACGGCCGGGGGCGGCAGGCCCGGCGCCAGGTGCGCCTGCGGCAGCGGATGCTGGCCACGCTCGTGGTCCTGCTGGTGCTGGCCGTGGGCGCCGGCGGGCTGGCGTACGAGCAGCGTGCGGGCGCGCTCGGCCAGGAGCGCGTCGCCCGCTCGCGGGCGCTCGCCCTGCAGTCGGCCTCGCTGGCGGCGGGCCAGCCCGAGAGGTCGATGCGGCTGGCCGCGGAGGCCTACGGGACGGCGGCCACGATCGAGGCCCGCGGGGCGCTGCTGAGCACCCAGTCCCAGCCGTTCATCGCCCGGCTCGGCGGGCACGGCGGTCCCGTGAACGCGGTGGCCTTCGCCCCGGGGAACGGCGAGCTGGCGACGGCCAGTTCGGACGGCACGGTGACCCTGCGGCGGGTGGCCGACCGCCGCACGACGGCCTCCTTCACCCTGCCCGGGCGGGTACGCGCCGTCGCCTTCAGCCCCGACGGCCGCACCCTCGCGGCCACCTCCACGGACGGTCCGGCGCGGCTCTGGGACCTGACCGGCCACCGTACGGCCGCGGTCCTTTCGCCGGACACCACCGGCGCCCGGGCCGTGGCCTTCGCGCCCGACGGGCGGACCCTGGCCGTCGCGGGCGCCGACGGGACCGTCCAGGTGTGGGAGGCGACCGGGGAGCACCGGGCGGTGGCCTCGCTCGAAGGCCACGCGGGGAGGGTCAACGCCCTGGCGTACGCGCCGGACGGCCGCACGCTCGTGTCGGCCGGAGCCGACCGGACCGTACGGCTGTGGGATCCGGTGGGCGCCCGTCCGCTGGCCGTCCTGGCCGGGCACACGGACGAGGTGCTCGGGGCGGCGTTCGCACCGGACGGGCAGAGCGTCGCCACCGGGGGCGTCGACCGGACCGTACGGCTGTGGGACGTGGCCGGGCGCCGGACGACCGCGACGCTGACGGGACACAGCGACGACGTCAACGGCGTGGCGTTCACCCCGGACGGGACGACGGTCGTCAGCGCGGGCGGGGACGGTACGACCCGGCTGTGGGACGTGCGCGCGGGCCGGCTGACGGCGACGCTCGCCGGACACACCGACTACGTGCTCGGGGTGGCGGTGGACCCGGCAGGGGCGGTGCTGGCCACCGCCGGGTTCGACCAGTCGGTGGTGCTGTGGGACCTGCGCGGCCCGGTGCTGACCTCGCGTCCGTTCACCGAGGTCTGGCACGCCGCGTACAGCCCCGACGGGAAGTTGCTGGCCACCGCCGAAGCGGATCACGCGGTGCGCCTGTGGGACGTGGCGGGGCGCCGGGTGGTGGCCACGTTCGCGGGGCACACCGAGACCGTGTTCGCGGTGGCCTTCGCCCCCGACGGGCGGACGCTGGCCTCGGCGGGCTCCGACGGCACGATCCGGTTGTGGGACATCGCGGCGCGCGGGTCCGCCGCCACCCTCACCGGCCAGGGCGGCACCCTGTTCTCGGTGGCCTTCGCACCGGACGGGCGGACCCTGGCCTCGGCCGGTTCGGACGGCACGGTGCGGCTGTGGGACGTGGCGGAGCGCCGCCAGCTCGCCGTGCTCGCCGGGCACACGGACTTCGCCAACGACGTGGTGTTCAGCCCCGACGGGCGCACTCTGGCGAGCGCCGGCGACGATCTGACCGTACGGCTGTGGGACGTCTCCGCGCGCCTCCAACTGGCCGAACTCGGCGGCCATACGGGGGCGGTACGGGGCGTGGCCTTCAGCCCGGACGGCCGGACGCTCGCCAGCAGCGGCAACGACGGGACCGTACGGCTGTGGGACGCCCGCCGCCACCGCTTCGAGGCGGCGCTCACCGGCCACACCGGCTCCGTGCGGGGCATCGCCTTCTCCCCCGACGGGCGGACCCTCGCGAGCAGCGGCAACGACCGTACGGTGCGGCTGTGGGAGGTGGCCGGCCACCGTCCGGTGGCCGCGCTGTCCGGTCACACCAGCGCGGTGTGGGGGGTCTCCTTCTCCCCCGACGGGCGGACGGTGGCCAGCAGCAGCACCGACGGCACCGTACGGCTGTGGAGCGTGGACGTCGGGGCCCGGCTGGCGGAGATCTGCCGGCTCTCCCCCGGCCCGGCCTGTCCCCGTACCTGACGTGCGGGCGGCGAAGTGCCCCAGCTGGGAGGGGGTTTCCCGGGGTGTTTCCCGTTGCCCGTCGCAACGGGGCGGCGCCGGGGCCTCCCCGGGCGGGGCCCCGGCCAGCAGGCTGCTCTCATTCACGGCATCACGAATCGAGGTCCTCGCATGCGTCGCCGATCCTCTCTCCTGGCCACGGTCGTCGGGCTACTGGCCTTCCTCCTGTGGGCTCCCGCCTCGTCGGCCGCGGCCGACGACACCTGTTCCGTACGGGCGCCGGGGGCTTCCGCGACGGCCGAGCGGGCCGTCGCCGCCGCCTGCGCGCAGGTCGCCGCGGACGTCTGGTACACCTGGGGCGGCGGCCACGGGCCCCGGCCCGGCCCCACCTACGGGCAGGTCGACCCGACCGACCCGGCCAGCGAGCACGATCCCGAGCGGCTCGGGTTCGACTGCTCGGGGCTGGTGCGGTACGCCTACGCCGAGGCAGCCGGGTCGGACATCCTGGACGGCGTGGCGAGCGCCCAGTTCTACACGCACCGCGCCGCCGGCCGCTTCACCGCCGCCCAGGGACTCGGCCCGCTGCTCCCCGGCGATCTGCTGGTCTGGGGCACCTCGCAGCATGTGCACCACATCGCGATCTACCTCGGCGCGGGCAAGATGGCCGAGGCCCGGCAGTCCGGCACCAAGCTGATGGTCAGTGACGTCCGGCTGGGGGGCGACTACTACGGGGCCGTGCGCATCGACCCCGGACCGGTGACCGGGCACGTCTTCCGTACGTGGGGCTCCGGCGTGTGGACCAAGGCCCAGCCCTCCACCAAGGCGGCGCGGGTCTACGCCTTCCCCGGTCCGACGGCGATCCGCGTGGAGTGCCAGAAGCACGCGGAGAAGGTCACCTCCGACGGCTACACGAACGACGCCTGGTCCTACCTGCCGGACTACGGGGCCTGGGTCACCAACATCTACGTCCAGGGGCCCGAGTGGCTGGACGGTGTGCCCACCTGCTCCCCTGACAAGCCCTAGGAACCGCCTGCGATGACGAGGAGGGTGCGGGCTGCGGACGGGCCGGCGAGGCGGCAGCGGTGCGGGACCTCGCCGCGGTGGTGGGCACTCTGTCCGGCGCGCAGGGTCAGCGGTTCCTCGCCCTCGACCTCCAGGACGATCTCGCCCTCCAGGACGTAGAGGAAGTCCTCGCCCGGGTGCTCGAACCAGCCGCGTTCGCCCTGGCCGGGCTCGAAGTGGTGCTCGTAGGCCTCCATCAGCCCGCTGCGCCCGCCGGGGATGAGCACCTGCGCCACCTGCCCCGCGGCCTCGTTCACGCGGATCACCTGGGGGTCGCTCTCGTGGCTGACCGTGCCCGGTCGGGCGGGGGGCCGGAGGAAGGTGCCCGGGGCGACGTCCAGGGCCTCGGCGATCCGGTAGATCGAGCTGAGGCTGGGCGTGGCGAGTCCGCGTTCGAGCTGGCTCAGGAAGGGCTGGGAGAGACCGGAGCGGGTGGCGAGCACTGCCATGGAGACCCCGCGCTGTTTGCGGCAGCCGCGGATCACCCGTCCGACCTCGATCGCTTCGGGCGTGGGTTCGGGGCGAGACACGCTGGCGAACGTACCTCATCGCGCCGGGCGGGCCGGGTGGCCCCGGCAGGCTTCGCACGGCTGCAACACGCCCTTCATAAGCGTCGTCAATTATTGACCTCACTTATCGACGAGGACGAACGAGGAGCCACCCCGTGCACGCCACCCCCTCCCCGCCCGGCCGGACCCTCGGCCGGCTCGGTCCGGCCCTGGGCGCGGCCGGCGCCGTGCTCGCCCTGTGGTACCTGCTCGCCCGGTCCGCCGGGGTGGCCCCGGGGCTGCTGCCGACGCCCGGGCAGACCGCGGCCGCCCTGGCGGACAGCGTCCGCAGCGGCACCCTGGCCACCGACCTCGGAGCCAGTCTGACCCGGGCGGGACAGGGCTTCGCCCTGGGCGCGGTCCTCGGCAGCGCGCTCGGCTTCACCACCGGGTACCTGCCGGCGCTCTCCGCCGCCGTCACCCCGGTGATCTCCTTCCTGCGCCCGATACCGGCCATCGCGCTGGTGCCGCTGGCGACCGCCTGGTTCGGCATCGGCGAGACCGCCAAGCGCCTGCTCATCGCGTACGCCGTCCTGCTCGCCGTCTGGCTGTACGTCCACGACGGGGTCTCCCGGGTGCCGGTGTCCCACCTGCGCGCGGCCCGGTCGCTCGGGGCGCCGCTGCACCGGCGGTTCACCGAGGTGCTGCTGCCCGCCGCCGCACCCGCCCTGCTCGCGGCACTGCGCTACGGCGCCTCGGTGGCGCTGCTCGCCCTGGTGGCGGCGGAACTGGGCGGCGCGGACAGCGGGTTGGCGTACCGGCTCCAGGTGGACGGCCAGTTCCTGCGCGTGGACCGGATGTTCGCGGGGCTGCTCGTGCTCGGGCTGCTCGGCGTGGCCGTCGACCTCGTCCTGGCCGCGATCGGCCGCCGGTTCGTGCACTGGAGCGCGTCATGAGCCGACGGGTGCGACTGGAGGGGCTGACCGTCGGGTACGGGGGCACGGCGGTGCTGGAGCGCACCGACCTGGACCTCCCGGCGGGGTCGTTCACGGCTCTGCTGGGGCCGAGCGGGTGCGGGAAGTCCACCGTGCTGAACGCGGTGGCCGGGTTCGTGCGGCCCACCGCCGGGCGGGTGACGGCGGGATCCGAGCCGGTGCGCGGACCGGGCCCCGAGCGGGGCGTGGTCTTCCAGCACTACGCGCTCTTCCCGTGGCGCACTGCGCGCGGCAACGTGGAGTTCGCCCTCAAGCGCCTCGGCCTCCCGCGTGCGGAGCGCCGCCGACGCGCCCTCGCCGCCCTGGCCGAGGTGGGCCTCTCGGACGGCGCGGACAAGTATCCCGCGCAGCTGTCCGGCGGGATGCAGCAGCGGGTGGCGCTGGCGCGCGCCCTGGCCGCCGAGCCCGAAGTGCTGCTGATGGACGAGCCGTTCGGGGCGCTGGACGCGCTGACCCGCACCCGGATGCAAGCCCTGCTGCGGGAGTTGTGGCAGCGCAGGGGCACCACCGTCCTGTTCGTCACGCACGACATCGACGAGGCCCTGGCCCTCGCCGAACGGGTGGTCGTACTCGGCGGGTCTCCCGGGCAGGTCCTGGCCGACCACCCGGTGCCCGCCGGGCCGCCGACCGACCCGGACCTGCGGGCGCTGATCGCCCGTCACCTCGGTTCCGAGTGACCCCGAAGCCCGAACCCTTCCGTGAAAGGACCCTCCGTCATGCCCAGATCCCGCGCGGTGGCCGCCGTACTGCTGGCCGCCCTGCTCTCCGCGCTCACCACGGCCTGCGCCGGACCGGCCGCCCCGGCGGGCGCCGGGCGCCCGGCCGTTACCCTCGCGGCGAGCGATCACCTCGGCGGCGCGCCGGTCCACGTGGCCCAGGAGCACGCGCTGTGGGCGGCCGAGGGCATCGAGGTCGCCGTCACCACGCAGCCCACCGGCCGGGAGGCCCTCAACGCCGTGCTCGGCGGCCAGGCCCGGCTCGGCGTCGTGGGCGACCTGCCCGCGGTGACGGCCGCGCTGGGCGGGCGGGACCTGCGGATCGTCGCCGACCTGTCCCGGTTCGACGACTGGCGCCTGCTCACCCGGACCGACCGGCAGATCACCGGATTCGCCGCGCTCAAGGGCCGCAAGGTCGGTGTCCCGCAGGGCACGAACGTGGAGTACGCGCTGTCGCGGATGCTGGCTTCGGCGCAGCTGACCGCCGCGGACGTGACGGTGGTCAACCTCGCCCCGAACCAGGTGACTCCGGCGCTGGCCCGCGGGGACATCGATGCCGGGGTCACCTTCCCCAGCTTCTACGACTCCGCCCGCACCACCCTCGGCGAGCGTTACGCCGAGCTCCCCTTCACCGGCTACACGGCCCGGACCCTGCTCGTCGCCGGACCGGAGGCGAGCGAGCAGGCCATCACGGCCGTGCTCCGGGCGCTGCTGAAGGCCCAGCGCGAGATCGCCGCCGACCCGGCCGCCGCGCGAAGGGCCGTACTCGCCCAGTCCAAGGGCGCGCTCCAGGCCGGCTACGTGGACGTCTTTCAGCCCCGCTACGGCTACGGCGCGACCCTCTCGCCCGAGCTGCTGGCCGAGTTGGAGCAGGAGGCCGCCTGGGCGAAGGCCGCCCAGAGCCTGCCGGACTCCGCCGACCGCACCGCGCTGCTGCGCCATCTGCACACCGCGCCCCTGACGGCAGTCGACCCGGCCGCCGTCACCGTTCGCTGAACCACACCCACCCAGGCCACCCAGGAGATCCTCATGACCGTCGACCAGAACACCCTGCGCCGCCGCGGCGTCGGCCTGATCGCCCATGACCCCGCCCGCAGTTACGGCGGCTACACCCTCTACACGCCGATCACCAGCGCCGGCGAGATCCACCTCGTCGACATCGAGGGCCGGCCCGTCCACACGTGGAACTCCCCGCACCCGCCCGGCCGTCAGGCGCAGCTCCTTCCCGACGGGAACCTCTTCTACGCGGCCAAGGACACCAGCGGCCCGACCCTCTTCCCCATCTGGGACGTCTACCACGGCGGTATCTTCCAGGAACTCGCCCCGGACTCCACGGTCCTACGCGAGGCCCGGCACCCCTTCCACCACCACGACGCCTCGGTCCTGCGCAACGGCAACCTCATCGTCACCGTCGTCGAACCGCTGGCCCCGGCCGACGCGGCCCGCATCCGGGGCGGCATCCCCGGCTCCGAGGCCCCGGGCGGGGTGATCTACGGGGACGTGGTGTACGAACTGACCTGGGACGGGGAAGCGGTGTGGCGCTGGGCCGCCATCGAGCACCTCGACCCCGAGGAGTTCCCCCTCAACCCGCATTTCGCCCGCGAGCACTGGCCGATGGCCAACACCGTCAACGAACTCGCCGACGGCTCCATCGTGGTGGGCTTCCGCAGCGCCTCCACCACCGTGGCCGTCGACCGGGCCGACGGCTCCGTCCGCTGGCGCATCGGCCCCGACGTGCTCGCCCAGCAGCACCATCCGCACGAACTGGCCGACGGCACGATCCTGGTCTTCGACAACGGGACCTACCGCGACACCACCTCCGTGCCGTACTCGCGGGTGCTGGAACTCGACCCGCACACAGGCAAGGAGGTGTGGGCGTACGAGGACAACCCGCCGCAGAACTTCTTCAGCCCCTACATGTCCAGCGCCCAGCGCCTGCCGAACGGAAACACCTTCATCGCCGAGGGCTCCTTCGGCCGGCTCTTCGAGGTGACCCGCGGCGGGGACGTGGTCTGGGAGTTCGTGGTCCCGCAGTTCCGGTCCTTCGGCAAGGGCGTGGGCCTGGAGTCCTCGGCCGGCGCGCAGAACTCCGTCTTCCGCGCCTACCGGTACGCCGCCGGCCAACTCCCCTGGCTGTAGCGCGACGCAACGTGCGGTAGCGGGCCGCGCCGGGAGCCGGGCAACACTGCCGCCGGCTGCCGGCCGAGGAGTGGCGGCGCCGCTGATCACGCGGGAGAGCCGGTCGGCACGGATCGCGTGCCGACCGGCCTCCCCCCGGGGGGGATCAGCCGCCGTCGCGGACCGCGACGATGCCGTTGAAGACGCCGACGTACGCGGTGCCGTCGGGCCCGAGGGTGATCGGGGCCCAGTTGTTGTCGTACAGCGGACCGGTTCCGGTCAGCTGCCGCCAGCGGCGCTCACCGGTGCGGAAGTCCACCGCGGTGAGGTACCAGGCGTCGATGCCCCAGGAGTTGGGCTCCTTCTCGTAGAAGTAGAGCAGCCCGTTCGCGGTGGAGAGCTTCGGGACGACGGACGGCGCGCGGACCTGGCTCTCCCAGACCGTGTCGCAGCCGCTGCCGTCGGCGCGCACGTCGATGCGGGTCGCGCCCCCGACGACGGACTTGCCCAGCAGCAGGGTGGTGAGGTTCTCGTAGCCGTAGTTGTTCTCGACGACGATGCTGTTGCCCCAGGTGATCAGGGAGTTGTCGGTGGTCGAGGCACCGGAACCGAACACCGGCACCCTGCAGACCAGCCGCCGGTCGGCCGGGACGTCCACGCCCCGCCGGTAGACCAGGACGTTCATCCGGTCGTCGGCGTTGTCCGTGATGGCGACGTAGCCTTCGCCGAAGAGGTCGGGGGTGGTGCCCGAACCCTGGTTCACGGAGCCGGGCTTGGCGGCGGTTCCGCGGTCGTAGGTCTGGCGCCACTGCACCTCGGGGGTGCCGTCGGCGGCGGCGCGGAAGCTGTAGAGCGCGTGGTCGGAGACGATCGAGACGCCGTCCTCGGCGACCGAGAAGGAGTTCTGGATCTCCTCGCCGTCCAGCCGGATGGAGCGGATGCCCGAGGTCGCCGGGTCCACGGTGCCGACACGGCCCTGGCGGGTGACCCACCAGATGCGGCCGTTCCAGTCGGGCATCACGGAGGTGACGGGGTCACAGGTGCCGCTGGGCCACAGGTTGGTCCAGGTGACGCAGTCGTGCGGCACCTGGCCGGTGAGGTCCCAGTCGTCCTCGACGGTGAACTTCCAGCTTCCGTCCGGGCTCTGGGAGTGCGCGAGGCGCAGGATGTGCTGGCGGGAGTCGGCCAGCACGGCCCGGTCCTGGTTGTCCAGGTAGAAGTAGGCGCCGCCCGAGGTGTCCTTGAAGATCTTCGAGAAGTCGAGGGAGGTGATCGCCTCGACCGTCGAGGAACGCTGCGGGAGCTGGTACTCCGCGAGCGTGGCGAGCGTACGGGGCTCCAGGAGCTTGACCTTGAAGCCCGAGAAGGTGCCGCACACCGTGACGAGCCGGCCGCCCGTGTCGAAGGTGGCGGTGGCGCATTCGCCGCCGAGGGCGGCGATCTTCTCGCTCGTCACCTGCGGGTTCTTGCCGAGCGGCCCGGACCAGGGGGCCGTGGCGCTGCCGGCCGCGTCGGAGTGCATGCCGCTGCGGCCGTTGGGCGCGAGGAAGGGGTGCTGCGGCGGCGCCTGGCCGGGCAGCGGTGCGGCGGCCGCGGGGGCGCCGTCGTAGTGGCTGATCAGGCGGTGACCGGGGGCCTTGGGTATCTCGTCGGCCTGGGCGGGCGTGACGCCGTACATCACCGTGAATGCGGCGAGGACCGGTACCACAGCGCAGTTCAGCGCTCTTCGGAACATCCGGACTTCCTCCGTGTCTCTTCGGTTCTATTGACATTGCGTCTGACATCGCGCCGCCGCCAGACGCTAGATCGCAGTGCCCGAAGAGTCCATGGAAGAGCCGGATGATTCACGTACGCGCAACAGTTGATCGAACAGTTCCCGGACAGGGTTCAGGGCTTGAGGCTGGAGACCACGTTCGCGGTGGCCGTCAGGCCGTCGTGGATGGTCGTCGCCATGCTGCTGCTCGCGAGGTAGAAGCCGAGCAGCACGCAGACGACGGCGTGGGAGAACTTCAGACCGCCGCTGCGCAGGAAGATCCAGGCGAGGATGAGGAGCAGGACGACCACGGAGAGGGAAATCACCATCGAAACCTCCTTACTCGCCGCCATGGTGGCGCAGGCAGGGGTGTCGCCGGGCGAAAGACGTGTCCGCCGTACGGGTGTTGACCGTCCGTGACGGGCGGTCAGTCCTTGACGATCTCGCTCCAGTGGGTCGTACGGTCGCACCAGCGCTCGAGGAGCACCGGATCGTGGCCGACGGCGAGGAGGCCCGCCCCGGTCTCGGCGCGGTACTCCTCGACCACCCTGACCAGCGCGGCCGTGGTGGAGGCGTCCAGCATCGCGGTCATCTCGTCGCACACCAGCCAGCGCGGCCGGAGCACCAGGGCCCGGGCCAGACAGGCGCGTTGCAGCTGGCCGTCGCTGACCTCGTGGGGGCGCCGGGTGAGCAGATCGGGGCCGAGGCCGACACGTTCCGTCAACTCGGCGACCCGCGTTTCCGCTTCCTTACGACGGCCAGTGGCCCGGAGGGGTTCGGCGACGAGCTCGCGCAACCGGAGCCGGGGGTCCGCGGAGAGCCGGGGCTGCTGGAAGACGACCCCCACGGTGACGCGCAGGGAGCGCGGGGCCCGATGGCGGAAGCCGGTCACGGCGCGGCCGTCCAGGGCCACGGTCCCGCGGTCGGGACGGTGCAGCAGGGCGGCGACCCGGGCGAGGGTGGACTTGCCGCAGCCGCTCGGCCCCAGCAGGCCGAGGGACTCGCCGGGGCGCAGGGTCAGGTGCGCCCCGCGGACGACGGGGGCCTGGCGGTCGTAGCCCGCGGTGATGTCCTTGAGCTCAAGCATGGTGGCAGGCCACCCCTTCGGTGAGCACGGGCCGCTCCGCGCGGCAGACCCGGTCGGCGGCCCGGCAGCGGGCGGCGAAGGCGCAGCCGGCCGGCAGTGCGCCGAGCTCGGGCGGGGCGCCGGGGATGGGGGCGAAGGCACGCTCGGGGAGCGCGTCGAGCAGGCCCCGGGAGTAGGGGTGGCGGGGTCCGGGCCGGCCGAAGAACTCCTCGGCCGGGGCGAGTTCCACGATCCGGCCGGCGTACATGACGGCGACGGTGTCGGCGATCCGCTCGGCCGCCGCGAGGTCGTGCGTGATCATCAGCAGCGCCCGGCCGGTGTCGCGGGTGTGGGCGCGCAGCTCGTCGACGGTGCGGTGGACGAGGTCCCGGTCCAGGCCCGTGGTCGGTTCGTCGGCCAGGAGCAGCGGCGCGTCGCCCACGAGGGCGAGTGCGGTGGCGGCCCGCTGGGCGAGTCCGCCGGAGAGCTGGTGCGGGTGGTGGTCGAGATGGCTCGCGGGGAAGGCGGCCCGCTCGGCGGCTGCCTCGGCGGCCTTGCGCAGAGCAGTCTTGCGCAGGGCGGCCTTGCCCAGAGCGGCCTTGCGCCGGGTGGCCGTCGGGGCCCCGGCCAGGTCCCGGACGGTTTCCTCCAGGTGGGCCCGTACGGTGCGGACCGGCGTGAGGTGCGCGGCCGGGCTCTGCGGCACCAGGCCGATGCGGCGGCCCCGTACCGCCTTGGCCAGGGTGCGCTCCTCGGCGGCGAGCAGGTCCAGCCCGTCGGCGAGCCGGGCCGCCCCGGCGGTCTCGGCGTTGCCGGGGAGCAGGCCGAGCAGGGCGGAGGCGAGTACGGATTTGCCGCAGCCGCTCTCGCCGACGAGGGCGAGGCACTCGCCGGGAGCGAGGTCGAAGCGGGCGTCGGTGACGGCCTCGACGTACCGGCCCCCGGGCATGCGGAACCGGACGGAGAGCTGCTCGACGCTGAGTACGGGCGGGGAGGTCACAGGGTCAGCTCCGAGCGGCGCCGGGGGTTGAGGCGGTCCCGCCAGGCACCCGCGAGGCCGGCGATCGCCAGCGTCGGGATGATCAGGAGGAGGCCGGGGAAGAGCGTGGGCCACCAGTCCCCGGCGAGCAGCGAGCCGCGCGCGGTCTGCACCAGGTTGCCCAGGCTGGCCTGGTGGGAGGGCAGCCCCAGGCCCAGGAAGGACAGGGCCGACTCGTGCCACATCGCGTGCGGGACCATCAGCACCGCGGCGAGGCCCGCCTGCGGGAGGACGCCCGGCACCAGGTGCCGTACGGCCACCCGCCACCGCGAGGCGCCGCCCGACACGGCCGCGTCCACGAAGGGGCGGCCGCGCAGGGACAGCACCTCCGCGCGGACGATGCGGGCCGTGGACAGCCAGTGGGTCACGGCCACGGAGACGACCACGGGCCAGACGCCCGGGCGGAACATCGCCACGATGAAGATCCCCAGCAGCAGGTGCGGGATCGAGGACAGCGTGTCCACGGCCCGCATGACCACCCGGTCCGTCCAGCCTCCCAGCGCCCCCGCGGCGGCGCCGACGGCCGTGCCGATCACCGTGGCGACGAGGGCCGCCACCAGGCCGACCAGCAGGGAGACCCGCAGCCCGTACACACAGCGCAGCAGCAGGTCGCGCCCGACGTCGTCCGTCCCGAACGGGTGGGCCCAGGACGGCGCCTGGAGCTTTGCCGACAAGTCGACTGCCTGCTGGTCCAGTTGTGCCAGCGGCGGGACCAGCAGCACCGCCAGTACGATCAGCGCCACGACCGCCGCCGAGGCACGTACGCGCAGGGTGCGCGTCGAACGCCGGGCCCGCCCGTGCGAGCGCCACGTCACCTCAGCCATCGAAGCCCACCCTCGGGTCCGCGAGCCCGTACAGCAGGTCGGACAGCAGGTTCCCGGCCAGCACCGCGGCGGTGGCCAGCACCGTCAGCGCGGCCAGCAGCGGGAAGTCCACCGAGGTGGCGGCCTGGACGGTGGCCGCCGCGATGCCCGGCCAGCTGAAGACGGTCTCCACCAGCAGGGCGCCGGTGATCAGCTCCGGTACCCGTGAGCCGATCAGCGTCAGCATCGGCAGCATGCCGGAGCGCAGCCCGTGCCCGAGCAGGACGGTCCGTTCCGCCAGCCCCCGCGCGCGGGCGCCGCGTACGGGGTCCTCCTCGAGCGCGTCGGCCACGCCCTGGCGTACGTACAGGAAGAACCAGGGGAGTTGGGAGAGGCCCAGCACCAGAGCGGGGAGCACCAGGTGCGAGGCGACCTGCCCGAAGGCGACGGTGTCGCTGCCCGCGTCCGTCAGGCCGCCCGAGGGCAGCGCCCCCAGCCGGACGGAGAAGAACCAGATGGCCAGCAGCCCCAGCCAGAAGGCCGGGGCGGCCTCCAGCGTGTAGGCGAGCGAGGAGACGCAGCGGTCCAGCCACCCGCCCTGGCGGCGCGCGGCGAGCACCCCGAGCGCCGTGCCCGCCAGGACCGCGACCGCGAAGGCGCAGCCGGCGAGCAGCGCCGACCACCCGACCCGTTCGGCGATGACGTCGGCGACGGGCTGGCGCATCACGGAGGAGGTGCCGAGGTCGCCGGTGAGGGCCGAGGTGAGCCAGTCCCACCAGCGCGCGACGAACGGCCGGTCCACGCCGAGGTTGTCCCTCAGCTGGTCGAGCTGCTCCTGCGAGGCGGTGAGGCCCGCGGTGCCCGCGTGGGCCTTGACGGGGTCGAAGGGGGACATCGCGGCGATGGCGAAGACCCCGAAGGTGACGGCGAGCAGGACGGGGGCGGCGAACAGGGTCCGCCGCCCGGCCATGCGCGCCATCCTCCCCCAGGGGAGGCGGACGGAGCGGGTGGTCACTTGGCTCGGCTCACTTCTGCTTCGGCTTCCAGCTCTCGACGTTCCACCAGGGGCCGGAGCCGAGGCCGTGGTCGTGCGGTTCGACCTGGGTGGTGAGCCCCTCCCACTTGTCGTTCACGACGTACAGGTGGTCGATGTGGGTGAGGAAGACGTAGCCCGGGTTCTTCACGAGCTCGCGCTGCACACTGTCGTACGCGGCCTTGCGCGCGGCCTGGTCACCGCCGCGCCGCCCGTCGACGAGGGCGGCGTCCACGGCCGGGTTGTCGTACCGGGCCATGTTGTTGAAGCCGTCGCCGCCGAGCGAGGAGGTGAGCAGCTGGTACTGGTCGAAGTCCGGGTCGGCCGGGGAACCGCCGCCCGCGAGGACGGCCTCGGTCTTCATCCGCGGCTCGATGACCTCCCAGGTCCCGGCCTCGGTCCTGACCTCGATGCCGGCCTTCTTGGCGTCGGAGGCGAAGGCGAGCGCGTGGTCCTGGCGGATCTTGTCGCCGGAGGTGTACCAGAGCGGGAAGGAGGCGCGGACCCCGTCCTTGACACGGATGCCGTCCGCGCCGGCCTTCCAGCCGGCGTCGTCGAGGATCTTCTTCGCCTTGTCCAGGTCGTGCGTACGCTCCGTGCCGGCGGTGAACCACGGACTGTCGGTCGGGACCGGCCCGTAGGCGGGCTTGCCCGCGCCGTCCAGGAGCTTGTCGACCATGGCCTTGCGGTCCACGGCGATGTCCAGCGCCTGGCGGACCGCCACGTCACCGGTGACCTTGTGGTGCGTCGGCAGGGTCACGTTGCGGTAGTCGAAGGTCTTGGCGGCGTATGTCCTGCGCCCCTTGTCCGCCTCGCCGTGCCCCTCGCCGGGCTGATCGCCGAGGGCTCCGGCGAGGTTCGGCGGCAGGATCGCCCCGTCCAGCTCGCCGGAGCGCAGCCGGGTGGCGCGGACGTCGTCGTCCTTGATGACGGCCATGGTGAACTTCTTCACCGCGGGCTCGCCGCCCCAGTAGCCGGGGTTGGCCTTGAAGCCGAGCTTCTCGCCCTTGGACCAGGCCGTGAGCACGTACGGCCCGGTACCGACGGGGTGGGTGGTGAACTCGCCGCTGTTGACGTCCTGTCCGCCCGCTATGTGCTCGGGGGCGATCGGCAGCACGGTCCGCTCGGCGAACGGCGCGTAGGGGTACTTCAGCGTGAAGACGACCGTGTCCTCGCCGCGCGCATCGACGCCCGCGATGGCGTCCAGCTCGGTCTTGGACGCGTTGTTCGTCTTCGCGTCGAGGATCGTGCGGTAGGTGAAGACGACGTCCTTGGCGGAGAAGGGTGCGCCGTCGCTGAACTTCACGCCCTGGCGCAGCTTGTAGGTGTAGGTGAGCCCGTCCGAGGAGACCTCAGGCAGGGCTTCGGCGAGCGCCGGCTTCAGCTTCATGTCCGCGTCGTGCGTGAGCAGCCCGTCGAAGATCTTGGAGTTGCCGTCCTTGCCGTAGCCCAGCAGCGGGCTGAGGCTCTCCGGCTCGGTCGCGATGCCGACGACCACGGAGTCCGCGCCGCCCGGCCCGGCCGCGGCGCCCCCTCCGGGGTTCGAACAGGCCGCCACCCCTGTGATGAGTGCGGCCGCCAGCGTCGCCGTGGCCATTCCCCGTACGGTCCGGGCCGTCATGCTCTGCACATCCCTGTTCACGATCATCTGTAATTGCAAAGAGGTCGCAATAATGCCAGAGGAGATCAGAAGAAGACGAACCGGGTCACATCGGCGGCCGCCGCCGCACGGGTCTTGCCCGGCCGGCACCCCGCGTGCCATATATGTCTAGACCTTTACGCGGAAGCGGAGGAAGGCATCCCGTGCGACGCACCGCCCCCCTGCTCGTCCTCTGCCTGACCCTCGGCGGCCTGGCCGCGTGCGCCGGGTGCAGCGCGCCCGACACCGAGCCGCCGCCCGCCCCCGCCGGGCTCACCGCGCAGGCCGCCAGCTCCACCACCGTGCACGTCATGTGGGAGGCGGCCGCGGAGGGCGACGGGGTGACCGGCTACCAGGTCTTCGAGGCCGGCCGCCTGGTCCGCGAACTCCCGTCCGAGAAGACCATGGTGGACATCACCGGCCTCACCCCGCAGACCGGCTACGCCTTCACGGTCCGCGCCAAGGACGCCGCCGGGAACCTCTCCGGATCGGGCCCGGCCGTCGCGGCGACCACCCCGGCGGCCAAGGCCGAGGACCTCCGGGCGCCGACCGCCCCGGCGACCGCCACGGGCCGGGCCACCGGGCCGCGCGCCGCCCGGGTGTCCTGGTCCGCCGCGACGGACGACACGGGCGTGACGGCGTACGACGTCTACCAGGGCGGGGTCCGGATCCACACCGCGGGCCCCGGCGAGACCGGCACGGCACTGAGCGGCCTCCAGCCGGACACCGTGTACACCTTCACCGTGCGGGCCCGCGACGGGGCGGACAACTCCTCCCCCGACTCCCCCGCGGTGGACGTGACCACCCCGCCCGCCTCCGGCGGAGGACCGGGCACCTCGCCCGCCGGGTTCACCGCGGCCGCCTCGCCGGGCGCGGTCACCCTCACCTGGACCCCGCCGGACACCGGCCGCGAGACGAGCGAGTACGAGCTGTACGTCAACGGACGGCCCACCACCGTCATCCAGTTCGGCAAAGGTGCGGTGCCCAGCGGACGCGCCGAACACCGGATCACGGTGACCGAGCCGGCCGGTACCGTATGGGCCGTGAAGCTGCGCGCCCGGCTGCCGGACGGGAACTGGGGCGCCTTCTCGGCGGAGCGGACCGTCACCCTCGTGGCGTGAATTCCGGCAACGAACCGGCCTGAACGGCACTGCCGTGAAAGAAGATCACGCACAATACATCCGTGTTCGGTGAGTACTCGGTCAACAACAATCAGGCAGGGTCCACGGGCGGCGGCGCTGAGCCAGACTCGGGCGCCGTGCCGGGAAACCTGCCGCCGGAATCGGCGAGCTTCGTCGGCCGGGAGCCCGAACTCGGCCTCCTCGACCGTCTCTTGAGCGAACGAAGACTGATCACCCTCACCGGGGTGGGCGGCGTCGGCAAGTCACGGCTCGCCCTCCGCGCCGCCGCCGCGGCCGGCCGGGCACGGCCCGACGGCGTGTGGTGGGTGGAGCTTTCACCGCTGCGCGACCCCGCCCTGCTCACCACGACCGTCGCCCACGTCGTCGGCCTCGCCGACCACTCCGCGCGCTCCCTCGACGAGGAGTTGTGCGCGTGGATGGCCGACAAGGAGCTCCTCCTCGTCCTCGACACCTGTGAGCACCTGGTGGCCGCGTGCCGCCATCTGGTGGGTGAACTCCTGCAGTCCGCACCGGGCCTGACGGTCCTGATCACCTCCCGGGAGCCGCTCGGCTCCCCCTGCGAGGAGGTCGTCGAGGTACGGCCGCTGCCCTGCGCGGGGCCCGACAGCGACGCCCTCACGCTCTTCCGCGCCCGCGCCCTCTCCGCGACCCCGCGGGCGGCGGTCGCCTTCGAGGACGCCGGCCGGACCGCGATCGCGGCCGAGCTCTGCCGCCGCCTCGACGGGATCCCCCTCGCCCTGGAACTCGCCGGCGCCCGGATGCGGTTGTGGACGCTCGAGCAGATGGCCGAGCGGATCGGCGAGCGCTTCGACGTGCTCGCCGACACCCGGGCCGCCACCCTGCCGTCCAGGCACCGGACGATGCGGACCGCGATCGGCTGGAGCCACGAGCTGTGCGAGCCGCTGGAGCGGCTGCTGTGGGCCCGGCTCTCGGTCTTCACCGGGGACTTCGACGTCGCCGCGGCCCGCGCCGTGTGCGCGGGCGGCCCTATGGCCGCCTCACGCGTGGAGCGGGTCCTGGCGGGCCTGGTCGCCAAGTCGGTGGTCAGGCGCACCGAGGAGCGGGGCGCCGGGGCCCGCTACCGGATGCTGGACACGATCCGCGAGTACGGGCACGACTGGCTCGGCGAGCTCGGCGAGGTACGGATCATCGCCGACCGGCACGCGCACTGGTACGCGGCGCTCTCCCAGGCCGCCGGCCAGGGCTGGCTGGGCCCGGGCCAGGTGGACTGGTACCGCAGGATGACCACCGAGCACGCGCAGCTGCGTACGGCCCTGGAGCACCTGCTCGGCTCCGACCCGACGGCGGCGCTGGAGATGGCCGGGGCGCTGTGGTTCTACTGGTTCGCGTGCGGGCACGTGCACGAGGGCCGGGCCTTCCTCGAACGGGCCCTGGACTCCGCCCCGCCCACGGGGGCCGCGTACAACCAGGCCCTGTGGGCCCTCGGGCTCACCACGCTGCTCCAGGGCGATCTGGATGCGGCCCGGCGGATCGGCGAGCAGTGCACGGAGGGCGCGGCCCATCTCGCGGACCCCGAGCGGGAGCTGCGCGCGGCCTATCTGCAGGCCGTGTCGGTGCTGATGCCGGGCGACCCCGTACGGGCCCTCGAGCTGGCCGGTCCACGGGCCCGGGCGGGCCACGGCGGGCGGACCAGCGCCCCGGGCTGGCTGCTGTGCAAGCTGGCCACCGGCTACGCCCTGTGCGACCTGGGGCGTTTCGAGGAGGCGACCGCGGAGGCCCGGTCCCTGCGGGAGACCTGTGCGGAGCTGGGCGAGCGCTGGCTGCGGGCGTACGCGGACTACGTGCTGGCGTTGGCCGCGCTGGGCCTGGGCGACCACGGGGAGGCGGCGCGGCACGTGCGGGCCATGCTGTCCGGGAAGCGGCTGCTCGGCGACCGCTTCGGGATCGCGCTGGGCCTGGACCTGCTGGCCGCGGCGGTGGCGGGGCTGGGCGACGGCGAGCTGGCGGCGCGGCTGCTGGGCACCGGGCACGCCTGGTGGCGCACGGTCGGCCGGCCGCAGATGGGCGGCTCACCCTCGCTGACGGCCCTGCGGGACCAGGGCGAGCGGCAGGCCAGGGCGGCGATCGGCGACGCCGCCTACGAGACGGCGTTCCGGGGCGGCGCGGCGGCGTCCACCGGCTGATCTGCGGCCGGTGGACGGCTGGGCGTAGTGGATCGACTCGGCCGGGGCTCCCGTCAGTACGGGAGGGGCCTGCCCGACGGGGTGCGCAGATCCAGGTCTCGGGGAGCGGGCTTGGGGACGGGCTTGCGGATCAGCTGCTGGCGCATGCTGCCTCCTCGCTCAGACCAGGGCCGGGCGGCGGGGTTCCACCGTCTGGCCGTCGGGGAGCAGTTCGCCGGTATCGTCGAAGATCATGACGCCGTTGCAGAGCAGACTCCATCCCTGTTCGGGATGGAAGGCCACGGTGCGGGCGGCGTCGCGATCGGCGCTGTCGGCGGGCGGGCAGGGGGGCTGGTGGGAGCACATGGCGCACCTCCTCGCAGAGTGGGGCGGGAGGGCCGGTGGTCACCCGGTCGAATCCGCGATCCACGGTGGCGGTGAGTATTACTGATCGCCACCCCTGGACGGAACCCATATTCGCGGTCCAGTTCAGGGTGTGTATGCCCGATTACCATGCGCTCATGCCCGGTATCCGGATCGTTCACCGTACGCCTCTCGCGCCGGCCGAGGCGTGGTCGCGGCTGACGGACTGGGAACGCCACGGGGAACGGGTCCCCCTCACCCGGACGATCATCGAAACGCCGCCTCCGACGGACGTCGGAACGGTCTTCACGGCGCGCACGGGAGTGGGCAGGGTCACATGCGACGACCCGATGGAAATCGTCGTCTGGCGGCCTCCCGCGGAGGGTAAGGACGGGTTCGTCCGATTGGAGAAGCGCGGACGGACGGTGACGGGCTGGGCGGAGATCGAGATCCGCCCCCTCCCGGCCGGGGGCAGCGAGATCCACTGGCGCGAGGAACTGCGCCTGCGCGGCCTCCCCCGCGCGCTGGACCCCGCGGTCGCGCTGGCCGCCCGGCTGGTCTTCTCCCGCGCCCTGCGCGGGCTTTTGCGCGGTTAGGGTTCCTCCGTCACCGACCGGTGACGACCGCGAGAACCGAGGGGGATCTCCGTGGCCACCCCGCCACCGCCGTACCCGCACCAGCCGGTCGGCCCGTACCCGGGGCACACCCCGTACGTCCCGCAGGCCCCGCACCCTCCGTACGGCCGGCAGGCCCCGCACGCCCTCACGCCGGAGCAGGGCGCGTACGGCTGCCGCGTCTGCGGGTCGCTGCCCGTCGCGGACACGACGGTCTACGGCCACCAGGGCATGATCGTGCTGATGCGGTTCCGCAGCCGCAAGGGTCCGTTCTGCCGCGACTGCGGGGTCGCCACCGTCCGCGAGATGTCCGCGCAGACCCTGTGGCAGGGCTGGTGGGGCCCGCTGTCGGTGTTCATCACGCCGATCACCCTGCTGGCGAACCTCGGCCCGTGGGGAAAGCTGTGCAGGCTCGGCCCGCCGACGGGCGGGGTCATGCCCCCGCTGAACCCCGGCAAGTCCCTGTGGCTGCGACCGCCCGCGCTGGCCTTCCTCGTGCCGCTGCTCCTCGCGGTCCTCGCCGTTCCGACCCTCATCCTCGTCTCCGCGCTGAACGGTGACGGCAAGGAGGCGGTCCTGCAGGTGGGCCAGTGCGTGCGCAACGAGGGCGACGGGAAGCACGAGGCCCTGGTGGTCACGGACTGCAAGGCGGGCTTCGCCCAGTACGAGGTCACCGGACACCTGGACCACACGGGCGCACGCTGCGCGGACGGCGAGTACATCACCCACCTGCGGGAGCGCCCGGACGGCCTGGCGTCCTCCTGCCTGCGGCCGCTGCCGCTGCGCTAGCCGCCCCAGGACGCACTTCGCCGGGCACCCCCACCTCAGGGATGCCCGGCGAGGTGAAGACGGCCTAGCGGATCGGCATGTCCGAGATGGTGCGGGCGATCACCAGCCGCTGGATCTCACTGGTCCCCTCGAAGATCGTGTAGATGGCGCTGTCGCGGTGCATGCGCTCCACCGGGTACTCGCGGGTGAAGCCGTTGCCGCCGAGGATCTGGACCGCCTGGGCCGTCACCTTCTTGGCGACCTCGCTCGCGAAGAGCTTCGACATGGAGCCCTCCGCCGAGGTGAACGGCCGGCCCGCGACCGCCATCCAGGAGGCCCGCCACACCAGCAGCCGGGCCGCGTCGATCTGCGTCCGCATGTCGGCGAGCTGGAAGGCCACGCCCTGGTTGTCGATGATCGGGCGGCCGAACTGCGTCCGCGTCTTCGCGTAGTCCAGCGCGACCTCGTACGCGGCGCGCGCCGTGCCCACGGCCATGGCGCCGACCGCCGGCCGGGAGGCCTCGAAGGTGGCCATGGCGGCGTTCTTCACGCGCTCGCCGCCGCCGCTGCGTGCCCGCTCGCGGGCCCGCGCGAGCCGCTCGTCCAGCTTCTCCTTGCCGCCGAGCAGGCAGGAGCCGGGCACGCGTACGTCCTCCAGCACCACCTCGGCGGTGTGCGAGGCGCGGATGCCGTGCTTCTTGAACTTCTGGCCCTGGCTCAGGCCCGGGGTGTTCGGCGGCACGATGAAGGAGGCGTGCCCCTTGGTGCCGAGGTCCGGGTCGACGACGGCCACGACGATGTGGACGTTGGCTATGCCGCCGTTGGTCGCCCAGGTCTTGGTGCCGTTGAGCACCCACTCGTCCTTGGCCTGGTCGTAGACGGCCCGGGTGCGCATGGCGCCGACGTCGGAGCCCGCGTCCGGCTCGGAGGAGCAGAAGGCGGCGACCTTCACGTCGTTCTGGTCGCCGTACATCTGCGGGATCCAGGTGCCGATCTGCTCCTCGGTGCCGTTGGCGAGGACGCCGATGGCCGCGAGCCCGGTGCCGACGATGGACAGGGCGATGCCCGCGTCCCCCCAGAAGAGCTCTTCCATGGCCATCGGGACGCCGAGGCCCGTAGGGTCGAAGAACTGCTGGGCGTAGAAGTCCAGCGAGTAGATGCCGACCTTGGCGGCCTCCTGGATGACGGGCCAGGGAGTCTCTTCGCGCTCGTCCCATTCCGCGGCCGCGGGACGGATCACGTCGGCGGCGAAGCCGTGGATCCAGTCCCGTACCTGCTTCTGGTCGTCGTTGAGCTCCATGGTGAACTCCGCCATGTCCCCTCCACCTGTCTGCGCTCGTCCATGCATGTGTTACTAGCGGTAACCCACACGTGGACCACAGTGTGTTACCGGTCAGTAAGCAGTGTCAAGCTCGGACGGTACGAGGGCGGCGGCCGCCGCCGATTCGATCGCCAGGGTGTGCAGGGTGTTACGTTGCGTGGGCGTCACGCACATCGCAAGGGCGGGGAGAGAAACACATCATGGAGACCACGCAGCAGGCAGGCGAACCGGGAGCGGGCGAGCGCCGGCGCCGGGAGCTGCTCGAAGCCGCCGACCGGGTCGTACTCAGGGACGGCCCCAAGGCCTCCATGAACGCCATCGCGGCCGAGGCCGGCATCACGAAGCCGATCCTCTACCGGCACTTCGGCGACAAGGCGGGCCTCTACCAGGCCCTCGCCGTCCGGCACACCGACGCGCTGCTCGACTCGCTGCGGGCCGCGCTCGACGCCCCGGCCGAGCGCCGCCGCCGGGTGGAGTCCACCCTCGACACCTACCTCGCCGCCATCGAGGCCCGCCCCCAGGTCTACCGCTTCCTGATGCATCCGGCCGAGGACTCCCAGAGCCCCGAGCGCGGCTTCGACGTGGGCCTGCACTCGGCCCCGCTGCTGCGCCGCCTCGGCGAGGAGCTGGCCAAGGTGATCGGCGAGCGCGTGGACCTCGGCCCGGGCGGCGAACGCCTCGCCCGCGTCTGGGGCCACGGCATCGTCGGCATGATGCACGCGGCGGGCGACTGGTGGCTCGGCGAACGCCCCTGCGACCGCGCGGACCTGGTCGCCGGCCTCACGGATCTCCTGTGGGGCCGCCTGGCCACGGCCGGCAACCGCGCCGACGGCCCGGGGTTCTGAGGCCGAACCCAGAGCCAAACCCAGCCCCGCCGGCGTTTGAGGCGTGGGGTCTGGGGCAAAGCCCCAGGTCCCGGCGCAGCCGGGCTGCTGTTCAGCCGCGCAGCGCCCCCGCACCCCACGGGGTCTTGCGGATCGCCCGCCGCAGGCGGCGGGCCCGCAGCCCCGTAACCCGGTCCGCGTACACGGTCCCGTCGAGGTGGTCGCACTCGTGCTGCAGGCACCGGGCGAAGAACCCGGTGCCCTCGATCCGCACGGCGGCCCCGTCCGAGGTGACCCCTTCGACGATCGCCCGGTCGAAGCGCGCGGTGCCCGCCTCCAGCCCCGGCAGCGACAGGCAGCCCTCGGGGCCGGTGAACTCGTCCCCGTCGGCGGCCACCAGCCGCGGATTGACGATGTGTCCGACGTGCCGGACGTCCTCGTCGTCGGGGCAGTCGTAGACGAAGACCCGCTGCCCGACGCCGATCTGGTTCGCGGCGAGGCCGACGCCCTCGGCGGCGTACATCGTCGCGAACATGTCCTCGATGAGCCGGTCGAGGTCCGGTCCAAAATCGGTGACCTCCGCGCAAGCGGAATGGAGCACCGGATCGCCCAGCAGGCTCATGGTGCGGACGAGGCCGGTGGTACCGGGGATGGGGCGCTGTCGCATGGCCGTAAGCCTACGACGGGCGAATATATGAGGAGATCTGCCGTGGTGTGGGGGCGCCGCGGTCAAGGCCCCGGCCGGTACTGGATAGGCTGGGGCCGACCGACGCAAGGAGGACAAGGGACGATGGCAGGCAACACGGAGCCGCTTTCGCCGCGGGCCAAGCTGGCCGTGACGGCGGGCAAGGCCGCGGCGGCGGTGTCGCGGGCCGCGGGACGCGGAAGCGGATCGGTGATCGGTGGCAAGGTCGCACTCAGGCTCGACCCCGATCTCCTCGGCGCGCTGGCGCAGCATCTCGATGTCGTCCTCGTCTCCGCGACGAACGGCAAGACCACGACGACCCGGCTGATCGCGGAGGCCCTGCGGGCCAGCGGTCCGGTCGTCTCCAACGCCCTCGGCGCGAACATGCCGGCGGGCATCACCTCGGCACTGGCCGGCGGTTCGGACGCCAAGTACGGCGTCATCGAGGTCGACGAGAAGTACCTGGCCGGAGTGGCCCGGGACGTCACCCCCAAGGTGATCGCCCTGCTGAACCTCTCCCGCGACCAGCTGGACCGCGCCGCCGAGACCCGCATGCTCGCGGAGAAGTGGCGCGAGGGCCTCCAGGGATCCAAGGCGGTCATCGTCGCGAACTGCGACGACCCGCTGATCGTCTGGTCCGCCTCCTCCTCGCAGAACGTGGTGTGGGTCGCGGCCGGCCAGGAGTGGAAGGACGACGCCTGGTCGTGCCCCTCCTGCGGCGGTGTCATGCAGCGCCCGGGCGACGACTGGTTCTGCGGCGAGTGCGGTTTCCGCCGCCCCACGCCGACCTGGGTGCTCTCCGGCGACCACGTCCTGGACCCGCACGGTTCGGCCTGGCCGATCCACCTCCAGCTGCCGGGCCGCGCCAACAAGGCCAACGCCGCCACCTCGGCCGCCGTCGCCGCCGTCTTCGGCGTCCCGCCGCAGGTCGCGCTGGAGCGGATGTACCAGGTGCAGGCCGTCGCCGGCCGCTACGACGTGGTGAACTTCCAGGGCCGTGAGCTGCGGCTGCTGCTGGCGAAGAACCCGGCGGGCTGGCTCGAAACGTTTTCTCTGATCGATCCGCCGCCCACCCCGGTGATCCTCTCGGTGAACGCGCGCGGCGCCGACGGCACCGACACCTCCTGGCTGTGGGACGTGGACTACCCGCGCCTGGCCGGCCACCCGATCTTCGTGATCGGCGACCGCAAGCTGGACCTCGCGGTCCGCCTCGAGGTCGCGGGCCTGGACTTCCGGGTGTGCGAGACCCTCGACGAGGCCGTGCAGCTCGCGCCGCCCGGGCAGATCGAGCTGATCGCCAACTACACCGCCTTCCAGGACGTGCGCCGCCGCGTCGGCAACTAGCCCCCTCAGAACCGCAGAGGACAAGAGCATGAGCGACAACAGCCTGCGTCTGGTGTGGGTCTACCCCGACCTGCTCAGCACGTACGGAGACCAGGGCAACGCCCTCGTGGTGGAGCGCCGGGCACGCCAGCGCGGTCTGGACGTACAGCGCGTGGACGTGCGCAGCGACCAGCCGATCCCCACCTCGGGCGACATCTACCTGATCGGGGGCGGCGAGGACCGGCCGCAGCGCCTGGCCGCCGAGCGCCTGCTGCGCGACGGCGGTCTGGAGCGGGCCGTCTCGAACGGGGCGATCGTCTTCTCCGTCTGCGCCGGGTACCAGATCCTCGGCCAGGAGTTCGTCAACGACCAGGGCGAGCGCCAGGAGGGCCTCGGCCTGCTGGACGTGGTCACGGTGCGCGGTGAGGGCGAGCGGTGCGTCGGCGACGTGCTCGCCGACATCGACCCGCGGCTCGGCCTGCCGCAGCTGACGGGCTTCGAGAACCACCAGGGCGTCACCCACCTCGGGCCGACGGCGCGGCCGTTCGCCCGCGTGAGCATGGGCCGCGGCAACGGCACCGGCGACGGCACCGAAGGCGCTTACAACGACACGGTGTTCGGCACCTACATGCACGGTCCCGTGATGGCCCGCAACCCGCAGATCGCGGACCTGCTGCTGAAGCTGGCCCTCGACGTGAACGCGCTGCCGGCCATAGACGACCGGTGGTACGAGGCGCTGCGCGCGGAGCGCATCGCGGCCGCCACGCAGCCCGCGTAGCGCCCTGCGGGCCGCTCATCGGGGCGGCCCCGTCATCATGTGTTCGGCCCGGTTTTCCCTAGGGGGAACCGGGCCGACGTGCGTTCGCACCACCGGTGCGACCAGCATGTGGAGGATGGTTCAGTCCACCCGCCTTCCGCTTGTAGGGTGACGTGTAGTTCCAACCGGACGACGTGGTCCGGTCGCCGGCCCACGTTGCAAAGGTCTCTTCCTGCCATGCGCATTGGTGTGCTCACTTCCGGTGGCGACTGCCCCGGCCTGAATGCCGTCATCCGCTCCGTCGTGCACCGCGCGGTCGTCGACCACGGTGACGAGGTGATCGGCTTCCACGACGGCTGGAAGGGCCTGCTGGAGGCGGACTACCGCAAGCTCGACCTCGACGCCGTCGGCGGCATCCTCGCCCGCGGCGGCACCATCCTCGGCTCCTCCCGGGTGCAGCCCGCGCACCTGCGCGACGGCGTGGAGCGCGCCCGCGGCCACGTCGCGGACCTCGGCCTCGACGCGATCATCCCGATCGGCGGCGAGGGCACGCTGAAGGCCGCGAACCTGCTCTCGCAGGCGGGTCTGCCGATCGTCGGCGTCCCCAAGACCATCGACAACGACATCGCGTCCACCGACGTCACCTTCGGCTTCGACACCGCCGTCGGGGTCGCCACCGAGGCGCTGGACCGGCTGAAGACCACCGCCGAGTCCCACCAGCGCGTGATGGTCGTCGAGGTCATGGGCCGCCACACCGGCTGGATCGCCCTGCACTCGGGCATGGCGGCCGGCGCGCACGCGATCGTCGTTCCGGAACGCCCCTTCGACATCGACGAGCTGACGGCGATCGTCGGCGAGCGGTTCTCGGCGGGCAAGCGGTTCGCGATCGTCGTGGTCGCCGAGGGCGCCAAGCCGCGCGCCGGCTCGATGGACTTCGAGGAGGGCGGCACCGACATGTACGGCCACGAGCGGTTCGCCGGCATCGGCAACCGGCTCGCGGTGGAGCTGGAGCACCGCCTGGGCAAGGAGGCCCGACCGGTGATCCTGGGCCACGTGCAGCGCGGCGGCACGCCCACCGCGTACGACCGGGTGCTGGCGACCCGCTTCGGCTGGCACGCCGTGGAGGCCGCCCACCGCGGCGAGTTCGGCATGCTGACCGCACTGCGCGGCACGGACATCGTGATGGTGCCGCTCGCCGAGGCGACCTCGACCCTCAAGACGGTCCCGGCCGAGCGCTACGACGAGGCCCAGACGGTTCTGTAACCGTATGCCCGTTAAGGCCGCCCCCGCGCGCAGGAGCGTACGGGGGCGGCACTACTGTGGTGGGGCGCCACGGTCAAGGGAGTGAAGAGATGGATCACAGCGGGCACGGCATGGACATGAACATGGACCTGCCGTCCTTCACTCTCGGGCGCGGGCTGGAATTCTCCTTCGACGCCTTCTTCCTCTTCGGGTCCCTGCTGGGGCTCGCGCTGTACGGGTGGGGCGTTCTGCGGCTGCGCCGGCGCGGGGACTCCTGGCCGCTGGGCCGGACCGTCGCCTTCACCCTGGGCGTACTGACCGTGGTGCTGGTGACGTGCACCAAGCTGAACGACTACGGCATGGTCATGTTCAGCGTGCACATGGTCCAGCACATGGTGATCAGCATGATCACCCCGATCCTGCTGCTGCTGGGCGCTCCGGTGACGCTGGCGCTGCGCGCGCTGCCGCCCGCCGCGCGCGGCCACAAGGGCCCGCGCGAGCTGCTGCTGATGCTGCTGCACAGCCGCTACATGCGGATCATCACCCACCCTGCCTTCACGATCCCCATGTTCATCGCCAGCCTCTACGGCCTGTACTTCACCCCGCTCTTCGACTTCCTGATGGAGTCCAGGACCGGGCACATCGCGATGATGCTGCACTTCCTCGCGGTCGGCCTGATCTTCTTCTGGCCGATCATGGGCATCGACCCGGGGCCGCACCGCCCCGGCTACGTGATGCGGATGCTGGAGCTCTTCGCCGGCATGCCGTTCCACGCCTTCTTCGGGATCGCCGTGATGATGGCCAGCGAGCCGATGATCAAGACGTACGCGAACCCGGCGGCCTCCCTGGACATCGATCCGCTGCTCGACCAGCAGTGGGGCGGCGGCATCGCGTGGGCCTTCAGCGAGATCCCCTCGGTGCTGGTGCTGATCGCGCTGGTCTACCAGTGGTACCACTCCGAGCAGCGGGCGGCGAAGCGCTCCGACCGGGCCGCGGACCGCGACGGTGACCAGGAGCTGGAGGCGTACAACTCGTATCTGGCCTCGCTCCAGGCGCGTGGCCAGTAGCGGAGTACGGCCTTTGCGGGCCACCATGGAGCATGACCGGATCCGTTAAGGCGATGGCAGTCATGACCTTCGCCGCCCTGGTGGCCGTCGCCGCGTATTCCGTGGCCCTCGGCAGCAACGGCTGGCTGTGGTTCGGCTGGGTGGTACTGGGGCTGCTGACCGCTGGAATGGCCGCCTCACGCGGCGCGTGAGCCACTGCGGCCCCTGCCGCTGAACCGTTTCGCCCGACTGTGCGTGCCAGGTCGTGACGGTGCGTGTGAGCGCACCTAGACTGGTTCCTTTCGCCATGTCCGGCGGCGGCCGGCACTGGGCCGCCCCAGGAATTGGGAGCGGCCTGGTGTTCTACCACTTGCTCAAGCACGTGTTGCTCGGTCCGCTGCTGCGGCTGCTGTTCAGGCCGCGGATCGAGGGCCTGGAGAACATCCCGGCGGAGGGGGCCGCGATCATCGCGGGCAACCACCTGTCGTTCTCCGACCACTTCCTGATGCCCGCGATCCTCAAGCGGCGGATCACGTTCCTCGCGAAGGCCGAGTACTTCACCGGCCCGGGGGTCAAGGGGCGGCTCACCGCCGCCTTCTTCCGCAGCGCCGGGCAGATCCCCGTGGACCGCTCCGGCAAGGACGCCGGCCAGGCGGCTCTGCGCGAGGGGCTGGGGGTGCTGGCCAAGGACGAACTGCTGGGCATCTACCCGGAGGGCACGCGCTCGCACGACGGGCGGCTGTACAAGGGCAAGGTGGGCGTGGCCGCGATGGCCCTGGGAGCCGGGGTGCCCGTCGTGCCGTGCGCGATGGTCGGCACCTTCGAGATCCAGCCCCCCGGGCAGAAGATCCCGAACATCCGGCGGGTGACGATCCGCTTCGGCGAGCCGATGGACTTCTCCCGGTACGCCGGGCTGGAGGGCGAACGGGCCGTCCTGCGGGCCGTCACCGACGAGATCATGTACGCCATCCTCGAACTGTCCGGCCAGGAGTACGTCGACCGGTACGCGGCCGAGGTCAAGGCCGAGGAAGAGGAGGAACGGAAGAAGGCCCGGCGCAGGTCGCGCTGAGCCTTCTCCCGCTGGTGTTCCCCGGGTCCTAGCGGACGGCCGGGAGCTCCTCACGGGCCGGGAGGTCGGCGCCAGGAGCCTCGGCGAGCGACTTCGCGGCGACCGGGGCCGGGGCGACAGGAGTGGCGTGCGGAGCGCACTTCACGTCCTTCGCGTCGACCTTTCCGGTCAGCAGGTAGGTGTCGACCCGCGTGTTGATGCAGGGGTTCACCAGGCTGGTGACACCGTGCGAGCCGGCGTTCTGCTCGGTGATCAGACGGGAGCCGGCGAGGCGGCGGTGCAGCTCGACCGCGCCCTCGTACGGCGTGGCCGCGTCCCGCTCGGACTGGACGATCAGCACCGGCGCCAGACCGCGCTTGGCACCGACCTCGATCGGGGTGCTCTGCTTGGACTTCCAGGTCGCGCAGGGCAGGTTCATCCACGCGTTGGACCAGGTCAGGAACGGGTACTTCTCGTGCAGCTTGGTGTTGTCCCGGTCCCACTTGGCCCAGCTGGTGGGCCACTTGGCGTCGGCGCACTCGACCGCGGTGTAGACGGCGTTGCCGTTCTCGGACGCCGCGTTGCCCTTGGTGTCCGACATGTCCGGGGCGATGGCGTCGACGAGCGCCTGCTCGTCACCGGCCGCCCAGGCGGCGAAGGTCTGGGCGACGGGCACCCAGGAGGAGTCGTAGTACGGGGCGCCCTGGAAGAAGCCGATGAGCTCGGCCGGGCCGACGACCCCGCCGATCGGGTTGGCCTTGGCCTTGGCGCGCAGCTCCTGGTACTTCGCCTCGACCTTGGCGCGGGTGTCGCCGAGGTGGAAGACCGCGTCGTTCTTGGCGACCCAGTCCTGCCAGTCGTTCCAGCGCGTCTGGAAGGCCACGTCCTGGCCGAGGTTGGCCTCGTACCAGATGTTGTCCGTGTCCGGGTTGACCACGCTGTCGACGATCATGCGGCGCACGTGCGTCGGGAACAGGGTCGCGTAGACCCCGCCGATGTAGGTGCCGTAGGAGACGCCGAGGAAGTTCAGCTTCTGCTCGCCGAGGGCGGCGCGGATCACGTCGAGGTCGCGCACGGTGTTCGGCGTGGTCATGTGCGGCAGCATCTCGCCGCTGCGCTCCTTGCAGCCGTCCGCGTACTCGGCGGCGAGCTTGCGCTGGGCGCGCTTGTCGGCCTCGGAGCCCGGGACCGGGTCGGCCTTGGGAGCCTTGACGAACTCCTGCGGGTCGATGCAGGAGATCGGCGCGGAGTGGCCGACACCGCGGGGGTCGAAGCCCACAAAGTCGTACGCCTTGGAGGCGTTGACCCACAGCGGGCTCTTGGTGGTGACCCTGCGCGGGAAGCGCATGCCGGAACCGCCGGGACCGCCGGGGTTGTAGATGAGCGCGCCCTGGCGCTCCTCCTTGGTGCCCGTGCTGCCGATCCGGTCGACGGCGATGTCGATCGTCTTGCCGAACGGCTTGGTGTAGTCGAGCGGGACCTTCACCCAGCCGCACTGGATGGGCTTCTCGAAGCCCCAGTCCGCGGGGCAGTCCTTCCACTCGATCCCGGTGCGGGCGGCGCGGGCGGCGGCGATCTGGACGCCCACCGCCTCCGCGGCCCCGTTGTCGCGGCCGGCCGAGGCCGCCGTGGCGGACGGGGCGAGCATCAGGCCCGCCGCCAGTGTGCCGGTGATCAGTGTGGCGGCGCTCCCCAGCGCCGCGTTGCGTATCACGTGGTTGTTCCCCCTGCGTCAGTCGCCGCCGTGGGCGGCCGGGTTCGGTCGGTTTCGGTCGTCGGCGTGCAGGGGGATCCTTGCGCCTTACCACGACCCGGCAACAGAGCAGGGTCGAGTTCTTTGCCAACCCGATAACCGGAGAGGTGTGTACCGCTGAGCGGTGCCCGATTCGTCCGAACTACGCCTGGGGCGGCGGACCGTAGGTCCGGGCGGCCGCGTCGAGCAGTTCCCGCAGCCGCAGGGCGTCGGGGGCCAGGGCGGTCACGAGGACGGCCGGGCCGGCCAGCGGAGTGACGGCGGCGAACTCGCCCAGCACCCCGGCCGCGGGCGGGGCCAGGGCGAAGGCCGGGTCCACGACGAGGAGTTGGCCGAGCGCCCGGTGCCCCGCCAGCCCCGCGGGACCGTCCCAGCCGCCGGGCGCACCGGGTCCGCAGGTCAGCTCCTGATCCAGCAGGGGGCGGCCCCCGCGGGTGGCGGTGAGCCGGCTGCGCAGCAGGCCGGAGGCCTCCCCGCAGCGACCCAGCACCTGTTCCTCGCGCAGCAGCAGCCGGGCCGTGGGTGCCAGTCGGACCCGCGTGTGCACCCGCAGGTCGCTGCCGCGCACGGAGACCAGCGGCTCCGGCAGCCACCGCACCGACGCGCCGTCCTCCAGGGTCAGGCGTACGTCGTACCGCGCGGGCTCGCCGCCCCGGCCGGGCAGGGCCAGGGTGGCCGCCGCCGAGGCGAGGGCGAGCCGCGCCCCGGCGCCCGCGGTCGCCTCGACGGTGAGGTGGTCGCCGCCCAGCGGGGCGCTCATGGCGCCGACCAGCATGACCCCGGCCTCGGCGGCGGTCCCCCTGGTGCGGCGCAGCGCGAGCGGCCCGTCCCCGGCCAGCAGCGGCAGGGCGGTGCCGCCCCGGCCGTCGGCGACGGCGTGGACGCGGGCGGTGGCCCGCACGCCCGCGGGGGTGACGGGAGCCGCGCTGGTCACCGTACGACCCAGGCGGCGATCCGCTCGCGCACCCAGGCGGCCACCGGGGCCACGCCGTCCGGGCCGCGCAGCGACTGGAAGGCGACGGGCAGTTCACCGCGCTGCTCGGCGGCGTCGCGGGCCATCCGCCCGAGGTCGGAGCCGACGTGGGGGGCGAGGTCGGTCTTGTTGACGACGAGGAGGTCGGCAGTGGTGACGCCGGGGCCGCCCTTGCGCGGGATGTCGTCCCCGCCGGCCACGTCGATGACGAAGATCTGGGCGTCGACGAGCCCCCGGGAGAAGGTGGCGGTGAGGTTGTCCCCGCCGGACTCGACGAGGATCAGGTCGAGCGGGCCGGTCTCCCGGAAGGCCTCCTCCAGTTCCTCGACGGCCTCCAGGTTGGCGGAGATGTCGTCGCGGATGGCGGTGTGCGGACAGGCCCCGGTCTCGACGGCGGCGATCCGCTCGGGCGGCAGGACGGCCTCGCGGAGCAGGAACTCGGCGTCCTCGCGCGTGTAGATGTCGTTGGTGACGACGGCCATGGACAGTTCGGCGCGCAGGGCGCGGCACAGGGCGGCGACGGTGGCGGTCTTGCCGGAACCGACGGGTCCGCCGAGTCCGATGCGCAGGGCGCGCCGGGTGCCGTCGGCGCGCAGCGGTGCGGCGCCGTGCGTGTGGCGATGGGGGTAGGTCACCGCGTGGTCGAGGTGCATGGGGGGTCTCCTAGGGGGTGGTCAGGAAGCGAAGAGGCGTACCGGCCAGTCGGCATGGACCTCTGCCGCGATCTCCAGCAGGGGCGAGGAGGCCGCGGGTAGGGCCTCCGTGCCCTCCGTGCGGGCCCGGTGCGCGGCCTCGGCCGCCTGGGCCGCGACGGCGTCGAGCGCGGGGGCGAGCCGGGCCAGCACCCCGCTCGCCTCGAAGGGGTCCAGGCCCAGCAGCCGCACGGTCGCGGTCGCGGGCCCGCCGATACTCTCGTACGCCGCCACGTGCGCGGCATCGAGCGGCCCGAGCCCGGCCGCCCGGGCGGTGAGGCCGAGTACGACGGGCTGGTGGGCCCCGCGCGGGAACGCGGCGGCCAGCGCTTCCAGTTCGGCGGCGGGCCAGGTGGCCCGGGCGGCCCGCAGCAGCTGGCGGCCCAGGCGCCGCGCGGCGGCGCGCAGGGCGGGCGACGGGGTACGGGCGTCGGCGGCGGCGTCGAGCTCCGCCGGGTCGAGGCCGAGCGCGGCGGCCGCGGCGAGGGCGGCCGCGGTGAGCCCGGCGGTGTGCAGCCGGCCCCGGCAGAAGTCCTCCAGGGTGGCGGCGTCGTGGATCCGGCCCGCCTTGCAGGCGGCCTCGGCCCCGCCGGAGTGGGCGTGGCCCCCGGCGGGGAAGCGGCCGTCGGCGAGGACGAGCAGCGCGGCGAGGCTCATCAGAAGAGGCCCCTTTCAAAACAAGAAGTATCTCTGGGCCATGGGCAGTTCCGCGGCGGGCGCGGGTTCCACGGCCTCCCCGTCGATGGTGACGGTGAAGGTGTCGGCGTCGACCTCGACCCTGGGCATGGCGTCGTTGTTGCGCATGTCCGCCTTGCCGACCTTGCGGGTGCTCTCTATGGCCACGAAGGCCTTGCCAAGGCCGAGCCTCTCGGGCAGTCCGTCGTCGAGCGCGGCCTGTGCGGTGAAGTTGAGCGAGTTCAGGCCGGGCGCGCGCCCGTGGCTGCCGAACATCGGCCGGGGCAGTACGGGCTGCGGGGTGGGGATGGAGGCGTTGGCGTCGCCCATCTGCGCGTAGGCGATCTGGCCGCCCTTGATGACCAGTTCGGGCTTGACCCCGAAGAAGGCGGGGTTCCACAGGACGAGGTCGGCGAGTTTGCCGGTCTCGACCGAGCCGATCTCGCGGGCCAGTCCCTGGGCGACGGCGGGGTTGATCGTGTACTTGGCGACGTAGCGTCGGGCGCGCTGGTTGTCGGCCGGTCCGTCGCCGGGGAGGAAGCCGCGCCTCTTCTTCATCACGTGGGCGGTCTGCCAGGTGCGCAGGACGACCTCGCCGACCCGGCCCATGGCCTGGGAGTCGGAGGAGATGATGGAGATGGCCCCGAGGTCGTGCAGGACGTCCTCGGCGGCGATGGTCGAGGGCCGGATCCGGGATTCGGCGAACGCGAGGTCCTCGGGGACGGCCGGGTTCAGGTGGTGGCAGACCATCAGCATGTCGAGGTGTTCCTCGACGGTGTTGACGGTGTGCGGCCGGGTCGGATTGGTGGAGCTGGGCAGGATGTTGGGCTCGGAGACCACGGTGATGATGTCGGGGGCGTGCCCGCCGCCCGCGCCTTCGGTGTGGTACGAGTGGATCGTCCGCCCGGCGATGGCCGCGAGGGTGTCGCCGACGAACCCGGCCTCGTTGAGCGTGTCCGTGTGGATGGCGACCTGGGCCCCGGTCTCCTCGCAGACGCTCAGGCAGGCGTCGATGACGGCCGGGGTGGTTCCCCAGTCCTCGTGGAGCTTGAAGCCGAGTGCGCCGCCGCGCAGCTGGGAGTGCATGGCCTCGGTGGACATGGTGTTGCCCTTGCCGAGCAGGCCGATGTTGACGGGGTAGGCCTCCAGCGCCGCGAACATGCGGGCCAGGTGCCAGGGCCCTGGGGTGACGGTGGTGGCCTTGGTGCCCTCGGCCGGTCCTGTGCCGCCGCCGACGAGGGTGGTGATGCCGGAGGCGAGCGCCTCTTCGATGACCGTCGGGGAGATGAAGTGCACGTGGGCGTCGATGGCGCCGGCGGTGACGATCTTCCCGTTGCCCGCGATGATCTCGGTCTCGGGGCCGATCACCAGGGCCGGGTCCACGCCGTCCATGGTGTCGGGGTTGCCGGCCTTGCCGATGCCGCAGATACGGCCGTCGCGTATGCCGAGGTCGGCCTTGACGATGCCCCAGTGGTCGAGGATCACGACCCCGGTGATCACGGTGTCGGGTGCGCCCTCGGCCCGGGTGGTTCGGGCCTGCCCCATGGACTCGCGGATCACCTTGCCGCCGCCGAAGACGGCCTCGTCGCCGGCGCGGCCGGGGCCGCCGCCGAGGTCCTGCTCGATCTCGACGAAGAGGTCGGTGTCGGCCAGCCGGATCCGGTCACCGGCGGTTGGCCCGAAGAGGTCGGCGTACGTCTGGCGGGAGATCTCAGCCATCGAGCGGCCCTCCGGTCTCCCCGCGCAGTCCCGGTACGGTGCGCAGTCCGCCCAGCGGTACGAGTTCCACCGCGACCGGGATGCCCGGCTCGAACCGCACGGCGGTGCCGGCTGCGATGTTGAGCCGGAGTCCGCGGGCGGCGGACCGGTCGAAGTCGAGACCGGGGTTGGCCTCGGCGAAGTGGTAGTGGGAGCCGACCTGGACGGGCCGGTCGGCGGCGTTGAGCACGGTGAGACGGGTGACGGGGCGGCCCTCGTTGAGGCGCACCGGACCGTCCCCGTAGGCGATTTCGCCGGGGATCATGGCGGGTACTCCCCCTCAGACGATCGGATCGTGGACGGTGACGAGTTTGGTGCCGTCCGGGAAGGTGGCCTCGACCTGCACGTCGTGGATCATCTCGGGGATCCCCTCCATGACCTCCGCGCGGCCGAGCACGGTACGGCCGGAGGTCATCAGCTCGGCCACGGTCCGCCCGTCGCGGGCGCCTTCGAGGATGTGCGAGGTGATCAGCGCGATCGCCTCGGGATGGTTGAGGCGGACCCCGCGGGCCCTGCGCTTCGCCGCCACGTCAGCGGCCACGTGGATGAGCAGTCTTTCCTGCTCGTGCGGTGTCAGTTGCACACGTATCACCAAGTTTCCGGGACAAGATCAACATCGCGCCGGGGCGACCCTATCGACCGTCAACACCCTGTTGACCTGCGGATATCAGAGCCAAGCAAGTCTTGCCCAACGCAGAGAAAGGCTTTCCGTCCCGACCACCGCCGCTTTACCGGATCATGGGTGATCTTTGGCGGACGAACGTGGTGCCACGCTAGGCGCCGCGCTTTTCCGTTGAGTTAACCCACGTTTCGGGAAGGCACCCGGTTCAACTCACAGGCCCCTGAAACTTGATTCCGTATACGGCCGGTGTCAGCAGCCGGTGGCGGTCCTCGCCGGCGCGCCGACCGTCCAGGGCAGCGCGATCCAGACCGTCTTGCCCCCGTCCTCGGTGGGGCTGACCGAGAGCCGGCCGCCCGCTTCCGCGGTGAGCCACCGGATGATGACCATGCCCCGGCCGTTGTCCTGCTGGACGGCAGCCGGAAGCCGCTTGGGCCAGCGGGGATGGCTGTCGGTCACGCCGATGCGCAGCCACTCCTCGCGCTCCAGCCTGATGTCGACGGTGAAGGTGGGCGACTGGCCGAAGGTGTGCTGCACGGCGTTGGTGGCGAGCTCCGAGACGATCAGCCGGACACTGTCGGCGGTGATGTCGTCATCGGAAAGTCCCCATTCGCCCAGGACCTCCGCGACGTAGCGTCGGGCAGTGGCGACCGAAGCGGGATCGCTCGGCAGAGTGACGGATGCTTCCTGGTGATCTGCCATGGCGACGGTCCCTTTCCCACCGGGGTCAAGCCGCCCCGGATCTGTGCTGGACGCCAGAGTGCCACCCATCGTCCCGCCGTTTCTCCCGTTCCCCCAAGATATGCATATATCTGTCGCTCAATGCGGTGAACTCTGCTACGGAAGAGCGTATTTGGACGGCAGACTGGTGCGAGCTGTGCCGGTGGAAGGAGGCGGGTGTGCAGCACGGTCCCGCGGTGCGTCGGCGCAAGCTCGGCGAGGAACTGCGTGCCCTGCGCGACCGGTCCGGTCTCACGAGTGGTGAGGCGGCCCGGATCGCGGGATGGCACCAATCGAAAATCAGCCGCATCGAGACGGGGCGCAGCGGGGTCAAGCCCGAGGACATCCGCCTGCTCCTCGACGTCTACGGGGAGATCGTGAGCCCCGAACAGCGTGCGCTGCTGGAAGCCCTGTCGGCCTCCGCGGCCGGTCCGGGTCCGGGCGGCGACACCGGGCGCGGCCGCCAGTGGTGGCACGACTACCGGGGGCTGCTGCCACAGGAGTACCGGGACTTCATCAGCCTGGAGGCGGGCGCCCGGTCGGCGCGCACGGTGGAGCTGTCCGTGGTTCCGGGGCTGCTGCAGACCCCCGGGTACGCGCGGGCGGTCACCCGGGCCGCGCTGGGCGGGCTGCCGGAGCCGAAGGTGGACGCGCTCGTCGAGGTGCGGCTGGCACGTCAGAAGGTGCTGCGGGCCGATCCGCCGCTGGAGCTGAGCGCCGTACTGGACGAGGCGGTGCTGCGCCGGCAGATCGGCGGACCCGGGGTGATGGCGGGGCAGCTGCGACACCTGGTGGAGGTGGGGCGGCTGCCTCAAGTGCGGCTGCAGGTACTGCCGTTCAGCGTAGGGGGCCATCTCGGCCTCACCGGTCCGTTCGTCATTTTCTCATTTCCGAACATCGCCGATCTGGATGTGGTGGTACTCGACCATTTGACGAGTAGCCTCTATCTGGAGCGGAAGGAAGACCTTGAGGCGTACAGCGCCGCGTTCCGCACCATCCAGGCGCACGCACTCCCGCCCCAGGACTCGTCGGATCTCATCAGCTCACTTGCTGACGACGCGTAAGGAGGCACCCCCCGTGTCCGCAACCCCCTTATCCATCAGCGGACTTCTGATCAGCGCGCGGTGGCGGCGGAGCAGCCGCAGCACCGGAATGAACAACTGCGTGGAAGCCGCCGTCCTCGGCGGCGGCCTGCTGGCCGTCCGCGACTCCAAGCGGACGGACGGCCCGGCCGTGCTCTTCACCGGGCCGGCCTGGGACGGCTTCCTCGCGAGCGTACGAACGGACGTGCCCGTCTGACGTCCTACCGGTCCGTGGCTCCGGCGGGAGCGGTCCGCAGGATCGTCCCGACCGCCTGATCGATCTCGTCCCCCGTGAGATCGGCCCGGGCGGTCAGCCGCAGCCGGGAGATGCCGTCCGGTACCGACGGCGGCCGGAAGCACCCCACGGACAGACCTGCCTCCCGGCAGTCGGCGGCCCAGCGCAGTGCCGCCGAGGCCGACGGGGCCCGTACCGACACCACGGCCGCGTCCGGCCGGGCCGCGGTCAGGCCGGACGCGGTGAGCCGCCCGTACAGCCGGTCGGCCACCTCGCGGGCGCGGGCGGCGCGCTCCGGTTCCCGCCGGAGCAGGCGCAGGCTCGCCAGCGCCGCGCCCGCGGCGGCCGGGGCCAGCCCGGTGTCGAAGATGAAGGTGCGCGCGGTGTTGACCAGGTGCCGGATGACTTTTGCCGGACCCAGCACGGCGCCGCCCTGGCTGCCGAGGGACTTCGACAGCGTGAGCGTGGCCACCACCCCGGGCGCGCCCGCGAGTCCGGCGGCGTACAGCGCGCCGCGGCCGCCCTCCCCCAGCACGCCCAGGCCGTGCGCGTCGTCCACGAGCAGGGCCGCGCCCTCGTCACGGCAGGCGGCCGCGTAGCCGGCGAGCGGGGCGGCGTCCCCGTCGACGGAGAACACCGAGTCGGTGACCAGCAGCGCCCGGCCCTCGTGCGCGGCGAGCGTCTTGCGTGCGGTGTCCGGGTCGGAATGCGGAACCACGGCGGTCTCGGCGCGCGAGAGGCGGCAGCCGTCGACGATCGAGGCGTGGTTCCCGGCGTCGGAGACGACCAGCGTGCCCCGGTCGCTGAGCGCGGTGACGGCGGCGAGGTTGGCCGCGTACCCGGAGGAGAGGACCAGCGCGGCCTCGAATCCGCAGAAGGCGGCGAGCTCCCGCTCGAGCTCCGCGTGAAGCTCGGTCGTGCCCGTCACGAGACGGGAGCCGGTGGCTCCGCCGCCCCACCGTTCGGCCGCCTCCCGTGCGCCGCGGACGGTCTCCGGATGCCGGGACAGCCCGAGGTAGTCGTTGCTCGCGAGGTCCAGCAGCGGGGAGAGCGCCGGCCGCGGCCGCAGCGTACGGACGAGCCCCGCCTCTTCCCGGGCGCGTTCCGCGGCATCGATCCAGGCGAAGACGTCCACCGGATCGGGAATGTGCTGGGGCATCGGCAGATCCTCGTGTTTTGTCGGCAGTCCACAGACCTGCCCGACCCTAGCTGGCGTGACTTGAGTGCCAGGTGTGGTGATACACACACTCCCATCCGGCCATGTTGTGCGATCTCTCCTTGGCCGGGAGTGGTGGTGTGGTCCAGGATCGGCGTCATGGACCTGCTGAACACCCTGGTGGACAAGGGGCTGCGGCGCGAGCTGCCGACCCGCGAAGAGGCGCTCGCCGTACTGGCGACTTCCGACGACGAACTGCTCGACGTGGTGGCCGCGGCCGGCAAGGTGCGCCGCCAGTGGTTCGGGCGTCGAGTCAAGCTGAACTACCTGGTCAACCTGAAGTCGGGCCTGTGCCCCGAGGACTGCTCGTACTGCTCCCAGCGCCTGGGGTCGAAGGCCGAGATCCTCAAGTACACGTGGCTGAAGCCGGAGGAGGCCTCCCAGGCCGCCGCCGCCGGTGTCGCGGGCGGCGCGAAGCGGGTCTGCCTGGTCGCGAGCGGCCGCGGACCGACGGACCGGGACGTGGACCGGGTCGGCAAGACGATCGCGGCGATCAAGGAGCAGAACGAGGGCATCGAGGTCTGCGCGTGCCTCGGCCTGCTCTCGGACGGCCAGGCGGAGCGGCTGCGGGACGCGGGCGCGGACGCCTACAACCACAACCTCAACACCTCCGAGGCGACGTACGGGCAGATCACCAAGACCCACACCTACGCCGACCGGGTCGACACCGTGCAGAAGGCGCACGGCGCCGGCCTGTCCGCGTGCTCCGGTCTGATCGCGGGCATGGGCGAGACCGACGAGGACCTGGTCGACGTCGTCTTCTCGCTGCGTGAGCTGGACGCGGACTCGGTCCCGGTCAACTTCCTGATCCCCTTCGAGGGCACCCCGCTGGCCAAGGAGTGGAACCTCACCCCGCAGCGCTGTCTGCGGATCCTGGCGATGGCGCGGTTCGTCTGCCCCGACGTCGAGGTCCGGCTGGCCGGCGGGCGCGAGGTGCACCTGCGCTCGCTGCAGCCGCTGGCTCTGCACGTGGTCAACTCGATCTTCCTGGGCGACTACCTGACCAGCGAGGGCCAGGCCGGTCAGACCGACCTCGACATGATCGCGGACGCCGGTTTCGAGGTGGAGGGCGCCGGTACGTCGACCCTTCCCGCGCACCGCTCCGACGTGGCGGAAGCGGCCGGCTCCGGGGGCTGCGGTTCCAACGGCGGCGCCTCCCTCTGCGGTTCGGGCGCGGGTGCGGCCGACGACGCCCCGGCCGCGGGCTGCGGCTCGGCGTGCGGCGGCTGCTCCGGGCACGGGCACGCGGACGCGACGCCCGTACCGGCCCAGGCCGAGGCCGGCGAGGTCCGGTCGGACCTGGTGGCGGTACGCCGTCGTGGCGCGGGGACGGACATCGCTCCCAATGCCTGATCAGGTTCCTCCGCTGTCGGCCGGCGCGGAACTCCTCGCCCTGGACCGGCAGCACGTCTGGCACCCGTACGGCCCGATGCCCGGGCGGCAGGAGCCGCTGGTCATCGCCTCCGCCTCGGGGGTGCGCCTGCGGCTCGCCGACCCGTCCCAGGGGCAGGGCCACGAGGAGCTGGTCGACGGCATGTCCTCCTGGTGGTCTGCGATCCACGGCTACAACCACCCGGTGCTGAACGAGGCCGCGACCACCCAGCTCGGCCGCATGTCGCACGTGATGTTCGGCGGGCTCACCCATGAGCCCGCCGTCCGGCTCGCCGCGAAGCTCGTCGAGATCACCCCGCCGGGGCTGGAGCACGTCTTCCTCTCCGACTCGGGCTCGGTGTCCGTCGAGGTCGCGGTCAAGATGTGCCTGCAGTACTGGCGTTCGCTGGGCCGGACGGGCAAGACCCGGCTGCTGACCTGGCGCGGCGGCTACCACGGTGACACCTGGCAGCCGATGGCCGTCTGCGACCCCCAGGGCGGCATGCACGAGCTGTGGCAGGGCCACCTGCCTCGGCAGGTCTTCGCGGACGCACCGCGCGGCGGCTTCGACACCCCCGTGGACCCGGCGTACGCGGACCACCTGCGCTCCCTGATCGCCGCGCACGCCGACGAGCTGGCAGCGGTGATCGTGGAGCCGGTGGTGCAGGGCGCGGGCGGCATGCGCTTCCACCACCCGGACCACCTGCGGGTGCTGCGCGAGTTGTGCGACGAGTACGGGGTCCTGCTGATCCTGGACGAGATCGCGACGGGCTTCGGCCGCACCGGCGCGCTCTTCGCCGCCGACCACGCGGGGATCACCCCGGACGTGATGTGCCTGGGCAAATCACTGACGGGCGGTTACCTCACGCTGGCGGCGACCCTGTGCACGGAGCGGGTGGCCGACGGGATCTCCCAGGGTGAGGTCCCGGTGCTCGCGCACGGGCCGACCTTCATGGGCAACCCCCTGGCGACGGCCGTGGCGCTCGCCTCGATCGAGCTGCTGCTCGGGCAGGACTGGGCGACCGAGGTCAAGCGGATCGAGGCGGGTCTGCGCGAGGGCCTCGCGGCCGCGGCCGGACTGCCCGGCGTCAAGGACGTACGGGTCCTGGGCGCGATCGGCGTGGTCCAGCTGGACCACGAGGTCGACATGGCGGCGGCCACCGCGGCCTCGGTCCGGGAGGGCGTCTGGCTGCGCCCGTTCCGGGACCTGATCTACACCATGCCGCCGTTCGTCACGGGTGACACGGATGTCGCCCGGATCTGCCGTGCGGTGTGCGCCGCGGCGCGGGAAGGCTGAGATGTCCGTACTGGTCGTGTCCGGTACGGGCACGGAAATCGGCAAGACCGTGGTCACGTCGGCGATCGCGGCCGCGGCCGTGGCCGCCGGCCGCTCGGTGGCGGTGCTCAAGCCCGCCCAGACGGGTGTCGGCCCGGACGAACCCGGGGACGCGGCGGAAGCGGTGCGGCTGGCCGGACCCACCGTCACGGCGGTGGAACTGGCCCGCTATCCGGAGCCGCTGGCCCCGGACACGGCGGCCCGCCGGTCCGGGCTGCCCACGCTCTCCCCGTCGGACATCGCCGAGGCGGCCCGGAAGCTGTCCCTCCACCACGACCTGGTCCTGGTGGAGGGCGCGGGCGGGCTGCTGGTCCGCTTCGACGAGGCGGGCCACACCCTGGCCGACGCCGCCGTCCTGCTGGGCGCCCCGGTGCTGGTGGTTGCCGCGGCGGGCCTCGGCACCCTCAACTCCACGACCCTGACGGCGGAGGCCCTGCGGGCACGGGGCCTGACGGCGCTGGGCGTGGTGGTCGGCAGCTGGCCCTCGTCCCCGGACCTGGCCGCCCGCTGCAACCTGGCGGACCTCCCGAAGTCCTCCGGCGCCCCCCTCCTGGGCGCGATCCCGGAAGGCTCGGGCACCCTCCCCCCGCCCCTCTTCCGCACCTCGTCCCCCACCTGGCTCTCCCCCACCCTCTCGGGCACCTGGTCGGCGGACTCCTTCCTGAACACGTGGCCGGCGTAGCGCCGACCGGCACCCCGCCCGCTCCAGCCTCGCCGACTCCGCCTCTCCCCACCCCCGCCGCCCCATCCAGCCCCGCCGGCGTTTGAGATGGGGGTCCCCCCGGACGGAGTCTGGGGGAGGGTCCGGGGCGGAGCCCCGGCAACGGCGCCGCACCCGCGGCACGGCATCCACACCGGCAGGGATGAGCGCCAGCGGACCGGGCACCCTGGAGGTACGGGCACGTACGCCCCCCACCGCCCGGGAGGTCCGCCATGCCGCCACGTCGCGACCCGGTCCACCACCCCCTCTTCGCCCGCTTCTACGCCCGCGCGAGCAAAACGGCCGAGACCCGCGGCGGCATCGCCGCCCTGCGCCGCGAGCTCCTCGCCGGAGTGTCCGGCCGCGTCATCGAGATCGGCGCCGGGAACGGCCTGAACTTCCCGCACTATCCCCGCGCCGTCTCCGAGGTCGTCGCCGTGGAACCGGACCGCACCCTGCGCCGCCTGGCCACGCAGGCGGCCCAGCGCGTCGAGGTCCCGGTGGACGTCGTACCCGGCGCCGCCGAGGCCCTTCCGGTCAAGAGCGAGGCCTTCGACGCCGCCGTCGCCTCGCTGGTGCTGTGCTCCGTACGGGACCTGCCCCGCTCGCTCGCCGAACTGCACCGCGTACTGCGCCCCGACGCCGAGCTGCGCTTCTTCGAGCACGGCCTCGCACCCGGCCCCGGCATGGCCGCCGTCCAGCGCGCCCTGGACCGCGCCGTGTGGCCGTTCCTCTTCGGCGGCTGCCACACCGCCCGCGACCCGCTCGCCGCGGTGGAGGCGGCCGGGTTCCGGATCGTCTCGCAGCGCAGCTTCCGGCTGCCCGAGCGCGGCCCGGCCCTGCCCACGTCCTACTGCGTCATCGGGTCGGCACGCCGAGTGGCTTGACCCAGCGGGTCCACTGCTCCTGCGGGTGGTAGCCGGCCGCGTCCCACGCCCGGTGCGCCGACTCGTTCCGGTCGAGCACCATCGCGTCCCCGCGCCGCCCCCCGAGCGCCTCGAAGCGCTCCTCGGCCGCGGCCAGCAGGGCGGTCCCGATGCCCTGCCTGCGGTGTCCGGGGTGCACGGCGAGCCGGTACAGGTGACAGCGCCAGCCGTCGAAGCCCGCGATCACGGTGCCGACGAGTTCCCCGTCGCGGCGGGCGAGCAGCAGGGCGTGCGGGTCGCGCTCGTGGAGCCGCTCGACCCCCGCGAGATCGTCGCTGATACTCGTTCCCTCGGCGGCGGCCTTCCAGAAGTCCAGTACGGCGGTGAGATCGGCCGCCGAAGCAGGGCCGATACGAAGATCGCTCATGCCCGGATCCCATCATCCGAGCCCGCTCCGCCAAAAGAATGATCCTCCCTCTTTGCCCGTCCTTTACCATGGGGGCAAAGATCCTCCTGATTGAAAGGTGTGAGCGTCCGCCCATGGGCGAGCCCCCCAGTCCACGACATACCCGCTCCCCCCGTTCGCGACATCGCGCGACACCCCGCCTCCTGGCCGATCCTGGGACGGAGGTGATCGACCGATGACCGAAGTGCTCCTGCTCGTCGTGGCACTGCTGCTCTGCCTTGCCTGCGGGGTCTTCGTCGCGGCCGAGTTCTCGCTGACCACGGTCGAGCGCAGCGAGCTCGAACAGGCCGTCGAGCGAGGTGAGCGCGGAGCCGACAGCGCTCTGGCCGCCGTACGGACCCTGACGTTCCAGCTTTCCGGCGCCCAGCTCGGCATCACCGTGACCGGCCTGGTCATCGGCATGATCTCGAAGCCGTCGATCGCCGCCCTGCTCCAGGGCCCGTTCGAGGCCATGGGGCTGTCGGCCGCTGCCGCTTCCTCCACCGCCCTGGTGCTCAGCACGGTCGTGTCGACCGTCGTCCTGATGGTCGTCGGCGAGCTCGTGCCCAAGAACTGGGCGATCTCCTCCCCGCTGGCGATCGCCAAGCGCGTGGCGACGGCTCAGCGGGTCTTCAGCCGGTCCTTCAAGCCGCTGATCAGCCATCTCAACACCACCGCGAACCACATGGTGCGCCGGTTCGGGTTGGAGCCGGCCGAGGAGCTGGCCTCCGCGCGCACCCCGCAGGAGCTGGTCGCCCTGGCGCGGCACTCCGCGAAGGCGGGCGCGCTGGAGAAGGACACCGCCGAGCTGTTCGTGCGGACCCTGAACCTCGCCGACCTGACTGCGGAGAACGTGATGACCCCGCGCGTCCAGGTCACCGCCCTCGACCTGCAGACGACGGCCGAGGACGTGGCGAACGCGACGCTGGCCACCGGCCTGTCCCGCTTCCCCGTCTACCGGGGCAGCCTCGACACCGTCGTCGGCACCGTCCACATCAAGGACGTACTGGCCCTGCCCGCCGAGGAGCGCCGCCACCGCCCTGTGTCCCAGCTGCTGCGCGAGCCGCTCCTGGTACCGGAGTCGCTGACCGTGGACCGGCTGCTGGACCGGCTGTCCGGCAAGCAGACGATGGCCGTGGTCATCGACGAGTACGGCGGCACCGCGGGAGTGGCGACGCTGGAGGACATCGTCGAGGAGGTCGTCGGCGAGGTCCGCGACGAGCACGACCCGCACGAGACCGCGGACCTGGCCCCGGCCGGTACGGACGAGGACGGGCGCCTGCTGTATTCCGCCGACGGGGCGGTCCGCACCGACCAGCTCCAGCGGATCGGACTGCGCGTGCCGGAAGGCCCGTACGAGACCCTGGCCGGGCTGATAGCGACCGAGCTGGGCCGGATCCCGGCCGTCGGCGACAGCCTGGAGCTGGACGGCTGGCAGCTGGACGTGGAGGACGCCGGCGGGCGGCGGGCGGCGCGCGTACTGCTGCACGTACCGCCCGAGCCGGGCGCCGAGAACAAGGACGGGGAGAAGGGCCGATGACCGCGATCCAACTGCTGATCGGCCTGGCGACCCTGGTCGTGAACGCCTTCTTCGTCGGCGCGGAGTTCGCGCTGATCTCGGTCCGGCGCAGCCAGATCGAGCCGTACGCCGAGCAGGGCGACCGGCGGGCCCGCGCGGTCCTGTGGGGTCTGGAGCACCTATCGGCCCTGATGGCGGCGGCCCAGCTCGGCATCACCCTGTGCACGCTGGTGCTGGGTGTGGTGGCCGAGCCGGCCATCGCACATCTGCTGACCCCGCTGTTCGACCTGGTCGGGGTACCGGCCGGCGTCACCCACGCGATCTCCTTCGTGGTCGCGCTGGCGCTGGCGACGTACCTGCACATGCTCTTCGGCGAGATGGTGCCGAAGAACGTGGCGCTGGCCGAGCCGGTGCGCACCGCGCTGCGGCTGGGGCCGCCGCTGGTGACCCTGACGCGGGGGCTGCGGCCGGTGATCTTCGCGATCAACGCCTTCGCCAACGCCCTGCTGCGGCTGCTGCGGGTCGAGGTGAAGGACGAGGTCGCGGCGACCTTCTCGGACGACGAGCTGGCGCGGATGGTCAAGGACTCCAGCAACGCGGGACTCCTGGACGACCGGGCGAGCGAGCGCCTGTACGACGCCCTGGAACTGGGCCGGCGGCCGGTCACCGATGTGGTGCTGCCGGCGGACCAGGTGGTGTCGGCGCGGGAGGGCATCACCCCGGCGAGCCTGGAGCGGCTGTCGGCGGAGACCGGGTACTCCCGTTTCCCGGTGATCGACGCCCAGCACCGGATCCTGGGCTACCTGCACGTCAAGGACGCCCTGGACGCGCAGGCGGAGGAGCGGGACGAGGCGTTCCCGGTGTCGTCGCTGCGGCCGATCGCCCAGGTGCGGGCGGAGACCCCGCTGGACGACGTGCTGACCGCCATGCGGCGCAGCCGCACGCACCTGGCCGCCGTGCTGGGACCGGACGGCGCCATGACGGGCCTGGTCACCATGGAGGACGTGCTGCGCGAGCTGTTCGGCAGGCCGGCTTCCACCTGACGGATGTGGTCCCCGGCCCTGCGGGGCCGGGGTACTGCGCGGTAGCATCGCTCCCGCCATGGAGATGAATGCGTCTTACACCAGTTTCGTCGCGGTCGGCGACTCCTTCACCGAGGGGATGTCCGACCTGCTCCCCGACGGCTCCTACCGGGGCTGGGCCGACCTGCTGGCCGCCCGCCTCGCGGCGCGCGAGCCGGACTTCCGCTACGCGAACCTCGCGGTCCGCGGGAAGCTGATCGGGCAGATAGCCGAGGAGCAGGCTCCGGCCGCGGCGGCCATGCGCGCCGACGTGGTCACGCTGGTCGGCGGGCTGAACGACACCCTGCGCCCCAAGGTCGACATGGGCCGGGTACGGGGCCACCTGGAGGCGGCCGTGGAACTCCTCGCCCCCTCCTGCAAGCACCTCGTCCTGATGCGCTCCCCGGGGCGCAACGGGCCGGTCATGGAACGCTTCCGTCCGCGCATGGAGGAGCTCTTCGTCCTCATCGAGGAGCTCGCCGCGCGGCACGGTGCCCTGGTGGTCGACCTGTACGGGGCTCCCGCGCTCGGCGACCCCCGCATGTGGGACGTCGACCGGCTGCACCTGACGGCCGAGGGCCACCGCCGGGTCGCGGAGGCCGTCTGGCAGACCCTGGGCCTGCCCGCCGAGCAGGACTGGCGCACGGAACTGCCCGCCGCGGCGCCCCCGGGCTGGGCGGTACGCCGGTCCCAGGACCTGAGCTTCGCCCGGCAGCACCTGCTCCCCTGGGTCGGCCGCCGCCTGACGGGCCGCTCCTCCGGGGACGGCCGCCCGGCCAAGCGCCCGGAACTGCGCCCGTACGAGCCCGTGGCACGGGATCGTCTCTCGTAGCAAGGCACAATCGGGGCCGGTGTCCCTACCTGCGTAAACACACAGCGGCAGCCCAAGTAGAATCCATCCACGTGACTGCCAAGCCCCGCATCCCCAATGTCCTGGCCGGCCGCTACGCCTCCGCGGAGCTCGCCGTCCTGTGGTCCCCCGAGTACAAGGTGACGCTGGAGCGGCGGCTGTGGCTCGCCGTGCTGCGCGCCCAGAAGGACCTCGGCATCGAGGTCCCCGACGCGGCCCTCGCCGACTACGAGCGCGTCCTGGAGACGGTCGACCTCGCCTCGATCGCCGAGCGCGAGAAGGTCACCCGGCACGACGTGAAGGCCCGCATCGAGGAGTTCAACGCCCTCGCCGGTCACGAGCACGTCCACAAGGGCATGACCTCCCGCGACCTCACCGAGAACGTCGAGCAGCTCCAGATCCGGCTCTCGCTGGAACTGGCCCGTGACCGGACGGTCGCCGTCCTGGCCCGCCTCGGCAAGCTGGCCGGCGAGCACGCCGAACTGGTCATGGCCGGTCGCTCGCACAACGTCGCCGCGCAGGCGACCACCCTGGGCAAGCGCTTCGCGACGGCAGCCGACGAGCTGCTGGTCGCCTACGACCGCCTGGAGAACCTCCTGGAGCGCTACCCGCTGCGCGGGATCAAGGGCCCGGTGGGCACCGCCCAGGACATGCTCGACCTGCTCGGCGGCGACGCGGCCAAGCTCGCCGACCTGGAGCAGCGGATCGCCTCCCACCTCGGCTTCGCCCAGGCCTTCACCTCGGTCGGCCAGGTCTACCCGCGCTCCCTCGACTACGACGTGGTCACCGCCCTGGTGCAGCTGGCCGCGGCTCCGTCCTCGATCGCCAAGACGATCCGCCTGATGGCCGGTCACGAGCTGGTCACCGAAGGCTTCAAGCCCGGCCAGGTCGGCTCCTCCGCGATGCCGCACAAGATGAACACCCGCTCCTGCGAGCGTGTGAACGGCCTGATGGTCATCCTGCGCGGCTACGCCTCGATGACCGGCGAGCTGGCCGGCGACCAGTGGAACGAGGGCGACGTCTCCTGCTCCGTGGTCCGCCGCGTGGCCCTGCCGGACGCGTTCTTCGCCTTCGACGGCCTGCTGGAGACCTTCCTTACGGTCCTCGACGAGTTCGGCGCCTTCCCGGCGGTCGTCGCCCGCGAGCTGGACCGCTACCTGCCGTTCCTCGCGACCACCAAGGTCCTGATGGGCGCGGTGCGGGCCGGTGTCGGCCGCGAGGCCGCCCACGAGGTCATCAAGGAGCACGCGGTCGCCTCCGCGCTGGCCATGCGCGAGCAGGGCGCCGAGCGCAACGAGCTGCTGGACAAGCTGGCCGCCGACGAGCGGATGCCGCTGGACCGGGCCCAGCTCGACGCGCTGATGGCCGACAAGCTGTCCTTCACCGGCGCCGCGGGTGACCAGGTCGCGGCGGTGGTCTCCCGTATCGAGGCGATCGCCAAGCAGCACCCGGAGGCCGCCGGGTACGCGCCGGGGTCGATCCTCTGACCCCCGACGAGCTGAACGCCGCCCGTGACCGCGTCCTCCCGGACGTGGTCGCGGGCGGTTTGCGCGTGCTCTTCTGTGGCATCAACCCCGGTCTCCTCTCCGCCGCGACGGGCCACCACTTCGCCCGCCCCGGCAATCGTTTCTGGCCCGTCCTGCACCTGTCCGGCTTCACTCCCCGCCGCCTGGACCCCGCGGAGCAGGAAGAACTGCTGACCTACCGCCTCGGCATCACCAACGTCGTGGCCCGCGCCACGGCCCGTGCCGACGAGCTCACCGCCGAGGAGTTCCGCGAGGGCGGCCGCATCCTGACGGCCAAGGTGGAACTGCTCCGCCCGCAATGGCTCGCCGTGGTCGGCGTCACCGCCTACCGCATCGCCTTCGGCGAGCGGAAGGCACAGATCGGCCCTCAGGAGCGGACCATCGGCTCCACCCGCGTCTGGGCCCTCCCCAACCCCAGCGGCCTCAACGCCCACTGGACCGCCGAGTCCATGGCCCAGGAATACGCCCGCCTCCGCGCGGCCGCCGAAGCCCCCGAAGCCTAGGGCGGGTCGATGACCGTGACCCCTGCCATCAGCAGGTAGGGGTCGCCCTCGTCCCACTGCGCCACGTAGGCCACCAGCCAGTGGTCGCCGGCCCGCCACAGGTGCACATGGTCGGTGCTGTTGCTCAGCTCGTCCCAGGGCTCCGGTATCTCCTCGCCGTCGAACCCGCGGTCCCTCAGCGATCCCAGGCTGAAGATCTGCGGATCTCCCCACCGGTCGGTCAGGGCCTGGGTGAGCGCCCCGTACTCGGCGTTGATCTGGTCTGCCGCCTCGGTCCGGCCCGCGCCGCCGTCCTCCCAGAAGTCCGCGGTCCGGCCGACCGGGACCAGGTGGTAACCCGGGCCGCTGCTCTGCCCGCCGGACCAGACCGGCTCGGCGGGGAACTCCCTCGCCCGGAGCCGGTCGATCGTGTCGAGATGCTCTGCCGTGGTCATACCGTCAGTATCCCGACCGCCACTGACAACTGGCCCGCGGTCACGCGTCCCGGCGCCGCACCGCCAGCCAGCCGCCGAACACCGCGGCCGCAGCCCACAGCGCCATCACGCCGAGGCCAGTCCAGGGACCGAGACCGTCCTGCGTCTGCGAGTGCATCACCATCTGCCCGGCACGGTCCGGCAGGAACTGGGCCACGCCGCCCGAAGCCTCGCCGACGATGAACGAGACCAGCAGGACGAAGGGTATGAGCAGGCTCAGCACGGCCGTTCCGCTCCGCAGCACCGCGGCCAGTCCGGCCGCGAACAGGGCCATCAGCGCCAGGTAGAGCCCGCAGCCGACGATGGCGCGATAGGTGCCCGGGTCGCCGAGCTCGAGAGCGTAGGGACCCATGAACGCCTGGCCGCCGAGGAAGGTGACCAGCGCGGTGATCTGACCGATGAGCAGGGCCAGTCCGCCTACCATCGCCATCTTCGAGAGGTAGAACCGGGTGCGGTTCGGCACGGCGGCCAGCGAGGTGCGCAGAGCGCCGTTCTGGAACTCGCACGACAGCGCGCCCGCGCCGAAGGTCATGGCGGCGATCTGTCCGAAGACGAGTCCGTAGTAGGCCGCGTAGAGCGGGTCCGGTCCCATGCTGCCTGCTTCGGCCTGGCCGATCGCCGCGGCAGTCAGGACCTGGATGCCCGAGGTGGCGGCGAAGATGGCTATCAGCGCCCCGAAGCTGCCGCGCAGGGATCGTATCTTGATCCATTCCGAGTGCAGGGCGGGGACGGTGGGCAGAGCGGCGCGCATGGCGATGCCTCCTGAAGGTAGGGAAAGTCAGCGGGTTGCGGTGAACTGCGCGTGATCGGCTGTGAGATCGAGGTACGCCTGCTCCAGCGAGGCGCGCTCGTCGGAGAGTTCCAGCATGGGGATGCCTTCGCGGGCGGCCAGGCCGCCGAGCTGTTCCGCCCGTATGCCTTCGACGGTCCAACGCCCGTCGTCCGCGGTCACCATCTCGAAGCCATCGCGGGCCAGTGCTGCCCGCAGCCGGATCGGGTCGGACGTGCGCAGGCGCACCCGCTGGGTACTGCGGGCGTCGATGAACTCCTCCATCGAGGTATCGGCCAGCAGCCTGCCATTGCCGAGCACGACCAGGTGGTCGGCGAGCGCCGAGGTCTCCGACATCAGGTGGCTGGAGACCAGGACGGTGCGTCCTTCGGCGGCGAGACCGCGCATCAGCTCACGGATCCAGATGATGCCCTCGGGGTCGAGGCCGTTGGTCGGCTCGTCCAGCAGGAGCACCCCGGGGTCGCCCAACAACGCTGCGGCTATGCCGAGTCGCTGGCGCATGCCGAGCGAGAAGGACTTGATCCGCCGCTTGGCCACGGAGGCTATCCCGGCCTGCTCCAGGACCTCGTCCACCCTACGCATCGGCACACCGCCGGCCGCGGCGAGAAAGCGGAGGTGGTCGCGGGCAGTGCGCCCGCCGTGCGCAGCCTGCGCGTCCAGGAGCGCGCCGACCCGGTGCAGCGGGTCCGGGAAGTCCGGGTACCTCCGGCCGCCGATGGTGGCCGTGCCGGATGTGGCCCGGTCCAGGCTCAGCAGCAGGCGCATCGTGGTGGACTTCCCGGCGCCGTTGGGGCCCAGGAATCCGGTGACCCGCCCCGGCAGGACGTCGAAGGTGAGGCCGTCCACCGCACGGTGGGTGCCGTACTCCTTGGTGAGTTCTCGGATCTCGATCGTGTTCATGCCTCAAGATTCGCCGCCGACCCCACCCCCTGCCCTCCCCCACGCGGGGGGATCGTCTCCCCCGCACGGGGGAGACGTGACCCGACAGCCAACTGCCACGATGAGGACATGTACCGATTGCTTCGTGCGCCCCTTCGCGGGGTCACGTACACCCGCTGGCTGCACCTGCTCGTCCCCGTACTCATCGTGGCCGTCTGGCTGTTCATAGAGCCGGCCTGGCCGTGGATGCCTGCCCTGATCGTCGCGCCGTTCGGGCTGCTTCCATGGGTGCGGCTGGCCGAGGGTTTGCAGGCCCAGTTCCTGCTGACCCCGCACGAGCGTGGCCGGCACGACGGGTCCATCAGCACTGTGCCGTCGGCCCGGTGGGGGGACCGCTGGCGGACCGTCGCGTGGCTGGAGATACGTCTCGTGCTCGCCGGCGTGGCGATGATGGCCTCCGTGTGGCTCCCGGTCATCACGGTGGAGCTCGTCCTCACCGGGGCGGGGCAGTCCCTTGCCGGGGATGACGTGATCCTGCCCATCGTCCCGCCCCGCTGGCTGGCCATCCTCCTCGTGCCGGTACCGGTGGTCCTCCTGCTGGTCGTGGTGGTCCTGCTCGGTGAGGCCGTCACGGCCATCGCCGCCAGGCTGCTGGGGCCTTCGGCCGCCGAGCGGCTCACCGCGCTGGAGGCGCGTACCGAGCAGCTGCTGGAACGGACGCGGATCGCGAGGGAGTTGCACGACTCCATCGGGCACGCGCTCACCGTGGCGGTCGTCCAGGCGGGCGCCGCCCGAGCCGCGGGCAACCCGGAGTTCACCGACCGTGCCCTGTGCGCGATCGAGGAGACCGGCCGGGCCGCGCTGGAGGATCTGGAGCGGGTGCTGCTGGTCCTCAGGGAGTCCGCACAGCCCCCCTCGCAACGGCCCACCCTCGCCGACGCGGACCGGCTGTTGAACTCGGCGCGGGCCTCGGGTTCCCCGGTGGACGCCGAACTGTCGGGTCCGCTCGAGCAGTTGCCGGGTCCCGTGACCCGCGAGGGATACCGGATCCTTCAGGAGGCGCTGACCAATGTGCTGCGGCACTGCGGCCCGGTGCCGGTCCGGGTGCGCATCGAGGCGGCTGTGGGGCGACTGGATCTGGAGGTCGTCAATCCGCTGCCGGACGGTCCCGCGCTGATGACGGGCAAGGGCAGCGGACTGCGCGGTATGCGGGAGCGTGCCGCACTGCTGGGAGGGGAGGCCGAGACCGGGCCGTACGAGGGCAACTGGAGGGTGCGCGCCCGGCTTCCGCTGGAGCGAATACGCTGACCGGATGCCGGTTACCGTACTGCTCGTCGACGACGAACCCCTGGTGCGCGCGGGTCTGCGCGCCGTCCTGGAAGCCCAGCCCGACATCGAAGTGGTGGGTGAGGCGGCCGACGGCGCCTCGGTCGTCCCGCTCGTACGGCAGCTGCGGCCCGACGTGGTGGCGATGGATGTGCGGATGCCGCTGCTCGACGGGATCGAGGCGACCCGGGCGGTCCTGCGGTCGGTGGACTCCCCGCCGAAGATCCTGGTGGTCACGACCTTCGAGAACGACGAGTACGTCTACCAGGCGCTGAGGGCCGGCGCGGACGGGTTCCTGCTCAAGCGGGCGCGCCCCTCGGAGATCGTGCACGCGGTACGGCTGGTGGCGGAGGGCGAGACCCTGCTCTTCCCGGCCGCGGTGCGGGCGCTGGCCGCGGAGTACGGCAACCGCCAGGCCCGGGCCGCGCTGGAGCGGGCGGCCCTGACCGAGCGGGAGGAATCGGTGCTGCGGCTCATGGCGCGGGGGCTGACCAACGTGGAGATCGCCGGCGAGTTGATCATCGGTGCGGAGACGGTGAAGTCACACGTCAGCGCGATCCTGGCGAAGCTGGGGGCGCGCGACCGGACCCAGGCGGTGATCACGGCGTACGAGTCGGGCTTCGTCGCCCCGGCCTGAGAGGAAGGGCACATTCCGGCCGATGAAGGGGCCACTTCTCGCCGCCGTGGCGGGTGCGCAGTACGATCCGGCTGACAGGCTCGCCGGCTGGGAGGACACACGTTGGGGCAGCTGACCGGCGGGGACCCCTCCCTGCTGCGGCGGATCAACTCCGCCGTGGTGCTTCGGGCACTGCGCGCGGCCGAATCGCCGACCCTCACCGATCTCACCCGGGTGACCGGGCTCTCCCGGCCCACCGTCGAGGGAGTCGTCGAAGGGCTGATCGGAACCGGGCTCGTCGTCGAGGCAGACGCCGAGGAAGGCGCGCGCCGGCAGGGGCGTCCTGCGCGAAGGTTCCGGTTCCGGGCCGAGGCGGGCCACCTGCTCGGCATCGAGATCGGCTCGCACCGGGTCGCGGTACTGCTGTCCGGGCTGGACGGGCGGGTCATCGGCGCCGGTACCAAGGAGGTCGCCGAGGCGGCTTCGGCCGACGAACGGCTGGAACGGGTACGGGCGGCGGTCGCGGACCTGCTGCGCCGCGCCGGGGTCCCGCGCGACTCCCTGCGGGCGGTCGGCGTCGGCAGCCCCGGGATTGTGGAGGCGGACGGCACGGTCCGCCTCGGCACCGCGCTGCCCGGCTGGACCGGGCTTCCGCTCGGGGATCGGCTGCGGCGCTCGTTCCGCTGCCCGGTGCATGTGGAGAACGACGCCAACGCGGCGGCGGTCGCCGAGCACTGGAAGGGGGCCGCGCGGGACACCGACGACATGGTGTTCGTGATGGCGGGGCTCAGCCCGGGCGCGGGCTCGCTGATCGGTGGCCGGCTGCACCGGGGCTTCGGCGGGGCGGCCGGTGAGATCGGCGCCCTGCACCTGCTGGGCCGGGAGGTCACTCCCGAGAGGCTGCTGTCCACCACCGGCGAACCGCTGCACCCGCTGGACGAACCCGCCGTCGCCGAGGTCTTCGCGATGGCCCGGCGGGGCGACGAGCGCGCGGTGGCGGCCGTGCAGCGGTTCATCCAGCGGCTGGTCCACGACGTGGCGGCGCTGGTCCTGGCGATGGATCCGGAGCTGGTCGTCGTCGGCGGCTGGGCGGCCGGCCTGGACGGGGTCCTGGACCCCCTCCGCCAGGAGCTGGAACGCTACTGCCTGCGTCCGCCCAGGGTGGCCCTCTCGCTGCTCGGCGAGGCCGCGGTGGCCACCGGGGCCCTGCGGCTCGCGCTCGACCACGTCGAGGAAGAGCTCTTCGCGGTGGAGAAGACGGTCACGGCCCGCCGCCCCTGACGACCCGCCGGCCGGAAGGCAGGGCCTGCCGGCGGCGGGTGTCTCAGGGTGGGTCGGGCTGGTTCAGGCTGGGTCGGGCTGGTTGTCGGGCTCGTTCAGGAGGCGACGCGCGGCTCGTGGGTGATCTCGACGTCACCCGAGTCGCCGAAGGTCAGGCGGCAGGTGTCGGCGCGGTAGGTGGCCACCGAGACGGCGGCCGTGCCCGCGGCGGTGAAGTACCGCGTGGTGACCAGGAGGACCGGGGCGCCGGGCAGCCGGTCCAGCTCCTTGGCGTCGTCGGCCCGGGCGGAACCGAGCTCCACGGAGCGGTCCTGGCCGTCCAGGACCAGCCGCTGGAGCTCGCGCAGGACGGCACGGGCGCGGGCGGGTCCGGCCGGGGCCTCGATGCCGGTGAGTCCGGGTACGGAGGCGGCCGGGACGTAGAGCAGTTCGGCGGCGACGACCTGGCCCTGGGTGACCCGGGTCCGGCGGACCGTGTGGACGGGCTGGTCGGCGGCGAAGCCCCCGCCCGTGCCCCCAGCCGTACCCGCGCCCGCAACCCCGCCCGCGACGAGAAGCCTGAGGACCGCCGCCGACGGCAGGCCCTCGCCCGCGTCCACCGGCTCCCAGCCGTCGACGACCTCACCGGGCCAGCTGTGCTGCGCACTGCCGACGGCGACGCCGACGCGCGGCGGGGCGACCGTGGTACCGACACCGCGGCGCCGCTGCAGGCGGCCTTCGAGCTCGAGCTGCTCCAGCGCCTGACGCAGGGTCGCGCGGGCAACTCCGAAACGGGCTGCGAGTTCACGCTCGTTGGGCAGCACCTCGCCGACGGCGAAGTCCTGGTCGAGCGCTTCGCTGAGGACGGTCTTGAGGTGCCAGTACTTCGGCTCCGGCACCGTTTCGAGCTGCGTGGTCCCCACCCTGAATCCTCCTGCCATCGCTGCACTCGCCGTGTGTTCCAGCGGCAGTTCCGCGCCCTTGTTTATTAAAGGTTCCTGCACTATCCCTGCGACGATAGGACGGTGCACCCCCTTGGTCAAGACCAATGCTCATGCCTTTGCCGGGCAGACCGGGCATACGTATCAAGCCGTTCACGGGATGTTCTCGTGCACCCGGAACGTCCCAAAGGCTTGTAGTCAAGGCCTACCGGGCGGTAATCATGGCGGTGGGTACTACTGACAGCCTGTCTCGTACGCGTCCACCCGACGAGGAGCAGCATGACCGCCACGGTCTCGTTCACCATCGATTCGCCGCTGGGCCCGCGCAACGCCACCGTCGCCTACGAGCGCAAGGGCGCGGGCGAACCGCTTCTTCTGCTGCACGGCATAGGCCACCACCTCCAGGCCTGGCACCCCGTGACCGACATCCTGGCCGCCGAGCACGACGTGATCGCCGTCGATCTGCCCGGCTTCGGCGTCTCGGAGCCGCTGCCCGACGGGGTCCCGTACGACCTGGGTACCGTCGCCCCGGCCCTGGGGGCGCTCTGCGCCGCGCTCAGCGTCGAGCGCCCGCACGTGGCGGGCAACTCGCTCGGCGGCCTGCTCGCGCTCGAGATGGGCCGGATAGGCCTGGTCCGCTCGGTCACGGCGCTCTCCCCCGCCGGGTTCTGGACCGAGGGTGAACGCCGCTACGCCTTCGCCACCCTCCTCGCGATGCGCGCCGGCGCCAAGGCACTGCCCCGCCCCGCGCTGGAGCGGCTCTCACGCACCGCCGCCGGCCGGACCGCGCTCACCGGCACCATCTATGCCCGCCCGGCCCGCCGTTCGCCCGAGGCCGTGGTCGCCGAGACCCTCGCCCTGCGCGATGCCACCGGCTTCGAGAAGACCCTGGCCGCGGGCGGTTCCGTACGGTTCACCGACGACGTTCCCGGCCTGCCGGTCACCATCGCCTGGGGCACCCGCGACCGGCTGCTCCTGCGCCGCCAGGGCGTGCGCGCCAAGCAGACCGTCCCCGGCGCCCGGCTGGTGCGACTGCCGGACTGTGGCCACGTACCGATGAGCGACGACCCCGCGCTGGTCGCCCGGGTCGTCCTGGACACGGCCCGTAGCACGGCAACTCGTACGGCTGCCTGAGCCGCTGACGGCTGTTCATCCGAGGTTCGCGTGGGAGACGCGGCCGGGCCGGTGTGCGGCGGCACGCTGGTCCGGCCCGATCTCGCCGCCCCCTGGAGACACACCGATGGCACCGAACCCGCACACCCGACGGACCCTCCTCGGCGGTTCCCTCGCCCTGTCCACCGCGCTGCTCGCCGCCCCGGCACTCGCCGCCCCCGCCTTCGCCCGCTCCGGGCGGCCGCAGGCTCTCTGGGGCGTCCAGTCCGGCGAGATCACCGCGCACTCGGCCACGGTATGGACCCGCTCCGACCGCCCCGCGCGGATGTACGTCGACACCTCCCCGAGCGAGGCGTTCCGCTACGCCGTACGCCGCCACCGCGGCCCGCTGCTCGGCCCGTCCGGCGATTTCACCGGCACCACCGTCCTGCGCGACCTGCCGCCCGGACAGCAGGTCCACTACCGGGTCGTCCTGGCCGACCCCGACGATCCGCGCCGCACGGGCGAGCCGGTCTGCGGCACCTTCCGCACCACCCCCGCCTCCCGCCGCCACGACGTGCGCTTCCTGTGGTCGGGCGACCTGGCGGGCCAGGGCTGGGGCATCAACCCCGACCTCGGCGGCTACCGCGTCTTCGAGGAAATGCGGCTGCGCGACCCCGATTTCTTCCTCTTCAGCGGGGACACGATCTACGCCGACGGGCCGATCCAGCCTTCCGTCCCGCTGCGCGACGGCAGCGTCTGGCGCAACGTCACCACCGAGGAGAAGTCGAAGGTCGCCGAGACCCTCGCCGAGTTCCGCGGGAACTTCCGCTACAACCTGCTCGATCGCAACCTGCGCGACTTCAACGCTCAGGTCCCGGTCCTCGCCCAGTGGGACGACCACGAGGTGCGCAACAACTGGTATCCGGGCCAGCTGATCGAGGACCCCCGCTACACCGTCCGGGAGGCCGACGTCCTCGCCGCCCGGGCCCGCCAGGCCTTCGGCGAGTACTTCCCCGTCACCGACCTGCGCGGCGGCCGCGCCGAGGGCCGGATGTACCGCGTGATGCGCTACGGCCCGCTGCTCGACGTCTTCGTGCTCGACATGCGCACCTACCGCAACGCCAACTCCCCCGGCACCCAGACCGAGGACCCCATCGGCATCCTCGGTCCCGAGCAGCTGGCCTGGGTCAAGCGCGAGCTGTCGCGCTCGCGCGCCACCTGGAAGGTCATCGCCGCCGACATGCCGCTGGGCATCGTCGTCGCCGACGGGGCGGCCAACTTCGAGGCCGTGGCCCAGGACGATCCCGGAGCCCCGCTGGGGCGCGAGCTCCAGATCGCCGAACTCCTGCGCCACATCAAGCACCAGCGCATCACCGGCACCGTGTGGCTCACCGCCGACGTCCACTACACGGCCGCCAACCACTACGCGCCCGAGCGGGCGGCCTTCACCGACTTCGCGCCGTTCTGGGAGTTCGTCTCCGGCCCGATCGGCGCGGGCGGCTTCCCCGCCGGGCGGCTCGACGCCACCTTCGGCCCGGAGACGGCGTACGTGCAGTCGGCCCCGCTCGCCAACATGTCGCCCTCGGAGAACCCTCCGTACTACGGCGAGGTCGACATCGACGGCACCGGCGGAGAGCTCACCGTCCGGCTGCGGCGCCAAGGAGGAGGCGTCCTGTTCACCAGGACGCTCCAGCCCGGCCGCGTGGGTCAGTGAGCAGGCCAGTGAACACACGAAGCACCGGCCCGCCCCACGCCCTCCCCCTCCCGACGTCGGAAATAACCTGGAAAACTGGGTGAAATCGACCAGATGGACACTTAACCCATCGGTCACAGATCGTTCGTGATCACGCAACACCCCTACGTCACAGTGGTGTGCATGACTGACCGTAATGTTGCCCCTGCCCAGCGTCTCCACCGGCACCACTGGCGTCGCGACGTCGTCGAACTCGCCGCGCTCTTCTGCGCCGTCGCGGTCGCCGACGCCATCGCCAATCTCGTCGTGCACGGCCCGAGGGGCCCGATCCTGCTGGTCGCCTCGGCCGTCGCACTCCTGGTCACCGCGGCCTTCCACACCTGGTGGGCACGGCGCCACAGCCATGCGCCCCCGCCGGACAGCACCGCGCCCAGCGATACGCCCCCGGCCACCGCCCCCGGCGCGACCGTGGCCACCGCCGCCCTGTGGCGGATGCGCACCACTGTCCGTGACGAGCCCGGCTCCCTGGCGGCGCTCTGCACCGCCCTCGCCCGCAACGGCGTCGACATCCTCACCCTCCAGACGCACCCGCTCCCCGAGGGCGGCACCGTCGACGAGTTCCTGTTGCGCGCTCCGCAGCAGCTGGCCTCCGCCGATCTCAGCCGCGCCATCTCCCGGGCCGGCGGCCACAGCACCTGGATCGAGCGCGCCGACGCCCACGACCTGGTCGACACCCCGACCCGCGTACTGGGCCTGGCCACCCGGACCGCCCTGGACGCCGCCGAGCTCCCGCTCGCACTGCGCCAGCTGCTGGGCCGCTGCACCATCCACTCCATCCCGGCGACCACCCTCTCCGGCCGCCCCAACTCCGGCGCCGACGCCCCGGTCGAGGGGGTTCTGGAGGCCACGGTCATGCGGCTGCGCGACCCCTCGGGCGGCGCGATCACCGTGGAACGGCCCTACCTGCCGTTCACCCCGACCGAGTTCGCCCGCGCCCGCGCCCTGGTCGAGCTCGACGCCCGCCTCGGCCCGCGCGTGCCCCGCAGCCAGGACGTGCTGACCCTGCCCGAGGGCAACGAGATCACCGTGCGCCGCGCCGACGGCTCCGACCAGGCGGCGGCCCGCGCGATGCACGACCGCTGCTCCGAGCGCACCCTCGGCCTGCGCTACCACGGCCCCGTCGCCGACGCCGACCGCTACCTCGGCCACCTGCTGAGCCCCCGCTTCGGCCGCACCCTCGCCGCCACCACCGCCTCCGGCAAGCTCGTCGCCCTCGGCCACCTGCTCTGGGACGGGGACGAGACCGAGATCGCGCTGCTGATCGAGGACGAGTGGCAGCGCCGCGGCGTCGGCTCCGAACTGCTGCGCCGGCTCATCTCGATGGCCATCGAGGCCGGCTGCGACAGCGTGTACGCCGTCACCCGGGCCTCCAACACCGGCATGGTCGCCGCCATGCGCGGCCTGGGCCTGCCCCTCGACTACCAGATCGAGGAGGGCACGCTGGTGATCACGGCCCGGCTGGATGCCACCCCGGTCAGTTCGCGGCTCCCGTACGAGCTCCCGCGCGAGCAGCAGAGCCCCCGCCACGGCCACTGACCCCGCGCCGTACCGGCACCGACCCCGACGGGCCGGCTCCGAGCGGCACGCCCCGGTCCCCCTCGCCCGGACCGGGGCGGACCGGGGCGGACCGGGCCGCCCGGAGGTGCCGCCCGGCCTCTCATGTCAGCAGGCCGGCGTCAAACGGTGATGACGTGGCCCCGTCTCGCATACGAAGATGGCCCCATGTCAGAGACCCTCCACAACGGCAGCGACACCAGGCTGCCCCGTCAGGTGGCCGACGCGTACGTCGACGACCTGATCGCCCTCGACCCGATCACCGGTACCTACCTCGGTGTCGCCGCGAGCTCCGGCAAGCTCCCGGACTTCTCCCCGGCCGGCCGCGCTGCCGTCGCCGAACTCTCCCGCACCACCCTCGCCCGCCTCGACGCCGCGGAGCGCCTCCCCGGCGCCGACAGCGACGCCGAACGCCGCTGCGCCCGCCTGCTGCGCGAGCGCCTCACGGCCGAACTCGCCGTCCACGAGGCCGACGAGGACCTGTGCGCGGTCAGCAACATCCACAGCCCCGTGCACTCCGTCCGCGAGGTCTTCACGCTGACCCCCGCCGACACCGACGAGGACTGGGCCGCGATCGCCGAGCGGCTGCGCGCCGTACCGGCCGCGATCGCCGGTTACCGGGAGAGCCTGGGCCTCGGTCTGGAGCGGGGCCTGTACGGCGGCCCGCGCGCCACCGCCACCATGATCGGCCAGCTCGCCGCCTGGGCCGGCCAGAACGGCGACGAGCCCGCCTTCTTCGAGGACTTCGCCTCCGCCGGCCCGGAAGCCCTGCGCGCCGAGCTGGACGAGGCCGCGACCGCCGCGACCGCCTCCGTCGCCGAACTGCGCGACTGGATGGAGTCGGTGTACGCCCCGGCCGTCGAGGGCAAGCCGGACACCGTCGGCCGCGAGCGGTACGCCCGCTGGTCGCGGTACTTCAACGGCACGGACCTGGACCTGGACGAGGCGTACGCCTACGGCTGGTCCGAGTACCACCGGCTGCTCGGCGAGATGAAGACCGAGGCGGCCAAGATCCTGCCCGGCGCCGGCCCCTGGGACGCACTGCGCCACCTCGACGAGCACGGCACCCACATCGAGGGCGTGGACGAGGTCCAGTCCTGGCTGCAGGGCATCATGGACGAGGCCATCGAGAACCTCGACGGCACGCACTTCGAACTCGCCGAGCGGGTACGGAAGGTGGAGTCCCGGATCGCCCCGCCGGGCGGCGCCGCGGCTCCGTACTACACCGGTCCCTCGGAGGACTTCTCCCGTCCGGGCCGCACCTGGCTGCCCACCATGGGCCAGACCCGGTTCCCCGTGTACGACCTGGTCTCCACCTGGTACCACGAGGGCGTTCCGGGTCACCACCTCCAGCTCGCGCAGTGGACGCACGTCGCCGACCAGCTCTCCCGCTACCAGGCCACCGTCGGCATCGTCAGTGCCAACGCCGAGGGCTGGGCGCTGTACGCGGAGCGGCTGATGGACGAGCTGGGCTACCTCAAGGACGCGGAGCAGCGTCTGGGCTACCTGGACTGCCAGATGATGCGGGCGGCGCGGGTCATCGTGGACATCGGCATGCACCTGGGCCTGGAGATCCCGGCGGACTCGCCGTTCCACCCGGGCGAGAGGTGGACTCCCGACCTCGCGCAGGAGTTCTTCGGCCTGCACAGCGGCCGGCCGGCGGACTTCGTCGAGAGCGAGCTGACCCGGTACCTGTCGATGCCCGGTCAGGCGATCGGGTACAAGCTGGGCGAGCGCGCCTGGCTGCTGGGCCGGGACAACGCCCGGGCCGCGCACGGCGATTCCTTCGACCTGAAGGCCTGGCACATGGCGGCGCTGTCGCAGGGTTCGCTGGGGCTGGACGACCTGGTGGACGAGCTCTCGAAGCTCTGAGCCCCGCCACCCGGACGGCCACCCGGACCGCCACCCGGACGGGCCGCACCCTCGAGGGGTGCGGCCCGTTCGCGCGGCCCGGCCGGTTCAGCAGCCGCAGTCGTCCGAGCCGGTGGGGGCGGTCAGCGGGTCGGCCTCGGCACGCTGCCGGCTGCCCTGCCAGGTCTCGACCTCGAAGCCCTCGCGGATCCAGTACTCGATGCCGCCGAGCATCTCCTTGACCTGGAAGCCGAGTTCGGCCAGGGCCAGTGCGGAGCGGGCGCCTCCGTTGCAGCCCGGGCCCCAGCAGTAGGTCACCACGGGCACGTTCTTGTCGAGGAGCCGCTCGGCCTGCTCGGGGATGAGCGCGGTGGGCAGGTGGATCGCGCCGGGTACGTGGGCCTGGTCCCAGGACGGCGTGGAGCGGGAGTCGATCAGCTGGAAGCCGAGCTCGGTGCCCTGCTCGCGGTGGGTCTTGACGGCGGCGGCGACATCCGACACGTCGGCGTGGAAGGCGAGGCTCGCCGCGAAATAGGCGGCGGCCGCGGCTGGAGAGGCCGGCGCCACCCTCAGTACGGGGTTGGCGGCGGGGGCGGTCGAGGTGTTCTGCGTCGTCGTCATGGCTCAAAATCTACGATCTGTTGATCAACCCCGGAAGGGGTTTTCCCCGGCCTTTCCCTTGTCCAACCGGGGAATCCCCTGCTAGACCTGCAATGTGACCGACTATTCCCCTGACGCCACCGACTGGCGGATCCTCGAAGCGCTCCAGCGGGACGGCCGCGCCAGCTTCACCGAGCTCGCCCGCTCCGTGGCGATGTCCGCGAGCGCCGTCACCGAGCGGGTCCGCCGCCTCGAGGAACTCGGCATCATCACCGGCTACACGGCCGTGGTGGACCCGGAGAAGCTCGGAAAGTCGATCATGGCCCTGGTCCGGCTGCGCTATCCGCACGGCAACTACAAGCCGTTCCACGACTTCCTCGACTCCGCCTCCGAGATCCTGGAGGCCCATCACGTCACCGGTGACGACTGCTTCGTACTCAAGGTCGCCGCCCGCTCGATGGCGCACCTGGAGGAGGTCACCGGCCGGATCTCCGGCCTCGGCCCGGTGACCACCAGCATCGTGTACTCGTCGCCGCTGCCCCGCCGGCCGCTCAGTCCGTGAGCGCCGCGGTGCGGTGGCGCACCACCGAGCCCCCGCGCTGCTTGACGATCTCCAACTGCGCCTGCACCCGGGTCCGCAGATCGGCCACGTGACTGACGATGCCGACGCTGCGGTCCCGCTCGCGCAGAGAGTCCAGCACGTCCAGCACCTCGTCCAGCGCCTGGTCGTCGAGGCTGCCGAAGCCCTCGTCGATGAAGAGGGTGTCCAGGCGCATGCCGCCCGCCTCGTCGGTGACCACGTCGGCCAGGCCCAGCGCGAGGGCGAGCGAGGCGAAGAAGGTCTCGCCGCCCGACAGGGTAGCGGTGTCGCGTTCGCTGCCGGTCCAGGAGTCGACCACGTGCAGCCCCAGGCCGGACCGGCCCCGTCCGCTCGCCCGCGCGTCGGAGTGGACCAGGGTGTAGCGGCCGCCGGACATGCGCAGCAGCCGTACCGTCGCGGCGGCGGCGACCTGCTCCAGGCGGGCGGCCAGTACGTACGCCTCCAGCCGCATCTTGCGCTCGTTGTCGGCGGAGGTGCCGGCGGTGAGTCCGGCCAGCCGGGCCACCCGTTCGTAGGCCTCGCGCAGCGGGCCCAGGGCGCGCAGTTCCTGCTCGGCCTGCCGGGAGAGCCGGTCCAGCTCGGCGCAGCGGACCCGGGCGGCGTCGAAGGCCGACCCGGCCGTACGAAGCTTCGCCGCGGCCTGGGCCGCGTACGCCTCGGCCTGCTCCGGTTCGGCCGGAGGCAGTGCTGCCGCCGCGGCGGTGTCGGTCTCGCCGAGGCGGTCCGCCAGCATCGCCTCCTCTGCCTGCCAGGCATCCATCCGGCGCTGGAGCGCGGTGCGTTCGTACTCGGGGAGCACCGCGTCGGCGGCGGCCTCGATGGTGTCGAAGCCGGCCTTGAAGGCGGCGTCGGCGAGCTGGTCGTCGGCCTCCTTCAGCCGGGCGGCGGTGGTCTCGGCCCGGCGCAGCGCGGCCGCGGCCGCCGAGACCATCCGGACCCGGTCCTCCAGGGTCCGGGCGCGGGCCGCGACGGTCGGCGCGTCGGCCCGTACGAGCGCGAGCTCTGCCTCAAGCGAGGCCTGTTCCCGGTCCAGTTGCTCGCGGTGGGAGGCCCTGGCGGCGGCCCGGCGCTCGGCGTCGAGCCGGTCGGCGCTGCGCGCTGCGTGCTCCCGCTCGGCGCGGGCGAGCCGCTCGCGGGCTGCGTGCAGTCCGGCGGCCGCGGCGTGCGCGGCGGCGTGCCGGGAGCTCAGGTCCGCGGTCAGGGCGAGGAGTTCGGCGGTGGTGGCTTCTCCGGCGGCGGCCGCGGCCTCGGCGCGGGCCTGCTCGTCTGCTGCCAGTCGGCGCTCGACGGCGGCCTTGGCCTGCTCGGCCTGCTCGAACACGGCGTGGGCGGCGTCCTCGGCGGCGCGGTCCACGTGACCGGGGGCCGGGCGGGCCGGAGCGGGGTGCTGGGCCGATCCGCAGACGGCGCACGCCTCTCCCGCGACCAGTGCCTCGGCGAGCTCGGCGGCGATCCCGCGCAGCCGGGCCTCCTTGAGCTCCAGCCAGCGCTCCCGGGCGGCGGCCGACTCCTCGCGTACGCGGAGCAGTTCGCCCGCGGCGCGTTCCGCGGCGGCGGCCAGTTCATCGCGCCGCCGGGCCGCGTTCAGCTGGAGCCGGGCGGGCTCGAGCCGGCCCGCGAGCTGCTCGGCCAGGGTCGCGGCCTGCTGGGCGGCGTCCGCGCTGGCGTGCAGGGCGGCCCGGGTGGCCTCCCAGCGCTCGAGCCACTCGGCGGACTCCCGGTGCTGCTCTTCGGCGGCCCGGGCCTCCCGCTCCAGGTTGGCCCGCTCGCGGCCGATCTCGGCGCTGCGCTGCTCGGCCCGGTGGGCGGCGCCCAGCGCGCCGAGCTCCTCGCGAAGCCGCTGCTCGACGCTGGCCAGGTGCTCGGTGCCGGACTCCTTCAGCGCCGCCGGGAGTTCGGCGCGGGCGGCCGTCTCCGCGTGCGCGGCGGCCAGGTGCCCGGCGGAGGCCGCGCCGCGCAGTTCCAGGGCGGGGGCGACCAGGGCGCCGCGGCGGGCCCGGTCCAGCAGTGCGCGCACCTGTTCGCGTTCGGGGGCGGCCTCGGCGAGGACGGCGGCCCGGCGGGACGTCTCCACGTGCCGCCGCTGGAGCCGGTCGAGTTCCCGCGCGTCCTCGGCGGCCCGCCGGGCGGCGGCGTGCCGGCCCTCGACGGCGGCGAGCGCGTACTCGGCGACGGCCAGCCGCTCGCGCGCCGAGCAGCGGGCGACGGCCGCCCAGGCCCGGACGGCCGCGGCGAGACCGGGGTCGCCGGGCTGGTGCCGGGGCAGCGGCCAGGCACGCAGGTCCGAGCTGTCCCCGGCGGCCTGGGCGAGCCGCTGCGCGGTGTGCAGCACCTTCTCGTCCCCGGCGCGCACCCTGGCCTCGGCGGCCCGGCGGCGTTCGCCGAGCAGGGCCTCGACGGCGGCGAAGCGGCGGGTGTCGAAGAGCCGCCCGAGGAGCCGGCCGCGGGCTGCCTCGTCGGCGCGCAGGAACCGCGCGAACTCGCCCTGCGGCAGGAGCACCACCTGGCAGAACTGCTCCCGGCTCATGCCGAGCAGCTGCTCGATCTCCTCGCCGATCTCCTGGTGGGAGCGGCTGAGTGCCTGCCAGCCCTCACCGGTGTGCTCGCGCAGCCAACTCTGCGCCTTGTCCTTGGTGGTGCCGGTGCCGCGCTTCTTGGGGCGGTCCTGTTCGGGGCGCCGGGTGATCTCCAGGCGGCGGCCGCCCGCGGTGAGTTCGAGGGTGACCTCGGTGGGGGTCCCGCCGGCCGCGTGGTCGCTGCGCAGGCTGGTGCCGGGGGCCTGGCGGGGGCCGGGGACGGATCCGTACAGGGCGTAGCAGACGGCGTCCAGGACGGAGGTCTTCCCCGCGCCGGTGGGCCCGTGCAGCAGGAAGATCCCGGCTCCGGAGAGCGCGTCGAAGTCGATGTCCTGGGGTTCGGCGAAGGGTCCGAAGGCCGTGACCTTGAGCCGGTGCAGCCTCATCGGTGGGTCTCCTGGCGGCTGTCGTCGGCCCGCACGTCGTCGAAGGCGCCCTGGAGGACGGCCCGTTCGGCCTCGTCGGGGTGGCCGCCGCCGCGTACGTGGGCGACGAAGTCCTCGGCGATCTCCTGGTCGCTGCGGCCCTTGAGCCGCTGGGCGTAGGAGGCGCCGGTCTCCTCCTCGCGGCCCTCGGGGTCGAAGGCGAGGCTGAGGGTGTGCGGGAAGCGGGCGGCGAGCCGGGCCATGGGGTCGTCGGGCCGGACGGGATCGGTGAGGGTGGCCTCGACCCAGGAGTCCGCGTGCCGGGCGTGCGCCGGGTCCTCGAGCAGGGCTTCGAGAGGTCCGCGCAGCCGGGCGAGGGCCCTCGGTACGGGGGTGTCGATCCGCTCGGCGGCGGCGATCTCGCCTTCCGCGCCCAGTTCGACGAGCCACATGCTCTTGCGGTGGTCGGCCTCGGAGAAGGAGTAGGCGAGGGGGGAACCGGAGTAGCGGACCCGTTCGCTGATCGTCTGGCAGCCGTGCAGGTGGCCGAGGGCGGCGTAGTCCACCCCGTCGAAGACGGAGGCGGGCACGGCCTCGACCCCGCCGACGGAGATGTCGCGCTCGCTGTCGCTGGTCTGCCCGCCGGTGACGAAGGCGTGGGCGAGCACGATGGAGCGGGTACCGGGCGCGCGGGCGGCGAGGTCGGCGCGGATCCGGTCCATGGCCGCACCGAGCACGGCCTCGTGGCTCACCTTCTCGGCGCCGAACTCGTCCTTGACCAGGGCCGGTTCCAGGTAGGGCAGCCCGTACAGCGCCACCTCGCCGTGTACGTCGGCCAGCACCACGGGGTCGGCGCAGCCGGCCGGGTCGGTCCTGAGGTGGATCCCGGCGCGGTCGATCAGTCCGGCCCCGACCCCGAGACGGCGGGCGGAGTCGTGGTTGCCGGAGATCATCACGGTGGGCACCCCGAGCTCGGCGAGCCGGTGCAGGGCCCGGTCGTACAGCTCGACGGCGGGCAGCGGGGGCACGGCCCGGTCGTAGACGTCCCCGGCGACGAGGACGGCGTCGACCTCGTGCTCCCGGACGGTCTCGACGAGGTGGTCGACGAAGGCGGCCTGGGCGCCGAGCAGGTTCACGCGGTGGAAGGACCGGCCGAGGTGCCAGTCGGAGGTGTGCAGGAACTTCACTCGCCGGCCTCGCCGTACATACCGTCTCCCCCTGCTGGTCTCCCGCTCGTGAACCCCTCTACGCTAACGCGTCCGGCCCGTCACTCAGGGCGCGTACGTCTCTCCGCCGAGGGTGAGGGTGGCACTGCCCGCCGTGCTGTCGGCGAGCCAGGCCTCGAAGGCGGGCAACTCCGCCTCAGGGAGGGCGACCTCGATCTCGACCGCGGCCCCGTAGCGCAGGTCCACCACGGTCCGGCCGGTGGAGCGCAGGTCGTTCTGGGTCTTGCCGGCGCGCTGGTGGTCGACGGTGACGGTGGCCAGCCGGTAGCGGCGCCGGGTGACGGTGCCGAGTGCGTCGAGGGCCTCGCCGACGACTCCGCCGTAGGCCCTGATCAGACCGCCGGCGCCGAGTTTCACCCCGCCGTAGTAGCGGGTGACGACGGCGACCGCGTACCGGATGTCCCGGCGCATGAGCATCTGCAGCATGGGTACCCCGGCGGTGCCGCCGGGCTCGCCGTCGTCGCTGGCCTTCTGGACGGCCGCGTCGGCGCCGATCACGTAGGCGAAGCAGTTGTGCGTGGCAGTGGGGTGCTCCTTGCGGACGCGCGCGACGAAGTCCTGCGCCTCCTGCTCGGTCGCGGCGGGCGCGAGCGAGCACAGGAAGCGCGAGCGGTTGATCTCGGACTCGTGCACACCCTCGCGGGACACCGTCACGTACTGGTCTGCCTTCACCGCTCCACCCTACGGGGAATCGGACATGTGTCTTTTCGGTTGATCCGGAGAGCGCAGAGCGCGAAGAGCACAGTCTGACCAGCAGGAGGCGGCACACGTGTACGGCGATCCGGCAACCATCCGCAAGATCCTCACCGAACTGGGCGACACCTGGGCCGTGGTGGGCCTCTCGAACAACCGGGACCGGGCGGCCTACGGGGTGGCCCGGGTCCTCCAGCAGTTCGGCAAGCGCGTGATCCCCGTACACCCCAAGGCGGAGACGGTGCACGGGGAGCCCGGGTACGCCTCGCTGGAGGCGATCCCCTTCAAGGTGGACGTGGTGGACGTCTTCGTGAACAGCGAGCTGGCGGGGCCGGTCGCCGACCAGGCGGTGGCCGTCGGAGCGGACGCCGTCTGGTTCCAGCTGGGCGTGGTCAACGAGGCCGCCTACGAGCGCACCCGCAAGGCCGGGCTGTCCATGGTCATGGACCGCTGCCCGGCGATCGAGATCCCGGCGCTCTAGACACCCCCTAGGACTGCTCGGCCTCCGCCAGCTGCGCCAGGCCGCGGAGCTGTTCCGGGGTCATGCCGTCGGGGATCGGGACCGGCGCCGGCGTGCGCAGCGGGGGCTGCCAGCCGGTGTCCGGCTCCCAGCGCCGCACGACGCGCGCCGGGGCCCCGGCAACCACGGCGTGGTCCGGGACCTCGCCCCGTACGACGGCGCCTGCGGCGACCACGACGTTGCGGCCCAGCCGCGCGCCCGGCAGGATCACCGCGCCCGTACCCAGCCAGCAGCCCGGGCCGATCTCGACCGGCGCGCTGCGCGGCCACTGCTTGCCGACGGGCTGGTGCGGGTCGTCGTAACTGTGGTTCGTGGAGGTGATGTACACGCCGGGGCCGCAGAAGGTGTCGTTCCCGATGGTGATCCGGGCGTCGGCGATGACATGGCTGTCCCGGCCGATGACCACCCCGTGGCCGAGGACGAGCATCGGCTCTGTGCCGAGGTCGAGATCCGGCATCATCCCGGCGGTGAGGGTGACCTGCTCGCCGATGATGCAGTGGTCACCGAGCCGGATCCAGGGCTCGCCGAAGATCGTGCCCTGCGGGAAGGCGAGCCGGGTGTTCGGCCCGATCGCGCCGAACCGCAGCCGCCCCGGGGTCTGCGCGGTGACCGCGCCGGCCTGCTGCATCCAGCGCCAGGCGGTGTGGACCGCGCGGCTCGCCAGCCGGCGGCGCAGGGCCGTCAGAGATGAGAACGTGTTCTGGTTCTTCGGCACCCGGCCACGGTAGTCCGCCGGGAGCCGGTCGTCCGGACCACCATCCTGTGATCTTCACCCCATCGCGGGGCGGGCCGGGCGCGTGCCCTACCGTGCCGGTAGCGCGGCTCACGGAAACAGAGGAAATGATCATGACGCAGCAGGCGACGCAGGGCCAGGCACTCATCGCGGGCGTCGGCGGCAAGCAGCCGTCCGTCGACCCGACCGCCTTCGCCGCACCCACCTCCGTCGTGGTCGGCGAGGTCACCCTGGCCGCTGGCGCGAGCGTCTGGTACTCGGCGGTGCTGCGCGCCGACTGCGGCCCGATCACGCTCGGTGCGGACAGCAACGTGCAGGACAACTGCACGCTCCACGTGGACCCCGGATTCCCGGTGTCGATCGGCGAGCGCGTCTCCATCGGCCACAACGCCGTCGTGCACGGCTGCACCGTCGAGGACGACTGCCTGATCGGCATGGGCGCGACGGTCCTGAACGGCGCGGTGATCGGCGCCGGCTCGCTGGTCGCCGCCCAGGCGCTGGTCCCGCAGGGCATGGTGGTCCCGCCCGGCTCCCTGGTCGCGGGCGTCCCGGCCAAGGTGCGGCGCGAGCTGACCGAGGAGGAGCGCGAGGGCATCAAGGTCAACGCCGCGATGTACGTGGACCTGGCCAAGCAGCACCGAGCCGCGGTGACGCCGGGCGGCTAGCGGCCGGCACCGGTCGAGCACGGTGCCGGCCGCTCCACCGTCATTCGGAGACCGGCACCGGGGCCGTCGGCTGCGCGGGGACCGCGGCCTCGGCCGTTGCGGCCGCGGCTGCCTTCTTCATGCGGCTGCGCACCACCAGCGTCACCGTGATCCCGAACAGCACGGCGAGTCCCAGGGCCAGCCAGGAGAACCGCTTCAGCCACGGCTCGGCGACGATTCCGACCGAGTAGATGACGGCCGTGGTGCCGCCCGCCCAGAGGATCCCGCCGAGGATGTTGGCGATCAGGAAGCGCCAGTACGGCATGTGCAGCACACCCGCCAGCGGCCCGGCGAAGATCCGCAGCAGCGCCACGAACCGTCCGAAGAAGACGGCCCACATGCCCCACCGCTCGAAGGAGCGTTCCGCCAGCGCCACGTGGTCCGGCCCGAAGTGCTTGGGGAAGCGCCGGCCCAGCTTCTCCAGCAGCGGCTTGCCGCCCCGGCGCCCGATCGCGTAGCCGATCGAGTCGCCGACGATCGCGCCGGTGGTCGCGCAGATGCCCAGCACCACGGGGTCGATCTCCCCGTGCTGCGAGGCGAGCAGTGCCGAACTGACCAGGATGATCTCGCCCGGCAGCGGGATGCCGAGGCTCTCCAGGCCGATGACCAGACCCACGAGGAGATAGATGCTGACCGCCGGAATCGTCTCCAGCCATTCCTGGATGTGCACCGGTACGTCCTCCCGAGTCGTCCCCGGCGCGCCCCCTGTGACACGCCGAACGGGCAGCCTATCGGCTCCCCACCACCGCCTTTGACCTCAGTGGCAGTTCGCGCGAGGAACGGCCCGCGAACACCTCGCGGCGGCCGGATCCCAGCACCCACGCGTGCTGTTCCGGGTCCCACGACGACAGCGTCCGGGCGTCGACGTCGAGGACGACCCGCTGCGCCTCCCCGGGCGCGAGGGTCAGCCGCCGGTAGCCGGCCAGCGCGCGCACCGGCTGGTCGAGGTCGAGCTCCGCGGACGGGCCCACGTACACCTGCGCCACCTCGGTGCCCTTGCGGCGGCCGGTGTTGCGGACGGTGAACTCCACGCGCAGGCCGCCGCCTTCCGGCCGGACCGTCAGCTTCTCGTACTGCCAGGTCGTGTACGAGAGCCCGTGCCCGAAGGGGAACAGCGGGGCCACCCGCTGCGCGTCGTACCAGCGGTGGCCGACGTGGATGCCCTCGCGGTACTCCTGCCGTCCGCCCACACCCGGGTAGCGCAGCGGGTCCCCGCCCACCGGCGTCGCCTGCTCGTCGGCCGGGAAGGTCTGGGTGAGCCGGCCGCCCGGGTCCACGTCCCCGAAGAGGATGTCGGCCGTGGCGCCCGCGCCCTCCTGGCCGGGGTAGTACATCTGCAGCACCGCCCCGGTCCGGGCGAGCCAGGGCATGGTCGTGCTCGAGGAGGTGTTGAGCACGACGGTGGTGCGGGGGTTGGCGGCGGCGACCGCCTCGATCAGCGCGACCTGCCCGCCCGGCAGCGCCAGCGTGGTCCGGTCGGTGCCCTCGGTGGCGTCCTCGTAGGCGAACAGGATCACGCTGCGGGCCTCCTTCGCGGTCTTCACCGCCTCGGCGAGATCCGCGGCGCGGGTGGCCTTGGTGGTGTGCCGCAGCCGGAAGCGCTGCCCCTTGTCGCCGCCCCGGGCGGTCACGGCGAGCCGGTGGACACCCGCCTTGAGGGCGAGCGTGCGGCGCCGGACGGTCATTCCGTCCGGCGCGGAGCCGAGCAGTCCGCCCGCGAAGACCTCGGCCACGCCCTGGCGCAGGGGGAACAGCTCCTCCCCGTCGAGGCGCACGCCCGGCCGCTGCCCGGTGTAGTGGACGAGCAGGGTCCACTCGTCGTCCGCCGCGAGCCGGAACTCCCCCTCGTGGCTCCACTCGCGCCCGGCGTCCACCGCCCGGTCGTCCAGACCGGCGGGCGGCGTCAGCAGGGCAGCTGGCAGGGCCCGGCCGTACAGGTCCTCGCCGAGGGCGTGGCGCACGGTCGAGCCGTTCCCGGCGCGCTGCCGGATGGCGGTGAGCGGGGCGGCCGCCCCGTCGGGGATCACGTGGGCGCTCCCGCCGCCCCCGACGAAGGGGACCTGGCCGGTCGGTCCGATCACCGCGATCGAGCGTGCGGCGGCGCCGGTCAGCGGCAGGGTGTCGTGCTCGTTGCGCAGCAGCACCGCCCCGCCGGTGGCCACCTTGCGGGCGACCCGTGCCCCCGCGGCCGCGTCGCGCGCGGGCCGGGCGGCGGGCCGGGCCGCCAGCAGCCCGAACCGGTCCATCGTGCCCAGGATCCGGCGTACGGCGAGGTCGACGGCGCTCTCGGGGACGGAGCCGCCGCGCACCGCCTCGCGCAGCGGGCCGCCGAAGTGGGTGCCGCCGGGCATCTCCATGTCGAGTCCGGCGCCGATGGCGGCGACGGTGCTGTGGGCGGCGTCCCAGTCGGACATCACCCAGCCGTCGAACCCCCAGACGCCGCGCAGCACGTCGTCGAGCAGTGGTTTGCTCTCGCAGGCATGGACGCCGTTGACCTTGTTGTACGCGCCCATCACGGCGCCCGCGCCGGCGGCGACGGCGGCCTCGAAACCCCGGAGCTCGGTCTCGTGCAGGGTCTGCTCGTCGGCGACGACGTCGACGGTGTCGCGGCCGTGCTCCTGGTTGTTGAGGGCGAAGTGCTTGACGGTGGCGATGAGCCCCTCGTCCTGGATCCCGCGGATCATCTCGGCGACGAGGTCGGCGGTGAGGCGCGGTTCCTCGGCGAAGGTCTCGAAGTTCCGGCCCGCGTACGGGGTGCGGATGAGGTTGACCATGGGCGACAGGACGACGTCCTGGCCGAGCGCGCGGCCCTCGCGGCCGATGACGCGGCCGTACTCGCGGGCCAGCGCCGGGTCGAAGGCGGAGGCGAGCAGGACGGGCGCGGGCAGGGCGGTGGCGGGTCTCGCGACCCGCACCCCGGCGGAGCCGTCGGCGAGGCGGAGGGCGGGGATGCCCAGGCGCGGGACGCCGGGTACGTATCCGGCCTGGCCGAGGGGGGCCGGGTCCCGGGCGCCGTGGAGCAGGGCGGTCTTCTCGTCGAGGGTGAGCCGCTCGACGAGGGAGTCGATCCGGGCGGGACTCGCGGGCTCGGCGGCGGCCGCGGGGGCCGGGGCTCCCGTACGCAGTCCGGCGTCCGGCGGCACGGTGGCGACGCACCCGCCGGTGCCCAGGCCCACCGCGGCGAGCAGCCGCATCGCGGAACGTCTCGACACGGCCTCGCTCATGGGCGCTCCCTGCGGGCGACGGTGGGACGGCGGGAGCGGCCCGCGCCGGACCGCTCCCCCGCCCACTGTGCGCCGCGCGCCCGGGGGCCCGGGCGAGACGCGCCACCGCGACGCCCGGTTTCAGCCCTGCGGCGGCTGCGGCAGGCCGTCGGCCTCCCGCTGGGGCTCGTCCTGTACCTGGACGCGTGCCTCGGTGCGGTGCCCGCGCGCGATGTAGTCGCGTACGACGGCCTCCACCGCGTCCTGCGGCGATCCGACCCCGGCGAGCACCATCACCTCCACCACGAGCTCGGCATCGAGGCTGATGTTGACCTTGGCCACGGGTACCCCCTCCATCGTCGTGCGAGGGACTCTAGCCGTGGCGGCGCCCGCTCACGCGTTGGGGCGCAGGGTCCACACCACGGTCATCTCGCCGGTGACGGCCTCGTCCTCGCGCTGGATGGCGATGGTGACCGGGAACTCGGGGCGGCCGCCCGCGTCGAGTTCGGCCACGACCTCTGCCGCCGGGCGGCCGAGGGTGGCGGTGGCGGTCACGACGCCCTTGGCGAGCTTCTTGTAGCCGATCTCGGCCCTCACCGCGAGGGGCACGGCGCGCGAGAGCTGGTCGCCGAAGGCGGCCAGGACGATCGCGCCGCTCGCGGACTCGGCGAGGGTGAACATGGCGCCGGCGTGCGGGCCGCCCACGTGGTTGTGGAAGTCGGGCTGGTCCGGGAGGCGGACGACCGCGCGCTCGGGGGTGGTCTCCAGGAACTGGAGGTTCAGGGTCCGGGCCATCGGCACCGTCGCGGCGAGCAGTTCGCCCACGTTCATCTGATCTGCGCTCATGGAACGCGATGTTACCCACGAGTAGATGCGCTTGGCCAGAGCCTGCACGGGGGCGGCCGTGGCTCCCGGCTCCCGCTCCCACTATCGTTACCGGCCATGTGGCCAGGACAGCAGCAGCCGCCCGGGGGCGAGCAGAACCCCCAGGACGCGCAACAGAACCCGTACCAGCAGCAGCCGGCACAGCCGAACCCGTACCAGCAGCAGCCCGGTTACGGATATCCGCAGCAGCCGGGGCACCAGCAGCCCCCGACCGTTCCCGGCCAGCAGTGGGGGCCGCCTCAGCAGCCCCAGCAGCCCCAGCAGCGGCCGGGAGGCGGCGGGAGCCCCTTCCAGACCAAGACCGTGGCCATCGTCGCTGCGGCCGCGGTGGTCGTGGCGGCCGCCGCGACCGGCGCGTTCGTCCTGACTCGGGACGACAAGAAGACCAACGAGGCGGACGACAAGCCCACCGCCTCCGCCTCGGCTTCCGCCGCGCCCGCCCCGGCCGGCAGCAGCGCGAACCCGCGGGCCGAGGGCGACGTGAAGCCGGTGATCGCAGGCTGGAAGGTGGTCATCAACCCCAAGCACGGCACCGCCTTCGACGTCCCGCCGGAGTGGAACGTGCTGGGCTCCGGCGTGGCCATCGGCTTCGAGGACGAGGCGAAGAAGGACGGCTCCTCGATCGTGATGATGTCGGCCCCCGCCTACCTCAAGGAGGACTGGTGCAAGGTCGACTCCGACAAGAACGGCAGCGAGGAGACGACCTCGCTGGCCGGCACCGGCACCAAGGGCGGCCAGGGCGCCAAGGACACGGCCGAGGCCGTGCGCAACGAGGCTGGTAACTGGGCGTTCGCCGGCTACGCGCAGAAGGGGCCCAAGGGCACCACCCAGGTCTCCGAGCCGAAGGAGTACACCACCTCCTCGGGCCTCAAGGGCCACATGGCGACGGCGAGCGTGACCGGCCTGCCGAAGGAGAACAAGTGCTCCTCCGACGGCAAGTCCATCGCCTTCAGCTTCAAGAACGCCAAGGGTGACTTCGCCAGCTGGATCCTCTACAGCGCCGCGGGCGTCCCGGACGAGGTCAGCAAGGAGACGATGGAGAAGATCCTCAGCTCGGTCCGCCTGTCCGGCGGCTGACCTCCTTCCCCTCTCCCTCCGGGCCGACAATCCGTTTGGATTCTCGGCCCGGGGCGGGGATAGTCCGGGGGTGAGTTCTCCCCCCGCCGCCCCGCCCCACACGCCCGAGCCCGTACGCCGCCGCCGGCCCGCCTGGGCCGGCCGCAACTACACCCTGCTGACGGGTGCGGCGGTCGTGACGAACCTCGGCAGCCACGGAGCGCTCATCGCCGCCGCGTTCGCGGTGATGGAGGCCGGCGGTTCCGGCGCCGACGTCGGCCTGGTCGCGGCCGCCCGCACCCTGCCGCTCGTCCTCTTCCTGCTCATCGGCGGCGCGCTCGCCGACCGGCTGCCGCGCCACCGCGTGATGGTCGCGGCCAATGCCCTGAACTGCCTGTCCCAGGCCGCGTTCGCAACTCTCGTCCTCGCCGGTGACCCCCAGCTGTGGCAGATGATGCTGCTGACCGCGCTGTGCGGCACCGGTACCGCCTTCTTCAACCCGGCGGCCGAGGGCATGCTGCTGTCCACCGTCTCCGGCGAGCACGCCAACCGCGCCTTCGCGCTCTTCCGCATGGCGATGAACGGAGCCGGCATCGGCGGCGCGGCCCTCGGCGGGGCGATGATCGCGGCGATCGGCCCCGGCTGGGTACTGGCCGTGGACGCGGCCGCCTTCGCGATCGCGGGCGTCCTGCGGGCCTTCCTCGACGTCAGCCACGTCCCCGACCGGGCCCCCGGCGGCGGCCTCCTGGCCGACCTGCGCGAAGGCTGGGTGGAGGTCAGGACCCGGCCCTGGCTGTGGAGCATCGTGCTCCAGTTCTCCGTGGTGGTCGCCGTCGTCGGCGCCGCGGAAGCGGTGTACGGTCCGCTGGTCGCCCGGGACCGGTTGGGCGGGCCCGCGCCGTGGGGTCTGGCCCTGGGCTTCTTCGGCGCGGGGACCATCGCGGGCGCCGTGCTGATGATGGCCTGGAAGCCGCGTCGGCTGCTGCTGGTCGGCACCCTGTGCGTGTTCCCGCTGGCGCTGCCGTCGGCGGGACTGGCCGTGCCGCTGCCCGTCTGGGGCCTGTGCGTGGTGATGCTGATCAGCGGGCTGGCCATCGAGGTGTTCGGCGTGAGCTGGATGACGACGATGCACCAGGAGATCCCGGAGGAGAAGTTCTCCCGGGTCTCCGCCTACGACTGGTTCGGCTCGGTGTCGATGCTGCCGCTGGCCACCGCCCTCGCGGGTCCGGCCGAGTCGGCCTTCGGCCGCACGGGGGCCCTGTGGGGCTGCGCGGCCCTGGTGGTCCTGGCGACCGCCCTGGTCCTCCTGATCCCGGACGTCCGCCGCATGACCCGCAAGCCCACCCCCGGGCCGGCCAAGACGTGAGGCGCAGCGGCCGGCCGCTCACCCCAGGCTGAAGGCCCCCTCCGGCGGAGCCGGTGACGGAGCGGCATCCGCGTCTGCCACGGGCACGGCCCCCCGCATGAACCGCGCCAGCGAATCCCCGAACTCCACCCGGGCGGGAAACGCGTCGGCGGCGCACCGCCGGGCCAGCGCCGCCAACGGCAGCTCGGCGTCGGACGCCAACAGCACCGCGTTCCCGAACCGCCGCCCCCTGAGCACCGCCGGCTCCGCGATCAGCGCGAGCTCCCCGAACACGGCGCCGAAATTTGCCAGCTGCGCCCGCAGGAAGCCGAACGGCGCCCCGTCGGCCAGGTTCGCCGCGTACACCCCGCCGGACCTCAGCACCCGCGCCGCCTCCCGCGCGTACTCCACCGACGTCAGCTGCGCCGGCACCCGCGAGCCGCCGAACACGTCGGCCACGACCACGTCCGCGCTCCCCGCGGGCGCCGCCGCCAGCCAGGCCCGGGCGTCGGCGGCCCGCACGGTGACACCCGACCCCGCCGCCAGCGGCAGGTGCTCGGCGACCAGTTCCACCAGACCCGCGTCGAACTCCACGACCGTCTGCCGGGATCCGGCGCGCGTCGCCGCGGCATAGCGCGGCAGGGTCAGGGCGCCGCCGCCCAGGTGCAGGAGGTCCAGCGCTAGCCCCGGCTGCGCCACGCAGTCCAGGACGTGCGCGAGGCGGCGTACGTACTCGAATTCCAGGTGCTCCGGATCGTCCAGGTCCACGTACGACTGCGGCGCCCCGTCGACGGTCAGCAGCCAGGCCCGCTCCCGGTCCACGTCCGGCATCAGCTTGGCGGTGCCCTGGTCCACGTCCCGGATCACCGGGATCTGTTCGTCGCTCACCGCACCATTGTCAGCCCGTCCAGACGGCGGCCGCGTCGGCGGCGTGCTCGGCGGCCTGCGCCAGCCCGGCACGCGCGGCCGGGTCCCGCCGGGCCGGATCCAGCACGTTGCGCCCGAAGGCCTTGCGGGCCGCGGCCGACGGGGTGATCAGCAGTACCCGGGCGCCCGCCTCCCGCAGCTTCGCCGACTGTGCGGCGGGCGAGGGGACGAGCCGCGAACCGAGCGCGATGGGCGCGAGGATCACCACCCGCGCGTAGCCGGCGGCGAGGTCCGCGTTGGTCGCCGAGCGGGTCCCGCCGTCGATGTACCGCCGGCCGCCGACCGTCACGGGCGGCCAGACCCCCGGCACCGCGCAGCTCGCCGAGACCGCGTCGACCAGTCCGGTCCCGCTCTCCCGGTCGAAGTCGGCCGGTTCACCGCTGACCGCGTCGACGGCGGTGACGACGAACCGGCGCCCGGGCCACTCGTGCGAGACCAGCCGGGCCGCCAGCACCTCGCGCCGCTGCGCCTCCTCGCCCGTGTCGGCCGCGAGCGCGAGGGCGCCGACGTGCCTGCGGTAGGCCGTGGAGTCGCGGGAGCGCACCATCGCCATGGCGTAGCGGGCGATGAGTCCCGCCCCCAGCTTCGCCGCGATCTCCCCCGTGGCGTCGCCGAGCTGGCGCTCGTACAGCTCCTGCGGGGTGAGCAGCCCGGAGGTGAGCTGGGCGCCGACCACCGACCCCGCCGAGGTGCCGACGACGAGGTCGGCGGTGGTGAGGTCCACTCCCGCGCGGGCGAGCCCGTACAGGATGCCGCTCTCCCAGCCGACGCCGGTCAGTCCCCCGCCGCCCAGCACCAGTGCCGTGTCGCCGCCCATGTCCGCCCGCCCCTCCGCGCATGCCTGTGGTGACGGCAGTCTCGCGCAAGCGGACTGCCGTCACCACGGCGGGGTCAGGGTCCCTCGGATCAGCCGAGCACGGCGGTCACCGTCCCCGCGCCGACGGTCCGCCCGCCCTCGCGGATCGCGAAGCCGAGCCCCGACTCCAGCGGGACGTCGCGCCCGAGCTCGACGGTCATGGTGACCGTCTCCCCCGGCCTGGCCACGCCCGCCTCGCCGAGGTCCACGTCCCCCACCACGTCGGCGGTACGGACATAGAACTGCGGCCGGTATCCGGTGGCGACCGGGGTGCTGCGACCGCCCTCGCGCGCGGAGAGCACGTAGACCTGCGCGGTGAAGCGCCGCTTGGGCGTCACGCTGCCGGGCGCGGCCACCACGTCGCCGCGGCGCACCTGGTCACGGTGCACCCCGCGCAGCAGCAGCGCGACGTTGTCGCCGGCCTCGGCGGACTCCATCGGCTTGCCGAAGGTCTCCAGCCCCGTGACCACGACGGGGTCGGACGTGCCGTCCCCGCCCAGCATGCTCACGCGGTCGCCGAGCCGGATGGTGCCGCGCTCGACGGCGCCGGTGACGACCGTCCCGCGGCCGGTGATGGTCAGCACGTTCTCCACCGGCAGCAGGAACGGCGCGTCCGTGTACCGCTGGGGCGTCGGCACGTACGTGTCCACCGCGTCCAGCAGCGCCTGGATCGCCCCGGTCCACCGTGGGTCGCCCTCCAGCGCCCCGAGCCCGGAGACCCGTACGACCGGCGCGCTGTCGCCGCCGTAGCCGTGCGAGCTGAGCAGCTCGCGGACCTCCAGCTCGACCAGGTCGGTGAGCTCGGGGTCCCCGGCGTCGGCCTTGTTGAGCGCGACCACGATGTGGTCCACGCCGACCTGCCGGGCGAGGAGCACGTGCTCGGCGGTCTGGGGCATGACCCCGTCGAGCGCGGAGACGACGAGGATCGCCCCGTCGAGCTGCGCGGCTCCGGTGACCATGTTCTTGATGTAGTCGGCGTGGCCGGGCATGTCCACGTGGGCGTAGTGGCGGGTGTCGGTCTCGTACTCGACGTGCGTGAGGTTGATGGTGATCCCGCGCCGGGCCTCCTCGGGGGCCCGGTCGATGCGGTCGAAGGGCACGAAGGAGGCACCCCCGCGCTCGGCGAGGACCTTGGTGATGGCGGCGGTGAGGGTGGTCTTGCCGTGGTCGACGTGACCCATGGTGCCGATGTTGAGGTGCGGCTTGGTCCGCACGAAGGCCGTCTTGGCCATGGTGTCTTCCCGTATGTTCGAAGCCGGAACGGGACCCCTGAGTCGAGCCGACCCTCCCCCTGTGGGGTCCGCCGGACGATCCGGGAAGGGTCAGCTTCGTGCGCCGTCGAATGCGGCGAAGGGGAATTCCTCTGCGAGGACGGCAGCCTTCGGCGCGTCCGCGACTGCGGACGATGCGACGGGGAAGGCGTACCGGGACATGCCCCTGATCCTGCCGGACGGCCCCCGGCCCGTCGAACGAATTACCGCCTGGAACGCCGCGCGCGAACGCGCCTGACGCCTGACCTTCCGCGGGTGAACGTCCGCGGGTGAACGTCCTTGCGCTCAGAGGTTCTTGAGCGCCTCGCGCACGGACAGCGGGGACAGGGAGCCCCGTTCGGCCTCGACGAACGCGCGCACCGCGTCCGGGTCCGTCTTCGCGTACTCCCGCAGGCACCAGCCGATGGCCTTGCGCACGAAGAAGTCCGGGTGGCCCGCCTGCCGCCGGCAGTAGCCGAAGAGGCGGTCGGTGTCGGTGGCGGACTTGTAGCGGAGCTGGTGGAGCAGCGCGGTGCGGACGAGCCAGAGGTCCTCGTCGCCGATCCACTCGTCCGTCACCGTCACCGTCACCGCCGCCGTCGCGGGGTCGGCGGCCACCAGCGGCCCGACCGTGTGCGCGGCCAGCAGGTCGACCGTGTCCCACCAGGGGACGGTGGTGATCAGGTGCCGGACCGCCGGCAGCAGGCCGGAGGAGCACCGGGAGACGTGCCGGCGCAGGTAGTCCACCGCGAAGTAGTGGTACTCACGCTCCGGGAGCCCCCAGCAGCGCAGCGCGAGCGCCGCACAGTCGGCCTCCGCCGGCCGGGGGGTGTCCTTGGTCACTGCCTTGGACAGCTCGCGGCGCAGGGGGGTGGGGATGCCGAGGAAGGGCGCGACGTCCTTCATGTACGCGGTCATGGCCCGGGCCCGGACGGGGTCGGCCGCCCCCGCGTACGTCCCGGTCAGCCGCTCCAGGAGGGTGTCCGCGAGGGCGCTGCGCGGCACGCTCGGAGGTCGCCGGTCGTTCGACAGCATGAGGCCCAGATTACGGCGCACCGCCGCATACGTGGGCTAGTCTCCCGGGATGTCCCTCCTCCTCGCGCCGCGGACCCGGCTGTCGCTGCTCGTCGTGCTGCTGGTGGCGGCCGGCGTGTGCGTGCTGCTGTTCGAGCCCCAGCGCGTGCTGTCGGAGGGCTGGCCCCCGGGGCTCCCGGTGGGCACGGCGGTGGTGCTGTTCGCCGCCGGGTACGGCGTCTGCGCGGCGGCCTTCGTGCCCCGCCCCCTGCTCAATCTGGCCGCGGGAGCCGTCTTCGGCACCCAGTCCGGCCTCCTCGCGGCGGTCGGCGGCACCGTGCTCGGCGCCGGGATCGCCTTCGGCCTGGGCCGCGTCATGGGGCAGGAGGCCCTGCGCCCGTTCCTGCGCGGCCGCTGGCTCCAGGCGGCCGACGGGCAGCTCAGCCGGCACGGCTTCCGGTCGATGCTCGCCGTCCGGCTCTTCCCCGGGGTGCCCTTCGTGGTCGCCAACTACTGCGCGGCGGTGTCCCGCTGCGGGTGGCTGCCCTTCCTGTGCGCCACGGCGCTGGGGGTCGTCCCGAACACCACCGCGTACGTGATCGCGGGGGCCAGCGCCTCCTCCCCCGGATCGCCCGCGTTCCTCGTCTCGTTCGGCTTCATCGTGGTCTCCGTGGTGGCCGCCGGGGTGGTCGCCTGGCGCAAGCGGCACCGCCTGGCACCGGCCCGAATCCCCCAGGCGCCTTGCGAACTGGCGCCCCAGCACCCCCCTGTGGTCACCGGCGCTTCGCACGGGCCCTAGCATCGGACCCGAACTGCCCGACGATCACAAGGACGAGCGCACCCCGACATGAGCTGGTTCGAATCCCTAATCCTCGGTCTCGTCCAGGGGCTTACGGAGTTCCTCCCGATCTCCTCCAGCGCGCACCTGCGGCTGACCGCGGCGTTCGCCGGCTGGGAGGATCCGGGAGCGGCCTTCACCGCCATCACGCAGATCGGCACCGAAGCCGCCGTACTGATCTACTTCCGCAAGGACATCGCGCGGATCGTCTCCACCTGGTTCCGCTCGCTGTACACCAAGGCGCTGCGCTCCGAGCAGGACGCCAAGATGGGCTGGCTGGTCATCGTCGGCTCGATCCCGATCGGTGTCCTCGGCCTCGCGTTCAAGGACCAGATCGAGGGTCCGTTCCGTGACCTGCGCCTGATCGCCACCACTCTGATCGTGATGGGCATCATCCTCGGCATCGCCGACCGGCTGGCCGCCCGCGACGAGGAGGGCGGCCGGCACCGCGCCATCCGCGAGCGCAAGACCCTCAGTGAACTGGGTGTCAAGGACGGCCTGATCTTCGGCCTCTGCCAGGCGATGGCCCTGATCCCGGGCGTCTCCCGCTCGGGTGCGACGATCTCCGGCGGTCTGCTGCTGGGCTTCACGCGCGAGGCGGCGGCCCGCTACTCCTTCCTCCTCGCCATCCCGGCCGTGCTGGCCTCGGGTCTGTTCGAGATCAAGGACGTGGTCGAGGACCCGGGTCACATCTCCTGGGGTCCGACGATCTTCGCGACGGTCATCGCCTTCTTCGTCGGCTACGCGGTCATCGCCTGGTTCATGAAGTTCATCACCACCAAGAGCTTCATGCCCTTCGTGGTCTACCGCATCGTGCTCGGCATCGCCTTGTTCGTTCTGGTCGGCATGGGCGTGCTGAGCCCGCACGCCGGCGAGTCCGCCGGTTAAAGCCGGTCGAAGCCGGCCGCACTCACCGCTTCGCGTGAACCGCAGGCCGTTCGGGAACGTTCCCGGGCGGCCTGCGCGTCGTTGTGCGTGGAGAGACGTGAAGGCAAGCAGCAGGGGGTGTCCCATGCGTCGAGTGGTTCTGGAGCGTTTTCCGGCCGGAAGTCCGCGGGGAAGCTGGCCCGCCGAGGAGTATGCGGCGCAGCGCCTGCGCGAGGGCGTGCCGGCGGAGGTGGTGATGGATCTGGACAGCGACGCGTTCCTCGTCGTGGTCCGGCAGCGGGAGGCGTATTCCGGTCACTGACGGGCCCGCAAGAAGATCCGGTGGGCGCACGACCCTTGGCCTGGTGCCCCCGCAGCCCCACACTTGCCCGATGACGCAGCGTGTGGACCTCGCCACGGTCATGGACCGGCTGGCGATCGACGAGGTGGTCACGGGGTACGCGGTGGCCGTCGACGACGGCGACTGGGCGGCCTACCGCGCCCTGTTCACCTCGGCGGGGCGGGCCGACTACAGCTCGGCGGGCGGGATCGAGGGTCCCGCCGGGGAGGTCGCCGACTGGCTCGCGGAAACCATGAAGCTCTTCCCGGTGCGTCAGCACCTGATCGTCAACCGCCTGATCCGGCTGGAGGACCTGGGCGGCTCCCCGGGCGACCGGGCCGAGGTGCGGGCGGACTTCCTCAATCCGATGCGGCTGGCGGGGGACGAGTTCGACGGGACGGTCACGGCCCCCAACTTCGTCGCCGCCGGGCGCTACTCCTTCGTGCTGGCCCGCACGTACGACGGCTGGCGGCTCACCCGCGTCACCGTGCACGAGAAGTGGCGGCACATGTCCGCCTGAGCCGCTCCACCCCGTCTGTCCCACACTGGAAGCGGAGGCGTGCCATGGTCTCGATCCGGGCTGGGTGGTTCCCGCGTTGGCGTGCGCCGGCCGCCGTCGCCGCCGGGGCACTGCCGGCCCTCGCCTTCCCCGCGCCCGCGCTCTGGTGGTTCGCGTACGTGGCGCTCGTGCCCTGGATGCTGCTGCTGAGGTCCGCCCCCACCGGGCGGCGGGCCGTGCTGGAGGGCTGGCTGGGCGGCGCCGCCTTCATCCTGGCCGTCCACCACTGGCTGCTGCCGAGCCTGCACGTGTTCCTGGTGCCGGTGGCCGCACTGCTGGGCCTGCTCTGGATCCCCTGGGCGCTCCTGGTGCGGGAACTGCTGGGCGGGATCCCGGCGGCGGGCCGGGCGGCGGCCGCGCTGGTCCTCGTACCGGCTGGATGGCTGCTGTCGGAGCTGGCCCGGTCCTGGCAGGGGCTGGGCGGGCCCTGGGGGCTGCTGGGGGCCAGCCAGTGGCAGGTACCGCCCGCGCTGCGGCTGGCCTCGGTGGGCGGGGTGTGGCTGGTGAGCCTCCTGGTCGTGGCGGTGAACTGTGCGCTGGTGCTGCTGATCGCCATGCCCCGGGCCAGGGTGCCCGCGATGGCCGGGGTGACGGGATGCGCGGTGCTGACGGGGCTGGTGTGGCTGTGGGCGCCTCGCCCACAGCCGTCGGGCGAACTGCGGGTGGCCGTCGTACAGCCGGGCCTGGTGGCCGACGGCCCGGACAGTGCGGAGCGGCGGTTCGCCGCCGGTGAACGGCTCACCCGGGGCCTGGCCGGACAGTCCGTCGACCTCGTGGTGTGGGGCGAGAGCAGTGTCGGCGGGGACCTGACGGCCCGCCCGGACCTGGCCGGGCGGCTGGCTTCGCTGTCCGCGCAGGTCGGGGCTCCGCTGCTGGTCAACGTGGACGCGCGCGCGGCCGACAGCCCCGGGATACGCAAGAGCGCGGTGCTCGTCGGCCCTCAGGGCCTGACCGGCGACCGGTACGACAAGATGCGGCTGGTGCCCTTCGGCGAGTACGTACCGGCCCGGGCCCTGCTCGGCTGGGCCACCTCCGTCGGCAAGGCGGCCGCCGAGGACCGCGTGCCGGGTGACACCCCGGTGCTGATGAACCTGCCCGGGCGGCCGGACGGCCGGCCCGGGGTCCGGCTCGGCCCGCTGGTCTGCTTCGAGTCGGCCTTCCCCGACATGAGCCGGCACCTCGCCCGCGACGGGGCCGTCCTCCTCGTCGCCCAGTCGGCGACCTCCAGCTTCCAGGACAGCTGGGCCCCGGCCCAGCACGCCTCGCTGGCCGCGCTGCGGGCGGCCGAGACCGGCCGCCCGATGGTGCACGCCACCCTCACCGGTGTCAGCGCGGTGCACGGCCCCTCCGGGGAGCGGATCGGCCCCGCCCTGCCCACCTCCGCGAGCACGGCGCGGGTGTACGAGGTCCCGCTTGCCGGCGGCACGACCTTCTACGTCCGCCACGGGGACTGGCCGGTGGCCGCGGCCCTCGCCGCCCTGGCGGCCTACTGCGTCGTGGAAGGCCTCCGCTCGCTCAGGAGGCCTGCCCCAGAGCCGAGCCCACCACCCGCTCGCACAGCTCGTGGGTCAGCAGCGCGTCGCGTGCGCTGAGCGTCTTGCCCGTCTCCACGGATTCCAGGAAGGCGTCCACCACCTGCTCGATGCCGCGCTGGCGGGCGACCGACACCCAGTCCCCGCGGCGCCGCACGGTCGGCTGGCCCTTGTGGTCGATGACCTCCGCGAGGTTGACGACCTGCCGCTTGGTGTCCTGCCCGGACACCTCGAGGATCTCCTCGGTGGAACCGGACAGCCGGTTCATGATGCCGAGCGCGGTGAAGCCGCCTCCGGAGATCTGGAGCACCACCTGGTGCATGAGTCCCTCGCGCACCACGGCCCGGACGTCGATGTGGTCAGCCTCGCCCGGCAGCAGGAAGCGCAGGGTGTCGACGACGTGGATGAAGTCGTCCAGCACCAGCGTGCGGACGTCCTCGGGCAGCCCGACGCGGTTCTTCTGCATGACGATCAGCTCGCGCGGGTGGTCGGCGCACTGCACGTAGCCGGGCGCGTAGCGGCGGTTGAAGCCGACGGCGAGCGAGACCCCGCGCTCCTCGGCCAGTTCCACCAGCCGCGTCGAGTCGGCGAGTTCGTAGGCGAGCGGCTTGTCCACGTACGTCGGCACGCCGGCCTCCAGCAGCCGCGTGACGATCTCGGGGTGGGAGGCGGTCGGGGCGTGCACGAACGCCGCGTCGAGCCCTTCGGCGAGCAGCGCGTCGAGATCGGTGTGCAGGCGCCCGGCGGGGACGTGGTGGATCGCGCCGACCCGCTCGAGGGTGGCCGGGGTTCGGGTCTGCAGGTGCAGCTCGATTTCCGGGCGGGTGGTGAGGACGGGCAGGTACGCCTTCTGCGCGATGTCGCCGAGTCCGATGCAGCCGACCTTCACCGGGAGCCTCCTGGTTCGTTCCTTGTGGGACGCTCGCAGCTTAATCCCTGGTGGTGGGGGGCTTGTTCGCTGAGGATGGCGGTCATGACGACCACGAGTTCCGGATCACATCGCACAGAGCCCTCCACCACCGCGGACGAGCGCGGCATGCTGGACGGCTGGCTCGACTACCACCGCGCCACCCTCGCCTGGAAGTGCGAGGGGCTCGCCGACGAGCAGCTGCGCCGCACGCCGCTGGCGCCCTCCGAACTGAGCCTGCTGGGCCTGGTACGGCACATGGCCGAGGTGGAGCGGTACTGGTTCCGGGAGATCATGCTCGGCGAGGACCTGCCCGAGCTGTACTCCACGCGCGAAGACGTGGACGGTGACTTCCACTTCAGCGAGAAGGCCACCTGGGCCGAGGCCGAGCAGGTGTGGCAGACCGAGGTCGAGCTGGCGCGCCAGGCCGCCGCGGGCCGTTCGCTGGACCTCGTGTCGGAGGCCGAGAGCCACCACCGCGGCGAGGTGTTCAGCCTGCGGTGGGTCTACACCCACATGATCGAGGAGTACGCCCGCCACAACGGCCACGCGGACCTGCTGCGCGAGCAGATCGACGGCGCCACCGGCGAGTAAGCCCGTGCGGGCGCCGCGCGGATCCGGGTCGGGATCCGGATCGGGGTCGGATAGCCCCTACCCGTCACCCGTGCGGGGTCAATATGGGCTCCGGGTTTTCACAACGCGGTCGTCGCGGAGCAGAGTTGCGCGGGTGCATCCAACCCGAACCACGACAAAGCTGCTGCTCGGAGTCGCCTGTGCCGTCTCGGCCGTCTCCGGCTGCGTGAACGTGAGCCCCGGCCCCGGTGCCGGACAGTCCGGCGGGGCCCCCTCCGCCGGACTGCCGCCGCACCACGAGCCGCGCGGCGGGCCGGGGTCCGCCCCCGTGGTCGTCCAGGCGCCCGCGCTGGAGGCGTTGAAAGCGGTCCCGGAGCAGCCGGCACGGCCCGCTGCCTCCGCCCCCGCCCGCCGGTCCGCCGAGCCCACCGCGCAGGGCGCCTCCGGCGGCCCCGCGCAGGCACCGCCGCCGGTCCCGGACATCCCGGAGCCGCGCAGGCCGTCACAAGCGTCCTCCGGCCGTGAGAGCGGCGGCCGCCCGCACCGCCCTCGGTCCGATGCGAAGGCGGAGCGGGAGCTGATCAAGGAGCTGCCGGTACGGCCCGCCGACGTGTGCGCGCTGGGCCGCCGGCACGGAGGATGGCACCCGGACAGCCCGGAGGCCCGCATCTGCGGAGGCGTCACGGGGGAATGATCCGGCCTGACCGGCAGGACGCCCTCAGCCGCCCCCTACGCGCTCACGGGGACTGCTCCGGGAACGGCCGGGGCCCGGGGCCCGGTTCCGCGGCGAGCCGCCGCTCCAGCCGGGCGATGGCGGCCCGTACGCCGTTCCCGTACCCGTCGTCGGACAGCGCGCCGGTGGCGGCGCGGGCCCGTGCCAGGTGGACCCGGGCCGCCTCCGGCCGCTGGAGCTTCACGTAGTCGGCGGCCAGGCTGAGGTGCAGGGACGGGTAGAACACGCGCATCGCCGGATGCTGCTCCCGGGGTGCCAGCGGCCCGTCCCTGAGCGCCTCGGCGGCGGTCAGGGCCCTCAGGTCCCAGGCCAGCTCGTCGGCGGGGTCGTCCTGGGCGTCGGCCATGTAGTGGGCGAGCGTGCACCGGTGGAGGGAGTCGCCCTCCTCGCCGATCTCGGACCAGATCGCACCGAGCCGGTTGCGGGCCTCCTCGCGGTCTCCGGCGTGCAGCAGGATGACCGCCTGGCCGATCCTGGTCATGACGGCGTCCTCCGACGCCTCCTGCTGCTCCGTCACCGCGGCCTCCGGCTTGTTCCGCCAGACCTGCTCCGGTCTGATCATCAAGAAGCTAGCCGGAGGCACCGGCAATGGCGCCGAGGCGCGGTGGGCCGTCAGCCCAGGTCCGGAATCCGCCAGTCGATCGGCTCATGGCCCTGCGCTGCGATGGCCTCGTTGATCTGCGTGAAGGGCCGGGAGCCGAAGAACTTCTTGGCCGACAGCGGGGAGGGGTGGGCTCCCTTGACGACCACGTGCCGCTCCTCGTCGATCAGCGGGATCTTCTTCTGGGCGTAGGCGCCCCAGAGCACGAAGACGGCCGGGTCGGGCCGCTCGGACACCGCGCGGATCACCGCGTCGGTGAACTTCTCCCAGCCCTTGCCCTTGTGCGAGTTGGGCTCTGCCTCGCGGACGGTGAGCACCGCGTTGAGCAGCAGGACGCCCTGGCGGGCCCACGGCATCAGGTACCCGTTGTCCGGGACCGGGAGGCCGAGCTCCTCCTTCATCTCCTTGTAGATGTTGCGGAGCGAGGGCGGGGTCTTGACCCCGGGCTGCACGGAGAAGCACAGGCCGTGTCCCTGGCCGGCGCCGTGGTAGGGGTCCTGGCCGAGGACCAGCACCTTCACCTGGTCGAAGGGAGTGGCCTCCAGGGCCGCGAAAACCTGCTCGCGGGGCGGGTAGACCGGCCCGTTCGCCCGTTCCTTCTCGACGAACTCCGTGAGTTCCTTGAAGTAGGGCTGGTCCAGCTCCCCGCCGAGGACGGGGAGCCAGGACTCGGGCAGCATCTGGGTCACGGCGACAACCTCCGGTACATGTTCGTGCAACTGCTCCAGAACCTACCGGGGGCCACTGACAACGCCTCAGCCGCCCGCATCGCCGCCACCGCTACCAGCTGGTCTTGCGGTAGAACTCCCACATCTGCATGACGGTCTGCGGGTCCAGCGCCCGCTCGGCGCCCGCGATGTCGTCACGCGCGGCGACGTACAGCTTGCCCTGCCACAGGGGCAGCAGGCGGACGTCCTCGGCGAAGATCTGCTGGGCCCGCTCGAACTCGTGGACACCGGCCGCGCGGTCGCCCTCGCGCCGGGTCTTGGGCAGCAGGTCGGTCAGGATCTCGGCCGGCTCGTACGGGGTGCCGACCGCGTTCTCCTTGCCGACGAACGGCGCGATGAAGTTGTCCGGGTCCGGGAAGTCGGGGAACCAGCCTCGGCCGAAGACCGGGTACTCCTGGCCCTTGTAGCCCTCCTGGAACGCCTTCCAGGGCTGGCTGCGCAGGGTGATCCTGAAGAGGCCGCTCTCGTCCAGCTGGCGCTTGAGCTCGGTGAACTCCTCGGCGGTGGAGGAGCCGTACCGGTCCGTGGTGTACCAGAAGGTCAGGTCGACCGGCGTGGGGACCCCGGCGTCCTTGAGGATCTTCGTGGCCTTCTTGACGTCCGCGTGCCCGTACTTGTCGTAGAAGGGCGTCTTGTGACCGACGACCCCCTTGGGAACCATCGAGTACAGCGGCTCGGCGGTGCCCTGGTAGACCTTGGAGACGAGCGCCCCGCGGTCGACGATCTGGGCGATGGCCTGGCGGACCGGGGCCTTGCTGGCCGCCGGGTCCTTGGGGTTGAAGACCAGGTAGCGGATCTCGGCGCCGACGTTCTCGACGACCTGGACGCCCTGACCGTGCGCGTCGGGGCTCTGCAGGTCCCTGACCTCCGGGGCCGACAGGCCTCGGTAGGTGGCGTCGATCTCCTTGGCCTTGAGGGAGGCGACCATCTTCGCGGAGTCCGTGAAGTAGCGGATGGTCACGCCGTTGTTCCGGCGGTTGGCGAAGCCCGTGTAGCCCTCGTTGCGGCCGAGGACGGCCTCGTTGCCCTCCTTGTACGAGTCGAGCACGTACGGGCCGGAGCCGGTGACCTTGCCGTCCTCCCGCACCTTGTCGGCCGGGTAGTCCTTGGGCGCGACCAGCGAGGCGGCCGGCGAGCCGAGGACGAAGGGGAAGGTGGCGTCGGGAGTGTTCAGGTGGAAGACGACGGTCAGCTCGTCTGCGGCCTCGATCTTGTCGAGGGAGCCGAAGAGGTCCTTGGGGCCGACCTTGGAGCCGATGGTCCGGATCCGGTCCAGAGAGTGCTTGACGGCCTTGGCGTCGAGCGGCTCCCCGTTGGAGAACTTCAGGCCCTTGCGCAGGGTGCACCGGTACGACTCGTTCGCCGCGTCCGTGAACTCGCAGCTCTGGGCGGCGTCCGGCTGGGGCTTGGTGGAGCCCGTGGGGAAGGCCAGCAGAGTCTGGTAGACGTTCCGGTACAGCTCCCAGGAGCCGTCCCATGCCGCTGCCGGGTCGAGGGTGCTCGGTGCGCTCGTCGTGCCGACGATGATCGGCTTCGTGTCGGCGGCACTGTCGTCCGAAAGCAGGCCGCAACCGGCGAGCAGGGATATGGACGCAAGGGCCGCAGTGACCTGCAGGCATCTGGTCCGGTTGAACACGTGCACGCTCCTCGATCAGCCAGGGGTGCGGCAGACCCTACCGCAGTGCCCCACGAATCCAATGGGTAGGTTTCGTGGGGCACTTGACCGGTTCCGTGCACATTAGGTATGCATTTGCCTCCCTTTCGGTGGCAAATGCGTCCGATTATCGGTCAGTGCACTCCGGCATTGAGGAACATTCCGCCGTCAACGACGAGAGTTTGCCCTGTGATCCATTCCGCTTGTGCAGATGTAAGAAAAGCGGCCGCGCCACCGATGTCCTCCGGGACCCCGAGCCGGCCGAGCGGGTAGGCGGCCGCGGCCTCCTGCTCCCGGCCCTCGTAGAGCGCCTGCGCGAACTTGGTCTTGACCACCGCGGGGGCGATCGCGTTGACCCGGACCCCGGGCGCCATCTCGTGGGCGAGCTGGAGGGTGAGGTTGACCATGGCGGCCTTGCTCATCCCGTACGCGCCGATGAAGGGCGAGGCGGAGACCCCGGCGATCGAGGCGATGTTCACGATCGCCCCGCCGTTCTCCTTCTGCCAGGCGTGCCAGGTCCGCTGGGCGAAGCCGAGCGCGGAGATCACGTTCGTCTCGAAGACCTTGCGCGCGACCCCGAGGTCCAGGTCCGCGATCGGGCCGAAGACCGGATTGGTGCCGGCGTTGTTGACCAGGAAGTCGACCCGGCCGAAGGTCTCCATGGTGCGCTCGACGGCATGGGCCTGGTGGGCCTCGTCGTGCGCCTTGCCGGCCACTCCGATCACCCGGTCCGCGCCGAGCCGCTCGACGGCCTCCTTGAGGGCGTCCTCGTTGCGTCCGGTGATGCAGAGCCGGTCGCCGCGGGCGACCAGCGCCTCGGCGATTCCGTAGCCGATGCCCCGGCTCGCTCCGGTGATCAGCGCGACCTTGCCGCTGTCGATGCCGTTGTACGTCGTCATGGCGTATGCCCTGCCTCTCGTGAGCTCGTCAGTTGAGCGGGCCGCCGGCCACGTACATGACCTGGCCGGAGACGAAGCCGGCGGCCTCGCCCGTGAAGAAGGCGATGGCGTTGGCGATGTCGTCCGGACGGCCGACGCGCTGGACGGGGATCTGGGTGGCGGCGGCCGCCTGGAAGTCCTCGAAGCCCATGCCGACGCGGGCGGCCGTCTGGGCGGTCATCTCGGTGACGATGAAGCCGGGGGCGACGGCATTGGCGGTGACGCCGAACTTGCCGAGCTCGATGGCCAGGGTCTTGGTGAAGCCCTGCAGACCGGCCTTGGCGGCCGAGTAGTTGACCTGGCCGCGGTTGCCGAGCGCCGAGCTGCTCGAGAGGTTCACGATGCGGCCGAACTTGGCCTCCACCATGTACTTCTGACAGGCCTTGGACATCAGGAAGGCGCCGCGCAGGTGCACGTTCATGACCGTGTCCCAGTCGGTCTCGCTCATCTTGAAGAGCAGGTTGTCGCGCAGCACGCCCGCGTTGTTGACCAGGATGGTCGGGGCGCCCAGCTCGCTCGCGACGCGCGCGACGGCCGCCTCCACCTGCGCGCCGTCGGAGACGTCACAGCCGACCGCGAGGGCCCTGCCGCCGGCCGCCGTGATCGCCTCCACGGTGTCCTTGCAGGCCGCCTCGTCGAGGTCGAGTACGGCGACGGCCCGGCCTTCGGCGGCCAGGCGCACGGCGGTGGCCGCGCCGATGCCTCGGGCCGCCCCGGTCACGATCGCGACGCGCTGCTCGGTGGTGGACATGCTGGATCTCCTCGCCCTTGAGAGGCGGCCGCCCAGAGGTGAGCAACCGCTTAGTAGCTTCAGCTGAGGAGACGCTAGGAGCCTTGGCACCCGGTGTCAACGGGAGCCCCGGCCCGGCGCGCTAGCGGACCAGCAGATCCAGCAGCCGCTCCACCTCGGCGGCCGGGTCGGCCGTCAGGCCGGTGTGCACCGGACCCGGCTGCACCACCGTGCTGCGCGGGGCGATCAGCCACCGGAACCGCCGCCCCGGGTCATCACCCGCCGCCTGGCCGGCGGACTCGCCGCCCGTGCACAGGCCCTCCACCCCGCGCAGGGCGGCCCGTACCCCGGCCACGTCGGCTCCGGGGTCCAGGGCGAGGAGCTTCGCCTCGTCGAGGTGGGTGCGCGCGGCCACGTACGAGCGGGCCCGGCAGTAGACGATCACGCCGGCGTTGAAACACTCGCCGCGTTCCATCCGGGGCACCACACGCACCAGCGCGTACTCGAACACGTCCCGCTTGGTCACTCGTCGTCGCTCTTGTTCTTCCGGGGGCGGGGGTCGAGGCGGTCGGCCAGCCAGCCGGGGGGACCCGACCGGGCCTTCACCTCGGCCGCCATCGAGATCCTCTCGTGGATCGTGGCCGCGCGCGGCAGCAGCGCCTCCACATAGGCGCGGCGCAGCGCGTCGGTGGAGTCGAAACCGGGCTCGTCCACCAGCCACTCGTCGGGCACGTCGGCCGCGACCTCGGTGAGCAGTTCCTCGGTGACCAGCGGCGCGAGCGCGGCCGCGGCGGCCGCGAGGTCCGGGCCCACGGGGGCCAGTACGTGGTCGGAGGCGTTGTAGGGCTTGGCGGCGGCGGCCTGGGCGGTGGGCCAGTTGTGGTGCCAGATCATGGTGGCGCCGTGGTCGATGAGCCACACGTCCCCGTGCCAGACCAGCATGTTCGGGTTGCGCCAGGACCGGTCGACGTTGTTGATCAGGGCGTCGAACCAGACCACGCGCCCCGCCTCGACCGGGTCCACCTGGTAGGCGAGCGGGTCGAAGCCGATCGACCCGGGCAGGTAGTCCATGCCGAGGTTGAGCCCGCCGCTGGCCTTGAGCAGCTCCTGGACCTCCTGGTCGGGCTCGCCGAGCCCGATGACGGGGTCGAGTTGCATCTGCACCAGCCGCGGGACCCGCAGGCCCAGCCGCTGGGCCAGGCGGCCGCAGATGACTTCGGCGACCAGGGTCTTGCGGCCCTGGCCGGCTCCGGTGAATTTCATGACGTAGGTACCGAGGTCGTCGGCCTCGACGATTCCCGGAAGCGAGCCGCCCTCACGCAGGGGCGTGACGTAACGGGTCGCGATCACTTCGGACAGCATCCGCCCAGGTTACGGGGGTCAGGTCGCGGGAGCCCACTGCGTTAAGAGGGCTTCGGCCGTGGTGATGGTCGCGACCAGCGCGAGGGAGTTGCGGATCACCTCGGCGGTGCAGGAGGCGGGCACCCCGGCGATGGCGTCGGCCGGGACCACGACCTGATAGCCGAGGTTCACGGCGTCGAAGACGGTGTTCGGGATGGCGATGTTGGAGGAGACCCCGGTGACGACGAGGGTGCGGATGCCGAGGTTGCGCAGCAGGGCGTCCAGATCGGTGCCGGACATCGGGGAGAGCCCGTGCAGGCGGCGGACCACCAGGTCCTGCTCGGCCACCGCGAGCGGGGCGGCGAGCTGCACCGCCTCGGTCCCCGCGATCTGGCGCACGGGCAGCTTCCCGGCCGCGCGGAACAGCCGTGCGTTGCTGTTGGCCCCGCGCCCGTCCGGCCGCCGCTCGGCGACGGCGTGCAGCACCTGCACGCCGGCCCCGCGCGCGGCGTCGGCCAGCGCGGCCACCCGGCCCAGCATTCCGGAGGCCCGGGCCTCCTTCGCGAGCTCGGGCAGCGCGCTCTCCTCGCCGACGACGCCGTTCTGGCATTCGACGGTGAGCAGCGCGGTGGTGGCGGGATCGAGATCCGGCATGGCTCCCCCTGGCGTAACGGCCGACGAGCCCGCATGATTCCTGACACACAGTCAGATGTGAAGGGGTGCGGGACGAATGGACGAGACACGCCCGGAGAGGACACAGCGGCGGGGCCGCCGGATCATGATGACCGACGAGGAGGTGGACGCCTTCCTCCGCGAGCAGCGCACCTGCCGGGTGGCCACGGTCTCCCCGGACGGCCGCCCGCACGTGGGCGCCCTGTGGTTCGCCTGGGACGGCAGCTCGCTGTGGCTGTACTCGATCACCCGCAGCCGGCGCTGGTTTGACCTGCGCAAGGACCCGCGGATGTCGGTCGTCGTGGACTCCGGCGAGGCGTACGACGAACTGCGCGGCGTGGAACTGTCCGGCAGCGCCGTCTTCGTGGGCGAGGCCCCGCGCACCGGTGAACCCTGCCCGGAGCTGGCGGAGGCCGAGCGGATCTTCCCGGTCAAGAACTTCGGCATCGAGGAGATGCCCCACGACGGGCGGCACGCCTGGATCCGCCTGACCCCGGAGTCGGTCGTCTCGTGGGACTTCCGCAAGCTCTAGCCCCCTGGCGCTCTAGAGGCCGGCGGCGGCCTGCTTCAGCGCCTCGACCGCGGCGCGGATGGAGGGCCGGCGGTCGGCGTCCGCACGCCAGACGGCGTACACGTGCCGGCGCACGCTGTCGCTGACCGGCAGCAGCCGTACCCCGCCCGGCACCGGGCCGCGGCCCAGCTTCGGCGCCACGCACACCCCGAGCCCGGCCTCCACGAAGGCCAGCTGGGTGTGGTGCTCCTCGGCGATGTGGGCGATGCGCGGCTCGATTCCGGTGCCGCGGAGGGTGAAGACCAGCCACTCGTGGCAGAACTGCCCCTCGTTCCAGGAGATCCAGTCGTCGTCGGCGAACTCGGCGAGGGAGATCTCCGACCGGTCGGCCAGCCGGTGGCCGGCCGGGACCGCGATGTCGACGGAGTCGTCCAGCAGGTGCGTCCGGGTGAGTTCGGCGGGCACCGGCATCCGCTTGTTGTGCCAGTCGATGGCCAGCGCCAGGTCGAGGTCGCCGCGCACGACGGCGGCCATGCTCTCCTCGGGCTCCTGCTCGCGCACCCGCACCCGCAGTTCCGGGTGACCATCGCGCAGGGCGGACAGGGCCCGGGGCAGCAGCCCGCGCATGGCGGTCGGGAAGGCCCCGATGCGCAGCTCGCCGACCGCGCAGCCCCGCTGGGCCTCCACGTCGGCCTGGGCGAGCTCCACCTGGGAGATGATCCGGGCGGCGTGATCGGCGAGCAGCCGCCCGGCGTCGGTGAGCCGGACTCCGCGCCCGTTCCTGGCCAGCAGGGGCTGGCCGACCTCGCGTTCGAGCTTGGCCATCTGCTGGGACACGGCGGAGGTGGTGACGTGGAGCCCGTCGGCCGCGCCGCTGACCGAGCCGTGGCGGGCGAGGGCGTCGAGGGTGCGCAAGCGCTCCAGGTTCAACATGTAAGCGATGCTACGCCGTCGCTCCGAGAAACTCTCGCTTGTTCTACGAAGTTGATCCGCGCACAGTAAGGGCTATGAGCGCACCCACCACCCCTCGACCGGCCCTCTCCACGGCCTCCCTCACCGCCACCCCGGCCCCGGCCACCCGGCGGGGCGTCCTCCTGGACTGGCGCGTCCGCTTCGCGATCCTGTCGGTGGTCTGGGGCTTCAGCTTTCTACTGATCAAGGTGGGCACGGAAGCGTACGCGCCCTTCCAGGTGGCCCTGGGCCGGGTCCTGTTCGGGGCGCTCGCCCTCGTCGCCGTACTGCTGGTCCGCCGCGAGCCGCTGCCGCGGGGGCTGCGGACCTGGGGTCACCTCAGCGTGGCGGCGCTCCTGCTCAACACCGCCCCGTTCTCCCTCTTCGCCTACGCGGAGCTGAGCATCCCCTCCAGCCTGGCCGGCATCTGCAACGCCACCTCCCCGCTGTGGGGGATGGCGCTGTCCCTGGTCGCGCTGTCCGAGGACCGCCCGACCCGCCGCCGCTTCGCGGGTCTGGGCCTGGGCTTCCTCGGCGTCCTCACCGTCCTCGGCGCCTGGCAGGGCTTCTCCGGGGTCGACGCCAAGGGCACCGCGTTCGCCCTGCTGGCCTCGCTCTGCTACCCCATCGGCTGGATCTACGTCCGCCGCACGCTGGCCGGGGCCCCGGGCTCCCCGGTGGCCCTGACCGGCGGCCAGCTGATCCTCTCCACGCTCCAGCTCGGGCTGGTCAGCGCCCTGTTCACATCGGCGCCGACGTCGTTCCCGCTCTGGCCGACGCTGTCGGTGATCGCCCTGGGCGCCCTCGGCACGGGCATGGCGCTCCAGATGCAGTACGGCCTGGTCTCGGAGATCGGCCCGACCACGGCCCAGATGGTCACGTACTTCATCCCGGTGATCGCCACCACGGCGGGCATCCTGGTCCTCGGCGAACAGCTCCACTGGAACACCCCGGTCGGCGCCGCGATCGTCCTGGCGGGCGCCGCCCTCACCCAGACCCGCCCCGGGCCACGGAAGCCCGCCTGACGCCTGCTGCCTTCCGGGCGATCACCACACGTTTTCGTCCTGGGCGGGCTGCCGGAACTCGCCTGACCCGCCACCGAGGCGGCGGGGCCGAGGTCAGACGTAGCGGACCCCCGCCGCCCCCGGCCGGACCGCCGCGGCCACGGCGTCGGCCAGGCCCGGCACCTCGCCGACCGCCAGCCGCGACACCGTCAGCCGCACGCCCGGTTCCGACTCGACCCGGAACCGGGCCCCGGCGGTCACCGCCCAGCCCGCGGCCAGCAGCCGGGTCACCACCCCCGTCTCATCGGCCACCGGCACCCACACGTTCATCCCGCTTCGCCCGTGCGCCCGTACGCCCCGCTCCCGCAGCGCCGCGACCAGCGCGTTCCGCCGCTCCCCGTACGAGCGGGCCACCGCGGCCCGGTCCACCGCGCCCGAGGTCCACAGCTCCACCACCGCGTACTGCAGCAGCCGGCTCACCCATCCCGGGCCCAGCCGCTGCCGCCCCCGGACCCGGTCCAGCGTCACCGCGTCCCCCGTCAGCACCGCCAGCCGCAGGTCCGGCCCGTAGGCCTTCGCCGTCGACCGCACCAGCGCCCAGTGCCGGGTGACCCCGCTCAGCGGATGCAGGGGCAGGTCCACGATCGCGTGCCCGTGGTCGTCGTCGATCACCAGCACTCCGGGGTGGCCCGCCAGCAGGGCCCGCAGCTCCCCGGCCCGCTCCGCGCTGACCGCGGCCCCGGTGGGGTTCTGCGCCCGCGAGGTCACCACCAGCGCCCGCGCCCCGGCCTCCAGGGCCCGCGCCACCGCCTCGGCCTTCGGCCCCTCGTCGTCGACGGCCACCGGCAGCACCCGCAGCCCGAGCGCCGGGACCAGGTCCAGCACGCTCCCCCAGCCCGGGTCCTCGACGGCGACCGCGTCCCCGGGGCGCAGGTGCGCGGCCAGGACCCGCTCGATCCCGTCCAGGGCGCCCGAGGTCAGCGCCACCGGCCCGGCCGGCACCCCGGCCGCGTCGAGGTCGGCCCGGGCCAGCCGCGCCAGTTCCGGGTCGACCGGGTCCTGCCCGTAGAGGGTCGGCGCCTGCGCGTACCGCCGGGCGGCCGCCGCCAGCGCCCCGTCCAGCGCCGGGAGCAGCGATACGTCCGGGTTGCCTTCGGTGATGTCCCGTACGCCCGCCGGCACCGCCATCCGCAGGGCGTCCCGCGGCGCGCTCGACGGGCGGGCGCGCACCCGGCTGCCGCGCCGCCCGTCGGTCTCGATGACCCCGCGCTCGCGCAGCGTCCGGTACGCGGCCGCCACGGTGTTGGGGTTCACCCCCAGCTCGCCCGCCAGCTCCCGCATCGGCGGCAGCAGCGCGCCCGGCGCCAGCGCGCCCGCTCCCACACCCGCTTCGACGCTGGCCGCGATATCCGATGCACGTCGCCCGGTGATCCGGTAGTCTCCTAGCACAAAAGACAGTATGCACTAGTGCAACGGAGTTCGCATCATGACCGCCACGCCCGCCACGGAAACGCCCGCGCCGTCCGAGCCGACCACCTCGCCCGACGCGTACGAGCCCACCGAGCGCACGGTGCCGACCCGCGCCCGCGACCGGGCGCGCTACGACCGCGAGACGGTGCATTCGATACTCGACCAGGCCTACATCTGCCACCTCGGCTTCGTCCGCGACGGCGCCCCGGTGGTGCTGCCGACGCTCTTCGGCCGGGTCGGCGAGGCGCTCTACATCCACGGCTCCACCGGCTCCCGCCCGCTGCTCGCGGCCGGCAAGGCCGACCCGGGGCTGCCGGTCTGCGTGACCGTGACGCACCTCGACGGCCTGGTGCTGGCCCGCTCGGCCTTCCACCACTCGCTCAACTACCGCTCGGTGGTCGTGCACGGCACCGCCTACCAGGTCACGGACGAGGAGGAGTGCCGGATGGCCCTGGACGCCCTCGTCGACCACGTGGTCCCGGGCCGCTCCGCCGACTCCCGGCCGGCCAACGCCAAGGAGCTCGCCGCCACCGCGGTGATCCGCCTGGACCTGACCGAGGTGTCCGCGAAGATCCGTACGGGCGGACCGAACGACGACGCCGAGGACCTGGGGCTGCCCTACTGGGCGGGCGTGGTCCCGGTCGCTCCGGCGTACGGGGCGCCGATCCCGGCGGCCGGCCTGACCGCCGGGATCGCCACTCCGGACTACCTCGCGGCGCTCTGACGCGAGACTTCGGGAGCGCGGACGGGCCGGACCGCCGGCCCGTCCGCCGACCCGTCCGCCGGCAGTTCCGCCGGCCGCCGCGCCTCCGCCGCGATCAGGGCGCCCACGGCCGCCAGCAGCAGTACGGTGCCCAGCACCACCGCGCCGGTCAGCCGCTCCCCGAGCAGCAGCACGGCGATCACGGCCGCGCTCACCGGCTCGATCAGCATGATCACGGACACGGTGGCGGCCCGCACGGCGGCCGCCCCGGTGAAGTAGAGCGCGTACGCCAGGGCCGTCGGCACCGTCGCGACGTACACCAGCAGCCAGAGCACCCGCCCGAGTTCGGCGGTGTGCGGCAACAGCCCCTCGGCGGCGGCGAGCGGCAACAGGCACACCGCGCCCACCGCGACCGACCAGGCGGTGGTCACCAGCGGATCCCCGCCCGCCCCGCGCCGCCCGAGCCAGCGGGCCCGCAGGGTCATCGCCGCGTATCCGGCGGCCGACAGCAGTGCCCAGCCGACGCCGAGCGGGCGCACCTCGCCGCCCCCGCTGCCCAGCACCAGGACGGCGAGCCCGGCCAGCGCCCCGGCGACGGCGGCCGCGCCGCCCTTGCCGAGCCGTTCGCCCAGCGAGTACCGCGCGCCGAGCGCGATCAGCGCGGGCCCGGCGCCGAGCGTGACGACGGTGCCGACCGCGAGGCCGGTCTCGCGGACGGCGGCGAAGTAGGCGGCCTGGAAGAGAGTGAACAGCAGGCCGGTCACGATCAGCGAGCCGGCCGACGGCCGGACCCGCCCGAGCCCGGGGCGTGGCCGGCGTACGGCGAGCACCCCCAGCAGCACCACGAGCCCGCCCGCGCACCGCCAGAACGACAGGGCGAGCGGACCGAGGTCACTGGCGAGGAAGAGGAGCGAGGCGGCCGCTCCGGCGGTGCCCCAGGCGGCTCCGGCGACGACGAGGTACAGCAGACTGCGCCCGGCAGCGGGCGAATGGTTCGACACGTGGTTCTCCGCGCATGCGTGAAGGATGAAGGAAGCAGGTCATCGCTTCGCGGGCAGCGCGCACCGGCCCGGGAACTCCCCGGGCAGGGGGTCTCGCTGGAGGAAGTGCCGCCCGCGCTAGGCGGAGGCGGGAGGCGGAAGCACGGTCGAAGGCATGATCGCCACCCTAGGCCTTCGCGGTCTCGCGGTCCACCACGGCCGGACCGGCCGCGGCCGGGGCGGTGGACGGCGCGGTCGGCGGGACGGCCGGCGGGGCCGGCCGGGAGGACTGCGCGATGAACGCGCCGCCCAGCACCAGCCCGCCGCCGACGATCTGCCAGGTGGAGAGGTGCTCGCCGAGCAGGATCCAGGCCAGCACGGTGGCGACGACCGCCTCCAGGAAGGCCACCACGCCCGCGACCTGCGGTGAGAGCCTGCGTACGGAGACCACGCCGGTCAGGTACGCGAAGACGGTGGCGATCAGCACCACCCAGCCGAGCAGCACCGGCGCGGGGACCATCGTGCCGCCCACCGCGGCCTCCCCGCCCAGGACCTGCCAGTCGATCTCCCACGGCCGGGCGATCACCGTCATCACCAGGGCACCGACGAGCATGCCGTACGCGATCACCCCGAGCGGGTCGGGGGCGTCGTCCCCGTCCGCACCCTGGTCGGCGAAGACGAAGTAGAAGGCCTGGCACAGGGCCGCGCAGAGGCCGAACAGCACGCCGAGCAGGTCGAGCCGCAGCCCGGCCCAGATCTCCACCACGCAGGCCAGGCCCACGACGGCCACGGCCGCTCCGGCGGCGGCGCCCCGCGTCACGGGCTTGCGCTGCACGAAGCGGATGTAGCCGAGCAGCAGCGCCGGGCCGAGGTACTCCAGCAGCAGGGCCACGCCGACCGGAATCCGGGACAGCGAGGCGAAGTAGAAGGCCTGGACACCGGCGACGGCGACCAGTCCGAAGCCCGCGAGCAGCGCAGGCCTGCGCACGATGAGGTCACGGTGGCGCCAGGCCAGCGGCGACAGCACGAGCGCTGCCCCGGCCACCCTGAGCCAGACCATGTGGAGGGGGTCCAGACCCGCCTCGATCAGTGGCTTCGCCGCCACTCCGGAACCACCGAACGCGAGCGCCGAGACGAGGGCGAGGCCCAGTCCGGCGTTTTTCCCTGACGCTTGCATCGGGCCATCATGGCAGGGCCCGTCAGGAGCGTCACGGACGTGACACCTGTTGAGACGCAGATGACACCACGGCCACCCGCCCCTCCAATATCTGACAGGCCGTCAGTATTGAATGTTCCGCCCACCGGGGCTACGTTCCGCCGCACGTACCCGACGAGAAGGGGTGGTCGCATGGCCGAAGTCACCGCGGAATCACGCATCGAGGCGTCCGCCGCGAAGCTCTGGTCCCAGCTGACGGACTGGGACGCGTACGGCCAGTGGAGCATGACCCACACCAATTTCCCGAAGGGTGGCCCGGAGACCCTGGCGGTCGGCTCCACCTTCGCCGAGAACATGAAGATGATGGGCTTCCCGGCCGAGGTCGTCTGGACCGTCTCGGAGCTGGAGGATGAGCGCGTCTTCGCCATCACCGGCAAGGGCCCGATGGGCGTGGCCGTCCTCACCCGCTACACCCTGGTACCGGACGGCGGGGCCACGACAGTGCGCATCGACGGCGAGTTCACCGGAGCGGCGGTCTCCCTCATGGCGGGCAAGCTCAAGGACTCGGCCACCGCCGCGCTGAACGAATCGCTGCGCAAGCTGGCCGGCCTGGTCGCCTGACCTCCCGACCGCTTCCGAACGCTTCCGTACGCACGACGGCGCGCCCCGCGAGTCATTCGCGGGGCGCGCCGCTGCGATCGTCCGGGCCGACCGGTCAGTGCTCGTCGGCCAGGATCAGGTAGAGCTTCTTGCGGGCGTCGTTGATGACCGCGACGGCCTTTTCCCGCTGCTCGGGGGTACCGGTCTTGAAGACCTGCCCGAAGGCCTCCCACAGGCCGATGCCGGCCGTACGGATCTCATGCATGGCCTCGAAGTCGACGCCGCGCCCCGCATCCGCCCAGGGGGCGTCGGGGCCCGACTCGGCTTCGGTGCGGCCGGCCTCGGTGAGCGTGAACAGCTTCTTGCCGCCCTCGCTCTCGCTGGTGATGAGCCCCTCGTCCTCGAGCAGCTGCAGGGTCGGGTACACCGAGCCGGGGCTGGGCTTCCAGGTCCCGCCGCTGCGCTCGCCGATCTCCTGGATCATCTCGTAGCCGTGCATCGGCCGGTCGGCGAGCAGCGCCAGGATCGAGGCGCGTACGTCACCGCGCCGGGCCCGGCCCCGCGGTCCACCGCGTCCGCCGCGCCCACCGAAGTGGCCGCCGCCGAAGGGCGGTCCGAACGGGCCGAAGGCGGCGCGCCGCCCCTGGAACTCCTCCCGACGATCGGGCCCGCAGTGACCGTGGCCCCGGCCGTGGTCATGCCCGTGCTCGTGTCCGTGCTGTCCGTGTGAACGCATGACTGCGCTCCTTTCGTCATTTCGTCAGTTCGTCGTTTCGTATCGGTTGTCCGATGCCTCCACTATCGATGACCCATCGCGATGCGTCAACGATATATCGGAAACTTTTTCAGCGAACAGCCCTGCACCAGGCCAGTCACCCCCGATTGGCCTTTGTCGATGATCAAGAAATCGCCCTACCGTCGGTTCATGCGCATCCGAATCGTCGACGCCTTCACCGACCGTCCGTTCCACGGGAACCCCGCCGGAGTCCTGCTCCTCGACGCCGCGTTCCCCCCGGACGCCTGGCTCCAGCAGGTCGCCTCCGAGGTGAACCTCTCCGAGACCGCCTTCGCCCACCCCCTGCCGCCCGGCTCGGACGCCGACTGGGCCCTGCGCTGGTTCACCCCGGCCGCCGAGGTCGACATGTGCGGGCACGCGACCCTCGCCACGGCGCACGTCCTCGCCTCGAGCGGCCTCGCCGACGGGCTGATCCGCTTCACCGCCCGCTGCGGCATCCTCACGGCCGAAACCGCCCCGGACGGGGCCATCACCCTGGATTTCCCGACGTCCTCGCTCACCCCGGTCCCGGCTCCGACCGCCGTGGACCACGCGCTGGGCGGCGCCCCGATCCTGTCCGTGCACGACACCGCCGCCCACATCGGGGACCTGCTGATCGAGCTCGCCGACGAGCGGACCGTCCGGGAACTGCAGCCGGACCACGCCGCCCTGCGGGCCTTCGCCAAGCGCGGGGTGATCGTCACCGCGCCCGCCGAGGATCCCTCTCGCGGGTACGACTTCGTCTCCCGCGGCTTCTTCCCGGCCTTCGGGATCGACGAGGACCCGGTCACCGGCAGCGCCCACACCGCGCTCGCCCCGTTCTGGGCCGAGCGCCTGGGCCGCAGCGAACTGACCGGCCTCCAGGGCGGCGAGCGCCGGGGACTCGTACGGGTGACCCTGGCGGGCGAGCGCACCCTGCTGACCGGCCACGCGGTCACCGTCCTGGACGGGGAACTCCTCACCGCCCCCTGAACCGGGCCGGCTACGGCGTCGGCAGCCAGCCCACCTTGCCCGCGAGCAGCGCGTACCCGCCGAAGGCCACGATGTCGAGCAGCGCGTGCGCGACGACGAGCGGCCCCACCCGGCCCCAGCGGCGGTAGGCCAGCACGAAGACGACGCCCATCACCACGTTGCCGATAAAGCCGCCGATGCCCTGGTAGAGGTGGTACGAGCCGCGCAGCAGCGAGCTGGCCAGCAGCGCGGCCATCGGCGACCAGTCGAGCTGGCCCAGCCGCCGCAGCAGATAGGCCAGCACGATGATCTCCTCCACCACGGAGTTCTGCACCGCGGAGAGGATCAGCACGGGGAACTTCCACCACACGTCGGGCAGGGCCTCCGGCACCACCGTGAGGTTGAATCCGGTGGCCCGTGCCCCCAGGTAGAAGAGCAGCCCCGCGCTCCCGATCCCGGCCGCGACGAGAGCGCCCCGGCCCAGGTCCCACACGGGCCGGGTGCGGTCGAAGCCCAGCACCCGCAGCCCCGGTGCCCCCTCGCGGGTCAGCAGGTGCGCCACCAGCAGGACGGGGACCAGGGCGGTCGCGATGCCGAACAGCTGCCAGGCCAGGTCCAGCCAGGGCCGGCCGGGCGCGTACGAGCCGTTGAGCGTGGCGGCCTGGTCCTTGAGCCCGCCCGGCTTGGTGAGCGAGCCGATGAAGCTGATCAGCGCCGAGAACCCGCTCGCGCCCAGCGACAGCGCCAGTACGAGCAGGGTCTCGGTGCGCAGCACGCGCCGCCGCGACGCGTCTTCGCCCAGCTCCACGACCACCGGCTCCGGCTCCGCACGCACGCCCGACTCCCGTCCTGCCAGCCCACTGCGACGACCCGTCGCGACCACCCCATACTGCCTCCTCGGGGGGCCGCCGGGCGGCCGGGGGGCTGCCAGGGGGATCAGCCGCCGGCCGGCACCACCTCCTCCCCCGGCCCCACGGGCCAGGTGTGCACGGGATCGCCCTTGTGCATCAGCTCGCTGTAGCGCCGCGTGGTCGCCGCCAGCGCCTCGTCGCGGTCCAGCCCCGACGCGAGCGCCCGGTGGTAGGTGTCCACCTGCCAGGTCGCCCCGTTCACCCGCCGCCGGCAGCGCTCCTCGATGATGCCGAGGTAGCGGTCCCGGTCCGCGGGCTCGATGCCCCACGCGTCCAGGCCGGCCGCCGCCATCGGCAGCAGCTCGTCCAGGACCAGCCTGACGGCGGGCACACTGGCCAGCCCCCCGGCCCGCCCCCGGCGCGGCCAGCGCAGCCGCGCGTCGATCCCGTACCGGCAGGCGGCGTCGAAGTTGGCCTCCGCCTCGGCGAAGGGCAGCCGGGTCCACACCGGGCGCGGCTCGTCGGCGAGGGTGCGTACGAGTCCGTAGTAGAAGGCGGCGTTGGCGACGACGTCGGCGACCGTGGGCCCGGCCGGCAGCACCCGGTTCTCCACCCGCAGGTGCGGCACCCCGTCGGCGACCCCGTACACGGGCCGGTTCCACCGGTAGACGGTGCCGTTGTGCAGGACCAGCTCCTGGAGCCCGGGCACCCCGCCCTCGGCGAGCACCCGCAGCGGCTCCTCCTCGTCGCAGATCGGCAGCAGGGCGGGGAAGTAGCGGACGTTCTCCGCGAAGAGCTCGTACGCCGAGTCCACCCAGCGCTCCCCGAACCAGGTGCGCGGCCGCACCCCCTGAGCCTGGAGCTCGGGCGGCCGGGTGTCGGTGGCCTGGGTGAACAACGGCGGCCGCGACTCCCGCCACAGCTCGCGCCCGAACAGGAACGGCGAGTTCGCGCCCACGGCTATCTGTGCGGCGACCACCGCCTGGGCCGCGTTCCACACGTCCGCGAACCGCGCCGGGGTCACCTGGAGGTGCAGCTGTACGGAGGTGCACGCGGCCTCCGGCACGATCGACCCGGTGTTCCAGATCAGCCGTTCGACGCCGTCGATGTCGAGCGTGAAGTCCTCGCCGCGCATCATCAGGATCTGCTCGTTGAGCAGCGAGTAGCGGTCGACCGCCGAGAGGTTGGCGGTGACCAGGTCCTCGCGGGTGATCGTCGGCAGAATGCCGATCATCACCACCCCGGCGTCGATCTCCGCGGCCTGCCGGTGGGCGTAACCGAGACCTGCGCTGAGTTCCTCGGCGAGCTGATCGAATACCCGGCCGCCGAGGCGGTGCGGAAGGACGTTCACCTCCAGGTTGAACATTCCGAGTTCGGTCTGGAAATCGGGGCTCGCAATCCGCTCCAGTACCTGGGCATTCACCATTCTCGGCAAGCCGTCGGCACCCGCAAGATTCAGCTCGATCTCCAGTCCCATCATGTTCTTGGGGCGATCGAACCTCTTCTCCGCCAGAAGTCGCTCCAGTCCCTCCAGGCACTCGTGAAGCTTCCTTCGATACCGCTGCCGATCGGACAGGTCGAATCCGCCTGCCACGACCTTCTCCCCCATCGAGCGTCCCTCCTCGAGTGGGCCTGGCCCGATGCACCCAGGCGCGCATGTACGGTCGATGATGCCCCGGCAGCTTGATCTATAACGCGGCGGGGGCGTGCGTGGCGAGGAGCGTGCGCCGGTTTGGCCGACAGGCGTTTTGGCACATTCACCTGGCAAGTCGGTGGATGCAAATTCCGCGTCGACTTTGCCTGTTCCGGATAACCGACGCTTTCCAGCCGAGCCCCTTTCCGGTAACCTCCGAGGTCAGCGCGACATGTTCGCGCACATCCGGCATGAATGCCATGTCAGCGGGACCGGTAAGCGCCTTGTCCGCAATAGGCGGGACAGCTAGCCGAAACACTGCGTGAACACATGTCGTATAAACTCCGCAAACGAGGCAGAGAGTTGGCGCGCGGCCATTGCCCCTCAGCCCCCCTCTGGCCCCAGAATGCGACAGCGCCGTCCGCACCTGCCCCCGTTCCACCGGTCTCCCAAGTGAGAGGCGACCCACCATGCCGCTGCATGTCCCTCCGGCCCCCGCGCCCGCCCTGCGCAGCGTCCTCGCGGCTCTCGGTTCCCCCACCGCCGTCCACGAGGCACACACTCCCGCCCTGCGCGCGCTCCAGGGGCCGGTGACCGCCGAACTCCCCTTGCCGGTCCACGTACTCGACCGGCTGAACATCTCGGACCTGGCGTCCGGCGGCAGGCCGCCCCGCACCCGCCTCACCGGCTGGCGGTTCCTCATCCGCGGCGGGGACCGCTACGTCGCGGCCGCCGACACCCGGCTCACACCGGACGGCTGGGCCTTCTCCCACTTCTTCGAGGGACCGTACGTCGCGGCCACCGAACGTGCCCTGCGCCAGGCCGAGTCCCTCGGCAAGGCGTACCAGCCGCGGCTGCTGTCCGTACCGGAGCTGTACATGCTGACCCTGTGGCTGCACGGGGCGGTGGGCGCCGACGCCTCCGCCGGCCTGCCCGCCGGCGAGGACCTGCTGGTGCCGCTGGCCCCGGCCCCGCCCGGCATCGCCGCGTACCGGCCGCATCCGGTCTCCGAGCTGCTGCCCGTGCTGACCCACCGGCTGACCCCCGCGACGGCGCCGGTCCCGCCCTCGCTGGCCGCCCCTGCGGCCTGACCTGGCCGGTGACCCGAGTTGCCCATTCGGCCTAGCCCGCTCGGGCCACTGGCGAACCATCCAAAATGACAGGGGAGTTGGCCTGAACCGCCCGCACGAGTGATGCGTCATCAATCTATGAGGACAGCTGCGGGAAATACCTGCGAAGCGGCTGTCGTGGGGGAAGACTGAGGACACGCTCCCCGCGGGTGCGGGGATGACCCAGGGGGACGGCCATGAACGACGCATCGCGCCGTAGCACGCAGACCACACCGCAGCGAAAGAACCCATCCATGTGCCAGCACCAGCCAGCCTGCCCGTCAGCCGAATCCGCCGACCGGGAGGCCGCGCTTCCGGTGGCCAACCACCCGGAACAGGGCTGGAGCCTGCTGTGCAACGGCGTCCTGCTCTTCGAGGACACCGGTGAGCTGCTGCCTGACGGCCAGATCATCGCCCCGCACCGCCCGCTCGCAGCGGCCCAGGTGATGAAGGCTGCCTAGACGCGAGCGGCACACCGACCGCGGCAACGACGAAGGGGCCGGCCCGGGATGACTCCCCGGACCGGCCCCTTGTTCATGCTCAGTTGTCGTACTCGTCCAGCGGCGGGCAGGAGCACACCAGGTTCCGGTCGCCGAAAGCGCCGTCGATGCGGCGCACCGGCGGCCAGTACTTCTCAGCGGCCGTGACCCCGCCCGGGAAGACGGCCTCGTCACGGGTGTACGGGTGGTTCCACTCGCCGCCCAGCGCCGCCGCGGTGTGCGGGGAGTTGGCCAGCGGGTTGTCGTCCACCGGCCACTCGCCGGCCGCGACCCGCTCGATCTCGGCGCGGATGGCGATCATCGCGTCGCAGAAACGGTCGATCTCGGCGAGGTCCTCGGACTCCGTCGGCTCGATCATCAGCGTGCCGGCCACCGGGAAGGACATGGTCGGCGCGTGGAAGCCGTAGTCGATCAGACGCTTGGCGATGTCGTCCACGCTCACGCCCGTCGACTTCGACAGCGGACGCAGGTCGATGATGCACTCGTGCGCGACCAGGTTGCCCGGGCCGGTGTACAGCACCGGGTAGTGCGGCTCCAGGCGCTTGGCGATGTAGTTGGCGCCGAGCACGGCCACCTGGGTGGCGCGCTTGAGGCCCTCGCCGCCCATGAGGCGCACGTACGACCAGGAGATCGGCAGGATGCCGGCCGAACCCCACGGAGCGGCCGAGATCGGGCCGACGCCCGTCTCCGGACCGGCGGTCGGCTGGAGCGGGTGGTTGGGCAGGTACGGGGCCAGGTGCGCCCGGACACCGACCGGGCCGACGCCCGGGCCGCCGCCGCCGTGCGGGATGCAGAAGGTCTTGTGCAGGTTCAGGTGCGAGACGTCGCCGCCGAAGTGACCCGGCTTGGCCAGGCCCACCAGGGCGTTGAGGTTGGCGCCGTCCACGTAGACCTGGCCGCCGGCCTCGTGCACCTGGGCGCAGATGTCGGCGACGTGCTCCTCGAACACACCGTGCGTGGAGGGGTAGGTGATCATCAGCACGGCGAGCTCGTCGCGGTACTGCTCGATCTTGGCGCGCAGGTCCGCCGCGTCCACCTCGCCGTCGTCGGCGGTCTTGACGACGACGACCTTCATGCCGGCCATCACGGCGCTGGCGGCGTTGGTGCCGTGCGCGGAGGACGGGATGAGACAGATGGTGCGCTGCTCGTCGCCGTTCGCGCGGTGGTAGGCGCGTACGGCGAGCAGCCCGGCCAGCTCACCCTGGGACCCGGCGTTGGGCTGGATGGACACCTTGTCGTAACCGGTGACCTCGCAGAGACGTTCCTCCAGCTCGGTGATGAGCGTGAGGTACCCCTCGGCCTGCTCGACCGGGGCGAACGGGTGCAGCTGGCCGAACTCGGGCCAGGTCACCGGCTCCATCTCGGTGGTCGCGTTGAGCTTCATGGTGCAGGAGCCCAGCGGGATCATGCCGCGGTCCAGCGCGTAGTCCTTGTCCGAGAGCTTGCGCAGGTAGCGCAGCATCGCGGTCTCGGAGCGGTGCTGGTGGAAGACCGGGTGCGTCAGGTAGTCGTCCGAGCGCAGCAGGCCCTCGGGCAGGGTGTCGGCCGCGGTCTCGTCGAGCGCCTCGATGTCGGCGGTGACACCGAAGGCGGCCCAGACGGCCTCGACGTCCGCGCGCAGGGTGGTCTCGTCGCAGGCGACGGAGACGAGGTCGGCGTCGGCCTGGTACAGGTTGACCCCGCCCTCGCGGGCGGCGGCGACGACCTCGGCCGCGCGGCCCGGGACGCGGGCCGTGATCGTGTCGAAGTAGGCGCCGTGCACGATCTCGACCCCGCCGGCCTTCAGGCCCGCGGCGAGCAGAGCGGCATAGCGGTGGGTGCGGCGGGCGATCGTCCGCAGGCCGTCCGGGCCGTGGTAGACGGCGTACATGGCGGCCATGACGGCCAGCAGCACCTGCGCGGTGCAGATGTTGCTGGTGGCCTTCTCGCGGCGGATGTGCTGCTCGCGGGTCTGCAGCGCCAGGCGGTACGCCTTGTTGCCGTCCGCGTCCACGGAGACGCCGACGAGGCGGCCCGGCAGCGAGCGGGCGTGCTTGGCCTGGACGGCCATGTAACCGGCGTGCGGTCCGCCGAAGCCCATCGGGACACCGAAGCGCTGCGTGGTGCCGACGGCGATGTCCGCGCCCAGCTCGCCCGGGGAGGTCAGCAGGGTCAGCGCGAGCAGGTCGGCCGAGACGGTGACGATCGCGCCGAGCTCGTGCGCCTGGTCGATCAGCGGCTTGATCTCCCGTACGGCACCGGAGGCGCCCGGGTACTGGAGCAGCACGCCGAAGACACCGCGCTCGGCGATCTCGGCCGGGATGCCGTTCGAGAGGTCCGCGACGACGACCTCGACGCCCGTGGGCTCGGCGCGGGTCTCGATCACGGCGATGGTCTGCGGCAGCGCGTCCGCGTCGATCAGGAAGACGCCGTCCTTGACCTTGCCCACCCGGCGCGCGAGGGACATGGCCTCGGCGGCCGCGGTGCCCTCGTCGAGCAGCGAGGCACCGGAGGTCGGCAGCCCGGTGAGGTCGGCGACGACGGTCTGGAAGTTCAGCAGCGCCTCGAGGCGGCCCTGCGAGATCTCGGGCTGGTACGGCGTGTACGCCGTGTACCAGGCCGGGTTCTCCATCACGTTGCGCAGGATCACCGGCGGCGTGAAGGTCCCGTAGTAGCCGAGCCCGATCATCGAGGAGAGGACCTGGTTGCGGTCGGCGAGCGAGCGCAGCTCGGCCAGCACCTCGGCCTCGGTCAGCGCCTCGGGCAGGTTCAGCGCTTCGGTGGTCTTGATGACATCCGGCACCGCGGCGGCGGTCAGTTCGTCCAGGGAGCCGTAGCCCACCTGGGCGAGCATCTTCGCCTGCGCCTCGGCATCCGGGCCGATGTGGCGCTGCTCGAAGGGGATGCCTCGCTCCAGCTGGGAGAGCGGAATGCGGTTGGCGGTCATGACGGAGGCCTCCTGGTCGTATGACCTGCGAGGGGCACCACGGCGCGGGCACCCGGACGGCCTCCCCCTCTGTCATCTCAACCTGAGAGTTTCACCGGGCCGCACGGGGAACACCCGCGAGGTCCGGCTTTCACCGTCGGTGAGGAGGGGAACCGGCACTGCGCGCCCGGTACCCGCCCCTGCTTTCCAGAGTGGCCTCGTCCGTGCGGTACGTATGCCTGAGAGATTCCGGGGAGGATTTGCTCCTTCGGCGCCTCCGTCAAGATCACTCGGAGGACTCTCCCGCACAGGGTCGACAGCCATCACCCAGCCTACCAGCGAGGATCTGGCTCCTCCCCGAGTGGCCTCAGCTCCCGAAATGCACTTCTGTAGTCATTACGGAGGAGTTGCGACCATTTGGAGGGACCGTGCAGACCGACATCGATCCGCGCAGCCTGATCGGCCGCAAGGCGTTCGACCGCAACGGCACCAAGATCGGCACCATCGACGAGGTCTACCTCGACGATGCCACGGGAGTCCCGGAATGGGCGGCCGTCCGGACGGGCCTGTTCAGCCGGGACGCCTTCGTCCCGCTGGAGCCGAGCGAGATGGTCGGCGACACCCTGCGGGTGCCCTTCGACCGCTCCCTGATCAAAGACGCCCCGGACTTCGGGGTCGGCCGCCACCTCTCCCCCGAACAGGAGCTGCAGCTCTACCACCACTACGGCCTGGACGTGACCCTGCCGACGGACTTCCACCACGACTTCGGCCACCTGGCGGGCGACGAGGGCTAGGGCGTCCCGGCCGGCGGCTCCTCCCCCACCAACGGCAGCGGATCGGTCGGCTCCAGCTCGGGGTCGTCCACCCGGAAGGTCCGCACCCGGCCGGGCTCCGATCCGGGCTGCTCGAACCGCACGGTCACCCGCCCGACCCCGCTGCCCTGCACCCACCCGGGCCCGTACACCGCGTGCCGTACGTCGCTCCCGGCCGTCCACCGCCGCTCGGGAGCGGCCTCGGGCCCTCCGGGCACCTCCGCACCCGCCGGGCCCTCCAGAGCCGCGACAGGGGCCCCACCGGGCTCTGCGGCCCCGTCAGGCTCAGCGGCCTCCCTGACCTCCCCCGCCTCCTCCTGAGGCTCAGCGGCCAGCGACTGGGCGAACAGGTCCTCCTGCGTGTAGTCGGCCAGACCGGTCACCCCCACGCCCAGCAGCCGCACCCCGCCCGTGGTGTCCACGCCCTCCAGCAGCCGCGCCGCCGCCTCGCGCACGACCGCGGGGTCGTCCGTGGGCCCCCGCAGCGTCTCGGACCGCGTCAGCGTCGAGAAGTCGTACCTGCGCACCTTCAGCACGATCGTGCGCCCCGAGTGGCCGGACCCCCGCAAGCGCTGCACGCACCGGTCCGCCAGCCGCTGCACCTCGGTCCTGATCCGCACCCGGTCGTGCAGGTCCACGTCGAAGGTGTCCTCCACCGACACCGACTTCGCGTCCCGCTCCGCGACCACCGGCCGGTCGTCGATCCCCAGCGCCATCCGGAACAGCCCCACCCCGTGCGAGCGCCCGAGCATCCGCACCAGCTCGTCCTCCCCGGCCTCCGCCAGGTCCCCCACGGTGGTGATCCCGGCGCGGCGCAGGTGCTCGCCGGTGGCCGGCCCCACCCCCGGCAGGGTCCGTACCGACATCGGCGCCAGGAGCTCCCGCTCGGTCCCCGGCTCGATCAGCAGCAGCCCGGCCGGCTTGGCCTCCTCGGAGGCCACCTTGGCCAGCATCTTCGACCCGGCCAGCCCCACCGACCCGCTGAGCCCGGTGGCGGCCCTGATGTCCGCCCGCAGCCGCTCCCCGGTGACCCGGGCGGTCTGCGAGTCGAAGGCGATCCCACCCGCCTCCAGGTCCACGAAGGCCTCGTCGAGGCTGAGCGGCTCCACCAGCGGCGAGAGCTCTCGCAGCAGGGCCATCACCACGTCGCTGACCTGCCGGTAGAGGCTGAAGCGGGGAATCAGGTAGGCACCGTTCGGGCAGAGCCGCCGCGCCTGCGCCGTCGGCATCGCCGAATGCACCCCGAAGCGCCTGGCCTCGTACGAGGCGGTGGCGACGACCCCGCGCGGTCCGAGCCCGCCCACGATGACGGCCTTGCCGCGCAGGCTCGGCTTCGACGCCTGCTCCACGGACGCGTAGAAGGCATCCATGTCCAGATGCAGGATGGTCGGCGCGGCTCTCACATGACCGATGCTGCCCTACGGGACTGACATTTCCGGGGCCGGTTCAACCGGCCCGGTTGCGGCGGGCGGCCAGTTCGTCCGCGGGGTTGTGCCCGAGCAGGGTCTCGCCGGTGTCCACGCGCTCCCCGTGCAGCTGCGACAGCGCGTTCTCCACGTCGCGCCACACCACGCCCACGGCGATGCCGAAGACACCCTGACCGCCCTGGAGCAGGCTCACGACCTGGTCCGGCGAGGTGCACTCGTACACCGTGGCGCCGTCGCTCATCAGCGTCATCCGCTCGAGGTCCGAGAACCCCCGGTCGCGCAGGTGCTGCACGGCCGTACGGATGTTCTGCAGCGCCACCCCGGTGTCCAGGAAGCGCTTGACGATCTTGAGGACCACGACATCGCGGAAGCTGTACAGCCGCTGCGTCCCCGAACCGTAGGCGGGGCGCACGCTCGGCTCCACCAGCCCCGTCCGTGCCCAGTAGTCGAGCTGCCGGTACGTGATGCCGGCCGCCGCACACGCCGTCGGCCCGCGGTAGCCGATCTGCTCGGGCGCCGGGTCGCCGCCCACCGGTCCGACCGGCGTCGACTCCGGCTGACGGCGCGCGGAACCGACCGCACTGCCGTGCAGCGGGTACGGTCCACCGTCACTCCGTGCGGGGATGCCCCCGGTCGTACCGTCGCCCGTGATCCTCACGCCGACCCTCCGTCCTTGACCTGCCACCTTGAAGGTAGGCAGTCACCAGGGGTGCGTCAACGATCGCCACACTCGGCACGCCGAGTGATAATCACCCTGAGAGTGGTTTCCCGTATCCCTTTGCGGGGAAAGGCTACTCGAATGGGCTGACCGTTCCCGGTGGACGACGCGGCCGGCGTCTCACTGCGGGCCGGTACCGAAGTCCTCTGGCGAGATCTGGTCGAGGAACTCGCGGAACTTCTCCACCTCGTCCTCCTGCTCGTCCGGAATCGCGATCCCGGCGTCGTCGAGCACACCGTCACTGCCGTAGATCGGCGTCCCCGTCCGCAGGGCCAGCGCTATGGCGTCGGAAGGCCGCGCGCTCACCTCGACCCCGCTGGCGAAGACGAGCTCCGCATAGAAGACACCCTCCCGCAGATCCGTGATCCGGACCTCGGTGAGTTCCTCGCCGATCGCCTCCAGCACGTCCTTGAACAGGTCGTGCGTCAGCGGTCGGGCAGGGGCCATTCCCTGCTGCGCAAAGGCAATGGCGGTCGCCTCCCCAGGACCGATCCAGATGGGGAGGTACCGGTCGCCTCCCACTTCACGCAGGAGCACGATCGGTTGGTTGGAGGGCATTTCCACCCGGACACCCACAACGTCGAGCTCGTTCACACAGTAACCCTAGGACCTGCCCGGCAGGTTTGGGTAGTCGGGGCCCTTTCCCTCACGGCAGCCGGACCCCGAGGGCGGTCTGCACCAGGGCCTCGTGGAGCCGTACGGAAAGCCCCGCGAGCTCCTTCATCGTGGCTTCGGCATGCGCCCTGGTCTGCGGATTGCGGTGCCGCCTCAGGGGCGCCACGACCTGCTCCACCAGGCCCGCCTCCCGGTCCGCGGCGGCCTTCATCGCGCGCAGGTGCCGCGGCTCCAGCCCGAACCGCCCCAGATCGGCCACGAGCCGGGCCACCGTGATCGCTTCGGCGTCGAATCCGCCGCCCGGAGCCTCGGCGAGCAGCCCGTACGACTCCCATTCGACGAGCTGGACCTCGTCCGCGCCGGCGGCCGCGATCAGCTCCGCACGGCCCACCCGGGCCACGGTGGGCCGCTCCCGGCCCACCTCCCCGTAGACGGCCGCGGGCCCTTCGGGATCGACCGACTCCCCGTGCGGCGTGGGCGCCGGGATGCGGATCTGCTCTCCGCGGGCCAGAGCGTCGAGCTGCTCGCGGATGACCTTCAGCGGCAGGTAGTGATCGCGCTGCAGACGCAGGATCCGCGCGAGGCGCTCCACGTCCTCGGTGCTGAACTTGCGGTATCCGGAGGGTGTGCGCCGGGGCTCGACGAGCCCCTCCGCCTCCAGGAAACGGATCTTCGAGATCGTAACTTCGGGGAACTCGTCACGCAGCGTGGTGAGCACCGTGCCGATGCTCACCAGCCGCCCGGCCGGGCCGGCGGTGCCGGCGGTGCCGTTCTTCGGGGCACCGCCGGCCGGGGTACGCAGCATGGGGACCTTCCCTTGGTGGGGGCACCCCCGGACGGAGTCTGGGGGAGGTCAGACGCCCCGCAGGCTCGCGTAGAAGACCAGCCGGTACTTGCCGATCTGCACCTCGTCGCCGTTGTGCAGGGCGACGGAGTCGATCGGCTCACGGTTCACGTACGTGCCGTTGAGGCTGCCGACGTCGGCGACGGTGAAGCCGCCTTCCTGGCTCCTGCGGAATTCGACATGGCGCCGGGAGACGGTGACGTCGTCCAGGAAGATGTCGCTCTGCGGGTGCCGGCCCGCCGTGGTCAGCTCACCGTCCAGCAGGAAGCGGCTACCGGAGTTGGGACCGCGCCGCACGATGAGCAGGGCGGAACCCGGAGGCAGCGCTTCCACCGCGGCCTGGGCCTCGGGGGACAGCGAGGACGACACGTGCGCTTGTCCGGACACCTCGGCCTCGTAGGCCTCGAGGCCCGAGATCGAGATGGTGGACGTGGTCTCCGAGGCACGCTCCGGCGTCAGACCCGCCCGCAGCGGCGCGCCGCAGTTGGAGCAGAAGCGGCTGGCCGCATCGCTGCGGTGTCCGCACCTGCTGCAAACCTGCTCGGCCGACATGGACGGCTCCTCGCGCCGCGGCTGCCCCGCGGAGGCATTGGTGGCATACGGATCGGGGGCAAACCCTCCACCCGTACTTGAGGTTGATGGTTCACCGAAACCTATGCGTCCGGTACCAGCAGGGTCAACAGACGACGCGCCGTGGCCGCCCGAAATGTCACCCCCGCCCGCGACCTCGTCGCGGAAGAGCGGCCGGTCGCCCTGCCCTTCCACATCGCCGTGCCCGGCACGGTGACGTGCCGGACCGCTTTCCTCGCGGTTCTTCTTGCCGAACAACTTCTCAAACAACTTCACGGGCGATTCCCCTTGACCGAAACAGACCCGCCCGTGGGGCAGGACGAACTCCGAATGCACAACCTGCCGACCCGGACATTCTCACAACGTCCGTAACCACCAGACAGTTTCCACCACGCACCGCGACTTCGGTGCGCCGACCCCCCGCAGGCATCCGCCCGCGTGAGCCGCTCCACACTCCGCTCCGCTTCCTCACGATGACGACCGAGCGTAGTCAGGCTGCTTCGCAGCACGCAAGGCATCCACAATGATCTTCGCCGACCGTGTGACGGCGACGGTGGCCTGTTCCTTCTCCAGTGTCTGGACGACGCCGCCGGGGATGTTGAGCGCGGGCTCAAGATCCTGCGGCTTGCCGATCACCCTGAACTCGTAGGGCTGTGTGATCTTCTTACCGTCGATCCCGACCCCGCCGTTCTCGTCCGAGAAGTACGAGCCCGCCACCACGCGCACACCGTTGATCTGGATCGCCTCGGCCCCGGCCGCCCGCAGCTCCTGAAGCGTGTCCAGCAACTGGTCGGACCGCACCAGGCCCTTGGGGTCGGTGATCTTCAGCGTGATACCAGGCCCCTGGGCTGCCACCGTACCGGCCAGGATGCCGAGTTGGCGCTCCTTCTCCACGGTCTGCTTCCGGGCCTCCTCGGCCTGGTTGGAGCTGCTCTCCAGCTCCTTGCGCTGATCTTCCAGCCGCTGCTTCTCGTCCTCCAGGCGCTTGGTCCGCCCGTCCAGCTCGTCGAGGATCCGTACGAGGTCCTCCTGGCGGGCCCCGCGCAGCGCACTGGAGTCACTGGTCGACCTCACCTGGATGGCCAGCCCGAGGCCCAGGACGAACAGCAGCAGCGCGACGATCAACTGGGCCCGGCTCACCCGCGGCGGCCACAGCCCGGCCGCGAGCCGCTGCCGGCCCGTCTCCTCGGGCGGAGCCACTGGCTCGGGCGGAGCCACCGGCTCGGGCGACGCGGGCGCGCTGGGCGGAACGGGAGTCCCGGAGCCCTCGGGCCCCGTCGGCCCCTCGGACCGCTCCGGCGGAGTGTCGTTCGTACTCATCGGCCTCACGCCCGGAACACGTGCCGGCGAATGGCCGCGGCATTGGAGAAGATGCGAATGCCGAGGACCACGACCACGCCCGTGGACAGCTGCGAGCCGACTCCCAGCTTGTCGCCGAGGAAGACGATCAGCGCGGCCACGACCACGTTCGACAGGAACGACACCACGAAGACCTTGTCCACGAAGATGCCGTCCAGCATGGCGCGCAAGCCCCCGAACACCGCGTCCAGCGCCGCCACCACGGCGATCGGCAGATAAGGCTCCACCACGGCCGGTACTTCGGGCCGGACCAGAAGTCCGACCACCACTCCGGCCAAGAGGCCCAGTACCGCGATCACGATGCACCCTTCTGCTGCTCTGCTGCTGTAGCTGTACGTACGGTCAGGCTCGACGCGGCCGGCAACCGCACCTCGTCCGCGGCGGACAGGGTGTAGCGGATCCCGTAGCTCTCCTGCAGCACGTGCAGGTACTGGCCGTCCGCCGAGTCCTGGAACGCGGTGCCGAGCCGCTTCTTGTCCCCCACCGCCAGCACTTCGTACGGCGGCACCAACGGCCTGTTGTCGACCAGTATCGCGTCACCCGCGGCCCTGATCGCCGACAGCGACGTCAGCCGCTGCCCGTTGATGGAGACGGCCTCCGCCCCGGACTGCCACAGCCCGTTGACGATCTTCTGCATATCGCGGTCGCGGAGCCGGCCGGTGTCCGAGAAGCCGGTGCTCTCACGCGGTCCGCCGCCGCCCGACGAGGCGCCCTTCGCGTCGTCCACGACCAGCTTGATCCCGGGACCGCGCACCTCCGTGGCACCGGACAGCAACGCGACGAGCTCGCCCTGGCCGCTGCCGGGCTGCTTGAGCGCGGCCCGCTGGCGGTCCTCGACATCGGTCCGCAGCCGCTCGATGTCCCGCTCCAGACCGTCCGCGCGCTCGTCGGCCCGCTGCACGCGGTCGATCAGCTCCTGACGTTCCTTGGCCAGCACCGGCGCGGCTATGCGCGCCTCCGCGGCACCCAGCGTGACGACCATGGCGGCGAGCACGAGACCGGCGGCGAGCCCCAGTTTGGCCTTGAGGGTGCGCGGGAGGCCCGCCGTACCCTCCGCCTCACGCCGGGCCGCGGACTCCGCATAGCCCTCGTCGAGACTGTGGTCCATCACGTGCGTCAGCAGCGACATGGAGGCGTCCGGGCGCGCGGGCGCAGGAGACGCCGAACTCCGGTTGTGGGGCGGCTGCGACATGCCGCACATCGTCGCATGTCGGCGGCGCACACACCGAATGCGCCCGTCCCGCGAGACCGGGCGGGGAACCCTCCCCGCCCGGCCCCCGGGACTTTGGTCCTCGCGCGGCACTCAGTGCCCGGCGCCGTCCACCACGCCCGCCCACTCGTCGAGCAGGGCCTGCGCCGAAGCGTCGTCGGGACCTTCGGCCCACAGGTGGGTGACCGCTTCTGCCGGGTCCGGCAGGACCAGCGCCCAGCGCCCGTCGGCCTCCACGACCCGCACCCCGTCGGTGGTGTCCACCTGCCGGTCGCCCGCCGCCTCCACGACGCGGCGCATCACGAGCCCCTTCACCGCCCACGGCGTCGGCACGTCCCGCTTGAGCACGTGCGCCCGCGGAATCCTCGCGTCTATCTGGCTGAGAGTGAGCTGCGTACGAGCCACCAGCCCGAGCAGCTGCACGAAGGCCGCGGACCCGTCGAAGACGCTGCTGAACTCCGGAACGATGAACCCGCCGCGGCCGTCCCCGCCGAAGATGGTGTTCTCCGCACGGCCCACCCGGGTCAGGTCGTCGGGCGAGGTCGTCGTCCACTCCACCTGCGTGCCGTGGTACGCGGCCACCTGCTCGGCGACGCGCGTGGTGGTCACCGGCAGCGCGACCTTGCCGCTGCGCTTGGCCGCGGCCACCAGGTCGAGCATCACCAGCAGGGCCCGGTCGTCCTCGATGATCCGCCCGCGCTCGTCCACCAGGGAGATCCGCTCTCCGACCGGGTCGAAGCGCACGCCGAAGGCGGCCCGCGCCGAGGCCACGATCTCCCCGAGCCGCACCAGCCCGGCCCGCCGGGACTCGGCGGTCTCCGTCGGCCTGGATTCGTCGAGTCCGGGATTGATCGTCAGCGCGTCCACACCGAGCCGGCCCAGCAGGCTGGGCAGCACGAGCCCGGCGCTGCCGTTGGAGGCGTCCACGACCACCTTGAGCCCGGCGTCGGCGATCCCGGTGGTGTCGACCCTCCGCAGCAGCGAGCCGGTGTAGGCGTCGAAGACGCTGCCCGGGAACTGCAGGTCGCCGATCTCTCCGGGGAACGCCCGCCGGTACTCCTGGCGCGCGTACACCCGGTCGAGCTTGCGCTGCTGCTGGAGCGAGAGGTCCGCCCCGCGCTCGTCCAGGAACATGATGTCGACGGAGTCCGGCACACCGGGCGAGGTCCGCAGCACGATCCCGCCCGCGCTACCGCGTGCGGTCTGCTGCCGCGCCACGGGCAGCGGTACGTTCTCCAGGTCGCGTACGTTGATGGCGCTGGCCTGGAGCGCCGAGATCACCGCCCGCTTGAGCGCTCTCGCGCCTCGGGAGTGGTCACGCGCGGTGGTGACCGTCGCGCCCTTCTTCAGGGTCGTCGCATAGGCGCCGGCGAGCCGGACCACCAGCTCGGGGGTGATCTCCACGTTCAGGATTCCGGAGACCCCGCGCGCCCCGAAAAGATGCGCCTGTCCGCGCGACTCCCAGATGACCGACGTGTTGACGAAGGCGCCGGCCTCGATCGTCTTGAACGGGTAGACCCGAACGTTGCCCTGGACAATCGATTCCTCACCGACGAGGCACTCGTCCCCGATGACGGCGCCGTCCTCGATCCGCGCGGCCCGCATGATGTCGGTGTTCTTGCCGATGACACAGCCGCGGAGATTGCTGTGGGGCCCGATGTACACGTTGTCGTGGACGACGGCCCGGTGCAGGAAGGCACCGCTCTTGACGACGACGTTCGACCCGATGACCGTGTGCTCGCGGATCTCGACCCCGGCCTCGATCTTGGCGTAGTCCCCGATGTACAGGGGCCCGCGCAACACCGCGTCCGGGCTGACCTCGGCCCCTTCGGCGATCCACACCCCGGGCGAGATCTCGAAGCCGTCCATCTCGACCTCGACCTTGCCCTCGAGCACGTCGGCCTGCGCCTTGACGTAGCTCTCGTGCGTGCCGACGTCCTCCCAGTAGCCCTCGGCCACGTAGCCGTAGATCGGCCGGCCTTCCTTCATGAGCTGCGGGAACACGTCACCGGACCAGTCCACCGAGACGTCCGGGTCCACGTAGTCGAAGACCTCGGGCTCCATGACGTAGATGCCGGTGTTGACCGTGTCGGAGAAGACCTGGCCCCAGGTCGGCTTCTCGAGGAAGCGCTCGACCTTGCCCTCCTCGTCCACGATCGTGATGCCGAATTCCAGTGGGTTCGGCACCCGGGTGAGGCACACCGTGACGAGTGCGCCCTTCTCCTTGTGGAAGCGGATCAGATCGGTGAGGTCGAAGTCGGTGAGCGCATCGCCGGAAATGACGACGAAGGCGTCATCCTTCAAGGCTTCCTCGGCGTTCTTCACACTGCCGGCGGTGCCGAGTGGCTTCTCCTCGTTGGCATAGGTGAGCTCCATTCCGAGCTCTTCGCCATCCCCGAAGTAGTTCTTGACGAGCGACGCCAGGAACTGCACGGTGACCACGGTCTCGCTGAGCCCATGGCGCTTGAGCAGCCTCAGCACGTGCTCCATGATCGGCCGGTTGGCCACCGGCAGGAGCGGCTTGGGCATGCTCGAGGTCATGGGGCGAAGACGCGTACCTTCGCCACCGGCCATCACGACGGCCTTCATGTCGGAAGAGTCCTCCTAGAGAGATGACGGTCGAGCCGACCCCACCCGTCTCGGACGGTGACTCCGCAACTCCTCCGCGTCATCCGGCGCCTGACGAGCTCAATCGGCCGTGGCGTCCGCCTTCACGAGACGGCGGACTTGAACCACGTAAAGGATTCCTGCCCACCAATAGAGGGTTGTACCCCATCCGGCGAACGCCCATCCGAAAACTGACCCCGTCCAGGCCAACCAACCCGTGCCGTCACTGAGCAGCAGCAAGGGGAACGCGTACATCAGGTTGAAGGTCGCGGCCTTGCCGAGGAAGTTGACCTGCGGCGGCGGATAGCCGTGGCGGCGCAGGATCCACACCATGACCAGCAACATCAGCTCGCGTGCGAGCAGGGCCCCCGTGAGCCACAGCGGCAGAATCTCGCGATAGGTCAGACCGAAGAGCGTCGACAGGATGTACAGCCTGTCCGCGGCCGGATCCAGCAGCCGGCCGAGCTTGCTGATCTGATTCCAGCGCCGGGCGAGCTTCCCGTCGAGGTAGTCACTGATCCCGCTGAGCATGAGGACGGCCAGGGCCCACCCGTCGTACTCGGCGAGGATCAGCCACAGGAACAGGGGCACGCCGGCCAGGCGAGCCATGCTCAGGACGTTCGGAATGGTGAAAATTCGGTCAGTCTGAACCCGAGTCTCCTGGACCTCCACCCGGGGGCCTCCACTGTGACGGTAGAAATGGTCGTTCGATGTCCCTTGACCCTACAGGAGACCGCACACGTGTCCTGAACGCAGAAAAGCCCCGCACCGAACCCGTAAGGGTTTGGTGCGGGGCTTCCCGCAATGATTGTTCGGCGGCGTCCTACTCTCCCACAGGGTCCCCCCTGCAGTACCATCGGCGCTGAAAGGCTTAGCTTCCGGGTTCGGAATGTAACCGGGCGTTTCCCTAACGCTATGACCACCGAAACACTATGAAATTTGAACGCTGGCTATGGACACAGCTGTTCGTTATTTCAGAACTAACACAGTGGACGCGAGCAACTGAGGACAAGCCCTCGGCCTATTAGTACCAGTCAGCTTCACCCGTTACCGGGCTTCCACATCTGGCCTATCAACCCAGTCGTCTACTGGGAGCCTTACCCTCTCAAGGAGGTGGGAATACTCATCTTGAAGCAGGCTTCCCGCTTAGATGCTTTCAGCGGTTATCCCTCCCGAACGTAGCCAACCAGCCATGCCCTTGGCAGGACAACTGGCACACCAGAGGTTCGTCCGTCCCGGTCCTCTCGTACTAGGGACAGCCCTTCTCAATATTCCTACGCGCACAGCGGATAGGGACCGAACTGTCTCACGACGTTCTAAACCCAGCTCGCGTACCGCTTTAATGGGCGAACAGCCCAACCCTTGGGACCGACTCCAGCCCCAGGATGCGACGAGCCGACATCGAGGTGCCAAACCATCCCGTCGATATGGACTCTTGGGGAAGATCAGCCTGTTATCCCCGGGGTACCTTTTATCCGTTGAGCGACGGCGCTTCCACAAGCCACCGCCGGATCACTAGTCCCGACTTTCGTCCCTGCTCGACCCGTCGGTCTCACAGTCAAGCTCCCTTGTGCACTTACACTCAACACCTGATTGCCAACCAGGCTGAGGGAACCTTTGGGCGCCTCCGTTACCCTTTGGGAGGCAACCGCCCCAGTTAAACTACCCATCAGACACTGTCCCTGATCCGGATCACGGACCGAGGTTAGACATCCAGCACGACCAGAGTGGTATTTCAACGGCGACTCCACCCCAACTGGCGTTGGGGTTTCAAAGTCTCCCACCTATCCTACACAAGCCGAACCGAACACCAATATCAAACTATAGTAAAGGTCCCGGGGTCTTTCCGTCCTGCTGCGCGAAACGAGCATCTTTACTCGTAGTGCAATTTCACCGGGCCTATGGTTGAGACAGTCGAGAAGTCGTTACGCCATTCGTGCAGGTCGGAACTTACCCGACAAGGAATTTCGCTACCTTAGGATGGTTATAGTTACCACCGCCGTTTACTGGCGCTTAAGTTCTCAGCTTCGCACGCCCGAAAGCGCACTAACCGGTCCCCTTAACGTTCCAGCACCGGGCAGGCGTCAGTCCGTATACATCGCCTTACGGCTTCGCACGGACCTGTGTTTTTAGTAAACAGTCGCTTCTCGCTGGTCTCTGCGGCCACCCCCAGCTCAGGAAGCAAGTTCCCTCACCAGTGATGGCCCCCCTTCTCCCGAAGTTACGGGGGCATTTTGCCGAGTTCCTTAACCATAGTTCACCCGAACGCCTCGGTATTCTCTACCTGACCACCTGAGTCGGTTTAGGGTACGGGCCGCCATGAAACTCGCTAGAGGCTTTTCTCGACAGCATAGGATCATCCACTTCACCACAATCGGCTCGGCATCAGGTCTCAGCCTTAATGAGGGACGGATTTGCCTACCCCTCGGCCTACACCCTTACCCCGGGACTACCACCGCCCGGGCTGGACTACCTTCCTGCGTCACCCCATCGCTTACCTACTACAAGTCTGGTTCGTCGGCTCCACCACTTTCCTTTCCCCGAAGGGTCCGGAACGGCTTCACGGACTTAGCATCGCCTGATTCGATATTGGGCGTTTCAAAGCGGGTACCGGAATATCAACCGGTTGTCCATCGACTACGCCTGTCGGCCTCGCCTTAGGTCCCGACTTACCCTGGGCAGATCAGCTTGACCCAGGAACCCTTAGTCAATCGGCGCACACGTTTCTCACGTGTGTATCGCTACTCATGCCTGCATTCTCACTCGTGAACCGTCCACAACTAGCTTCCGCTGCTGCTTCACCCGGCACACGACGCTCCCCTACCCATCACAGCGGGCGTTGGCCCTATTGCTGCAATGACACGACTTCGGCGGTACGCTTGAGCCCCGCTACATTGTCGGCGCGGAATCACTTGACCAGTGAGCTATTACGCACTCTTTCAAGGGTGGCTGCTTCTAAGCCAACCTCCTGGTTGTCTCTGCGACTCCACATCCTTTCCCACTTAGCGTACGCTTAGGGGCCTTAGTCGATGCTCTGGGCTGTTTCCCTCTCGACCATGGAGCTTATCCCCCACAGTCTCACTGCCGTGCTCTCACTTACCGGCATTCGGAGTTTGGCTAAGGTCAGTAACCCGGTAGGGCCCATCGCCTATCCAGTGCTCTACCTCCGGCAAGAAACACACGACGCTGCACCTAAATGCATTTCGGGGAGAACCAGCTATCACGGAGTTTGATTGGCCTTTCACCCCTAACCACAGGTCATCCCCCAGGTTTTCAACCCTGGTGGGTTCGGTCCTCCACGAAGTCTTACCTCCGCTTCAACCTGCCCATGGCTAGATCACTCCGCTTCGGGTCTAGAGCGTGCAACTCAATCGCCCTATTCGGACTCGCTTTCGCTACGGCTTCCCCACACGGGTTAACCTCGCTACACACCGCTAACTCGCAGGCTCATTCTTCAAAAGGCACGCAGTCACGACCGTTGTTCCGAAGAACAACGGCGACGCTCCCACGGCTTGTAGGCACACGGTTTCAGGTACTATTTCACTCCGCTCCCGCGGTACTTTTCACCATTCCCTCACGGTACTATCCGCTATCGGTCACCAGGGAATATTTAGGCTTAGCGGGTGGTCCCGCCAGATTCACACGGGATTTCTCGGGCCCCGTGCTACTTGGGAGATTCTTAAGCAAGCCGCTGATGTTTCGTCTACGGGGGTCTTACCCTCTACGCCGGACCTTTCGCATGTCCTTCGACTACATCAACGGTTTCTGACTCGCCGACCGGCCGGCAGACCGATCAAAAGAATTCCCACAACCCCGCATGCGCAACCCCTGCCGGGTATCACACGCATACGGTTTGGCCTCATCCGGTTTCGCTCGCCACTACTCCCGGAATCACGGTTGTTTTCTCTTCCTGCGGGTACTGAGATGTTTCACTTCCCCGCGTTCCCTCCACATGCCCTATGTGTTCAGGCATGGGTGACAGCCCATGACGACTGCCGGGTTTCCCCATTCGGACACCCCCGGATCAAAGCTCAGTTGGCAGCTCCCCGGGGCCTATCGCGGCCTCTCACGTCCTTCATCGGTTCCTGGTGCCAAGGCATCCACCGTGCGCCCTTAAAAACTTGGCCACAGATGCTCGCGTCCACTGTGTAGTTCTCAAACAACGACCAGCCACCCATCACCCCACCAGACAAGCTAGTGAGTTCACTGGGGCCGGCACTGAAGACATGACCTCACGGCCGTACCTTCAGGACCCAACAACGTGCCAGACACGATCCCGTCCACTGTCACTGTTTTCCACGCCGAAGCAGTACTCACAGGAAGTTTCAGAAACCGTGCCAAATAATCAACGTTCCACCCATGAGCTGACCGTGCAGAACATTTGTCTGCAATCGGTACTGTGCTCCTTAGAAAGGAGGTGATCCAGCCGCACCTTCCGGTACGGCTACCTTGTTACGACTTCGTCCCAATCGCCAGTCCCACCTTCGACAGCTCCCTCCCTTACGGGTTGGGCCACCGGCTTCGGGTGTTACCGACTTTCGTGACGTGACGGGCGGTGTGTACAAGGCCCGGGAACGTATTCACCGCAGCAATGCTGATCTGCGATTACTAGCGACTCCGACTTCATGGGGTCGAGTTGCAGACCCCAATCCGAACTGAGACCGGCTTTTTGAGATTCGCTCCACCTCACGGTATCGCAGCTCATTGTACCGGCCATTGTAGCACGTGTGCAGCCCAAGACATAAGGGGCATGATGACTTGACGTCGTCCCCACCTTCCTCCGAGTTGACCCCGGCGGTCTCCTGTGAGTCCCCATCACCCCGAAGGGCATGCTGGCAACACAGGACAAGGGTTGCGCTCGTTGCGGGACTTAACCCAACATCTCACGACACGAGCTGACGACAGCCATGCACCACCTGTATACCGACCACAAGGGGGGCACTATCTCTAATGCTTTCCGGTATATGTCAAGCCTTGGTAAGGTTCTTCGCGTTGCGTCGAATTAAGCCACATGCTCCGCCGCTTGTGCGGGCCCCCGTCAATTCCTTTGAGTTTTAGCCTTGCGGCCGTACTCCCCAGGCGGGGAACTTAATGCGTTAGCTGCGGCACCGACGACGTGGAATGTCGCCAACACCTAGTTCCCAACGTTTACGGCGTGGACTACCAGGGTATCTAATCCTGTTCGCTCCCCACGCTTTCGCTCCTCAGCGTCAGTAATGGCCCAGAGATCCGCCTTCGCCACCGGTGTTCCTCCTGATATCTGCGCATTTCACCGCTACACCAGGAATTCCGATCTCCCCTACCACACTCTAGCTAGCCCGTATCGAATGCAGACCCGAGGTTAAGCCTCGGGCTTTCACATCCGACGTGACAAGCCGCCTACGAGCTCTTTACGCCCAATAATTCCGGACAACGCTTGCGCCCTACGTATTACCGCGGCTGCTGGCACGTAGTTAGCCGGCGCTTCTTCTGCAGGTACCGTCACTTTCGCTTCTTCCCTGCTGAAAGAGGTTTACAACCCGAAGGCCGTCATCCCTCACGCGGCGTCGCTGCATCAGGCTTTCGCCCATTGTGCAATATTCCCCACTGCTGCCTCCCGTAGGAGTCTGGGCCGTGTCTCAGTCCCAGTGTGGCCGGTCGCCCTCTCAGGCCGGCTACCCGTCGTCGCCTTGGTGGGCCATTACCCCACCAACAAGCTGATAGGCCGCGGGCTCATCCTTCACCGCCGGAGCTTTCAACCCCTGCCCATGCAGGCAGGAGTGGTATCCGGTATTAGACCCCGTTTCCAGGGCTTGTCCCAGAGTGAAGGGCAGATTGCCCACGTGTTACTCACCCGTTCGCCACTAATCCACCCCGAAGGGCTTCATCGTTCGACTTGCATGTGTTAAGCACGCCGCCAGCGTTCGTCCTGAGCCAGGATCAAACTCTCCATGAATGTTTACCCGTAATCGGGTGCACACATCACGTAGAGCGGGCCAGCCATGGTCGGAATAAGACCGACTGACCACTGCGTCCTCGCTGTGTAATTGCCTGCAAGCACCCCGAAACGGAGCCTCACAGGTCTTTTTCAAAGGAACCTCATCCACCGAAGTGGACGGGGTATCAACTTTTGGCGTTGATTTTTGGCACGCTGTTGAGTTCTCAAGGAACGGACGCTTCCTTTGTACTCACCCTCTCGGGCTTTCCTCCGGGCTTTCGTTCTGTGTTCTTGCGTTTCCGACTCTATCAGACCCTTTCGGGCCCGATTTCCTCGGTGCTTTCCAGGTCCTGCGCTTTCGCGCTTTCCCTTTCCGGCGGTTCCGACCTTAGCAGTGATTTTCCGTCGCTCTGACCACTCGCCGAATTGCCGGAAGGCATGACGGAAGCAATCGAGATCAAGATCAAGACTGAAGAGGAAGGAGTCCCGTCCATCCAGCGTTCGCGAAAAGTTCACGCGAAGCACCGTGGCGGGAGTCACGACAGTACAGGCCGTGCGGTGCCCAAGCAAATCGATTCAGGCGTATGGTCTAGTCCACCGGTCTAGTCCACTAGTCTCCGTGCCGAAGGGCCAGTCCGGATCGGGACCGACATCGGGCGAACCCGAACATCTAGTGACTTATCCTTCGGAAGAGTACGCCGTTCGCGACAGGTAGTGACGGCGACACTGAGAAGCTCCACCCCTGGGAGGCCCCCATGACCAGCGTGACGTCCCCACTTGCCGGGCGCGCCATCGGACTCGCGGCAGTGCCCGATCCGGTGTTCTCCGGCTCCATGGTGGGACCGGGCACCGCTATTGATCCCGTGCGCGAGCCCTCGGAGGCGGTGTCCCCCGTTGATGGTGTGGTCGTCTCCCTGCACCCGCACGCGTACGTCGTAGTCGACGGCGAAGGCCACGGTGTGCTCACGCACCTGGGGATCGACACCGTTCAGCTCAACGGCGAGGGCTTCGAGCTGCTCGTCAACAAGGGCGACACCGTGAGCCGCGGCCAGGCCGTCATCCGTTGGAACCCGCAGGCCGTCGAAGAAGCCGGCAAGTCGCCGATCTGCCCGATCGTGGCGCTGGAGGCCTCCGCGGAGTCCCTCTCCGACGTCGTCGAGTCCGGGGACGTGAAGGCCGAAGAGGTCCTCTTCAGCTGGAAGTGACCTTGTCCGCCCTCACAGGCGAGTCGGACATCCACCGCGGCGGCTGGGCCCGCCGCTCAATCGGAGACGGGTGAAATGGAGACAACGCTGCGAGGCGTCGGCGTGAGCCACGGTGTGGCGATCGGCGAGGTTCGGCACATGGGTACGGCGGTCCTCGAGCCGCCGGCCAAGCAGATCACCGCGGCTGAGGCGGAGCGCGAGCAGGGGCGCGCCCGCAAGGCCGTGGAGGCTGTTTCGGCCGACCTGATCGCGCGCGGCCAGCTGGCCGGTGGCGAGGCTCAGCACGTGCTCGAGGCCCAGGCGATGATCGCCACGGACCCCGAGCTGATGGCGGACGTCGACCGGCGGATCGCTGTCGGCAGCACCGCCGAGCGCGGTATCTACGACGCGTTCGCCTCCTACCGCGACCTGCTCGCGGGGGCCGGTGAGTACATGGCCGGCCGGGTGGCCGACCTGGACGACGTACGGAACCGCATCGTGGCGCGGCTGCTCGGCGTGCCGATGCCGGGTGTGCCGGACAGCGACGAGCCGTACGTACTGATCGCGCGGGACCTCGCTCCCGCCGACACGGCTCTGCTCGACCCCGCGCTCGTCCTCGGCTTCGTCACCGAGGAGGGCGGTCCGACCAGCCACAGCGCGATCCTCGCGCGGGCGCTGGGCGTGCCGGCGATCGTGGCGCTGCCGGGTGCCGGTGAGATCGCCGAGGGCACGGTCATCGCCGTCGACGGCAGCACCGGTGACCTGTTCGTCGAGCCGAGCGACGAGAAGCGGGCCGAGCTGGAGGCCTCGGCGGCCGAGCGGAAGGCCGCGCTGGCCGCGTCGTCCGGTCCGGGTGCGACCTCCGACGGTCACAAGGTGCCGCTGCTGGCCAACGTCGGCGGTCCGGCGGACGTGCCGGCCGCCGTCGAGGCCGGGGCCGAGGGTGTGGGCCTGTTCCGCACCGAGTTCCTGTTCCTGGACGACAGCAGGAAGGCTCCCTCCGAGGAAAAGCAGATCGAGTCCTACCGCAAGGTGCTCGAGGCCTTCCCCGAGGGCCGTGTCGTCGTGCGTGTGCTCGACGCCGGTGCCGACAAGCCGCTGGACTTCCTGACCCCCGCCGACGAGCCGAACCCGGCGCTGGGTGTGCGCGGTCTGCGCTCCCTGCTGGACCACCCGGACGTGCTGCGTACGCAGCTCACCGCGCTGGCCAAGGCCGCCGAGGGGCTGCCGGTCTACCTCGAGGTCATGGCCCCGATGGTGGCGGACCGGATCGACGCCAAGGCTTTCGCGGACGCGTGCCGCGAGGCGGGTCTCCGGGCGAAGTTCGGCGCGATGGTGGAGATCCCGTCCGCCGCGCTGCGGGCGCGCTCGATCCTCCAGGAGGTCGAGTTCCTGTCGCTGGGCACCAATGACCTGGCGCAGTACGCCTTCGCCGCCGACCGCCAGGTCGGTGCGGTCTCGCGGCTCCAGGACCCGTGGCAGCCGGCGCTGCTCGACCTGATCGCCATGTCGGCGGAGGCCGCGAAGGCCGAGGGCAAGAGCTGCGGCGTCTGTGGTGAGGCCGCCTCCGACCCGCTGCTCGCCTGTGTGCTGACGGGTCTGGGTGTCACCTCTCTCTCGATGGGTGCCGCTTCCATTCCCTACGTGCGGGCGACGCTCGCCAAGTACACCCTCGCCCAGTGCGAGCGTGCCGCTGCCGCGGCGCGTGCGTGCGACAGCGCCGAGGAGGCCCGCGTGGCCGCCCAGGCGGTGCTGTCCGGCGAGTAGCCGGTGTGTTCGGCCGAGGGGCCTTCGCCGGTGGCGAGGGCCCCTCGGTCGTTTCCTGTTCCGGGTTCGACCGCTCAGTGGTGCGGGCCGGGGCCGTCCACCTCGAAGCCGGGGCAGTACTCGACGCCCGGTTCGGGGGCGACGGGCTCCCCGGTGTCGGCGTCCGTGCAGTAGGCGTTGAACACGGCCGCGGCCGAGAGCACGGTGAGGCGGCCGCGGTCCAGCCGCCAGCCGTGGACCCGGTCGCGGTGGTCCTCGGTGGTGCTCCGCAGGACCAGTCCCCCTGATCCGCCGAGGGCGAGTCCGGCGGCCAGGACGGTCACGAAGTCGAGGCCGTCGCGGCCCTCGATGCGGGGCGGGGCCTCGGGGTCGGGGCCGGTCTCGGCGTGGAGGACGGCGACGAGCTGTTCCGCCTCGGTCGGGACGCTGCAGACGAGGTGGTGCCGGCCGGGGCCGGCTCCCGCCATGAGCCGCCGGAGCGCGGCGGCGGCGCGTTCGAAGGAGGCGTGGCCGATGTCCTCGCCGCAGTCGGCGCAGGTGCCGGCTTCGGCCAGGAGCATGGTGGCGTACTCCCAGGTGGCCTGGCGGACGGCCTCGTCCACGAGGAGGGGGACGAGATCGTCGATGGGCTGGCCCGCGTAGGGCAGGACGGCGCCGCTGCCCGCCAGTTCCGCGGTGAAGCGGGTGCGGGCGTCTGCGGTGTCCGGGTCGTGGCCGGACTCCGTACAGAAGTCGGCGTACTCCTCGGGGTCGAAGAGGGCGACCGTGGTGTGGATGCCCTGGGCCGCGAGGGACCGGAGCAGGCCCTCCACGTGGCGGAGGTAGTCCCGGTGGTCGTCGAAGACGAAGCTCCGGTAGTCGCGCATGGCCGCGAAGTCCCCGGCGTCGGCCAGGAGGCCGACGGTGCTGGGGACCTCGCGGCGCAGCCTGCGGCGCCGGTCGGTGCCGACGGTCCGCGTGGTCGTGCTGGTCCTCGTGCTGTTGTTCTTCTGTGGCATGGCTCCCCCTGAGCGGCGCGATCACTTGCTCACTCAGAGTAATCATCGCCACTGACAGTGGCCTCAGCCGCGGGTGCGGGCCAGCTCCTCGTAGAAGTGGAGGAGGTCGAGGTTGTCGACGGAGCCCGGATTGACGGCCTTGGCCAGCGGCGCGCCCTGGAGGAGCCGCTTGACGGGGACCTCGATGCGCTTGCCGGTGAGGGTGTGCGGGATGCCCGGGACCTCGATGATCTCGTCGGGGACGTGGCGCGGGGAGAGTTCCTCGCGGATCGTCGCCTTGATCCGGGCGCGGAGGTCGTCGTCGAGGGTGGCGCCGGGGGCGAGGTGGACGAAGAGCGGCATCCAGTAGCCGCCGTTCGGCTCCTCCAGGCCGATGACCAGGGATTCCTTGATCTCGGGGAGGCGCTCGACGGCCTCGTAGATGTCGGCGGAGCCCATCCGGACGCCCTGGCGGTTCAGGGTGGAGTCGGAGCGGCCGTGGATGATCACCGAGCCGTGGTCGGTGATCGTGATCCAGTCCCCGTGGCGCCAGATGCCGGGGAACATCTCGAAGTAGCTCTCGCGGTAGCGGCTGCCGTCCGGGTCGTTCCAGAAGCGGACCGGCATGGACGGCATGGGGTTGGTGACGACGAGCTCGCCGACCTCGCCGACGACGGCCTTGCCGGACGGGTCCCACGCCTGGAGGTCCGTACCGAGGCAGGCGGCCTGGAGCTCGCCGATGTGGACGGGGAGGGTGGGGACGGCTCCGGCGAAGCAGCTGCACACGTCGGTGCCGCCGCTGACGGAGGCGATCCAGAGGTCCTCGGCCACCTCGTCGTGGAGCCAGCGGAATCCGTCGGGCGGGAGCGGGGAGCCGGTGGTCGCCACGCACTTCACGCTGGACAGGTCGAAGTCGCGGGAGGGGTGGACCTCGGCCTTGCGGCAGGCCATGACGTACGCGGCGGAGGTGCCGTAGAGCGTGGCCCCGGTCCGCTCGGCGATCCGCCACTGGGCGCCGGTGTCGGGGTAGCCGGGGCTGCCGTCGTACAGGACGACGGTGGTGCCGGTGAGCAGGCCGGAGACGAGGAAGTTCCACATCATCCAGCCGGTGGAGGTGTACCAGAAGAACCGGTCCTCGGGGCCGAGGTCGCAGTGCAGGCCGAGCTGCTTCAGGTGCTCGAGGAGGATGCCGCCCTGGGACTGGACGATGGCCTTGGGCAGGCCGGTCGTACCGGAGGAGTACAGGACCCAGAGGGGGTGGTCGAAGGGGACCGCCTCGAAGACGGGCTCGGTATCCGCGGAGGTCAGGTCCGACCAGGTGAGGGCGCCCGCGGGGGCCGGCGTACCGAGGAGCGGGATGTGGACGACCGCGCGCAGGGAGGGGAGCTCGGCGCGCAGCTCGGCGACGGTGTCGCGGCGGTCGTGCTGCTTGCCGCCGTAGCGGTAGCCGTCCACGGTGAACAGGACGACCGGCTCGACCTGCTGGAAGCGGTCGAGGACGCTGCGGGCGCCGAAGTCGGGGGCGCAGGAGGTCCAGACACCGCCGACGGCGGCGGCGGCGAGCAGGGCCACGACCGCTTCGGGGATGTTGGGGAGGTAGCCGCTGACCCGGTCGCCGGGGCGTACGCCGAGGGCGCGCAGCTCTGCGGCGAGGGAGCCGACCTGGCGGCGGAGCGCGGCCCAGGTGACGGGGGTGGCTTCGTGGGTCTCGTCCACGTACAGCAGGGCGGCGTCGTCGGCGCGGGCCGGGTCCTCGGCGGCGCGCAGGGCGTGCTCGGCGTAATTGAGGGTGGCTCCGGTGAACCAGCTCGCGCCGGGCATGGAGCGGTCGGCGAGGACGGAGGTGTACGGGGTGGTGAAGCGGACGTCGAACCACTCGGCGACGGCCTGCCAGAAGGTGTCGAGCTCGTCGACGGACCAGCTGTGCAGGGCGGGGTAGCCGCCGTCGGCCGGGGCTCCGAAGCGCTCGGCCGCCCAGGCCTGGAAGGCGGTGATCCGGGCCGCGGCGATCCGGTCGGGGCCGGGGGCCCAGAGGGGTTCCGGCTGCGTGGCTGAGGTCATGGGTCGGCTCCCGGTCAAGTCTGCGGCTCGCGCTTCGTGTGCGTACGGTGCCATCGCGCGGGGGGTGGGTGCGCGGCGGCTCACAGGGACCATGCCATGTGATCGACATCCGCACCAGAGTCGCCATCACCGCTCACGAGGTCGGCGGCATGTGGTCGGCCACCAGTCGCCGGCGGTCACGCGCGGGGGTGCGGGGACGGTCGCCTGTGGGTGAACGGCAGTTGAACGCAGCACCTGCGCGCGGGGGCCGGTGGCAGGGTGATCTCCATGAACGGTCGTGATCTGGTGCGTGCGGTGAAGGACATCGGTACGGAGCGCGGACGGCGCGCCTGGCTCTCGGCGTGGCGCCACCGGCGCGCGGACGCGGTGGGGCTCCCGCGCCGGGGCGCGGAGCGGGCGCGGGTGCCGGGGCTGCTGACCGGTACGGAGCCGCGGCCGGGCGGGGGCGTGCTGCGGTTCGCGCGCTCGGAGCTGCTGGTACGGGTCACCGCGGGCGGCGCGGTGTTCTGGGGGTGGGACGGGGCCGGGCCGATGCCGTCGTACGCGGTGGTGGGCGCGGGACCGGAGCCGGATCCGCGGGCCTCGCTGGAGCCGGACACGGGGGGCGGCTGGCGGGTGGTGTCGGAGCGGGTGACGGTGGCGGTGTCCCGGCATGGGGCGGTGGAGGTGCGCACCCCGGGCGGGACGGTGCTGCGGCGGGAGCTGCCGCCGCGCTGGTGGGAGCCGGTGTCCGGCGGCGAGGGGGCCGAGGAGGCCGGGTCGGGCGGTGGGCCGCGGTGGCTGCAGCGGAGCGAAGTGGCGGCGGACGCGCGGTTCTTCGGGCTGGGCGGGCGGGCGGCGGGGCCGAGGCTGCGGGACGGGGTGTACCGGCTGTGGAACACGGACCCGAGGGGCGGGTTCGGGCCGGGTGACGATCCGCTGTACGTGACGATGCCGGTGCAGATGGTGGTGGCGGACGCGGGGACGCACCTGGTGTTCCACGACAACTCCTGGGACGGCCGGGTGGTGTTGCGCGAGGGCGAGGAGGGCGCGGGTTCGGGGGTGGACCGCCCGGGGTTGAGCGAACTGCGCATGGAGGGCGGGCCGCTGAGGTGCTGGGTGCTGGTGGGGACGCCGGCGCGGGTGTTGCAGGGCTGGTCGGGGCTGACGGGCGGGGCGGCGGTGCCGCCGGAGTGGGCGCTGGGCTACCAGCACGCGCGGTGGGGTTTCGGGAGCGCTGAGGAGGTGCGCCGGGTGGTCGGGGGCTATGCGGAGCGCGGGTTCCCGCTGTCGGCGGTGCACCTGGACATCGACCACTACGACGGGCACCGGGTGTTCACCGTGGACCGCGGGCGGTTCCCGGATCTGCCGGGGCTGGCACGGGAGTTGGGCGAGCAGGGGGTGCGGCTGGTCTCGATCGTCGATCCGGCGGTGAAGGCGGGCGACCCGGTGCACGCGGCGGGGCGCGCGGTGGGGGCCGAGGGTGCCTTCGTACGGGACGCGGAGGGCGCGGAGGTGCGCGGCGAGGTGTGGCCGGGCGAGTGCGCGTACCCGGACTTCACCGATCCGGCGGTAAGGGAGTGGTGGGGCGGGCTGTACGAGGAGCGGCTCGCGCAGGGCTTCGCGGGCTTCTGGCACGACATGAACGAGCCGGTGTCCTTCACCCCGTTCGGGGACATGACTCTGCCCCGTTCCGCGCGGCACTCGATGGACGGCGCGGGTGGGGACCACCGGGCCGGGCACAACGTGTACGCGCTGGGGATGGCGCGGGCCGGCTGGGAGGGGCTGGTCCGGCTCCGGCCCGCCGAGCGGCCGTTCCTGTTCTCCCGGTCGGGATGGGCGGGGATGCAGAGGTACGGGGGCACGTGGTCGGGGGACGTGGAGACCGGCTGGGACGGGCTGCGGGCCTCGCTGGCGCTGGTGCTGGGGCTCGGACTGTGCGGGGTGCCGTACTCGGGGCCGGACGTCGGAGGCTTCGGCGGGTCGCCCTCCCCCGAGCTGTATCTGCGGTGGCTGCAGCTGGGGGCGTACCTCCCGCTGTTCCGGACGCACTCGGCGATCTGGGCGGGGCGGCGGGAGCCGTGGGAGTTCGGGGCCGAGGTGGAGGAGCATGCCCGCGCGGTGATGGCGGAGCGGGAGCGGCTGCGGCCGTACTTCGTGACGCTGGCGCACCTGGCGCGGCGGACCGGGGCCCCGTACGTACGGCCGCTGTGGTGGGGGACTCCGGAGGAGCGGCGGCTGCGGGACTGCGAGGACGCGTTCCTGCTGGGCGATGCGCTGCTGGTCGCCCCGGTGCTGGAGTGCGGGGCGGACCGGCGGGCGGTGCGGCTGCCGCGGGGGCGGTGGTACGACACCGCGACGGGGGCGGCTTACGAGGGCCCGGGCCAGATCCTGCTGGACGCGCCGCCGGGCCGGATCCCGGTGCTGGCGCGGGCGGGCGCGGTGCTGCCGGTCCGCTCCGCCGGGGGTGGCGATGTGGAGCTGGAGGTCTGGGCTCCGGCGCGGGGCCGCACGGGCGGCGGGGTGGTGATCCGGGACCCGGGTCCGGGCTTCGAGGCGGGCACGGTCGAGCGGTACACCGTGCGGTGGGCCGGGGACGCGGTGGTGGTCGAGACGGAGGCGGGGACCGCGGTGGAGGGTGTGGTGGTGCGGGGGCTCCAATCCCCGGACAGGGCTTAGGCCTTGTACTTGCCTGCGAACCAGGCGGCCGCTGCCTGGGTGTGGAGGGGGAAGGCCAGGTCGGTCGGGGTGCGCAGGATGTGCCAGCCCGTGGTTTCGTCCGTCGGTGCCGAGGCGGGGAGGGTGGCGGCCGGGCGGAGCGGGAGGAGCCCGAAGAGGAGGAGGTGGCCGGCCGGGGAGCTGAGGGCGTCGGCGAGGGCGACCTCCGAGGCGGGGGCGGTGATGCCGGTCTCCTCGCGGAGTTCGCGGACGACCGCGTCGCGCCAGTCCTCGCCGAAGTCGATGAAGCCGCCGGGCAGGGCGATGCCGCCGAGGGCCGGTTCGATGGTGCGGGTGATGACCACGAGGCCGGTGCCGTCCGCGTCCTCGACGGGGAGGAGGGTGACGGCCACCGGGAGCGGGTTGCGGTAGGCGGTGGCGCCGCACGAGGTGCAGGTGCGGGGCCAGGTGGTGGTGGCGTAGGGCGCTCCGCAGGTGGAGCAGTGCGAGTCCCTGATCTGTGCCGTCATCCCGTGATGGTAGGCCAAGGGGCGGGTGTGTCACGGCTGTTGCGGGTCGGGGGGCGGTGACGTCTGTCGCGTCCGCGCGGCCGTGAGTACCGTGCCGGGCATGACTTTCAGTTCGTACGAGGAGTTCTGGCCGTATTACGTCGCCATGCACTCCCGCGCCGCCACCCGCTGGGTCCATCTCACCGGGACCCTCACCGGCCTCGCCGTGACCGCCTACGGGCTGGCGCGCGGCCGCAAGCGCTACCTCGCCGCGCTCCCGCTCATCGGGTACGGGACCGCGTGGCCGGCGCACTTCCTCATCGAGAAGAACAACCCGGCCACCTTCGGCCATCCGGGGTGGTCGCTGCGCGGGGACGCGCAGATGATCCGGATGATGCTGGCCGGGCGGGACGCGGAGCTGGCCGAGATCGCGGAGAAGTGGCTCGCCGAGAACCGGTGACCCGGCCCGCCCACCCGTGACACACTCCTGACGATGCGTCAGGTTTCTGCATGGGAGGGGTCTTGGCACTCACACGTACACCCGTCGTGAGCGGGTGGTTCACCGAAACCGCGGCGGACGGCGGCTTCCGGCTGCTCGGCACCCGGTGCTCGGCCTGCACCGCGGTGTTCTTCCCGCGCGAGGACGCGTACTGCCGCAATCCGCAGTGCCCGGGCGGCGGGGAGCTCGCCGAGCTGCCGCTGTCCCCGCGCGGGCGGGTCTGGTCCTACACCGACGGGCGCTACCGGCCGCCCGCGCCGTACGTGTCCGACCCGGCCGCGCCCTGGGAGCCGTACACGCTGGTCGCGGTGGAGCTGGAGGCCGAGGGGATGGTGGTGCTGGGGCAGGCGGTGCCCGGGGTGGGTGTCGCCGACCTGGCGGTCGGGATGGAGGTCGAGGTGGTGGGCGGCGTGCTGAACGAGGACGAGGAGGCCGGGACCGCCTGGACCACCTGGCAGTTCAAGCCGGTGGGAGGGGACGCGTGAGCGCCGACATCGCCGTCCTCGGGGCCGGGATGCACCCCTGGGGCAAGTGGGGCCGCAGCTTCGTCGAGTACGGGCGGACCGCCGCCCGGGCCGCGCTGGCGGACGCCGGGCTGGACTGGACGGACGTGGGGTCGATCGTCGGCGCCGACACCGTGCGCTCCGGATATCCGGGCTACGTGGCCGGTGCGACCTTCGCCCGGGCCCTCGGCTGGCAGGGGGCCCGGGTGACCAGCGTGTACGCGGCCTGCGCGTCCGGCGCCCAGGCGATCGGGACGGCCCGGGCGCAGATCCTGGCCGGGCTGGCCGACGTGGTGCTCGTGGTGGGCGCGGACGCGGCGCCCAAGGGGTTCTTCGCCCCGGCGGGAGGCAACCGGCCCGACGATCCGGACTGGCTGCGCTTCCGCGTGCTGGGCGCCACCAACCCGGCGTACTTCGCCCTGTACGCACGCCGCCGGATGGCCGTCTACGGGGACACCCCTGAGGACTTCGCCCAGGTCAAGGTGAAGAACGCGGCGGCCGGGACGCTCAACCCGAACGCCCGCTACCGCAAGGCCGTCTCCGCCGAGGAAGTGGCGGCCTCGGCGGTGGTCGCCGATCCGCTCCGGCTGCTCGACATCTGCGCCACCTCCGACGGGGGCGCGGCGCTGGTACTCACCAGCATGGACTTCGCGCGCTCGCGCGGGATCGCCGACCCGGTTCGGATCCGGGCGGTCTCGACGGTGACCCCCACCTATCCGCGCACGGTGCTGGACCTCCCGGACATCGCCACCGATTCGGCGGTGGCCGTGCGGCCCGCGGCCGGCTCCTTCCGGGCCTCGATCGCGCGCGCCGCCTACGAGGAGGCGGGCCTCGGCCCGGACGACCTCTCGCTCGCCGAGGTGTACGACCTGTCCACCGCCCTGGAGCTGGAGTGGTACGAGGACATCGGCCTCTGCGGGGAGGGCGAGGGCGCGAAGCTCGTACGGGAGGGGGCGACGGCACTCGGCGGGCGCATACCCGTCAACACCAGTGGCGGGCTGGCCTCGTTCGGGGAGGCGGTGCCGGCGCAGGCCATCGCCCAGGTGTGCGAGCTGACCTGGCAGCTGCGCGGTACGGCCGGGGAGCGGCAGGTGCCGGGGGCACGGGCCGGGATCACCGCGAACCAGGGGCTGTTCGGCCACGGGTCGGCCGTGGTCGCGGTGCGCTGAGCGGCCCTGACCGGCGGGTGTTGTCGGAACGCTTGACGACCCCCGGCGGCAGGTTCACACTCGCTCCACAGTCCCGTGCGGCGCCCGGGGCTCCGAATCCCCCCATGAGAGCTGCGGCCCGTACCCCAGTCGGCGGGGGTACGGGCCGCCTCCATGTCGTCCCCGCTGGGTCAGGTCCCTGTCGTCAGGCTCCGGCGCCGTGCCCGTGCCACCGACATCGCGTGCTCCACGACGCCGACGAGCACGTCCTTCACGGACTCCCGGTCCCGCGCGTCGCACAGCAGCACCGGCACCCCGGGGTCGAGGTCGAGGGCCTCCCGTACGGTCACCACGGGGTGCCGGTCCGCGCCGTCGAAGCAGTTGACCGCGACGACGAACGGGATCTCGCGCCGCTCGAAGTAGTCGACGGCGGCGAAGCAGTCGGCGAGCCGGCGGGTGTCCGCGAGGACCACCGCGCCGAGCGAGCCCTGGGCCAGCTCGTCCCACAGGAACCAGAACCGGTCCTGTCCGGGCGTGCCGAACAGGTACAGGACCAGGTCCTCGCGCAGCGTGATGCGCCCGAAGTCCATGGCCACGGTCGTGGTGCTCTTCCCCTCCACTCCCCCGGTGTCGTCGATGCCGACGCCCGGCTCCGAGAGCAGTTCCTCGGTTCGCAGGGGTTTGATCTCGCTTACCGCACTGACCAGGGTGGTTTTGCCCACCCCGAAGCCGCCCGCGACCAGGATCTTCAGGGTCAGCGGCTCGACCGGTGACACGGCATGCATGGCACCGGTGCGGCTAGAGCGCCCGAAGGCCATCGATCACCTCACGCAGAATGGATTCATCGGGCAGTTCGGCCGGCGGTACCGGCCGGGTCACGTGGACCAGTTCGTCGTCGGCCAGGTCCCCGATCAGGACGCGTACGACGCCGACCGCGAGGTCGAGGTCCGCCGCGAGTTCGGCGACCGACTGCGGCCGGTCCCGGCACATCCCCAGGATGTGGGCGTGCTCCGGCGACAGGGTCATGTCCCAGACCGGATCGTCGGCCGCCGGTTCGGCGACGACGAGCGCGATCAGGTCCAGTCGGTGCTGGCCCGCGTGGCTGGTCCGGCCGCGGGTCATCGCGTACGGGCGGACGACCGGACCCGCGTCGTCGTCGAACCAGTGCGCGTGGTCCGGGGCGGGGGCGGGGTCTCCGGCCGGGGTGGTGGCGGGGTGGTCCTGGCCTGGATCGCTCATGCCGTACGACTCACCCTCCGGCTGGCAGCCCGGTGCGCGGGGCGGTGGCCAGGTGGTCGCCCACCCGCTTGACCATCAGGGTCATCTCGTAGGCGACCTGGCCGACGTCGGAGTCGGCGTCGGCGAGCACGGCCAGGCAGCTGCCGTCACCGGCGGCCATGACGAACAGGAAGGCCTCGTCGAGCTCGACGACGGTCTGGCGGACCCGGCCGGAGTCGAAGTGCCGGCCGACTCCCTTGGCCAGGCTGTGGAAGCCGGAGGCGACCGCCGCCAGGTGCTCGCTGTCCTCGCGGGTCAGGTCCTTGGAGCTGCCGGTGGGCAGGCCGTCGCCCGAGAGGACCACCGCCTTGCGGATGGAACCGACCTTGTCGACGAGCTCGTCGAGGAGCCAGTTGAGCGGGCCGGAGCCGCGGCCCCTGGTGTCGTTGCCGGTCTGCGGTGCGGTCATCGACCGTCCCCTTCGTTCTCGTTCGCGGGACCGGTGGCGGCGGGGGTGCCGGCCCCGGTCTCGGACTGCTGCTGTGCGTGCTGGTTGCGGCCCGCGGTCCAGCCTCGCTGGAGTGCGGACATGCGCGTGCGTACGTCCTCCGCGTCGCGGTCCCTGACGGGGGCGGTGTCGGCGTCGCCGGCGGCCGCGGCCGCGGCGTTCTTGAGCTGCGGTGCCAGGCTGGCCTGGCGGACCCGGCGGGGCAGCCCGGCGCCGGCCGGCGCGTCCCCGGAGGCGGGTGCGGGCGTGGGTGCGGGCTGCGGGACCGCGGACACCGGGCGGGGATCCACCCGGCGGCCGTGCTCGGCGACCAGGGTCGGGGCGGGCCGGCGGCGCGGCAGCGGTACGGCTCCCGGGGAGCGGGGGCCGTCGGGACGGGGAGTCTCCACCCGCTGGGCGTCGAGCCGGACCGGGCCGGTGGGGCGGTCCCGGTGGCGGTCGGTGTGCTTGCCGTCCGCCGGGCGCAGGCCCAGCAGGGCGCTGCGCGGGGTGCCGTTGGGCGGGGTCTCGTCGTCCAGGGTGGCCATGACCGGACGGCCGCCGATGCCGTCCCGGGCGGCCGGGTCCCCGTCGAGGCCGTCCACCGGGTCGAGGCCGAGGACGTCGATCGGGGGCTCCAGCTCGACCGGGCCGCGCAGTTCGGCGACCGGCAGCGAGCGGCCGGAGCCGGCGGGGACCGCCCGCTGGACGGCGGCGGTCGCGGACCGAGCGGAGGGGATCGCGCCGGTCCGCCCGGCGGCCGCCTTGCCCGCCGGGCCGTCGTCCAGCCGGATGCCGGTGCCGTTGGTCTCGGGGGCCTCGGTCAGCAGGGCCACCGGGATGAAGACCACCGCGGTGGTGCCCCCGTACGGGCTGGGCTGGAGGACGACCTTGACGCTGTGGCGCTGGGCGAGGCGGCTGACGACGAACAGGCCGAGGCGGTCGGTGTCGGAGAGTTCGAACTCGGGGGTCTCGGCGAGGCGGAGGTTCGCGTCGAGCAGCGCCTCCGGGTTCATGCCGAGGCCGCGGTCGTGGATCTCCAGGGTGAAGCCGTTGGCGACGCGCTCGCCGTGCACCTGGACCGCGGTGTGCGGCGGTGAGAACACGGTGGCGTTCTCCAGGAGTTCGGCGACGAGGTGGGTGATGTCGGCGACGGCGGGGCCCGCGATGCCCAGGCGCGGCAGCCGGCGCACCTCGATGCGCTCGTAGTCCTCGACCTCGGCGACGGCGGCCCGTACGACGTCCATCAGCTGGACGGGCTTGCGCCACTGGCGGGAGGGGGCGGCGCCGGAGAGGATCACCAGGCCTTCGGCGTGGCGGCGCATGCGGGTGGTCATGTGGTCGAGGCGGAAGAGGTCGGCGAGCTCCTCGGTGTCCTCGGTACGGCGCTCCATGGTGTCGAGGAGGGTCAACTGGCGGTGCAGGAGCACCTGGTTGCGGCGGGCCAGGTTGACGAACACCTCGGAGACGCCGCGGCGGAGCTCCGCCTGTTTCACGGCGGCCTCGACGGCGGCCCGCTGGAGGGTGTTGAGGGCCAGGCCGACCTGGCCGACCTCGTCCTTCTCGTACTCCAGGCGGGGCGCCTCGGTCTCCACGTCCACGTGCTCGCCCGCGGCGAGGCGGCGCATCACGCTCGGGAGGCGGACCCCGGAGACCTCGTGGGCCTCCTTGCGGAGCCGGGACAGGTCGCGGACCAGGTCGCGGCCGATGCGTACGGACAGGACCAGGGAGACGACGAGGGCTATGAAGCCGAGGATGCCGGCGACGGCGGCCTGGACCAGCACGTCCATGGCGACGGGCTCGACGCGCTTCTGGTAGCGGTCGCCGGCGTCGGTGCCCATGGCGGCGAGCTCGTCGAGGACCTTGGTGGCGGCCTCGTCCCACTGGGCGGCGGTGACGCGCGGGTTCTTGCCCGGGCCGCCGTTGAGGAACCGTTCCTCCGTGTCGCGCAGCATCTTGCTGTCGGGGCCGCCCCAGTACTGCTCGAACCGCTGGCGGTCGGCTGCGGGGAGGATCGCGAGGTTGAAGTCGTACAGCAGTTTGCGGTTGGCGGCGAAGTCGGAGACGTGCCGGATGTCGATGGTGCTGACGTTGCGGGCGGCGAGGGCGGAGGCGACGACGGCGTCCTCGCGGGAGAGCGTCTCGCGGGCGCGGGTGATGCCGACGAGGGCGCGGCCCTGCTTGTCCATCTCCACGTTCTCCAGCGCGTGGAGATTCATGAGGAACTCGTAGCAGGGGTCGACGAGCCGGCTGTAGAGGTCCAGTGCCTGGCTGGGGTCGAGGGTGTTCTGGTCGACCGAGCGGCGCAGGGCGCTGATGCCGTGGACGGCGCCCAGGATGGAGCGCAGGCGCTGGGCGTTCTGGGGGCTCAGCTGGCCGACGACCTCGGGGTCGCGGGCGTTCGCGCTGATCTGCTCGACGGCTTCGTCGGTGGCGGCGCGGCGCTTGGCGAGTTCGGTGGTCGCCGTGGAGGCGCGTGGGTCGCCGATGACCACGAGGGTCTGGCGGCGTTCCTTCTGGATGACGCGGACGACGTCCTCGATGGGATAGCCGACCTTGTCGATGACGTAGGCGACGTCCAGGAGTTGGACGGCCTGACGACCGGTGATGACCGTGGCGAAGGACCAGAGTGCGGTCAGGGAGACGAGCGGCACAAGGAGCAACGCGACGATCTTCCGGCGGATGGACTTCCCGCGAAAGCGCATGGCCTCCCCAGCCTCCCCCAGCTCAGCCCCGAAGTCGGGGGTCGGTGTTCCGACATTTAAACGGCGTGAGCCTACTACTGCCGCGCAGCGGCTTCGAAGGCGTGTCCGGACGTTTTCGGCCGGACCCCTGGACGAAGATCACGAGTTGTCCGATACTTCCGGTCAAGAGCGGCCCGATATGTGGCACATGACACTTGGTGGGGCGTCAGTTCCCGCAACAGGATGGATGGCTGGAATTATTCGTTCCGCGATCCAGGGGGCGAGGGGACGGCTCCGCGATCCGGGAATCTCTCGGCGGCGCCGTACGTCTTCTGTTCACGGGGGCACGTCGGGGTAGACGTGTGGGGTAGGCATTGCGGACCGCGCGGTGGGGAGTGAGCGGACCATGGGCAGGTACGAGGACGGCGGCGACGCGGGCCGGCGCGGGCTGTGGGTGGAGGAACCGGCCCGGCGGCGCCGGATGCCGGACCCGGTGCGGGCGTCCGCGGTGCGGGCGGTGCTGATCGTGTCGGTGACCCTCACCCAGGCGACGGTCACCTTCTTCCTCACGCTCACCGGGTCCTGGCTGGCCTTCCCGATGGCGCTGGGCGCGGTCGCGGGGACCATCGTGGCCACCTGGGGCGTGCTGGACGTGTGGATCACCCGGCAGACGTGGAACCAGCGGTACGGGGTGGTGTCGGAGCCGAGCAGCACGGCGCGCAGCCGCCGCCGGGAGGCGCGCCGGGCCGCCAAGGCCGCCCGAGCGGCGCGCAAGGCGGACCCGGCCCGAATATCCCGCGAGGACGGCCCCCTCGCGGCCTTCGGCCGGCGCTGACCGGCCGGGCGCCTGCCGGGAGTACGGCTCGCCCACCCGGCGGACGGAGTCCGTCAGATGGGCGTCAGCTCCGGCAGATGGGCGTCAGCTCCGGCGGAACATGCGGGTCGCCGTGATCTCGCCGTGGATGGTCTCCTGCTCCGGGGACTGCTGCGGGAGGCCCGGGCGCAGGTGTTCCTCGACGCTGATGTACTTCAGGCCCGCCCGCAGGTCCGCGTCGTTGCGCAGCCGGATGACCAGCGGGAACTCGGCGAGGGCCGTGGTGTCGAACAGGCCCGTCGTGTAGAGCAGCTGGACACCGAGGGCGTCGGAGACGGCCCGCTGGAGCTCCAGCAGGTACGTGGCGTTCGCGCGGCCGATCGGGTTGTCGAGGAACAGCGTGCCCGCGTGGCGGTGCTTGTCGCGGCCGCGGTCGTTGCTGCGCAGCGCCGCCATCGTGCAGTAGAGGGCGATCGCGGCGGTCAGCAGCTGCCCTCCGGAGAAGACGTCGCCCATCTGCCCGACCGGCACGCGCTCGGCGCGCAGCACCGCGTCCGGCTTCAGGATCTCCACGGAGATGCCCTTGGGTTCCAGCGCCGCCTGAACGCCCCGCAGCAGCAGGGACATGCCGTCGCGGCGGCCCTCGCCGAAGGAGGCGGTGCTGTTCTTCTTCACCGCCGCACGGGTGGCCTCGTCGATGACCTCGCCGAGCCGCTCGGAGAGCGTGGCCTGGTCCGGTTCCTCGAAGCGGATCCGCAGGAACTCCTGGCCCGACCACTCCCCCAGGCCCTCCGGCAGCTGGGAGAGGCGCTGCGCCGAGCGGAGCGTGGCCAGGGCCGACTCCACGAGGCCGCGCAGCCGGTCGACGATGCTGTCGCGGTTGCGCTCCAGCTGCGCCAGTTCGTCGGTGAGGACCCGCAGTCGCGGGGCGAAGGCCGCGGCCCAGGCTGCCGCGTGCTCGGGCAGGGCGGAGGCGGGCAGTTCCCGGATCTGCTGGCGCGCGGGGGTGCGTACCTGCTCGTAACGGGTGGCGTTGGCGTGCCGCACCAGGATGTCGCTCGCCTCGCGCACGGCGGACTCGGCGGCCGAGAGGTCGGCCGCGCAGCCGCGCAGCGCGCGACGGGCCTCGGTGGCCGACTGGCGGGCCTCCTCCAGGGTGCCGGCGTGGGGCGCGGGCTCCTGCTCGTCGTCGGCGTGGGTGTGGTCGCGCAGGAGGTCGCGCAGCAGGGCCGCGGTCTCGTCGAAGCCGCCGGCGCCGTCCTCGGCGGCGCGGTGGGCGCGCAGCAGGTCCGCGTGGGCGGCCCGGGCGCTCTCCACCGCGGCGCTGTGCGCGGCGAGCTGGGCAGTGGCCGTACGGAGCAGGACCTGCGCGTGTTCCACGTGCTCGGGGATCAGGTCCTCGGGCAGTTCGGTGTGCGCCTCGCCCTCGGCGGGGGCGAGGCGTTCGGCCTCGCCGCGCAGCCGGCCGAGCTGCTCGCTCGCGGTGGAGGCCCGGGTCTCCAGCATCTGGACGAGGGATTCGGCGCGGGCCGCGGCGGCCTGGCGGGAGGGCCCGTCGGCGCCGTCGGGGCTTTCGAGGAGCTGGGCGGCCCGGGTGCGGACCTTGTTGGTGAGGCGGTCGAGTTCGGCGAGGGCGGCGCTCTCGTCGCTCTCCGCGCGGGCCTGTTCGGCGCGCAGGTCGGCGCCGACGCCGACCTTCTCGTAGAGCTGGGAGGCGGCGCGGTAGGCCTCGCGCAGGTCCGGCAGCGGCGCCTTGGCTGTGCCGTCGTCCTCGGGGAGCGGCTCGGGGGCCCCGGCGATGTCGGCGCGCTCGGCGCGCAGGGCGCGGGCGGTGCGGCGGGCGTCGTCGGCGGCGCGCTGGGCAGCGCGGCGGTCCTCGTCGGCGGCGCGGGCCCGGTCCAGGCAGACCTCGGCGCGGGCCTCGGACTCGGCGGCGTCGTCGGCGAGTTCGCGGAGCCGGGCCTGCCAGCCGGCGCGTTCGCGCAGGCGGAAGGCGAGGCCGGCGAGGGCGTCGGCGACGCGGCGGGCCCGCTGGGCGGTGTCCTGGCGCTCGTCGCGCACGCGGGCGGCGTCGGCGGCGGCCTCGTCGGCCTCGGCGCGTACGGTACGGGCCTCCGCGAGCTCGGCATCGGCCTCCTCGGCGAACGCACGGGCGGCCTCGGCCTGCTGCGCGAGCTCGGCGAGGCGGCCGGGCGGGCAGCCGGTGCGCCAGGAGGCGAGGCGGGCGGCGAGCTCGCGGTCCCCGGCGAGGCGGGCGGCCAGCTCGCGGATCTCGGTGTCGCGGGCGGTGGCGCGGGTGCGCAGTGCCTGGCGCTCCTCGTCGGCGGCGTGCTCGTCGTGCATGGCCGGGTTCGGCGACACGATGAAAATGCTGGACACCGCCGAATCGGCGTCCACGGGCGCCACCGGCGCCAGCAGGGCGGCGGCCGTGCCGACGGCGACGGTGGAGCGGGGCAGCAGGGCGGCGCCGGAGAGGACCTCGCGGGCGCGGCTGTGGGTGTCGGGGTCGGTGATGACGACGCCGTCGACGAGTTCGGGGCGGGCCGCGAGGACGGCCGCGTGGTCGGCGGGGTCCACGGACTGGGCGAGGTAGCGCCAGCCGGGGAGGGCCGGGATGCCGTGTTCGCCGAGGTACTCGACGGTGGCGAGGACGTCGGGGCCGGGCGGCAGCAGTCCGCCGTCGCCGAGCGCGCCGAGGATGCGGGCGTCGTCGGCGGCGGCGGTGCGCAGCTCGAACAACTGCCGTTCCGCCGCGGCGACTCCGTCGGTGAGCAGGGTGCGCAGCTCGTCGGCGCCCCGGTCGAGGTCCTCGGCCGAGAGCCCTCCGGAGGGGCTGTCGGGGTGGTGCTGCCCGCGCACGGCGGACGTGCCGCCGGCGGAGGCGTCGCCCGTGCGCGGGCCGGGGACCTCGGCGTCCGCGGCGGCGGGGAGGCCGAGGAGCTCGGCCAGCCGCGGTGCGGCCGCGAGGGCCGTGGCGGTGCGGCGTTCGCCGTCGTGGGCGGCTTCGGCCGCGTCGGCGGCGTCCGCGGCGCGGGCGGCGGTGAGTTCGGCGCGGGCTTCCGCGGCGGCGGCCTCGCGGGCGGCGTCGGAGGCGGCGCGCGCGGCCTCGCGGGACTCGTCCCAGGCGGCGACGGCGGTCTTCTCGGCGTCGGTGGCGGCCAGCGCGGCCCGGGCCGGGTCGGCGTCGGGCGCGGAGTCGTCGAGCCAGCCGGCGCGGACGGCCTCGGCGGTCTCCTGCTGGACCTCCCCGAGGCGCGAGCGGAGGTGTTCGGCCTCGCTGCGGGCCCGCTGGGCGGCCGTCGCGGCGGCGGTGGCGTCGCGGTGCGCGGCCTCGCCGGTGGCCTGGAGGACCGCGGAACGTTCTTCCTCCTCGTTGGCCACCCGCTCGCCGTGCTCGGCGGCGGTGTGCAGGGCCCGTACGAGGTCGGTGGCGGCCGTGGCGCGCGCGGCCAGTGCCGGGGCGGCGTCCCGCTCGGCCTCCAGGATCGCGGCGGCGACCCGGGCGGAGCGGTCGGCGGCGGCGCGGTGGCGCAGTACGGTCTCGGCGGTCTGCCACGCGGAGTGCAGCGTGCGCGCCTCGAGGAGTTCGCGGCGCTGGGCGGCGGCGGCCTTGTCGGCGACGGTCAGGGCCAGCGAGGCGTGCCGGTAAGCGAGTTCGGCGGAGACGGCGGCGCTGCGGGCGCGGGCGGATTCGGCGGCGGTGACCTCGTGGGCGGCGCCGGTGACGCGCTGGGCGAGGTCGGCGGCGCGGCCGCGCTCCTCGGTGGCGCGGGCGGACAGCCGCCGGGCGAGGGTGCGCGTGCGGCGCTCGGCGCCCGCGTGGACGTCGCGCAGCCGGGAGCGGGTCCCGGTGGCCTCGACGATGCGTCCCAGGAGGTCCACCGAGCCCGCGGTGAAGTCCCGTTCGGCCATCAGCTCGGCGCGGCGGCCGAGCTTGTTGCCGAAGCCGTGGACGAGGTCGGCGAGGCCGTCCGTGTCGCGGGTGTCGGTGACGGCGCGCAGCAGCAGGTCGGTGAAGTCGGAGTCCTTCTTGACCGCGAAGAGGCCGGCGGCCTCGCCCTCGTCGGCGTTCATCTCGCGCTGGTAGCGGAAGAGTTCGGGGTCCAGGCCGAGTTCGGTGAGGTGCTCGTTCCAGCGGTCGTGGATCTCCTCGAAGCAGACCTCGAGGTGCGGGTAGGCCTTGCCGGCCTCGGTGAGGGCGTCGCGGAAGCCCTTCATCGTGCGGCGGCGGCCCTGGGCGCCGGAGGCGCCTTCGACGGGCGGGCGCACGGCGGTGGCCTCGGCGACGGGCAGGTTGTCGAGGCCGAGGCCCGGACCGGGGCGGAAGGAGTACCAGGCCTCGGCGAACTTGCGCGGGTCGTTGGAGACCTGGCGGCCGCGCCATTCGCTGACCTTGCCGACGACCAGGCACTCGCCGGTCTGGGTGTGCTGCCATTCCAGGGCGACGTGGCCGCAGTCGTCGGCGAGCAGGAACTTGCGCAGTACGCCGGAGCTGGCGCCGCCGAGGGTGTTGCGGTGGCCGGGGAGCATCACCGAGAAGATCAGCTTGAGCAGGACGGACTTGCCGCCGCCGTTCTCCAGGAAGAGCACGCCGGCGGGCGCCGGGCGGCGCGGCGGGCCGGTGGGCTCGTCCTCGAAGAACTCCGCCTGCGCGGGTGCCGGGTGGGGCACCGGCTCGCCGACTCCGCGCAGGTCGAGCACGGTGTCGGCGTAGCGCGCACCGGCGGGCCCGATGGAGTAGAGGCGGATCCGGGACAGCTCGTACATGGCGGGGGACTCTCGTTGTTTCTCGGTGTACTCGGTGCGTTCTCGGTACGCGGGGCAGGTGGCTCAGGCGTGGAACGGCAGGCCAGCGTCGGCCGCGAGCTCCAGGTCGTCGCCCTCGGGTGGCGGCAGCAGGGTGGCGGAGCCGTCGCTGACGGGGACCACGCCCAGTTCCAGGAGTTCGGCCATGGCCGCGCTGCCCGCCATGTCGCGGACCTGGAGCTGGTAGCGGGGGGTGGTGCGGTACGTACCTCCGGCGTCGTCCCCGGTGCGCTGGAGGAAGCCGGACTCGGTGAGGAAGGCGGCGGCCTTGCCGACGATGCCGGTGGTGGAACCGGCGAGGCGGCGGGCGTCCTTGGTGGCGCCGGTCGCGCTGCGGCGGGCGTAGACGCGCCAGGCTGCCTCCAGGCCGGGGGCGTCGGAGGCGGGGTCGGTGTTCTCGCCGAGCTCCTCGGCCCGCTCCTCGAGGCGGCGGCAGGTCTGCCGGACGAAGGCGTCGACGCCGTTGACGGTGATGCGGCCGATGTAGCCGTCGTCGGCGAGGTCCTCGGGGCGGGGGAAGGCGAGGGCGGCGACGGCGAGGTGGGCGAGGCCGTGCAGGAAGCGGTCGGCGGAGTCGGCGGCGGTACGGCGGGCGTAGTCGCCCATGCGGACGGCGAAGACGGAGTCCTCACCGGCGGCCACGGCCATGCCGGCGCGCGGGGACACCTCCAGGACGACGAGGCCGAGGCCGGTGGCGACGGCGTCGGCGAGGCGGCCGAAGGCGGGGTCCTCGCGGTAGCGGCGCAGCAGCTCCGCGTACTCGGCATCACGGGCGGGGAGGAGCTTGGGCTGCAGCCCGAAGGCGACGAGCCGGGCCGCGTCGGCGGCATCGGCGGGGGTGAGGGTCCCTGCGGTGGCGGGCGCGACGGGAGCCGACGGCGCGTCGGGCTCGCTCCACGCGGGGTGCTCGGCGTGGTGGTCGCTCACGGGCGGGTCTCCTCGGCGGTGGGGGTGGCTGTGTATGGAGAAGCGGGCAGGACCGCGGCGGCGGGCAGGGCGGGCGGAGCCGCTCCGGCGGGCAAGGTGGCTCCGGCGGGCAGAGCCGCTCGGGCGGGCAGGACGGCTCCCCCGCACCGCCCGGCCGGGGCGGCGGCGGCCGTCATGCCGCCTCCGAGCGGTCGGCGGCCATCCCGGCCGCGTCCAGGAGGGCGGTGCCGACGATCAGGTCCGCGCCGCCGAACTCGGGGTCGTCGAGCTGGGTGCCGTCGTCCACCGCGAAGAGCAGCCGCTCCTCGCCCTGGCGGTAGGCCGTGCCGACGGCCGGGCTCGCCGCGTGGACCGCCAGCAGGGCCACCAGGTACGGCAGGTCGGGGTCGCTGCGGCGGGCCTCCGCGAGGAGGCCGGACAGCCGGCGCGGGGCGTCGTGCGGCAGGTCCAGGAGCTCCATCGCGGCGGCGAGCTGCTCCTCGCTGAAGCGGCTGTCGTCCGGGGTCGCGATGAGATCCGGCTCGGGCATCTCCGCACCGAGGTGCTCCCGCTCCACGGGCGGGGTGAGCAGTATGTCGACCAGGTCCCCCACCCGCACCGAGACCGGCGTGCGCAGGCCCGCGCCGGAGGCGAAGAAGGCGTCCGTCACCCGGCGCGCCCGTTCCAGCGGGAGCGGCAGCAGCGGGGCCACCAGCTGGCCGTACAGATCGATGCCGGAGCGCGGCGCGGGGGCGGCGAAGGCCTGGCGGTCCTGCTCGGCGCGGAAGAGCGGCCCGGCGTCCAGGAGCCGGGACTGGAGCTGGGTGTGGCGGCGGATGCAGTCCTTGACGATGTCGACGAGTTCGGCGGCGCGCCGCTTGCTCTCCGGCTCCTCGGCCTCGTCGCGCGCCCTGCGGATGTTGGTCAGGATCGCGTTCTCGTGGCGGTAGCGGTCGGCGACGTGGTCGAGGGCCTCGTCGATCATGTCGGGGACGGACTGGAGCCAGTCCACCGCCCGGACGTTGCGCCGCGTCGCGTCCAGGGTGCGGCGCAGGGTCTCCGCGTACTGGACCGTCCGGTACCGGGCCTGCTCGGCGGCGAGTTGGGCGTCCGCCAGCCGGCCGCGGCTGATCAGCACCTCCAGCTTGACCTCGGCCGCGATCTGGGCGCTGGTCACGTCGGTGTCGAGGGCTCCGACCAGCACGTTGACGGCCTCGTCGGTGGTGCGCAGGTAGACCGCGCCGCCGTACCCCGGCACCTCCTCGATCAGCTTGAAGTCGTAGTCGCGCCGGACGTAGACGCCGTCCGGGCCGAAGGTGCCGTAGATCGCGCGGAAGCCGCGGTCCACGCTGCCGACGTTGATCAGGTTCTCCAGCACCCAGCGGGCCACCCGCTCGTGCTCGGCCGCGGGCCGGGCCGGGGCCTGGGCTGCGACGCGCGGGAGCAGTCTGGCCACTATCTGCTCGTGGTCGGCGCCGGTGTCGAAGTCCATGTTGAGCGTGACCAGGTCGATCGCGGCCAGCGCGACCTCCGCCATCGCGTAGACCCCGTACTCGCCCGCCAGATTGGCCTTGCGTACGTCGAGGTCGTGCAGCGGTGCGGTGCAGGCGAGGGCGCGCAGCCGCCGGGCCAGGCCCTCGTCGGCGGCCGGGCCCGGCGCCGGGGACGGAAGGGTCTTCGCCGGGGCGGGGAGAGTCACGGACAAAGACTAGGCGCTGACCCTGACAACATCCCAAACGGCATGGTTCGGCCGGATCGTCCGCGGATCGTCCCCGGCTACCGGGATCACGACGGCAGGCCTGTTCTACGCTCACCGCATGGCTTCCATGATCACACCCACCGAGGCGGCGATCGACCTCAACGCCGACCTCGGCGAGGGCTTCGGGCGCTGGACGCTCACGGACGACGAGGCCCTGCTGTCCGTCGTCACGAGCGCCAACGTCGCCTGCGGTTTCCATGCCGGGGACCCGTCCATCATGCGCCGGGTCTGCGAGCTGGCGGCCGAGCGGGGCGTACGGATCGGCGCGCAGGTCTCCTACCGCGACCTGGCGGGCTTCGGGCGGCGCTCGATGGACGTGCCGCCCGGTGAGCTCGCGGACGAGGTGGCCTACCAGATCGGGGCGCTGGAGGTGTTCGCGCGGGCCGCCGGCTCCCGGGTGTCGTACGTGAAACCGCACGGCGCGCTCTACAACCGCACCGTCCACGACGCCGGCCAGGCCGCCGCGGTGGTCGCGGGGGTCCTGACGGCCGGGGGCACCCTGCCCGTACTCGGCCTCCCGGGCTCCCTGCTGCTCGCGGCCGCCGCGGAGGCGGGGCTGTCCCCCGTGCCGGAGGCCTTCGCGGACCGCGCCTACACGCCAGCCGGGACGCTGGTGCCGCGCACCGAGCCGGGGTCGGTGGTGCACGATCCGGACGCCGTGGTGGCGCGGGCCGTACGGATGGCGACGGAGGGGACGGTCACGGCGGCCGACGGGTCCCCGGTCCCCGTCGCCGCCCGCTCGCTGTGCCTGCACGGGGACACCCCGGGGGCCGCGGACCTCGCGCGCCGGGTCCGCGCGGCGCTGGGCGCGGCCGGGGTCCGGGTGGAGGCCTTCGCGTGAGGACCCTCGTGGCCGGCGGGGAGGCGCTGCTGATCGAGGTGGACTCGGCCGCGGAGGTGGCCGCGCTCCACGCCGAACTGCTGCGGCGCCGGGACGCGGGCGAGCTGGGTCCCGTACGGGACCTCGTGCCCGCCGCGCGGACGGTACTGCTGGACGGCGTACGGGACCCCGCCGGGCTGGGCGCCCGGATCGCCCGCTGGGAGGTGCCGCCGCTCGCGGAGGCGCAGGGCCCCCTGATCACCGTCCCGGTGCGGTACGACGGGCCGGACCTGGCGGAGGTGGCGCGGCTGTGGGGGGTGGCCCCGCGGGCGGTCGCGGGCATCGTCGGCGACACCGTCTTCCGGGTGGCCTTCTGCGGGTTCGCGCCCGGCTTCGGCTATCTGACCGGGCTCCCGGAGCGCTTCCGCCTGCCCCGGCGGGCCACGCCCCGTACGGCCGTCCCGGCGGGCTCGCTGGCCCTCGCCGGGGAGTACGCGGGGGTGTACCCGCGCTCCTCCCCCGGCGGCTGGCAGCTGGTCGGGTCCACGGACGCGGTGCTCTGGGACCCGCAACGGGATCCGGCTGCGCTGTTCGCGCCGGGGGTGCGGGTGCGGTTCACGGAGGCGGGCCGATGACCGGGCTGCTGGTGGTGCGGCCGGGAGCGCTGACCACGGTCCAGGACCGGGGCCGCCCGGGATACGCGCACCTCGGGGTCCCGCGCTCGGGAGCCCTGGACACGGCGGCGTACGCGCTGGCCAACCGGCTGCTCGGCAACGCCCCGGACGCGGCGGCGCTGGAGACGACCCTCGACGGGGTCGGGCTCCGGGCCCTGGCTCCGGTCACCGTGGCGGTCACGGGCGCGCCCTGTTCCGTACGAGCGGCCGGCCGCCCGGTGGCCTGGGGAGCCGCGGTCAGGCTGCCGGCCGGAGCGGAGCTCGAGGTGGGCCGGGCGGAGTCGGGGCTGCGCAGCTACGTCGCGGTGCGGGGGGGCCTCGGCGTCCCGCCGGTCCTGGGCAGTCGCTCGACGGACCTGCTGTCGGGCCTGGGGCCGCCGGTCCTGTCGGCCGGGACCCTGCTGCCGGTCGCCCCGCCGGGCCCGGACCCGGTCCCGGCGGCGGATGCCTGCGGACTGCCCGCGGCGCCTTCGGAACTGCTGCTCCCGCTGCGGCTGGGGCCGCGGGCGGACTGGTTCACGCAGGCTTCGCTGGCCGGGCTGTGGCGTTCGGTGTTCCGGGTGTCGCCGATGTCCAACCGCATCGGCCTGCGCACGGAGGCGGGCGCACCGCTGGTCCGGGCCCGGGAGGGCGAACTGCCGAGCGAGGGCATGGTCCTGGGCGCGGTCCAGGTCCCGCCGGACGGCCTGCCGGTGGTGTTCCTGGCCGACCACCCGGTGACGGGCGGCTACCCGGTGGTGGGCGTGGTCCCGCCGGGCCGGGCCCTGGACGCGGCGGCGCAGGCGCGGCCGGGGGTTCCCGTACGGTTCACGCGCTCCCGATGAAACGTTCGAAAGGCCTTCGGTCAAGAACTGGTTGAAGGGACCGTCCGGGTCCCGAACTCACGGGAGGACCGGGTGCGCAGCCCACGACAGGAGACCGGACCCCCGGATCTCACCACACCCGCGGGGTTCGGGGCGTTCTACGAGGAACACGTCGACGCCGTCCTCGGCTTCGTCACCCGCCGGGTCGCCGACCCGCACCTGGCGGCGGACCTGACGGCGGACATCTTCCTCGCCGCGATGGGGGCGGCCGCCGGCTACCGGCCCGACCGGGGAGTGCCGATCGCCTGGCTGTACGGGATAGCCCGCAACATCCTGTCGGGGCACGCCCGCGGCGTGGCCCGCGAGAGCGGCGCCCTCGCACGTCTCAGCGGCCGACGGCTCCTCGACGACCAGGACGTCGCCGCGATAGAGGAACGGATCGACGCCCAGCGGGCCTTCCGGGCCCTGGCCGATCGGCATGCCGCCCTGTCCGAGCCGCTGCGGGCCGCCCTCGACCTGGTCGTCGTCGACGGTCTCACCCCGGCCGAGGCCGCGCAGGCCCTCGGCGTCAGCCAGGCGACGATCCGGGTCCGCCTGCACCGCGCCCGGCGCGCCTTGCGCGCCCCGGAGCAGGTCCAGCGGACGGCCCTTGAACACCAGTTGAAGGTGGCCCGATGAGCAACAGGCCCATTGCGTTCGAGCAGCGGCTGAAGGCGGAGCTCCTGGTGAGGATGCCGGATCGGCCCGCGCCCGGGCCCGCCCCCGTCCGCCGCTCTCCGGCACGCCGGTACCGTCTGTCGCTCGCCCTCGGCGCGGTGGCGGCGACGGCCGCGGGCCTCATCGCCCTCCCCGTCCTCGGCGACAGCGGCGGCGCGTCCCCCGCCCACGCCTACACGCTGACCAGGGCTGACGACGGCAGCATCCTGGTCGAGCTGTTCCATCCCGATGGCCTGCCCGGCCTGGAGCGTGAGCTCCGGGGGTTGGGCTTCAGCGTCGCGATGGTCTACGGGAAGCCCAAGTCGGAGTGCCCCACGTACGCCGGGGCGGCGATCGACGTTCCGGGGGAGCCTCTGACCAGCGCCAACGAGAACGGAATCGTGTTGAGGATCAACGCGAAGACTCTCCCCGCGGGGCACACCCTCATACTCGAAATGCCCTCGGAGACCCGGTTGGCCAGGCACCCCGGCGCCATGGGGTTCGGAGTGGTCGAAGCGTCGAAGGTGCCGCCCTGCGTCCCCGAGGACCCGCCGCCCCCGGCCGACGACGGGACGCAGCCGCACCGGACGCTGTCGCCGGACGAGTTGGAGGCGCGGCGGAAGGAGGAGGCGCGGTTGAAGGAAATCCGTGAGAAGTATCGCGCGGAGCACCCGGACGCCCCCAAGGGGTGACCGCGAACGCCTCGCCCCGGCCGCACCGGCCGGGGCGAGGTGCGTCAGGCCCGGGTCGGCGTCCGCCCCGCCCTGCCGCCCGTCGTGGTCTCCCCTACACCGCCGATTCCGGCGCGATCCGGCTCCGGACGGCCGACTGGACGTCCTCCTCCTCCGCCGGATCGGCGGCCAGGCGGCGCAGCCGGGGCGCGACGCGGGCGTCGGCGGTCTCGGCGTGGTGGGCCGCCACCTCGCGGGTGGTCTCCTCGCAGTCCCACAGGCATTCGACGGCGAAGCCCGCCGCGAAGGAGGGGTCGGTGCTGGCCAGGGCCCGGGCGGCCCGGCCGCGCAGGTGGGACGAGGCCGTTTCGCGGTAGATGTGCCGCAGCACGGGGGCCGCGCAGCCGATCGCGAGGCGGCCCGCTCCGTCCACCAGGGCGTACAGGGCCCGGGTGTCGGGGCCCTCGCCGCGGACGGTGGAGCGCAGGGCTCCGAGGACCAGGCCGGCGTCCTCGGCTCCGCCCCGGGCGGCCAGGATGGCCGCTGCGGCCGCGCCCAGGGCGTCGGGGCGGTGGATCCAGCGGCGGGCGCGTTCGACGGCCCCGGGGCCGCACATGCGCTCGTACGCGGCCACGGCGGGCTCGTCGGCGGCGGCTTCGATGAGGTCCAGTACGGCCGGGTTCTCCGGTTCCGCGAGGACCAGGTGGTGCAGGGCGGTGGCGCGGGCCGCCTCGCCGGAGGCGCCGGCGGCCGCCGCGAGGATGGCGGGCCGGTCCTCGGGCTGGGCCACGGCGGCGAGACAGCGCGCGGCGGGCACGTGCAGCGGGGTGCCGCGGCGCAGTCCGTCGGCGGCCCAGTCGAAGACGGCTTGGACTCCCCAGCCGGGCCGGGGGCCGCTCGGGGTCAGCTGGCGCTGCCAGCGGTCGAAGGAGCCCTGCTGACGGGCGGCGCGCAGGCGCTCCCCGTACCGCGGTGACTCCTCCCACAGGCACCAGGGCCTCGGCTCGTACGCGTCGCGGATGGCGGCGGCCAGCCGCGCCTCGCCCTCCACCGTGGCGGGGAAGCGGGCGATGACCGGCTCGGCCAGGGACCGCAGCCCCTCGTCGTCGTCGCGCAGGGCGAGCTCGTCGAGGGCCCAGGCCCAGTTCGCTCCGGAGGCGGCGTAGCCGCGCAGCAGCATGAGCGCGTCGTCGCGGCCGTAGGAGGCGAGGTGGCCCAGTACGGACAGGGCGAGGCCCGTCCGGTGGTCCGCTTCGTCGAGGAGGTCCTCGGCGCCGAAGAGGTGGGCCTCGATCGCGCCGAGGGGGCCGTCGAGATCCAGGTACAGCCGGGCGTAGTACAAGGAGCGGTTCTCGACCTGCCAGTCCTGGCGCGGGTCGCGGAGCACGCACTGGTCGAGGGCCTCCAGAGCCTCCGCCCTGGGCGCCGCGAGGGCGTGCAGCGTGCCGTCGCCACGGCCCCGCTGGAGCAGCCCGAGCAGCGTGCCGCTCGGCGCTATGACTGGTTCGAACATGGGAATGGCCTCAAATCAAGCTGGGGACGCAACCGGGAATCGGGATTCACAGGGCCGCGTAACAGCATGTGAGGACGTTCGCCGTCAGGTTCCGCTCGATGTAGACCATTGCCTTCTCACTCTCGTCGGTGCTTCGCCACCATGGCGGCCGGTGCGGCAGGGGGTGGGTGTGGACACCCTTCGTGTCCAGCCCGCTCCTGCCCGTCCGTCATGTTCGCGAATCGAATCCGTCGCCATGATGACCCAGCCGGTTTGTGCGCCGCGACCACATTTACGGCCGCCGTGACCAACCTGTGAGGTCGGGAACCGGCCGGGCCCGGGCAGATCCCGGCAAAAAAGCGGATTACTCGGCTCCGAAGAGTTCCAGCAGGTCGGCCTTGGCGAACATGCGCGCCGTGTCCACGGCGGACGGGGTTCCGGCCGTCGGATCGGCCCCTCCGGCGAGCAGGGCCCGGATGACGGCCTCCTCGCCCTTGAAGACGGCTCCGGCGAGCGGGGTCTGGCCGCGGTCGTTGGCCCGGTCGGCCTCGGCGCCGCGGGCAAGCAGGGCCGTGACGGCGTCGGCGTGGCCGTGGTAGGCGGCCAGCATGACGAGGGTGTCGCCGCGGTCGTTGGTGAGGTTCGCCGGTACTCCGGCGTCGAGGTACGCGGCGAGCGTCTCGGTCTCGCCCTGACGGGCGAGGTCGAAGATCTTGGTGGCCAGTTCGATGACGTCCTCGTCGGGGACGTCCTGGGAACCGGAGCCGCCTTCGGTGTGCTCGCTCATCGTTCGTACCGCCTTTCACTCGCTGCTGGTATGGCCCGCCCCGGTGGACAGTCCCCGGGCCGGGCGGGCAGGGGGGTGCACGGCACTGCGTCCGTACGGGTGAATCGTCAGGGTAGCGCCCGGACCTGCACATGTCGGGGCCAGGCCGAGGCAATGATCACCCTTGCCCCCCTTCGTGCCGGACGCGCCAGCCGGAGTGACCCGGTCCAGTGAAAAACTCCTGGATTCACTCGTATGCACCTTTTGTCGCATTGATACTTCCTGTGAGCCTGGAAGAACTGATGGTGACTGTCCCCACCCACCAGGAGAACCCCTCATGGTCCTGTCCATCTCAGGCGTCGTCCTGCTCGGCATCATCTGCTTCCTGTTCTTCAAGAAGGACGGGATGAAGCTGACCCACGCGTTCGTCTGCTCCCTGTTCGGCTTCTTCCTCGCCGGCTCCGCCATCGCTCCGAGCATCACCGCGAGCACCGCGAGCCTCGCGAGCCTTCTCGGCGGGATCAAGCTCTAGCCCGGCCGAGGCACGGCGACACCCAGCCCCACCCGAAGCACCCGAACACCCACAACTCCAGGAGACGCCCGTGGCCCGGCGCCCACTTCCCCGCATCCTCAACAGCGGCTCCACGTCGCTGGCACGGGGCCGCGACCTCGCTCGCACGGCCGCCGACAGCGCCACGGACGTCCTCCATCCGCTCCTCACCATCGGACGCGGCCTGCGCGTCCTGGCCTCGGCCGGGCGGCGCAAATGGTCCGAAACCCCCAAGGACAAGCGTGGTCCCGCGCTGTTCCTGGGAGCCGCCTGCGTCCTCGTGGTCGCACTCGTCCCCTACGGTCCGCTCCTCGCCCTGATCACCCTCATGGCGGCGGCTGCCTGGCAGGGACGCGACCGCACCCCGGTGAAGACCGGGCCCAGCGATGCCGAGACCGAACGGCTCGGCTCCCTCTACGAAGCACTCGTGCCGTACTTCTCCACCCCGGAGGACCCGAGCCCGCTCTTCGCCCACGGCGGGGACTGGGACAAGGCCTTCAGCGGCTACGAGTTCGACGAGGCGGGCCGCGTCACCCGGCTCCACATCCGCTACCCGGCCTACTTCACCGATGGCGAGGCCGCCTCACGGGCCCGGATCGAGGCATTGCTGCACGCCAAGTCCGGGCGCGGACGGGAGTATCTCTTCGACTGGGACGAGGAGGGCAACCAGCTCGACCTGAGTGTGCTGGCGGCGCTGCCGACGGGCATCGCCGTCCAGCCGTTCGTCACCTCCCCCGGCGAGACCGTCCTCGGTTTCACCGACGCCGGAAGCGTCCAGCGCACCCTGCCCGTCCTGGAGGGCGACGAGCCCCGGGACGTGCCGCCGGTCGTCTGGCGCACCGGTCCCCGCTCCACCGAGCCCCACCTGCTGGCCGTCGGCCAGCCCGGCAGCGGCACCTCCACCCTGCTGCGCTCCATCGCCCTCCAGGCCCTGCGGCACGGCGGCGACGTACTGATCGTCGAGGGCGGCGGCAGCGGCGAGTACGCCTGCCTGTCCGGCCGCAGCGGCGTCCTCGCCGTGGAATGCGGGCCGGTCGGGGCACTGGCCACCCTGGAGTGGGCCGCGACGGAGACCGAGCGGCGCCTCATCGCCACCCACCGGGCCCGCGAGGCCGGCCGCCAGGCGCCCGAGGACACCCGCCGCCCCCTGTGGATCCTGCTGGACCGGCCCAGCGTGCTGGCGCACCTCGCGGCCGCCGAGGGCGGACCCGACCCGCTGGCCCAGCTCCAGGTGCCGCTGCGGCACGGGCGGGCCGCGCACATCACCGTGGTGGTGGCCGAACAGTTCGATCACCTGGAACTGCTCCACGACGCCGTCTGGCAGCACACCCGCGCCCGCGTCGTGCTCGGCCCCGCCGCCATCCAGCAGGTCGCCGACGTCCTGGGGCTGCCGCCGCACACCACCCCGCCGGCCCAGGTCCCGCCGGGCCGGGGATACGCCAGGCTCGGCTCGGGACCCGTGCACCGGCTCCAGGTGCCCGCCACCCCGGACCCGTACGACGACGACGCCCACCCGGCGTTCCGCCGGGCCGTGCTGGAGCTGCTGCCCGAACGGCAGGGCGACGTCACCCCGGCCAAGCGGATCCAGGGCCAGCCCCCGGCCCAGGCCCAGGGCCCGGCCGTCGAGGCGCCGTCCCCCTGAGCGCCGTTACGCCACGAACGTGCGCGGGGGCTCGGCGCCGCTGCCGCCCGCACCCGTGCCGACCAGGGCCGCGGCCGCCGACAGCCGGGAGGCGGCCTCCTCGGCCACCGGCCCGCCCACGGTGAACGGCAGCCGGACATAGCCCTCGAAGGCTCCGTCCACGCCGAACCGGGGCCCCGAGGGGACCCGTACGCCGACCCGCTCCCCGACCTCGGCCAGCCGCGAGCCCGACAGCCCGCCCGCCCGGGCCCACAGCGTCAGCCCGCCCTTCGGAACCTCGAACTCCCAGTCCGGCAGCTCCCGGCGCACCGCCGCGACCAGCGCGTCCCGGTTCTCCCTGGCCTGCTCCTGGCGGATCCCGACGGCCTCCTGCCAGCCCCCGGTCCGCATCAGCCAGTTCACCGCGAGCTGCTCCAGCACCGGCGTGCCGAGGTCGGCGTAGGCGCGGGCGGCGACCAGGCTCCGGATCACGTCGGGGGCCGCGCGGACCCAGCCGATGCGCATGCCCGCCCAGAAGGCCTTGCTGGCGGAGCCCACGGTGATCACCGTGCTGCCCGACGGGTCGAAGGAGCAGACCTGGCGGGGCATCTCCATGTCCGGGTCGAGCCGGAGTTCCAGCATGGTCTCGTCGACCACCAGGACGGTGCCCGCGGACCGGGCGGCCTCGACCATGGCCCGGCGCTGCTCCTCGGAAGCCAGGGCTCCGGTCGGGTTGTGGAAGTCGGCCACGACGTAGGCGAGGCGGGGGGCGGAGTCGCGCAGCACCTGCCGCCAGACGTCCATGTCCCAGCCGGCCAGCCCGTCGGCCATCGCGACGGGTACCAGGCGCACCCCGGCCGCGCGCATGAGCTGGAGGATGTTCGCGTAGGAGGGCGACTCGACGGCGATCCGCTCCCCGCGCCCGGCGAACAGGCTGCAGATGGCGTCGATCGCGCCCATCGCGCCGGTGGTCACCATGATCTGCTCGGGCATCGTGGGGATGCCCGCCTCGGTGTAGCGGTCGGCGAGCATCCGGCGCAGTGCCGGCAGGCCCGCCGGGTAGTCGCCGTGGGTGTGCGCGTACGGCGGCAGCTCCTCCAGGGCGCCCTGGACCGCCTTGGTGAGCCACGGCTCGGGGGCGGGCAGGGCGGCGCACCCGAGGTCGATCATGGAGCCGAGGGACTCGGGCGGCAGCGGTTCCAGCCCGCGGGCGGGCAGCGGGTTCCCGGCCGGTACGGAGGTCCAGCTGCCGGCACCCCGGCGGGACTCCAGGAACCCCTCCGCGCGCAGGGCCTCGTACGCGGCGGCGACGGTGGTGCGGCTGACGGAGAGGGCGGCGGCCAGCTCGCGCTCGGCGGGCAGCCGGGCGGCGACCGGAACGCGGCCTTCGAGGACGAGGAGGCGGATCCCGTCGGCGAGCGTGCGGTACGCGGGCAGTTTGCGGGAGCCGGACGCGGCGGGACGGTCCTGCTGGGAGCCGATCAGACGGGCGAGCTGCGCGGCACCGACCGCTGAGGTCCATTCGGCCATTGCGTCCGGTCCACCTTCGTCGAATTGGCCTCGACTGGGCGCGCCGGAGGCCGGGATTGGATTGAAGTCTGCGCAGACAGACTGTCACGCGCCGGTCCACCTGCACCAGGGGGCCTGCGCGGAGGGGGCGCGCTCGTCCCCCGTTCACCTTGCGGACCACCATCACCCCTCGCCCCGGGGGATACTGCGGCCGTGACGCATGTACGCCTTCGCCATCCGTATCTGGACCACCCGGCCCCGATCCCCTTCGCACACCGGGGAGGGGCCGCGGACGGGCTGGAGAACACCGCCGTCGCCTTCCGGCGGGCCGCCGAAGCGGGCTACCGGTACTTCGAGACCGATGTGCACGCCACGGCCGACGGGAAGCTCGTCGCCTTCCACGACTCCACCCTGGACCGGGTCACCGACGGACAGGGCAGGATCGCCGAGCTGCCGTGGAAGCGGATCCGCGAGGCGCGGGTCGGGGGCACCGAGCCGCTGGCCCTCTTCGAGGACCTGCTGGAGGAGTTCCCGGACGCCCGCTGGAACATCGACATCAAGGCCGAGTCCGCGCTGCACCCGCTGGTGAACCTGATCGCGCGGGCCGGGGTCTGGGACCGGGTCTGCGTGGGCTCCTTCTCCGAGAGCCGGGTGGCCCGGGCGCAGAAGATCGCCGGCCCCCGGCTGGCGACCTCGTACGGCATGCGCGGGGTGCTCGGCCTGCGGCTGCGCTCGTACGCGATCCCCGCGGCGCTGCGCGTCGGGGCGGTGGCGGCCCAGGTTCCGGAGACCCAGGCGGGCATCCGCGTGGTCGACCGGCGCTTCGTACGGACCGCGCACGAGCGGGGCCTGCAGGTGCACGTCTGGACCGTGAACGAACCGGAACGTATGGAGTCTCTCCTCGACCTGGGAGTCGATGGCATCATGACCGACCGGATCGACATCTTGCGCGCGGTGCTGGACCGGCGCGGGGCCTGGGCCTGACAAGGCCGCGGGTCTCCGCGCGGACTCCGGGGGGCCGCGCGCCACGGGGACCAGCGAGGGGGCACTCCATGAGTGGGCGAGACGGCGGCAAGACCGCCGAAGCGGAACCGGGGGCCGAGGACGGCAGACCGGCGGCGGTGACGGCGGCCGCGCGCAAGCGCGAGCAGCGGGGCTGGTACTTCTACGACTTCGCGGTCTCGGTGTACTCGGCGAGCGTGCTCACGGTGTTCCTCGGGCCCTATCTGACCTCGGTGGCCAAGGCCGCCGCGGACGCCGAGGGCTTCGTGCACCCGCTGGGCATCCCGGTGCGGGCCGGTTCCTTCTTCGCCTACTCGGTCTCGGCCTCGGTGATCCTGGCGGTCGTGCTCATGCCGCTGGTGGGCGCCGTCGCCGACCGGACCGGGCGCAAGAAGCCACTGCTGGCGGTGGCCGCGTACACGGGCGCCGCGGCGACGGCCGGGATGTACTTCCTGGGCGGCGAGCGCTACCTGCTGGGCGGGCTGCTGCTGGTCGCGGCGAACGCCGCACTGTCCGTCTCGATGGTGCTGTACAACGCCTATCTGCCGCAGATCTCCACGCCGGACGAGCGGGACACGGTGTCCTCGCGGGGCTGGGCCTTCGGCTACACCGCGGGCTCCCTGATGCTCGTCATGAATCTGGTGCTCTACACGGGCCACGACTCCTTCGGCCTCTCCGAGGGCGAGGCGGTACGGATCTGTCTGGCCTCGGCGGGCCTGTGGTGGGGGGCCTTCGCGCTGATCCCGCTGCGCCGGCTGCGGGACCGGGCCGTGGTCCGCGAGCCCGGGGCGGGCCCGGCCGTCAGCGGCTGGAAGCAGCTCGTCGCCACCTTGAAGGACATGCGGCGCTATCCGCTGACCCTGTCGTTCCTGCTGGCGTACCTGATCTACAACGACGGCGTGCAGACGGTGATCTCGCAGGCCTCGATCTACGGCTCGGAGGAGCTGGAGCTGGAGCAGTCCACCCTGATCGGGGCGGTGCTGCTCGTGCAGGTCCTGGCGGTGGCGGGCGCGCTGGGGATGGGGCGGCTGGCCCGGATCTACGGCGCCAAGCGGACGATCCTGGGCTCGCTGGCCGCCTGGGCGGTGACGCTGGCGGCCGGATACTTCCTGCCGGCCCGGACACCGGTGTGGTTCTTCGCACTCGCGGCGATGATCGGGCTGGTGCTGGGCGGCAGCCAGGCGCTGTCGCGCTCGCTGTTCTCGCACCTGGTGCCGGCGGGCAAGGAGGCCGAGTACTTCTCGGCGTACGAGATGAGCGACCGCGGGCTGAGCTGGGTGGGGCCCCTCGTCTTCGGCCTCACGTACCAGGTCACGGGCAGCTACCGGGACGCGATCATCTCGCTGGTGGTCTTCTTCGCACTGGGATTCGTGCTGCTGGCCAGAGTGCCGGTGCGGCGCGCGGTGGAGGCGGCAGGCAATCCTGTACCTGAACGGGTCTGAGAGCGGATCCGCGAGTGCGCACGGCCCGGATCCACGAACGAATTCCGAACGGATTTAGACGTTGAAGCCAAGGGCCGGTAGTGTACGCCTTTGGCCTGCCAGGCGGACCGTTACTGCGCGCTAAAGAAGTGTAGACGTTGGGTGACATCTGCTGCCAGATGTGACAAAACGGGCATTGGTGGGTACAACAAGGGGCGGCACGACGGGCGACGCGTGACCCGGAGCGGGAATCTATACCGCCGACCGGACGTTGACCGGATGACGACGACAGCGACACCTGTCCTGTGGGCGACAAGCCCGGGAGGCACGATTCATGAGTGAGCGAGCTCTCCGCGGTACGCGCCTCGTGGTTACCAGCTACGAGACGGACCGCGGCATCGATCTGGCCCCGCGCCAGGCGGTGGAGTACGCATGCCAGAACGGACATCGATTTGAGATGCCGTTCTCGGTTGAGGCAGACATTCCGCCGGAGTGGGAGTGCAAGGCGTGCGGCGCCATGGCACTCCTGGTGGACGGGGACGGGCCCGAAGAGAAGAAGGGCAAGCCTGCGCGAACGCACTGGGACATGCTCATGGAGCGGCGCACCCGCGAGGAGCTGGAGGAAGTGCTGGCCGAGAGGCTGGCGGTCCTTCGTTCCGGCGCCATGAACATTGCCGTGCATCCGCGGGACAGCCGCAAGTCCGCCTGACAGCCGGACGAGACAACAGCCGAGGGGCCCCGCCACACACCGTGTGGCGGGGCCCCTCGGCTGTTTTGTCGTTCCGGGGCTACGGGGCGAGCGGCGGGCGATAGCCCGTGTCCGGCCCCTGCGGCTGCCCGGGCCGGTCCTCCCGGATGACCTCGCCCTGGACGACCTTGCCGTCGGGGTAGTGGATGCGGGCCTGCTGGAAGGCGTCGCCGAAGGTCCCGGCGGGGGCCGAGGCCATCTTCCGCTCCAGCGAGCGGGCCGCACGGCGGCCGATCCACGCGCGGACGGGCGGAAGCAGACAGAGCAGGCCCGCCACGTCGGAGAGCAGGCCCGGCACGATCAGGAGCAGGCCCGCCAGCATGGTGAGGCCATTGCCCCGGCCGGGCTGCTGCGGGGTGGGCTGCACGCCCTGCTGCGCCTGCTGGAAGGTGTCGGTCAGGTTCTTGAAGGCACGGCGCCCCGCGCGCTTGATGACCACCACGCCCAGAACCATCCCGCCCGCGAGCAGCGCGGCGACGGTGAGCCCGCCGGCTGCGCCCGCGACCAGGCCGAGCAGCCAGATCTCCAGGATCAGCCAGGCGGCGACCGCCAGGGGGAGGAACGTACGGGCGGGTGAGCGCCGCTGCCGGGGGGCCGTCGGGGTAGTGGGAACGCCGGTCGTCATACCCTCCAGTGTGCCTGGGTCTGCGTAAAAGCAGCCTCAGCCGGAGGTACCGGACATCCCCTAAGGGGTGTCCGGCCGGTCAGGCCTTGTCGGTGTCCTTGGGCGCGGCCTTGGGGGCGGCCTTGGAGGCCTTGCCGGGGAGCAGCTTGGCCGCCTGGGCCTTGAGGCCCCACTGGGTGACCCGCCACAGGGCCTCCACCACGATGTCCTTGCTCATCTTGCTGTCGCCGAACTCGCGCTCGACGAAGGTGATCGGGACCTCCACGACGCGGAAACCCTTCTGCACGGCCCTGCGGGCCAGGTCGACCTGGAAGCAGTAGCCCGCGGAGGCCACCTCGTCCAGCCCCAGGCCCTCCAGGGTCTCGCGGCGGAAGGCCCGGTAGCCGCCGGTCACGTCGCGGATCGGGACGTTCAGCATCAGCCGGGAGTACGTGGAACCGCCGCGCGAGAGGATCTCGCGGCTCTTGGGCCAGTTGACGACGCGGCCGCCCGGCACCCAGCGGGAGCCCAGCACCAGGTCGGCGCCGGTCAGCGCGGTGAGCAGGCGCGGCAGCTCCTCCGGCTGGTGGGAGCCGTCGGCGTCCATCTCGACGATCACGCCGTAGCCGGCCTCCAGGGCCCAGACGAAGCCGGCCAGGTAGGCGGCTCCGAGGCCCTCCTTGCCCTTGCGGTGCAGGACGTGCACGTGGTCGTCGCCCACCGCCAGCTCGTCGGCGAGCTTGCCGGTGCCGTCCGGGCTGTTGTCGTCGGCGACCAGGATGTGGGCCTCGGGCACCGCCGCGCGGACGCGGCCGACGATCAGCCCGATGTTCTCCGCCTCGTTGTAGGTCGGAATGATCACCAAGGCCGTACCGAGCGGCCCGTAGGTCCGCTGTCCGCCGTCGCTCACTGAGTCCCCTTTTGTGCTCTTGCACGTCCTGTAGGTCTGGTCGCAGTCAATGACTTTAGAACAGTGATCGGGGCCCGCGGTCCTTCGGGCCGGTCGGACTCCCGCTGGCTGCGGGCCGCCGTGACCGTTGTCTACTGGACCGCCGGGCCCCGAACTGGGGCCACCCTCCCCCGGTAGCGCTGGGGGTGCCCCCACCGGCGAAACCTTCCCTCGCCCCCGAGGCGCGGGCGCGCTGAGCAGACGGATCCGTCCGGCACGGACGTCCTGTGGTGGACCCGGCCGAACCTATCCGGGTCCGGGCGCCCGCACCGAACCGAGGCTCGCCGGATCACCCCTGTGGGCGTACGAATACCTCCCGCCCGCCGACCACGGTCGCCAGGCACACCGGGAGCTCGGCGCCGGGGGTCAGATCGGGCAGTCCGGGGGTCCCGGAGCGGGGGTCGGTGGACCAGCGGGCGACCCGGTCGTCGGGGGCCTGGACGACCAGTTCGGCGGTCTGCCAGACGGCGTAGTCGGCCGGGGCGCCGGGGACCAGGACCCCCGCGTCGTCGCGGCCCAGCGCCCGCCAGCCGCCCCGGGTGTGGGCGGTGAAGGCGGCCCGGACGGAGATGCGGTGCTCGGGGGTGCGGTGGAAGGCGGCCGCCCGGACGGTGCCCCACGGGTCGAGCGGGGTGACGGGCGCGTCCGAGCCGAAGGCCAGCGGGACACCGGCCTTGAGCAGGGCCGCGTACGGGTTCAGGGTGCGAGCCCGCTCGGCGCCCAGCCGGTCGGCGTACATGCCGTCCTCGCCGCCCCAGGCCGCGTCGAAGGCGGGCTGCACGGACGCGGTCAGGCCCAGCTCCGCGAAGGCGGCGATGGTGGCGGGGGTCATCATCTCGGCGTGCTCGACGCGGTGCCGGGCGGCGCGGACCCGGGCCAGGCCGACCTTCTCGGCGGCGGCGCGGACACCCTCCACGACGGCGGTGATGGCGGCGTCGCCGATGGCGTGGAACCCGGCCTGGAGGCCCGCCTCGGTGCAGGCGGCGACGTGCTCCGCGACCGCGCGCGCGTCGAGGTAGCCGGTACCGGTGTGCGGGGCGTCGGCGTACGGGGCGTGCAGGCACGCGGTGTGCGAGCCGAGGGCCCCGTCGACGAACAGGTCCCCGGCCGCGCCGACCGCGCCGAGCGCCTTGGCCTGGTCGAGGTCCCGGTCCGCCCAGTACCCGAAGACGCGCGGCCCGGGCCGCTCCGCCGCCAGCGCCAGCAGGGCGGCGAAGTCCTCGGCGGAGGAGATCCCGGGCCCGCCGCACTCGTGCACGGAACCGATGCCGAGCGAGGCGGCCCGGTCCAGGGCGGCCCGCTGGGCCTCGGCGCGCTGGGCGGGGGTGACGGCCGCCAGGGCGGCGGCGCGCACGGCGTGGTGGGCGTCACGGGTCAGCGGCTGGTCGCCGTCCGGGGTCACGCCGGGTACGAGGTCCAGCAGGGCCGTGGTGACCACCGCCGAGTGCACGTCGATGCGGCTGAGGTAGAGCGGCCTGCCCCCCGCCGCTGCGTCGAGCTCGGCACGGCGCGGGGCGCGCCGCTCGGGCCAGCGCGCGGCGTCCCAGCCGTGCCCGAGGAGCACCCGGTCGGCGGGACGGCTCGCGGCGTAGGCGCGTACGAGGTCCAGCGCGGCGGTCAGGGACGGCGCGGCGGAGAGGTCCAGCCCGGTGAGCGCGAGGCCGGCGGAGGTGGTGTGGACGTGGGCGTCGGTGAAGGCGGGCGTGACGAGCGCCCCTCCGAGGTCGACGACCTCGTCCACGCCCTGCGCGAAGGCGTCGGCCGCGCCCTCGGAGCCGACCCAGGCGATGTGACCGCGCTCGACCACCATCGCCGTGGCGAAGGGGTCTGCGGGGCTGTGTACCTCGCCCCCGCGGAGGAGGACGGTCCTGGTCGGTGCTCCGGCGGCGTCGGCGGAGTGGGCGGTGCGGTCAGTCATGCGGACCAGTCTCGCGCGTCGCCGGGCCCCGCCCGACCGCCGGGTCCCTTCGGTCCCGCTAGGGAGTGTCGTCAAAGTAGCGCCGGCCGCCCGAAGGGCGGGGCTGGCGGGGCCTGGTGCGTGCGATCGCAAGGCGGAGGAGGGAGTCCATGCGGAGCATCGACGACCGACGACAACGCGGCGAGCGTGCGTGCCAGGCCCCGCCAGCCAGACGGGACTTTGACGACACGACCTAGACGCGGGGCGGGCGTGCCTCGTACGGGGTGGACAGGACCACCGTCGTGCGCGTCGAGACGTGCGCGAGGGCGCGCAGGCGGCCCAGGAGGTCTTCGAGCTCCAGGGGGGTCGCGACGCGGACCTTGAGGATGTAGTTCTCGTCGCCCGCGACGCTGTGGCATGCCTCGATCTCGGGCACGCCGGCGAGCCGGTCGGCGATGTCGTCCGGGGCGCTCGGGTCGAACGGCTTGACCGAGATGAAGGCGGTCAGCGGCAGGCCGACGGCCTCGGGGTCGACCACGGCCGCGTAGCCGCGGATCACACCGCGCTGTTCCAGCCGGCGTACTCGCTGATGGACCGCCGACGTGGACAGTCCGGTGGCCTTGCCCAGATCCGTGTAACTCATCCGCCCGTCCCGCACGAGCAGATCCACGATCTGGCGGTCCAGCTCCTCCATTGCGCTCATAGCCGCTCAACCTAAGGCCCAAGGGCTCTCCAGGCACAGTGCTGTCCGCCCACTGGAGGCATCTGCGCCGGGCATGTGACCAAGGCCACAAGCGTATGCGGGCGTCCGGCGGGCTGTTGTGGTTACTCGTGCCGCGCGACGGGAAGTGCTTGCTGTGGCCGAGGCCGAAGAACCTGCCCGCCCGGCCCACCCAAGGGGGAGTACATCCATGCTGAACACCAAGCGCGCCGGTCGCACCGAACCGGAGCCCCTGGAACCGCTCGATCCCGGAGACGGCGCGTACGCCGAAGACGGCGAATACCTCGACGACAGCGAGGGTTTCGACATCCACCACGCGGTCTGCCCCGACTGCGGCCAGTCGATCGCCCTCGTCGCCGACGAGGAGTACCTGCCGCAGCACGCCCTCTGCCTGACCCCGTGGAACCCCTTCGGGCTCACGGTGTGCGCGGGCACCGGGCGCCCCGTCGGCGACGCGCTGCCCACCGTCGGCATGATCCAGCCGGTGGAGGTGCAGGAACTGGAGCCCGTGATCCTGATGAACCTGCCGCAGGGGCTCGACTGGCGGACGCAGCCCTTCTCGCACGTCGGCGGTCCGGGCTCGCGTCCGGTGCGCGTGATGGGCCCGCTGCTGCCGCAGACGCGCCGGGAGCACGCGCAGGCGGCCTGACCCGACTGCTGCCGGGCTCCTGCCAGGGCTCCTGCCCTGACGTCTGCCAGGCCTCTTACCAGTACGTTCCCTGCACCATGGCGGCCAGACTGGCGTGGTGCAGGATCAGGCTGTCCGGATCCGCCGGGATCTCGACCTCACCGAAGTGCGCCTGCCGGTAGGCGATGCGCAGCATCACGATCCCGTGCCGCAGCGCCGCGTAGAGCGTGTGGAACTCCATGTCGCGCGGGGTGTGCCCGGTGAGTTCCGCGTAGCGGCGCTCCAGGTCCTCGCGGCGCAGGAAGTCCGGCAGTCCGGGCTGGCCGAAGCCGACGGTGAGGTCCTGGAAGAACCGGTGGAGGTAGACGGTCCAGCCGAGGTCCACCTCGCGCGGGGCGTACGCCGCCATCTCCCAGTCCAGGACGGCCGCCGGCGTGAAGCCGTCGTAGATGACGTTGCCGATGCGGGCGTCCCCCCAGTTGAGAACCGCCGGGCCCTCGTCCCGCGGCCACAGCTCCTCCAGGCGCGCGAACGCCCGCTCGATGAGCGGGGACGGGGCGAGTCCGCCCACCACCCAGGAGTAGTAGGCGCGTTGGGCGTCCACGTGCCGGCGCAGCGGGCTGCCCGTGCCTTCGGGGAGCAGGAACTCGGCCTCCTTGCCCGGGAACTGGTCGTGCAGGCGGGCCAGCAGGGAAATGCTCGCCTCCTGGAGCGCGGCGCGCTCGGCGTCGGTGGCGGCGTGCAGCCAGTTGCCCTCGTAGGTGTACGGCATGACGTCGGGCGGCACCCGCCCCTCGGCGCGGGCCATCACGAAGAACGGCGCCCCGAGCGGCCCCGGGTCCTCCTCCAGCCACTGCACGCGCGGGACGGGCAGGTCCGTGTGCTCGGCGACCAGGCTCATCACTCGGTGCTGGCGCGGCATGTCGTACGTCGGGAAGACGGTGTAGGCGGCCGGGTCGGCGGCAAGCCTCAACGCACAGGCGCGGAGCGGGGTGTCGGGGTGGTCTATGTCGAAGAGCAGGGTCTCGCTGGACATGCCGTTGGACCCGGGGACGGAGACGTTGGTGACCTTCGCGCCGGGAAGTTTGGTGTCCAGCCAGGCGGCGAGGCGCCGGCCGAGCTCCTCGGGTTCCCGGGTGGAGGTGCGCGGACGTGGTGCGGTGGCCATGGATGAGCCCCTTTCCTACGGGTCCGACTGGGCTTGGCGGGCTTACTGGGCTACGGAGGAGTAGTCGGCGAAGCCGCTGGGGTCGTGGCGGCCGAAGCTGCCGTGCTCGAAGATGCCGTGACCGACCTGTCCGTCGAGGGTGAAGCGGGCCGAGTGGTCGGTGACCCCGAAGGCGGCCATGGGGTGGGCGGCGGGATCGGAGAGGTCGTAGACGCGGCGGTCGGCCCAGCCCCGTCCCTGCCAGGTGCCGTGCTGCCAGTCGGCGGCGGGCGGGTAGCCGGCGCCGACGGCGAGCGGGGAGGAGTTCAGGATCTGCACGCCGAGTTCGAGGGGCTTGCGGGCCGGGTCGGTGAGGTGGACGACGGCGCTCTCGGGGTGCCTGGTGCCGGGCCGGTAGCGGATCTCGGTGTGCGGCCAGCCGAGTTGCACGTCGTGGCGGCCGCTGCCCTCGGGGAAGACCTGGAGGGCCTCGCTCAGGGTGCGGTGTCCGTCGGCGTCCTCCTGCGCGATGACCATGACGAACCGGTCCTCGAAGCGGACCGGTATCCAGAGCCAGTGGAAGCCCTCGGGGCGGTACTCCTCGGCGGCCCGGCCGCCGTCCTCACCGGGGATCGGGCGCACGCCCCAACTGCGGTCGCGGGTACCGGTCCACTCCCCTGGTGTGAGGGTGAACTCCTCCCCCTTGGCCCGGATGGTGCCGGTCACGTTGCCGGCCTGGACGAACCGGCGGCCTTCCAGCATGAGGCGGTCGCCGCGCCGCTGGATGTGGTGGGGCTCCCAGACGGCGGGGAACTCGGCGGTCCAGGTGACGTCGTACGAGAGCCCGTCCGGGTCGGCGGGGTCGGCGGCGCAGCGCAGGGTCAGCTGCCGGAGCGGGACGTCGACGGTAACGGAGAGCGGGCCGACGGAGAGGTTCATGCGGTCGTCGGTGAGGGCGTCGGAGGCCCGGACGGCGAGCAGTTCGTCCCCGACGCGGAGGGTGGCGTAGGCGTCGATGACCCCGGCGTTGGGGTAGACCCCGAGACCGAGGATGAGGACGGCGCGGCCGGCGTGGTCGAAGACGTGGAAGATGCAGCGGTCGTAGGCGTTGCGGTCACCGCTGACGAGGTGCTTCATCGACAGCGGTGCCTGGTGGATGGGGTACTCGTCAAGGGCGACGGGCCGATCGGCGGGCATGGCGAACCTCCGGGACAGGTCGGGGCTGGTCGGGGGCAGGTCGGGGTACCGCGGCGGCATGGCTCGAGCGGATATGACGGTACGTCAGAATCCCGATCGGGGGCCAGACTTCTGGCACAACCTGACAGGGCGGCACGGTTGGGCGGGGGCTGCGGGGGGGATGTGGGGGGGATGTGGGGCGGGGGCTTCGGGGGGGGGAGCCGCGCGGGAGGGATCAGGGATGCGGGGGGGCTTCGGGGGTCGGGGTCTCAGCGGGGCGGGATCAGGGAGGGTTTGGGGTTTCCCGTCAGTCCCACTGTCTCCCCGGGTCGGGCCGGTCTGTAAAGGGCGCTCCTCCTTCGTCGTCGCGTCGCTTCGCGATGGCCTTCGGCCACCCTTGACAGGCCACCCCGCCCCGGAAAGACAGGACTGTCGGGAAGCCCCCAAAAGAACGGTCCACCGGTTCCATGAATGAGTAGGGGCCATCAGGGACCGGCTCCCCGGCCCCTGGGGCGGCGTCTGAGCCCGGGCCCATAGCGAGGGGATGCGGGGTCGGTGGGCGCATCAGATCGCTACACACTTCTCACCCATGGCGTCCGGCGCCCGTCTGGGGCTGGACATAAGCCGCCCACGGCCGGCACACACGTCTCCATCACGCGCCTGCGGGCAGTCTGTCCCTATTTGGCGGCGAGTTGAGAGCCAATCGATCACTTCCCGGAGTGAGAGACCCAAAAGTCCGGCACCACACTCCGCCAGAGCACTTTCGTGCCCGCGACCGCCCGCAGACGCCCTCCAAGAGCGTCAACTGACGGTCTGGGGCGGCTTATGTCCAGCCCATGACGGTCTGATCGCCGCCAGACCACCTCAGGCGGCAGCGGCCAGTGGGCGGCCTATTCCCAGCCCCAGACGGCCCGCAGTCGCCAGACAATGAGCAAGTGTGTAGCGATCTGACGCGCCCACCGACCCCGGATTCCCTCCCGATCGGCCCGGGCGCATGCCCGCCCACGGCAGCCAAGCAGCCGGTCCCTGATCTCCCCCGGTCTGAATCGTGAACCGGCGGACCGTTCTTTTGGGGGCTTCCCGACAGTCCTGTCTTTCCGGGGCGGGACGGTCTGTCAAGGGTGGCCGAAGGCCATCGCGAAGCGACGCGACGACGAAGGAGGAGCGCCCTTTACAGACCGGCCCGACCCGGGGAGACAGTGGGACTGACGGGAAACCCCCAAACCCTCCCTGATCCCGCCCCGCCGAGACCCCGACCCCCGAAGCCCCCACCCGCCCTTACGCCCCCGCCTACGCCCCCGGGTACCCCTCGAACGGATCCCCGGGCCCGCGAAGCGATTACCCGTCGGCGTCGTGCCGCGTTGCCCCGGCATGACCACGGTTGAGACTTCCATGCCACGGACAGGACGCCGACGGCGGCAGGTGCCGCCCGGTTACGAAGAATCGGTTCAGCAGGGGTCGGGGCCCGGGCTCCGGCAGCGGTTTCCCGATCCGCCCATCTACAGTGCGCTGATCGCCCGCTGGACCGAGGACGGCCGGACCGTGCCGGGGCGGCGCGATCCTGAATGGTCCCGGATCGCTTCCTCCCCCATCTGGCCTAACGGCCCGCTCTTCGGAGGCTGAGACGGGAGCCGACCCGGGAGCAGACCGATAGCCGACCCGGGAGCCCCCGCCGGCCTAGCGCGTCTCCGGGCCCGCGAGGTGGCGGGCGATGACCATGCGCTGGATCTGGTTGGTGCCCTCGACGATCTGGAGCACCTTCGCCTCCCGCATCAGCCGCTCGACCGGGAAGTCCGCGGTGTAGCCGTACCCGCCGAGGACCTGGACCGCGTCCGTGGTGACCGCCATCGCCGCGTCCGTGCAGAACAGCTTGGCCATCGCCGCCTGCCGGGAGAACGGCTTGCCGGCGTCCCGCAGCCGGGCCGCCGCGAGGTAGAGCGCGCGGCCCGCCTCGATCTTGGTGGCCATGTCGGCCAGCATGAAGCGCAGCCCCTGGAAGTCCGCGATCGGGTGCCCGAACTGCTTGCGGCCCAGCGCGTACGCCAGGGCCTCGTCCAGCGCCGCCTGGGCGACGCCGATGGCGCACGCGGCGATGCCCAGGCGCCCGGCGTCCAGTGCCGCCAGGGCGATGGTGAAGCCCTGGCCCTCCTCGCCGATGCGGCGCGAGTCGGGCACCCGTACGCCGTCGAAGTGCAGCTGGGCGGTGGGCGAGCCCTTCATGCCCATCTTCTTCTCGGGCACGGCCGCGGTCAGGCCCGCCGCGTCCCCGGGGACCAGGAAGGCCGTGATGCCCTTGGGCCCCTCGACGCCGGTGCGGGCCAGGACGGTGTAGAAGTCGGCGACTCCGCCGTGGGTGATCCACGCCTTGGTGCCGGTGATGATCCAGTCGTCGCCGTCACGCACCGCCTTGGTGGTCAGCGAGGCGGCGTCGGAGCCCGCGGCCGGCTCGGAGAGGCAGTACGCGCCCAGCAGGCCGCCGCCGAGCATGTCGGGCAGGTGGGCGGCCTGCTGCTCCTTGGTGCCGTAGCCGGCCAGTCCGTGGCAGGCCAGGGAGTGCACGCTGACGCCGAGGCCGACGGTCAGGCGGGCCGCGGCCAGCTCCTCCAGGGCCTGGAGGTAGACCTCGTACGGCTGCTCGCCGCCGCCGAACTCTCCGGCGTAGGGGAGGCCCAGCAGGCCCGCCTCGGAGAGCAGGGTGAAGACCTCGCGCGGGAACCGCCCGGAGTCCTCCTCCTCGGCGGCCTTGGGGCGGATCTCGCGCTGCGCGATCTCGCGTACGAGGGCGAGGAGGTCCCGGGACTCCTCGGTGGGCAGCTGTCGGTCCACCGGCTGCGGGGCGCGGTCAGTCATGGCGGCGCTCTCCTCCCTGGTCGGGCACGGCGGCGACGCGTGAGGTGTGGGACGCGCCGCCGGATCTCGGTGCTCTTACAGCCGATGCTGCCCTCCCGGATCACGGAAGGGGCTGCTCAGCGGCTGCGGCGGGTCGAGTATGCCCGATCAGGGGCCTCCCGTCACCGGCGCAAGATCATGTCGCTGTTCGTCCGCTTCATCGAGGGTGGGCGGAGCGGGGCACTCCGGGACGAACTCCTCGATGACGTTCAGTGTCGTGCGCAGCTGGCGCACCAGGAGGGCCCCGAGCCGGTCCCGGTCGGGCTGGTCGGCCGCGCCCGCACCGAGGGCGCCGGTCCACTCCAGGGTGATCCCCTCGACCGAGGAGAGCCAGCCGACGAGCGCGAGCCGGGCGATCGGCGGGAGCGTGCGGTGTCCGTACGCGCCTTCGGCGATGGTGGCGACCAGTTCCTCGCGGACGGCGTCGCGGATGGCCAGCACCTCGGCGTCGGAGCCGACGCCGCCGGTGACGATGGTGCGGTAGGCGGCCTGGTGGTGCTCGGCGTAGTGGAGGTAGCCGTCGACGGTGCGCCGGACCCGCTCGGCGGCCGGGAGGTCGGTCTCTCCGCCGGCGCGGGCGACGAGCTCGGCGACGGAGTCCTCGACGATGGCGAGGTAGTAGCCGCGCTTGCTCTTGAAGTAGTAGTAGATCAGCCCCTTGGCGACGCCGGCCTGCTTGGCGATGTCGTCCATGGACAGTGCGTCGTACGAGGTGTCGGCGAACAACTTGCGTCCGGTCGCTATGAGTTCGGCCCTGCGGACCTGCGAACGCCCGGTCGTGCCGCGCTGTTGACTATTATTCAAATTCGGCCCTAGCCTCGAACTGCCACCGGATGGCTGAAGTATGGCAGCCCCTGGCAGCACTTCCCCTGCGCACTGGACGACGTACGGGAGGCACCATCATGGGCAAGGGCACGGGACGGCCCCGCGAGGGCCGGGTCCACTGGAAGAAGACGGCCGTCGTCGCGATGCCCGCGGTCGTCGCGGTCGGCGCCATGGCCATGATCATGGCGCAGGGCGCGCTCGCCGCCTCCTTCGCCGTCTCGGGGACCAGTTTCCAGGTCTCCTCCTCCAAGCTGAGCAGCAAGGGCCTGGCCTCCTACGTGCAGACGGACCGCTCCGTCGACGGCAAGGGGCATCCCGTCGCGCTCCTCGGCATCGGCGAGGCCACCCTCACCGACATCTGCCAGGCCGCCGAGGTGGGGACCCCGCTCGGCACGGTGGTCTTCAAACTGACCGCCGGGGGCCCTGCCGGGGAGGTCACGGCCACCAGCCTGGTGATCGACGGCGAGGACCTCAACGGCGACGCCACCTTCGGCACGGCGCAGATCGGCCGGGACGCCTCGACCCTGGACCAGGTGGACGGGGTCAAGGGCGAACCGGGCAAGTTCGGCCTGCAGGCCGGGGACATCGAGGTGGTGGGCGTGAAGTCCCACGCCTGGTCCGCGACCGGCGGCAACTTCCGGCTCAAGGGCCTGAAGCTGAGCGTCAGCCTGGACGGCACGAAGTGCTTCTAGGCATCCGGAAGCCGCGGCTCCCGCTGCCGGAGCACCGGAGCCGGCTGCGTGCCTGGCGCCGGACCCGGCCGTTCTGGGGCGGGCTGCTGCTGGTGCTGGGCGGGACCGAGCTGCTGCTGGTCCCGCTCTCCCCGCTGACCGTGCTGGTGAGCCTGGGACTCGGCGGGATCGCCGCCATCGGGATCGGCCTCGCGCTGATCCTGGCGGGGCTGTTCCTGTGGTTCCTGCCGCAGGCCCGGGTGTACGTGTCGCTGCACGCCCTGCTGCTGTCGGTGCTCTCCTTCGTGGCGACCAACCTCGGCGGGTTCGTGGTCGGGATGGCGCTCGGCATCGCCGGGAGCGCGCTGGCCTTCGGCTGGACCCCGCTGCCCGACGAGGAGGCGGGCGAGGAGGCTCCCAGGGGAGTGCCCAGCCTGGACGGCGCCGGTCCGCGGACGCTGGCCGTCGTACTGCCCGTGGTGCTGCTGGCGGCGCTGGCGACGGGAGCCCCGCGGGCTCAGGCCGCCCCCGCCGCGGGGCCGCCGTCGGCGGCGCGGACTCCCCCGACCGTCACCACCTCGCTGTTCGCACCCCAGGGCTTCGCGTTCGCGGGGGTCACGCACGTGCCTACCGTGGACGGCCCGCTCAAGGTGCTCGTGCTGAAGATGCGCGCTGCCTCGCTCCGCGACTACCGGCTGCGCACGCGCGACGGGCGGGACGAGTACGGGCTCGCCGCCACGTCCCTCGATCTGCGCGGCGACGTGACCCTCTACCTGACGAGGTTCAGCGGGTGCATCGAGGGACTGCTGTGCGTGACCTTCAGGCCCGACGGGCTGCCGGCTCCCCCGGTGATCCCGCCGTTCGTCTTCATGACCCGGGTCACGGCCGAGCAGGCGCTCGTCACCTCCGATGTGATCGTCACCAACGGACTGCGGCTGGAAGCCTCGTGATCCCCGTCCAGGCGGCGCCGCTGTGGGCCTACGGCATCGGGGCGACCTTCGCGGTGGCGGCCGGGCGCCAGCTCCAGTGGTGGGAGCGCTCGGTCCGGGGCGAGGGGGTCCGTACGAGGAGCCGCGCCGCCGATCCGTACCGGGTACCGGCGGCTGCTGAGCGCTGATCCGCGGGCCTTCGCCGGCTGGTCCGCGGACAGAGCGGTCAACAACGTGCTCGGTTTCGCGACCTCGGGCACCTTCCTCGCCCTGCTGGTCTTCGGCACGGCCGTGATCGGCACGATGCTGCTGGCCGAGATCGGCTGGCTGGTGGAGGGATGGCGGCTGCCCGGGGCGGCCGAGGACCTCAAGGTGCCCCGCGTACTCGCGGTGCTGATCGCGGGGCGGGGGTGTACGTGCTGCCGCTCGCCGGGGCGCTGGGCACGAGCGTCCTGGTACGGCTGCTGGGGTGGTGGGCGGGTCTGGCCCTGTTCGCCGTGGCGGCGGGGGTCGTGCTGCTGCCGGCGCGCTCGCCCGTACGGTGGCTGTACGGGCTGGTGGGGGTCCCGGACCGGCATTGGCGGGTCGAGCCGCAGTGAGTGTCACGCGCCGGTCCGGGCGGTTTCCCAGTCGGTTCCCCGGTCGGCGGCGGGTCAGCCGGCGGTGACGCGGATCTTGGACTGGCCGTGCCCGAGCCGCTCCCAGTCGTCCATGAAGCGGGCGGTGAGGCCGTGCCGGGCGGCGAGGTCCACCAGGGTCTCGGTGCGGTAGTAGAAGTCCTCCCGCAGGACCTGGTGTTCGGTGCCCTCGGTGCGGTCGAAGGTGAAGTCGAACCAGCCGCCCGGGGCCAGTACGCGCTCCACGTGCGCCAGGCACTCGTCGATGACCCCGATCGGGGAGTGGGAGAAGACGCTGTGGGCGTGCACGACGTCGAAGTGGCGGTCGGGGAGGAAGTCCAGGGTGAGGTCCCGGGTGATGGTCAGGTGCGGCAGCTTGTGCTGCAGCCGCTGTCCGGTCAGGGTCTCCTTGGCGGAGATGAGGATGTCGGGCGAGATGTCGATGCCGTAGTAGTGGCCGGCGTCGAGGTGCTCGATGAAGCGCCAGCCCGCCCGCAGGTTGCCGCAGCCGATGTCGAGCATGCGGTGGGCGGGTGTGAGGCCGTGTTCCAGCAGGTAGTCGAACTGCATCTTGCCCAGGGCAAGCCAGCGGTCGTGGGTCTGGCTGCCGACGGCGGCCTCGGGGTTGCGGCCGGTGTCGGAGGCCATGACGGCCCGGTAGTAGGACACGTGGTCGGGGTGCTTGTGGCGCAGCCAGGCGTCCCGCGCGGCGCGGCGGACGTACGGGGCGATGCGGGTCGGGTTGCTCAGCGCGTAGCGGACCTTGTGGGTGACGCTGGTGCGGTCGGCTTGAAGGTTCTTCTTCGTGGCCATGAGGGGTCCCCTGTGAGTGGTGTGGAGGGAGTTCAGACTCCGGCGGTCGTGGCGGCGCGCGCGGCGCGTTCCGTCGCGGCGCGTGCCGTCGCAGCCCGGACCGTCGCGGCGGGGCGGCGCAGGACGAACAGGACCAGGGCCACCAGTACGGCGGCGACGCCCAGGTAGATCGCGGTCTCGATCCACTGGAAGGTCCAGAAGTCGCTGCTGGGATAGACCTTGTGGTAGCGGGCGACGAAGCCGTGCTCCGCCATGCACTGCCTGAGCTCCTCGCCGGAGGTCTGGCAGACGGGGGTGTTGATGTCGTGCTGCCGCCCGTCGGGCGTGAGGTAGCCGAACTCGCCGGTGGACCAGGCGCTGCCGACCATCGTCTTGGGGGTCATGCCCGGGGTGACGCGCATTTCCGGGGCGATCCAGCTGCTCCGCAGCATCCTGGTCAGCAGGGTCGCGGTGCCGATCGCGGCGAAGGTCACGGCCATGGCGGGCAGGGTGCGGCGGACCAGCAGGCCGACGGCCGTACCGGTGGCGAGGCCGAACAGGGCGCAGGCCACGGAGGCGGGTCCGGTGGCGTTGTATATGTACGCGTCGTACCAGTAGAGGCCGTCCAGGGTGTTGGACACGGGCGCCCACCACCAGGCGACGAGGGCGGCGACGACGCCGGCGGCGAGCACGGTGAACAGCGCGGCGAGGCCGAAGCGGGCGGCGAACCAGCGGCGGCCGCTGACGCCCTGGGTGAGCGCCAGTTTGAAGGTTCCGGTCTCCATTTCGCGGCCCAGCAGCGGGGCGCCCCAGAAGACGCCGATGAGGGCGGGGAGGGCGAGTCCGAGGGTGCCGAGGGCTCGGATCGAGCCGGTGCTGGCGTCCAGGACGAGGAGGGAGCCCAGGCTCTCGCAGCCGCCGTTCCAGCCCTTGCAGGGGACGAAGCCGTAGTCGTCGATCAGCGTCATCAGCTCGGAGCGCCGGTAGGCGGCCCAGGCCGCGGTGGCCGCGAGCAGCACGATGCCGGTGGTGATCATCAGTCGCTGCTGGCGCCAGGCCAGCCACAGGACGCCCCTCACGCGGCTGCCTCCGTACGGTCGGTGCGCGGAGCGCGCAGGTGGGCGAGCAACAGGTCCTCCAGGGAGGGGGTTTCGCTGATCCAGCGGTCCTCGTCCCCGAGGGCCGCTCCGGCGGGGCCGCGTACGAGGGCGGTGACCTGACGTCCGGCGGTGACGGCGTGGACGACGGCGCTCCGGTCGAATGCGCGGGGCAGACCGTCCGTTTCCATCGGGTCGGAGCGGCCGGTGAGGCGGGTGTGCGCCGCGCAGAGTTCCTGGGCGTCGCCGGCCAGGCGTACGGCGCCGTCCTTGAGGAGCAGGACGTGGTCGCAGACGTCCTCCAGCTCGGACAGGACGTGCGAGGACATGACGATGGTGACGCCGCGCTCGGCGGCCTCGGCCATGAGCAGGGCCGTGACGTCGTGCCGGGCCACCGGGTCGAGGTCGGCGAGCGGCTCGTCCAGGAGGAGGAGTCGGGCTCGTTTGCCCACGGCGAGCGCCAGGGCCACGCGGGTGCGGTTTCCGCCGGAGAGGGAGCCGACGCGCGCGGTGAGGGGGATGCCTCCGGCCCGTACGAGGCGTTCGGCGACGGCCTGGTCCCAGCCGCGGTTGAGCTCGCGGCCCAGGCGCAGGGTGTCCGCGACGGTGAACCGCGGGTGGAGCGGCTTCTCCTGGGCCAGGAAGGCCGTGCGCTCGCGGGCCTCGCGGGAGCCGGGGACGTGGCCGAGGACCCGTATCTCCCCGCTGGTGGGGCGCAGCAGGCCGGCCGCGAGCTGGAGCAGGGTGCTCTTGCCGGCGCCGTTGGGGCCGACGAGTGCGGTGACGCGTCCGGCGGGCAGGGCGAGATCGCAGTCGCTCAGGGCGCTGCGGCCCCGGAACGCCCTTCCGAGCCGTGTCGCCCGCAGTGCCGTAGCGACGGTCGGGTCGCTCACGTGGTGTCCTCTCTGAAGTTTGCGTCCACGGCGGCCGTGATCAGCGCCGTGATGTCCTCGCGGTCCAGGCCCGCCTCGCGCGCCCGGGCCATCCAGGCCGACAGTTCGAGGCGCAGCGGTGAGTCCGCGGCGGCCTCGGGGCGGGAGAGGGAGCGCCGTACGAAGGTGCCCGCGCCGGGGCGTGGTTCGACGAGTCCTTCGCGCTCCAGCTCCCGGTACGCCTTGAGCACGGTGTTCGGGTTGATCGCGGTGGCCTCCACCACCTCCCGGGCCGTGGGCAGCCTGTCGCCGGGCTCCAGTACGCCGAGTCGCAGCGCCTGTTTGACCTGGGTGACGAGCTGTAGGTAGGTGGCGACGCCGCTGCGCCGGTCGACCCGGAATTCCATGCTCTTCACCTCATTCCACTATCTGATTAGTGGAATAGTGCAGGCGTGATCCACTTCCGTCAAACAGGCACGCCGTCGGGGGACGCGAAAACGCCCGCCACGAGGAACGTGACGGGCGCGCGGGTGCGGGGCGGCCAGGGAGGGCCGGGGAGGGTTACAGCCAGCCGACCTGGGTGACGAACATGGCCACCACCACGACGAGCGTCCAGCCGAGCACGTGCTCCAGCCAGGAGGAATCGTCCTTGGGGCCCCCGGTGCGGATGAGGCTTCGGGCGGGGGCGTCGGGTGCGGCGCTGTTGGCGGTCATGGTGTCCAATGTGCCAGCGTTCGCGGCCTTCGCGGTAGAGACGATGGTCACGGGTGGCGCGCGTCACGCCGCCGGGCCCCGGCCGCCCTGGAGTACCAGTGCGGCCGGGACCCGGCCGATGAGGATCCTCACGGCGTCCCGGTCAGAGGCGGGCCTCCCGGTTGCGGCCGGCCATGCCCGCCATCGCGAGGCCGAGGCACAGGGCGACGGCTCCGGTGATGACGTTGCTGACCACCGTGCGGGTGGTGTCCATCTCGCCTGCGATGGCCCACGGGGCGATGATCGTCCACGCACCGAGGGCGACCGCGGTCCACGCCATGGCGTGGGTGCGTTCGTAGGCAGAACCCAGACCGCCCATGCACAGGCAGAACGCCAGGCCGGCGATCAGGTTGTTGACAGCCAGCGGGGTGAGGGTGCTGAACCCGGCGATCCACGGCGAGGCCGCCAGGTACAGGCCGGTGACCAGTGACAACGCCTCCACAGCTTGCGCAGCGGGAGTGCTGGTCACCCGCTCGAAGCGCGTGCGCATCTCGGCGAGATCAGGGTGGTGCTCGATGCTCGAATGGGTGGTCATGGCTGGCCGCCTCTCCTTGAGAAGCCTTTATCTGCCGTTTACCCCAATATGTTCCGCCCATACGAGCCGCCAGGTCAAAGGTGTGTTTCGAAGTTTCGAAGCATGTGTCAGAGCACCCCGACCGCCCGTAGCGCCACGATCTGCGCCGGGCCCGGCACGGCCGGAGCGTAGAGGTAGCAGACCCCTCCGGCGCCCGAGACGACCTTCCCGGCCGCGTTGTGGCGCTTGGTGCGCAGCCAGACGTTCTCGAACTCGCGGCGCTTGTAGACACGGCGTACGGACGGGTTGTCGGGCGAGTGGGGGTCGTTGACGACGACGTCCCCGGCGGACGTGAACCCGATGACGGTCATCAGGTGGCCGGCGGTGCCGTAGCCGGCGCCGGTGAGTTCCTCGGCGCGGAACGACTGCGAGGTGATGACCGGGATCCCGACCCGGACCAGGGTCTCCAGGTCGGCGAGGGAGGCGAGGCGGGTGACGACGCCGGCGAGCGTGCGGTAGGTGGCGGCGTAGGCGGCGTTGAAGGGCCAGTTGCCGCAGCCCTTGTAGGCGGCGTCGTAGGTGGAGCGGGCCGCGTGGCACACCTGGGGGTCGGAGTACCGCGGATTGACCCACGCCGTGGAGCCGGCGTCGGCCCTGCGGCCCCAGAACTCGATGACCATCTGGGAGGAGGTGGGGCTGCACCAGGCCTCTCCCCCGTTGTCGTACTCGGGGTACCGCCCGGTGTGGACCTCCTGCGAGTAGCGCGGGACCTTCAGCTCGTGGGCCTGGCCGGAGGGGGTGGAGGCGGGGACGGTGAACCGGTCCGGAACGTCGGAGACCATGGCCCCGGCCAGCCACACGGTGGGCCCGCGGTCGGCGCCCGGCCTGCGGTACAGGGTCAGGCGCAGCTGCCAGTCGGTGAGGCGCAGGCCGCCCGCCGGGGCGTCGACGGCCAGGGTGTCGGTCCAGACGGTGGACAGGCCGTCGGTCTGGCCGTCCAGGGAGGTGCGGCGGATGTCGCCGTCCCCGGAGGCCCAGCGGCCCATGACGTACCAGGGGGTGGCGGTGCCGTCGTCGTAGGTGCCCCGCAGTTCGATCTGGATCCAGGTCCCGGCGGGGGTACGGGCGTTCCAGGAGGCGATGGCCTCCGTGGCGGGGACGGCCGAGCGGTGCACGGGGGAGGTCCAGGTGGCGTACTCCCAGACGCTCTTCTTCCCGGTGTGCGGGTCGGCGTACTCGGTACGGCCCGCCGCGGTCCTGATCTCCAGGCCGGGGCGGGCGCCTCCCGCGGCGGCGGTGCCCTCGTGGGCGCCGGCCAGCCAGTGCTCGTACGAGAACCAGAACCGGTTGTCGACATTCCGGCCCGGGCCCCGGGGGGCGGACGCCGCGGCAGCGGAGGCACCGCCGCCGGAGACGGTGGCGGCGGTGGCCGCAGTGGCGACGACGAGTGCGGCGACGAGTACGGCCCTGCGCGGCGTGGGTGCGGTCATCGCGAGGTTCCCCCAGGGTGGGTGGGTGCTTCGGTGGCTTCACCCTTCCAGTTCCCGGCAGCCGCGGGCCGAAGCCGCGCCTCGTGTCGGCCCTGTCTACGCTGGTCGGGTGGAGCCACACCTGTCACTCGAGTCCCTCGCGCGGGACCTCTCCGCGCTGCCTCCGTCCCTCGGCCCGGTACGGCTCGTCGGGATCGACGGGCACGCCGGCTCCGGGAAGAGCACCTTCGCCGAGCGGCTGGCGGAAGCCCTGGCCGGTGCCCCGGTGCTGCACCTGGACGACGTGGCCACCCACGAGGAGCTCTTCGGCTGGCAGGAGCGACTGCGGACGCAGGTGCTGGAGCCGCTGGCGGCCGGGCGGCCCGCGCACTGGGCCCCGTACGACTGGGTGGAGCGCCGCTTCGGCCCGGAGCGGGTGCTGGAGCCGGCGCCGGTGCTCCTCGTCGAGGGAGTCGGGGCCGGCCGGCGGGCGCTGCGCCCGCATCTGGCGCGGCTGCTGTGGATGGAGACGCCGCGCGAGAAGTCCTGGGGACGGGGGCGAAACCGGGACGGGCGTGAACTTTCCGATTTCTGGGACGGATGGGAGCGCGCGGAGCTCGCGCACTTCTCGGACGACCCTTCGCGCCCCTTCGCCGACACCCTGGTACGCCAGAGCGGTACGGGATACGAGTGGTCTTCCGGGACCAGTGCGACCGCCCGAACACCCGCTTCCGTCACCGAGAGCGACGGACTCCCCCGGGCCTGAGCGGTCCCGGGATTCCGCTCCGCCGGGGCTCCACCGACCTGCTTGACCTGGGGCCCGCACCGGCCTTACGTTCTCAATGCGGGGCTTTTACCGGCCGCCGCACACACGAAGCCCCCGGTCGTTCCCCCGTGATCGGGGGCTTCGTGCTGCCCCCGATCACCCCCACCTTCACCCAGAGTCACCGGGCACGCCCGGGACACACCCCCGAACCGGGCCCGTCGCACCCTACGTAAGGTGCGAAACCGCAGGTACGATGCAGCCCTGATTTCATCGGCGCAATGGGCAACTCACGCACTCGAAGCGGGGGTTGCCGCGCACCACGGGGGCAGGCTTGTGGGGGACGTGATGGATTTCGGCACGCCGGGCAGCACGCACGCCCCGGCCGAACTGGCCTGGCTGCGCGGGGTCGACGCCTGCACCATGGGCGCCTATCCGCAGGCCGAGGAGGAGTTCCGGGCGGCCGTTGGACTCGATCCCGCGATGGCCGACGCCTGGCTGGGCCTGCACGCGCTCCGGGTCGACACCACCAACGCGTTATTGCGCATGTACGCGCACCGGGACCGCTTCGGGGAACAGCGGGCCCGGCACCGGCGGACCCTGAACTCCTGGTACTGGCTGGGCTGGTGGGTGCAGCCGGTGCTGGAGAGCCGGCGGGACCTGCTGCTGGCCCACGCCTCGCACTGGCTGGACGGCCGCCACGTCCCCGAGCTGGACCAGGCACTCGCCGCCCTGCCCCCGGTGGACACCGATCCGCAGGTGCGGTTCCTGCACGCCTGCCGGGCCTATCTGGTCAAGGACTGGGAGCAGTTGGTCCGGCAGACCGAGCCGCTGGTGGACGATCCGCTGCTGGGCATCGAGGCGGGGCTGTTCGGCGGGATGGCCCGGGTCCGGCTGGAGATGTACGGGCAGGCGGAACCGATGCTGTCGGCGGCGCTGATGCGGTGCCGCAGCGAGCAGCCGCAGCGCAAGGAGCTGCGCTACTGGCTGGCGCGGGCGCACGAGGGCACCGGGCGCAGTGCGGCGGCGCTGCCGCTGTACCGGGCGGTGCACCGGGTGGACCCGGCGTTCATGGACACCGCGGCCCGGCTGACGGCCATCGAGGACGGCGACGACACCGACGGCATGGCCGGGATGGCCGGGTACTCCGGATTCGGGAGCTACGGCGGGCACGGCCCACCCCCGGCGGGCGGGGACTTCGCGGCGGTGGCGCTGGGCGGCGGCGGTCCCGTCCAGGACATCGCGGCGGACGGCCAGGCGGAGCCCGACCCGCTGACCTCGCCGCCCCCCGCGGGCCGGGTGGAGGGCGCACGGCGCAAGGTGTCCGTGCCGCCGCAGGGCGCGCCCACGGGACTGCCGGCCGGACCGGCCGACCCGGAGGCGCTCGCCGAGGCGCTGGCGGAGCTGGAGCGGATGGTGGGGCTGGAGCCGGTCAAGCGGCAGGTGAAGGCGCTCTCCGCGCAGCTGCACATGGCGCGGCTGCGGGCGGGGCAGGGGCTGCCGGTGCAGCCGCCGAAACGGCACTTCGTGTTCTCCGGGCCCTCCGGCACGGGCAAGACGACGGTGGCCCGGATCCTGGGCCGGGTGTTCTACGCGCTGGGCCTGCTGGGCGGCGATCATCTGGTGGAGGCCCAACGCGCCGACCTGGTGGGTGAGTTCCTCGGCCAGACCGCCGTGAAGGCGAACGAGCTGATCGATTCGGCGATCGGCGGGGTGCTGTTCGTGGACGAGGCGTACAGCCTCTCCAACTCGGGCTACAGCAAGGGTGACGCGTACGGGGACGAGGCCCTCCAGGTGCTGCTGAAGCGGGCCGAGGACAACCGGGACCACCTGGTGGTGATCCTGGCGGGCTATCCGGCCGGGATGGACCGGCTGCTGTCCGCCAATCCGGGGCTGTCCTCCCGGTTCACCTCCCGGGTGGACTTCCCCAGCTACCGGCCGCTGGAACTGACTGCGATCGGCGGGGTGCTGGCGGAGGCGAACGGGGACGGCTGGGACGAGGAGGCCCTGGAGGAACTGCGCAGCATCAGCGGGCACGTGGTGGAGCAGGGCTGGATCGACGAGCTCGGCAACGGCCGGTTCCTGCGCACCCTGTACGAGAAGAGCTGCGCGTACCGGGATCTGCGGCTGGCCGGCTTCCCCGGTGAGCCGTCCCGCGACGACCTGGCGACGCTGCGGCTGCCGGACCTGATGCAGGCCTACGGGGAAGTCCTGTCGGGCCGCGGCCCCCAGGACCGCCCGGAGCCGCCGCCGCTGTGACCGCTCGAACGCCGACGGGGCCGGAATCGCCCCTCTGGGCAATCCAGCCCCGCCGGCGCTCGGGCTAGGCGCGGGCCATCGGGACTCGGTGGGACGGGTCGCGGACCTCGCCGACCAGCATTTCCAGGACGTCCTCCAGGGCGACCAGGCCCAGGACCCGGCCCCCCGGATCGGCGACCTGGGCCAGGTGGGTGGCGTCCCTCCGCATGACGCTGAGGGCGTCGTCCAGCGGGAGCGTGGCGGACAGGGTGGTCATCCGGCGCCAGACCCGCTGCGGCACGGCCCGCTCCCGCTCTTCCAGGTCCAGCACGTCCTTCACGTGCAGGTAGCCCATGAAGGCGCCGTTCTCGGAGCGGACGGGGAAGCGGGAGTAGCCGGTGCGGACCGTCAGCTGCTCGATCTGCCGCGGGGTGGCGGAGGGGCCGACCGTGACCAGACGGCCCGGCGAGAGGAGCACGTCGGTGACCGGACGGCTGCCCAGCTCGAGCGCGTCCTCCAGGCGCTCCTGCTCACCGGGCTCCAGGAGCCCGGCCTGCCGGGAGTCCTCCACGAGCCGCCCCAGCTGGGCGCTGGTGTAGACGGCCTCGACCTCGTCCTTCGGCTCGACCTTGAAGAGCCTCAGGACCAGGTGCGCGCAGGCCCCCAGCGCCCTGGTGACCGGCCCGCACAGACGGGCGAAGGCCACCAGGCCGGGGCTGAACCACAGGGCGGTCTTCTCGGGGGCGGCCATGGCGAGGTTCTTGGGGACCATCTCGCCGATGACCAGGTGCAGGAAGACCACGGCGGCGAGCGCGAAGGCGTAGCCGAGGGGGTGGATCAGGCCCTGCGGTACGTGGACGGCGTGGAAGACGGGCTCCAGCAGCCGGGCCACGGTGGGTTCGGCGACCGCGCCGAGGGTGAGCGAGCAGATGGTGATGCCGAACTGCGCGGCGGCCATCATGCGGGGCAGGTTCTCCAGGCCGTGGAGCACCTGACGGGCCCGCTTGGAGTTCGCCGCGAGCGGCTCGATCTGGCTGCGCCGTACGGAGACGAGTGCGAACTCGGCGCCGACGAAGAAGCCGTTGGCGAGGACCAGCAGCAGGGCGAAGAGGAGCTGGAGCACGTTCATCGGGCAGCGCCCTCCAGCTCGGCCGGCTGCGGGGCCGGGGCGTCGGGCCGGCCGGCGCCGCGCAGTGCCGCGCGCCCGGCCTCGGGAGCGGTCCCGTAGGAACCGGCCGCGGGGACCGCCGTGAGCCGGACCAGCCGCACCCGCTCCGCGCGGTTGCGGCCGACCTGACGGACGGACAGCCGCCAGCCGGGAAGCTCCGCGCGGTCCCCGGGGGCGGGGATCCGGCCGAGGAGGTCCGCTACGAGGCCGGCGACGGTCTCGTACGGGCCCTCGGGCACCTCCAGGCCTATCCGGCGCAGTGTCTGCACCCGGCAGCTGCCGTCGGCCTCCCAGGAGGGGCGGCCGTCCTCGGCGGGTACGGCGGCCAGCTCGGGTCCGTCGTCCTCCGCGAGGTCGTGCTCGTCTCGGACCTCGCCGACGAGTTCCTCGACGATGTCCTCCAGGGTGACCACACCGGCGGTGCCGCCGTACTCGTCGACGACCACGGCCATCGGCTGTTCGCTGCGCAGCCGCTCCAGCAGCGGCTGCACCGGCAGGGAGCCGGGCACCAGCAGCGGGGCGACGCTGATCCGGCCCACGGTGGTACGGGCGCGCTCCGGCTCGGGCACGGCGAGGGCGTCCTTGAGGTGGACCACGCCGGTGATCTCGTCGATGCGGTCGCGGTAGACCGGGAAGCGGGACTTGCCCGTGGCGCGGGTCAGGTTGAGCACGTCGGCCGCGGTGGCCGTGTGCATCAGGGCGCTGACCTTCACCCGGGGGGTCATGACGTGCTGGGCCGTGAGCTCGCCCAGCGAGAGGGTCCGTACGAAGAGGTCGGCGGTGTCCTGTTCGAGGGCGCCGGCCTGGGCCGAATGACGGACCAGGGAGACCAGTTCGCCGGGGGTGCGGGCGGAGGCCATCTCCTCGGTCGGCTCCACGCCGAGCGCCCGTACGAGCCGGTTGGCGACGGCGTTGAGGCCGGCGATCACCGGCCGGAAGGCGCGGGAGAAGGCGTGCTGGGGGCCGGCGACGAAGCGGGCGACCTGGAGCGGCCGGGAGATGGCCCAGTTCTTCGGGACGAGCTCGCCGACGACCATCTGGACGGCGGAGGCGAGCAGCATCCCGATGACCACGGCGACGCCGGAGGCGGCGCCCCCGGACAGGCCGGTCGCGGCGAGCGGCCCGGCCAGCAGTGCGGCCAGGGCGGGTTCGGCGAGCATGCCGACCACGAGGGAGGTGATGGTGATGCCGAGCTGGGTGCCGGAGAGCTGGAAGGACAGCTCCCGCAGGGCCTTGACGACCGTGCGGGCACGGCGGTCACCGTCGGCTGCGGCGCGCTCGGCCTCGGGCTTCTCCACGGTGACGAGCCCGAATTCGGCTGCCACGAAGAAACCGTTGGCGAGGATCAGGACGAAAGCCGCGCCGAGCAGGAGTAGCGGGGTGGTCATGCCGCCGCCTCCGTGGGGAGGGCGGCGCGGGTATTACCGGACGATCCGTCCATTGCTGGAGGGAGTCACTCCTCAAGTCGCAGGGTGCCCGCAGGCAGGCCCCGGGGTCCCGGGGCAGGCGGGAGGGCGCACAGCTGCGCCCCGCCACCAGGGTAGTCATTGAGATCGCGGCCGCAACGGTACGCAGCCACGAGGTTCGGCGGGCTCAGTGGTCGGTTGCGCCGGTTCCCCTGGTCTCGGCGAGGGCGCGCAGGGCGCGGGCGTCGCCGATCGCCTGGGCCCGGGCGACTCCGGGCTGGATGCCGAGGGCGGGCAGGCTGGTGCCGTCGCTGAGGTCCAGGAAGACCCACGGGTCGCCCGGGCGGAGGTTGACGCGCAGGATCTGCGCCCACTCCAGGCGGCGGGTGGTCGTCAGGTTGACGACGGTGACGCCGGCCTCGTCCGCGACCACCTTGGGGCGGCTGAGCAGGACGAGGACGGAGGTCAGCAGGACCGCGGTGAAGACGAAGCTGATCCGCTCGCCCGTGCTGAGGGTCTCCAGCAGGAGGGCGATCGCCGTGATGGTGGCGAACATGGCGAGCCCGACGCTCAGCAGGACCGCCCGGGTGCGGGTCGGCCGGAAGGTGACCGGCAGGGCGGGCGGTACGGGCTGGGCGGCGGACTCGGTCATGGTGTGCGCTCGGTTCTGCGAGAGGGGATCAGAGACGGCAGGCGTGGATCGAGGTGGTGAGGATCGCGCGCGCGCCGAGCTCGTACAGGTCGTCCATGATCCGCTGGGCCTCCTTGGCCGGGACCATGGCACGGACCGCGACCCAGCCCTCGTTGTGCAGCGGGGAGACGGTCGGCGACTCCAGGCCCGGGGTGAGGGCGACCGCGCGCTCGAGGTGCTCGGCACGGCAGTCGTAGTCCATCATCACGTAGCTGCGGGCCACCAGGACGCCCTGGAGACGGCGCAGGAACTGCTGTGCGCGCGGGTCGTCGGCGTCGGTGCCGTTGCTCCGGATGACGACGGCCTCGGAGGTGAGGATCGGCTCGCCGATGACCTCGAGGCCGGCGTTGCGCAGGCTGGTGCCGGTCTCGACGACGTCCGCGATGATCTGGGCGACGCCGAGCTGGATGGCGGTCTCGACCGCGCCGTCGAGGTGGACGACGGAGGCGTCGATGCCCTTCTCGGCGAGGTGCTTGGCGACGATTCCCTCGTACGAGGTCGCGATGGTCATCCCGTGGAAGTCCTCGGGGCCCTTCGCGGTGCCGGGGAGGGTCGCGTAGCGGAAGGTGGAGCGGCCGAAGTTCAGCGCCAGGATCTCCTCGGCGCTGGCGCCGGAGTCGAGCAGCAGGTCACGGCCGGTGATGCCGATGTCGAGCCGGCCCGAAGAGACGTAGATCGCGATGTCCTTGGGGCGGAGGTAGAAGAACTCCACCTCGTTCTCGGGGTCGACGACCACGAGCTCCTTGGACTCCTTGCGCATCCGGTAGCCCGCCTCATGGAGCATCGCCGACGCCGGTCCGGAGAGTGAACCCTTGTTGGGGACGGCGATGCGCAGCATGGGGCTTCCTTTGGTGCGTGGGATACGCGGATACGGGGATGCGGGTGGGGTGTTCGTGCCGGAGATCAGAGGTGGGAGTAGACGTCGTCGAGGGAGATCCCGCGCGCCACCATCATCACCTGGACGTGGTAGAGCAGCTGGGAGATCTCCTCGGCGGCGGCTTCCTTGCTCTCGTACTCGGCGGCCATCCAGACCTCGGCGGCCTCCTCGACGACCTTCTTGCCGATGGCATGGACGCCCTTGGCGACCAGCTCGGCGGTACGGGAGGTGCTGGGGTCGCCGTTGGCGGCCTTGAGCTGGAGCTCGGTGAAGAGCTCTTCGAAGCTCTTGGAGGATTCGTTCGCCATGATGGTCCTCAGAATACGGGGTTCCCCCACGCCACTCAGCGCCAGGGTTCGCTGACCGTCCGCAGGGTCATGGCGGTGGAGACGGCGGCGGTGACCGCTTCGTGCCCCTTGTCCTCGTTCGACCCTTCGAGCCCGGCGCGGTCCAGCGCCTGCTCGTCGTTGTCACAGGTCAGTACGCCGAAGCCGACGGGGACTCCGGTGTCGATCGACACCTGTACCAGGCCCTGGGTGACGCCCTGGCAGACGTAGTCGAAGTGCGGGGTGCCGCCGCGGATGACCACACCGAGGGCGACGATGGCATCGTAACCGCGGCCGGCGAGTACCTTCGCCACGACCGGGAGCTCGAAGCTGCCGGGGACGCGCAGCAGGGTCGGCTCGTCGATGCCCAGTTCGTGCAGGGCCCGCAGGGCGCCGTCGACCAGTCCGTCCATGACCTTCTCGTGCCACTGGGCGGCGATGACGGCGACGCGCAGGTCTCCGCAGTTCTTCACGCTCAGTTCGGGTGCGCCCTTGCCGCTCACAGCTCTGCTCCTCGGTGGTTCGTGTTCGGGTGTGTGGTTACTGGGGTTACTGGGGTTACGGGGATTACCGGGGTTGCCGGTGTTACTGGTTGCCGCAGGCGGACGTGGTCACGGCCCCGTCCAGCCAGGGCAGGTCGTGGCCCATCCGGTCCCGCTTGGTGCGCAGGTACCGCAGATTGTGCTCGCCCGCCTCCACCGGCATCGGCTCCCGGCCAACGACCGCGATGCCGTGTCGTACGAGGGCGGCGGACTTGTCGGGGTTGTTGGTCAGCAGCCGGACGCTGCGCACGCCGAGGTCGGCGAGGATCTGGGCGCCGGCCCCGTAGTCGCGGGCGTCGGCGGGCAGGCCCAGTTCCAGGTTGGCGTCGAGGGTGTCGCGTCCGCGCTCCTGGAGTTCGTACGCGCGCAGCTTGGACAGCAGTCCGATGCCGCGGCCCTCGTGGCCGCGCAGGTAGACGACGACGCCGCGGCCGGCGGCCTGGATCCGCTCCATGGAGGCGTGCAGCTGGGGGCCGCAGTCGCAGCGCTGGGAGGCGAAGATGTCGCCGGTCAGGCATTCGGAGTGCATCCGGACCAGGACGTCCGTGCCGTCGCCGATCTCGCCGTGGACCAGGGCCACGTGCTCGACCCCGTCGACGGTGGAGCGGAAGCCGTAGGCGGTGAAGTCGCCGAAGGCGGTCGGCAGGCTGACCTCGGCCTCGCGGCGCACGGTCGGCTCGGCGGAGCGGCGGTAGGCGATCAGGTCCTCGATGGAGATGATCGTCAGGCCGTGCTTGCGGGCGAAGGGGATCAGCTCGGGCAGGCGCAGCATGACGCCGTCCTCACCGGCGATCTCCACGATGGCGCCGGCCGGGCGCAGGCCCGCGAGGCGGGCGAGGTCGACGGCGGCCTCGGTGTGGCCGTTGCGGACCAGGACGCCGCCGGGCTTGGCGCGCAGCGGGAAGATGTGGCCGGGGCGGACGAAGTCGCCGGGTTCACTGGCCCCGTCGGCGAGGAGCCGCAGGGTGGTGGCGCGGTCGGCGGCCGAGATGCCGGTGCTCACGCCGTGGGCGGCGCTCGCGTCGACGGAGACGGTGAAGGCGGTCTTCATCGACTCGGTGTTGTTCTGGACCATCTGGGGGAGCTCGAGCCGGTCCAGCTCGGTGCCCTCCATGGGGGCGCAGATCAGGCCGCGGCACTCGCTCATCATGAAGGCGATGATCTCGGGGGTGGCCTTCTCGGCGGCGATGACGAGGTCGCCCTCGTTCTCGCGGTCCTCGTCGTCGACGACGACGATCGGCCGGCCTGCGGCGATGTCGCGGATGGCCTGCTCGACGGGGTCGAGGCGGAAGGTCTCCTCGAAGCTCCCTTCGAGGTTCTCTTCGGGGATGGCGGGCACGGGCTTGAGGCTGGTCATGCCGTTGCTCCTTCCAGGGCCGGGGCGGTGGTGGTGCGCGAGCGCTGGTACCAGTCGTATGCGCCCCACAGCACGAGGGCGAAGTACACGACGTACACGAGGCCGGAGAAGGCCAGGCCGTTGTTGAAGGCGAGGGGGACGCCGACCAGGTCGACGAGGAGCCAGGCGAACCAGAACTCGACGAGACCGCGGGCCTGGGCGACCATCGCGACGATGGTGCCCACGAAGATGTAGGCGTCCGCCCACGGGCTCCAGGACAGGTGTGGGAAGGCCGTGAAGAGGCCGCCGACGGCGAGGGTGCCCAGCGCCGCACCGGCGAGGAGCAGTCCGCGCTCCTTCCAGGTGGCGGTGCGCACGGCGATGGAGCCGTCCTGGGCCTGCTGCCGGCCGCGCTGCCAGGCACGCCAGCCCCATACGGCCACGCCGATGACGAGCAGCTGCTTGCCGACGCCGCCGGAGAGGTGGGCGGAGGCGTAGGCGGCGATGAGGATCAGGCCGGAGAGGAGCTGGGCGGGCCAGGTCCATAGGGAGCGGCGCCAGCCGAGGGCGAGGGCGGCGAGGCCCATCAGGTTGCCGATCATGTCGGACCAGATGACCTTCTGGCCGAAGACGGTGAAGGCCTCGGCGTTGAGCCAGGTCAGGGCGCTCACTGGTCGTCTCCCGTCGCGTGCAGCGGGTTCACGCCGGCGGCCAGCAGGCGTTCGACGTACTTGGCGAGGACGTCGACCTCGAGGTTGACCGGGTCGCCGGGCTGCTTGATGCCCAGCGTGGTCAGCGCGAGGGTGGTCGGGATGAGGCTGATGGTGAACCAGTCGGCGGCGGCCTCGACCACGGTGAGGCTGACGCCGTCGACCGTGATGGAGCCCTTCTCGACGACGTAGCGGGAGAGGTTCTCCGGGAGGGCGATCCTGACGATCTCCCAGTGCTCCGAGGGGGTGCGGGAGAGGATCTCGCCGGTGCCGTCGACGTGGCCCTGGACCAGGTGGCCGCCGAGCCGTCCGCCGAGGGCCATCGGGCGCTCCAGGTTGACCCGGGAGCCTTCGGTCAGGGCGCCGAGGCTGGAGCGGTTGAGGGTCTCCTGCATGACGTCGGCGGTGAACTCGCCGTCGGCGGTGTCCACGACGGTCAGGCAGACGCCGTTGACGGCGATGGAGTCGCCGTGCTTGGCGCCCTCGGTGACGAGGGGGCCGCGCAGGCGGAAGCGGGAGGCTTCCTCGAGCTGCTCGACCGCGGCGACCTCGCCCAGTTCTTCGACGATTCCGGTGAACACTTCAGTGCTCCTTGGGGGCTGCGGGGACGGAGGGAGCCGTGGGGACGGCGGTGATGCGGATGTCCGTGCCGATGCGGACGGTCTCGGTGATCCGGAGCCGGAGCGCGTCGGTGAGGGTGCCGATGCCGGCGTCGGCGAGGGCGGCGGGGCCCGCGCCGAGGAGGACGGGGGCGAGGTAGCCGACGACCTTGTCGACGGCGCCCGCGGCGACGAAGGCGCCGGCCAGGGTCGGGCCGCCTTCGAGGAGGACGGAGCGGACCCCGCGCCGGTGCAGCTCGCCGAGGAGGGCGTCCACGGAGATCCCGTACTTGTCGTACGGGAGCCGGGCCAGCTCCACGCCCTCGAGGTGGCGGGTGGCCGCCTCTCCGAGGCTCTCGGCCACGACGATCAGGGCGGGGGCGGCCTCGTCCAGGACGCGGGCGGTGGGCCGGATGGTGGCGTGGGTGTCCAGGACGACGCGCAGGGGCTGGACGGCCCCCTCGATGCCGCGGACGGCGAGGTGCGGATCGTCGGCGCGCAGGGTGCCGGAGCCGACGACGACGGCGTCGGCCTCGGCGCGCAGCCGGTGGACGTCGGCGCGGGACTCCGGGGAGCTGATCCAGCGGCTGGTGCCGTCGGCGGCGGCGATGCGTCCGTCGAGGGTGGCGGCGTACTTCCACAGGATGTACGGGCGTCCCAGCCGTACGGAGGTCAGCCAGGCGGCGTTGCCCGCCTCGGCCTCGTCCGCGAGCAGCCCGGCCTCCACGGTGACCCCGGCGTCGCGCAGGGTGTCGGCGCCGCCGCGGGCCTGCGGGTTCGGGTCGGAGACGGCGTACACCACGCGGGTGATCCCGGCTTCGAGGAGGGCGCGGGCGCAGGGCCCCGTACGACCGGTGTGGTTGCAGGGTTCCAGGGTGACGTAGGCGGTGCCGCCGCGAGCTGCCCCGCCCGCCGCGTGCAGGGCGTGGACCTCGGCGTGCGGGCCGCCGGCCCGCTCGTGCCAGCCCTCGCCGACGACGGTGCCCGAGGCGTCGGTGATGACGCAGCCGACGACGGGGTTGGGGCTGGTGGAGCCGAGTCCGCGGGCGGCGAGCCCGACGGCTCGGCGCATGGCGCGGGTGTCCGCGTCGGGTGCTGCGTGCGCGGCGTGTGTCGCCACCGGGTCCTCCTGCCTCATCGGGCACGGACTCCGGGGCCTGTCGGGATACGACAGATGAAGCGGAACAGCTCACACGGGGACGCCGAGGCCGGAAAAACGGTCCGCTCCGCCACATCCGCAGGGATGTGCCGAGGAACCGCCGACGGCGGCGTACCGGTCACTGGCCCGCCGCGCACTGCCTCCCATCCGGACTTTAACCGTCGGTCCAGGAATCTCACCTGGTCAACCGGCCGCTGGCTGCGGACGGGTCGCGGACTATAACCGCCGGTTCGGAATTACACCGACCCCGGAGTGCGCTGCTTACTGGTACTCCAGCCAGTTTGCCACGGGTGATCGGCGGCCATGCGGGTGAGGGGGTGTGGCCTGGCTCACACGGAGGCCCGCGCGGGCTGACCCGGCCCAGTGGACGCAGGGTTGGTCCAGACCTATTGACGGGGTGGTCTAGTCCTCTTAACGTTCCCTTCATCTTCCCCGGGAACAGCCCGTCAGATGTGCGCACGTCACGGGCCAACACGCTTCACATTTCCGCATGTTGTGTCCTGTTGTGTCATGCCATCCTCCCCTCCCCAGGAGGCACAATGCTGTCCCCCACACGTACGAGAGCGATGCTCCTGGCATCCGGCGCCGCAATCGCCGGACTGCTGGTGGCCGGGCTCTCGACGGGCGTCTCGCACGCTGCCGACAACGAGAGCTGTCGCCCCGACGGGCTGTACAAGACGGCCGGCGCCGACGTCCCGTACTGCTCGGTGTACGACACCGAAGGCCGCGAGAAGATGGGCGCCGACCACCAGCGCCGGGTCATCGGATACTTCACCGGCTGGCGCACGGGCAAGGACGGCGCCCCCTCCTACCTCGCCGGCAACATCCCGTGGTCCAAGGTCACCCACCTGAACTACGCCTTCGCCCACGTGGGCGCCGACAACAAGATCTCCGTCGGCGCGGACAACGCGAACAACGCCGCCACCGGTATGACCTGGCCGGGCGTCGCGGGCGCCGAGATGGACCCGGCCCTCCCGTACAAGGGCCACTTCAACCAGCTGACCAAGTTCAAGAAGCAGTACCCGAACGTCAAGACGCTGATCTCGGTCGGCGGCTGGGCGGAGACCGGCGGCTACTTCGGGGACGACGGCAACCGGGTCGCCTCGGGCGGCTTCTACTCGATGGCCACCAACGCCGACGGATCGGTCAACCAGGCGGGCATCGACACCTTCGCGGACTCCTCGGTCGAGTTCATCCGCAAGTACGGGTTCAACGGCGTCGACATCGACTACGAGTACCCGACCACCATGAAGGACGCGGGCAACCCGCTGGACTGGCAGCTGTCCAACGCCCGCCGGGCCGGACTCGTCCAGGGGTACGACGCCCTGATGAAGAGCCTGCGCGAGAGGCTCGACCGGGCCGGCGCCGCCGACGGCAAGCACTATCTGCTCACCGTCGCCGCGCCCTCCTCCGGCTACCTGCTGCGCGGCATGGAGACCTTCCAGATGCAGAAGTATCTGGACTACGTCAACATCATGTCCTACGACCTGCACGGGGCCTGGAACGAGTTCGTCGGGCCGAACGCCTCGCTCTTCGACGACGGCAAGGACGCCGAGCTGGCCGCCGCGAACGTCTACGGCAGCTCCCAGTACGGGAACATCGGCTACCTCAACACCGACTGGGCGTACCACTACTTCCGCGGCTCCATGCCGGCCGGCCGGATCAACATCGGCCTGCCGTACTACACCCGCGGCCACAAGAACGTGCAGGGCGGCACGGACGGCCTGTGGGGCAAGGCCCCGGCGACCACCTGCCCGGCCGGCGCGGGCCTGACCAAGTGCGGTGACGGCGCCGTCGGCATCGACAACCTGTGGCACGACAAGGACACCAACGGCGCCGAGTCGCCGGCCGGTTCCAACCCGATGTGGCACGCGAAGAACCTGGAGAAGGGGATCGTCGGCGACTACGTCACCAAGTACGGCTTCCCGGCGAACACCACGCTGACCGGCACCTACGCCCGCAAGTACGACGCGACGCTGGTCGCGCCGTGGCTGTGGAACGCGCAGAAGAAGGTCTTCCTGTCCACCGAGGACGAGCAGTCGGTGGCGGCCAAGGCCGACTACGTGGTCGACCGCGGCATCGGCGGCACCATGGTCTGGGAGATGGCCGGTGACTACGCCTGGAACGCCGCGAAGGGCCAGTACGAGATGGGCGACACGCTCACCTCGCTGATGTACGACAAGTTCAAGGCGGCCGCCCCGTACGGCGCGAAGAAGTCCAACACCGCGCTGCCGGCGCAGGCCGTGGCCATCAAGACGGAGTTCACCGAGTTCAAGCTGGGCGACTCCAACTACCCGATCACCCCGAAGCTCAAGATCACCAACAACACCCAGGCGACGCTGCCGGGTGGCACGGAGTTCCAGTTCGACTACTCCACCGCCGCTCCGAACAACGCCTCCGACCAGTCCGGCTTCGGCACGAAGGTGATCAGCAGCGACCACACCGGCAGCAACGTCGGCGGCCTGAAGGGCGACTTCCACCGGGTCTCCCTGAAGCTCCCCGCCTGGCAGACGCTGGCTCCGGGCGCCTCGGTCGACCTGGCGTTCAACTACTACCTGCCGGTCTCCACGCCCTCCAACTGGACGGTGAACATCTCCGGCACGACGTACGCGCTCGCCGGTGACCTGGCGCGCGGTGTCACGGTGGTCCAGCCGGGCGCCACGACTCCGCCCACCACACCGCCGCCGACCACGACTCCGCCGACCTCTCCCCCGCCCACCACGACCCCGCCGACGGGCGGTGCGTGCACCGGCCCGGCGTACGTGGCGGGTCAGGTCTACGCGGGCGGCAGCCTCGTCTCCCACAAGGGCCACACCTGGAAGGCCCAGTGGTGGACGCAGAACGAGGAGCCCGGCACCACGGGCGAATGGGGCGTCTGGAAGGACCAGGGCGCCTGCTGACACCCCCTGGGTGAGTTGAACGCGTGAGGACCCGGTGGCCCGGCGGCCACCGGGTCCTCGCACGTGCGGCGCATGCGCGCAGATCCATCGGGCGCCGGGTTGTCACGTTTCGGGGGGCTGTCCGGTCCATTCTGGTGAAGGCAAACGCGTCCAGCGAAGGGCAGGACCCCATGAGCACCATCCTCGTCACCGGAGGCACCGGAACCCTCGGCTCGCTCGTCGTCACCCGGCTCCGGGACACGGGCCACGAGGTCCGCGTCCTGAGCCGGCACTCCGCGGACCACCCCGTCGACCTGCGGGACGGCAGCGGGCTGGACGCGGCGATGGCGGGCGCGGAGGTCGTCGTGCACTGCGCGAGCAGCACGCGGGCCCAGGGCAAGGGCGACGACGTGGCTGCCGGGCACCTGATCGAGGCGGCCCGGCGGGCGGGGACCGTCTCGAACGTGGTCTACATCTCGATCGTCGGGGTGGATGTGGTCCCCCTGGGCTACTACAAGGTGAAGTTGAAGGTGGAGCGGCTGCTGGAGAAGTCCGGGCTGGGCGTGACGATCCTGCGTACGACGCAGTTCCACGACCTGGTGGAGCAGGTGGTGGCCATGGCGGCGAAGCTGCCGGTCGTGCCTCTGCCGTACGGGGTCCGGGTGCAGCCGATCGCGGTCGAGGAGGTCGCGGACCGCCTGGCGGAACTGGCCGTCCCGACCCCGTCGGGCCGCGTCCCGGACATGGGCGGCCCGGAGATCCGCACGCTGCCCGACCTGGGCCGCGCCTACCTGTCGGCGACGGGACGCCGCCGCCGGGTGGTCCCCCTGCCGCTGTGGGGCAAGGCGTACGCGGGCTTCCGCCGCGGCGGTCACCTGGCCCCGTCCCACGCGGCGGGCCGCGTCACGTTCGCGGAGTTCCTGGCCCGACGGGCACGGTAGGCCCCAGGCCTACCCCGCCTACCCCCGTCTACCCGCCGAACAGCACCTCCTGGGCCGCTTCCCTCGCCGCCAGTCTTGCTCCCGCCAGGACCGCCGGGCCGCCCAGGGTGGTGGCGCGGACCTCCGTGGGGACCGGGGTCAGGGTGGTCAGCCGGCGGGCGACCCGGGAGGCCAGGGCGGGGCCGCCGGCGCGGCCCAGTTCGCCCGCCAGGACCACGCATCCCGGGTCCAGGACCGCGGTCACCGCCGCCGCGCCCAGGGCCAGTCGTTCGGCCAGGGCGTCGAGGAAGGCCTCCCCCGCGGCTCCCGCCACGGCCTCCTCCGCCGGACCGGCGAAGCCGTGTTCGCGGGCCAGCGCCGTCACGGCTTCCCGGCCGGCCAGGGCGTGGAAGCCGCCCCCGCAGTCGGTGGCCGAGGGCAGGCCGCCGGTGCCGGGGACGGGGAGGAAGCCGATCTCGCCAGCCCCGCCGGAGGCGCCGCGGCGCAGCCGCCCGTCCAGGACCACGGCCGCGCCCACCCCCGCTCCGAGCCACAGGAGCACGAAGGAGTCCAGGTCGCGGGCCGCGCCCAGGCGCTGTTCGGCGAGGGCGGCCAGGTTGGTCTCGTTCTCGACGACCACCACGGCGGGCAGGCTCCGCTGCAGGGCCGCCACCAGGTCCCGGTGCCAGGCCGGGAGGCCTTCGGTGTCGCGGAGTTCACCAGTGGCCGGGCCGACCAGGCCGGGGGCTCCGATGACGACGGTGTGCAGTTCGCCGGCCCCGGCCTCGCGGGCGGTGCGCAGCAGCGCCTCGACCGCGTCCTCGGGGGCGCCGACCGGCAGGGCGGCCTCGGCCAGGGGGTGGCCGAGGAGGTCGGTGACCACGGCGGTCACGCTGTCGGTCCGGACGTCCAGGGCTGCCAGGTGGGCGCGGCGGGCGACGATCCCGTAGAGCTTGGCGTTGGGGCCGCGCCGCTGTTCCCCGGACTCCCCGACGACCTCGATCAGCCCGGCTTCGGCGAGCCGCTCGACGAGGTCGGCGACCGAGGGGCGGGAGAGGCCGGTCCTGGCCTTGAGCTGGGTGGCCGTCAGCGGCCCCGCCTCCTGGAGGAGTTGCAGGGCGAGGCGGTCGTTGATGGCGCGCGCCGTGCTCGGTGAGGCGGGGGACGGTACCGGCGCCGAAGTGGTCGAAGTGAGGGCAGGAGTCACGGCGCCCATCCTAGGCAGTCAAAGCAGTTAACTATCAGGCAGGGTCCCTGATAGTTTAGCTCTCATGACCGGGGAAACCGACCTCAGCCCGGCGCGGCTGCGCCATGCCCGTTTCGCGATCGCCGCCGTCTTCTGCGCCCACGGCGCCGTGACCGGCTCCTTCGCCACCCGCATCCCCTGGATCCAGGAGCACGCCCAGCTCAGCGCGGGCACCCTGGGTCTGGCCCTCGCCTTCCCCGCCCTGGGCGCGGCGCTCGCGATGCCGCTGGCGGGGCGGATCAACCACCGTTTCGGCGCCCGCGCCGCGCTGCGGGCGCTGCTGGCGCTGTGGACCCTCTCCCTCATCCTCCCGAGCCTCGCCCCGAACCTGCCCGCCCTCTGCTTCGCGCTCTTCGTCTACGGAGCCACCTCCGGCATGTCGGACGTGGCGATGAACGCGCTCGGCGTGGAGACGGAGAACCGGCTGGGCCGCTCGGTCATGTCCTCGCTGCACGGCATGTGGAGCGTGGGCGCGCTGCTCGGTTCGGCCGCCGGTACGGTCGCCGCGCACGCCGGGGCCGACGCCCGGCTGCACCACCTGATCGCCGCACTGGCGCTCACCGCGGCCGGGCTGGTCGCCGTACGCGGGGTGCTGGACCTCAGGAGCGACCAGGAGGCGGGGGCTCCGCCGCACTTCGCGCTGCCTCCGAAGTCGGCCCTGCTCATCGGCGCCATCGGCTTCTGCGCGGTCTTCGCCGAGGGCGCGAGCCTGGACTGGTCCGCGGTCTACCTGCGGGACGTCCTGGACACGGACGCCGGTCTGGCGGCGGCGTCGACCACCGCCTTCGCGCTCACGATGGCCGTCGCGCGGCTGGCCGGGGACCGGGTGGTGGACCGGTTCGGGGCCGTGCGCACCGTCCGTGCGGGTGGCGTACTGGCCACCGCGGGCGGGCTGATCGTGGTCTCGGTCCGCGAACCCGCGGCGGCCATGGCCGGCTTCGGGCTGATCGGGCTGGGCATAGCCGTGGTGGTTCCGCTGGCCTTCGCGGCCGCGGCGCGCAGCGGACCGGCCCCGGCGCAGGCCATCGCGGGTGTCGCGACGATCACGTACACATCGGGACTGATCGCCCCGTCGGCGATCGGTGCGGTGGCGGACGCGACCTCGCTCGTGGTCTCCTTCGGGCTGGTCACCCTGCTGGCCTTCGCGCTGGCGGTGGGGGCCGCCGTACTGCGGCAGACGCCGGCCGCGCCCGGGGCCTCCGCGGTCAATCGGGACGAAACCGCCGGTATCCGCCCGTAATATGTCGGGGGCCCTAGGGCCTGTCTTTCGGGTCAGGCCGGGCTGATCCGGCCTGACCCGAAAGACAGGCCCTAGCGGCCTTGATGCTTGATCAGCGGCGGATCGGAAGTGGTGGACATGGGCCTCGGCGTGCGCTGGACCCTGCACGGTGACGGGCGGACCCCCGCCCCCGGAGCGGTGGTGCGGCCGGACGAGCGGCTGTCGTGGCCGCGGACCGCGGGGCTCGGCGCCCAGCACGTAGTGGCGATGTTCGGCGCGAGTTTCGTCGCGCCGGTCCTGATGGGCCTGGACCCGAACCTGGCCATCATGATGTCCGGCGTCGCGACGGTGATCTTCCTCCTCGCCACGCGCGGCCGGGTCCCCTCGTACCTGGGCTGCTCGCTCTCGTTCGTCGGTGTGGCGGCGGCGATCCGGGCCTCGGGCGGGGACAGCGCGGTGGTGACCGGCGCCGTCTTCGTCGTCGGTGTGGCGCTGTTCCTGTCCGGCCTCGCCGTGCAGCGCTTCGGGGCGCGGATCATCCACGCGGCGATGCCGCCGGTGGTGACGGGCGCGGTGGTGATGCTGATCGGCTTCAACCTGGCGCCGGTGACGGCTTCGACGTACTGGCCGCAGGACCAGTGGACGGCGCTGCTGACCATGCTGGTCACGGGGTTCGCCGTGGTCTGCCTGCGCGGGTTCTGGTCGCGGATCGCGATCTTCCTGGGACTGGTCTTCGGGTACGGGCTCTCCTGGATCCTCGACCGCCTCTTCGGCAAGATCCACTCCACGGTGGGCGGCGAGGCCACGGACCACTGGCGCCTGGACCTCTCCGGGGTCGGCACGGCCGACTGGATCGGGCTGCCGTCCTTCCACGCGCCGCAGTTCGAGTGGTCGGCGATCCTGGTCGCCCTGCCCGTGGTGATCGCGCTGATCGCCGAGAACGCCGGTCACGTCAAGGCCGTCGGCGAGATGACCGGCGACCCGCTGGACGACAAGCTCGGCACCGCGATCGCGGCCGACGGCGCCGCGTCGATGCTGTCCACGGCGGTCGGCGGCCCCCCGAACACCACGTATTCCGAGAACATCGGGGTCATGGCGGCCACCCGGGTCTACTCCACGGCCGCGTACTGGGCCGCGGCGGGCTTCGCGCTGCTCTTCGGCCTGTGCCCCAAGTTCGGGGCGATCGTCGCCGCGATCCCGGGCGGGGTGCTGGGCGGCATCACGGTCATCCTGTACGGCATGATCGGCCTGCTCGGCGCCCAGATCTGGATCAACGGCGGGGTGGACCTGCGCAATCCGCTGAACCTGGTGCCGGCCGCGGCGGGCATCATCATCGGCATCGGCGGGGTCACGCTGCAGATCAGCGACACCTTCGAGCTCGGCGGTATCGCGCTGGGCACGATCGTGGTGATCACCGGCTACCACGCGCTGCGGTACCTCGCCCCGGCGCACCTGAAGCAGCAGGAGCCCCTGCTCGACGAGGGCACCTCCGCCTACGATGATCAGGGCGGCCGGGACACGCCGCGTTGACGGGGTTTCGCCCGAACCGGGGAAGCGTACGGCCAAGTTCCCCGGATCCGTGCCGGTGCCTGCGACTCTGCCTCCCATGGAAGCGGTGCTGGCGCGGATGCGCGCCCTGGACGAGCGGCTCCCGCCGCAGGACGGTGTCGCCGTCTTCAACCGGGTCTACCTGACGGTGACCGAGACCCTGCACCGCCGGATCGAGCACGGCGGGTTCCCGGCGCCGAGGCGGGCGCAGACGCTCAGCGTGCGGTTCGCGGAGCGGTACCTGGCGGCGGTGGACGCGGACCGGGCCCCGGCCTGCTGGCGCCCCCTGTTCCAGTACCGGCGCCATCCCGGCATCCGCCCGCTCCAGCACGCGCTGGCCGGGATCAACGCCCACATCGGCCACGACCTGGCGGTGGCGGTGGTGTCCACGTGCCGCGCCCTGGACTGCGACCCGGGCGCCCTCGAAGCCGACTTCGACCGGGTCGGCGACACCCTGGTCTCCCTCGAGGAGCACATCCGCGAGGACCTGATGCCGGGCCCCGACCTCCTGGAGATCGCCGACCCGCTGACCCACCTGATCGGCTCGTGGAGCCTGGAGCGCGCCCGCACGGGTGCCTGGGCCTCGGCCCGCCTGCTGTGGACCCTGCGCCGCTCCCCCGAGCTGGCCGAGGAGTTCCGCGAATCCCTCGACGCGGGCGTCGGCCTGGTGGGCCGCTGCCTGCTGACCCCGGGCCGGCTCAGCCGCCTGTGACGGCGAACGGGCCTCCGTCGCCGAAGGCCAGTTCAGCGAAGCGCTCGCCGATGCGGCGGTGGCCGGCCGGGTCCGGGTGGAGCCGGTCGGGCAGGGGCAGTTCGGCGAAGTCCGCCTCGCCGTAGAGGGCGCGGCCGTCGAGGTAGTGCAGGTTCGGGTCGCCGTCCGCACGCTGCGCGGCGATGCGGGCGAGCTCCTCCCGGATGACGCCGAGAGTCAGCGACCCGGCGGCGCGGTCCGCCGGGTCGCCGAGGGCCTTGAAGCGCAGCTCTCCGCCCTCGAAGTCCGGCGCGGTGGGGCCCGGGGTGTCCTCGTGGATGGGGCACAGCACGGGAGAGACGATCAGCAGCGGGGTGGTGGGGTGCCCCTCGCGGACGGTGTCGAGGAATCCGTGCACGGCCGGGACGAAGGCGCGCAGGCGCATCACGTCGAGGTTGACCAGATTGATGCCGATCTTGAGGCTGATCAGGTCCGCGGGAGCGTCGCGGATGGCGCGCGCGGTGAACGGGTCGAGCAGGGCGTTGCCGCCGAATCCCAGATTGACCAGCTCCACGCCGCCCAGGGCGGCCGCGAGCGCCGGCCAGGTGCCGGTCGGGGCGGTGGCGGAGGAGCCGTGGCTGATGGAACTGCCGTGGTGCAGCCACACCCGGCGGCCGCGGTCCGGGAGCTCCTCGACCGGGGCGTCGGTGCGCAGGGCGATGAGCTCGGTGACCTCCGTATGGGGCAGCCAGATCTCGATGTCCTTCATCCCGGCGGGGAGCCCGGTGAACCGGACGGTGCCGGGCGGGCCGGGATGCAGGACCTCGGACCCGGTGGCCATGTCGACGACGCGGACGTTGCCGCCCGCCACGCTGCCCCGGCCGGCCGGCCGGCCGTCGACGAGCAGCTCGTACACGCCGTCCGGGCGGGCCGGGAATCCCTCGTAGCCCGTCTTCGTGGGGAGCGCGTCCAGCTCGACGGCCGTGGCCCCGGTCCGGAAGGCCAGCCGCACCCCGGATGGCTGGGCCTCCATCGCGGCCAGGCTCGCGTCGGGGAACTGCTCGCGCGCGCGGGCGGGCAGCCGGTGCGGGAGCACGCCGTGCGCGGTGCGTTCCACGTCGAGGGCGCCGCGCAGCAGGTGCGCCTCGACGGGGGTGGTGATCCACGGGGCCGGGCGGGCTTGGTCGAACGGGGCAGTCATGCCCACCACCCTGCCGCCCTCGGGCCCGGACCGCACCCGCATTTGCGCAGGCGGGCGGTCCCGCCGGGTATGAGTACGGGCCGCCGCCGCGATGTTTGCGCGGGGGCGGCCCGTGGTCACGGGGTCCGGGTGGGGGTACCACCGACGGACTCGGGGGGGGAGGTCAGTCCTCCGGGAGCTCGACCGGGGCGATGTCGTCGTAGACGTCGCCGGGGCCCGGGTTGGTGGAGTCGGTCGTGCCGCCCAGGTGGTGCATGACGCCCCAGACCGCGTTCAGGGCGGTCTGGACGGCGCCCTCGGCCCAGCCGGCCGTCCAGGAGATGTCGTCGCCCGCGAGGAAGATGCCGCGCTTGTCCTCGGGGAGGCGGTCCTGCATGAAGTGCGTGAACAGGCGGCGCTGGTAGCGGTAGTGGCCCGGGAGGTTGGCCTTGAACGCGCCCATGAAGTAGGGCTCGTTCTCCCAGGACACGGTCACCGGGTTGCCGATGATGTGGCGGCGGATGTCGACCTTCGGGTAGATCTCGCCGAGGGACTTCAGCATGACCTCCATCCGCTCGTTCGCGGACAGCGGCAGCCACTTGAGGCTGTCGTCGCACCAGGTGTACGAGAGGCAGATGACGGCGGGCTTGTCCGGGCCGTTGTCCAGTAGGTACGTGCCGCGGGTCATGCGGTCCGTGAGCGTCATCGACATGACGTCGCGGCCGGTCGGATTTCCCCTGTCGTCGACGGCCTTGTCCAGCCAGAACGGGCGGTCCACAGGGATGAAGAGCTTGGAGCTCTCCATGTAGTGGGTGCGCTCGATCGCCGTCCAGTGGTCGATCGGGAACAGGGTGTCGTCACACTCGATCTTGGACAGGAGCATCCAGGACTGGGCGGTGAAGATCGCGGCACGGTACGTGCGGATGTCGCCGGACGCGTCCGTGACCGTGATGCGGTTGCCCGCCGTACGGTGCAGGCGGGTGACCGCCGGGCGCGGGGTGCCCCCGTGCAGGGTGGACAGCGAGGTGCCCTGGGCCCAGTGGACGATCTTCTCGGGCTCGCGCTCCCACAGGCGCAGCGGGAGCTGCTGCGAGCCGCCCACGATGCCGCGGTGGTGGTCGTCGGCCTCGGTGTAGACGACGCGCAGGATCTCCAGGATGGAGTTCGGGAAGTCGGTGTCCCAGCCGCCCGTGCCGAAGCCGACCTGGCCGAAGATCTCGCGCTTGCGGAAGGACTGGAAGGCCTCGGACTTGCAGAGGAAGCCGTAGAAGGTCTCGTCGTCGAGCTTCTCGACGAGCTTCGCCCAGATCTCGCGGATGCGCGGGACGTCCCGCTCGCGCATCGCGGTGTTCATGTCGGAGAAGTCGGCGCCCTCGTCCAGGCAGGCGTTCCACGCGGCGGCGACGTCGCGGTAGACCTGCGGGAGGTCGGCGATGGTCTCGGCGTAGTGGGTCTCGCCCTTGAGGTCGACGACCGTCGAGGGGGTGGCCTCGGCGAGCGGGTTCGGGAAGGGCTCCGTGACCAGGCCGACGAGGTCGATGTAGTGCTGGAGCGCCGTGGAGGACGGCGGGAAGCGCATCGCGCCCATCTCCGCGGTCAGCTCCTCGGTGCCGGCGCCCTCGAAGCCCACGGTGCGCAGCCGGCCGCCGATCTGGTCGGCCTCGTAGACGACGGGCTTGAGGCCCATCTTCATCAGCTCGTAGGCCGAGATGATGCCGGACAGCCCGCCGCCGATGACGGCGACCTCGGTGCCGAGCTCGGTCGCCGGTATCTGACCCAGACCCGCCGGGTGGGCGAGGAAGTCGTCGTACGCGTAAGGGAAGTCCGGGCCGAACATGGTGATCGGCGGCTGTCCGTCGCTGTGCGGGACGGCGGTGGTGGGCACCGTGGACGTCATGGGGGTACGTCTCCTTGCGGCAGGGCTGGGGGAAGCGGAGGAGCGGAGGGTGCTTAGACGAGGGAGGCGTAGAGCCCGGGGCGGCGGTCGCGCAGGTACGGGTTGTTCGCGCGCGACGCGCTCAGCAGCTCGGGGTCGGCCTCGCCGAACACCAGCTCCTCGCCGCGTCCGGCCCGGGTCCGGGTGACCCCGTCGGGGCTCGCCAGGCAGCTGAGTCCGACGAACTCGAACTCGCCTTCCGGGCCGGTGCGGTTGACGTACGCGATGTACATCTGGTTCTCGAAGGCCCGTACGGGGACGAGCTGTTCGGCGACGAACTGGAACGGGTGCATCTGCGCGGTCGGCACCAGGAGGAGGTCGGTGCCGGCGAGCGCGTGCGCCCGGACGTTCTCGGGGAACTCCACGTCGTAGCAGATCATGATGCCGACGCGGAGGCCGCCGAGGTCCGCCTGGACGACGGGGGTGTCGCCGGGGGTGAAGGCGTCCTGCTCGAAGCAGCCGAAGAGGTGCGTCTTGCGGTAGTTCGCGAGCGGGACCCCGTCGGGGCCGATGAGCTGCGCCGCGTTGAAGACGGCCTCGCCGGCGCGCTCGGGGTAGCCGTACAGGACTGCGACCCCGTGGCGGCGGGCGATCTCGCCGATGGCGGTGGCGGACGGGCCGTCGGCCGGTTCGGCGAGGGCGGCGATGTCCTGGATCTCCAGGGCGTAGCCGGTGAGGAACATCTCCGAGGTCACGAGGAGCCCGGCCCCGCCCTGTGCGGCGCGCGCCACGGCCTCGTCGAGCGCCTTGAGGTTCTCGGCGGTGTCGCCGAGCCGTCCGGAGCTCTGGAGGAGGGCGGTGCGCAGCGGGGGCATGGACTACCTCTGTGACAGGAGGGGTGGGGTCGTAAAACGGTACGTTCGCGCGTTCGACCGGGACAAGCCGTGACCGTTGCGCTCAGCGCATCGATTCGTTGCGCGTTCCACCACCCCTACGACGATTCGTTGCGCAGGGCCCTGAACGCCGGGTGAGCGGCCAGGAAACGTAGATCGTCGAGGATGTCCGGGGTGTGGTCGGAGACCACGCGGCCGCTCCAGGTGTCGACCAGGGCGGGGACGGTCACGGCGCCGTCGAAGTGGTGACCCGCGGCCTCGTACGCCAGGAGCAGCGCGGTGTGCCCGGGCGCGTCCCGGTCGGCCTCGAGGACGGTCGCGGCGACGGAGTGCCGCAGGCCCAGCAGGTCGAGGACCCCGGCCACCTGCCGGGAACGGGGACAGCCGGCGGAGAGGTAGAGGCGGTAGCGGTGCGGTACGGGCGAGAACCCGTTCCCGATGCGGCCGCGCAGGGCGGGGGCCGTACCGGTGCGGGGCAGGACGGTGTGCGAGGACATGGCTCTCCTGGGACGGCGCGGGTGCGGCGGGGCAGGACGGTGTCCCGGTGCGCGCGGTGCGCGGCCGGTCCGGGTCACTCGTCTTGTGCGGGCGTACGGGCTTCAGCCGCGCGGGCCGAATGCGCTGCACACCCGCAGGAGGTCGATGTGCAGGCGCCGGGTCAGCCACCAGCGGCGCAGCGGCTGTGTCCCCGCGTCCGCCGTCCGGGCCTCGTCCACCGGTACCCGCCCCCGTCCCGTCCTCGGCGGCCCGCCTCGCGGTGGCTAGGCTTCCCGCGGCGGGCGCAGGCCATCCGGCCGTCTCCCGCAGTCTCGTGGCGGTGTCCGGGGCCGTCAAGAAGGCGGCGAGGGTCGGCTTCGCCGCCGCACCGAAGCGAAGGAGCGCGCACCCATGTCCCCCGAGGTACTCGACAACCCGGTCTGGTCCGCGCTGACCGGGCCGCACCGCGGCTTCGCCGAGCACGGGCCGGCGGGGCTGGCCGCCCGCTACACCGGGGACGCGAGCCCCTTCGCCGGGCTCTCCGACCCGTCGGACCCGCGCGCCTGGGCGGATCTGGCCGCGCTGGCCGGGCCGGGCGAGGGCGTGTGGGTGACGGGGCTGCTGACCCCGCCGCCGGGGTGGGAGACGGTGCTGACGATCCCGGGCGTACAGCTGGACGGCCGGGCGGTAGCGGCCGAGGCCACGCCGGACGCGGTCCCGCTGGGGCCCGCCGACGTACCGGAGATGCTGGAGCTGGTCGGTCTGACCAAGCCGGGCCCGTTCCTGGACCGGACGGTCGAGCTGGGCACGTACCTCGGGATCCGGCACGAGGGCCGGCTCGTCGCGATGGCCGGGGAGCGGATGCGGCCGGCCGGCTGGTCGGAGATCAGCGCGGTGTGCACGCACCCGGAGCACCGCGGCCGGGGCCTGGCCGGGCGGCTGATACGCGCGGTCGCAGCGGCGGTCCGCGAGCGCGGGGACAGCCCGTTCCTGCACGCGGCGGCCGAGAACACGGGAGCGCTGCGGCTCTACGCGTCGATGGGCTTCGAGCTGCGCCGGCGCCCGGACTTCGTGGGGCTCCGTACGCCGGCCAAGGAGGCCTGATCCGGGGGCGGTTGGGATGGGCGGGGTTTCGGTGGACGTCCAGCGGTCAGACGCGGGACAACCCACGGAAAGGAACTGCCATGACGGACGTCACCAGCCTGCCCGGCGCCACGCACCATTTCTGGGAGTGGCAGTCCAGGGCTGCCTGCCGGGATCTGGGATCGGGCCGGTTCTTCCATCCCGCCGGCGAGCGCGGCGAGGACCGCGAGGAGCGGGACGCGGCCGCCAAGCGGGTCTGCGCGGTGTGCCCGGTGCGCGCGGCCTGCCTGGACCACGCGCTGCGCACCCGTGAGCCGTTCGGGATCTGGGGCGGCCTGACGGAGGAGGAACGCCGCTCGCTGCGCGGCCGGGACCTCGCGGGCGCGGGCTCTAGGCCGGCGCGCCCGAGGTGAAGCGGCGCAGCAGCGGGGAGAGCACCAGGACCGACTTGGTGCGCTCCACGAAGGGCTCGCCCGCGATGCGCTCCAGGACCCGCTCGAAGTGCCGCATGTCGGAGGCGAAGATCTGGACGAGGGCGTCCGCGTCGCCGGTGACGGTCGACGCGGACACCACCTCGGGGTACCGCTCCAACCCTCGCCGGATGTCGTCCGGCGAGGTGTTGTGGCGACAGTAGATCTCGATGAAGCCCTCGGTCTCCCAGCCCATCGCGGCGGGGTCCACGCGGACCGTGAAGCCGGTGATGGCGCCTTCGGCCCGCAGCCGGTCCACGCGCCGCTTCACGGCGGGGGCGGAGAGCCCGACCTCGGAGCCGATGTCCGCGTAGGAACGGCGGGCGTCCTCGGCGAGGGCGTGCACGATGCGTTCGTCGAGATCGTTCAGTCGCACTGCGGGTGGATCACTTTTCTGCTGTGGCCAATGTGGAGCGGCGCATGCCGTACACGAAGTAGACCACGAGGCCGACGGCCATCCAGACACCGAAAGCGACCCACGTGGCGATCGGCAGGCTGTACATCATGTAGCCGCAGGCGAGGAAGCCGAGGATCGGCGTGACCGGGAAGAGCGCCACCTTGAAGGTGCGGGGCATGTCGGGCTTGGTGCGGCGCAGGATCACGACCGCGACGTTGACCAGGGCGAAGGCGAAGAGGGTGCCGATGCTGGTCGCGTTGGCCAGCTCACCCAGCGGGATGAAGGCCGCGAGGGCGCCGCAGAAGAGCGAGACGATCAGCACGTTGACGCGGGGGACGCCGGTCTTCGCGTCGACCTTGGCGAAGGCCTTGGGGACGAGGCCGTCGCGGGACATCGCGAAGAGGATGCGGGTCTGGCCGTAGAGGACGGCGAAGACGACGGAGGCGATGGCGACGACCGCGCCGGCGGCGAGGACGACGCCCCAGAAGCTGTGGCCGGTGACGTCGGTCATGATCTGGGCGAGCGCGGCCTCGGTGCCCTTGAAGTCCTGCCAGGGCATGGCGCCGACGGCGACGAAGGCGACGAGCACGTACAGGATGGTGACGATGCCCAGCGAGAGCATGATCGCGCGCGGGAGGTCCTTCTTCGGGTTCTTGGCTTCCTCACCGGCGGTGGAGGCGGCGTCGAAGCCGATATACGAGAAGAAGAGCGTGGAGGCGGCGGCGCTGATGCCGGTGACGCCGAGCGGGGCGAGCGGGGCGTAGTTGCCGGCCTTGATGCCCATGACGCCGATGCCGATGAAGAGCAGCAGCGTGACGACCTTCACCGCGACCATGATCGTGTTGATCCGGGCGCTCTCCTTGGCGCCGCGCATCAGGAAGACCATGGCGAGCAGGACGACGACCAGCGAGGGCAGGTTGATCCAGCCGCCCTCGCCCAGCGGGGCCGAGAGGCCTTCGGGGATGGTGAAGCCCAGGGTCCCCTCGAGGAGCTCGTTGAGGTACTGGCCCCAGCCGACGGCGACGGCCGCGACCGACACGGCGTACTCCAGGACCAGGCACCAGCCGCAGATCCAGGCTATGAGCTCGCCCATGGTGGCGTAGGTGTAGGAGTACGAGGAGCCGGAGACCGGGACGGATCCGGCGAGCTCGGCGTAGGACAGGGCCGAGAACAGCGCGGTCAGACCCGCGATGATGAACGAGATCGTCACGGCCGGGCCGGCCTTGGGGGCGGCCTCGCCGAGGACGACGAAGATGCCGGTGCCCAGGGTCGCGCCGATGCTGATCATCGTCAGCTGCCACATGGTGAGCGAGCGGCGCAGCGAGCCGCCCTCGCCCTGGCCGCCCTCGGCGACCAGCTGCTCGACCGGCTTGCGGCGGAGCAGCGGGTGGGCGGGCCTGCGGGCCTCGGTCGTGGCGGGTGGCGCCTGGCCGTGGTCGAGCACGGGGTGACTCCTTCTTCGCTGCGGGTGGGGATTCAGGCGTCGACCGCAGCGGTCCGGAGCAGGAGCAGGCGAGCAGAAGCCTGCCTGGGCATGGGAGGACCGCCGAGCAGGCGGTCCGCGCCACTCCACGTACAGCGAGTGAGCCTACGAGCTGAGTGATACCGCCCGTAATGCACCATCCTTGCACATTGCCGCACGATCGTTGCGCGGATCTGTCCCAGATGGTCCTTTGTTGCGCGCGGATGATCGATCGCTGCACAGCGGACCTCGACGGGCGTTCTTGACAGCTCATCAGATCTCCCGCAGCGTGCCGCCATGGACCTGGATCTGTGGCAGGACCCCGGGCCGTTCCTGCGGGGGGTCGCCTGGCTCGACAAGGGGCGGCCCGTGCGGGCGGACCCGGCCGACAGCATGAGGCTGCCCTGGGACACCGGCGAGCGGGCCACACTGCCCATCGGGGTGCGGCTCGAGTTCACCACCGGGACCGCGCGGGCGGTGGAGATCCGCTACCGGGCCACGGTGCCCGGCCCGACCGACGCCCTGCGCGACCTCGCGCACGGATTCGCGCTGTGGGACCGGCACGGGGTGGTCCGCGAGGTGTTCACCGAACCGGCCGCGGAGGCCGTCGTACGCATCGAACTGGGCGGCGGCACGGGCCCCTTCACCGTCCACCCGCCCGAAGCCCAGTCCCCGCTGGTCCTCGGCCTGCGCGGGATAGGCGGCCCCCTCGAGCCGCCGCCGCCCGCCCCGCGCTGGGTGGTGCACGGGGACTCCATCACCGAGGGCTGGTGGTCCACCCGGCCCGCCCACGGCTGGCCCGCGGTCACCGGCCGGGCCCTGGGCTGGGACACGGTCAACCTCGGCTACGCGGGCGCCGCCCGCGGCGAGCTCGCCACCGCCGAACAGCTCGCCGGCCTTCCCGCCGACGTCCTCACCCTCGCGTTCGGCACCAACTGCTGGTCCCGGGTGCCCTTCTCCGCGCCCCTGCTGTACGAGACCACGCGCTGCTTCCTCGATCTGGTCCGCCAGGGGCATCCGCGGACCCCGCTCCTGCTGGTCTCCCCCGTCCTGCGGCCCGACGCCGAGCGCACCCCGAACCGGCTCGGCGCCACCCTGGGCGCCCTGCGCGACGCGATGGAGCGCGCCACCCGGGACCGGATCGCCGCCGGGGACGACCGGCTCGCCGTGCTCCCCGGCCGTGACCTGCTCGGTCCCGAGCACCTGGAGGACGGGCTGCACCCCAACGACTCCGGACACCAGGTACTCGGCCTCGCTGTGGCCACGGCCCTGCGGCGGGCGGGGTTCGCCGCCGGGTGAGTGAAACAGCCCACACCGATCGCCTTGAACAGATCGAACCCACCAGGGCGTGTCCTGTGCACAGTTGCCGCCGCTGGGGCGACGGCGCGGAGCAGACATACACGTGGGAGAGATCAACATGGGCATCAAGCGCGGAACCACCCTCGCCGCGGCCGCCGTCGCCGTCATCCTGGCGGCGACCGCCTGCGGCCCGTCGGAGGACAAGGCCGCCGACACGGCCAAGCCTGCGGGGGCCGCTGCCGAGGCCTCCTCCCCGGCCTCCGCCGCGGACGGCTCGGGCGCCAAGCCCGCCGGACAGCTGGCGGTCGCCACCGGCGACCAGATCGGCTCGGTCCTCACCGACTCCGCCGGTCTCACCCTCTACCGGTTCGACAAGGACACCGCCAAGCCCTCGAAGTCGAACTGCGACGGGGACTGCGCGAAGACCTGGCCGGTGGTCGCGGCCGGCGACGCCACCGCCGCGGCGGGCATGGACCCGGCGCTGCTGGGCGAGGTGGTGCGCAGCGACGGCACGAAGCAGCTGACGGTGGCCGGCTGGCCCGCGTACCGCTTCAACAAGGACGCCAAGGCGGGCGACTTCAACGGCCAGGGCGTCGGCGGGGTGTGGTTCGCGTTCGCCCCCGACGGCAAGAAGGCGGCGAAGGCGGCTCCGGCCGCGGGCGGTGCGGCCGAGGCGGGTGCGGGGCTGTCCGTGGCGAAGGACCCCAAGCTGGGTGACCACATCGTCGACGGCAAGGGCATGACGGTCTACCGGTTCAAGCCGGACACCGCGTGGCCGATGGTCTCCAAGTGCGTCGGTGACTGCCTGGCCAAGTGGCCGGTCGTACCCCCGGTGGACAAGGCCAACGTGAAGGGCATCACCGAGCGGAACTACCTGGTGCTGGACCGCCCGGACGGCAAGAAGCAGCAGACCGTCGACTGCTGGCCGGTGTACACCTTCACCGGTGACAAGAACCCGGGCGACATCAACGGCCAGGGCGTCGGCGGCACCTGGTACGCGGTCTCCCCCGACGGCAAGCTCATCACCGTCCAGTAACCCCCCACCTCCTGACCGCGCGGCCCTGCCCTCATCCCCCGGGGCAGGGCCGCGCGCCGTTCCGCCCTGGCGGAACACCTCCTAAACTCCCCGCATGCTGCGTGTACTGGCCGTCGACGACGAGAAGCCGCTCCTGGAGGAGCTCCTCTACCTGCTGCGCTCCGATCCCCGGATCCGCAGCGCGGAGGGCGCCTCGGACGCGACCGAGGCGCTGCGCCGGATCACCGTGGCGCTGGAGGCCGGACCGGACGGCGCGGACGGCATCGACGTGGTCTTCCTCGACATCCACATGGCCGGGCTGACCGGGCTCGACATCGCCCGGCTGCTGGCCGGGTTCGCGCGGCCGCCGCTGATCGTGTTCGTCACGGCCCACGAGGGGTTCGCCGTACAGGCCTTCGACCTCAAGGCCGTGGACTACGTGCTCAAGCCCGTGCGTCCGGAGCGGCTGGCCGAGGCCGTGCGGCGGGCCTGCGCGCAGCTGGGGCGGGCCGAGGAGGCGCCGGTGGCCGCCGAGGGCGCGCCGCCGGTCGCCGCCGCGGCCGCCGCTCCCGCCGTACCTCTGCCGCTGCGCCAGGCGGCCGAGGTCACCATCGCCGACCGCACGCCGGACCAGATAGCCGTCGAGCTGGGCGGCGTCACCCGGTTCGTGGCGATCGCCGACATCGCGTATGTCGAGGCCCAGGGCGACTACGCCCGCCTGCACACCGACGAGGGCAGCCACCTGGTCCGCATCCCGTTGTCCACGCTGGAGGAGCGGTGGGCGGCGCGCGGGTTCGTGCGGATCCACCGCCGCCATCTGGTGGCCCTTGCCCGGATCGACGAGCTCCGGCTGGACGCGGGCACCACCACGGTCCGCGTCGGGTCCGCGGAACTCCAGGTGAGCCGCAGGCACGCGCGGGAGCTGCGGGACCTCCTGATGCGCCAGGCGACCGGCTGAACCCCGGCCGAGCGGGACCGGGCCGGACCGAGCCGAGCGAGCCGAGCGGCGCCCGGCGGTCGGGCGACCGTCCGGCGGCGCCCCGGCACCGTTCGTCGCACGCCGAGGGGCGTACGGCGATCCCCCGGTGCCGTCGGCCGCACCGCCGGGGTGAACGGCCCGCCGGTGTCACCCGCCCCGCGTATCGTGGATCTTCCGGCGCGGGAGGAGCGAGATGTCCGAAATCCAGGCTCTGCTCGACGCGCTGACCGGGCTGCCGCGCACCGTGCCGGCCGGGCCGGCCGAGGCGGAGGCGCTGCTGGCCCGCCTGCGGAGTGCCGCCGCGCGCTGGGCCGACGTCCTGTACGAGGCGGGCGAGGGGGTCCGCGGCCAGGTGCCGCCCCGTGCGGAGGCCGCGCTGACGCTGGCCTTCCGGCGGGCGGAGGAGTCGTACGTCGAGCTGGAGATCGCGCTGCGCGACTGCGCGGAACACCGCGACCCCGCCGTCTGAGCCGTCCGGTCCGAATCGCGTCTGTTGCCCGGTCAGGGGGCGTGCATAGACTCCGGTCACCCTCCACCCAGCCGAAGGACCGACCGGTGAATCAGACGTACGCGCTGACCGCGGTCGCCGTCGTCGTCCTGGCCACCGTGCTCGTCGGCGCGCTCGGGCTGCGGATATCCCGGACCACCTCCGACTTCTACGTCGCCTCCCGCACCGTCGGGCCCCGCCTCAACGCCGCCGCGATCAGCGGGGAGTACCTCTCCGCCGCGTCCTTCCTCGGGGTGGCCGGGCTGGTGCTGCTCCAGGGGCCCGAGATGCTCTGGTACCCGGTGGGCTACACGGCCGGGTACCTGGTGCTGCTCGTGCTGGTGGCGGCCCCGCTGCGCCGCTCGGGCGCGTACACGCTGCCGGACTTCGCCGAGGCCCGGCTGGAGTCCCAGGCCGTGCGCCGGATCGCGGTGCTGTTCGTGGTCGGGGTCGGCTGGCTGTACCTGCTGCCGCAGTTGCAGGGCGCGGGCCTGACCCTGGAGATCCTGACCGGGGCCCCGCACTGGGTGGGCGGGGTGGTGGTGGCCTTCGTGGTGAGCGCGGCCGTGGCCGCCGGCGGGATGCGCAGCATCACCTTCGTGCAGGCCTTCCAGTACTGGCTCAAACTCACCGCGCTGCTGGTGCCCGCCTTCTTCCTGGTCGCCGCGTGGGCCGGGGACGGCGCGCCGCGGGCCACCTTCGACGCACCGGCCGTCTTCCGCGAGCACACCTCCGTCACGGTGGCCGAGGACGTCCGGCTGTCGGTGGCGGAGCCGCTCGCGCTGACGGTGAGCGGGCAGGTGGACGGGCGGACGTATGAGGCGGCCCCGCTGACCCTCGCGGCCGGGCAGCATTCCGTACGGGCGAACGCGCGGCTGGAGTTCGCCCCGGACACGCCCGTCCCCGACACCCGGGCGGAGGCGGGCCTCGGCGTGTCCAGCTGGTCGGAGCCGCTGTCCGGGGACCACTGGGGGTACCGGCTGTACGCGACGTACGGGCTGATCCTGGCCACCTTCCTCGGGACCATGGGCCTGCCGCACGTCGCGGTGCGCTTCTACACCAGCCCCAACGGGCGGGCCGCGCGGCGCACCACGCTGGTCGTGCTCGGCCTCGTCGGGGTCTTCTACCTGCTGCCGCCGGTGTACGGGGCGCTGGGCCGGATCTACGCGCCCGAGCTCGCCCTCACCGGCGACGCGGACGCGGCGGTGCTGGTCCTGCCCGAACGGATGCTGGGCGGGCTGCTCGGGGAGCTGCTGGGGGCGCTGCTGGCCGGCGGCGCCTTCGCGGCGTTCCTGTCGACGGCCTCGGGGCTGACCATGGCGGTGGCGGGGGTGCTGCACCAGGACCTGCTGCCGACGCGCGGGGTGCGCAGTTTCCGCTTCGCGGTGCTGCTGGCGATCCTGGTGCCGCTGGCCGGGAGCGTGGCGGCCCGAGACGTGCCGGTGGCGGACGCGGTGGGGCTGGCCTTCGCGGTGTCGGCCTCGTCGTTCTGTCCGCTGCTGGTGCTGGGCATCTGGTGGCCGCGGCTGACCCCGCCCGGCGCGGTGGCCGGGCTGGTCACGGGCGGCGGGGCGGCGCTCAGCGCGGTGCTGGCGACCCGGGGCGGGCTGGCCCCGGCGGGCTGGGTGCACACCCTGCTGGCGTGGCCCGCGGCGTGGTCGGTGCCGCTCGGGTTCCTGACGATGGTGCTGGTGTCGCTGGGCACCCGGTCGCGGATTCCGGCGGGGACGGCGGCCACCCTGGCGCGGCTGCACCTGCCGGAGAACGTGGTGGCCGGGGACCGGGCGGGAGGTGTCCGGTGAGCGGAACGGCTCTCGTGGTGCTGGCGGTCGCGGCCGCGGCCCTGCTGCTGGGCGCGGGCTGGCTGGCGGGCCGGTGGCATGCCCGGCGCGGTGAGCGGGCGGCCGGCCTCGACCTCGGGACGCCGGTGGAGCGGGCCACCTTCCACACCCTGCACACGGCTTCGCTGGCCGCTCCCCCGCTGCGGGCCGGGCTGACCGAGGACGCCGCCCGCAAGGCCTCCCGGCGGCTGCGGTCGCTGCTGGGCACGGAGGCGCTGTGCCTGACCGACCGGGAGTCGGTGCTGGCCTGGGACGGCCCGGGCGCCGACCACCACCAGCGGCGGGCGATGGCCCGGGTGGCGGTGATGCTGGAGTCGGGGCGCAGCCAGAGCGTGCGGACCGAGTGCCAGCGGCCCGACTGTCCGCTGAAGTGGGCGGTGGTGGCCCCGCTCACGGGCGAGGACGGGATGCTGGGGGCGCTGGTGGCCTACGGGTCCCGGGAGTCGGCGGTACTGGTGCGGGCCGCTACGGAGGTCGCGCGGTGGGTCTCCGTACAGCTGGAGCTCTCGGAGCTGGACCGGTCGCGGACCCGGCTGATGGAGGCGGAGATCAAGGCGCTGCGGGCGCAGATCTCCCCGCACTTCATCTTCAACTCGCTGGCCGCGATCGCCTCGTTCGTCCGGACGGATCCGGAGCGGGCCCGTGACCTGCTGCTGGAGTTCGCGGACTTCACCCGGTACTCCTTCCGCCGGCACGGTGAATTCACCACGCTCGCCGAGGAGTTGCGTTCCGTCGAGCAGTATCTGGCACTGGCCGGGGCCCGGTTCGGGGACCGCCTGAAGGTGACCTTGCAGGTGGCGCCGGAGGTGCTGCCGGTGGCGCTGCCGTTCCTGTGCCTCCAGCCGCTGGTGGAGAACGCCGTGAAACACGGGCTGGAGGACTCCCCCGAGGAGTGCCGGATCACCATCACCGCGCGCGACGCGGGCGCCGAGGCGGTGATCACCGTCGAGGACAACGGGATCGGGATGGACCCGGCACTGCTGCGCCGGATCCTGGCCGGGGAACACGCCGGCTCCTCCTCCGGCATCGGGCTGCCCAATGTCGACGAGCGGATCCGGCAGGTGTACGGGGACGACTACGGGCCGGTGATCGAGACGGGCATCGGGGCCGGTCTGAAGGTCACCGTGCGGATACCGAAGTACCGTGCGGGCGTGCACAGTTCACCTCCGGGCCAGCATCCTCCCCGGTACTGACGGTGGCGCCGCGTGGCATCCTGTGACCGGCGCGATGTGACCGGAAGGACCGCCGACGTGCGGGTCGGGCGAGAGCAGCATCATGAAGAGTTACGGGAATGGGTGCGCGGGGGTGCGGAGGGCGGCGGAGGCTGCCTGACCGTGGAGGGCGAACCCGGCGCGGGCCGGACCGCCTTCGTACGGGAGGCCCTCGCCCAGGCGGCGGCGCTCGGCTGCCGGGTCCGGTACGCGGCGGCCGACGCCCTCGCGGTGGACCTGCCGCTGCGGGCCGTACTGGACTGCGTGCACCCGGCGGGTCCCGCCCGGGCCTCGGTCGTCGGCCTGCTGCGGGAGGCCGAGGCGGCGACCGAGCCCGGCGGCGCGCTGCTGGCAGCGATGGACCTGCTGACGGCCCGCGTCGAGGAGTGGTGCGCCCAGCGGCCGCTGCTGCTGGTGCTGGACGACGCGCACTGGGCGGATGCGGCCAGCCTGCTCCTGTGGCGGCGGCTGGCCGGGACGGCGGCGGCCGGCCGGCTCCCGCTGATGCTGGCGGCGACCCGGCGGCCGCTGCCCCGCAGGCCCGGGGCGGAGCGGCTTTGCGCGGCGGTGGGCGGGCGCACGGTCCGGCTGGAGCCGCTGACGGCGGCGGAGTCGGCCGAACTGGTCCGCGACCTGGTGGGGGCGCCGCCCGGGCCGCGACTGCGGGAGGCGGCGGAGCAGGCGGGCGGCAATCCCCGGCTGCTGCGGGAGCTCCTCGCCCAGTGGTCCGGGCTCGTCCGGGTCGAGGCGGGCTGCGCGGAACTGTCCGTCCCCGTGGCCGAGTTGCCGGCGCCGCCCGCCTCCCTGGGCCGGGGGCTCGACTGGCTCCCCCGGCCGGCGCGCACCACCCTGCGGCACGCCGCACTGCTGGGTCCGGCCTTCACCGCGCACGAGCTGGCCCTCGTACAGGCCAGGCCAGCACGGGAGTTGCTCGCGGGCCTTGAGGAGCCGCTGGCGGCGGGGCTGCTGGAGGACACCGGGGACCTGCTGCGCTTCCGGCACCCGGCGCTGCGGCGGGTGCTGTCCGCCGAGACCCCCGGGGCGCTGCGCACGGCCCTGCACCAGGATGCCGCACGGGCCTTCTCCCAGGCCGGGCTGGATCCGGCGCGGACCGCCGGGCAGCTGGTGCGCGCCGGACGGCTGAGCCCGTGGGCGGTGCGCTGGCTGGCCGACGCGGCGCCGGCGCTGATCGCCGCGGCGCCGGGCGCGGCGGCCGAACTGCTGGAGCGGGCCATCGCGCAGGGCGACCCGCGGGAGCCGCGGACGCGGGAGGCGCTGGAGGAGCAGCTGGCGGACGCGGCCCTGATGCTGCGCCGCCCGGAGTCGGCGGGTCTCCTCGAGGCGCTGCGGGCCCGGACCGCGGATCCCGACCGGCGGGCGGCGGTGGACTTCAAACTGGTGTCGGCCCTGATGATCCAGGGGGACATGGCCCGCTCCCTGGACGTCACCGAGCGGGCCCTGGCCGAGGAGTTCCCCTCGGCGGCCTGGCGGCTCAGGCTGGAAGCCTGCCGGGTGCTGGCGCTGGCCGATCTGCACCGGGCGGCCGAGGCCTTCGCGCTGGCCGGGCCGCTGGTGGCGCGGGCGCGGCGGCTGGCCGATCCGCTGTGCGCGGCGGAGGCCCATCACGCCCTGTCGTACGCGCTGTTCCACCTGGGCCGCGGCCGGGACTCGCTGCACCAGGTCGCGGAGGGGATCGTCTGCGCGCGGCGCAGCCCGGCCGCCAACGACATGCGGTTGCTGCTGCTGGCGAACCAGGCGGAGGGCCACATGCGCTTCGACGAGCCGGAGATCGTGGCCGCCGCCCTGCGGGAGGCACGGGAGCTGGCGGCCGCGACCGGCTCCACGGGGCGGCTGGTGGTGACCGAGGCCCGGCTCGCCGAGTTCCACTACCGGCTCGGCGACTGGGACGAGGCCCTGTCCGCGGTGGCCCGGGCGTGCGGTCTTCCGGTGTCCGACGGCTGGCTGCCGGTGGTGGTGCACGGGCTGCGGGCGCTGGTGCTGGGCCACCGCGGCGAGCGGGAGGCGGCGCAGGCGGAGCTCGCGGGCCTGCCGGACGACGCCTTCGCCACGCCCGGGGCACGCCGGTACGCCTCCCACGTCCAGCTGGCGCGGGCCCTGTTGGCGGAGCGGGACGGCCGCCCGGCCGACGCGCTGCGCGCGCTGCGGCCCGGGCCGACGGACGGCGCGGAGGCAGCGGAGGACCTGGTGTCGTACGAGCGGCCCTGGGTGCTGTCGGAGATCGTCCGGCTGGCCCTGGAGAGCGGGGAGAGCGGCACGGCGCGGGAGGCGGTGGCGGCGTGCGGGCGCATCGCGGCGGCGCTGCCGGACCATCCGGGTCCGGCGCTGGCGCTGCTGCGCTGCCGGGGCCTGTTCGCGCAGGATCCGGACCTGCTGGCGGAGGCGGTGCTGCTCGGGGAGCGCGGCGGGTGGCCGCTGATGCTGGGACACACGCTGGAGGACCTGGCGGTGGCGCGGGCCTGGCACGGCGACCTGGCCGGGTCGCGGTCGGCGCTGACCCGCGCGGTGGCGGCGTACGAGGACCTCGGGGCGCGGTGGGACGTGGCCCGGGCCGATGCCCGGCTGCGGAGCCTGGGGGTGCGCCGGGGCAGCCGGTCGGCGCGGCGGCGGCCGGCGAACGGCTGGGAGGCGCTGACCCCGGCCGAGCTGAAGGTGGCGCTGCTGGTGGCGCAGGGCCGCTCCAATCCGGAGATCGCGAGTGCGCTGTTCCTCTCCCGGCGGACGGTGCAGACGCACGTGTCGCACATCCTGGCGAAGCTGCAGGTCCGCTCGCGGGCTGCGGTGGCGGCTCAGGCGGCGGCCCGTGCGTCGGGGGCGCCGGGGCCGTAGCCGGGCATGACGGCGCGCAGTGCCCGCAAGGCGTAGTAGGTACGGGACTTCACGGTCCCGGGCGGCACTCCGAGCGCCTCGGCGGCCTCGCAGACCGAGGCCCCGCGGAAGTAGATCTGTACGAGCACGGCGCGGTGCTCGGGGCTGAGTAATCGCAGGGCTTCGCGGACGTCGAGGACGGCGACGGCCTGCTCGGTGCGGTCGTCGGCGGCCGGGGAGAACTCCAGGGCGTCCGGCCCGACCTCGGCGGGGCGCACCTGGCGGGCCCGCCGGGCGTCGATGGCGAGGCGCCGGCCCACGGTGTACAGCCAGGGCCGCATGGAGGCGTGGGCGCTCTCCAGCGCCTCGGGGTGCTTCCAGGCGCGGAAGAGGGTCTCCTGGACGAGGTCCTCGGCACGGTGGCGGTCGCCGAAGGTCAGGCCGAGGAGGAAGGCGTAAAGGGCTTTGCCGTGCTCCTTGTGCAGCCGGGCGAGTGCGTGTGCGTCGGTGTGGCGGGGGAGGGTGCTGGTACTGGTCACGGCGGTGCTGGTACTGGTCACGGCGTGCCCCTTCCAGGTCGGTGACCTGAGCGTGACGGAGCCGTGCCGTGGAGTTATCCGCCGCTTGACGTATCCGCCCTGCGGGTCGCCAACCGGTCGAACGGCGCGCCGAACGGTCCCCCCTGCGGGCCGCCTGCTGGGGCTCCGCCCCAGACCCCGCGCCTCAAACGCCGGCGAGGCTGGATTTGCCGCCGGGCGGCACGTGCGAGCGCAGCTCAGCCAAAATTCAGCCCCGCCGGCGTTTGAGGCGCGGGGGTCTGGGGGCGGAGCCCCCAGCAGCGGACCCGCGCGCGGATACACCGCAGCCCCCGGCCAACGGGTGGCTGGGGGCTGCGGGAAAGTGAGGTCTAGCTCCAGCTGGCGTGCAGCGGCTTGCCCTCCGCGTAGCCAGCGGCCGACTGGACACCAACGACCGCCTTCTCCTCGAACTCCGCGAGGGAGCCCGCACCGGCGTAGGTGCACGACGACCGCACACCCGCGATGATCGAGTCGATCAGGTCCTCGACGCCCGGACGGGCCGGGTCGAGGAACATCCGCGAGGTGGAGATGCCCTCCTCGAACAGACCCTTGCGGGCACGGTCGTAGGCCGACTCCTCGCTCGTACGGTTCTGCACCGCACGCGCCGAGGCCATGCCGAAGGACTCCTTGTACAGGCGCCCGTCGGCGGACTGCTGGAGGTCACCCGGGGACTCGTACGTACCGGCGAACCAGGAGCCGATCATGACGTTGGACGCACCGGCGGCAAGCGCCATCGCCACGTCACGCGGGTGACGGACGCCGCCGTCGGCCCACACGTGCTTGCCGTACTTCTTGGCCTCCGCCGCGCACTCCAGCACCGCGGAGAACTGCGGGCGGCCCACGCCGGTCATCATGCGGGTGGTGCACATGGCGCCGGGGCCCACACCGACCTTGATGATGTCCGCGCCGGCCTCGATCAGATCGCGCACGCCCTCGGCGGCGACGATGTTGCCGGCCACGATCGGGACCTGCGGGTCCAGCGCGCGGACGGCCTTGATCGCGTTGATCATCGACTCCTGGTGGCCGTGCGCCGTGTCGATGACGAGCGTGTCCACGCCCGCGTCGAGCAGCTGCTTGGCCTTGGCCGCGAAGTCGCCGTTGATGCCGACGGCGGCCGCGATGCGCAGCTTCCCGCCCGCGTCGGTGGCCGGCGTGTACAGGGTCGCGCGCAGCGCGCCCTTGCGGGTGAGGATGCCGACGAGCTTGCCGTCCTTGTCGACGGCCGGGGCCAGCTTGCGGTGGCCCGCGTCGAGCTTGTTGAACGCCTCGCGGGGGTCGATGTCGGCGTCGATGAGCAGCAGCTCCTTCGACATGACCTCGGAGAGCTGGGTGAAGCGGTCCACGCCGGTGAGGTCGTGGTCGGTGACGACGCCGATCGGGCGGCCCTCGTCGTCGACGACGACGCCGGCGCCGTGGGCGCGCTTGGGCAGCAGGGACAGCGCGTCGGCGACGGTCTGGGTGGGCGCCAGCGTGATCGGGGTGTCGAGCACGTGGTGGCGGGTCTTCACCCAGGAGATGACGTCGGTGACGATCTCGATCGGGATGTCCTGCGGGATGACGACGATCCCGCCGCGGCGGGCGACCGTCTCGGCCATCCGGCGGCCCGCGATCGCGGTCATGTTCGCCACGACGAGCGGAATGGTGGTGCCGGTGCCGTCGGGCGCGGAAAGGTCGACGGCCTGACGGGAGCCCACCGCGGAGCGGCTCGGCACCATGAACACATCGTCGTACGTCAGGTCGTACGGCGGCTTCTGGTCATTGAGGAAACGCACGTGCTGAACATCCCAGTCGATCGAAGGATCCATCTATGGCCTCGACAGGGCAGCCGAGGAAACGCACGTACTTCATTCTCCCATGACCCGGGGTTTACGCCGCCCGGGCCGATCGTCCAGGACATTCCGGGCCGTCTGGTTCTTTCCTACGGGACCTTGGTCCTGCGGCGGTGGATCGGCCGGCGGCCGGCCACCAGCGGGAGGGCCGATCCGCCGTGCCGGACCGCCGTGAACTCGGCGGCGATGGCCAGGGCCGTCTCCTCCGGGGTTCCGCCGCCCAGGTCGAGGCCGATCGGGGAGCGCAGCCGGTCCAGCGCCTCCTGCGGCACTCCTTCCGCGCGCAGCCGCTCGACCCGTTCGGCGTGGGTGCGCCGCGATCCCATGGCTCCGACGTAGGTCAGCGGCAGCCGCAGGGCGAGCGACAGGAGCGGTACGTCGAACTTGGCGTCGTGGGTGAGGACGCAGACGGCGGTACGGGAGTCCAGCCGGCCCGCGTCCCATTCCGCGGCCAGGTGCCGGTGCGGCCAGTCGACGATCACCTCGTCGGCGCCGGGGAAGCGGGCCGGGGTCGCGAAGACGGGCCGGGCGTCGCACACGGTGACCCGGTGTCCGAGGAAGGCGCCCATCCGGGCGAGGGCGGCGGCGAAGTCGATGGCCCCGTAGACGATCAGCCGGGGCGGCTCGGCGGCCGACTCGACCAGCAGGGTCAGCGGCTCCCCGCACAGTCCGCCCGCCGTGCCGAGTTCGGCGGTGCCGGTGCGGCCCGCCAGCAGCAGGGCCCGTACCCGCTCGGCCGCCTCCCGGTCCAGGGCGGCGCCGCCGCCCAGCCCGCCCTCGTACGATCCGTCGGCGTGGACGGCGAGCGCCCGGCCGAGCTGCGACGGCGGGCCGGAGACCACCCGGGCCAGTGCGGCCCGCGTACCGCCGGCGGCGGCGTCGAGCACCGAGCCGAGGACCGGCCGGACGGGGTCGCCGCCGCGTACCGGGGTGACCAGGACGTCGAGGACTCCCCCGCAGGTGAGTCCCACGGCGAAGGCGTCGTCGTCGCTGTAGCCGAAGCGGTGCAGGCCGCCCTCGCCGGACTCGATGGCGTCGAGGCAGAGCTCGTGCACGGCGGACTCCACACAGCCCCCGGAGATGGAGCCGAGGGCGGTGCCCCGGTCGTCGACGGCGAGCGAGGCGCCCGGTCCGCGGGGCGCGCTCCCGCTGACTGCGACCACGGTGGCCAGGGCGAATTCCCGGCGCGCGGCACACCACGCGCGTAGCTCGTCGGCTATGTCGAGCATCAGCGGATGTACTCGCGTCTCGGGGTCTGCCCGGGGATGAGCGGTCGCGGCGGCAGGACGGCGGGTGGCCGGGGCGTGGCGGCGGAGCGGGTCGCGGCGGAGCGGGCGGGTCCGGGGTACTCCCCCAGGCTCCGTCCGGGCACGCCCCCGCCGGGTGCGCGGTCCCGTGCGCCGAGGAGCCTGGCCGCGTGGGCCACGCTCGCCAGGGTGGCGTGGTGGTGCCAGCCCCGGAAGGAGCGGCCCTCGAAGTCCCGGATGCCCACGGGTTCGCAGGTCTCGGTGAAGTCGAGGGAGACGCGGTCGGTGAGTTTGGCGAGCAGGAACAGTTGGGCGAGCGGCCGGTCGCCGATGTTGGTGATCCAGAACTCGGAGGGCAGCAGGGCGGCTTCGGTCCAGGCCCCGACCAGCAGCAGCGGGGTGGTGGGCGCGGGTGCGGGCCGGTCCTCGCTGGGGGTGGCGAGGATCGAGGCCGAGGTCAGCAGGGTCACCGCGCCCTCGGCCCGGCCGTGCCGGGTCCATTCGACGACGCGGCGCTGGGAGCGCAGGGAGTCGATGAGCTCGCGGGCGGGTGCGGTGTGCGGGCCGGGCTTGTGGCGGCCGGCGCCGCCGAAGGAGACGGGCAGCGAGCCGTCGACCTTGAAGACGAAGGGGATGTCCTGGAGGGCGAAGGACTCGATGCTCTGCGGGAGATCGCCGTTGGCGACCTCCATCACCACGGGCCGGCGCTGGAGTTGCCAGGTGGCGGCCATCCGCTGGACGGCGTGTACGGCGTCCTGGGCGGGGGTGAGGGAGCGGGCCGTGTCGGGGATTCCGGCCCTTCGGCGGCGCAGGAGTTCGCTGGTCCAGGGCCCCGGGAGGGTGAGGGTCCATTCGACCGGGAAGCTGGCCTCGCTGGAGGCCAGCCAGATCCCGCTGGCCTGCTGACAGTTGGCGGTGCGACCGAGCTGCGGGACGAACTGCCGGCCCACGCCGACCGAGCGGTCGCCGGCCTTCTCTATGACCATGGGCTGGAGCACCCAGGCCAACGGGCGCTGTGCGGTGCGTTCGAGGTGCTGCGCGAGGGAGCGGCGGACCGGGGTCCAGTCCCAGGGGGACTTGCTGATGAACTGCTGAAGGCTCTGCTCTACGGAACTGGCTCCGGTTCCGGCGATGTTGCGGATTGTTTTCTTCCCTTTAGTCCGCACGAGGCCGTTCAGATAAACGCGGGCCCAGTTTCGCTGGTCCCGCCGGGGTAAGGACTCGAAGAGAAGAGAGATCAGTACATCGATCAATTCGGAGATTTCCTTCGTGGATTCCTCCGGCAGGACTACGCGAGCCATCTGGGCCTCCCCCGCGACCAGCTAGATCCAATACCCTACTTGACCGCGAAGAACGGCCGTAGGCCCCGGCGGCTACTTCCTGAGGTCGCTCGCAGTTTCGAGCCGCTCTTCCTCTACCACGAGGGGGATGGGGATCTGGTTCGCCGCATAGTAGATCGCGATCAGGAAGTGCGCGACAAGAGTGAGCGGTGCGGAGAAGAACGCCAGGACCACGGTCAAGGGGTAGGCGATGGCGCCGAGGCCGAACCGCACGCGCGTCGCCCGGGCGCCTTCCTTGTCGACCGTTTCGTGGAAGAGGTGGCCGACCCGGGTGACGTACCACCAGAAGGCCAGGAACGCCAAGGCATAGGCCACGGTGACGAGGCTGTAGAGGACGGCCGCCGGGGTGGCGGAGCCTTCCTCCATGAGGTGTTCGGCGAGGACGTTGGTGGTGTAGGGAATCACCGATACCACCATGAGCACCAGGAGATTCAGGAACAACAGCGGCCGGTCGACCCGCTTGAGGTGACTGAAGATGGTGTGGTGGTTCACCCACATCACGCCGATGATGAGGAAGCTCACCACATAGGCGGCGTAATGCGGCCACTGTTCCCGAACTCCGTGCCAGAAGTCGGATCCCGTTTCTTCCGGAACCTTCAATTCCAGGACGAGGATGGTAATGATGATGGCAAATACACCATCACTGAATGCCTCGACCCGTCCGGTTTCGCGTTCCATGGCCTCCCCTTCACCACTTCTTGCATATATCTACGACCTGCCACACATACGGGGAGGGCGCACATCCACCGCCCTCCCCGCACACGCTACCCAGATTTCCGGGATCAGCCGCCGAACCCGGCCGTCTGCCGCCAGATTCGGCCATCGCGGACCACAAGTGTCCCGAACGCGTGCTCCGGTTCACCGTTCAGGTTCATGATCGCCCGGTAGAAGATGGTGTCGTCCGTCTCGATGTACTCCTGGAGTTCCACCAGCGTGGGCTTCACGGTGAGATATCCGGTGAACGTCTCGCGAACGGCGTCGATGCCGACCGAGACGCCCTCGAAGCGCAACAGCACCGCGTCGTCGGTGTAGTTCTTCATGACCGCCTCGATGTCCAGGGCGGCCAGCGCTTCCATCTGGCGCACGAACACCGGGTGCAGCTTGGAGATGTCGTACTTGGCCATGTCGACTCCGATCATTCAACTGGTGGAGGTGGGTACTTCTGGTGTTGCGGCAGGTGGGGCGCAGGACTGGGCGCCGCCGGCGAAGGGCAGCCGGACCACCATCCGGGTCTCGCCCGGACGCGAGCGGGCCGTGATGGACCCGTGGTGGCGCTGGGTCACGATGCGGTAGCTGAGGTGCAGCCCCAGGCCCGTGCCCTTGCCCACGTCCTTGGTGGTGTAGAAGGGTTCGAAGATCCGCGGCAGGGATTCCTCCGGGATGCCGCGTCCGGTGTCGGTGATCTCCACGACCATGCAGATGCCCTCGGCCCGGGCGCGCAGCGTGAGTACGCCGGAACCCTCCATGGCCTCGGCCGAGTTGTCGACCAGGTTGGTCCACACCTGGTTCAACTCGCTCGGATAGCCCGTCAGTTCGGGCAGGCCGGGTTCGTACTCCCGCACGATGCTGATCCCGGCGAGCTTGGCACGCAGCACGACCAGCGTGTTCTCCAGTCCGCCGGTCACCTGGAAGCTCTGTTCGGGGGCGCGGTCGAGATTGGCGTAATCCCGGGTGGCGGAGACGAGTTGGGAGATCCGCGGACCGGCCGCCCGGAGCTCCGCGGCGAGCGAGCGGATCTCCAGGAGCGCCGCCAGGTGGTCGAGTGCGGCCGGCAGGGAGGGCTCGCCGACGCCCTCCAGCCGTTCCAGCAGCCAGCCCAGCTCCAGCCCGAGGTCCGAGACCCCCGAGCCGAGCAGGCCGGGCCGCTCGGTGCCCGCCTCCTCCGCCCAGTCGGCGATCTCCTCCTCGGCGTCGGCCTGGGCGAGCGGGTCGGTGATCACCGGTGGCGGGAGCTTGTCCAGCTCGTCCGCCAGCCGGTCGAACACGGAGCGCTCCGCGCCGGTGGCGGCCGCGCCCCAGGCCTGGGCGGTGCGGGTGAGCCGGTCCAGGGCGGGGGCCAGTTCCTGCGCGGCCCGGGCCACGGCGGCCGCCGGGTTGTTCAGCTCGTGGGCGAGGCCGGCGGCCAGGGTGCCGAGCGCCTCCACGGTGGCCCGCTTGCGGGCCTGCACCTCGGAGGACTTGATCCGCCAGGCCAGCACGGGGATCAGTACGGCGGCCACCCCGTGGCAGCGGGTCAGCATCTCGAAGAAGACCGGCTTCGTATACGCCACGACGGTGGTCGACGGCCCGCTCGCGGCCGCGGTGGCCACGTAGGAGCCCTCGGTCAGCAGGGGCAGTTCACCGGTGAACCGGTGGGCGGCGGACGGTTTGCCGTCGTGCTCCTCGGCGGCGGCGCTCTCCTCCTCGGTGGAGTGCCGGGTGAGCACCTCCTCCCGGCCGTCGACCACCTTGGTGACGACCAGCCCGCCCGAGAGCAGGACGTGGAAGCCGGTCGCCTCCTCACCGTCGCGGAAGAGGACCTCCCCGTCGGCGAGGACCCGAGGCTCGGAGACCGACACCAGCCAGTCCAGCTGGTCGTCGGTGATCCCGGCGAAGATCTCCAGTCCGTGCAGGGCGGACCTCAGTTCCAGGTCGTTCACACCGCCCTCCCCTCGGCCCGGGTACGGGCGGCCAGTCGCACGGTGACGAGCAGGGCCAGGGCGCACACCGCGGCGACGGCGGCCATGAAGCCGACCGAGGTGCGGTGCAGGCCGTGGATGTTGGTGAGCATCCCGGCGAGGACCGCCGGCACGCTCATCGCGAGGTACGCGAACACGTAGACGGCGGCGGTCAGTTCGCCGCGGTGTGCCGGGTCGGCGAGTCCGCTCAGCGCGCGGAAGGAGCCGAGGAAGGCCGCGCCCCAGCCGCTGCCGAGCACCGCGGTGGCCACCAGGAACACGGCGGCCGAGCCGAGGCCCAGCGCGAGCAGGACCAGGCCGAGTCCGGCGAGCAGTCCGCACAGCCCGAGCACGGCGGTGCGCAGGGCCTCGGTGCGGCCCAGCATCAGCTGGGCCACGGTGGCCGCGCCCGCGAGCAGGGCGACCGTGCCGCCGCCGACGAGGTAGTTGGTGGACTCCAGCAGCGAGAGCGCCAGGTGCGGGCCGAGCGAGAGGTAGAAGCCGCCCACCGACCAGACCGCGACGATGGTCAGGACGAGGACGGCGAACGTGCCGCGGGAGCCGGCCGGCACGTGGATCCGGTGCGGGACCACCCGGAAGCGGCCCCCCGCCCCCGGTGCGCTCTCCCGCATCCGGACCACGCCCACCAGGGTCACGGCGAAGGCCCCGATCAGCAGCACGTAGCTCAGGACCGTCGGCGCGGGGGCGAACTGGACGAGGAGGCCGGCCCCGATCCCGCCGAGCCCGATCCCCACGGTCGGCCCGGCGCTGTTGACCTGGGCGCCGAGCGCGGGCCGGGACGCGGGGCTGAGTTCCAGCAGGGCCGCGCCCATCGCCCCGGTGGCCAGGCCCACGGCGAGCCCCTGTACGGCGCGGGCGGCGAGCAGCAGCCCCAGCCCCTGGGCACCGGCGAACAGTCCCATCGAGACGATCGCCAGGACCAGCCCGGCGCCCAGGACGGGGCGCCGGCCGAGGGTGTCGGACAGCGACCCGAACAGCAGGAGCCCGGCGAGCACGGTCACCGCGTACAGGGCGAAGACCACCGTGATGGTGCCGGAGGACAGCCCCCACTTCTCCTGGTAGAGCACGTAGAGGGCGGAGGGCACGGAGGAGGAGAGCATGAGCAGGACGAGGACCGCGCCCACCAGCCAGAAGCCGGAGGCTCTGGGCGCGCCGGCCGCTGGTGCGGCTGGGTGCACGCTGACCCCCGTGGTCGTCTTCGATGTGTCGGCCACTGCTTGCTCAACTCCCCCGTGATGGGCCCCTGAGAGGGCCCGTGATGTGCGGGTCAGGCGAGGGCCTGGGCCCTTGCCAGCGCGCGGGCCGTGAGCACCCCCGCGAGATGGCCCAGGTACTCGGCCGAGGTGCCGCGCCCGGGGACGAACAGCTCCCGGGGCTCGGCGCGGAAGGCCGCGAGGACGGCGTCCGTGGTGTACGGGCCGCCGCGCAGCCGGTCTTCGACCCCGCGCAGGCGCAGCGGGCGGGCGGTGGCCCCGGTGACGGCGATGCGCGGCCCGTCGGGGGTGACCCGTACGGCGGTGGCGCACACCGGGTAGCGGGTGGCCCGGTCGGCGGTCTTCTCGAAGGCGCCGGCCCGCCCGGCCCCGGGCACCAGCAAGGCAGTGACGACCGTGCCCGCGGATGCGCCCGAAGCCGCGAACTCCTCGGCCGTTACGGTCGACAGCCCGCCGGGACCGGCCAGTTCGACCAGGGCGTCGGCGGCGATGGCGGCCACCGGCAGGTCGGTGGCGCGCCCGTCGGCGGCGAGGTTGCCGCCGACGGTGCCGAGGTTGCGGACCTGGGGGTCGCCGTTGGCGCGGGCCGCGGCGGCCAGCTCCGGTGCTCCGGCGAGGACCAGCGGGTCCGCGGAGAGCTCGGCGAGGGTGGTGAGGGCCCCGATCCGCAGTCCCCCGGGGCCGCGGGCGATGCCGCGCAGCTCCTCGAGCCGGCGGATGTCGACCAGCAGCCGGGCCCGTTCGGCCCCGGTGCGCAGGTCGGGCAGCAGGCTCTGCCCCCCGGCCAGCACCCGGGCGCCGGGCGTCCCGGACAGCAGGGTCAGTGCCTCGTCGAGGCCGACGGGCCGGACGTAGTCGAACTCGGTGAGGATCACTGGCTTTCCCCTCTCAGGCGGCGCCAGACCTTCTCGGGGGTGAGCGGCATGTCGATGTGCCGGACGCCCAGGTCGGAGAGGGCGTCGACGACGGCGTTGACGACGGCCGCGGCGGGCGGGACGGTGGCGATCTCGCCGGCGCCCTTGGCGCCGAGCGGGTTGTGCGGGCTGGGCGTGACCGTCTTGTCGAGGTCGAAGAAGGGCACGTCGGCGGCGCGCGGCAGGGCGTAGTGGTTGAGGTCGGAGCTGACGAGCAGCCCGTTCTCGTCGTACTCGGCGGCTTCCATGAGGGCCTGGCCGAGGCCGTGGACGATGCTGCCCTCGATCTGGCCGAGGACCACCTTCGGGTTGCCGATGTTCCCGGCGTCGTCGACGGCGGTGTAGGCCACCACCTCGGTCTCGCCGGTCAGTTCGTCGATCTCGACGACCGCGACGTGCGATCCGAAGGGGTAGTTGAAGTCCGGCGGGTCGAAGTGGGTGGTCTCGTCGAGCGCGGGCTCGATCTCCGGGGGCAGGCCCCAGCCGTACCACATGGCCATCGCCAGTTCGGCGAAGGTCTTGGTGTTCTCCTCGTTGCCCTCTTCGTAGACCTTGCCGCCCGCGTAGACGACCTTGTCCTCGGGGATGCCCAGGAAGACGGCGCCGGCCCGGACCAGCTTGGCCTTGAGCTTCCGGGCGGTGAGCGCCACGGCGGGCGCGGCCATGCTGTAGGAGCGGGAGCCGTAGGTGCCCTGTCCGTACGGGGCTTTGAGCGTGTCCCCCTCGTAGACCTGGACCTGGGCCGGGTCGATGCCGAGCTCGTCGGCGGCGACCTGGGCGAAGACGGTGCCGTGGCTCTGGCCGGTGGAGGCCGAGCCGACGGTGACGGTGACCTCGCCGGTGGGGTGGACCCGGATGTTGGCGCTCTCCCAGGTTCCGCCCAGCATGCCCTCCTTGGACATCCGGGTGGAGGGGCCGACTCCGCAGATCGCCACGTAGGTGGCGAGTCCGACGCCGAGCCGCTTGCCGCGGGTGCGGGCCTCGGCCTTGCGGGCGGGCATGTCGGCGTAGCCCGACAGCTCGAGCGCCCGGTCGAAGTTCAGCTGGTAGTTCCCGGAGTCGTAGGTCCAGCCGAGGCCGTTGTCGTACGGGAACTTCTCCTTGGGCACCAGGTTCTTGCGCCGTACGGCCGCCGGGTCCATGCCGATCTCCGAGGAGTACCGGTCGACGAGGCGCTCCATCAGGAAGGCGGCCTCGGCGCGCCCGCTGCCGCGCTGGGCGCCGAGCGAGACCGTGTTGGTGAAGGCGGCGTAGACCTCGCAGAAGGCGGCGTCGATGTCGTACATACCGCTGATGGACCGGCCCATGAGGGCGGTGGCCACACCGGGGCCGATCGTCGACGGGTACGCGCCGAGGTTGGCGTAGCTGGTGCAGCGCACGGCGGTGATGCGGCCGTCGCGGGTGCCGGCCAGGGTGACGTGCTGGCGGTGGTCGCGGCCCTGGACGGTGGAGTTCATCAGCCCGGTGCGGGTGTCCACCCACTTCACGGGCCGGCCCAGCGCCTTGGACAGCAGCAGGACCAGCGCCATGTCGGGGTACAGGTACCCCTTGGTGCCGAAGCTGCCGCCGACGGTCGGGGCGACCACCCGGAGCTTGTTGAAGGGGATGCCGAGGACCAGCGCGGAGAGCAGGAAGCGGTGGTTGTGCGGGCCCTGGGTGGAGGCGTAGAGCGTGTACTCGCCGGTGGCGGCGTTGTAGTCGCCGACCGCGCCCCGCGGCTCGATGGGGCTGTTGATGGTGCGCTGGTTCACCAGGTCGAGCTCTACGGTGACCTCGGCTTCGGCGATGGCCGCGTCGGTGCGGTCCTTGTCGCCGCAGGTCCAGTACGCGTTCAGGTTGCCCGGGACGGCCTCGTGCAGCTGGGGCGCGCCTTCGGCGAGCGCCTCGTCGGCCCGGGTGACCACGGGCAGCGGCTCGTACTCGACGGCGATGGCGGCGAGCGCGGCCGTGGCCTGGCGCGGGGTCTCGGCGACGACCACGGCGATGGGGTCGCCGACGTGGCGGACCGTGTCGCCGGTGAGGACCGGCCGGGCGCCGGGAAGTCCGTAGGGGTGGGGCGGGAAGTGGCTCTCGACCCCGCCGGGTATCCAGATGCAGGGCAGCGGCATGACGTCGGTGAAGTCGGCGGCGGTGGCCACCTTCAGCACTCCGGGCAGCTGCTCGGCGGCCTTGGTCTCGATGGAGAGGATCTTCGCGTGGGCGACCGGGCTGCCGAGGATCGCCATGTGGGCGGTGCCGGGCAGATCGATGTCCGCGACGTACGTGGCCTCTCCGCGCAGGAGCTGCGGGTCCTCGCGGCTGTCCAGCGGCTGGCCGAGGACGCCGTTGCCCGGGAGGGCGGTTTCCCCCGTCACTGTGGTCATGGCCCTCACACCTCCTGTCCGACGGCGGTGGAGCCGGCGGGCGCTTCGGCGCGGGCGGCGGCGCAGGCGCGCTGCACGCCGCGTACGACGCTGTGGTAGCCGGTGCAGCGGCAGAGGTTGCCGGTGAGCCACTCGCGGATCTCGGGTTCGGTGGGCGCCTCGCCGCCGGCGGTGTTGTCCACGAGCTCGCCCAGCGCCATGACCATGCCGGGGGTGCAGAACCCGCACTGGGTGCCGTGCTCCTGGCGCAGCGCCTCCTGGAGGCCGTTCAGTTCGCCGCCGGGGGTGGTGACGCCCTCGATGGTGGCCACCTCGGATCCGGCGGCGGACACCGTGAGGATCAGGCAGCTCTTGACGGAACGGCCGTCGAGCTGGACGACGCAGGAGCCGCACTGGCCGGTGTCGCAGCCGACTTTGGTGCCGGTCAGTCCCAGGCCGTCGCGGAGCCGTTCCACGAGCAGTTCGTTCGGCTGCGCCGAGAACTGCTCGGGTCTTCCGTTCACGTTCAGTGTGATATCCATGCCAGCGCCTGCGCTTCCGTGAGCGGCCGGTTGAAGAGGGGCCCGCCGGGCTGCTGGAGAATTCCCCCGGAGTGCAGCGGGCCGGTGTCTACGGGCGCGAATCCCAGATCCGTGATGATTCCCGCGACGATTTCCTTCGATTTCCCGTCGTCGCCCGCCGTGAAATGCGCCAGACGCTCACCGGCTGCGGTGCCGGCTACGGCGAGGGTTTCGAAGTGCATGGTGTTCAGGGATTTCACGACCTGGGCGCCGGGATACCACTCGGCGACCAGGTCGCTGGAGCCGCGCCCGCCGAGGTCGGCGGGGTCGCCGGGGCCGGTGAACGCGTTCGTGGCGTCCACCAGCACCTTGTCCTGCACCACGTGCGGGGGGAGGAGCCCCCGCACGCTGTCGAACGGCACCATCAGCACCAGGAGTTCGGCCTGCCCGGCGGCCTTGGCGGGGTGCGCCGCCGAGGCCGCCGGTCCCAGCTCGGCCACGAGCGGGCCGAGGGTCTGCGGGCCCCGGGCATTGGCGAGCACGACCTCGTGGCCTGCCGCCACCAGGATCCGTGCGAGGACCGTACCGATCCGCCCGGTGCCGATGATGCCTGTCCGCATTGACGCTCCTCAGTTGCCGGTCTCGGTCCGAGCAGGGGTCAGTCCATGCCGATCCAGACCGACTTGGTCTGGGTGTAGCTCTCCAGGGACTCCGGGCCGCACTCGCGGCCGTAGCCGGAGGCCTTGTAGCCGCCGTAGGGCACGGCGGGGTCGTACTGGTTGTAGCAATTCACCCAGACCGTGCCGGCCTTGATCTGCGAGGCGACCCGGTGGGCGCGCCGCAGGTCCTTGGTGTGGACACCGGCGGCGAGGCCGTACGCGCTGTCGTTGGCGATGCGCACGGCGTCCTCCTCGGTGTCGAAGGGGATGATCGACAGGACCGGCCCGAAGATCTCCTCCTGGGCGATCCGCATGCCGTTGTCGACGCCGGTGAAGATGGTCGGCAGGAAGTACAGGCCCTGCTCGGAGGCCCCCTCGGGGGTCCACCCGGTGCCGCCGGTGCGCAGGACCGCGCCTTCCTTCTCGCCGACCTCGATGTAGGAGCTGACCTTGTCGAACTGGCCGCGGTGGGCCAGCGGCCCGAACAGCGTGGCCGGGTCGCGCGGGTCGCCCGGCTTGAGGGCGGCGGCCCGGCGGACCAGGCGTTCGACCATCTCGTCGTGGATGGGCCGGTGCAGGAGCAGGCGGGAGCCGGCGGTGCAGATCTCGCCCTTGTTGTAGTAGATGCCGAAGAAGGCGAGTTCCTCGGCCGCGTCGAGGTCGGCGTCGGCGAAGACGATGTTGGCGGACTTGCCGCCGAGCTCCATCGTCACCTTCTTCAGGGTGCCGGCCGCCTTGCGGATGATGGACTGGCCGACGGAGGTGGAGCCGGTGAACGCGATCTTGTCGATGTCCGGGTGGTCGGTGAGGGTCTCCCCCAGTTCCACGCCGGGACCGGTGATGACGTTCAGCACCCCGTCCGGGATCTCCGCCTCCTGGAAGAGCTCGGCGATCTTCAGGGCGGTGAGCGGGGTGGCCGGGGAGGGCTTGTGGACGACCGTGTTCCCCGCCGCCAGTGCCGGTGCGATCTTCGTCATCGACAGCAGCAGCGGGAAGTTGAACGGGGTGATGGCGCAGACCACGCCCAGCGGTTCGCGCAGGGTGTAGGCGAGCTGCCCGCCGGCCGGGGCCCGCGAGGAGCCGTCGACGCGGGTCACCGCACCGGCGTAGTAGTGCATGAGCTGCGCGGCCATGGGAGCGTCGACCGTGCTGGAGAAGGCGAACGGCTTGCCCATGTCCACGGTCTCCAGGAGGGCGATCTCCTCCAGGTCTCGCTCGATGAGCTCACCGACCCGGTTCAGCCGCAGCGCGCGCTCCTGCGCGGAGAGTCTGCTCCACGGACCTTCTTCGTACGCCTTGCGGGCCGCGGCGACGGCCGCGTCCGCGTCGGCGGCGGTGGCCTGGGCCACCGGCACGATCTCCTGGCCGTCGACGGGGCTGATGTCCGGTTCGGTACGGCCGTCCTGGGCCGAGACCCATTTGCCGCCGATGAACAGCTTCCCGGGGTTGGCCAAGGGCTGGTCGCTGAGCGCGCGCTTGGTCATGGCTGCCTTCCGGTGTCGGATGCGGGGGCGGTACTAGCCCTTCGCGAGCTGCGTTAAGAACGTCTCTGCGAGGGCCTTGGAGGAGTACGGGTTCTGGCCGGTGGTCAGCTTGCGGTCCACGACCACGTGCGAGTCCCAGATCGCCTCGGCCTTCTCGTAGCGTGCGCCGAGCCGGGTGAGCTCGACCTCGAGGATCAGCGGGAGCCGGCCGGCCATGTTGGTGACCATCTCCTCGGCGTGCGAGAAGGCCGTCATCCGGTAGCCCTCGAAGGGCCAGCGGCCTTCGCCGTCGCGCAGCGCGAGCAGCGAGGTGTGGCCGTGGCACACGGTCGCGAGCGGCTTGTCCTGGGCGATGACCCAGCGCAGGATCTGGGCGAGTTCGTCGGACTTGGGCAGGTCGCCGATGGCTCCGTGGCCGCCGCTGACGTACACGCCGTCGTAGTCGGCGATGTCCTTCTCGGTCAGGGACTCGAGCGCGAGGGGAGCCGTGAGCTGCGCGGTGTCCCGGATGACCCGGACGTACTCGGCCGCGTTGGCCGCGTCCTCGTCCGGGGAGCCCTGCGGGCGGACCCACTGGAGGAACTGGGGGTCGATGCTCGTCTGGTCGACGGTCGGTGCCCGGCCGCCGATCGTGGCCACGTCCACGGTGTGGCCGGCGGCCTTGAACAACGAAAAGGGAATGACGAATTCCTCGGCCCAGAATCCCGAGGGGTGCTGTTCTCCGTCCAGCAGATGGAGCGTGGCCTTGGCCGTCATGACGACGAGAATCTTCATGATTCTCTCCTTGTTCTGGATTCGCTGCCGATTCAACACGGCCCCTACAGCGGGGCGTAAGGGGGCGGCGTCATGCACGCGATACTTCGTCACGTGCGTCCAACGCCGAGATGATGGTGCGGAATTCACCGACCAGGGGGTGGTCGGGATGAGCCTCTGCGAATATGCGCTCTCCGTGCAGCGCCGCCATTTCCGGCGAGTACGGAAGGATTCCGGCCAGGGGTGCGCCGTAGACCTCCTCGGCCCGCCGCCGGGCCTCGACCCGGTCGATGCCCTCGGGGGCCATGCTCAGCACCAGGGTCCGCCGGCAGGCCAGCCGCCCGGCGAGGGCGATGGTCTCCTCGACCCCGGAGAGGTCGATCCGGTCGGCCCGGGCCATGATCATCAGCACGTCGGCGCTCGCCATGGCGGTCACCGACTCGTTGTTGAGCCCGGCGTGGGTGTCGAGCAGCAGCACGTCGAGGGCGTAGTGCTCGGCCAGCCGGTCGAAACCCTCCGGAAGCAGCCCCACGTCGTATCCGCTGGTCATGATCTCGCGCAGGGCGGCGGTGCCGGTCCGGGCCGGTACGACGTACAGCCCGGGCAGGCTCACCTGCTGGGCCGCGGCCTCGATCTCGCAGCGGCCGAGCAGGTAGTCGGCCAGGGAGGCGCCCGGTCCGAGCCGGAACAGCAGGTCCAGGGTGGGTGACTGGATGTCGGTGTCCACCACCCCCACCCGGCGTCCCTCGGCCGCGAGGAGCAGCGCGAGGTTCGCCAGTACCGAGGACTTCCCCGTGCCACCGCGGTGCGAGTGCACCACGATGGTGCGGGTCATCTAGGCCACCACCTTGTGACTGGCACCGTCCGCGTGCGGCCCCCGCGCCGCGCGTGGCCGGTGCAGGGCCAGCATGGTGACGTCGTCGTGCTGTTCGGCGGTGCCGGTGTGCTCGCGCACCGCCAGGTCCATCCGGTCGACCACGTCCTTGCCGCTCACCTGGGTGCCGGCGAGCAGTTCCAGCATCCGTTCGTCACCGAGGAAGCTGCCGTTCGGGCAGCGGGCCTCGGGGACCCCGTCGGTGAACACGAAGAGCGTGTCGCCGAGGTTGAGCTGGGCGTAGCCGAGGGTGAAGACGCAGTCGGGCAGTACCCCGACAGCGGGCCCGGTGACCTCGAGGGCGACGGGCGGGCTGCCGTCGGCGCGCAGCAGGAGGGGCGGGTTGTGGCCCCCGTTGATGTAGACGAGGCTGCCGGTGACCGGGTCCAGCACGCCGAAGAAGAGGGTGGCGAAGTAGCCCTGCCGCAGGTGGTTGCGGGTGAGGTAGCCGTTGGTGGCGGTGACCGCGTTGAGCAGCGGGGTGGCGCCGACCACCGGGATGCGTCTGCTGCCGCCCGTGCGCCCCGCGGCGACCAGGTGCTGGAGGCCGCTGTTCTCCGCGGTGTGCCGCAGCAGCGAGCGGATGAGCGCCATGAACAGCGCCGCTCCCACCCCCTTGTCGCAGACGTCGGCGACGACGAAGGCCAGCCGGCGGCCCCGGGAGATCTCGAAGACGTCGTAGAAGTCCCCGGCGACCTGCCGGGCCGGCCGGAACCGGACGTCGATCTCCCAGCCCTCGGGGACCGGCAGCGATTCGGGCAGGAACCCGGCCTGGATCTCCCGGCCGATCTCCAGTTCCTTCTCGTACCCCATGAGTTCGGCGCGGGCGTCGGCTTCGCGCAGGGTGCGGCCGAGTCCGGCGCGCTCCGAGCAGCTGTGCAGCCGGGCCCCGACGAGGGCGGGCAGGAAGGGCGGTACGAGGTAGTCGTGCCCGATCCGGACGTGTTCCTCCAGGGCGGCGAACTCGGTCACCGTCCAGACGACGACGATGGGGGCCCCGGCCCAGCGGCGCAGCCGGCGCACGGCCATCCGTACGGACTCCCCGTCGGATTCGGCCGGGGCGAGAAGCACGTCCGCGACGGGCAGCAGTTCCAGCGGTCCTTCCCGGAGCTCCGTCAGCGTACGGGTGACGAGTTCCGCGTCCATGGTCCGCAGCGCCTCGAACAGCTCGGGCGGCGGGGGCGGGTACTCGTCGAGGATGATCACGGTCGTGGAGGGCATGGGTCCGTCCCCTCAGCCTTCACAGTCAGCGTGCTGATGTTGCGGCCGTCCCTGTACACGTAGCTGAACTCGTCCACGCTGGTCAGCGCCAGGTGGATGCCGAGGCCGCCGATCCGCCGGTCCTGCGGGGGAACCCCGGGGGCGGGCGGAAGGCGGCCTTCGACGGGGTCAAAGGCGGGTGCGGCGTCCTCGATGGTGATCCGCACCCCGCCCGGGCCGGAGCGGCCGCGGACGGTGATCCGTCCGTCGCCGCCCCGGTACCCGTGCATCACGACGTTCGTGGCCAGTTCGTCCACGGCCAGCCGGAGCCGGTAGGCGGCGCCCTTGCCCAGGCCCGCCCGTCCGGCCAGCCGCAGGACGAACGAGGCGATGTCGCCCAGTGCCCCCACCGTCGCGGGCACCTCCAGTACGGCGGACGTCCTCGCCAGTTCGACCATGTCAGTCACGGTGGTCACTCATCGGAGAGAACGATGCTGCGGTCGAGCCCTGCCGTCCGGATCGTCCGGGACACGGGCTCGATGGCACCGACCACCTTGATGGTGACGTTGTTCGCGACCTTCTGCTGGGCGAAGACCAGGGAGCGCAGTCCGGCGCTGGCCATGTAGCCGACGCCTGCCATCCTGATCTCGACGGTGCTGGTGCCGTGGCCGGCGGCCTTCTCGATGGTCTGGTGGAAGTCCGGCGCGGTCTTGGCGTCCAGCTCGCCCGTCAGCTCGATCACGGTGGTGTCGCCCTCGATGCTCAGGGACACGGAAAGCGGCATGTCAGGTCTCCTTCGGTCAGGGCGTGTCGAAACGGTCGGGATCGTTGGTACGGCCCACCAGGATCACGACCGACCGCGGGCCGATCAGGTACTTCCCGGCGTTGTCCAGCTCCTGCTCGCTGCCCGGGGTGCGGATGTCGTGCGGTGCCTCGGCCCCCGTGTCGGCGAACAGGTGCCAGCTCCGGCCGCCGGGCAGGGCGGGCAGTTCCAGGTCGTGCGACTCCCAGTGCGAGTTCATGGCCACGTACACCACGTCGTCGTCGCCGGTGCCGCAGCGGGCCACCGCCAGCAGCCGGCTCTCGGCCGACCAGTCGGGCTGCCAGGCCCGCTCCCCGTGCCAGCTGATGTCCGGCAGGCCGAGGTTCTCGCGGACCTGTCCGGTGGGGTGGGAGGTGGAGCGCAGCTCGCGGTGGTGCTTGCGGAAGGCGATCATCTCCCGCGTGAACCGGAGCAGTTCGGCGTTGTCGTCGACCTGGTCCCAGTCGAACCAGGACAGCTCGTTGTCCTGGCAGTACGTGTTGTTGTTGCCCTGCTGGGTCCGGGCGACCTCGTCCCCGGCCAGCAGCATCGGGATGCCCTGGCTGGTGAAGAGGATGGCGAGGGCGTTCTTCATCTGCCGGGTGCGCAGCGCGTTGACCTCGGGATCGTCGGTCGGCCCCTCGGCGCCGCAGTTCCAGCTGGCGTTGTCGTTGCCGCCGTCGTTGTTGCCCTCGCCGTTGGCCTCGTTGTGCTTGTCGTTGTACGAGACGAGGTCGGCCAGGGTGAAACCGTCGTGCGCCGTCAGGAAGTTGACGGACGCCGAGGTCCCGCGGCTGGAGTAGAGGTCCGGCGAGCCGGCGATCCGGGTGGCCAGTTCGCCGGTCACCCCGGGGTCGCCCTTGAGGAAGCTGCGCACGGTGTCGCGGTACTTCCCGTTCCACTCCGCCCAGCGGCCGTACGCCGGGAAGTTGCCGACCTCGTAGAGTCCGCCCGCGTCCCAGGCCTCGGCGATGAGCTTGGTGTGCCGCAGGACCGGGTCGAAGGCGAGCAGCTCCAGGAGCGGCGGGTTGGGCAGCGGGGTGCCGTCCGGGGACCGGCCGAGGATGGCCGCGAGGTCGAAGCGGAAGCCGTCGACGTGGTAGTCGGCGACCCAGTGGCGCAGGCAGTCGAGCACGTAGTTGCGCACGACGGGGTGGTTGCAGTTGACGGTGTTGCCCGTGCCGCTGAAGTTGAAGTAGTACCCCTCGGGCGTGAGCATGTAGTACGTGGCGTTGTCGAGCCCCTTGAAGGAGATCGTCGGGCCCTGCTCGTTGCCTTCCGCGGTGTGGTTGAAGACGACGTCGAGGATGACCTCGATGCCCGCCGCGTGCAGGTCCTTGATCAGGGTGCGGAACTCGTCGCCCTGCATCCCGTACCGCCCGGTGGCCGCGTAGCCGGCCTTCGGCGCGAAGAACGAGACGGTGTTGTAGCCCCAGTAGTCGAAGAGCTTCTCGCCGGTCTCCGGGTTGCTGCGCGGGTTGTCGCTCTCGTCGAACTCGAACACGGGGAGCAGCTCGATGCAGTTGACCCCGAGTTCCTTGAGGTACGGGATCTTCTCGCGCAGCCCCGCGAAGGTGCCGGGGGCGGTGACCCCCGAGGAGGGGTGCCGGGTGAAGCCGCGCACGTGGGTCTCGTAGACGACGAGGTCCTCGGCGGGGATGCCCAGCGGGGTGTCGTCGCCCCAGTCGAAGTCCTGGAGGCAGACGCGGGAGCGGTACTGGTAGCCGCGGCTGTAGTCCGGCTCCACGCCCCACACGTCACGGCCGGCGATCAGCCGGGCGTACGGGTCGGAGAGGATCTGCCGGGCGTCGAAGCGGTGGCCGCTGACCGGGTCGTAGGGGCCGTCGGCCCGGTACCCGTACTCGATGTTCTCGTGGTCGAGGCCGAAGACCGTCATGGCGAAGACGCTGCCGGTGCGGAATTCCTCGGGGAACTCCAGCTCGGCCATCGGCTCGGGCTCTCCGCGCTTGAAGATGACCAGGGTCATGGAGGTGGCCTGGTCGGAGAAGACGGAGAAGCTGACCCCGCCGGGGACCACATTGGCCCCGAAGGGGAACGGTTTGCCGGCGCGGACGCGGTACCCGCCCACCTCGTGGGTCGGGTACGCGTCCACACGCAGGACCTGCTCGGACTGGGCCTCGCTCATCGCGCGGCCTTGGCCTTGGCCTTGGCGGCCGCGGCCGCCGCCTCGCCGGTCTCGAAGAAGTCGAGGAAGCCGGTCGCCGACATGACGAACCGGACTTCCTCGCTCACCCCGTAGAGGGTGACGGCGACGCCGGCGTGCTGCGCTTCGCGGTAGACGACGAGCAGGGTGCGCAGGCCCGCGCTGGAGACGTAGGTGACCGCCGTGAGGTCGATCTTGAGCGGCTTGCCCTCGCGGACCAGCGGCAGCAGGGCCTGGAGCAGCGAGCCGGATGTCTCGCTGTTGATCTCACCGGTGGCGACGAGCACGGTGCCCGTCTTGTTCCGGCGTTCCTTGACGTTGAGAGTCATTGCATTCCCCTCTGGTTGGGGCGCCCCCCGTTGAGCGCTACTTCTTGGCCACTGGACGCAGCCGGACCTTGACCTTCACCCGCCCCTGGACGTCGGGCAGCCGCACGGTCAGGGCATCCGCGTCGAAGTCCGTGTACGGCTTCTCGTCGATCTCGACGGACGCGATCCGTACCGAGCCGGCCGGGAGCAGGTCGGGCGAGACGCGCAGGACGCGGTCGGGCAGGTTGGTCGGGTCGGGCTGGAAGTGGAAGTCCATCTCCCGGCCGTTGATGAGCAGGTTGTTGTAGACGGCGGAGAGGTAGCAGAGCTCCGCCGAGTGGTACATGGACATCGAGTGGCTGCCCTTGAGCCGCTCGGTGCCGAGCAGGTACGGCGTACCGCTGGCGAGCACGTTGAAGTAGACGGCACCCTCGTCGTGGTCGAGGAAGAAGGTGTTGTAGAAGGCCTGCGCCTGCCGGGCCTCGCGCACGTTCGCGTCGCCGCCGACCGTGCCGCCCAGGATGAGGTAGGCGAGGATCGCCTGCTCCTGCTGCCACCAGGCCTTGCGGTCGTGCCAGGCGAAACGATACGTCTCCTCGTCGCCCGACTTGATCCGCTCGACCACGTCGTACCAGCCGCCGCGCTGCACGTCGCTGCCGACCGCCGGCATGATCTCGCCGATCTTCTTGGCGAGCTCCTCGTAGGCCGGCTTGGCCTTCAGCGAGTTCATCCGCATCAGGTTCCAGGCGATCTTCAGGTTGTGGCCGACCACCGCGCGGTTCTGCTGCCAGCTGTGCGCGGTGTCGTGCGACCAGTCGCGGAAGAAGCGCTCCTGGACGAAGGGGCTGTTCTTGTAGTCCGGGAACTTGTCCGCGATGGTGTCGAAGGTGTACTCGAGGAAGTCGGCGTACTTCTGGTCGCCGGTCGCCAGGTACAGGTTGATCAGGTAGGCGGGCGCGTGGTCGCCGACCGAGTTCCAGTTCTTGCGCTCGGCGTTCTCCCCGAGGGACTCGTGGTCGGCGCTGAAGAGGATCGGGTCGATGTGCGAGTAGTAGCCGCCCTGCTCCGCGTCGAAGAAGAACTTGTCGAACAGCCGGATGGTGGCGTCCGCGTCGTTCTTGATCCGGATGTCACCGGTGACCCGGTACGTCTGGATGGGGCCGGCCAGCGCGTAGATCTGCTCGTACATCGGGATCGCGTCGTAGTCGTCGGAGAACTCCGAGGTGAACAGCTTGCGCTCGCTGTCCCCGTCGACGCTGATGCCGTGGTACCAGAAGACCACGTCCTCCTCGCTGTCCACGACCCGCATGTGCTTGCGCAGGTACTCGGTGCCGCGCTCGGCGACCTCCAGGTACTCGTCCTTGCCGGTCAGCAGGTAGGCCGAGGCCATGCCGTAGACCAGGCGGGAGATCGTGTCGGTCTCCTGGACGTGGCTCGCGGTCTTGTCACCGCCGAGCCTGATCTCGGTGCGGTACTCGGTGAAGTCCACCGGCCCGTCGCCGAACTGCGCCCGCTTGTAGAAGTCGGCCAGCGACTCGATCTGCTTGATCCACCAGCTGGGCTCCTCGAAGCGGAAGTCCTCGGCGCCCCGGCCCAGGAACACCAGGCGCTTGGCGTCGTACCGCCCGCCCTGCTCCGGGTAGTGGACCCCGTAGACGAAGAGGAACCGGCCCGGCGACAGCATCTCGTCGATGTGCCCGGAGGCGTCGATGTACGGCTCGTCCAGGTTGCGGACCAGCTCGGCGCTGGGGCCGCCGGCGAGCGAGACGTCGAACCCGCGGCCGTCGGATGTCTTCAGGCGCAGCACGCGCGACGCGGAGTCGAAGCGTTCGACGTAGCCGGCGATCGTGTCGGAGAAGGAGAAGCTCACGGCGTCCGCCATGTCATGCACCGTCCTTGTCGTGAGAGCCCTCGTGAGTGCGGTCGTCCTCGAATCCCTGGCTGACCTCGACGATCACTCCGTCGGGATCGCGGACCCACACGGTCCGCCATCCGCAGATGAAGTCGTCGAAGTCCAGCGGTCCCAGGGTCACTTCGGCCGCGTCGCCCAGCGATGCCAGGAACGCGTCCACGCTGTCGGTCTGAAAGGCCAGGTGGCGCATCCGCCCCGGGGCCTGCGGCCCGTCGTCGTTCGCCGGGCGGGCCGGATCGGCGCCGGCCGCGAAGAGCTCCAGGTACGCGTCCCCCTTGCGCAGGAACACGATCTGGGCCTCTCCGAGGTCGACCACCCGGGCCCGGGTGAAGCCGAAGTACCGGGTGTAGAACTCCTCGGTGGTCTTCTGGTCCGTGCAGTTCAGGCCCACGTGCGACCAGACCATCCGTCCCATCAGCCGGCCCTCCGGCCCCGCTCCGCCGCGACCAGCTCGATGATCCGGCGGGCGAAGAGGTGGTGGTGGGCGCCGGTGCGGCCGGTGACCAGGTCGCCGTCCACCACCACGTCCTCGTCGACGTACTCGGCGCCCATGTTGCGGACGTCGCCGATGAGGTTGTTGTGGCAGACCACCTTGCGGCCCCGGATCTTGTCCGGGATGGAGGAGGCCAGCCACATGCCGTGGCAGATGATCCCCTTGAGGACCGTCGGCTCCGCGAAGGCCCGGCGCAGCAGTTCGGTGGCGGGAGCGAGGACGTCCACGTCCTCGGTGTAGCGCAGCCGGTCGGCGACCATGCCCGAGGGCACGATGATCGCCGCGTACCGGCGCAGCTCCTCGTCGCTCAGCCCCTCCAGGGACTTGTCGGCGGTGAACGGCGCCCGGTACTCGTGACCGGAGAAGGTGATGGAGTCGTTGCCCCACAGCCGGGTCAGGAAGTCGACCTCGGCGCCCTCCTCCGCGAACCGGTGCTGGTAGTAGAAGATCTCCGGCTCGTAGAAGTCGCTCTCGACGAGCACCGCGATCCGGGTCCCGGTCAGCGCGCCCTCGCGCAGCACCACGTCAGGCACGGGAGGCCCCCTTCAGGAAGTCCGCGGCGCGCTCGGCGATCATCGCGATGGCGGTGTGGCAGTTGCCCGACGGGACCGCGGGCATCACGCTGGCGTCGACGACGCGCAGGTTCCGTACGCCGTGCACCCGCAGCTCGGGGTCGACGACGGAGAGGTCGTCGATGCCCATGCGGCAGGAGCCGGCCTGGTGGTGGTAGCTCTCCGACTTCTGCTTCGCGAAGGTGCGCAGGTCTTCGTCGCTCGCGTAGCCGGGTCCGGGCTGGAGCTCCTGCTTGTACCAGGGCGAGAAGGCGGAGGTCGCGAAGATCTCCCGGGCGATCTTGATGCCCTGCACCATGCGCTCCAGGTCCCACCGGTCGCCCAGGTAGTTCGGGTTGATCAGCGGGTGGGCCAGCGGGTCGGCGCTCGCGAGCTTGATCCAGCCGCGCGAGACCGGGCGCACCACCCCGGGCAGGATGGACACCGTGTTGGGGTGGTCCTGGCCGACGATCACGTCGAACGGGACGTGGACGAAGGCGATCTGGAGGTCCGGCGCGGGCAGTCCGGGCTGCGAGGACAGGAACAGAGCGCTCTCCGACAGGTTCTGGGCCGGCGGCGGGAGCTCCTGGGTGACCTCGGCCATCAGCCCGGTCAGCACGTGGTTGTGGAAGTTCTCGCCGACCCCGGGCAGGGCCGCGGTGACCGCGATGCCGTGCTCGCGCAGCTGCTCGGGGTGGCCGATGCCGGAGAGCAACAGCAGCTTCGGCGACTCGATCGCCCCGGCCGCCACGATCACCTCCCGGCGGGCCCGTACGGTGTGCAGCCCGGGCGCCGCCGTGCTGCTGTGACCGTCCCGGACCGTCCGGCCCGGGAACTCGGCGGGGGCCTGGAGCTGGGCGTACTCGACGCCCGTGCAGGTGTCCCCGTCGAAGAGCAGCCGGGTGGACTGCGCGTTGGTGCGCAGCGTCAGGTTGGAGCGGTCGAGCGCGGGCTCCAGGTAGGCGGCGAGCACCCCCTGGCGGCGCCCGTCGGCCACGTCGATGTGGTGCCAGCCGGTGCCGAAGAGGCCGCGCCGGGGCCCGTCGGTGTTGAAGTCGGCGATCTCCTCGTGGCCCAGCTCGACCGCGGCGTCGATGAAGGCGCGCGAGACCGGGTTGGGGCCGTGCCGTCCGGCGTTGGTGATCCGCTGGGGGCCGCGGGTGCCGGTGGTGGCGGCGGTCGCGTCCTCCTGGCCCTCCAGCAGGGCGAAGTACGGGAGCACGTCCTCGTACGCCCAGCCGGCGGCGCCCTGGTAGGCCCAGTTGTCGAAGTCCGAGGCGTGGCCCCGGATGTGCATCATGATGTAGAGGTTGCTGCTGCCGCCGGGGGCCTTGCCGCGCGGTTCGTAGGTGCGGCGGCCGTCCAGGCCGGGCTGCGGGGTGCTGGTGTAGCCCCAGTCCACGGGCCCGCCGAGCAGCTTGTACCAGGAGGACGGGTCGTCGACCTCCGGCGGGATCCGGGAGCCGCCCGCCTCCAGGACGAGGACGGAGACGTCCGGGTCCTCGGAGAGCCGGTTCGCGAGGACACTGCCCGCGGTGCCGGATCCCACGACGATGTAGTCGTACTCTTCCACGCTCATGGGTCCCTCCTCAGCCCTGGCTCAGAACCTGGAAGGGGACGGTGTCGTGGTAGTTCGCCATGTAGGCGATCTTTCCGTCCACGATCCGGAAGAAGTTCATGACGCGGGCCTCGATGGCCTCGCCCGAGGCGCTGACCGCGGTCAGGTGCGAGACGGCGGCGGCCTTCTCCCCGTCCGCGTCGACGATGAAGTGCACGGGCTCGTTCCGGAAGACCCGGTACATGGTGCCCATGCCCTTCATCATCGAGCGCAGGACCTCGAGGCCCTCGATGTGACCGGCGAGCTGCTCGTCCATGACCTGGTCGTCGGCGAACAGGTCGCACCAGCGGTCCCAGTCACCGGCGTTGGCGTACTCGTAGTACTTCTCAAGGATCTGCTCTGCGTCCATCGCGCTCATCCCCCTATCGGTCCCTGCGGGTTCCGTCCGGCGCGAACGGCGCCCAGAACTGGCTGAAGGCGGAGGCCGTGTCGCCGAACAGCCCGTCGCGGCCCTCGACGATCCGGCCGTCCCGCCACCGCATGTAGTGGAAGACCGGGTAGTCCATCCGCTCGTACGGGGACCGGCTGTCCTGGTCCGCGCCGTCGCGCAGGGCGACGTTGCGGCACACGTCGGCGGAACAGTCCTCGCCGACCAGGACCGCTTCCAGGTCCATCCGGAAGGTGCCGCCCGTGAGCTTGTGGGTCTGCCCCATCAGCTCCAGGAAGGCGTCCAGGCTCTCGTACCAGCCGGCGAGCGGGTGGTTGCCCGGCACCAGCCAGCGCAGGTCCTCGGAGTAGTACTCCAGGATGCGCGCCCGGTCGCCGGAGCCGAGGGCGGCGTAGGCCGCCTGGACCCGCTCCCGTGTCACTTCGGTCATCGTCGCTTCTCCTTCGCCGGGGCGGTCAGAGCGAGCCGGAACCGGGCATCGGAGCCAGGTCGTTGACGGTGTACTGCTTGATCAGCGGTCCGTCGGGACCGGCCACCACGGTCCAGGTCTGGTCGGCGTCGAAGCCGAGCCACTCGCTGCGGGCGGCCGGCGGGTCCCAGATCTTGGCCTGCCAGTTGACGAGCACCCGGACGATCGCCCGGTCGCCCTCGATGACGGGCTCCACCTTCGTGACGGTGTGCACCTCGTCGAAGAAGCGGTTGGTGACGGCCTCGTACCAGCGGCCGAAGCCCTGGTGCCCGAGGAAGACGTCCTCGGGGACCTTGAACTCCAGATCCTCGGTGATCAGGGCGAGCACCTGGTCCAGCGGTACGTGCTGGTCCAGCGCCACGTACCAGTCCTCGGCGAAACTGCGGATCGCGTCCTCGGTCAACTGCCGCTCGGCGGGCATGCGGTCTCCTCCTGTTCCGTGCTGCGTGACTGCTCTGGTCAGATCTGGATGTCGACGAGGAACGGACCGGGGTGGGCCAGCATCCGGCTCACGGCCGCGGCCGCCTCGTCCGGCTTCTCCACCCGCATCCCGCTGGCGCCGAGCGACCGCGCGAGCCCGGCGAAGTCGATCTCGGGGTGCGAGAGGTCGAAGGAGCCCGGGAACCCGTGCTCGGGGATGTCCCGCTCCCGCCAGTACTGGGCGATGTTGTCGTCCAGCAGCCGGTACTTGCGGTTGTTGCAGACGACGAACTTGGCGTCGATGCCGTGCCGGGCCGCAGTCCACAGCGCCTGGTACGTGTACATCGAGCCGCCGTCGCCCGCGAAGCCGACGACGAGCCGGTCCGGACGGGCCAGCTTGGCGCCGACCGCGCCCGGGAAGCCCACGCCCAGCGAACCGCCCCGGGTGAGGTGGTAGTCGCCCGGGCGCTCCGCGGGCAGGTACTTCGTGACCAGCGGGGAGGTGGTCAGCGCCTCGTCGAAGACGATCAGGTCTCCGCCGGTGCGCTCGGCCAGGGTCCGCAGGAAGACCGACATCGGCGTGCCGTCGTCGGTCTGCGCCTTTGCCTCGCGGGCCCGTTCCCGGGCCCGTACGTCGATCCGGGCCGCCGCGGCGGCCCGCTGCTGCGGGGTCAGCCGGTGTTCCAGTACGCCGGCCAGCGCGCGCAGCGCCTGCTTGGGATCCGCGGCGAGGCCCAGGTCCACCGGGTGGTTCTTGGCGATCTCATAGGCGTTGAGGTCGATGTGGACGACCTTCGCGCCCTCCCGGAAGGGGCTCTCCAGTTCGGGGAACACCTCCGGGAAGACATAGGTGCCCACGATCAGCACCCCGTCGGCGTGCCCTACGAGGTCCTTGCTGTGCGGGCCGAACATGTGACCCGTCTGGCCCCGCCGCAGCGGGTGCGAGGCCGCGATGTTGACCTCGGAGGAGTCGACCTCGTACACGTCGGCGCCCAGCAGCTCGGCGACGGCGGCCAGTTCGTTCTGCGCCCCGGAGAGCGAGACCCCGTCGCCGATGAGGACGACGGGCCGCTCGGCGGAGGCGAGCAGCTCGGCCGCCCGCCCCACCGAGGCCGGCGAGGGCGCCACGTCCGTGAGCGGCACCGTGGCGGGCAGCACGGGCTCGGAGTTGAGCTCGTCCAGCACGTCCATCGGCAGCGCCACGAACACGGGCCCGCGGGGCGGGGTGAGCGCGATCTTCACGGCCCGCCGGATGGTGCGGAGCACGGAGTTCCGGTCGGTGACCCGGGTCGCGTACTTCGTCACCGGCTTGGCCATCGCCACCAGATCGGACGCCATCTGCGCGTCCATGGCGTCGTAGCGGACCCCGGCGTCACCGGCGACCACGACGAGCGGGGTGTGGCCGCGCAGCGACTGGTAGAGCATCCCGATGCCGTTGCCCAGCCCCACCCCGGAGTGCAGCTGGAGGAGTGCCGCGCCGCCGGTCGCCCGGGCGTATCCGTCGGCGATACCGGCGGCCACGGTCTCCTGGAGAGCGAGGATGTACTGGAAGTCCTCTGCCGCGTCCACCGCGTCGAGGAATCCCTGTTCCACCGTCCCCGGATTTCCGAACATCACATTCAGGCCGTCGGCCTTGAACTGCTCGATCAGCCTTTCCCGTCCGGGAGTGGCTCCGGTATTCATCGAACTCCCCCTCATTCCCACGAGTTGCCGGAATTACCAGCCGTATCGGGTGAGACCGTCCTCGAGGACTTCCACGATCTTCTGTCCCGTGAGGTACGAGTCCGGGGTGGACCGTCCCGTCACGAACGGGAAGTCGACGATGACCGACACGGGCTTTCCGAAATTCCCGTGGTACGCGCCGCGCGGGCCCGTCGCATCACGCAGGATGTACTCCAGCGGGTACGGCGGCGGCCCCATGTTGAAGTCGGTACCGAGGAATCCGGTGCCGTCCTTGTAGTCGTACTCCTTGCAGTGGCCGGTCACGTGCTTGCCCCAGATGATGCTCCTGCGGTCGCTCCAGTCCCGGGCGAAGGCCAGGCAGGCGACCCCGTAGCACTCCGCGGCCACGACCTTGCCGGCCTTCTTGAAGGCCAGGATCAGGGCGTGCACGCGCTCGTTGTTGGCGAGGTCGGCGATCGGGCCGCTGCCGCCGACGATGAGGATCGCGTCGTAGTCGGCGATGTCGGCGTCGATCTTGTCCAGATCGCGGTGGTACTGCTCCAGCTTGGGCAGGTAGCCCGCGTCGCTCGTGTACGGGCGTTCGGGAACCCACGCCTCGATGTCGAGCGGCGAGTCGAGCCGGCTCGACTGCTCGAACTCCCGGCCCAGCCGGGCGTTCTCCTCGGTGGTGACCGAGCGTCCCAGTGGAGGATCGATGTAGTTCGCGTCGAGGCTCGGCGGGAGAGCGTGTGCACGCTTTCCGGTCGGCGTGGCGAATATGACCTCGTAGCCCCGCTCATCGAACTTCGATACGGGCCCTATCAGTTCTTCGGCCCAGTAACCGTGTTCGGAGACAATGACCAGAATCTTTCTGCTCACGTATTCCTCCAGGCGCCGCCTGTTGTCGTTGGCGTCCACCACACTGGCCGCGCCCAGAGCCTGCGTCAAAGCGCCCGTGTGCGACTTCGTGAGGTAGCGGGCCAGGTCATGGGGTCACCTCAGGAAGTCGTCGGCGGACGTCATGAAGTAGCTTCAGGACTACCTGACTTCGGCCGAATCAGTGAACCATTACCAGGGCCCCGATCTATCGTCTGGACGCGCCGTGAATCACGGGCGCGCGGCTGTGTTGTTGACGAGCGTGAGCACGAGGAGAGGGACGGGGACGATGACGATGGACCTGTTGTGCACGCACATCGATCAGATACGTCCGGTGAAGCCCGGGACCGAGGGCTGCGAGGAGTGCCTCATCGCCGGTGACAGCTGGGTACATCTGCGGATGTGCCTCAGCTGCGGGCACGTCGGATGCTGTGATTCCTCGAAGAACCGTCACGCCACCCGGCACTACCGCACGTCCGAGCACCCCATCGCCGCCTCGCACGAGCCCGGCGAGGACTGGGCCTGGTGCTACGCCGACCAGCTGATGCTGGACCCGGCGTGAGCGCGGCCCCCGAGAGCGCGGCCGCCGTGACCGCGGCCGCGACCGAGCGCGCGGAGAACCGCAAGCCCGTCATCCTGGCCGTGGACGACGACCCGCAGGTGCTGCGCGCGGTGCGCCGCGACCTGCGCAGCGCCTACGGAGACCGTTACCGGGTGCTCGGCGCCTCCTCGGCCGCCGACGCCCTGAAGATCCTGGACTCCCTCGACGAACGCGGCCACGACCCGGCGCTGTTCCTCGTGGACCAGCGGATGCCCGACGTCACCGGCGTCGAGTTCCTGCTGGAGGCGGTCAGCCGCTTCCCGGACGCCCGTCGCGTGCTGCTGACCGCGTACGCGGAGACGGACGCGGCGATCACCGCCATCAACCGGGTCCGGCTGGACTACTACCTGCTCAAGCCGTGGGACCCGCCGCACGAGCGGCTCTTCCCGGTCCTGGACGACCTGCTGTCGGACTGGCTGGCCACCTACCGGCCCGCGTACGACGGGATCATCGTCGCCGGCCACCTGGTCTCCCCGGGCACCCACGCCGTGCGGGACTTCTTCACCCGCAACGGCCAGCCGTTCCGGTTCCTCAACGTGGAGCGGGACCCCGAGGCGCTGACCCTGATCGCCGGCCAGCCCGACGCCGCGCTCCCGCTCGTCCGCTTCCCCGACGGAGCGGTGCTCTCCGCCCCGACCGACACCCAGCTCGCACAGCACCTGGGCCTGGTCACCACCGCCTCCCGCCCGCACTACGAGTGCGTCATCGTCGGAGCAGGCCCGGCGGGCCTGGCGGCCGGGGTCTACTCGGCCTCCGAGGGCCTGTCGACGCTGATGCTGGACTCCCGCGCCCCGGGCGGCCAGGCCGGCACCTCCAGCCTGATCGAGAACTACCTGGGCTTCCCGTCGGGCCTCTCGGGCAGCGACCTGACCCGCCGCGCCACCATCCAGGCCTCCCGGTTCGGCGCCGAGATCCTGCACCCGGTGGAGGTCGTCTCGCTGACCCGCGACGACCCGGCGAAGATCCTGATGCTGGCCGACGGCACGGAGATCTCCGCCGAGACGGTCCTCCTGGCCACCGGGGTCTCGTACAACCGCCTCGAGGCCCCCGGCGCGGACCGTTTCGAGGGGGCGGGCCTGTACTACGGCGCGGCGACCACGGAGAGCTCGGCCTGCATCTCGCAGCACGTGTTCATCGTGGGCGGGGCCAACTCGGCCGGCCAGGCCGCGGTGCACTTCGCCAAGTACGCCGCCCGCGTGACGATCCTGGTCCGCGCGGACTCCCTGGACGCGAGCATGTCCCGCTACCTGATCGACGAGATCGACCGCACCCCGAACATCGAGATCAGGGTCCGTACGACGGTGCTCCGGCTGGACGGAGAGGAGCACCTGGAACGGCTGACCCTGCACGACTCGGCGACGGGCGAGGACACCGAGGTCCCGGCCCGCTTCATGTTCACCTTCATCGGCGCCCGCCCGCACACCGACTGGCTCTCGGGCGTCGTCGAGCGCGACGAGTACGGCTTCGTGCTCACCGGCTCGGACCTGATCGCGAACGGCGGCGAGCTCCCGGCGGAGTGGAGCCTGGAGCGCGCCCCCTACCCGCTGGAGACCAGCGTCCCCGGAGTCTTCGCGGCGGGCGACGTCCGCGCCCACTCGGTGAAGCGGGTCGCGTCGGGCGTCGGCGAGGGCGCGATGGCCGTCTCGCTGATCCACCGCTACCGCTCGATGGGCTGAGAGCGAACGCGACCGCGAACGCCTTGCGATCAAGAAGGTATCGGATGCAACGTTGATTACATGATTACAGCCGAACAGAGCGAGCAGCTCCGCGCGTGGTTCGCCGAGCGCCTGCCGGTGGACGTGTACGAGTCCCTCGTGTCGGTCACGGCCGACCGCGAGGAGATCACGGTCGTCGGCACCGTCCCGGCGACCGAGTCGGTCAAGGCGTTCCGCGAACGCACCCGCGAACAGCGCATCGAAGTGGCCCGAGAGGCCGAGGAGCTCTACCGCCGCAAGGTCGCCTGGGGCGTGCGGGCGGGTGAGGAGACGACCCTCTTCACCCACCTCGCCGTCCCGGTCATGACCCGCCTGCGCCAGTCCGAACGCCAGGTCCTCGACACCCTGGTCGCCGGCGGCGTGGCCCGCAGCCGGGCCGACGCCCTCGCCTGGTGCGTCCGCCTGGTGGGGGCCAACACCGACACCTGGCTGACGGAACTGCGCGACTCCCTGGACAAGGTCCACCAGGTCCGTGCACAGGGCCCGGACGTGGCGGAGAGTACGGACTCCAGGAAGTCCGAGTCCGAATAACGCAATCCCCCCACGGGCACGCATGATCCCGTAAGGCTGGCCACGACCACCATCCAGGGAGAGGCACGCACCATGACCACCACCGTCGAATACATCCGCTACCGGATCGCATTAGACGACCAGCAGGCCTTCGAGGACGCGTACACCCGGGCGGCCGAGGCCCTGGCCGCCTCGCCCGAGTGCATCGACTACGAACTGGCCCGCTGCGAGGAGGAGAAGGAGCGCTACATCCTCCGTATCCGCTGGACCTCGGTCGACGCCCACCTCAACGGCTTCCGCAAGGGCGAGCACTTCCCCGCCTTCTTCAGCGCGATCCGGCCGTACGTGACGGCCATCGAGGAGATGCAGCACTACCTCGTGACGTCCGTCGTCGGAACAGGAAAGGCCGCAGGGTAACCATGAGCACGACACCCACCATCTACGAGTGGATGGGCGGCGCGGAGGCGATGAACCGCCTCACCGACGCCTTCTACGGCCACGCCCTGCAGGACGAGATCCTGGCCCCGGTCTTCGCGGGCATGGACTCCGAGCACCCGCAGCACGTCGCGGTCTGGCTGTCGGAGGTCTTCGGCGGCCCGTCGGACTACTCCGCCCACCACGGCGGCCACCAGCACATGGCCACCAAGCACCTGGGCCGCGCCATCACCGAGAAGCAGCGCCGCCGCTGGGTGGACCTGCTCCTGGACACGGCGGACGAGGTCGGCCTCCCGACGGACCCCGAGTTCCGCGCGGTGTTCGTCTACTACATCGAGTGGGGCACCCGCATGGCCCTGATCTACTCGGGCCCCAACCCGCCGCCGGTGGACGCGGCCAAGATCCCGGTCTGGTCCTGGGGCCAAACTCCCCCGTGGGTCCCGAAGACCCCGACCTCCTGACAAGGCGACGCCCCAGCCCCACCGGGCACGATCCGCGGGGTCTGGGGCGGAGCCCCAGGTCTTTTCAGCCCGGCCGGCGCACATCCAGCCTCGCCGGCGTTTGAGGCGCGGGGTCCGGGGCGGAGGCCCGATTCTTTCAGCCCCGCCGGCGCTTGAGGCGCGGGGTCCGGGGCGGAGCCCCGGCAACCGGCCCGGGCCCGGACTCGGCGAGCAGCACGGTCAGCGGCGGCGCAGCCCCCTCGGCCTCCCGCCAGAAATCGACGGCCTCCTCGAGGATCTCGACCAGGACCTCCCAGTCACCCGGCCGCGCATCGGCGAAGCCCCGCCACGAGGTCACGGCCACCAGCCGCCCCGCGGCGTCCGGCAACCACGACAGGTCCCGGAGCGAATCGGCCAGCGCGTCCCAGTTCCCCCCGAACCACTCCGGCAGCCGCAGGGCGTCCCCGCAACGCCGCATCAGCTCGGCCTTCCCCCGTACGCCGTCCAGGTCCAGCCGTAGGGCCGTCCACCCGGCGGCTTCGGCGGCGGCGAGCGCAGGGGCGAGCGGCTGCGGGTCCAGGGTCATCGGAGAACCGCCTTGAAGGTGTCGTAGTGGTCGTCCGTGTAGAAGAACTCCCCACCCTCACCCGTCACGATCCGCCGGGCCCCGCGGTCCCGTTCCCCCGGCGTCCTCACCGTGAACTCGTGGTAATAGCCGCGCTTCTGCTTGGGCAGGATCTTCTCGAAGTTCCCGAAGACCGTCCCGTCCTGGCGGTACGGATACGGCCCGCCCTTGTCGATGAGCGCGAGCACGTCCCGGGCCTGCTGCGGCAGCGCGTCGGCCCGTACGGTCGCCATCCCCTTCGCCCACGAAGGAGCGGCACCGGGGACGGCACGGGAACTGGCCGCGACAGGTGACGCGGGTTCCTTCCCGCCGCAGCCCACCGCACCGACCAGCGCGGCACACAGGAACACGGCCCCCAGCAAACGCAGCAACGATCGGGGCACGTTCCGAAAGATCATGCACCGATCGTGCCAAATATCCGATTCGCTCGCGAATCGCCCGGTGGCCTCAGAGCGCGGCCATCTTGGTGTATGGGCTCAGGACTCGTTTCTGGACCGACCCGAAGTCGACGAGAACAGCGATCCCCTCCTCGATTCCGACGACACGGCCGAGGCCGTGCTCATCGTGAGTAACCCGGTCGCCGACGCTGAACTGCCGGATGGGCTGTTCCACGGGGGCCTTGAACGGGCTGGACGGCAAATGGCGGCGAGGTACTGCTGACTTTGTCATTGGAACCAGTATGCGCCCAGCAAGCCGCCGTGCGGTCCGCCGTTCGGATCTCAATTCCGGCACCATCCGCACCAGCGGCGCCTACAGGTCGTCCGGATCCGCCCGCTCGAGCGCCGGCCGCAGCCCGGGGGCCGACTCGGTCAGCAGGTAGTCGGCGACCGCCGTGTCCGTGACCAGGCTGGTCACCAGCCCCGACCGCAGCACCGCCCCGATCGCGGAGGCCTTGCGCAGCCCGCCCGCGATCGCCACGACCTCGGGGATCCGCCGCAGCCGGTCGGCCTCGACGGTGATGCACCGCTCGCCGAGGTCCCGGCCGACCCGCCGCCCCTCGGAGTCGAACAGGTGGGCCGACATCTCGGCCGCCACGCCCAGCGAGGCGTAGTGGGCCCGCTCCTCGTCCGTCAGCATGTCGTGGACGGTGGAGATGCCCGGCTCCCACGACCCGATGGAGACGGCGGCGACCGTCACCTTGTCGAAGTACTCGAAGGCACGCGCGATCCCGGTCTGGCTGCGCAGCGCGGCCGCGGTCGCAGGGTCGGGCAGCAGCATCGGCGCGTAGATCGGGTGGGCGTCCCCGCCGGAGACCTGCGCGGCCCGCCGTACGGCCTCCACGGACCCGCGCTCGGCGGTCCCCGCGTCGTACACACCGGTCAGCTGCACCACGGTGCACGGCGGCAGCCGGTGCAGGGAGGCGGCCATGTGAATGGTCGACCGTCCCCACGCCAGGCCCAGTACGTCGCCCTCGTTGACCAGCTCGCCCAGCAGATCGGCGGCGACCGCGCCCAGGTTCTCCGGATCGGGCGCGTCCTCGGTGGCGTCGGCGGGCGACTCCACCACGACGGCGTGCCGCAGCCCGTACCGGGCCCTGAGCGCGTCCGACCGCTCCGCGTCCAGTTCGGCCGGCACCCGGATCTCGATCCGTACGAGGTCGCGTTCGAGGGCGGTCTCCAGGACCCGGGCCACCTTGAAGCGGCTCACGCCGAACTCCTCGGCGATCTGGATCTTGGACTTGCCCTCGAGGTAGAAGCGGCGCGCCATGGCCGCCGCCTGTACCAGCTCCGCGGGTCCCATCCGCAGGGCTGACCGTCCCGCCGACATTGCAGACACCGCGTTCTCCTCACTGCTGTTCACACTCTCGTGTTCACACTCTCGACTCGCCGTTCATCCTGTCAGATCCGACGGCCGTTGATCAGCCTGGACAGCTTCCGTTCATCGAGCTGTTCACCAACGCTTGGCTCAGTGGTCGCAAGCCCAGGGCGCCACGGAGATCGCCGCGTCCGCCTGCTCACGCAGCGTGCTCACGGCGGCGGCCGGATCGACGGCGCCGTAGACCGCACTGCCCGCGACGAAGACGTCGGCGCCGGCCTCGGCACAGCGTTCGATCGTCGAGGCCGAGACCCCGCCGTCCACCTGGAGCCACAGCTCCAGACCGTGCTTGGCGATCAGCTCCCTGGTGCGGCGGATCTTGGGCAGCATGATGTCGAGAAAGGGCTGGCCGCCGAAGCCCGGCTCGACCGTCATGATCAGCAGCATGTCGAGCTCGGGGAGGATGTCCTCGTACTGTTCGATCGGCGTCGCGGGCTTGAGGGCCATGGACGCCCGCGCGCCCTTCGCCCGGATCTCCCGCGCGAGCCGCACCGGGGCCGCCGCGGCCTCGGCGTGGAAGGTGACCGACCCGGCGCCCGCCTCGACGTACTGCGGGGCCCAGCGGTCCGGGTCCGCGATCATCAGGTGGAGGTCCAGCGGAATGTCCGTGGCCCTGCTCAGGGACTCCACGATCGGCATCCCGAGGGTGAGGTTGGGGACGAAGTGGTTGTCCATGACGTCGACATGCAGCCAGTCGGCTCCCTCGACCGCCTTCGCCTCCTCGGCGAGTCGGGCGAAGTCGGCGGACAGGATGCTGGGATAAATCTGAGCGGCCATGCCCCAAGCGTGCCATGCCTCCACACGGTTCCGGCCACGACCCCGGAAGTCACGCGCCGCGTAGCGCAGCTAAAGTGATCATGGAGAACATTTCACTTGTCCTGCGAGGTCGCCTTCGGCACGGTTCTGTCCATGACATCCATGCCCCACGAGCGGCCGGGTCGGCATCCCGGGGACTCCCGGAAGCCGGCCGCACCGGTCCCGGACGAAGTCCCCCGCCCCTCCTCTCCCTGGGGCAGCCGGGACTTCCGTACCCTCTTCGGCGCCACCACGCTCAACCAGCTCGGCACCAACACCGGCCACGTGGCCGTCCCGCTGCTCGCCCTCACCTCCCTCGACGCCTCCCCCGCGCAGGTCGGCACCCTCGCCGCGCTGGCCACGCTCGCCTTCCTGCTGATCGGCCTGCCGGCCGGCGCCTGGGTCGACCGGCTGCGCACCCGCGGCGTACTGATCGCGGCGGACCTCGCCCGGGCGGCCCTCTTCGCCTCGCTCCCGCTCGCGTGGTGGCTGGACGCGCTGACCCTGACCCAGCTCTACCTGGTCGTCCTCCTGAACGGCTGCGCGACCGTGTTCTCGGACGTGGGCTCGCAGAGCGTGCTGCCCCAGCTGGTCGGCCGGGGCGGCCTGGTCCGGGCGAACGCCGCCATGGTGACCCTCATGGCCGCCGCCAACATCGCCGGACGCGGCGTGGGCGGCGTACTGATCGCCGCACTCACCGCCCCGTTCGCACTGGCCTGCTCCTCGGCCGCGTACCTCGTCTCGGCGCTCCGCCTCACCCGGATCCGGCCCGCCCCGACCCCGCCGGGAGGCGTCCGTACGTCCTTGCGGTCCCAGATCGGGGAGGGCCTGCGGCACGTGCTGGGCCACCCCGAACTGCGCGCCCTGGCCCTGGCCGCCGGCCTGACCAACCTGGGCGGCTCGATCGTCAACGCCATGCTGCCGGTGCTCTTCGTACGGGAGCTGGGCCTCTCCCCCGCCTCGCTGGGCCTGTTCTGGGCGGCGGGCGGTGCGGGGCTGCTCCTGGGCGCCCGGCTGGCCCGCCCCTTCGCGGCGCGCGTGGGCTACGGCCGCGCCCTGCTGCTGAGCCTGACGCCGGCGGCGCTGCTGGTACCGCTGCTGGACCACGGCCCGTGGCTGTGGCTGGCGGGCGCCGGCTGGATGGTGTCCAGCATGAAGATCGGCTCGGACAACGTCCTCGGGGTCAGCCTCCGCCAACACCTGACCCCGGACCCCCTGCTGGGCCGCATGAACGCCACTTTCCGCTTCATGCTGACGGGCGCCATCGCCCTGGGCGCGGCGGCCTCGGGCCTCCTGGCGGAGCTCACCACGCTGCACACGACCCTGTGGACGGGCGCGGCGATCCTGGCGGTGTCGTTCCTGCCGGTGGCACTGTCACCGATCCGGGGACGGCGGATGGCGGTGTGACTGCGGGGGGCGGGGGGCGGGACTCCCCGCCCCCCGCGAAACGCGCCTACGCCGTGCGCCTCAGCAGTGCCAGGTACATCGCGTCCGTGCCGTGCAGGTGCGGCCACAGCTGGACGTCCGGTCCGTCGCCCAGGCCCGGGACGCCCGACATGAACGGCCTGGCGTCGATCAGTTCGGCCGATACCGGGGTCGCGGCCGCGCCGCGGCCCTTCAGGACGTCGTCCACGACCACCCGCGTCTCCGCCAGGTGCGGCGAGCAGGTCGCGTAGCCGACGACGCCGCCCACCCGCACCGCCGACAACGCCTCCCGCAGCAGCCCGCGCTGGAGCGGCGCGAAGCCCTCCAGGTCCTCCGGGCGGCGGCGCCACCGGGCCTCGGGGCGGCGGCGCAGCGCGCCCAGGCCGGAGCACGGGACGTCCATCAGGACGCGGTCGAAGGAGCCCGGCAGCCACGGCGGCCGGGTGCCGTCCGCCGCGATGACCTGGTACGGGCCGGGGTTGCCCGCCAGCGCGTGCTCCACCAGGCGCGCCCGGTGCGGCTGCTTCTCGGAGGCCAGCAGGAACGCGCCGCGCTGCGCCGCCAGCGCCGCGAGCAGCGCCGCCTTGCCGCCGGGGCCCGCGCAGCCGTCCAGCCAGCGCTCGTCGCGGCCCTCGACCGGCACCGCCGCCAGGGCCATCGCCACCAGCTGGCTGCCCTCGTCCTGGACACCCGCGCGCCCGTCGCGCACGGCCTCCAGCGCGCCCGGCTCGCCGCCCTCGGCCATCCGTACCGCGTACGGGGACCAGCGGCCGGGCAGCGCCGACTCCTCGCCCACCGCCTCCAGCAGCTCCTCGGGGGTGGACCGCCCCGGCCGCGCCACCAGCGTGACCTCGGGCCGCTCGTTGTCGGCCTCCAGCAGGTCCTCGATCCCGGCGCGCCCGCCGCCCAGCGCGTCCCACAGGGCGCTGACAACCCACCGCGGGTGCGAGTGGTACACCGCGAGGTGCTCCTCGGCGTCGTCCTCGTACGGCGGCGCGACCCGCTCCAGCCAGCCGTCCAGGTCGTGCGCGGAGATCTTGCGCAGCACGGCGTTCACGAACTTCGCGCGCCCGTCCCCGAGCACCACGCGGGCCAGCTCCACGCTCGCGGAGACGGCCGCGTGCGTGGGGATGCGCGTCCCGAGCAGCTGGTGCGCGCCGAGCGAGAGCACGTCCAGCACGGGCGGGTCGACCTCCCGCAGCGGGCGGTCGATGCAGGCCTTGATGACCGCGTCGTACGTGCCCTGCCGGCGCAGCGTCCCGTAGACCAGCTCGGTGGCCAGCGCCGCGTCCCGCGCCTCGAAGCCCTCCGCCTGGCGGGCCTTGCGCAGCAGCGGCGGCAGCACGAGGTTGGCGTAGGCGTCGCGCTCGTCCACCGCCCGCAGCACCTCGAAGGCCAGCATCCGGACGGGGTCCTTCTGCGGTCGGCGGTACGGCTTGGCCTGCTTGCCTCCCGCTCCGGCGGCGGGTCGGCGACGGGGCTGTTCGCTCACGTGAAAGGTGCTCCGGGTTTACGAGGTGCTTCGACTGCGTACGAGTATGCGAATCGGCCGGGGAGGAACCGGCTGGGATCAGCCTACGTCGGCCCCGCCGACGCGCTCGCCGGGAGCGATCCGCACCCCTCGGGCCCAGTCGGCGCCCCGCATCGGCTTCTTGCCCTGGGGCTGGACCCACAGCAGTTCCACGGCGTGCGAGCCGGTTCCGACGTAGACGTTGTTCTTGGCCGGGGCCAGCACACCCGGCGCGAGGTCGGTGCGGTCCGGCACCAGGCCCACCGAGATCAGCTTGAGGCGCTCCCCGCGGAAGACGGTCCACGCGCCCGGCGCCGGCGTGCAGCCGCGCACGACGCGGTCCGCGCGCATCGCCGGGGCGGTCCAGTCGATCCGGGCGTCCTCCACGGTGATCTTGGGGGCGAGGGAGATCCCGTCGACGGGCTGCTCGACGGCGCGCAGGGTGCCGTCCTCGATGCCGTCCATGGTGGCGGCCAGCAGTCCGGAGCCGGCGAAGGCGAGCCGGGTGAGCAGGTCGCCGCTGGTGTCGGTCGGCCGGACCTCCTCGGTCAGGATCCCGTAGACCGGGCCGGAGTCCAGGCCCTCCTCGATCTGGAAGGTGGAGGCGCCGGTGACCTGGTCCCCCGCCATGATCGAGTGCTGTACGGGCGCGGCACCGCGCCAGGCGGGCAGCAGCGAGAAGTGCAGGTTGACCCACCCGTGCCTGGGGATCTCGATGGCGCTCTTGGGGATCAGCGCCCCGTAGGCGACGACCGGGCAGCAGTCCGGGCCGATCTCGCGCAGCCGGGCCTGGAACTCGGGGTCGCGCGGCCGGACGGGCTTGAGCACCTCGATCCCGGCTTCCTCGGCGCGCTCGGCGACCGGGCTGGCGACGAGCCGGCGCCCGCGGCCGGCGGGTGCGTCGGGCCGGGTGACGACGGCGGCGACCTCGTGCCGCCCGGAGGCGATGAGGGCGTCCAGGGCGGGCACGGCGACCTCGGGGGTGCCTGCGAAGACGAGCTTCACTGGGGTCCTACCTCGCTATCTCGGCTGTCAGCAGCGCACCAGTCTATGGGGCGTTGGCCGGGCGCCCCACCGGTGACCGGAAGGGGGCGTACGTACACACACGCGCCTCTCGCATATGCCGACACGCCCCCAGAGCGTGACCTGGGCGCCGGGTGGCGCGTTGGTCAAGAGAGATTGACCAAAACGGGCCGCGCCGCGAACGGTTTCTGCGGCCCGACCGCCCTTCAGCACCGGTTCGAGAGGCTTCTTCATGGCCGACCACGCCACCCACGACGCCCAAGCCCGGGCCAGCCTGCACCTGCTGGTGCGGGACATCGAGCGGGTTCGCCGGCAGGTGGATGCCCTGCGTACGCTCACCGCCCAGCTCGGCAATGTGTACCGCCCCCGCCGCTCCGGTCCCTCCACGGGCTTCGTCGTCTACGGCCGGGCGCCCGCGCCCACCGTCCGCCTCGCGCAGGAACTCCGGGACAGCGTCGAGACGCTGGTCACGGCCGCCGTGGACTTCGACCGCTCACTCGGCTTCTCGTGGGACGCGGTCGGCTCGGCGCTGGGCGTCACCAAGCAGGCCGTACACCGGCGTTACGGTGCGCGGCGTGCGCAGGCCGCCGAGTCCGCGGAGCCGGCGGCCGAGGCGACGACCACCCGGACCATGGGCCCGCTGCCCACGATCCCGGCCGCCCGCTCGGTGCCGCCGCAGCCCTTGCGCGAGGAGTCCCAGGCCGTGTCGGGCCCCCGCTCCCCGGCCTTCCCCGGCCCGCGCAACGGCTGACCCTCCCGCCGCCGGGACGCCGACCCCCGACGGCCTGGGAGACTCCCCGCCTCGAACACCGACGGGCTGGATCGCGCACAGCGCAGTCCAGCCCGTCGGCGTGTGAGGGCACGGGCGCGCAGGGCACGCAGGGCGACCCCTCAGCCGATGTCGAGCGGGTCGATGCGGACCCGGACCGACTCCGACGCCGGGAGTCCCCGTGCCATACGGGCCGCCTGCGCCGACTTGAGGGCCGCCGCCAAGGCCGCCCCGCTGCCCGGCGGGACCCGGACCAGCGCCCGCTCCCCGGGACTGGCCTCCCCCCGCCGCCCCACCAGCGGCACCGGGCCGAGGATCTCCGCGTCCGGCGGCAGCCCGGCCCCGGCCAGGAAGGCCTCCACGACCTCGCCCCGGCCGGCCACCGCCGCCATCCGGGACACCGGCGGGAACCCGAGCTGGGCCCGCTCCGCGAGCTCCCGTACGGCATGGCCCACCGGATCCCACCGCACCAGCGCCTGGACCGGCCGCAGCGTCGGCTCGGCGACCACGACGACCTGCCCCTCCCCCCGTACCAGCGAGGCGGCGGCGATCCAGCGCCGCAGCGCGTCCTCCCCGGCCCGCAGGTCGGGCCGGGTCAGCATGGCCCAGCCGTCGAGCAGCAGCGCCGCCGCGTACCCGGCGCCCGCCGCGACCGGCTCCGCCCCGGGGGTGCACACCACCAGCGCCGGCCGGTCCGGCACCTCGTCCAGGACGTGGTCGCGCCCGGACGTCCGGACGGGCACGGCCGGGAAGGCCCTCCCCAGTTCCTCGGCCGTCCGCCGCGCGCCGACCACCTGGGCCCGCAGCCGGAACGACCCGCACTCCTCGCAGTGCCAGGACGGCTCGGGCCGCCCGCACCAGCCGCACTGGAGGTCCCGCTCGTCGGGGGCCTCCAGCGGCCCGGCGCAGACCGTGCAGCGGGCCGGCGTACGGCACCGCTCGCACGCCAGCCGGGGCACGTAGCCCCGCCGCGGCACCTGGACCAGCACCGGCCCGGTCTTGAGCCCCTCCCGTACGGTCTCCCATGCCAGGCTCGGCAGGCGCGCGGCCCGGGCCGCCCCGTCGCGGGCCAGCAGTTCGTCGCCCACCGTCCGGATCCGCGGGGCGTACTGGCGCACCGTCTCCCGGTCCGCGACCAGCGGCCGCGCCCACCCGGACTCGACGAGCTGTGCGGCCTCCACGGTGCAGCTCGTGCTCCCGGCCAGGAACCCGCAGCCGTCGGTGACCGCGCGCAGTTCCAGTACCTCGCGGACGTGCGGGAAAGGGGCGCGGTCGTCGCTGTGGCTGGAGTCCCCGTCGTCCCAGACGGCGACCAGCCCGAGGTCGCGTACGGGGGCGAACATCGCCGCCCGGGTGCCGACGACGGCCCGCACCGAGCCCCGGCTCACGGCGAGCCACTCGCGGTAGCGCTTCTCCGGCCCGGACTCGGCGGTCAGCAGCGCGTGCCGCCCTTCGCCGAGCAGAGCGGTGAGCGCCGTGTCCAGGCGGGCGGCGGTGCGCCCGTCGGGGACCACGGCGAGGGCCCCGCGCCCGGAGGCGAGGGTGGCGGCGATGGCGCGGGCCAGCTCGTCGGCCCAGCCGGGGCCGGGCAGGGCGGTCCAGACGGCGCGCGGGGCGGCGCCGGTGGAGAGGGCGCGCAGGAAGGCGGGCCCGGATCCGTACCGCTGCCAGCCGCCGGGCTCGGGCGCGGCGGGCGGGGGCAGCGGCTCCGGTGAGGGCTTGGCCTCGGCGCGGGCATTGCGCGGAGGCAGGGCGAGCTGGAGTACGTCGGCCAGGCTGCCGGCGTACCGGTCGGCGACGGCCCGGGCCAGGGCCAGCATCCGCGGGCCGAGCACCACCTCGGGCGAGACGACCTGGGCGAGGGCGGCGAGGGCTCCGTTGTAGTCGGACTCGGCGCGCCGCTCGACGATGAAGCCGTCGATGAGCCCGCCGCCCTCCCGGCGGCCGCCGTGCACCCGGTGGGAGCCGGCGCCGAAGCGGACCCGGACGCGGACGCCGGGCTGGGCGGACTCGGAGAGTTCGGCGGGGACGGCGTAGTCGAAGAGCCGGTCGAGGTGGAGCACGCCCTTGTTCACGAGGACGCGGGCAACGGGAAGTTCCTCGGCGACGGCGGCTCCGCGCCAGGTGCGGGGCTTCGCCTTGGGCGCCTTGGCCTTCGCCTCGGCGACCATCTCCCGGATCAGCGCCAGCTGCTCCGGCGGGGGATCGTTCGCGCTGCTCACACCAGCATTCTTACCAAACCGCACTGACAGCCGGACGTGCGAGCGGCCCCGGACCACGAGGTCCGGGGCCGCTCGTCACGAACGGTGGTGCTCAGAGACCGGCGGCCGCGCGCAGCGCGTCGACGCGGTCGGTGCGCTCCCAGGTGAAGTCCGGCAGCTCTCGGCCGAAGTGGCCGTAGGCGGCGGTCTGGGCGTAGATCGGGCGCAGCAGGTCGAGGTCGCGGATGATCGCGGCCGGGCGGAGGTCGAAGACCTCGCCGATGGCGTCCTCGATCTTCTGCGTGTCGACCTTGGCGGTGCCGAAGGTCTCGACGAACAGGCCGACGGGCTCGGCCTTGCCGATCGCGTACGCGACCTGGACCTCGCAGCGCGAGGCGAGACCGGCGGCGACCACGTTCTTGGCCACCCAGCGCATGGCGTAGGCGGCGGAGCGGTCGACCTTGGACGGGTCCTTGCCGGAGAAGGCCCCGCCGCCGTGGCGGGCCATGCCGCCGTACGTGTCGATGATGATCTTGCGGCCGGTCAGGCCGGCATCGCCCATCGGGCCGCCGATCTCGAAGCGGCCGGTCGGGTTCACCAGCAGCCGGTAGCCCTCGGTGTCCAGCTTGATGCCGTCCTCGACGAGCTGGGCCAGCACGTGCTCGACCACGAACTCGCGGATGTCGGGAGCGAGCAGCGAGTCCAGGTCGATGTCCGAGGCGTGCTGCGAGGAGACGACCACGGTGTCCAGGCGGACGGCCTTGTCCCCGTCGTACTCGATGGTGACCTGGGTCTTGCCGTCGGGGCGCAGGTACGGGATGGTCCCGTTCTTGCGGACCTCGGACAGCCGCTTGGAGAGCCGGTGCGCCAGGTGGATCGGCAGCGGCATCAGCTCGGGGGTCTCGTCGCAGGCGTAGCCGAACATCAGGCCCTGGTCGCCGGCACCCTGCTTGTCCAGCTCGTCCTCGTCGCCCTCGACACGCTTCTCGTAGGCGGTGTCGACACCCTGCGCGATGTCCGGGGACTGCGCACCGATGGACACCGAGACGCCACAGGAGGCGCCGTCGAAGCCCTTCTTCGAGGAGTCGTAACCGATCTCGAGGATCTTGTCGCGGACGAGCTGCGCGATCGGCGCGTACGCCTTCGTCGTCACCTCGCCGGCGATGTGCACGAGACCGGTCGTGATGAGGGTCTCGACGGCGACGCGGGAGGTCGGGTCCTCGGTGAGGAGCGCGTCGAGGATCGTGTCGCTGATCTGGTCAGCGATCTTGTCAGGGTGGCCCTCGGTGACGGACTCCGAGGTGAACAGACGACGGGACACAACGCTCCCTGGGGTTGCAGCGGCTGCTGGCTGATCATTTGTTGGAACCACACCAGAGGCTGCGCCTGATCACGTTCCGAATGCAGTTTATCGGTTGCCACCGTTCACCGGTCCACCCGTCTCGCCTTATGGGAGCCGTGTGACCTGCGGCACTCCATTCTGGCGCACGGATGTGGCAAGGAGAAGGGACTCCGTCAGGCGCGTCGCGCCGGAAGGCGCGCCGCGACCTGATCCCACACCACGTCGGCGAGGGCTTCCTTCGGACCGTGGGGGACGGGCGTCTCGGATCCGTCCGAGGCCAGGATCACGGCCTCGTTCTCCTCCGAACCGAAGGTCTTGCTCTCGCCGACCTCATTCACGACCAGGAGGTCGCATCCCTTGCGCCGGAGCTTGGCACGGCCGTTGGCGAGGACGTCGTCGGTCTCGGCGGCGAATCCCACGACGACCTGCCCCACCCGGGCCCGGTCGGCCGAGACCTCCGCGAGGACGTCGGGGTTGCGCACGAGGGCGACCGGCGCGGGCTCCTGCCCGTCCTTCTTCTTGATCTTCCCGCCCGCGTACTCGGCGGGCCGGAAATCGGCCACGGCCGCGGCCATCACCACGACGTCGGCGTCCGCGGCCGCCTTGAGGACCGCCTCGCGCAGCTGGACGGCCGTCCCCACGCGTACGACGTCCACCCCGGCCGGGTCGGCCAGCGCGGTGTTGGCCGCGACGAGGGTGACCCGGGCGCCGCGCGCGACGGCGGTGCGGGCGAGGGCGTAGCCCTGCTTGCCGGAGGAGCGGTTGCCGAGGAAACGGACCGGGTCCAGGGGTTCGCGGGTGCCGCCCGCGCTGATCACCACGTGCCGTCCGGCGAGGTCCGGCTCGGCCACCCCGCGCGCCAGGACGGCCCGGCACACCTCGAAGATCTCCTCGGGGTCGGGCAGCCGGCCCTTGCCGGTGTCCTTGCCGGTCAGCCGGCCCACGGCGGGCTCGATGACGACGGCCCCGCGCCGCCGCAGCGTGGCGACGTTCTCCTGGGTGGCCGGGTGCTCCCACATCTCGGTGTGCATGGCGGGGGCGAAGACCACCGGGCAGCGGGCCGTGAGCAGGGTGTTCGTGAGCAGGTCGTCGGCCAGCCCGTGGGCGGCCTTGGCCAGCATGTCGGCGGTGGCCGGGGCGACCACGACGAGGTCGGCGGACTGTCCGATGCGCACGTGCGGCACCTCGTGGACGGTCTCCCACACCTCGGTGGAGGCGGGGTTCCCGGACAGCGCGGCCCAGGTGGCCTCGCCGACGAAGTTCAGGGAGGCCGCCGTGGGCACCACCCGTACCTCGTGCCCGGACTCGGTCAGCCGGCGCAGCAGCTCGCACGCCTTGTAGGCGGCGATTCCGCCGCTCACCCCCAGCACAACCTTCGGCTTACCCACCGCACACTCCCCTTCGGCTCTGATCCTCGTACCTACCCATGACACACCACAGGCCCGGCAGATGTTCTGCCGGGCCTGTGGTGAAAGGAATTCTCGGTGCCTTACTGAGCCGGGGCCTCGATGGCCTCGGAGGTCAGCAGACCCGCGTTGATCTCGCGCAGCGCGATCGAAAGCGGCTTCTCGTGGACGTGGGTGTCCACCAGCGGGCCGACGTACTCGAGCAGGCCCTCACCGAGCTGCGAGTAGTACGCGTTGATCTGACGCGCGCGCTTGGCCGCGTAGATCACGAGGCTGTACTTCGAGTCCGTGGCCTCGAGCAGCTCGTCGATCGGCGGGTTGATGATGCCCTCGGGCGCAGTAATGGAAGAGGACACGCTCTACCTTCCGAAGATGGGAAAAAGATCGAAGCGATCGGGTACTGATCGACTCAGAAACATCGATCGACGATCAGACAACGTTCATCAAGGCTAGCAGCTCACGGGCTACGTCCTCGACGGAGGTGTTGACGAGGGTGGTGTCGAACTCGGATTCGGCAGCGAGTTCGATCTTCGCCGTCTCGAGCCTGCGCTCGATGACCTCGGCCGATTCGGTGCCCCGGCCGGTCAGCCGGCGGACCAGTTCGTCCCAGCTCGGCGGGGCCAGGAAGACCAGCTGGGCGTCGGGCATGGACTCGCGGACGAGCCGTGCGCCCTGGAGGTCGATCTCCAGCAGTACCGGCTCGCCGTTGTCCAGGCGTTCCAGTACCGCGCCGCGGGGTGTGCCGTAGCGGTTGCCCGCGAATTCGGCCCACTCCAGCAGCTCGCCATTGGCGATCAGCTTGTCGAACTCGTCGTCGTTGACGAAGAAGTAGTGGACTCCGTGTCGCTCACCGGGCCGCGGCTTGCGGGTGGTGGCCGACACCGAGAGCCATACCTCCGGGTGGACCTTGCGCATATGCGCGACGACCGTGCTCTTGCCGACCCCCGAAGGGCCGGAGAGCACGGTCAGCCGCGGACGAACCTCTGCTGCCATAGAGCGATTATCCAGGTTCCCGGGACTGCATGAGAACGCCGGAAGAACTCCGGGCGACGCGTCAGCCGGCAGGGGTGCCGAACTCACGCTCCAGAGAAGCGATCTGGTTGGAACCGAGACCTCGGACACGCCGGGACTCGGAGATGCCGAGGCGCTCCATGATCTGCTTGGCGCGCACCTTGCCCACGCCAGGCAGGGACTCCAGCAGGGCGGAGACCTTCATCTTGCCGATGACGTCGTTCTCCTGGCCCGTCTTGATGACCTCCTGGAGGGAGGCGCCGGAGTGCTTGAGTCGATTCTTCACCTCGGCCCGCTCCCGGCGAGCCGCGGCGGCCTTTTCGAGCGCGGCTGCGCGCTGTTCAGGGGTAAGGGGCGGAAGAGCCACGCCTACGTCACCTCGGATGTCGAACTGTCGGATACGGACCGGTGGGGAGCCCAAGGGCACCACACCAGGCGAGCTCCCGAACAGCGGTATTACTCGTTCGCTGCTCGTTCACTCTGATCGGAGACTAGCGGGCATGGCCGCTCCAGTCAGCGAGAACGGACGAAAAGTCCTGGTCAGCCTCCACTGAACCGTACATCACGGACAAAATACCCCTGTTTTGTCCGGTGAAGGACGTTCGAATTTCGTCAAACCTTCCGATGGGCCCGTCCGACGGCGTCCTTGAACGCGCCGAATCCGCGTGCCGCGGCGACCGTGCGGGCGCTAAGCGGAGACGGCCGCGCGGATTTCGTCCGCGAAAGCGGCCGCGCTGGCACGGAGGGCCGCGATGTCCGGGCCGTGCTTCAGAACGCCCCGCGACACGTTCGGGACGACGTTGCGCACGGCCGCGCCGAAGACCGCCGGCAGGTCGGCCGCCGTCGCGCCCTGCGCGCCGATGCCGGGGGCCAGCAGCGGCCCGTTGATGTCCAGGTCGAAGGAGGACAGGTCGCCCAGCGTGGCGCCGACCACGGCCCCGAAGGAGCCCATGGGCTCGGCGCCCTTGTTCTCCTCCGCCAGGTGCGCCAGCATCGTCGCCCCGACCGACCGGCCGTCCGACCGCACCGCCCGCTGGACCTCCGCCCCTTCCGGGTTCGAGGTCAGGGCCAGCACGAAGAGCCCCGCCCCCGACTCGCGCGCCAGCGCCACCGCGGGCTCCAGCGAGCCGTAGCCCAGGTACGGGGACACCGTCAGCGCGTCGGAGAAGAGCGGGGAGGCGGGATCCAGGAAGGCCGAGGCGTACGCCGCCATCGTCGAGCCGATGTCGCCCCGCTTCGCGTCCATCACGACCAGCGCGCCCGCGGAACGGGCGTCCGCGACCGTCTGCTCCAGCACCGCGACACCCCGCGAGCCGAACCGCTCGAAGAAGGCCGCCTGCGGCTTGAAGACCGCCACCGAGTCCGCCAGCGCCTCGACGACCGTACGGGAGAACCGCTCCAGGCCCGCGACGTCGTCGTCCAGGCCCCACTGCGCCAGCAGCGCCGCGTGCGGGTCGATGCCCACGCACAGCGGGCCGCGGGAGTCCATCGCCTCGCGGAGGCGGGTGCCGAACGGGGTCACAGTGCTCACTTCGCGGCCTTTCGGGTCTCGGCGCCCACTGCTTCGGCGAGCGTCGCGTACGGGCTGTTGGCCAGGCGCGCCGCCAGGCCCTTGTGGATGGCGCGGGCGTAGAACGGGCCCTCGTAGATGAAGGCGCTGTAGCCCTGCACCAGCGTCGCGCCGGCCAGGATCCGCTGCCAGGCGTCCTCGGCGGTCTCGACGCCCCCGACGCCGACGAGGACCAGCCGGTCCCCCACACGGGCGTACAGGCGGCGCAGGACCTCCAGGGAGCGCGCCTTGACCGGGGCGCCGGACAGGCCGCCGGTCTCCTTGACCAGCTCGGGCGAGGACGTCAGCCCGAGGCCCTCGCGGGCGATGGTGGTGTTCGTCGCGATGATGCCGTCCAGGCCGAGCTCCAGGGCCAGGTCCGCGACCGCGTCGACGTCCTCGTCGGCCAGGTCCGGGGCGATCTTGACCAGCAGCGGGACCCTGCGGTCCGTCACCACCCGGTCGGCGGCCTCGCGTACGGCCGACAGCAGCGGGCGCAGCGACTCCGTCGCCTGGAGGTTGCGCAGCCCGGGGGTGTTGGGCGAGGAGACGTTCACGACGAGGTAGTCGGCGTGCCGGGCGAGGCGCTCGGTCGAAGCGACGTAGTCCGCCACCGCCTCCTCCTCGGGCACGACCTTGGTCTTGCCGATGTTGACGCCGACCACCGTGTTGAAGACCGGCGTACGGGCGGCCAGGCGGGCGGCGACGGCCGCCGAGCCCTCGTTGTTGAAGCCCATGCGGTTGATCAGCGCGCGGTCCGGCACCAGCCGGAACAGCCGCTTCTTGGGGTTGCCCGGCTGCGCCTCGGCGGTGACGGTGCCGATCTCGATGTGGTCGAAGCCGAGCATCGACATCCCGTCGATGGCGACCGCGTTCTTGTCGAAGCCCGCGGCGAGGCCGAAGGGGCCGTGCATCCGCAGGCCGAGGGCCTCGGTGCGCAGTTCCTTGAAGCGCGGGGCGAGCCAGGCCGCGACGAAGGTCCGCAGCACCGGGACGCGGGCTGCGAGGCGGATCCACCGGAAGGCCAGGTAGTGGGCCTGCTCCGGGTCCATGCGCTTGAAGACGAGGTTGAAGAACAGTTTGTACATCGTCCGAAATATCCCTTATGCGCTCATGAAAGGGGGGACACCGGTCGCTGTGCCGGTGCCCCCCTTTCGTACGGGCTGCTAGTCGCGGGCCGCGGTCAGGTGCTCCGCGTGCTCCTGGAGGGAGCGGACGCCCACGTCGCCGTGGTTGAGCGCGTCGATGCCCTGGACGGCCGCGGCGAGCGCCTGGACCGTGGTCAGGCACGGGACGCTGCGCGCCACGGCCGCCGTGCGGATCTCGTAGCCGTCGAGGCGGCCGCCGGTGCCGTACGGGGTGTTGACGATCAGGTCGACCTGGCCGTCGTGGATCAGCTGGACGATGGTCTTCTCGCCGTTCGGGCCCTCGCCCTCGCTGAGCTTGCGCACCACGGTGGCGTTGATGCCGTTGCGGCGCAGCACCTCGGCGGTGCCGGAGGTGGCGAGCAGCTCGAAGCCGTGGGCGACGAGCTCGCGCGCCGGGAAGATCATCGAGCGCTTGTCGCGGTTGGCGACGGAGATGAACGCGCGGCCCTTGGTGGGCAGCGGGCCGTAGGCGCCGGCCTGCGACTTGGCGTACGCCGTGCCGAAGACGGAGTCGATGCCCATGACCTCGCCGGTGGAGCGCATCTCCGGGCCGAGGACGGTGTCCACGCCGCGGCCGTGGATGTCGCGGAAGCGCGACCACGGCATGACGGCCTCCTTGACGGAGATCGGCGCGTCCAGCGGCAGGGTGCCGCCGTCGCCGGTCTTCGGCAGCAGGCCCTCGGCGCGCAGCTCGGCGATGGTGGTGCCGAGCGAGATGCGGGCGGCGGCCTTCGCGAGCGGGACGGCGGTCGCCTTCGAGGTGAAGGGGACGGTCCGGGAGGCGCGCGGGTTGGCCTCCAGGACGTAGAGGATGTCGCCGGCCATCGCGAACTGGATGTTGATCAGGCCGCGGACCCCGACGCCCTTCGCGATCGCCTCGGTGGAGGCGCGCAGGCGCTTGATGTCGTAGCCGCCGAGGGTGATCGGGGGCAGGGCGCAGGCCGAGTCGCCGGAGTGGATGCCGGCTTCCTCGATGTGCTCCATGACGCCGCCGAGGTAGAGCTCGGTGCCGTCGTAGAGGGCGTCGACGTCGATCTCGATGGCGTCGTCGAGGAAGCGGTCGACCAGCACGGGGCGGGTCGGGGAGATCTCGGTGGACTCGGCGATGTACGACTCCAGCCGCGCCTCGTCGTAGACGATCTCCATGCCGCGTCCGCCGAGCACGTACGACGGGCGGACGAGGACCGGGTAGCCGATCTCGTCGGCGATGGCCTTCGCACCCGTGAAGGTGGTGGCGGTGCCGTGCTTGGGGGCGGGCAGGCCGGCGTCGGCGAGGACCTGGCCGAAGGCGCCGCGGTCCTCGGCGGCGTGGATGGCCTCGGGCGAGGTGCCGACGACCGGTACGCCGTTGTCCTTGAGCGCCTGGGCGAGACCCAGCGGGGTCTGGCCGCCGAGCTGGACGATGACACCGGCGATGGGGCCGGCCAGCGACTCGGCGTGGACGATCTCCAGCACGTCCTCGAGCGTCAGCGGCTCGAAGTACAGGCGGTCGGAGGTGTCGTAGTCGGTGGAGACGGTCTCCGGGTTGCAGTTGACCATCACGGTCTCGTAGCCCGCGTCGCTGAGCGCGAAGGAGGCGTGGACGCAGGAGTAGTCGAACTCGATGCCCTGGCCGATGCGGTTCGGGCCGGAGCCCAGGATGATGACCGCGGGCTTCTCGCGCGGGGCGACCTCGCTCTCCTCGTCGTACGAGGAGTAGAAGTACGGGGTCTTCGCGGCGAACTCGGCGGCGCAGGTGTCGACCGTCTTGTAGACCGGGCGGACGCCGAGCGCGTGCCGGACCTCGCGGACGACGTCCTCGCGCAGGCCGCGGATCTCGGCGATCTGGGCGTCGGAGAAGCCGTGGCGCTTGGCCTCCGCGAGCAGCTCGGGGTGGAGCTTGTCGGCGGCGGCCAGGTCGTCCGCGATCTCCTTGATGAGGAAGAGCTGGTCGACGAACCAGGGGTCGATCTTCGTGGACTCGAAGACCTCTTCCTGGGTGGCGCCGGCGCGGATGGCCTGCATGACGGTGTTGATGCGGCCGTCGGTCGGGCGGACCGCGGTGGCCAGCAGCTCGGCCTTGTCGCCGGGCTCGCCGACGAAGGTGAACTGCGAGCCCTTCTTCTCCAGGGAGCGCAGGGCCTTCTGGAGGGCCTCGGTGAAGTTGCGGCCGATGGCCATGGCCTCGCCCACCGACTTCATGGTGGTGGTGAGGGTGGCGTCGGCGAGCGGGAACTTCTCGAAGGCGAAGCGCGGGGCCTTGACCACGACGTAGTCGAGGGACGGCTCGAAGGAGGCCGGCGTCTTCTCGGTGATGTCGTTGGGGACCTCGTCGAGCGTGTAGCCGATGGCCAGCTTGGCGGCGATCTTGGCGATCGGGAAGCCGGTCGCCTTCGAGGCGAGCGCCGAGGAGCGGGAGACGCGCGGGTTCATCTCGATCACGATGACGCGGCCGTCGACCGGGTCGATCGCGAACTGGATGTTGCAGCCGCCGGTGTCGACGCCGACCTCGCGGATGATCGCGATGCCGATGTCGCGCAGCCGCTGGTACTCGCGGTCGGTGAGCGTCATCGCCGGGGCGACGGTGATGGAGTCACCGGTGTGGACGCCCATCGGGTCGAAGTTCTCGATGGAGCAGACGACGACCACGTTGTCCTTGGTGTCGCGCATCAGCTCCAGCTCGTACTCCTTCCAGCCGAGGATGGACTCCTCCAGGAGCACCTCGGTGGTCGGGGAGAGCGTGAGGCCCTGGCCGGCGATGCGGCGCAGCTCTTCCTCGTCGTGGGCGAAGCCGGAGCCGGCGCCGCCCATGGTGAAGGAGGGGCGCACGACGACGGGGTAGCCGCCGAGGGTGTCGACGCCCGCGATGACCTCGTCCATCGTGTGGCAGATGACCGAGCGGGCGGACTCGCCGTACCCGATCTTGGCCTTGACGGCCTCGACGACGCCCTTGAAGAGCTCGCGGTCCTCGCCCTTGTTGATGGCCTCGACGTTGGCGCCGATGAGCTCGACGCCGTACTTCTCCAGCACACCCTGCTCGTGCATGGAGATGGCGGTGTTCAGCGCGGTCTGGCCGCCGAGGGTGGGGAGCAGCGCGTCGGGGCGCTCCTTCGCGATGATCTTCTCGACGAACTCGGGGGTGATCGGCTCGACGTACGTGGCGTCGGCGATCTCCGGGTCGGTCATGATCGTCGCGGGGTTGGAGTTCACCAGGATGACCCGCAGGCCCTCGGCCTTGAGGATGCGGCAGGCCTGGGTGCCGGAGTAGTCGAACTCGGCGGCCTGGCCGATGACGATCGGGCCGGAGCCGATGACCAGGACGGACTGGATATCGGTGCGCTTAGGCACGCTCGGCCTCCATCGGGGCGGTGTTCATCAGAGACGTGAAGCGGTCGAAGAGGTACGCGGCGTCGTGCGGGCCGGCGGCCGCTTCGGGGTGGTACTGGACGCTGAAGGCCGGCTGGTCGAGCAGCTGGAGGCCTTCCACCACGTTGTCGTTGAGGCAGACGTGCGAGACCTCGGCGCGGCCGTAGGGGGTCTCGGAGACCTTGTCGAGGGGCGCGTCGACGGCGAAGCCGTGGTTGTGCGCGGTGATCTCGACCTTGCCGGTGGTGCGGTCCTGGACGGGCTGGTTGATGCCGCGGTGGCCGTACTTCAGCTTGTAGGTGCCGAAGCCGAGCGCGCGGCCCAGGATCTGGTTTCCGAAGCAGATGCCGAAGAGCGGGGTCTTGCGCTCCAGGACGCCCTGCATGACGGAGACCGCGTGGTCGGCGGTGGCCGGGTCGCCCGGGCCGTTGGAGAAGAACACGCCGTCCGGGTTGACCGCGTACACGTCCTCGAGGGTGGCGGTGGCGGGCAGCACGTGCACCTCGATGCCGCGCTCGGCCATCCGGTGCGGGGTCATGCCCTTGATGCCGAGGTCGACGGCGGCCACGGTGAACTTCTTCTCGCCGATGGCGGGGACGACGTACGTCTCCTTGGTGGCGACCTCGGCGGAGAGGTCGGCGCCGCTCATCTCGGGGGCCTGGCGGACCTTGGCGAGCAGCATGCCGTCGTCGGCGATCGCGTTGCCGGAGAAGATGCCGACGCGCATGGCGCCGCGCTCGCGCAGGTGGCGGGTCAGGGCGCGGGTGTCGATGCCGGAGATCCCGACGACGCCCTGCTTGACCAGCTCCTCGTCCAGCGAGCGCCGGGAGCGCCAGTTGGAGGGGACGCGGGCGGGGTCGCGTACGACGTACCCGGACACCCAGATGCGGGAGGACTCGGGGTCCTCGTCGTTGACGCCGGTGTTGCCCACGTGCGGGGCGGTCATCACGACGACCTGGCGGTGGTACGACGGGTCGGTGAGGGTCTCCTGGTAGCCGGTCATGCCGGTGGAGAACACGGCCTCGCCGAAGGTCTCCCCGTGGGCGCCGTAGGCGCGGCCGCGGAAGATCCGACCGTCCTCCAGGACAAGTACGGCGGGAGCTTTGGCTGCTCCCCTGGTGGAGGTCGTCATCGTTCGGCGCCTTCCGTCGTGATGGATGAGTCGGATGAGTTCATGAGGTTGATCGCCTCGACCCAGGCGGCGTGCTCGGCCGCACGGTCGGAGCGGAATCCGGAGTCGATCAGCTTGTCACCGTGCGCCCAGGTGACGACGAGCAGACCGCCCTCGGTGAGTACCTTGCCCGCGATTCCCTTGTCGAGGCGGGCGCCGCGCAGCTGCGCGGCCGGTACGAAGAAGTCGTTGGCCCCCGGACGGACCACGTCGAGGCCCGCGTCGGTGAGCGTGAGCTCGACCCGGCTGCGCAGACCCAGCCCGTGGGCGACTATCCGGTCGAGCCACTGCCCGGCGGTGGTGGACCCGTGGTACCGGCCGGTCAGGGCCAGCCGGTGCTCGGGGAGACCGTCGGGGGCGGCGGGCAGCTCCGGCAGGTCGTTCTGCAGGGCGCCGCGCCATTTCCAGCCCTGCCGCATCAGCCAGTACACGAACGCGATGAAGACGACCAGCCCGATCACCCACGCGATGCGGGCGCCGAAAGAGGTCACCTCCGCCGACTGTCGTTCGGCGGCCTCGGCGGCCAGTTGGATTACTGCAGGTGTCACGCCAGCGTCCCGTCCACGACCGTTGCCCGGCCCCGCAGGAAGGTGTGAGTGACGCGACCCGGCAGCTCACGGCCCTCGTAAGGCGTGTTGCGGCTGCGGGAGGCGAAGTGTGCGGGGTCCACGACACCACGGTACGAGGTATCGACCAAGGTCAGGTTCGCGGGTTCACCTGCCGAGACGGGACGGCCGTGGTTCTCCAGGCCGCCGATGCGGGCCGGGGCGAAGGACATCCGCTCGGCGACACCCGCCCAGTCGAGCAGTCCGGTCTCCACCATCGTCTGCTGGACGACGGAGAGCGCGGTCTCCAGGCCGACCATGCCCATGGCGGCGGCGGCCCACTCGCAGTCCTTGTCCTCGTGCGGGTGCGGGGCGTGGTCGGTGGCGACGATGTCGATCGTGCCGTCGGCGAGCGCCTCGCGCAGGGCCAGCACGTCCTTCTCGGTGCGCAGCGGCGGGTTGACCTTGTAGACCGCGTTGTACGAGCGGACGAGCTCGTCGGTGAGGAGCAGGTGGTGCGGGGTGACCTCGGCGGTGACGTCGATGCCGCGGGACTTCGCCCAGCGGACGATCTCGACGGAGCCGGCGGTGGAGAGGTGGCAGATGTGCACGCGGGAGCCGACGTGCTCGGCGAGGAGGACGTCGCGGGCGATGATCGACTCCTCGGCGACGGCCGGCCAGCCGCCGAGGCCCAGCTCGGCGGAGACGACGCCCTCGTTCATCTGGGCGCCCTCGGTCAGGCGGGGCTCCTGGGCGTGCTGGGCGACGACGCCGCCGAAGGCCTTCACGTACTCCAGGGCGCGGCGCATGATCACGGCGTCGTCGACGCACTTGCCGTCGTCGGAGAAGACGGTGACGCGGGCGGCGGAGTCGTGCATGGCGCCCAGCTCGGAGAGCTGCTTGCCCTCCAGGCCGACGGTGACGGCGCCGATGGGCTGCACGTCGCAGTAGCCGGACTCCTTGCCCAGGCGCCAGACCTGCTCGACGACGCCGGCGGTGTCGGCGACCGGGAAGGTGTTCGCCATGGCGAAGACGGCGGTGAATCCGCCGGAGGCGGCGGCGCGGGTGCCGGTCAGGACGGTCTCGGAGTCCTCGCGGCCGGGCTCGCGCAGGTGGGTGTGCAGGTCGACGAGGCCGGGGAGGAGGACCTGGCCCTCGGCCTCGATGACGGTGGCGCCCTCGACCGACAGGTTCGTACCGACCTCGGCGATGGTCTCGCCGTCGATCAGGACGTCCTTCGCCTCGCCGCCGAGTACCTTCGCGCCACGGATCAGGATCTTGCTCATGGTTACTTGCTCTCCTCGGTACGGGCGGCGGCGGGCGTGGTGGTGACGGCGGGCTCGGATCCGCCCAGCAGGAGGTACAGGACGGCCATCCGGGTGGAGACGCCGTTGGCGACCTGCTCGACGGCCGTGCAGCGGTCTGAGTCGGCGACCCCGGCGGTGATCTCCATGCCGCGGTTCATCGGGCCGGGGTGCATCACGATGGCGTGCTCGGGCATCTTCGCCATGCGGTCGCCGTCGAGCCCGTACCGGCGGGAGTACTCGCGCTCGGTCGGGAAGAAGGCGGCGTTCATGCGTTCGCGCTGCACACGCAGCATCATCACCGCATCGGACTTCGGCAGCACCTCGTCCAGGTTGTACGAGACCTCGCACGGCCAGCTCTCGACGCCGATCGGGACCAGCGTCGGCGGGGCCACCACGGTGACCTGGGCGCCGAGGGTGTGGAGCAGCTGGACGTTGGAGCGGGCGACCCGGCTGTGCAGGACGTCGCCGACGATGGTGATGCGGCGGCCGTTCAGGTCCTTGCCGAGGCCGGCGTCGCGGCCGACCAGGCGGCGGCGCATGGTGAAGGCGTCCAGCAGGGCCTGGGTGGGGTGCTCGTGGGTGCCGTCGCCGGCGTTGACCACGGCGGAGTCGATCCAGCCGGAGGTCGCGAGCCGGTAGGGGGCGCCGGAGGCGTGGTGGCGGATGACGACGGCGTCGGCGCCCATGGCCTCGAGGGTCAGGGCGGTGTCCTTCAGGGATTCGCCCTTGGAAACCGAGGAGCCCTTGGCGGAGAAGTTGATGACGTCGGCGGAGAGCCGCTTGGCGGCCGCCTCGAAGGAGATCCGGGTCCGGGTCGAGTCCTCGAAGAAGAGGTTGACGACGGTGAGGCCGCGCAGGGTGGGCAGCTTCTTGATCGGCCGGTCCGCGACGCGGGCCATCTCCTCGGCGGTGTCGAGGATCAGGACGGCGTCGTCGCGCGTGAGATCGGCGGCCGAGATGAGGTGGCGCTTCATCTGGATGGCTCCGTAGGTCAGGAGGGCAGGCAGGCTGGAGGTCAGGCAGGGCAGACTTCGGCGCGGACCCCCGCGGAGGCCCGGTTCACTCGTACGGACTACTGCCCGGCTGCCTGGGCGGTCCGCTGGCCGAGCAGCACGGCGTCACGGCCGTCCTCCTCCTGGAGCTGGACCTTGACGGTCTCCCGCAGCGACGTGGGGAGGTTCTTGCCGACGTAGTCGGCGCGGATCGGCAGCTCGCGGTGGCCGCGGTCGACGAGGACGGCGAGCTGTACGGCACGGGGGCGGCCGAGGTCGCCGAGGGCGTCGAGGGCGGCACGGATGGTGCGGCCGGAGAAGAGCACGTCGTCGACGAGGACGACGAGGCGGCCGTCGAGGTCGTCGCCGGGGATCTCGGTGCGGCCGATCGCGCGGGCGGGCTTCATGCGCAGGTCGTCGCGGTACATCGTGATGTCGAGGGAGCCGACCGGGATCTTCGTGCCGGTGATCTCTTCGAGCTTGGCGGCCAGCCGGCGGGCGAGGTACACACCGCGGGTGGGGATGCCGAGGAGCACCACGTCGTCGGCGCCCTTGGCGCGTTCGACGATCTCGTGGGCGATGCGGGTCAGGACCCGGGCGATGTCCTGCGCCTCCAGCACGGGGCGCATGGCGTCGGAGTCATCGGTGGGCTCGGCAAGGCGAGCCGTGTTCTGAGCGTCCATGAAAAGGACCTCCTTCTCCGCCTCACGGGACGGACCTTAAAGGACGTCTGATGTACGTGTCCCACGGTACCAGGGGGTGGCCGGTGAACCGCACCGGGGCTGTGACCCAGAGGCCCTCACGAGGCCTCTGGGGCCGCTCTTAAGGGGGCGATGGAGACCATTCGGCTTGACGCACCCAAGTAACGCTGCGTAACCTCACAGTGAGTTACCAGCCGCGCGGCGGAGCCGCATGAGGTTACGTAGTCGCAGTGTTCATGTAGTCACAGCGTCACAGCGTCCGGGAGCGTTATGTCCAGCGAATACGCCAAACAGCTCGGGGCCAAGCTCCGCGCCATCCGCACCCAGCAGGGCCTTTCCCTCCACGGTGTCGAGGAGAAGTCCCAGGGCCGGTGGAAGGCCGTGGTCGTCGGTTCTTACGAGCGCGGGGACCGTGCCGTAACCGTGCAGCGTCTTGCCGAGCTGGCGGACTTCTACGGGGTGCCGGTGCAGGAACTGCTGCCGGGCACGACTCCGGGCGGAGCGGCCGAGCCGCCGCCGAAGCTGCGCCTCGACCTGGAGCGCCTGGCGGGCGTGCCCGCCGAGAAGGCCGGCCCGCTCCAGCGCTACGCGGCGACGATCCAGAGCCAGCGCGGCGACTACAACGGCAAGGTGCTGTCGATCCGCCAGGACGACCTGCGCACCCTGGCCGTCATCTACGACCAGTCCCCCTCGGTGCTGACCGAGCAGCTGATCAGCTGGGGCGTGCTGGACGCGGATGCCCGTCGCGCCGTGGCGCACGAGGACATCTAGTCCCAGCAGAAACGTTTACCGGCGGGTGCCGGGAAGCCTGCGAAGGCTCCCTGTCACCCGCCGGTTCCGTTTGGGCACGGCCCGACCGGGCCGGGGCAAGCGGCAGTAAAGCGGAGGGCCCGCAGCGCATGCGCTGCGGGCCCTCCGCTTTACTCAACCGCCGCTGGTCAGGCGCGGCGCAGGTTCGGCTTCAGCTCCTTGAAGCGGGCCAGCAGCCCGTTCACGAACGAGGGGGACTCGTCCGTCGAGAACTCCTTGGCCAGCTGGACGGCCTCGTCGATCGCCACGGCGTCCGGGGTCTCGTCCACCCAGATCAGCTCGTACGCACCGAGCCGCAGGATGTTCCGGTCCACGACCGGCATGCGGTCGAGCTCCCAGTCCACGGCGTAGGTGACGATCAGGTCGTCGATGCGGTTCACCTTGTCGGCGTACCCCTCGACGAGGTCCATCGTGAAGGCGCTGACCGGCGGCTGCCGGTCGTCCGACCGAGCATGGCGGATCCAGTCCGCGAGGACCTCGCGCACGGGCACCCCGCGCTGGTCGGCCTCGAACAGGATCTGGAAAGCGCGCTTGCGCGCGTTGCTCCGGGCAGCCACGGTTAGCTGCTCACCCGGCCGAGGTAGGCGCTGGTGCGGGTGTCGACCTTGACCTTCTCGCCGGTGGTGACGAAGAGCGGGACCTGGATCTCGTGGCCGGTCTCCAGCGTGGCGGGCTTGGTGCCGCCGGTGGAGCGGTCGCCCTGGACGCCCGGGTCGGTCTGCTCGATCGTCAGCTCGACGGCGGCCGGCAGCTCGACGTAGAGCACCTCGCCCTCGTGCTGGGCGACGGAGGCGGTGAAGCCCTCGATCAGGAAGTTGGCGGAGTCGCCGACGGCCTTCTTGTCGACCATCAGCTGGTCGTAGGTGCTCATGTCCATGAAGACGAAGTACTCGCCGTCCATGTACGAGAACTGCATGTCACGGCGGTCGATCGTGGCCGTCTCGACCTTCGTGCCGGCGTTGAAGGTCTTGTCGACGACCTTGCCGGAGAGCACGTGCTTGAGCTTGGTGCGCACGAAGGCCGGGCCCTTGCCGGGCTTGACGTGCTGGAACTCGACGACGGACCAGAGCTGGTCACCGTCGAGCTTGAGCACCATGCCGTTCTTGAGGTCGTTCGTGGAAGCCACGGTTGCGGAATCTCCTGCACTGGAAGACCACGGGTGCGCGCACAGCCCGGGCAACGGGCTAGAGCGCGAGCAGCTCCTTGGTCGTAATGGTGAGTAGCTCGGGACCGCCGTCCGCCTCGGGGCGCACGACGAGCGTGTCATCGATCCGGACACCTCCCCGGCCCGGGAGGTGAACCCCCGGTTCGACGGTGACCGGCACGCAAGCGTCCAGTTTACCCATTGCCGTAGGTGCAAGCTGCGGGTCCTCGTCGATTTCGAGACCCACGCCGTGTCCGGTCGACGGCGCGAGGGCTTCACCGTGTCCCGCGGAGTCCAGTACGGAGCGCGCCGCGTGGTCCACGTCCCGGTACGCGGCGCCCGGTACGAGGGCCTCCCGCCCGGCCCGCTGCGCGGCGAAGACCAGGTCGTAGAGCTGGATCTGCCAGTCCGCGGGGGTGGTGCCGATCACGAAGGTGCGGCCGATCTCGCAGCGGTAGCCGCGGTAGCCCGCACCGAGGCAGACGGTGAGGAAGTCGCCCTCCTCCACCCGCCGGTCGGAGGGCCGGTGCCGGGAGCGGCCGGAATGCGGGCCGGTCCCGACGGAGGTCGGGAAGGCGGGCCCGTCCGCCCCGTGGTCGACGAGCCGCCGCTCCAGCTCCAGGGCGAGGTGGCGTTCGGTGCGCCCGACGAGGATGGACTCCAGCAGTTCGCCGAGGGCCTGGTCGGCGATCTCCGCGGCGATCCGCAGGCAGGCGATCTCCTCCTCGTCCTTGACGAGGCGCTGCTGCTCCACGGCGCTGCCGAGGTCGCAGAGGCGGAGCTTGGGCGCCACGGAGCGCAGCGCGCGGTGCCGGGCCACCGTGATGTGGTGCTCCTCCACGGCCAGCGAGTCGGCGCGTACGGCGGCCGCCAGGTCACCGGCCGCGACGGCCGGGTCTCCGCCGGGGCTCGCCAGCACGGACACCTTGAGGTGTTCGTCGAGACGGCCCTCGTCGGCCTCACCGGTGGGCGGATTGCCGCAGAACAGCACGTCCTCGGTGGGTCCGACGAGCAGTACGGCGCCCAGGGGCGACGCCCCCGAGAGATAGCGGACGTTCGCCGGACTCGTGATCAGCGCGGCGGCGTTGCCCGCGGCGGCGCAGCGGTCACGAAGCGTGCCCCGGCGGGCGGCGTACACGTCTGACATGTCTTCGAGCGTACGAGCGCCACGCGCATCCGGCTTGGTGAGCGCGTCCGGACGGGGCCGGAGCGGGGCCCTGCGGCTACCAGGCCGGGGGCGCCGTGATGGCCCGTGCCAGGGCCTCGTCTAGGGCGCGGGCGGTGCCCTCGACGTCGAGCTGGGAGTTGTCGATGATCGGCAGGCCGGAGCCGTACCAGCCGGCCATCCGGCCGTGGATCCGCGCGACCTCCTCGTCGGAGAGCCGGCGGTTGCCGGAGCGGGCCGCGTTGCGCTCCAGGACGATCTCCAGACCGGGCAGCAGCACCACGGGCAGCAGGGCGGGGCCCACGTGGCGCTTCCAGCCGCCCAGGCCGACCACGGGCCGGTCCGGGAACACGGCGTCGTCGAGGATGCAGGAGATCCCGTTCGCCAGGTAGTTGCGGGCGGCGAACCCGCAGGTGCGGCGGGCGAGGCGGTACTGGGCCTCGGAGTGCTCGTTCCAGCCCGCCTGCGGGTCCGCGAAGCCCGAGCACACCCATTCCCGGACGTCGTCCAGGCTGACGTGGGCGGTGGGCACCGGCCGGGTGCTCGCCCAGTGCCGGGCCACGGTGGTCTTCCCCGCTCCGGCCGGGCCGATCAGCAGCACCGCGAGGGTGGCCGCCCCGGTGCCCGCCACCGCGGGCGGGAGCGGGATGTGCCCGGTGGCCTCCGGCACGGGCGGTACGGGCGGTATGGGGGACGGGTGCGCGGGGTGCGGTGGCGGCGGGGTCCCCGGCCAGCCCTGCGCAGGGGGTATCGGCGGCTGCGGCGGCGCTGCCGGGTGCTGTCCCGACTGCCCCCAGCCCGCGCCCCCGCTCCCCACTCCTTGCTGCATCCGGTGCAACTCCGTCTCGTTCCGGCGACTGATGCGAGAACGTTATATGACCCGGGAGACCCCACCGTCCACCAGCACCGTCACGTCACCGGAACGTCAGCCGGAGACCTCGTCCGCCAGCGCGCGCAGCGCCAGCCGGTACGACCCGATGCCGAAGCCCGCGACGGTCCCGGTCGCCACGGAGGCGATGACCGAGGTGTGCCGGAACTCCTCGCGCGCGTACGGGTTCGAGATGTGCACCTCGATCAGTGGCGCGGTGCGCTGCGCCGCCGCGTCCCGCATGGCGTACGAGTAGTGCGTGAAGGCACCCGGGTTGATCACCACGGGGATCTTCCCGTCGGCGGCCTCGTGCAGCCAGCGCACCAGCTGGCCCTCGTCGTTGGTCTCGCGGACCTCGACGTCGAAGCCGAGTTCCGCGCCCAGCGTGCGGCAGCTCTCCACCAGGCCCGCGTACGAGGTGGCCCCGTACACGTCGGGCTCGCGCGAGCCGAGCCGGCCCAGGTTCGGGCCGTTCAGCACGAGCACCCGGCGGCTCACGCGGAGACCTCGCCGTAGGCGGCGATCAGGTGGGCCGGGTCGGGGCCCTCCAGCACGGTCGGCTTGGCCAGGGAGTCGAGGACGATGAAGCGCAGCAGGTTGCCGCGCGACTTCTTGTCGACCTGCATCGTCTGGAGCAGCTTGGGCCACTGGTCGCCGCGGTAGGACAGCGGCAGGCCCACCGAGGCGAGGACCTCCTTGTGCCGGTCGGCCGTCGCGTCGTCGAGGCGGCCCGCGAGCCGGCCGAGCTCGGCCGCGAAGACCATGCCGACGGACACGGCCGCGCCGTGCCGCCACTTGTAGCGCTCGTTCTTCTCGATGGCGTGCGCGAGGGTGTGGCCGTAGTTGAGCATCTCGCGCTGGCCCGACTCCTTGAGGTCGCCGGAGACCACGTCGGCCTTGACCTGGATGGAGCGCACGATCAGTTCGGCGGTGTGCGGGCCGGCGGGCGTGCGGGCCGCCTGCGGGTCCGCCTCGATCAGGTCGAGGATCACCGGGTCGGAGATGAATCCGGCCTTGATGACCTCGGCGAGGCCGCTGACGTAGTCGTTGACCGGCAGCGAGTCCAGCGCCGCCAGGTCGCAGAGCACGCCGGCTGGCGGGTGGAACGCGCCGACGAGGTTCTTGCCCTCGGCGGTGTTGATGCCGGTCTTGCCGCCGACGGCCGCGTCGACCATCGCGAGGACGGTGGTCGGCACGGCGATCCAGCGCACCCCGCGCAGCCAGGTGGCCGCGACGAAGCCCGCGAGGTCGGTGGTGGCTCCCCCGCCGACGCCGATGATGACGTCGGTGCGGGTGAAGCCGGACTGGCCGAGCGCCTTCCAGCAGTACGCGGCCACCTCGGCCGTCTTGGCCTCCTCGGCGTTCGGCACCTGGATGGCGACCGCCTCGTAGCCCTGCCCGGCGAGGTCGTCGCGCAGTGCTTCACCGGTCGAGGCCAGGGCCTCGGGGTGGATCACGGCGACCCGCTGGGCCTTGCTGCCGATCAGGCCGCCCAGCTCGCCGAGCAGCTGGTGCCCGACCAGCACCTCGTACGCGTCGTAGCCGGCGCTCGCGCCGACCTGGATCCGCGTCACCTGGTCCGTCATACGTCCTTCAACTCCAGAGCGTCGAGGACCGCCTGGGCGACCTCTTCGGGGGTGCGGTCGTCAGTGGCCACCACGACGCGCGCGACTTCGGTGTACAGGGGGCGCCGGGCGTCCATCTGCTCGCGCCACTGGCGGCGCGGGTTGACGGCCAGCAGCGGGCGCGCGGCGCCGAGGCCCACGCGCCGGACGGCTTCCTCGACGTCCATCGAGAGGTAGGCCACGGGCAGGCCGATGAGCAGCGCGCGCGTGCTCTCGTCGAGGACCGCGCCGCCGCCGAGGGCGAGGACTCCGGTGTGCTCGGCGAGGGCGGCGGCGACCGCCTGGCGCTCCAGCTCACGGAAGTGCGGTTCGCCCTCGTCGATGAAGATGTCGGAGATCTCCCGGCCCTCGGCGGCGACGATGTCCGCGTCGGTGTCCCGGTAGGGGATCCCGAGCCGCTCGGAGAGCAGACCGCCGACCGTCGACTTGCCGGAGCCCATCGGGCCGACGAGTACGACGACCGGTCCGTTCGGTCCGCCCGTCACCGGATCTGCAGGTTGTCGAGGTACGACCGGACGTTGCGGCGGGTCTCGGGGACCGAGTCGCCGCCGAACTTCTCGACCACGGCGTCGGCCAGCACGAGGGCGACCATGGCCTCGGCCACGATTCCGGCGGCCGGCACGGCGCACACGTCGGAGCGCTGGTGGTGGGCCACCGTCGCCTCACCGGTCGCCACGTCCACGGTCGCGAGCGCGCGCGGCACGGTCGCGATGGGCTTCATGGCGGCCCGTACGCGCAGCAGTTCGCCGGTGGTCAGACCGCCCTCGGTACCGCCGGAGCGGCCGGAGGTGCGCTTGAGGCCCTCGGGGGTGGAGACGATCTCGTCGTGCGCCTGCGAGCCGGGCACGCGGGCCAGCTCGAAGCCGTCGCCGACCTCGACGCCCTTGATGGCCTGGATGCCCATCAGGGCGGCGGCGAGGCGGGCGTCGAGACGGCGGTCCCAGTGGACGTGCGAGCCGAGGCCGACCGGGACTCCGTACGCGAGCACCTCGACGACGCCGCCGAGGGTGTCGCCGTCCTTGTGGGCCTGGTCGATCTCCGCGACCATCGCCTTGCTCGCGTCGGCGTCGAGGCAGCGCACCGGGTCGGCGTCGAGCTTGTCGACGTCGGCCGGGGTCGGGTAGACGCCGTACGGGGCCTTGGCCGCGGCCAGCTCCACCACGTGCGAGACGATCTCGATGCCCGCGACTTCCTTGATGAAGGACCTGGCGACGGCGCCGAGGGCCACCCGGGCCGCGGTCTCGCGGGCGCTGGCGCGCTCCAGGATCGGGCGGGCTTCGTCGAAGCCGTACTTCTGCATGCCGGCGAGGTCGGCGTGACCGGGGCGCGGGCGCGTCAGCGGCGCGTTGCGGCCGGTTTCCTTCAGCAGCGAGGGGTCGACCGGGTCGGCCGACATGACGGTCTCCCACTTGGGCCACTCGGTGTTGCCGATCATGACCGCGATCGGGGAACCCTGGGACAGACCGTGGCGGACGCCGCCGAGGAAGGTGATCTCGTCCTGCTCGAACTTCATCCGGGCGCCGCGGCCGTAGCCGAGCCGACGCCGGGCCAGGTGGTCGGCCACCAGCTCGGTGGTGACGGGGACGCCGGCGGGAAGGCCCTCCAGCGTCGCCACCAGTGCCGGTCCGTGAGACTCCCCGGCGGTCAGCCAACGCAACCTGCTCAACGATGCTCCTCATGCTCGCGCCTGGTACAACACGGCGCGCCCTGGTGCGCGGCCCGGACCCGCCTCACCCGATCCTCCCATGTCCGGGCACGCAAACCGGCCTCGAGTCCAGCTATCGGACGGCTTGACCGTCAGGTGGCCCTGCGACGGCGCTCGCGGAGCCAGGTGACCGCGGTCCACACGGCGAGGGAGCCGACGATTCCGCACACGGTGAGCTTCGCCCACAGCGGCAGGTCGCCGAAGGCCACTCTGAGCGTGGCGATGACGACGAAGGGGAGGTCCCACTTCGACGCGAGTATCTGGTCGGTTCCGGTCTGGTCCATGCCGCCCCCATGATCAACTGCGAAGGCGGAAAGCCTAACGGGCGGCGAGCGCCCGCTCTCCGGCGGCCCGTATGGCGGCGAGCGGGCCGGGGGTCCGTCCCGTCATCTGCTCGACCTGGAGCACGGCCTGGTGGACCAGGAGGTCCAGGCCGCCGATGACCGTGCCGCCCCACTGCGACCAGGACGCCGCGAGGGCGGTCGGCCAGGGGTCGTAGAGGACGTCGAAGAGCGTGCCGGGGGCGGCGGGTACGGCGGCGGCCAGTTCGTCGGTGGCCCCGGCCGGGGTGGTCGCGATGACCAGCGGCGCGGCAAGCGCCTCGGCCGCCTCGGACCAGTCGGCCGTGCGGACGGTGACCCCGAGCCGCGCGCCCCACTGCCGCATCTCGTCGGCACGGGCCTGCGAACGCACGTACGCCGTGACCTCGCCGGTGCAGATCCGCGAGAGGGCGGCCAGCGCCGAGGAGGCGGTGGCCCCGGCGCCGAGGATGGCCGCGGACGGCACCTTGTCGATGCCGCGCTCGTCGAGCGCGGCCACGATGCCGGGAATGTCGGTGTTGTCGCCGAGCCGACGGCCGTCCTTCGTGAAGACCACCGTGTTGACCGCCTCGACGGAGGCGGCCGTGTCGCTGATGCCGTCGAGCAGCGGGATGACCGCCCGCTTCAGCGGCATCGTCAGCGACAGCCCGGCCCACTCGGGGCCGAGTCCGGCGATGAACCCCGGGAGCGCGGCCTCGTCGATCTCGAAGCGGTCGTACGACCAGTCGGCGAGGCCGAGCTCCCGGTAAGCGGCGCGGTGCAGCACCGGCGAGAGGGAGTGCTCGATGGGCGAACCCAGCACCGCGGCCCGTATCCCTGACATGTCCTGCTACCCGCCGTTCTTCTGCTTCTGCCGTTCCTGGAACTCGTCGACGAGCTTGAGGTGCTCTTCGTAGGTCTGGGTGAAGGTCGTCGTGTTGCCGTCGACCGACACGAAGAACATCCATCCGCCGTGGTCCGGGTTGAGCGTAGCGGTCAGCGCGTCCATGCCCGGGTTCCCGATCGGGCCGACGGGCAGTCCCGTGATGAAGTGCGTGTTGTAGGGGTTGTTGAACGCCTGGGCTTCCTTGAGGTTGAAGTTGATCTCGCTCTGGCCCTTGGCGTAGTTGTACGTCGAGTCGAACTGGATCTTCCGGTTCGTGACGTCGTTGGTCTTCTTCAGGCGGTTGTAGACGACCTCGGACATCTTCCGGAAGTCGTCGTGGTTCTTGCCCTCGGCGTTGACGAGGCTGGCGACCGTGACCACCTGGAGCGGGTTCTCCAGGCCGAGCTCCTTGGCCTTGCCCTCGACGCCCAGCTCCGAGTACTTGTCGGACGCGTTCTTGACCATCTGCTTGAGCAGGGACTCGGGGGTGCTGTCCTTGCCGAGGTCGTAGCGCGCCGGGTACAGGAAGCCCTCGAGCGGGTCCATGAGCTTCGGATTGTTGCCGGCCCAGGCCGGCAGTCCGAGGTTCTTGGCATCGCGCAGGGCAATGTCCTTGGTGGTGCCGTCCGGCTTGCCCAGCTTCTTGTCGATCGCCTCGTACACCTTGGCGTTGCGCATGCCCTCGGTGATGGTGATGACGTTCAGCTTGCTGGGGTCGATCATCAGCGCGACGGCGGCCGCACCCGACATCTTCTTCTTCATCGGGTAGACGCCCGGCTGAATGGACTTGCCCTTGGGGTTGACGTCGGCGGCGGTCGTGAACGCCTCCACGCTCGCCACGATGCCGTGCTTCTTGAGGATGTTGCCCATCGTGGCCAGGGTGGAGCCCTTGGGGATCTCGACGTCGACAGTCTCGCCGGTGCCCTCGCCCGCGTAGTCCTCGGCCGTGGCGAACCTGTCCTTGAGGTAGCTGTAGCCGTAGTAGCCGCCACCGCCGAGCACGCCCACGATCACCAGCGTGGCGATCAGACACGCGGCGCCGCTGCGCTTCTTGGGCTCACCGCCCTTCGAGCGGCCGCCCCTGCGACCGCCGCCGGGCTCGTCGCCGTCGCCGTCGCGACCGCCGCCGGCGAAGAAGCCGCTCTCGGACTCCTCCTCCTCGACCGGTTCCGGCTCCAGGTGACGCCGGCCGGGGGGCTGCGGCGGAGGGAAGGCCTCCGGCGTGGCGTACAGGTCAGGGGCCTCGCCCGGGTAGCTCGCGACGGCCTGCTGGGCGTACGGGTCCGCGCCCGCGTACGGGTCGGCCGACGCGGGAACCGCGTACTGGCCCGTGCCGGTGTCCCAGCCCTGGGAGTCGTACATCGGCTGCTGGGGGGCCTGCGGGGCATAGGCCTGCTGCTGCGCGTACTGCTGCGGGTACTGCCCCTGCTGCTGCTGGTACTGCTCCTGCTGCTGGAACTGCCCCTGCTGCGGGTACTGCCCTTGCTGCGGGTACTGCTGCTCGTACTGCGGCTGCTGCGCGTACTGCTGCTGCTCGGGGTACTGCTGCTGGTACTGCTGCTCCTGCGGATACCCCTGCTGCGGATCGGCGTACGGCGCCTGGCCCTGCTGGGTCTGGTGCCCGGTCCACCCCTGGTCCCCGTACAGGGGATCCTCAGGGTGCCACGGTTCGGGACCACGGCCCCGGCCATACTCAGTCATCGGTCCCCTAGAGCCGCGAGACGAAGGCGACGGCTGTTCGAATGCCGTCTCATCGCGCGGAACGTTACCGTATCGCGATCAGACAACCACTTCGACGCACTCGCCAGGCGGATTACCTGATACCCGTTCGGTCTCAAGAGCGTTCTGAAGGATCACCACAGCGGCTGCCTGGTCGATGACCGACCTGCCCTTCTTCGCGTTCTTGCCGGAGGCCCGCAGGCCCTGGGCGGCGGTGACCGTGGTCATCCGCTCGTCCACCAGACGGACCGTCACCGGCTTGATGCCCTTCGCCAGTTCGTTCGCGAAGACGCGCACCTTGGCCGCGGCCGGACCCTCCCGCCCGCTGAGCGAGCGGGGCAGGCCGACCACGACTTCGAGGGGCTCGTACTCCTCGACGAGCTGCCGCAGCCGCCGGTGGGCGAAGGGGATGTCCCGGCCCGGAACCGTTTCCACCGGTGTGGCGAGGACCCCATCGGGGTCGCACGAGGCGACCCCGATCCGGGCGTCCCCAACGTCGATCGCCAGCCGGCGGCCGCGGCGCAGAGTCATCGTCAGGCCGTCTCTACGACGAGACGCTCGACGGCGCTGATGGCCTCCGGGATGGCGCCCGGGTTCTGGCCGCCGCCCTGCGCGACGTCCGGCTTGCCGCCACCGCCGCCACCGAGGGTCTTGGCGGCCGTACGGACCAGGTCGCCGGCCTTGAGACCGCGCTCGCGGGCGGCCTCGTTGGTGGCGATGACGGTCAGCGGGCGGCCACCCGCCACGGTGAACAGGGCCACGACGGCCGGGCGGTCACCCGGGATGCGGCCGCGGACGTCCAGGACCAGCTTGCGCAGGTCGTCGGCGCCGGTGCCGTCCGGCACCTGGCCGACGACGAGGGCGACACCGTGGATGTCCTGGGCGTTCTGGGCGAGCCCGGCGGCGGCCTGGAGGACCTTCTCCGCGCGGAACTTCTCGATCTCCTTCTCGGCGTCCTTCAGCTTGCCGAGCATGGAGGCGATCTTCTCCGGCAGCTCCTCCGGACGGCCCTTGACCAGCTCCTGGAGCTGGGCGACGACCGTGTGCTCCTTGGCGAGGAAGTTGTACGCGTCCACGCCCACCAGGGCCTCGACGCGGCGCACGCCGGAGCCGATGGAGGACTCGCCGAGCAGCTTCACCAGACCCAGCTGGGAGGTGTTGCCGACGTGCGTGCCGCCGCACAGCTCCTTGGAGAAGTCGCCGATGGTGACGACGCGCACGCGCTCGCCGTACTTCTCGCCGAACTCGGCGATGGCGCCCTGCTTCTTCGCCTCGTCGATGCTCATGATCTCGGCGGTGACGTCCAGCTCGCGCGAGAGCACGTCGTTGATCTTCTGCTCTACGTCGGTGAGGACCGAGCCGGGGACGGCGTTCGGCGAACCGAAGTCGAAGCGGAAGCGGCCCGGCGAGTTCTCGGAACCGGCCTGGGCGGCCGTCGGGCCCAGCGCATCGCGCAGCGCCTGGTGCGTCAGGTGCGTGGCGGAGTGGGCGCGGGCGATGGCCCGGCGGCGGTTGATGTCGATGGCGGCGTACGCGTTGGCGCCCACCGTCACCTCGCCGACCTGGACGGAGCCCTTGTGCACGGAGACGCCCGGGACCGGCTGCTGCACGTCGCGGACGACGATGACGGCGCCCGAGTCGAGCTTGATGCGGCCCTGGTCGGCGAGCTGGCCGCCGCCCTCGGCGTAGAAGGGAGTGCGGTCGAGGACGACCTCGACCTCGTCGCCCTCGGAGGCGGCGGGCGCGGAGACGCCGTTGACCAGCAGGCCGACGATGGTGGACTCGCCCTGGGTGGTGGCGTAGCCGGTGAACTCGGTGGCGCCGGAGCCGTCGGCGATCTCCCGGTAGGCGGACATGTCCGCGTGGCCGGTCTTCTTGGCCTTGGCGTCGGCCTTGGCGCGGTCGCGCTGCTCCTGCATCAGGCGGCGGAAGCCGGGCTCGTCCACGGAGAGGCCCTGCTCGGCGGCCATCTCCAGGGTGAGGTCGATCGGGAAGCCCCAGGTGTCGTGGAGCAGGAACGCCTTGTCGCCGGGGAGGACCGTGCCGCCGGCGGCCTTGGTCTCGGTCACGGCGGTGTCGAGGATGTTGGTGCCACCCTTGACGGCCTTGAGGAAGGCGGCCTCTTCGGCGAGCGCGACGGTCTCGATGCGCTTGCGGTCGGTGACCAGCTCCGGGTACTGCTGCCCCATCGTGTTGATCACGACGTCGACGAGGTCCTGGACGACCGGGCCCGTGGCGCCCATGAGGCGCATGTTGCGGATGGCGCGGCGCATGATGCGGCGCAGCACGTACCCGCGGCCCTCGTTGCCGGGGGTGACGCCGTCGCCGATGAGCATGACGGAGGTGCGGATGTGGTCGGCGACCACGCGCATGGACACGTCGCTGCCCTGCGCGGCGCCGTACTGCACACCGGTCAGCTCGGTGGCCTTGTCCATGACCACGCGCAGGGTGTCGGTCTCGTACATGTTCTGCACGCCCTGCAGGATCATGGCGAGACGCTCGAGGCCCAGACCCGTGTCGATGTTCTTCGACGGCAGGTCGCCGAGGATCGGGAAGTCTTCCTTCCCGTCACCGGCGCCGCGCTCGTACTGCATGAAGACCAGGTTCCAGATCTCCACGTAGCGCTCGTCGTTGACGGCCGGGCCGCCCTCGACGCCGAACTCCGGGCCGCGGTCGTAGTTGATCTCCGAGCACGGGCCGCAGGGGCCGGGGACGCCCATGGACCAGAAGTTGTCCTTCTTGCCCAGGCGCTGGATGCGCTCGGCCGGCACGCCGATCTTCTCGCGCCAGATCTGCTCGGCCTCGTCGTCGTCGAGGTAGACGGTGATCCAGAGCTTCTCGGGCTCGAGGCCGTAGCCGCCGTCCGCCACGGAGCTGGTCAGCAGCTCCCAGGCGTACTTGATGGCGCCTTCCTTGAAGTAGTCGCCGAAGGAGAAGTTGCCGCACATCTGGAAGAACGTGCCGTGGCGGGTGGTCTTGCCGACCTCTTCGATGTCCGGCGTACGGACGCACTTCTGCACGCTGGTGGCACGGGGGGCCGGGGGCTTGGTCTCGCCGAGGAAGTACGGCTTGAAGGGGACCATGCCCGCGTTGACCAGCAGCAGAGTCGGGTCGTCCGCGATGAGCGACGCCGAAGGGACAACGGCGTGACCGCGCTCCTCGAAGAAGCTCAGCCAGCGGCGGCGGATTTCAGCCGACTCCATCAGTGGTCCTCATTCCGGTTGTACGTAACCGCCGAGTGGTTCGGGCGGTGGGTGGTCTTGTCGTACGCGTGCGGGTCGTTCTCGATGGCCCGCAGCCGCCGCTGCCCGGGGAGGGCGGTGACGTTGTCGGGCCGGTCGGGATCCTGGCGGAGTCCCAGTGCGTCGTTCAGCTCGTCCTCGCGCTGCGTCATTCCCGCCTTGACGTCGAGGGCGAAGTCCTTGAGGCGGTGACCCGCCTCCAGCGCCTTGTCGGCGGCCTGGGCGGCAAGGCTCTCCGGCGTCAGCTTCTTGAGCTGGCGGTTGACCTTGGTGGTGGCCCACACGCCGGCGGCGGCGCCTGCGGTGAACCAGAAGGCTCGGCGGAACATCGGAGGTCTCAGCCCTTCTGCTTCCGGCGTCGGGCCGCCGGCACGGTACGGCCGACGATCACGGTCCGTCGGGTGGTCTTCGCGGGCGCCTCGTCCGTCCGGCCGAGCGCCTTGCGGACGCCGTAGCCGAAGGCCGCGACCTTGACCAGCGGTCCCCCGAAGGCGGAGGCCACGGTGGAGGACAGCGCGGAGGCGTTGGAGGTGACCTCCTGGACGTCGCTCGCGATGGCGTCGACCCGGTCCAGCTGGGTGCGCGCGGAGCGGACGGTCGTGGAGGCGTCTGCCAGCAGCGGGACGGCCTGTTCGGTCACGTCGGCCACCAGCTTGGTGGTCGCCTTGAGCACCTGCGCCAGCCTCGCCAGTGCCACGGCGAGGAAGGAGACCAGGATGGCCCAGAAGACGGCCACGAGGATCCCGGCCACCTCTCCACCGGACACGTCACACCGCTCTCTGTCTGTACTTGAACTGCTCGCGTACTGATTCCTACAAATGGCCTTCCGACCCTATCGCGCCGGAGCTCCCCGGCCGTACCGGAATTCCGGGTCGGCCGGGCCCGCCTTGTACGCAGAGCTTCCGGACCAGTACCCTCCGTGTCCCATGCGACAGAGACCCCTTCAAAATACGACCTGGGGCAATCTTCCCTCGGAGCTGGGCGGGTTCGTCGGGCGGGGTACCGAACTGTCCGAGCTGGGGCGGCTCCTGGAGTCCTCGCGGCTGGTGACGGTGACCGGCGTGGGCGGGGTGGGCAAGTCCCGGCTGGTGCTCGCGGCGGCCCGGTCGGCCGCGGAGGAGGCGCAGGAACGCTACTGCGACGGGGTGTGGCTGGTCGAACTGGCGACCGTACGGGATCCGTCGCTGCTCGAGCTGACCGTTTCGGAGGGGCTCGGGCTGACCGATCACACCACCCGGCCGCCCAGGACCGTACTGGCCGAGCACCTGGCCGGGCGGCGCCTGCTGCTGGTCCTGGACGGCTTCGAGCAGCTGGTCGACGAGGCGGCCGAGCTGGTACGGGAGCTGCTGCGCGGCTCCCCCGGCCTGCGAGTGCTCGCGGCGGGCCGGCGGCCGCTGGCCCTGGACGGGGAACAGACCTTCCCGCTGGCCCCGCCGGCTCCGGAGGAGGCGCTGGCCCTGCTGGCGGCCCGGGCCCGCGCCGCCGACCCTGCCTTCGCGGTGACCGAGGCGAACCGCGCCGAGCTGACCGAGCTGTGCGCCCGCCTCGACGGGATCCCGCTCGCCCTGGAGCTCGCGGCGGGCCGGCTGCGGGCGCTGTCCCCCGCGCAGGTGCTGGCGCGGCTGGAGGACCGCTTCGCCCTGCTGACGGGAGGCTCTCGCGGGGCGCTCCCCCGGCACCGGGCGCTTCGTACGGCGATCGGCTGGAGCCACGAGCTGTGCACGACCGCGGAGCGGCTGCTGTGGGCGCGGCTGTCGGTGTTCGCCGGGCACTTCGACCTCGACGCCGCCGAGTACGTGTGCGCGGGTCCGGACCTGCCGGTGGAGAGCGTGCTGGACCTGGTCGGCGAGCTCCTCGCCCAGTCCCTCCTGCTCCGGGAGGAGACGCCTGCCGGGGTGCGCTACCGGATGCTGGAGACCGTACGGGTGTACGGGGCGGGCTGGCTGGAGTCGCTGGGGGACGCCGGCCGGCTGCGGCGGCGGCACCGGGACTGGTACGTGGGCCTGGCGACCTGGTGCGAGCTGGACTGGTTCAGTCCGCGCCAGGAGGAGGTGGCGGCGCTGGTGGAGACGGAGCTGCCGAACCTCCGCCTCGCGCTGGAGTGCTCCCTGGACGAGCCGGACGAGGTCCACCTGGGCCAGTACCTGGCGGGGACCCTGTGGTTCTACTGGGCGGGCTGCGGCCGCCTCACGGAGGGCCGGCACTGGCTGGACCGGGCCCTGGAGGACTCGGACCGGCCGGTGGAGTACGAGAACTCGCGGCTGAAGGCGCTGTGGGTGCTGGGGTACGTCGCGGCACTCCAGGGGGACGGGGTGGCCTCCATGAGCGCGCTGTACGAGTGCCGGGACGCGGCGGCGCGCAGCGGAAACCCCCTCGCGACGGCGTACGCGGTGCACCGGCTGGGCTGCCTGGCGCTGGTCTCGGACGACATGGCGCGGGCCGGGGAGCTGCTGGGCCAGGCACTGGAGCGGTACCGGGAGGCCGGGGAGCTGAACAGCAACGTGCTGATGTGCCAGGTGGAGCTGGCGCTGACGCTGGCGTTCCAGGGGGAGCCGGCCGCGGCGCTCGCGCTGTGCCGGGAGGTCCGGGAGATCTGCGAGGAGCGCGGGGAGCGCTGGACCAAGGCCTACGCCCTGTACGTCCTCGCGTACGCGGCCCTGGACGCGGGGGCGGTGGACGAGGCGCGGCAGCTGCTGACCGAGTGCGTGGCGATCAACCACGCCTTCCACGACCTGGTGGGGCTGGTGCTGGCGCTGGAACTGCTCGCGCTGGTCGCGGTCGCGGAGGGCGATCCGGAGGAGGCGGCGGTACTCCAGGGCGCGGCGGAGCCGATGTGGGGCGGGGTGGGCCTGCAGCTGTTCGGCTCGGGGTACTTCAACGCGCCGCGGCTGATGTGCCAGGAGCGGGCGGGTGAGCTGCTGGGCGCCGAGCGGTATGCGGCGTACGCGGCCGAGGGGCGGGGGCTGAGCCGGGAGGCCGTGGTCGTACGGGCGCAGCGCGGGCCCGGGAGTCCGGAGGACGGAAAAACCCGCCGCCCCCGAAGGGGACGGCGGGTTTCCACCAGCCTGTGAGGCCTATGCCTGCATCAGCGGGCGTAGTACTCGACGACGAGCTGCTCGTCGCAGATGACCGGGATTTCCTTGCGGTTCGGGTCGCGGTCCAGGCGGAAGGCCAGGGCCTTCAGGTTGACCTGCAGGTAGCGCGGGGTCTCGCCCTCGCCTGCGTAGCCACCCTCACGGGCAACCTGGAACGGAACCTTCTCGCGGCTGCGCTCGCGCACGGTCACGACGTCGTCCGGGCGGACACGGAACGACGGCTTGTCGACCTTGCCACCGTTGACCTCGATGTGGCCGTGAACGACCATCTGGCGAGCCTGGTAGATGGTGCGGGCGATGCCCGAACGCAGAACCAGGGCGTCGAGACGACGCTCGAGCTCGACGACCAGCGCCTCGCCCGTCTTGCCTTCGGCCTTCTTGGCGCGGTCGTACGCGCGGGCCATCTGACGCTCAGAGATGTCGTACTGAGCGCGCAGACGCTGCTTCTCGAGCAGACGAACCTTGTAGTCCGAGTTCTGCTTGCGGCCACGGCCGTGCTCGCCCGGCGGGTAGGGGCGGGCCTCGAAGTACTTGACGGCCTTCGGGGTCAGCGCAATGCCGAGGGCACGCGACTTCTTGACCTTGGGTCGCTTCTGGTTCACGTGGAACCTACCTCCATGTAAGTTAGGTGAGGCTTACCTTAGCGAGGAGGACGTAATGTCTCGACCACATGGGATCCCCCTGCCCAGTGCGCGTCGAAGTTCAGATCCAAACGAAACAGGATCTGCTTTCGACGACGATTGGCAAGGTCAGCCGCGTCCCAGGGAAGGCGTTCGGCAGCTCACCGGAGCCGAACGCGTACGAACCCTCGTAGAGTCCAACGCCTCAGTATCCCTCACGCTGCCGGGTGCTCGTGACAGTCACGGATCCGACGACTTCGGGACAGGGATGCCGGTCGCACGGACCGTCACCCCGGACGGGGACGTGATTCTCCTTGTTTCCGGGGAATCCGCGGCTGCCAGGGCAGCCGCTCACGCCCAGGACGACGACCTCACCGCCGTGATCGAGATCACGGATGTGGCGCCGGTGTCCGTGCCACATCGTATCCGAGGCCGCGCCTGGCTGACCGGGTGGCTGACGCAGGTGCGCGGGGCCGAGCGCGCGGCCTGCGCGGCGCTGCTGGCGGACCGCCGGCCGGTGGGCGAGCTGCTGGGGATGGCCGGCCGCCCCGCATGGGTGATGCTCCGCCTTGAGGTCGGCGAGATCTCGGTGGACGATCTGTGGGGCGCCGAGCACGTGGACCCGGACGACCTCGCCACGGCGGAGCCGGACCCGATGGTCGCCCACGAGGCGGAGCTCCTCCAGCACTTGGCCTCATCGCACTCCGACCGGATCGGGGAGCTGTGCGGCCTGCTGGGCTCGCGGGAGGCGGACGGCATGACCGCCACCCCGCTCGCCCTGGACCGCCTCGGCCTGCGCGTGCGCTTCACGGGCGCCGCCGCTGGTTCCTTCGACGCCCGCTTCGACTTCCCCGAACCGGTGGCGGACATCTGCGGCCTGCGCCGTGCGATGCGGACCCTCTTCTCGGCGGCTGGTCACTGAGGGCAGGTGCCGAGCATCTCCTGGAGCGCGAGCTTCTCGGGCGCGGTCACGGACAGCCGGTACTTGGCCTTGATCCCGGTGTAGCGGCGGGCGTACTCGCACCAGTACGTCTTGAGGGGTGGCTTCCACTTGTCGGCGGTCTTGCTGCTCTTGTCGTAGTTGGTCTGCTTGTCCACGGCGAGCAGCACGTCGAGGTCGTTGGCGTACTCGAGCCTGCGCTGCGGGGTCCAGGCGTACGCGCCGCCCCGCCAGGCGGCGCCCAGCGCGACGACGTGGTCGGTCTGGATCTGCGAGGCGCGCCGGTAGGAGTAGGGGAGCTCCTTGCCCGTGTACGGATCGTGCAGCACCCCGGAGACCACGACGCACGGGTTCCGGTCCCCCTCGCGGAGCTCCGTGAGGTCCCGGCGGAGCACGTCGTCGCGGGTGTCACAGCCGTTGCGCCCGCCGACGCCGTCGGTCTCGTCCGACCAGTACCTGCCGAAGTTCTCCCGCTTGTACGTCTCCCAGTTCTTGCCCCACTCGGCCTTCAGCCCGGCCAGCTGCTCCCTGGCAGTGGCGGCGCTCGGCGGAAACCCGGCACTGGCGAGCGGCACCTGCGCGACCAGCGCCCGAACCCGGCCGGGCGCAGGATCGTCGTGATGGCACCCACTGGCCAGGAACATCGCCGCCAGGGCGATGAACGGAGCACGGCGTCCCATGATCGGAGCCTACGCCGCAGGTCAGGATCCGCCGCGGAGCCTCTCCCGGACCTTCTCCACCACATCCGCGTACCGCGCCTCGGCCCCGTACCGCGTCGGCTCGTAGTACCGCTTCCCGTGCACCGCATCCGGCGCGTACTGCTGGGCGGCGATGCCCCCCGGCACATCGTGCGGGTACACGTACCCCTGCGCATGCCCCAGCTTGGCCGCGCCCTTGTAGTGCCCGTCCCGCAGGTGCGGCGGGACCGTACCCGCCAGCCCGGCCCGTACGTCGGCCAGCGCCGCGCCGATCGCGGTCGTGGCGGTGTTCGACTTCGGGGCGAGCGCCAGCGCGATCGTGGCGTGCGAGAGGGTCAGCGCGGCCTCCGGGAAGCCGATCATCGCCACCGCCTGGGCCGCGGCCACCGCGAGCGGCAGGGCCGTCGGGTCCGCCAGGCCGATGTCCTCGCTCGCCGAGATCATCAGGCGTCGCGCGATGAACCGCGGGTCCTCCCCCGCCTCGATCATCCGGGCCAGATAGTGCAGCGCCGCGTCCACGTCCGAGCCGCGGATCGACTTGATCAGCGCGCTCGCCACGTCGTAGTGCTGGTCGCCGTCCCGGTCGTACCGGACGGCGGCGCGGTCGACCGCTTCCTCCACCGTCTGGAGGGTGATCTCCTCCTCGCCCTTGGCGATGGCCGACCCGGCCCCCGCCTCCAGCGCGGTGAGCGCCCGCCGGGCGTCGCCGCCGGCGATCCGCAGCAGGTGCGCCTCGGCGTCCGCGGGCAGGGTGACCGCCCCGCCCAGGCCCCGCTCCTCCGTCAGCGCCCGCCGCATCAGCGCGCTCAGGTCCTCGTCCGTCAGCGGCTCCAGCGTCAGCAGCAGGGAGCGCGACAGCAGCGGAGAGATGATCGAGAAGTACGGGTTCTCGGTGGTGGCCGCGATCAGCGTCACCCAGCGGTTCTCGACGGCAGGGAGCAGCGAGTCCTGCTGTGCCTTGCTGAAGCGGTGGATCTCGTCGAGGAAGAGGACGGTGTCCTTGCCGTAGCCGCCGGCCGCGCGCTTCGCGCCCTCGATGACCGCCCGTACCTCTTTGACGCCCGCCGTGATGGCGGACAGCTCCACGAACCGTTTCTTCGTGGCCTGGCTGACCACATAGGCGAGGGTCGTCTTTCCGATGCCCGGTGGGCCCCAGAGGATCACCGAGGAGGCACCGGCGGGGCCTCCGGCCCCTTCCCCGACCAGCCGCCGCAGCGGTGATCCGGGCTTCAGCAGGTGCTGCTGGCCGACGACCTCGTCCAGGGTGCGCGGGCGCATCCGGACGGCGAGCGGAGAGGTCGAGGGGTCCTTCTCCTGGCGGTCTTCGGCAGCGGCGGTGAACAGGTCTGGTTCCACACCGGAAGCCTATGCGAGGCCACCGACAGTCCCGCCGCCCCCGGTCAGGAGGTCCAGAAGTCCCACCAGCGCGTCAGGACCAGCATCCCGATGATCCCGATGTGCAGCACCGGGAGCACCCAGGTGAACTCGTCGAAGAAGCTCTTCAGCCAGCCCGGCGCGGGCAGCAGCCCCTGGCGCACGTTGTGCGAGGTGACGTACCAGAACATCACGATCGTGGCGACCCAGGCCAGGCAGCACCACAGGCAGAGCGAGTTGATGTTGTACAGCGACTGGTAGGTCAGCCAGGCGCAGAACACGACGCCGAAGAGGGTTCCCGCGTTCAGCGTCAGCCAGTACCAGCGGCGGAACCGGGCGCCGGCGAGCAGGCTCATGCCGACGCAGATCACCATGCCGTAGGCGACCAGTCCGAGCATGGGGTTCGGGAAGCCGAAGACGGCGGCCTGGTCGCTCTTCATGATGTTGCCGCAGGAGACGATCGGGTTCAGGCTGCAGCCGGGGGTGAAGTTCGGGTCCTCGAGCAGCTTGAACTTGTCGATCGTGATCACCCAGGCGGCGAGGAGACCCGCGGCCCCCGTGATCACCAGCAGCAGGGCCAGCGCCCGACTGCCCCCGATCGTCTTCGGGGCGGCGTCCGCGTCCGTACCTCGTGTCGTCATACCGCCCGCTCCACATCTGCAAGGTCAACAAGCACCGGCCATTGTGCCGTACGGGGCTGTGTGTTCACCGTTCGATGGAGATAAGGAAGGGCGGGACGGGGGATCCCCCGTCCCGCCCTTCCGGCAGGAACCGACCGTCAGACCAGCCGGGCCTGCACGGTGGCGACCAGGTCGGCGACGGGCACGGCCGTCTGCTCGCCGGACTCCATGTCCTTCAGCTGGACGACGCCCTCGGCAAGGTCGCGCTCGCCCGCGACCACGGTGAACGGCGCTCCGGACCGGTTGGCGTTCTTCATGTGGCTCTTGAGGCCCTTCGAACCGTACGAGAAGTCGGCCGCGACGCCCGCCTTGCGCAGCTCGGTGACGGCCCCGAAGAGCACCTTCCGGGCCTCGTCGCTCAGCGCGATCGCGAAGACGCTGGTAGCAGCCGGGATGTCCAGCTCCACGCCCTCGGCCTCGAGCGCCAGCACCGTGCGGTCCACACCAAGCGCCCAGCCCACCGACGGCAGCGCCGGTCCGCCGATCATCTCGGACAGGCCGTCGTAGCGGCCGCCGCCGCCCACCGCGGACTGCGAGCCCAGACCGTCGTGGACGAACTCGAAGGTGGTGCGGGTGTAGTAGTCCAGCCCGCGCACCAGCTTCTCGTCGTCCTCGAAGACCACGCCCGCAGCAGTGATCAGCTCACGGACCTCCGAGTGGTACGCCTTGCACGCGTCACACAGGTAGTCCCGCAGCATCGGCGCGCCGACCAGCTGCTTCTGAACGGCCTCACGCTTGTCGTCGAGCACTCGAAGCGGGTTGATCTCAGCCCTGCGCAGAGTTTCCTCGTCCAGGTCCAGGCCCCGGAGGAACCCCTGGAGCGCCTCCCGGTACACCGGGCGGCATTCCGCGTCGCCCAGCGAGTTCAGCAGGATCCGGAAGTTGCGCAGACCCAGCGAGCGGTACGCCTGGTCGGCCAGAATGATCAGCTCGGCGTCCAGCGCCGGGTCCTCGGCGCCGATGGCCTCCGCACCGACCTGCGAGAAGTGCCTGTACCGGCCCTTCTGGGGGCGCTCGTAGCGGTAGTACGAGCCGGAGTACCAGAGCTTGACCGGCAGGCCGCCGGCCTTGTGCAGGTTGGCCTCCAACGCCGCGCGCAACACGGAGGCGGTGCCTTCCGGGCGCAGCGCCAGGTTCGCGCCGCCCTTGGTCGTGAGGGTGTACATCTCCTTCGTCACGATGTCGGTGGACTCACCGACACCACGCGCGAAGAGGTCCACGTCCTCAAAACCGGGCGTCTCGATGTATCCGTAGCCGGACTTGCGCAGCGGGCCGGAGATCGCCTCGCGGACAGCCAGATACTTGGCCGAGTACGGCGGGATCAGGTCGTACGTGCCCTTGGGGGCCTTGAAGGTGCTCACGAAACTCTCGTCACATTCCTCGTCGTGGAGCGGCTGTCGGGTCCGCTACGAGTCCTTGGCGGCCTGCGGCCACTTCCCGCAAGTACGGGTTGGTCGCGCGCTCGCGGCCGATGGTGGTCTGGGGACCGTGGCCGGACAGCACCACGGTCGAGTCGTCGAGCGGCAGGCACACACGGCCCAGCGACTCGAGCATCTCGGCGTGGGAGCCGCCGGGCAGGTCGGTGCGTCCGATGGAGCCGGCGAAGAGCAGATCACCGGAGAAGAACACGGACGGAACGTCCGGGGACTCCGGCATCCGGAAGGTCACCGACCCCTTGGTATGCCCCGGCGCGTGCGCCACGGAGAAGTCCATTCCGGCCAGCTTCAGGGCGGCGCCGTCGGTCAGCTCGCGGACGTCGTCCGGCTCGCCCACGGTCAGCTCGCCCATGAGCGGCATCCCGATGGAGCGGCCGAGGGCCTTCTCCGGGTCGCTCATCATGTAGCGGTCTTCGGGGTGGATCCAGGCCGGTACGTCGTGTGCTCCGCACACCGGGACGACCGAGGCCACATGATCGATGTGGCCATGGGTCAGCACGACGGCGACGGGCTTGAGCCGATGCTTCTTCAGCGTCTCCTCGACACCCTGGACGGCCTGGTGGCCCGGGTCGATGATCACGCACTCCTCACCGGCGGCGGGGGCGACCAGGTAACAGTTGGTCCCCCAGGCCCCGGCGGGGAACCCGGCAATCAGCACGTTCGTCCTCAATCGTCGTCCGGCGGGAGGCTGCAGATCGGAATGCTGCTGCTCAGAGCCTACCGGCGCCCCTCATCACACAGCGAACCCATATACGGTACGGCCTAACCCAGCCCGGACAGTGGTACCAGAGACGCACAAGGAGACGACCCGGTGGTCACGAGCGATCAGCGGCGGCGACAGCTCGCCAGGGAGAAGTACGAGCGCCAGCAGAAGCGCCGGGCCGAGGCCCGGCAGAAGACGCGCCGACGGGGGGCGATGATCGGCGCGGCGGTGGCCGTGGTGGTCGCGACGCTGGTCGGCCTCATCGTGGGCGGCGTGTTCGACAAGGACAAGAAGGACCAGGCGGCCGACCCGGCCGCGAACCCGTCGGCCTCGCCGTCGCCGAAGCAGTCCCCGTCGCCCGAGATGGCCATCGACCAGAAGGCGAAGTACACCTTCGCCCTGAAGACCAGCGCGGGCGACATCAACTTCGCGATGGACGCGGCGAAGACCCCGCAGACCGTGAACTCCTTCAAGTCGCTCGCCGACAAGGGCTACTTCGACAACACCAAGTGCCACCGGCTGACGTCGGGCGGGATCTTCGTGCTCCAGTGCGGCGACCCGGAGGGCACCGGCATGGGCGGCCCCGGCTACACGATCCCGGACGAGAACCTGGACTCGCTGGGCAAGGCGAACGAGCAGGGCCAGGTGGTCTACCCGGCCGGCACGGTCGCGATGGCCAACACCGGCCAGCCCGGCTCGGGCGGCAGCCAGTTCTTCCTGGTCTACAAGGACAGCCCGCTGGCGCCTTCGTACACCCCGTTCGGCAAGATCGACGCGGCGGGCCTGAAGGTCCTGGAGGACATCGCCAAGGTCGGTACGGCCGACGGCGGACAGGACGGGGCCCCGAAGAACGAAGTGAAGATCGAGAAGGGCACCGTCACCCAGAACTGACCGGAAGCAGCCGCCCCGGGCCCTGCGGCCCGCATCCCGCCCGTACGTCGATATTCCGTCGTGCGGGATGCGGACAGCCGGCCCGGCGGTCGCCTATGTTGGCGTTGTGCAGGGCGGGCGCGGCCCGCCCCAGGAAACTGTGGACGATGCCCAGGGGGTGAACCCCTCGCAAGGCATCAGGTGGAGGAGGCGCTGTGAGCAGCGACCCGTGGGGCCGAGTCGACGAGACGGGCACCGTGTACGTGCGTACTGCCGATGGCGAGAAAGTCGTCGGTTCGTGGCAGGCGGGCACCCCTGAGGAGGCCCTGGCCTATTTCGAGCGCAAGTACGAGGGCCTGGTGGTCGAAATCGGCCTCCTCGAAAAGCGGGTGCGGACCACCGATCTGTCCGCCAAGGACGCGCAGACCGCGATCGACCACCTGCGTACGCAGGTCGACGAGCACCATGCCGTGGGTGACCTCGACGCTCTGCGCGTACGGCTGGACAAGCTGGTCGAGACCGTCGAGTCGCGGCGCGAGGAGCGCAAGGCCCAGAAGGCCAAGCAGACCGACGAGGCCCGCGCGGCCAAGGACGCGCTGGTCGTCGAGGCCGAGCAGCTGGCGCAGAGCGACCAGTGGCGCAGCGCGGGCGAGCGGCTGCGTGCCCTGGTGGACATCTGGAAGGGTCTGCCCCGGCTGGACCGCAAGTCGGACGACGAGCTGTGGCACCGCTTCTCGCACGCCCGCTCCGCGTTCTCCAAGCGCCGCAAGGCGCACTTCGCCTCGCTGGACGCGCAGCGCGAGGATGCCCGCAAGGTCAAGGAGAAGCTGGTCGCCGAGGCCGAGTCGCTGTCGAAGTCGACCGACTGGGGTCCGACGGCCGCCCGCTACCGCGACCTGATGGCGGACTGGAAGGCGGCGGGCCGGGCGCAGCGCGAGTCCGAGGACGACCTGTGGAACCGTTTCCGCGGTGCGCAGGACGTCTTCTTCGCGGCGCGCAGCGAGGTGTTCGCGGAGCGCGACGCCGAGCAGGGGGAGAACCTGAAGCTGAAGGAGGAGCTGGCCGACGAGGCCGAGAAGCTCGTCCCGATCACGGACCTGAAGGCGGCCCGTGCCGCGTTCCGCACCCTGAACGAGCGCTGGGAGGCCATCGGCCACGTGCCGCGGGACGCCCGGCCGAAGGTCGAGGGCCGGATGCACACGGTGGAGCGGGCCATCCAGGAGGCCGAGGAGGGCGAGTGGCGTCGTACGAACCCGGAGGCGCGGGCGCGTGCGGCCGGTCTGACGGGCCAGCTCCAGGCGGCGGTCGACAAGCTGCGTGAGCAGATCGACGCGGCGCGCGCCGCGGGCAACAACGCGAAGGCCGACAAGCTCTCGCGCGAGCTGGAGGGCCGCCAGGCCCTGCTGGACCAGGCCCTGAAGGGTCTGGAGGAGTTCGGCGGCTGAGAACTGGCCACTGTGCACGGCGAGGGCCCCGGTACGCGGATGCGTACCGGGGCCCTCGTGCGTGTGGCTACGGCCGGCGGGCCGAAGTCACACGGTAGACGTCGTAGACGCCCTCCACACCCCGAACGGCCTTCAGGACGTGGCCCAGGTGCTTGGGGTCGCCCATCTCGAAGGTGAAGCGGGAGGTGGCCACGCGGTCGCGGGAGGTCTGGACGGCGGCCGAGAGGATGTTGACGTGCTGGTCGGACAGGACGCGGGTGACGTCCGACAGCAGGCGGGACCGGTCCAGTGCCTCGACCTGGATGGCGACCAGGAAGACCGAGGACTGGGTGGGCGCCCACTCGACCTCCAGCATCCGCTCGGGCTCCTGGGAGAGGGAGTCCACGTTGACGCAGTCCGCCCGGTGAACCGATACGCCACTGCCGCGCGTGACGAAGCCGACGATCGGGTCCCCCGGCACCGGGGTGCAGCAGCGGGCCAGCTTGACCCACACGTCGTCGACGCCCTTGACGACCACACCCGGGTCGGCGTTCTTGCGGCGCGTGCCCCGGGTCCGGGAGGGCGGGACGCTCTCCTCGATGTCCTCGTTGGCCGCTTCCTCGCCACCGAGGGCCTGCACCAGCTTCTGTACGACGCCCTGCGCGGCCACGTGGCCCTCGCCGATCGCCGCGTACAGGGAGGAGATGTCGGGGTAGCGCATCTCGTGCGCGAGAGTGACGAGGGAGTCGCCCGTCAGGATGCGCTGGATCGGCAGGTTCTGCTTGCGCATGGCCCGCGCGATGGCGTCCTTGCCGTGCTCGATGGCCTCGTCGCGGCGCTCCTTGGAGAACCAGGCGCGGATCTTGTTGCGGGCGCGCGGGGACTTGACGAAGCCGAGCCAGTCGCGGGACGGTCCGGCACCCTCCGCCTTGGAGGTGAAGACCTCGACCAGGTCGCCGTTGTCGAGCGTGGACTCCAGCGGGACGAGGCGCCCGTTGACCCGGGCCCCTATGGTCCGGTGGCCGACCTCGGTGTGGACGGCGTACGCGAAGTCCACGGGCGTGGCCCCGGCGGGCAGCGCTATGACGTCGCCCTTGGGCGTGAAGACGAAGACCTCGTTGCGGGAGAGGTCGAAGCGCAGCGAGTCGAGGAACTCGCCCGGGTCCTCGGTCTCCTTCTGCCAGTCGAGCAGCTGGCGCAGCCAGGCCATGTCGTTGACCGTGTCCTGGCCGGCGCTGCCCTTGGCGGCCTGCGGGACGTCGGTGCGGACCTTGGAGGTGCCGGCGACGGTCTGCTGCTTGTACTTCCAGTGGGCGGCGATCCCGTACTCGGCACGGCGGTGCATGTCGAAGGTGCGGATCTGGAGCTCGACCGGCTTGCCGCTGGGCCCGATGACCGTCGTGTGGAGCGACTGGTACATGTTGAACTTGGGCATCGCGATGTAGTCCTTGAACCGGCCGGGGACCGGATTCCATCGCGCGTGCACCGTGCCCAGGGCCGCGTAGCAGTCCCGTACGGTGTCGACGAGGACGCGGATGCCCACCAGGTCGTAGATCTCCGCGAAGTCACGGCCGCGGACGATCATCTTCTGGTAGACGCTGTAGTAGTGCTTGGGCCGGCCGGTGACGGTGGCCTTGATGCGCGCGGCGCGCAGGTCGGTCTGCACCTCGTCGGTGACGACGGCGAGGTACTCGTCGCGCTTGGGGGCGCGCTCGGCGACGAGCCGCACGATCTCGTCGTACATCTTGGGGTAGAGGATCGCGAAGGCGAGGTCCTCGAGCTCCCACTTGATCGTGTTCATGCCCAGCCGGTGCGCCAGCGGGGCGTAGATCTCGAGGGTCTCGCGGGCCTTCTTCTCCTGCTTCTCCCGCTTGAGGTAGCGCATGGTGCGCATGTTGTGCAGGCGGTCGGCGAGCTTGATCACGAGGACCCGGGGGTCCTTGGCCATCGCCACGACCATCTTGCGGACGGTCTCGGCCTGGGCCGCCTCGCCGAACTTGACCCGGTCGAGCTTGGTGACGCCGTCGACGAGGAGGGCCACGGCGTCGCCGAAGTCGCGGCGCAGGTCTTCGAGGCCGTACTCGGTGTCCTCGACGGTGTCGTGGAGCAGACCGGCCATCAGGGTGGCGGGGTCCATGCCGAGCTCGGCGAGGATGGTGGTCACCGCGAGCGGGTGGGTGATGTACGGGTCACCGCTCTTGCGCTTCTGGCCGCGGTGCCAGCGCTCGGCGACCTGGTAGGCCTGTTCCAGCTGGCGCAGCGTCGCCGTCTCGATCTTCGGGTCGTTGCTGCGGACTATGCGGAGCAGGGGCTCCAGTACCGGGTTGTACGGGTTGGTGCGCTGGACGCCGAGCCGGGCGAGCCGGGCGCGCACCCGGTTGGAGGACCCGGCCGACTTCGCCGGCGCGGGCTTGACCGGCGGGGCCGGCGGGGGCGTGGCGGCGGGCGCCGCGGCCTGCTCGGCCTGCGGGTCTGGCTGCGCGGCGGAGAGTGGCTGGACCTCGTCTGGCAAGAGCGCTCCTCACGGGGGTCCCCCCAGACGGAGTCCGGGGGAGGATCCGGTGCCCGTGTCCGGTCCGGATAACCCATCGTAGCGAGGGTTCCGCTCCCTCGTTCGCCGAGCCTCCTTCCGGCTGGGCCGCAGGCCGGACCCCGGCAGCGGCGCCGCACACGCGAAACGGCGGGCACCCGGGATGTCCCGGATACCCGCCGCTCGGCAAGCGAGAACGTCAGACCACGATCAGCGCATCCAGCGGAGCCTCACCCAGCGCACCGGCCAGCTTCGCCCGACCGGGCAGGAAGGACAGCTCCATCAGGACCGCCACCCCGGCGACCTCCGCGCCGGCCCGCCGGATCAGCGAGAGCGACGCCTCGGCGGTGCCACCGGTGGCCAGCACATCGTCGATGACCATGACCCGGTCGCCGGCCGACAGATCCTCCGCGTGGACCTCGATCTCCGCGGTGCCGTACTCCAGCTCGTAGGACTGCCCCAGCGTCGCCCCCGGCAGCTTCCCGGCCTTGCGCACCGGCACGAAGCCGATCCCGGCCTGTACGGCCACCGGAGCCGCCAGGATGAACCCGCGCGCCTCCAGCCCGACGATCTTCGTCGCGCCGTACTGCCCGGCCAGCTCCACCAGCGCGTCCGTCAGCGCCGCGAACGCCTTCGGGTCCGCCAGCAGCGGGGTGATGTCCTTGAACATCACGCCCGGCTTCGGGTAGTCCGCCACGTCCTTGATCCGGCCGAGCAGCAGCTCGCGAACGTCCGCGGAGAGCAGCTCGGTCACCGGCGCCGTCCCTGCCGGCCCTGCGCCACGACCTGCGGCTCGTCCCCGGACTCGTAGCCCTCGTCCGCGGACTCGCCCTTCGCCGCCGCGGCCGCCCGCTTCGCGAGCACCCGCTTCTTCAGGGCCTTCATCGCCGGCTCGCGCTCCTTGAGGTCCACGACCAGCGGGGTCGCGATGAAGATCGAGGAGTACGCACCGGCCGCGAGGCCGACGAACAGCGACAGCGAGATGTCGTTCAGCATGCCGGCGTCCAGGAGGCCGCCGCCGATGAAGAGCAGGGCCGCGACCGGGAGCAGCGCCACGACCGTGGTGTTGATCGAGCGGACCAGCGTGCCGTTGATGCTGCGGTTGGCGACCTCGCTGTACGTCCAGCGGGTCTGCTTGGTGATGTCCTTCGACCCCTCCTTGAGACCGTCGAAGACGACGACGGTGTCGTAGAGCGAGTAACCGAGGATCGTCAGCAGACCGATGACCGTACCCGGGGTGACCTCGAAGCCGACCAGCGCGTAGATGCCGACGGTGATCGTGAGGTCGTGGATCAGGGCGATCAGCGCCGCGACCGCCATCCGCCACTCGAAGGCGATGGCCAGGTAGATCACCACGAGGACCATGAAGATGCCGAGGCCGGTCCAGGCCTTGTTGGCGATCTGCTCACCCCAGCTGGGGCCGACCAGGTCCGCGTTGATGTCGGCCTCGGTGACCTTGAGGTCGGTGGCGAGCTGCTTCTTCACGTCGGTCGCGGAGTCGGTGTCCAGACCGGAGATCTGGATCCGCAGGCCGCCGGTGCCGAGCTCCTGGACGATCGCGTCGTGGCCCGAGGCCTTCTCCGCGTCCTCCGTGGCCTTGGCGATCGAGACGGCCGTCTTCGGAGTGGTGAAGACGGCACCGCCCTTGAACTCGATGCCCATGTTGAGGCCCTGAATGGCCAGGGCCGCGATCGCCGTGATGGTGATCAGGATGGAAACGCCGTACCAGATGAAGCGCTTGCCGACGAAGTCGTAGCCGACCTCACCGCGGTACAGCCTGGCGCCGAGATCTCCCAGCTTCGACATCTCTCACGCCTCCTTTGCGTCGACGGGGGCGGGTGCGGCGGTACGGCGGGACCGGCGCAGCGGCGGCTTGGCACCGAGCCGCTTCGGGTCCAGCCCGGACCACGGGTGACCGCTGGCGAAGAACTTCGTACGCGCCAGCAGCGTCATGATCGGCTTGGTGAAGAGGAACACCACGACCACGTCGAGCAGGGTGGTGAGACCCAGCGTGAAGGCGAAGCCCTGCACCTTGCCGACGGTGACGATGAACAGCACCGCGGCCGCCAGGAACGACACGAAGTCGGAGACCAGGATGGTGCGCCGGGCCCGCGGCCAGGCACGCTCGACGGCCGGACGCAGGGTGCGGCCCTCGCGGATCTCGTCCCGGATGCGTTCGAAGTACACGATGAACGAGTCCGCCGTGATGCCGATCGCGACGATCGCACCGCAGACGGCGGGCAGGTTCAGCGCGAACCCGATGCCCTTGCCGAGCAGCGCCATGATCGTGTAGGTGAGGATCGCGGAGACCAGGAGGCTGACGATGGCGACGAACGCCAGGCCCCGGTAGTACACCAGCAGGTAGATCACCACGAGCAGCAGGCCGATGGCACCGGCGATCAGGCCGGCCTTCAGCTGCTCACCGCCGAGGGCGGCCGTGACGGTGGTGACGCTGTCCTCGCTGAAGGAGAGCGGCAGGGCGCCGTACGAGAGCATGTTGCCCAGGTCCTGCGCGGACTGCTGGGTGAAGCCGCCGGAGATCTCGGCGTTGCCGCCGGTCAGCGCCTGGCTGACGGACGGGTCGGAGATGACCTGGCCGTCGAGCACGATCGCGAACTGGTTCTGCGGCATCTGCTTGGTGGCGAGCTCACCGGTGATCTTGGCGAACTTGTCGGCGCCCTTGTCGGTGAACTGCATCGTGACGATCCAGGCACCGCGCTGCGGGTCGATGACGCCCTTGGCGTTCTTCACGTCCTGGCCGTCGACCTGGGCCGGGCCGAGGATCCACTTGCCCCAGGCGGTGCCGCGCTGGCCACAGGCGACCATCGGGTCCGTGGGCTTGACGCCCTTGCCGGCGGCGGCGCGCTGCTCCTCGTTGGAGCAGTCCAGCTTCGCGAAGGCGTCCTGCAGGCCGGCGGCCGCGGTCTCCTCGGCCGACGGGGGCGTGGACGGCGACGGCGCGCCCGAGCCCGACGGGGTCGGAGTGGCCTTGTTGTCGTCTGCCTTCTTCGACTCGCTACCCGAGGGGGTGGGAGTGGGGGCGTTCGGGGCCTTGAGGGCCTCGCTGAGCGCACGGCCCTGGGAAGTGGCGCTGGACGACGGGGTGGCCGACGGGGACTTGCCGTCGCCGGCCTTGGGGGCCTGGGAGCCGCTCGCGGAAGGGCTCGGGCTCTGGGTGCCCTCGGGAGCGGCGGGGGCGCCGTCGGCAAAGGCGAGCACCGGGCGGAAGTACAGCTGGGCGGTGGTACCGACCTGCTCGCGCGCCTGCTGCTCGTTCGCACCCTTGGGGATGTTCACGATGATGTGGTCGCGGCCCTGCGTCTGGACCTCGGCCTCCGATACGCCGAGTCCGTTGACGCGGCGCTCGATGATGCCGACCGCCGTGTTCATGTTGGTCTCGTTGATCGCGTCCGGCTTGCCGGGCTCGCTCTTGGCCTTGAGCGTGATGCTCGTGCCGCCGGCGAGGTCGATGCCGAGCCGGGGAGTCGTCTGCTTGGAGAGGAACATCCCCGCGGTGAGCGCCACCATCGCGATCAGGATGATCGCCAGGGCGCGCCCCGGCCTCCCCTGAGCCCCCGTGGGCCGCCGGCCCTTCTTCGGTGCTGCCACCTTGTCGTTTCTCCCTGTCCAACCGCCTGCGCCGGGTCAGCGCACGGACGGCCACGAAATGTGTGGTGGGGACCCCTGCCCCCCGCAGAAGTGGGTCACTGACCGGGACCGCGACGGCCGCCGATCAGGCGCCCTCGCGGTCCCCGGCCCGTGCGCTACTTCGCGCCGGGCTCGCCGTCCGCCTTGCCGTCCTTGGGCTCGTCGCCCTTGGGCTCGTCCTTCGGCTCGTCCTTCGGCTCGTCCTTCTTGCCGAGGTCGAGCTTCGGGGTCTCGTCCGCGTCCTTCTCGGTGAGGGAGGAGGCGTCGTCGGGGACGACCGGCGTGTCGATGGTCAGATCATCGGTCGCGCCGTGGACGATGCGGTTGTATTCCGCGTCGTCGAGGACGGCGCCGATGGAGTTCTTCGCGAAGATCGCGTGGACGCCGGGAGCCACCTCAAGGGTGACGGTGTCGTCGCCGATCTCCTTCACCGTGGCGTACATGCCGCCGATGGTGCGGACCCCGGTGCCGGGCGTCATGTGGTCGCGCATCTGCGCGGCCGCCTGCTGCTTCTTCTTCGCGGAGCGGGTCATCAGGAACATCGCCCCGATGAGCACGATGAACGGGAGGAGTGTCACGATATTCACGGGACGGAGATCCTTCGCACGACCGCACGCGGACGGCGGCCTTTTCTACGGGGGTGGGCATGCCGACCTGAAAGGGCGGCATCGGCGGAGTCTAGGCGAGTCCGCACCGATGGAACAACGCCCAGCATGGCACCGGGGTTCCTGAGGGTGCGAACGTCCGCGCCGTCAGGCCCTGAACAAGCCCTGTTGTCCGCTTGATCCGCTCCCGTGCTGCTGGGGCGGCACGAGCCCCAGGTGGGCCCAGGCGGCAGGCGTCGCGACGCGCCCCCGCGGGGTGCGTGCGAGCAGCCCTTCGCGGACGAGGAACGGCTCCGCGACCTCCTCCACCGTTTCCCGCTCCTCGCCGACGGCGACGGCGAGCGTGGAGAGGCCCACGGGCCCGCCGCCGAAGAGCTTGAGCAGCGCCTCCAGGACGGCCCGGTCCAGCCGGTCGAGCCCGCGCGCGTCCACCTCGTACACCTGGAGGGCGGTACCGGCCACCTCACGGTTGATCACACCGTCGGCGCGGACCTGGGCGTAGTCGCGGACCCGGCGCAGCAGGCGGTTGGCGATGCGCGGGGTGCCGCGGGAGCGGCCGGCGATCTCGGCGGCGCCGTCGACGTCGATCTCGACGTCGAGGAGGCGGGCGGAGCGGTGGATGACGCGCTCCAGCTCCTCGGGGGCGTAGAACTCCATGTGCCCGGTGAATCCGAAGCGGTCGCGCAGCGGGGGCGGCAGCAGTCCGGCCCGTGTGGTCGCCCCGACGAGGGTGAACGGGGGCAGCTCCAGCGGGATCGCCGTGGCCCCGGGCCCCTTGCCGACGATCACGTCGACGCGGAAGTCCTCCATGGCCATGTAGAGCATTTCCTCGGCGGGCCGGGACATGCGGTGGATCTCGTCGAGGAAGAGGACCTCGCCCTCCTGGAGGGAGGAGAGGATCGCCGCGAGGTCTCCGGCGTGCTGGATGGCGGGGCCGGAGGTGATGCGGATGGGCGCGCCCATCTCGGCCGCGATGATCATCGACAGCGTGGTCTTGCCGAGGCCGGGGGCGCCGGAGAGCAGGACGTGGTCGGCGGTCGCGCCGCGCTGGCGGGCCGCCTTGAGGACGAGGTCCAGCTGCTGGCGGACCTTCTCCTGACCGACGAACTCGCCGAGGTCCTTGGGACGCAGCGCCGCCTCGACGGCGGTGTCCTCCCCGTCGGCTGCCGGCGCGACAATGCGGTCGCTCTCGTCGTCCCAGTTCACGGTGTCAGTCTGCCTTCTCGGTTCGTACGGTGGTCCGGGGGCCGGCCCCCGGCAGCGGCGCCGCGCGGGCGGGTCAGCGGGCTCGGTTCAGGGACTGCAGCGCGGCGCGCAGGAGCTGCGGGACAGGGGCGGACCCGCCGGCGGCGATGGCGGCCTCGGCCTGCGGGGTCACCGCGGAGACGGCCTCCTCGGCGTCACGGGACGCGTAGCCGAGCCCGATCAGCGCCGCGGCCAGCTGCTCGGTCCACGGCGCGGGCCCGGCGGCCACGGCCCGCTGCGCGCCGACCAGGCCGCTCGCGCCCAGCGGGGCCCCCAGCTTGTCCTTCAGCTCCAGGAGCAGCTTCTGCGCCCCCTTCTTGCCGATCCCCGGCACCGCCATCAGCGCCTTCTCGTCACCCGTCGAGACAGCCGTCCGCAGCGCGTCCGGGCTGTGCACCCCGAGCATCGCCTGCGCCAGCCTCGGCCCGACCCCGCTCGCGGTCTGGAGCAGTTCAAAGACCTGCCGCTCGTCGTCGTCGGCGAAGCCGTAGAGGGTGAGCGAGTCCTCCCGTACGACCAGCGAGGTGGCCAGCCGGGCCTGCTCGCCCATCCGCAGGCCGGCGATGGTGTTCGGCGTGCAGTGCACGGCCATGCCCACTCCCCCGACCTCGATCACGGCCAGGGTGGGGGCGAGCGCGGCGACCGGGCCGCTGACGAAGGCGATCATCGGGTACGGCCTTTCGAGCCAGAGGCGTGCAGGGCGACCGCCTGCTGGAGGCGGTTCTGGGCGGGGGCCCGCCAGATGTGGCAGATGGCGAGGGCGAGGGCATCGGCGGCGTCGGCGGGCTTCGGCGGTGCGTCCAGCCTGAGCAGCCGGGTCACCATCGCTCCGACCTGGGCCTTGTCGGCCCGGCCGCTGCCGGTGACGGCGGCCTTGACCTCGCTCGGGGTGTGCAGCGCGACCGGTATCCCGCGCCGGGCCGCGCACAGCATGGCGACGGCGCTCGCCTGGGCGGTGCCCATCACGGTGCTGACGTTGTGCTGGCTGAACACCCGTTCCACGGCGACGACTTCGGGCCGGTGGGTGTCGAGCCATTCCTCGATGCCCTGCTCGATGGCGACGAGACGGTTGCCCAACTCGGCGTCGGCGGGCGTACGTACGACCCCCACCGCGAGCATGGTCAGGGGGCGGCCGGCGACACCCTCGACGACGCCGATACCGCATCGCGTCAGCCCCGGGTCCACACCCAGTACGCGCACCGCCGCCCCCTCTTTTCGATCTTTTCGATCTTTTCGATCGCCTGTCCGTGTCTGTCCGTGCAGGCTATCGGGCGCCACTGACAAAGCGACGGGCCGACAGGGTGTGTCCTGTCGGCCCGTCCCATCCAAGCGCCCCGCTCAGGCGTCGACCTTCTCCATGACCTCGTCCGAGACGTCGAAGTTGGCGAAGACGTTCTGCACGTCGTCGCTGTCCTCCAGCGCGTCGATCAGCTTGAAGATCTTGCGCGCGCCCTCTTCGTCCAGCTCGACCTGCATGGTCGGCAAGAAGTTGGAGTCGGCCGAGTCGTAGTCGATGCCCGCGTCCTGGAGAGCGGTACGGACGGCGACCATGTCGGTGGCCTCGCTGATGATCTCGAAGCTCTCGCCGAGGTCGTTGACCTCTTCGGCACCGGCCTCGAGCACCGTCTCCAGGACGTCGTCCTCGGAGAGCTCGCCCTTGGGCAGGAGGACGACACCCTTGCGGTTGAACAGGTACGAGACCGAGCCCGGGTCGGCCATCGAGCCGCCGTTGCGGGTCATGGCCACGCGCACGTCGGAGGCGGCGCGGTTGCGGTTGTCGGTGAGGCACTCGATGAGCACCGCGACACCGTTCGGACCGTAGCCCTCGTACATGATCGTCTCGTAGTCGGCGCCGCCGGCCTCGAGGCCGCCGCCGCGCTTGACCGCGGAGTCGATGTTCTTGTTGGGGACCGAGCTCTTCTTGGCCTTCTGGATGGCGTCGAAGAGCGTCGGGTTGCCATCGATGTCGGCGCCGCCCATGCGGGCCGCGACCTCGATGTTCTTGATCAGCTTCGCGAAGAGCTTGCCGCGCTTGGCGTCAACCACGGCCTTCTTGTGCTTCGTCGTAGCCCATTTAGAGTGGCCGGACATCTGCCTGTCTCCTTCGCGTCACCAACAGTGTTCGTCCCCGATCCTACCGGGAGCTGATTACAGCCCGGCGCGCACCATGTCGACGAAGTACGCGTGGACTCGGTCGTCGCCGGTCAGTTCGGGGTGGAACGACGTCGCGAGGACGTTGCCCTGGCGCACGGCGACCGTGTGGCCGTCGTACGTGGCGAGCACCTCGGCGGCGCCGCCGACGGACTCGACCCACGGGGCGCGGATGAAGACGCCCTGGACCGGGCCGCCCGCTATGCCCGCGAAGTCGATCTCCGCCTCGAAGGACTCGTTCTGGCGGCCGAAGGCGTTGCGGCGGACGATCATGTCGATGCCGCCCAGGGTCTCCTGGTCCTCACGGCCGTCCAGGAGCTTGTCGGCGAGCATGATCATGCCGGCGCAGGTGCCGTACACCGGCATGCCGGCCCGCACGCGCTCGCGCAGCGGCTCGAGCATGCCGAACAGCACGGCGAGCTTCGACATGGTCGTGGACTCGCCGCCGGGGATCACCAGGGCGTCTACCTCGGCGAGCTCCTCGGGACGCCGGACCGGCCTGGCCACGGCGTCCGCCGCGGCCAGGGCGATCAGGTGCTCCCGTACATCACCCTGGAGAGCCAGGACGCCGATAACGGGGGTGTTCGTCATGAGGTGATTACCAGCCGCGGTTGGCGTAGCGCTCGGCCTCGGGGAGGGTGTCGCAGTTGATGCCGACCATGGCCTCGCCCAGGTTGCGGGACGCGTCCGCGATGATCTTCGGGTCGTCGTAGAAGGTGGTGGCCTTCACGATGGCGGCGGCACGCTTGGCCGGGTCGCCCGACTTGAAGATGCCGGAGCCGACGAAGACGCCCTCGGCGCCGAGCTGGCGCATCAGGGCGGCGTCGGCCGGGGTGGCGACGCCACCGGCGGAGAACAGCACGACCGGGAGCTTGCCGAGCTCGGCGACTTCCTTGACGAGCTCGTACGGGGCGCGCAGCTCCTTGGCGGCGGCGAACAGCTCGTTGTTGTCGTAGCCGCGCAGGCGGGCGATCTCGTTCTTGATCTGGCGCAGGTGGCGAACGGCCTCGACGACGTTGCCGGTACCGGCCTCGCCCTTCGAGCGGATCATGGCCGCGCCCTCGGCGATGCGGCGCAGGGCCTCGCCCAGGTTGGTGGCACCACAGACGAAGGGGGTGGTGAAGGCCCACTTGTCGGAGTGGTTGACCTCGTCGGCCGGGGTCAGGACCTCGGACTCGTCGATGTAGTCGACGCCGAGGGACTGCAGGACCTGGGCCTCGACGAAGTGGCCGATGCGGGACTTGGCCATGACGGGGATCGAGACGGCCTCGATGATCTCTTCGATCATGTTCGGGTCCGACATGCGCGCCACGCCGCCGTCCTTGCGGATGTCGGCGGGGACCCGCTCGAGGGCCATGACGGCCACGGCGCCGGCGTCCTCGGCGATCTTCGCCTGCTCGGCGTTGACCACGTCCATGATCACGCCGCCCTTGAGCTGCTCGGCCATGCCGCGCTTGACGCGCGAGGTGCCGATGGCCGACTCAGCGGACTGGGGGGTGGTGGGAAGCGTGCTCACGGATTGACCTCACTCGAAAGGAAGACGGGTGCTACTGGGTGCTACTGGCACTACTCTGCCGAGGAAACCCCACTGATCAGTCCACTACAAGGGCCAATGTGGAGCTTGTGGCCCCTTCACTTGTCCCCTGCGGCCCTAGACCGGCCTCTCGGCGAGATCCGCCGGAGGCTCGTCGTCCATTTCAAAGGCCAGCGGGAACGGCGCGTGCCCGGCCAGCCGGAACCAGCGGACCTTGCGGTGCCTGCGCAGGGCGCGGGCGGCCCGTACGGCGTCGTTGTGGAACCGGCGCGCCATGGGCACCCGGCGGACGGCCGCCGCCAGCTCCTCGGTGGCCGCGGCCCCACCCGGCGCGGCCTTCAGCACCTCGACCTGGTCGGCATCGGCGAACACCGCGCGCAGCGCCTGGCTGAGCTCGCTCTCGGCGACCTCCCGGTGCTCCTCCTCGGCCTGCCGCGCGGCGTGCGCGGCCTCGTACAGCACCAGGGAGGACGCGGGGTCGAGCACTCCGGAGGCGGCCACTTCCACCACCACGGAGGCCCTCCGCACGAGCTGCGCGTCCAGCGCGGCCCGCGAGGCGTCCATCCGCGAGTGCAACCGGTCGAGCCGGCCGGCGGTCCAGCTGAGGTAGACCCCGATGACACCGAGAGCCAGGGCAATCCAGACAAGGGTTTCGATCACGGGCCGCGACTTTACCGGCCCCTCAGGCGGACGAGTCCCGCGAGAAGCCCAGGCGGGTGCGGAGGGGGATGCGTTCGTCCGTGGCGACCGCCGCCGCGCCGTCCGTGACCGTTTCGTAGACCGCGAGGATGTCCGCGCCGACCGTGGACCAGTCGAAGCGGCGGACGTGCGCCGAGCCGCGGGCGCTGAGTTCCGCGCGGCGGGCCGGGTCGCGCAGGAGGGCGATCGCGCCGGTCGCGAGGGCGTCGGCGTTCTCGTTCGTGAAGAGGTCGCCCGCGCCGCCCTGGTCCAGGACCTGCGCGAAGGCGTCCAGGTCGGACGCCAGGACCGCCGCGCCCGCCGACAGGGCCTCGACCAGGATGATGCCGAAGCTCTCGCCCCCGGTGTTCGGGGCGACGTACACGTCGACGCTGCGCAGCAGCCGGGCCTTGTCCTCGTCCGAGACCATGCCGAGGAATTCGACGCGTGATCGGAGGTCGGCCGGGAGGGAGGCCACCGCCTCCTCCTCGTCACCGCGGCCGGCGACGAGCAGCCGTACGTCCGGGCAGGCCGCCACGATCTTCGGGAAGGCCGCCATCAGCACGGGCAGGCCCTTGCGCGGCTCGTCGATGCGGCCGATGAAGCCCAGCGTCTGGCCGGACCAGGAGGGATTGGGTTCCGCGGAGGCGAAGAAGTCCACGTCGACACCGTTGGGGATCACCACCGCGTCCCCGCCGAGGTGCTCGACCAGCGTGCGCCGGGCGTACTCGCTCACGGCGATCCGCGCGCTGATCTTCTCCAGGGCCGGCTGGAGGATCGGGTACGCCGCGATCATCGCCCGCGAGCGCGGGTTCGAGGTGTGGAAGGTCGCCACGATCGGGCCCTGCGCCGCCCAGCAGGACAGCAGTCCCAGCGAGGGCGAGGCCGGCTCGTGGATGTGGATCACGTCGAAGGTGCCGTCGTGCAGCCAGCGCCGCACCCGCGCGGCGGAGAGGAAGCCGAAGTTCAGGCGGGCGACGGAGCCGTTGTAGGGCACCGGCACGGCGCGGCCCGCCGAGATCACGTACGGGGGCAGCGGGGTCTCGTCGTCCGCCGGGGCCAGGACCGACACGTCGTGGCCGAGGCGGATCAGGTGCTCGGCCAGGTCCCGGATGTGGAACTGGACGCCGCCCGGCACGTCCCACGAGTACGGGCACACGATGCCGATCTTCACTACGGGCGCTCCTCCAGGTCGTCGAGCCACAGCCGCTGCAGCATGTGCCAGTCCTCCGGGTGCTCGGCGATGCCCCACGCGAAGGCGTCCGCCAGGGCCTGCGTCATGGCCGCGGTCTTCTCGATCCGGGTCCCCGCCTTGGGAACCTCCACCTCGGGGTGGATCCGGCCGTACATCTTCGGCGTGTCCCCGTAGTGCAGGGTCGCCGGGAGCAGCACCGCCCCCGTCTGCTGGGCCAGCAGCGCCGGCCCGGCCGGCATGCGCGCCGCCGAGCCGAAGAAGTCCACCTCGACCCCGGAGGCCGACAGGTCCCGGTCCGCGACCAGGCAGACCAGGCCGCCGGAGCGCAGGCGGCGGGCGAGCGTGCCGAAGGCGGCGCCGCCGCTGTGCGGCAGGACCTCCATGCCCAGGCTCTCCCGGTAGGCCACGAACCGGTCGTAGAGGGTCTCGGGCTTGAGCCGCTCGGCGACCGTGGTGAACGGCGCCCCCATGTGGCCGATGGCCCAGGCCCCGGCGAGGTCCCAGTTGGCGAGGTGCGGCAGGGCCACGACCACTCCGCGCCCGGAGTCGAGGGCCTCGCGCAGCAGGTGCTCGTCCTTGAACTCGACGTCCGTGCTGAACCGCTTCGTGTCCATGGCCGGCAACCGGAAGGACTCCATCCAGTACCGCATGTACGAGCGCATGCCCGCGTGCGACAGCTCGCGCAGCCGCTCCGGCGTCGCGTCCGGCACCACCCGGGCCAGATTCGACTCCAGCCGCAGCACGCTCTTGCCGCGCCGCTTCCATACGAAGTCCGCGATCCGCTGCCCCAGGGCCACCGCGGCCGGCTCGGGCAGCTTCTTGACCCCGGCCCAGCCGAGCCCGTACAGCCCGTCGACCAGCTTGTCCTGCACCGCGCCCATCAGGCAGCCCCGCCCTCGGCGGCCGCCGCGGCGGCGTCAGCCTCGGCCGACTCACGGCGTACGGTGACCACCCGCTGGATCAGCGTGACCAGCGAGCCGATCGCCACGATCCACAGCGCGATCGGCAGCAGCACCCCGATCCAGGACGGCACGCCGAAGGTCTGCAGCCCGGACAGGCCGGCCGCGACCAGCGAGATCACCAGCCGCTCGGCACGTTCGATCAGGCCGTTGACGGCCACCGGCAGCCCGATCGACTCGCCGCGCGCCTTCGTGTAGGAGACCACCTGCCCGCTGGCCAGGCAGAAGATCGTCACCGCGCACAGCGCGTTGTCGTTGCCGGAGCCCGCGTACCAGAGCGCGAGTCCGCCGAAGATCGCCGCGTCCGCCACCCGGTCGAGGGTGGAGTCGAGGAAGGCTCCCCACCGGCTGGAGACGCCGGCCTGGCGGGCCATGTTCCCGTCCACCAGGTCGGAGAAGACGAAGAGGGTGATGGTGATCGTGCCCCAGAAGAACTCTCCCCGGGGGAAGAAGACCAGCGCTCCCGCCACCACTCCGGCCGTGCCGATCAGGGTGACCGCGTCCGGGCTCACCCCCCGCCGGAGCAGAAAAGCGGCGAATGGCGTGAGAACACGCGTGAAGAATGCACGCGCGTACTTGTTCAGCATGGCCTTCCCGGAGGGTCGCTGGGCCGCACGGCCACCACGGCCACCGGCTGGCCCATCGTAGCCAGCGCGCCGCCCCCCGCACGCCGCGCACCCACCGGTTCGTGCCGCGTAAGACGTGCTTCACGTCACGGACCCCCTCGCGCACCCCTCCCCGTACGCCACCGGTACGACGTATGGACGCGGTGTGACACCAGTGCAAAGCTCGAATAGCCCCGCTTTTTCCCTCGAAGCATGCAGCCCTCCTAGAAGAATGCAGCCCTCTTCGAGGAAAGCAGCCCTCCTAGAAGGAATCAGCTTCCTCGAACGAATCCACCCTCCTCACCGTCACCACCGGGAGGCACGAGAATCATGGGAGCCACCTCACACCAAGCCGGAGCCGCCGGCAGGGCACTGACGGCCGACCGCCCCTCCTCCGTACGGAACGTCGTGCTGGTCGGCCACAGCGGATCCGGCAAGACCACGCTGGTCGAAGCCCTCGCCCTGACCGCCGGAGCGGTCAACCGGGCCGGCCGGGTCGAGGACGGTGCCACGGTCTCCGACTACGACGAGATCGAGCACCGCCGACAACGTTCCGTCCAGCTGTCCCTCGTCCCCGTCGAATGGGGCGGAATCAAGATCAACATCTTGGACACCCCCGGATACGCCGACTTCGTCGGAGAGCTCAGGGCCGGTCTGCGCGCCGCGGACGCGGCCCTTTTCGTCGTCTCGGCCTCCGACGGCATCGACGGCGCGACCCGCATGGTCTGGGACGAGTGCGAGGCCGTCGGCATGCCGCGCGCCATCGTCGTCACCCACCTGGAGGCCGCCCGCGCCGACTACACCCAGATGGCCAACATCTGCGGCGAGATCTTCGGCGCCGACGACCCCGACGCCGTCATCCCGCTCTACCTCCCCCTGCACGGCCCCGCCGGCCCCGACGGCCACGCCCCCGTGACCGGCCTCCTCGGCCTGCTCTCCCAGCGCGTCTACGAGTACTCCTCCGGCGAGCGCGCCGAGCGCGATCCGGACCCCGCCGAGCTCGCCCTCATCTCCGGCGCCCGATCCCGCCTCATCGAGGGGATCATCGCCGAGAGCGAGGACGAGAGCCTCATGGACCGGTACCTCGGCGGTGAGGACATCGACATCAAGACCCTCGTCGACGACCTGGAGCGCGCCGTGGCCCGCGGCACCTTCCACCCCGTCCTGATGGCGGCCCCCGCCGCCGAGGGCGCCAAGCAGGGACTGGGCACCGTGGAGCTCCTCGAGCTGATCACCGGCGGGTTCCCCACCCCCCTGGAGCGCCCCGCCCTGGCCGTCACCGCCCCGGACGGCGCCCCCCGCCCCGCCGTCACCTGCGATCCCGCCGGCCCCCTCCTCGCCGAGGTCGTCAAGACCTCCTCCGACCCCTACGTCGGCCGCGTCTCCCTCGTACGCGTCTTCTCCGGCACCCTGCGCCCCGAGGAGACCGTCCACGTCTCCGGTCACGGCCTCGCCGACCGCGGACACGAGGACCACGACGTGGACGAGCGGATCGGCACGCTCACCTCCCCCTTCGGCAAACAGCAGCGCACCCTCACCCGGTGCGTCGCGGGCGACCTCGCCTGCGTGGCCAAGCTCACCCGCGCCGAGACCGGCGACACCCTCTCCGCCAAGGACGGCCCGCTCCTCATGGAGCCGTGGGCCATGCCCGACCCGCTGCTCCCCCTCGCCATCGAGGCCCACAGCAAGGCCGACGAGGACAAGCTCTCCCAGGGCCTGGCCCGCCTCGTCGCCGAGGACCCGACCATGCGGCTCGAGCAGAACCCGCACACCCACCAGGTCGTCCTGTGGTGCCTCGGCGAGGCCCACCAGGACGTCGCGCTGGAGCGGCTGCGCACCCGCTACGGCGTCCAGGTCGACGCCGTGCCCCACAAGGTGAGCCTGCGCGAGACCTTCGGGGCGAAGGCGGCGGGGCGCGGCCGCCACGTCAAACAGTCCGGCGGCCACGGCCAGTTCGCCATCTGCGAGATCGAGGTGGAGCCGCTGCCGCCCGGCAGCGGCATCGAGTTCGTCGACAAGGTCGTCGGCGGCTCCGTGCCCCGCCAGTTCATCCCGTCCGTGGAGAAGGGCGTACGCACCCAGGCCGCGCGCGGGGTCGCGGCCGGGTACCCGCTGGTCGACGTGCGCGTCACCCTCCTCGACGGCAAGGCGCACTCGGTGGACTCCTCCGACGCCGCGTTCCAGACCGCCGGCGCCCTCGCCCTGCGCGAAGCCGCCGCCGAGGCGCGCATCCACCTCCTCGAACCCGTCGCCGAGCTCTCCGTACTGATCCCCGACGAGTACGTGGGCCCCGTCATGAGCGACCTCGCGGGCCGTCGCGGCCGGGTCGTCGGCACGGAACAGGCGGGTCCGGGGCGCACCTGGGTCCGCGCCGAGATCCCCGAGATCGAGATCGGCCGCTACGCCGTCGAGCTGCGCTCCGTCTCGCACGGCACCGGCCGCTTCGCCCGGAACTACGCCCGCCACGAACCCATGCCACCTCAGATCGCCGAGAAGGTGCGCGAACAGGCGGAGAAGGGAACGTAATTGACATAGCGTCGGGAGACGCCGCCCACCCAACCTGCTTGCGGTGGGCGGCATTTCCCTGTCCCATGACCATGGGGTGAGATCGCCCGATAGGCTCATCGGCGCACCAAAGAGCACGAACGCACAGCGATGGGGGGCAGCGGTGGCGGACGACGGATTCGACTTCAGGCCCGGGGCACAGATTCCGCTCCAGGGCGGCGGGGGGCAGACGGCGGCGACCAACGCGCTGGCCTCCGCCGCGTACCGGGACGGCGCGAAGGACAGCGGGCTGGCCCTCATACTCGGGGCCAACAGCGAGAACCACCCCGCCACCGTCAAGCCCCCGAAGATCTCCCTCTTCGAGCCCAACCTCGGCGAGGCCTTCTGCCGGGCCGTCGAGGCCCGCACGCTGGCCTCCGGCCGCAAGCCGCTGATCCAGTCCTTCGGAGCCGACCCGCAGACCGTCGTCGAGCACTGCCTGGCCGCCTCCCGCATCCGCAAGGAGCGCGACCAGAAGCTCCGCCTGATCATGCTGTTCTGCGGTGTGGTGTTCCTGCCGGGTCTGCTGCTGTGGCTGGGCCTGTTCCAGCTCCGCAAGAGCCTGGCCTCCGGCGAGGGCAAGCGCGCGTCCTGGGTGGGCACCGCGCTCCTGGTCGGTGTCGGCATCGTGGTGGCCGTCCTGATGTTCAGGCTGCCTTTCACCGGCTTCCTCGGCCTCTACCTGCGCGGCATGATCATCGCCCCGGCCCTGGGCTGGCTGCTCGCCCGCCGGCTCTGCGAGTCCACCGCCCGCGACCTGCGCTCCCGCTGGGACGGGCTGCTGGACGGAGACGGGATCGGCGCCAAGATCCCGGAGGCGGTGCCGGGCAATCCCGACGAGAAGGCCCGCGAGGACCTGCGCCACCAGCTGGCGAAACTGACCGCGGAGGACCGTAGCAACCACGTCTTCTACGCGGGCCCCAAGGGCATCCTCGGCATGGGCACCCGCTGGGGCAGCTGGCAGATGGCCGAGGAGCTCACCCCCAAGGCCGAGGTCGCCGAGATCCACCCCTTCCGCAGCTGGGACGTCATACGCGCGATCGACACCCAGCTCCGCAAGCTGGAGCGCGGGCCCCTGCACACCGGCGGCTTCCCGCCGGCCGCCATACAGCACTGGATCGTCACCCCGATCGGCGAGGGAGCCGGGGAGGTGGCCCGCCCGACCGGTGAGAACGTCGACACCTTCCTCATCAAGCCGCACGAGATCACCCGGATCTGCAACGAGCAGCAGTTCAGCGCCGGCAACCGGCACTACCTGGGCATCCAGTACCCGCTGTGGGACGGCCAGTTGGTCATCACCATGCTGGTGACCGTCACCGTGCTCTACAAGACGCTGCGGGTGGACGTCACCGCGCACGCCCTGGGCCCCGTACACGGCCTGTTCACGACGAAGTCCAAGGCCCCGGTGGTGGAGGTGCCCAAGAGCATCCGCTTCTGGGAGACCGTGGAGCGGCCGCTGCCGCTGGTGGACGCGCAGGAGGTCGTACGGCTGGCCGTGCGGGCCCCGCTGACCTGGTACCCGCCGGTCCTCGACTTCTTCGGCGGCAAGCTGGTCCTGCCCGAGCCCTTCGGCCTGCGTCACGTGTGGGCGAGCTCGATGTGGCGCCACCGGTTCATGGCCGACGACGCCCTGCGCACGGTGGCCCCGGTCCTGCGGTCCGTCCACGCCGCGACCTTCAAGGTCCTGGAGGAGAACGGCGTCGACACCGACCGCTTCACCAACCGTTCCTCGATCATGAGCGGTCTGATCCAGGAGCCGGCACCTCGCAAGGCGGACGTGTACGACGCGTAGGCAGGACGCGTGGGCAGGAGGCGTGGGCAGGGCGCGTGGGTAGGCTGAAGGCGAGTCCGAGCCGATCCCGGATCCGGAGGAGCTGGCGACCATGACCGAGCGCAAACCGCCTGGTGTCGACATCGAGTCCTGGGTGGACCGGCAGATCAGGGAGGCCGCCGACCGCGGCGAGTTCGAGAGCCTGCCGGGCTGGGGCAAGCCGCTGGCCTCCCTCGACGCCCCCTACGACGAGCTGTGGTGGATCAAGGGGAAGCTGCACCGCGAGGGTTTCTCCGCCCTGCCTCCGTCGCTCGCGCTGCGCAAGGAGGCCGAGGACGCGAGGGAGGCGGCCCTCGCGGCCCGTTCCGAACGCCAGGTGCGGGACATCCTCACGGAGATCAACGAGAAGATCCGCGCGGCCCTGCGCATGCCGCCGCAGGGCCCGCCGCTGAACCTCACGGAGTTCGACGTCGAGGACGTGCTGCGCACCTGGCGCGAGGCACGCGCGGCGTAGCGCGCCGCAGGGTGCGCCGCGTAGCGCAGGTCAGCCCGTGGGCCAGGAATCGGCGAGCATCTGGCGGGTGTCCGCGAGGAGTTGGGGCAGCACCTTGGTGTGACCGACGACCGGCATGAAGTTCGTGTCCCCGCCCCAGCGGGGCACGATGTGCTGGTGCAGGTGCGCGGCGATGCCGGCCCCGGCGGCCGCGCCCTGGTTCATGCCGATGTTGAAACCGTGCGCTCCGGAGGCCTTGCGCAGCGCGATCATGGCCCGCTTGGTGAGGTCGGCCAGCTCGGCCGTCTCGGGGGCGTCGAGCTCGGTGTAGTCGGCGACGTGCCGGTACGGGACGACCATCAGGTGGCCGCCGTTGTACGGGTAGAGGTTCAGCACCGCGTAGACGTGCTTGCCGCGGGCGACGATCAGGCCGTCCACGTCGGACATCTCCGGAATCCCGCAGAAGGGACAGCCGTCCCCGGCCTCCGGGCCGGTCGGCTTGTTCTCCCCCTGGATGTAGGCCATCCGGTGGGGCGTCCACAGACGCTGGAACGCGTCCTGCGTGCCCACACCGATCTGCTGCTCCGGCTCAGTCGTCATGGCGGCAAGCATATGACCTTGCCTGCGCGTACGAGGAAGGCCCCCGGAAAGTGATCACTTTCCGGGGGCCTTCCTCGTGCGGGGCAACGTGCGGATCAGACCTGGACGCGGTCCGCGACGACCTTGGCCAGCTTGGCCAGCGCCTCGTCCTTGGGGATGCCGTTCTCCTGCGAACCGTCGCGGTAGCGGAAGGAGACGGTGCCCGCGGCCATGTCCTCGTCACCGACGATGATCATGAACGGGACCTTGAGCTTCTGGTGGTTGCGGATCTTCTTCTGCATCCGGTCCGAGGAGGCGTCCACCTCGACCCGCAGGCCCTGCTTCTTCGCCGCCGCGGCGAACTCCTGCAGGTACTCGACGTGCCCGTCGCCGATCGGGATGCCGACCGCCTGGACGGGGGCCAGCCACGGCGGCATGGCGCCCGCGTAGTGCTCCAGCAGCACGGCGAAGAACCGCTCGATCGAGCCGAACAGCGCGCGGTGGATCATGACCGGCCGCTGTCGCGAGCCGTCCGGGGCGGTGTACTCGAGGTTGAACCGCTCCGGCAGGTTGAAGTCCAGCTGGACGGTCGACATCTGCCAGGTACGGCCGATGGCGTCCCGCGCCTGAACGGAGATCTTCGGGCCGTAGAAGGCCGCGCCGCCCGGGTCGGGGGTCAGCGGGAGGCCCTGCTTCTCGGCGACCTGCTGGAGGACGGCGGTCGCCTCCTCCCAGACCTCGTCCGAGCCGACGAACTTCTCCGGGTCCTTGGTGGACAGCTCGAGGTAGAAGTCGGTCAGACCGTAGTCGCGCAGCAGGTTCAGCACGAAGGTGAGCGTGCGGTCGAGCTCCTCCGCCATCTGCTCACGGGTGCAGTAGATGTGCGCGTCGTCCTGGGTGAAGCCCCGGGCACGGGTCAGGCCGTGCACGACGCCCGACTTCTCGTACCGGTACACGGTGCCGAACTCGAAGAGGCGCAGCGGCAGTTCGCGGTAGGAGCGGCCGCGCGCGTCGAAGATCAGGTTGTGCATCGGGCAGTTCATGGGCTTGAGGTAGTAGTCGGTACCACCGTCGAGCTGCATGGGGGGGTACATGCCCTCCGCGTACCAGTCCAGGTGCCCGCTCTTCTCGAAGAGCGCGCCCTTGGTGGCGTGCGGGGAGTAGACGAACTCGTAGCCCTCTTCCTCGTGCCGGCGGCGCGAGTAGTCCTCCATGGTCCGGCGGATGATGCCGCCGCGCGGGTGGAAGACGGCCAGGCCGGAGCCGATCTCGTCCGGGATGGAGAAGAGGTCCAGCTCGTTGCCGAGCTTGCGGTGGTCGCGCTTCTCGGCCTCGGCGAGGAAGTCGAGGTGGGCCTTCAGCTCCTCCTTCGACGGCCACGCGGTGCCGTAGATGCGCTGGAGCATCGGGTTCTTCTCGCTGCCGCGCCAGTAGGCGGCCGCGTTGCGCATGAGCTTGAAGGCCGGGATGTTGCGGGTGGTGGGCAGGTGGGGACCGCGGCAGAGGTCCTTCCAGCACAGGTCCCCGGTCTTGGCGTCCAGGTTGTCGTAGATGGTCAGCTCGCCGCCGCCCACCTCGACGTTCGCGCCGTCGTCGGTGGACGCGGAGCCCTTGATGCCGATGAGCTCCAGCTTGTACGGCTCGTCCGCGAGCTCCTCGCGGGCCGCCTCGTCGGTGACCACGCGACGGGCGAACTTCTGCCCGCGCTTCTGGATCTCCTGCATCTTCTTCTCGATGGCCTTGAGGTCATCGGGGGTGAAGGGCCTGGCGACGTCGAAGTCGTAGTAGAAGCCGTTCTGGACCGGCGGGCCGATGCCCAGCTTGGCCTCGGGGAAGAGCTCCTGCACGGCCTGCGCCATGACGTGCGCGGTCGAGTGGCGCAGGATGTTCAGGCCGTCCTCGGAGGAGATCTCCACCGGCTCGACGGTCTCGCCGTCCTTCACCTCGTACGCGAGGTCCTTGAGCTCGCCCGCGACGCGCGCGGCGACGATGGTGCGCTCGCCGGCGAAGAGCTCGGCCGCCGTAGTGCCCGTGGCCACCACGCGCTCGTCCCGCTCGGAATCGCGTTGGATGATCACACGGACGTCTGACACCGGTCTCTCCTGACTCAGGGGGTGCGCGAGCGAACACTGCGCGCCTGAATCGTACCGAGCGGAGTGGCTGCGCCGCTAAACGGTTACCGGTGGGTGTCCCGCCGGGCAGCGCCCGGGCTCCGCCCCCGACCCGCCGGGATACCTTGGGGGCCTCCCGACCCGCGCCCCGAAGGGACCCGTATGCCGAGCCCGCAGATCCGCCCGCTGGACCTGGCCGACGACACCACCGCGGCCGCCGTGCACCGGATCGGGCGGGCCGCGTACGCGGTGGAGGCGCGGCTGATCGGCTTCGACGGGATCCCCGCGCTGCGCGAGAGCCTGGCCGAGATGCGGGCGCGGGCGCGGGAGCTGAACTGGCTCGGCGCCGTCTCCGAGGGCGGGGAGCTCGCCGGTTTCCTCGCCTGGGAGGACGAGGCCGACGGCGGCGTCTGCATGGACCGGCTCTGCGTGGACCCCGCCTGGTTCCGCCGGGGCATCGCCTCACTGATGCTGCGCCACGCCCTGGCCGAGGTCTTCCCGGGCCGCGCCGTCGAGGTCACGACGGGCGCGGCCAACGCCCCCGCCGTGACTCTGTACGAACGCCTGGGCTTCACCCGGGGCCCGGACTTCTCCCCGGCCCCCGGCCTGACCATGGCCTCGTTCCGCACCCGCCCCCAGGACCCGTCCTAGTCGTCGGACGGCAGTACGTCCTCGGGATCGAACGCCGCGTCCATCGACTTCATCAGCCGGTCCCGCTCGACCTCGTCCAGCGGCACCGGGGTCACGTCCGTGACGTCGGCGAGCCGGCGGAAGCCGCCCCGCCGCTGCAACCGCCCGCTGACCCGGACCGGCAGGCCCACCAGGTGCGCGTGGCCCGCCACCCGGTACGCCTCCTCGTCCAGCGCGACCCGGACGTACGGGATCTCCGCCCCCGCCAGGACCCGCAGCCGGACCGTGCCCCCGCCGCCCGCGGCCGAACGCCGCATCCGCACCACCGCGCCCGCGATCCGGACCGGGACGGCCGGCTCGGTCCGGGTGTAGCGGGCGGCCGCCTCGCGGAGCACCGGCAGGTCGCCCGGCGAGAACTCCACTGGCTCCGGCCGGGCCGCGCACCCCGCCGGGACCCCCGCCGCCGGCGCCCAGGCCAGCGCGATCCGGGCCCCCTCGGAGCCACGGACCAGTGCGATCAGCGCATCGGCCAGCTCCCGGCTGACCCCGGCCCGCACGGCCGCGTCGAAGGCCTCCATGCCGCCCGTCGCCCGCCGGTAGTCCACCGCCTCGCGGGCCGCGTGCAGCGCGTGGTGCAGCCGCGTCACGGTCCCCCGCCCGCCGTCCACGGGCACGTACGCGGCGAGCCGCCGCCCGCCCGGGGCCGGCCCCACCAGGACCCCCTCCAGGGCCCGTTCGGCCTGCGCCCGGTGCCGGGCTCCGTAGTACCCGGCCCTCGCCCGGTCGGCCAGGGCCCCGGCCAGCAGCAGCCGGCGGGCCGCCGAGCGCAGCTGTTCCTGCACCGTCCAGTCGGCCTCGCCCCGGAGCCCGTACGCCCCTTCGGGGATCTCCCGCTCCCAGCGGACCTCGTCGCTCGGCACGCTCAGCCCGTACAGCACCTCCCGCGCCGACGGCAGGGCGCTGCGCGAGAGCGCGGTCAGCGCCTCCTCCAGCAGGTCCGCGCAGTCGGGGAAGGTGCGGCTCTCGGGGACGAGCAGGCTGGTGCCCCCGCTGCCCGGCGCGTGGGCGGCGGGCGGGGTCCAGCGCCCGTAGCGCCCGGCGGCCCCGCCGCGCCGCAGCCAGCCGTGCCGGTGCAGCAGCGCGCCCAGCACCGCCGGGTCGACGTGCGCGGGGTCGGGTGTGCCGGAGGCGAACTCCGGGGACGACAGTGGTTCGAGGTGCGATGCGTGCCAGTTCATCAGGGTGTCCCTCCCGACCCGACCCGGGTCATGATCTCGCACAGCGCACGGTCGTCGAAGATCCGCGTGGTCGGGATCCGTACGGTGGTCCGGCGCCGGCCGGTCACGGGGTGTCCGGCGAGGTTGGTCCAGTAGCAGCAGTGCCGCAGGTCGAGCCGGTCGTGTCCGGCCGCGAGCCACTGGTCGCGCTCCCGCGGGACGAGCATCACGACGAGGATCTTGTGGACGGCGACCGGGGTGCGGGCCAGTTTCACCAGGTGCTCGTTGTCCAGGGTGAAGCCGAAGGTGGGCCCGGCCGGCCGCGGCGGTATCTGGTAGGTCGCCTTCAACTGCACCTTGATGGTGACCTCGTCGTCGACGACGTGCTCGGGGGCGCCGTGGCTGACGTGCCAGTCGATGCCGTTGTCCGGAAAGGGCTGGGACAGCGAGCAGCCGGCCGCGGCGGCGACGGCGTGCAGGTATCCCACCTGAAGGGTCTCCATGCAGGCGGTGGTGGCGAGTGTGCCGCGCAGCGGTCCGCTCCGCGCCTCGCCCGGCGTACCGGTGCGCGGATCGATCTGCCCCGCCAGCACCCCGCCCTGTTCGGGCTGCGCGAGCGCCATGGCCGGCTCCCCATGCCTTCCGGGCTCTGCCGTGGGTGGTGGGTGGTGGGGTGACGACCGGTCATGTGCACGGCCCCCATGGATGTTGTCTCCGCACCCGGGTCCCCGCAAACGGCGTACGGGGCAAACAGCCCGGGTATCACCGATGCGGGCAAGGGTGGCGTGTTCCAGGTGCGCCCCATCTGCCGATCGGGGACGAGGAGTTCGCCATGACACGCTGGTACGAGGGCCCGCTGGCCGCATTCGACACGGAGACGACCGGGGTGGACGTCGAGGAGGACCGGATCGTGTCCGCCGCGCTCGTCGTGCAGGAGTGCGCGGGCGGGCGGGTGCGCACCACGCGCTGGCTGGTCAATCCCGGCATCCCGGTGCCCCCGGGTGCCACGGAAGTGCACGGCCTGACCGACGAGCACCTCCAGCGCCACGGGCGGTGGCCCGCGCCGGTGGTGGAGGAGATAGCCCGCGCGCTCGGGGAGCAGCAGGTGGCGGGCCGGCCGGTGGTGGTGATGAACGCGCCGTTCGATCTGACGCTGCTGGACCGGGAGTTGCGCCGGCACCGGGCGTCTTCGCTGACGCGGTATCTGGACAACCGGCCGCTGACGGTGCTGGATCCGCGGGTGCTGGACAAGCATCTGGACCGCTACCGCAAGGGCCGCCGGACCTTGACGGACCTGTGCGCGCACTACGGGATAGAGCTGGAGGGCGCGCACGACGCGGCGGCGGACGCGCTGGCCTCGCTGGAGCTCGTACGGGCGGTGGGGCGCCGGTTCGCGGCCCGGCTGGAGCGGCTGTCGCCGGCCGAACTGCACACGCTGCAGGCGGTGTGGCACGCGGCGCAGGCGCGGGGGCTGCAGGCGTGGTTCGCACGGCAGGGGACGCCGGAGCCGGTGGATCCGCACTGGCCGCTGCGGCCGGGCCTGTCGACGGCGGCCTAGTGCTGTGACCGGGAAGGTTCACCGGGTCACAGCACGAGAACGCACCGCGTACGTGCCGGACATGGGGAAGGCCGGTCCGTCAGATGACGGACCGGCCTGTCCCGGTGGGCGATACTGGGATCGAACCAGTGACCCCTTCGGTGTGAACGAAGTGCTCTCCCGCTGAGCTAATCGCCCGGGAACGGACTGAACAATACAGAAGCCTTGGGGCTGGTTCAAACCGCTTCCGGCGGAGCGGCCAGCCGGGCCGCGAGACCGCGCCGCCCGGCCCGCATCATCAGGGCGTGGTTGAGCCGGAACACCGGCCGCCCGGGCAGCGCGAGGCGCCGCATCAGGGGCCGGCGCACCTCGACCTCCTGCTCGTACAGCGCGCGGGTGCGCGCCGTGCCGGTTCCGGCGCGCGGCCGTATGGTCCACCGCGCCCAGCCTTCGAGGTCGCCGTGCAGGGACACCTCCAGGACCCCGCTGACGGGGTCGCGCAGCAGTTCGCCGACTGTCACGCGGAGCGCGTACGGCAGGACCGAGCGGACGGTCGCGGTGCCGGTGCGGTCGTCGACCGGATCGACCCGGCGGATCTGGGGCCACCAGTGCGGGTACTCCCCCGGCTGTTCCAGTACGGCGTAGACGCGTGCGGGCGGGGCGTCGAGGTCCCACACGCTGCGGAACCGGTAGCGGCTCAAGCGATCCCAGCGGTCCGGGCGATCCCGGCGGTCCCGGCGGTCCCGGCGGTCCCGGTCGTCCGGGCGGCTGCGGTCCATGGATCCAGTCTGGCCCGGCGCGGTCCCCGGTACGCCCGCTTCCGCCGGACCGTGCGTACTCAGGGCGGATCTGAGTACGCACACCCATGTCCTGAACCCGTGACGGGCGCCACACTCCGAACCATGAACACCCCCCTGCCGCCGGCCGAAGAGCTGGCGCTCATCGACCGTGAGCTGGCTCAACTCGATGCCCGGCGCCTGTACTTGCTGGGCCGCCGGGACTGGCTGCTGCGGCTGCCGACGCCTCCCGTCTGGGCGCCTCAGGCGCCCGCTCACCCCAAGGAGGCCTCGGCCCCGAGCGCGCAGAACGTACTGCTCGTCCTGGGCGCGGTGCTCCTGGCCGTGGCCGCGCTGGCCTTCACGCTGCTCAGCTGGGGGTCCCTCGGGATCGCCGGGCGTTCGGCGGTGCTGGCCGCGGTGACGGCGGCCGCGCTGGCCGCGCCCGTGCCGCTGCTGCGCCGCGGGCTGGCCTCGACGGCGGAGTCGGTGGCGGCGGTGGGGCTGCTGCTGACGGTGCTGGACGCGTACGCGCTGTACGCGGTCGGCCTGCCGGGCACGGACGGCACGGCGTACGCGGCCGGGGCGGCGGCGGTGCTGGCCGCGGTGTGGGCCGGGTACGGCCTGGCCCTGCGCACGCTGCGGATACCGTCGGCGGCGGCGGTGCTGGCGGCGCAGTTCCCGCTGCCGCTGGCGGCGCTGGCCGCGCAGGCGGGACCCCTGGAGATCGGCTGGGCCCTGCTGGCGACGGCCGCGCTGGACGCGGCCCTCGCGCTGCGGGTCCGGGCGGCGGCCGTCCCGGCGGCGGTGCTGGGGGCGGGGGCGCTGCTGATCGGCGCGGCCGAGTCCTGGTCGGCGGCTTCGGCGGCCGAGGCGCTGGCCCCGGCGGGACTCCTGCTGGCGGGCGCGGCCCTGGGTACGGCGGCGGCGTGGCGGGAGCCGCGCGCCTGGCTCGCAGCGCCGGCGGGCGGTCTGGCGGCGGTGGTCGCGCTGGGCGGTGTGGCGCGCCCGGAGCTCGCTCCTGCCTGGGCGGTGACGGCGCACCTGCTGGTGGCGCTCCCGCTGCTGGCAGTCCTACGGATCCAGGGGGTCCCGGCGGCGGTACGGCGCGGGCTGGCCGGGGCCGGGGCGATGGTGGCCGTCCTGGCCGCGGCGGCGGCCGGCTCGGCGGCGGCTGCGACCCTGCCGGCGCGGGTCGGGGTGCTGGACGAGGTGTGGGCGGCGACGACCCCGGCCCGGGAGGTGTTCTGGCCGGGGGCGGCGGTCCCGGTGACGCTGCTGATCGCGGCGGGCGCGGGCTGGTGGCTGTCGCGGGTGTCGCCGCGGCCGGAGCCGGGGACGGTGGCGGTGGTCCTGGCCTGGGCGGGGCTGTTCACGGCCCCGGAGCTGCTCGGGCTCCCGGTGGCGGCGGTGTTCGCCGCCCAGACGGCGGTGACGGGGGCCGCGGGCGTGCTCGCCCTGCGCTCCCCGGCGCGCGGAACCGGGATCGCGGCCGCCGCGTGCGCGCTGCTGGGGGCCGCGAACGTGTCCCTGGGCGCGCTGGACGGCCGGGCGGCCACCTTCGCGGTGTGGGGGCTGCTGGGCGCGGGCTGCGCGGCAGGGGCGGCGTACGGGCCCGCTCCGCGCCCGGTCCGGGCCGGGGCGGCCGTCTGCGCCGTCGGGTACGCCACGGGCCTGCTGGTGGCGGCGGCCGCCGTAACGGACCTGGCGGTGGTCTGGTGGGCGCTCCCGGTGCTCGTCGTCCCGGCGGCGGTGGCCGCGCTCGGGCCGCGGATCGGCGCGGTGCGCGTGCCGGCGGAGATCGCGGCGGGTGCCGCCGGTGTGCTGGCGGTCGCCCTGTCGGCGGGCCGCGCCGGGACCCTGGCGCTGGTTCTCGCCCTGGCAGGGGTGATCTGCTCGGGCGCCGCGGTGCGGGCGGACCGGCGGGCGCTGGGCTGGGCGGCGGGGGCGCTGTTCGTGGCCTCGAGCTGGGTCCGGCTGGCGGAGGCCGGGGTCACGGCGCCGGAGGCGTACACACTGCCGGTGACGGTGCCCGCCCTCGTACTGGGCTTCCTGCGGCGCCGCAAGGACCCTGTGGCGTCCTCCTGGACGGCGTACGGCCCGGGGCTGGCCGCGACCCTGCTGCCGAGCCTGCTGACCGTCCTGGGCGGTTCCCCGGCCGGGACGGCGAGCTGGCTGCGCCCGCTGCTGCTGGGGCTGGCCGCGCTTGCGGTGACCCTGGCGGGCGCCCACCGGCGGCTCCAGGCCCCTCTGCTGCTGGGCGGCGCCGTGCTGGCGGCGGTGGCGCTGCACGAGCTGGCTCCGTACGTGGTGCAGATCGCGGGGGCGCTCCCGCGCTGGGTGGCGCCGGCCCTGGCGGGCCTGCTGCTCCTGGCGGTGGGTGCGACGTACGAGAAGCGGCTGCGCGACGCCCGCCGCCTGAAGGACGCGATCGGGCGGCTCGGGTGACCCTCGTGACCCGGTGAGGCCGCGGAAACGCCAGAGGCCCGGAGACGGTGAAAGTCTCCGGGCCTCTGGTCCGGGTGGGCGATACTGGGTTCGAACCAGTGACCCCTTCGGTGTGAACGAAGTGCTCTCCCACTGAGCTAATCGCCCGGACGCACCGCAAACATTACCGCATGTCAGCGGTGCTTCTTCACCACCGCCGGCCGATCACTGGTCCTTGATGTTCCAGGGCAGGACGAGCCCGTACTTCCACAGGTAGAAGCCGATCAGTGCGCCCGCGATGACGAGTCCCACGCTGGTCAGGATGATGTTGCGGCGGCGGACCTTGGGGTCGAGCGCCTTCTGCGCCGCCTCGGTGACCTTGCGCTTGGTCCAGCGCAGCACGAGGTGGGCCCAGGCGAACTCGGTGGCCCAGATCGCCAGGCCCGCGAAGATCGCGACCCAGCCCGGTCCGGGCAGGACGAGCATGGCGACGCCCGCCCCGATGACGGCCAGACCGACGACGAAGACGCCGACCTGCCAGCTCAGGTGCAGGCTCCGGCGGGCCTTGATGAAGGCGGGCGCCTTCGAGACGTGCGGCGCCTCTTCGGCGGCCGGCTCGCTGCTCACGGACTCGTTGGTGTCGCGGTCACTCCCCGTATTCATGGGGACGAATCTACCGGAGCCGGAAGCACACGTGAATGGTGCTTTGGATCCGCCGTACGAGGGACCCAGAGGTCCGCAAAACGGTCAGAGGGGTTTACAACGGCACCGTAGGTGGCATGTCGATTTCGCCGACGTGCGAATCCCCGAGCGCACACTGAGCGAAAGGCCCTGGCGCTTATGAACACCACGGTCAGCTGCGAGCTGCACCTGCGCCTCGTTGTGTCGAGCGAGTCCTCACTGCCTGTTCCCGCGGGCCTGCGGTATGACACGGCCGACCCCTACGCCGTGCACGCCACCTTCCACACCGGCGCCGAGGAGACGGTCGAATGGGTATTCGCCCGCGACCTCCTCGCCGAGGGCCTGCACCGGCCCACCGGTACCGGCGACGTCCGCGTCTGGCCGTCCCGCAGCCACGGTCAGGGCGTCGTCTGCATCGCCCTGAGCTCACCGGAGGGAGAAGCACTGCTCGAAGCACCCGCGCGAGCACTCGAGTCGTTCCTCAAGCGGACGGACGCCGCGGTCCCGCCCGGGACCGAGCACCGGCACTTCGACCTCGACAAGGAGCTCTCCCACATCCTGGCCGAAAGCTGAGCCAGGCCCACCGCCGCGCGACACCGTCCGACTCGGGGCGACGGTGTGTGCCGGACAACCACATACGGCAGTGCCGGCGCTGTTCACGCGGGAGCCATCCGCGCGGACGGCGCCGGTGTGCGTGCAGGGACCCTTCAGGCGAGTACCCGCTAGAGTCGGCCCCCAGCGGCGGCAGCAGCCCGTCGCCGCAGGCCCGGCCCTTGAGGGAGACCCCGTGCAGATCCCCCACGACACCCGTCGCGCGCTCGACGTCGTCGTCGCGCTGGTGAACACCGCGGCCGAGGCGGACCAGCCCGACGGGCTCTCGGACCTCGGCGCGCTGCGCGGCTTCGTCCAGGAGTACTCGATCAGCGACGTCGGTGACCTCGGTGCCCGCGACCTGGCCGGGGTCCGGACGGTCCGCGGCAAGTTCGCCCAGGTCTTCGCGGCACCGAACTCCCGTGCGGCCTCCGTACTGATCAACGAGCTGGTGGCGACGGCCGGCACCACCCCGCAGCTGACCGACCACGACGGCTACGACTGGCACGTGCACTACTTCGCGCCGGGTGCCTCGGTGGGCGACCACCTGGCCGCCGACGGCGGCATGGCGCTGGCCTTCATCGTGGTCTCCGGCGAACAGGAGCGGCTGCGCCGCTGCGAGGCCCCGGACTGCCGGCGCGCCTTCGTGGACCTGTCCCGGAACCGCTCGCGGCGCTACTGCGACAGCCGGACCTGCGGGAACCGGCTGCACGTGGCGGCGTACCGGGCCCGGCGCAAGGAGGCCGACGCGGGGCACTCAGAGCAGGAAGAGATCGTGCACGGCGGCCAGCAGCAGCAGGACACCGATCACGCCTAGGAAGATCATCAGGGGTGGCTGGGAGAGCGCGAAGAGGCAGCCTCGCGGCTCCTCGGCGACAGGGACGGGTACCGGCGCGGGCACCGAGGGCTCACTCTGCGATGTTTCGAGCATGTCGGGGCGATGATGGCGCAGCACGCCGCCATCCGCCCCTCAACACGCCAGTTTCCGCGCGGCAGTTAGCCCGATTTCGTGGACCGGGGCGCCTGGGGCCGGTCCGGCCGGTCAGATCCCGTGCTTCTTGAGGATGGCCTCGATGTCGGAGAAGTCGTCCGCCGGAGCGGCGGCCTGCGGGTTCTTGCGCCCGGTGGGCTCGGGGCGGGCGCCGGGGCCGAGGGAGGGCGCGGAGGCGGCCGGGGCGACGGCCTCCGGGGCCGGGCTCCCCTTCGCGGCCTTGGCCGGCTTCCCGGACGCGCCGAGCCTGCGGCGCTCGACCGCGCGGGTGGTGGCGAGGAGCAGCCAGGCCAGCCCCAGCAGTCCGAAGCCGGCCCAGACGGTCGGATTGAAGACCATGCCGGAGATCCACTCCACGATCCCGGTCATCACCAGGGCGACCGGCACCAGTGAGTACGCCGCGATCCGCGTGGCGGCCAGGAAGCGCCTGCGGTAGGCGGTCAGCGCGGCGATGCCCAGGCCCGCCGCGGACACCGCGGAACAAATGGTCTCGGCGAGCATGCGGTCCTCCAGGTGTGGGCGGTCTGTCCCTATCCATCCTGCCCCGCGCGCGCCCGTACGGGCCAGGCGCGCGGACTCTCCCGGACGGATCTCCGGGACATCTCCGGGTCGGGTCTCCTCCGCAGGTGCCGGTCGGTGGGGGTGTGCGGGGGCTGGGAGACTGTTCACATGACCGATTCCGTGATCCTCGACGTCTGGTGCGAGCTCCAGTGCCCGGACTGCCACAAGAGCCTGGACGACGTGCGCGCCCTGCGGGCCCGCTACGGCGACCGGCTGGACATCCGGCTGCGCCACTTCCCCCTGGAGAAGCACAAGCACGCCTTCGCCGCGGCACAGGCCGCCGAGGAGGCCGCGGAGCAGGGGCAGGGCTGGCCGTACACGGAGGCCGTGCTGGCGCGCACCGCGGAGCTGGGCGAGCTCGGCGAGCCGGTGCTGCTGGACGTGGCGCGTGAACTCGGCCTGGACGTCGAGGAGTTCGACACCGCCTTGATCGACGGGCGGCACATCCTGATCGTCGACGCCGACCAGGCCGAGGGCAAGGCGATCGGCGTCACCGGCACCCCGACGTACGTGATCGGCGGCGAGCGGCTGGACGGCGGCAAGAGCCAGGACGGCCTGCGCGCCCGCATCGAGGAGATCGCCGACCGTCTGCTGGGCTCCCAGCCCCCGGCCTCCTAGATCAGTTCTTTCCTCGCGTTCACCGAGGTGTCCCGGTACCCGAGCGACTCGTAGAGCCGCCGGGCCGGGGTGTTGTCCTCGTGGACGTGCAGGCCCAGCCGGCGGGCGCCCGCGGCCAGGGCGGCGTGCTCGGCCAGCAGCATGAGGGTCCGCCCGTGCCCCTGCCGCCGGTGCTCGGCGGCGACGTCGACGTCCCACACGTACGGGACGGGGCCGACGCCGGGCAGGTCGCGCTCCCCCACCCACAGGGTGCCCAGGACCGCCCCGTCCGGTGCCTCGAGGAGGAGGAAGGCCGCGCCGGGGGTGTCCCGCCCGGCCGGCAGCAGGTCGGCGTGCTCCGCCCGGGAGGCGGCCAGGGCCTGCTCGGCGGTCATGCGGGGGGCGAGCAGGTGGTGGCTGTACTCCACGACGGCCCGCTCCTGCCAGGCGTCGTACTCGGCCGGTGTCATCGGGCGGCCGGCGGCGCCTGCCGGGAGCGCGGGTGGTTCGGCGGGCAGCTCCTTGACCCGGACCCGGCCGGTCACCCGGTAGCCGAGGCTCTCGGCCATCCGCAGCGCCGGCGCCGCGTCGGCGGGTACCGACACGGCGATGCTCGTGCAGCGCCAGGAGCGCAGCACCTCCTCGGCGGCGAGCGCGGCGACCGTGCCGCGCCCGCGCCGCCGGTCCGGTTCGTCGATCCAGAGCCCCCGGATCACACCGACTTCCGGCTGTGCGGCGGAGCGGGTGGCGAGTTCGAGGCTGCCGACGTGCCGGCTGTTGACCCGGACTTCGTACGTCCGCGAGCGGGTGCCGTCACTGTGCTGCTGGAGCGGCTGTGCGGGCCGCAGGGTGGTGGTCATCACCTCGTGTTGTACCTGCCCGGCGGCCCCGCGTCACCCGAGTTCACGGATCGAGGTCCGCCCCGGCCTTCGCGTCGAAGATCCGCATGGCTTCGGCGGTGACCGGGCCGGGGGCCGCGGCGAGCTCCCGGCCGTCGATCCGCAGGACCGCCTGGACATCGCGCAGCGAGGAGGTCAGGAAGACCTCCTCGGCCTGCTCCAGTACTTCGAAGGGCAGGTCGGTCTCCTTGGCCCCGGCCCACTCGACGACCAGGGCGCGGGTGATGCCCGCCAGGCAGCCCGAGGCCAGGGGCGGGGTGTGCAGCTCCCCGTCGAGCACGACGAAGACGTTGGAGCCGGTGCCCTCGCAGAGCCGTCCCACGGTGTTGGCGAGGAGCGCCTCGGAGGCCCCGGCCCGGTGTGCGGTGGCGAGGGCGACGACGTTCTCGGCGTACGAGGTGGTCTTCAGGCCCGCCACGGCGGAGCGCTCGTTGCGGACCCAGTCCACCCGGACGACGGCGGTGGTGTCCGGGCGGCGGACGGACTCGGCGACGGCGGCGATCAGCGTGGGCGCCGCGTCCCCGCGGTCGGAGCCGAGCGGGGAGACTCCGCCGGTGTAGGTCACGCGCAGCCGCCCGAACGGCATCGGGTTGGCTTCCAGTACGGCCGCACACGCGCGGCGCACCTCGTCGAGGTCGGGGTCGGGGAGACCGAGACCGCGCGCCGAGCGGGTCAGCCGCTCGAGGTGGCGGGTGAGCGCGAAGGTCTGCCCGCGCTCCGCCTTCAGCGTCTCGAACACACCGTCACCCACGGTCAGCCCGTGGTCGAAGACCGACACCTTCGCGTCGTCCGCGTCCCGCAGCGCTCCGTCGAGCCAGATTCTCACCGTACGGCCCCTCTCATGGTCCCGTTCGCCCCGTTCGTCCTGCCTGATGCTCCCCCGACGCTACCCGCAGCAGGCGGGCGGCCTTCAGTTCGGTCTCCGCCCACTCGCGGTCGGGGTCGGAGCCCCAGGTGATGCCCGCGCCGGTGCCGAAGAGCAGGCGGGGGCCGCCGGGGGCCTCCCGGTCGATCCAGAAGGTGCGGATGCCGACGGCGAGCTCGGCGGTGCCGCGGTCGGCGTCGACCCAGCCGATGCCACCGCAGTAGGGGCCGCGCGGTGCGGTCTCCAGGGCCTCGATGATCCGCAGGGCGGAGGATTTGGGCGCCCCGGTGACGGAGCCGGGCGGGAAGGCGGCGGCGAGCAGCTCGGGCCAGCCGGCGTCGTCGGCGAGCTCGCCGCTCACCGTGGAGACGAGGTGGACCAGGCCCGGGTGCTCCTCGACGGCGCACAGTTCGGGGACGGTGACGGAGCCGGTGGCGCAGACCCGGCCCAGGTCGTTGCGCACGAGGTCCACGATCATCACGTTCTCGGCGTGGTCCTTGGGGAGCAGGTCGGCGACGGTGCGGCCGGTGCCCTTGATGGGGCCGGATTCGATGCGGCGGCCGGTCCGGCGCAGGAACAGCTCCGGGGAGGCGGTGGCGATCTCCACGCCGTGGGCGGGGAGCCGAATCGTTCCTGCATAGGGCGCGGGGTTGCCGCGCGCGAGCAGTGCGGTGAGGGCGTCGACGTCGCCGCCGGCCGGGTCGGGCAGCGGCGCGGACATCACCCGGCAGAGATTGGCCTGGTAGACCTCACCCGCGGCGATGAGCTCGCGGATGCGGCGGACGCCGGCGACGTACGCGGCGCGGTCGAGCGAGGTGGACCACTGGTCGGCATCGGGGCCCCGCCAGGCGCCGGGTCGCGGCGCGGGGACGGGGTCGGGGCGTATGTCTCCGAAGCGCGCGCAGACGAGCCGCCCTTCGAAGTCGGCGGCCACCGCCCAGAAGCCGGTGGAGTCCAGGGCGGCGGGATCACTGGTGACGTCTCGGAGGTCGGTCGCGAGGAGGCCGCCGAAGCGGGCCAGGGGAGGCAGGTCGTGCACGGCTGCGAGTCTATGACCGGTGACGCGGCGGCGCCGGTGAGGTGACTGCGAGGTGACCGCCGGTGATCGAGCGGCAGCACGCTGCGGAAACGCGTTTTTGAGCTGGCACGGGAATCCGCTAGAGTTCAACTCGTCGCCAGGGAGCGAAGGGGCAAAACCCCGGAGCGAACACGGTGACCTGCGGACGTAGCTCAGTTGGTAGAGCACCACCTTGCCAAGGTGGATGTCGCGAGTTCGAGTCTCGTCGTCCGCTCGAAGTGGGGGATTTCTTCCCGAGAACCCCTACAGCTCCATGGTGGAGTGGCCGAGAGGCGAGGCAACGGCCTGCAAAGCCGTCTACACGGGTTCAAATCCCGTCTCCACCTCCAAGGACGATTAGCTCAGCGGGAGAGCGCTTCCCTGACACGGAAGAGGTCACTGGTTCAATCCCAGTATCGTCCACTGATCCGCAAGGATCCCCGCGCGATTAGCTCAGCGGGAGAGCGCTTCCCTGACACGGAAGAGGTCACTGGTTCAATCCCAGTATCGCGCACGCAGCACCTGCACCACTTGCTTCACCTGCGGCTTCATGCCGTTCCCGCGCGATTAGCTCAGCGGGAGAGCGCTTCCCTGACACGGAAGAGGTCACTGGTTCAATCCCAGTATCGCGCACCACCCGGAAGCCCCGGCCGTCTCGACGGCCGGGGCTTCTGCGTTACGGGCGTGCCCGCCCGGGCTCAGGAGGAGAAGAGCATCCGGCCGAAGCCGCCCTTGTGGCGGCCGTGGTGGCCGTGGCCGCCGTGGTGCGGGGCGCCCCAGGCGGGAGCCGGTGCCACGTGCGGGGCCGGGTAGGGGGCCGGCGGCGCGGCGGGCGGAGGGACCTGGCCGTACTGCTGGGTGGTGTACTGGGATTCCAGGCGGGTCAGCGCCTCCAGCTCGCCGTAGTCGAGGAAGATCCCCCGGCATCCGCTGCACTGCTCTATCTGGACCCCGTTGCGGTTGTAGGTGTGCATCGCCGCGTGACACTTCGGACACTGCATGACCGGATCAACTCCTCGCCGTGGACTTCGCCATCGGATGCATGCCCGGTGGCGGGAAGCTCACCCTACGACGGAGGCTCCGGCTCCAAGTCGGGCGGGAGGGCCACGATTCGGGTGCAGGCGTCCACCATCAGCCGCTCCCCCTCGTCGAGTCGGCGTCCGCTTTCCGCCGCTTTGGCCACGGCCAGGGCCGCCGTCTGTACGGTGAGCGCGCGGGCGGCGAGATCGAGTTCCGGCCAGGGATCACTGCCGGGCGGACCGGCCGCCGGACCGCCGGCGGCGCGGTAGGCGTCGAGGAAGCGCAGCCAGGTGCCGGTGTCGAGCAGTCCGGCGGCGTACCAGGCGGCCGGGCGGGCCAGGTCCCAGGCGGGGGTGCCGAGACCGAGGTCGTCGACGTCGATGAGGAGCCAGGCCCCTTCCCGGGCGGGATACCGCACCAACTGCCCCAGGTGCAGGTCCCCGTGGCACAGCGCCCCGCCGGCCGGGGGCGCCGCCTCCCCGCGCGCCCAGGCGGGCAGGGACCGCGCGGCGGCCCGTACGGCGCGGACGGCACCGTGCTCGGTCCCGGTCCCGGTTCCTGCCCCGGTCCCGGGCTCCGGAAGCTCCGCCCGCGCCAGGCGGTCCAGGGCGCGGGCGAGCTTGGCCGGTCCGCGCATCGGCGGGACCGGGCCCGGGAGCTCGTCCGACGGTGTCCGGTGCAGGGCGGCCAGGAGCCGGCCGGCCTCTTCCCAGGGCGCGTCCCCGGGGCGCTCCGGGTCGACCGGGGCTCCGTAGGGCCAGAGCGAGACGGGCCTGCCGTGGACGGATCCGGTCCCGGTGCGCAGGGGTGGCAGCAGCACCCCGGCCAGTGCCGGGTGCCCGGCGATGCGCATCCGTACGGCGAGGGCGTCCCGGTCGGCATCTTCGGCGTGCGCCTTGGCCACGGCCTCCCCGCAGCACACCACGGTCCCGTCGTGCCGGTCGGCGAGGACCGCGTACTCCTGGGGGCGGCCGTCCGCGGCCCAGGCGGCGAGGGCGGCGGGCAGCGCGGGAGGGCTCATGCGCCGGCCGGTTCGTCGCTCCGGCGGAACCGGGCGTCCTCGCCGTCGCCGTGCGGCAGCAGGCCGTCCTGGCGCATGAGCCGCCAGGCGCTGTCGTCCTGGGTCATCGGGCCTCCGCTTCTTCCGAGGAGGAGGGTACGGCGACCGCGGAGGAGGCACGAAAAAAAGGGTGCTGCCCGTCCGACTCCCCAGTCGTACGGGCAGCACCCTTCACCTGCCGTCCGTCGTCACGCCCCCGTCCCCACGGGGTGTGACAGGCCGATTCCCCGGGCCGCTCTCCCGGTCTGTGGCGCCGCTCAGCGCCCCAGCATCACGCCCACGGACGACGCTTGTGCCACCACCTGCTCGAAGCCTCCGAAGAGGAAGAGCAGGAGGGCGGCCAGGGGGAGCACCATCGCCGCGGCCACCAGCGGGTGGCGCGTACCGGACTCATGGCCGTTGAACGCGAATGCCTTGCGTCCCTGCCGTGCGATGTCCGCCATGGTCCTCTCCCTGTCGTTGGCAGCGGCGGGCTTTTGACCTCGGGGGACGAGTGCGCCACCCGCCGCTTGTCTTCAACACTAGGCGCGCGCAGGGTCGCTGGCCTCATGCCCTCGTACCCATTGGCGGGCCTCCAGGAGGATGACGGACCGCGGTCGGCGTACTCCCCTGGGTGGAGACCGCTCCCCCGGCGTCGGGGTCTTCCCGGAGGGGGTCAGCGGAGGGTGGTGACTTCGCTCACTTCCGTCACTCCCTGTTCATGCGTGTCCGCCGACGAGGCGTGGGCAAGATCGACTCGCCGGTGTGCGTCGTACGGGCGCGGACAGGCCGGGCGCGGACGGCCGTGATCGCCCAACCCCCTTGCCCGAAGGCCCCATTGATCCCGCGGGCCGCTCCGGGGCTCGGACCGGGGCGGATAGCTGAAGACCCCTCAAGTGTGCTGCTGCGCACTGACAATCGAATCCCCCGGCGAGGGCGCGGCCTCTGAGCGCACATGCCGGATGGTCCGTAAGCTGTGCCACGTCAACAGGACGACCGGTCAGCGGGGTGGACATGGCGATGATGCGGCTCCGGCGCGAGGACCCGCGTGTCGTCGGCTCGTTCAGACTGCACCGGCGGCTCGGCGCCGGCGGCATGGGCGTGGTCTACCTGGGATCGGACCGGCGCGGGCAGCGCGTCGCGCTCAAGGTCATCCGGCCTGATCTGGCCGAGGACCAGGAGTTCCGCTCCCGGTTCGCCCGCGAGGTGTCCGCCGCCCGCCGCATCCGGGGCGGGTGCACCGCACGCCTGGTGGCGGCGGATCTGGAGGCCGAGCGGCCCTGGTTCGCCACCCAGTACGTACCCGGGCCCTCCCTGCACGACAAGGTGGCCGAGGAAGGCCCCCTGACCGCCGCGCAGATCGCCGCCATCGGCGCCGCGCTCTCCGAGGGCCTGGTCGCCGTGCACGAGGCGGGGGTCGTCCACCGGGACCTCAAGCCTTCGAACATTCTTCTGTCCCCCAAGGGACCGCGGATCATCGACTTCGGTATCGCCTGGGCCACCGGGGCGAGCACGCTCACCCACGTGGGAACGGCCGTCGGCTCCCCCGGCTTCCTCGCGCCCGAACAGGTGCGCGGCGCCGCCGTCACCCCCGCCACGGACGTCTTCGCCCTCGGCGCCACGCTCGCCTACGCGGCGACGGCGGACTCGCCCTTCGGGCACGGCAGTTCCGAGGTCATGCTGTACCGGGTGGTGCACGAGGAGCCCCACCTCGTCGGGGTCCCGGACGCGCTCGCGCCCCTCGTACAGGCCTGCCTGGCCAAGGATCCCGAGGAGCGGCCCAGCACGCTCCAGCTGTCGATGCGGCTCAAGGAGATCGCGGCCCGCGAGGCGCAGGGCCTTTCCGACGGCCGCCCGCCGGCGCAGCGCGCCCGCGTCGAGCGGCCGACCGGGCGGCTCACGGAGGATTACGCCGACCAGCGCACGGAGCGCCGTACCGGCGGCTCCACCACGCCCCGGGCCCAGGGCGGGCCGCAGAGCGGACCGCACTCGCGGCCCTCGTCCTCCCGCAATCCGCGCACCCCGGGCGGCCCGTCCTCCCGGCCGACGGCGGGGCGTACGGGCGGCCGCCCGGGCCCCCGTACGACGGGGACGGGCCGGCGGCCTTCGCGGCCGGACCCCAAGCTGATGCGGCAGCGGCTGATCGTGTTCGTCGTGGTGACGCTGATCGTGGCCCTGGGCATCGCCGCCGCCCAGAAGCTCTGACCCGGGGCGTACGCAGCCGCTACGCGCTCTCGCGGCCCTGGGCCACGGCGTAGAAGGCCACCGCGGCGGCGGCGCCCACGTTCAGCGAGTCCACGCCGTGTGCCATGGGGATGCGCACCCACTCGTCGGCGGCGACCAGCGCCTGCGTGGACAGGCCGTCGCCTTCGGCGCCGAGCATCAGCGCGACCCGCTCCAGGGACTGCGGTGCGGCCACGTCGATCGGCGAGGCCTTCTGGTGCGGGGTGAGGGCCAGCAGTTTGAAGCCGGCCTCCCGGACCGAGTCCAGGCTCTTGGGCCAGGCGTCCAGGCGGGCGTAGGGGACGGAGAACACCGCACCCATGGAGACCTTCACCGAGCGGCGGTAGAGCGGGTCCGCGCAGTCGGGCGACAGCAGTACCGCGTCCATGCCGAGGGCGGCGGCGCTGCGGAAGATGGCCCCGATGTTGGTGTGGTCGTTGACCGCTTCCATGATGACGACGCGGCGGGTGGTGGTGAGGAGTTCCTCGGCCGTCGGCAGCGGCTTGCGCTGCATGGAGGCGAGGGCGCCGCGGTGCACGTGGTAGCCGGTGACGCGTTCGGCGAGCTCCGGGCTGACGGCGTAGACCGGGGCGGGGAGTTCGTCGATGACGTCGCGCATGACGTCGACCCACTTGGCGGAGAGCAGCATCGAGCGCATCTCGTACCCGGCGTCCTTGGCCCGTCTGATGACCTTCTCGCCCTCGGCGATGAAAAGGCCTTCCGCGGGCTCGCGCCTGCGCCGGAGTTCGACGTCGGTCAGGCCCGTGTAGTCGCGCAGGCGCGGGTCGTCGGGATCCTCGACGGTGATGAGATCAGCCACAGGGTGATACTGCCTTGTCCTGGGTGCGGTGCCAACGGCCTGTCAGGCGCTGGTGGTGGGGGAAGGCGCGTTGACCGTGACGACCTCGCCGATGACGATGACCGCGGGCGGGCGGACCTCCTGGACCCGGACCGTCTCGCCGACCGTGGCGAGGGTGGCGTCCACCCGGCGCTGGGCGGCGGTGGTGCCCTCCTGGATCACGGCGACCGGGGTCTCGGCGGACTTCCCGTGCCGTACGAGGGCCTCGGCGATCGAGCCGATCTTGTCGACGCCCATCAGGATGACGAGGGTGCCGGTGAGCTTGGCGAGGGAGGCCCAGTCCACGAGGGAGCGCGGGTCGTCGGGACCGACGTGGCCGCTGACCACGGTGAACTCGTGGGCCACGCCCCGGTGGGTGACCGGGATGCCGACGGCGCCGGGCACCGAGATGGAGCTGGAGATGCCGGGGACGACGGTGCAGGGGATGCCGGCCTCGGCGAGGGCCTGGAGCTCCTCCATGCCGCGGCCGAAGACGTACGGGTCCCCGCCCTTGAGCCGGACCACGGCCTTGCCGGCCTTGGCGTGCTCGATCAGGGCGTTGTTGATGGCCTCCTGGGCCATGTACCGGCCGTACGGGATCTTCGCGGCGTCGATGACCTCGACGTGCGGGGGGAGCTCGTCGAGCAGGTCGCGGGGGCCGAGCCGGTCGGCGATCACGACGTCGGCCTCGGCGAGGAGGCGGCGGCCGCGCACGGTGATGAGGTCGGGGTCGCCGGGGCCGCCCCCGACGAGCCAGACGCCGGGGGTGTGCGGGCGGGCGGCCGTGAGGGTGCCGTCGCGCAGCCCCTCGACGACGGCGTCACGGACGGCGGCGGAGCGGCGGGGGTCGTTGCCGCTCAGTACGGCGACGGTGACGCCCTCCACGCGGCCGGTGGCCGGGGTCCAGGCGGTGGCGGCCTCGGCGTCGTCGGCGCGGACGCACCACAGCCGCTCGCGCTCGGCCTCGGCGGAGGCGCGGTCGTTGGCCTCGCGGTCCCGGGTTGCGATGAGCGCGTACCAGGCGCCGGCGAGGTCGCCGTCCTCGTAGCGGCGGCGCTCCCAGCGGATCTCCCCGGTCTCGGCCATGGCGTCCACGGAGGGGGTGGCGGAGGGCGAGACGAGGACGATCTCGGCGCCGGCCGCGATCAGCGCGGGGAGGCGGCGCTGGGCGACCTGTCCGCCGCCGATGACGACGACACGGCGGCCGGCCAGTCTGAGACCGACGGGGTACGCGGGGTGTTCAGCCATGGCGGTGCGGCTCCTGGGTGGCGGCGGTGGTTCTCTGCGAGCGTGCCGCTGCGGCGCTGGAGCGGCGGGGGTACTGACGTGCGGTTTCCGGTGTCCGGGTCCACGATACGACCCGCGGGGGCGGGGGTCCCGGCAGGGGCAAGGCCCTGGCGGGCCCCTGGGGCTCCGCCCCAGACCCTCCCCCAGACTCCGTCCGGGGGGACCCCCACCCCTCAAACGCCGGCGGGGCTGGATGTGGCTGGGGCTGGATTGCCGCGCAGCGGCAATTTCAGCCCCGCCGGCGTTTGAGGCGCGGGTCCGGGCGGAGCCCGGTTTCGGGAAGGGGCGGGGTGGGGGAGGCCCCGCGCAGCGGTTACTTCTCGGTGACTCCGGCCGAGTCGAAGGTGGCGACCTCGTGCATCGCGCGGGCCGCGCTCTGGACCAGGGGGAGGGCCAGCAGGGCGCCCGTGCCCTCACCGAGGCGGAGGTCGAGGTCGACCAGGGGGCGCAGGCCAAGCTTGTTCAGGGCCGCCACGTGGCCCGGCTCCGCGCTGCGGTGGCCCGCGATGCAGGCCGACAGCGACTCGGGGGCGATGGCCCGGGCCACCAGGGCGGCCGCGCCCGCGCTGACACCGTCCAGGATGACCGGCGTACGCAGGGAGGCTCCGCCGAGGAGGAGGCCGACGATCGCAGCGTGCTCCAGGCCGCCGATGGCCGCCAGGACGCCGATCGGGTCCGCCGGGTCCGGCTGGTGGAGTTCCAGGGCGCGGCGTACGACGTCGACCTTGCGGGCGTGGGTCTCGTCGTTGATGCCGGTGCCGCGGCCGGTCACCTCGGCCGGGTCGACCCCGGTGAAGACCGAGATCAGCGCGGCGGACACCGTGGTGTTCGCGATGCCCATCTCACCGGTGAGCAGGGCCTTGTTGCCCGCCGCGACCAGGTCTCGAGCGGTCTCGATGCCGACCTCGATGGCCGCGATCGCTTCCTCGCGGGTCATCGCCGGGCCGACGGAGAGGTCGGCCGTGCCCGGACGGACCTTCCGGGGAAGCAGACCGGGGGTGGCGGGCAGGTCGCCCGCGACACCGACGTCGATCACGCAGACCTCGGCGCCGACCTGGTTGGCGAAGGCGTTGCAGACCGCCCCGCCGCCCAGGAAGTTGGCCACCATCTGGGTGGTGACCTCCTGCGGCCACGGGGTGACGCCCTGGGCGTGCACGCCGTGGTCACCGGCGAAGATCGCGACGGCGGCGGGCTCCGGGATCGGCGGCGGGCAGACCCGGGAGAGGCCGCTGAGCTGGGCCGAGATGATTTCGAGCATGCCCAGCGCCCCGGCGGGCTTGGTCATGCGCTTCTGCCGCTCCCACGCCTCGCCGAGCGCCTTCGCGTCGAGCGGGCGGATGCTTGCGACGGTCTCCGAGAGCAGGTCGTGCGGCTCCTCGCCGGGCAGCGCGCGGCGCCCGTACGTCTCCTCGTGGACGACCCAGGAGAGCGGCCGACGCTGGGACCAGCCGGCCTGGGCCAGCTCGGGCTCCTCCGGGAACTCGTCGACGTAGCCGACGCACAGGTACGCGACGACCTCGAGGTGCTCCGGCAGGCCGAGCTCACGGACCATCTCGCGCTCGTCGAAGAAGCTCACCCAGCCGACGCCGAGGCCTTCGGCGCGCGCGGCGAGCCAGAGGTTCTCGACGGCGAGGGCCGAGGAGTAGGGGGCCATCTGCGGCTGGGTGTGCCGGCCGAGGGTGTGGCGGCCGCCGCGGGTGGGGTCGGCGGTGACGACGATGTTCACCGGGGTGTCGAGGATGGCCTCGATCTTGAGTTCCTTGAACTGCTTCGCCCGGGCCTTGGGCAGGGAGTTCGCGTAGGCCTCGCGCTGGCGCTGGGCGAGCTCGTGCATCGTCCGGCGGGTCTCGGCGGAGCGGATGACGACGAAGTCCCAGGGCTGGGAGTGGCCGACGCTGGGCGCGGTGTGGGCCGCCTCCAGGACGCGGAGCAGCACCTCGTGCGGGATGGGGTCGGTGCGGAAGCCCTTGCGGATGTCGCGGCGCTCGCGCATGACGCGCAGGACGGCCTCGCGCTCGGCGTCTTCGTAGGCGGGAGCCGGGTCGCCTGCCGCGGGCTCGGCCGGTACGGCGGCCACGGGCGCGGGCTCGGACTGCGGCTGGACCGCCACCTCGGCCTCGGCGGCCAGCGGCTCGGGCTCGGGCAGGGCCGGTACGGGCTCGGGCTCCACCGCGACGGGCTCGGGCACGGCCACTACGACCGGCTCGGCGACGACGGGGACGGGTACGGCCACCGGCTCGGCCAGTACCGCTACGGGTACCGGCTCCGGCTCCGGCACGACGACCGGCTCGGGTACGGGCGCGGGCTCGGGCTCGGTGGGCTGAACCGCCGTTTCCACGGGGGCGGCCTCCGGCTCGGGCTGCGGCTGCGGCTCCGGCTCCGGAGCGACGGCCTCGACCACCACGGGGGCCGGTACGGGCTCCGGTTCGACCGCGGGCGCGGGCTCCGGCTCCGGGGCGACCGCCACGACCGGCTCCGGCTCCGGTACGACGACCGGCTCGGGCTGGGGTTCGGGCTGCGGCTCGGGCTCGGGGGCCGCGGGGGCCTCGGCTGCCACCGGCGCCGGCATCGGCTCCGGGGTCCACGGGGCGCCGGCCTGTGGCGGGATCTCACTCAGCTGCGGCGCGGGGGCCGCGGCCTGGAAGTCCAGGTACTCGGGACCCGTGGCCGGCCCGGGCTGGTGCACCGGCACCGGGGCCGGCGCCGCGGCCGGTCCCCGGTCCGCGAGGGACCGTACGACTCCGCCGGTGGCATCGGGCACGGGCGGACCCATGTGCAGCGGACGCCGGACCGGAGCGGCCGGGGCGACGGCGGCCGGGGCCGCGGGCGGGGGGACGACGAGCCCGCCGAGGTCGAGCGCACCGGAGTCACGGCCGCCGGTCTCGTGGGCGCCGGCGCCGTAGGACGGGAATTCGGGATACGCGGCCGGCTCGTTGTAGACCGGGGGCTGCGGGTACGCCGGCTCGGCCCCGTACGGCGCGTCCGCGTAGTTCGGAAGCTCGGCATGCGGGGGCTGCTCGACGGGGAAGGCGGGGGCCGGCGGGACGACCTGCGGGTCGCTCCACGCGCCCTGGCCGCTCGGCATCAGCAGCAGTTCCTCGTCCTCCGGCCCGGCCGGGTCGTCCACGAGGTCCTGGAAGGCGTAGCCGGCCGGAAGCGGTGGCGGGAGCTGGACCGGAGCGGGGATGCCCTGCTGATCCACCATGCCCGCGTTGTCCGGGTGACCCTCGCCCGGGACCTGGCCGGTGTCAGTCATGCGTACCCCTCGCCCATCGGTGTTGCCTCTTCGATCGCCCGGTCGCCCATGAGCCCGCCGAGCGGATTTCCGTGCGGGTTGCCGTGCGGCACCCTTGCCTCACGTGCGCCTGCGCGACAACCACTAAGCATTGTCGCGCCCGTTCGCCACCATGACGGCCATAACCGCCACGGTCCACTGTGGACTGCGCCACGTCGCGCGTCATCCCGTGCCGTGATGCCCGAATCGTCCAGGGCAGTACGACGATCGGCCAGCCTACCCCGGCCCTGCCGTCAGCGGGCCACGGGGCGTTCGGCGGCCAGCAGGAAGACGACGGAACGCTCCTGTTCGGCCCAGGTGCGGGTGTCCAGGCCCACGGACTGGAGCAGCGCGCACTCCACGGCGTACCCGTGTTCGGTGAGTGCGCGGCCGATGGCCTCCGCCTCGTCGCGGGTGGAGGCGTGGCTGACGATCCGTTCGGGGCGGCGGTCGGCGACGGCCGCGACGACCGCGGCTCCCCCGCCGCCGACGCGTACGACGTCGGGTTCGGGGAGGTTCTCCAGTACGTGGGGTGCGCGCCCGGCGACGACCTGGAGCTGTACTCCTCGCTTGCGGGCGGCGGCAGTTACGCGTTCGCAGGCCTGCGGGTCGGCGTCGACGGCGATGACGGCGGCGCCGAGTGCGGCGGCGTCCACGGCGACGCCGCCGGAGCCCGCTCCGATGTCCCAGACGAGGTCGCCGGTGCGGGGGCCGAGCCGGGCGAGCTGTGCGGCACGCAGCTGCGCGGACTCCCCTTCTCCGGTGTCGGCCTGGGGCCGGGCCCAGCCGCGGTCGGCGGACCGGTTCCGCTCCGGGCTCTGGCCGAGCAGCCAGCCCGGTTCGGCGGCCAGGGTCTGTCCGGTGCCCCCGCCGCCGATGACGATGACGACGTTCGGGTCGCGCCAGGTGTGGTCGGCGGCCTTGTCGGAGGTGAGGACGCTCACCTGTTCCCTGTCGGTGCCGAGCTCCTCGCAGATGACGAAGGTGCGGTGGACTCCCTCGAGGAGCAGCGCGAGTTCGGCGGGGCCGGCGCCGGGCGAGGTGAGGACGGCGACCTTGCCGTGGGCGCGGATGACGTTGACGGCGCGGCGCAGGGTGCGGGGGTGGGCGACGACGACCTGGGCGTCGTCCCAGGGCATCCCGGCGCGGGCGAAGGCGGCGGCGACGGAGGAGACGGCCGGGACGACCTCGACCTCCAGGCCGTGCTCCGGGGCGCGCAGGGTGCGTACGACGCCGAAGAAGCCGGGGTCGCCGTCGGCGAAGACGACGGCGCTGCCGCGGTGGCCGGCGATGCGGCGGGCGGCGAGGCCGAGGCTGCCGAGGCGGATCCGTTCGGCGGTGGCCGGGACCTCGGGGAGCGCGAGATGGTGGGCGGCGCCCGCCACCAGGGTTGCGGCGGAGAGCGCGGACCGGGCGGCCGCGGTCAGGGGCGAGCCGTCCCAGCCGATCACCGTGACCCGGTCGGCCATCGTCGTCAGTCTCCTGGTCTGGGAGGGGGCACCGCCCTGGGGGTCCCCCCGGACGGAGTCTGGGAGAGGCGGCTGGGGGAGGGCGAAGCTTCGTCCAGGGGGTCGGGCACGGTGAGACTACCTGGTCATCGGGTCAGTTCCCGGTCGGCGCCGTCGGCTCTGTGAGCGCTCACAGCGCTGTCAGCGCAGTCGACGGAGTAGGTGTCGTAGCCGTCGTACTCGCCGTAGCCGTCCGCGTCGTCGAGGTCCTCGGGCACGAGGCTCCAGACGATGACGTCGGTGCGGGTGTCGCCCCAGCTGCCGTCGGCCGACTGCGTGCGCACTATCCAGGCGTTGCGCAGGACCCCTTCGCTGATGCAGCCGATCTTCTGGGCCACCTGCTGGGAGGCGGTGTTGTCGGCGGCCGTGCGCAGTTCGAGGCGTTCGAAGCCCTGGTCGCGGAAGAGCCATTGGGTGACGGCGAGTACGGACTCGCTGGCGTAGCCCTCGCCGCGGGCCCAGGGGGCGGTCACGTAGCCGACCTCGGTGGCGCGGGTGCGCCAGTTGGTGTTCTGGAGGTGGACGATGCCGACGAGGCGCTGGGTGAGGAACTCGGTGACGGCGAAGACGATGCCGCGGCCCTCGGTGCGCTCGGTGTGCGAGAGGCGGGTGGCCCAGCCGTACGCGTCGGCCCGGGTGTAGGGGTGCGGTACCGAGGTCCAGGCGGTGACGCTCTCGTCGTTCATCATCTCGGTGAGTGCGGTGACGTCCTCTTCCTCGAAGGGGCGCAGCACCAGCCGGTCCGTGCTGATGGTGACGTCCGGGAAGGTGGTAGTCATGCGCAGCTCCATGCCTGAGACCGTGGTGCGGGACCGTTTGTGCGGGTCGTAGGCCACAGCATGCAGCATGGACCTGAGGAAGTGCAGGGCCGGGTTGCCCGGAAGCGGGCAGAGCTCGGCCCCGCGCGCCGACAGGAGCGTGCGGGGCCGAAATGCCTGACCGGCCGGCTCAGGAGGCCGGGGTACCGAAGGCCGGGATGACCGAGCCCTGGTACTTCTCCTCGATGAACTTCTTGACGTCGTCGGAGTTCAGGAGCTTGGCGAGCTTCTGGACCCGCGGGTCCGTCTGCTTGCCGTCCTTGACCGCGAGGAAGTTCGCGTACGGGTTGCCCTCGGCCTTCTCCAGGAGGAGGGCGTCCTTGGCGGGCGAGAGGTTGGCCTCGATGGCGTAGTTGCCGTTGATGACGGCGGCGTCCACGTCGTTCAGGGCGCGCGGGACCGTGGCGGCCTCCAGCTCCTTGAACTCCAGGCCCTTCTTGTCGGTGATGTCGGACAGCTTGGCGCCGGTGCCGACACCCTCCTTGAGGGTGATCAGGTTGTTCGCGGCGAGCAGCTGGAGCGCGCGGCCCTCGTTGGTGGTGTCGTTGGGGACGGCGATGGTCTGGCCGGCCTTGATGTCGGTGAGGGCCTTGACCTTCTTGGAGTAGAGGCCGAGGGGCTCCAGGTGCACGTTCACGACGGGCACGATGTGCGTGTTGTTCTTCTTGTTGAAGTCGTCGAGGTACGGCTTGTGCTGGAAGTAGTTGCCGTCGACCTGGCCCTGCTCGGTGGCGGTGTTCGGCAGGACGTAGTCCGTGAACTCCTTGACCTCCAGCTTGAGGCCTTCCTTGGCCGCGAGCTTGTCCTTGACGAAGTTCAGGATGTCGGCGTGCGGGCTCGGGGAGGCCGCGATCACCAGGGGCTTGCTCTCGTCGGTCTTGCCGCCGTCGGCCTTGGTGGAGGACGGGTCCGAGGAGCTGCCGCAGGCGGTGAGGCCGAGGGCGAGCGCGGTGGTGGTGGCGGCAAGGGCGGTGAGCTTGATGTTCTTACGCACGAAGAGTGCCTTTCTTGCATTTACAGGGTGGTGGCCCAAGCACGACAAGTGCGGGCTTTCTGGGGGAGAAAAAGTCTTGTGAGCCCGGAACTGCTCAGGCTGTCCGGCCGCGGCGGGCCAGGAGTCGGACCACGCCGTCGCCGACCAGCTGGATCACCGTGACGACGGCGATCAGGACGACGACGGTGGCGACCATGAATCCGGTCTCGAAGCGCTGGAAGCCGTAGGTGATGGCCTTGGATCCGAGGCCTTCGCCGCCGACCGCGCCGGCCATGGCGGAGTAGCCGACCAGGGTGATCACGGTCGTGGTGACACCGGCGACCAGGGAGGGCAGGGCCTGCGGCAGGAGCACCTTGCCGACGAGGGTGGGGATGCCGCCGCCCATGGACTCGACGGCCTCGATCAGGCCGTGGTCCACCTCGCGGACGGCGGTCTCGACGAGCCGGGCGAAGAAGGGGATGGCGCCGATGGCGAGCGGGACGATCATGGCGGTGGGGCCGATGAACGTGCCCACGACCGCGGTGGTGACCGGGATCAGGAAGATCAGCAGGATGATGAACGGCAGCGAGCGGCCTATGTTCACGATCACGCCGAGCACCTTGTTGAGCGGCCGGTTCTGCAGGAGGCCGCCCTTGTCGGTGAGGACCAGCAGGATGCCGATGGGCAGTCCGCCCAGGACGGTCACCAGGGTGGACCACAGCACCATGTAGAGGGTGTCGTAGGTGCCCTGGGTGAGCAGGGGCTGCATCTCGGACCAGGTCACTTCGCACCATCCTTGACCAGCGCGGCCAGTTCGTTGTCGATCTCGTCGGCCTCGTCGGCCGCGTCGACGACGTCGACCTGGAGGCCCTGCTCGCGCAGGAAGCCCACGGGTACGACGTTGTCCTCGAAGCGGCCGGGCAGCTCGATGCGCATGCGGCCGATCTGGCGCCCGGCGACGGTGTCCATCGCGGCGCCGAGGATCGAGATATCGATGTTGTACGTGCGCGAGAGCTGCGAGATGACCGGCTGGGCGGCGGTTTCGCCGTGGAAGGTGACGTCGACGACCGTGCGGTCGGGGCCGGTGGCGGCGCCGGTGACCGGGAACAGTTCGCCCGCGAGCTCGGAGCCGGGGGTGGCGAGCAGCTGGGCGACGGTGCCGGACTCGATGATCTTGCCGCGCTTCATCAGGGCGGCCGAGTCGCAGACGGACTTGACCACGTCCATCTCGTGCGTGATGAGCAGCACGGTGAGACCGAGCTGCTGGTTGAGGTCGCGCAGCAGCTGGAGGATGGAGCGGGTGGTCTCGGGGTCCAGGGCGCTGGTGGCCTCGTCGGACAGCAGCACCTTGGGGTCGCCGGCCAGGGCGCGGGCGATGCCGACGCGCTGCTTCTGGCCGCCGGAGAGCTGGGTGGGGTAGGCCTTGGCCTTGTCGGCGAGGCCGACCAGGTCCAGGAGTTCCAGGGCCTTGCGGGAACGCTCGCGGCCGGAGACGCCGAGGATCTCCAGGGGCAGCTCGATGTTGCCCTGAACGGTGCGCGAGGACAGCAGGTTGAAGTGCTGGAAGACCATGCCGATGCGGCTGCGGGCCTCGCGCAGTTCCTTGCCGGCGCGGCGGCCGCGGCCGGCGAGTGCGGTGAGGTCGACGCCGTCGACGCTCACGGTGCCGGTGGTGGGCCGCTCGAGCAGGTTCACGCAGCGGATCAGGGAGGATTTGCCGGCGCCGCTCTGGCCGATGACTCCGTAGACCTCGCCCTCGCGGACGTGGAGGTCCACGCCGTCCAGGGCGGTGACCTCGCGGCCACGGGACTGGTAGACCTTCGTGAGGCCCGATGTGGTGATCACAGGAATTCCGTCGCTGTCGAGTGCACGGCGCAGCGGGGTGCCGGGCACGGGGCAAACATCTGGGGACGCGATACGGGTCGAACCGTCATGAAGGGATGGCGTCGACGCGTGCGCGGGGCAGGAGCGGTCCGGGTTGCACGGACGGGCTCGGCCGGTCTCGCTTCGGGGCGCGAGGCGTGCGGAAGGGGGCCCTCAGAAGGCGCGCATTCGACACATACAACGAGCACCGGGCGTCATCGTCGCCTCGGTCGCAAGGGTGCGGCTGCTCGTCGTGGTCATGGGCCCCAGTAAAGCAGACATGTCGCTTCACCGATCAACGATGTCCGAATAGCGGACGGAAACCAGCCACATACCGGACAACACCGGTCGCTGACAGCCGTCCGTCCCGATGGTCAGACCCCCCTCGCTGACCTGCACCGACACCGCCGAAAGGTGCCGTACGACCACGTCCGCGCGGAGTTCGGCGGCGGTGTCCGTTGTGGTCAAGGCCACGGTCCGGATGCCGGCCGCCCGCCCAGGGGCGCGCGCATCGGGTCTTTCGGCCCGTAATACCCTCGCTGCATGCTCGACGCCCTGACGGTCGCCATAGGTGTGGCCGCACTCGCCCTCGCCGCCTGGTGCGGCCACGCCGCATGGCGGGACCAGCCGACCAAGGACTGGCATTTCATCGGCATGGCCGTGGTGACGGTACTGGTCCTGGCCCAGCTGGTGATCGGCCTGGTCATGCTGGCCCGGGGCGAGAAGCCCGACGAGGGCACGGTGATCTTCGTGGCGTACCTGCTGGGCGCCTTCGCGGCGGTACCGGCCGCCGGGATGCTCTCGCTGACCGAGCGGACCAAGTGGGGTTCGGTGACGGTGGCCGCGGGCGCGGTCGTCCTCGCCGTCCTCGAAGTACGGCTCTACGACATCTGGGGAACCACCGGTGCCTGACACGACGACCGCCACTCCCGCCGGGCGCACACGGCTCGTCTCCGGGCCCGGGCTGCTCCTGGTGTGGCTGTACGGGGTGATGGTGGTCGGCGCGGTGTCGCGGTCGGCCTACCAGATCTCCACCGAGTTCGACCGGGCGCCGCTGGCGTACTCGCTGTCCGCCGCGGCGGCCCTGGCCTACGCGTTCATCACGTACTCGCTGGTGCGCGGCGGGGAGACGGCCCGCAAGGCGGCGCTGGCCTGCTGCGCCGCCGAGCTGGCCGGCGTGCTGACGGTGGGCACCTGGACCCTGGTGCGCCCGGACTCCTTCCCCGACGCGACCGTGTGGTCGCAGTTCGGGATGGGCTACCTGTTCATCCCGGTGATCCTGCCGATCACCGGGATGCTCTGGCTGCGCAAAAAGGGTTAGGCACTGACCGCGAAGTCGGTGGCGTCCTTGGCGTCCTTCTCCAGGATCACCAGCTGCACGCCGTCCGAGGCCGTGCGGCCGCCGACCTTCGTGTAGCCCGCCTTGCGGTAGAGCCGCAGGTTGGACTCGCTCTTGTGCCCGGTGTGCAGACGGAAGCGGGTGGTCGTGCCGGGTCCCGCGAGGGCCTCCTCGACCGCGCTCAGCAGGCGGGCGCCGAGACCGTGGCCCTGCAGCCGCGGGTGGACGCACAGCTTGGCGATCTTCCCGGTGCCGTCCTCGTCGACGCTGCCGCGCACGGTGCCGACGACCTCGTCGCCGAGCCGGGCCACCAGTACGGTGTCCGTCGCCAGCTCCGCCTTGAGGGAGTCCAGGGACTGGGTGAGCGGCTGGATGAGGTAGTTGCCGTACAGCTCGGCCTCGCGCTGGAAGGCCAGGTACTGCAGTTTGAAGATCTGCTCAGCGTCCTCGGCAGCCGCCGCCGAAATGGTCACGCTCATGCCCATGTGCGCATGCCTCCCGCTCACCTGGTAGCCCGATGGTCTACCGCTCCTTTCCCCACAGGCCAGGAGCCGCAACCTCTGCAGCCAGCATTCTGCGCAGACATCCCAGGCAACGGGAACGGACGGGCCCCAAACTTCCTTGTGAGATACCCAACTCTCCTGCGATTTCACGGTAAGTGAGGTCTCTGGGCGAAAGAAATGCCTTCATGAGCTCCGGGCAGCGTCCGGGCAATCGGGCGACCGCCGACCGGAGAACCCGGTTGTCCTCTCCGTTCAGGAGGACGTCCTCCGGTACGCCGCCCGCGTCCGCGGGGGCCGCGCCGTCCGCGCGGTGACGCCGGTGGCCGTCCACGGAGGGATGGCCGTGGTCGTCCGCGGAGGGATGACGGTGGTCATACGGGATCTCGCGGCGCGCCCGCCGCCGGGCGAGCCGGGCCTCGGCGCGCACCGCCCGGCGCAGCCAGCGGGCACGGCCGGTGGGGTCGGGTTCGCGCGGGCCGCTCTCCAGCAGCCTGACCCAGACGGCTTGTTCCAGGTCGGCCGGGTCAACTCCGGTGCCCGGGGCTTCCGCGGCAGCCTCGGCGGAGAGCAGCGGGCCGAGCTTCTCAAAGAGGTCAGCCTTCAGCAGGTCCATGCCGGGCGGGACGAGTGGGGCGCGCCCGGCGGTTTCCCCGCCGGGCGCGTCCCACTCGTTCGGGAAGCTCCGCTCAGCGGTTGACGGGGCGTCGGCCGGGGCGGAAGGCCTCCGCCGCGAGCAGTCCGGTGTCCGGGTTGTCCGTGAAGATGCCGTCGATGCCCTGTTCGAAGTAGGTCCGGAAGGCGGCGAAGGCGTCCCCGTACGCGGCCGGATCCGTGCCCTTGCGGAAATCGGCCGGCAGGAAGCTGTTCTCGTTCCGCGCGGTGTAGGGGTGCAGCAGCAGACCCTGGGCGTGGGCGTCCTTGACCAGGGTGGTCGGGGCGCCGAGCTTGCCGGCCGCGTCGCGCGGGAGGATCAGGTCCATGGTCGGGCCGATGCCCTGGGCGAAGCCGGCGATCCACTTCAGGCCCTCGGGCTTGACCAGATCGGCGACCGTGCGCGGGTCCTTGGCCTGTTCGAAGTCCCAGGGGCGGGTGCCCGCCGCGGAGAGCAGGACCACGCGGGGCGCCGAGACCAGCCGGGAGAGCCGCTGGATGCTGGAGGGCTCGAAGGACTGGAGGAAGACGGCCGAGTCGTGGCGGTCGCGTCCGTAGCGGCGCAGCAGCTTGGCGAGGGGCTCTTCCAGGCCGAGGCCCAGCGCCCGGAAGTAGCTGGGGTGCTTGGTCTCCACGTGCAGCCAGACCTGCCTGTCGCGCCGGCGGCTCTCCCGGTTGGCCCAGCGCAGGACCTCCTCGAAGGTGGGCACCGCCCACTGGCCGTCGTAGAGGGTGTTCCGCTGCCGGACGGCGGGGATACGTTCCTTCGCGCGCAGGGTCTTCAGCTCGGCGAGGGTGAAGTCCTCGGTGAACCAGCCGGTGACGGAGACCCCGTCGACGGACTTGGTGGTCCGGCGCGCCGCGAACTCCGGATGGTCGGCGACGTCCGTGGTGCCGCCGATCTCGTTCTCGTGGCGGCACACCAGGTGCCCGTCCTTGGTCGGGACGAGGTCCTGCTCGATGACGTCGGCGCCCAGGTCGAGGGCGAGCTGGTAGGAGCCGAGCGTGTGCTCGGGCCGGTAGCCGCTGGCTCCGCGGTGGCCGATCACCGTCGGGTAGGGGAGGTCCCGGAACCCGCCCTCGCCGTGTCCGCCGCTCGCGGCGGAGGCGGATCCCGCCGCGAGCCCGGTGATGCCGGTGCCCGCCGCCAGTACGGCCGCCCCGAGGACCGTGCGCCTCGCTGCCCCAGCCTGTGTCATGAGTGCCACTTCCCATCGCGAAAACGCCCGAATCGGCGTGCCGATCGTAGGCTGGGAGGGGTTTCCAGCGAGGGTGTCATGTCGGAACACGGCGGAAACGTGCGTCAACACTGCGTATCCGATTCGTGAACCCGATGTGCGATCAGAGCCGACCCGCGAGTATCGTCCTCACCTGCACTACCGCCGTGTGGTGGGTGCGAGAACCGCTTTTCGATGCCGGAGGGCCCACGTTGTTCCGTACGCGCCTCATCAAAGCCACTGTCGGACCGGTCATGCGCCTGATGTTCCGCACCCGTGTGGAGGGCATCGAGAACATCCCGGGCACCGGACCGGTGATTTTGGCGGGCAACCACCTCACGTTCATCGACTCCATGATCCTCCCGCTGGTGTGCGACCGTACGGTCCACTTCATCGGCAAGGACGAGTACGTGACGGGCAAGGGGATCAAGGGCCGCGCCATGGCCTGGTTCTTCACCGGCTCCGGCATGATCCCCGTCGACCGTGACGGGGCGAACGGCGGGGTCGCGGCCCTGATGACCGGCCGCCGGATCCTCGAAGAGGGCAAGATCTTCGGCATCTACCCGGAGGGCACCCGCTCCCCCGACGGCCGGCTCTACCGCGGCCGCACCGGCATCGCCCGCCTCACCCTGATGACGGGCGCCCCCGTGGTCCCGTTCGCGATGATCGGCACCGACAAGCTCCAGCCCGGCGGCGCCGGGATGCCGCGCCCGGGCCGGGTCACCGTGCGCTTCGGCGAGCCGATGGAGTTCTCCCGCTACGAGGGCATGGACCGCGACCGGTACGTGCTGCGCGCGGTCACCGACTCGGTGATGGCCGAGGTCATGCGGCTCTCCGGCCAGGAGTACGTGGACATGTACGCCACCAAGGCGAAGGCCGCGTAGCTCCTCTCCTACTGTCTCTGGAGTGACCGGCTGACGCCCGCCGCCGTGGTGGTGGCGAGGATCCAGCCGGTCACGATCAGCAGGTACGACAGCCACTGGTGCCAGCCGCTCGGCGCGTAGGCGGACTCCTGCCCGAAGCTGACGATCGGCACCAGCAGGTCGATCGTGTAGAACACCGGGTTGAAGTCCGGGGCCTCCCCCGGCTTCAGGGGCCGCGGCGGATCGATCCCGTATGCGATCGCCCCGGTCAGCAGCAGGGCCAGCAGCCAGCCCACCGCCCGCAGCGGCCGGAAGCCGTAGCCGACGGTGGCGTCCTGGAGCTGCCCCCACAGCCGGGCGGGCCGGGGCAGGGTGCGGCGGTGCCTGCGCAGCTTGGCGAGCTGGACCGTCCGGGCGCCGCCCTCGTCGCCCGCCGTACGGTAGGCCGCGGCGAGCTGCTCGTAGGTGTACGACAGGTAGCCCGACTCCTCGCGCTCCAGGACAGGCAGCCGCTGCTCGGCGGGCAGGTGCGGGCTCATCGCCCGGTAGCTGAGCCCGGCCAGCCGCACCGTACCCGGCCACGTCTCGGGATCCACGTGCAGCAGGTCGAACTGGGAACGGCGCAGGTTGACCGTGCCCTGGATGGTGTCGCACTCCCGCAGCCAGACCTCGCCGACGGTGCAGCTGCTGGCCCGCAGGGCCACGCCGCCGGGATTGACGAACCGGGCGTACGCGAAGTTGAGCTGGCCCGGTATCCGGGATCCGGTGAGGTTGACCCGGCCGGTCAGCTGCGCGCGCATCGCCCGCAGATCGGTGCCGACGGTCACGGTCTCCGCGTGCAGGGTGGTGCCGCCGGGCGTGTGGAGACGGGCGTCGTCGAGGTTGATCTGGCCTCCGACGACCGCGCCGTTGATCCGCGTCTGGCCGTGTACGGTCAGCCCGAAGGCGATGATGTCGGTGCCGATGGTGGCATGGTTGAGCTGGAGCGGTGCCTCGCCGGCCAGTTCGCCCCCGACCGGTCCGATCACGGCGCCCTGGAGGAAGAGGCCGCCGGATATCTGGGCCCCCGCGAGGCGCACCGGGCCGCTGATCGTGCAGCAGGAAAGCCGCAGCACGACCTCGACGCGGACGGTGGACGCGGTCAGGCCGGGCAAGCACGACTCGGTGAGGACGAGTGCGCGCAGCCGTGCCCCGTAGAGCCCTGGTTTGCGTTCGAACCAGCAGCCGCGCATCCGCATCGGGACGTCGATCGCGGCGTACTTGAGGTCCAGTTTCCCGGTGACCTTGGCGCCCTTGATCTTGAGGCCGGCGACTTGGCCGGCGACGCTGGGTCCGCTCAGCAGCAGCGCCATGAGCACCTCGGCGCGCACGGTGCGCTCCGGTCCCCAGGAGGCCCCGTCGGCCGCTTCCTCGTCGAGGCTCTCCCGGAAGTCGACGCCTTCCCCGCGCGGGAAGGCGTCCCATACGCGGCGCTCCGCCGGGGTCAGATCGTTGATCTCCATCGCCAGGATGGTGTCCCGCGGTTCGACGAACTGTCAACTCCGGTCGGGACACCACCCTCTGGTGGGGCGTCAGTGCTCGATGCCGCCCTGGAGCCGCTGGCCCTTGAGCAGGAACCAGGCGGCCACGGCGGTGGCCAGGAGGACGGCCGCGCCCACGCCGGAGGCGAGTCGCAGCCCGTCCACGAAGGCTTCCTGAGCCGCTCCCACCATCTGCCCGGCGGTGTCCGGATCCAGCATCCTGGCCGCTTCGACGGCCCCGCCGAGGGATTCGTGCGCGGCGTCGGCGACGGGCCCGGCGACCGAGGCGGGGGCGGTGAAGCCCTGGTAAACGCCGGTCACGATGGAGCCGAGCAGGGCGATGCCGAGGGCGGCGCCGAGTTCGTACGCCGTCTCGGAGACGGCCGAGGCCGAACCGGCCTGCTCCTTGGGCACGCTGGAGAGGATCACGTCGGCGGTGACGGTGAAGGAGAATCCGGCGCCGAGGCCGACGAAGAGCAGTGCCGCGCCGAGCAGCGGGTATCCGGTCTCCTTGTGGATCACGGTGAGCACGGCGAGGGCCAGGCCGATGGCGGCGAGGCCGCCGGCGACGACGGAGCGCACCGAGTACCGGCGGGCGTACCGGCCCGCGACCAGACCGGTGACCACCGCGCCGATGGCGGCGGGCAGTTCGGCCAGGCCCGCCTCCAGCGGGTCGCGGCCCTGCACGAGCTGGAGGAACTGGGAGAGGAAGAAGACCAGTCCGGAGAGCCCGAACACGGTGAGCAGGTCGGCGAGGACGGCGCCGGAGAAGCCGCGGTGCTTGAAGAGCCGCATGTCGAGCAGCGGGGACGGCAGGGTGAACTGGCGGCGGACGAAGGCGTGGAGGCAGGCGGCGCCGATGACGGCGGCGGCGCAGACGCCCCAGGTCACGCCGTGGGTGGCGAGTTCCTTGACGGCGTAGACCACGCCGATGACCCCGACGAGGGAGAGGCCGACGCTGAACAGGTCCCAGGGGCCCGCGACCGGGTTCTTGGACTCGGGCAGCAGCTTGATGCCCACGATCACCAGGGCGGCCATCACGGGCAGGTTGATGAGGAATACCGAGCCCCACCAGAAGTGCTGGAGCAGGGCTCCGCCGACGACCGGGCCTACGGCGGCGCCGGCCGATGCGGTGGCGCCCCAGATGCCGATGGCGAGGCTGCGCTCCTTGGGGTCGTGGAAGATGTTGCGGATCAGCGCGAGGGTGGACGGCATCAGGGTCGCGCCGGCCACGCCGAGCAGGGCCCGGGCGACGATCATCATCTCGGGGCTGGTCGCGTAGGCGTTGAGGACGGAGACGGCGCCGAAGGCGGTGGCGCCGACCAGCAGGAGCTTCTTGCGGCCGATGCGGTCGCCGAGGGAGCCCATGGAGACGAGCAGTCCGGCGATGACGAAGGAGTAGATGTCGCCGATCCACAGCAGCTGGGTGCCGGAGGGCTTGAGGTCCTCGCTGAGCGAGGGCGTGGCCAGACCGAGTACGGTCGCGTCCACCGCGACCAGCAGCACGGCCAGGACGAGCACGGAGAGCGCGAGCCAGCGCCCGGGGCTCTTGACCTCCGTCCCCTTCGTCAGGCTCAGCTGCTCGGTTCCGGTCATTTCTCCACACTCCGTTGTGCGCCACCGAGCAGCAGCTCGATGATCATGTACTGAAAGTCCTTGGCGGCGACCCGGCCGTCCATGACGGCCCAGGCGCAGGTGCCGATGAGGCCGTAGAGGGCCTCGGTGAGCCAGGCGGGGCTCAGGTCGATCCGGATGTCACCCTCGGTCTGGCCGCGCCGGAACAGCGCGCCGACGCGGGCGTCGAGGCGGGCCCATCCCTCGTGGATCTGGTCGCCCTCGAACAGCTGGTTCTCGGTGACGAGGAAGGCCAGCAGCTCGGCGTTGGGCTCGGCCTCGGCGACGAGCCGCTTCAGGGCCTCCACCGCCGTGCCCTCGTCGAGGCGGGCGTTGTCGAAGGCCACCTCGAACTCCCGGATGCCGAGTTCCTCGAGGGCCCGCACGAGGGCGTCGCGCCCGGCGAAGTGCCGGTGCAGGGTCGCTCGCCCGATTCCGGCGGCGCGGGCGACCTCGTCCATCGTGGCGGTCGATTTGCGGGAAAGCAGGGCGGCCGCGTCGCGGAGCACCTGGTCACGATCCATGGCCATGAGACAAGCATAACCCGAATGAGACGTCAACGTCTCATTCACTCAGAAAACAAGCTGCCGACCGGGCAGCCGGAGAGGAATCCTGGCCCCGTAAACGCCGGAGGGGCGGTCGGAGCGGGTGCTCCGGCCGCCCCTCCGGGCTCGTCGGCTACTGCTTGTGCGCCGCCCAGGCGTGCTGGATGACCAGGTCCGCCTTGAGCTCGGTCAGCTGGATCGCGACCGCCGAAGGGGCGGTGCCGCCGCGGCCGTTGCGGGAGGCCAGCGCGCCGGGCACGTTGAGGACGGTGCGGACCTCGGGCGTCAGGTGCTCCGAGATCTTCGCGAACTGCTCGTCCGTGAGTTCGTCCAGCTCGATGCCGAGCGACTCGCACTCCTTCACGCACTCACCGGCCACCTCGTGGGCGACGCGGAACGGCACGCCCTGCTTGACCAGCCACTCCGCGATGTCGGTGGCGAGCGAGAAGCCGGCCGGAGCCAGTTCCTCCATCCGCTCCCGGTGGACCGTGAGGGTGGCCATCATGCCGGTGAAGGCCGGCAGCAGGACCTCGAGGGTGTCGCAGGAGTCGAAGACCGGCTCCTTGTCCTCCTGGAGGTCGCGGTTGTACGCGAGCGGCAGCGCCTTCAGCGTGGCCAGGAGGCCGGTCAGGTTGCCGATGAGACGGCCCGACTTGCCGCGCGCCAGCTCCGCGATGTCCGGGTTCTTCTTCTGCGGCATGATCGACGACCCGGTGGAGAAGGCGTCGTGCAGGGTCACGAAGGAGAACTCCTTCGTGTTCCAGATGATGATCTCCTCCGCGATCCGGGACAGGTTGATCCCGATCATCGCGGTGATGAAGGCGAACTCGGCGACGAAGTCGCGCGAGGCGGTGCCGTCGATGGAGTTGCCGACCGAGCCCCGCTCGAAGCCCAGGTCGGCGGCGACCGCCTCCGGGTCCAGGCCGAGCGAGGAGCCGGCCAGCGCCCCCGAGCCGTACGGGGAGACCGCGGTCCGGGTGTCCCACTGGCGCAGCCGCTCGGCGTCCCGGGACAGGGACTGCACGTGGGCCAGTACGTGGTGCGCGAAGAGCACCGGCTGCGCGTGCTGGAGGTGGGTCCGGCCCGGCATCGCCACGTCCGCGTGGGTCTCGGCGAGGCCGACCAGCGCGTCCTGGAGGTCGGCGACGAGCTCGCCGATGAGCCGGGCGTGGTCGCGCAGGTACATCCTGAAGAGGGTGGCCACCTGGTCGTTGCGGGACCGGCCGGCCCGCAGCTTGCCGCCGAGGTCGGCGCCGAGCCGCTCCAGCAGGCCGCGCTCCAGTGCGGTGTGCACGTCCTCGTCGGCGATGGTGCCGGTGAACGTGCCCGCGGCGACATCGGCCTCGAGCCGGTCGAGTCCGTCGGTCATGCGCTCGAGCTCATCGGCCGTGAGCAGGCCCGCCTTGTGCAGCACGCGCGCGTGGGCACGGGACCCCGCGATGTCGTACGGCGCGAGGCGCCAGTCGAAGTGGACCGACGCGGACAGCTTCGCGAGGGCCTCGGCGGGGCCGTCGGCGAAGCGGCCGCCCCAGAGCCGGACGTCACCGTTGTTGCTGCTCACAGCTACTGCTCCTCAAGACTGCATGGTGTGGGATGTGCAACCGCCTCCCGGTCGCGGAGGTAACGGGAGGCGGTCCGTTCGGCCGTGGTTACGCCTCAGGCGAGGTCACGGCGCGCGGCGATCTTCGAGGAGAGGCCGAAGATCTCGATGAAGCCCTGGGCCTTGGACTGGTCGAAGGTGTCGCCCGAGTCGTAGGTCGCCAGGTTGAAGTCGTACAGCGACTCGTCCGACTTCCGGCCGGTGACGACGGCGCGGCCGCCGTGCAGGGTCATCCGGATGTCACCGGTGACGTGCTGGTTGGCCTCGTTGATGAAGCCGTCCAGCGCCCGCTTCAGCGGGGAGAACCACAGGCCGTCGTAGACCATCTCGCCCCAGCGCTGCTCGACCTGCCGCTTGTAGCGGGCCAGTTCGCGCTCGACGGTGACGTTCTCCAGCTCCTGGTGGGCGGTGATCAGCGCGATCGCGCCCGGGGCCTCGTACACCTCGCGGGACTTGATGCCGACGAGGCGGTCCTCGACGATGTCGATCCGGCCGATGCCCTGGGCTCCGGCGCGCTCGTTGAGCTGCTGGATGGCCTGGAGGACGGAGACGGGCTTGCCGTCGATGGCGACCGGGACGCCGGCCTTGAAGGAGATGACGACCTCGTCGGCCTCGCGGGGGACGGCCGGGTTCGAGGTGTACTCGTAGATGTCCTCGATCGGCGCGTTCCAGATGTCCTCCAGGAAGCCCGTCTCGACGGCGCGCCCGAAGACGTTCTGGTCGATGGAGTACGGGGACTTCTTGGTCGTCGCGATCGGGAGGTCTGCCTTCTCGGCGAAGGCGATCGCCTTGTCCCGGGTCATCGCGTAGTCGCGGACCGGGGCGATGCACTTGAGGTCGGGGCCGAGGGCGGCGATGCCGGCCTCGAAGCGGACCTGGTCGTTGCCCTTGCCGGTGCAGCCGTGGGCGACGATCGAGGCGCCGTGCTTGTGGGCGGCGGCGACCAGGTGCTTGACGATCGCCGGGCGGGAGAGCGCCGAGACCAGCGGGTAGCGGTCCATGTAGAGGGCGTTCGCCTTGATCGCCGGGAGGCAGTACTCGTCGGCGAACTCGTCCTTGGCGTCCGCGACCTCGGCTTCGACCGCACCGCAGGCGAGCGCGCGCTTGCGGATGACGTCCAGGTCCTCGCCACCCTGGCCGACGTCCACGGCAACGGCGATGACCTCTGCGCCCGTTTCCTCGGCGATCCAGCCGATGGCGACGGAGGTGTCCAGGCCGCCTGAATAGGCGAGTACGACGCGCTCGGCCACGGGTTTCTCCTTACGGTGCAATCAACGACAGGCATAACTATGCACTGCTCCGTATGTTTCGTCAATCAAGCCTCGTCGCCCCCACCTGACCAGCGGATATATCGGAGGCGCGAGGGCTGCTCCCTTGCCTAGGCTCCACGGCAAGGACAACAGGAGGGGGCGGCCGCATGAGCGCGAGGCGGGAACGGGCGATACGGACGGGGCACGCGAGCGCGGACCGCCTGATGGACGGCGGGCACCCCGGTCACACCCCGGTGCCGCTCCCCGAGGGCGTGGCCGAGACGTGGATCGCCTTCGACCAGGCGGTACGGGACATCCACCGCTTCCGGTACGGGACCGCGTACAACGGCGCGGACGTGGTGGCGCTGTGCCATCCCGACGGCTACGTCCGCGAAGGCGCGCTCCGAGGGCCGGATCCTGTGCTCGAACTCGTCGCGATCCGCTGCACCGACTGGGTTCCGGCCGTACGGGAACAGGCCCGGCGCGTGCTGCGCGCGGTGCTGGACGCCGACCCCGCGGGCACGGTGCGCCGGCTGACCCCGCTCCTGCTGCGGCTGGGCCGCCGCGAGCACGGCGCCTGGGCCCTGGAGCTGCTGCCCGCGGCGCTGCGCGGCGAGCGGCTGCGGGCCGAGCTGCGCGGGAGCCCGGACCTGCCGACCCGGCGGTTCGCCGCGCGGCTGTCGCTGGAGAGCGGCGAGTTCGGGGGGCGGGAGCTCGCCCGGCTGGCCGCCGCCGAGCTGGATCCGCAGACCAGTCAGCTATGGGCGGACGCCGCGCTCGCGGCCATGGCAGCCGACGGGCCGGACGACGAGGCCTTCGACTCCCTGGTCGGCGCCCACCTCCCGATGGTTCGCGCCACCGGGGTCACCGCCCTGCGCGGGGCCGGCCGGGCCGCCGAGGCCGGGAAGCACCTCACCGACCGCTCCGGGCTGGTCCGGGCCTGCGCCCGCTGGGTGGTCCGCCAGGACGGCGGCGACCCGTACGCCCACTACCGCGAGCTGGTCGAGGACCCGGGCAGCATCACCCCTTACGCCGTGACCGGCTTCGCCGAGTGCGCCCGCCGCGGGGACGCGCCGCTGCTGCGCGCGCTGCTGGCGCACCCCGGCAACGCGGTGCGGGCCGCCGCCGTGGGCGGGCTGCGGCTGCTGGACGTCACCGACCACGAGCTGCTGCGCCCGCTGCTGGACGACCCGTCGGCGGCCGTGGCCCGCGAGGCCTCCCTGAGCCTGCGCGCCACGGCCGGGCGGCTGCCCACCGACTGGCTGCTGGCCCGCATCGCGCCCGACCGGCCGGCGCACACCCGCCGGGCCGCGTACCGGCTGCTGCACGCGCAAGGCGGTGTGGCCGGATTGCGGGCCTCGGTGGAGCTGCTGACGGACGGTGACCCGGTCCTGCGGCGCATCGCCGCGCAGCACATCCAGAGCATCTGGTCCCCGTACCGGCCGCTCGCCCTGCCGGCCCGGGACCCGGAGGTCGGCGCCCTGCTGGACTGCTGCGCGGGGCTGTTCAGCGACTGGGTCCTGCGGCAGATGCGATCGCGGCTCGGACTTCCTCCCGGGAAATCCACGACGGACGGATACTGATCACCATGGGAAAGCAATACGAACGCATAGACGGACGGCTGCGCAAGTTCATCGAGGAGCAGCCTGTCTTCTTCACTGCCACCGCCCCGCTCGCGGGTGACGGCCACGTCAACCTGTCCCCCAAGGGCCGCGCCGGGACCCTCGTCGTCATCGACGAGCAGACCCTCGCGTACCTCGACTTCGGCGGCAGCGGCGCCGAGACCATCGCCCACGTCCGCGAGAACGGCCGCATCACCCTCATGTGGTGCGCGTTCAGCGGACCGCCCAACATCGTGCGCGTGCACGGCGAGGGCGAGGCGGTCTTCCGCGACGACCCGCGCTGGGGCGAGCTGATCGCCCTGTTCGGCGAGGCCGACGGCCCCTCCGCGCGGGCGATCATCCTCGTTCACGCCCGCCGGATCGCCGACACGTGCGGGTACGCCGTCCCCTTCATGGAGTACGAGGCCGAGCGCACCCTCCACGCGGAGTACTTCGGCCGCAAGACGGACGAGGAGTTCGCCGAGTACTGCGAGAAGAAGGATTTCATCGGGACGAGCCTCGACGGCCTGCCTGCGCTGCCTCTGCCCCTTCCGGCCCGTACCGTCTGACATGTGCTGCGTACCGCTCTCGTCACGGGCTCACTGATCGTCACCACCCTGCTCCCGCAGAGCTTCCAGAGTCACGCCCCGCTGCCCGCCCGGCTCGCCGACACCGGCGGCGGAAGCCAGCTGATCACCGCCGTCGCACCCGCCCCCGGCTCCACGACCGGGCGGCTGACCTGGTGGGACCGGCGGGCGGGGCGCTGGTACGAGGCCGGGAGCGCGGACGCCCGCTTCGGGGCGAACGGCCTCACCGAGGGCGCGACCCGGACCCAGGGCACGAACACCACCCCGGCGGGGCTGTACGACCTGCCGTACGCCTTCGGGATCCGGCACGCGCCGGCGGGTACGGAGTACCGCTACCGGCGGGTGACCGGCAGCTCGTGGTGGTGCCAGGACAACGCGTCCGCCGCCTACAACCGCTGGGTGGAGCCGCTGCCCGCGCACTGCGCGCCGGGCGAGGCGGAGCACCTGGTGACGTACGAGAAGCAGTACGCGCACGCCCTGGTCATCGGCTTCAACTACGCCGAGCCGGTGCGCGGCCGGGGCGCCGGGATCTTCCTGCACGTCAACGGCAAGGGCGCGACGGCCGGTTGCGTGTCCGTACCGGAGCGGACCATGCGGGAGATCCTGCGCTGGGCGAACCCGCGCCGCCACCCCCACATCGCGATCGGCACCGAGTCCGGGGCCCTGGCCGTGACCCGGTACTAGGGGGTGTCCGGGGCTAGCCCTCCTTCTGCGCGAGGCGCAGGAGGTGGTCGGCCAGGGCCTGGCCGCCCGCCGGGTCGCGGCTGATCAGCATCAGGGTGTCGTCGCCCGCGATCGTGCCCAGGATCTCCCGGAGTTCGGCCTGGTCGATCGCGGAGGCGAGGAACTGCGCCGCACCCGGCGGGGTGCGCAGGACCACGAGGTTCGCGGAGGCCTCCGCCGAGATCAGCAGTTCGCCGGAGAGGCGCCGCATGCGCTCCTCCTTCGCCGACTCGCCGAGCGGGGCCTGCGGGGTGCGGAACCCGCCCTCGCTGGGCACCGCGTAGATCAGCTCGCCGCCGGTGTTGCGGATCTTCACCGCGCCCAGCTCGTCGAGGTCGCGGGAGAGCGTCGCCTGGGTGACGCTCAGCCCGTCGTCGGCGAGCAGCTTGGCCAGCTGGCTCTGCGAGCGGACCGGCTGCCGGTTGAGGATGTCCACGATCCGGCGGTGGCGGGCGGTGCGGGTCTGCGGGACGGCCTGCCCGCCTTGCTCGTTGTCCTGCGCCTGACTCATCGTCGTCTCATTCCCCGGATCCGTCCCCGTTGGCCGCGTCGAGGATGCCGGGCAGGTCCCGGAGGAACGCGTCCGCCTCGGCCTCGGAGAGTACGTACGGCGGCATGAGCCGTACGACGTCGGGGGCGGGCGCGTTGACCAGGTAACCGGCATCCTGAGCCGCCTGCTGCACCTGAGGCGCGAGGGGCTCGGTCAGCACGATACCCAGCAGAAGGCCCGCACCACGGACGTGGGAGACCAGCGGGTGCGCGGAAGCCTCGATTCCGGAGCGCAGCCGCTCGCCGCGCGCCTTGACCTGCTCGAGCAGGCCCTCGGCGGCGATGGTGTCGATGACGGCGAGTCCGGCGGCGCAGGCGACCGGGTTCCCTCCGAAGGTGGTGCCGTGCTGGCCCGGCTGGAGCAGGTCGGCGGCGGCTCCGAAGGCGACCACGGCGCCGATGGGCAGACCGCCGCCCAGCCCCTTCGCGAGCGCGACGAGGTCCGGCTCGACGCCCTCGTGCGCCTGGTGCTCGAACCACTGGCCGCACCGGCCGATGCCGGTCTGCACCTCGTCGAGGACGAGCAGGGTGCCGGTGGCGCGGGTGATCTCGCGGGCGGCCGTCAGGTATCCGGCGGGCGGGACGACGACGCCGTTCTCGCCCTGCACGGGTTCGATGACGACGAGTGCGGTCCGCTCGGTGACGGCGGCGCGCAGCGCCTCCACGTCGCCGTACGGAACGTGCGTGACGTCGCCGGGCAGCGGCAGGAAGGGGTCCTGCTTCTTCGGCTGGCCGGTGAGGGCGAGGGCGCCCATGGTCCGGCCGTGGAAGCCGCCCGTGGTGGCGACCATGTGGGTCCGCCCGGTCAGCCGGCCGATCTTGAAGGCGGCTTCGACGGCCTCGGCGCCGGAGTTGCAGAAGAAGACCTTGCCGGGGCGGCCGAAGAGCTGGAGCAGCCGCTCGCCGAGGGCGATGACCGGCTCGGAGGCGTAGAGGTTGGAGACGTGGCCGAGGGTCTGGATCTGGCCGGTGACGGCCGCGACGACGGCCGGGTGGGCATGGCCGAGCGCGTTGACCGCGATGCCGCCGACGAAGTCGGTGTACTGCTTGCCGTCCGCGTCCCAGACCTGGGCGCCCTCACCGCGTACGAGGGCCAGCGCGGGAGTGCCGTAGTTGTTGGTCAGCGCACCCTGCCAGCGGGTGCGGTACTCCTCGTTGCCGGTGGTCACCGGGGATCCCCTCCCTGTCCGTCGGGCACGACCATCGTGCCGATTCCCTCGTCCGTGAAGATCTCCAGCAGGATCGAATGCTGGACCCGCCCGTCGATCACGCGGGCGGTGGTGACGCCGTTGCGGACGGCGTGCAGGCAGCCCTCCATCTTGGGCACCATGCCGCTGGACAGCTCGGGCAGCAGCTTCTCCAGCTCGCTGACGGTGAGCCTGCTGATGACCTCGTCACTGTTGGGCCAGTCCGCGTAGAGGCCCTCGACGTCGGTGAGGACCATCAGCGTCTCGGCGCCGAGCGCGGCGGCGAGCGCGGCCGCCGCCGTGTCCGCGTTCACGTTGTACACATGGTGGTCGTCGGCGCTGCGCGCGATGGAGGAGATCACCGGAATCCGGCCGTCGGCCAGCAGCGCCTCGATCGCGCCGGTGTCGATCGCGGTGATCTCGCCGACCCGCCCGATGTCGACGAGCTCGCCGTCGATCTCCGGGCTGTGCTTGGTGGCGGTGATGGTGTGGGCGTCCTCGCCGGTCATGCCGACGGCGAGCGGCCCGTGCTGGTTCAGCAGCCCGACCAGCTCGCGCTGGACCTGGCCCGCCAGCACCATCCGTACGACGTCCATGGCCTCCGGGGTCGTGACGCGCAGGCCCGCCTTGAACTCGCTGATCAGTCCCTGCTTGTCGAGCTGGGCGTTGATCTGGGGGCCGCCGCCGTGCACCACGACCGGCTTGAGGCCGGCCTGGCGCAGGAAGACCACGTCCTGGGCGAAGGCGGCCTTGAGGTCCTCGTCGATCATGGCGTTGCCGCCGAACTTGATGACGACGACCTTGCCGTTGTGGCGGGTCAGCCAGGGCAGGGCCTCGATGAGGATCTCGGCCTTGGGCAGCGCGGTGTGCTTCCTCGCGGTGCTCATGAGCTGTACGCGCTGTTCTCGTGGACGTACTCGGCGGTCAGGTCGTTGGCCCAGATGACCGCGGACTCGGTGCCGGTGGACAGGTCGGCGGTGATGCGGACCTCGCGGTCCTTCATGCTCACCAGGTCGCGGTCCTCGCCGACCGAGCCGTTCCGGCAGACCCAGACCCCGTTGATGGCCACGTTCAGCCGGTCCGGGTCGAAGGCCGCCTTGGTGGTGCCGATGGCGGACAGCACCCGGCCCCAGTTCGGGTCCTCGCCGTGGATGGCGCACTTGAGCAGGTTGTTCCGGGCGATGGACCGGCCGACCTCGACCGCGTCGTCCTCGCTGGCCGCGCCGATGACCTCGATGCGGATGTCCTTGCTGGCGCCCTCGGCGTCGCCGATCAGCTGGCGGGCCAGGTCGCCGCAGACGGTCCGTACGGCCTCGGCGAACTCCTCGTACGCGGGCACCTTGCCGGAGGCCCCGGAGGCCAGCAGCAGCACCGTGTCGTTGGTGGACATGCAGCCGTCGGAGTCGACCCGGTCGAAGGTGGTGCGGGTGGCGGCGCGCAGCGCCTCGTCGAGGGTGGCGCTGTCCAGGTCGGCGTCGGTGGTGAGGACGACGAGCATGGTGGCCAGGCCCGGGGCGAGCATGCCCGCGCCCTTGGCCATGCCGCCGACGGTCCAGCCGTCCTTGGTGACCGTGGCCGTCTTGTGCACGGTGTCGGTGGTCTTGATGGCGACGGCCGCGGCCTCGCCGCCGTCCTCGCTGAGGGCGGCGGCCGCCGTGTCGATACCCCGCAGCAGCTTGTCCATGGGGAGCAGGACGCCGATCAGGCCGGTGGACGCGACCGCGATCTCGCCGGCGTTGAATTCCCCGCCCAGGACGGCGGCCACCTTCTCGGCGGTGGCGTGGGTGTCCTGGAAGCCCTTGGGGCCGGTGCAGGCGTTGGCGCCGCCGGAGTTCAGGACGACCGCGCTGACCGCTGCGCCGCGCAGGACCTGCTCGGACCAGTGCACGGGCGCGGCCTTGACGCGGTTGGAGGTGAAGACGCCCGCCGCCGCCAGGCGCGGTCCGTTGTTGACCACGAGGGCCAGGTCCGGGTTGCCGTTCGCCTTGATTCCGGCGGCGATGCCCGCTGCCGTGAATCCCTGTGCTGCCGTGACGCTCACGGTGCGACTCCGATCGTGGAAAGACCCAGGCTCTCGGGGAGACCGAGGGCGATGTTCATGCTCTGGACCGCGCCGCCTGCGGTGCCCTTGGTCAGGTTGTCGATGGCGCTGATGGCAATGATCCGCTGGGCGGACTCGTCGTAGGCGACCTGGACGTGGACGGCGTTCGAGCCGTGCACGGACTTGGTGGACGGCCACCGGCCCTCGGGCAGCAGGTGGACGAACGGCTCGTCGGCGTACGCCTTCTCGTAGGCGGCGCGCAGCGACTCGGCGGTGGTGCCGGGCAGGGCCTTGGCCGAGCAGGTGGCGAGGATGCCGCGCGCCATGGGCACGAGGTTCGCGGTGAAGGAGACGGAGACCCTGGTGCCCGCGAACGGGGACAGGTTCTGCACCATCTCGGGCGTGTGCCGGTGGCCTCCGCCCACTCCGTACGGGGTGACGTTGCCCATCACCTCGGCGCCGAGCAGGTGCGTCTTGAGCGCCTTGCCCGCGCCGGAGGTGCCGGTGGCGGCGACGATCACGGCGTCCGGCTCGGCGAGCTGCGCCTGGTACGCCGGGAACAGCGCGAGGGAGACGGCGGTGGGGAAGCAGCCGGGGACGGCGATGCGCTTGGCGCCTTCCAGCGCGGCGCGCCCGCCGGGCAGCTCGGGGAGCCCGTACGGCCAGGTCCCGGCGTGCGGGGCTCCGTAGAACTTGTCCCAGTCGGCCGAGTCCTTGAGCCGGTGGTCGGCGCCCATGTCGACGACGAGGACGTCCTCGCCGAGCTGGGCGGCGACGGCGGCGGACTGGCCGTGCGGAAGCGCGAGGAACACGACATCGTGCCCGGCGAGGACCTCGGGGGTGGTCGCCTCCAGGGTCCGCCCCGCGAGCGGCACGAGGTGCGGCTGCAGGTTGCCGAGGAGCTCTCCGGCGTTGGAGTGGCCGGTCAGCGCGCCGATCTCCACCTCGGGGTGCGAGAGCAGCAGGCGCAGGACTTCACCGCCCGCGTACCCGCTCGCACCGGCCACCGCTACACGTACCGCCATCGGACCCTCCTCGTCGATGGCATGACTATACGTATCTCCGCACGTTTATGCAAAGCCCTGTGCGGCTGTCCGTGGGCGCTGCCGGATCACCCGGTCAGGGCGTGGCGGACCCAGACGTTCGGTTCGACGTAGACCGCGTGGCCCTGCTCCGGTGCGCAGTGGACCGGGGCGAGGGCGCCCGGGACGTGGACCTGGCCCGGGGTGTCGAAGGGGAGGCCGGTCCACTCGCGCCACTGGGGGAGCGAGCCGGTGATCGTCATCGAGAGGGGGGCCACCGAGTCGATGACGCCGCCCGCGCGGACGTGGACGCGCAGCCAGGGGTCGTACGGGAGGCCGTCCTCGCGGGTGCGGTACGCGTACTCGTGGATGGAGGTGTCCGGCTCGGCCGGCTTTCCGCTCGGCCGGACCGGGGCCACGACCTCGGTGAAGCCGCGGGCTCGGGCGTTCTCCCGCATCGCGGCCAGCATCCGGCCGGACAGGCCCTCGCCCTGCCGGTCCGTGGCGACGCTGATCTCGATCGCGCTCACCGTGTCGGGCGCGATCCCGCGCCGCAGGTCGGAGAAGGCCCACATCAGGATCCGGTCCCAGCCCTGCGCGGGCAGCACCCCGCCGCGGCCCGGCGCGTGCTGGGCGAAGGGGACGCTGAACCCCCGGGCGACCACCGCGTCGCCGTCCGTGGCGATCAGGACGTACTCCGGCAGCTCGGCGACCATCCGGGGATACAGCAGCCAGGCGAGCGCATCGTGTTCGGCGAAGGCCGGCCAGGAGTCCGGCATGTCCCAGAGCCGGTCCGCCAGTTCGGGCCGCTCCGCCAGTGTGGTGATCGTTGTTCCGGTCATGTCCGCAGGCTAGGAGCCCACCGGGCGGGCCTCAACCGCATTACACCGGGGCTTGAAGCGAGAGGTGCCAGCGCCCCGACCAGCCCGTCAGGGTCATCGTGGACAGCGGCCGCACGTCCACGTTCCAGTAGGTCAGCGGAGGCGCCTTCAGCGCGTAGACCAGGGCCGCCCGGACCACCGAGGGCTCCGCCACCGCCACGATCGCGCCCCCGTCGTCGGCCGGCCTGGTGTCGAGCCAGCCGCCGATCCGGGAGATGAAGGCGAGCAGCGACTCGCCGCCGTGCGGGGCGGCGCGCGGGTCGGTGAGCCAGAGGTCCACCGCCCCCGGCTCGCGGGCGGTCACCTCGGCGAGGGTCAGCCCCCGCCAGCGGCCCATGTCGCACTCGCGGAGCGCGGGCTGGGCGAGCGGCGCGTACCCGAGCGCCTCGCCGGTGGCCCTGCTGCGCGGGGTGGGCGAGCAGTAGCGCAGATCGGCGGCGCCCAGCGGGACCAGGCCGGGGGCGGCGGACTCCACCGCGTGCCAGCCTGCCCCGTCGAGCGGGCGGTCGTCGTCGAAGCGCTCGGTGAGCAGCGAGGAACCACGGGCTGCGGCAACGAGCGAGACCCGAACATGCATGCGGTGATGGTGGGCCGCGCGCCGCACCTGGTCAAGCGTCTGCGCCCAGCCCCGCCCGCAGCCGCTGCACCGCCTCCACCAGCTCGCCGGGCCCCGACACCCCGGCGAAGCTCAGCCGGACGTGCGGACCGGGCGGCTCCGCGCAGAAGTACGGACGGCCGGGCGTGACCGCGACCCCGGCGCGCAGGGCGGCTGCCACGAACCCGGTGTCGTCTCCCCCGCCGCCCGGCCGCACCCACAACTGGTAGCCGCCGGAGGGCAGATGCGGCAGTTCGAGCCCGGGCAGCTCCCGCCGCAGGGCCCCGGCCAGGACGTCCCGGCGGTGGCGGAGCTCGGCGGCCACGGTCCTCAGGTGGCGCGGCCAGGCGGGCGCCCCGACCAGCTCCAGGGCGGCTTCCTGGAGCGGCCGGGGGACGAAGAAGCTGTCCACGACCTGGATGGCGCGCAGCCGGTCCACGACCGGCCCCCGGGCGGCCAGGGCGCCCACCCGCAGGCTGGGCGAGGTCGCCTTGGTCAGGGACCGGACGTGCACCACCACGCCGTCGGCGTCCTCGGCGGCCAGTGTGGCGGGCAGCGGCCCGCAGTCCTCGTGGGCCAGGGCCCGGGCGTAGTCGTCCTCGACGACGAAGGCCCCGGCGGCCCGGGCGATCCGCAGCACCTCGGCCCGCCGCCCGGGAGCCAGCACGGCTCCGGTCGGGTTCTGGAACAGCGGCTGGCATACGAAGACCCGCGCCCCGGTGGCTTCGAAGGCGGCGGCGAGCAGCTCCGGCCGGACCCCCTCGGCGTCCACCGGCACCGGCACGGGCCGGCAGCCGGAGGCGCGGGCGATGGCCAGCAGTCCGGGGTAGGTCGGCGACTCCACCAGGATCGGCGCCCCGGGCGGGGCGAGCGCCCGCAGGGCGGTGGCCAGCGCGCTCTGCCCGCCCGCGGTGACCAGCACATCGGCGGCCACGACCGGTCCGCCGATCTCCCGGGCGAACCAGTCGCGCAGCTCGGGCAGCCCCTCGACGGGCGGCCGCCCCCACGCCCCGGGCCGCCGCCCGGCCCGGGCCAGCGCGGCGGCCATGGCCCGCTCGGGCTGGAGGGAGGGGTGCAGGTAGCCGCCGTTGAGCTCGATCACCCCGGGGGGCGGGGTGGTCAGCGAGCTCAGTACCCCGGTGGCGTCCACGGAGCGCGGGACGATCTCACCGGCGCCCTCGGCACTGAGGGCGACCTCCTGCCAGGAGGTGTCCCCGGGCGCGGGCGCCGACGTACGCGGCCGTGCGCGGAAGACCCCGGCGCCGGGCCGGGTGACGACGAGGCCCTCGGCGGCGAGCTGCGCGAGGGCCCGGGAGACGGTGACGGGGCTGACCCGGTAGCGCTCGACCAGAGCCCGACTCGACGGGAGCTTTCCACCCACCGAGTAGCGGTTGAGTTCGGACCGCAGGGATTCTGCCAGTTCCGCGACACTGCTACGCTCGTACATGACAGCACAGAATAGCGCTACTCTGCCGACCACGGTAGCGGTTGAGGACTTCGCGACCCCGACTCGCACCCGGGGCACCCTCCTCGCCTCACTCGGCGTCGTCGCGTTTTCCCTGACCTTCCCCGCCACCGCATGGGGCCTGGAGAGCTTCGGCCCCTGGTCGCTCGTCGCGCTGCGCAGCGTCCTCGCGGCCGTCATCGCCGGCGGCTTCCTGCTGGCCCTGCGGGTCCCGCTGCCCGCCCGTGAGCACTGGGCGGGGCTGGCCGTCGTGGCCGCCGGGGTGGTCGTGGGATTCCCGCTGCTCACCACTCTCGCGCTGACCACCTCCACGACCTCGCACGCCGCCGTGGTGGTCGGGCTGCTCCCGCTGACGACGGCCGCGCTCTCCGCGGTGCGCACCGGGGCCCGGCCCTCGCGCCGGTTCTGGCGCGCCGCCCTGGCCGGGGCCGCCGTGGTCCTCGCCTTCACCGCGACCCAGAGCGGCGGCTCGCTCTCGGCCGGCGACGCCTACCTGTTCGGCGCCCTGCTGGTGTGCGCCGCCGGATACACCGAGGGCGGCCGGCTCGCCCGTACGCTGCCCGGCTGGCAGGTGATCGGCTGGGCTCTGGTGCTGTGCCTGCCGCTCACCCTGGCCGGCTCCGCGCTGGGGCTCGCGTACGAGCCGGTCCACCTCACCGGGCACGGGCTGGCCGGCCTGATCTGGGCGGCGGCCGGTTCCACCTTCCTCGGCCTGTACGTCTGGTACCGCGGCATGGCCGAGATCGGCGCACCCCGGGCCAGCCAGCTCCAGCTCGCCCAGCCCCTGCTGACCCTGGTCTGGTCGGTGGCGCTGCTCGGCGAGCACCTGTCCCCCGCCGCCCCGGTGGCCGCCTGCGCGGTCCTCGTCTGCATTGCCGTCACCCAACGGGTCAAATAGCCCCGGAACGACCTAAACTGCTAGCACCGGATCGGACCGCCACCGAGGAGGTCAGTTATGCGCGCGACCGAGGGCGACCAGCTGGTGCAGCACGGCAGGATCGTCGGACAGCACGACAAGGTGGGCGAGATCACCCAGGTGCTGGGCGAGAACGGAACCCCCCCGTACCGGGTCCGCTTCCAGGACGGTCACGAGGCCCTGATGGCCCCCGGACCCGACTGCACGGTCCGCCACCCAGGAGAGTCCGAGCACTGAATCAGCGCGGCGCCGCCGCCGATCCGTAGTGGTCGGCGACCACCCGCGCCATCGCTCCATTGGGGTCCGCGGCCACGTGCTTCGCCGAGAACCAGGCGTGGCCGCGGACCTCCGGATACTTCCTCGCGAAGGTGACGTGGCGGGACAGCTCCCCCGGATCGCGCCAGGCCGGGGTGGGGCTGTCCGCGTCGCAGCGGTACAGCGCCTCCCCCACGTACAGCTGCACGCCCGTGCCCGCCACCGTCCGCGCCCACCAGGGGACGACGTCCGCGTAGTCGGCGGTCGGGTGCCCGATGTGCCAGTAGGCCTGCGGCACGATGTAGTCGATCCAGCCCTCCTTGACCCACTTGCGGGTGTCCGCATACAGGTCGTCGTACGTTCCCAGGCCCGCCCGCGTGGGTGAACCGAGCGGGTCCCGGTCGGAGTTGCGCCACACCGCGAACGGGCTGACGCCGAACCGGGCAGCGGGCCGGACCTCCCGCAGCCGCGCGGACATCTCGCGGACCAGGGTGTCGGTGTTGTGGCGGCGCCAGTCGGACCGGGAGGGGAAGTCCGCCCCGTACTCCTCGTAGGCCGCGTCGTCGTCGAACTCCTCCCCCTCCACCGGGTAGGGGTAGAAGTAGTCGTCCCAGTGCACCCCGTCCACCGGGTAGCGGGAGACCGCGTCGAGCATGGCCTCCTGGACGAAGAGCCGCACCTCGGGCAGGCCGGGGTTGTAGAAGATCTTGCCGCCGTACTCCACGGTCCAGTCGGGGTTGCGCCGGGCCGGGTGCTCGGGGGCCAGCCGGTCCGGGTCGGTGTGGTTGGCCACGCGGTACGGGTTGAACCAGGCGTGCAGTTCCAGGCCGCGGGCGTGCGCTTCGGTGACGGCCGTACCCAGCGGGTCCCAGCCCGGATCCACCCCCTGCTCCCCCGTCAGCCACTGCGACCAGGGTTCCAGCCGCGAGGGCCACAGCGCGTCGGCCGCCGGCCGGACCTGGAGGATCACCGCGTTCAGACGGCGCCGCACCGCGGTGTCGAGGAGGCCGATCAGCTCCTTGCGCTGCTCCGCGGCCGGAAGCCCGCTCTCGGAGGGCCAGTCCACGTTCGACACCGAGGCGATCCACATGCCCCGGAACTCCGTGGTCGCGGCATGGCGGGAGGGCGGGGAGGCCGCCGCCCGCGCCGAAGCAGCCCGGCCACCCGTGGCCGCCGCCAGCGCCCACGCGGCCCCCGCCAGCAGTCCCCGACGTCCGATGTACGCCATGTGACGACTCCGTTCCGTTCCGTGACGTTCCGTTGCGTCCGCCCAGCATGCCCGCCCCGGCCCGCCACCGGGGTCAAGGTCGGGGGTAACGTCGGGGGGCGTGGCGGGCGCCGGAAAGCAGTTACCACTGTCAGCCCGGGGGACCCGCGATGGATGAGCAGCGAAAGGCACGAAGTGACGGACCTCTCTACCCTCCCGACCGACATCACCCGCGTCGGCGTAGTGGGCTGCGGCCAGATGGGCGCGGGCATCGCCGAGGTGTGTGCCCGCAGCGGTCTTGAGGTGAAGGTCGCCGAGACCACGGGCGAGGCCCTGGAGATCGGGCGCACCCGGCTGCACAACTCCCTGATGAAGGCCGCCGAACGCGGCAAGATCAGCGAGGAGGAGCGGGACGCCACCCTGGCCCGCCTCACCTTCACCACCGACCTCGGCGAGTTCGCCGACCGCGACCTGGTGATCGAGGCCGTCGTCGAGAACGAGCAGGTCAAGACGGAGATCTTCCAGGTCCTCGACCAGGTGATCACCCGCCCGGACGCGATCCTGGCCTCCAACACCTCCTCGATTCCGCTGGTCAAGCTGGCCGTCGCGACCTCGCGCCCCGACCAGGTCATCGGCATCCACTTCTTCAACCCGGCCCCGGTGCAGCAGCTCGTCGAGCTGATCCCGGCGCTGACCACGGGCGAGGAGACGGTGAAGCGCGCCGAGGCCCTGGTGCGGGACGTGCTGGGCAAGCACGCGATCCGCGCCCAGGACCGGTCCGGCTTCGTGGTCAACGCGCTCCTCATCCCGTACCTGCTGTCCGCGATCCGGATGTTCGAGTCCGGCATCGCGAGCCGCGAGGACATCGACAACGGCATGGAGCTGGGCTGCGCCCACCCGATGGGCCCGCTGAAGCTGGCGGACCTGATCGGCCTGGACACCGTGGCCTCGGTGGCCGACTCCATGTACGCCGAGTTCAAGGAGCCGCTGTACGCCGCTCCCCCGCTGCTCCAGCGGATGGTCGACGCGGGCCGCCTGGGCCGCAAGACCGGCTCGGGCTTCTACCCGTACGGCTGAGTCCTACGGCCGGCCGAGCCTGAGGTGGTGCAGCAGGAGCAGCCCGGCCGCCATGTTGGCGGCCGGAATCTCCCCGCGCGCGATCATGTCCGGCACCAGCTTGAGCGGGACCCACTCCCGGCGCGAGGACTCGAAGCCGTCCTCGGGGTGGCCGATGTACGTCGCCCCGTCCGCCCAGTAGAGGTGGTGGCGGGCATCGGTCAGCCCGTTGGACGGCTCCACGGTCATCAGGTGCCGGAGCGGGCCGGGCCGCCAGCCCGACTCCTCCTCCATCTCCCGCGCCGCCGCGCACTCGAGGGACTCCCCGTCCTCGACCACCCCGGCGGGCAGCTCCCAGCCCCAGCTGTCGGTGATGAAGCGGTGCCGCCACAGCAGCAGCACCTCGTTGGCCTCGTTGACGGCCGTGGCGACGGCGACCGGGCGCAGCCGGATCACGAAGTGGTCCAGGTGCCGGCCGTCGGGGAGTTCCACATCGGCGAGATTCACGTCGAACCAGCGGTTCTTGTACACGGTCTGCTCACTCAGGTTCATCCACTGCACGGTTGTGCCGCCTTCCGTTCGGATCGGTGGCAACATGGCAGCAGTTGAAGCCGTCACAGGGGAACGCGCAGCGCCCCGTCGATGAGCTGAGCGGTCTCCTCCGCGCCCGAACAACCGCTGGTCAGCAGCTGTTCGCGGACCGCCCGCAACCGGTCGCGGAGCCGCAGGGACTCCATCCCCTTGGCCCGTTCGGCCATTTCGGCCGCGGCCGCCACCGCCCGGTCCGCCTCTCCCTGCCGCAGCTGGATCTCGCACAGCATCGCGAGGCGGTGCACCCGGCCGCGGTCGTGCGCGGGGGTGCCGACGGCCGCGGTCGCCTGCTCGTGCGCGGCGGCGAGATCCCCCAGACCGAGCAGCGCCTCGGCGACCTGGACGTTGACCAGCCCCGGCTGTACGTAGCCGGTCTCGTCCGGTTCGGCGCCCGGAGTGATCCGCTCGGCCGCCGCCTCGGCGTGCCGGATGCAGTTCAATGCGGCCCGGGTGTCGCCGAGTTGGGCGTAGGCCTTGGCCTGCATCGCGTACAGGTCGGCGGCCAGCGCCGGGGTGGTGTGCCGGCCGGCGGCGCGCAGCGCGGCCTCGGCGAAGGCCACCGCCTGGCGGTACTCCCGCAGGTGCAGGGACTGGTTGACGATCAGCGCGATCACGTACGCCCCGAGCCCGCGGTCGCCGCTCGCCTTGGCCAGCCGCAGGGCCTGGTGGAAGTAGCGCTGGGCGAGCCCGTGGGCGTCCGAGTCGTACGCGCAGATCCCCGCCACCGCCACGAGGGACCCGGTGGCCCGGTGCAGCCGCCGGCCGAGGGCGTCGGGGTAACTGCCGCGCAGCATGGGCGCCGTCTCGCTGCCGAGGAAGCGCACGATCCGGTCCCGGGTGGCCACCCCGCCCGCCCGGCGGTACATCAGCTCGTAGTGCGCGCGGGCGGCCCGCAGGATCTCGATGTGCTCGGGCCCGATCCGGTCCGGGCCCTCGCGGGATACGTCGGCGTCCTCGGGCGGGTTCTCCCACTCCCAGACCGGGATGACGGCGGGGGTTCCGTTGACGGCCTGCGCGGTGAGCAGTTGGGGCCGGGCCTGCCCGTCGGCACGCCACAGAGCGGCGGCGCGGTCCACGAATCCGCTGAGCGGGGAGGCGTGCGGGGAGGCTGGCAGCCCCGGCACTCCGAAACCGACGTCGTCCAGCCCGACGGGCCGCTTCAGCCGGCCGCCGAGCACCTCGCAGATCAGGTCGGGGACCTGGCCGCGGGGCCGCTGGCCCTTCAACCACCGGGCGACGGCGGTGTGTTCGTAGCGCAGGGCGAGTCCGCGGCTGCGGCCCGCCTGGTTCACGTACGCGGCGAGTCCGGCGTGGGACATGCCCGCCTCGGCGAGGAGGGCGTCGAGCAGGACATTGGGCTGCATGGGCCGCTCCCGGGGCTCGTCGGTCTCAGGCTAGTGGGTACTTCGTTCACACGGGGTGTGAACGAAGTACGCGCATAAATGCGATACGCACTCTGCCGCCGGGGGTCCGCGGGGCGCTTCACTTAAGGGCCTCGCCAAGAGGCAGCCCGGGTCGTCGGCTCCCCCTCGTACAGTGCGACGACCCGTCACCGCGCCGCCCGTTCTGCTGTCTGCCCGACACTCCACGGCAGACGGGCGGCGTGCCGGTTCCCGCCGGTGCCCGGTTGGTCGCCGGGCCCGGCGGGACCGGCCATTCGGCCGGATCCGGTCAGCTCCGGTCGTCGCGGAGCACCAGCAGGGCGACGTCGTCGGCGAGCCGCCCGCCGGTGTGCCGGAGCAGGGCCGCGTGCACGCCCGCGACCAGCCGCGCGGGCGTGAGCGGTGCCTCTGCGAGGACGCTCTGCAGGGGGAAGAACGCGCCGGCGGCATTCCGGGCCTCCCCGGCACCGTCGGTGTGCAGGAACAGCGTCTCCCCGGGCCGCAGTTCACCGCAGGCGTGCGGTTGCGGATCGCGCGGCAGCGGCAGGACCCCGAGCGGCGGCATGGTCTCGCCGTCCAGCGCCCGCACGTCGGTGAGCCGCTGCGCGGGGCCCGGCGCGAAGCCCCAGCTGCGCAGCAGGTACGGCCAGGGGTGGCCGCAGTTCAGGGCCAGGAGGGTGCCGTCCGGGGCGATCTGGAGGAGCAGGACCGTCACGAACTCCTCGGCCGACGGGGACTCCGGCTCGGCCGGGCAGGCCGACGGGTGCTCGGCCCGGGCCCGGTCACGGACGTGGCGGCCCAGCGCCCGCTCCATCCGCACCATTACGCCGCCCAGCGACACCTCGTCGTACGCCGCTTCGCGGAAGGCCCCCAGGACCGCCGCGGCCGCCCCCAGCGCCGGCAGCCCGTGCCCCCGTACGTCCCCGATGACCACCCGGACGCCGTGCACCGTCGGCACGGCCTCGTACAGGTCGCCGCCCACCGTCGCGCCCCGGCTCGCCGACAGCTGCGCGGCGGCCAGGGTCAGCCCGTCCATCCGTCTCGGCAGCGGCCGCAGCAGTGCCCGCTGCGCGGCCCCCGCGATCTCCTGCGAACGCCTCAGCTCCGCGACCAGCCCGCGCCGGATGTGCAGGGCGCAGCCCGTCGCCAGCAGCAGGAACGCCGCGCACGTGGCCAGGCTCGGTACCAGCCGCCCCGGGGTGGACAACTCCCAGGACACCGCGGCGCCGCCCCACGCGAAGACGCACACCCGGCGCACCTGGGGCATCTCCCCGATCATCACGGCCTCCCCTCGGCCGCAATGATTGTGCCGATCACCCGCCGGCCCGGACACGGGTCGCCCGCGTTCTCACCCGAACGAGTGAGGGGCGCACCCGGTGGTCCGGATGCGCCCCTCAACAGGCCTTGCAGGCGGGCGGCTACGCGCCCCGGAGCACCGCCCCGGTCCGCTCGCCCGCGAGCGCCACCGCCGCGTCGCGCGCTGCCGTGGACTCCTCGGCGGTCAGCGTGCGGTCGGCCGCGCGGAAGCGCAGCGCGTACGCCAGGGACTTCTTGCCCTCGCCGACCTGCTCACCGGTGAACACGTCGAACAGCCGGAGCGACTCGAGGAGTTCGCCCGCGCCCTTGCGCAGCGCGGCCTCCACGTCCGACGCCGGAACCGACGCGTCCACGATCAGCGCGACGTCCTGGGTCGCCACCGGGAAGGAGGAGATCCGGGGCGCCTGGAGGGCCTCGCCGCCGGCCGCCGCGAGGCGGTCCAGGTCGAGCTCCATCGCGCTGGTGCGGGCCGGCAGGCCCATCGCCTTGACCACGCGCGGGTGCAGCTCACCGGCGTGGCCGATGACCTGCTCGACCCCGTCGAGGGTGACGACCAGCTCGGCGCAGCGGCCCGGGTGCCAGGGGCCGTACCGGCCCTGGCGGACGACGAGCTCCGCGCCGGCCTCGACGGCCAGCGAGCGCGCGGCCTGGACGGCGTCCGCCCAGTCGGCCGGGCGGCCCTTGCCCCACCAGCCGGCCTGCTCGCGTCCACCGGCCAGCACGACCGCGGCGTACCGCGGCTGCGCGGGCAGGGCCGCGTTCAGGGTGCCGATCTCCTCGTCCGTGGGACGGCGGTCGACGGGCAGCCGTACGGCCACACCGGGCCGCGGGCCGGCCAGGAAGACCGAACCGGTCTCGAAGAGCGCGAGGTCGTGGCTGCCCCGGCTGTCGTTGCGGCGCAGCGCGCCGAGCAGACCCGGCAGCAGCGTGGTGCGCAGCGCCGGCTCCTCGTCGGAGATCGGGTTGACCAGCTTGACGACCTGGCGGGCGGCGTCGTGCGCGGGGAGCTGGAGCTGGTCGAAGACCGGCTCGCCGAGGAACGGGTAGCTCAGCGCCTCCACGTAGCCGGCGCCGGCCAGCGCGCGGCCGACCCGGCGGTGCAGCTGCTGCCTGGGGGTGAGACCGCGGCCGGAGGGCACCTGGGGAAGGGTCGACGGGAGGTTCCCGTAGCCCTCGAGCCGGATGACCTCTTCGGCGAGGTCGTTGGGCTCGGCGAGGTCGGGCCGCCACGAGGGGACGGTCACGACGAGCTCGTCCTGGCCGTAGACGTCGCAGCCGATCTCCTGGAGGCGGCGTACGACGGTCTCGCGGCCGTAGTCCATGCCCGCGACCCGGTCCGGGTGGTCCGCGCCCATCGCGATGGTGCGCGGGGCGCCCGGGGCGAGGAACTCGGTGACGCCGGCCTCGGCGGTGCCGCCCGCGAGGAGCACGAGCAGGTCGACGGTCCGCTGCGCGGCCGCGGCGGCGGCCAGCGGGTCGACGCCCCGCTCGAAGCGCTTGGAGGCCTCGGAGGAGAGCTTCAGGCGGCGGGCGGTGCGCGAGATCGACACGGAGTCGAAGTGCGCGGCCTCGATGACCACGTCCGTGGTCCCCGTGACCTGGCCCGTCTCGGGGTCGGTCACGGAGTCGGCGATCTCGGTGTTGGCGCCGCCCATGACACCGGCGAGGCCGATCGGCCCGCTGTTGTCGGTGATCACCAGGTCTTCGGCGTCGAGCGTGCGCTTGACCCCGTCGAGGGTGGTGAACTTCTCGCCCTGCTCGGCGCGGCGGACACCGATGGTGCCGTCGATGCTGGAGCGGTCGTAGGCGTGCAGCGGCTGGCCGAGCTCGAGCATCACGTAGTTGGTGATGTCGACGGCGAGCGAGATCGGGCGCATGCCCGCCTTCTGCAGGCGGCGGGTCAGCCAGATCGGGGAGCGCGCCTCGGGGTCGAGGCCGGTCACCGTACGGGCGGTGAAGCGGTCGCAGCCGGCCGGGTCGTCGACCTTGACCGGGTAGCCGTACGAGTTCGGCACCGGGACGTCGAGCAGCGCGGGGTCGCGCAGCGGCAGGCCGTAGGCGGTCGCCGCCTCGCGGGCGACGCCGCGCATGGACATGCAGTAGCCGCGGTCCGGGGTGATGTCGATGTCGAGGACCTCGTCGACGAGCTCGAGCAGCTCGATCGCGTCGGTGCCGACCTCGTGCTCGTGCGGCAGCACGATGATGCCGTGCGTGCCGTCGTCGCCCATGCCCAGCTCGTCGCCGGAGCAGATCATGCCGTGCGAGGTGCGGCCGTACGTCTTGCGCGCGGCGATCGCGAAGTCGCCGGGCAGCACCGCGCCGGGCAGGACCACGACGACCTTGTCACCGACGGAGAAGTTCCGGGCGCCGCAGACGATCTCCTGCGGTTCGCCGGTGCCGTTGGCCTGGCCGACGTCGACCGTGCAGAAGCGGATCGGCTTGCGGAAGCCCTCGAGCTCCTCGATGGTCAGCACCTTGCCGACGACGAGGGGGCCCTTGAGGCCGCCGCCGAGCTGCTCGACGGTCTCGACCTCGAGGCCGGCGTCGACGAGCTTGGCCGCCACGTCGCGACCGGTCTCACCTGCGGGGAGGTCGACGTACTCCCGCAGCCAGGAAAGCGGGACGCGCATCAGATCTCACTCCCGAACGGCCGGGTGAAACGGACGTCACCCTCGACCATGTCTCGCATGTCTTCTACGTTGTGGCGGAACATCAGCATCCGCTCGATGCCGAACCCGAAGGCGAACCCGCTGTACTTCTCGGGGTCCACGCCGCAGGCGATGAGCACCTTGGGGTTGACCATGCCGCAGCCGCCGAGCTCGATCCAGCCCTCGCTGGAGCAGGTACGGCACGGGCGGTCGGGGTTGCCCACCGACTCGCCGCGGCACACGTAGCACTGCATGTCCATCTCGGCGGACGGCTCGGTGAAGGGGAAGAAGTGCGGACGCAGGCGCGTGGTGGTGCCCTCGCCGAACAGCTCCTGGACCATGTGGTCCATGGTGCCCTTGAGGTCGGCCATGGTCAGGCCCTCGTCCACGGCCAGCAGCTCGACCTGGTGGAAGACCGGGGTGTGCGTCGCGTCGAGCTCGTCGGTGCGGTACACCCGGCCCGGGCAGACGATGTAGACGGGGGGCTTGCGCTCCAGCAGCGAGCGCGCCTGCACCGGGGAGGTGTGGGTGCGCAGCACGACGCCGGACTCGTCGCCCTCGGTGCCCTCGGGCCCCTGGACGAAGAAGGTGTCCTGCATCTGGCGCGCCGGGTGGTCGGGCGTGAAGTTGAGGGCGTCGAAGTTGAACCACTCCGCCTCGACCTCGGGCCCCTCGGCGACCTCGTACCCCATGGCCACGAAGATGTCCGCGATGCGGTCCATCAGCGTGGTCAGGGGGTGCCGGGCGCCGGCGGGAACGCGGTCGTAGGGCAGCGTGACGTCCACCGCCTCCTCGACCAGCACCCGCTCGTCCCGCTCGGCTTCGAGCGCGACCGTGCGGGCCCCGAAGGCCTTGTTCACGGCGCCGCGGGCCTGGCCCACGAGCTTGCCCGCGGTGGCCTTGGCCTGCGGGGGCAGCGCGCCGATCTCGCGGTTGGCGAGCGCCAGGGGCGAGCGGTCGCCCATGTGCGCGGTCTTCGCCTCACGCAGCGCGTCGAGGTCGCCGGCGGACGCGAAGGCGGCGAGCGCCTCGTCCCGCATGCGCTCGATCTCTTCCGGTTTCAGTGCCTCGACCTCGACAGGGTCGTACGACTTGTTCGGTGCCGACATCTCTTCCCGTACTTCCGATGGCTGGCTGGTGGTCCCCGTACGGCACGATCAGACCGATCGACACAGAGACACAAAGGTGCCAAAGGACGAGTCTAAAGGTCGCTGGGGGTGAAGGAGCCCGTGGGCCGCCTGGCGAGACGCTCCGCAGTGCTACTGCGTGAGGTAGGCCGGGGCGCTCACGGGCAGGATAAATCGGAACTCGGCGCCGCCGCCGGGGCCGCGGCCGACCGTGATGGTGCCGCCGTGGGCCTCCACGATGCCCTTGACGATGTACAGGCCCAGGCCGGTGCCGCCGCGCTTGCTCCCCCGCCAGAAGCGGGTGAACACACGCTTCATCGACTCCTCGGGGATCCCGGGGCCTTCGTCGGTCACGGTGACGGCGGTTCCCTTCTCATGCGGCGATACGTCGATGGTGACCGTTCCCTCTCCGTGGCGCACCGCATTTTCGAGGAGGTTGCCGAGGATCTGGTCGATCTTGTCCGGATCGGCCCACAGATCGGGGAGGGGGCGGCTGACCCGTACGAGGAACCGCTCGGGGGCCTGGCCGTTCGCGGTGAGTGCCTGGACGTGGCGGCCGACGGCGGTGGCCATGTCGACCGGCTGGCGGCGGACCTCCAGCCGGCCGGAGTCGATGCGGGAGATGTCGAGGAGCTCGGCGATGAGGCGGGTGACGCGGTTGGCGTCGGCGTCGACGGTCTCCAGCATCAGCCGCTTCTGGTCGTCGGTGAACCGCTCCCACTTGGCGAGCAGGGTCGCGGTGAACCCCTTGACGGAGGTCAGCGGGGAGCGCAGCTCGTGGGCGACGGTGGCGATCAGCTCGGCGTGGCTGCGCTCGGTGCGGCGGCGGGCCTCGGTGCCGCGCAGGGTGACGACGAGGCTGCGCAGCGGGCCGGTGGGGTGGGTACGGACGTAGCGGGCGGAGACCAGCACCTCGCGGCCGCCGGGGAGCAGCAGGTTCCGCTCGGGCTGCCCGCGGCGGGTGGCGAGGCCCCCGTACGGGTCGGTCAGCGCCCACCAGCGGCGGCCTTCGAGGTCCTCGAGGGGCAGCGCGCGGTCGATGCGGTTGCCGAGCGCCTGGTCCGGCGCCAGTGCGGTGATCCGTGCGGCGGCGGAGTTGAAGCAGATCACCCGCCCGGTGTCGTCGGCGACGACGAGCCCGTCGGGCAGGTCGTCCGGATCGATCCCGAAGCCGGTCCCGACGGCGGCCTCGGCCTGGCCCGGCCGACGGGCCGCGAGGCCCGGGCCAGCCGCCTGTGGCGGCACGCCGCACAGCCCGTCGGGGCGGCGGCTCGCGGGGGCCTGCGGGGCTTCGGCCACCGGCGTGCCGCCGGCCGGGCCGGGCCGCTCCTCGGCCTCGGCCCTGGCCCTGGCTCCGGCGGCCACCGGTGAGCTGTTCGTACCGACGGTCATGTCCCCGTACCCCACATCTCCGAGTAGCGCAGTGGGCCCCCCGGGCCGCCACATTACTAGCTGGGGGTCACGGAGCGGCACCCTCCGGGCGCCCGCTGTGCACGCGCGGAGGCGTAGAGGCACACGGCGGCGGCCGTCGCGAGGTTCAGGCTCTCCGCCTTGCCGTGGATCGGGACCCGTACGACGGCGTCCGCGAGGGCCCGGGTCTCCTCGGGCAGACCCCAGGCCTCGTTGCCGAACACCCAGGCCGAGGGCCCGCCCATGGTGCCCGCGTCCAGCTCGGCGTCGAGGTCGTCCTCGCCGGCACCGTCGGCCGCCAGGATCCGTACGCCCGCCGCGCGCAGCCCCGCGACGGCCTGCTCCACCGGGACGCCGACCGCGACCGGGAGGTGGAAGAGGGAGCCCACGGAGGCCCGTACGGACTTGGGGTTGTACAGGTCCACCGAGGCGTCGGTCAGGACGACGGCATCGGCTCCGGCGGCGTCCGCGCAGCGCAGCACCGTGCCGGCGTTGCCGGGGTCGCGGACGTGCGCGAGGACGGCGACCAGCTTGGGCCGGGCCGCCAGGATGTCCTCGAAGGGCGAGTCGAGGAAGTGGCAGACGCCGACGAGGCCCTGCGGGGTGACGGTCTGCGAGACCTCGGCGAGCACCTCGTCGGAGGCGTAGTGCACCCGGGCGCCGGCGTCCAGTGCGGCGTGGATGATCTCGGCGTAGCGCTCGGCGGCCTCGACGGTGGCGAACAGCTCGATCAGGGTCGACGTCCCCTCGGCCCCGCGGTGCTCGACGGCCTCACGGACCGCCTGCGGGCCTTCGGCGATGAACCGGCGCTCCTTGGTGCGGAAGTTGCGCCGGGCCAGTCGCCTGGCGGCGGCCACCCGCGGGGATCGGGGGGAGATCAGCTCGTCGGGGTGACCCATGGTGTCTGCGGTTCTTTCTCGGGGTTCCGGGGCTGGGGGAAAGCACACGGACCCGCAGGCGAGTCGCCTGCGGGTCCGTGGGGGCCGACCGCGTGAAGCGGCCGGCTAGCCCTTAGGCAGCGGCCTTGGGGGCGTTGACGTCGGCCGGGAGGGCCTTCTGCGCGACCTCGACCAGCGCGGCGAACGCGTTGGCGTCATTGACGGCCAGCTCGGCGAGGATCTTGCGGTCCACCTCGATGTTGGCGGCCTTCAGACCCTGGATGAGGCGGTTGTACGTCATGCCGTTCTGGCGGGCAGCAGCGTTGATGCGCTGGATCCACAGCTGACGGAAGTCGCCCTTGCGCTTCTTGCGGTCGTTGAAGTTGTAGACCAGCGAGTGGGTGACCTGCTCCTTGGCCTTGCGGTACAGGCGCGAACGCTGACCGCGGTAGCCGGAGGCCGCCTCGAGGATTGCCCGGCGCTTCTTGTGGGCGTTTACTGCCCGCTTGACGCGTGCCACTTTTTAACTCCTTGTAGCGGGGCCGTGGTTGTCTTCACACGGCCCGAATTCGATGGGGTCCCGGTCTTGACGTCCCGCTCCCGCCAGGGGAGCGGAGGACGTCACTTGCCGAGAAGCTTCTTGATCTTCGCGGCGTCGCCGGGGGCCATCTCCGCGGTGCCGGTCAGGCGGCGGGTGACACGGGACGACTTGTGCTCGAGCAGGTGGCGCTTGCCGGCGCGCTCACGGAGCACCTTGCCGGAGCCGGTGATCTTGAAGCGCTTCTTGGAACCGCTGTGCGTCTTGTTCTTCGGCATAGCGCCGTTATCTCCTCGTCGGTGGCGCTCCCACCGGTCCGATGATGGACCGGCTCACGGGAGCGTCATGTTGTGTCGGTGATCCGAGACGGGCTGCCTCGGAATCAGGCCTCGGTGTTCGGCTCCTGGGCGGGCGCCTCTTCGGCGGCAGCCTCGGTGACCTCGACCTCGGTGACCTCAGTGGCCTCCACCTCGACGGTCTCCTCGGAAGGAGCCTCGTCGTCGGCGAGGGCAACACCCTGGCGCTCGGCCTTGCGGGCGGCCTGCGCCTCGCGGGCTTCGGCCATCGCCTCGGTCTTCTTCTTGTGCGGACCGAGAACCATGATCATGTTTCGGCCGTCCTGCTTCGGGTTCGACTCGATGAACCCGAGGTCCTCGACGTCCGAAGCGAGACGCTGCAGCAGTCGGTAGCCGAGTTCCGGCCTGGACTGCTCGCGACCACGGAACATGATCGTGATCTTGACCTTGTCGCCCTGCTTGAGGAACCGAACGACGTGACCCTTCTTGGTGTCATAGTCGTGCGGGTCGATCTTCGGCCGGAGCTTCATTTCCTTGATGACCGTGTGCGCCTGGTTCTTGCGCGCCTCACGGGCCTTCATGGCCGACTCGTACTTGAACTTGCCGTAGTCCATGAGCTTGCAGACCGGCGGGCGTGCGGACGCCGCGACCTCGACCAGGTCGAGGTCGTACTCCTGCGCGAGCTCAAGCGCCTTGGCAAGCGGCACGATGCCGACCTGCTCGCCGCTGGGACCGACGAGTCGTACCTCGGGAACGCGAATCCGGTCGTTGATGCGGGGCTCGGTGCTGATGGATCCTCCTCGGTAGCACCACACGGCTGCCTGGCAGACAGCCGCTGACGTGTATTTCCGTCAGACCGACCGCAGCGGGAGAATGAAAAAAGCCCCGCCGGGCACAGGCAGGGGCTCCAAAACAACCGGAGCACCGACGCGTGCGAGCCGCGGGGCGCATACTCGGGCAGCTTTCCATCGTCCGTACGGAACGATGGATGCCGCCTGACCGGTGACCCGCCGCCCCGGAGGGTGGTCAGGTGGGAGATCGGAGCCTCCACTTGTGGGCCGGGGACATAAGTCTCCGGCCGGTCGTAGCCCAATATAGCATTCCGCGCCAGAGCCGCTCACCCGGTGCTCCGGTCGGGGGCGTCCGGCGCCCGGCTTATCGTGGGAAGCATGACTGACGCGACCCTCCCCGCCGACACCGCTGCCGGCACCGCACCCGAATCACCCGACTACGACGCCATGACCCGCGACATCGCGGACGTCCCCGCCGTCGAGGTGATCACCACGGTGGCCGTGCACCTGCTGAGCGCCGCGGCGGTCAACCTGGGCCTGGACAAGCCCGACTCCGAGCACAAGGACCTCGACGAGGCCCGCAAGCTGATCACGGCCCTGGCCGGCCTGGTCACCGCGAGCGCCACCGAGATCAGCTCCTTCCACGCAGCCCCGCTGCGGGACGGCCTGAAGTCGCTCCAGCTCGCCTTCCGCGAGGCCTCGATCGTCCCGGACGAGCCGGGCCAGGGGCCGGGCGAGAAGTTCACGGGTCCCGTCTTCGGCTGAGTCGGCGCCGTACGCCGAGGGGCGGGGTTTCCGGGATCGTTCCCGGAAACCCCGCCCCTTCGTCGTTCAGCGGCTGAACAGCGCCTCGCCGGGCGGGGCCGGGGCGTCCGGCGGCAGCAGCGCCAGGTCCAGGCCGCGCACCAGCCGGGCCCGCAGGGTCTCGTCCGCCGCCAGGGCCTCGGCGACCCGGCGGGCCGCCTGCTGCGCCTGGCCGGCCTCGGCCGGCACGATCGCGAGGGTGCCGTCGGAGTCCGCGCCGCCGGGGCCGAGGTAGGCGCGCAGTACGCCCTCCTCCGCCGCCACGGCGGCCCGTACGGCCTCCCGTACGGCGGGATCGGCCAGCGGCCCCGCGTGCGTACGGCCCTCGGCCAGCGCGAGCAGCGCGGAGCCGGTCAGCTGGTAGGTGACCGGGCCGGCCAGGTCCAGGACCACGGTGTCGGCCTTCTCGTGCGCGGCGGCCGCCAGCGCCTGGTGCAGCGGGACCGCCACCGGCCGGGCCGCCGGGTCCCAGAGCGCGAGCGAGGCGATCGAGGTGAAGGCGGGCAGCGCCCGCCGGTCGCCCGCGCGCAGGGTCGGGACGGCCATGTCGCTGGTCTTCTCGCGCTTGAGGCCGGTCTCCGGGTCGGTCTCCACCTCGCCGAGGACGGCGACGACCGGGACCAGCAGGCGGGCGTCCTTCAGGGCCGCCAGCACCTCCGGCTCGTGCGAGCGGTCCTCGGCCCAGGCGGCCAGGGCCGCACTCAGCCGGGGGTCGGCCGAGCCGTCGTCGTCGGAGAAGCCCGGGTCGGGAATGTTCTTGTTCGCCATGTTCGCCACAGTTACCCGACCCTACTGTGCCGGGTCACCCGCCGCGGGCGCCGGGCCAGTACGGCGGCCAGCACCAGCAGCACGGCGCCGGCGGCCGCGGCCTCCGGGGCGCCGAGGCGTGCCTCGCGCTCGGGCGGGCGGGCCGGGTCGGGGCCGGGGCCGAAGTACTGCTGTCCGGCCGCGGCGGGCGCGGGGACCGGTGCCTCCGGCTGCATGGCCTCCGCGACCTGGAGGGCGGCGGCGGGGTCCGCCATCCCGTGGCCGCGGGCGTCGTCGCGGCCGCCGGCCGGGCTGTCGGAGGCGGTGTCCTCCAGCAGCTTCTTGATCTGGGCCGGGGAGAGGTCCGGGTGGGCGGCCTTGACGAGGGCCGCGGCGCCGGAGACGAAGGCCGCCGCGGCGCTGGTGCCCCACCCCTCGTAGTACGAGCGGTCGGGATCGGCGATGACCACGTCGACGCCGGGGGCGCTGACGGTGGCGTACCAGTTGCGGGTGGAGAACTTGGCCTTCTTGCCGCGCCGGTCGACGGCCGTGACGGCGATGACCCCGGGGTAGGCGGCCGGGTAGGAGACGCGGTCGCCGCTCTCGCCGCCGTTGCCCGCGGAGGCGACGACGACCACACCCTTGGTGAGGGCGTACTGGACGGCCTCGTCCTCCCCCGCCTCGTGGTGGGCGGAGTCGCTGTCGTCGCCGAGGGAAAGGTTGATCACGTCGGCGCCGTGGTCGGCGGCCCAGCGGATTCCGTCGGCGAGGGCGCCGCCCTTGCTGTCGCGGGCCTGGGCGCGGCCCGGGTCGCCCTCCTCCAGGATCACCCGGATGGGCAGGATCTTGGCCTGCGGGGCGATGCCGAGGACCCCCTGGCCGGAGCCGTGGCCGTGCCCGGCGATGATGCTCGCCATGGCGGTGCCGTGACGGGCCCAGGAGCGGTCGCCGCGGCCGGCGCCCATGCCGATGAGGTCGTGGCCCTCGAGGACCCGTCCGGCGAGGTCGGGGTGGGAGTCGTCCACGCCGGTGTCCAGGACGGCGACGGTCACGCCGTCGCCGCGGGTGGTGCCCCAGGCCTCTTCGGCGCGCAGGGCCAGCAGTCCCCACTGGCGGTCGCGGATGGTGTCGGCGGCTGCGGGGGCCGCGGTGACGGCCGTCAGGACGGCGGCGACGGCGAGGGCGGCGGCGCCTCGCACGAGCGCCCGACGGGGCTTCACCGGGAGGCCTCCGGGGCGGGAGTGACGGGCGGGGCGGCCAAGACGGCGAGGCCGTTGCCGATGCGGTCGGCGACGGCCTTGGCCTCGTGGCCGAGGCCCGCCTGGGCGACGGCTCCGGTGGCGTCCTTCTTCATCGCGTCCTCCGCGGGGCGGGGCGCGTCCAGCGGGCGGCCGTCGGCGAAGGCGGAGACGGTGTAGACGACAGCGGGGGCCTTGTCGATGACGGACGCGGTCCAGGCGGCGCGCTGGGAGTCGGCGAATCCGTACGCGAGCGGCGCGGTGAGCCGGCCGGTGAGGGCGGTCATCGCGGGGGCGTCGGCCGGGGTGAAGACCATCCCGACGGTGATCAGGAAGCTGCGGGTAGCGTCGGTGTAGGTGGCGCGCAGCACGCGGGTGCAGCCGGTGGCGGCCAGCAGGTTCTGCCAGTCGGCGGCGAGGGCGGCCGGGCAGTCGGCGTCCGGTGCGAGCGCTATCCGGGTCCAGATCCGGTTCGAGCCGCCGGGGCCGGCCGAGGGGCCCGCGAGCACCGGCGGGAAGAGGGTGTCCACGGGGGCGGAGCGCCACAGCGACTCGGCCTTGCGGTAGGCGGCGTCGGCGGGCAACGGGCGGTGCGCGGCGCGGTGTTCGAGCCAGGCGTCGGCTCCGGCACCGCCGATGAGCCCGATGCCGAGAAGGGTGCACAGCACGGCGGCGAGGACCCGTCCCGGGCGGCGGCGCGGCTGCGCGGGGAGGGGCGGCGGGGTCCGGGCCGGCTCCGGGGGCGGGTCGGGCTCGCCCAGGACCGCGGTCCGCGGTGTCGTCGTGGTCATCCGGCGGCTCCGCCCCCCGTTCCGTACGGCTGCCTGCCCGTACTCTACGGTCCTCCGGGCCGGAAGGGGGCCCGAGGGGGCAGGGGCCCGGGCCCGAGCGGGGCGCTGCGACCCCCTACCCATCGGTAGACGCGTCTGGCAAGCTCCCGCCATGAACTCCCCCGCCGCCGATCGCGCCCGGTACGACCGGGCGACCGCGCACCTGGACGCGCCGCTGGCCATCGTGGACCTCGACGCGTTCGACGCCAACGCCGACGACCTCGTGCGCCGGGCCGGCGGGAAGCCCGTCCGGGTGGCCAGCAAGTCCGTCCGGTGCCGCGCGCTCCTCGAACGGGTCCTGGCCCGGCCCGGGTTCGCCGGGATCATGTCGTACACCCTCGCCGAGTCGCTGTGGCTGGCCCGGTCGGGGTTCGAGGACGTGCTGCTCGCCTATCCGTCCGCCGACCGCGGCGGATTCGCCGAGCTGGCGGGCGATCCCAAGCTGGCCGCCGCCGTCACCGTCATGGTGGACGACGTGGCGCAGCTGGAGCTCATCGACCGGTCGCGGGACGGCGGCACGCAGGAGGTCCGGGTCTGCCTGGAACTGGACACCGCGCTGCACCTGTTCGGCGGGCGGGTGCGGGTCGGGGCGCGCCGGTCGCCACTGCGCGATCCCGGGCAGCTCGCCGCGCTGGCCCGTGGCGTCAGTGCCCGGCCCGGGTTCCGGGTGGTCGGGCTGATGGCGTACGAGGGCCACGTCGCCGGGGTCGGGGACGCACTGGCCGGGCGGCCGGTGCGGTCGCGGGCGATCCGGCTCATGCAGAGCGCGGCCCGCAAGGAGCTGGCGGCACGGCGCGCCGAGGTGGTGCGGGCCGTGCGGGCGGTGGTGCCGGACCTGGAGTTCGTCAACGGCGGCGGGACGGGCAGCGTGTCGGAGACGGCCGCCGAGGAGGCCGTGACGGAGATCGCCGCCGGGTCGGGGCTCTACGTGCCGCGGCTGTTCGACAACTACACCTCGTTCAGCGGGCGGCCGGCGGCCCTGTTCGCCCAGCCGGTGGTGCGCAGGCCCGGGGTGGGTGTGGTGACCGTGCTCGGCGGCGGGTATCCCGCCTCGGGTGCGCCCGGCGCGGACCGGCTGCCGGTCCCGTACCTGCCCCAGGGGCTGCGCTACGACCCGCAGGAGGGAGCCGGCGAGGTGCAGACCCCGCTGCTCGGCAGCCCGGCCGACGATCTGCTGATCGGCGACCGGGTCTGGTTCCGCCACGCGAAGGCGGGCGAGCTGTGCGAGCGGTTCGACACCCTGCACCTGGTGGAGGGCGACCGGGTGACGGCCACCGCCCCGACCTACCGGGGCGAGGGCCGCACCTTCCTCTAGGCCCCTTAAGACCCCTTCTGGAAGACGGAGTCCGTCTGGTCCGGGATGACGCTCGCGTCACCCCGGAGGACCGGGCCCTTGGTGCCGTCGTGGCCGACGTAGCCCGTCGTGGAGCACGGGTACGGGGTGGCCTTCTGCTGCTTCGGCTCTATGAACATGGGGTTGACGATCCAGCGGCCGTCGCTGTTGTCGTAGGCCCGGCACATCAGCTCGTTCTTGTTGCGGTTGACGACGAGCCGCAGGGCGGTCGCGTCGCGCAGGAACGAGATGTCGGTGTCGGAGTCGCCTGCGGCGAACACCTGGCGGCGGGCGGCCGGCTGGACCTTCTCGGCGGCCGCGCCGCGCACGCCGAATATCTCCTTGTTGATCCAGCAGCGCTTGCCGTCGATGTACGTGATCATCGTGTCGGCGCCGTCCTCGACGGATCCGCAGCCCTGCAGGTGGGCGGTGAGCCTCCCGTCCCGCGCGGTGGTGTTGCGGATGCCGATCACGTGGTCCGCGTCGATGCCGACGCCCTTGGCCCACACCTCGACGACCGGCTGCGGCGAGGCCGAGCTGATCCAGACATCGAAGCCGGCCTTCCGCAGGCCCTTGATCAGGTCCTTCTGCTGGTCGTAGTAGCGGACCCAGCCGGTGGCGGTGCCGCTGCCGACCTGCTGCGCGCTGCCGATGGGCGCGGCGAGGTTCTCGGTGCGCGCGGCGGCGGCGAAGCCGCGGATCTCGCGGGCGGTCCAGCCCTGCATCAGCTGCGGGAGCCAGGCGTACGAGGGCTCGTTCGTGCGGCGGTCCCAGCCGGCGAAGGCGGCCGCGCCGGTCCGGGTGGCGGCCGTGCCGTAGACGCTGTTGAGCTCGTCGGCGCAGCCCGCGCCCTCGGGGGTGCCCGTGGGCAGGGGTGTGCCGGGGCGGGCGAGCGGGCCGCAGGCCTGGGCCAGCGCCGTGGCCGCGGCCGGGGTGAGGAAGCGGCTGGTGGTGGTCCAGTCCCCGCGGGCGGGCTGGCGGAACCTGCCGTTGCGCAGCAGCCAGAACATCGTGGCGTCGCCGACGTCGTTCTTGACGACGGTGTTGTCCCAGTCGAAGACGGCGACGGGCTTGGTACGGGCGCCGCCGGGCCGGTGGGGGTTGCAGCGGCCGTACTGGTCGACGAGCTGCTGGAGGCGGGCCTGGTTGTCCCCGTACCAGCCGGCGCCGACCGTCACCCGGGAACACCCGGCGTCGCCCGCCTGGGCTGCCTGGCCCGCCTGGGCCGGCGGTGCCAGGAGGAGACCGGAACCGGTCACCGCCATGAGGGCGAGGGGGGCCGCCCATCTTCTCTGCATGCTGCTCCTCGGGGTAATCGGGAAAGGAAACAGCCGGGCACCTCGCGGCGCCCGGCTGTTGGTCGGCTGGGGTCGGCCGGGTCGGCTGACGGGACGGGCTACAGCGGGGTCACGTACGCGCCGGAGATACCGCCGTCGACCAGGAAGTCGGTCGCGTTGATGAAGGACGAGTCGTCGCTGGCGAGGAAGGCGACGGCCGCGGCGATCTCGGTGGGCTCGGCGAACCGGCCCAGCGGGATGTGCACGAGCCGGCGGGCGGCGCGCTCCGGGTCCTTCGCGAACAGCTCCTGGAGGAGCGGGGTGTTGACCGGCCCCGGGCACAGGGCGTTGACGCGGATGCCCTCGCGGGCGAACTGCACGCCGAGCTCGCGGGACATGGCCAGGACGCCGCCCTTGGAGGCGGTGTAGGAGATCTGCGAGGTGGCGGCGCCCATGATGGCCACGAAGGAGGCGGTGTTGATGATGGAGCCGCGGCCCTGGCGCTGCATGTAGGGGAGCGCGGCCTTGCAGCACAGGTAGACGGAGGTGAGGTTGACGTCCTGGACGCGCTTCCAGGCCTCCAGGCCGGTGGTGAGGATGGAGTCGTCGTCCGGCGGCGAGATGCCCGCGTTGTTGAAGGCGATGTCGACGGAGCCGTAGGTGTCGAAGGCTGTCTTGAAGAGTGCCTCGACCTCCTCGGGGCTGGTGACGTCGACCTTCACGAAGGTGCCGCCGACCTCCTCGGCCGCGGCCTTGCCGGCCGTCTCGTCAATGTCGCCGCAGACGATGTTGGCGCCCTCGGAGGCCAGGCGGCGGGCCGTGGCGAGACCGATGCCGCTGCCGGCTCCGGTGATGACGGCGGTACGGCCGACCAGACGGCGGCAGACGATCTCTTCGTTCTTCTCGTTCGACATGCGGTTCAGGCCTCCGTGCTGATGAAGACGTTCTTGGTCTCGGTGAAAGCGGTGAGGGCGTCGGGTCCGAGCTCGCGGCCGAGGCCGGACTGCTTGTAGCCGCCGAAGGGGGTCCAGTAGCGGACGCTGCTGTGAGAGTTGACGGACAGATTGCCGGCGGCGACGGCGCGCGAGACGCGCAGCGCGCGGCCGATGTCGCGGGTCCAGAGGGAGCCGGAGAGGCCGTACTCGGTCGCGTTGGCCAGGCGTACCGCGTCCTCCTCGTCCTCGAAGGGCAAGACGACGGCGACCGGGCCGAAGACCTCCTCGGCGGCGACGGGCGCAGTGGGGGCGACGTCCGTGACGAGGGTCGGCGGGTACCAGAAGCCCGGGCCCTCGGGGGCCTTGCCGCGGATCGCGGTGAGGTCCGCGGTGACGTAGGACCGTACGCGCTCCAGCTGGGTGCGCGAGATGAGCGGGCCCATCTGGGTCTTCTCGTCGAGGGGGTCGCCGACCGCCACGGATTCGATGCCGGGGGCGACGAGCTCCAGGAAGCGGTCGTAGACGGAGCGCTGTACGAGGATCCGGGTACGGGCGCAGCAGTCCTGGCCGGTGTTGTCGAGGAAGGCCATCGGGGCCGCGGCCGCCGCGGCTTCCAGGTCGGCGTCCGCGAAGACGATGTTGGGGCTCTTGCCGCCGAGTTCGAGGGTGACGCGCTTCACCCGGTCGGCGCACTTGGCCATGATCTGCTTGCCGACGCCGGTGGAGCCGGTGAAGACGATCTTCGCCACGCCGGGGTGCTCGACGAGTGCGTCGCCCGCGACCGCTCCGTGGCCGGGCAGCACCTGGAAGAGGTTCTCGGGGATCCCGGCTTCGAGGGCGAGTTCGGCGAGGCGCAGCGCGGTGAGCGGGGTGGTCTCGGCGGGTTTGAGGATGACGGCGTTGCCTGCGGCGAGGGCCGGGGCCAGGCCCCAGGCGGCGATCGGCATGGGGAAGTTCCACGGGGCGATCACGCCGATGACGCCGAGGGGTTCGAGGAAGGTGACGTCGATGCCGCCGGCGACGGGGATCTGGCGGCCGGAGAGCCGTTCCACTCCCCCGGCGGCGAAGTCGAGCAGGTCGCGTACGTTGCCGGCTTCCCAGCGGGCGTTGCCGATGGTGTGACCGGCTTCGCGGACCTCCAGCTGGGCCAGTTCCTCGACGTGGCCGTCGACCACGGCGGCGAAGCGGCGCAGGAGCCGGGCCCGGTCGGCGGGGGCGGCCGCCGCCCAGCCGCGCTGGGCCGCGGCGGCACGGGCGACGGCGGCGTCGACATCGTCCCGTGTGGCGGCCGGGACGATGGCGACGGTTTCCTCGGTGGCCGGATTCAGCACTCTCAAAGTGAGTGGGGCCAGCGCATCGGACACGTGGTGCCTCTCAGACGTTCGGTGCGGTCGGTGCGTTCGGTGCGGTCGGTGCGGTCGGTGCGGTCGGTGCGGTCGGTGCGGTCGGTGCGGTCGGTGTGATTACAGGCGTTCGAAGGAGCGGCGCAGCTCCCAGTCGGTCACCGCGGAGTCGTACGCGTCGAGTTCCACGCGGGCCATGTTCCGGTAGTGGGCGACCACTTCGGGGCCGAAGGCGGCCTTGGCGATCTCGCTGTTCTCCCAGAGCTCGGCGGCCTCGCGCAAGGTCGCCGGGACGTGCGCGTAGTCGGCGGTGTACGCGTTCCCCGTGCACACCTCGGGCAGTTCGAGGCGGTTCTCGATGCCGTAGATCCCGGCCGCCACCAGGCCCGCGACGGCGAGGTACGGGTTGACGTCACCGCCGGGCAGCCGGTTCTCGAAGCGCATGGAACGGCCGTGGCCGACCACTCGGAGTGCGCAGGTCCGGTTGTCCACGCCCCAGGCGACGGCGGTCGGCGCGAAGGATCCCGGCCGGAAACGCTTGTACGAGTTGATGTTCGGGGCGTAGAGAAGGGAGAAGTCGCGCAGCGCGGCCAGCTGACCGGCCAGGAAGTGCCGCATCACCGGTGACATACCGAGTTCCTGGTCGTCCCCGTCGGCGGCGGCCATCGCGTTGCGTCCGTCGGCGTCGGCCAGTGAGAGGTGGATGTGACAGGAGTTGCCCTCGCGCTCGTCGTACTTGGCCATGAAGGTGAGCGAGACGCCCTCCTGGGCGGCGATCTCCTTCGCGCCGGTCTTGTAGACGGCGTGCTGGTCGCAGGTGGTCAGCGCCTCGTCGTAGCGGAAGGCGATCTCGTGCTGGCCGAGGTTGCACTCCCCCTTCGCGGACTCGACGATCAGGCCCGCGGCCTGCATCTCGTTGCGGATGCGGCGCAGCAGCGGTTCGATGCGTCCGGTCCCGAGGACGGAGTAGTCGATGTTGTACTGGTTGGCGGGGGTCAGGCCGCGGTAGTTGGCGTTCCAGGCCTGCTCGTAGGTGTCCTGGAAGACCATGAACTCCAGCTCGGTGCCGACCATCGCGGTGTATCCGTGCTCGGCGAGGCGCTCGAGCTGGCGGCGCAGGATCTGCCGGGGCCCGGCGACGACCGGCGTGCCGTCGTTCCAGGCCAGGTCGGCGAGGAGGAAGGCACTGCCGGGGTTCCAGGGGATGCGGCGCAGGGTGGAGAGGTCGGGGTGCATGGCGAAGTCGCCGTAGCCCCGGTCCCAGGAGGACATCTCGTATCCGTCGACGGTGTTCATGTCGGTGTCGACGGCGAGGAGGTAGTTGCAGCCCTCGGTGCCGTGCGCGAGGACCTCGTCCAGGAAGAACTGTGCGGCGAACCGCTTGCCCTGGAGGCGCCCCTGCATGTCGGGGAAGGCCAGGACGACTGTGTCGATCTCACCGCTGGCGATCAGGGAGCGGAGCTCCTCGGTCGCGAGCGGCGGCTTGCGGTCTACCACGGGAATCTCTCCTTCGGTGAGCCGAGGAGGCCTAAGGTATTGAATAGAACCATTGCTTGGGAAGGGGAGGAGCCGAGATGACCGACACGGCGAGCGAGGGTGGCGCGATCGCGCGGCTGAATCCCGTGCTGCGGCAGGTGCGGGCGGGCAACGGTTTCGAGGAGGCGCTGGAGCAGATCCTCCAGGTGGTCCGGCTGGGTCTGGTGCCGGGCGGCGAACGGCTTCCTCCCGAGCGCGAGCTGGCCGAGCGGATGGGGATCAGCCGGGTCACGCTGCGCGAGGTGCTGAAGGTCCTGCAGGACCAGGGGCTGGTGGAGGCGCGACGCGGCCGGTACGGAGGAACGTTCGTGCTGCCCCGCACGTACACCCCGGCGGGCGGCGTCGAGGAGGAGCTGCGCCGGCGCGTCGCGGGCGTGGACATCGAGGACGTCCTGCGGTTCCGCGAGGTCCTGGAGGTGGGGGCGGCCGGCCTCTGCGCCTCGCAGGGGCTGACCGAGGAGGGCGCCGAACGGCTGCTCGGCGCGCTGACCGCCACCCACGACGCCCCGCTCGCCGACTACCGGCGCCAGGACACGCTCTTCCACCTGACCCTGTGCGAACTGGCCGGGTCCGCCTCCCTGACGGCCCAGTACGCCGCCGTCCGGGCCACGGTCAACGACCTGCTGGACTGCATCCCGCTGCTGGTGCGCAACCTGGAGCACTCGCAGCAGCAGCACACCGCACTGGTGGAGTCCGTACTGGAACGGGATCCGGCCGGTGCGCGCGAGACGATGCGCGAGCACTGCTGCGGCACGGCGGCCCTGCTGCGGGGCTTCCTGGCATGACCCGTCCGGCCCGCCCGGAGGTTTTCGTAACTTCTGTTTAACGCAGAGGTCTTGCGCTCTCCACCGCTCTACGACAAAGGTACGCCCCACAACCATTGCCCCGAGGCAGGAGCGCACGATGGCCGACGACATCGAGGCACGGCTGACAGCCGTGCCCGCACCCACCACGTCCCCCGAGGGCGGCGACAGCCACGACGACTACCTTGAGCGGCGCACGCTGCGCCGCGGCAGCGCCGGCTGGCTGCTCCTGACCGGCCTCGGCGTCGCCTACGTGGTCTCCGGCGACTTCTCCGGCTGGAACTTCGGCCTCGAGAAGGGCGGCTTCGGCGGCCTCGCCATCGCCACCGTCCTGATGGGCGCGATGTACGCCTGCCTGGTCTTCTCCCTGGCGGAGCTCTCCGCCATCCTGCCGACGGCGGGCGGCGGCTACGGATTCGCCCGCCGCGCGCTGGGCCCCTGGGGCGGCTTCCTCACCGGCACCGCCATCCTCATCGAGTACATCCTGGCCCCGGCCGCCATCGTGATCTTCATCGGCGACTACGTGGAATCCCTCGGCCTCTTCGGCCTCACCTCCAGCTGGCCCGTCTACCTCGGCTGCTTCGTCGTCTTCATCGGAGTCCATCTCTGGGGCGTCGGCGAGGCGCTGCGCTTCAGCCTCGTCGTGACCGCCGTCGCCGTCGCCGCGCTGCTGATCTTCGCCGTCGGCGCCTTCACCGAGTTCAGCGCCGACGGCCTGAACGACATCCCGGTCGACGCGAGCGCCTTCGGCTCGAACTCCTGGCTGCCGCTGGGCGTCCTGGGCATCTGGGCCGCGTTCCCCTTCGGCATGTGGTTCTTCCTGGGTGTGGAAGGCGTTCCGCTGGCCGCCGAGGAAGCCAAGGACCCGGTCCGCTCCATGCCGAAGGCCCTCGCCATCTCCATGGGCATCCTCGCCCTGCTGGCACTGATCACCTTCTTCGCGGCGACCGGCGCCCAGGGCGCCGACGCCGTCAAGTCGGCGGGCAACCCGCTGGTCGTGGCCCTGGAGGGGGACGGCGGTCCGACCGCGCTGAGCCGCTTCGTCAACTACGCGGGGCTCGCCGGACTGGTGGCCTCCTTCTTCTCGCTCATCTACGCGGGCTCGCGCCAGCTCTTCGCCCTCTCCCGGGCCGGCTACCTGCCCCGCCTGCTCTCGCTCACCTCGAAGCGCAAGGCCCCGTACCTGGGTCTGGTGATCCCGGGCGCGATCGGCTTCGCGCTGGCCGCCGCCACCGGGAACGGTGCGCGGATGCTGAACATCGCCGTGTTCGGCGCGACCATCTCCTACGCCCTGATGGCCCTCTCGCACATCGTGCTGCGCCGCCGGGAGCCCGGCCTGGAGCGGCCGTACCGCACCCCCGGCGGCGTCCTGACCTCCTCGGTGGCCTTCGCACTCGCCCTCTCGGCCCTGGTCGCCACCTTCCTGGTGGACAAGGACGCGGCTTTCATCGCGCTGGCCGTGTACGCCGTCGCACTCGCCTACTTCGCGCTCTACAGTCGGCACCACCTCGTGGCCTCGGCCCCCGAGGAGGAGTTCGCGGCGCTGGCGCAAGCCGAGGCGGAACTGACCCGCGACTGACCCGCACCTGACCTGGGACCGACCCACGACCGACCTGCGACTGATCCCTGCCCGTATCGCCTTCCGGAGGTAAAGCCCGTGCCACGGCCGCTCATCGGCATCACCACCTATGTGGAGGAATCCACCCGTTACGGGGTGTGGGACCTCCCGACGTCCCTCGTACCGACCGGGTACTACGAACTCGTCCAGGCGGCGGGCGGCGCGGCCGTGCTGCTGCCGCCGGACGAACCCGGGGCGGCGGCGGAGGTGCTGAGCCGGCTGGACGGCCTGGTCGTCGCGGGCGGCCCCGACGTGGACCCGGTCCACTACGGCGCCGCCCGTGACTCCCGTACGGGCGCCCCCGCGACGGTCCGCGATCACTGGGAACTGGCCCTGATCGCAGCCGCGTTGGAGGAGGACGTACCCGTGCTCGGCATCTGCCGGGGCATGCAGGCGCTGAACGTGGCGCTCGGCGGCACCCTGATCCAGCACATCGACGGCCACTTCGACACCCCGGGCGACACCTCCTGGCACCCGGTCCGCCCGGTCCCGGGCACCCGGTACGCGGCCCTGGTCCCGGAGCAGGCGGAGGTCCCCACCTACCACCACCAGGCCGTCGACCGCCTGGGCCGCGGCCTGGTCGTCTCGGCCCACGCGCTCGACGGCACGGTGGAGGCCATCGAACTCCCCGACCCGGCCCGGTGGGTCCTGGGCGTCCAGTGGCACCCGGAACGCGACAAGGACACCCGGGTGATGGCCTCCCTGATCGAGGCGGCAGTGGCCCGCACAGCGGTACCGGTGGCCTGACCGCTACGGGGCTGAGGTTGCCTCGCAGCGGCAAGTTCAGCCCCGCCGGCGATTGAGGCGCGGGCGTCCGGGGGCAGAGCCCCCGCAACGGCGCCGCACCCGGCAAGCCCCGGCTAGGACGGCCCCCGGGTCAGCGACAGCAGGTCACGGGCCGGGCCCGCCGGCCGGGCACCGGCCGGCCAGACGGCCCGCAGAGCCCGCCCAAGGGCGGCGCCCGCCACCGGCACCTCCACCAGCCGACGGGCCGCCAGCTCGTCCACCACCGCCAGCTCCGACAGGACACACGGCCCCGCCCCGCTCAACGCCGCCGCCTTCACCGCGGTGGTGGAGGCCAGCTCCAGCAGCGGGGCGGCCAGCCCCCCGCACCCCGCCAGGGCCGCGTCCAGCACCTGCCGCGTCCCCGACCCCCGCTCCCGCAGGATCAGCGGCGCGGCCGCCAGCTCCGCCACCTCCACCCCCTTCGAGCGCCGCGCCCACGCGTGGCCCGGCGCCACCGCCACCACCAGCCGGTCCTGCGCGATCACCGCCGAGTCCAGCCCCTCGGGGACCCTCAGCCCCTCCACGAAGCCGAGGTCCGCCTCGTGCGCGAGGACCCGCTCCGCGACCACCGCCGAGTTCCCGGCGTGCAGCGACACCGCCGTGTCCGGCCGCTGCCCGCGCAGTGCGATCAGCCACCCCGGCAGCAGGTACTCCGCGATCGTCATACTGGCGGCCACCCGCAGCCGCGAGTCCCGCCGCCCCCGCAACGCCTGCGCACCCGCGTCGAAGGCCTCCGCCGCCTCGACCACCCGCCGGGCCCAGTCCGTGACGAGCGCGCCTTCCGCCGTCAGCGTCGACCCCCGCGGCGAGCGGTCCACCAGGGCCACCCCGAGCCGCGCCTCCATCGCCCGGATCCGGCTGCTCGCCGCCGGCTGGGTGATCCCCAGCCGCCGGGCCGCGCCGCTCAGGCTGCCGACGCGCGCGACCGCGAGCAGCAGCTCCAGCGCCCCCAGGTCCGGCACCCGGTGTGCCAGCGGAACCCACTCCTCATTACCCATAACATCAGTTTATGGCCTCATAGGAACATGACCTCTGCCTACCGGTCCGCCCCGGCGGCACGCTGGATCCATGGCCACCACCCTCGTGCGACCCCGCACCACCGGCACCACCCCCGAGACCGCCCCCCGGGCCCACAAGGCCCTGCGGCAGCTCGGACCCAACTGGTACGCCTCCGTCATGGGCACGGCGATCGTCGCCAACGCCGGCGCCACCCTCCCCTACCAGCTCCCCGGCCAGCGCGTGGCCTGCCAGCTCGTCTGGGCGCTGTCCGCCGCCGCCCTCGCCGTACTGCTCACCGCCCGCGCCGGCCACTGGCTGCGCCACCGCGACCAGGCCCGCGCCCATCTCCTCGACCCCGCCGTCGCCCCCTTCTACGGCTGCCTCGCGATGGCCCTGCTGGCCGTCGGCGGCGGCACCCTCATCGTCGGCAAGGACCTGATCGGGACCGGCGCCGCCGTGGCCGCGGACGCCGTGCTGTTCACCGCCGGCACCGCGATCGGCCTGGTCATGGCAGTGGTGGTGCCCTACCTGATGGTGGTCCGCCACAAGGTCGAGGCGAAGCAGGCCACCCCCGTCTGGCTGCTCCCCCTGGTCGCCCCCATGGTCTCCGCCGCGCTCGGCCCCCTGCTGATACCCCACCTGCCCGCCGGCCAGCCCCGCGAGGCCCTGCTGCTCGCCTGCTACGCCATGTTCGGCATCAGCCTGCTCGCCACTCTGCTGATGCTCCCCCTGGTCTTCGGCCGGCTGATCGTGGGCGGGCCCCTCCCCCTGGTCCTGACCCCCACGCTCTTCCTGGTCCTCGGCCCCCTCGGCCAGTCCACCACCGCCGTGAACCAGCTCGCCGACATGGCCCCCCAGTCGATCGGCGCCCCCTATGCCGGTGCGCTCGGCGCCTTCGCGGTCGTCTACGGGGTCCCCGTGATGGGTTTCGCCCTGCTGTGGCTGGCCCTGGCCTCGGCCATGCTGGTACGGGCCGCCCGAAACGGCATGGGCTTCGCGATGACCTGGTGGGCCCTGACCTTCCCCGTCGGCACCTGCGTCACCGGCGCCGCCGGCCTGGCCCGCCACACCGGCCTGACCGCCTTCGCCTGGCTCGCCGCGGCCCTCTTCCTCGCCCTGCTGACCGCCTGGCTCCTCGCCGCCGCCCACACCCTGCACGGCCTCTTCACCGGCCGCCTGCTGGCCGGCTAGCCCACCTGGAGTTCGTACCCCACGGAGAGCTTGAAGGAGCCGGAGGAGCCCGCGATCCGCAGGGTGTGGGGACCGGGCGTCAGAGGGTCGATCTGCACCCACAGGCCGCAGGCGAGTCCGTCGAAGGTGCCCGCACCGTCCGTCACCGGGTTCCCCTCGACGCCCGTCAGCCGGATCGCGGAGCCCTCGTACCGCTCCGCCGTCAGCGGCTTGCCGTCCAGCACCGCGGCGCCCTTCGCCCCCTTCATCCAGCTCGCGCAGTCTGATGCGTTCGCGACCAGGTTGACCAGGGGAAAGGCCACCGGCCGCCCGGCGGGCACCGAGCAGGTCCGCTGCCGCTCCTCACCGAAGCTGCCGGCGAGGAACCAGACGTCGGCGGGCTGGTTCTCGGCGCAGAACGTACCGTCCGGATCCTTCACCGGATTGGAGCGCGCGGGGCTGGAGGCGGCCCAGTTCCACCACCGTCCCTGAAGTTCGGCGCCATCGAGCCGCCCGGCCCCCGCAGGGGCGGGCGCGGCCGGGGAGGACGGCGCGGCCGCGGCCGGGGAGGCCGACGGGGATGACGCGGGCGCCGTGCAGGCGGCTGCCAGCACGGCCGCTCCGGCGGCCAGGGCAGAAGATCTTCCGGTACGCATTCCGGCAGGTTACGAGGGCCCGGTCAGCGCGCCGCGCGCAGGGCCCCGGCCAGTACCGTCGGGGCCTCGGCGAGCGAGGGGCCGTACCAGGTGAGGTGGCGGCCGCTGACCAGCGCGGCGGGCAGGCCCGGGAAGGCCTCCGGCCCGTCCTGCGCGGTGAAGCGGTACGGCTCGTCCGGGAGCACCACCAGATCGCAGCCCGCGGCCGCGAGCTCCTCCGCCGGGATCCTCGGATAGCGCTCCGGGTGCCCGGCGTAGACGTTGCGCACCCCCAGCCGGGCGAGGAGGTCGCCCGCGAAGGTGTCCCGGCCCAGCACCATCCACGGCCGCCGCCACACGGGGACGAAGGCCCTCAGCTCGGCGGCCGGCTCCACCCGGGCCCACGCGGCCTCGGCGTCCGCCAGCCACCCCGGCCTCGCCAGCCCCAGCACCCCCACCAGCAGCCGGTCCAGTTCCCGCAGGGCCTGCGGGAGGTCCCGTACCTCGGTGACCAGTACCTCCACCCCGGCCGCCCGCAGCGCCGCCAGGTCGGCGGGCCGGTTCTCCTCCTCGTTGGCGATCACCAGGTCCGGGCGCAGCTCTGCCACCCGCCGTACGTCGGGGTTCTTCGTCCCCCCGATCCGCACCGCGCCCCCGAGGTCCCCGGGGTGCGTGCACCAGTCCGTGACCCCGACCAGCAGGCCGGGCGCGCTCACGGCCACCGCCTCGGTCAGGGACGGCACCAGCGAAACGACCCGCCGCACGCCGCTCAACGCCCGGGCGACGGCGGCTCGGACGTCGCGTGGATGTGTTCGCCCACCGCCACCACCAGGATCCGGGTGTCCTCGGTGACGGCGCGCCAGCGGTGCCGTACGCCTCCCGACAGGAACAGCGCGTCGCCGCTCTCCAGCCGGTACGCCCGCCCCTCCGCCTCCACCTGGCAGGCGCCGGCGACCACGTACATCAGCTCGTCGTTGCGGTGCTGGTACTCGCGCCCGGCGTCCTGGTCCCCGGTGAACTCCATGGCGTGGAGCTGGTGGTGCCCGCGGACGAGGGGCCGTACGCCCGGCACCGGCGTGAGCCCGGATTCGTCCCCGGCCCGTACGAGGTCCACCGTGCGCGCGGTGTCGGACGCGGCGAGCAGCTCGACGGCCGTGGTCTCCAGCGCGTCGGCGACCCGCTCAAGGGACCGCATGCTGGGCCGGGCCCGCTCGTTCTCTATCTGGCTCAGGAAGGGGACCGACAGCCCGCTGCGCGCCGACACGGCGGCAAGGGTCAGATGGAGCGCGCGGCGCCGCTTGCGCACGGCCACGCCCACCCGGAGCGGTTCCTTGCCGTCCTTGTCCTTGTCCTTTTCCTTGTCCATGGCCATGCCCTTGGGGCTCTTGTCGTCCAGGCCGTCCGTGCCGTCCCTGTCGTTCATTTCGGGGCTGCCCTCCCCTTGTCCGTCGCACATCGGTGTGCTGTAAGCACCTTACGCAGCAACCGCCCCGCGTTTCGCGTGCACGGGCGTTCCCGTACCGGTCCGCTCACCGTCCGTGGTCACCCGGGCGGCCCGTCGGCGGCGTTGCGGCATCATCGTCTGCGTGACGACACGACGCCTGATGCTCCTGGACACCGCCTCCCTCTACTACCGGGCCTACTTCGGCGTGCCGGACTCCGTGAAGGCCCCCGACGGAACCCCGGTCAACGCCGTGCGCGGGCTGCTCGACTTCATCGGCCGGCTGGTCCAGGACCACCGCCCGGACGACCTGGTGGCCTGCATGGACGCCGACTGGCGGCCGCACTGGCGGGTGGAGCTGATCCCCTCGTACAAGGCCCACCGGGTCGCGGTGGAGACCGAGACCGGCCCTGACGTGGAGGAAACCCCCGACACGCTCGCCCCGCAGGTCCCGATCATCGAGGCGGCGCTGGACGCCTTCGGCATCGCCCGTGTGGGCGTGGCCGGTTACGAGGCGGACGACGTGATCGGCACCCTCACCGCCCGCGCGACGGGCCCGGTGGACATCGTCACCGGCGACCGGGACCTGTACCAGCTGGTGGACGACGCCCGGCAGCGCCGGGTGCTCTACCCCCTCAAGGGCGTGGGCACCCTCCAGGTGACGGACGAGGCCTGGCTGCGCGAGAAGTACGGGGTGGACGGCCCCGGCTACGCGGACCTGGCGCTGCTGCGCGGGGACCCGAGCGACGGCCTGCCGGGCGTCCCCGGCATCGGCGAGAAGACGGCGGCGAAGCTCCTGGACGCCTACGGCTCGCTCGCCGGGATCATCGCGGCGATCAGCGATCCGAAGTCGAAGCTGACGCCCACGCAGCGCAAGCGCCTGGACGAGTCCCGTCCCTACCTGGCCGTGGCCCCGAAGGTGGTCCAGGTGGCCGCCGACGTCCCGCTCCCGCCGTTCGATCCGGCCCTTCCGGCCACTCCGGCACAGCCGGAACTCGTCGACGCCCTCGCCCATAGGTGGGGTCTGGGTGGAGCCGTATCGCGCCTCAGCAGCGCCCTGCACCCGTGAGGTGCTAACTTAGGTAATCCTAAGTTGGTTCAGGGGAGTCAGGGGAGACACCGTGGCAGAAGGACGCGCCCGCACCGTCGGCACCGCCGTCGTCGTACGCACCGAGCGGCTGACACCGCACATGGTGCGCATCGTGCTGGGTGGTGACGAGCTGGCCGGATTCGGCGCGGGCGAGTTCACCGACCACTACATCAAGATCCTCTTCCCCCCGCAGGGGGTCTCGTACCCCGAACCGTGGGACCTGGAGCGGATCCGCGGCGACTTCCCCCGGGCGCAGTGGCCGCGCCAGCGCGCGTACACCGTACGGAACTGGGACGCGGCCCACCGCGAGCTGACGCTCGACTTCGTCGTCCACGGCGACGAGGGTCTGGCCGGCCCGTGGGCCGCGCGGGTCCTGCCGGGTGAGGTCGTACGGTTCCTCGGCCCGGGCGGCGCCTACGCCCCGGACCCGACGGCCGGCTGGCACCTGCTGGTCGGTGACGAGAGCGCGCTGCCGGCGATCGCGGCGGCGATGGAACGGATGCCCGCGGGTGCCCGGGTCATCGCCTTCGTGGAGGTCGAGGGCCCGGCGGGCGAGCAGAAGGTCGCCACCCCGGACGGGATCGCCCCGGTCTGGCTGCACCGCGGCGACCGCCCGATCGGCGAGGCCCTGGTGGAGGCGGTCACCACGATGGAGTTCCCCTCCACGGACGTCCACGCCTTCGTCCACGGCGAGGCGGGCTTCGTGAAGGAGCTGCGCCGCCACCTCCGCCTGGAGCGCGGCATCGCCCGCGAACGCCTGTCGATCTCGGGCTACTGGCGCCTGGGCGAGACGGACGAGGGCTGGCGCGCGATCAAGCGCGACTGGAACGCGGCGGTCGAAGCGGAACAGGACCACGCGACGGCCGCCTAGGCCTTTTCATGCCACGGCGCCGCACCTGAGCGCGGCGCCGAGCCAAGCTCCAGCCCCGTCGGCGATTGAGGCGCGGGGTCTGGGGCGGAGCCCCGGCAACGGCGCCGCGCGGGTTCACCCGTCCGGCGGGACAATGACCCCATGCGTACGCTCCGCGCAGCCGTGGCCGCCGGGGCCGCGGTCCTGCTGGCCACCGCGGCGGCGAACACCGCACCCAGCCCCCCGCCCGAGCCACAGCCCTCGATCAGCGACGACGCCGTCGACAAGGCCGTCGCCGGCCTCGACCGGACCGTCCAGGACATGATGCGCCGCACCGGCGTCCCCGGCGTCTCCGTGGCCGTCGTCCACGATGACAAGGTCGTCCACCTCACGGGCTTCGGGCTCCGCAGAACCGGCGACACCGCGAAGGTCGGCCCCGACACCGTCTTCCAGATCGCCTCGCTCTCCAAGCCCGTTTCCTCCACCGTCGTGGCCGGCGCCCTCACCGGCCCCGACGAGTGGGACCGCCACACCGCGCTCCCCGGGTTCTCCCTGAAGGACCCCTGGGTCACCGAACACGTCTCGACCGCCGACCTGTTCTCCCACCGCAGCGGCCTCCCCGACCACGCCGGCGACCTCCTCGAAGACCTCGGCTACGACCAGTCGTACATCCTCGACCACCTGCGCCTGGAACCCCTCACCCCCTTCCGCGCGAGCTACGCGTACACCAACTTCGGCTTCACCGCCGCCGCCGAGGCCATCGCCCGCGCCAAGGGCACCGGCTGGCAGAAGCTGAGCGCCGACACCCTCTTCAAGCCCGCCGGCATGACCCACACCAGCACCGAGTTCTCCGCCTACGTCAACGCCCCCGACCACGCCTCCACCCACGTGAAGAACCCGGACGGCACCTGGAGCCCCCGCTACGTCCGCGACCCGGACGCCCAAGCCCCCGCCGGCGGCGTCAGTTCCACCGCCCGCGACATGTCCCGCTGGCTGCGGCTCCAGCTGGCCGACGGCACCCTCGACGGCAAGCGGATCATCCCCGCCGCCACGCTCGCCCGCACGCACGTTCCCGAGATCGTCTCGCAGCCGCCCACCTCCCCCACCGGCCGCGCCGGCTTCTACGGCCTCGGCTGGAACGTGTCCTACGACGACTCCGGCCGGCTGCGCCTGAGCCACTCCGGCGCCTTCGAACTCGGTACCAACGCCAACGTCACGATGCTCCCCCTGGAGAAGCTCGGCATCGTCGTCCTCACCAACGGCGCCCCCGTCGGCCTGGCCGACGCCGTCGCCCTCGATTTCTTCGACGTCGCCCAGCACGGCAAGGCCACGACCGACTGGCTGCCCCTGCTCGCGTCCGTCTACGCGAAGGAGGTCGACAACGCCCGATCCCCCACCGACTACGCCCACCCGCCCGCCTCCGCCAAGCCCGCCAAGGACAGCGCCGCCTACACCGGCACCTACGACAACCCGTACTACGGCAAGGCGACCGTGACGGCCGACGACAAGGGCGCGCTGACCCTCGCCCTCGGCCCCAAGCCGATGCTCTTCCCGCTCACCCACTACGACGGCGACACCTTCAGCTTCGAGACCACCGGCGAGATGGCGGTCGGCCGCACCGGTGTGACCTTCGCCGACGGCACGCTCCGCGTCGAATACCTCGACGCCAACCACCTGGGCACCTTCACCGAGCAGTAGGGGTGCCCGCATAGCCTGTCCCCGATGAGACGCAGAGCCCAGCCACCCCCTTCTCCCCTCCCCCAGCGCGCCGGCATCGACCCGGTCCGGCTGCGGCTGCCGCCCGATCCCGACGGCGCGTGGCCGGATCTCGGTGACTACCTCGCCGCGCACTACGCGGGCGGACCCGGCGCCGAGGCCGTCGCCCGCCTGCTGGACTCCGGCCGGGTGCTCGGCCCCGGCGGGCGCGTCCTGCAGGCGCGGGACCCGTACGAGCCGGGGGCCTACCTGTGGTTCCACCGGGACCTTCCGGCGGAGGTGCCCGTGCCCTTCGCGGTCCGCGTCGTGTACCGCGACCCGCACCTCCTGGTCGTGGACAAGCCGCACTTCCTCGCGACCACCCCGCGCGGCAGCCACGTCACCCAGACCGCCCTCGCCCGGCTCCGCGCGGAGCTGGACCTGCCCGCCCTCAGCCCGGCGCACCGGCTGGACCGGCTGACCGCGGGAGTCGTGATGTTCAGCATCCGGCCCGAGGACCGCGGGGCGTACCAGCTCCTCTTCCAGCAGCGCCGCGTGCACAAGGAGTACGAGGCCCTGGCCTCCCACGATCCGGCGCTCGCCTTCCCGCGCACCGTCCGCAGCCGCATCGAGAAGACCCGCGGGGTCATCGCGGCGACCGAGGTCCCGGGCGGCGAGCCCAACGCGGAGACCCTGGTGGAACTCACCGACACCCGGGGCGGGTTGGGGCGCTACCGGCTGACCCCGCATACGGGCCGCACCCACCAGCTGCGGGTGCACATGAACAGCCTCGGTCTGCCCATCCTCGGCGACCCGGTGTACCCGCAGGTCACCGACCCCGCTCCGGACGACTACCGGCGGCCGCTGCAACTCCTGGCCCGTGTACTGGAGTTCACCGACCCGGTCACCGGCATCTCGCACCGCTTCGAGAGCGGCCGCACCCTCCAGGCCTGGCACGACCGCGCCGCCTGGGAAGCGGGCACCGGCGGCTGAGTCCTAGGCGACGCCGACCCCGGCGATGCGCAGCGCCGCGTCGGCGGTGGCCTCCGCGAAGACGGTCACCGGCCGCCCCGGATCGGCTCGGTGGATCAGCATGACGCCCTCGATCAGGCCGAAGACGAGGTCGTTGCGCAGCGCCAGAGCGGGCCTGTCCCCGGCCAGCTCGGCGCCCGCGACCGTCCCGTCGAGCAACACCCGGTAGGCGTCCCTCAGTTCACCGCGCATCCGGCGGAACTGCGCGAAGCGCGCGCCGCCCACCTCGGGCAGCAGGTACAGCGCCCCCAGGTTGTACGGGCCCCCGCACAGCAGCAGTACGTCGGAGCGGCACAGCTCCCACAGCCGCCGCGCCGCGGGCCGCCCGGAATCGGCGAGCAGCTGCCGGGCCAGCACCAGCGAGGGTGCGACCGTGGACTCCAGCAGCTCGGCGAGGAGTTCCTCCTTGCCGCCGAAGTAGTGGTACATCGTGGCCTGGCGCATTCCGGCCCGTTCGGCGACCGTCCGCGTGGTGGTCGCCGCGTACCCCCGGGCGGTGAACAACTCGGCCGCCGCGCAGAGGATTTCCTCGCGCGGCGGCCGGCCGCTGTGCGGTCTCAGCCGGTCGGCGCGTGGCCGACCGACCCGTCTCGGCCCTTCGTCTGCTCCCCCACTCATACGCCGATCGTCGCACACAGCACGTCGATTCGATCATGGCAAGAGATCAGATCACGCCATCCCCGCTTTCGGAGGAAGCCCCAAAAGCGCCTAGCCGACCGAGCTGTAGGCCACTACACCCCGCAACAGGGCGTCGACGGCCTTGCGGGCATTTCGGGCCACCGTGCTCCCGCTGTCACCCGAGGCCGACGGGGCCGCTGCCGCGATCTGCCCCAGCACGTCGATGACCTGCTTGCACCAGCGCACGAAGTCGCCGGCCGGCATCTCCGCCTCGCGCAGCACCTCGTCCAGGCTCTTGTCGGAGGCCCACTGGTACGCCGCCCACGCGAAGCCGAGGTCCGGCTCTCGCTGGCCCACGCCCTCCGCCTGGTTGATGCGGTGCTCCTCCTCCAGGGCGTCGAGCCGGCCCCAGATGTGGACCATCTCGCCCAGCGCGGCCTTCGCCGCGCCGCCCGGCACCTTCGGCGCGACCGCGTCGTCGGACTGCCGGGCCTCGAAGACCAGCGCCGAGACGCAGGCGGCCAGTTCGGCCGGGCTCAGGCCCTCCCAGATGCCCGCGCGCAGGCACTCGGAGGCCAGCAGGTCCAGCTCTCCGTACAGCCGGGCGAGCCGCTTGCCGTGCACGGTGACCTCGTCCTCGCGCAGGTAGTCCAGCTCGGTGAGGAGCGCGTGGATCCGGTCGAAGGTGCGGGCGATGGTGTTCGTCCGCCCCTCGATCCGCCGCTCCAGCTGCTGCGTGTCCCGCTTGAGCCGGTGGTAGCGCTCCGCCCAGCGGGCGTGGTCCTCGCGCTCGTCGCAGCCGTGGCAGGGGTGCGCCCGCAGCTCGGCGCGCAGCCGGGCGATCTCGCGGTCGTCGGCCGCCGCGGCCCGGCCGCGCCCCCGCCGTTCCGGCGTGATGTGCCCGGCCTTGGACCGCAGCTGGGACGCCAGGTCCCGACGGGACTGCGGGGAGCGCGCGTTGAAGGTCTTGGGGATCCGCATCCGGTCGAGGGCTTCCACCGGGACCGGGAAGTCGATCGCGGCGAGCCGCTTGACCTGCCGCTCCGCGGTGAGCACCAGCGGACGCGGGCCCTCCGCATACTCGTACCCCCGGTGCCCGTTGACCCGCCCGGCCGGCACGCCCGGGTCCAGGACCAGCGCGAGCCCGGCGAACTTGCCGGTCGGCACGTGGATGATGTCGCCCGGCTTGAGCTTCTCCAGCGAACTGGCCGCCTGCACCCGCCGCTGGGCCGCGCCCTGCTTGGCCAGGTCCGTCTCGCGGTCCTTGAGGTCCCGGCGCAGCTGCGCGTACTCCTCGAAGTCGCCCAGGTGGCAGGTCATGCCCTCCCGGTAGCCCTCCAGGCCCTCCTCGTTGCGCTGCACCTGCCGGGAGATCCCGACGACCGAGCGGTCGGCCTGGAACTGCGCGAAGGAGGTCTCCAGCAGCTCGCGCGAGCGGTGCCGCCCGAACTGGCTGACCAGGTTCACGGCCATGTTGTAGGAGGGCTTGAAGCTGGAGCGCAGCGGATAGGTACGGGTACCCGCGAGCCCGGCGAGCGCCGCCGGGTCCATGGCCCGCTGCCACAGCACCACCGCATGGCCCTCGACGTCGATCCCGCGCCGCCCGGCCCGGCCGGTCAGCTGCGTGTACTCGCCGGGGGTGATGTCGGCGTGCTGCTCGCCGTTCCACTTGACCAGCTTCTCCAGGATGACCGTGCGCGCGGGCATGTTGATGCCCAGCGCCAGGGTCTCGGTGGCGAAGACGGCCTTGACCAAGCCCCGTACGAACAGCTCCTCCACGACCTCCTTGAAGGTGGGCAGCATGCCCGCGTGGTGCGCGGCGATGCCCCGCTCCAGGCCTTCGAGCCACTCGTAGTAGCCCAGGACGTGCAGGTCCTCGGTGGGGATGGAGGCGGTCCGCGCCTCGACGATCTCGCGGACCCTGAGCCGCGCCGAGTCGTCGTTGAGCCGCAGGCCCGCGAACAGACACTGTTGGACGGCGGCCTCGCAGCCGGCCCGGCTGAAGATGAAGTTGATGGCGGGCAGCAGCCCGTCGCCGTCGAGGCGGGCGATGACCTCGGGCCGGGACGGGGTCCAGATCCGGCCGCGGGAGCGCCGCTCGCGCTCGCGGTCCGCCTCGCGGACCATCTTCCCGCGCCGCCGGTCCTTGGGACTGTAGGTGCGGCTGTTCTCCTCGCGCGCCATGCGCAGCAGATCGGGATTGACCTCCCGGCGGGCGGAGCCGCGGCCGCCGTGGTCGGACTCCTCCTCGAAGAGGTCGAAGATCCGGCGGCCGGCCATGACGTGCTGCCACAGCGGTACGGGCCGCTCCTCGGAGACGATCACCTCGGTGTCGCCGCGCACGGTGTCCAGCCAGTCGCCGAACTCCTCGGCGTTGGACACGGTCGCCGACAGCGACACCAGGGTCACCGACTCGGGGAGGTGGATGATCACTTCCTCCCAGACGGCTCCGCGGAACCGGTCGGAGAGGTAGTGCACCTCGTCCATCACGACATAGCCGAGGCCGCGCAGCGACTGCGAGCCCGCATACAGCATGTTGCGGAGCACCTCGGTGGTCATCACGACCACCGGCGCCTCGGAATTGACGCTGTTGTCGCCGGTCAGCAGGCCCACCTTGTCGGCGCCGTAGCGCTTGACCAGGTCGGCGTACTTCTGGTTCGACAGGGCCTTGATGGGCGTCGTGTAGAAGCACTTGCGGCCCTGCTGGAGGGCCAGGTGCACGGCGAACTCGCCGACGATCGTCTTGCCCGAGCCGGTCGGAGCGGCCACCAGGACGCCCTTGCCCGCCTCCAGCGCCTTACAGGCCTCGACCTGGTACGGATCCAGGTCGAATTCGTACATCTCGCGGAAGGGTGCCAGCGCGGTGGCCTCTTCGGCGGCGCGGATCCGGAAAGCGGCGTACCGCTCGGCGGGTGAGAGTTCTTCGGTCATCTTGAGATCGAGCCTACCCGCCACCTCTGACAACAGTCGCGATCATTTAAGTGAGCAGCCGCAGGGCCCCCGGAAGGCACTCGGCGGTCAGAGGTAGCCGGGGCAGTGCCTGTCAGGTCGCGTCGTCGTAACCGTTGATCCGCTGGCGTCCGCCGTCGGCCTGGCCGGGCAGCGCGGCGGGAGCGGGGACCGCTTCCATATCGCCGATCGGCGCCGGGGTGAGGTCCAGCTCGGCGGCTTCGTCGTCGTCGAGGCCCGCGTCGGGGTCGTTGCGCCTGCGCCTGCGGTCGTTGAGCAGGCAGACGCCGAGCGCGACGAAGTAGAGGGTCACGATCGGGGCGGCCAGCGACAGCATGGTGAGCGGGTCACCGGTGGGCGTCGCGAAGGCGGCGAAGACCGTGATGCCCAGGACCATGGCGCGCCACCAGCTCGCCAGCCGCTTCGCAGTCAGCACGCCGGTGAAGTTCAGCAGGATCAGCAGCAGCGGCAGCTCGAAGGCCAGGCCGAAGACGATGACCATGCGTGCCACGAGATCGAGGTAGTCGTCGACCGGCAGCAGGTTGCGCGCGTGATCGGGGGTGAATTCCAGCAGGATCGTCGCGGTCTGCGGAAGGATCTTGTACGCGAGCACCGCGCCCGCCGCGAACAGCGGCGCGCCCACGGCGACGAAACTGCGCGCGTACTTCTTCTCGTGGTTGTGCAGGCCGGGGGCGGCGAACGCCCACAGCTGGTACAGCCACACCGGCGCGGACAGCACCACACCGGCCATCAGCGAGACCTTCAGGGCGATCGAGAACGCCGAGATGAGGCCGTTCACGGTCATGTCGGCGCAGGGGTGGCCGTTGCGCTGGGTCACCACACCGTTCTTACAGCCGACGGAGTCCAGCATCGGCTTCAACAGGAAGTTGATGATGTCCCTGTAGAAGAAGGCGGCCACGGCGGTGATCACGATGATCGCCAGGACCGACTTCAGCAGCCGGTTTCTCAGCTCACGCAGGTGCTCGACGAGAGGCATCCGCCCTTCGGCGTCCTTTGCCTGTCGTTCTTGCTTCTCCTGCTTGCGGGCAGACTTGAGCAACCCACGTCCCTTGTCTCGTTGCAGATGACTGGCGTGTCCGGCTTGGGTCAGCCCTGGGTGGTGCGGTTCGGCTCGCTGACGGGCCGGGAGCTGGTGACGTCACCGGGCGCGGCCTGGATGGTGCGCGGGGCGACGGGCTGCTGCGCCTGGTCGGCGGCCGGGGCCGCGGTGGCCGCGTCCTCCGCCTCGCCGTCCTTCTTCATGGCCTTGGCCTCGCTCTTGAGGATGCGGGCCGACTTGCCGAGGGAACGGGCCATCTCGGGGAGCTTCTTGGCGCCGAACAGCAGCACGATGACAGCGATGATCAGAAGGATCTCAAGGGGCTTCAGATTGCCGATCATGTGTGTCTTCCTTCTCACCGAAACGGCTGGTTGTGGTGGCTCTGGACGGCTCGGACACAGATCCGGTAACCGCTCAGGCAAGGATCGTAACCCCCGGGGGTTAACGCCCGGCAATCCCCCGGGGTATCCCCGCTTGCGCGCGGGACGCTTGTTCATGCCCCGTTCGCACCCGTTCGTCCCGCTTTAAGGCCGCACGCCTCGGCCCGCCCGGGCAAGATCGGCCGCCGCCCGCTCGAGATCCTCCGAAGCCTCCGCGATCCGGCGGCTGGCCACCGCGACCTGCCCGGACAGCCTGCGGACCTCCACGAAGACGCGTACGGCCGGCACGGCGAGGACGGCGATCCCGAGGAAGCCCAGGGCAATTGCGAACATCGGCCACAGCATGGGAGGAGCCTAGGCCACCGCGCGGCTCACAGGCTCCGCAGGGTGCTCACGCCTCCGCCGGTCAGCAGTTCCACGATGCGTTCACCCGCGGGCTTGCGTACGGACGCGCCGCACTGCGGACAGGTGAAGGAGTAGAAGGTGGTCCGCCGGCTGCCGCCGATGACCAGCCGCAGGGCGCCCGCGTCCAGTTCGAAGCGGGCACCACAGTCGGGACAGGCCGCCTTGAACGAGACATCCCCCCATGAAGCCGACGAAGATGACGAAGATGACGAAGCGGATGAAACTGACGTACCAGACGTGGGCGACATCGACCGCTGCTCCCCTCAGACCTGTTCCCCGTACCCCGCGAGTGCCTCCCGGGCGGCGCTGCGCGCGCTGTCCGCCAGTTCCACGGGGGCGACGATCCGCCCCTCGCGGCCCAGCCGCAGCGCGAGCCTGCGCAGCGAGGCCGGATCCGGGCTGCGCAGCGTGATCCGCAAGCCGCCCCCGGCCAGTTCCTCGGCGCTGTCGTGCGGGTAGTACTCGGCGACCCAGCGCCCGCCGGGCCCCACCTCGACCACCACCTCCGGATCCTCGGCGGCCGGCTGGACCAGCCCCTCGGACAGGTCGCGCGGCTCGATGGCGGGCGGCTCGGCCCGCTCGTCCAGCAGCCGGATCTCCGCGACCCGGTCCAGACGGAAGGTGCGCCGGGCCTCGGAGAGGTGGCACCACCCCTCCATGTACGTGTGCCCGACCGCGAACAGCCGGATCGGGTCGACCTTGCGCTCGGTGAGCTCGTCCCGCGCTGGCGAGTAGTACCGCAGCCACAGCCGGCGCCGCTCCGCGATGGCCCGGTCCACGTCCGCGAAGACCCCGCCCTCCGACTCGAAGGTCACCGACAGCCGGGAACTGGCCCCGGCGACCTCGCCCGCCGCGGCCTCCAGCTTGGCGGTGGCCCGCAGCAGCGCGTCGCGGTCACCCTCGCGCAGCCCCGGCAGGGTCGCCACCGCGCGGGCGGCGACCAGCAGCGCGGTCGCCTCGTCGGCGGCCAGCCGCAGCGGCTCGGCGGTGGACTCCCCCGAGGCGTCGGGATTGCGCCACCAGATCCGCTCGCCGTCGGTGTCGATGTCGAGCAGGTCCCCGCCGCGGAAGCTGGTCCCGCACATGGGCAGCACGTCGAGGTCCGAGATCAGCTCGTCCTCGGTGATCCCGAAGGCGCGCGCGACGTCGGCGACGTGCGCGCCCGGGCGCTCGCGCAGATACGTCACCAGGGACAGCATCCGGCGGGTCTGGTCGATGGCGTTGGCAGCCATGCTGGTACGTCTCCCCCTCAGGGCGTAGCTACAGGTGTTCCGGGTCAGCCCTGGGCGACGGCACGCAGTCGGTCCACCACGTCCGCCCGCAGATCGGCGGGTTCCACGACCACCACGTCCGGGCCGAACTCCACGAGCCAGGCATCGAGCCCGTGCCCGTAGGGGATCTCCAGCTCGTCCCAGCCGTCCCCTCCCCCGCCCTCGCGCACGGCGGTGGCCTTGGCCCGCAGCGGGTAGCCCGCCCCGGCGCGCAGCCGGATCAGCGCGGAGCGGTCCGCGCTCTCCCCGGCCCAGCTCGCCACGGTCTCCCGCACGGTCACCACGTCCGGCACCTCGGCGGTGTACTTGGCCGCACGGGAGCGCACCTTGCCGGTGATCCGCGAGAGCCGGAACACCCGCTCCGCCCCGCGGTCCCGGTCGAAGCCGGCCAGGTACCAGTGGCCGCGCCAGCACTCCAGCGCCCAGGGCTCCACCTGCCGGGTCTCGGGCCGGGCGGCGGTGGACTTGCGGTAGTCGAAGACCACCGGCCTGCGGTCCCGGCAGGCCAGCATCAGCGGCTCGAAGGCCGCCTCGTGGACCGGGATGCGCGGCTCGATGGCACTGTGCTGGCCCTCGTACGGGTCCCCCGCCTCCGGCATTCCGCCGGCGCGCAGCTTCTGCAGGGCGCCGCTGGCCGCGCCCGCGAGGCGGGCCTGCTGCCAGACCTTGGCGGCCAGGCCCAGGGCCGCGGCCTCCTCGGCGTCCAGGGAGACGGGCGGCAGCCGGTTGCTGTCCCGGCGGGCCAGGTAGCCGGTTTCGCCCTCCAGGTTCTCCACCGTCTCGATGACCAGGCCGAGTTCACGCAGGTCGTCCTTGTCCCGCTCGAACATGCGGTTGAAGGACTCGTCGTTGCCGGCTTCCAGGTAGGCCTCGATGGAACCGCGCAACTCGCGCTTGCTGAGCGGCCGTCGGGTCCCCAGCAGACACAGCGCCAGATTCATCAGCCGCTCGGCCTTGGCAATCGCCATCGACGCCGTTCCCCCGTTCTCGACACACACTCGTGACCGCTGACCGTACCGCCCCGGCGGGCCCGGACAAAAGCGAGGGCCCCCGCCTCACGGCGGGGGCCCTCGGCTCACGGCAGCCTGGTGATCAGGCGGCCATCAGGTCGCACACGAAGATCAGCGTCTCGCCCGGGGCGATCGCGCCGCCCGCGCCACGGTCACCGTAGGCGAGGTGCGCGGGGATCGTCAGCTTGCGACGGCCGCCGACCTTCATGCCCTGGATGCCCTGGTCCCAGCCGGCGATGACACGGCCGGCGCCGAGCGGGAACTGCAGAGCGGAACCGCGGTTCCACGAGGCGTCGAACTCCTCGCCGGTGGAGAAGGCCACGCCCACGTAGTGGACGGAGACCATGGAACCGGCCTTGGCCTCGGCGCCGTCGCCCAGCCAGATGTCCTCGATGACCAGGGCGGTCGGGACCGGGCCCTCGGGGAAGTCGATCTCGGGCTTCTCGAGCTTGTCGCTCACGGAACTGCTCCTCATACGTACGAACGGGGGCCAACCGGAACAGTCTTACATCACGGCGAGGATGTCGAGGCTGAAGACCAGCGTCGACTTGGCCGGGATGGTCCCCTGCTCCTTGTCACCAAAGGCCAGGTCCGGCGGGATGACCAGCAGGATCCGGCTGCCGACCTTCTTGCCGAGAAGACCGTCCTTCAGGCCCTTGACGGACAGCTGCTCCATCGGCCAGGTGACCGTCGTGTCGGTGGCGTACGTGCTCTCGAAGGTCTTGTCGTCCTTCCACGTCTTGCCGTTGAACTTGACCACGACGTTGTCGGTGTCCTTCACCACGGCACCGTCGCCCTCGAGGACGTAGTTCGAGACCAGCTTGGCCGGCTCGGCGGTGTCCTTCGGGACGGTCACGGAGACTTCCTTGCCGTCCGTGTTCGTGCCGACCTTGGGCAGGTCCTTGTTCTCCTGGGCGACCTCCTTGCCCGTGGCCGAGGCCGGGACGGAGGTGCCCTTGACGATGTCCACGACGAAGACCAGCGTGGCGTTCGGCTTGATCTTCTCGCCCGAGCCCTGCTCGCCGTAACCGAGGGCCGGCGGGATGACCAGCTCGACGCGGCTGCCGACCTTCTGGCCCTCCAGGCCCTGGTCCCAGCCCTTGATGACCATGCCCGCGCCGATGGTCACGTCGAACGGCTTGCCCTTGCCGAAGCTGGCGTCGAACGGATCCTTGCCGTCCCACACCTGGCCGAGGTAGTTGACCTGGGCGATGTCGCCCTTCTTCAGCGCCGGGCCGTCGCCCTCGCTGAGGGTCTCCACCTTCAGCTCCTTGGGCGGTTCCCCCTTGCCCTTCGACAGGGTGGGCGTCTCCCCGAACTTGGCGCCCTTGGTGATCGAGGGCACCCCGTTCTTCATCTGGGCGGAGTCGGAGCCGCTGTCGTCGCCACACGCCGCTGTCGACAGCAGCAGAAGGGGTACGACAAGCAGGCCGGCAAGTCGGCGCACGTGTTCCTCAGATCTCAGACGGCAAGGCGGTCGCCCGCCACTCTAAGCCGTGAGAAGGGCCCCGTACGAGATCCGTACGAGGCCCTGCCCCAGATCAGTGCTATGTCACACCACGCACTCACATGCCGGCGATCAGCTTCTCCACCCGGTCGTCCACCGACCGGAACGGGTCCTTGCACAGCACCGTCCGCTGCGCCTGGTCGTTCAGCTTCAGGTGCACCCAGTCCACCGTGAAGTCCCGCCGCTGCTCCTGCGCCCGCCGGATGAAGTCACCGCGCAGCCGCGCCCTCGTCGTCTGCGGAGGCACCGACTTGCCCTCGAAGATCTTGAGGTCGTTGCAGATCCGCGCCGCCTGCCCCTTGCGCTCCAGCAGGTAGTACAGCCCGCGCCGGCGGTGGATGTCGTGGTAGGCGAGGTCTATCTGAGCCACCCGCGGATTCGACATGGTCATGTTGTGCTTCGCCCGGTACCGCTCGATCAGCTGGTACTTCATGACCCAGTCGATCTCGGTCCCGATCCGGTCCAGGTCCTCCGCCTCGATCGCGTCGAGCGTGCGGCCCCACAGCTCCAGCACCTGGTCCACCACGCCGGTACGGATGCCCCGCCGCTCGGCGAAGTCCACCGCCTTGTCGTAGTACTCCCGCTGGATCTCCAGCGCCGAGGCCTCCCGGCCGCTCGCGAGGCGCACCTTGCGCTGACCCGTGATGTCGTGGCTGACCTCGCGGATCGCCCGGATCGGGTTCTCCAGGGTCAGGTCCCGCATCACCGTGCCCGCCTCGATCATGCGCAGCACCAGGTCCGTGGCCCCGACCTTGAGCAGCATGGTCGTCTCGGACATGTTCGAGTCGCCCACGATCACGTGCAGCCGGCGGTAGCGCTCGGCATCCGCGTGCGGCTCGTCCCGGGTGTTGATGATCGGCCGGGAACGGGTCGTCGCGGAGCTGACGCCCTCCCAGATGTGCTCGGCCCGCTGGCTCACGCAGTAGACCGCGCCCCTGGGCGTCTGGAGCACCTTGCCCGCACCGCAGATCAGCTGCCGCGTGACGAGGAAGGGAATGAGAATGTCCGCCAGGCGGGAGAATTCCCCGTGCCGGGCCACCAGGTAGTTCTCGTGGCAGCCGTACGAGTTGCCCGCCGAGTCGGTGTTGTTCTTGAAGAGATAGACGTCGCCCGCGATTCCCTCCTCGTGCAGGCGGCGTTCGGCGTCGACGAGCAGGCCTTCGAGAATGCGCTCGCCGGCCTTGTCGTGCGTGACCAACTCGGTCACGTTGTCACATTCGGGAGTTGCATATTCCGGATGCGAACCCACGTCGAGGTACAGACGGGCGCCGTTCCGCAGGAAGACATTGCTGCTGCGGCCCCATGACACAACACGGCGGAAGAGGTAGCGCGCCACTTCGTCAGGAGACAGTCGGCGCTGTCCCCTGAACGTGCACGTGACGCCGTACTCGTTCTCCAGCCCGAAAATGCGGCGGTCCATGACTGAACATTACGCCTTCTGCCCTCTTCTGAAACCGGGTTCGAGAGCGCCATTTCGATCAGTTTCCGATGGCCGCTCCGACGCGCCCGCGCATGACCCGCCGTCGCGACCCCGGATCAGCCTTCCGCCCGGGCCCCCGACGGCACCTCGCGAGCGTCCCCGGACGACCCGTCAGCCGAGCCGGCCACCGCGCGACTCCGTCCCACAGTTGCCAGCACCCGCTGAGTGACCATCAGCACCAGCAGCGCCGCGCCGCCCGCCACGCTCGCCACACCGAAGCCCGCCGCGGTACCGCCCAGCTCCACCGCCGGACCCGCCGCCGCCGTGCCGATCGCCGCACCCACCCCGAAGAACGTCACCAGCCACGAGAACGCCTCCGTCACCGTCCCCGCCGGTGCGTGCCGGTCCACCACGATGAACGCACACGCCAGCGCGGGCGCCAGGAACACACCCGCCAGCGCCGCCAGCAGCGTCATCGCCACCGGCCCGGGCGTCAGCATCAGCGGCAGGTAACACAGCGCCAGCAGCGCCACCAGCATCCGCAGCCGCCGCTCCGGCGCACCCGCCCACTCACGGGCCCCGTAGAACACCCCACCGATCAGCGCACCCAGCCCCAGCGCCGCCATCAGCCAGCCGTACACCGCCTGGTTCCCGTGATCGTCCGCGTACGCCACACCCGCCACCGTGATCGAACCCAGCGCCGTCCCCACGAAGAAGAACGCCCCGAGCAGCGCCAGCAGACCCCGGGACCGCAGAGCCCCCAGCCAGTGCGCCTCACGCGGCTCCGAACGCCACCCGCGGGAGGGCTCGCTCACCACGACCGACAGCGCACCCAGCACCCCGATCGCGTTCAGCGCCAGCAGCGCCCCGGCCGGCGACCACAGCGCCACGAACAGCGTCACCAGCAGCGGGCCGACCGTGAACATGACCTCCTGGGCCACCGCGTCCATCGCGTACGCGGCATGCACCCGCTCCTCCTTGCCGCCCAGCACGCCCGGCCACAGCGCCCGCAGCCCGCCCTCCAGCGGCGGCGTGAACAGCCCCGCGACGACCACCGCCGCATACGCGGCCGCCGCCGCCCCGGTACCCGCCGCGGCCAGCCACACCATGCCCAGCGCGGAGAGCACCGCGGCCGGCAGCTGCACACGCGGCTGCCCGTACACGTCCACGGCCCGCCCGAGCAGCGGCTGACCCACCGCGTTCGCCACCCCGTACACGGCGGCCAGCGCCCCCGCCAGGCTGTAGCTGCCGCCCTCGGCCCGCGTGAACAGCACGATCGCGATCGGCGCCGTGGCGTTGGGCAGCCGCCCTATGAGCGTGCCCACCAGCAGCCTCGCGGCATGCCGGGTCCTGAGCAGCTCCGCGTATCCCGCGGCCATGAACGCCCCCTTCTGCCCGGAACCAGCCGGGGTAATACGTATAACGTGACCCGTCATACGTACCATGACGACAGTTGACGGGTCCACCCAACGGACCCGAGACCACCCCACCGACCTCGCCGACCTCGCAGTTCAGGAGCCCCCTGTGACGAGACCCACCAGCCGGGACGTGGCCACCGCCGCCGGGGTCTCCCAGGCCACCGTCTCCCTCGTACTCGGCGACAAATGGCGCGGCCGCGTCTCCGCACGCACCGCCACCCACGTCCGCGAAACCGCCGCCCACCTCGGCTACCGCCCCAACCTCGCCGCCCGCAACCTCCGCCTCGGCACCACCCGCACCGCCCTGCTCGTCGTCCCCGCCCTCACCAACGAGTTCTTCGCCCGCGTCTACACCGGCGCCGCCCGCATCGCCGCCGAACACGGCTTCGGCGTCGTCCTCTACCCCTCCCCCGACGGCACCGGCCCCGCCCGCGACCCCTTCGCCTCCGCCCGCGCCGCCCTGGACGGCGTCATCGCCTCCTCCATGGCCGCCGACGCCCTCGACGCCCTCGGCGGCGACGGCCTCCCCCTCGTCATGCTCGACAGCGACCCCACCGCCGGAACCGCCGCCGCCCACGTCAACCTCGCCATGGCCGACGGCATGCGCCAGGTCACCGAACACCTCCTCGCCCTCGGCCACCGGCGCTTCCTCCACCTCGCCTCCGCCGTCGACTCCTGGACCTTCGACATCCGCGCCGAAGCCCTCAGCGCCCACCTGAGCCCCCACGCCGAGCTGCGCACCGTACGGGCCCCCCTCAGCGTGGACGGCGCCCGTACGGCCATGGAGGCGGCCCTCGCGGCCCCCGGCGACCGGCCCACCGCCGTCATCTGCGACGACGACATCCTCGCCGCGGGCGCCTGCAAGGCCGCCCGCCGCCACGGCCTGCACGTCCCCGCCGACCTCTCCGTCACCGGCTTCGACGACCTCGCCCTCGCCACCGCCGTCGAACCCGAACTCACCACGGTCCACCTCCCCGCCGAACGCGTCGGCGAACAGGGCATGACCGCCCTCCTCGCCGTCCTCGACGGCGCCCCCTGGACCGCCCCCGACCTCCCCGTCGAGCTGGTCGTCCGCGACTCCTCCGGGCCCGCCCCCGCCGCCGCCCGCTGAACACGACGAAGCCCCGGCCCGCCGCAAAGGGCGAACCGGGGCTTTCACTCCACGAGGTACTACTCCGCCTCGTCCTCCGGAGCCTCGTCGTTCGACACGGCATCGGCCTGGACCGCCGCCGTGACGTCCGCCTCCAGCAGCCGCGACAGCTGCCGGCCCCGGATCCGCTTGAACTTGCGCTGCTGCGCCCGCGTCCGGTCCAGCACCGCAACCTCCAGCCGCTCCGCCGGAATCGTCTTGTCGGCGCCGTTGGCCTGGCTGGACAGCGCCTGCACCGCCAGCTTCAGCGCCTCCGACAGGGTCATCCCGTCCCGGTGCCGCTGATCCATGAACGTGCTGATCTGCTCGGCGTTGCCGCCGACCGCGACCGAACCGTGCTCGTCCACGATCGACCCGTCATGCGGAAGCCGGTAGATCTGGTCCCCGGCGGCCGTCGCACCGACCTCGGCGACGACCAGCTCCACCTCGTACGGCTTCTCCCCGGCACTCGAGAAGATCGTGCCGAGCGTCTGCGCGTACACGTTCGCCAGCCCACGGGCCGTCACATCGTCACGGTCGTAGGTGTAACCGCGCAGATCCGCGTAGCGCACACCGCCGATCCGCAGGTTCTCGTACTCGTTGTACTTGCCGGCGGCCGCGAAGCCGATCCGGTCGTAGATCTCGCTGAACTTGTGCAGCGCACGGGACGGGTTCTCGCCGACGAACACGATGCCGTCGGCATACTGCAGCACGACAAGGCTGCGACCGCGGGCGATGCCCTTCCGGGCGTATTCCGCCCGGTCGGCCATGGCCTGCTGGGGTGACACATAGAACGGAGTCGACACCGGCTGTCCGTCCCTTTCTTCTGGGCTCCTACAGGGAGACGGATGGTCAGAGCAGGGCGGCGCGCGGGCCGTCGGGCTGCTCGAGACGACGGTTGGTGACCGCACGGGCGAGTTCCTGGGACTCGTCGTCCGTCAGCCTGCGGAATCCCTCGTCTGTGATGACGGTGACGATCGGATAGATGTGGCGGTACAGGTCCGGCCCACCGGTCGCCGAGTCGTCGTCGGCGGCGTCGTACAGCGCCTGCACGACCAGCGTGGTGGCCTGCTCCTCCGTCAGATCCGGGCGGAAGAGCTTCTTCATCGAACCGCGGGCGAAGATCGAGCCCGATCCGGTGGCGGCGAAGCCGTGCTCCTCCGAGCGGCCGCCGGTCACGTCGTAGGAGAAGATCCGGCCCTTCTCCTTGGCCTCGTCGTACCCGGCGAAGAGCGGTACGACGGCCAGTCCCTGCATGGCCATGCCCAGATTGCTCCGGATCATGGTCGAGAGCCGGTTCGCCTTGCCCTCGAGCGAAAGGGTCGTCCCCTCCACCTTCTCGAAGTGCTCCAGCTCCAGCTGGAACAGCTTGACCATCTCCACGGCCAGGCCGGCCGTACCGGCGATGCCCACCGCGGAGTACTCGTCGGCCGGGAACACCTTCTCGATGTCCCGCTGCGCGATCATGTTCCCCATGGTCGCCCGCCGGTCACCGGCGAGCACGACCCCGCCGGGGAAGGTGGCGGCCACGATGGTCGTCCCGTGCGGCGCCTCGATGACGCCATCCGGCAGCCTGCGGTTGCCGGGCAGCATCTCGGGCGAGTGCGCGCCCAGGAAGTCCATGAAGGACGACGACCCCGGCGTCAGGAAGGCTGCCGGTAGACGCCCTGTGCCACGATTGTTGGCTTCCACGCGTGTCCCTCCAGATATGAGACGACCCGACGGGCAGCGTCAGGATCGTCACCCAACTTGCCGATGGCCGTGTTGCAGTTGAAGCACAGTACGCCTCGGACCTTACCCGTCGTGTGGCAGTGATCCACATGGACGGCGGGAGCCTTTAGACAGATACAACAGACACCACCTTGCGCGGCAATCATTTCGTCGCGCTGCGCCTCGGTCATGCCGTATGTGCGCTTGAGGTGCCCTGCCCGCCCCTCGGCCGCGCGGCACACCTTGCATCGCGTCGAGAGACCGTCCGAAGCTGTCGCATTCCGATGCCATTCCGAATGGGGTTTGACCTCGCCACAACGAAGGCAGAGTTTGTGCCCTTCGGGCACTTCCACCCGAGGGCGCACCTTCTGCCCCAGGGCTATCTGACGGTCGCGGTGGTAGTCCGCCATGCAATCGCGGCATTCACGTTGCAGGCCGTCCATGTTCGACCGCTTGATCGCGAAGGCTGCGCGCGGCTTCTCGTCGCCACACCGCGCGCAGCACTTCGACTCTTGCCTTCCGAGCACCCACCCCGCCCTTCACCTTCGATTCGAAGGCTACTGGCCGCCTTTTTGAACGAAACTTCGAACGAAGTCCTCGGCATTCTCCTCTAGGACATCGTCAATCTCGTCAAGTACGGAGTCGACGTCGTCGGAGAGCTTTTCCTGGCGCTCCTTGAGGTCGGTCGATTCCTCGACCGCCGCCTCCTCGACCTCCTCGGTCGAGCGCGTCGCCTTCTGCTGTCCGCCGCCGGTGTCCTTGGTCGCCATGTCTACCTCACCCCGCTCGGTTCGCACGCTCACGTCGAGGGACCCCGGGATTCGGGATCCCTCAAGATCAGACCCTACGTCCGACCCTACAAGGAGGGTCTGACATTCGTCCCCGTACTTTCACAACGTCCGGTTCTCTTCATGATTCCCGGACCGGAGGCCTTTCAGGCCCCTCTCACCGCCCCGAAAGCACCCGCACCAGATCCTCCGCCGTGCGGCACCTGTCCAGGAGCTCCTTCACGTGCGCCCGCGTGCCGCGCAGCGGCTCCATCGTCGGGACCCGCTGGAGCGAGTCGTGCCCCGGGAGGTCGAAGATCACCGAGTCCCAGGAGGCCGCGGCCACGTCGTCCGCGTACTGCTCCAGGCACCGGCCGCGGAAGTACGCCCGGGTGTCCTCCGGCGGCTTGCTCCGGGCCCGCTCGACGTCCTGCTCGTCCACCAGCCGCTGCATCTTGCCGCGGGCCACCAGGCGGTTGTACAGGCCCTTCTCCGGCCGTACGTCCGAGTACTGGAGGTCCACCAGGTGCAGCCGCGCCGCGTCCCAGCCCAGCCCGTCCCGGCGCCGGTAGCCCTCCAGGATCTCTCGTTTCGCGATCCAGTCGAGCTCCCCCGACAGGCTCATCGGGTCGGTCTCCAGCCGGCCCAGCACGTCCTCCCAGCGGGCCAGCACGTCCGCCGTCTGGTCGTCCACATCGGACCCGGAGCGCTCCTCCACGTACTTCCTGGCCAGCTCGAAGTACTCCATCTGGAGTTGTACGGCGGTCAGCGTGCGGCCGCTGCGCAGCGTGATCAGGTGCTTCAGGTCGGGGTCGTGGGAGACCTGGTGCAGGGTGCGTACCGGCTGGTCGATGGCGAGGTCGACGTTGATGAACCCGTCCTCGATCATCCCGAGGACCAGCGAGGTCGTGCCGAGCTTGAGGTACGTGGAGATCTCGGACAGGTTCGCGTCGCCGATGATCACGTGCAGGCGGCGGTACTTCTCGGCGTCCGAGTGCGGTTCGTCCCGGGTGTTGATGATGGGCCGCTTCAGGGTGGTCTCCAGGCCGACCTCGACCTCGAAGTAGTCCGCGCGCTGGCTGATCTGGAAGCCGTGTTCGCGGCCGTCCTGCCCGATGCCCACGCGTCCCGCGCCGGTGACGACCTGGCGGGAGACGAAGAAGGGGGTCAGGTGGCGCACGATCTCCGAGAAGGGGGTTTCCCGCTTCATCAGGTAGTTCTCGTGGGTGCCGTAGGAGGCGCCCTTGTTGTCGGTGTTGTTCTTGTAGAGGTGGATCGGCTGGGCGCCGGGGAGCTGGGCGGCCCGGACGGCGGCTTCGGCCATGATCCGTTCGCCGGCCTTGTCCCAGAGCACGGCGTCGAGCGGATTGGTGATCTCCGGCGAGCTGTACTCGGGGTGTGCGTGGTCGACGTAGAGGCGTGCGCCGTTCGTGAGGATGACGTTGGCGAGGCCGATGTCCTCGTCGGTCAGCTGGCTGTTGTCGGCGGCCTCGCGGGCGAGGTCGAAGCCGCGGGCGTCCCGCAGCGGATTCTCCTCCTCGAAGTCCCAGCGGGCGCGGCGCGCCCGGTGCATCGCCGCCGCGTAGGCGTTGACGATCTGGGACGAGGTGAGCATGGCATTGGCGTTCGGGTGTCCCGGGACGGAGATCCCGTACTCCGTCTCGATCCCCATTACTCGCCGTACGGTCATGCGGCCCTCCTTGCCCGGCGGCGCTCCCCTTCGGGAGCGGCGCTCAAGTACCGCTGGTGCTCCGTTGCGTGTGCCTGTGCGGTGCCCGTCCCCGCACTGCGCGTCCGGCGGTACGGATGAGCCTAGAACCACTCCGCGCTCGTGGGGAGATCATTTCCGTCATTGAATTCGCCTCGTCACCGGCTGAAAAGCAGTCGGTAAAGCAGTCGGCTGCGGATGCCCTGGGAGGGCATCCGCAGCCGCTCCGCTTGGTCAGAGGTACTGACCGGTGTTTGCCACCGTGTCGATGGAGCGTCCGGTGTCGGCGCCCTGCTTTCCGGTGACGAGGGTGCGGATGAATACGATCCGCTCGCCCTTCTTTCCGGAGATGCGGGCCCAGTCGTCCGGGTTGGTGGTGTTGGGCAGGTCCTCGTTCTCCTTGAACTCGTCCACGCAAGCCTGGAGGAGGTGGGAGACCCGGAGGCCCTTCTGGTTGTGCTCGAGGAAGGCCTTGATGGCCATCTTCTTCGCACGGTCCACGATGTTCTGGATCATCGCGCCCGAGTTGAAGTCCTTGAAGTAGAGGACTTCCTTGTCGCCGTTGGCGTACGTGACCTCGAGGAAGCGGTTCTCCTCGGTTTCGGCGTACATCTGCTCGACGACGGTCTGGATCATGCTGTGGACGGTGCCGGGCCGCGATTCCTGGTGTTCGGACAGGTCGTCCGTGTGCAGGGGCAGCGAGGCCTTGAGGTACTTCGCGAAGATGTCCTTCGCGGCCTCGGCGTCCGGGCGCTCGATCTTGATCTTCACGTCGAGGCGTCCGGGGCGCAGGATGGCCGGGTCGATCATGTCCTCGCGGTTGGAGGCGCCGATGACGATGACGTTCTCCAGGCCTTCCACACCGTCGATCTCGGCGAGGAGCTGCGGGACGATGGTGTTCTCCACGTCCGAGCTGACGCCGGATCCGCGGGTGCGGAAGAGGGATTCCATCTCGTCGAAGAAGACGATGACGGGGGTGCCCTCGCTCGCCTTCTCGCGGGCACGCTGGAAGACGAGGCGGATGTGCCGCTCGGTCTCGCCGACGTACTTGTTGAGGAGCTCGGGGCCCTTGATGTTCAGGAAGTACGACTTCCCCTGGGCCTGTCCGGTCACCTCGGCGACCTTCTTGGCAAGGGAGTTGGCGACGGCCTTGGCGATGAGCGTCTTGCCGCAGCCGGGCGGGCCGTAGAGCAGGATGCCCTTCGGCGGGCGCAGTTCGTGTTCCTTGAACAGGTCGGGGTAGAGGTACGGGAGCTCGACCGCGTCGCGGATCAGCTCGATCTGGTCGCCCAGGCCGCCGATCTTGTCGTAGTCGATGTCGGGGACCTCTTCGAGGACGAGGTCTTCGACCTCGCTCTTGGGGACGACCTCGTAGACGTAGCCGGAGCGGGGTTCGAGCAGCAGGGCGTCGCCGGGGCGGATGATGATGTCCAGGAGCGGCTCGGCGAGCCTCACCACCCTCTCCTCGTCGGTGTGCCCGACGACCAGGGCGCGCTCGCCGTCCTCGAGGATCTCCTTGAGGGTGACGATGTCCCCGGCCCGCTCGAATTCCATGGCCTCGACCACGTTGAGGGCCTCGTTGAGCATGACTTCCTGGCCGCGCCGGAGGTCTTCCGGTTCGACGCTGGGGCTGACGTTCACGCGGAGCTTTCGGCCTCCGGTGAAGATGTCGACGGTGCCGTCCTCGTTCGCCTGCAGGAAGACACCGAAACCGGCCGGCGGCTGTGCGAGCCGGTCGACTTCTTCCTTGAGGGCCACGATCTGGTCGCGGGCCTCACGGAGGGTGTTCGCGAGTCGTTCGTTTTGCGCGGAGACGCCGGCCAGATTTGTCTGGAGCTCGATGATCCGCTCTTCGAGAATCCTCGTGTGTCGCGGAGAGTCGGCGAGCTTACGTCGCAGGACGGCGATTTCCTGCTCGAGATAGGCAACCTGGCCGGCGGGGTCCTCAGACCCTCGCCCGGGCCGGATGCCGCGGTTGATGTCGTCGTCGTGGGCTGCCACGGTCCTCACCTCCTCCAAGGGGAGCTGGACGCTTCCTGACCCTACCTGGGCTGGTGGTGATTGAAACCCCTAGATCACAAAGACGGTAGAGGTGTGTCCGATCTTCACCCTTGCGTACTCCCTCACGCCAAGGAAATACCCACCCATGAACATCTGAAAGCGGCCGGTTGTAAGGTCGAACTGTTCAACACCCGTCAGAGCTCGCGCGACTTGCTGCGAGTAGTGACCGGGGTGGATCACTCAGCGCAGGGAACGGCAGGAGATATGACCGTGCAGCAGGAGGCTCCGAAGGGCGGCGCCGGAGAGTCCGGGGAGCCGCTGGAGGTCTGGATCGACCAGGACCTCTGCACCGGGGACGGTATCTGCGCGCAGTACGCGCCGGAGGTGTTCGAGCTGGACATCGATGGTCTGGCGTACGTGAAGAGCCCCGAGGACGAGCTGCTGCAGGCGGCGGGGGCGACCACTCCGGTTCCGCTGACGCTGCTCCAGGACGTGGTGGACTCGGCGAAGGAATGTCCGGGCGACTGCATCCACGTAAGGCGCGTTTCGGACAGGGTGGAAGTGTTCGGTCCCGACGCCGAGTGACGCTTCAAACACTCCTGGCGGTCGAGTCCGTCAGCTCCTGGCGGAATTTTCCGTCGCTCCAGCGCCACTTGGCGAGCTTCTTCACGTCCGGGCTGTAGCGCGGGACGTCGGGTGAGGAGTAGCCGAGGAGCGTGGCGGTGACGATTCCGTCGCGCACGGTGAGATCGGTGGCGGTCTGCCGCTGCGGGGTGTCGAGGAGGGTGGCCACGACGCGGGGGCGGGCGCCCTCGGTCGCGTCTTTGTCGGGCGCAGTCTGGGTGAGTACGTAGATCGCGTGGGGCGGGGTGCCGGAGCCCGCCTGGCAGCGGACGGCGGCGACGGTCTCGGGGCGGCCGTCGCCGTCGAGGTCGCCCTCGGCGGTGGCGGTGACAGCCTGCGGGTTGCCCTTGCAGTCGAGGGGGTACGTGACCGCCGCGGCGTCGGGGGCGGTGGCCTGCGGGCCGTTCGCCACGGGGTCCGCGGAGGCGGCGGGGGTGCCGGTGGCCGGCTGGACGACTCCCGCGGTGGCTATGACGGCGGCCATGGCGGTGGCCGTGGCGAGCCAGTGGACGAGCCGGGCGTGGCTGTGCGCCAGGGTTTCCAGGGTGGGCTCCAGCTCGGCGGGGCTGTGCAGCACGCGGGGTGTCTCCTGTGCGAAGGGTGACGGGGAGCCAGCATCGTGCCACACCTCACACGGAGGTGGAACGGCCGGGTCCGGTGCCGGTACCCAGACAACGAAAAGGCACTGTGGCTCAGTTCCCGGATGGTGGGGGGAACTGAGCCACAGTGCCTTCGTGTTGGGCCGGCTTCGGTGGAGCCGCTACGCGGAGCGGTCGCTGCCGGGGCCGTCGTAGTCCTCGCCGTAGGCGCCCTTGGAGGGGCGGCGGCGGCGCATCGGGGGCTCGACGCCGTCCGCGAGGCGGCGGGCGGTGACGAGGAAGCCGGTGTGGCCGATCATCCGGTGGTCCGGGCGGACGGCGAGGCCTTCGACGTGCCAGTTGCGGATCATCGATTCCCAGGGCTGCGGTTCGGCGAAGCAGCCGATCTCGCGGATGGATTCGACGGTCCGGGAGAGCTGGGTGGTCGTGGCCACGTAGCAGCAGAGGATGCCGCCGGGGACCAGCGCCTTGGAGACGGCGTCCAGGCACTCCCAGGGGGCGAGCATGTCGAGGACGACGCGGTCGACGTCGGTGTCGGACAGGTTGTCCTGGAGGTCGCCCACGGTCAGCTGCCACGCGGGGTGCGGGCCGCCGAAGTAGCGCTCGACGTTGGCGGTGGCGATCTCGGCGAAGTCCGCGCGGCGCTCGTAGCTGTGGAGCATGCCCTGGTCGCCGATGGCGCGCAGCAGGAAGCTGCTCAGGGAGCCGGAGCCCACACCTGCTTCCACGACGCGGGCGCCGGGGAAGATGTCGGCGAAGGCCAGGATCTGGCCCGCGTCCTTGGGGTAGACCACGGCGGCGCCGCGGGGCATGGACAGGACATAGTCGGGGAGCAGGGGACGCAGCGCGAGGTAGGCGACGTTGCCCGTGGTGCGGACAACACTGCCTTCGGGAGCACCGATCAGCTCGTCGTGCGGGAAGGAACCCTTGTGGGTGTGGAAATTCTTCCCGGCTTCGAGCGTGAACGTGTAGTGGCGGCCCTTGGGGTCGGTGAGCTGAACCTGGTCCCCGACCTCGAAGGGCCCGCGTCGGCGGGCGGCACCGGTCGGTTCGGACATGTGACCAGTGTATTGGCTTCAGGACTGGGGCCGCGCCATGGCCTTCACGAAGGCCTTCTCGACGTCGAGGGTGGAGAGCACGCCGTAGATCTCGCCGCCGGGTTCGAGGACGAGGTACTCGGTGGCGGGGGTGGCGCGGAGGTGTTCGAGGAGTTCTTCGCCGGTGAGGTCCGCTGAAACCTTCATGCCGTCGGTGAGGTCCTGGGCGAGGGTGCTGACGGCGATCCAGGGGCGGCGGTGTTCGGGGACGGAGGCGATGGCGCTCTCCCGGACGATGGCCATGGGGTCTCCGTGGCCGTCGACGACGACGAGGGCGCGGGCGCCGGCTTCGTTGGCGCGGCGCAGGGCCTCGGAGAGGGGGGTGGCGTTCTCGACGGGGATGGCGCGGCGGGTGAGGGAGCGGGCCCTGAGTTCGGGGAGGTGTTCGCGCAGGCGGGCCATGCGCAGGCTGTTGCCGGCTCCGGTCCAGATGATGGCGGCGAGGATGGCGGCGAGCAGGGCGTCCATGACGGTGTCCATGCCGCCGATCTCGGTGGTGCGGTTGCCGACGATCCCGGTGTGGGTGAGGAGCGGCAGGCCGAGGAGGACGGCGACGGCGAGGCCGCGGCCGATCCAGGCGGCGGCGATGGTGCCGGTCATGGGTTTGCCGGTGATGCCCCAGATGACGGCGCGGAGCATGCGGCCGCCGTCGAGGGGGAGGCCGGGCAGCAGGTTGAAGGCGGCGACGAGCAGGTTGGAGATCATCAGGCCGGCGAGGAGGACGCCGGGGACGGTGGCGGGGTCGACGGCCTTCATGCCGAGGTAGAAGGCTCCGGCGAGGACGAGGGAGAGCAGGGGGCCGACGAAGGCGAGGACGAATTCGCGGCCGGGGGTCTCGGATTCCTTCTCGATCTCGGAGACTCCGCCGAAGAACTGGAGCTGGATGCGGCGCACGGGGAGTTTGAAGCGGAGGGCGGCGACGGTGTGCGCGAGTTCGTGGACGAGGACGGAGGCGTAGAAGGCGACGGCGAAGAAGAGGGAGACGAGGTAGCGGACGGGGCCGAGGTCGGGCAGGATGCGGTCGAGCTGGTCGCCGAAGACCCAGGTGATGAGGGCGGCGACGAGGAACCAGCTGGGTGAGACGTAGACGGGCACGCCGAAGGGGCGGCCCATGAGGAGTCCGCCGCCCGGTCCGGAGCGCCGGCCTCCGCGCTCGCCGGTTTCGTCGGTGTCTGCCACGTCTGTCCTTCGTTCCGGGGGCCCCGGAGGGTGTCCGGGGAGGGTGTTTGCGGGTTGCTCGCGTCGTTCTGTGGCGCGGTGTGATGCCTCGATCATGCAGTGCGAGGGGCCTGTGCGTCGATGGTATGCGCGTGCTGTCCGTGGTGGGTCGTAGGGTTTTGTGCATGACGACGAGCTCCGGTAACGGTCCGGCCGACGCAGCGCCGAGCGCCGCACGGCCCGCTTCGCTCTCCCCTTCACGGGCGAGCGATTTCATGCAGTGCCCGTTGCTGTACCGGTTCCGGGTGATCGACAAGCTGCCGGAGAAGCCCAGTGCGGCGGCTACCCGCGGGACGCTGGTGCATGCCGTGCTGGAGCGACTTTTCGATCATCCGGCGCAGGAGCGGACCGCGCCGCGGGCGAAGGCCTTGATCCCGGGGCAGTGGGACCGGCTGCTGGAGGCGAAGCCGGAGCTGACGGAGCTGTTCCCGGAGGGTGACGAGGGGGCGGAGCTGGCGCGGTGGCTGACGGAGGCCGAGGCGCTGGTGGAGCGGTGGTTCACGTTGGAGGACCCGACGCGGCTGGAGCCGGTGGAGCGGGAGTTCTTCGTGGAGACGGAGCTCGAGTCGGGGCTGCGGTTGCGCGGGATCATCGACCGGGTGGACGTCGCGCCGACGGGTGAGGTGCGGATCGTCGACTACAAGACGGGCAAGGCGCCGCGGCCGGAGTACGCGGAGGGTGCGCTGTTCCAGATGAAGTTCTACGCGCTGGTGGTGTGGCGGCTGAAGCAGGTGGTGCCGCGGCGGCTTCAGCTGGTGTATCTGGGCAGTGGGGACGTGCTGACGTACGACCCGGTGGTGGCGGATCTGGAGCGGGTGGAACGCAAGCTGCTCGCGCTGTGGGAGGCGATCCGGGAGGCGACGGAGAGCGGTGAGTGGCGGCCGCGGCCGACGAAGCTGTGCGGCTGGTGTGATCATCAGGCGGTGTGTCCCGAGTTCGGGGGGACTCCCCCGGCCTATCCGTTGACGATCGTTCCGCGCCCCGGGGCGGAGGTCCGCCCGGCGGATTCCTGATCGTCCCCTCAGGGCAGAATGGGCGGGGTCCGCCGAAGCCGTCCGACGAATAGAGGTAGACCCCGTGGCGATCCGCGTCCTGCTGGTCGACGACCAGCCACTGCTGCGCACCGGTTTCCGGATGATTCTGGAGGCGGAAGGGGACCTGGCGGTGGTCGGCGAGGCCGGGGACGGTCTGCAGGCGCTGGACCAGGTGCGTGCGCTGCAGCCCGACGTGGTGCTGATGGACATCCGGATGCCGCGGATGGACGGGGTGGAGGCGACCCGGCAGATCACCGGTCCGGGCCGGGACGGTCCGGCGAAGGTGCTCGTACTGACCACGTTCGACCTGGACGAGTACGTGGTGGAGGCGCTGCGGGCGGGGGCGAGCGGCTTCCTGCTGAAGGATGCGCCGGCCAATGAGCTGGTGCAGGCGATCCGGGTGGTGGCGGCGGGCGAGGCGATGCTGGCGCCGAGCATCACGCGCCGGCTGCTGGACAAGTACGCGGGGCATCTGCCGTCGGGTGAGGAGAGCGTCCCGGACACGCTGGGGACGCTGACCGAGCGCGAGGTGGAGGTGCTGAAGCTGGTGGCCCGGGGTCTGTCGAACGCGGAGATCGCGGCGGACCTGTTCGTGAGCGAGACGACGGTCAAGACGCATGTGGGGCACGTGTTGACGAAGCTGGGTCTGCGCGACCGGGTCCAGGCGGCGGTGTACGCGTACGAGAGCGGTCTGGTCCGCCCGGGGGCGCAGTAACGGAGTCCGAACGGAACGGGCCGGCAACCGCGTGGTGCGGTTGCCGGCCCGTTGTGCGTTGCCTGAGGGCGGGTCAGCCCTTGCTGATCTCCCAGAAGCGGAAGACGGTCGAGGCGTCGAGGGACCACTGGAGGCCGGTCACGTTCTGGCGGGTGACGGCGTACTGCTTGCCCTGCCAGAGCGGGAGGATCGGGATCTCCTCGGCGACGATCTCCTGGAGCCGGTTGTAGTCGATGTTGGCCGCGGTGCGGTCGGACTTCGCGGAGGTCGACGGGATGATCGTCCCGCTGATCTCCTTGTTGTCGTAGTTGTTGCCCAGGACGTTGCCGGGGCCGAAGAACGGCTGGGTGAAGTTGTCGGCGTCCGGGTAGTCCGGGACCCAGCCCTTCACGTAGACGCCGTACTTGCCGTCCGCGATGTCCTTCTCGTACTGCTCGAACTCGACGGACTTCATCTCGGCCTCGAAGAGGCCGCTGTCGTTGAGCTGCTTGGCGATGACTTCGAACTGCTGGTCGGTGGAGGGCCCGTAGCGGGACGGGGTGGACCACAGGGCCAGCTTGATCTTGCCGCTGATGCCGGCGGCCTTGAGGACGGCCTTGGCCTTCTCGACCTGCGGGCTGCCGCCGTAGCGGTCGAAGAAGGGGGTGGTGTGTCCGGCGATGCCGGCCGGGACGATGGAGTACAGCGGGGCGGCGGTGCCCGCGTACACGTCCTTGACGAGCGCCTCGCGGTCCACGAGGTAGGCGATGGCCTTGCGGACGGGCAGCTTGCCGACAACGGGGTCGTTGACGTTGAAGACCATGTGCTCGACCTCGGCGCCGGTGCCTTGGACGACGTCGACCTTGTTGTCGCCGGTCTTGGTCGAGGCGAGGGCGGCGATGTCCTTGGCGGCCAGGCCGCGGAAGGCGAAGTCGATGTCCCCGCTGTCCAGGACCGACTTGAGGCCGGCCTGGTCGCCGTTGAAGAACTTCAGCGTGACGCCGGTGTTCTTGGCCTTGGCCTTGCCGGTGTAGGACTCGTTGACCGAGAAGCTGGCGCTCTTCTCGCTGAACGACTCCAGCTTGTAGACGCCGGAGCCGATCGCCTTGTTGTCCGTGCGCAGCTTGTCGGCCGGGTACTCGCTGTGGTCGACGATGGAGCCCGCACCCGAGGCGATCTTGCTCGGGAAGGTGGCGTCGGACGTCTTGAGGCGGAAGACGACGGTCTTGTCGTCGGGGGCGTCGATGCCGGCGATCGACGAGAGCAGCACGGCCGGGCCGTTCTCGTCGTTGATCTTCAGCGTGCGCTCGAAGGAGAACTTGACGTCCTTCGAGGTGAGGCTGTGGCCGTTGCTGAACTTCAGGCCGGGCCGCAGGACGCACTTGTACAGCTTGCTGTCGCCGCCCTCGAAGCCGCAGCTCTGGGCGGCGTCGGGCTCGGGGGTGATGCCGCCCTTGGGGAAGCTCAGCAGCGACTGGAAGACGTTGTTGAAGAGCAGCCAGGAGCCCGGGTCGTAGCCCGACGCGGGGTCGGTGGACTTCACCTTGTCGGATATGCCCATGACCACGCCCTTGCCGCTGCCGGCATTGGAGCCATCGGTCGAGCCGCAACCGCTGAGCAGCGCGGCGGCGGTGGCCGCCCCGAGCGGGGCCGCCAGCCACTGGTTACGTCGATTCACGGATTCGTCCTTCACAGTCGAACTGTTTCGTTCCGCCGGCTCGCGACACCCGCTGCCGGTTGTTGCCGTGCTCAGCCGCTGACACCCCGGCCGAGCTCCCACAGCTGGAGGTCGGAGATGGCGTTGACCGACCACTCCACTCCGGTGATCCCGTCGCGTGCGGCGACGTACTGCTTGCCCTGCCACAGGGGCAGGACGGGTACGTCCTCGGCGACGATGTCCTGTATCTCCGCGATCGCGGGGCCGGCGACGTTGCGGTCGACGGCGCGCCGGGATTCGGGGAGGAGCCTGGTGCGCACCGCACTGTTGGCGTACGGCGTGCCCAGGAAGTTGTCCTGCTCCAGGAACGGGGCGAGGAAGTTGTCGGCGTCCGGGTAGTCGGGGAACCAGCCGAGCCCGTAGGCGGCGTGGTCGCCCTTCTTCTGCGCGGGCCGGAAGTCGGCCCAGTCGCTGCCCTGGACGGTGATGTCGAACAGCTGGGTGGAGTTCAGCTGGGCCTTGAGGGCCTCGAACTCGGCGGCCGTTCCGTCGCCGTAGTGGTCGTTGGTGTAGTGGAGCGTCAGCTTGACCGGGGTCTTGATCCCGGCGTCCTTCAGCAGGGCGGCGGCCTTGGTGGTGTTGGCCTCGCCGTACTTGCTGAAGAAGGAGTTGACGTGGCCGGTCACGTTGGTGGGGACCAGCGAGTAGAGCGGCTGCGCGGACTTGCCGTAGACCTTGGAGATGAGGGCGTTGCGGTCGACGGCAGCGGCGAGGGCCTGGCGTACGGCCTTGTCCTTGACGACCGGGGCCTCGGTGTTGAAGCCGATGTAGCGGATCTCCAGGCCGGGCATCTGGACGAGCTTGACGCCCTTGGGGGGCTTGCCCGCGAAGTCGGCGATCTGGGCGGGCGACAGGGTGCGGGAGACCATGTGGATCTTGCCGTCGGTGAGTGCCGTGCCCATGGCGCCGGAGTCTGCGAAGGTCCGCAGTTCGACCTTGTCGTTCTGGAGCTTGAGGTCGCCCTTGTAGTTCGGGTTCTTGCTGAAGACGGCCCGGACGAGGTGGTTGTCCTTGACCTCGGCCTTCATCGTGTACGGGCCGGAGCCGTCGACCTCGAAGCCCTCGCGGAGCTTCTTGGCGTCGTAGCTCTTCTCGCTGACGATGCCGGTGGCGGGGGTGGAGAGCTTGTACGGGAAGGTCGCGTCCGGCGTCTTCAGGTGGAAGACGACGGTGTCGGCGCCCTTGGCCTCGACGCTGTCGAGCGTGGAGAGCAGCGAGGACGGGCCGTTCTCGTCCTTGATGGCGCGGACCCGGTCAATGGAGAACTTGACGTCCTTGGCGGTGAGGGGGTCGCCGCTCGCGAACTTCAGACCGGGGCGCAGGGTGCAGCGGTAGCTCTCGTTGCCGGTGTCGGTGAAGCGGCAGTCGGAGGCCGCTTCGGGGACGGGCTGGCCGCCGCCGCGCGGGGTGTGCATCAGGGTCTGGACGGTCTGGCGCAGGACGTTCCAGGCGCCGGCGTCGTAGGCGTACGCCGGGTCGAACGGGGCGGGGGCGAACTCGGCGGCCTCGAACCGGTCGGTGGTCCCGACGACGATCGCCCCGGATCCCGCTCCTCCGCCACTGGCGCTGCCGCATGCGGCGAGCGTGGGCGTGAGCAGTCCGGCCGCGGCCGTCAGCACCATGGTCTTGCGGTTCATGCTGGAAGAACTCCCTGTACCCGGCACTTGGTCAAAGCGGCGTAAAGGGCACTTCGCGACGGTCGCCCGTTCAGGGCGGAACGATCGGGCCGGTGGTATGACGATCGGTCCACTGCGTCCCGGCACAGGGGTGTGTGTCCGGGACGGCTGAGGTGCGGCGCAGTGCCGAGCTCGACACTAGTGGCCCGGGACGGGATGGCTGGAACTGGCCGGACTTGGGGCGTAATCGCACGGTGATGGGAGCGGACTGGCTGTCTATGTGGAGGTCCACGCAGATTCGGTCAGGAGCTGATCAATCCGGACACAAGGGAAGCCGAAGAAGCCCCCGGACAGGTGTCTCGGGGGCTTGACGGGTGACTAAGGTCACCTGGGACAACTGCCCCGGAAGGGATGGAATTTCAGCCTCCGGGGCGGGGCACGGAAAATCCTCTGGTGGGACCTCGGTCCTACGGCGTTCTGTTCGGTACAGAGCGTGTACGAGGCGTATCCGTGCGTGGTGCGGCGCGCTCAGTTCAGCGGGCTGATGAGGGACCGCAGGAAGGGCAGGTCGACTTCCTCCAGCGAGCGCACGATCGTCCGGCCCGGGGCGGCCTCGATGTGGCCGACCGAGGGGACGGCCACGACCCGGCAGCCGGCGGCCTCGGCGGCGGCCACGCCGGTGGCGGTGTCCTCGATGACGGCGCACCGGGAGGGGTGGGCGCCGAGGGTGCTGGCGGCGAGCAGGTACGGGTCGGGGTGCGGCTTGGTACGGGCCACCTCGTCCCCGGCGACCGTCATCGTGAAGCGGTCCCGGCCGAGGGTGAGCAGCACCTGGTCGATGACGCGCCGGTGCGAGGCGGAGACGAGGGCGGTGGGCACGTTGTGCCGGGCCAGCTCACTCAGGAGCCGCTCGGCGCCGGGCATCAGCGGAACCTGGTCGGCGATGCGGGCCTCGAAGCGCTCGTTGAGGAGCACGCTGAGCTCGGCGAGGCCGATGGACGCGCCGGTGGCCTCGATCAGGAACGCGGCGCTGCGGCTCATGGGGCCGCCGACGACCACATCCCTCCAGGATTCCTCGAGCCGGTGTCCGAGCTCCTGGAAGATCTGCGCCTCGATCTCCCACCAGAATCCCTCGGTGTCGACGAGGGTGCCGTCCATGTCCAGCAGCACCGCCTGAAGGGCGTGCCCGTCGGCCGTACGGACCACGGGGACGGGAACGGTGCTGGTCATGCGCACGCCTCTTTCAGGGGACGAGAAGGCCGGTCACCTCCACCCGCGGGGACATCCCCTCGGGAACAGGTGACCGGCCTGTATGGGACCGACCAGTGTACGCCGGTCCGCCTCAGCGTGCGTTGAAATACTTCGCTTCGGGGTGGTGGATGACGATCGCGTCGGTGGACTGCTCGGGGTGGAGCTGGAACTCCTCGGACAGGTGGACGCCGATCCGCTCCGGCTCGAGGAGGTCGGCGATCTTCGCGCGGTCCTCCAGGTCGGGGCAGGCGCCGTAGCCGAGCGAGAAGCGGGCACCGCGGTACTTGAGGTCGAACATGTCCTCGACCGCGGCCGGGTCCTCCCCGCCGAATCCGAGCTCGGCGCGGACGCGGGCGTGCCAGTACTCGGCCATGGCCTCGGCCAGCTGGACGGACAGGCCGTGCAGCTCCAGGTACTCGCGGTAGGAGTCGGACTCGAACAGCTTGGCGGTGGCCTCGCCGATCTTCGACCCCACGGTGACGACCTGGAGGCCGACGACGTCGGTCTCGCCGGACTCCTCGGGGCGGAAGAAGTCCGCGAGGCACAGGCGGCGGCCGCGGCGCTGGCGCGGGAAGGTGAAGCGGGTCCGCTCGTTGCCCTGCTCGTCGAGGATGATCAGGTCCTCGCCCTTGGACACGCAGGGGAAGTAGCCGTAGACGACCGCGGCCTCGAGGAGGTTCTCGGTGTGCAGCTTGTCGAGGAGGCCGCGCAGGCGCGGGCGTCCCTCGGTCTCGACGAGCTCCTCGTACGTGGCTCCGCCCGCGCGGGCCTGCTTGAGGCCCCACTGGCCCTTGAAGAGGGCTCCCTCGTCGAGCCAGGAGGAGTAGTCCTTGAGCGGGATGCCCTTGACCACGCGGGTGCCCCAGAACGGCGGGGTGGGGACGGGGTTGTCGACGGAGACGTCCGAGCGGCCACCGGGCTCCTCCGGCTCGTCCACCTGGAGGACGGGCGTGTCCCTCTTGGCGACGCGGCGCTGCTTGAGCTCGGGCAGGGAGGCTCCGGGGACTCCGCGCTTGACGGCGATGAGGGCGTCCATCAGGCGCAGGCCTTCGAAGGCGTCGCGGGCGTAGCGGACTTCGCCTTCGTAGATTTCGTGGAGGTCCTGTTCGACGTAGGCGCGGGTCAGGGCGGCGCCGCCGAGGATGACCGGGTAGTCGGCGGCCAGCTTGCGCTGGTTGAGCTCCTGCAGGTTCTCCTTCATGATCACGGTCGACTTCACCAGCAGACCGGACATGCCGATCACGTCGGCCCGGTGCTCCTGCGCGGCCTCCAGGATCGCGGACACCGGCTGCTTGATGCCGATGTTCACGACGTTGTAGCCGTTGTTGGTCAAGATGATGTCGACCAGGTTCTTGCCGATGTCATGGACGTCGCCGCGCACCGTCGCAAGCACGATGGTGCCCTTGCCCTCGTCGTCGGTCTTCTCCATGTGCGGCTCGAGATAGGCGACCGCCGTCTTCATGACCTCGGCCGACTGCAGCACGAACGGCAGCTGCATCTGGCCGGAGCCGAACAGCTCACCGACGACCTTCATGCCCTCCAGCAGCGTGTCGTTGACGATGTCGAGCGCGGGACGGGTCTGGAGGGCCTCGGCGAGGTCGGCCTCCAGGCCGTTCTTCTCACCGTCGATGATCCGCCGCTGCAGCCGCTCGTCCAGCGGCAGCGCGAGGAGTTCCTCGGCGCGGCCGGCCTTCATCGACTTGGTGTTCACGCCCTCGAACAGCGCCATCAGCTTCTGCAGCGGGTCATAGCCCTCGGCCCGCCGGTCGTAGATCAGGTCCAGCGCGGTGGTGACCTGCTCCTCGTCGAACCGGGCGATCGGCAGGATCTTCGACGCGTGCACGATCGCCGAATCCAGACCCGCCTTGACACACTCGTCAAGGAACACCGAGTTCAGCAGCACACGGGCAGCCGGATTCAGCCCGAACGAAATGTTCGACAGACCCAGCGTGGTCTGGACGTCCGGGTGGCGGCGCTTGAGCTCACGGATCGCCTCGATCGTGGCGATGCCGTCGCCCCGGGACTCCTCCTGGCCGGTGCAGATCGTGAAGGTCAGGGTGTCGATGAGGATGTCCGACTCGTGGATCCCCCAGTTCCCCGTCAGGTCGTCGATGAGGCGTTCGGCGATGGCGACCTTGTGCTCGACGGTCCGGGCCTGGCCCTCCTCGTCGATGGTCAGCGCGATCAGCGCCGCCCCGTGCTCCCGCGCCAGCCCCGTCACCTTCGCGAAACGCGACTCCGGACCGTCACCGTCCTCGTAGTTCACCGAGTTGATGACCGCACGCCCGCCCAGCTTCTCCAGACCCGCCTGGATCACCGGAACCTCGGTGGAGTCCAGCACGATCGGCAGCGTCGAGGCCGTCGCGAAACGCCCCGCCAGCTCCTCCATGTCCGCGACACCGTCACGGCCCACGTAGTCCACGCACAGGTCCAGCATGTGCGCGCCCTCACGGATCTGGTCCCGCGCCATCTCCACACAGTCGTCCCAGCGGGCATCCAGCATCGCCTCACGGAACTTCTTCGACCCGTTCGCGTTCGTCCGCTCACCGATCGCCATGTACGAGGTGTCCTGCCGGAACGGCACCGTCTGATAGAGGGAGGCCGCGCCGGGCTCGGGCTGGGGGGTCCGCTGAGTGATCGCGGTGCCGCGAACGCGCTCCACGACCTGCCGCAGGTGCTCCGGAGTCGTACCGCAGCAGCCGCCGACCAGGGAGAGTCCGTACTCGCGGACGAAGGTCTCCTGGGCGTCGGCGAGCTCGGGGGCGCTCAGCGGGTAGTGCGCGCCGTCCTTGGTCAGGACGGGCAGGCCGGCGTTGGGCATGCAGGAGAGCGGGATGCGGGCGTTGCGCGCCAGGTAGCGCAGGTGCTCGCTCATCTCCGCTGGACCGGTGGCGCAGTTCAGGCCGATCATGTCGATGCCCAGCGGCTCGAGCGCCGTGAGCGCCGCACCGATCTCCGAACCCAGCAGCATCGTGCCGGTCGTCTCCACCGTCACCGAACAGATCAGCGGGACGGTGACGCCGAGTGCCTCCATGGCGCGGCGGGCGCCGATGATGGAGGACTTGGTCTGGAGCAGGTCCTGCGTGGTCTCCACCAGCAGCGCGTCGGCGCCGCCGGTCAGCAGGCCCTCCGCGTTGACCTGGTAGGCGTCGCGGATCTTGTCGTAGGTGATGTGCCCGAGGGTGGGCAGCTTGGTGCCGGGGCCGATGGAGCCCAGGACCCAGCGCTGCTGTCCGGTGGAGGCGGTGAACTCGTCGGCGACCTCGCGGGCGATCCGGGCGCCGGCCTCGGAGAGCTCGAAGTTGCGTTCGGCGATGTCGTACTCGGCGAGCGCGGCGTAGTTCGCACCGAAGGTGTTCGTCTCGACGCAGTCCACGCCCACGGAGAAGTACGCCTCGTGGACGGTGCGCACGATGTCCGGACGGGTGACGTTGAGGACCTCGTTGCATCCTTCGAGCTGCTGGAAGTCCTCCATCGAGGGGTCCTGCGCCTGGAGCATCGTTCCCATGGCTCCGTCGGCGACGACCACACGGGTGGCGAGCGCCTCTCGGAGGGCATCGGCCCGGGTCTGGGTGTCAGCGGGCGGGTTCGGCAACGAGGCCATGGTTGAGCTCCCTGGGATGCGACGGCTGTCGGCTTTGCACCCCCTCTGTGTCAAGGGTGCACGCGGCCAGGGTAACCGCGCGGCACCTGACCCGGTGAGGGTGTCCCACGTGGCGGACTGCATCCTTTGCGCGGGACGTCCGCTCGGGTGTGTCGGCTCGGGCGTGTCGCTCGGCTGGGTCGACTCGAACGAGGCTCCGGACTGCCCGACCATGCACAAGGTCGACATCGACCGATAGTGTTCAGCATTGTCGAACTACGTCAGCAGGAGGCTGCGCGATGGCACGGAACATCCAGTCGCTCGAACGAGCCGCTGCGATGCTGCGGCTCCTGGCGGGCGGGGAACGCCGGCTGGGCCTGTCGGATGTGGCGTCCTCCCTGGGCCTGGCCAAGGGCACGGCGCACGGGATCCTGCGCACCCTGCAGGCCGAGGGCTTCGTGGAGCAGGACCCGGCCTCCGGCCGCTACCAGCTGGGCGCGGAGCTGCTGCGCCTGGGCAACAGCTACCTCGACGTGCACGAGCTGCGGGCCCGCGCCCTGGTCTGGACGGACGACCTGGCCCGGGCGAGCGGCGAGAGCGTGTACGTGGGCGTGCTGCACAAGAGCGGGGTGCTGATCATGCACCACGTGTTCCGGCCCGACGACAGCCGTCAGGTGCTGGAGGTGGGGGCCATGCAGCCGCTTCACTCCACGGCCCTGGGCAAGGTGCTGTCGGCCTACGATCCGGTCGCGCACACGCAGGCCGTGGAGGTCGAGCGGGAGGCGTTCACGCCCCGTACGGTCACCGACGGCCGGGGGTTCGAGGAGGTCCTGGAGCTGACCCGGGCGCGCGGCTGGGCCGCCGATGTCGAGGAGACCTGGGACGGCATCGCCTCGGTGGCCGCGCCCATCCACGACCGGCGCCGGATGCCGGTCGGCGCGGTGGCGGTCGCGGGTGCCGTGGAGCGGGTCTGCGGGGAGTCCGGGGAGCCCCGGGCGGCCCTGGTGGCCTCCGTACGGGACTGCGCAAGGTCGGTTTCACGCGATCTCGGGGCGGGCCGGTTCTGAGCTTGACCTGACCCCATCCGATCCACCCAGTGGCCACCTTGTGTGCCAATTGGGTGGATTTTGTCATTTTCTGATCGTTCATTGGCTTGATTTGGGCGATCGTCCGGAGTGGTAACGATCCGGTTCTTTGACCTGGTCGACCCTTGACGCGTTCTTCACCTAGGCGGAAAACTGCCGTTCATCGGTCGGCATTGTCGAACACCTACCGGCAATACGCGTTAGGGTGTGACGAGGCCAAGGACCGGTGCAGCACTCACCGAGTGCGTGGACCACCGGAGGGACCCGGTGTCCGCCCACCCCTGGACGTACGTAAGGAGTCGCGGGTGTCCAGCTCCGACATCTTCATCGGCGAGACCATCGGTACCGCCCTGCTCACCCTGCTCGGCGGTGGCGTCTGCGCCGCACTGACGCTCAAGAGCTCCAAGGCCCGCAACGCGGGCTGGCTCGCGATCACCTTCGGCTGGGGTTTCGCCGTACTGATCGCCGCCTACGTGGCCGCCCCGCTCTCCGGCGCGCACCTCAACCCGGCCGTCACCGTCGGCATCGCCGTCACGAACAGCGACTGGAGCGACGTACCGGTCTACTTCGCCGGCCAGCTGCTCGGCGCAATGCTCGGCGCGGTCCTGATGTGGATCACCTACTACGGCCAGTTCCGGGTGCACCTGGCGGACCCGGAGAACATCCGTGACGCCAAGCTCGGCCCGGAGGACCCGCACCCGCACGACCAGGCGGGCCCCGTGCTCGGGATCTTCTCCACCGGCCCCGAGATCCGCAACGTCGTCCAGAACCTCGCCACCGAGATCATCGGTACGTTCGTCCTGGTCCTGGCGATCCTCACCCAGGGCCTGCAGGACGGCGGCAAGGGCCTCGGTGTCATCGGCGTCCTGATCACCTCGTTCGTGGTCGTCGGCATCGGCCTCTCGCTGGGCGGTCCGACCGGCTACGCCATCAACCCGGTCCGCGACCTCGGTCCGCGCATCGTGCACGCCCTGCTCCCGCTGCCCAACAAGGGCGGCTCGGACTGGGGGTACTCCTGGATCCCGGTCGTCGGCCCGCTCGTCGGTGCCGTCATAGCCGGCGGTCTGTACAACATCGCGTTCGCCTGATCAGCATCGGCCCGCGCTCGTAAGATCCGCACCGCATCCTGATTCCGCCTACCCACAGACCTGCCAGGAGCAGCCACATGACCAGCAGCACCGGCCCCTTCATCGCCGCGATCGACCAGGGCACCACCTCCTCCCGCTGCATCGTCTTCGACCGCGACGGCCGCATCGTCGCCGTCGACCAGAAGGAGCACGAGCAGATCTTCCCGAAGCCGGGCTGGGTCGAGCACGACGCCACCGAGATCTGGACCAACGTCCAGGAGGTCGTCGCCGGGGCCATCGCCAAGGCCGAGATCACCGCCGCCGACGTCAAGGCCGTCGGCATCACCAACCAGCGCGAGACCACCCTCCTGTGGGACAAGAACACCGGCGAGCCGGTGCACAACGCGCTGGTCTGGCAGGACACCCGCACGGACACCCTGTGCAAGGAGCTCGGCCGCAACGTCGGCCAGGACCGCTTCCGCCGCGAGACCGGCCTGCCGCTGGCGAGCTACTTCGCCGGTCCGAAGGTCCGCTGGCTGCTGGACAACGTCGAGGGCCTGCGGGAGCGCGCCGAGGCCGGCGACATCCTGTTCGGCACCATGGACTCGTGGGTCATCTGGAACCTCACGGGCGGCGCCCAGGGCGGCGTGCACGTCACCGACGTCACCAACGCCTCGCGCACCATGCTGATGAACCTGCACACCCTGGCCTGGGACGAGAAGATCGCCGAGTCCATGGGCGTCCCGCTCAACGTCCTCCCGGAGATCAAGTCCTCCGCCGAGGTCTACGGCCACGTCAAGGACGGCGTCCTCGCCGGTGTCCCGGTCGCCTCGGCGCTCGGTGACCAGCAGGCCGCGCTGTTCGGCCAGACCTGCTTCGCCGAGGGCGAGGCCAAGTCCACGTACGGCACCGGAACGTTCATGCTGATGAACACCGGCGACAAGATCATCAACTCCTACAGCGGCCTGCTGACCACGGTCGGCTACCAGATCGGCGACCAGCAGCCGGTCTACGCGCTGGAGGGCTCCATCGCCGTCACCGGCTCGCTCGTCCAGTGGATGCGCGACCAGATGGGCCTGATCAAGTCCGCGGCCGAGATCGAGACCCTGGCCTCCTCCGTCGAGGACAACGGCGGCGCCTACTTCGTGCCGGCCTTCTCCGGTCTGTTCGCCCCGTACTGGCGCTCCGACGCCCGCGGTGTGATCGCCGGCCTGACCCGGTACGTCACCAAGGCGCACATCGCCCGCGCCGTCCTGGAGGCCACCGCCTGGCAGACCCGTGAGATCACCGACGCCATGACCAAGGACTCGGGCGTCGAGCTCGCGGCCCTGAAGGTCGACGGCGGCATGACCTCCAACAACCTGCTGATGCAGACGCTCTCGGACTTCCTGGACGCCCCCGTGGTGCGCCCGATGGTCGCCGAGACCACCTGCCTCGGCGCCGCCTACGCCGCCGGCCTGGCCGTCGGCTTCTGGCCCGACACCGACGCCCTGCGCGCCAACTGGCGCCGCGCGGCGGAGTGGACCCCGCGGATGCCCGCCGAGCAGCGGGACCGCGAGTACAAGAGCTGGCTCAAGGCCGTGGAGCGGTCCATGGGCTGGGTCGACGACGAAGACGCCAGCTGACCGCACTCAGCTGAGTCAATCGACGAGGAGCTAAGAGAGATATGAGCATCCCGCAGAGCGTGACCGCACTGGGCACGCACCCGACCGCCGGCTCGAACCCGAGCCGCGCCGAGACCCGTGAGCAGCTGGCCAAGGCCACGTACGACCTGCTGGTCATCGGCGGTGGAATCCTGGGCACCTCGGTGGCCTGGCACGCCGCGCAGTCGGGTCTGCGGGTCGCCATGGTGGACGCCGGCGACTTCGCCGGCGCCACCTCCTCCGCCTCCTCCAAGCTCGTCCACGGCGGCCTGCGCTACCTGCAGACCGGCGCGGTCAAGCTGGTAGCCGAGAACCACCACGAGCGCCGGGTGCTGGCCAAGGACGTGGCCCCGCACCTGGTCAACCCGCTCACCTTCTACCTGCCCGTCTACAAGGGCGGGCCGGTCGGCGCGGCGAAGCTGGGCGCGGGCGTGTTCGCGTACTCGGCGCTCTCGGCCTTCGGCGACGGCATCGGCAAGGTCATCTCGCCGGCCCGCGCCGCCGCCGACAACCCGGGCCTGAAGACGGACAACCTCAAGGCCGTCGCGGTCTACTACGACCACCAGATGAACGACTCCCGCGTCGCCGTCATGACGGTCCGCGCGGCCGTCGAGTCCGGCGCGGTCGTCCTCAACCACGCCGAGGTCACCGGGCTGCGCATGACGCGCGGCCGGGTCTCCGGCGCCGAGCTCAAGGACCGTCTGGACGGCACCGAGTTCGGGGTGGACGCGCGCGTCGTGCTCAACGCCACCGGCCCGTGGGTGGACCACCTGCGGCGCATGGAAGACAAGCACTCGATGCCGTCCATCCGCCTGTCCAAGGGCGCGCACATCGTGATGAAGCGCAAGTCGCCGTGGAAGGCCGCCATGGCCACCCCGATCGACAAGTACCGCATCACCTTCGCTCTCCCGTGGGAGGACCAGCTGCTGCTCGGCACCACCGACGAGGTGTACGAGGGCGACCCGGCGGACGTGCGCGCCACCGAGGCCGACATCCAGCAGATCCTGGACGAGGCGGCCTTCTCGGTGAAGGACGCGGACCTGGACCGCTCGCTGATGACGTACGCCTTCGCGGGCCTGCGGGTGCTGCCCGGCGGCCCCGGCGGCGTGGAGAAGGCCAAGCGCGAGACGGTCGTCTCCGAGGGCGCGGGCGGCATGCTGTCGGTGGCCGGCGGCAAGTGGACGACGTACCGGCACATCGGCCGCGTGGTCATGGACAAGCTGGCCAAGCTCCCGGGCTCCCCGCTGACCGAGGACATGGAGCCGGTGAAGTCCCTCGTACGCCGGATCGCGCTGCCCGGTGTCGCCAACCCGAACGCGGTCGCGCACCGGCTGCTGGTGGACCGCGAGCCCGGCACGCGGATGGACCCGCTGACCGCGCGCCACCTGGCCTCGCACTACGGTTCGCTGGCCTTCGACATCGCACGGCTCGCGAACGAGGACCCGGCGCTCGCCGAGCGCATCCACCCGGACGGTCCGGAGATCTGGGCGCAGGTCGCCTACGCCCGTGACAACGAGTGGGCGCAGACGGTCGACGACGTACTGCGCCGGCGCACGACGGTGACAGTCCGCGGTCTGGACGACGAGGCCGTTCGGGCCAGGGTCGCGGAGATGCTGGGCCACCAGGCATAGCTGTCACGCAGGTGGGGAAGAGGGGCGGTTCCGAGGGGAACCGCCCCTCTGTCGTGGGCTGTGGCCGACGTCCCCTCAAGGCTTAGGCTGACCCACGTACGCAAGGGAACTTCGGAAGGAGACCTGGGTGATCGAGCTTGAGGGCATGCCCGAGCTGATCGACCCGGTCATGGTGGCCGCGTTCGAGGGCTGGAACGACGCGGGTGACGCGGCCTCCGGTGCGGTCGCACACCTGGACCGGGAGTGGAAGGGCGAGGTGTTCGCGGCGCTCGACGCCGAGGACTACTACGACTTCCAGGTCAACCGGCCGACGGTGTGGCTGGACAACGGGGTACGGAAGATCACCTGGCCGACGACGCGGCTGTCCGTGGTCCGGATCGGCGGCGCCAAACCGCGGGACCTGGTGCTGGTGCGCGGGATCGAACCGTCCATGCGGTGGCGGTCGTTCTGCAACGAGATCCTCGGCTTCGCGCACGAACTGGGCGTGGAGATGGTGGTCATCCTGGGGGCGCTGCTCGGGGACACGCCGCACACGCGGCCGGTTCCGGTGAGCGGGGTCACCTCGGACGCGGACCTGGCGCGGACGATGGACCTGGAGGAGACGAAGTACGAGGGCCCGACCGGCATCGTGGGCATCCTCCAGGAGGCCTGTACACACGCTGGTGTCCCGGCGGTCTCGCTGTGGGCGGCGGTGCCCCACTACGTGTCCCAGCCGCCGAATCCCAAGGCCACGCTGGCGCTCCTGAACCGGCTGGAGGACCTGATCGACATCCGGATCCCGCTGGGCGAACTCCCGGAGGACGCCCGGGCGTGGCAGCTGGGCGTGGACCAACTGGCCGCGGAGGACAGCGAGGTGGCGGAGTACGTCCAGACGCTGGAGGAAGCGCGGGACACGGCCGACCTGCCGGAGGCGTCGGGAGACGCCATCGCCCGGGAGTTCGAGCGGTACCTGCGCCGCCGTGACCCGGCGGCGGAGCCGGGCGACGCCTCGTACCTGCGGGACCCCTCCAGCGGCCTCCCGCGCCCCCCGAAGCGCAAGCCGGACGTCTCCGGGGAGGACCCGCAGCCCCCGGCCGCGCCCCCGCCGGACGAGGACACCCCGCCGGAGGTCTAGCCTCGTGGGGCTCCGCCCCACACCCCGCGCCTCAAACGCCGACGGGGCTGGAATTGCGCTGAGCGCAATTCCAGCCCCGTCGGCGTTTCACCGGCGCCGCAGGTTACAGGGCCACGCCCAGGAGGGCGTCCACCGTCCGGGAGACCAGGCCCGGAGCCGACTCGTCGTCCTCGTCGGAGGCGAGCTGGAGCTCGACCCAGCGGTCCACGGCGGCCAGTGCGGCAGGCGCGTCCAGGTCGCGGGAGAGGGCCTCGCGGACTTCCTCGACCAGGGCGTCCGCCGGGACGCCGTCCGGCCGGGACACCGCCGCGCGCCAGCGCTCCAGCCGGGCCACCGCCTCGGCGAGGACCTCGTCCGTCCACTCCCAGTCGGCCCGGTAGTGGTGCGACAGCAGCGCCAGGCGGATCGCCGCCGGGTCGACCCCGGCCCGCCGCAGCGCGGACACGAAGACGAGGTTGCCCTTCGACTTCGACATCTTCTCGCCGTTCAGGGCGACCATGCCGGCGTGTACGTACGCCTTGGCCATCGGGAACTCGCCGGTCAGGGCCTGCGCGTGCGAGGCGCCCATCTCGTGGTGCGGGAAGGCCAGGTCGGAACCGCCGCCCTGGATGTCGAAGCCCATGCCCAGGTGGTCCAGGGCGATCGCCACGCACTCGATGTGCCAACCCGGCCGGCCGCGGCCCAGCGAGCCGCCGTCCCAGCTCGGCTCGCCCGGACGCGCGGCCATCCACAGCATCGGGTCCAGCGGGTTCTTCTTCCCCGGCCGGTCCGGGTCGCCGCCCCGCTCCGCCGAAAGCAGCCTCATCGCCTCGGCGTCGAGGTTCGAGACCTGCCCGAAGTGCGGGTCGGACTCGACCGAGAAGTAGACGTCGCCGTCCAGCTCGTACGCCGCGCCCGCGTCCCGCAGCCGCTCGACCAGCGGCACGATGCCGGGTATGGCCTCGACGGCGCCGATGTAGTGCTGCGGCGGCAGCATGCGCAGGGCGGTCATGTCCTCGCGGAAGAGGGCGGTCTCGCGCTCGGCGAGCTCCGTCCAGTCGTGACCGTCGCGCAGCGCCCGCTCCAGGAGCGGGTCGTCCACGTCGGTGACGTTCTGGACGTAGTGAATCTGCCGCTTGGTGTCGAGCCACACGCGCTGCACAAGGTCGAACGCGTTGTAGGTCGCCGCGTGACCGATGTGGGTCGCGTCGTACGGAGTGATGCCGCAGACGTAGATGCGGGCGACGGGACCGGGGGCGAGGGTGATCGTCCCCTGGGTCGCGGTGTCGTGGATCTCGAGGTCGCGGCCCTTGCCAGGAAGGGCGGGGACCTCAGAAGCGGGCCAGGCATGCATGTCTCGAGCCTAACCGGACTGATGTTCCTGAAACGAACCGGACCTGCACTGTTGTCTTGATCGGCACTCTTGCGGTCTGGCCGAAACTGTGCGTGTCGGGATTGGCCGGTTCAGACCGGTGGCCACGGGATCGACGGCCACTGCCCGGACGGCTGCGGATGCGTCCCGGTGCGCAGCAGCTGCGCCACCCGGTCGCGTACGGCGGCCAGCTCGACCGCCGTGATCAGTTCGGCCAGCCGGGTGGCGAGCGGGGCTCCTTCCGCCAGCTCGGCGGCCAGCGAGGCCAGTACCTCGCGCGCCTCGTCCGTCAGCGGCTCCCCGGCCCACCCCCACAGGAGGGTGCGCAGTTTGTCCTCCGCGTGGAAGGTCACGCCGTGGTCGATCCCGTAGAGGTGTCCGTCGGGCGCGGGCAGCAGGTGGCCGCCCTTGCGGTCGCCGTTGTTGATCACGGCGTCGAGGACGGCGAGGCGGCGCAGCCGCGGGTCGTCGGCGTGCACGAGCAGGGCCGTGCGGCCGTCGCCCACGTCGGCGAGGGCGACGGGCTTCCAGCCGTTCCCCGCCTCCTCGCCCTCGACGAGCGCGAGGAGCTCGGCGCCGGGGGTCTCGCCCTCGGGGGTCTCGATCCACCGCTGGACCATGCCCTCGCCGTACGGTCCGTCGCGCAGCACGGTGGTGGGCACCAGGCCCCAGCCGGTGGCCTCGGAGACCAGGTAGGTGGCGACCTCGCGCTGGGCGAGGTTCCCGTCGGGGAAGTCCCACAGCGGGCGCTCGCCCTTGACCGGCTTGTACACGCAGTCGGCGCTCACGCCTTCGTACGTGACAGTGCACAGCAGGACGGCGTTGGACGCCTCGCGGATCCGGCCGACGACGGTCAGCTCACCCTTGGTGAGCAGTTCCTCGAACTTCTCCCGCTCCCCCATCACGGTCACACCTGGCGCCGGTAGCCGTTCTGGCGGGGGCAGACATGCCCCTCCGGGTCCAGCGGGAGACTGCACAGCGGGCACGGCGGCCGGCCCGCGTTGACCACGTCCAGGGCCCGCTTGGCGAAGGCCCGGGCCTGGGCACCGGTGAGGCGGACCCGCAGCATGGGCGGGCCGTTCTCCTCGTCCTGGAGCAGCCGTTCCTCCGCCTCGGCGAGATCCTCGTCCGAGTCGGCGTCGAGTTCGACCAGGGCCTGCGCCTCGACGATCATGCGCTGTTCCTCGCCGTCCCAGGCCAGGGCCATGGTGCCGACGCGGAACTCCTCGTCGACCGGGACGTCCAGCGGCGCGGTGTCGGCGGCCTCGGCGGGGGCCACCGCCGGGACCGGGGCATTGCCCCCGGTGCGCCGTACGACCTCGTCCAGCAGCTCGTCCATCCGCTCGGCCAGCGCCGCGACCTGGGTCTTCTCCAGGGAGACGCTGGTGACGCGGGGGCCGGATGAGGCCTGCAGGAAGAACGTACGGCGTCCCGGCAGACCGACCGTGCCGGCCACGAAGCGGTCCGGCGGGTCGTAGAGGAACACCTGACGGGGCACGTCCAGTCTCCAAGTCTCGGCGGCAGCGCTCATTTACAGGGCCAGTCCACCCTACTGCGCCGTTCGATCACGCCGCGCCCGCACCGCCTCCCACGACGGCGTTCCCGCCGTCTTCCACTGCTTTGTCGGGTGTGGCCGCGCGCGGAACGAGCGAGCCGAGGTCCCCGGTGTCACCGAGCCGGAACACGAACGGCCGGGTGGGCGTGTAGCGGACGGCGGTCACCGAACAGGGGTCGACGTGGATGCGCTGGAAGAGGTCCAGGTGCATGCCGAGGGCGTCCGCGACGAGGGACTTGATGACGTCGCCGTGGGAGCACATCAGGAACACGGCGTCGGCGCCGTGCTCCTCCTCGACCCGCGCGTTCCAGTCCATTACGGCGTCCACGGCGCGCGCCTGCATGGCGCGCATGGACTCGCCGCCGGGGAAGGCGGCCGCCGACGGGTGCTGCTGGACGATCTTCATCAGGGGTTCGTCGGCGAGTTCGGAGAGTTTGCGGCCCGACCAGTCGCCGTAGTGGCACTCGCCGATCCGCTCGTCGGTGTGCGGCTCCAGCTCCGGCCGGGCGGCCAGCAGCGGGGCGAGGGTCTCCCGGCAGCGTTGCAGCGGGCTGGTGACGACGGCTGCGAGCGGCACACCCGCCAGCCTCCCGGGCAGTGCGGCGGCCTGCTCGGCGCCGCGCTCGTCGAGGGCCACTCCCGGAGTCCATCCGGCGAGCAGCCCAGCGGTGTTGGCGGTGGACCGCCCGTGTCGTACGAGGATCAGCGTGGCCATGGCGCCAGCCTAGGTCCTGCCCGGCCGATCAGGCCGGAAAAGTGAGCGGGGCCTGGTGCGTGCGATCGCAAGGCGGAGGAGGGAATCGACGCGGAGCGTCGGTGACCGACGACAACGCGGCGAGCGTGCGTACCAGGGCACGCGAGCCCGGCTTGATCGGCCGGGCAGGACCTGAGCGGTGCCGGCAGGATGCGGGCGGGGCGAGGGCAGGGGAGAATGCCCCGCGTGATTGTGGACTGCGCGATTTACCGGAACGGCCGCCGCACCGAGGGACCCGCGGATTTCTCGGACGCCCTCGACGAGGCGCGGGCCACGGGAGACGCCTTCCTCTGGGTCGGCATGCACGAGCCGTCGGAGGAGGAATTCGAGCACGTCCGGACCGAGTTCGCCCTGCACCCGCTGGCCGTGGAAGACGCCCTGACCGCGCACCAGCGCCCGAAGCTGGAGGTCTACGACGACTCGCTGTTCGTCGTCCTCAAGCCGGTGGTCTACGACGAGGTCACCGACTCGGTGACGGCGGGCGAGCTGATGGTGTTCATCGGCGACTCGTTCGTGGTCACCGTCCGGCACGGCGAGGGGGCCGCGCTGGCCGCCGTACGGCGCCGGCTGGAGCACGAGCCGAACGTCCTGCGGCACGGCCCCACGGCCGTGCTGTACGCGGTCTCCGACGCGGTGGTGGACCACTACATCGACGTGGCGGCCGAGCTCCAGTCGGACCTGGAGGAACTGGAGGCCGAGGTCTTCGCCCCGAACGCCTCGGACACCAAGAACACCGCCTCCCGGATCTACGGGTTCAAGCGGCAGGTGCTGGAGTTCCGCCGGGCGACGAGCCCGCTGCTCCAGCCGATGGACCGGCTCGCCTTCGGGAAGGTGCCCTTCGTCCACGAGCACTCCCAGCCGTTCTTCCGCGACGTCGCCGACCACCTGACCAAGGCGAACGAGTACGTCGAGGGCCTGGACCGGCTGCTGTCGGACGCCCTCGCCGCGCACCTGGCGCAGATGGGCGTCCGGCAGAACGACGACATGCGCAAGATCTCGGCCTGGGCGGCGATGGCGGCCGTCCCCACGATGGTGGCGGGGATCTACGGCATGAACTTCGACCACATGCCCGAGCTGAAATGGGGCCTGGGGTATCCGGGGGTGGTGCTGGTCATGGCGGGCGCGTGCCTCGGCCTGCACCGGATGTTCAAACGCCGGGGCTGGCTGTAGGCCCTCCGGGCCCGGCGGGCCCGGGCCCGGGCTACGCGAACTCGGGCGTGCTGACCGGTACGCCGCCCAGGGCGTCGCGCCGCTCGGGCATGCGCAGGCTCACCATCCGGTGCCAGCCGCTGAACCGCTCGTACGCGTACATCCCGCGGATCCCGGCGGCGAGCGCGGCCGCCTTCGGCTTGGGCCAGTGCAGCAGCCGCCCCATGTGGCCCATGACGGCGAGGCTCACGTCCCGGTAGATGCCGATCTCGGCGAGCGCGCTCTCGCGGAGCACCTGCTGGATGGTGCGGCCGTGGCCTTCGCGGGCCAGGCGCAGCAACTCCTCGTGGCAGTAGGCGAGGTGGTTGTCCTCGTCGTGGCTGATCATGCGGATGGCCTTGCCGACCTCGGGATGGTCTCCGAAGTACCTGACCAGCATGTCCATCTGGTCGGCGGCCCGCTGTTCGGTGACCCGGCTGTGCGCGAGGTAGACGACGACGTCCCGCTCGGTCAGCGGCTCCTGGCGGCGCAGCTTGTCGTGCGCGAGGCCGATGCCGCGCCGCTCCAGCAGCATCGTGTAGTCGGTCTCGGGGGGTACCGGGACGGGCGGCAGGCCGCGCTTGCGGAGCAGGGCGTTGAAGATCCGCCCGTGCTTGTCCTCGTCGGCGCCGTGCCGGGTGATCTTGGGTGCCAGATCACGCATCCCGTCCGGCACCAGGGCCGCGATGCGGGCGTTCTCCCAGCCGCCCTGAGTCTCCCCGCTGGCGGCGATGGAGCAGAACAGCTGGAAGGAGTCGTCGTTGTCGACGATCTCCTGGAACAGGCTGCGGGCAGAGAGCATGCACCGAGTCAAACGCCGGTCGCCGGGGGCGGCAACCGAAGGACCGCGCTACTCGCCCGAATGAACGAAACCGGGGGTTGGGCGGTTGCGCGTAACCCGGCGGGCGCCCCGCGCGTTGTTGGCTGTGTCGGCCGTGGCGGGGAAGACCCCCCGAGCCCCCACCACGGCCGCAGACTCCTTCAGCCGCCGAACTCCGTCCGGCGGCTCCGACGGGCCGGGACTCAGGCGAGACCGGCCAGCTCCATGGCCTCGGTGCCGGCCCGCAGGGCGGCGAGCCGCTCGTCCAGGGTGAAACCGGCCGGGGCCAGCGTGAGGGTGGTGACGCCGGCCTCCTCGTAGGCCCGCATCCCGTCCGCGATCCGCTCGACCGGGCCGAGCAGCGTGGTCGAGTCGATCAGGGAGTGCGGGACGGCCTCGGCCGCGCCGGTCTTGTCGCCGCCCAGGTACTTCTCCTGGATCTCGGCGGCTTCCTTCTCGTACCCCATGCGCTGGGCCAGCTGGTTGTAGAAGTTCTGCTTCCGGCTGCCCATGCCGCCCACGTACAGGGCGGTGTACGGGCGGAACATGTCGGCGAGCGCCTTCACGTCCTCGCCGAGGGCCAGCGGCACGGTCGGGCAGACGTCGAAGCCGTCCATGGTCAGCCCGGCCTTCTCGCGGCCCGCCCGGATGTGGGTGAGCGCGGTGGCCTCCAGGTGCTCGGCGGCCGGGAAGATCAGCAGCGCGCCGTCGGCGATCTCGCCGGTCTGCTCCAGGTTCTTGGGGCCGATCGCGGCGATGTAGAGCGGGATGTGCTCGCGCTCGGGGTGCACGGTCAGCTTGAGCGGCTTGCCCGGGCCGCCGGGGAGCGGCAGGGTCCAGTGCTCGCCCTCGTACGAGAGCCGCTCGCGGCTCATCGCCTTGCGGACGATCTCCACGTACTCCCGGGTCCGCGCGAGCGGCTTGTCGAACTTGACGCCGTACCAGCCCTCGGAGACCTGCGGTCCGGAAACTCCGAGGCCGAGCCGGAAGCGGCCCTTGGTGAGGGAGTCCAGGGTGGCCGCGGTCATGGCCGTCATGGCGGGCTGGCGGGCCGGGATCTGGAGGATCGCCGAGCCGACGTCGATCCGCTCGGTCTGGGCGGCGACCCAGGCGAGGACGGTCGGGGCATCGGAGCCGTAGGCCTCGGCGGCCCAGCAGACGTCGTAGCCGAGGCGGTCTGCCTCCTGTGCGACGGCGAGGTTGTCGGCGTCCATGCCCGCACCCCAGTAGCCGAGATTGATGCCGAGCCGCATGTGTCGTCCCCTTACCGAATTTACCGATCAGTAACGTGCATGTCCGGGGACTGTAGCGCGCCCGGAGCCCTTCCGTCAGTGCCCCAGTAGTCTCAGCGGTCATGGAGCAGAGGCATCTCGGCCGCACCGGACTGCGCGTTTCCCGGATCGGCCTCGGCACCCTCACCTGGGGGCGCGACACAGGCGAGGAAGCCGCCGCCGAGCAGGTGAAGACGTTCTGGGAGGCGGGCGGCACGCTCGTCGACACGGCCGACGTGTACGGCGGCGGGGAGGCGGAGTACCTCATCGGACGGCTGTTGGCCGGGCTCGTCCCGCGCCGGGACCTGGTGATCGCGACGAAGGCGGGCAGCGTGCCCGATCCGGACCGGCGGTTCGACGGCTCGCGCGGGCACCTGCTGGCCGCGCTCGACGCCTCGTTGGACCGGCTGGGCACCGATTACGTCGACCTCTGGCAGCTGCACGCCTTTGACCCGGTGACCCCGCTGGAGGAGACCCTGCAGGCGCTGGACCTGGCCGTGAGCAGCGGCCGCGCCCGGTACGCCGGGGTGGCGGGCTTCTGCGGCTGGCAGTTGGCGAAGGCGGCGACCTGGCAGCTCGCGGCCCCTGGAGTGAGGACCCGGCTGGCCTCGACCCAGATGGAGTACTCGCTGCTCCAGCGGGGCGTCGAGCGCGAGGTGCTGCCGGCGGCCCTGGACCTGGGCGTCGGCCTCCTCCCCTCCTCGCCGCTGGGGCGCGGGGTCCTGACGGCCAAGTACCAGGCCGGTACCCCGGCGGACTCGCGCGGTGCGTCGGAGTCCCTGGCCGCCCTGGTGGACCCGTACCTGGACGAGGCCGCCGGCCGGATCGTGGACGCGGTGGTGACGGCGGCTCAGGGACTGGCGGTGACCCCGCTCCAGGTGGCCCTGGCGTGGATCCGGGACCGGCCCGGGGTGGTCGCGCCGATCGTCGGCGCGCGGACGTCGGCGCAGCTCGCGGCGGCTCTGTCAGTGGAGGCCCTTAGTCTTCCCGAGGAGATCTGCCGGGCGCTGGACGATGTTTCGGCGCCCGTGCACCGCTACCCCGATCAGGACTGGAGCACGCTGTGAGTACGGACCGCCAACCCGACCCCGCTGCCGCGGAGGAACCGGCCGAGCCGCAGCCTGCCGCCGACACAGACACCGAACCCGGCACCGAGACCGAAACCGAAACCGGCACGGACGCCGAAACCGGCACGGACGCCGAGACGGGCACGGACGCCGGCCCGGACTCCGACACCGGCTCGGGCGAGGCGGCGGCCGCCCCCGGGCTGAGCGAGGCCCAGGCCGAGCTGGCCGCGCAGAAGATCGAGCGGGAGCGGATCGCCCGGCGCAAGGCCGAGCGGGAGGCACCCGTCGAGGCCGGGGCGAAGCTCAGCGGGAAGGCCGCCGACCTGCTGGCCGCCGTACGGGCCGTGGAGGGCGGGGCGAAGCCCCCGTCCGTGTACTTCGACGAGACCCCGGCCGCGCCGCGCAAGGCGGCCCCCGCTCCCCCGCCGCCGGCCCGCAGGACGGCGGAGGCTCCGGCCGCCGCCCCCTCCGCGGCCAGCGTCGACGGCGTACGGGACGTCCTGGCCCGCGGCGGCGCCCCCGAGGCGCTGGCCGCCCCGGCCGCGGCGGCGCTTGGTGAGGGCGCCGCCGAGCGGCTCGCCGAGAACCCCTGGCTGCTGCTGTCGGTCCCCTCCGTCCGCCCGACCCAGGCGGACGGCTTCGCCCGGGCCCTGCTGGGCGCTGAGGCCGGTCCCGGCGACGAGCGCCGCACCACCGCCCTGGTCGGCTGGCTGCTGGTCCAGGCCGGGCTCAAGGGACACACCGCGCTGGAGGCCCCGGTCCTCCGGTCGGCGCTGGCCCAGTACGGCGTGCCGGATCCCGACGAGGCCCTCGAGACGGCCATCGGCGAGGGCTCGGTGTTGGTCTTCCACGAGCCCCTGGGCCCGCCGGTCGCGGAGGACGAAGAACAGCCCGTGCGCGTACTGGTGGGCCTGGAGGGCGCGGCGATGGCCGAGGAGAGCCTGGCCGACGGCCTGGCCCGGATCGCCAGCACCTTCGACGCCCCGGCGGACTGGGAGAAGGCCGCCACCGGCCCCGGAGCCGAGCTGATCCGCGCCGTCGCGGGCCACGGTCTGGTCACCCACACCGGCGGCGAGGCCGCCCGCGCCGAACCGCTCGCCCTGCTGGCCGCCGCCCGGGAGTTCGGCCTGCGGACCTGCCTGGCCGCGCACGTCGCCTCGCCCGGGGGAGTCACCGTCGCCGGGCTGCTTGCCGGGGCGGAGGGGCCGGGCCGGGACGCCGACGGGCAGTTCGCGCTGGACGTGCTGGTGGTCCTGGACGCGCCGCAGCTGGATGTGGAAACCGCGGCCGCGCTGGTGGAGTCCGTCCCCGACGGGGCCCGCCTGGTGCTCTCGGGGGACCCCTCGGTGCTCGGGTCCGCCGGGGCCGGGCGGGTGTTCGCCGATCTGCTGGCGGCCCGTACCTGCCCTCAGCTGGTCTCCCGCGTCCCGGACCCGGGCCCCCTCGGCGAGCTGGTCTCGGGGGTCGGCGTCGGGGAGCTGAACCAGGTCGACGCCCCCGGCAAGGAGGTCGTCATCGTTCCGGTGCGCGACGCCGGGGAGGCCGTGCACCGGGCCGTGCAGCTGGTGGCCGAGTCGGTGCCGCGGGCCTTCGGGATCCCGGCGGACAACGTGCAGGTGATCACCCCGGGCCACGGCGGCTCGGCGGGCACCCGGGCGCTGAACGCCGCCCTGAAGGAGCGGCTGAACCCAGGCCCCGGCCGGTTCGGCGGCTTCGACCCCGGCGACCGCGTGGTTTACGTGCCCTCTCCCGGGCGGGCCCTGCCGGCCCGGGTGGTGTCGGCCGACGCGGAGGGGCTGCACCTGGACCGCGCGGGCGCGCCGGTCGTCGTACCGAAGGAGCTGGTGGAGTCCCAGGTGCGGCACGGCTGGGCGGTGACCGCGCACCAGGCGGTGGGGGCGCGCTGGCCGGCGGTGGTCGTCGTGCTGCCGGGCGACGCGGCGCAGGCCCTCTCCCGGGACTGGGTGTACACGGCGTTCGGGCGGGCCGAGCGGCATCTGTCCGTGGTGCACGGCGTGGACCAGGCGCTGCCGCGCGCGGTGGCGGAGGTGCTGCCGAAGCCGCGTACGACCCGGCTGACGGGTCTGCTGACCTCCCTGGCGGCGGCGGGCGAGCAGCCGGAGTAGCCGACGGCAGCGGCAAGGGGAAGCGGCCCCCGCCTCGCGGGAGCCGCTTCCCTTGCCGCTCAGGTCGCGCTCAGGCCGGGGTCAGCCCCGGCCGCGCGGTCTCGCCCTCGTCTGCGCCCTCGTCCTCGACCTCGTCCTCGTCCTCGCCGAACTCGTCGGTCTCCTCGTCGAAGACGGCGCTGACGTCGAACCGGTGCATGACGTCCTCCGGATCGGTGTGCCCGAAGGGCGAGTTGAGCCACTCCCCCGGCTCCGCCGCCTCCTCCGAGGCCGCGATCCACAGCGTGGAATCGCCCTCCTCCAGCCCGAACTCCTTGTAGCGGGAGGCGATCTCGTCGGGCTCGTACTCCCCGAAGAGCACGCCCAGCGCGCCCGCCGTGCCGCCGTCGTGGACGAGTTCGGCCTCCCGGTCGTGCGCGGCGACCCGTTCGGCCTGGGCGATCAGCCTCGGCGGCTCGACCACGGCGTAGTCGCGGCGGATGAGCACGCTGAAGGCGGCGGGCTCGGCGGGACCGGTGTACGGGACCCCGTCCTCGGGTGTGGGGATCTCGAAGGGGGTGACCTCGTCGTAACGGTCGTAGAGGAGTTCGTCGTACTCCTCGGCCGCGGCGGCGAGTTCGTTGAACGCGGCGTAGACATCGGGGTCCTCGTCCCCGGTCCGGCGCTCGACCGCGGCGAGGTGCCGGTCGAGCGCTTCCTTGACCGCCTCGGCGGCGGCGCGTACCTCGGCAACAGTGGGCAGAGCGGCATCAGACATAGAGCAGACGCTATCCGTAGCAGGGCTCTGCCCGCACAATAGATGCGATGCCGGAATACGAATTTGTCGACGTGTACGTGCCCCGCGGCGTTCCCCGCAAGGAGGCGACCCGCCTGCTGACCGATCATGCCGAGTACGGGAACTGGGAACTCGACAGACTGAGCCTGCACCGGGACGGCAGCCGCCGCGTGCGACTGCGCCGCCGGATCATCCGCCAGGTCCGCGCGACCTGGTGACGCGGGCCCCGTGTGCGGAGCCCGCGTCGTGAACAGCCGTCAGGCGGCGTTGCGGGCTCGCCGGTAGAGCACGGCGCCGCCCAGCAGCAGGCCGCCGGCGAGCGGGAGCCCGGTGGTGAGGACGTCACCGGAGCCGGTGGCGGCGAGGCCGGCCGACTCCGACGGGCCGGGGACGCCGGTCTCCTGAGCGGGGTGCGTGACCGGGTTGGCCGGCGTGACGGAGCCCGAGGCCGGGCTGATGTCCGTCGGCGGCGTACCGGGCTTGCCCGGCGTGTGGCCACCGGGCGTGCCCGGGTGCTGTCCGCCGGGGGTGCTCGGGTTGCCCGGGTGATCCGGGTGGTCGTCGCACGGTTCGTCGTCGCCACCTCCCGGGTTGCCGGGGTGGCCCGGGGTGCCGGGGTGGCCCGGGGTGCCGGGGTGACCCGGAGTGCCGGGGTGACCCGGAGTGCCGGGGTGACCCGGGTGGCCCGGAGTGCCCGGGTGGCCCGGAGTGCCCGGGTGGCCCGGAGTGCCGGGGTGGTCGGTCTTCCCCGGCTGGTCGGGCTTCCCCGGCTTGCCGCCGTGGTCCGGACCGTTGGAACAGCGGTTCCCGAAAGCCGGGTTCAGCAGGCCGATGACGTCGATGGTGTTGCCGCAGACGTTCACCGGTGCTTCCACGGGAGCCTGGACGTTGTTCCCGGACAGCAGCCCCGGGGAATTCGCGGCCTCGCCGGAGGCTGCGGAGTCCGCGTGTGCGTAACCCCCGCCCATCGCGAGGACACCCCCCGCGGCCGCCATGGTGATCAGGGTCTTCCTGGTGACCTGTACCGGTCGTCGCATTGTGTTCGTCCCCTGGTGAGAGCGTCGGTGCTCCGGCTCCCCTGCCGGTTGCGCCGAAGATGATCGATCGGGCCGGAAAGCCCAGCGGCCCCGGAGCGCTGGGATGCGCTCCGGGGCCTAAGACGTCAGACGCGTCAGGCGTTGACGCAGGTGTTGCCGAAGGCCGGGTTCAGCAGGCCGATGATGTTCACGGTGTTACCGCACACGTTCACCGGGATGTGGACGGGCACCTGAACCACGTTGCCGGACAGGACACCGGGGGAGCCGATGGCCGCACCCTGGGCACCGGCGTCGGCGTGAGCCAGACCCGCACCCGCGAGAACCAGGCCACCAGTGGCAGCCGCAGCGGCGACAACCTTCTTGATCATTGTTCCTCCTAGTAGGCATATGCGGTCCCAGCCGCGGACCGCACCACCTGTAACGAGGAGGGATCACCAGGGCTACGAGCGTATGAGTGCATTCACTCTTCTCAGTGGTTTGCGCACACCTCTGCGAATCTCAGGCGTTGTCGATGAATCGGTCGAGAACGCGCACGCCGAACTTCAGCCCGTCGACCGGCACCCGCTCGTCCACGCCGTGGAACATCCCGGCGAAGTCCAGCTCCGGCGGCAGCTGCAGCGGCGCGAAGCCGAAGCAGCGGATGCCGAGGTCGTCGAAGGACTTGGCGTCCGTGCCGCCCGAGAGCATGTACGGGACGGCCCGCGCGATCGGGTCCTCGGCCTTCAGGGCGCCCTGCATCGCGTCGACCAGGCGGCCGTCGAAGTCCGTCTCCAGCGCCTTGTCCCCGTGCACGTCCTCCCGCTTGACGCGGGGGCCGAGGATGCGGTCGAGGTCGGCGAAGAACTCGTCCTCGTAGCCCGGCAGGAAGCGGCCGTCGACGTGGGCCGTCGCCTGGCCGGGAATGACGTTGACCTTGTAGCCGGCGCCGAGCATCGTCGGGGCGGCGGAGTTGCGCAGCGTCGCGCCGACCATCTTGGCGATGCCGCCGAGCTTGGCGAGGGTCTCGTCCATGTTGTCCGGGTCCAGCGGGGTGCCGAGCGCGTCCGAGAGCTCGTCCAGGAAGTGGCGTACGGTCTTGGTCACGCGCACCGGCCACTGGTGGCGGCCGAGCCGCCCCACGGCCTCGCACAGCTCCGTGATGGCGTTGTCGTTGTTGGTCATGGAGCCGTGGCCCGCGGTGCCGTCCACCGTGAGCCGCATCCAGTGCATGCCCTTCTGGGCGGTCTCCACCAGGTAGAGCCGCAGGTTCTCGTTCACGGTGAAGGAGAAGCCGCCGACCTCGCCGATGGCCTCGGTGACGCCTTCGAAGAGACCCGGGTGCTTGTCGACGAGGTGCCGTGCCCCGTAGGTGCCGCCGGCCTCCTCGTCCGCGAGGAAGGCCAGCACGATGTCGCGCGGGGGCTTGCGGCCGCTGCGCATCCGGTCGCGTACGACGGCCAGCGTCATCGCGTCCATGTCCTTCATGTCGACGGCGCCGCGGCCCCACACGCAGCCGTCGGCGATCTCACCCGCGAAGGGGTCGTACGTCCAGTCGGCGGCGTTGGCCGGGACCACGTCGGTGTGCCCGTGGATCAGCAGGGCGGGCCGCGAGGGGTCCTCGCCCTCGATCCGCGCCACGGTCGAGGCACGTCCCTTGTGCGACTCGAAGATCTGCGGCTCGAGCCCGACCTCGGCGAGCTTCTCGGCCACCCACTCGGCCGCCTTGCGTTCGCCGGGGCCCGAGTGGTCCCCGTAGTTGCTGGTGTCGATCCGGATGAGGTCCCGGCAGAGGTCGACGACCTCGTCCTCGCCGGAGACGGTCCTGCCCGCGCTCGAGTCGCTCACGCTGCTTCCTCCCACTGATCGGTACCGAACTGCCTCCATCCTCCCGCTCTGGACCGCTCCGCCCAAGGGCGATCCCCGGCCGCAGGGGGGTGTGATCGAGGACCCCGGAATGTTTGGTAATGTTTTCCACGTCGGAACGGCCCGCGAGGGACGCGAGACAGACACCTTGTCCGGGTGGCGGAATGGCAGACGCGCTAGCTTGAGGTGCTAGTGCCCTTTATCGGGCGTGGGGGTTCAAGTCCCCCCTCGGACACAAAAGAAGGACCCCGCTTCGGCGGGGTCCTTTTCGTTGTCCCGGGCGTGCGAAGGCCGGAACCGCTCACGGGGCCCCCGAGCGCGGGGGCCCCGTGAGCGGCCGGGACGGTCAGTCGCGGGAGGCGGCGAGTTCCGCCACGCGGCGGCGGACCAGGAACCAGCCGCCGACCAGGGCGGCGCCGATGGCCGGGACGAACATGACCGTGGTGCGGCCCACGCCGCCGTCGCACCACATCAGGACCAGGACCGTGAGGAGGAAGGCCAGGGTCACGAGCTGGGTGTACGGGGCCCAGGGCAAGCGGTAGGCGGGGCGTTCGACACGGCCCTGCTTCGCGCGGCGCCAGAAGTGGAGCGAGCACAGCATGACCATCGCCCAGGTGCCGAGGATGCCGAGCGAGGCGAAGTTCAGGACGATCTCGAAGGCCTCCTCCGCCATGAAGTAGTTCAGGCCGACGCCCGCGACGCCGAAGGCGGCGGTGAACAGGACCCCGCCGTAGGGGACCTTGCCCTTGTTCATGACGCCGGTGAACTTCGGGGCCGAGCCGGAGAGGGACATCGAGCGCAGGATGCGGCCGGTGGAGTAGAGGCCGGAGTTCAGGCTGGAGAGGGCCGCCGTCAGCACGACCAGGTTCATGATGCCCGCGGCGCCCGGGACGCCGAGCTTGTCGAAGACGGTGACGAAGGGGCTCTGGTCGGAGGAGTACGCCGTGTACGGGAGCAGCAGGGCGAGCAGGACCACGGAGCCGACGTAGAAGAGGCCCACGCGCCACATGATCGAGTTGATCGCCTTCGGCATGATCTTCTCCGGGTTCTCGGTCTCGCCCGCGGCGACGCCGCAGAGCTCGACGGAGGCGTACGCGAAGACCACGCCCTGGATCACCAGGAGCATCGGGAGGACGCCGGACGGGAAGATGCCGCCGTTGTCGGTGATGGTGGACAGGCCCGGGGTGTGGCCGCCGATCTCGTGGCTGGTGGCCACGAGCCAGATGCCGACGATCAGGAAGACCACCAGGGCGGCGACCTTGACCAGGGAGAACCAGAACTCCATCTCGCCGAAGTACTTCACCGAGATCAGGTTCGCGGTGAGGACGACGGCCAGGGCGATGAAGGCGAGGACCCACTGGGGGACGTCGGTGAACAGCGACCAGAAGTGGGCGTAGGTCGCTGCGGCGGTGATGTCGGCCACAGTGGTCGTGGACCAGTTGAGGAAGTAGAGCCAGCCCGCCGTGTAGGCGCCCTTCTCCCCCATGAACTCGCGCGCGTACGAGACGAAGGCGCCGGAGGAGGGGCGGTAGAGCACGAGCTCGCCGAGGGCCCGGACGACGAAGAAGGCGAAGACGCCGCACACCGCGTAGGCGATCGCCAGGGAGGGGCCGGCTCCGGCGAGGCGGCCGCCGGCGCCGAGGAACAGGCCGGTGCCTATCGCCCCGCCGATCGCGATCATGTTGATGTGGCGGGACTTGAGGTCCTTGCTGTAGCCCTCGTCACCGGCGTCGACATGGCGGGAAGACGCCGGGGCGGGAGCCTCGGTCAAGGTGCGGTCACTCATGTATGACTTCGCCTTCGTGGGGGTCGGACAGGCAGGTCCGGACCCCGGCGCGGGGGAGCTGGGTGGTGTCCCCCGTGCCGCGATCCGGTGTTTTTGTCGCCCCAATAGACCATGAGGCTCCGCGACCCGCCAAAATCGGCCCCCTGAGCACCGAAGCCCCCGACGACCTTGGAAAGGGTCGTCGGGGGCTTCGTAGGGCCTCGAAAGCGAGGTCAGTCGACCGTGGTGGCCTCTGCCGCCTGGTCGAGGCGGAAGGCCTCGTTGCCCAGGCCGATGCGGGCGTGGACCTCGGGGCGGCTGCGGCGCAGGAACTCCCCGTAGAGCAGGCCGGTCACGACGGCGGCGCCGATGATGCCCGGCAGGACCCAGCTGAGCACGGAGCCCTCCGCGGCGCCGACCAGAACGCCGAAGTCCTTGACGGTGTAGACGGCGATGGCGAGCAGCGCGAGTCCGGCCGCGCCGGCCGCGACGAGCCGCCAGACCTGGGCGCCGGCGGTGCCGCGGCGGACGAAGAAAGCGATGACGGCGAAGGAGGCGGCGGCCATGAGGAGGGTCACGCCCAGGGCGCCGACGCTGCCCATCCACGTGAACAGGTGCAGCACGGGGGCGGTGGGGTCGCCGGCGGGCATGTCGTCGGTGAGGGCGAAGGCGATCACGACGAGGGCGGCGATACCGGTCTGGAGGAGGGAGCCGGTGGCGGGGGCGCCGGTGCCGGCGTTGGTCCGGCCGAAGGCTGCCGGGAGCAGGCCCTCGCGGCCCATGGCGAAGGCGTAGCGGGCGACCACGTTGTGGAAGCTGAGCATGGCCGCGAACATGCCGGTCACGAAGAGGACGTGCAGGAGGTCGGTGAAGGTGGTGCCGAGGCGGGCCTCGGTGAGCTGGAAGAGCAGCCCGGGGCCGGCTTCGGCGGAGGTCTTGACGACCTCGGCGGGGCCCGTGGCCACGGTCAGGGCCCAGGCGCTCAGCGCGAAGAAGAGGGCGACGAAGCCGACGGCGAGGAACATCACCCGGGAGACGACGATGTGCGGCTTGCTGGTCTCCTCGGCGTACACCGGGGACTGCTCGAAGCCGACGAAGGCGGCGATGCAGAAGCAGAGCGCGGTGCCGAGGCCGGGTCCGCTGAGGGTCTCCGGGTTGAAGGCGTGCAGCGAGAGGCCCTCCGCTCCCGGCTTGCCGAGGGCGGCGACGTCGAAGACGACGACGAGGGCGCACTCGATGAGGAGGAGCACGCCGAGGACCTTGGCGTTGAGGTCGATCTTGAGCCAGCCGAGGGCGCCGGTGGCGGCGACGGCGAGCAGGGCCGGGATCCACCAGGCGAGTTCGATCTCGAGGTAGGTGGCGAAGAGGCCGGATATCTCGAAGCCGAGGATGCCGTAGACGCCGACCTGCATGGCGCTGTAGGCGACGAGCGCGACGAGCGAGGCACCGGCGCCGGCCGTGGGGCCGAGGCCGCGGGCGATGTAGGCGTAGAAGGCGCCGGCGTTGTGGACGTGCCGGCTCATCTCGGCGTAGCCGATGCTGAAGAGCGCGAGGACGATGCCGAGGATGACGAAGAGCAGCGGCTGGCCGACGATGCCCATCACGCCGAAGGTGGTGGGCATCACGCCCGCGACCACCATCAGGGGCGCGCTGGCGGCGAGTACGGAGAGCAGCAGGCCGGCGGTGCCGAGGCGGTCGGCGCGCAGGGCCCGGTCCTGGCCCTTGTACGTGCGGATCTCGGCCGGGTCCTGGAGCGTGGTGGATCTGCCCGTCGGCATGGCGGGTCCGTCCTTTCGTAGGCACTGGGGGTGGGGGTTGTCCCGGGATGTGTGTCCGGGGTGTCAGGCGGTGCCGAGCGCGGCGCTGCGGGCGGCGAGGAAGGCCTTGTGCGGGTCGAGGTCCGGGTAGGACCACGGGGCGGGGGTGGCGTGGCTGCCGATCCGGTGGAACAGGGCGGCGGCCTCGGCGGGGCGGCCCTCGCAGAGCTTGGCGTGGGCGAGGAAGTTGAGGTCGACGCGGTTGCGGGGGTGGTCCTCGCGCTCCCACTCCAGCCACCAGTCGAAGGCGGAGCGCAGGACCTGGCGGGCGCGGCGGCCGGACCAGTGCTGGGCGGCGTTGCTGAAGGTGTGCCCGTGCGTGGCGGCGAGCACCCGGTAGCGCTCGGCGTGCGCGATCACGGGGAGCACGGCGAGCGGGGAGTCGGCCGGGGACTCCTCGGCGGCCCAGGCGGCGAAGTCGTAGACCTCGTGGAGCGGGTCGTGGCCGGAGGCGGGGGTGCGCTCGGCCAGTCTGGCGACCATCAGGTGGTGGGCGTGGTGGTGCTCGCGGTGCCGGGCCCGGACCTGGTCGAAGTGGCGGCTGAACTCCTCCTCGGTGCCGAAGGCCCGGGAGAGGAGGAGCAGGCCGAGCCAGGGGGTGGGGTCGGCGGGGTGCAGTGCGGCGGCCCGGCGGCAGGCTTCCTCGGCCGCGGCCGGGGTGCCCTTGCGGCGCAGGGCGGTGAAGACGGCGGCGCAGGCGAGGAGGGTGGCGGCGTCGGCGCTCTCGGGTTCGGCGAGCAGCCATTCGCGGGCCCAGGCGGTGGCCGCCGGGGTCTCGGCGAGGACGACGACGCGGTGGCCGCGGCGGTCCCAGTCGTCGCCGGTGCCGACGAGGAGGGACCGGGCCTTGGACCAGCGGCCCTGGGTGAACTGGGAGCGCACGTCGACGAGTTCGGCGTCACAGAGGGCCGGATCGAAGAGCTGGGCGTCCCGCTTGCGGGCGCGGCCGAGGGGCGGCGGAGGCGGGGACATCCGCGGGTTTCCCTCCAGGACGCGGGCGGACGAGGGGTGTTGGTGGGTGGTGCGGGGTGGTCGTGCCGTGCGGGGTGAGCAGTGGCCGGAAAACGTGCATGATGCACGTGGCTGGTGCGGCCGGGTGGTGTGCGGATCGTGCCGGTGAGCGAACCGGTGATCACTGACAGCAAAGCGGTACGCACAGCTCCGAGTCAAGGTCCAGTCCACTGCGTGGCGGGTTTCAACTGCTGTGACGATGGTGTGAGTTGGGGTGGTTGTTCCGGTTCGGGGCGGACTTCGTCCCGGTCGCCTAGGCTCGGGCCATGACGACCTGCGACGATCTTCCTCCGTACCTGCTGGGCTTCCCCGGGCCGCTGCGCGACAGGCTGGTCGCGGCCGTACTGAGCGGGGCGAAGACCGCGACGACGGCACTGCTCGCGGCATACCGGGCGGAGGGCGAACCACTGCCCGTGGCGGGTCGGCGGACGGCGCTGCTGGATTCCGCCGAGTGTCCGGTGGCCGTCCTTGAGGTGACGGGCGTACAGGTGCTACGGCTCGGCGAGGTGGACCTGGGACACGCGCTGGCCGAGGGCGAGGGATATGCGTCCGTGGCCGAATGGCGCTCCTCCCACGAGAGGTTCTGGCACGGAGCCGAGCAGCGCGAGCAGCTCGGCGATCCGGGGTTCACGGTGGACGACGACACTCCGGTGGTGACGGAGCGGTTCCGGATCGTCGAGCGGCTGGGCTGAGGCTCTTCGGGGGGGGCCTGGGGCCGGGGCTGCGGCCGGGGCAGGGGCCGGGGCAGGGGCAGGGGCTGGGGGCCGGGGCTGCGGCCGGGCCTGGGGCCGGGTCAGCCGACCGCCTTCGCCGCCGCACGGCCCGCCGCCCGGCCCGAGAAGATGCAGCCGCCCAGGAAGGTGCCCTCCAGGGCCCGGTAGCCGTGGACCCCGCCGCCGCCGAAGCCGGCCGCCTCGCCCGCCGCGTAGACGCCGGGCAGCGGCTCGCCGTCGGCCGCCAGGACGCGCGAGGAGAGGTCGGTCTCCAGGCCGCCCAGGGATTTGCGGGTCAGGATCGACAGCCGAACGGCGATCAGCGGTCCGGCCCCGGGATCCAGGATCCGGTGCGGCGCGGCGGTGCGGATCAGCTTGTCGCCGAGGTACTTGCGGGCCCCGTGAATGGCCGTCACCTGGAGGTCCTTGCTGAACGGGTTGGCGATCTCCCGGTCCCGGGAGGTGATCACGCGGCGCAGTTCGGCCTCGTCGATCAGGTCCTCCTTGGTGACGGCGTTCATCCCGCGCACCAGGGCGGACAGGTCGCGCTCGACGACGAAGTCCACGCCGTTGTCCATGAAGGCCTTGACCGGTGCGGGTACGGCCTGGCGCGCGCGGTTGATGACGTCGCGGACCGACTTGCCGGTGAGGTCCGGGTTCTGCTCGGAGCCGGAGAGGGCGAACTCCTTGCCGATGATGCGCTGGTTGAGGACGAACCAGGTGTGGTCGTGGCCGGTCTTCATGATGTGGTCGAGCGTGCCGAGGGTGTCGAAGCCCGGGAAGAGCGGTACGGGCAGCCGCCGGCCCGTCGCGTCCAGCCAGAGCGAGGAGGGGCCGGGCAGGATGCGGATGCCGTGCTTGGACCAGATCGGGTCCCAGTTCGCGATGCCCTCGGTGTAGTGCCACATCCGGTCCTTGTTGATGTGGCTCGCGCCCGCTTCCTCGGCGATCCCGAGCATCAGGCCGTCCACGTGCGCGGGGACCCCGGACAGCATCCGCTCGGGCGGGGTGCCGAGCCGGGCGGGCCACTGCTCGCGTACGAGGTCGTGGTTGCCGCCGATGCCGCCGCTGGTCACGATCACGGCCTGGGCCCGGAGGGAGAAGGCCCCGGTGGTCTCGCGGCTGCTAGCGCTGCCCCGTACGGCGCCGGAGGGCTCCAGGATCTCGCCCGTCACGGTGTCGACCGCGCCCGCGGTGCGGGAGAGCCCGGTCACCCGGTGCCGGAACCTCAGCTGGACCAGGCCGCGGGCCACGCCGGCCCGGACCCGGCGCTCGAAGGGTTCGACCAGGCCGGGGCCGGTGCCCCAGGTGATGTGGAAGCGGGGGACGGAGTTGCCGTGGCCCTCCGCGTCGTAGCCGCCGCGCTCCGCCCAGCCGACCACCGGGAAGAAGCGGACGCCCTGCGCGTGCAGCCAGGGGCGCTTCTCGCCCGCGGCGAAGTCCACGTAGGCCTCAGCCCAGCGGCGCGGCCAGCCGTCCTCCGCGCGGTCGAACCCGGCGGTGCCCAGCCAGTCCTGGAGGGCGAGCTCGTGACTGTCCTTGATCCGCATCCGACGCTGCTCGGGCGAGTCCACGAGGAACAGCCCGCCGAAGGACCAGTGGGCCTGGCCGCCGATGGACTGTTCGGGCTCCTGGTCGAGCAGGATGACCTTGCGGCCCGCGTCGACGAGTTCGGCGGTGGCCGCGAGCCCGGCCAGCCCGGCGCCGATCACGATCACGTCTGCGTCGTACGTCATGCGTATACCCGTCCTCCGTCGGTGGTGGGGCAGATCCTTGGCTACGGAGCGGTAACCAGTCAACAGCGGTGGTTGGATGAACCGTGTGAGTGCCGCTGATGAAGTACTGGACGTGGTGGACCGGGACGACCGGGTCACCGGGCAGGCCCCGCGGGGCGAGGTGTACGCGCGGGGGTTGATCCACCGCTGTGTGTTCGTGCAGGCCACGGACGCGCGGGGGCGGATCTTCGTGCACCGGCGCACGGCGACGAAGCTGGTGTTCCCCTCGCACTACGACATGTTCGTGGGCGGGGTGCTGGGCGCCGGGGAGAGCTACGCGCGGGCCGCGCTGCGGGAGGCCGAGGAGGAACTCGGGGTCACCGGGCTGCCGCAGCCGGCGCCGCTGTTCAAGTTCCTGTACGAGGGCCCGGGCGGGGCCTGGTGGTCGTACGTGCACGAGGTGCGGTGCGAGCTGCCGGTGGCTCCGCAGGAGTCGGAGGTGGACTGGCACACCTACCTCTCGCCGGAGGAGCTGGACCGGCGCGTCGCCGCCGGGGAGTGGGCCTGGGTGCCGGACGGGCTGGAGGCGTACCGGCGGCTGCGGGAGTTCCGCCGTAGATTGCCCCTGTGATCGACTTCGTCAAAGACGTACGCCTCTGGTTCGCTCCGCAAGGCCTCCAAGACGAGGGCGAGACCCCCGACTACCGCTTCTCGCTGGCCAACGAGCGGACCTTCCTGGCGTGGATCCGGACCGCGCTGGCCCTGGTGGGCGGCGGTTTCGCCGTCGACCAGTTCCTGCCGGACCTGCGGTGGGGGGTGCGGGTCGGGATGGCCTTGGCGCTGCTCGCGGTGGGGGCGGCCTGTGCGCTGCGGGCCGTGAACCACTGGGTGCGGTGCGAGCGGGCGATGCGGCGGGGCGAGGACCTGCCGCTGTCGCGGTTCCCGGTGGTGCTGAGCCTGGGGGTCGGGCTGGTCGCGGTGGCGATGATCGTGGTCGTGGCGCTGGGCTGGACCTCGGGGCAGTGAGCTCTTCCCGGGAGGGTGAGGTGCGCGACGCCGGACTGCAGCCCGAACGGACCCGGCTCGCGTGGCGGCGTACGACGCTGGCCTCCTCGGTGGTGGCGGTGCTGGCGCTGAGGCAGGCCCTGCGCGGGTCGGGAAGGCCGCTGGAGGTGGCCGGGGCGGCGGTGATCGCGCTGGTCTGGCTGGCGTTCCTGTGGGTGGCGCACCGGCGGATCCGGGCGCTGGCGGCCGGCCGGCCGCCGGGGCTCGCGCCGCGTGCGGCGCTGGCGGTGGTGGCCTGCACGGTGGCGTTCGCGGCGTTCGCGATGGCCGTGATCATCTGAACCGCCGGTCGGATGATCCCTCTTGTCCGCGCCACCCGGACGCCACTCGGACACCACCCGGACAGAACGGGCGATCCCGGACGATCCGCACTAGCCTCGGCCCCATGACGACCCAGCACCTGGAACACCCCACGCACGCGCACGCCCACGGCCCCGACTGCGGGCACCAGGCGGTCTCGCACGGCGACCACGTCGATTACGCGCACGACGGCCATCTGCACCGGGAGCACTCCGGGCACTGGGACGAGTGCGAGAGCGAAGGACACACCACCCACGACGGCCACGCCCACGCGCACGGCCCGGACTGCGGACACGAGACGGTCCGGCACGGGGACCACGTCGACTACGTGCACGACGGACACCGGCACGCCGCGCACGACGGGCACTACGACGACCACTGACTGAAAAGTCAGGCAGGGGCGAAATCCGCCCTCCCGCCCTCCCCCGGCGCCATGACGGCTGGCAGGATGCTGACCGCCCGTCAAAGCGACCCGGGGAGAGCGCCGATGACCGTCGACAAGCCGTACCTCGTCCAGCCCGCACCAGGGGTGTACGCCTACGTCCAGCCGGACGGCGGCTGGTGCCTCAACAACGCCGGCTTCGTCAGCGACGGCGGCCGGACCCTGCTCGTCGACACGGCAGCCACCGAGCGGCGGGCCCTGGCCCTGCGCGAGGCGGTCACGGCGACCGGGGTGCCGCTCCCCCGCACCGTGGTGAACACCCACCACCATGGCGACCACACCTACGGCAACGGCGTGTTCGCGCCCGAGGCGCTGGTCCTCGGGCACGACAACGCGCGGACCGAACAGCTCGCCGCCGGGCACCAGCTGGAGATGATCTGGCCCGCGACGGACTTCGGCGCGATAGACATCACCGCGCCCGACCTCACCTACAGCGACCGGATGACCCTGCACGTCGGCGAGACGGAGGTGCGGGTCATCCACCCGGGCGTCGCGCACACCACCGGCGACTCGATCGTGTGGCTGCCCCGGCAGCGGGTCGTGTTCACCGGTGACCTGGTCTTCGCCGAGGGCACCCCGTTCCTCGCGATGGGCTCCCTCGCCGGCTCGCTGCGGGCGCTGGACGTGCTGCGCTCCCTGGACGCGGAGACCGTCGTACCGGGCCACGGGCCGCTGACCGACGCGTCGGCCTACGAGGCCACCGGGCGCTACCTGCGGTACGTGGCCGAACTGGCCCGGGAGGGGCGCGCGGAGGGGCTGACCCCGCTGGAGACGGCCCGCCGGGCCGATCTCGGGGAGTTCGCGGCCTGGCGGGAGAGCGAACGGCTGGTGGCGAACCTGCACCGGGCGTACGCGGAACTGGCCGGGGAACCGGAGGGCGTTCCGCTGGACATCCTGGCGGTGCTGAAGGACATGACCGTGATGAACGGCGGGACGCCGATCCTCTGCCACGCCTGATACGGACCCGCGCGGCGGGGCACGGCCGGAAGAGTCCCGGGAGGAGTCCAGGGAGGAGTTCTTTCGGCCCGCACCCTGGACTACATACCGACTGGTCGGCATGATGGCCTGCGGACAACAGTCACCGTCAACTGCGTACGGAGGTGCCACCCATGACCCCAGCCCCGGACGATCCGCGAGGCCTCGATCTGGAACGGCTGCGCGGCCATCTCGACACCGCGCGGCCCGGGCTCGTGGCCGGGGCGCTGAGCGGCCGGCTGATCGAAGGGGGCCGGTCGAACCTCACGTACGCGGTCACCGACGGCTCCGCCCGCTGGGTGGTGCGCCGCCCCCCGCTCGGCCACGTCCTGGCCACGGCGCACGACATGCGGCGCGAGCACCGGGTGATCGCGGCTCTGCACGGAACGGCCGTACCGGTGCCCGAGCCGGTGCTGCTGTGCGAGGACGAGTCCGTGCTGGGGGCGCCGTTCTACGTGATGGAGTACGTGGAGGGGGTGCCGTACCGCACGGCGGGCGAGCTCGCCGCGATCGGTCCCGAGCGCACCCGGCGGGCGGTGCTGGCTCTGGTGGATACGCTGGTCGACCTGCACGCGGTGGACCCGCAGGCCGTCGGCCTGGGCGACTTCGGCCGCCCCGAGGGCTTCCTGGACCGGCAGCTGCGCCGCTGGGGCAAGCAGCTCGCGGCCTCCCGGGGCCGGGAGCTCGCCGGGATCGACGAACTGCACGGCGCGCTGGGCCGGGCGCTGCCCGACTCCCCCGCGCCGACCGTGGTCCACGGGGACTTCCGGCTGGACAACGTACTGATCGGCGGTCCGGACGACACGATCCGGGCCGTACTGGACTGGGAGATGTCCACGCTGGGCGATCCGCTGACCGATCTCGGGCTGCTGGTGATGTACAGCTCCGACCTGGGCCTGACTGAATCTCCGGTCAGCACCACCAGCGGGGCTCCGGGGCATCCGACGCCCGCCGAGCTGGTCGAACGGTACGCGGCCCGGTCCGGGCGGGACACCGGTGCGATCGCCTGGTACACGGCGTTCGCCTGGTTCAAGCTCGCGGTGATCCTCGAAGGCATCCACTACCGCTACACGCTCGGGCAGACCGTCGGCGCGGGCTTCGACCGGATCGGCGAGCTGGTCCCGGTCTTCATCGAGCACGGTCTGACCACCCTCCAGGCACCCCGCAAATTCCAGAACCGCCACGAAGGCTGAGGCACGCATCCCATGGACTTCGCATTCGACGCCCGGACCGAGGAACTCCGCGAGCGGCTGCTCGCGTTCATGGAGGAGTACGTCTACCCGGCGGAGGCCGTCGCCGCCGAGCAGCGCGCGCGGCTGGCCTCGCCCTGGGACACCCCGGCCGTCTTCGGTGAACTGAAGGCCGAGGCACGCCGCCAGGGCCTGTGGAACCTCTTCCTTCCCGATGCCGAGTACGGCGCCGGGCTGACCAACCTCCAGTACGCCCCGCTCGCCGAGATCACCGGCCGCAGCCCGCACCTGGCCCCGATGGCGACCAACTGCGCGGCACCGGACACCGGGAACATGGAGCTGCTCGCGCAGTTCGGCAGCGAGGAGCACAAGAAGCAGTGGCTGGAGCCCCTGCTGGCCGGGGAGATCCGTTCCGCCTTCGCGATGACCGAGCCGGAGGTGGCGTCCTCGGACGCCACCAACATCGAGACGCGGATCGAGCGCGTGGGTGGCGGGGCCGCCGAGTACTCAGTCACCGGGCGCAAGTGGTTCATCTCCGGGGCGATGAACCCGGACTGCAAGATCTTCATCGTCATGGGCAAGACCGACCCGGAGGGCGCCGATCAGCGCCGTCAGCAGTCGATGATCCTGGTGCCGCGCGATACCCCGGGGGTCGAGGTCCGCCGGGCCATGACCGTGTACGGGTACGAGGACCACGACCACGGCGGGCACGCCGAGGTGGTCTTCGACGGGGCGCGGGTCCCGGCGGCGAACCTGATCGGCGAGGAGGGCACCGGCTTCGCCATCGCCCAGGCGCGGCTCGGGCCGGGCCGCATCCACCACTGCATGCGGCTGATCGGCATGGCGGAGCGGGCCATCGAGCTGATGTGCCGGCGTGCCGTGGACCGTACCGCCTTCGGAAAGCCGCTGGCCGCGCAGGGGGTCGTACAGAACTGGATCGCGGACGCCCGGGTGACGGTGGAGCAGTTGCGGCTGCTGGTACTGAAGACGGCCTGGCTGATGGACACGGCCGGGAACCGGGGGGCGCACACCGAGATCCAGGCGATCAAGATCGCGACCCCGCGTGCGGTGGTGCGGATCCTGGACGACGCGGTGCAGCTGCACGGCGCCGGCGGGGTGAGCCAGGACTTCCCGCTGGCCGAGCTGTGGGCCGCGGCACGGACGCTGCGGCTGGCCGACGGGCCGGACGAGGTGCACCAGCGGTCGCTGGCGCGGCGCGAGCTGAAGCAGTACCTCTGACGGCCGCGGTGCCCGAGCAGACCCGGGTCCGCACGGTCCTCCCGCCGGCTGAAGCCGAGGACCGTGCGGACCCGGCCGCTGACTAGGGGCGCAGCGCGCGCAGCAGCAGGTCGGCGAGGTGATCGGCGACCTGCTGCGGGGTGAGCGGCCCGTCCGCGCGGTACCAGGTCGACAGGTGGTGCACGGACCCGAAGTGGTAGTCCACCACCAGGTCGGCGGGGGTGGCGCTGGAGAACACGCCGGTGCGCTGGCCCTCCTCGACCAGCGCCCGGAAGCGCTCGTGGTAGCGCCGGCGCTCCGCCCGTACCTGCTTGAACTTCTCCGGGCTGAGCTGGTGCATCGACCGGAAGAAGATCATCGCGTCGTCGAGGTTCTCGATGGTGGTGACCACCACGTCGGCGGCGGCCGCCCGCAGCCGGTCCTCGACCGGTGCGTCGGATCCGGCCACCGCGTCGAGCCGCTGCTGCTGACGGCGCAGCATCCGCGCGTACACCTCGTGCAGCAGGTCGTCCTTGGACCCGAAGTAGTGGTAGAGCGCACCCTTGGTGACCCCGGCCGCCTCGACGATCTCCTGCACCGACGTGCGGTCATAGCCGCGCTCGGCGAACAGCCGGGTGGCGACGGCCAGCAGCCGCTGCGGTACCGGGGCCTCGTGCGTGCCTTCGGGTTCCGTGGTTCTGGCAGCCATGGCGCCGACCTTCCCTTCCCATTCCAGCTGTACGACCGTCCGACTGTTTTCAGCCGCGATCGCGCAGTTCCCGTCGCAGGATCTTGCCACTGGTCGTCTTCGGCAGGACAGGCAGGATCTCCACCTGGCGGGGGTACTTGTAGGCGGCGATGCGTTCGGCGCAGTAGGCGGACAGCTCGGCCGGCTCCACATGGGCGCCGGGGCGGAGGCTGACGTACGCCTTCACGCTCTCCCCGCGGTAGGGGTCGGGGACGCCGACCACGGCCGCCTCGCGGACCGCCGGGTGGGTGTAGAGCACGTCCTCGACCTCGCGCGGCCAGACCTTGAAACCGGAGGCGTTGATCATGTCCTTCTTGCGGTCGACGACGTAGAGCCAGCCGTCCGCGTCCATGAAACCGACGTCCCCGGTGCGCAGTTCGCCGTCCGGAAAGGCCTTGGCGGTGTCGGCGGGCAGACCCCAGTAGCCGGGCACGACCTGGGGGCCGCGGACGGCTATCTCGCCGGTCTCGCCGAAGGGGACCTCGGCGCCCTGCTCGTCGAGGATCCGTACGACGGTCTCGGCGCCCGGGAGGCCCACGGAGAGGGTGCCGGAGGCCGGGTCGACGGGGGCTTCGAGGTGCGGGGGGACGGAGGCGCAGGGGGCGGTGCACTCGGTGAGGCCGTAGCCGTTGCGCAGGTAGAAGCCGAAGGCGCCGCGCAGCCGCTCGACGAGCGCGGGCGGCAGCGGGGCTCCGCCGGAGGAGATCACCTGGAACGAGGCGAAGTGGTCCCGGGTGACGTCCGGGTGGGCGGCCAGGGCCATGAAGGCGGTGGCCGGGCCCACGGTGTAGGCGGGGCGGTGCTCCAGGAAGGCGTCGAGCACGACCGCGGCGTCGAAGCGGTGGGCGAGGACGAGGGTGCCGGCGTTGACGAAGCAGGCGGCGAGCTCGCAGACCATGCCGGTGATGTGGAAGAGGGGCGCGAGGGCGAAGTAGGCGGCGCCCTCGGGGAGGGGGTGGGCGGTGACCTGGCGGACGGCGTTGTACGTGAGGGCGCCGTGCGGGTTCATGGCGCCCTTGGGGGTGCCGCTGGTGCCGGAGGTGTAGCTGATGAGGGCGGTGTCGGCGGCGGTGAGGTGCGGGTCGTCCGGCGCGGGGTGGCCCTGGCGGGCCACGGTCGTGAGGTCGGCGGCCTCCGGAGCCGCCGGCCCGGCCGCGGGGTCCGGCGCGGATTCCGGGGCGGGGTGCGGCGCGGACTCCGGGGCTCGGCGCGGATGCGGTACGGCCGCCGGGGCGAAGAGCCGCGCGTCGTCGCGCGTCTGGAAATCCCGGTCGCGGGCGGTCAGGGCGACGCGCACGTCCGTACCGCGCGCGGCCTCGCACAGGTACGCCGCCCACGCGCGGCCGTCGCAGACCAGCGCGGCGGCCCCGGAGTCGCGCAGGATGTGCCCGACCTCGCCAGCCTTGTACATGGGGTTGAGCGGGACGACGACGGCCCCGGCCTTCCAGGCGGCGAGGACGGCCAGCACGAAGTGCGGGGTGTTCTGCAGCATGACGGCGACCCGGTCCCCGCGGCCGATGCCCCGCGCCGCGAGGTGGCCGGCGACCGAGTCGGAGAGCGCGTCGGCCTCGGCGTAGCCGGTGCGGCCGTCGAAGTAGGCGAGCGCGGTCCGCTCGGGGGCCCGGGCCACGGCCTCGCGGAAGGCGTGCAGCACGGTCGGGGCCGGGGTGACGGGCGCCCGCTGGGCCGGGCTGAGCAGCCCGAGCCACGGCCTGGCGGCGTACGGGGAGCTCACCGGGTCTCCCATTTCCGCTGGAGGTGGTTCATGCCGCTGAGCCAGCGGTCCGGGTCGGTGGCGCGGGCGGCGTAGAAGTCCGCGACCTCGGGGTGCGGGAGGATCAAGAACCGGCCCTTCTCCATGCCGTCGAACAGTGCGTCAGCGACCGCTTCCGGCTCGATCGCGGTCGGCGCGAGAACGAGCTCACCCGCCGAGCCCGCGGCCGTCAGCATGTCGGTGCGCACCCCCTGCGGACAGATGGCGTGGACCTGGACACCGCGGTGGCGGTAGGTCAGCGAGAGCCATTCGGCGAAGGCGAGCGCCCCGTGCTTGGTGACACTGTACGGCGCCGCCCCGATCATGGTCAGCAGTCCGGCGGCGGAGACGGTGGACACGAAGCGGCCGCTCCCCCGCTCCAGCCAGTCCGGCAGGAGCAGCCGGGCCGCGCGGACGTGGGCCATGACATTGGTGTTCCAGGCCGCCTCCCAGACGGCCTCGTCGGCGAACGCGTCGCCGCCGGAGGCCAGTCCGGCGTTGGCGCAGTAGACGTCGATCCCGCCGCCGAGGGCCTCCCGGGCCTCGGCCACGATCTCCGACGCGTCTCCGGCGACGGGGATCGCGCGGGCGCCGATCGCGCCCGCCACCGCGGCGGCCTTGGCCGCGTCGAGGTCGTTGACGACCACCGTGGCACCCTCGGCGGCGAAGCGGTGGGCGAGGGCGGCGCCGATGCCGCCGCCCGCGCCGGTGACGACGACTCGCTGGTCCTGGTACGCGTTCACGGGGAGCACCTTTCGGGGACGGACGGATGCGGATCGCGAGCAGACTAACCAGTCGGTATGTCTGGACGGAAGGGGGATGCGCCCTAGCGTGGCCGGATGACTCTGTCGCGACGCGGGGTGCTGGGACTGGCGGGGGCCATGGGGGCGGCGGGGGCCGTGGGGGCGGCAGGGGCCGGGGCAGCTGCCGGGCCCGTGACGGCTGCCGGGCCCGTGGGCGCTGCTGCCGCTGCACGGGCGGAGCGGGTGCGGACCGGTTTCGAGCGCCTCGCCGCGGACGGGTACGCCGAACTCGCCGGGCAGAAGGTCGGGGTGGTCACCAACCCCACCGGGATCGCCGCCGACGCCCGCCACCTGGTCGACGTACTGCACGCGGACGACCGGGTGGACCTGGTCGCGGTGTTCGGTCCGGAGCACGGGTTCCGCGGGACGGCCCAGGCGGGCGGCTCCGAGGGCGCCTCCCGGGATCCGGCGACCGGGCTTCCCGTGTACGACACGTACGGCAAGAGCGGGCAGCAGCTTGCGGACGTGTTCACGGCGGCCGGGATCGACACCGTCGTCTTCGACATCCAGGACGTCGGGGCACGCTTCTACACCTACATCTGGACGCTCTACGACTGCATGCGCGCGGCCGCCCTCGCCGGCAAGGCGGTGGTGGTGCTGGACCGGCCCAACCCGGTGGGCGGCCGGCGGGCCGCGGGGCCGGTGCTGGAGCGGCCGTACGCGAGCTTCGTGGGCCGGGAGCCGATCGCCCTCGCGCACGGCATGACGGCGGCCGAGCTGGCCCTGCTCTTCAACGGCGAGTTCCTGTCCCGGCAGCCTGAAAAAGCGGTCAGGCTGCGGACGGTGGCGATGACCGGGTGGCGGCGGGGGTCGTTCTTCGGCGAGACCGGGCTGCCCTGGGTGCCGCCCAGCCCGAACATGCCGACCCCGGACACGGCCCTGGCGTACGCCGGCACCTGTCTGTTCGAGGGGACGAACCTGTCCGAGGGGCGCGGGACGACCACCCCCTTCGAGGTGCTGGGCGCGGAGGGCCTGGACCGGCGGTGGGCGGAGGCGGCGAACGCGCTGGACCTGCCCGGGGTGTGGTTCCGGGAGGCGTACTTCACGCCGTCCTTCTCCAAGCACGTGGGGAAGGTGTGCGGCGGGGTCCGGCTGATCGTGCACGACCGGGAGGCCTTCGATCCGGTACGGGCCGGGATCGGGCTGCTGGTCACGGCTCGGCGGTCGTGGAGCGGCTTCGGCTGGCGCACGGACCAGTGGATCGACAGGCTGACGGGCTCGGACCGGGTGCGGAAGCTGGTGGACGCGGGGGCCGGGGTGGAGGAGATCGCCGGTGACTGGGCGGCGGGGCTGGCCCGGTTCGAGGCGGTGCGCGCGGAGTACCTGCTCTACGCGTGAGCCGGTGGCGTCCGGGGTCTGGCCGGGTGGGCCTACCCGCAGGATGCTGGATCCACCGGACGCACGGCGTGGAGGCGTGGAGGGGGACGTGTCATGGCGGACAGCGGGGCCGGGATCGGGGTCGGGGCCGCGATCGGGAGCGGGGTCGGGCCGTACGCGGAGCTGACCTTCGACTCCGAGGGCGACGTGGACCGGGGCACGCAGGCGGCGGTGGCCCGGATCGAGGCCACGGACCTGCTGGTCTTCGCGCACGGCTGGAACAGCGACCGGTCCACGGCGACCCGGCTCTACGACCGCTTCTTCGCCCCCTTCCCGGGGCTGGTGGGGCCGGGGGTACGGCTGGGGTACGTGGGCGTCGTATGGCCCTCGATCCGCTTCTCCGACGAGCCGATACCGGACTTCGAGGGGCCGGGTGCGCTCGCGGAGCCCGGCTTCGGGGTGGCGCTGGACCCCGGGACCCGGCAGGCGCTCGGGGAGTTCTGGCCCGGGCGGCAGGCTGATCTGGACCGGGTGGCCGAACTGCTGGAGGAGCGGCCGGAGTCGGAGGCCGCCTTCATCGAGTTCGGGGCCCTCGTACGGGAGCTCGCCGGTGTGGACGCGGCTGACGCGGCGGACGCGGTGTCCACGGCCGTCGCCCCGACGCCTGCGGTGGAGCCCGTGCCCGCAGTGTTCGCGGAGGACGTCCTGGAGGTATGCAGGGCGCTGGCCCAGGCGCTGGTCGAGGCGGGCGCGCCACCCGGGGGCTCCGGCTCCGGTGAGCAGGGGCTCGCGCTCGGCGCTGGGCTGCGCCCCCTGTGGAACGGCGCGAAGGAACTGCTGCGGCAGGCTACGTACTACAAGATGAAGAAACGGGCGGGTGTGGTCGGTGAGCGCGGCCTCGGCCCGGTGCTGGCGGAGCTCGCGCGGCAGCGGCCGGGCCTGCGGATCCATCTCATCGGGCACAGCTTCGGGGCGCGGCTGGTGTCGTTCTCGCTGCGTGCCGTCCCGGACGGCGCCCGGCACGTGGCGTCCCTGACCCTGCTTCAGGGCGCCTTCTCCCACTACTCGTTCTCGGACCGGCTCCCGCACGACAGGAGCCGCGGCGGCGCCCTGGGCGGCCTCCAGCGAAAGGTCGACGGACCGGTGGTGGCCTGCCATTCCCCGCACGACACCTCTTTGCGGGTGTTCTATCCGCTGGCCTCCCGGATGGCGGGCGATTCGGCCGGGCTGCTGGGCTTCGACGAACGCTGGGGCGCCATCGGGCACGACGGGGTGCAGGCCGTACCGGGCGCGCCCCGGCTGACCCTCGACACGGCCCTGCACCAGGGGGTGCCCGCGACGGGCTGCGTCAGCGTGGACGCGGGCTCGGTGGTGCGGCGCGGCGGCGCTCCCTCGGGGGCGCACAGCGACATCTGCCACGAGGAGCTGGCCCGGCTGGTGGTTTCCGCGGGGCGCATGGGGCGCTGAGTTCCGGCCATGTGCCACCCGCACGCCTCGACCGCCCCCGCATGCGCCCGGCCCCGGCCGGGCATGTTGGGCACATCGGCGGAGGTGAAGGTGCGATGGCGGGATTCCGGAGTCTGGCCTACCAGGTGCGCGACGCACGCAACGACCGGGCCCTGCGACGCCATTCGCTGCGCCGCTGCCTGGAGCGGTTCGCTCCGTACGGGCACCGGGCCACGTGGTGGCACCTGTGTGACCGGCACGGGATCGCCCCCGAGGACCGGGGGGCCGACCCGCTGCGGCTGGTCGCCGCGCTGGAGGAGCTCGAGGACGCGCGGGCGGTCTGGCTGGAGTACGAGCGCCAGTTCGCGGAGCGGCGCCGTCGGGAGAAGCACCACGGGCTGCGCCGGCCGGAGTGGACGTGGGGCGGGAGCGGGGACGCGGTCGTGCGGTGCGCGGATCCGGGGGTGCGGCCGGAGGGGGCGCTGGGCGAGGTGCTGCGGCGGCTGGTGAGAGCGCTGGAGTCGGCGCCGGGGACGGCGTGCCCGGTCTGCGGGGAGGAGGAGCTGCGGTGGCCGGCCGTGCCCGCGGTCGGTGCCTGGGAGGGGGCGTGGGCCTGGGACGGTCCGGTGTGCGCGGGCTGCGGGATCGTGGTGCCGAGACCGGCCCTGGCGGACACCCCGGCGGCGGGGGCGGCGTGAGGGCCGCGCCGCGCGCGTTCGCGGGGCCCGCGCCGGCGGTGTCGCTGAACGGTGCCCGGGGCGCTGCCGACGGGGCGGCCGTGCCGATGTCACCCCAGGACCTGGCGGAGGCGGCGCTGGCCGCGGTCGCCGCGGGGGCCGGGGAGGTACTGGTGAGTCCGCGGACGCCGTGCGGTCGCCAGAGCCTGTCGCCGCGGGTGGTCGGGCCGGCACTGGAAGCGCTGCGGGGCACGGGGGTCTCCGTACCGCTGTCGGTGCCGGTGTCGGCGGGTGTGGGGGCCGAGCCCGATCCGGCGGGGCGGCTGGAGCGGGTCCGGTCCTGGACCGTGCTGCCGGACCGGGCGGAGGTGAGCTTCGGGGAGCCGGGGGCCGAGGAATTGGCGGAGGCCCTGCTGGCCCGGGGGGTCGCGGTGGACGCGGTGGTGCCGCTGGGCGGACCGGCCGGGCCGGAGCCGATGGCGCGGTTCCTGGCCTGGCCGGTGCGGACGCCCGGGCGGGTGCGGCTCGCGGCGGAGCTCGCCGCGGCCGATCCGGCGCTGGTGGCCGGGCTGCGCGGACTGCCGCCGGTGGCGGTGCTGCTGTACGGGCGGGAGGCCGCCGCCTGGCCGGTGCTGCGGCTGGCCGCGCGGTGCGGTACGGGCGCGCGGACCGGCGTGGGCGATGTGCTGCACCTGCCGGACGGGCGGCGGGCTGGGTCGAATGCCGAACTGGTGGCGGCCGCCCGGGAGCAGCTCGCGCGGTACTCGCCGGTTACAGCCGCGAGCCGGTGAGCCGTTCGCCGAAGACGTCGTCCGGGTTGGACAGGGCGCAGTTCTCCAGGGAGAGGCAGCCGCAGCCGATGCAGTCGGTCAGATGGTCGCGCAGCCGCCCGAGTTGGCTGATCCGCTGGTCGAGCTCGGCGCGCCAGGCCTCGGAGAGGCGGGCCCAGTCCTCGCGGTTGGGGGTGCGCCCCTCGGGGAGTTGGGCGAGTGCGTCGCGGATGCTGGCGAGCGGGATGCCCACGCGCTGGGCGGCTCGTACGAAGGCCACCCGGCGCAGTGCGTCGCGGGTGTAGCGGCGCTGGTTGCCAGAGGTGCGGCGGCTGCTGATCAGGCCCTTGGCCTCGTAGAAGTGGAGCGCTGAGACGGCGGCGCCGCTGCGGGCGGACAGCTGGCCGACGGTGAGTTCGTGGATTTTCTCGGGAATCTGCGGCACCCGGTCGAGGGTAGTCGGAGGTCCGTTGACATACACATACGGTCCCAGCATGCTGAGCAAGCGCTTATTCGCCCCGGCGCAATCCGTGAGTGAGAGGCAGGAGCAGGGCATGGCCGAGCCGAGGATCTTCACGTCCGCCGAGGAGCTGCACGCCGGAACGGGCGAGCCGCTCGGGCCCAGCGGGTGGCTGGAGGTGGACCAGAAGCGGATCGACCTCTTCGCGGACGCCACCGGCGACCACCAGTGGATCCATGTGGACCCGGTGCGGGCGGCGGGCGGACCCTTCGGCTCCACGATCGCGCACGGCTATCTGACCCTGTCCCTGCTGCCGAGTCTGGTGCCGCAGATCATGCGGGTCGAAGGCATGAAGATGGGCATCAACTACGGGACGAACAAGGTGCGTTTCCCGGCGCCGGTGCCGGTCGGGTCGCGGCTCCGCGCCACCGCCGTGATCACGGAGGTCACGGAGGCGGGGGGCGGCGTACAGGTCGCGGCGACCGTCACGGTGGAGCGCGAGGGCGGCGACAAGCCGGTGTGCGTGGCGGAGTCGGTGTCCCGCTACTACTTCTGACCCGTCTACTGCTTCTGGCCCGTCCGCGGCCTGCCCTTGACCCGCTCGCGGCTTACTTCTGGGGCCGCGCGCCCACCATGCGGAGCACGAGGTCGGCGTAGAGCGCGCCGACCTCGTCGGGCGTGCGGTGCCCGGACACGCTGAACCAGCGGGCCACGTCGATGCAGAGCGACAGCACGGCGAGGGTGGTGCCGGGCACGTCGGGGACGTCGAACTCGCCCGCCTCGACCCCGTCGGCGAGGATGCGGCGTACGGCGGCGTCGCTCTGCCGGCGCAGTGCCACGATTTCGGAGCGGTGCTCCGGAGCGAGAGCATCGAGCTCGTACTGGACCACCCGCGCGGTGGTGTGGTGTGCCGCGTGCCACCGCACGAAGGACCGTACGGCGGCGTCGAGCCGTTCGGCGGCGCGGCCGGAGCCGTCGGCCGCGGTGGTGAGGATCTCCAGGGCCTTGTCGTGGCCGATCCGGCTGATCCGGTGGAGCAGCTCTTCCTTGGTCTTGTAGTGGATGTAGAGGGCGGCCGGGCTCATCCCGGCGCGGCCCGCGATGTCACGTGTGGTGGTCGCGTGGTACCCGCGCTCCGCGAAGGCGTCGACGGCGGCGACGAGCAGCCGCCGCGCGGCGTCCGGGGTGACCTCGGACCACGGCTGGTAGCCGTCGGCCGTCTCCGCCGCGCTGTCCATCGCTCACTCACCCTCTTCGCCGTGTGGAAATGAACACCTTACCGGAGGGTGAGCAAGCGCTTAGCGAGCACGCGGGCGTGCGGCCGGTCTACTTCGGCGTGAAGGGGTCGTACTCCGCCATGATCTTCTCCATCCGCGCCTGGTCGACCCGGCTCACGATCCTCGTGGCCTCCTGCCGGTCGCGGATCACCTTGGCGAGGGTGAAGGCCGAGGTGGTCAGGTAGAGGACCGCGATGCCGAGGAAGGCGCGGACCCAGCCGTCGACCTGCAGGTTGTAGATCCCGAGGGCCACGGCGCTGATGGCGACGCCGAAGGAGGCGACGGCCTGGCCGTAGTACGCGCCCGTGTTCTGCTGCTTGACCGGTGTCTCGTTCATGGGTCGAGCATGCGGCGGGGCCGCGGCGGACACATGGGCGCGCGTACTCACCTACGTACTCAGAAGGCGGAAACCCCCGTGCGGGCACGGCCTATGAGCAGCTTCTGGATCTGGCTGGTGCCCTCGTAGAGGGTCATCACGCGGGCGTCGCGGAGCAGTTTCCCGGCCGGGTACTCGTCGATGTAGCCGTAACCGCCGTGCACCTGGAGGGCGTTGCTCGCGGCGCGGACGGCGGCCTCGGAGGCGAAGAGCTTCGCGGTGGAGGACTCGGTGGCGAAGGGCTGCCCGCGGTCGATGAGGTCCGCGACCCGCCAGGTCAGCAGGCGGGCGGCGTCGACGTCGACCGAGATGTCGGCGATCAGCTCCTGGACCAGCTGGTGGTGGGCGATCGGCTTGCCGAACTGCTCGCGCTGGGCGGCGTACGAGACGGCCGCGTCCAGGGCCGCCTGGGCGATGCCGACGCAGCCCGCGGCGACCGACATCCGGCCCTTGGCGAGGGTCGACATGGCGACCGAGAAGCCCTTGCCCTCGGGGCCGAGCATCGCGGAGACGGGCACGCGGACCCCGTCGAGGGCGAGCTCGGCAGTGGCCTGGCCGCGCAGGCCGAGCTTGCCGTGGATCTCGCGGCGGGTGAGGCCGGGGGCGTCGGCGGGGACGAGGAAGGCGGAGACCCCGCGATGACCGGGCTCGTCGCCGGTGCGGGCGAACAGCAGCACGACGTCGGCCCAGGTTCCGTTGGTGATGAACATCTTGCTGCCGCTGAGGACGTACGAGTCCCCCTCGCGCACGGCGCGGGTGGTGAGGCTGCCGGCGTCGGAGCCGGTGCCGGGCTCGGTCAGGCCGAAGCAGCCGAGCGCGTCACCGGAGCAGAGGCGGGGCAGCCAGGCGTGCTTCTGCTCCTCGGTGCCCCAGGCCGCGATGGTCTTGGCGACCAGGCCGAGGGAGACGGAGACGATGCCGCGCACGGCGGAGTCGCCGCGGCCGAGTTCCTCGGTGACCAGGACGTAGGCGAGGTGGTCGCCGCCGGAGCCGCCGTACTCCTCGGGGACGGTCAGGCCGAGGAAGCCGAGCGCGCCGAGCTTCTTCACGATGGCCCGGTCCACGCTCTCGGCGCGGTCCCATTCGGCGGCGTACGGGACCACCTCGCGCTCGGTGAACTCGCGGGCGAGCCGGCGTACGGCGCTCTGCTCCTCGCTCAGCTCCAGGTTCACCGGGCACCTCCGGGCGTCTCGTCCGGCCGTTAACTAGCACCGGTAGTTTATGGCGGGCAGGCCCTACTATGTGGCGCATGGCCAGACCGCGCAAGCCCCTCCTCAGCAGAGCCCGCATCGTCGAGGCGGCGGGTGCGCTGGTGGACGCGGAGGGGCTGGAGGCCGTCTCGACGCGCCGGCTGGCGGCCGCGCTCGGGGTCAGCGGGCCGTCCCTGTACAACCACTTCCGCACGAAGGACGAGATCCTGGACGCGGTGGCGGACGCGGTGAGCGCGCGGGTCGACTTGTCGATGTTCGAGGCCGGCCGCCTGGACTGGCGGGGTGCCCTGCACGCCTGGGCCCACTCGTACCGGGACGCCCTGGCCGACCATCCGAACATCGTCCCGGTGCTGGCACGCGGCCCGGGGCGCCGCCCGGCGGGGCTCCGGCTGGCGGACGCGGTCTTCGGCGCGATGACGGAGGCGGGCTGGCCCCCGGCGCAGGCGACCCGGATCGGCGCGCTGATGCGGTACTTCATCCTGGGCTCGGCGGTGGCCTCCTTCGCCCGGGGTTTCGTGGACGACGAGACGGCATACGACCCGGCGGACTACCCCCACCTGGGCCAGGCCCATCTGCTGGCCGAGCGCCAGCACGAGGTGGACGAGGGCGCCTTCGACACGGGCCTGGCGGCGCTGCTGGACGGGCTGGCCCTCCAGTACGAGGCGCTGAAGGAGACGGGCTGACACAGCACGGCACCGAACTGATCGCGGCGGTACGTGCGGGCGCGGAGCGAGGGGCGCGGGGCGAGCAGAGGCTGACGGCCCGGCCGACTGAGGTCGGCCGGGCCGGCGGCGACGCGGACAGGCCCTAGAAGACGACCAGGGAGCGGCCGCCCTTGCCCGCCAGCATGGCGTCGAAGGCGGCCGGGATGCCGTCGAGGGTGATGCGGTCGGTGACGAGGGCGCCGAGGTCGAGGCGGCCCGCGCGGACGTGTTCGGCGATGACCGGGAGGTCGCGGGCGGGGTCGCTGTTGCCGTAGACGCAGCCGGTGAGGGTGCGGGCGAAGTGGAAGATCTCCAGCGCGTGGAAGGTGACCTGCTGGTCCTTTCCGCCGATGCCGACGACCGTGGTGCGGCCGCCGCGGCGGGTGGATTCCCAGGCTCCGCGGATGGTCTCCGCCCGGCCGACGCACTCCACGGCGACGTCCGCGCCCTGGCCGCCGGTCAGCGCGCGCATCTGCTTGGCGGTGGTGTCGGAGGCGAGCACGAAGTCGGTGGCTCCCGCCGCCCGCGCCAGTTCCTCCTTGGCCGGGGAGACGTCGACGGCGACGATGGGGCCCGCCTGGGCGATCCGGGCCGCCTGGAGGGCGGCCAGGCCGACCCCGCCGACGCCGAACACGGCCACCGACTCGCCCGGGCGGACCTGGGCGCTGTGATGGACGGCGCCGTAGCCGGTGAGGACCGCGCAGCCGAGCAGGGCGGCCTCGGCGAGCGGTATACCGGCGGGCGCGGGCAGCACGCAGTTGGCCGCGACGACGGTCTCCTCGGCGAACGCGGCCACGTTCAGCCCCGGGTGCAGCTCGGTGCCCTGCGCGTCGTGCGCGTAGACGGCTCCGACGCCCGTGAGCGCGTTGGCGCAGAGCCAGACCTCGCCTATGGAGCAGTGGTGGCACTCCCCGCAGGACGGGGCCCAGTTGAGCACCACCCCGTCGCCGGGGGCGACGTGGGCCACGCCCTCCCCGACGGCGAGGACCGTACCCGCGCCCTCGTGGCCGAGGACGGCGGGGACGGGCACCCGCATGGTGCCGTTGGTGAGGGAGAGGTCGGAGTGGCAGACCCCGGCTGCGGTGAGCCTGACCCGGACCTGCCCGGGGCCGGGATCGGGCAGCACGATCTCCCGTATCTCGAGCGGGGCTCCGACGGCGGGCAGGATGGCGGCGCGGACCATGGTCGTCGTCTCCGTGTTCAGAACTGCAGGGACTTGGTCTGGAGGTACTCCGCCAGGCCGTGCGGCCCCAGTTCGCGGCCGACGCCCGACTGCTTGTAGCCGCCGAAGGGCGCGAGCACGTTGAAGCGGCCGCCGTTGATGTCCACCTGTCCGGTGTCCATGCGGCGGGCGAAGGCCACGGCCGTCTCCTCGTCCGCGGCCCAGACCGCGCCGCCCAGGCCGTAGACGGTTCCGTTGGCGATGCGCAGCGCGTCCTCCTCGTCCTCGTAGGGGAGGATCGACAGCACGGGGCCGAAGATCTCCTCCTGGGCGATGGTCATCTCGGGCGTGACGTCGGCGAACACGGTCGGGGCGACGAAGTACCCCCGCTCGTGCGGTGCGTCGGGGCCGCCGGCGACGAGGCGCGCGCCTTCCTCGACGCCCTTGGCGATGTATCCGCGCACGCGCTCGTGCTGCTTGGCGTTGACGACCGGGCCCAGGCGGGTGGCCGGGTCGGTGGGGTCGCCGCTGGGGTACGTGGCGACGGCGGCGGCCGCGAGCGAGACGGCCTCCTCGTACTGGTCCCGGTGGACGAGCATGCGGGTGAGCGCGTTGCAGCTCTGGCCGGTGTTGTTCATGACGTGGCCCACGCCGGTGGCGACGGCCTTGGCCAGGTCGGCCCCGGGCAGGATGACATTGGCCGATTTTCCGCCCAGCTCGAGGGCGACCCGCTTGACGGCGGCGCCGGCCGTGGCGCCGATCTGCTTGCCGACAGCGGTCGAGCCGGTGAAGGAGACGAGGTCGACTCCCTCGTGCGCGGCCAGGGCCTGCCCGGCGACCGGACCGGTTCCGGTCACCAGGTTGAAGACTCCGGCCGGGATGCCCGCCTCGTGCACGGCTTCGGCGAAGAGCTGTGCGGTCAGCGGGGTGTCCTCGGCCGGCTTGAGGACGAGGGTGCAGCCGGCGGCGAGAGCGGGTGCCACCTTTGCAACGACTTGGTGCAGCGGGTAGTTCCAGGGCGTGATGGCCCCGACCACACCGATCGGCTCGAGCAGCACGGTGGAGTTGCCGAGCCGCTCCTCGAAGGCGTACGAGGCCCCGAGCTCGGCGTAGGAGGAGGCCACGGCGATCGGCGCCCCGACCTGGACCATCTCCGAGAAGCCCAGCGGGGAGCCGAGTTCGGCGGTGATGGTCTGGGCGATCTCGCCCTTGCGGGCGAGCAGCACGTCCCGGAGCGCGCCGATCAGGGCTGCCCGCTCGGCCGGAGCCGTGGCGGCCCAGCCGGGAAGGGCCGCGCGGGCGGCTCGTACGGCAGCGTCCACGTCGTCGGCGCTGCCGGCCGGGACCTCGGCGATGACCTGCTCGTCGGCCGGGTTGACGACCTCGATCCGGTCGCGTCCGGCGGCGGGCCGCCAGGCACCGCCGATGTACATCCCGTCGTGGGCCTTCATGGCATTCCTCCCGAGCACGCACCAGCGTGTAGACCTGACCTCGCGGACACCCTACAAACTAGCGTCGGTAGTTTTCGGCGCGCCAGGCGCGGCCGGGATCAGATGATGCCGAAAAGCATCCCCGCCGCGAGGACCACGAGGGAGGTCAGAGCCGCCCATTTCACGGTGAAGCGGGTGTGGTCGCCGAACTCGACCTTGGCCATGCCGACGAGGACGTAGACGGCCGGAACCAGCGGGCTCGACATGTGCAGGGCCTGCCCGACCAGGGAGGCGCGGGCGATCTCGAGCGGGGAGACCCCGTGGGCGGCGCCGGCCTCGGCGAGGACGGGGAGCACGCCGAAGTAGAAGCCGTCGTTGGACATGAAGTAGGTCAGGGGCAGGCTGAGCAGGCCGGTGACCAGCGCCATGTGGGGGCCCATGCCCTCGGGGATGGCGCCGACGAGCCAGTCGGCCATGTGCTTGACCATGCCGGTGCCGGAGAGGACGCCTGTGAAGACGGCGGCGGCGAAGACCATGCCGGCGACGTTGAGGACGTTGTCGGCGTGGGCGGCGATCCGCGCCTTCTGGTCGGGCATGTGCGGGAAGTTGACGGTGAGGGCGAGGGCGGCGCCGAGCAGGAACAGCACCGGGATGGGCAGCAGTTCCATGATCATCGCGGTGAGCAGGGCGATGGTGAGACCGGCGTTGAACCAGTACAGGCGCGGACGCAGCGTGGCGCGGTGGGGATCGAGGCCCTGGAATCCGTCCTCGGAGGCGGCGGCGCCGGCCGGGGCGGCCGGGCCGGCGGGCCCGGACCCGCCGGTGGCGGTGGCCGGCGTACCGGCGGGGCCTGCCGGAGCTGCCGGGCCTGCGGGGCCTGCGGCGGAGGTGCCCGTGCCGGCGGCGACCAGCGCGGACTCGGTCTCCGGGGCGTGCTCGATGACGGTGGCCGTGCCGGTGGCGGTGGCGGCGTCGTCCTCGGGCATGACCAGGAGGCCGACCCGGCGGCGCTCCTTCACGCCGAGGACGTACGCCAGGACGAACACGCAGACCAGACCCATCGCGAGGGCGGGGATCATCGGGACGAAGATGTCGCCGGCGTCGAGCTTGAGGGCGGTGGCGGCGCGGGCCGTGGGGCCGCCCCAGGGCAGGGTGTTCATGACGCCGTTGGCGGTGGCCGCGACGCCCGTCATGACCACCAGGCTCAGCCCGAGCCGCTTGTACAGCGGGTACATCGCCGAGACGGTGATCATGAAGGTGGTCGATCCGTCTCCGTCGAGCGAGACGATCGCGGCGAGGACGGCGGTGCCGACGACCACGCGCATCGGGTCTGCCTTGCAGAAGCGCAGGATGCCGCGCACGATCGGGTCGAAGAGGCCGACGTCGATCATCACGCCGAAGTAGACGATGGCGAACATCAGCATGGCGGCGGTCGGCGCGAGTTTGCCGACGCCGTCGATGACGTAGTCGCCGAGATGGGCGCCCTTTCCTGCGAACACGCAGAAGAGCGCGGGGATGAGGACGAGCGCCGCGATGGGCGACATTTTCTTCAGCATGATCAGAACCAGGAAGGTCGCGATCATGGCGAAACCGAGGATGGTCAGCATGGTGGGAACGTAGGTGCCTCCTCCTTGCGCCAACAAGACGTCAACGCGTGAGCAATACGAGCAAAACCCCAGCTCAGGGCAGGGGCGTGAGCGCGACGGGGAAGCCGTTGAGCACGGCCGTGCCCGACAGCGGGTCGAGCCGGGTGCCGTCGAGCAGCTGGTTGACGTTGGCGCCGGGTGTGGCGGAGGCCACCGAGAGCCGAGCCCCCGCGCGGTCGTGGCCCCAGCCGTGCGGGAGGCTCACGACTCCGGTGCGCAGGGTGTCGGTGACCTCCACGGGAACCTCCAGGCTGCCGCCGTCGGCGGTGATCCTGGCCCGGCCTCCGTCGGTGAGCCCCAGCCGGTCCGCGTCCTGCGGGTGGACCTGGAGGGTGCACCGGTTGGAACCTCCGGTGAGGGCCGGGACGTTGTGCAACCAGCTGTTGTTGGACCGCAGATGGCGGCGGCCCACGAGCACCAGGGCGGCGGGGCGGTCGGCGAGCGTCGCGCGCAGCCTGGGGAGCTCGGCCGCGATCGGGTCCGGGAGCAGCTCGATCCTGCCGCTGCGGGTCTTCAGCACGCCCGGGAGCCGGGGCCGCAGCGGGCCCAGGTCGATGCCGTGCGGGTGCGCGCGCAGCCGCTCCAGGCTCAGCCCGTCCACGGCGGTACCGGCAGCGGTGCCGACAGCTGTGTCGGCGGCGGTGGTGGCAGTTGTGTCGGCGGCGGCAGCGGTCTCGGCAGCGGCGACGCCGAAGCGGTCTCCGTACGGCCCGATGCGGAGCATCAGGTCGAGCCGCCGCTCGGGGCCGCTCTCCCCGGTGAGCAGGCCCGCGAGGCGGGCCGGGTCCTGCCCGTGCAGCGGGGAGTGCGCAGCGGCGGTCTCCTTGGCCAGGGCGGACCCGATGGCCAGTTCGTCGACACCGGTCGGATCGGCGGATCCGTGCAGGCCGGAGACGGCGAGGATCAGCCGCGCATGGATCTCGCACTCGTCCATCCGCCCCTCCTCCAGCGCGATGGCGGCGCGCGAGTAGCGGGCCTGGTTGCGTACGGCGAACCCGTTGAACGCGAAGTCGAAGTGCGCGCTCTGGGAGGGCGGCGGCGGGGGCAGCACGACGTGGGCGTGGCGTGAGGTCTCGTTCAGGTAGGGGTCGACGGAGACCATGAAGTCGAGGCCGGCCAGCGCCCGGTCGAGCCGGTCGCCGTCGGGTGCGGACAGGACGGGGTTGGCGGCGATGGCGAGCAGCACCCGGATCCGCCCGTCGCCCGGGGTCTCGATCTCCTCCGCGAGGGCGGCGATGGGGAGTTCGCCCTTGGCCTCGGGGTGACCGCTGACCCGGCTCGCCCAGCGGCCGAGGGCGAACCCCTTGCCGGGACCGGCGGGCCGGGGCGCGGGGGCCGTCGCGGAGAGCGGGAAGAGGGCCCCGCCGGGCCGGTCGAGGTTGCCGGTGAGGATGTTCAGTACGTCGACCAGCCAGCTGGCGAGCGTGCCGTACTCGACGGTGCAGCTGCCGATCCGTGCGTAGACGGCAGCGGTGGGGGCGGCCGCGAGATCGCGGGCGAGGGTGCGGATCTCGGCAGCCGGGAGGTCGCAGGCGGGTGCTACGGCCTCAGGAGTGAAACTCCCGAGCGCGGCGGCGAGTTCCCCGAGTCCGTCGGTGTGTTCCTCCAGCGTGCCGGGGGCCGCGAGCTTCTCCTCGATCAGCGTGTGCGCGAGGGCGGCGAGCAGCAGCGCGTCACTGCCGGGGCGCGGCGCGAGGTGGCGGTCGGCGAGCTTGGCGGTGCGGGTGCGGCGGGGGTCGACGACGACCAGGGTGCCGCCGCGGGCACGCAGGGCCTTGAGCCGCCCCGGGAAGTCGGGGGCGGTGCACAGGGAGCCGTTGGACTCGACCGGGTTGGCACCGAGGAGGAGCAGGAAGTCGGTGCGGTCGAGGTCGGGGACGGGGATGGCGAAGGGGTCACCGAAGAGCAGCCCGCTGGAGACGTGTTTGGGCATCTGGTCGAGCGTGCTGGCGGTGAAGATGTTGCTGGTCCCGAGGGCCTTGAGGAGCAGGGGCGGGTACAGCGCGCCGGCCATGGTGTGGACGTTCGGGTTGCCGAGGACGACACCGACCGCCTGGGGCCCGTACTCCCGGACGAGGGCGGGGACGGCGGCGGCGATGGTGTCGAAGGCCTCCTCCCAGGTCGCCTCCTGGAGCCGGCCGCCCCGTCGGACGAGGGGGGTGCGCAGCCGGTCGGGGTCGGAGTCGAGTGCTCCGAAGGCGGCGCCCTTGGGGCAGATGAAACCGCGGCTGAAGACGTCCTCGCGGTCGCCGCGAGCGCCGGTGACGGCGGCGCCCGCGATGGTGAGGGTGAGGCCGCAGGTGGCTTCGCACAAGGGGCAGATGCGCAGGGCGGTGCGGGGCATGGGCCCTCCAGGGACGGCAGGCTGCGGCACGGGCACGCGGGCGCACCCGAGCATACCGACCGGTAGGGACGGAGGGGAGGGGTCTGCGGGCGCCAGTCGGCGCGACGGGCGGCGAGGTCGGGTGGGAACGTCGAGGGTCGAGCGGGTACGGGGCCGGGGACCGCGACGGGAACGGGGCCGGGGCTGGGACCGGGGGTCAGTCCAGCACGCGGGCCAGGTAGGCGTGCATCATCGCCCGGGTCTCGGCGACGATGCCGGGATCGCCTGCCGGGTCGGACCGGAAGGCCAGTTGGATCAGCGCGTCCGTGGCCTCTACGGCGACGAGGACGGCCCGCCGCAGGGTGGCGTCGGGGGTCAGCTCGAGGTGTGCGCAGAGCAGTTCGGTGAGGCGGGCGGCGACCAGGTTGTTGGGGTCGGCCTCCGGACCCTCGGGCGGCGGCGCGGGCACGCCGAAGTCGACGAGGGCGAAGCCGGGAACGCTCCGCTTCATGGCCAGGTACTCGTCCAGTACGGCGTCGACGACGGGCCGCCAGTGGGTGGCGGGGAGGTCGGCGAGGCGGTCCGCGATGCCGTCGGCGTAGCGGTCCAGGTTGCGGTGGGCGAGAGCGATGGCCATGGCCCGCTTGTTGCCGAAGAAGCGGTAGACCGAACCGATCGGCACGCCGGCGCGCAGGGCGACGGCGCGGGTGCTGAGGTTCTCGTACCCGGTCTCGTCGAGCAGTTCGGCGCAGGCGTCGAGGATCCGGGCGAGCCGGTCGGCGCTGCGCTGCTGGATGGGGGTGCGGCGCAGGGAGTGGGCGGGAGGCACGGGGTCCATCATGCCGTTCCTTGCTTCTCTGTCGAGCGGGGGCTCAGTTCAGCAGGAGGCTCAGCCCGCCGATGGTGTACGTGATCATCAGCGCGAGCAGCGGCAGTTGGCCGGCCACGGCCTTCGCGGGCGGGAAGAGGCGTACGGACCGGTCGTGGGCGGCGACGACGCCCAGTACGTGGCCGGTGACGACGGCGATGACCTGGAGGGCGGCGAGTCCGCCCGGGCCCAGGGGCGGAGCGGGTTCGGGGGCGTTGTCAGTGCCGAGTGCCATGCTTACTGTGCGTGGTCCTTCGGTTACCAGAAGGGAGAAGTAGTGGGCGATGAGATAGCCGAGTGCGATCGGTGCGAGTGAGTGCGCGAAGGCGGTCAGCGGGCCGGGGTGCGGGCCGCTGACGAGGCGGGTGGCCGCCGCGCACAGGCAGTACAGGGTGGCGACGAGGGCGACGGAAGCGAGCAGTCCGAGCGTGGCCGTGGGGGTGCGGCCGAGGGGGGAGGTCTGGAGGACGTTGATCCAGGAGGGGTTGTCGGAGAAGCCGTCGTAGGCGGTGGAGCCGAGCAGGACGCAGACGGTGGCGACGAGTCCGGGCCGCTCGGGCGTCGCGTCGAGTCCGTGGAAGGGGTTACGGAGGACCAGGCGACCGTCGCTTCGACGGCCGAGGGGGGAGAGGCGGGCCAGAAGGGCGGAGTACGCCTCGAAGGCGTCCGCGTCGTCGAACCAGCGCTCGCCGAAGCGTGCGGCGAGCAGGAGGTGGGCGGTGGCGTAGGCGGCGATGGCTGTGAGGAGGGTGGTGGTGGATGCGGGATCGGGAGCGACGAGCTCGAGCCAGGTGAAGGCGAACAGCCCGGCGGCCGCGGGCCACTGGCCGAGCCGGGCGGGAAGGGGGCGGCCGGGAGGCCGGTGGTCGGGGTTGCGGGGGTCGGGGTTGCGGTGGCGGAAGGCCCGGTTGAGCAGGCGGTGCAGGGTGCGGAGCGGGTTGAGCAGGCGCCAGACCGGGCCGAGGAGAAGGGAGGCGGGGACGAGTCCGACCCAGAAGAGGACGTAGACGGCGCCGGGAGCGGGGTTGTGCGCGGGGTCGTCGGGACCGAGGAGGAGGTGAAGGAGGACGGCGAGGGCGAGGGCGAGGCCGAGTCCGCGCAGGGCGGTGCGGGTGGCGGGTGCGTCGGCGGCCCGCTGGAGGGCGGCGGGCAGGGCGCGACCTGAGTGGTCGCCGCGGAATCGGGAGGTGGACCAGAGCAGGCCCAGTGCGAGGAACGAGACGAAGAGTGCGGCGAAGGCACCGGCGAAGGCGTAGAAGGGAGAGATGGGCAGATCGTGCTGGGACCCGATCCCGTGCGCGAGCGCGGTGAGCGGATCGGCCGGGTGCAGGACCACGCCCTGGCCGGCGCCGCCACCGCCGGCGCCCGGGGACGGGACCGGCCCGGCGGGGGTCAGCATCGGCCCGCCGGGGGCCGGGCACCCGGGGCCGCCACTCCCCCGGCCGGGGGTGGAGTGGGCAGCGTCGGTGTCAGTGTCAGCGTCGGCGCGGTCATCGGACGAGGAGCTGGGTCAGGACGAGGGCGGACTCGTGGGTCTCGACCTCGAAGAGGCCCGTGCGGTCGACCGTCAGGACCAGGGTGGCCTCCTGACCTGCGGGCAGGGCGAGTTCCTTGTCGTAGCCGTGGACGTGCAGGGTGTCCGCGCGGTCGCTGGTGACGCGCAGGGCGACCCGTTCGCCGCGCCGCAGTTCGGTGCGGGCGGGAGCGGGGCTGACCTTGCCGTCCCGGACGGTGACGGTGACCGTCCGGTCGGCCAGCTCCTGTGGGGTGCCACCGTGGTCGTGGCCGCCGGGCTGGCCCGGGGCGGTGGCGGTGGCGGTGAGCGGGGTCGCGCCCTCGACCGGCCTGCCGGACACCGCCCAGGCGGTGTGGTCGTCGGCGTACAGGCGGACGGTCAGGGTGTGCGCGCCCTCGGGGACCTGCGCGGCGGGCAGGTGGAACCAGGGGCCGTACAGCCGGGCCAGCTTGCGGCCGTCGAGCTCCAGGTGGGCGTGGCCCGCGCCCGGGAGGGCGGCGCCGCCGGCGCTGTCGGGGGTGAAGCGGAAGTTCTTCACCGCAAGTTGGAGGTTCCAGCCGTCCTCCGAGTCCGGGCGGGCGGTGAGCCGTACCTCAGGCGCGCCCTCGGCCGGGACCTCGCGGAGCCGGTGGCCGGAGCCGTCGTCGGTGGTGAGCAGGGTGCCCGTGTTCCCGGAGGCCTGCTCGTGGCTGGTGCCGGGCTTGTGGTGGGTGGTGGCCCGCCCGCCGCAGCCCGTCGCCGCTGCGCAGGCGAGCAGCAGGGCCAGGGCGAGCAGGGCCGCGGTGCGGGCGGGCCGGTCGGTCACGGCCGGCCTCCCGGGGTCGGGGCGGCCGACTCCGGGCCCGCGGCGGGCGGGGGTTCGGGGGCTTCCGCGCCGAGGGCCGGGGAGGGGCCGGCCGGTACCGGGGCACGGTCGCCCGCGGGGTCGCCGCCGGGGCCGGAGGGCCGGACCGGGGCTTCCGGGCGGGCCGAGGCGACCACCGCCCACAGGACCCAGACCACGGCGAGCAGCGCCCTCACCCAGGCGGGGCTCAGCGGGGTCCAGGGGATCAACAGGACGGCCTTGTCGAAGGCGTCCAGCAGGGTCAGTCCGGCCAGCAGCAGGGTCAGGCGGGCCAGCCAGGGGCGGGTCGGGCGCAGGGCCAGCCCGGCTCCGGTCCACCACATTCCGAGGAGGAGGAGAGCCAGTGCCGGAACGAAGGTGGCGACCAGCCCTGCCGTGGAGCCGGCCACGTCCAGGGCGAGGCCCGCCAGGCCCAGCAGCGAGGCCGCCGTGCCCAGGCGGGAGCCGCGCAGCCGGCGCCACCACAGCACGCCGCCGACCAGGAGCAGGACGCCCGCCACGGCGAGCGCGATCTGGGTCTCCACCCGTTCCAGACCGCGGGCGCCGTACCAGTCGCAGCCGGCCGGGAGTTTGCGCGCCTGAACGCTGTAGTCCGCGCAGACGAGCAGCTGGACCAGCTTCACCGGTTCGCCGACCAGGCGGGCGGAGGCGCCGGTGACGTCTCCGCGGGCGTCCCCGCACTGTGGCACGGTGCCCGGGGTGGAGCCGTCGGGGCCGTTCTGCCAGCAGTTGCCGCGGCCCTGGCCGTCCCACCACACGTCCATGCCGTTGGGGCGGGCGGCGCCGGACTTGTCCTTGCCCAGGGTGTTCCCGGCGTACCGGTTGTGGTGGGAGGTGTCGGTCTGCTTCGACCACTTCTCCTCGCCGCGGATGAAGGCGGGGACCGCGCTGAGGAAGAAGCCCGCGCGCTGGTGCCCGTACACCCAGTTGTCCTCGTAGATGTTCCAGTTGCCGCCCGCGGTGATGATGCCGGTGCCCGGCGGCATGGAGATCTGCGGGCAGACGACGCCGCGTTCGTAGCCGCGCTCGACGGGCGGCTTGGCGCAGGTGCCGTCGGCCACGTACCGGTAGTAGTCCTGGTTGTTGTCGTGGATCAGGTTCCGCTCGAACTTGGCGTGGTTCTGCGGGAGTCCGGGGTGGCCGGGGAAGGCGCTGTCCATCGAGGCGCCGCCCATGTTCTGGTCGAACTCGTTGTCGTGCACCCACACCGAGTCGCCCGCGGTTCCGGAGTAGCCGACCATGTTGTGGTGGCTGCGGCAGCCGGTGATCTCGATGGAGTAGCGGGGCACTTCGTAGCCGCGGCCGTCGTTGATGTTGGAGGCGCTGCCGGGGTAGATGCCGGAGTCCCCGTTGCCGTACGACTCGCAGTTCTTGTAGAGCCCGTGGTCGCTGGCGAAGGTGAGGAAGCCGTATTCGTCGTTCCACCGGGTCAGCACGTCGTCGATGACGAACCCGTCGCCCGCCAGCACGTACAGCGAGTTGAAGGTGGTGCGCTGGGCGGTGAAGTTGCGGAAATAGATGCCGTTGGACTTGTCGGCCCGGATGCCGTTCAGCTTCTGGTACTTGGCGTCGATCACCACGTCGAGGCGTGAGGCCCCGGTGCCCTCGATCTGGAGGTTCGTCTTGCCGAGGATGGCGACGAGGTTCTGGTTGTGGCGGCAGGCCGCCTGCTGCTCGTAGCTGAGGATCTGGTAGCCGAGCGAGGAGTCCGGTGCCTTCAGCGCGGCGCACTCCCCCGCGGGCTTCCCGAGCGAGGGCTCCTCCTCGTAGAGGCCGGGCAGGATCGCGATGTTCATCCCGGGCCGGTCGACGGCGTCGACGGCCTCCTGGAGGTGGCGGTAGCCGCTCTTCTCGCACCGCTCGTACAGGGCGAGGTTGCGCTGTCTGAGCTCCTCAGGAAAGGCGGATATCCGGCGTTCGAAGTCGGGCCGCCCGGTCTTGCAGACCAGGAGGTCGGGCTCGGCCTTCCGGTACTCGGGTACGGAGCCGGAGCCGTCCGGGAGGGTGACGGGGCGCTCCTCGTGCGCGCGGGCGGCGGGCGCGGCGGCGAGGAGGGACAGGAGGGCAAGGAGGGCGGCGAGGAGCGCCGCCGGCACGGCAGGGAACCTGCGGGTCCACGACATGCGCGTGAGAGTAGAGCAATGTTCATCTTTTGGGAGCCCCCTCTGCGCGAATCCGTCCCGCCGGGAAGCGCCCGCTCCGCCAACGGCACCGTTGACGTGCGGGCCGCGGAATCCTACTGTCGACCATAGGATTCCTTCGACGGAGCGGGAGCAGCACATGAGCGAGCAGGCCAGGAAGACGGCGGAGGGGCTGGAGTACCTCACCGGCTTCGGCAACGAGCACGGCTCGGAGGCCGTCCCCGGCGCCCTGCCGCTCGGCCGGAACTCGCCCCAGCGCGCACCCCTGGGCCTCTACGCCGAGCAGCTCAGCGGTTCCGCCTTCACCGAGCCGCGCACCCACAACCGCCGCTCGTGGCTGTACCGGATCCGCCCCTCGGCCGCGCACCCGCCCTTCACCCGGATCGACAACGGGTCCCTGCGCACCGGACCCTTCACCGAGGCCCCGGCTGACCCGAACCGGCTCCGCTGGAACCCGCTGCCCGACCCGGCCCCCGGCACCGACTTCCTGGCCGGCCTGTGGACCCTCGGCGGCAACGGCGACGCGACCCAGCGCACCGGCATGGCCATCCACCTCTACGCCGCCAACTCCCCGATGACCGACCGGGTGTTCAGCAGCTCCGACGGCGAGCTGCTGATCGTCCCCGAGCGCGGCGGACTGCTGCTGCGCACCGAACTCGGCCTGCTCGCCGCCCGACCGGGCGAGGTCGCCCTGATCCCGCGCGGCGTCCGCTTCCGCGTGGAACTCCTGGACACGGACGGCGCCCCCGCCCGGGGCTACGTCTGCGAGAACTACGGCCAGCCCTTCGAGCTGCCGAACCTGGGCCCGATCGGGGCCAACGGCCTCGCCTCGGCGCGGGACTTCCGGGCCCCGGTGGCCGCGTACGAGACCCCCGACCTCCTCGACCGCCCGACCGAGGTGGTCAACAAGTTCTGCGGCAACCTCTGGTCGGCCACCTACGACCACTCGCCGCTCGACGTCGTGGCCTGGCACGGCACCCACGTCCCGTACGTCTACGACCTGCGCCGCTTCAACGTCCTGGGCTCGATCAGCTACGACCACCCCGATCCGTCGATCTTCACGGTGCTGACCTCGCCCTCCGACACCCCGGGGCTGGCGGGCGTGGACTTCGTGGTCTTCGCCCCGCGCTGGCTGGTCGGCGAGGACACCTTCCGCCCGCCGTACTTCCACCGCAACGTGATGAGCGAGTACATGGGCCTGATCGAGGGCGCCTACGACGCCAAGGCCGAAGGGTTCGTACCGGGCGGCGGCTCGCTGCACAACATGATGTCCGCGCACGGCCCGGACCGGGAGACCTTCGACCGGGCCAGCGCCGCCGAGCTGAAGCCGCAGAAGATCGACGACGGCCTGGCCTTCATGTTCGAGACCCGCTGGCCGATCACCGCCACCGCCCAGGCGGCCGGCGCGGATCACCTCCAGCGCGGCTACGACGACGTGTGGCAGGGCCTGCAGCGCCACTTCCGCGCCTGACCTGCACTGCATACCCTGCGTACCTCGCCTGCGCCGCGCAGCACCGCCGTCCAGCCGTACGGAGAACCACCCGTGACCGCCTTCGCCCCCGACTCGCTGATCCTGAACCGGAAACTGCCCCTCTGGTACCAGGTGTCACAGTCGCTGCGCGCCTCGATACTCGGGCGCACCCCCGACGCCTCGTTGCGCCTGCCCACGGAGGAGCAGCTCGCCGAGCACTACGGGGTGAGCGTGCTGACCATGCGGCAGGCGCTCAAGGAGCTGGAGGGCGAGGGCCTGATCAGCCGGCACCGGCGGCGCGGCACCTTCATCGAGCCGGGCGCGCGGCGCGGCTCCCCGGTGCGGCTGCTGGGCTCGGTCGACGCGATCGTGGCCCAGCAATCGGGCGACCTGACGACGATTCTCGGCCACGGGCGCACGGCGGTGTCCGGGGAGCTGCTGGAGCACTTCCCGGACACGCCCGAGGTGGTCACCTACCGCCGGCTGCGCCGCGACCGCGAGAGCGGCGAGCCCACCAACTGGGCGGAGAACGCGGTCCTTCCGGAGTTCGCCGAGGCGGTGGAGCTCGCCGATCTCGAACGGTGGCCCATGACCAAGGTCCTGCGGGACGTCGTCGGGGTGCGCATCAGCCGGATCACCGACACGGTGGAGGCGCGGCTCGCCGACCCGGAGACGGCCGAGCTGCTCCAGGTTCCGCTGCTCAGCCCGATCCTGCACTACACGGGCGTGACCTACGACGAGGACGGCCGGGTGGTGGACGTGGCGCGCATCCGCTACCGCGGCGACCGGTTCTCCTTCACGGTCACGGTCGACGCGCACTGACCCGCGCCCGGGCCCACTCCCGTACTACCCCTCGACTACTTCTCGACTACTTCTCGTCGTCTTCCTTGGCACGCTCACCCTCCGCCTGCGACGGCGTGGTCCGCATCGTGTCGGGGTGGTGCCGCTGCTTGCGCTGGGCATCGTCCATGTCCTCGTCGAGCCGCTCGCCCTCGGCCTGCGAAGGAGTCGAGTATTCGTCGTACTGACTCATGACCGTCTCCTCGGTCGATACGGTACGTATGCGTACATAAGGAGCGTAGCGCTTCGGCCTGGACACAGCCCGGCCGCCGGATCCCGTCGCTACCATCGGCGGCGTGAGCGCTGACACCCCGCTGCCGGACCTGCTGCTGGACGATCTGATGCCCTGGGCCGTGGGCGGCCTGCGCCTGGGCCGGGACTGGGTGGCCGCGCCCGATCCGGCGGCCCTGCGCGCCCGCTGGGCGGCCCTGACCAGCGCCGAAGGAGCGGAACGGGACCGGCTGTTCCGCCCGAGCCGCAGCCGTACGCCTGCCGCCGGGGCCGCCGCCCTGCCCGGCCAGCGCTCGGCGGCGACCGCCCGTTTCACCGATGAGCCCGGCCCCTGCCCCGACCCCGTACGGGTGCTCCGCGAGCCCTTCGACGAGCAGTGGCTGCTGCCCGACCAGCGGCTCATCGACACGGCCCGCCCCGAGCTCTGGCGGGTCCTGGACGAGCATCAGCTGTTCCTCGTGGAGACGCCGGACGCGCTGGTCACCGCGCACCTCCCGGCCGGCCGGCTCGGCCGGATCCGCCCGCTGCACCGGCGCCCCGGCGGCGCCGAGCCCAATCTCGCCCCCGGCCTGCTGCCGCTGCTGGGCGAGCGCTACGGCGGCTGGGTCACCCCCGAGGACGTACTGTGCTGGATCCTCGCGGCGGGCCGCCCGGGGCCGCGGGGGTACGAGGTTCCCCTCGCAGCCGATCCCGCGCGCTGGAGGGCCGGGCTGGCGCTGGGGCACCGGCTGCTCACGGTCCAGCTGCGCGGGGCCCGCGGGGGCGAGCCGCCGCGGCTGCCCGGCGGGCGCCGTCCGTACGTCCGCTCGGCGGTCACGGCATGGCCGCACGAGGTCGCGTACGACGCCGCGAGCGAGACGCTGGGCCTCGGCGGCGGGACCGTGTCCCCCGTACCGCCCGGTGCGTGGGAGTACGAGGTCCAGGGCGTGCGGGTGCTGGAGGCGTGGTTCGCCGCCCGCAGCGCGCACCGCGACCCGGCCGCCGACGGGCTGGAGGCGCTGGGTCCGGCCGAGTGGCCCCAGGCCTGGACCTCGGAGCTGCTGGCCCTGGTCACGACCTTGGCGCTGCTGGCCGATCTGGCCCCGGAGCGGGCCGCGTTCGAGCCCGGCCCCGGGCTGTCCGCGGGCGAACTGCGCGCGGCCGGGGTGCTGCCGCCGCCGCGCTGGGCCAGGCGCCCGGCCTCGGTCCTGGACCACCAGGAGGAGGGCCCGGGCGGCCAGTTCGCGCTCCTCTGAACGGCCTCCGTGAACGGCCTCCGTGAACGGCCTCCGTGAACGGCCTTACGGACTCCAGGCACCCAGCAGCCGCGACACCGAACGGTCGAAGACGGCGGCCATGTCCAGCCCCGCACCGGGGACGGGGCCGCCGCCCGTGAGGGCCGCCGCCAGCCGCGGGTACTGCCCCGTGGCCAGCCGGGAGCCGAGCCAGGCCGCCCGTACGCCCTGTTCCTCCGCCTCGCTCCAGGGCAGCGACCGGGCCCGCTCGGCCAGCGCCAGTTCGCCCGCCACGTACGTCGCGACGGTGCCGTTGATCGCGGCGACGAGCTCGAGCTTCTCGGTGTCCGGCACGTCCAGCGGCGCCAGGCAGTCCAGGCTGTACTCCAGGTAGCGCAGGGCGTTCGGGCCGAAGCCGTAGACGGGGCTGAGCAGCCGCGGCAGCCACGCGTGGCGGTGCATCAGCGCCCGCGTCTGGCGGGCCAGCGCGAGCAGGTCGGCCCGCCAGTCGCCGGTCGGCGGGGTGAACTCGTACTCCCCGCTGACCGCGTCGACCATCAGCTCGTACAGGTCCTCCTTGCGCGGCACGTAGTTGTAGAGGGACATGGTCCCCGCGCCGATCCCGGCGGCCACGCGCCGCATGGAAACGGCCTCGATGCCCTCCTCGTCGGCGATCCGCACCGCCTCGGCGGCGATCGACTCGCGGCTGTGCGCGGGCCTCGGTCCACGGCCGGCCCGCTGGGGGCGGGACCAGATCACTTCGGGTTCAGCGGGTCGCCCGCCGGCTGTCATCGCTCAGATCACCTCGTCGTCTCGCCACCATCTTAGTTACGTACACCGTACGTAGTGAGGTACGGTGTCGCACATGACGACTACGTACGCTGTACTTAGTGAGGGTTTGGAGAAGAACTACGGGCAGGTCCACGCCCTGCGCGGCCTCGACCTCGCCGTGCCCGAGGGCACGGTCTGCGGTCTCCTCGGCCCCAACGGCGCGGGCAAGACCACCGCCGTCCGGATCCTCACCACCCTCACCGCACCCACCGGCGGCCGCGCCCTCGTGGCCGGCCACGACGTCACCCGCGACCCCGCGGCCGTCCGCCGCGCCATCGGGGTCACCGGCCAGTACGCCTCCGTCGACGGGGACCTGACGGGCCGCGAGAACCTGCGGCTCTTCGCCCGCCTCGCCGGACTGCGCGGCTCCGCGGGCCGCGAGCGCGCCGGCGAACTACTGGAGCGCTTCGGGCTCGGCGAGGCCGCCGACCGGGTCGCAGGCACCTGGTCGGGCGGCATGAAGCGGCGCCTGGACCTGGCGGCCGGACTGATCACCCGCCCCCGCGTGCTCTTCCTCGACGAGCCGACCACCGGCCTCGACCCGGCGGCGCGCGAGCAGATCTGGGCCGCGGTACGGGCGCTCGCCGCCGAGGGGACCACCGTGCTGCTGACCACCCAGTACCTGGAGGAGGCCGACCGGCTGGCCGACGACATCGTGGTCGTCGACCAGGGCCGGGCGGTCGCCACGGGCACCCCGGCGGAGCTGAAGGCCCGGATCGGCGCCTACGCCGAGGTCACCGTCGCCGCGCGCGAGGCCCTCCCCGGCGCCGCCGCCGTACTGGACCAGCTCACCGGCGGCCGGCCGGTGCTCGACGGGGAACGGCTGACCGTCGGCGTCACCGTGCTCGACACCGGGCTCACCCTGCCCCGGATCATCCGCGAGCTCGACACGGCCGGGGTCCCGGTCACCGACGCGAGCCTGCGTCCGCCCACCCTCGACGAGGTGTTCCTGCGCCTCACCCGGATCCCCACGCCCACCGCCCAGAAGGAGCACGCCGCATGAGCAACCTGCTGTCCGACGGCGGAGCCGTTCTCACCCGCCAGCTCCAGAAGGCCCGGCACGCCCCCGCGCTGCCGATCCTCACCCAGACCATGCCGATCACCATGCTGCTGTTCTTCGGCTACGTCTTCGGCAGCGCGCTCGCCATGCCGGGCGCCGAGTACCGCGAGTTCCTGGTCCCCGGACTGCTCGCCGCGACCGCCGCGAACGGGCTGATGACCGGCATGTTCACCGCCGCGCAGGACGCCCACCGCGGGGTGATGGACCGGTTCCGGACGCTGCCGATGAGCCGCGGCGCCGTGCCGCTCGGGCAGACCGCCGCCGATCTGCTCACCACCGCTGTCTCCATGGTGCCGCTGATGCTGGTGGGGCTGGCGATGGGCTGGCGCATCGAGAACGGCCTGCCGGGCGCGCTGGGGGCCTTCGGCCTGCTGCTGCTGTTCCGCTTCGCCACCGCGTGGGTCGGGACGTACCTCGGGCTGCTGAGCAAGAGCGAGGAGGCGGCCGGCCAGCTCGGCGGCGCCACCTTCGTCCTGCCGATGCTGTCCAGCGCGTACCTGCCGACCGCCGGGCTCCCCGCGTGGCTCCGTACGGTCGCCGAGTGGAACCCGATCAGCGCCGTCGCGACCGCCGTGCGCGAGCTGTGCGGCAACGCCGGGGCCGAGGCGGCGGCGGGTGCCGCCTGGCCCGCCGCCCACCCGGTCGCAGGGGCCGTCGCGTGGTCGCTCGTCCTCCTCGCGCTCTTCGCGCCGCTGGCCACCCGCCGGTTCGCGCGCGGCCTCGCACCCTGAGGTCCGGGAGGGGGGTGACAGGACAGGGCGGAACGGGATAGGCATCGGTGCCATGGACACCGAAAGCGCCGCGCCCGCACCCGAGCCCCTCCCCCTCGCCGGCATCACCGTCGTCGCCGTCGAACAGGCCGTCTCGGCCCCCTTCGCCACCCGCCAGCTCGCCGACCTCGGCGCCCGGGTGATCAAGGTCGAGCGCCCCGACGGCGGCGACTTCGCGCGCGCCTACGACACCACCGCGCACGGCCTCGCCTCGCACTTCGTGTGGGCCAACCGCGGCAAGGAGTCGCTCGCGCTCGACCTGAAGGACCCGCGCGGCCGGGAGATCCTGCACTCCCTGCTGACCGGCGCCGACGTCTTCGTACAGAACCTCGCGCAGGGGGCGGCGGCCCGGCTCGGGCTCGACTCGGCCGCGCTGTGCGCGCGTTACCCGCGGCTGGTCGCCGTGGACGTCTCCGGCTACGGCGCCGAGGGTCCGTACGCCCACAAGCGCGCCTACGACATGCTCGTGCAGTGCGAGGCGGGCCTGGTCTCGGTGACCGGCACCCCCGAGCAGCCCGTCAAGGCGGGGATCCCGGCAGCGGACATCGCCGCGGCCATGTACGCCTTCTCGGGGGTGCTCGCGGCCCTGCTGCGCCGCGGTGTCACCGGGCGCGGAGGCAGGGTGGAGGTGTCCATGCTGGACGCGCTCGCCGAGTGGATGGGGCATCCGCTGCACCACACCATGCACGGCGGCGAGCAGCCCGTACGGACCGGTCTCGCGCACGCGGTGATCGCGCCCTACGACGCCTACGCCACGGCCGACGGGGACCGGGTGCTGCTGTCGGTGCAGAACGACCGGGAGTGGCGGCGCCTCGCGCAACAGGTGCTGGAGCGGCCTGAGTTGGCCGAGGATCCGGGGTACGCGACGAACGCGGCGCGCACCGGCAACCGGGAGAAGACCGACGCGGTGGTGGCGCAGGCCCTGGGCCGGCTGGGCGCGGACGAGGCGATCGGTCGGCTGGAGGCGGCGGGCATCGCCTGCGCGCGGCTGAACTCGGTGGCCCAGCTGGCCGCCCACCCGCAGCTCGCGGCCCGGGACCGCTGGCGGGAGGTGGGATCACCGGCCGGTCCGCTGCGGGCCCTGCTCCCGCCGATCGGACTGCCGGGCGGCGCGGCACCGCACATGGGTGCGGTGCCCGCGCTGGGTGAACACACCGAGACCCTGCTGCGCGCCCTGGGGATGACGGACGCGCAGATCTCGGAACTGCGCCGGGAAGGTGTGGTGGCGTAGGGCCGGGGAGCCGGAGACGGAACCGAGCCGGAGGAAGGGCTGCGGTACGGGGACTGTTACGAGCGGCGGCTGCCGAAGAGCGTGCGACGCAGACGGCGCAGCGGCGCGAAGAGCGCGACGCGCGCGCTCCGGCTCCGCAGGCGGTGCGTGTGGTCGCGGGAGGTGAGCTCGCGCATCAGCAGGGTCGCCTCGGCGCTCTCCCGGTGCGGGACGGCAGGTCCGCCCAGCACGGCGAGATGGCGGTCGAGGCGCGAGCTGGTCGCGCTGCTGCCGCAAGTGATGGCAGGCACGCGAGGCGGCCTGCTGCGCATTGCTATCTGTTCCATGTTCTCTCCCCACCCGTACGAGGGCACCCGGCCCGGGCAGGTTAACCCTATCGTCCCCGCGTCGCGCTCGGGTATCCCGGTGGTGTGAATTACCCCTACCACTACGGGGAGTTGACGATTACTCAGCGGAGTCGACAGTCACTCTCCGCACAGGCAGACCGGCTCGGGAGGACCTGGATGCGAGTCACGTCACGACAGGAGCCACTTCGCGCGCACTGCGCTAACTTGGAGTGATCACCTCGTGACGCGTGGGGGGTCGTGTGAGTGGGAATGTGGCCGGTGTGGACGGGGAATCGAGCCCCGATCGTGTCATCGCGGGCCGGTACCGCCTGCTGGATCCCCTCGGCCGGGGCGGAATGGGCATCGTGTGGCGGGCCCGCGACGAGGTGCTGGCCCGCGAGGTCGCCGTCAAGGAGGTACGGGCGCCCGCCGGACTGGAGCCCGCCGAACTCCAGCGGATGTACCGGCGGCTGGAGCGGGAGGCCTGGGCGGCGGCCCGGGTGTCCCACCGAGGGGTCGTCACGGTCTACGACGTGGCCTCCGAGGACGGCCGGCCCTGGATCGTGATGGAGCTGGTGCGCGGGCTCTCGCTGGCCGACGTACTGGAGGCCGAGGGGCCGATGACCCCGCAGCGCGCCGCGCACCTCGGGGAACAGGTGCTGGCCGCGCTGCGCTCCGCGCACGAGGCAGGGGTGCTGCACCGGGACGTGAAGCCCGCGAACGTGCTGATCGCCAATGACGGCCGGGTGGTGCTGAGCGATTTCGGGATCGCGAGCCTGGAGGGCTCATCGGCGATCACCATGACCGGCGAGGTGGTCGGCTCCCCCGAATTCCTCGCGCCGGAGCGGGCGTTGGGGCGCGATCCGGGACCCGAGTCGGATCTCTGGTCGCTCGGGATCATGCTGTACGCGGCCGTCGAGGGGGTCTCGCCGTTCCGGCAGGCGACCCCGGTGGACACGCTGCGGGCCGTGGTGGACGCGGAGTTGCCGCCACCGCACCGGGCCGGGCCGCTGGAGCCCGTCCTGGAGGGGCTGCTGCGGAAGGACCCGGCCGAGCGGCTGCCGGCGGCGGAGGCGACCCGGATGCTGCGGGTGGTGGGCGCGGGCGGGGCCGTACGGGCCTCCGGCGGGCCGGTGTCGGGGCCGGACTCGCCGACGGCCGTCGCCCGGCACCACCGGCAGGAACCGCGGCCCGCCCCGTACGGGGAGCCGTACGGGAAGCCCACGCCGCCGATGCCCACGCCCGCGCAGGCTCCGCGCGAGGGCCGGGCCGGTGCGGTGCTCACCGCCGGGATCGTGGTGCTGCTGCTGGCGCTGGCCGCCCTGGGCTGGCTGCTGCTGAAGGACCGGGACGATGCGGACGCCGGCAGCGGCGGAGCCGGGGCGACGGGCTCGGCGACCACCGCCCAGGCCGCCACCACGCCTGCTTCCGCACCCCCGTCCGCCTCGGCCTCCGCTTCGGCTTCGGCTTCCGCGACCCCGGGGCAGCACCTCTCGGTGTACGTGGACACCGTGCGCGCCTCGTACAGCGGCAGCTGCCCGCCGCCCGCGGAGCGCGCGCCCTCCTTCACCGCCACCGTGGAGGTGGAGCGCACTCCGGCCCGGCTGGAGTACCGCTGGGCCACGCGGAGCGGGAAGACCTCCGGTCCCGGCTGGCAGTCCCTCACGTACGAGGAGAGCGGGCCGAGGAGCCGGCAGCTGGAGCACACCGAGCTCACGCACGTGCCGGGCGCGGGCTTCGAGGACGCGGTGCGGCTGGAGGTGCGGGGGGACGCCGAGGTGGCCACCCAGTGGGTCGCCACCTCCGTGACGTGCGAGGAGGAGACCCCGACGAGCGGGGCCTCCTCCCCTGGCGCGAGTGCGTCACCGAGCCCGCCGGCCGCTTTGACGGCGGGACCGTCCGTCAGTCCTTAGCCGGTCAGGCGGCGTTGGTGAAGACGGGCAGGTAGCCGCTGGACTGTCCGGCGGCGGTCGGGTGGTACGACTCTCCGATGTTGAGCCAGTTGACGCTGTGCAGCCACGCGCTGCCGGAGCAGATCTCGTGGCCGGTGAAGGCTCCGGCGACCGAGGCGAAGGTGAATCCGTGGTCGGCGGCGCGCTTGGCGATGGCGGCGTTGAGGTGGTCGGCCGCGCCGTTGATGGCGGCGCGTTCGCCTTCGGTCAGGCCGGTGGTGCAGGTGCCGTTCAGCTTGTAGAAGCGGGGATAGCCGATGACGACGACACGGGCGTTCGGGGAGCGGCTGTCGATGGCGTTGTAGACCTGGTCGAGCTGGCCGGGGAGGGTGGAGTCGACGTACGCCTTGGCCTGGTTCACACGGTTGACGCAGGTGGACTCGGACTGGAGCACACAGGTCGTCATGACGTCGGAGAATCCGGCGTCGTTGCCGCCGATGGTGATGCTGACCAGGTCGGTGCCGGAGTTCAGCGGGGCGAGCTGGCCGGAGAGCACATCACCCGTACGGGCGCCCGAGCACGCGGTGAAGGAGAAGGTCTGCGGGGCGTGGGCGGCGGCCCACAGGGCCGGGTAGGCGCGGGTGGTGCGCTTGCAGGCGCCGCTCCCGCTGTCGTAGTTGCCGGCGCCGACGCCGGAGGAGTACGAGTCGCCGAGGGCGACGTATCCGAAGTCGGCCTGGGCGGCGGCGGCCGCCTGGCCGGCGCCGAACAGGGCGGCGCCCGCGGCCAATAAGACGGAGGAGGCGAGGGCAGCGAAGCGCGACAGTCTCATGCTCATGTGTGCGGCTCCTTGTGGGGGTTACTCCTGAGTCCGTGGTACAAGGAGCCGGGGTTGGCTGGAAGTGTTCATGCCAAGAATATTCGGGGCAGAGTTGCTGCCCGAATCTTCACTCCCGATGCGTTTGAAGAGGGAACCCGTCCACTCGTTCCGGCGAAACACGGGTGCACGGGGGCACCGTGTGCCGGATCATGGGCGCCATGCCAGCCAACCCGCATGACGCGCTGCCGATCCGGCTCAACGTCGACGACAGCGATTCGCCGTCGGACGTCGTCGATGCGCTGTTCCTCGGCCGGTTCGCGTCCGGCGAGCAGCCGTTCTCGCACAGCGTGTCGATCGACCGGGTCAAGCCGGGCGCCACCATGCTGCCGCCCGAGGCCACCGTGCTGCGCTCGGCGCGCGACAGCGACCGCAGCGCCACCCTCGCCGAGGGCGAGGGCTGGACCATGCTCGTCTCCCGCTGGAGCCGGGGCGCGGACGTCACCGTGACGGCGGTCAGCGACGAACTCGCCGCCGGGGTGCTCGGCAAGGCCACGGAAGGGGTGCAGGACGACCCCGAACCGCAGCCGGAGAACGTCACGATGGGGTTCTGGTACGTCTCCCCGCGCCGCGGCCCGTACCGGACGACCCGCCAGATCGCGGCCGGGACCTGGCCCGAGGTCCGGCCCAACTACACGGCGCCGGTGGCCGGGGCGATGGACCGGCTGATGAAGGTGACTCCGGACGACATCGCGGGCCGGCTGCTCCTGCTGCACGGTCCGCCGGGCACCGGCAAGACCTCGGCGCTGCGCACGCTGGCGCGTTCCTGGCGGGACTGGTGCCAGGTGGACTGCGTCCTGGACCCGGAGCGGCTGTTCAACGACGTGGGCTACCTGATGGACATCGCGATCGGCGAGGAGGAGGGCACGGCGAAGGGCCGCTGGCGGCTGCTGCTGCTGGAGGACTGCGACGAGCTGATCCGCGGCGAGGCCCGGCACACGGCGGGGCAGGCGCTGTCGCGGCTGCTGAACCTGACGGACGGTCTGCTGGGGCAGGGCCGCAACGTCCTGGTCGGCGTCACGACGAACGAGGACCTCGAGCGGCTCCACCCCGCGGTGGTCCGGCCGGGGCGCTGCCTGGCCCGCATCGAGGTGGGCCGGCTGACCCACCGCGAGGCGGTGGACTGGCTGGGCACGGACGAGGGCGTCTCCCGCGAGGGCGCGAGCCTGGCCGAGCTCTTCGCGCTGCGCCGCGGCACGGGCCCGGCGGCGGTCCTCCCGCCCCAGCCGCACACCTCCGAGGCGGGGCTCTACCTGTAGTCCGGGACTACCGGGCGGCGTACCGGGCCCGGACCGCGTCGGCCGCCGCCGACAGGGCCTCGGCCTCGGTCAGGCCCAGCCGGTGGGCCCGGTCCGCGAACGCCTGCGCGGCGGCCGCGGCCTCGCGGGATTCGCCCTCCGCCGCGGCGACGAAGGTCCCGTTCCGGCCCCGCGTCTCGATCACCCCGTCCGCCTCGAGCGCCCGGTACGCCTTCGCGACGGTGTTGGCCGCGAGTCCCAGCTCCTCCGCCAGCCCCCGTACCGTCGGCAGCTTGAAGCCCGCCGGCAGCCTGCCCGACCGTGCCCGGTCGGCGATCTGCGCGCGCAGCTGTTCGTACGGCGCGGCCGAGCCCGCCGCCGCGTTGATGGTGATCTTCAGGTTCGTCGAGGTCACGGGCCCGATTGTCCCCCATCGCCGGATAATTGGGAGGCGCCGGGCCCGCGTGCGCCCGTAGCGTCGGCCACATGACCGTTCTGATCCGCGACCTCCGCCCGGATGATCCTTCGGATGCGGAGTCCGTCGTACGAGTGCGCCGCGCGGCCCTTCCCTTCATGATCACCACCGCCGAGGGCGTCGCCTTCGAGGTCGGCTCGGCCCACCCCGACGCGCACTTCCGCCTCCTCGTCGCGCACACCGGCGAGGGACTCGTCATCGGCACCGCCCAGCTCGGCATCGCCTACGACAGCCCCGAGCCGGGCCGGTCGTACGTCAACGCGTACGTCGACCCCGCGCACCGCGGCCTCGGCGCCGGCAGCCTGCTGCTCCGCACGGCCGAGGAGCACCTCGCCGCCCGGGGCGCGGTGGACACGTACGCCTGGGTCCTCGACGAGCCCGCCCACCGCGCCTTCGCCGGCCGGCGCGGCTACCGTCCCAGCCGGTCCGCGCACTTCCTGCGGCTGGACCTGGCGGCGGCCGCGCTGCCCCCGCTCCCGCAGACCCTTCCGGCCGGGGTCGAGCTGCGGCCCGCCTCCGCCTTCGCCGCCGACCCGCGTCCGCTCTTCGAGGCCGACGCGGAGACGACGTACGACGAACCGGGCGATCTGGCCTCCGACTTCGACGACTACGAGGACTGGCTCGCGCACACCTGGAACAGCCCGTCCCTCGACAAGGAGCTGACCACCGTCGTGATGGTCGACGGCGTCGTGGCCGCCTTCACCGCCGCCCAGACCGACGGCGCCACCCGCTACGCCTCGGCGATGACCGGCACCCTGCGCGCCTTCCGCGGCCGCGGCCTGGCCAAGCTCGCCAAGACGGCGTCCCTGCACCGGGCCCGCGCGGCCGGGTACACGGAGGCCTTCACCGGCAACGACTCCGAGAACGGACCGATGCTCGCCATCAACACGTGGTTCGGATACGAGATCTGCGCGACCGAGACGCGCTACACGAAGAAACTGGAGACAGTGTGACCGAGCAGCTGACCGTCGTCCTGACCAAGGCGGGCCGCGTCAAGATCCGCTACCCGGCGGCGCGGGTCGCCGACGACGGCGACCGCATCTCGGTGCGCGCCCCCTGGGCGGCGGAGGGCGTGCGCGACTTCGGCTTCGTGCGCTTCGAGCCGGGCGACGTGTTCGTCGAGCACTTCTGGCGGACCCGCTGGTACGCGGTCAAGGAGGTGTGGACCGGCGACGGCGTCCTCAAGGGCTGGTACTGCGACGTCACCCGCCCGGCTCTGGTGCGGAGCGGGGAGATCCTCGTGGAGGACCTGGACCTCGACCTGTGGGTCTCCGCGGACGGGTCCTCCGTACTGCGGCTGGACGAGGACGAGTTCGCCGAGAGCGGGCTCGCCACGAGCGACCCGGAGGCGGCCGCCCAGGCCGTACGGGCCCTCGACGCCCTCGACGACCAGGCCAGAACCCCGGCGGGACTGCCCGCGCTCCTCGCCTAGCGGGATGCCGGCGGCGGTTTCTGTAGGCCCCGCTTAGCGGTTCCTTAAACGAACCCTAAGGATCACCTTCCGGGGGCCGATCCCGGGGAAACGCGTGGTCCGGGCGGCTAGCTTGGCGGGGCCAGGACAGGAAGGGCCCGATGTGGCGCCGCCGGGGGGCGGCGCCACAGAGCCCGATTCCGATTCCGCTGGCGCACCCCTGCCTTGTGCCCGAAGGAGATCCACCCATGTCCGCACGCCGCCGTACCGTGACGCTGACCCGTATCGCCTCCGCCGGCCTCGCCCCGCTCGCGGTGGCCGCGTACGCCGCCGCTCCCGCGGCCGCCCATGGCTCGATGACGGACCCGGTCAGCCGGGTGGCGGCGTGCTACGCGGAGGGTCCGGAGTCCCCACGGTCCGCGGCGTGCAAGGCGGCGGTCGCGGCGAGCGGGGCGCAGGCGTTCTACGACTGGAACGCGGTGAACATCGCCAACGCGGCCGGCAACCACCGGTCGCTGATCCCGAACGGCCAGCTCTGCTCGGCGGGCAACGACAAGTACCAGGGCCTGGACCTGGCGCGCGCAGACTGGCCCGCGAGCCCGATGACGGCCGGCGCGCACACCTTCCGCTACAAGGGGACCGCCCCCCACAAGGGTTCCTTCGAGCTGTACGTGACGAAGGACGGGTACGACCCGGCGAAGCCGCTGAAGTGGTCGGACCTGGAGCCCGCGCCGTTCGCGAAGGTCACCGACCCGGGGATGCAGAACGGCGACTACGTGTTCTCCGGGACCGTCCCCAACAAGTCCGGCCGCCACCTGATCTACAGCATCTGGCAGCGCTCGGACAGCCCGGAGGCCTTCTACACCTGCTCGGACGTGGTCTTCGGCAAGGACAACGGCGGTTCGGACACGAAGCCGAGCACCAAGCCCAGCGCCAAGCCGAGTGCCAAGCCCAGCGAGGCCAAGCCGTCCGGCGCGCAGTCGGAGGCGCCCTCCGACGCGCCCTCGGCCCCGACGGACCAGCAGATCGCCGACGGCGCCGACAAGTCCACCGTGGAGCACAACGGCCACGGCGACAACGACCCGAAGACGAACGGGAACGCGGCCGCCGCCCCGGTCTCCTCGACCCCGTCCCCGCAGAACGGCAACCTCGCGGAGACGGGCGGCAGCAGCGCCACCCCGGCGATCGCGATCGCCGGGGCCGGCGTGCTGGCCGTCGGTGCGGCCGTGCTGTTCGCGGTGGCCCGCCGTCGTGCGACGACGCCGAGCCGCCACGGCCGCTAGGTCGCGGTTCACCGATCGGACCGCCTGTGCCTTGTCGTTCGTCAGTCGAAGACCGAGGCGCAGGTGGTCCGTTCGGCGTGCGCCGGGTCGAGGGCGTTCAGCGCCTCGTGCCAGGCGATCCGGTCGGTGAGTCCGATGGTGACGTGTTCCGAGAGGTCCAGGACGCACAGGTCCTGGAGTACGACGTTCCGTACGTTCGGCCCGTCCAGGAACGCGCTCCGGTACGGCGTCACCACCTCGTCGTACTTGGTGGCAATCACCGTGTACTTCACCCCGGGCACGGTGTCCCCGCCCTCGTTCAGCTTCTGCTGGAAGGGGGATCCGGCGATCTGGTCGGCGAGGCCGGGGGTCGCGGTGCTGATCAGGTCCTCGGCCCCGGGGAAGTACGGGAGGAGCTTGGTGAATCCGAGCAGGGTGGTGCCGTGGTTGTCGGGGGCGAGTCCGACCAGCGCGTTGACCTTCCCGGCGCCACCGAGGAACTTCAGGTAGTAGCGCGGCATCATGCCGCCCTGCGAGTGCCCGATGATGTCGGTCTTGGCGGAGCCGGTGGCGGCGAGCACCTTGTCGACGAAGACGTCGAGCTGCCCGGCGGACTTGTCGATGGGTCCGAGCCCGTTGAAGAAGGGCACGCCGGGCAGTTGCCCGTAGTCGAGCGAGTAGACGCAGTACCCGCGGTGCACGAGGTAGGGCGCGAAGCCGAGCCAGTTGTCGACGGAGTTGCCGAAGGTGCCGTGCACGAGGACGACGGGGCGCGGATGCGCGGCGGACGGCTTGCAGGACCAGTTGTTCCAGCCGCTGCTCGGTGCGGACGCGGCCTGCGCGGTGCCGGTGGGGGCGACGAGCGCGGCGGCGGTGAGGGCGAGGACGGCCAGCGGGCGGAGCAGGCGTCTCCAGGGCAGCATCGTGTGATCTCCTTGCGTTCGACTCAAGGGGATGGGGCGTGGGGATTCGTCCCGTGATCCGGATCACAAGGGGGCGCTGCTGTCGCTAAATTACGGGTGAGTAGCAACACAGGGAAGTTACGCGTCGGTAAAAACTCGTGCGTTGCCCGATCCTCTACCGTCGGTCAAGCCGCCAGCGTGCCGCGGGCGATGGCGTGCGGCCCGAAGCGGGCGCGGACGCGGTCCGTGACGGCTTCCAGGCGCCGGGCCTTCTCGTCCTCGGGGTCCAGACTGAGCTGCCGCGTGGCCCGTTCGGCCGGGGTCAGCTCCTCTGCCCGCAGGGACAGCGCGCGAACCCGGGCCCGTTGCAGGCCGAGGGCCTCGTAGAGGGCGTAGGCCGTTGCGGTCAAGGCGGCGGAGTGCGCGGTGGGTTCGGCCAGGGTGCGGGTCCGCGTGAGCGTGGTGCGGTCGGCGCAGCGGACGGTGAGCGAGAGGGTGCGGCAGACCTGGCCCCGGCCCTGTTCTTGTGTACGAACCGTACGCAGCTGCGCGCCGAGCTCATCGGCCAGCGAGAGCAGGGCCCGCCGGTGCCGTACGGGATCCAGCTCGTCCCGGTCGAAAGCCCGCTCGGCGGCGATGGCGCGGGCGGCCGCGCCCGGGCGGACGGGGGTCCGGTCGATCCCGAGGGCGCGCTCCTGCACCTCGCGGCCGAGCCGGGCGCCGAGGATCCGCCGCAGGGCGGCGGGCGGGGCGGCGGCGACCCGGCCGACGGAGTCGAGGCCGTAGGAGCACAGGGTGCGGGCGGCCTTGGGGCCGACGCCGTCGAGGGCGGTGACGGGCTTGCCGGCCAGGAACGCACGGACGGCGGCGGGGTCGTCGGGGATCACCAGGGTCCCCCCGGGCCTGGCCTCGCGGGCCGCCGCCCGGGCCAGCATGGGGTTGCCGGCCACGCCGACGGCGGCGTCCACGCCGTACAGGGCGAGGGCACGGACCCGGATCACGGCGGCCAGCCGCTCCGCGTCGCAGCCGAAGTACCGCAGCGCGGCCCGGACATCGGCGAGGGCCGCGTCGGGCGGCAGGGCCTGCACGGCCGGGGTGATGCCGCCGAGCAGCGCGAGCACCCCGGCGTACTCCGGGGCCCCGAGCGGCCTCCCGTCGGCGGGGTGCATCCGCAGGCACATCACGGTGCTCATCCCGCGCTCCCCGGGCTGGAGTGCCACAGCTTGCGCCCGGTCGCGGGGCCGGTGCCCGGCGGCTGGAGGTCGGCCCACGGGTTCATCTCGTACCCCGTGGACATGCGGATCCGGCGGCCGGGGCCCGCCGGGGCCGCGCCCTCGGTCCCACCCTCGGCCGTGCCGTCCGTCCCGCCGTCGGTCCCACCCTCGGCCCTGCCGTCGCCGGAGGCCAGCCGCGCCGCGACCGCCTCCAGCCCGCCGGCCGCGCGCAGTTCCACCAGCTCCGCCAGGTTCCACGCCGCCGCCCCGACCACGCTCAGGCTCTGCGGGCCCCGCCGCTGCACGACGCCCCGTACCAGCAGCAGGAAGGAGTGGAAGACGGTGTGCGCGCACCGCTCGTGGCTGTCGTCGAAGAAGGCCAGGTCGACCAGGCCCGTCCCGTCGTCCAGCGTCGTGAAGATGACCCGCTTCCCGGACCGGATCGGCGGGGTCTGGGTGGCCGCCTTGGCGCCCGCGACCAGGACCGTCTGCCCGTGCCCGGCATCGCGCAGCCGCCGCGCCGGGATCGCCCCGAGCTCGGCCAGGAAGGCGTGGTGGTCCGCCATCAGGTGCCGGGAGGCGTCCATGCCGAGGACGCCCAGCTCGGCGCTGAGCCGCTCCGCGTCGGTCAGGTCGGGCAGCCCGACGGAGGCCGTGGACCGGCCGCCCTCCAGGGGGAGTTGGGGGCCGCGTACACCGGCCGCCCGCTGCGCGCCGTGCAGTTCCGTCAAGTGCAGCAGCAGGTCACGCCGGTTGGCACCGAAGGCGTCCAACGCCCCTACCTGTGCCAGCCGTTCGGCCACCGGTCGGCCCGGGTGCGCCCGGTCCCAGAAGTCGCGCAGGGAGGCGTACGGCTGCCCGGCCTCGATGCGGCCCGCCTCGGCCTCGCTGATGCCGTGGACATCGGACAGTCCGAGCCGCAGCCCCCACACACCCTCCGGATCGGACACCAGTTCGATACGATGGGCGACCGCCGACCGGTTCACGTCCAGCGGCAGCACGGGCACGCCCCGCCGCCGCGCGTCCGCCAGCAGCAGCCGCTTCGGGTACATCCCCGGATCGTGGGTCAGCAGCCCGGCGTAGAAGGCCGCCGGGTGGTGCGCCTTCAGCCACGCGGACTGGTAGGTGGGCACCGCGAAGGCCACCGCGTGCGCCTTGCAGAATCCGTAGCTGCCGAAGGCCTCCACGATCTCCCAGGCCCTGCCGGTCACCTCCACCGGATAGCCGCGCTCGCCCGCCTTCGCCGCGAACCAGACCTTGATCCGCCCCTGCGACTGCGGGTCGGACAGCCCGCGCCGCACCCGGTCCGCCTCGTCCCGTCCGCAGCCGGTCATGATGTTCACGATCTCGATGATCTGCTCGTGGAAGACCACCACCCCGTACGTCTCGCGCAGCGCGTCGGCCAGGTCCGGGTGCGGGAAGCGCACCGGGGCCCGCCCGTGCCGGGCCTCGATGAACGGCCGCACCATGTCGGCGGCCACCGGCCCCGGCCGGAAGAGGGAGATGTCGACCACCAGGTCGTGGAAGGTCGACGGCTGGAGCCGTCCCACCAGGTCCCGCTGGCCCGGGGACTCGATCTGGAAGCAGCCCAGCGTCTCGGCCGAGCGGATCAGTTCGTACGTGGCCCGGTCGCCCGGCGGCACCTGCGCCGGGTCGTCCAGGTCGAGCTCCTCCCCCGTGCCGCGCCGGATCTCGGCGACCGCGTGGGCCATCGCGGACTGCATCCGTACGCCGAGCACGTCGAGCTTGAGCAGCCCGAGCTCCTCCACGTCGTCCTTGTCGAACTGGGACATCGGGAACCCCTCGCCGCTGGTGGGCACCACGGGAGTACGGGCGAGCAGGGAGGCGTCGGAGAGCAGCACCCCGCACGGGTGCATGGCGATCCCGCGCGGCAGCGCGTCGAGCGATTCGACGAGCTCCCACAGCCGGCCGTACGACTCCCCGCGTACGTCGCGCAGTTCGGGGAGCTCCTCCAGTGCGGCGCGGGCGTCGCGGGCCCGGATGTGCGGGAAGGCCTTGGCGAGCCGGTCGGTGACGGCCGGGTCCATGGACAGGGCGGCGCCGACGTCGCGGATGGCGTGCCGGACCCGGTAGGTCTCGGGCATGGAGACGGTGGCGACGCGCTCGGCGCCGAACCGGCCGATGATCCGCCGGTAGACCTCCAGCCGGCGGGCGGACTCCACGTCGATGTCGATGTCGGGCAGGACGCGCCGGCGCTTGGACAGGAAGCGCTCCATCAGCAGGCCGTGCGCGACGGGGTCGGCGTGCGCGATGCCGAGCAGATGGTTGACGAGGGAGCCGGCGCCGGAGCCGCGGGCGGCCACCCGGATACCCATCTCCCGCACGTCGTCCACGACTTGAGCGACCGTCAGGAAGTACGAGGCGTAGCCGTGGTAGGCGATGATGTCGAGCTCGTGGTGCATCCGCTCCCAGTACGCGCGGTCGTCCGCGTAGCCGCGCAGCACCATGCCCGCCGAGGCGCGGGAAGCGAGGACCCGCTGGGCGCTGCGGTGGGCCGCGCCGACGAGGCGGGCCTCGGGGAAGTGCACGGATCCCATGCCGAGGTCGTCCTCGGGGTCCACCGCGCAGGCCTCGGCCGCGTGCCGGGTCTCCGCGAGCAGGCGCCGCGCGTCGGCGGGGCGCAGTCCGGCGGCCTGGGCGATCCGGTCTGCGGCCTCGGCCATGGCGGCCGGGGCCTTGAGCCAGCGTTCGCCGCTGTCGAGGGGGCCGCGGGGGTCGATGGGGACCAGCCGGCGGGCCGCGTCGAGGATGTCGGCGACCGGACCCTGGCCGGGGTCGGCGTAGCGGACGGCGTTGGTCAGCACGGCCGGGAGGCCCTGCTCGGCGGCGAAGCCGACGGTACGGGCGGCCAGCCGGAGCGAGCCGGGTCCGGTGCCGGTGCGGCCGTGGTGGACGGCCTCCAGGCGCAGGGAGTCGCCGTAGACCTCCCGCCAGGGTGCGAGCAGCCGGGCGGCCCGGTCGGGGCGGCCCGCGGCGAGCGCCCGCCCCACCTCGGAGCCGGGGCCGAGCAGGACGAGGACGCCCTCTCCGCGCAGGGCGCTCCAGGGCAGCACCGGCCGGCCGGTTCCGATTCCGGTTCCGGTTCCGGTTCCGGTATCTGCGTGGGCGGCAGTGACCATCCGGCACAGCTCGGCCCATCCGGCGGCCCCGTCGCGGGCCAGGAAGACCGCGCGCGGAGCGGATTCGTCGATGAAGGCACCCCCCTTGACGGGGTTGCGCCGCCGGTACGAGGCCTCGCCAGCCCCGGCCGGTCCCTCCCCGTGCGAACCGGCAGGTGAAACGGCAGGCGAACCGGCCGGTGGCACGGTCGGCGGCACGGCAGGCGACTGAGCGGTCGCCACGGCGAGGTCCACCCCGAACAGGGGCCGGATCCCGGCTTTCGCGGATGCCTTCGCGAACCGCACCGCGCCCGCCAGGGTGTCGCGGTCGGTCAGGGCGAGGGCGTCCATGCCCCGCTCCGCCGCACGTTCCGCCAGCCGTTCCGGGTGCGAGCCTCCGTAGCGCATGGAGAACCCCGAAACGGTGTGCAGATGCGTAAAACCAGGCACCCGCGGCCTCCTGCTTTCGCTCGATGAACCTCCCCCCGTCATCCACCATAGAGCAATTCGAATATCCGTGCGAAACACTTGTTCGATCTCCCCCGGCTACCGCTGGGAGGTGCCCCCAGGGAAGATCATCCATTCGGCCCACCCCTGCTGCGCGCCGTCCCCCGCACGCCGAGCGTGGGGGGCATGACCCAGCCCACCGAGAGCACCGACGCAGGTCCGTCCGGCGGCTTCCTCGCCGAGATCAAGGACGCCGTGACCATCCGGGCAGCCCTGCTGGTCCTGGGGGTGCTGGTCCTCCAGCTCGCGTTCATCACCTCGTACATCGGTGCCTTCCACCACCCGAAGCCCAGCGAGATCCCGATCGCCGTGGCCGCCCCCGTCGCACCGGTCGCCGAGCGGTCCGTACAGCAGCTCGCCGCCCTGCCCGGCAAGCCGCTCGACCCCCGTACGGCCGAGGACGAGGCCGCCGCGATCCGCCTGATCGAGAACCGGGACGTGGACGGCGCGCTGATCATCGACCCGGCCGGCCGGACCGACAGGCTGCTGGTCGCCTCCGGCGGCGGGGCCTCCCTCTCGCAGGCCGTCGAAGAGATCGTCCGCGCGGTGGAGAGGGCCCAGGGGCGGACCGTCCAGGTCACCGACGTGGCCCCGGCCGACAAGGGCGACAGCCGCGGCCTGAGCTCCTTCTACCTGGTCGTCGGCTGGTGCGTGGGCGGTTACCTGTGCGCCGCGATCCTCGCCATCAGCGCCGGTGCCCGGCCCGCCAACGTCCACCGCGCGGTCATCCGGCTCGGCGCGCTGCTCCTGTACGCGATCGCCGCGGGCCTGCTCGGCGCGGTCATCGCGGGCCCGGTCCTGGGCGCGCTGCCCGGCCCGATCATGGGCTTGTGGGGACTGGGCACCCTGGTCGTCTTCGCCGTCGGCGCCATCACCCTGGCCTTCCAGGGGCTGGCGGGCGTGGTCGGCATCGGTCTCGCGATCCTGCTGATCGTGGTGCTCGGCAACCCGAGCGCGGGCGGCGCCTACCCGTACCCGCTGCTGCCGCCGTTCTGGAAGGCCATCGGCCCGGCCCTGCCACCGGGCGCCGGCACCTACGCCGCCCGCTCCATCACGTACTTCAAGGGCAACGACATGACCGGGCCGATGCTGGTGCTGGCCGCCTGGGCGGCGGCCGGCTCGGCGATCACGATCGCCTGCGCGCACTTCCGCGGGGGCCGGCCGGGCGCCGCCGTGGGCAGCGGGCTCCCCGACGACTCGCCGTCCGTCCCCCGGTTCGCGGGCGAGGGGACGGAAACCCGGTGAACACCCCGGGCCTTCCCGGCTTGCGCAACCGGCCGCTTCCTCGCCCCCGAGGAACACCCGGAAACGTGATCACCACGGCCCGCGGCGTCAGGCGGTCCGGTGGACCACCTCGCCCGCCACCACCACCGTTTCGGCGACCGTGCCCGGGATCTCGGAGGCCGGGGCGGAGAGGATGTCCCGGGACAGGACGACGAGGTCCGCCGCCTTGCCCACCGTGAGGGAACCCCGCTCGGCCTCGAGGAAGTTGGCGTAGGCGGAGCCCATCGTGTAGCCGTACACCGCCGTCTCCACGTCCACCGTCTCGGCCGGCTGCCACGGCTCGCCGCCGGCCAGGGGGCGGCGGGTCACCGCCGTGTAGATGCCGATCATCGGGTCCATCTCCGCCACGTTCCAGTCGCTGGAGAAGGCCAGGACCGCCCCCGCCTCGTGCAGGCTCCGCATCGGCCACGCCTTGTGCCAGCGGTCCTCGCCCACGTTCTCGGCCCAGTCCTGCCCGGGGCCCGCGATCTCCGGTGCGCAGTGCCTCGGCTGCATGCAGGCCACCACGCCCAGTTCCGCGAAGCGCTCCACGTCCGCCGGATCCAGGCACTCCACGTGCACCACCTGGTGGCGGGCATCGCGCGGGCCGTTCACCGACCGCGCGTGTTCCACCGCGTCCAGGACGGTCCGGATGCCCCGGTCACCCGTGGCGTGCACGAAGCACTGGAAGCCCCGCGCGTCCAGCCCGGCGAGGAGCTCCGCGAACTCCTCGGCCGGGTAGAAGGTCTCGCCCCGGTGGTGGCCGCAGCCCGCGTACGGCTCCAGGAGCGCGGCCGTCCGCGGTTCCACCACGTCGTCGATGTACAGCTTGAGCGGGCCCACCCGCAGCCGGTCCCCGGAGAACCGGCGGGCCGCCTCCTCGAAGTCGGCCAGGTCGGACTCACCCGTGCCGCGCGGGTGGAACAGCGCCGCGACGATCCGCGAGCGCAGCCGCCCCTCCGCCCGGGCGCGTTCGTAGAGCTCCAGGTCGTCGAGCGAGTTCTGCGGCTCCACCACCGTGGTGATGCCGAAGCCGATCGCGTCGTCCAGGCTCTTCGCGAGCCGCCCGTACTGCCGGTCCGGCGCGGCCCACGGCACGCCCAGTTCACGCAGCGCCCGGTGCCCGTCCCGCGAGAGCCCCTTGACGGCGAAGTCCTTGACGAATCCGGTGGGTTCGCCGGTCTCCGGGTCCACCGCCGCCGTGCCGAAGGGCAGGTCAGTACGGTCCCGGGTGACGCCCAGACGCCGCATGGCCGCCGTGTTCAGCCAGGCCGTGTGGACGTCGTACGAGAGCACGATGGCCGGGATGTCCCCGGTGACCGGGTCCAGGTCGGCGGCGTCCGGCATCCGTCCGCCGGGGATGGCGGAGTAGTCGAAGGCTTCGGCCTCGATCCACTCGGCGTCCGGGTGGGCCTCCCGCCAGGCCAGGATCCGTGCGTGGATGCCGTCCAGGCTGCGCACCCCGGCGAGTTGCACGCAGGCTTCGTCGGAACCGAGCCGGACGTGGTTGTGCGCGTCGATGAAGCCGGGCAGCACCAGCTTCCCGCTCGCGTCGATCCGCTCGGTGTCCGGTCCGGCCCAGGCGGCGGCCTCGGCGTCCCGGCCGACCCAGACGATCACCCCGTCATGGACGGCGAGGGCTTCGGCCTCGGGCAGCTCCGGGTCCACGGTGTGGATCCGGGCTCCGGTGAGCAGCAGGTCGGCGGGGAAGGGGCGGCGTGCCATGTGAGGGTGCTCCATTGCGTAGGGCGTTGTGTTCAGGCGGCCGGGACGTACGACGAGACGCGGCGTACGAGGGCCCAGTACGTGAGCGCGGAGACGACCGAGCCGAGGAGGGTGAGGTCGGCGCCGCCGAGAGGGGCCACCAGCGGGCCCGTCCACAGCTCGGAGTCGCAGGTCAGGGCGGCGAAGACGATGCCGGCGAGCAGGGCGGCCGCCCCGGCCGGGTGGTAGCCGGCGCGGTACCAGTACACGCCCTCGCGCCCGGTGTGCAGCGCGTCGGCGTCGTAGCGGCAGCGGCGCAGCAGCATGTCGGCGAGGAAGACCCCGCCCCAGGGCGCGAACACGATGATCAGGAGGGAGAGGAAGGAGAGCAGGGAGGTGGTGAAGTCGGTGAGGAAGAGCGCGGCGAGCGAGCCGAGCGCGGTGACGGCGGCGCTGATCACGATGGCCCGGGCACGGCTCCACGGGATGCCGAGGACCTGCAGGTTCAGGCTGGAGGAGTAGAGCGTGATGATCGAGTTGGTGACCGATCCGCCGAGTACGAGGGCCAGGAACAGCGGCTGGAACCAGCCGGGCAGCAGGCTCTCGGCCCCGGCGACGGCGTCGGTCATGTCGGTCTGGGTGGCGGCGGCGACGCCCGCGACGCCGAGGGCCACGGAGGAGACGAAGCCGCCGAGGGCTCCCATCCAGGTGATCGACTTCAGGGAGGTGGTCCGGGGCAGGTAGCGGGTGTAGTCGGCGGGCATCGGCAGGTACGAGAACGGCCCGGCGAGCATGACGACGAAGGCCAGGCTCCAGCCGGACAGTCCGGGGGCGGCGGCCGGGGCGGCGGTGTCGGCGCCGGGCAGGACGAACACCAGCAGCACGCCGAAGCCGGCGGCGAGGACGTAGGCCATCCAGCGCTCGGCGAACTGCACGGTGGCGTGTCCCCACATGGCGACGGCGAAGGTCAGCGCGAGGGTGACGCCGAGTGCGAGCCCGCGTACCAGGTGCCCGCCTCCCAGCCCGACCTCGGCGAAGAAGACCTCCAGCGCGAGCGTCCCGACCACGGTGTTGACGATGGTGTAGCCGATGCTCACCACCCAGTTGAGGACGCCGGCCGGGAAGTTGCCGCGGACTCCGAACGCGGCGCGGGAGATGACCAGGGTGGCGGTGCCGGTGCGGATGCCGCTGAGCCCGGCGGCGCTGACGGCGAAGAAGGACAGTCCGCTGATCACGACCACGGCGGCGGCCTGCCAGAAGGAGAGCCCGAAGGCCACGGCCAGGGCCCCGTTGATCACGTAGGTGAAGGTGAGGTTGGAGCCGAACCAGAGCCAGAAGAGGTCCTTGGCGCTGCCGTGGCGTTCGGCGTCGGGGATGGGGTCGATCCCGTGGGTCTCGACCCGGAACACCTCGTCGACGTCGGCTGTCTCCTGCTGTCCCATGACGTACCCCTGACCTTGAGCGATCTTGAACGACGTTCTAAGTTCTTGAATGGCATTCAAGATGCGGGCTGCACCGGGATCCCGTCAAGACCCTGTCCGGGATAGGGTCTGGCCAGGAAGATCCGGAGGGCGGGAGTGGTGGCGGGAGCAGCACGGCGGCGCGACGGGCGGATCGCCCAGGAGCGGATGCTGGAAGAGGCCATGGCGGCGATCGCCGAGAACGGGCTGGCGGCGCTCACCATGTCCGCGCTGGCCGAGCGGCTCGGCACCAGCGGCGGCCACATCCTGTACTACTTCGGCAGCAAGGACCGGCTCCTGCTGGAGGCCTTGCGCTGGAGCGAGGAGCTGCTCACCGGCGAGCGCCGGGCCCTGCTCGGCCGGAGGCTGACGGCCGCCCGCAAGCTCGACCAGTTCCTGGAGCTCTACCTCCCCGAGGGCCCGCGCGACCCGCGCTGGACGCTGTGGATCGAGCTGTGGGCCCGTACGGCCTCCAACGAACCGCTGAAGGCGGCCCAGGAGGAGATCGACGAGAGCTGGCAGCAGGACCTGGAGTCCCTGCTGGCCAAGGGCGTGGACCAGGGCCGCTTCGCCCCCATGGACGTCCCCGCCCGGGCCTCGGAACTGCTCGCGCTGCTGGACGGGCTGAGCACCCGGGTGGTGCTGGGCCAGCGCGGCGCGGACCGCGCCGGGGCCCTGGAGCGGGCCCGCTCGGCGGCGGCCCTCCTCGTCCCGCACACGTAGCCGCACGCGTAACCACACGCAGGCCTGGCGCACGCGCGAAAGGCCCGCCCGGGGTTCGCGCCCCGGACGGGCCCTTCGCCAACCTTCCGCATTCCCGTTTCAGGCTCCCGATTCGAACTCCCGGCGCAGTCGCGCGACGACCGCCTTGCCGCTCACGGTCAGCTCGGCCGCGCCGGAGAGCCGGTCCAGCGCACGCTTGATCACATCGCCGTCGCCGGGGCCGGCGCCACCGACGGGGCCTTCCGACCGCCGGTACTCCTCCGCCGCCACCCGCACGTACGCATCGGCCAGCAGCTCCGACACCGGCACCGGCCGCTCCCGCCACGGGGACTCGTGCAGCCACTCCCCGTCCAGCGCGTACAGGTCGGCCACCTCGGTCAGCTCGCGGAGCCCGGCCCGGCGCCGCCCGGTGAGCAGCGCGAGCGCGGTCCGGCGTACGTCCGCCGCGTAGGGCACGCCCAGCGCCCCGGGCCCGCACTGCCCCGCCTTCCCGGAACCGGAACCGGAACCGGGACCGGTGAGCGGTGTGAGCGTGCCCAGCCCGGCGGCCGTCTCCCGCGCGAGGCCCGGCACCGTGCGGTGCAGCAGCTCCCAGGCGGCGCCGAGGCGACGCTGCCAGTCCCCGGCCTCGGCTCCGTCCAGCCTCGTCCTGGGCGTCCGGGAGAAGCAGTCGCGGTAGGGGTCCAGGTCGTCCAGAGCCATCGGCGGCGCGTCCGCCCCGGCTCCCGGCCAGACCCGTACGGGCTGCCACCCGGGGTCTTCCTCGAAACGCCCGAAGCGCCGCTCGGTACTGCCTTCCCGTACGCGGAACCCCTCGCTGGCGGCCCTGATCCCCACCTCGGTACGGCCCGTGCGCAACAGCCCCAGCGTCGGCAGGTACAGCTCACCGCCCCGATGGACCACGCTCACGGTCGCCTCCAGCCGCCCCCGCACCGCGGCCGCCGCGGCCAGCGCGGACAGCCGGAAGGCAACCGGTTCGTCCGGCCGCCGTCCCCGGCGTACGGCGTGCAGGGCACGGATCAGCCAGGTGCGCGTGTACGGATGGTCCAGTACGGCATCGAGCGCGTCGGGCGCCTCGGCCTCGAGGGCCGTGATCAGCTCCCAGGAGCGCTGCCAGCCCTCGCCCCCTGAGCCCGCCAGATCCGCCAGATCCGCGTGCAGCCGGGCCAGCAGCACCCGGGTCAGCTCCTGCTGGGAGGCCGACAGCGCGGCGGGATCGGCGCTCTCGGGCGCGACGGCGGCCCGGGCGGTGCGCGCTTCGACCCCGTCGACCAGTTCCCGCAGGTCGGTGCAGTAGACGGAGGGGTTGTCGAAGCCGTTCGGGGCTCGGTAGCGGTGTGCGTAGAGGCCTCCGCCGCACGAGCGCACCACGGGGCACCGGCGGCAGGCGGCGCTGACGCCCGCGAGGCCCGACTGGCGGGCCCGGATGCCGGGATGGGCCGCCACCTCGTCGAAGGTGTGGGTGAAGACGTCGAAACCGGTGGCGGCCGCGCCCTCGTGAGCGGTCTTCAGCGAGTCGGCCTGCTCAAGGGTGCCGTCGGTCTCGACGACGACCAGGTCCGTGGGCGCCAGGCCGAGCGATTCGGTCAGGCTCGGCCCGCCCCGCAGGGTGCTCAGCAGGGAGTCGAACATCCGGACGGGGACCGGCCTGCCCCGCGCCTCCCACCGGTCGAAGACCCGCAGGAGCCACCGGGCGTACGCGTCGGGGCGTCCGTCGGGCCTGGCCGGGGGCGTCTCCCACGTGGCGTGCGGCAACAGGAAGTCGATGCGCGGCGGTTCGAGCGCGGTGAGCGCGTCGAACACCGCGCGGGGGTCGTTCTCCACGTCCACCGTGCAGAGCAGTCCCTGGTACAGGTGCCGGTAGCGGTCCTGCCGCAGCAGTCCGAGCGCCTTGAGGACCCCGGGGTGGCTGGTACGGCCGTTCGCGAAGCGGCGGTGCCGGTCGTTGGCCGCGCGGTCGCCGTCGAGGGACACTCCGACCTTGACCCCGTACTCGCGGAACAGGTCGAGAAAGGCGGTGTTCAGCCGCAGCCCGTTGGTGTGGATGCGCAGATCGAGTGCGCTCACCCCGTCGAGGGCTCGGGTGAGCGCCTCGCAGAGCGTCCGGAGACGGACCGGGCCTGCCAGCAGCGGCTCGCCGCCGAGCAGGATGACGGTCACCGAGGGCAGGCCGTGGGTGGCCGCGTGCTCGGCCAGCCGCTGCGCGATGCGCTCCGCCACCGCGTCGGAGACCACCGCGGGCCGCCGCCGCCAACTCTGGTCCGCGTGTTCGTAGATGTAGCAGTGGTCGCATGCGAGATCGCATCTGCTGTGCACCTTGACCACGAACTCGCGGAACGGGATGAGCGGTAAGGCACCGGCCCCGGCGGGCTCCATCGCGACGGGTGCGCCCGTGCTCAGAGCGAGGAGTTGAAGGTGACCGTCCGCGGGCCGCCGGGAGCGGCCGCCGCGGGCAGCACCCGGGCGATCCGCAGATCGGCTTCCGCGCCACGGGCGGTGAGCGAGGCCAGTGACGGCCGGCCGCCGCCCTCCTCCCGTACTGGCAGAACTGCGGGCTGCTGCTTCTGAGTGGTCGTCACGGGTCCCCCTCCGGGTCGTGGCTGTGTTTCCATCAAAAGAGCTGTCGTCATGAGACTAGGGACATCGGCAGGAAGCCGAAAGACCGCGGAGGTGTCGTGCGCGTCGAGGTGAAGGCAGAAGACGGCCGTCTGATCGTGGCCGAGGTCTGGGGGGCGCCGGACGGGGTGCCCGTGCTCCTGCACCACGGAATGCCGGGATGCCGGCTCGGGAGCGCGTTGCGCGACATCACGGAGATCCGTCCGGACGTCCGCTTCTTCGCCTACGACCGGCCCGGCTACGGGGACTCCGAGCGGGCCCCGGGGCGGACGGTGGCCGACGCCGCCCACGACTCCGCGGCCGTCGCGGACGCATTGGGCGTGGACACCTTCGCCGTCGTCGGCCGCTCCGGGGGCGGTCCGCACGCCCTGGCCTGCGCGGCGCTGCTCCCGAAGCGGGTGACGGGGACGGCTGCCCTGGCCAGCCTCGCGCCGAGCGACGGGACGGGGCTCGACTGGTTCGGCGGCATGACCCCCCACAACGTGGAGCACTTCCGCCTCGCGGTCGCCGATCCGGCGGCGCTGGAGCGCCGGCTCACTCCCCGGGCGGCGGCGATCAGCCGAGATCCCGGCCGGCTGCTCGAAGAGCTGCGGAAGGAACTCGCCGACGACGACTTGCGGGTCGTCGCGGACGGCCGGGTGCGCCAGTCGATCTTGGAAAACTACCGGGAGTCGCTGCGCGTCTCGGCCTACGGCTGGCTGGACGACAGCCTGGCCTTCTGCCGGCCCTGGGGGTTCGATCCCGCCTCGATCCCCGGACGGGTCCTGCTCTGGCGCGGCGGCCAGGACGCCTTCTCACCCCTGGGGCATTTCCGCTGGCTCAGCCGGCACGTCCCGAACCGCACCGCCGTACTCAAGCCGGGGGCGGGCCACTTCGCGGCTCAGTGCGCGCTGCCGGAAGCCCTGGACTGGCTTCTGTGACCGGCGGTTCCTCTTCCACGGGCGCCACCACCGATTCCCGAGCGCCCTTGAGGCAGTCGATGATGCGCTCGTGCGTGTCCCCTACGCCGTCCGTGACCCGGATGCGCATGTAGAACGCGTGCACTTCGTCGATGAACCGCTTCGAGAACACTCCCACCGGGATGGTCTCGTGCGAACCGGTCGCCACCATCGGGTATCCACCGCCGAAGTACAGGATCCGGAAGTCGACGGCGGCCCGCAGCCCCGCGTCGGCCAACTGCTCACCGAGGGCGGTCAGGCCCATCCACTCCACTCCCGAGTCCGGTCCGTCGACCGGATCCCCTGCCATCACCAGGTGGTAGTCCACCTGCTCCAGGACCGCGTTGTTCTGGCCGCCGTTGAGGATGCCCACCTTCCAGGCCTTCCCGGAACCCGGGAGGAGCCCAGGCTCGAATTCGGACCGCCACCCGAGCACCGGGCGGATCGCTCGCGAGTACTGGGCCCGTGCCAGGACAGCGCCGGCGGCGACGGCCAGCAGGCTCGCCAGCGGTTCTGCGCTCATCAGCTGGAGCCGCCAGGGCCAGTGGGTCCGGGCGGCTTCGGGTATGTTCCCGCGCACGATCTCCCATATGAGGACGACGGCCAGTACGCACAGCAGCACCAGGGGTGCCGTGAACAGCCAGCGGTTGCGCCGGATGCGCCGCTGGGTGTCGGAGAACGGGCCTCCCCGCCCGGAAGGTGCACTGCTCATGCCACCGTCTCATTTCCACAAGAGTGAGCCCCTGCCCAGGAGTTGGGCGGGGGCTCACGATTGTGCCGCAGGCCGGGCGGGTCTCCTACCCGCCCGCAAGGTCAGTACACGCTGACCCCGTAGGCGTTGAGGGCCTCGACCACGGGCTGGAAGTAGGTGGTTCCGCCCGAGGAGCAGTTGCCGCTGCCGCCCGAGGTGAGGCCGACGGCGCGGGTGCCCGAGTAGAGCGGGCCGCCGCTGTCGCCGGGTTCGGCGCAGACATTGGTCTTGATCATGCCGTAGACGATGTCGCCGCCGCCGTAGTTGACGGTGGCGTTGAGGCCGGTCACCGAGCCGCTGTGGATGCCGGTGGTGGAGCCGCGCCGCTTGACGGACATGCCGACGGTGGCGTTGACGGCACTGGTGATGTCCTGGCTGCCGACGGTGCCCGGGGGGACCGGCGAGTTGCTGGCGTACTTGATCAGGCCGTAGTCGTTGGTCGGGAAGCTGGAGCCGGTGGTGGAACCGAGCACGGTGGTGCGGGCGGAGTTGGTCCACCAGGTGCCCGCGCCGTCGGTGCAGTGCCCGGCGGTCAGGGCGTAGTAGTTGCTGCCGCTGCGCACGTTGAAGCCGAGGGAACAGCGCCAGCTCGACGCGTAGATCGCGTCGCCGCCGGAGGCCAGTTTGCTCAGCTTGCCCGGGGTGCGCTCGATGCGCAGGGCCCCGGCGTCCGCTCCGGCCTCGCGCTTGATTCTCGCGAGGGAGGCGGCGGAGACGGTGGAGTCGGCGGTGACCACGAGGGTCCCGGTGGCGGGGTCGGTGTGCCAGGCGGTGCCCGCGACGTCGGCGCGCAGGACGGACGCGCCGGCCGAGGCCAGACGCTCGGCGCTGAATCCGCCGTCCTGTGGGTCCGCGTTCGCCACGGTGGGGGCGGCGAGTGCTGCGACGGCGGCCAGGCCGGTGGCCGCCGCGAGCAGCCTGGTACGGGTGATGCTCTTGATCCTCACTTCTCGTCCTCCGAGAGGGTCGGGGGCCCGGCGGTCGTGGGGGTGCCGGAGCCCGTGAGGCGCAGTCAGGGCACGGATGACACATATTTTGTGCCGTGCCCCTGACAAGCACTGTCGGGAGTGTCGTGGCGTCTGTTACCGGTCGGCAAGGGCGCCTTTCAGCCGCCGCTCCCCCGCCGCCACCTCGAAGGGCAGCGTGTTCCCGGGCGGCGGAAAGGGGCAGATGAAGTGGTCGGCGAAGGCGCAGGGGGGCAGCAGGGCCCGGTTGAAGTCCACGGTGATCCGGCCTTCTTCGGCCGGGATGCCGGGTTTCAGGAAACGGAAGCGGTAGCTGGAGCGTCCGCCGGTGGCATCTCCGAAGACGACCCAGAGGCCGCCGTCCTCCTCGCCCACGGCGACCTGGAGGGTGTGCTCCACGCCCTCGAAGGCGAAGCGCAGCTCGCCGCCGAGGCCGAGCCCGCGCGCCCGCCCGTCGGCGTTCTCCACCTGGACGGTCCGGTCCTGCCCGTACGGGCAGAACTGCCCGGGCAGCCTGAAGGCCGGATCGTACGGGGAGGCCTCCATCCCGGCGAAGGCCCGGCGGGCCTCGGAGTCCGGGTCGAAGACGCGTACCGCCCACTGCCCTTCGCGCCGGATCACGATGAGCCGCGTCTGCCCGGCGGAGAGCCGGGAGCGCGCGGGCGGGGCCTCGTCGGCGGCGAGTACGGCGTCACCGGTGAAGGGCTCTCCGTCGAGATGAACGGAGTCCTCCGCGGCAGCGGTCAGCACCACTCCGGCGTCGGTCGTGCGCCAGCGCCCCGGAACGGCCGGAATTCGACCTTCCGGGTAATCGGCGAGCCAGTTGGTACCGATCAGCGCGAGGGGCCCGTACGGGGCGGCCACGGCGGCCACCCGTCGCTCGTGCCATTTCCGCCAGTCGGCGGGCGGATCGTCTGCGTCATCGCTCATGCCGCTCACCCCTTCCACGCGGGTCTGGCCGGGAACCGTGGGGTACGCCGTCCGGACCTGCGCGTCGTGAAGGGTTCTCGGCCTGAAAAGGGGTCAGCAGCCGTCGCAGGGACAGCAGCAGCAGTCACCACAGCCGCAGTCACAGTCACAGTTGCAGTTGCCGCAGTCGCAGTTGTCGCACCAGGGCTGCTTCTTCTCCCGGGACCACGGGCCCTCGTGCTCGGTGCAGCAGAGCTGGCAGGTGCAGAAGAGCCCGATCGCCACCGCACACCCGGCGAGCAGCCCGCGCCGCGGCTTCTGCGGGGGCCGGCCGCCGCCCCCACCGCCACCGGGACCCATGGGCGGCGGCGGCATCCCCGGCCCGCCCGGCGCGTGGGGAGTACCCGGGGCGTAGGGGTTGCCGCCGTAGGGGTTCCCGTTCGCGTACGGGCTGCTCGCGTACGGTCCGGCCGCGTAGGGGCCGCTCGCGTGCGGTCCGGCCGCGTACGGGCCGCCGCCCTGCCCGGCGGCGTTCGTGCCCACGTGCCCGCAGCTGCTGGTCCCGAAGGCGCGGTCCACCGAGGTCCGCAGCTCGTGCACCAGCAGCCGGTGGGCGAGCCCGGCGTCCGCGAACTCGGCCTCGCGCAGCGCGAGCCGGATGCCCTTCAGCGCGTCGTCGCACAGCCGCCGGGCCTCGGTCAGCGAGGTCCCGGTGGCGGTGAGCGGGTTCCAGGCCCCGGCCGAGGCGTCCGCCGCCTGGTCCTCCACGGCGTCCAGGAGGTGCGCGAGCCGCCCGAAGTACCGGCCGGCCTCGGCGAGCGCGGGGGCGTTGCCTGGCCGTCCGGCCAGCTGCGCGGTATGAGCGAAGGCGGCGGCCGTCGCGGTCTCCGTCGGCTCGGTCACCACGAGCACCGGCGTGCCGAGCCCGGCCAGCGTCTCGATGCCGGCCTGCCGGTCCACGGCGTCGACGAGCACCGCCGTGTCGAAACCGAGCGAGGCTCCGGTGCGGGCGCCGGCCCGGTCCCAGCCGCGGGCGACCTTGCGGGCCGCCGCGGCGATCGGGGCGCGGGCCAACAGCCCGTCCCGGTCGGCCACGTGGTCCCGTACCTTCGCGGAGGCCAGCACGAGCGAGACGGCGGCGGCGAGCCGCGCGCCCTCGCCGTTGGCCACCGGGGCGGTGCGCATCCCGCGCAGCGGACAGGGCCCGGCGGTGCGCCGGGCGCCCGGGGCGGGACCGGACTGAGCCTCCGTCAGAACGGAGACGAGCAGCCCGTCGTAGTTGGTGACGATCCTGGCGAACTGTCCGTGGTCACCCCGAAGTGCCAGGCAGAGCCCGCAAAGATGGGCCATCCACTCCGCCTTGAACCGCTCGCCCAGCCTGTGCGTGCAGGGCCTGACTATGCCGAACAACTGCTTCCCCCGTGTGTCGTACGCGTGCCTGCCGGGCATGGTATCGACCCGCGTCCTTCACCCGTACGTCCCCACGGGCCACCCGTACGGAGGCACCGGTCGTATTTTCACTCAGTCAGCAGTGGTAGCCGCCAGGAACCTTGACCGTGCAACGGATGTTCTGCACCAGTACCGTCACGAAACCCCTGCGCGGCGACTATCCACTTGGCGCGTTGTCAGCATCATGGACGACCATAGGGGCAGCGGAGAGAAGACAGACTGACCACGGTGAAAGGAGGCGTCCATGGGTTCGGTGCGCAAGGCGAGTGCCTGGCTGGGTCTCGTGGAGGACAGCGACGACGAGCGTTACTACGACGACGACTACGCGGAGGCGGCCCAGGGTTCGGTGGCCGGTCCCGGCGAGCAGTGGGTCACCGACCCCCGCGTCAGAGTGGCCTCCGAGTCCGCCGTCGAGCAGGGCCGCCGCATCGCGACGGTCACCCCCGACGGATTCCGTGACGCGCGGGGAATCGGCGAGCTGTTCCGCGAGGGCGTCCCGGTGATCGTGAACCTGTCGTCGATGGACCCGGGCGACGCGAAGCGCGTGGTCGACTTCGCGGCCGGCCTGACCTTCGGCCTGCGCGGCTCGATCGAGCGGGTGGCGACCAGGGTCTTCCTGCTGACCCCGGCCGACACCCAGATCGTGAGCGGCGAGCCCGGCGGCCGCTCGCGCGACTTCTTCAACCAGAGCTAGGCAGGGCCCTCACCGGAAGGCGTCGAGCCCGGTGAGCGCCTTGCCCAGCACCAGTTGGTGCATCTCGACGGTGCCCTCGTAGGTGAGGACCGATTCGAGGTTGGTGGCGTGCCGCATGACGGGGTATTCGAGTGAGATCCCGTTGGCACCCAGGATGGTCCGCGCGGTGCGACAGATCTCGATGGCCTCGCGGACGTTGTTGAGCTTGCCGAAGCTGATCTGCTCCGGCCGCAGGGTGCCCGCGTCCATCCGCCGGCCCAGGTGGTGGGCGAGCAGGATGCCCTTGTGGAGTTCGAGGGCCATGTCCGCGAGTTTGGCCTGGGTGAGCTGGAAGCCGCCGATCGGCTTCCCGAACTGCTCCCGCGTCTTCGCGTAGTCGAGCGCGGACTCGAAGCTGGCGCGCGCCGCGCCCATGGAACCCCAGATGATCCCGTACCGCGCGTGGCTCAGGCAGCCGAGCGGCCCCTTGAGACCGGTGACGCCCGGCAGGACCGCGTCCGCGGGCAGCCGCACCTCGTCCATGATCAGCTCACTGGTCACCGAAGCCCGCAGCGACCACTTGTGCTTGATCTCGGGGGCCGAGAATCCCGGCGTGTCGGTGGGGACGGCGAATCCCCGGATCCCCTCGTCGGTCTGCGCCCACACCACGGCGACCGCGGCGACCGATCCGTTGGTGATCCACATCTTGCGGCCGCTGAGCACCCAGTCGGTGCCGTCGCGCTTCGCGTACGTGCGCATGGCGGCGGGGTCGGAGCCGACGTCGGGCTCGGTCAGCCCGAAGCAGCCGATCAGCTCGCCGGCCGCCATGCCGGGCAGCCAGCGCTGCTTCTGCTCCTCGGAGCCGTACTTCCAGATCGCGTACATGGCGAGCGAGCCCTGGACGGAGACCAGCGAGCGGATGCCGGAGTCGGCGGCCTCGAGCTCCAGGCAGGCCAGCCCGTACTGCACGGCGCTGGCACCCGCGCATCCGTACCCCTCGAGGGACATGCCGAGCGCGCCGAGCGCGCCGAGCTCACGGGCCAGCTCGCGGATCCCGGGGAGCTCGCCGCTCTCGTACCAGCCGGCGATGTGGGGCAGCACCCGGTCGGCGGCCCAGTCGCGGACGGTGTCACGGATGGCGAGGTCCTCGGGCCCGAGGAGCTCGTCGATCCCGAGCGGATCAAGGGGCAGGAACGCGGACACGGGGCCTCCCGGCGGCCTGGGTACAGAACCTAGCAGCGCAAGTTTTACGCTGCGCGACCGACGCTAGACGCCGGATTCCCTGCCCGTCCAGCCCCGCAATTCCAGCCCCGCCCGCGAGGGGTCAGCCCGCGTGCTCCACCGGAGCCGGGCACGGCTCGCCCGTGGCCTGCGCGGGCAGCCGCACCGGCTCGGCCGGGGCCGGCGCCCCGCAGTCCATGACCCGCGGCAGCTTGAGCGCCATCACGGCCCCCGCGAACAACAACCCCGCGCTGACCAGCAGGGTCACGTGCAGCCCGTGCACGAAGGAGTGCCGGGCCGCGGCGTAGAGGGACGCCCCCGCCGGCCCGCCGAGCTGCGCGGCGATCTGGTAGGCCTCGCCCAAAGAGTGCGCGGCACCCGCCGAGTCCGCCGCCGAAACCCCCGGCACCCGCGCCAGCCCCGGCGCGTAGGCGGCGTTCATGACGCTGCCCAGCAGCGCGATGCCCATGCCCGCGCCCAGCTGGTACGAGGTCTCGCCGATCGAGGCCGCACCGCCCGCGGTGGCCGCCGGGGCCTCGCTCAGCATGGACTCGTACGCGGCGAACAGCGTGGTCTGGAGCCCGAAGCCGAGCAGGATGAAGCCGACGGTCAACAGGACGGGCCGGTCGTGATGGCCCATGAACGTGAGCAGGAGCACGGCGAACGCGGTGAGCAGGAAGCCCAGCGAGACCATGGTGCGCGGGCCGATCCGGGCCAGGGTGTAGGACCCGGTGGCCCCGGCCGCCATCGCGGCGAAGGTCAGCGGCAGCAGCCGCAGGCCGGTCTCCAGCGGGCTGAGGTGCAGCACCAGCTGGAGGTACTGGACGGCGATCAGCTCCAGGCCGACGAGGGCCAGCATGGCGAGCACGATGCAGCCGACGGAGGTCGAGAAGGCGGCGCGGGAGAACATCCGCATGTCGATCAGCGGGTGCGTACGCCGCTTCTGCCGTCGTACGAACAGCACCAGCAGCGCCACCCCGAGCACCAGCGGCACCAGCGCCTCGAGGTCGAGGAGCTCCCGCTCGGCGCCCAGCCGCTTGATCCCGAGCACCGAACCGAGCACACCGGCGGCGGCCATCAGCGCGCCGGTCACGTCCCACGGCCCGTCGGAGGAACCCTTCGACTCGGGCAGCAGCCAGCGCCCCAGCGGCAGGATCAGCGCCATCAGCGGGATGTTGATGAGGAAGACGGAGCCCCACCAGAAGTGCTGGACGAGGAAGCCGCCGAGTACGGGGCCGCTGGCGGCGCCGACCGCCGCGACTGCGGTCCAGATGCCGATGGCCAGGGCACGTTCGCGCCGGTCGGGGAAGACCTGGCGCAGGATCGACAGGGTGGCGGGCATGATCATCGCGCCGCCGATGCCGAGCAGGGCGCGCGCGGCGATGAGCACCTGGGCGTTGTCGGCGAGGGAGGCCATCGCGGAGGCGACGCCGAAGAGCCCGTAGCCGAGCAGGAGTATGCGGCGGCGGCCGACCCGGTCGCCGAGGGTGCCGAAGAGGATCAGCAGCGCGGCGCACACCAGCGGGTAGGCGTCGACGATCCACAGGAGCTCGATGGAACCGGGGCGCAGGTCCTCGGTGAGGGAGGGGACGGCGACGTGCAGGATCGTCGCGTCGAGCGCGACGAGGACCAGGCTGACGCAGAGCACCGCCAGGACGACCCAGCGATTGGCCCCGCCGGAGGCCGCGCGGAGCCGCTGCCAGGGGGCAGGGTTCCTGGCTCCGGCCGCGTTCGTCCCCGACATGCATGTACCTCCCAGGTGATCCCTCGCGTTCGGCGGACCAGCGTCTTGCGGAGCCACGGGGGGTGGTGCGCTCTGCGGCGTCCAACGGGGTCCGGCATCGACACGCGAGTGAACGGTCAGCGTACGCGAGTTCGCCTGTCCAACACGTGGTCAAGCTCTCATCCCGGCGGAGGCCTCCCTGTGGTGTGCGCCACTTCCCATACCCTGCCCCTTCCCCCGCGTACACGCGCGCTCACGGCCCGTGGTTCTCGGCCGGGGCCCGGGTGCGCGCCACCGATAATCATGCCCGTGAAAGATCTTGGATTCCGCCGGGCCGCGCCCGCGCTCGCCGTCGCCGCCCCGGCGCTCGCCGTGTTCACGGCGGTCCGCCTGCTCGGGCTCGCCGTGCTCGCCGTGTGGGGTGCGGTGGCCGGCAGCAGCCCGCACACGCTGCTGTCGGCCCGCTGGGACTCGCTCTGGTACGCCCGGATCGCCGCGGAGGGGTACGGGTACGAGGTGGCCCTCCCGAACGGGGACGTCCACTCGAACCTGGCGTTCTTCCCACTGCTGCCCTGGCTGGAGCGGCTGGTGTCGGCGGCGACCGGACTCGGGTACGGCTCCGCGGGCCTGGTGGTCTCGGCGCTGGCCGGGCTCGCCGCGGCCTGGGGGATCTTCGCGGTGGCGGACCTGTTGCACGGCCGCCGGGCCGGGGTGCTCGCCGTCGCCGTCTGGGCGGCGCTGCCCGTCGGGATCGTGCAGTCCATGGCGTACAGCGAGTCGCTGTTCACCGCGCTGGCCGCCTGGGCTTTGTACGGGGCCCTGCGCGGCCGGTGGCTCACGGCCGGACTCCTCGCGGCCGGGGCGGGGCTGACCCGCCCGGTCGGCGCCGCGGTGGTCGCGGCGGTGTGGGTGGCCGTCGTACTGGCCTGGCGCGGTGGTGAACGGTCCTGGCGGATGGCGGCCGGTGCGCTGCTGGCTCCGCTGGGGGCCGGGGCGTATGTGCTGTGGGTCGGCGCGCGCACCGGAGGCGGGCTGCTCGGGTACCTGGACGTGCAGGGCGGCTGGGGCAACGGCTTCGACGGCGGCTGGGCCTTCGCCCGGTTCATCGGGGCGAAGCTCGCCTCTTCCGCCTTCGCGGCCGGGCTCGGGCTGATCGCGGGGGTCGTGCTGGTGCTCTGGCTGTACGGGCGGTGCGTGCGGCAGCGGCAGCCGGTGCCGCTGCTCGTGTACGGCGGGATCGTGGTGGCGCTGGCGCTGTGCGCGTCCGGGTACTTCGGTTCCAAGCCCCGGCTGCTGCTGCCGGCCTTCCCGCTGGTGCTGCCGGTGGCGGTGGCGCTGGCCCGGTGGCGGACCCGGCGGGCGGCCCTCGTGCTCGGCGCGGCGGCCCTGGTCTCGGCGGTCTACGGGGCGTTCTGGCTGAACGGCTCGGGCCCACCGTAACGGAATGGATCATTCCGATCCATCATTCGGCAAAGGGAACGAGTTGCGGCAATAAAGCCCTGGTAAGTGTGCGAAACAATTTCCGGGGCGGTGGATCAAGAAGGCTCCAACCATTGCCGAAATACCGGGAATTAAGTCCCGCGTGAGACCAACTCCACATCACATGGTCATCACAAAGCCCGTGATTCGCCCGGGCTGACCATCGGCGGGCGGTAACGTCGATTCAGTGCGTACCGATCAAATCCTGACCCGTCTGGAGCGGGTGTTCGCCCGCCTGGACCGGGAACCAGAGCGACCGGCTCATCTGCAAACCCCGCAGATGAGCCGGCACCGCGTCGTGCTCCTCGGATCGACTCTCGCCTTCTATCTCGCGATCGTCGTGGCCGTCCTGACCACGTCCTGGCTCGTCCGCCTGGACTGGCAGATCATGTTCTTCCGGCCCTACGAGCAGTGGCCGCAGCTGCATGCCTTCCTCGACTACCTCGTCGTACTCGGCCAGCGCGGACCCACCGCGGTCATGGTCGCGGCCTGGCTCGGCTGGCGCTCCTGGCGCCAGCACACCCTCCGCCCGCTGATCACCCTCGGCGTGGCGCTGCTCCTGCTCAACATCACCGTCGGGTCCGTCAAGCTCGGCCTCGGCCGGCTCGGCCCGCACTACGCCACCGAGATCGGTTCGGCCGAACTCTTCGCGGGCGGCGATATATTTCCTTCCGGCCACACCGCCAACGCCGTCGTGACCTGGGGAATCCTCGCCTACCTGGCGTCCACCGTGGTCACCCGGCGGGTGCTGTCCGTGGTGTCCGCGGTCGTCTCGCTGAGCGTCGGAGCCACCACCGTCTACCTCGGCACCCACTGGGTCAGCGACGTGCTGCTCGGCTGGTCCGCGGGGCTGCTGATCCTGCTGGCCCTGCCCTGGTTCGAGCCGCTCATCGCCCGGGCCGAGGCCTACGTCTTCGACGTGCGCGAGCTGCTGCGCCGCCGCGCGGAGACCGGACGGATGCCCGCGCCGGTCGTGTCCGCGCTCACCCCGCTGCTCTCCGCGGGCGGCAAGTGGCAGCTCCGGCGCGCCGTTGCCGCCGGGGACCCCGCCGTGGACCCCGCTCCGACGGCCGCCGCGCATGCCGCCGCGTCCGCGCACACCCCGGCGGCGCACACCCCGGCGCCCCGGCCCGCGCCCCTGCTCGCAGGCCGGCCGCACCTGATCCGCTCCGAGCGGACCCCGGTCACCCCGGTCGGCAGCCGCCGGCCGGCCCACACCGAACGGGCCGCCGCCCGCAGCGCCGCGGCCCGCCCGGCCACCGGCGGCTGAACCACACCTCGCGGGACGGTACGCACCACCTCACCCCGCGACACGAAGGCGGGCCGGGTCACTGACCCGGCCCGCCTTCGTCGTTCACCTTCGCCGTTCGTCAGCGCCACGCCGGGACGTTCGTCCGTCCCGGGTCACGCTTGTGTCACAGAATATCGACAACCACCAATTGTTTTCCGGCCCGCGACACGCCAGCCGTACAGGCTGATTCGAATTTCCCCCGAAGCCCCCTGCTGAACCTCTGGAATTCCGGCAGGACATTGTCACGACACCGCTGGACCAGACCAGGTGAATCCCCCTCAGGTCCACCACATTTCCTTCACCTCCGCGGCTCCACGGCCCGCCCCAGCAGATCCCTCGCGGCCCTGATCCGATCCGTCAGCTCCGGCGGCTCGACCACTTCGAACTCACAGCCGAGCAGCATGATGTGAATCACCAGGACGTCCAGGCTGACCGCCCCGGTGCGCAGCAGGCAGCTCTGCCCGTCGACCGGCTCGAGGGCTCCGTGGCTCGGCCCGATGATCCGGGCCGCCTCCTGTGCGGAAACCTTCAGCCGCACCACCGCCCGGGCGGCGTACGCCCGTTGCGCCACGCCCTGGGAGACGTACTCGGCGAGGTCCTCGGCGGGCGGCTTGCGCGGGGTGAACCGCGGCCCGTGCGGAAGTGCGGGCTCGATCCGGTCGGCCCGGAAGGTCCGCCAGTCCTCCCGGTCCAGGTCCCAGGCGACCAGGTACCAGCGCCGCTCGGTGCACACCAGCCGGTGCGGTTCGACGGTGCGCCGGGTGACGTTGCCCTCGTGGTCGCGGTACCCGAAGCGCAGCCGCTCGGTGTCGCGGCACACGGCGGCGAGCTCGGTCAGCACCGAGGGGTCCACGGTGGACCGCTCCGCCCCGCGCAGCATCGGCACGGTGAACTCGTTGAGCGCGGACACCCTGCGCCGCAGCCTCGACGGCAGCACCTGCTCCAGCTTGGCGAGGGCCCGTACGGAGGCCTCCCCGATCCCCTCGACCCCGTTCCCGGCGGCGGTCCGCAGCCCGACCGCGACGGCCACCGCCTCGTCGTCGTCCAGCAGCAGCGGCGGCAGCTCGGCCCCGGCCCCCAGCTGGTAGCCGCCGCCGGTCCCGGGACTGGCGTTGACGGGGTAGCCCAGCTCCCGCAGCCGGTCCACGTCACGCCGTACGGTCCGCGGCGTCACCCCGAGCCGGTCGGCGAGGTCCGCCCCGGTCCATTCGCGGTGAGCCTGCAACAGGGACAACAGGCGCAGCAGTCGTGCGGAGGTCTCGAGCATGGCCGAAGTCTGCCAGCGGATCCCGGGCACCCCGGGCCCGGTCGGAGGTGACGGCGCTCAGCAGCCCGGCGCCGCGTTGCCGCTGAGCCCGACCAGCGAGCAGAGCGTCTCGGTCGACACCTTCCAGACCCCGTCCTCGAGGACCGCGGTCCCCTTGCTCCCGGGCAGGACCGGGACGCCGCGGACCAGCAGGTCGTAGGTGACCTGCGCCTCGGTGGCCGAGTCGAAGACCACGTCCGTGACCTTGGCCGAGGACAAGGCCGCGTCGGAATTGCCCGCGAAGCCGTCCAGCAGCAGCTCGAGCAGCTCGCCGTTCTCCAGGACCTTGACCTTCTCCTCGACGGAGACCTTGGAGTCGAAGAAGGTGGTCCAGTTCTTCTCGACCTGGGCCCTGGCCGCGGCCGGGTCCGCCGGGCCGTCCCCGGTGGGCGTGGCGAGCGCGGCGGGTACGGCGTGCACGGCCGTCGCTCCCGCGGAAGTCGTCGTACCGCTCCCGTTCTTGCCCGAATCGGAGGAGCATCCCGCGAGGGCGGGAACGGCGGCCAGTACGGCAGCCGCTGCCCACACCCCGATACGAGGGTGTCTTCCCAGGTCCATCCGGCTCACCACCAGGGTCCGAACGAGCCGTTCGGCTCGATGCTTCCAGGGTCGACGCCTTCAGCGCATCGTGCAATCGGGGTCGGATGCGAACGGCGCGATCCCCCTCAGCGGGGAGGCCTCGGCACGGGCGACGCAGCCGCCGACTGCGCGGGAGCCGGACCGGCCGGGGCCACCGGTACCACCGGGTCCGGAGGGTTCACCGGGTCCGGCGGGCGGGCCGGCGGCGCCTGCTCCGGGATGACCAGCAGCGTGCCCGTCACGAGCGCCGCGGGCCGTGGCCCGATCGCACCCCGGTTCGCCTCGTACAGCGCCTGCCACCCGCCCCGCACCCGGTGCTTCCCCGCGATCGACACCAACGTGTCCCCCTTCCTCACCACGTGCATCCGCCCGGCCAGCCCGTACCGCTTCGAGCACGCCGGCCAGGCGTCCCAGCCCTGCGCACCGAGCACGTCCTCCGCGACGCGGATCTGCTGCACCCGGCTCGCCAGGTCGGCGCGCCGGGCGAACACGAGCCCCCCGTACTCCTCCCACGTCGGCTGCCAGAACTGCAGCCCGCCGTAGAACCCGTTGCCGGTGTTGACCGCCCAGCGCCCGCCGCTCTCGCAGTCGGCGACGCAGTCCCAGGGCCATTCCCCGCCCGGCCCGCAGTCCCCCGGACCCGTTCCGATCACCCCCGGCGAGCCGGGGTGCGCCGCCCCCGCCGGCCCGGGCGCGGGCGGCGGGGGTGCGAGAGCCGCCGCCGTGCCGGAAGGGAGTACGAGAGCCAGCGCGGCGGCGACGGCAGCGGCACCACGACGGGCCCCGGCCTGACGGCGCCGGATCCGGAGGTGGGGCATCGCGTCACGCTACGCAGCGCCCGCGGCCCTCTCGCCCCGCCACGCAGCGCGCCCCGGCCACCCCACCCGGTCGGCCGACCGGCCACCCTCGCCGAAACAGCCAATCGCGACCACCAACTGCGCACAATCAGAAAACAGTTGGCATGAAACGAAGCCCGGCCCGGACGGTTCACTCGTACGGGGGCCCGGTTCGATTCCGTTCCCTCCAATGGCGTGACCCCGGCCGCCGCTCCCCCGTTGAGCCCGGCGAGCCGGGAACCACCCGGCCCCCGCACCTATGCCGAGGAGCCACCCCGTGCCGCGCATGCTCGACGTCAGTGATGAGGTACGTGCCGAGATCGGTGACGAAGAAGCCGACAGGCTGCTCGTCGGCGAGGACGCGCCGCGCAGTTACGACTGCACCTCCTGCCGCACCCCGGGCGACCCCGAGAACGACCGCACCAGCACGGTGCTGTTCGTCGGCGAGGAGACCGCCGTCCTTGCCTTCGCCCACGCCACCTGCATCCCCTCGCAGGTGGTCACCGTCTCCGAGGAGCAGCTCCAGGGCGCCGTCGCCAGCATCACCGGCGACAGCCCGGCGGCGCCCGGCGCCGGCGCGGCCCCGCAGAACGTGCCCGGCGGCCAGGCCGTCCTCGGCATCACCAGCGGCCTGGTCCTGATCAGCGGCGAACTCCACCCCGCCCTGGTGGTCGAGCCGACCGCGCCGATCGCCCGCCCCGGCAGCGACGGTCCCGGCGACGACTTCCTCCCGCTCCTCATCGAGCAGGGCTTCATCCCGGTCATGGACACCGCCCAGCTCCCCACCGCGCTCAGCGGATGGTCGGTCCTGCTCGCCGGCGGCCAGCTGCACGCCGTCCTGCAGCCGGGTGCCGAGGGCGGCCGCCCGGTCGCCTGGTGGCAGGCGCACCAGGCCCTGTCGGTCACCGACGGCTGGCGCAACGCCGTCAACAAGACCCAGCGCGTGCTCATTTACGCCGCCCCGGTCGGATCGATCGGCCAGCAGCCCCGTGAGGACCTGCTGCGCGACGCCCTCGACAAGGCCGCCGCCGCGGGCAAGCTCGTGGCCGCCTCCATGCCCCTGGCCGGTACGCCCGGCGCCTGATCCACACACCGCAGATCGCCGCTGGGGCAGCCCCGGCGGCGATCTGCGTTTTCCGCCCGGCACCCCGCATCCGCAGGGCGCCGGTTTCGTTGGCTGATACGTGCATCCATACGACTCCTCCCGCGCCCCGTCCCGTACGAGCCCCGTCTCGCACACCCCGATCTACGACACCTTGTACTCGGAGTACCTGCGCGCCTTCCGGGCGCTGCCGGGCGACCGCACGGGCGAGGAGGATCTCGGGTTCACGGCCTTCTCGTACGGGGGCGGGTACACGGGCAGCAGCTCGTACGACAGCGGCTGGAGCGGTTCCTCGTGGCAGCGGGCCGACGGCTGGCAGCCCACGTACGTGGCGCAGCCGCAGGCCCAGCCCGCGTACTCGCACGCCGGCGGCACCGGATACGCCGACGGGCGGCCGCGCCAGACCGGGATGACGCACATCCCGGCGGCCCTGCCGCCCGCTCCGCGCCGGGGCTACTGACCCCGGACCTCCGTACCGCCCGTACTACTTCTTCTTCTTGTACTGGGCTCCGCGCTTCTCGCGCACCCGCACCGAGATGTGGATCGGGGTGCCCTCGAAGCCGAACTCCTCGCGCAGCCGGCGCTCGATGAAGCGCCGGTAGCCGTGCTCCAGGAAGCCCGAGGCGAAGAGGACGAACCGCGGCGGCTTGCTGCCCGCCTGGGTGCCGAACAGGATGCGGGGCTGCTTGCCGCCGCGGATCGGGTGCGGGTGGGCCGCGACGACCTCGCCGAGGAAGGCGTTCAGCCGGCCGGTGGGGACGCGCGTCTCCCAGCCCGCGAGAGCCGTCTCGATCGCCGGGACCAGCTTCTCCATGTGACGGCCGGTGAGCGCCGAGACGTTCACCCGCGGCGCCCAGGAGACCTGCTGCATCTCGGTCTCGATCTCGCGCTCGAGGTAGTAGCGGCGCTCCTCGTCGAGCTCGTCCCACTTGTTGTACGCGATCACGATCGCGCGGCCCGCCTCGACGGCCATGGTGATGATGCGCTGGTCCTGGACGCTGATCGACTCGGTGGTGTCGATCAGGATGACCGCGACCTCCGCCTTCTCGACGGCGGCGGCCGTGCGCAGGGAGGCGTAGTAGTCGGCACCCTGCTGAAGGTGGACCTTCTTGCGGATGCCGGCGGTGTCGACGAACTTCCAGGTGATGCCGCCGAGCTCGATCAGCTCGTCGACCGGGTCGCGGGTGGTGCCGGCCAGCTCGTTGACGACGACACGGTCCTCCTTCGCCACCTTGTTGAGCAGCGAGGACTTGCCGACGTTCGGGCGGCCGATCAGCGCGATGCGGCGCGGGCCGCCGACGGCGGTGCCGAAGGTCTGCTCGGGGGCTTCCGGCAGGGCCTCGAGCACAGCGTCCAGCATGTCGCCGGTGCCGCGCCCGTGCAGGGAGGAGACCGGGTGCGGCATGCCGAGGCCCAGGGACCACAGGGAGGCCGCGTCGGACTCGCCGCTCTGGCCGTCGACCTTGTTGGCGCACAGCACGACGGGCTTGCCGGCCTTGCGCAGCAGCCGGACGACGGCCTCGTCGGTGTCGGTGGCGCCGACCTTGGCGTCGACGACGAAGACGACCGCGTCGGCGGCCTCGATGGCGTACTCGGCCTGGGCGGCGACGGAGGCGTCGATGCCGAGGACGTCCTGCTCCCAGCCGCCGGTGTCGACGACCTTGAAGCGGCGGCCGGCCCACTCGGCCTCGTAGGTGACGCGGTCGCGGGTGACGCCGGGCTTGTCCTCGACGACCGCCTCGCGGCGGCCGATGATGCGGTTCACCAGGGTCGACTTGCCGACGTTCGGCCGGCCGACGACGGCGAGGACGGGGAGGGGGCCGTGTCCGGCCGCCTCGATCGCGCCTTCGACGTCCTCGATGTCGAAGCCCTCTTCCGCGGCGAGCTCCATGAACTCCGCGTACTCGGCATCGCCAAGTGCTCCGTGGTCGTGCTGGTCGTTCATGAAGTCCGTTCCTCGTCGTTCGTGGTGGTCGGTGGTACCCGCGCAGCGCGGTTCCACTACTGGTTCAAGTCTCGCTCAGCGCCCGGTGAGGCGCTTGGCGTCGGCCAGGTGGGCGGTCAGCCGGTCCTGGATGCGTACGGTGGCCGCGTCCAGCGCGGTACGGGTCCGGCGGCCACTGCCGTCCCCGGCGTCGAAGGCCGACCCGAAGACGACGTCGACCCGGCTCTTGAGGGCGGGCAGGCCCTTGACGAGCCGGCCCCTGGTGTCGCCGCTGCCGAGCACGGCCACCGGCACGATGGGCGCGCCGCTGCGTACCGAGAAGTACGCGAGACCCGCGCGCAGCGAGGCGAAGTCGCCCTCGCCCCGGGTGCCCTCGGGGAAGATGCCGAGGGCCCCTCCATTGTCCAGCACGCTGAGGGCGCGGCTTATCGCCGTCCGGTCGGTGCCGCCGCGGTCGACCTTGACCTGCCCGATCCCTTCGAGGAAGGGGCCGAGCGGGCCGACGTACGCTTCCTTCTTGATCAGGAAGTGCAGGGGCCGGGGCGCGGTGCCCATGACCATCGGGCCGTCGATGTTGTGCGAGTGGTTCACGGCGAGGATGACGGGGCCGGAGACGGGCACCTTCCAGGCGCCGAGCACACGGGGCTTCCAGAGCCCGTACATGAGCCCGATGCCGATGCGCCTGCCGACCGCCGCACCCCTGTGGGAGGGCGCTTCGCTCACTTGCGGCCCGCCCGCTTCTCTTCCACCAGGGTCACGACGCACTCGATGACCTGGTCGAGCGTGAGCTCGGTGGTGTCCACCTCGACGGCGTCGCCGGCCTTGGCCAGCGGGGAGGTCTTGCGGCCGGAGTCGGCCGCGTCGCGCTTGATCAGCGCCTCCTTGGTGGCCGCGAGATCCACGGCCTCCTTGCCGCGGAGCTCACCGCTGCGCCGGGCGGCGCGCGCCTCGGCGGAGGCGGTGAGGAAGACCTTGAGGTCGGCGCCGGGCAGGACGGTGGTGCCGATGTCCCGGCCCTCGACGACGATGCCGTCGGCCTCCGCGGCCGCCTGCGCGGCGATGGAGCGCTGCAGCTCGGTGATCAGGGTGCGCACCTCGGGGACGGCGCTGACGGCGCTGACCTTGGAGGTGACCTCCTGGGTGCGGATGGGTCCGGCGGCGTCCAGGCCGTCCACCGTGATGGTGGGGGCGGCCGGGTCGGTGCCGGAGACGATGGCGGGCTTGCCCGCGGCGACGGCGATGGCCTGCGGGTCGTCGGTGTCGACGCCGTTGGTGATCATCCACCAGGTGATGGCCCGGTACTGGGCACCGGTGTCGAGGTAGCGCAGCCCGAGCTTGGCGGCCACGGCCTTGGAGGTGCTGGACTTGCCCGTGCCGGAGGGACCGTCGATGGCGACGATCACGGCTGCCGGAGCTGCGGTTTCCACGGTGCGGGCACCTTCCTGGTTGCGCGTACGTGTCCGGGCGCGCCAAAGCGCCCCCAACCAAGGTTACCGGGCCCCGGCGGCCCCCGGTCCCGCCTACTGCTGACGCAGTGCCCAGCCCCGCTCGCGCAGCTCGGCGGTCAGGCCCGCCACGGCCCGCGGTTCCACCATCAGCTGGACCAGGCCGGCCTGCTGGCCCGTGGCGTGCTCGATGCGCACGTCCTCGATGTTGACCCCGGCCCGCCCGGCGTCGGCGAAGATCCGGGCCAGCTCGCCCGGCTGGTCGCTGATGAGGACGGCCACCGTCTCGTAGACGGTCGGCGCCGCGCCGTGCTTGCCCGGCACCCGGACCCGGCCCGCGTTGCCGCGCCGCAGGACGTCCTCGATGCCCGCCGCGCCCCCGCGCCGCTTCTCCACGTCGGCCGACTGGAGCCCTCGCAGCGCATCGACGGTCTCCTCCAGGTCGGCCGCGATCCCGGCCAGCACGTCGGCGACGGGGCCCGGGTTCGCCGACAGGATCTCCACCCACATCCGAGGGTCGGAGGCCGCGATGCGGGTGACGTCCCGGATGCCCTGCCCGCACAGCCGGACGGCCGTCTCGTCGGCCTCCTCCAGCCGCGCGGCGACCATGCTCGACACCAGCTGCGGGGTGTGGGAGACGAGGGCGACGGCCCGGTCGTGCGCGTCCGCGTCCATCACCACGGGTACGGCCCGGCACAGGGACACCAGCTCCAGGGCGAGGTTCAGCACCTCGTGGTCCGTGTCCCGGGTGGGGGTCAGCACCCAGGGGCGGCCCTCGAAGAGGTCGGCGGTGGCGGCCAGCGGCCCCGACCGCTCCTTGCCCGCCATCGGGTGCGTGCCGATGTACGCCGTGACGTCCACGCCGAGCGCCTCCAGCTCCCGGCGCGGTCCGCCCTTGACGCTGGCCACGTCCACGTACGCGCGCGCCGCCCCGCGGCCGATCGCGTCGGCCAGCGTCGCCGCCACGTGGGCCGGGGGTACGGCGACGATCGCGAGGTCGACCCTGCCCTCCGGGGCCTCGTCCGTGCCGGCCCCGAGGGCGGCCGCGGTATGGGCCTGGGCGGGGTCGTGGTCGACGAGGTGGACGGTGATCCCGCGGGCGGTCAGCGCGAGCGCCGCGGAGGTGCCGATCAGTCCGGTTCCGATGACGACGGCGGTTCTCACGGAGCTCTCCAGGGATGCGTGACGACGGGTTCTGACTCAGGGTAGCCAGGCCGTACGGCGCGAGGGCCCGGCTGCCCGTCCTGTGGGACGGCGGCCGGGCCCTCGCGTGCGGCTGCTACAGGTTCTGCTGCCTGATGATGTCCTCCAGCGAACCGGAGGGGATCTGTCCGGTCGGCGTCAGCTTGTCGACCGCCTGCGGCAGGACCTGCGCGATCTGGTCGGCGGCCTGGTCCGTGGAGACGCCGGCCTCCGCCGCGACCTTCTGCAGGGTGTCGTCCGGCAGCGCCGCCTTGATCTGGTCGGCGCTGACCGGCTCGTTCGCGCCGGTGCCGACCCAGGACTGGGCCTGGTCGACGAGGCCTGACTTGGTGAGCATCTCCAGCAGGCCGCCCAGCGGATTGTTCGCACCGCCTCCGGCCGACTGCCCGCCGCCCGCGCCGCCGCCCATGAATGCGCCGAGCAGGGAGCCGAGGATGTTGCCTCCGCCGCCGCTGCCGCCCTGACCGCCGCCGAGGAGCCCGCCGAGAAGAGAGCCGAGGTCGTTACCCGCCATGGTCATGCCTTTCGAAGAGGGACCGGGCCGCGCGAAAGCCGCGTACCCGGCTTCGAGACACGGACAATGTCACTCAAAGCAGACAGTGCCGCCACTTGGCGCACCCATCCCCCGGCCGCTGCGGTAGAACGATCGGCATGATCTTCCACCTCGTCCCGCTCGCCGACTGGACCGCCGCGCCCGGACTTCCGTACGCCCCGCCCTCGCTCGAGTCGGAGGGATTCGTGCACTGTTCGGCCGACCGGCCCACGGCGCTCGAGATCGCCGACTCGCACTACCGCGCGGTACCGGGGACGCTGCTCGCGGTGGAGCTAGACGAGGACGCCCTGCGCGCGGAGGTCCGCCGCGAGGGTGGTTCCGGCGGCCGCTACCCGCATGTCCACGGCCCGTTGAACCGGGAGGCCGTGATCCGCGTGTGGGAGGTGGTACGCACACCCGGCACTCCTGCCTCACTGTCACCTTGGGAGCCGGGCAACCGAAACGGCGCGGCGGACTTCACCTGAGGCCCGCCGCAGGCCAGGATGCTGCTCGTCCATCCGGCCACGAAGCGAGGAGACACCATGAGCGACCCCACGCGCACCGCCCGGCGCACGGTACTGACGGCCGGCGCGGCCGCCCTGGCCGGCGGCGCGCTCACCGCCTGCGGCGGTGAAAGCGAGAAGGCACCCGCGAACGGATCGGAAACCGCGGCCGCCCCGGCCGCCCCGTCCGCGCCCGCGGGAGGCGGCAAAGCCATCGCCAAGGCGGCCGACGTACCGGTCGGCGGCGGCAAGGTCCTGAAGGAAGAGAAGCTGGTGGTCACCCAGCCCACCGCCGGGTCCTTCCGCTGCTTCACGGCGGTCTGCACCCACCAGGGCTGCCTCGTGAACAAGGTGGAGAACGGCACCATCGACTGCCCCTGCCACGGGAGCAAGTTCAAGGACACGGACGGCGCGGTCGCCAATGGCCCGGCCACCCGCCCGCTGGCGGAGAAGAAGATCACGGTCGCGGCGGACGGCAATATCTCGCTCGCTTAGCGGACGGCCCCGTGCCTAGGCTCGCCGGATGGACGAGCTGACACTGGTACGGGACCACACGGTCTACCAGTGCGTGATGGGCTCCCGGGCGTTCGGGCTGGCGACGGAGGCGAGCGACACCGACCGGCGCGGTGTCTACCTCGCCCCGACGCCGCTGTTCTGGCGGTTCGAGAAGCCCCCCACGCACGTGGAGGGCCCGCGGGACGAGGAGTTCTCGTGGGAGCTGGAACGCTTCTGCGAACTGGCCCTGCGCGCCAACCCGAACATCCTGGAGTGCCTCCACTCCCCCTTGGTGGAACGGCTGTCCCCGGTCGGCGAGGAACTGCTCTCGCTCCGCGAGGCCTTCCTCTCCCGCCGGGCCCACACCAGCTTCAGCCGGTACGCGGCCTCCCAGCGCGGCAAACTCCTCGCGGACGTCCGCATCCACGGCGCCCCGCGCTGGAAGCACGCCATGCACCTGCTGCGCCTGCTCCTGTCCTGCCGCGACCTCCTGCGCACGGGCCGCCTGACGATCGACGCGGGCCCCCACCGCGACCGCCTCCTGGCGGTCCGCCGCGGCGAGCTCACCTGGGCCGAGGCCGACACATGGATGTCCCGCCTCCAGGAGGAGACCGAGGCGGCCCTCGCCAGCACGCAGCTGCCCGCGGATCCGGACCACGCCAGGGTGCAGGACTTCCTCGTCCGCACCCGCCGCGCGTCGGCAGGCTAAGGAATGTCCGGACCTAGGAATCCCAGAGCGCGCCGAAGGCGAGGAGTTCGTCGCGGTACTCGATGCGGCCCTCCCAGTCGCGGGGCCAGACGTCCGCGCCGAGGTGGGCGCCCGCGAAGGCGCCCGCCAGGCAGGCGATGGAGTCCGAGTCGCCCGCGGTGCATGCGGCTCGGCGCAGGGCCAGGAGGGGCTCCTGCGGGAAGAGCAGGAAGCACTGCAGGGCCGTGGCGAGGGCCTCCTCCGCGATCCAGCCGTCGCCCGTGGTCAGGCAGGGGTCCGTCTCCGGGGAGGGCGTGCGCAGGGCCGTGGACAGGCGCTCCAGGACGGCCAGGCACTCGTCCCAGCCCCGCGCCATGAACGACTCCGGGGAGGCGTCGGAGGCCGTCCGCATCCACAGGTCGCCGAGCCAGCGCTCGTGGTAACGGGTGCGGTTCTCCAGGGCGTACGAGCGCAGCCGCCCGACCAGGCCCGTCACCTCGGTGCCCTGCGCCAGCAGGTAGACCGCCCGCGCCGTCAGGTCGGAGGCGGCCAGCGCCGTCGGGTGGCCGTGGGTCAGGGCCGACTGGAGCTGGGCGGCGCCGGCCCGTTCCTCCTCGGTCCAGCCGTGGATCAGCCCCACCGGGACCACCCGCATGTTCGCGCCGCAGCCCTTGGAGCCGAGCTGGCTGGCGTCCCTCCAGTCCCGCTGCGGATCGTTCAGCAGACCGCACGCCCGCAGACAGGTGTTGCCCGGGGCGCGGTTGTTCTCCGGGGAGTGGTACCAGTCCACGAACTCCTCCCGGACCGGCCGGGCGAGGCGCAGCGGGCCGACCCGGCCGCGCTCCGCGGCCGTCCGCATGCCCCGTGCCAGCGCGAGCGTCATCTGGGTGTCGTCCGTGACGATGGCCGGCCGGGGCAGTTTCATCTCCCGCCACGGGCCGGTCTTGGCCAGGATCGACGGGACGTCGTTGAACTCCGTCGGGAAGCCGAGGGCGTCGCCCAGGGCCAGGCCGATCAGGGCGCCCGTCGCGGCGCGCTTCGTCGGCGTGGGCATCGTCATCGCTTGTTTCCTTCCGAGGGGCGGAGCAGGGGCGGGTGCAGGGCGGTCGCCGGTCCCGGCCGGTACAGCGCGGCCGGTTTGCCGCGGCCTCCGGTCAGCCGGGCGGCTCCCGGTACGGCCTCGACGAAGCCGGGTGTGGCCAGGACCTTGCGGCGGAAGTTGGGGCGGTCCAGGGCGGTGTCCCAGACCGTCTCGTAGACGGACTGGAGCTCCCCGAGGGTGAATTCGGGCGGGCAGAAGGCGGTGGCCAGGCAGGTGTACTCGAGCTTCGCGCCGACCCGCTCCCGCGCGTGGCCCAGGATCACGGCGTGGTCGAAGGCGAGAGGGCCGACCTCGGCCACCGGCACCCAGCGGGCGTGGGCCGCGTCCCCGCCGCCCTCCGCGGCCGGCTCCGGCATGTCCGGGACCAGCGCCGTGAAGGCCACCGAGACCACCCGCATCCGGGGGTCGCGGTCCGGCTCGCTGTAGGTGCGCAGCTGCTCCAGGTGCAGGGCCGCCACGACGCCCTCCGACAGGCCGGTCTCCTCGGCCAGCTCGCGGCGGGCGGCCGTCTCCGCGGACTCCCGGGGCGTGACGAAGCCGCCGGGGAGCGCCCAGGCCCCCTCGTACGGCTCCTGCCCGCGCCGGATCAGCAGCACGTGCAGCAGCCCGCCGCGCACGGTGAAGACGGCCAGGTCTACGGTCACCGCGAACGGCACGAAGGCGGAGGGGTCGTAGCCGGCGGTCATCGGGCCTCCGGCAGCGGGTCGGCGAAGTACCAGCCTTCGGCGAGCAGTTCGTCGACCGCCGCCACGGCCGCCGCCAGCCGCTCCTCGCGGTCCCCCCGTACGACGAGGAACCGCTTCCCGGTGCGCTCGAGTTCCTCGCGGAACCGCCCGGTCATCCAGGGGCGCAGGTGGGGGCCGTCCCGCAGCCCGTCGTCCTCGAAGGGCACGTCCGCGTGGTCCGTCAGCAGGTACAGGTCGCGCCGGGTGAGGGAGGCTGTCTTCTCGACCTCCTCGTTGCGGCCGCCCATGTACCGCTCGTGCCAGATGCCGGTCGCGAAGGAGTCGGTGTCGCAGAACAGCACCGGCGAGCCCAGCCGGGCCGCCCGTTCCTCGTCCGCGTCCTGCCGCCGGGCGATGACCGGGAACTCCTCCGAGGTGAAGGAGACGTCCGCCCAGCCGGCCGCCGGGTCCGCGGCGCGGGCCGCTTCCAGCTTCTCCTCGCTGTACCGGCGCCCGTACTCGGGGACCCAGCCGGTCCCGGCCCACACCCCGCCGCGCCGCCGGTAGTGCCCGGCCAGCGCCCGCGACAGCGTCGTGGTCCCGGTGGACTCGGCGCCGAGTACGACGACCCGCCGCGCGAGGGAGCCCCGTACGGCCGGTCCCAGGAATTCCCAGCAGCCGGCGGGATCGGCCCGCACCGCCGTCCCGGACACCGGGAACAGGGTCCGCGCGGGGTCCACGCAGACCTCCTCGGCGCCGAACCGCCGCGCGAGCTCGGACCCGTACTCCTCCGAGGTGAAGACGGCGTCGACGGGCCCGTCCAGCGCGCCCCGGAAGATCGCCATGTGGGCTTCCCAGACCGCCGGGTCGTGCAGGTCGACCGGGATGTCGTCGACGGCGCCGACCACGTCCGCGCCCGGGTGCGCCTCCCGCATCCATGCGACGCGGTCGGCGAGCGGCACCGACTCCACGGAGGCCGCGCAGACCAGCACGGTCAGCCGGTCGCACCGGTCCTGGGCGGTGCGCACCAGGTGGTGGTGGCCGGCGTGCGGCGGGTAGAACTTGCCCAGCACCAGGCCGTGCCCGAAGCGCCTCATGCCGTCGCCTCCAGGGCCGTACGGGCGCCCCGCGCCGGGAGCGTGCGCCGCCAGCCGACCAGCCCGGCCACGCAGAGCGCGAGGAAGCCGACGTACAGGCCGGAGGTCAGGTACAGCCCCTTGTACGCGTACAGCGGGATGTAGAGGAGGTCGGCGGCGATCCACAGCCACCAGGACTCGACGAGCTTGCGGCACTGGCCGTAGGTGGCCGCGAGCGAGAGCCCGGTGGTCAGGGCGTCCCAGAAGGGGACGGTCGAGTCGGTGGCGCTGCTCAGCAGCAGGGTGAGGCCGAGCACGCCCACCGCCCCCGCCGCGGCCAGCCAGGCCCATTCGGTGCGCGTGGTGCGGCGCACCGCCAGGGTCTCGGCGGTTCCTGGTCCACCCCCGTGGGTCCAGGACCACCAGCCGTACGCGGCGAGGGCGATGAAGACGATCTGCAGCCCGGCATCGGCGTAGAGGCCGGCCTGGGCGAAGAGCACGATGAAGAACAGGTTGTTGGCGATGCCGATCGGCCAGTTGGCGACGTGCTGCCGGGCGACGAGCCAGACGCACAGGGCACCAGTGGCGAATCCGAGTACCTCGGTCCAGCTCATGCTCATGACGACCTCCTTTAATAGTCATGTTGACTATAAACAGAGGAGGCGTCTCCGGGCAAGCGAAAAGCCCGCAGTGCCTCGGGGCACTGCGGGCTTTTCGACCCGGGTTCGGGCGGTCCTTACAGACCGACCTCGCGCATCAGCATGCCGACCTCGGTGTTGGTCAGGCGGCGCAGCCAGCCGGACTTCTGGTCGCCGAGCTCGATCGGACCGAAGGAGGTCCGCACGAGCTTCTCGACGGGGAAGCCGGCCTCGGCCATCATGCGGCGGACGATGTGCTTGCGGCCCTCGTGGAGGGTGACCTCGACCAGGTAGTTCTTGCCGACCTGGTCGACGACGCGGAAGTGGTCGGCGCGGGCGTACCCGTCCTCCAGCTCGATGCCGTCCTTGAGCCGCTTGCCGATCTCGCGCGGCAGCGGGCCGGTGATCGCCGCGACGTAGGTCTTCTTCACGCCGTACTTCGGGTGCGTGAGGCGGTGGGCCAGCTCACCGTGGTTGGTGAGCAGGATGATGCCCTCGGTCTCGGTGTCGAGCCGGCCGACGTGGAAGAGACGCGTCTCACGGTTGGTGACGTAGTCGCCCAGGCACTGGCGGCCGTCCGGGTCCTCCATCGTGGAGACGACACCGGCCGGCTTGTTCAGCGCGAAGAACAGGTACGACTGGGTGGCGACGGTCAGGCCGTCCACCTTGATCTCGTCCTTCGGCAGGACGCGCTTGCCCTGCTCCAGCACGATCTCGCCGTTGACCTCGACGCGGGCCTGCTCGATGAGCTCCTCGCACGCGCGGCGCGAGCCCATGCCGGCGCGGGCGAGCACCTTCTGCAGACGCTCACCCTCCTCCTCGGCACCCGGGAAGGTCTTCGGGGTCTTGATCACGGGCTTGTCGGCGTACCGGTCGCGCACTCGCTCCTCGATCCGCGCGTCCAGCTCGCGCGGGCGGGACTGGCCGCTGCGGCTGCCGGGACCGCTGCGCGGGCCGCCGGCCCCGCCGATGCCGGGGGTCCTGGAGGTCTTGGGGCCGCCCTTGGCACCGCCGCGCGCCGACGCGCCACGGGCACCGCCGCCGCCGGCCTTGGGACCGCTGCGGCCGCTGCGCTCGCCCTCGGGGCCCACGTCGTAGCGACGCTCCTCGGGGCGCGGGTTGCGGATCCGCGGCGGCGGAGCCTGGTCGCGGTCGCGCGAGTCGGAGCCGCCGCCCTGGTAGCCGCCACCGCCCTGGTAGCCGCCGCCGGAGGAGGAACCACCGCGGTAGCCGCCCCCGCCGGAGGAGGAACCACCGCGGTACCCACCGCCGCCGGAGGAGCTGCCCCCGCGGGAGCCACCGCCGCCGCCGGAGGAGGAGCCACCGCGGTAGCCGCCACCGCCGGAGGAGGAGCCGCCGCGGGAGCCACCGCCACCGCCGGAGCCGCCACCGCGGTAGCCACCGCCACCGGAGGAGGAGCTGCCGCCGCGGGAGTTACCGCGTGCGCCACCACCGCCGCCGCCGCTGTTCCTGTTGCCGCCGCCGTTGCCGTTGCTTCGCATCAAATGTCCGTCGTCTTGTCGTCGTCTTCATCGGTATCCGGTGAGTCCGGATCGAACGACGGCACACCTTCTTGCGTCTCGGCTTCGATCGCGTCCGCCTCGGGGAGGAAGGGCGCGAGTTCCGGGAGCTCGTCCAGGCCGCGCAGGCCCATCCGCTCCAAAAAGTGGTTCGTCGTCCTGTACAGGATCGCACCTGTTTCGGGTTCCGTCCCCGCCTCCTCCACCAGACCCCGCTGGAGGAGGGTCCGCATGACCCCGTCGCAGTTGACTCCGCGGACCGCCGAGACCCGCGACCGGCTCACCGGCTGGCGGTACGCGACGACCGCCAGGGTCTCCAGCGCCGCCTGGGTGAGGCGGGCCTGCTGGCCGTCCAGTACGAAGCCCTCGACGGCCGGGGCGTACTCCGCCCGGGTGTAGAACCGCCATCCGCCGGCGACCGGGCGCAGCTCGAATCCGCGCCCCTGGAGCGTGTACTCGTCGGCGAGCTCGCGCAGCGCGTCCGCGATCTCACGCGGGGTGCGCTCCAGCACCTTGGCGAGGTGCGCCTCCGTCGCGGGCTCGTCCACGACCATGAGTACGGCTTCCAGCGCGGGCTTCAGCGCCAGCGCGGCCACGTCGCTGCTCATTCCTTGACCTCCACGATCTGGTCGAACTCGTCGGTCACGGTCGGCATGCCGTCGCCGTCCCCGCCGCTCCAGCGCACGGTCAGGGTCTTCAGGGCCTCCTCTTGGTCCAGGACCACCGCCTTCTCGCGGTAGAGCTCCAGGAGCGCCAGGAAGCGCGCGACGACGGTGAGGGTGTCCCCGGCGTCCTCGGTGAGCTCCTGGAAGGTGGCCTCCCCGCGGGCCTTCAGCATCCGTACGACGAGACCGGCCTGCTCGCGCACGCTGACCAGCGGCGCGTGGATGTGGTCCACGTAGACCTGGGGCTTGGCCCTGGGCTGCATGGCCTTGACCGCGAGGCGGGCGAAGCCGTCCGGGCCGATGGTGATGACGACCTCGGGCAGCAGGTCGGCGTGGTGCGGCTCCAGGCCGACGGTGCGCGGGTAGCGCCTGCCCTCGGCCTCCGCGCGCTCCTCGAAGATCGCGGCGATCCGTTTGTACGCCCGGTACTGGAGGAGGCGGGCGAAGAGCAGGTCCCGGGCCTCCAGCAGGGCGAGGTCGGCCTCGTCCTCTACCTCGGCGGCCGGCAGCAGCCGCGCGGCCTTCAGGTCGAGCAGGGTGGCGGCGACGACGAGGAACTCGGTGGTCTGGTCGAGGTCCCAGTCGGGGCCCATGGCCCGGATGTGGGCCATGAACTCGTCGGTGACCTTGGACAGCGCGACCTCGGTGACGTCGAGCTTGTGCCGGGAGATCAGCTGGAGCAGCAGGTCGAAGGGGCCCTCGAAGTTCGCGAGCCGCAGGGTGAACCTGCCGTTGCCTCCGGCGGGGCCCGCGCCGTGCGGGGCCTCGGCGGGGTCCTCGCCCGGGGCGTCACCGGCTTCGTCCGGGTCCGGGGGGCCGCCGCGGCCCTCAAGGGGCCCGTCAGCGGGCCCGCGGTGCTCCCGGGGCTCCGCCCCGCCCTCGGACCGCACTGGCGGCGCAGCGGGCGATTCAGGGCCGCCCGGGCCGTCTCCCGGCGCACCGGGACCGCGGCCCAGGATGCGCCGGGTCGGTCGGCCGGGTTCGGCGGGGAAGGGCATCGCGGTCCAGGTGGTGCGGAGGGGCGGCGTCACGGCCGGGTGCGGGACCGCGGCCACGAGCAGCCTAGCCAGCAGCCGGGGAAGCGGGCCGCAGGCCGGTCAGCGGCCGCGCAGGCGCCGTACGAGGATGCTCGCGTCCCCGCGGGATTCGAGATCGGCGAGGACGACCGCCACCGCCTCGCGGACGATGCGGCCCCGGTCGACCGCCAGCCCGTGCTCCCCGCGCAGCACCAGCCGCGCGTGTTCCAGGTCCATGAGCTCCTCGGCGGAGACGTAGACCGTGATCTTCTCGTCGTGCCGCTCGCGCCCGCTGGGCCGGCGGTTCGCGCCCCGGCCCTGGCCCTTGCCGCGCCCGCCCGGCCCGGAGGCCGCGGAGGCTCCGTTGACAGAACCTTCCTGCGACCGCCGGGGTGCGCCCACCACGGGTTCCGTGCCGGCCTCGGCCTCCCGGCTCCGGCCCTCCCCCGCCGCGCCCTCGGCCGAGGAGGCCGCGTGCTCGGCGGCGGGCGCCTCGTCGGCGCCCCGCCTCGGCGAGGAGGACTGGAGCGCCATCCCGCCGGTCGTACGGAACAGTTCGTCGGCTCCGGGCAGACTCACTCGGCGTGACACCGGGCGAGCACCTCCCTGGCCAGCTGGCGGTAGGCGGCGGCGCCGACGGAGTTGGAGGCGTACGTCGTGATCGGCTCACCGGCGACCGTGGTCTCCGGGAAGCGCACCGTCCGGCCGATGACCGTGTGGTAGACGTGGTCGTCGAAGGCCTCGACGACGCGCGCCAGCACCTCGCGGCTGTGCACCGTACGGGAGTCGTACATCGTGGCGAGGATGCCGTCGAGCTCCAGCTCGGGGTTGAGCCGCTCCTGCACCTTCTCGATGGTCTCGGTCAGCAGCGCCACGCCGCGCAGTGCGAAGAACTCGCACTCCAGCGGGACGATGACCTTGTGAGCCGCCGTCAGGGCGTTCACGGTCAGCAGACCGAGCGAGGGCTGACAGTCGATCACGATGTAGTCGTAGTCGGCCATCAGGGGCTTCAGGGCCCGCTGCAGGGTGGACTCGCGCGCGACCTCGCTGACCAACTGCACTTCGGCAGCGGACAGGTCGATGTTGCTCGGCAGCAGGTCCATGTTGGGGACCGCGGTCTTGAGCAGCACCTCGTCGGCCGACATGCCCCGCTCCATGAGCAGGTTGTAGACCGTCAGGTCGAGTTCCATCGGGTTCACGCCGAGACCCACGGACAGCGCGCCCTGCGGGTCGAAGTCGACGAGCAGCACGCGGCGCCCGTACTCGGCGAGCGCGGCACCCAGGTTGATGGTCGACGTGGTCTTGCCCACGCCGCCCTTCTGGTTGCACATCGCGATGATCTTCGCGGGACCGTGGTCGGTCAGCGGACCCGGGATGGGGAAGTACGGGAGCGGGCGTCCGGTCGGGCCGATCCGCTCACGGCGCTGACGGGCAGCGTCGGGGGCGAGGGTGGCCGCGTACTCGGGGTCCGGTTCGTACTCCGCGTCGGGGTCGTAGAAGTGCCCCTCGGGCACATTGTCGTAGTCGGCGAAACCAGTGGGCTTGTCGCCGCTCCGGTCGCCGGCCCTGGAGTTCACGTCTAGGCCGTCCATGCTCTTTTGGGGCGTCGTCATGTGCTGGTGGTTTGCGAAGGTGCGGACTGCGACGGAGCCGACAGCCTCGAGCCCGGTGGGGTTCTGACCCCGCTCCGGCACGCCTGCTCGACCACCCCCAGGAGCAAATGTCGACTCATTCACAAGTCGTCTTACCTCCTCGGACGTGACCAGGACACTTATCGATAGGTCAGCGTGGCACCATGCCGACGGTTGGCGACTCTATGGCGTGTCACCGCCCAGCGGCAACACAATCCGCCGGACCCGGCACGATGTGTCGGCAACCGAACACCACTCTGTCAAGGGCGCACGAGCTGTCGCCGCGAAGTTTCGCGGGTGTGCGAAAGGGTTAAAGGGTTACGTTCGAGGCGAGTTGAAGGGGTCTTCGGCGCACCCCGCAAACGCGTCCGGCCGGACCTTGCGGGCAAGGTCCGGCCGGATACGTGAGATTGACGTCAGTCGTTGACGCTTCAGCCGAGCAGCGTGCTCAGCTCGAGGGTCTCGAGGCCGTGGGCCTCGGCGACCGGACCGTAAACGACCTGGCCGTCATGGGTGTTGAGGCCCAGGCCGAGCGCGGGGTCACGACGCAGCGCCTCGACCCAGCCGAGGTTCGCGAGCTGCACGATGTAGGGCAGCGTGGCGTTGGTCAGCGCGTAGGTGGAGGTGTTCGGCACCGCGCCCGGCATGTTGGCGACGCAGTAGAAGACCGAGTTGTGGACCTGGAAGGTCGGCTCGGCGTGAGTGGTCGGACGGGAGTCCTCGAAGCAGCCGCCCTGGTCGATCGCGATGTCGACAAGGACACTTCCGGGCTTCATCTTGGCGACGAGCTCGTTGGTGACCAGCTTCGGGGCCTTCGCACCCGGGATCAGCACCGCGCCGATGACGAGGTCGGCCTCGACGACGGCCTTCTCCAGCTCGAAGGCGTTGGAGACGATCGTCTTGATCTTCGTGCCGAAGATCTTGTCGGCCTCGCGGAGCTTGTTGATGTCGCGGTCCAGCAGGGTCACGTGGAAGCCCATGCCGATGGCGATCTGCGCGGCGTTCCAGCCGGAGACGCCGCCGCCGATGACCACGCACTCGCCGGCGTGGGTGCCGGGGACGCCGCCGGGGAGCACGCCACGGCCGCCGGCCGAGCGCATCAGGTGGTAGGCGCCGACCTGCGGGGCCAGGCGGCCCGCGACCTCGGACATCGGGGCGAGCAGCGGGAGCGCGCGGTTGGCGAGCTCGACCGTCTCGTACGCGATGGCGGTGGTGCCGGACTCCAGCAGGGCGTCCGTGCACTCGCGGGAGGCCGCCAGGTGCAGGTAGGTGAAGAGGGTCTGGTCCTTGCGGAGGCGGTGGTACTCCTCCGCGATGGGCTCCTTGACCTTCAGCAGCAGGTCCGCGGTCGCCCAGACCTCGTCGGCGGTGCCGAGGATCTCGGCGCCGGCCGAGACGTACTCGGCGTCCGTGATCGAGGAGCCGACACCGGCGTTCTGCTCGACGAAGACCTGGTGGCCGTTACGGACGAGCTCGTGGACACCGGCGGGGGTGATGGCCACGCGGAACTCGTTGTTCTTGACCTCGCGGGGGATGCCGACCTTCATCGTCGATCACGGTCCTTGGCTCAGGGGATTTTTCGGGGCACTTCCATACATACCCGCCCACAAGAACGCGCAACGGGATGCACCACGGGATGACGTGGTGAACCCAGTTTAATGAAGGATGAACTCGTGTCTAGCCTTGCAAACAAATAATCTCAGTCGGAATCACTACGGATTTCGCAGGCTGCTGGGTCGTCTCCCAGCAATCTGTCGGCCGCGGACCGGTGCAGCCGGGCGGCCGCGGGGTCCCCCAGCCGGTCGAGCGTGTCGGCCAGCCGGACCTGGAGCGCGGCCTGCAGCCGCTGGTCCCCGGCGCGGCGCGCCAGCTCCACCGCCTCCCGGCAGGTGTGCAGCGATTCCTCGGGGCGGCCGGCGTACTCCTGGACCCGGGCCATCTCGCTCAACGCCTTTGCCTGGCCGGGCACATCGGCCAGCCGCCGGTAGCCCGCGGCGGCGGCCCGCCAGCTGCGCTGCGCGTCCCCGTACCGGCCCGCGTACGTGTGTACGTTTCCGAGTCGCCCGTACAGCCGGGCCTCGTCCGCGCGCTCCCCCCGCGCGAGGGCCTGGGCGAGTGCCCGGCCGAACCAGTCGGAGGCCCGGTGCCAGTCCGCCAGCTCCAGGTACGCGCCCCCTACGGATTCCATCGCGCGGCCGGTCGCGTACGGATCGTTCGCCGCCCGTCCGGCGTCCAGCGCGGCCCGGTAGCGGTCGAGCGCCTCCTGGGTCCGGCCGGTCTCGGCGTCCAGGTCGGCCAGGTTCAGCAGTGCGGCGGCCTGCTCCCGGTGCAGGCCGCGCCGCTCGGCCACGTCCAGGACCAGCCGGTGCAGCCCGTACAGCTCGGGGGCGGCCTCGGCGGTGCCGCGGTGCTCCGCCAGGGCTCGTACGAGGGCGGCGATCAGGCGGCGGGCCAGGGTGTCCAGCTCCCCGTCGGCCACGGCCAGGGAGGTGGCGGCCGAGAGCGCGGGCAGCCGGGTGTCCAGCCAGGTGGCGGCGGCCCGCCGGTCGGGGAAGCGCAGGGCGCGCGGCACCCCCTCCAGCTTCTCCCGCAGGCCGACCCCGTCATCCTCGTCCGGTTCGGCCATGGCCCGGCAGGAGTGCAGCAGCCGTACGGTGCGCTCCAGCATCCGGGCCCGGGCGAGCTGGACCTCGGCGGGGCGCTCCCTGGCCTCGAGCAGGGCCTGGAGCAGGGGGGCGAGGCAGCCGGGCAGCTGGAGCAGGCCGTCGTGGGCATGGTGCAGCAGGCCCAGCCCGGCGAAGTCGTCCAGCGTGGACTGGGCCGCAGCCACCGAGCAGCCGGCCAGGGCGGAGGCGGAGTGCGAGTCGACGATCCCGGCGGGGGCCAGCGGCAGCAGCCGCAGGGTCCGCTGGGCGGGCTGCGGCAAGGACTCGTAGACGAGCCGGAAGCCGCGGGCCAGCGCGCCGCCGACGCCGGCGGGCATGTCGTGCAGCTGCTTGGCCACGTCGGCGACCGAGGCCTTGGGGTGGGCGGCGAGCCAGCCGCCGACGAGGGCGAGCGCGGCGGGCTGGCCGCCGCACTCCTCGGCGAGGGCTTCGGCGGCGCGCGGGTCGGCGGTGACGCGGGTGTCCCCGATGCGCTGCGCGAGCATCTCCACGGCGGAGGGCGTGTCGAGTCCCCCCAGGGTGCAGGGCCGCACGTCGGGAATGCCGGTGAGCGGTCCTTCGGCGGTGACCACGACGAGGCACTCGGGGGTGTCCGGCAGCAGGGCGTCGACCTGGTGCGGATCGGCGGCGTCGTCGACCAGGATCACCACGCGGCGCCCGTCGAGCGCGGTGCGCAGGGCCGAGCTGAGCTCGTCCTCGCCGGCACCGGGCGGGGTGGCCTGTCCCAGCCCTTCCAGCAGGCCCCTGAGGGCCCGCTCGGTGGCCACGGTCTGCCCGCCGGAGGCGGTGAGCCGGGTCCGGAGCACCCCGTCGGGGTACTGCTCGGCGACCTCTCGCACGAACGCCTCGGCGAGCGCGGTCCGCCCGGACCCCGGCCGTCCGGCGACCAGCAGCACACGCGCGCGGGGTGCCTTGGCCTTGCGGCCCGAGAGGGTGTCGAGCCCGGTCCGTGCGATGTCCTCGCGCAGCTCCTTGAGCTCACGCCGCCGCCCGACGAAATCCGTCACGGATCCGCTCCTCTCCCTGCCTTCGGATTGCGAGCGTAGTTCACGCAGAGCGACGACCCGGGTGGAGCGCGGCGGACAAATCCCCCAATCGGATCAGCAGATGGTCCTCTTTTTCACGCGCCGCTCCCGCGGATCGCCCCTGGCAGGCCTTTCCGGCTCCGCGCCGCAGCGCCGGACTCCGTCCCACCCCGGACGGCTACGCCTCGTACGGACGGGCCGGCCACGGGGCCTGGGGCGGGCGGAGGGCATCGACACCGCCCTCGGAGCCAAGGGCGGCGGACAGCGCCAGCACCCCGGACACCAGACCCGGGTTGCCGAGCCGGCCCGCCAGGACCCCGGCGACCAGTTCCGCGAGGGGAACGCGCGCGATCTCCATGTCCGCCTCCTCGTCGGAGACCTCGTACCGCTCACCCTCCGCCTCCGACAGGGACCGCGCGAGGAAGACCCGGACCGCCTCGTCCGACCCGCCCGGCGAGGAGAAGAAGTCGACGAGGACCCGCCAGTCCTCCGCCTTGACGTGCGCCTCCTCGTACAGCTCCCGCTGGGCCGCGTGCAGCGGGTTCTCCCCCACCACGTCCAGCAGCCCGGCTGGCAGCTCCCACAGCCGGTGCCGCACCGGGTGGCGGAACTGCTTCAGGACCAGCACCCGCTGCTCCTCGTCCAGTGCCAGCACGCACACCGACCCGGGGTGCGCCTGGTAGTCGCGGCGCACCACCGCCCGGTCCGGCATCCGCACCTGATCCGAACGGACCGCCGTCTTCGCGCCCTGGAACGGGGTTCGCGACGCGATGACCTCCCACGACTCCGGTGTGTCCACGATGTCGTTGCCCATGGCCATGGCCAGCTACCTTCCCGAGAACGCGACAGCCGGGGCACGATCCGTGCCCCGGCTGTCTACGTTATGCGGTCAGGCTGTCAGGCCGTCACTTCGCGGACTGCTGCCGCTCCACGGCCGCCTTGACCAGGCCCGCGAACAGCGGGTGCGGGCGCGTCGGGCGGGACCGGAGCTCCGGGTGGGCCTGGGTGGCCACCAGGTAGGGGTGCACCTCGCGCGGGTACTCGACGTACTCGACGAGCTTGTTGTCCGGGGAGGTGCCGGAGAAGACGAGGCCCGCCTTCTTCTCCAGCTCGCCGCGGTAGGCGTTGTTGACCTCGTAGCGGTGACGGTGGCGCTCGTCGACGTACGCCTGGTCGCCGTAGACCTCGCGCACGATGGAGCCCTCGGCGAGCTTCGCCGGGTACATGCCGAGCCGCATGGTGCCGCCCAGGTCGCCCGCGCCCTCGACGAAGGCCAGCTGCTCCTCCATGGTCGAGATGACCGGGTGCGGGGTGGAGGCGTCGAACTCGGTGGAGTTGGCGTCCTCGATCCCCGCGAGGTTGCGCGCGGCCTCGATGACCACGCACTGCAGACCCAGGCACAGGCCGAGCAGCGGGATCTTGTTCTCGCGGGCGTAGGTGATCGCGCCGACCTTGCCGTTGACACCGCGGTCGCCGAAGCCGCCGGGCACGCAGATCGCGTCCACGTCGCCGAGCACCTCCGCGGCGCCGGCCGGGGTCCGGCAGTCGTCGGAGGTGACCCACTTGATCTGGACGCGGGCCTTGTTGGCGAAGCCGCCGGCGCGCAGCGCCTCGGTCACCGACAGGTAGGCGTCCGGCAGGTCGATGTACTTGCCGACGAGCGCGACCTTGACCTCGTGGTCGGGGTTGTGGACCCGGTCCAGCAGGTCCTCCCAGACCGTCCAGTCCACGTCGCGGAACGGCAGGTCGAGCTTGCGCACGACATACGCGTCCAGGCCCTCGGTGTGCAGCACCTTCGGGATGTCGTAGATCGACTTGGCGTCGATCGCCGCGACCACGGCGGCCTCGTCCACGTCGCACATCAGCGAGATCTTGCGCTTGATGGAGGTGGGGACGTCACGGTCGGCGCGCAGCACGATCGCGTCGGGCTGGATGCCGATGTTGCGCAGGGCCGCGACCGAGTGCTGGGTCGGCTTGGTCTTCAGCTCGCCGGAGGGGCCGATGTAGGGCAGCAGCGAGATGTGCACGACGAAGACGTTGTCGCGGCCGACCTCGTGGCGGACCTGGCGGACGGTCTCCAGGAACGGCAGCGACTCGATGTCGCCGACGGTGCCGCCGACCTCGGTGATGACGACGTCGACGTCCTCGGTCGCCATGCGGCGGATGCGGTGCTTGATCTCGTTGGTGATGTGCGGGATGACCTGCACGGTGTCACCGAGGTACTCGCCGCGCCGCTCCTTGGCGATGACCTGCGAGTAGACCTGGCCGGTGGTGACGTTGGCCGAACCGTCGAGGTCCACGTCGAGGAAACGCTCGTAGTGGCCGATGTCCAGGTCCGTCTCGGCGCCGTCGTTGGTGACGAACACCTCGCCGTGCTGGAACGGGTTCATCGTGCCCGGGTCGACGTTCAGGTACGGGTCGAGCTTCTGCATCGTGACCCGCAGGCCGCGCGCCTTCAGCAGCGCACCCAGGCTGGAGGCCGTCAGGCCCTTGCCGAGGGACGAAGCGACACCCCCGGTGACGAAGATGTGCTTGGTCGTCATGGCTGTGCTGTTTCGAAAAGCAGCGGGCGGCGTCGCCAAGAGGGGGCTCCCGTGGTCGCGAGGTGAGGTGCGTCCGGCGCCGGCCACCGTCGATCCGGAAGGGTCTCAGGGGGCGCCGAAGCTGCGGTTTCGGGGCTCCTGATTCGCACAGGCAGACCACCGGTCCACGGGGTACCAGCCTATCAGCGCCCGGGCCCGTCTGCCTCCGGCCACGCGGTGCGGGGGTCCGGTCCGGGGGCGCGGGAGGGGCGGCGGAGCGACGTACCGGCAGGTCACCCGTTTGGCCCAGCCGCATTCTTCCGCGGCTTAAGGGGATCACTAGGGTGCCGTCATATCCTGCTCGGATATTGCACACATCGCCGCCGAGCAGTCCGTCACACGGCCGCACCGAGCCGACATACGGAATCATGGGCTCAACGCGGAGATCCCCACCCACAGGAGACCGCGCAACCGCGCAATGCAAGCGCCCTTCGGGGCGGACGTGGCCGTTCGACTGGAGATGCAACGTGTCCGGGCGCATCGAGGATTACGCACTGATCGGGGACATGCAGACCGCGGCGTTGGTCTGCCGGGACGGGGCAGTGGACTGGTTGTGTCTGCCACGTTTCGACTCCCATGCCGTGTTCGCGAGCATTCTCGGCACCGAGGACCACGGGTTCTGGCGGATCGGCCCGGCGTTCCCGGCCGGCTCCGAGGCCCCGCGTGCCACGCGACGCCGCTACCGCGGCGACTCGCTGGTGCTCGAGTCCGAGTGGGAGACGCCGCGCGGGACCGTCCGCGTGATCGACTTCATGCCGCCCCGCGAGGATCACGCTCCCCAGCTGATCCGCATCGTCGAGGGCGTCAGCGGGCGCGTGAAGATGCGCTCCGCACTGCGCATGCGGTTCAGCTACGGGCGGGTCGTGCCCTGGGTGCACAAGGTCGACGGGCGCACGGTCGCCGTCGCCGGCCCCGACTCCGTGTGGCTGGACACCGAGGCGCAGACGTACGGCAAGGACCTGACCACGTACTCCGACTTCACCGTCGGGCCGGGCGACCGGATGGCCTTCAGCATCAGCTGGGAGCGTTCGCACCGCGGCGCGCCCGAGGCCCCGGACGCCGAGGCGGCCCTCGACTCCACCGCCGAGTTCTGGCGCGAGTGGGTCGAGCAGTGCACGTACCACGGGCCCTACCGGGAGGCGGTGGTCCGCTCCCTGATCACCCTCAAGGCCCTCACCTACGGCCCCACCGGCGGGATCGTCGCCGCGCCGACCACCTCCCTGCCGGAGGAGATCGGCGGGGTCCGCAACTGGGACTACCGCTACACCTGGCTGCGGGACGCCGCCATCACGCTCTCCTCGCTGCTGCGCACCGGCTACCGCGAGGAGGCCCGCGCCTGGCGCGAGTGGCTGCTGCGCGCGGTGGCCGGCGACCCGGAGAACCTGCAGATCATGTACGGGATCGCGGGCGAGCGGGAGCTCGGCGAGACCGAGCTGGACTGGCTGCCGGGCTACGAGAACTCCCGCCCGGTCCGCGTCGGCAACGGCGCCGCCGGGCAGCTCCAGCTCGACGTCTACGGCGAGGTCACCGAGGCCCTGCACCTGGGCCACATGACCGGCCTGGCCCGCAGCGACTACGCCTCGCTGCTCCAGCTCAAGCTGATCCGCTACCTGGAGACCCACTGGGACCAGCCGGACGAGGGCATCTGGGAGGTGCGCGGCCCGCGCCGCCACTTCGTGCACTCGAAGGTGATGGCCTGGGTGGCCGTGGACCGCACGATCAAGCTGATCGAGAGCGGGGACGCGGACGGTCCGCTGGAGCGCTGGCGCGAGCTGCGCGACGAGATCCACCAGGACGTGTGCGAGAAGGGCTACGACAAGGAGCGCAACACCTTCACCCAGTCGTACGGGTCGAAGGAGCTGGACGCCTCCCTGCTGCTGATCCCGCAGATGGGCTTCCTGCCGCCGGACGACAAGCGGGTCATCGGCACCATCGAGGCGATCCAGCGCGAGCTGTCCACGCCCGACGGTTTCATCCTGCGCTACCCGACGGCGGGCGAGGAGGCCGGCGTGGACGGCCTGGAGGGCGACGAGGGGGCCTTCCTGGCGTGCTCGTTCTGGATGGCCGACGACCTGGCGATGATCGGGCGGGTGGACGAGGCGCGCCGGCTGTTCGAGAGGCTGCTGTCGCTGCGCAACGACCTCGGGCTGCTGGCGGAGGAGTGGGACCCGCGGCTCCAGCGCCAGGTCGGGAACTTCCCGCAGGCCTTCAGCCACGTTCCGCTGATCGACACGGCACTGCGGCTGACCGCGAGCGGGGCGTACGGGGGGTAGCGCCGGGCCGGGGCACGGACAGCGCTCTTCTCCCGCCGCGCCCCGGTGATCGCCTCCGCCTACCCTGGAAGGGTCCTATGCCCTTCTCGGAAGGGGGAGGCCATGGCGCCCCTGTCGAAGGCGGGCACGGCGCTCGCCGCGCTCCGCGAGGATCTGGCCGGTGACGTCTTCGCCCCGGACGATCCGGGCTACGACGAGGCCCGGACGATCTTCAACGCGATGATCGACCGCAGGCCCGCCGTCATCGCCCAGTGCGCGAGCGTCGCCGACGTGGTCACCGCCGTACGGTTCGCACGGGATCTGGACCTGAAGATCTCGGTGCGCGGCGGCGGGCACAGCGTCGCCGGGATGTCCCTCAACGACGCCGGCCTGGTCGTGGACCTGCGCCGGATGCACGAGGTGACGGTCCATCCGGCGGCAAGGGCGGCCCACATCGGGGGCGGGGCCACGATGAGCCACCTGGACCGGGCCTGCGAGCCGTACGGCCTGGCGACCACCGGTGGCCGAGCTTCCACGACCGGCGTCGGCGGCTTCGTGCTGGGCGGCGGCTCCGGCTGGCTGGACCGGAAGTTCGGGCTGGCGGTGGACAACCTGCTGGGCGCGGAGCTGGTCACCGCCGACGGCGAACTGCTCCAGGTGACCGCGGAGGACCATCCCGAGCTGTTCTGGGGGCTGCACGGCGGTGGCGGGAACTTCGGGATCGCCACCTCGCTGACGCTGCGGCTGCACGAACTGCCGGTCATGTCGATCGCGTTCGTGCTGTACCTGCCGGAGCGCGGGCCCGAGGTGGTCCGTACGTACCGGGACGTCATCGAGGCGGGACCGCCCGAGGCCAGCGGCGCCGCGCTCTACATGACGGGCCCGCCGGAGGAGTTCGTCCCGCCGCATCTGGTCGGCCTGCTGATGGCCGGCGTACTGCTGACGTACGCGGGGCCCGAGGAGGAGATGCGCAGGCTCGCCGCACCGCTGCTGGCGATCCCGCACGAGTCCGAGGTCGTCACGGTCATCCCGTACGCCGACCTGCAGTGCATGATCGACGATCCGCCGGGCATGCGGAACTACTGGTCGGCGGAGTACCTCACCGGGGTGCCGGACGAGTTCGTGGACGTGTTCTGCGCCCGCGCCGACTCGATGCCGGTGCCGACCGGCACCCAGCACCTGATCTGGCCGCAGGGCGGCGCGATCGCCTCGGCCCCGGGCGACTACCCGGTGCCGTACCGGGACGCGGCCTGGGCGGTGCACCCGTTCGGGATCTGGGAGGACGCGGCCGACGACGACCGGGTCCGCCAGTGGGTCAAGGACGTCCGCGCCGATGTCCAGCCGTGGAGCACCGGCGCGGTCTACCTCAACTTCACCGGGGACGAGGGCTCGGACCGGGTGGTCGCGGGCCTCGGCCCCGAGAACATGCAGCGGCTGGGCGCGCTGAAGCGGCAATACGACCCGGACAACGTCTTCCGCTTCAACCACAACATCCGGCCCGCCTGAGGCTCATGTGAGGGCGGCGATCACCTCGCGCGCCGCGCGCTCGCCCTCGGTGGCGCCGCCCTCCATGAACCCCTGGAAGTCGTAGCTGCAGTGCTCGCCGCCGATGTGGATGTTGCCCTGCGCGGTGCCCTCGTACTTGGCGTAGCGGTGCAGGTAGCCGGTGGGCCAGTACGAGTAGGCGCCCAGGGCGTACGGGTTGCGGTGCCACGCGGAGAGCTGGGCCCGCCCGTTCCAGACCGCCTTGGTGCCCGGGAAGAAGGAGTCGACGCCGGTCAGCACGCGGCCCGCGAGGTCGCGCACGTACGGGTCGGCCTCGGTGGCGAAGGGGGTCGCGGGGGTGAGCGCCCCGGCCAGGGTGCCGCCGCCGTACTGGAGCAGGATCCCGCCTGTGCCGGGCTGCACCTTGGTGGTGTCCCAGGTCTGCTGGACGTCGGAGTCCGTGAAGCAGTCGCCGGCCGAGACGCCCGGCCAGGGTCCCGTACCGCGCCAGGGGCGGGCGGTGAACTGCATGTTGAGCTTGGTGCAGTAGCCCATGCGGGCGTCCCTCAGCAGATTGCGCATGAGCGGGTCGAAGCCCGCCCCGGAGGTGTCGATGCGCTGGAGGATGGGAAGCGGCAGGCACAGGACGGTGTGGTCGGCGATGACGGTCCGGGTCGCGCCCGAGTCGTCGAAGGTGAGGGTCTGGGTGCCGTCGGCGTTGGCGCGTACGGCGAGCAGCTCGCGGCCCATCACCAGGGTGCCGGCGGGCAGCGCGGCGGCGATGGCGTTCGGCAGCCGGTCGTTGCCTCCGGTGATGTGGTAGCGCTCGTTGGACAGGCCCCAGACGTTGAAGTTGCCGGGGTTGGGCTGATAGCCCATCAGGAGGACCAGGGCGAGGGCGGACTGCCGGTCGGTGTCGGCCCCGTACTCGACGTTGTAGGCCACGTCGATGAAGCGGCCCAGCTGGGAGCCGTGGCCGCCGGGGACCCGGGTCTCGATCCACTCGTACAGGGTCATGTTGTCGAGGGCGGTGCCGGTGGGAGTGGTGGTGTTCCAGGTGACCTCGCCGGCTTCCTGGAGGTCGCGGCGCAGCGCCTGGTAGACGGCCTTGAAGTCCTCGTCGGCCTGGGTTCGGGAGTAGTACTCGCCGTTGAACCAGAGGACTTCCTCCGCCCCGTTGGGGCCGCCGCCGAGGAAGTCCTCGGTGGGCAGGCCGAAGCGGCGGCACAGTTCCAGGATCTTCTTGTGGCTGGTGTCGATCAGCTCGCCGCCGATCTCCGAGGTCTGGCCGTACGCCCAGTGGTCGCGTTGGGTCCACATGCGCCCGCCGACCCGGCCGGGGTTGGCCTCGTACAGGGTGCAGGGGACTCCGGCGTCCCGGAGGGTGAGGGCGGCGGTCAGGCCGGAGATGCCCGCGCCGACCACGGCGACCCGGGCGGGGCCCACGGGCTTCTTGGCGGGAGCCGGCTCGACGGCGTAGGCGGTCCCGGACGAGGCGAGGGCGGTCCCGAGGCCGAGCGCGGCGGCCCGGCCGAGGAGTTCGCGGCGGGTGGAGCCGCGGACCTCGGCGACGGGCAGGCCGAGGCTGCGGGCGGCGGCGTGCTCGGCCGCGAGTCGGCGCAGGGCGTGCATCAGGGGCGTACGGGCCATGGCTGCGCTCCTCAGACGTTCGCGGCGGCGGTGGAGGGGGACGGGACGTCGGGACGCTCGGCCGCGTCCTCCAGGACGATCCGGCCGATGATCTCGTAGCGCTCGGGGGCCTTCGCCTTGAGCCAGAAGCCGAGGCCGAGACCGCCGAGGAAGACTCCGCCGACGATCCACGGGATCAGCGTGAAGAAGAGGGAACCGGCTGCGGCCCCCGCCGCGGTCTCCATGTTGAGGACCAGCAGGACGACGACGGCGGTCATGCCGAGACCGCCGAGCAGCGGAGCGGTCAGGGTCGTGAACCAGTGCCGGTCCTCGGGGTGGTTCTTGCGGAAGTACCCGATGACGGCGAACGAGCAGAGCGTCTGGACGATCAGGATCGCCATGGTGCCGAGGATCGCGAGCAGCGTGTACAGGTGCAGGTACGGGTCCTGCCCGGTGAGCCAGAACCCGGCGACGAGGGCGGTGGCGATGGCGGTCTGCACCACCGAGGCCACGTACGGGGATCCGTGCCTGGCGTGGGTGCGGCCGAGCTTCGGGGAGAGGAAGCCCTCGCGGCCGATGGCGTAGAGGTAGCGGGCGGCGCACTGGTGGAAGGCCATGCCGCAGGCGAAGGAGCCGGTGAGCAGCAGCCATTGGAAGGCGTCGACGGCCCAGGCGCCGATGAAGGTCTGGGTGGGGGCGAAGAACAGGTCGAGGGGGCTGGTGGAGGCGGACAGTTCCACGGACTTGGCGAGGCCGTTGCCCGCGATGGTCATCCAGGAGACGTAGATGTAGAAGAGGCCGACACCGACGACGGAGATCAGGGTGGCCTTGGGGATGACCCGCTTGGGGTCGCGGGACTCCTCGCCGTACATGGCGGTGGACTCGAAGCCGACCCAGGACCAGAAGGCGAAGAAGAGCCCGAGTCCGGCGGACGTTCCGGTGAAGGCGTTCTTCGGGTTGACGGGCTCCAGCGGGATCCCGTCCGGTCCGCCCCCGGCGACCAGGACGGCGGTGGCGACGGCGAACAGCACGGCGATCTCGGCGAGGAGCATCACGCCGAGGGCCTTGGCGGTGAGGTTGATGTCGAAGTGGGCGAGGGCGGCGGTGACGGCGAGCATGGCGGCCGCGTAGAGCACCCACGGCAGGTCGACGCCGAGCTGGTCGTGGACGGTGGTCTTCGCGAAGTAGGAGAAGACCCCGACGATCGAGGCCTCGAAGACGATGTAGGCGAGGACGGCGAGCATCCCGGAGGCCATGCCGGCGATGCGGCCGAGGCCGTGCGAGATGTACCCGTAGAAGGCGCCCGCGGCGGTGATCCGCTTGGCCATCGCCACGTAGCCGACCGCGAAGACCGTGAGCACGAGCGTCGCGAAGAGGTATCCGGCCGGGGCTCCGACGCCGTTGCCGAAGCCGACCGCGATGGGGAGGTTGCCGGTCATGGCGGTGATCGGCGCGGCGGTGGCCACCGCCATGAACACGACGCCGACGAGCCCGACCGAGTTGGCCTTCAGCCGCTGGATCTGTGGAGCCGCGGGGGTCTGCGGCGACCCGCCCGTGTTGTCTCTGCTCATGGCGCCCTCTTCCGTGTGGAGGGCGCCCACTCTCGCCCCGGGTGACGCAGACCACAATCGGCACGTGGTCCGATAATCTCCTTACGGGGACGACGAGTTGTCGGGCCGGATGGGGGGCAGACCGGACTTGTGACCGGTGGGTGATGTGATCGGAACAGGACGGGCCGGTACCGTCCCACGATATGGACGACCAGGGCGGAATCACGGTTCAGCGGGCACTGGAACTGCCGGGGCTGCGCAGCGGACTGCCGGAGGTGGTGGCCTGCGCCGACCGCCTGGGCCGGACCGTCCGCTGGGTGCACGCGGGTGAGGTCCCGAACATCGCCTCGCTGCTCAAGGGCGGCGAGCTGCTGCTGACCACGGGTCTCGGCCTCGGCACGCGGCCCGCCGAGCAGCGCGCCTTCGTACGACGCCTCGCCGACCGCGGGATCGCCGCGCTGGTCGTCGAGCTGGGGCCGCGGTTCACCCGGCTGCCGGCGACGATCGTGGAGACCGCGCGCGCGGCGGGCCTGCCGCTGGTCCAGCTCCACCGGGAGGTCCCCTTCGTCACCGTCACGGAGGAGGTCCACACCGAGATCGTCAACCACCACTACGCGCTGCTCCAGCGGGCCGAGGAGGTCCACCGGCGGTGTACGGAGGCCCTGTTGGGCGGCGGTGGCATCCCGCAGGTGCTGCGGATCCTGGCCGACTTCACGGGCAACCCGGTCTTCCTGGAGACCCCCGACGGACAGCTGCTCTACGCGGCCGGCAGCTCGGGCGCGGACACGGGCGCCGACCCGCTCCAGGTGTGGGAGGGCCTGCGGGGCCAGCGCGAGGCCGAGCCGTCGGCGAACACCGTGGTGATCGACGTACCCGGCGGGGGCCACGGCACGGGCTCGGTCCGGGCCCGGGTGGTCCTGGTCGGGGTCACGAGCCCGCTGCTGCCGGTGCACCGGATGGCGGCGGAGCGTACGGCGGGCGTCCTGGCCGTCGTCCTCATGCAGGCGCGGCAGGAGGACGAGCTGGCGGCGCGCGGCCGCGGCGACTTCCTCACCGACCTCGCCGAGGGCCGCATCTCGGCGGAGGACGCCCCGGCTCAGGCCCGCGTCCTGGGCTTCAAGCCGGGCACGGGCCCGCTGCTGCCGATAGTGATGCGCCTGTCCACGGACCTGGGCCCCTCGGGCAACTGGGCCGTCCTGGCCCGCGCGGTCCTGGAGGAGCTGTCGTCGGTCGGGGTTCCGGTGCTGCTGGGCGTCCGCCCGGTGGAAGGCCGGGTCCCGCTGCTGGTCTCCCTGCGCGCGGAGTCGGAGCGCACGGCGGTGGCGGACCGGGTGGCGGCCGCGCTGCGGGCGGGCGTGGAGCGCGCGGGCCTCGACCGGGCCTCGGCCCCGCCGGCCGTGGTCGTCGGCGTCGCGGGCGGCTGGGCGGCCGCATCGGCGGGCCTGCGCCACGCGGCGGAGACCGCCACGGCGGCCCACGGCCTGCCGGCCCGCCCCTGGTACGACGCGAGGAGGCTGGACATCGACCTCCTCCTGTGGCGGCTGCGCGAACACCCGGACCTGGCGGCCTTCGTGGACCGCGCGATCGGCCCGCTCCGCACCCACGACACGACCTCCCGGCCGCCGCTCCTGCCCACCCTGGAGACGTACCTGGCCCATGCGGGCCGCAAGGCGGAAACGGCCCGCGAGCTCCACCTGAACCGGCAGACCCTGTACAACCGCCTGGCCCGCATCTCGGAACTCCTGGGCACGGACCTGGACGACCCCGAAACGGTCCTCTCCCTCAGCCTGGCCCTCCGCGCCCGCCGCCACGTTCCTTCCTGACGGGCCCTTGGCACCGCTCGGCGCCAGCGCGCCTCCCGGGTGGGGCTCCGCCCCAGACCCCTACGGCGCTCCGCGCCCGGCGGACGGCTACCGCCGCCCGCGTTCCATCAACTCGTCGTAGACGGACAGGACCTGCGCGACGGTGTCGTCCTCGGACGGCCACGTCGCGGCCTGCACCCGCCCCGCGGCAACCAGCCCGGCCCGACGCCCCGCATCCGACAGCAGGCCGGTCACGGCCGAGGCGAGGGCCTGCGGGTCCCCGTACGGGACGAGCACCGCCCCCTCCCCCACCAGCTCCGGCACGCCCCCCACCGCCGTGGCCACCAGCGGCACCCCCACCCGCAGCGCTTCCTGCGCCAGCAGGGCCCGCTCCTCCCACCGGCTCGGCAGCACCGCCAGGTCCGCCGCCGCCAGCAGCTGCGCCGCGTCCCGGCGCCGCCCCAGCAGCCGCACCGGCAGCCCCTCGGCCTCGATCCGCCGGGACAGTTCGGCCCGTAGCGGCCCCTCCCCCGCGATCACCAGCAGCGGCAGGGGTTCCAGCGTCCGCCACTCCCGTGCCGCGTCGAGCAGTACGGAGTACCCGCGGTGCGGCACCAGGCTCCCGACCGCGATCAGCAACGGCCGTTCCACCACGCCCAGTTCCGCCCGCACCTTCCCGGGATCGGCCCCCGCCGGGGCCGCCGGCACGGCAACCGGTGCCAGCCGCGCGTCCCGCGCCCCCCGCAGCCGGGCCCGGTCCACCAGGTCCGAGGAGGCCCCCAGCACGACCGCCGCGGCCCGTGCCACGTGCCGCTCCAGGATCCGGCTGAGCCGCCCGAGCGCGGCGCCGGCCGCACCGGCGGCCGCCGGGCCGTCTCCGTGCCAGCTCACCACCAGCGGCACCCGGCGCCCCCGCAGGGCCAGCGCGGCCCGCATCCCGGCCCGTACCCCGTGCGCGTGCACGACGTCGGCCGTGGCGCAGGCGGCCCGCAGCGCGTTCACGGCGTCGGGCGCGAACTGCGCCCCCGCGCCGGTGAAGTCGTACTCGCCCTCCGCCTCGACGGGCGCGCACACCGTGACCCGTACCCCGCGCGCGGCGAGCCCGGTCGTGAGCGACCGTACGTGCGCGTTGCTGCCCGCGCCCGCACCGCCGCCGAGCACTTGGACGGTACGCAGCGGCGGCCGCCCGTAGGGCTGGGCCGCGGCGGACGGGTAGACCGGGGAGCTGCTCACGGGCCGAAGCTCCAGGGTGTGGGAGTCAGAGACGTCGCCCAGGATGCCAGTCCGCACGCGCGTTCCGGGACCATACGGGTGCGGATCCCGTGAGAGTTGCCGCGGGACGCCCCCCAGCCTCACCCACACGGGCTAGCGGGGCGTCAACGCTGACGGCTGTCCGCGCGTGCCGCCTCGAGGAGTTCCTCGGCATGTGCCCGCGCCGAGACGGAGTCCTCGTGGCCCGCCAGCATGCGCGACAGCTCGCGGACCCGGTCCTCGCCCTCCAGGACGGTGACACCGCTCCTCGTGACCGATCCGTCGTTGGTCTTCTCGACGAGCAGCTGCCGGTCCGCGAACGCCGCCACCTGCGGCAGATGGGTGACGACCACCACCTGGGCCGACTTGGCGAGCTTCGCCAGCCGCCGCCCGACCTCGACGGCGGCCTTGCCGCCGACGCCCGCGTCGACCTCGTCGAAGAGGTACGTGGGCACCGGGTCGGAGCCCGCGAAGACGACCTCCACGGCCAGCATCACCCGGGACAGCTCACCGCCCGAGGCACCCTTGGCGATCGGCCGCGGCTGGGCGCCGGGGTGCGGGGCCAGCAGCAGTTCCACCTCGTCCGCGCCCGAGGGTCCGTAGGCGACCGGGCGGCCGTCCACGTCCACCCCGTCGGGGTCGTCGGCCTGCCTGACGTCGATGGTGACCCGGGCGTGCGGCATCGCCAGCGAGGCCAGCTCCTCCGTCACGGCCGAGGCGAACCGGGTCGCCGCCTCCACCCGCGCGTCCGTCAGTGCCTGGGCCAGCGCCGACAGTTCGGAGCGCAGTCCGTCCCGCTCGGCGGTCAGCTCGGTGATCCGCTCGTCGTCGCCGTCCAGCTCCAGCAGCCGCGCGGCGCCCTGCTCCGCCCACTCCAGAACGGCGTCCACGGTGCCTTCGGAGCCGTACTTGCGCGTCAGCTGGGTCAGGGCCGCCCGCCGCTCCTCCACGGCGGCCAGCCGCAGCGGATCGGCGTCCAGGTCGTCGGCGTAGCCCGCCAGCTCCCCGGCCACGTCGGCCAGCAGGATGCCCAGTTCGCCGATCCGCTCGGCGAGCGCGCCGAGCGCCGGGTCGTGCGAGCGTACGGACTCCAGGGCCCGGTGGGCGCCCGCGACGAGGGTGTTGGCCTCGATGCCTTCCGGGTCCTCCGGATTGCCGGCCAGCGCGGCGTGCGCCAGCTGGGCCGCCGAGGCCAGCGATTCGGCGTGCCCGAGCCGCTCGGCCTCCGCCGCGAGTTCGGTGCCCTCACCGGCCACCGGTTCCACGGCGGCGATCTCGTCCAGCCCGAAGCGCAGCAGGTCGGCCTCCTGGGCCCGTTCCCGGGCCCGGGTGGTGATCTCCTCCAGCTCGACGGCGACCGCGCGCAGCCTGCGGTAGGCCGAGCCGTACTTCTCCAGCGGGACGGCGACGGCGTCCCCGGCGTACCGGTCGAGCGCCTGCCGCTGCCGGGCGGGCCGCAGCAGCCCCTGCTGGTCGGTCTGCCCGTGTACGGCGACCAGGTCGTCGGCGAGCTCGGAGAGCAGGCCGACGGGCACGGAGCGGCCGCCGACGTGGGCGCGCGAGCGCCCCTCGGCGGACACGGTCCGGCTGATCAGCAGGGCGCCGTCGTCGAGCTCGGCTCCGGCCTCCTCGGCCCGTACGGCTGCGGGCGCGTCGGGGCGCATGACGATGCGGCCCTCGACGACCGCGGCCTTGGCCCCGATCCGTACCAGGGCCGGGTCGGCGCGACCGCCGAGCAGCAGCCCGAGGCTGGTGACGACCATCGTCTTGCCCGCGCCGGTCTCGCCGGTCACCGCGGTGAAACCGGGCGACAGCTCGACCACCGCGTCGTCGATGACCCCGAGCGACCGTATCCGCATCTCCTCAAGCACGGGACGACGATACCGAGGTTTCACCGGTGCCATGTGACCTCACCCGCCCGAAGTTCTCCGAACGGACGTGCTATTTAGGGCGGAGGGCCGGAACGGGCTCAGTGGGGCGCCCCGCGCCACCCCGACACGGGCAGCGCGAACTTCGCGACGAGCCGGTCCGTGAACGACGCGTGGTGCAGCCGGGCGAGCCGCACCGGCACCGCGCCCCGCCGGACCTCCACCCGGGCCCCGGCCGGCAGCTCCAGCATCCGCCGGCCGTCGCACCACAGCACCCCGTGCGGGGTCCCGGTCTGCACCTCGACCGCCAGCACCGAGTCCGGCGAGGTCACCAGCGGCTTCGCGAACAGCGCGTGCGCGCTGATCGGCACCATCAGCAGCGCCTCCACCTCCGGCCAGACCACCGGCCCGCCCGCCGAGAAGGCGTACGCCGTCGAGCCCGTCGGGGTCGCGCAGACGATCCCGTCACAGCCGAAGCCGGACACCGGGCGCCCGTCGATCTCCAGGACCACCTCGAGCATCCGCTCCGGGGACACCTTCTGGACCGCGGCCTCGTTCAGCGCCCAGTCCTGGTGGACCACGTCGCCGTTCGTGCGCACGATCACATCGAGGGTCATCCGCTCCTCGACCTCGTACTCGCGCGTCACCACCCGGTCCACGACCTTGTCCAGGTCGTCGCGCTCCGCCTCGGCGAGGAACCCCACCCGGCCCAGGTTGACGCCCAGCATCGGCACCCCGGAGGCACGCGCGAACTCCGCGCCCCGCAGCAGGGTTCCGTCGCCGCCCAGCACGATGAGCAGCTCGCAGCCGTCGAGCACCCCCGGGGTGGACTCGGTGACCAGCTCCACCTCGGGCGGCAGCGGCAGGTCCGCCGCCTCGTGCGCGAAGACCCGTACGCCCAGCCCGCAGCGCAGCAGCCCCTTCACGACCAGCTCGGCGCTCCGGATGGCCGCCGGCCGGCCGGTGTGCGCGAGCAGGAAGACGGTCCGCCCCGTCGCCGGACCCGACCCTGACACCGAAACCGAACCCGAATCCGCTGAACCCGCTGAACCCGCTGAATCTGTCACTGCGGCCCCTCCGCCACTGCACGGTCAACATCCGCCGGGTCGAGTGCCGGTGCCCCCGCCCGCAGCCACAGAAAGTACTCGACGTTCCCCGACGGTCCCGGCAACGGACTCGCGGTCACCCCGAGAACGCCCAGCCCGAGCTTCGCCGCCTGCGCCGCGACCTCGCGCACGGCCTCCGCCCGCAGCTCGGGACTGCGCACCACGCCGCCGCTGCCCAGCCGGTCCTTGCCGACCTCGAACTGCGGCTTGACCATCAGCACCAGATCCGCGTCCGGCGCGCAGCACCGTACGAGCGCGGGCAGCACCAGCCCGATGGAGATGAAGGACAGGTCACCGACGACCAGGTCGGCCGGAGTCCCGTCGATCAGCTCCACCGTCAGTTCGCGGACGTTCGTACGGTCCTTGACGGTGACCCGGTCGTCGCTCTGCAGCGACCAGGCGAGCTGCCCGTAGCCGACGTCGACGGCCACCACATGGGCGACGCCCGCGCGCAGCAGCACATCGGTGAACCCGCCCGTGGAGGCTCCGGCGTCCAGTGCCCGGCGGCCCTCCACCCGCAGCCCCTGCGGCTGGAAGGCGGCGAGCGCGCCCGCGAGCTTGTGGCCGCCCCGCGAGACGTAGTCGGGATCACTGTCGTCCTTGAGGACGACGAGAGCCGCGCTCGTCTCCACCTGGGTGGCGGCCTTGGTCGCGGTGGTACCGCCCACGGTCACCCGGCCCGCGGCGATCAGCTGCGCGGCGTGCTCGCGCGAGCGGGCCATGCTGCGGCGTACCAGTTCGGCGTCCAGGCGGCGGCGTGCCACTCCTGCCACGTTCGGTTCAGCTCCTGTTTTCGTGCGGACCAGGGACGGGCGGTGCGTCCAGCGCAGTCAGCGCCTCGCGCAGCCCCCGGTGGACATCCTCGTACACCGCGAGGTGTCCGTCCGCCGTGAGGTGGTCGGCGTCCGCCAGCCGCGCCAGGTGCGCGTCCACTGCGCCGTGCCCGGTGGGCGTGCGTACGATGCCCAGCGCCACGGGCCCGGCGGCGGTGTCGGCCGTGGGCTCGGCAGCTTCGTCGGTCATGCCCCGACGCTACCCCGAAGCGCCCCGCGACCACGCAACGGCTCTGCGGTACGGTCGTGATCACGATGGCTACGATCCAGGAGTGCCGAGCCGCACTCGACCGACTCTCCGACAACCTCGCCGGGGCGGACGGCGGCGTGCGCGGCGCCGCCGCGCTCGACCGCTCCCTGAGCTGCCACATCACGGACCTGGACCAGACCTTCACGGGCCGCCTCGAAGACGGCCGGATCCGGGTGGAGGCGATCGCCCCGGGCCCGCCCGCGACGAAGGCCGAGATCCGGCTCGCGATGACCGGCGCCGACCTGGTCGCCCTGGTCGCGGGCGACCTGAAGTTCGCCAAGGCCTGGGCCGCCGGCCGCGTCAGACTGGAAGCCGGCTTCCGCGACCTCCTCCGCCTGAAGAGCCTGCTCTAGGCCGGGGCCTTCGTACGAGCCTTCCGCGCGGCCGGAATCACCAGCGGCGTCCCCGTCTCCGGGTCGGCGATGACCTGGCAGCGCAGCCCGAACACCCGCTCCACCAGCTCAGCCGTGACCACCTCTCCCGGCGGCCCCTCGGCGACGACCTCGCCACCCCGCATCGCGATCAGGTGCGTGGCGTACCGCGCCGCGTGGTTCAGGTCGTGCAGCACCGCCACCAGCGTGCGCCCCTGGTTCTCGTGCAGCTCGGCGCACAGGTCCAGCACGTCGATCTGGTGCTGGATGTCCAGGTAGGTCGTCGGCTCGTCGAGCAGCAGCAGCGGGGTCTGCTGGGCCAGCGCCATCGCGATCCACACGCGCTGCCGCTGACCGCCCGACAGCTCGTCCACGGCCCGGTCGGCGAGTTCGGCGACCCCGGTCGAGGCCATCGCCTCCGCCACGATCCGCTCGTCCTGCGACGACCACTGCCGCAGCAGCCCCTGGTGCGGATACCGCCCGCGCGAGACCAGGTCGGCCACCGTGATGCCGTCCGGCGCGATCGAGGACTGCGGGAGCAGACCCAGCGTCTTGGCGACCTTCTTCGCCGGCATCGACCCGATGGCCTGCCCGTCCAGCAGCACCCGCCCGGCGGACGGCTTCAGCATCCGCGACAGGGCCCGCAGCAGCGTGGACTTGCCGCAGGCGTTGGGGCCGACGATCACGGTGAAGGAGTTGTCGGGGATCTCCACCGACAGGTTCTCGGCGATGACCCGCTGGTCGTAGCCGAGGGTCACGTTCTGCGTGGTGAGCCGCTGCACTTGGTCACTCCTGAGGTTCATATACGTCCTGCCTTGCGCTCGGTGACGAGCAGCCAGAGCAGATAGACACCGCCGACGAGCCCGGTCACCACACCCACCGGCAGCTGGTCGGCGCCGAAGGCCCGCTGCGAGGCCCAGTCGGACACCAGCAGCAGCACCGAGCCCATGAGCGCGCCGGACAGCAGGTTCGCCCCGGGCGAGCGGGTCAGCCGCCGGGCCAGCTGCGGCGCGGCCAGCGCCACGAAGCTGATCGGCCCGGCCGCGGCGCTCGCCGCGGTGGTGAGCAGGATCGCCGCGAGCATCAGCAGCAGACGCGTGCGCTCCACCCGTACCCCGAGGGCGTACGCGGCGTCGTCGCCCATCTCCATCATCCGCAGGGCCCGGCCCTGGCCGAGCACCAGCGGGAAGAGCACCACGCAGACCGCGAGCAGCGGCCACACCTGCGCCCAGTCCCGGCCCGCCAGCGAGCCGGTCAGCCAGACCATCGCCCGGGTGGCCTCGACCATCTGGGCCTTCGTGATCAGGTACTGGATCACGGCGATCAGCATGGCGGAGGCGCCGATGCCGACCAGCACCAGCCGGTATCCCTGGATCCCCTGCTTGTAGGCCAGCAGGTACACGGCCAGGCCGGCCAGCAGGCCGCCGAGCAGCGCGCCGATCGCCACCTCGGTGGCTTCGCCCTTGAACAGGATGATCACGGTGAGCGCACCCACCGCCGAGCCGTACCCGAAGCCGAGCAGGTCGGGAGAGCCCAGCGGGTTGCGGGAGACGGACTGGAAGACGGCTCCCGCCATCCCGAGGGCCGCGCCGACCAGCAGGGCGACCAGGACCCGCGGCAGCCGCAGGTCGTTGACGATGAAGTCGTTGGCGGGGGTGCCGTTGCCCAGCAGGGTCTGTACGACGTCCCACGGCGCGATGTCGAAGTCCCCGGTCCCGATGAGCAGGACGGCCAGCGCGAACGCGGCGAGAGCGAGCAGCACCCCGGTGGCCAGGGCGCGCCGCTCGACCCGCAGCGATATCCCGCCGGGGAGGTTCAGCCGACGGGCTTTGGCGGTCGCGGTCACAGCTGGGCCATCCTCTTGCGCCGAACCAGATAGATGAAGACGGGGCCGCCGATGAGTGCGGTGACGATGCCGACCTGAAGCTCGGCGGGCCGGGTCACGACCCGGCCGACGACGTCGGCGCCGAGCAGCAGCACGGGGGACAGGACGGCCGAGTACGCGAGCACCCAGCGCATGTCGGGTCCGGTGAACGCCCGCACCAGGTGCGGGATCATCAGCCCGATGAAGACGATGGGCCCGCAGGCGGCGGTCGCCGCACCGCACAGCAGGGTGATGGCGAGCATCGCGCCGATCCGGGTCCGCGTCAGGTTCGCGCCGAGCGCCCGGGCGGTGTCGTCGCCCATGGCCATCGCGTTGAGCGGCCGGCCCAGCGACAGCGCGAGCACCGCGCCGACGAGCAGGAAGGGGGCGACCTGCCGGACGGTGTCCATGTTGGCGGAGGCCAGCGACCCCACCGTCCAGAAGCGCAGCTTGTCCAGCGCCTTGCTGTCCATCAGCTGCACGGCGTTGATGTAGCCGACCAGGGCCGCGCTGGCCGCCGTACCCGCCAGCGCGAGCCGCACCGGCGTCGCGCTGCGGCTGCCGCCGAGTACGTAGACGACGACGGAGACGATGGCGGCGCCGAGGAAGGCCCACCACACGAACTCGCTCAGGGAGCTCGCTCCCAGGAAGCTGATCGCGGAGACGACGGCGGCCGCGGCCCCGGCGTTGACGCCGAGGATGCCGGGCTCCGCCAGCGGATTGCGCGCCAGGGCCTGCATGACCGCCCCGGACAGGCCGAGCCCGAGCCCGACCAGCAGCCCGAGCAGGGTGCGCGGCACCCGCAGGTCCCGCACCACCACGTCGGAGGGCGTCCCCGAGTAGTCGAACAGGCCGTGCCAGACCTCTTCGAGGGGCATCTGCTTCGCGCCGACGGCGATGCTCACCACCGCGATCAGCGCCAGCACCGCGAGGGCGCCCAGCAGACCGGCGGCGCGCGCGCCATGGCGTGAACGGGCAGCGGCGACCGGCGCCGCGCTCTGTTCGGGGGGACTCTCGGGACTCTCGACCAACACGGAAGTTAGGTTAGCCTACCCTGCCACCCTTCCTGATCACCCGAACGGCCTACAACCCCAGCCGGGCGAGGGCCTTCTCTGCGTCCAGCGCACAGACCCCGTCCCCGGCCGCCGTCCAGGCCGCCGCGCACAGCGCCCGCAGCCCGTCGACCGGATCCCCGCCCTCCCCGCGCAGCTCCAGTACGTCGTCCAGCGCGACCGCGGTCCATCCCCCGCAGCGGAATCCCGCCGCGGCCGCCTCCACCTCGGGCTGCCCGGTCAGCAGCCCCCGCAGATCCCGGTCCACGTACGTCGGCCGGTGCCTGGGCTCGGCCCGCACCAGCTGCTCCGCGTCAGTCACCCCGGTCAGCACCAGCAGCGAGTCCACCTCACCGTTGAAGGCGCCCTCGATGTCGGTGTCCAGCCGGTCCCCGACCACCAGCGGCCGCTTCGCCCCGGTCCGCAGCACGGTCTCCCGGTGCATCGGGGGCAGCGGCTTGCCCGCCACCTGCGGCTCGGCGCCCGTCGCGATCCGGACGACCTCCACCGCGGCCCCGTTGCCCGGCGCGATGCCCCGCGCACCCGGAATCGTCAGGTCGGTGTTGGACGCGTACCACGGCACCCCCCTGTTGATCGCGTACGAGGCCTCGGCGAACCGCCCCCACGCCAGGTCCGGGCCCCCGTACCCCTGCACGACCGCCGCGAGCCCCTCCTCCTCGGCCGACTCCACCGGCACCAGCCCGCGCTCGCGCAGCGCGACCCGCAGCCCCTCCCCACCGATCACCAGCACCTTCGACCCCGGCTCCACCTGCTCCGCGATCAGCCGGGCCACCGCCTGCGCCGAGGTGATCACCTCGCCCGGCTCGGTCGGGATGCCGAGCTCGCCCAGGTGCTCCGCGACGGCGTCCGGGGTCCGCAGCGCGTTGTTCGTGACGTACGCGAGGTGCATCCCGTCGGCCCGGGCCGCGGCGAGGGACTCCACCGCGTACGCGATGGCCTCCCCGCCCGCGTAGACCACTCCGTCGAGGTCCAGCAGAGCCGTGTCGTAAGCCTGGTGGAGACTCCGCCCGCTCGACGCGGGGCTGGTCCTGCTCTGCCGGGTCATCTGTCCGCTCCTCATACGATTTCGCGCGCTCGATCTTGTCCGGTTCCGCACTCCCCCGATCATCCCGCATCCCGAGACGGGTCTTACCATGCACCAATGACCACATCTGGCACCGCGGACCGAGGGCTGCGCCTGATCCCGTTCCATGGCCTGCGCTATGTCCCGGAGCGTGTCGGCAGCCTCGCCGCCGTCACCTCACCGCCGTACGACGTGGTCGTGCGCCCCGACGGAGTCGACCACCTCGAATCCGCCGACCCCCACAACATCGTCCGCCTGATCCTTCCGCAGGCCGGCACCCCTGCCGCGCGCAACGAACAGGCCGCGCGCACCCTGCACGACTGGCTGGCCGAGGGCATCCTCAGCGCCGACCCCGAGCCCGCGCTCTACGTCTACGAACAGCGCCGGGCCGGTCTGCTCCAGCGCGGCATCATCGGCGCCCTCGCCCTGTCCACCGCGGACGCCGGCATCGTCCTGCCCCACGAGGACGTCATGCCGGACGTGGTCACCGATCGGGCGGGCCTGATGCGGGCCACCTCGGCCAATCTCGAACCGCTCCTCCTCACCTACCGGGGCGACGACCCCGGCGCGGGCGCGGCGGCCGTCGTCGAGCGCACGGCGGGCCGCGCGCCCCTCCTGTCGACGACCACCGAGGACGGCTTCCAGCACCGCCTCTGGGCCATAACGGACCCGGCCGAGCTGGCCACCGTCACCGCCGATCTCAGCCACCGCCAGGCCCTCATCGCCGACGGCCACCACCGCTGGGCCACGTACCTGCGCCTCCAGGAGGAACACGGTTCCCCGACCGCCTGGGACTTCGGCCTGGTCCTCCTCGTGGACACCGTCCGCTACCCGCTCCAGGTCCGCGCCATCCACCGGATGCTGCGCCGCCTCCCCGTCCGGGACGCCCTCGCCGCTCTCCACGGTCACTTCCAGGTCCGCCCCGTCGAGGGACCGCTCCCGCTGGCACTGGAGGTTCTCGCGGACGCCGCGGAACGGGGCAACGCCTTCCTCCTGACCGGCGACGGCAGCTTCCACCTGGTCACCGACCCCGAACTGGCGCTGCTGGAGAGCACGGTCCGCCGCGACCGCCCCGAGGCCTGGCGCCGGCTGGACGCCACGGTCCTGCACGCCACCCTGCTCGACGCCGTGTGGCACGTCCCGGACACCCCGGACCAGATCACGTACATCCACGACGCCGCCGCGACCGTGGACATGGCCGAGCGCCACGGGGGCACCGCGGTCCTGATGCACCCCGTACGGGAGGAAGTCGTACGGGATCTGGCCCGCCAGGGCGTCACCATGCCCCGGAAGTCCACCTCCTTCGGCCCGAAGCCGGCCACCGGCCTGGTGCTGCGCGGCCTGGAGTGACGCACCCGGACATGAAGAAGGGCGGTACCCCGGTGGGGGTACCGCCCTTCTTCATGTCACTTCACCGTGCCGCAGGCCCTCAGGCCTTGTCGCGGCCCGCGTCCCGCTCGTCGTCCTCGACGACGACCACCTCGTCGGTGACGTCGAAGTCGGCCTCGGACTCCTCCAGCGGCTCGTACTCCTCGTCGTCCTCGTCGTAGTACTCGGCGACGTCGGAGGCGCGCTCGGCCGCGGCGACCTCGGCCGAGTCCTGGTCGTCGTCCTCGTCGTCCTCGTCGCCCTCGACCAGGTCGTCGGCGATGGCATCCGAGGCGTCGACGAACTCGACACCGTCGAGCTCGGCGAGACGGTCGGAGGCGTCGGTGGCGCCGTCCTTGTCCGCTTCGAGGGTCTTGGCGAACCACTCGCGCGCCTCGTCCTCACGGCCGGCCGCCAGCAGGGCGTCGGCGTAGGCGTACCGCAGGCGCGCGGTCCAGGGCTGGACGGAGCTGGAGGCCAGCTCCGGGCTCTGCAGGGTCACGATGGCGGCCTCGAGCTGCCCCTGATCCCGCCGGGCACCGGCGGCCACCAGGCGCATCTCGACCTGACCGGCCTTGTCCAGCTTCTGCACCTCGGGCTCGCCGGCCATGGCCAGCGCCCGCTCCGGACGGCCGAGGCCGCGCTCGCAGTCGGCCATGACGGGCCACAGCTCGACGGAGCCGGTCATGCGCTTGGCGGCGCGGAACTCCGCGAGCGCCTCGCTGTACTTCTGCGTGGCGTACGCGGCGAAGCCGGCGGCCTCGCGGACGGCGGCGACACGGGAGGCCAGTCGCAGGGCGATGCGCGAGTACGCGTACGCCTGCTCGGGGTCCTCGTCGATCAGCCGCGCGACCATGACGAGGTTCTTGGAGACTTCCTCGGCCAGGCCCTTGGGCAGGCTCAGCAGCTCCTGACGCACGTCGGCGTCGATCTCGAGGCCGGTGACGTCCTCGTCGATCGGAAGCCGCTTGACCGGGTCCCGGTCGCGGTCCCCGCGGTAGTCGCGGTCGCCGCCACGGTCATCGCGACCACGGTAGCCACCACGGTCACCACCGCGATCGTCACGGCCACCACGGAACCCGCCACGGTCGCCACCACGGTCGTCACGACGGGGGTAGCTGGGACGGTCGCCACCGCGGTCATCGCGGCGCGGGTAGGACGGACGGTCGCCACCACGGTCGTCACGGCCGCCGCGGAACCCACCACGGTCGTCATCACGACGCGGGTAGCTGGGACGGTCGCCACCGCGGTCATCACGGCGCGGGTAGGACGGACGGTCCCCGCCACGGTCGTCACGGCGGAAGCCGCCACCGCCACCGGAGGGACGCTCGCCGCCACGGTCGTCACGGCGCGGGTAGGACGGACGGTCGCCACCACGGTCGTCACGGCCGCCGCGGAACCCACCACGGTCGTCATCACGACGCGGGTAGCTCGGACGGTCGCCACCACGGTCATCACGACGGAAGCCGCCGCCTGCGGGACGGTCGCCACCGCGGTCGTCACGGCGCGGGTAGGACGGACGGTCCCCGCCACGGTCGTCACGGCCGCCGCGGAACCCACCACGGTCGTCATCACGACGCGGGTAGCTCGGACGGTCGCCACCACGGTCATCACGACGGGGGTACGACGGACGGTCGCCGCCACGGTCGTCACGGCGGAAGCCGCCGCCACCACCGGAGGGACGGTCGCCACGGTCGTCACGACGGAAACCGCCGCCCGCGGGGCGGTCCCCACCACGGTCGTCACGACGGGGGAAGGACGGACGGTCGCCACCGCGGTCGTCACGGCGCGGGTAGGACGGACGGTCGCCACCACGGTCGTCACGGCCGCCGCGGAACCCACCACGGTCGTCATCACGACGCGGGTAGCTCGGACGGTCGCCACCACGGTCATCACGACGGGGGTACGACGGACGGTCGCCGCCACGGTCGTCACGGCGGAAGCCGCCGCCACCACCGGAGGGACGGTCGCCACGGTCGTCACGACGGAAACCGCCGCCCGCGGGGCGGTCCCCACCACGGTCATCACGACGGGGGAAGGACGGACGGTCGCCGCCACGGTCGTCACGGCGGAAGCCGCCACCGCCGCCGCCGGAGGGACGGTCGCCACGGTCATCGCGACGGAAGCCGCCACCCGTGGGACGGTCGCCACCACGGTCGTCACGGCGCGGGAAGGACGGACGGTCGCCGCCACGGTCGTCACGGCCGCCGCGGAACCCACCGCGGTCGTCATCACGACGGGGGTACGACGGGCGATCGCCGCCACGGTCGTCACGGCGGAAGCCGCCACCGCCGCCGCCGGAGGGACGACCGCCACGGTCATCGCGACGGAAGCCGCCACCGGCACCGGCACCGCCGGCCGGGCGACCACCACGGTCGTCACGACGGAACGGGGGACGGTCGCCGCCACGGTCGTCACGGCCCCCGCGGTAGCCGCCCCTGTCACCGCCGTCGTTGCGCCGAGGCTCGCGCTCCGGACGATCGTCGGGAGAGTTGGACATGGGTGTGACTCCTGTCTTCGGGGTACCGCTAGTCATTCTCGCGCAACCAACCCATGGCCGCGCTTCGGCGTAAAGAGGTGAAAAACAAAAAGGACCCTTGGTCCAGCGTTGAACGCTGGACCAAGGGTCCTTTGAAAGATTGTTCGGCGGCGTCCTACTCTCCCACAGGGTCCCCCCTGCAGTACCATCGGCGCTGAAAGGCTTAGCTTCCGGGTTCGGAATGTAACCGGGCGTTTCCCTAACGCTATGACCACCGAAACCCTATCGGTTTCGAGCGAACAAGCACACTTTGTAGTTATGTTCTAGCTCTAGAAACCAGCAACTGTTCGTTGCTTCAGAACTAACACAGTGGACGCGAGCAACTGAGGACAAGCCCTCGGCCTATTAGTACCAGTCAGCTTCACCCGTTACCGGGCTTCCACATCTGGCCTATCAACCCAGTCGTCTACTGGGAGCCTTACCCTCTCAAGGAGGTGGGAATACTCATCTTGAAGCAGGCTTCCCGCTTAGATGCTTTCAGCGGTTATCCCTCCCGAACGTAGCCAACCAGCCATGCCCTTGGCAGGACAACTGGCACACCAGAGGTTCGTCCGTCCCGGTCCTCTCGTACTAGGGACAGCCCTTCTCAATATTCCTACGCGCACAGCGGATAGGGACCGAACTGTCTCACGACGTTCTAAACCCAGCTCGCGTACCGCTTTAATGGGCGAACAGCCCAACCCTTGGGACCGACTCCAGCCCCAGGATGCGACGAGCCGACATCGAGGTGCCAAACCATCCCGTCGATATGGACTCTTGGGGAAGATCAGCCTGTTATCCCCGGGGTACCTTTTATCCGTTGAGCGACGGCGCTTCCACAAGCCACCGCCGGATCACTAGTCCCGACTTTCGTCCCTGCTCGACCCGTCGGTCTCACAGTCAAGCTCCCTTGTGCACTTACACTCAACACCTGATTGCCAACCAGGCTGAGGGAACCTTTGGGCGCCTCCGTTACCCTTTGGGAGGCAACCGCCCCAGTTAAACTACCCATCAGACACTGTCCCTGATCCGGATCACGGACCGAGGTTAGACATCCAGCACGACCAGAGTGGTATTTCAACGGCGACTCCACCCCAACTGGCGTTGGGGTTTCAAAGTCTCCCACCTATCCTACACAAGCCGAACCGAACACCAATATCAAACTATAGTAAAGGTCCCGGGGTCTTTCCGTCCTGCTGCGCGAAACGAGCATCTTTACTCGTAGTGCAATTTCACCGGGCCTATGGTTGAGACAGTCGAGAAGTCGTTACGCCATTCGTGCAGGTCGGAACTTACCCGACAAGGAATTTCGCTACCTTAGGATGGTTATAGTTACCACCGCCGTTTACTGGCGCTTAAGTTCTCAGCTTCGCACGCCCGAAAGCGCACTAACCGGTCCCCTTAACGTTCCAGCACCGGGCAGGCGTCAGTCCGTATACATCGCCTTACGGCTTCGCACGGACCTGTGTTTTTAGTAAACAGTCGCTTCTCGCTGGTCTCTGCGGCCACCCCCAGCTCAGGAAGCAAGTTCCCTCACCAGTGATGGCCCCCCTTCTCCCGAAGTTACGGGGGCATTTTGCCGAGTTCCTTAACCATAGTTCACCCGAACGCCTCGGTATTCTCTACCTGACCACCTGAGTCGGTTTAGGGTACGGGCCGCCATGAAACTCGCTAGAGGCTTTTCTCGACAGCATAGGATCATCCACTTCACCACAATCGGCTCGGCATCAGGTCTCAGCCTTAATGAGGGACGGATTTGCCTACCCCTCGGCCTACACCCTTACCCCGGGACTACCACCGCCCGGGCTGGACTACCTTCCTGCGTCACCCCATCGCTTACCTACTACAAGTCTGGTTCGTCGGCTCCACCACTTTCCTTTCCCCGAAGGGTCCGGAACGGCTTCACGGACTTAGCATCGCCTGATTCGATATTGGGCGTTTCAAAGCGGGTACCGGAATATCAACCGGTTGTCCATCGACTACGCCTGTCGGCCTCGCCTTAGGTCCCGACTTACCCTGGGCAGATCAGCTTGACCCAGGAACCCTTAGTCAATCGGCGCACACGTTTCTCACGTGTGTATCGCTACTCATGCCTGCATTCTCACTCGTGAACCGTCCACAACTAGCTTCCGCTGCTGCTTCACCCGGCACACGACGCTCCCCTACCCATCACAGCGGGCGTTGGCCCTATTGCTGCAATGACACGACTTCGGCGGTACGCTTGAGCCCCGCTACATTGTCGGCGCGGAATCACTTGACCAGTGAGCTATTACGCACTCTTTCAAGGGTGGCTGCTTCTAAGCCAACCTCCTGGTTGTCTCTGCGACTCCACATCCTTTCCCACTTAGCGTACGCTTAGGGGCCTTAGTCGATGCTCTGGGCTGTTTCCCTCTCGACCATGGAGCTTATCCCCCACAGTCTCACTGCCGTGCTCTCACTTACCGGCATTCGGAGTTTGGCTAAGGTCAGTAACCCGGTAGGGCCCATCGCCTATCCAGTGCTCTACCTCCGGCAAGAAACACACGACGCTGCACCTAAATGCATTTCGGGGAGAACCAGCTATCACGGAGTTTGATTGGCCTTTCACCCCTAACCACAGGTCATCCCCCAGGTTTTCAACCCTGGTGGGTTCGGTCCTCCACGAAGTCTTACCTCCGCTTCAACCTGCCCATGGCTAGATCACTCCGCTTCGGGTCTAGAGCGTGCAACTCAATCGCCCTATTCGGACTCGCTTTCGCTACGGCTTCCCCACACGGGTTAACCTCGCTACACACCGCTAACTCGCAGGCTCATTCTTCAAAAGGCACGCAGTCACGACCGTTGTTCCGAAGAACAACGGCGACGCTCCCACGGCTTGTAGGCACACGGTTTCAGGTACTATTTCACTCCGCTCCCGCGGTACTTTTCACCATTCCCTCACGGTACTATCCGCTATCGGTCACCAGGGAATATTTAGGCTTAGCGGGTGGTCCCGCCAGATTCACACGGGATTTCTCGGGCCCCGTGCTACTTGGGAGATTCTTAAGCAAGCCGCTGATGTTTCGTCTACGGGGGTCTTACCCTCTACGCCGGACCTTTCGCATGTCCTTCGACTACATCAACGGTTTCTGACTCGCCGACCGGCCGGCAGACCGATCAAAAGAATTCCCACAACCCCGCATGCGCAACCCCTGCCGGGTATCACACGCATACGGTTTGGCCTCATCCGGTTTCGCTCGCCACTACTCCCGGAATCACGGTTGTTTTCTCTTCCTGCGGGTACTGAGATGTTTCACTTCCCCGCGTTCCCTCCACATGCCCTATGTGTTCAGGCATGGGTGACAGCCCATGACGACTGCCGGGTTTCCCCATTCGGACACCCCCGGATCAAAGCTCAGTTGGCAGCTCCCCGGGGCCTATCGCGGCCTCTCACGTCCTTCATCGGTTCCTGGTGCCAAGGCATCCACCGTGCGCCCTTAAAAACTTGGCCACAGATGCTCGCGTCCACTGTGTAGTTCTCAAACAACGACCAGCCACCCATCACCCCACCAGACAAGCTAGTGAGTTCACTGGGGCCGGCACTGAAGACATGACCTCACGGCCGTACCTTCAGGACCCAACAACGTGCCAGACACGATCCCGTCCACTGTCACTGTTTTCCACGCCGAAGCAGTACTCACAGGAAGTTTCAGAAACCGTGCCAAATAATCAACGTTCCACCCATGAGCTGACCGTGCAGAACATTTGTCTGCAATCGGTACTGTGCTCCTTAGAAAGGAGGTGATCCAGCCGCACCTTCCGGTACGGCTACCTTGTTACGACTTCGTCCCAATCGCCAGTCCCACCTTCGACAGCTCCCTCCCTTACGGGTTGGGCCACCGGCTTCGGGTGTTACCGACTTTCGTGACGTGACGGGCGGTGTGTACAAGGCCCGGGAACGTATTCACCGCAGCAATGCTGATCTGCGATTACTAGCGACTCCGACTTCATGGGGTCGAGTTGCAGACCCCAATCCGAACTGAGACCGGCTTTTTGAGATTCGCTCCACCTCACGGTATCGCAGCTCATTGTACCGGCCATTGTAGCACGTGTGCAGCCCAAGACATAAGGGGCATGATGACTTGACGTCGTCCCCACCTTCCTCCGAGTTGACCCCGGCGGTCTCCTGTGAGTCCCCATCACCCCGAAGGGCATGCTGGCAACACAGGACAAGGGTTGCGCTCGTTGCGGGACTTAACCCAACATCTCACGACACGAGCTGACGACAGCCATGCACCACCTGTATACCGACCACAAGGGGGGCACTATCTCTAATGCTTTCCGGTATATGTCAAGCCTTGGTAAGGTTCTTCGCGTTGCGTCGAATTAAGCCACATGCTCCGCCGCTTGTGCGGGCCCCCGTCAATTCCTTTGAGTTTTAGCCTTGCGGCCGTACTCCCCAGGCGGGGAACTTAATGCGTTAGCTGCGGCACCGACGACGTGGAATGTCGCCAACACCTAGTTCCCAACGTTTACGGCGTGGACTACCAGGGTATCTAATCCTGTTCGCTCCCCACGCTTTCGCTCCTCAGCGTCAGTAATGGCCCAGAGATCCGCCTTCGCCACCGGTGTTCCTCCTGATATCTGCGCATTTCACCGCTACACCAGGAATTCCGATCTCCCCTACCACACTCTAGCTAGCCCGTATCGAATGCAGACCCGAGGTTAAGCCTCGGGCTTTCACATCCGACGTGACAAGCCGCCTACGAGCTCTTTACGCCCAATAATTCCGGACAACGCTTGCGCCCTACGTATTACCGCGGCTGCTGGCACGTAGTTAGCCGGCGCTTCTTCTGCAGGTACCGTCACTTTCGCTTCTTCCCTGCTGAAAGAGGTTTACAACCCGAAGGCCGTCATCCCTCACGCGGCGTCGCTGCATCAGGCTTTCGCCCATTGTGCAATATTCCCCACTGCTGCCTCCCGTAGGAGTCTGGGCCGTGTCTCAGTCCCAGTGTGGCCGGTCGCCCTCTCAGGCCGGCTACCCGTCGTCGCCTTGGTGGGCCATTACCCCACCAACAAGCTGATAGGCCGCGGGCTCATCCTTCACCGCCGGAGCTTTCAACCCCTGCCCATGCAGGCAGGAGTGGTATCCGGTATTAGACCCCGTTTCCAGGGCTTGTCCCAGAGTGAAGGGCAGATTGCCCACGTGTTACTCACCCGTTCGCCACTAATCCACCCCGAAGGGCTTCATCGTTCGACTTGCATGTGTTAAGCACGCCGCCAGCGTTCGTCCTGAGCCAGGATCAAACTCTCCATGAATGTTTACCCGTAATCGGGTGCACACATCACGTAGAGCGGGCCAGTCATGGTCGGAATAAGACCGACTGACCACTGCGTCCTCGCTGTGTAATTGCCTGCAAGCACCCCGAAACGGAGCCTCACAGGTCTTTTTCAAAGGAACCTCATCCACCGAAGTGGACGGGGTATCAACTTTTGGCGTTGATTTTTGGCACGCTGTTGAGTTCTCAAGGAACGGACGCTTCCTTTGTACTCACCCTCTCGGGCTTTCCTCCGGGCTTTCGTTCTGTGTTTCCAACTCTACCAGATCATTTCCGCGCCCTGCTTCTCGAAAGTCGCAGTCGGTTTGGATTTGAATTCGGTGACCGTTGGAGGGTCTGTGCCTTTCGGCGCTCCGCTACGTTAGCGCTTATCCCTTGCCATTCATAATCGAGCGGCCGGCAGAGAAATTCGGGCATGCCGAATAGGACCCCGCCAGGGGTAAGTCGTAGGTAGTGGGTTGGCCGCCGGAGGTCTGCCGATGGCAGTGCCCCGTTCAAGCGGCTCGGGCTACGTTAGGCGTCCGGCAGAGCCGAGTCAAGTTGAGCGGCGGCGTGGCGCGTGGGCTCGGTACGGGCTCACCGTCGGGTCGTGGGTGATCCAGAAACGGTACGGATGGGCTGCGCCGGCGCCGCTTACTCCGGTGCGCGGGCCGCTGCTCACCAGGTCCGGCGAGGTGGGGATGCCCGCGAGGAGGGACAGAGGGGAATCGGGGCCGCCGCAGAGGTCGGTGCCGTCGAGGGAGCGGTCCACGTCCAGGGCGGTGGCAAGCCGGGCCGGGCCTTTGGCGAGTTCCCTTGGGTATCTGGCGGAAACTCGGCGTTTGGCTGCCAGGTCGGCGCCCACAGTGATCTCACCCGCGCGCAGCAGTACGCCGCTCGCGTGGCCGGGCGGACCGCACACCAGGTTGAGGCTGAACCACATGCCGTAGATGAAATAGACGTACGCGTGTCCGGGCGGACCGAACATGGATGCGTTGCGTGCCGTGCGGCCGCGGTACGCGTGGGAGCCCGGGTCGGACTCGCCCTCGTACGCCTCCACCTCCGTGATGCGCAGTTCGATGGGGCCGTCCGGAGTACGGCGGACCAGGGTGCGGCCGAGGAGGTCCGGGGCCACGGTGAGGACCGGGCGGTCGAAGAAGGGCCGGGGCAGGGGCGTACGGTCGGGGCGCGCGCTCATCCGGTCGAGCGTAGTGGAACGCGTATCCCTGCAACCGGGGCCTAAGGTTCCGCGTTGGTAAGGGGTAGTCGCACAAGCCTTCAAGGGGAGTCAGAGCATGGGGTTCAAGAAGCTGTTCGCGAGCCTGGGTGCCGGTGGTGCCTCGGTGGACACGGTCATCACCGAGCCGAACGTCGTACCGGGCGGGATCGTCCAGGGCGAGGTCCGGATCCAGGGCGGGTCCGTGGAGCAGCAGATCGAGGGGCTGTCCGTCGGGCTGCAGGCGCGGGTCGAGGTCGAGGGTGGTGACCAGGAGTACAAGCAGGACGTCGTCTTCACCAAGCAGCGCCTCGGCGGTGCGTTCCAGGTGCAGGCCGGCGCGGTGCACGTGGTGCCCTTCGGGCTGGAGATCCCCTGGGAGACGCCGATCACCCACTTCGGGGGTCAGCACCTGCACGGGATGAACATCGGGGTGAGCACCGAGCTGGAGATCGCGCGTGCGGTCGACGCGGGCGACCTCGACCCGATCAACGTGCACCCGGTGCCGGCGCAGCAGGCGATCCTCGACGCGTTCCGGCAGCTGGGCTTCTCCTTCCGCAGCGCGGACATGGAGCGCGGGCACATCCGCGGGACGCGGCAGACGCTGCCCTTCTACCAGGAGATCGAGTTCCTGCCGCCGTCGCAGTATCGGGGGCTGAACCAGGTCGAGCTCACCTTCGTCTCGGACGGCCGGGAGATGGACGTCGTCCTGGAGATGGACAAGAAGCCGGGGCTGTTCAGCGAGGGCAGTGACACCTACCGCTGCTTCCAGGTGGGCCTGCAGTCGTACCAGCAGACCGACTGGGCGGCGTACCTGAACCAGTGGATCGCCTCCGTGGGTTCCCAGCGCAACTGGCTCTGACGTGGACGACGGCTTCGTGATCCGACTGGAGGTTCTGTAGTGACCGAGCAGGGCAAGGCACCTCTTCCGCACGACTTCCATCCCGAGGTGCACACCTTCACCGTGACCAGTGCGGACCTCGCACCGGGTGCCGATCTGGGTGAGGCTCAGGTGCTCTCGGGCGGGAACGTCTCGCCGCAGCTGCGGTGGGAGGGGTTCCCGGAGGGGACGAAGAGCTTCGCCGTGACGTGCTTCGACCCGGACGCGCCCACGGGCAGCGGGTTCTGGCACTGGGTGCTCTTCGATCTGCCGGTCTCGGTCACCGAGCTGCCGGCCGGGGCGGGCAGCGGGAAGTTCGAGGGGCTGCCGGCCGGGGCCGTGCACGTGCGGAACGACTACGGGACCAAGGACTTCGGCGGGGCGGCGCCGCCGGCCGGGGAGCGGCACCGGTACGTCTTCACCGTGTACGCGGTGGATCAGGAGAAGCTCGGTCCCGCGGACGACGTGTCTCCGGCCGTGGTCGGGTTCAATCTGCGCTTCCACGCGCTCGGGCGCGCCCAGCTGATCGGTGAGTACGAGGCACCTGCCCGCTGATCGTTCCCCGAGCGTTTGCCCGGTCCTGGTCTAAAGACGGCCAGGACCGGGCATTTTTATTGCGTTGTCCCGCGTGGCGCGCGCGGCCAGAGTGGTCGCGGGCCCTGCCACAAAGGTGGTCGCGGGCCTGCACACGGGAGGTGGGCGAGATGCGGGACACGCTGGTGCTGAATGCGAGCTTCGAGCCGCTGTCGACGGTGACCCTGAACCGGGCGGTGGTTCTGGTGCTCCAGGACAAGGCCGTGGTCGAACAGTCGCATCCCGAGCTGCGCGTGCGCGCTGCCACGATGGAGCTTCCGTTGCCCCGTGTGATCAGACTCTGCAGGTACGTGCGGGTGCCCTTCCGAAGACATGCTCCCTGGTCGCGGAGGGGGGTGTTGGTCCGGGACCAACACCGGTGCGCGTACTGCGGGAAGCGCGCGACGACCGTGGACCACGTGCTGCCGCGGGCGCAGGGGGGTGGGGACACCTGGCTGAACACGGTGGCCTCGTGCGCCGAGGACAACCACCGCAAGGCGGCCCGGACTCCGGAGGAGGCGGGGATGCCGCTCCTCCGGAAGCCCTTCGTGCCGTCTCCGGCGGACGCCATGCTGCTGGCTCTGGGGGTGGCTGGGCGGGAGGCCCTGCCGGAGTGGCTGGAGCGTTCCGCCTCCTCGTATGCCCCGTCTGCCGCGTGATCGGGCCCGCTGGGCGACGTAACTCTGCTACGTCGCTCAGTGGACCAGCAGCTGGACGATGGCGATGATGCCGACCGTGACGATGACTCCGCGCAGGACGGTCGGCGAGAGGCGGCGGCCGACCTTGGCGCCGATCTGCCCGCCGATGGTGGAGCCGACGGCGATGAGGAGGACGGCCGTCCAGTCGAAGGTGGCGACGAAGAGGAAGAGGACGGCGGCGATGCCGTTCACCAAGGCCGCGATGACGTTCTTCACGGCGTTGATCCGTTGCAGGTCCTCGCGGAGCAGCAGGCCCATCAGGCCGACGTAGAGCACGCCCTGGGCGGCCCCGAAGTAGCCTCCGTACACGCTGGCGAGCAGCATGCCGGAGAGCAGGGCGGGGCCGCCGTCGGGGTGGCCGGTGTCTCCTCCCGCGGCGTCCTGGCGCCGGCGCAGGGCGGCGGCGAGCCGGGGCTGGAGGACGACGAGTACGAGGGCCAGTCCGATGAGGACGGGCACGATCGTGTCGAAGGAGTCGGACGGCAGGGTGAGGAGCAGGACGGCGCCCGCGAGTCCGCCGACGAGGGACACGGAGCCGAGCCGGATGATGCGGGCGCGCTGGCCCTGGAGCTCCTTGCGGTAGCCGATGGCTCCGCTGATCGAACCGGGCACCAGGCCAAGGGTGTTGGACACGTTGGCGGTGATCGGCGGCAGGCCGGTGGCGAGCAGCACCGGGAAGGTGATCAGGGTGCCGGAGCCGACGATGGTGTTGATCGTGCCCGCGCCGATGCCGGCGGCGAAGACCGCGAGTGATTCCCAGATGGACATGGACTGTGCCATCCCCTTTGCATGAGTGAGTCGCCTCCCCGCCATGAAGGTCGAGGGGCCTCACCGATCATGCAGCAGGGGCGGCGGGTTCAGTCGATGGGGGGCTGCTCGCGGCGGTCCGCGGCGTCCTTGTCCCGTGCGGCGGGGATGCCGCCGCCGTCCTTGCCGGAGCTCTGCGGGTTGAAGCCGGAACCGCCGCCCATCGGGCCGAAGTTGCCCATGGCTCCCGAGAGGCCCTTGAGCGCGTCTCCGATCTCGCTGGGCACGATCCAGAGCTTGTTGGCGTCGCCTTCGGCGATCTTCGGGAGCATCTGGAGGTACTGGTAGGCGAGGAGCTTCTGGTCGGCGTCGCCGGCGTGGATGGACTCGAACACCGTACGGATGGCCTGGGCCTCGCCCTCGGCGCGCAGTGCGGCGGCCTTGGCGTCACCCTCGGCGCGGAGGATCGAGGACTGCTTCTCACCCTCGGCGCGCAGGATCTCGGACTGCCGGACACCTTCGGCCTGGAGGATGGCGGCGCGCTTGTCGCGGTCGGCGCGCATCTGCTTCTCCATCGAGTCCTGGATGGAGGTCGGCGGCTCGATGGCCTTGAGCTCGACGCGGTTGACGCGGATGCCCCACTTGCCGGTGGCCTCGTCGAGGACCCCGCGCAGGGCGGCGTTGATCTCTTCGCGGGAAGTGAGGGTCCGCTCCAGGTCCATGCCGCCGATGATGTTGCGCAGCGTGGTCACGGTGAGCTGCTCGATGGCCTGGATGTAGCTGGCCACTTCGTACGTCGCGGCGCGGGCGTCGGTCACCTGGTAGTAGATGACGGTGTCGATGTTGACGACCAGGTTGTCCTGGGTGATCACCGGCTGCGGCGGGAAGGGGACGACCTGTTCGCGGAGGTCGATCCGGTTGCGGATCGAGTCGATGAACGGGACGACGATGTTGAGGCCCGCGTTGAGGGTGCGGGTGTAGCGGCCGAACCGCTCGACGATGGCGGCGCTGGCCTGCGGGATCACCTGGATCGTCTTGACCAGTGCGATGAAGACCAGAACCACCAGAATGATCAGGACGATGATGATCGGTTGCATGCGGTTCCCCGTGCCCTTCCGGCTGTCTGTGCTGCCCCGTTGAACGGAGTCTCGCAGACCCGGGGCCCGCGAGCAGGCTGCTTGTCACATGACGACGGCGGTCGCCCCGTCGATCTCCACGACGTCGACCGACTGGCCGGGTTCGAAGCTGCTGTCCGCGTCGAGGGTGCGCGCGGACCAGATCTCGCCGGCGAGCTTGATGCGGCCGCCACCGCCGCCGTCGACGCGTTCGAGGACGACGGCGCTGCGGCCCTTCAACGCATCGATTCCGCTGCGGTGTTGGGGCCGCTGGTCGCGGTGCCGGTTGGCGATCGGCCGTACGACGGCGATGAGCGCGACCGACACGATCACGAAGACCAGGACTTGGGCCACCACTCCCCCGCCGACGGCCGCCGTGACGGCTGCCGCCACCGCCCCGGCGGCGAACATTCCGAACTCCGGCATCGCGGTCAGGACGAGGGGAATGCCCAGTCCGACCGCGCCGATGAGCCACCACACCCATGCGTCGATGTCCACATGGTCATGGTAGGTCGGGTGGGCGCGGTCGGGACAGGGTGCGGGGGCTCGTACTAGCCGAGGGGAAGGCCCTGGGCGGTCCAGCGGTCGTTCCCGTTGCGCTCGACGACCAGCGGGAGGCCGAAGCAGAGCGAGAGGTTGCGGGAGGTCAGTTCGAGGTCGATCGGGCCCGCGGTGACGACCTTGCCCTGACGGATCATCAGGACGTGGGTGAAGCCGGGGGCGATCTCCTCGACGTGGTGCGTGACCATGACCATGGAGGGCGCGAGCGGGTCGCGGGCGAGCCGGCCGAGGCGGCGTACGAGGTCCTCGCGGCCGCCGAGGTCCAGGCCGGCGGCGGGCTCGTCGAGGAGCAGCAGCTCGGGGTCGGTCATCAGGGCACGGGCGATCAGCGTGCGCTTGCGCTCGCCCTCGGAGAGGGTGCCGAACTTGCGGTCGAGGTACTCCGTCATGCCGAGGCGGTCGAGGAAGGCGCGGGCGCGCTGCTCGTCGATCTCCTCGTACTCCTCCTGCCAGGTCGCCGTCATGCCGTAGGCGGCGGTGAGGACGGTCTGCAGGACGGTCTGCCGCTTGGGCAGCTTGTCGGCCATGGCGATGCCCGCGACGCCGATGCGGGGGCGCAGCTCGAAGACGTCCACCTTGCCGAGGGTGCTGCCGAGGATGGAGGCGGTGCCCTTGGTGGGGAAGAGGTAGCTGGAGGCGAGGTTCAGCAGCGTGGTCTTGCCGGCGCCGTTGGGGCCGAGGATCACCCAGCGCTCCCCCTCCTTCACCGACCAGGAGACCTGGTCCACCAGAGCCCGGCCCTCGCGGACCACGGATACGTCCACCAGTTCCAGAACATCGCTCATGAGCGCGTTGTCTCCCCTTGCAGTGTCGGTTCGTCTGTGCGCCTGTAGACGCAGCCCCAGGGGAAAACCTACGCCACTCGGGAAGTGGTCCGGGGCCGGGGCCGGGCCGGGAAGGGGGTCCGTAGAGTTGGGGGATGCTTTTCGAACCACGTTCAGGGCGGCTGGCCGCCTGGGGGAACGCTTTGCTGGCCGGTCTGGTTTCGCCCGACGAGGCCGTGTTGTCGATCGTGGGCGAGGACGCCGTGCACCGGGTGGCGGGGCTGCCGGGGGAATCGGGTCCGGTCGGGCTCACACTGGCGCTGGGGCGGATGCGGGCGCTGGGGGTGACCGGGCTGCGGGTCGCGCTGCCGGCGCCGGGGCATCCGCTGGGGCTGAGCGGTCCGGCGGAGTTCAACGCGCGGGCGCTGGACGCGGAGGAGGCGGTGGTGTGCGCCGGGGCCGCGCTGGGCCTGGTGCCCGAGGTGTACGAGGCCGGGCCCGAGGGTGATGTGCACGTCTCGGTGACCTGGCACTGCCTGCCGGTACGGGAGGCACCGCCGGCGGACGTGCCCTCGCTGGGCGAGGCGGAGCGGGAGCTGGCGGAGGCGCTGCGCGAGGCGACCGTGACGCTGACCCGGCTGGACGTGGCGGGGTCCGGGCCGGTGGCGGAGGCCGCGTTGTCGGCGTACCGGGCGCGGGCGGAGGCCGGGCGTGACGTGCTGGCGCCGGGATACCCGCCGAGGGCGGTGCGGGTGCTGGCGCTGGCGCAGCGGGTGGACCTGATGGTGTCGCTGGCGTACGAGAAGGGGCACGGGGGCGCAGTGGCCGCCTCGGAGATCGCGGCGCGTGCCGAGGCCCTGCGGCCGGTGGAGCGGGTGGCCCGGCGGGCCCTCGTCGCGGCGTACAACGCGGCGGTGGAGCAGCGCGAGCGGGACCTCTAGGCCCGGACGGGGCCTGGCCAGGAAACGGCCGCGGCCCCGCTTCCCGGGGAGAGGTGGGGGGAAGCGGGGCCGCGTCAGGGAACGGCGCGTCAGGCGTTCACACCGGTGTTGCCAAAGGCGCCGTTGAGCAGGCCGATCACGCTGACCGAGTTGCCGACCACGTTCACGGGGACGTGGACCGGGACCTGGAGCAGGTTCCCGGAGGCCACGCCGGGCGAGTTCAGGGCCTCGCCCTCCGCCGACGCACCGCCGTGCGCCGAGGAGACACCCGCGCCGGCGGCGACGAGGCCGCCCGCGATCATGGTGACGGCTGCGGCCTTCTTGAAGTTCTTCACGTTCTCGTCCTCCAGTACGTCTGCCGCGACCAGCCGTCGCGGCACGCCATGGAGAACGGTCACGCGGCGATCGGGATACGCCATGTGGGCTACATACACCCGACCGTATGAATCTCAGTCCGGAACGAGACGATCCGATTTACGTCGTCGATCGGTCGGCTAGTCGGCGATTCCGTGCCTGACCGCCCACAATGCGGCCTGGGTCCGGTCCGAGAGGTCCAGCTTCATCAGGATGTTCGAGACGTGCGTCTTGACGGTCTTCTCGGACAGGACGAGCGCGCGGGCGATCTCCCGGTTGGAGCGGCCGTCCGCGATGAGACCGAGGACCTCGCGCTCGCGGTCGGTCAGCGAGCCCGGCCGGCCCGCGGAGGAGCTCTGGTCCTCCTGGGCGAGCAGGACCTCCGCCACCTCCGGCTGGAGGAGTACGTGCCCGGCGTGGACGGAGCGGATGGCTCCGGCCAGGGCGTCGGGGTCGATGTCCTTGTAGACGTATCCCGCCGCGCCCGCCCGCAGGGCGGGGACCACGGTGCGCTGCTCCGTGAAGCTGGTGACGATCAGCACCCGCGCCGGGTTCGCCAGCTCGCGCAGTCTGCGCAGCGCCTCGATGCCGTCGGTGCCCGGCATCTTGATGTCCATGAGGATCACGTCGGGCCGCAGCTCCTCGGCGCGGGCGATGCCCTCCTCGCCGTCGGAGGCCTCGCCGACCACCTCGATGTCCTCCTGGACCTCCAGGAACGTGCGCAGCCCCCGGCGGACCACCTGGTGGTCGTCGACCAGCAGTACGCGGATTCCGCTTCGGCCGGCGCTGTCAGCCACCGGGGACCTCCATCTCGATCGTGGTGCCCTTGCCGGGCTCCGAGTGCACGGTGAGCCGGCCCCCGACGCCGCTCGCCCGGTCGCGCATGGAGACCAGGCCCAGGTGGCGGCCCGCGCGGCGGACGCTCCGGGGGTCGAAGCCCTTGCCGGAGTCGACGACCCTGAGGACCGCTCCTCCGGCGGGGCTCCGGGCCAGTGTCACCTCCACGCGGTCGGCGCCCGAGTGGCGCAGGGCGTTGTGGAGGGCCTCCTGCGCCACCCTCAGGAGCGCTTCCTCCTGGGTCGCGGGCAGTGCGCGTACGCCGTCACAGGTGAAGGTGACGTGCGCGCTGTGGGCGCGGTCGAGTACGCGGACCTGGGTGCGCAGGGTGGCGATCAGGCCGTCCTCGTCCAGCGCGGCCGGGCGCAGCTCGGTCACGGCGGCGCGCAGTTCGTCGGCGGCTTCCGCGGCCAGGGCGGCCACCTGCTGGAGCTCGTCCTTGGCGCGGGCCGGGTCACGGTCCACGAGGGCGGCGGCGGCCTGGGCGGTGAGTCGGAGCGAGAAGAGCTTCTGGCTGACGGCGTCGTGCAGCTCGTGGGCGAGCCGGGAGCGCTCCTCGGCGATCGTGAGCTCGCGGCTGCGCTCGTAGAGCCGGGCGTTGGTGAGCGCGATCGCCGCGTGCTGGGCGAGGAGGGAGAGGAGTTCCTCGTCCTCGTCGGTGAAGCCGTGCCCGCCGCCCGGGGCGCGGCGCTTGTTGGCGAGGAAGAGGCAGCCGAGGGTCTCCTCGCCGTCCCGGACGGGCAGGCCGAGGAAGTCGGACATCTCGGGGTGGGCGGCCGGCCAGCCCTCGAAGCGCGGGTCCTGGCGTACGTCGGCCAGCCGCTCGGGGCCGTCCTGGTGGAGCATCGCGGCGAGGATGCCGTGCTGGCGGGGCAGCGGGCCGATGCGGCGCCACTGTTCGGCGCTGATGCCGTCCACGACGAACTGGGCGAAGCCGCCGTGGTCGTCCGGGACGCCCAGGGCCGCGTACTCGGCGTCCAGGAGCTCGCGGGCCGATACGACGATCGTGCGCAGGACGTCGCGTACCTCGAGGCGGCGGCTCATGGCGAGCAGCGCGGTGCTGACGGCCGCCAGGCCAGTACGGGGTCCGGTCTGCATGCGCTCACCGTACTCGGGCGTGTGACCTGCGGGATCGGGCCGTGGTCGTAGGTCCAACGGACCGGTACGGGTGGGGCCGGCGGCCGAGGCGGCGGCGGGGGCCGGGTTCCTAGGTTGGGGGCATCTGCTGGTCGGGACGGAGCGAGGGGTGCGGTCATGTCGGTGGCGATGGTGACGGGGGCGTCGAGGGGACTGGGGCGGGCGCTGGCCGGGGAGCTGGCGGCCTGCGGCTGGGACCTGGTGCTGAGCGCGCGGGGCTCGGGGGCGCTGAAGGAGGCCGCCGCCGAGCTGGAGCGAGCCGCCGGGGTGCGGGTCAGGGCGGTGGCGGGGGACGTGTCCTCGGGGGAGCACCGGGCGGCGCTGGTGGCGGCCGCGCGGGAGCTGGGCGGGCTGGATCTGCTGGTGAACAACGCGGGGGCGCTCGGGGCGGAGCCGTTGGTGCCGCTGGCGGTGCATCCGCTGGACGGGCTGCGCGAGGCCTTCGAGGTCAATGTGGTGGGGGCGCTGGGGCTGATCCAGGAGGGGCTGCCGCTGCTGCGGGCCTCGGCGGCCGGTGCGGTGCTCAACATCAGCTCGGACGCGGCGGTGGTGGCGTACGCGACGTGGGGGGCGTACGGGGCGACCAAGGCGGCGGGGGATCTGATGTCGGGCGTGCTGGCCGTGGAGGAGCCGGGGCTGCGGGTCTGGTGGGCGGACCCGGGTTCGATGCGGACGCGGATGATGGCGGCGGCCGAGCCCGGGGAGGACCTGGCGGGGCTGCCCGCGCCGGAGGAGGTGGCGCCGGCGCTGCTGCGGCTGGTGGCCGAGGGGCTGCCGAGCGGCCGGTACACGGCGGAGCGACTGACGGAGGGGCCGGTGGCGGGCCCGGAAGCGGGGGCGGGCGCGGGGGCGGGGCGGTGAGCGGGCGCCGGGCGCTACAAGAGAAGGGACTGTATATAACGGACATTCCGCCGGGCCTTCTGGCCCGGGTGCCGGCTGAGCAGCGCGGGCCGGGGCTGGGCCGGGACGCGGTGCGGCTGCTGGTGTCGCGGGGCAGTACGGAGGTGTCGCTGCACGCTTTCCGGGAGCTGCCGGAGCTGCTGCGCGCGGGGGACGTGCTGGTGGTGAACACCTCGGCCACGCTGGCGGCCGCCGTGGACGCCCGGCTGGGCGGCGAGGCGCTGGTGGTGCACTTCTCGACCCGGGGCGATGACGGCCGGTGGTCGGTGGAGCTGCGGACCCCGGCCGGCGGGGGCACGACCCTGCCGCACGCCGGGGGGCCGGCCGGGGCCGTGGTGGAGCTGCCGGGCGGGCATCGCCTCGTACTGGAGGAGCCGCTCGCGGCGGGCGGGGACCGGCTGTGGTGGGCACGGCTATCGACGGAGGACCTGCCCGGTCTGCTCCGGGCCCACGGGCGGCCGATCCGGTACGCGTACACGGAGCGGGACCAGCCGCTGTCGGCCTACCAGACGGTGTTCGCGGTGCCGGGGGCCGACGGGGCGGGGTCGGCGGAGATGCCGAGCGCCGCCCGGCCCTTCACGGCGGAGCTGGTGGCGCGGCTGGTCAGCCGGGGGGTGCAGTTCGCCCCGCTGACCCTGCACACGGGCGTGGCCTCGCAGGAGGCGCACGAGCCGCCGTACCCGGAGCGGTACGAGGTGCCCGCGGCCACGGCGCGGCTCGTGAACGCGGCGCGGGCGACGGGAGAGAGGGTGATCGCGGTGGGGACCACGGCGGTGCGGGCCCTGGAGTCGGCCGCGGACGCGGAGGGCCGGGTGCGCCCGGCCGGCGGCTGGACGGACCTGGTGGTGACGCCGGAGCGCGGGGTGCGGGTGGTGGACGGGCTGCTGACCGGGCTGCACGAGCCCGAGGCGTCCCATCTGCTGATGCTGGAGGCGGTCGCGGGGCGTGCCGCCGTACGGCTCGGGTATGCGGAGGCGGTGGCCCGTCTCTGCCTTTGGCACGAGTTCGGGGACGTCCACCTGCTACTCAAGGAGGAGACCGGTCACTGAATGCATTGCTTGAGCAACGCATGGTGAGGCCGTTACGTGCTCGATGTGAGCCCGGGCATAGGACCCACATCACTTACGAAGCTCCCTAGTGGACACGTAAAGACCCTGTCAGCACGGGCGCACGTAGCGCCGAGGCCTGAATTCGGGCCTCGGCGCCCGGCCCTGATCCACTAAGCAGGATCGTACGTCACACCTTTGCCACAGGATTTTGCCGCCGCTAAGAATTGCTCTCGTCGCACGGCGCTGCGGATCCCCGGATCCTCGCAGCGCCTTCCTGCGGCTCCCGCGATTCGAAGAGGTTGCCCCGCCATGTCTGCTTCCAGCACTCCCGGTCACAGTCGTCTGACGAAGGCACACAAGCTGTCCATTGCCGGCGTCGCCACGTTCAGTGCCGCCGCGCTCGCCTTCTCCCTCGTCCCGGCCGACGCCGCCCAGGCCGAGACGGTCTCCGCCGCCCCCGTCGCCTGGACCCAGGTCGTCGACGGCGCCCAGACGAAGGCCGTGCAGCAGCACCTCTCCGTGCAGCAGGTCGTCGCCGACAAGGCGGCGCAGGACGCCAAGGCCAAGGCTGACGCCAAGGCCAAGGCCGAGGCCGCCGCGAAGAAGGACCGCGAGCAGAAGGCGGCCGCGAGCCGTTCCGCCGCCCGCACCCCCGTCTTCGCGAACAACCTGGACGGCTGGATCAAGGAAGCCCTCTTCATCATGAAGAAGGAAGGCATCCCGGGCACCTACGCCGGCATCCACAAGAACGTCATGCGTGAGTCCAGCGGCAACCCGATGGCGATCAACAACTGGGACATCAACGCCCAGAACGGCATCCCCAGCAAGGGTCTGCTCCAGGTCATCCTTCCGACCTTCAAGGCGTACCACGTCAAGGGCACCAAGTTCGACCAGTACGACCCGGTCGCCAACATCGTCGCCGCCTGCAACTACGCGGCCGACCGTTACGGCTCGATGGACAACGTCAACAGCGCCTACTAGGACGCCGACGGCATCAAGACCCCCCATGCGCCTGAGGGCGGCCCCCGGAGTACCGGGTGCCGCCCTCAGGCGTTTTCGCGTACGCGCGTTCGCGGACCGCTTGCCGGTTACTTGCCGGCGCGCATGACCTCGGGCTCGTGGCGGCGCAGCAGGCGCTGTACCGCGAAGCCGCAGGCGATGCCGATGAGCAGCAGGATGGTGATGTTCAGGCTCCACTGGCCGACCGTGGCGTCCCAGAGCGGGTCGGTATTGGTCGGGTTGTCGCGGTCCCACGGCGGCATGAGCTTGCCGAGGTTCAGCGTGGTGCCGGCGGCGGCGACGGCCCAGCGGGACGGCATCAGCCAGGCGAACTGCTCCAGGCCCGGGGAGTCGTAGACCTGGAAGAGGATGCCGGTGAAGACGACCTGGACGATCGCGAACATGACCAGCAGCGGCATGGTCTTCTCGGCGGTCTTCACCAGCGAGGAGATCACCAGGCCGAACATCATCGACGTGAAGCCGAGCGCGATGACCGACACGCAGAGCTCGACGGCCGGCGGCATCAGCAGGCCCTCGACGGGCAGGTCGCGGGGGGCGAAGCCGATCCCGCAGATGATCACGCCCTGGATGGCCGTGATGACACCGAGGACGATCACCTTCGACATGAGGTACGCCGACCGGGACAGGCCCGTCGCGCGCTCACGCTCGTAGATCACGCGTTCCTTGATCAGCTCACGGACCGAGTTCGCGGCGCCCGAGAAGCACATGCCGACCGCGAGGATCAGCATGATCGTGCCGGCGTCGCCGTTGAACTGGGACGGCGGCGTCGGCGGCGCGAGGCCGAAGGTCGCGGGGATGACCGTGGAGACCACGCCCAGGACCGCGGGCAGGATCAGCATCAGGCCGATGAAGCCCTTGTCGGAGGCGATCACCGACGTGTAGCGGCGGATCAGCGTCCACAGCTGCGAGCCCCAGCCCTGCGGCTTGGGCGGGCGCATCTGCTGCGGCGACGGCATCGCGACGGACTGCGGGGCGACCGCGTCGATGTCGGCGGCGTACAGCTGGTAGTGCTGCGAGCCCTTCCAGCGGCCGGCCCAGTCGTAGTCGCGGTAGTTCTCGAAGGCCGAGAAGACGTCCGCCCACGTGCTGTAGCCGAAGAAGTTCAGCGCCTCGTCCGGCGGGCCGAAGTACGCGACCGAGCCGCCCGGGGCCATGACCAGCAGCTTGTCGCAGATGGCCAGCTCGGCGACCGAGTGGGTGACGACGAGGACCGTACGGCCGTCGTCGGCGAGGGCACGCAGCAGCTGCATGACGTCGCGGTCCATGCCCGGGTCGAGGCCGGAGGTCGGCTCGTCCAGGAAGATCAGCGACGGCTTGGTGAGCAGCTCCAGGGCCACGGACACGCGCTTGCGCTGACCACCCGAGAGCGAGGTGATCTTCTTGTCCTTGTGGATGTCGAGCTTGAGCTCGCGCAGCACCTCGTTGATGCGGGCCTCGCGCTCGGACTCGGCGGTGTCGCCGGGGAAGCGGAGCTTGGCCGCGTACTTCAGGGCGGTGCTGACCTTCAGTTCCTTGTGCAGGATGTCGTCCTGCGGGACCAGGCCGATGCGCTGACGGAGCTCCGCGAACTGCTTGTACAGGTTGCGGTTGTCGTAGAGGACGTCACCCTGGTCGGCGGGCCGGTAGCCGGTCAGCGCCTTGAGCAGGGTCGACTTTCCGGAGCCGGACGGGCCGATGACGCCGATCAGCGACTTCTCCGGGACGCCGAAGGTGACGTCCTTGAGGATCTGCTTGCCGCCGTCGACCGTGACCGTGAGGTGGCGGGCCGAGAAGGAGACCTCGCCGGTGTCGACGAACTCCTCGAGGCGGTCACCGACGATCCGGAACGTCGAGTGGCCGACGCCGACGATGTCGTTCGGGCCGAGCAGCGCGGTGCCGGACTTGGCCAGCGGCTGACCGTTGACGTAGGTGCCGTTGTGGCTGCCCAGGTCGTGGATCTCGAACCGGCCGCCGGGCATCGAGCGGAACTCGGCGTGGTGGCGCGAGACCTGGAGGTCGGAGACCACCAGTTCGTTCTCCAGCGCACGGCCGATCCGCATGACGTGACCCAGCGAGAGCTGGTGGAACGTCGTCGGGCTGCGGTCGCCCCCGTGGTGGGGGGCGGCCCCCTGCGCCGGGCGGGCCGCGGCGGGGCCGCCGCCCTGCTGGTGCGGGAGGTGCGGCTGCTGAGGCTGCTGGTCCCAGGCGTGCTGCTGGGGCTGCTGCTGCTGCGGGGCCTGGTACGCCGGGGCCTGCGGCTGGGCGTACGCGGCCGCCTGGGCCTGAGCCTGGGCCGGGGCCTGCTGGGCCACGGCCGGTTGGGGCGCCGCGGCGGCGACGGGATTCAGCCGCGGGCCGTCGGTCGCGTTGCCCAGGTGAACCGGCGTGCCCGGCACGAGCTCGGCCTGCTGCACCCGAGCACCGCGCACGTAGGTGCCGTTGGTGCTGCCGTGGTCCTCGATGCCCCAACCACGGCCGTTCCAGCTGATGGTGGCGTGTCGCCACGACACCCGGGCATCGTCGATCACCACGTCTCCCTGGGGATCGCGCCCCAGCGAGTACGACCTGGACGGATCGAGCGTCCAGGTCCTTCCATTCAATTCCAGTACGAGTTCCGGCACTCCAGCCCCACTTAAGTCCCCCGAGAATCCCCCATGACGTCAGGGAGTCTAGGGATGGCGAACATCCGGGGGAACTATTTCAGGCCTGGGGCCACATGTGGAATCGGGGCCTTGCCGAGGCGTCTACGACTGCCCGTTGACGGGGGCGAAAGTCACCCGGAGAGTGAGATACGGGACTTCTCGCCCGGCGGTCCCGCTCGGCACACATCGGGGGACCGCTCATGCGCCGCATCCGTTGGGGAGACGTCCTGGTGTCCGGCATCGCCACTGCCGGCTGGTCGCTGGTGGCGATGGCCGTGGTCGCCGCGCTCGGGCTGCACCTGCTCGGCGCCGACGCGGCGGGAGGCTCGCTGGGGGCGATGAGCGCGGCCGTGGTGGTCCTGGCCGTGGGCGGCACCGTGACCCCCTCGGGTGCGGTGTCGGCCTTCGGGGCGGGCGGTGCGGGCGCCGAAGCCTCGCTGGACGTCATGCCGTTGGGGGTGGGGCTGGCCGGAGCCCTGGTGCTGGGGCACCTGTTCCTGCGCTCGCTGCGGGCTGGCGCCGCCCCCGGAGAGCTCCCGGCGCGGGCGGCGGTGGTCGTGGCGCTGTTCGTCGCCGCGGTGGGGGTGCTGGCGTGGGCCGGGCACGACGTGGTCACCCTCGACGGGGACGTGCTGCCGAGGACCCCGGTCAAGGTCGAGGTGCCGGGGATCGGGGACATCGGCGGGCTGCTCCCGGACCGCATCGGGGACCTGATCGAGACGCGGACCCGGGTGGGGTTCTCGGTGGAGCCGGGACCGACCCTGCGGGCCGCGGGGGTGTGGGCCGCGGTGGTGCTCGCGGTGGCCCTGGCGGTCTCGCGGCGCGGGCCCGAGCCGCTCGCGCGGCTGCGGCCGGCCGCCTCGGCGGTGGTGGCGGTGCTGCTGGTGGCGGTGGCGGCCGGACTGGCGGCGGCGGTGTGGGCGGCGGCGGGCGACGAGCATCCCGGGCGGGTGCTGGGGGCGGCCCTGCTGGGCGCGCCGAACGGCGCCTGGGCGGGGGTGCTGCTGGGGCTGTTCGTCCCGCTGAGCGGCCGGGCCACCGGTGCGCCGGCCCGGCTGCTGCCGGATCCGCTGGACGAGCTGCTGGCGGGCTCCGCCCAGGAGCCGGTGACGGTGGCCCGCCTCGCGGAGTACGACGGGCGGGTGTGGCTGCTGGTGGCGGGGGCCGGGTTGCTGCTGCTCTACGCGGGCGTGCTGGCCGCCGTACGGACCCCGGGGCGCGGGATCGCCGGGTGCGCGGCGCGGCTGTCGGCCGTGACGGCGGTGGCGCTGGCGGCGCTGGTGTGGCTGACGGCGCTGTCGGCGGATGCGTCGCTCGCCGTGCTGGGGGTGGACGCGGTCGACGCCGGGGTGGAGCTGCGCGGGTCCGTCCCGCTGGCCCTGGTGCTGGGGGCGGCGTGGGGGGCGGTGGCGGGTGCGGTGGGGGCCGTACTGGCCCGTGGCCGCCGCCGCCCTTCCTCCGCCCCGGCTTCCGCTGCCCCGGGGTGGCCGGACCCCGAGGCGCCGACGGCCTCGTCCCCGTACTCGTACCCGGATCCGGGTGTGTCCTGGGACGTGACGGTCACGGGTCTCCCGCCGAGGGCTCCGAGGCCGCCGAAACCTCTGCGGCGACCGCCCTTCGTCCCGCCTCCCCCGCCGGGAGCACCACCGCCGCCAAAGCCGCCGGGGCCGCGCTGACCGCCGGGGCCGGGCCGCTGCGCGGAGCCGGGGAGGCCCGCCGGGGCCGAGCCGTGCGAGCGGCGCGTTCAAGAGGTGGGACGGGGGTCCTGTCCCGGGGAGCGGGAAGATACGGTGAGAGCACCATGAGCGCATCGCAGACCTCCGACGTCCCCACCCTCCTCGTCAAGATCTTCGGCAAGGACCGTCCCGGGATCACCGCCGGGCTGTTCGACACCCTCGCCGCCTACTCCGTCGATGTCGTCGACATCGAGCAGGTCGTCACCCGTGGCCGCATCGTCCTGTGCGCCCTCGTCACCAAGCCCGCCGTCGGCACCGATGGCGAGCTGCGGGCCACCGTCCACAGCTGGGCCGAGTCGCTCAAGCTCCAGGCCGAGATCCTCTCCGGCACCGGTGACAACCGGCCGCGCGGCAGCGGCCGGTCCCATGTCACCGTGCTCGGGCACCCGCTCACCGCCGAGTCCACGGCGGCCATCGCCGCGCGCATCACCTCGACCGGCGGCAACATCGACCGTATCTTCCGGCTCGCCAAGTACCCGGTGACAGCGGTGGAGTTCGCCGTCTCCGGCTGCGAGACCGAGCCGCTGCGCACCGCGCTGGCCACGGCCGCCGCGCACATCGGCGTGGACGTGGCCGTCGTCTCGGCCGGGCTGCACCGCCGGGCCCAGCGCCTGGTCGTCATGGACGTGGACTCGACCCTGATCCAGGACGAGGTCATCGAGCTGTTCGCCGCCCACGCCGGGTGCGAGGCCGAGGTCGCCGAGGTCACCGAGCGGGCCATGCGCGGCGAGCTGGACTTCGAGCAGTCGCTGCACGCCCGGGTGGCGCTGCTGGCGGGTCTGGACGCGTCCGTCGTGGACAAGGTCCGCGCCGAGGTGCAGCTGACCCCGGGCGCCCGGACGCTGATCCGTACCCTCAAGCGGCTCGGCTACCAGGTGGGCGTGGTCTCCGGCGGCTTCACCCAGGTGACGGACGATCTGCGGGAGCGGCTGGGGCTGGACTTCGCCTCCGCCAACACCCTGGAGATCATCGACGGGAAGCTGACCGGCCGGGTGACCGGCGAGATCGTGGACCGGGCGGGCAAGGCCCGGCTGCTTCGCCGCTTCGCCGCGGAGGCCGAGGTACCGCTGTCCCAGACGGTGGCCATCGGCGACGGCGCGAACGACCTGGACATGCTGAACGCGGCCGGGCTGGGCGTGGCCTTCAACGCCAAGCCGGTGGTCCGCGAGGCCGCGCACACGGCGGTGAACGTGCCCTTCCTGGACGCGGTGCTCTACCTGCTCGGGATCACCCGCGAGGAGATCGAGGCCGCCGACCTGGCCTAGGCCCAGGTCCAGGTCCTGTCCGTACGACGCGCGGGAGGGCCCCGGCGGCCGCATCGGCTGCCGGGGCCCTCCCGTACGTACTCCCCCGGTCAGTGCTCGTTGGGGGTCCAGAAGTCGAGCAGGGTGCCCACGCCGTGTTCCAGGAACTTCCACGAGCCGCTGAAGGAGACGACGGCGAGGGCCCCGGTCGGGAATCCAGTACGGGTCATCCGCGCCAGGGTGTCGTCCTTCGCGCGCCCGGAAAGGGCGTCGGCGAGGGCGTGCATGCCGGGGTTGTGGCCGATGACCAGGAGGTCGTGCACCTCGTCGGGGGTCTCGTTCAGCAGGGCGATGAGCTCGCCCGGCGAAGCCTCGTAGAGCCGCTCCTCGTAGTGGGTCTTCGGCCGGTGCGGCAGCTCCTGGACGGCGATCTTCCAGGTCTCGCGGGTGCGGGTGGCGGTGGAGCAGAGGGCCAGGTCGAAAGTGATGCCGGTTTCGGCCAGCTTCAGACCGACGGCCGCTGCGTCCGCGCGGCCGCGTTCCGCCAGCGGGCGGTCGTGGTCGGACACCTGTGGCCAGTCGGCCTTGGCGTGCCGGAGGAGGGCGATCCTGCGGGGTGTGTCGGCGCTCATGGCTCCCAGCTTCGCATGAAACGGGCCACGGGGCGCAGGGTGTTGAGGGCCCGCACCCGGTGGTGCGGCACGGCCCGGCGCACCCCGGCGCACACCGGTCAGCCGACGGCGCGCAGCAGCTGCTGTGTGACCTGGAGCAGTCCGGTGGCCTCGCCGGTGGCGGCGTGGGCCTCGCCGGATCCGGCGAGGAGGAGCAGGAGCAGGCCGAAGGCGAGCGCGGGCAGGGCCAGCGCCCACCAGTGCAGGCGGGCCTCGGCACCCTGCCGGGCGCCGGGCAGGGCTCGGGCGCCGGGCACCGCTCGGGCGGCGGACGCGGCTCGGGGGCCGGACGGGAGGGAGCGGGTGTGCGTGGGGGCCGACATGGCCGCCTCCGGGGTGCTGACGGGACTGGCTCTCGCTCCTTCGAATCTATGGATCCGAAGGAGCGGTTCCCATCCGGGGCACACCCCAGTTGACCCTGACCCTTACCCCCTAGGGGTGGGTGGGGTTATCCCCACCCTCTCGCCCGTCAGGGGGAGGCGATCGTCGCGATGACGGAAATGATCACGGTCACGACGAGCATCGCGCCGAGCACGAGGCCGAGCTTCCTGTGGCCGTTCTGCGGGTTCGGTTCAAGTACGGGCGACATGCCGGTCAGTCTCGCATGCCGCATTCGTCCTCGATCGTGCGGTCCCGGCCGGCCAGGATGCCCAGCGCGATCTGCGGGACGAGCAGTCCGGCCATGAGGACGAGCGGCAGGTCCCAGCCGCCGCTGTGCTGGTAGAGCGTGCCGATGACCAGGGGGCCGGGGATGGAGATGAGGTAGCCGGTGCTCTGGGCGAAGGCGGAGAGCTTGACGACGCCGGCCGGGGACTTGGCGCGCAGCCCGATGAGGGTGATGACCAGCGGGAAGGCGCAGTTGGAGACGCCGAGCATGAGCGCCCAGGCCCAGGCGCCGGCGGCGGGGGCGAGGTAGAGCCCGAGGTAGCCGGCGAAGCCGAAGAGGCCGAGGGTGGCGGCGATGGCGCCCTGGTTCTTCATCCGGCCGGCCAGGCCGGGGATGACAAACGCGAGCGGGACGCCCATGACCATGGTGACGGCGAGCAGCACTCCGGCGGTGGAGGCGGATACCCCGGCGTCGCGGAAGATCTGCGGGAGCCAGCCCATGGTGATGTACGCGCCGGTGGCCTGGAGGCCGAAGTAGCAGGCCAGGGCCCAGGCGGTACGGCTGCGGACGATCCGGGGGCCGGTGTCGGCCCGTACGCCGGCCCCTTCGGCGGAGTCGGCGGCCGCGGCGCGCTCGGCCCGGGCGGCGCGCCGGGAGGCACGGGCGATGGGCAGCCAGGGCAGTACGGCGACCAGCGCGAGCAGGGCCCACATCAGCAGGCCGGTGCGCCAGCTGCCGCCGAGGGCCTCGGTCAGCGGGACGGTCGCGGCGGCGGCGAGCGAGGTGCCGGCGGCCAGCGCCATGGAGTACAGGCCGGTCATGGTGCCGACCCGGTCCGGGAAGTAGCGCTTGACGATCACCGGGAGCAGCACGTTGGTCAGGGCTATGCCGGCCAGGGACAGGGCGCTGGCGGCGAGGAAGGCGGCGGCGCTGTCCGCGAAGGGGCGGATCAGCAGGCCCGTGGTGACGGCCACCATGCCGGCGCAGATCACGGCGGCCGGGCCGAAGCGGCGGGAGAGCCGGGGTGCGGTGACGCCGAAGACGGCGAAGCAGAGGGCGGGGACGGAGGTGATCAGTCCGGCGACGGTGCCGCTCATGCCGAGGCCCGTGCGGGTCTCTTCGAAGAGGGCGCCGAGGCTGGTGATGGCGGGCCGCAGGTTGAGGGCGGCGAGCACGATGCCGACGATGAGGACCGGACCGAGCCACGTGGGGGCGACGTGGACGGGGACGGGAAGGGGCCGGTCGGGCGTGGTGCGCACGAGCGGCGGGCGGTTCATGGTCTGGATTTCTTCGTCGGACATTCAACCATCATAGAATCATGGGATGATTGGTTGTCCAGTCGCTCGTCGCTATCGAGGGGAACCCATGCCGCTGACCTCACCCCGGCGCTCCGCGCTCGTCGACCAGGTGATCGCCCAGCTGCGGAACCAGATCACCTCCGGGGAGTGGCCGGTAGGCGCCCGCATCCCGACCGAGCCGGAGCTGGTGGAGCTGCTCGGCGTCGCCCGCAACACCGTGCGCGAGGCCGTCCGGGCGCTGGCGCACAACGGCCTGCTCGACATCCGGCAGGGCTCGGGTACGTACGTCATCGCCACCAGCGAGCTGGCCGGTGTGATGCACCGCCGCTTCGCCGGGGCCGACCCGCGGCACATCGCGGAGCTGCGCTCGACCCTGGAGTCCTCGGCGGCCCGGCTGGCGGCGGAGCGGCGGACCGAGCGGGACCTCGTACAGCTGGACGCGCTGCTCGCTCGGCGCGAGGAGGCCTGGGCGGGCGGGGACGCGGAGGTGTTCGTGGCGGCGGACGTGAGCCTGCACATGGCAGTGGTCACGGCCTCGCACAACGAGGTGCTGATCGAGCTGTACGCGGACCTCGGCGATCTGGTGGCGGACTGGCTGCGTACGGATGTCGGAACCGAGCTGCGTCCGTCCGCGCATCTGGACCACGCCCGGCTGATCGAGGCGATCCGGCGGGGAGACGGGGACGCGGCCGCCTCGGAGGCGGCGGGCTATCCCTTCGCCTGCCTCGGCAAGGGCACCGGCTGACAGCGGGCGAGAGCACTCACGCCGACTGAGATCCGCTCACGGTCGCTCGTGGCTGACCCAGGCCGAGCGGACCTCCTTCCAGCAGCGGCTGGTGAGCTCGACGCGCCCGGCGGGGCCGATGGCCACGGCGGCGCCGTCGCCGTCCAGGTCCCACCAGCGGTCGCACTCGACGTGCAGCCGCACCAGGTCGGTCTCCGGGTAGCTGTTGTGGCAGGACGCCGTCACCTGCGAGCCGCTGATCTCGGTGTCGCAGTCGGCGCCGAAGAGGTCCCGGACGGGGGTCCGCGCGGGCTGTACGGGTGGCTCGGCGGGGATCTCTGCGAGGTCCACCTCGGCCGGGGCGACGACCTCGGGACCGGGCGCGGGCTCGCCGGGCGCGGTCTGCGCGACGGCGCCGGGGCCCAGGAGTGCGGTCAGGATCACCGAGGTGACCAGCAGCGATACCGCTCCGCTCGGTCTCGCGCGCAATCCCGTACCTCCTCCCCGCAGGAGCCGGGAAGATCCCGACTCGGCCAGTTTGCAGGCATCTGCCCTGGTTTTCGACTCGGGAAGATCCGTTCAGCCGGTGAACATCCGATCGAAGGTGCGAAAACGGCGGCGGCCGCGCCTCCCGGAAGGGAAGCGCGGCCGCCGCCTTGCTTACGGACGCGAGTGCCCTCAGGCACCCATCGCGTGCAGGCCGCCGTCCACGTGGACGATCTCGCCGGTGGTCTTCGGGAACCAGTCCGACAGCAGCGCGACGACGCCGCGGCCCGCCGGCTCCGGGTCGCTCATGTCCCACTCCAGCATCGAGCGGGAGTTCCAGACGTCCGCCAGCTCGCCGAAGCCCGGGATGGACTTCGCGGCCATGGAGCCGATCGGCCCGGCCGAGACCAGGTTGCAGCGGATGTTCTCCTTGCCCAGGTCGCGGGCGAGGTAGCGGCTGGTGGCCTCCAGCGCGGCCTTGGCCGGGCCCATCCAGTCGTACTGCGGCCAGGCGAACTGCGCGTCGAAGGTGAGGCCGACGACGGCCGCCCCCTCGTGCGGGAAGAGCGGCTTGCAGGCCATGGTCAGCGACTTCAGCGAGAACGCCGAGACGTGCATGGCGGTGGCGACCGACTCGAACGGGGTGTTCAGGAAGTTGCCGCCGAGGGCGTCCTGCGGCGCGAAGCCGATGGAGTGGACGACACCGTCGAGACCGCCGAGCTCGGCGCGGACGAGGTCCTCCAGCCGGTCCAGGTGCTCCTGGTTGGTGACGTCGAGCTCGATCACCTTGACGGGCTTGGGCAGCTTGCGGGCGATGCGCTCCGTCAGCGTCGGCCGCGGGAACGCCGTGAGGATGACCTCGGCGCCCTGCTCCTGGGCGAGCTTGGCGGTGTGGAACGCGATGGACGACTCCATCAGCACACCGGTGATGAGGATGCGCTTGCCCTCGAGAATTCCGCTCATGGTGATCAGTGACCCATGCCCAATCCGCCGTCAACGGGAATGACGGCTCCGGTGATGTACGCGGCGTCGTCGGACGCCAGGAAGCTCACGGCTGCCGCGATCTCCTCGGGCTGCGCGTAGCGGCCGAGCGGCACCTGGCCCACGATGCCCGCGCGCTGCTCGTCGGTGAGGACCTTGGTCATGTCCGTGTCGACGAAGCCGGGGGCGACCACGTTGAAGGTGATGTTGCGGGAGCCCAGCTCGCGGGCGAGCGACCGGGCGAAGCCGACCAGCGCGGCCTTGGAGGCGGCGTAGTTGGCCTGGCCCGCCGAACCCAGCAGCCCGACGACCGAGGAGATCAGGACGACGCGGCCCTTCTTGGCACGGAGCATGCCACGGTTCGCGCGCTTGACCACCCGGAAGGTGCCGGTGAGGTTGGTGTCGACGACCGAGGCGAAGTCCTCCTCGGACATCCGCATCAGCAGCGTGTCCTTGGTGATGCCGGCGTTGGCCACCAGCACCTCGACCGCGCCGTGCGTGTCCTCGATCTGCTTGTAGGCCTGCTCCACCTGCTCGGAGTCGGTGATGTCGCACCGGACCGCCAGGACGCCGAGCGAGGTGAGCGCCTCCGGCGGCTCCCCCGACCGGTACGTGATCGCGACCTTGTCTCCGGCCTCCGCGAAGGCACGGGCGATGGCGAGGCCGATGCCCCGGTTTCCTCCGGTGACGAGAACCGAGCGGCTCAACGGATCACCCTTTCGCTAGCGGTCTGAATACCGAAAACCTATAGGTCGCATCCCTCGTACGGAGAATCGACCTCCGACAGGGCCTTGCGACGGGCTCTGTCGAATCCCTACAGAAAGGTGTAGGCACGAGCGCCCCGGGCGCGACATGATCGGGGAGACCGGCCCCGACCACCGGGAGGAATTCCGTGCCCCATTCCATCGACGCGGCCTTCACCGCACTTCCCTTGCGGGCGCTCGCCGACGCGGCGCTCGCCCGGGCTCGCGCGCTGGGCGCCGAGCATGCCGACTTCCGGCTGGAGCGGATCCGCAGCGCCTCCTGGCGGCTGCGGGACGCCAAGCCCTCCGGCGGGTCCGACACCACCGACCTCGGGTACGCGGTCCGGGTGGTGCACGGGGGCAGCTGGGGGTTCGCCTCCGGTGTGGACCTGACCATGGACGCCGCCGCCAAGGTGGCCTCGCAGGCCGTGGCCATGGCGAAGCTGTCCGCCCAGGTGATCAAGGCCGCCGGTTCCGACGAGCGCGTGGAGCTCGCCGAGGAGCCGGTGCACTCGGACCGGACCTGGATCTCCGCCTACGACGTGAACCCCTTCGAGGTGCCGGACGCGGAGAAGGCGGCGCTGCTCGCCGACTGGAGCTCGCGGCTGCTGGCGGCCGACGGGGTCGCGCACGTGGACGCCTCGCTGCTCGCCGTGCACGAGAACAAGTTCTACGCGGACACCGCGGGCACCACGACCACCCAGCAGCGGGTCCGGATCCACCCGCAGCTCACGGCGGTCGCCGTCAACGCCACCACCGGCGAGTTCGACTCGATGCGCACGATCGCCCCGCCCGCCGGGCGCGGTTGGGAGTACCTGACCGGCACCGGCTGGGACTGGAACGCGGAGCTGGAGCAGATCCCCGGCCTGCTCGACGAGAAGATGAAGGCGCCGAGCGTGCAGGCCGGGCGCTACGACCTGGTGGTGGACCCGTCCAACCTGTGGCTCACCATCCACGAGTCCATCGGCCACGCCACCGAGCTCGACCGGGCGCTGGGCTACGAGGCGGCGTACGCGGGAACCTCCTTCGCCACCTTCGACCAGCTCGGCAAGCTCAAGTACGGCTCCCCGATCATGAACGTGACGGGTGACCGCACCGCCGAGCACGGCCTGGCCACCGTCGGCTTCGACGACGAGGGCGTCGAGGCGCAGAGCTGGGACCTGGTCAAGGACGGCACCCTGGTCGGCTACCAGCTGGACCGGCGGATCGCGAAGCTGACCGGCCTCGGACGCTCCAACGGCTGCGCCTACGCCGACTCCCCCGGGCACGTGCCCGTCCAGCGCATGGCGAACGTGTCGCTCCAGCCGGATCCGGGCGGCCTGTCCACCGAGGACCTGATCGGCGGGGTGGAGCGCGGGATCTACGTGGTCGGCGACCGCTCCTGGTCGATCGACATGCAGCGCTACAACTTCCAGTTCACCGGGCAGCGGTTCTTCCGCATCGAGAACGGCAAGCTGGCCGGGCAGCTGCGCGACGTGGCGTACCAGGCCACGACCACCGACTTCTGGGGCTCGATGGAGAAGGTCGGCGGTCCGCAGACCTACGTCCTGGGCGGCGCCTTCAACTGCGGAAAGGCCCAGCCGGGCCAGGTCGCGTCGGTCTCCCACGGCTGCCCGTCCGCCCTGTTCCGCGACGTGAACATCCTGAACACCACGCAGGAGGCCGGACGATGACCTCGTCGATTCGATCGACCAAGCCCCACGAGATCGTCGAGCGGGCGCTGGAGCTGTCCACCGCCGACGGCTGTGTCGTCATCGCCGACGAACAGTCCACCGCCAACCTGCGGTGGGCCGGCAACGCACTCACCACGAACGGCGTCACCCGCGGCCGCACCCTGACGGTCATCGCCACGGTCGACGGCAAGGAGGGCACGGCCTCGGGGGTCGTCTCGCGCTCCGCCGTCACCGCCGAGGACCTGGAGCCGCTGGTGCGGGCCGCCGAGGCGGCCGCGCGCGGGGCCGGTCCCGCCGAGGACGCCCAGCCGCTGGTGACCGGGACCCCGGCCTCGCCGGACTTCGCCGACGCCCCGGCCGAGACCTCCTCGGCGGTGTTCGCGGACTTCGCCCCGGCCCTCGGCGAGGCCTTCGCCCGGGCCCGCGCGGGCGGCCGGGAGCTGTACGGCTTCGCCAACCACGAGCTGGTCTCCACGTACGTCGGCACCTCCACGGGCCTGCGGCTGCGCCACGACCAGCCCAAGGGCACCCTGGAGCTCAACGCCAAGTCCCCGGACCGGCAGCGCTCGGCCTGGGCCGGCCGCGCCACCCGGGACTTCAAGGACGTGGACCCGACGGTCCTGGACGCGGAGCTCGCCGTACGCCTCGGCTGGGCGGAGCGGAAGATCGAGCTGCCAGCCGGCCGGTACGAGACCCTGCTGCCGCCGACGGCCGTGGCGGACCTGCTGATCTACCAGATGTGGTCGGCGGCGGCCCGGGACGCGGTGGAGGGCCGGACGGTCTTCTCCAAGCCCGGCGGCGGCACCCGGCTCGGCGAGCGGCTGTCCGAGCTGCCGCTGACGCTGCGCAGCGACCCGAACGCGCCGGGCCTGGAGTCCGCGCCGTTCGTCATCGCGCACAGCTCCGGGGACGACGCCTCGGTGTTCGACAACGGCCTGCCGGTCCCGGCGACCGAGTGGATCCGCGGCGGCGAGCTGGCCCGGCTGACCACGACCCGGCACAGTGCCGCGCTGACCGATCTGCCGGTGTCCCCGGCCTTCGGGAACCTGATCCTGGAGGGCGGCGGCGACAAGTCGCTCGAGGAGATGGTGGCGGACACCGAGAGGGGCCTGCTGCTGACCTGCCTCTGGTACATCCGCGAGGTCGACCCGGCCACCCTGCTGCTCACGGGCCTGACCCGGGACGGCGTCTACCTGGTGGAGAACGGGCAGGTCGTCGGCGAGGTGAACAACTTCCGGTTCAACGAGTCGCCCGTGGACCTGCTGTCGCGGGCCTCCGAGGCGGGCCGGACCGAGAAGACCCTGCCGCGCGAGTGGGGCGACTGGTTCACCCGGGCCGCGATGCCCGCCCTGCGCATCCCGGATTTCAACATGAGTTCGGTCAGCAAGGGGGTCTGACCCACCTAGACTGAGCCTTGTATTTCCCCAGGTATCGAAGGAGTCGAGAGAACCGTGACGGACATCGTCGACGAACTGAAGTGGCGCGGGCTGTTCGCCCAGTCCACCGACGAAGAAGCGCTGCGCAAGGCGTTCGCGGACGGTCCTGTCACGTTCTATTGCGGCTACGACCCGACCGCGGCCTCGCTGCACGTGGGACACCTGGTCCAGGTGCTCACCATGCGCCGGCTCCAGCTGGCCGGGAACCGGCCGCTCGCGCTGGTCGGCGGGGCCACCGGCCAGATCGGCGACCCGCGCCCGACCGCCGAGCGCACCCTGAATGATCCCGCGGTCATCGCGGAGTGGGTGAACCGGCTGCGTTCGCAGATCGAACCGTTCCTGTCCTTCGAGGGCGAGAACGCGGCGGTCCTGGTCAACAACCTGGACTGGACGGCGGGCATGTCCGCCATCGAGTTCCTGCGGGACATCGGCAAGCACTTCCGCGTCAACAAGATGCTGACGAAGGACTCGGTCGCCAAGCGGCTGGAGTCCGACCAGGGCATCAGCTACACCGAGTTCAGCTACCAGCTGCTCCAGGGCATGGACTTCCTGGAGCTGTACCGGCGCCACGGCTGCGTGCTCCAGCAGGGCGGCTCCGACCAGTGGGGCAACCTGACGGCCGGCCTCGACCTGATCCACCGGGTCGAGCCGGGCGCGGTCGTGCACGCGATGGCGACCCCGCTGATGGTCAAGGCGGACGGCACCAAGTTCGGCAAGACCGAGGGCGGGGCCGTCTGGCTGGACCCGGAGATGACCACGCCGTACGCGTTCTACCAGTTCTGGCTGAACGTGGATGACCGGGACATCTCCACCTACATGCGGATCCTGTCCTTCCAGAGCCGTGAGGAGCTGGAGACACTGGAGGCGCAGACCGCCGAGCGGCCGCAGGCGCGCGCCGCCCAGCGGGCACTGGCGGAGGAGCTGACCACGCTGGTGCACGGCGCCGGCCAGTGCGCCGCCGTGATCGCCGCATCGAAGGCGCTGTTCGGGCAGGGCGACCTGGCGGAGCTGGACGAGGCCACGCTGGCCGCGGCCCTGTCGGAACTGCCGCACGTCCGGGTGGCCGAGCCCGGTCTGGTGGTGGACCTGCTGGCGGAGACCGGTCTGGTCGCGAGCAAGTCGGCCGGCCGGCGGACCGTGAAGGAGGGCGGCGCCTACGTGAACAACGCGAAGGTGACGGCCGAGGACGCGGTCCCCGCCAAGGAGGACCTGCTGCACGGGCGTTGGCTGGTGCTGCGCCGCGGCAAGAAGAACCTGGCGGCGGTCGAGGTCACCGGCGCCTGACGCGTCGGCCTCGCACAGCGGCACGGATCACGGCGGAGGGGCCGGTTCGGACACTCGTCCGGCCGGCCCTCCGTCATGCCGCGGGACGTCCCGGGCCCGTCCGGGTCATCTAGGTCATCTGCCGGTTCTTGCCCCGGATCGCTCCGTAAGCCATTTCGCCGAGGCCGACCACGAGGACCGCTCCGGCAAGCTGCAGCAAGTGCCGGGTCCAGTCGATGCCCTTGGTGTCCGCGACGCCGATCCACGTGGCGACGGCGTTGCCGAGCACGCTGCCGATGATGCCGAAGAGCGTGGTCAGCCAGAGGGGCTGGTGCTGCTTGCCCGGCAGGATGGCCCGGGCTATCAGGCCCAGCACGAAACCGACGATGATCGCCCACAACCAACTCATGTCGAGCCTCCTCCTGGCGCGTTGTGCGCACGTGGGCCCAGTCTCGGCCCGTGCGACATGCGGCGCATTTCGGGCAGACCCGTTCGGGGGATCCCCCTCTCCTCGCGGCGGGGGCGGCGGCGTACGGTGGGAGGGTCCGGGCGGGGAGTGCCCGGCGGGTGATCGGGTGGTGGAGCGTGGAGCGGACGAAGCGACAGAAGCGGAACGGGGCCGAGGTCTTCCGGATCACCGGTGCGCGGATGGGGCTCGACGAGGACGTGCGGGGCCGTCAGCGCCGCTACGTGATCTCGATGGCCATCAGGACCCTGTCGGTCATCGCGACGGTACTGTTGTGGAACGTTCAGCGGCCGGTGGCGATCGTGACGCTGATCGCGGGCGCCCTGCTGCCGTACGTCGCCGTGGTCATCGCCAACGCGGGGCGCGAGTCGACCCCCTCGCTGCCCTCGCACTTCATCCCGGCTCCCGTACGGCCTGCGCTGGACGCGGGAAACCTCAAGAAAAGCTCAGATCAATCATGAAGTTCCAGTGCACCCTACCGGGTCCTGCGTGACATACTGCCTACGCGCTCCGCATCCCCCGTCGGAGCGACGGACCGACGCCGGGCAGCTCCCCCCGTGGCTGCTCGGCGTCGCCTTTCCGTTCCGGCGGTTTGTAGGGTTGAGGCGTGACCTCCCCTGATACCGAAATCCCCAGCTGTTCCGCCAAGGGCTGCCGCGACGCGGCCGTCTGGGTGCTGGCGTGGAACAACCCGAAGCTGCACACGCCGGAGCGGCGCAAGACCTGGCTCGCGTGCGAGGAGCACCGCGAACACCTCTCCCAGTTCCTGGGTGTTCGCGGCTTCCTCAAGGACGTGGTGAAGCTCGGCGAGTGGGTCCAGCCGGAGGGCTCGGAGCGCGAGCGCTGAGCGCCCGGGCGGCCCGGGCGGTCAGCCGCCGATCGCCGACATGGGGCGCTCGGGCTGGAGGAAGGACGGGTCGTCGAGACCGGACCCGGCCTTCTTGCCCCACATCGCCAGCTTCCACAGCCGGGCGATCTCCTCGTCCGGGGCGCCCGAGCGCAGCGCGGCCCGCAGGTCCGATTCCTCGGTGGCGAACAGGCACGTACGGACCTGGCCGTCGGCCGTGAGCCGCGTACGGTCGCAGGCTCCGCAGAAGGGGCGGGTGACGGAGGCGATGACGCCGACGGTGGCCGGGCCGCCGTCGACCACCCAGCGCTCGGCCGGGGCGGAGCCGCGCTCGTCGGCGCCCTCCTCGGTGAGCGTGAAGCGGGTCCGCAGCGACTGGAGGATGTCACCGGCGGTGATCATGCCCTCGCGCTTCCAGCCGTGCTGGGCGTCGAGGGGCATCTGCTCGATGAAGCGGAGCTCGTACTCGTTCTCCACGGCCCAGGCCAGCAGGTCCGGGGCCTCGTCGTCGTTCAGCCCGGGCATCAGGACGGCGTTGACCTTGACGGGGGTGAGGCCGGCCTCGCGGGCCGCGGCCATACCCTCGATGACGTCCTTGTGCCGGTCGCGGCGGGTGAGGGTCTTGAAGACCTCGGGCCGCAGGGTGTCGAGAGAAACGTTCACTCGGTCCAGACCGGCGGCTTTCAGGGCCTGCGCGGTGCGCTTGAGACCGATGCCGTTGGTGGTCAGGGACATCCTGGGGCGGGGCTCCAGGGCCGCGCACTGCTCGACGATCCCGACCAGGCCGGGGCGGAGCAGCGGCTCGCCGCCGGTGAAGCGGACCTCGGTGATGCCCAGCGAGGTGACCGCGATGCGGATCAGCCGGACGATCTCGTCGTCACTGAGCAGATCGGACTTGCCGAGCCACTGCAGTCCCTCCTCGGGCATGCAGTAGGTACAGCGCAGGTTGCACCGGTCGGTGAGCGAGACGCGCAGGTCAGTGGCCACGCGGCCGTAGGTGTCGAGAAGCACTGTGGGCCCCCTCCCTGTCCGTATCTGTAGAGGTTCGATTAATCGAGCGTACGCGACGCCTGTTACATCCAGAGGTGCCGGAAGGGACGAGAGCCAGCGTGGCCGCGTCGTAGGGAAGTACGACGCGGCCACGCTGGGTGTTCGGACGATCTCAGTGAGCGCCGGTTCCGGTGAGGGAGCGGACCTCGAGCTCGGCGAACTTCTGGGGGTCGGCCTTCTCCTTGGACAGGACGGTTCCCAGCCAGCCCAGCAGGAAGCCGAGCGGGATCGAGATGATGCCCGGGTTCTCCAGCGGGAACCAGTAGAAGTCGGCGTCCTTGAACATCGAGGTGGGCTTCCCGGAGACGACCGGAGAGAAGAGCACCAGGCCGACCGCCGAGATCAGGCCGCCGTAGATGGACCAGAGCGCTCCCTGGGTGCTGAAGCGCTTCCAGAAGAGGCTGTAGAGGATCGTCGGCAGGTTGGCGGACGCGGCGACCGCGAAGGCGAGGGCGACCAGGCCGGCGACGTTCAGATCTCGGGCCAGCGCCCCCAGGCCGATGGCGACGGCGCCGATGACCACGGTCGACCAGCGGGCCGCGCGCACCTCCTCCTTCTCAGTGGCTTTGCCCTTGCGGATGACGTTCACGTAGAGGTCGTGCGCGAAGGAAGAGGAGGAGGCCAGGGTGAGGCCCGCGACCACGGCGAGGATGGTGGCGAAGGCGACCGCGGAGATCACGGCGAGCAGGATGGCGCCGCCGGTGGAGCCCGCGCCGCCGCCGATCTCCTGGGCGAGCAGCGGGGCCGCGGTGTTGCCGGCCTTGTTCGAAGCCAGGATGTCGGCCCGCTTGAGCAGCGCCGCGGCGCCGAAGCCGAGGGCGATGGTCATCAGGTAGAAGGCGCCGATGATGCCGATGGCCCAGTTCACGGACTTACGGGCGGCCTTGGCGGTGGGCACGGTGTAGAAGCGGATCAGGATGTGCGGCAGGCCGGCGGTGCCGAGCACCAGGGCGAGGCCGAGGGAGACGAAGTCCAGCTTGGTCAGCGAGTCCTTGCCGTACTTGAGCCCGGGCTCGAGGAACTTGGTGCCCTGGCCGCTGTTCTCGGCGGCCTGTCCCAGCAGGGAGGAGATGTTGAAGTTGAACTTCAGCAGCACCAGGAAGGTGATCAGCAGGGCGCCCGCGATGAGCAGGACCGCCTTGATCATCTGGACCCAGGTGGTGCCCTTCATGCCGCCGATCGTCACGTAGAGGATCATCAGCACGCCGACCAGCGCGACGACCGCGACCTTGCCGCCGTCGTCGGTGATGCCCAGGAGCAACGAGACGAGCACGCCCGCGCCGGCCATCTGGGCGAGCAGGTAGAAGATCGAGACCACGATGGTGGAGGTGCCCGCGGCGGTACGGACGGGCCGCTGGCGCATCCGGTACGCGAGGACGTCGCCCATCGTGTAGCGGCCGGAGTTGCGCAGCGGCTCGGCGACGAGCAGCAGCGCGACCAGCCAGGCGACGAGGAAGCCGATCGAGTACAGGAAGCCGTCGTAGCCGAAGAGGGCGATGGCTCCGGCGATGCCGAGGAAGGACGCGGCGGACATGTAGTCGCCGGAGATGGCGAGGCCGTTCTGGAAGCCGGTGAACTGGCGGCCGCCGGCGTAGAAGTCGGCGGCGTCCTTGGTCTGGCGGCCGGCCCAGATCGTGATGATCAGGGTGGCGACGACGAACAGCCCGAACAGGGTGATGATCAGCGGGCGGTTCTCGCTGGCACCGGCCGCCACCGTCGTCAGGTGGTGCGTGGAGCTCATTCCCCGGCCTCCATTCGCGCCTTGATGGCCGCGGCCTTCGGGTCCAGCTTGGCGGCGGCGTGCCGCGAGTACAGCCAGGCGATCAGGAAGGTCGTCGCGAACTGGGCGAGGCCGAGCACGAGGGCGACGTTGATGTTGCCGAAGAGCTTGGTCCCCATGAAGCCGCCCGCGTAGTTGGACAGCAGTACGTAGAGCAGGTACCAGGCGATGAAGGCCACGGTGAGCGGGAAGGCGAAGGATCGGTAGGAGCGGCGCAGTTCGGCGAACTCGGCACTCTGCTGGACGGTTCCGAACTCTTCTGCCGTGGGACCGGGACTCGCCGGGGGCGTTCCCGTGCTGCCCGGCGGCGGCGCTGCTTCGGTGGTCACGGGGGGCTCTCCTTGTGACGCGGGTGCGGTGGGGACGACGGACAAAACAACCTCCGTGTGGGGGGACGGTGGTGCTGAGCCCCCCTGTCAACGGCACGGCCGGCGCGTCGGGACGGTTCAACACCCGCTGTTTCTTTAGAGACTGATTTCTCGAACTGATGGCGCAGAAGGGAACACCGGCACTAGGTTCCCCATGTCATGAACCCGTCCGCCGTGACCACGTCCGGACGGCTTCTTTTCAAGGATGATGTGGAGAACCCATGGCTCATCTGGGATCCGGCCGCCGGCGAGCTCTCGCCGTTCCGGTCGGCCTGGCGCTCACCGCCTCGCTCGCCTTCCTGCCCTCGGTCGCGGCTTCCGCCGCCCCGCTGGGCAACACGGCGGACGCGGCGACGGCCTCCAAGGCCGACACCACCGGGCCCAAGCTGTCGTACGTGGCGAACCTGAACGCGTACGCCACGGTCCCCGCGGCGAAGAAGGCCGTCGAGCGGGCCGGTGGAACCGTGGTGACGGTCCATGAGCAGATCGGCGTCGTCGTCGCACACTCCCAGAACCCGGAGTTCGCGAAGCAGCTGAGGGCCCAGCGCGGCCTGTTCGTGTCGGTGGGCGCCACCCGTACGGCCCCTCTGCAGACGGTGCAGACCACCGAGGAGGGCACGACGCAGCAGCTCAGCGCGGCGGACGCCGCCAAGGCGGCTGCGGACGCGGCGCCGGGCCAGGAGCCGCTGGAGTCCAACCAGTGGGACCTGCGGGCGATCAAGGCCGACCAGGCTCACAAGATCAACGATGGCAGCCCGGACGTCACGGTGGGCATCATCGACACGGGTGTCGACGACACCCACCCCGATCTCGCCGCGAACTTCTCCAAGGAGCAGTCGGCCAACTGCGTCGGCGGCGTCCCGGACACCTCCGAGGGCGCCTGGCGCCCGTACGTGGACGGCAGCGACCACGGCACGCACGTGGCCGGCACCATCGGCGCCCCGCGCAACGGCGTGGGCGTCAGCGGTGTCGCGCCCGGTGTGAAGCTCGCCGCGATCAAGGTGAGCGAGCCCGGGACCAGCCTCTTCTACACCGAGGCGGTCGTCTGCGGCTTCATGTTCGCCGCCGAGAAGGGGATCGAGGTGACCAACAACAGCTACTACGTCGACCCCTGGTACTTCAACTGCAAGACGGACGACGACCAGAAGGCGCTGGTGGAGGCCCTCACCCGGGCGAGCAACTACGCCCAGCGCAAGGGCGTGCTGAACGTCGCCGCGGCGGGCAACGAGAACTTCGACCTGTCGGCCGACTCGATCGTCGACGACACCAGCCCGAACGACACCACCCCGGTGCCGCGCACCATCGACCCGCGGGTCTGCCTCGACGTGCCGACCCAGCTGCCGGGCGTGGTCACGGTGACCGCGACCGGTGACAAGGGCTTCAAGTCGTACTACTCGAGCTTCGGCCTGGGCGTGGCGGACGTCGCCGCCCCCGGCGGCGACAAGTGGCAGGTCCCGGCCACCCCGGACGCCAACGGCCGCGTGCTGTCCACCATCCCGGGCGGCTACGGCTACAAGCAGGGCACCTCGATGGCCACCCCGCACGTCGCGGGCGTCGCGGCCCTGCTCAAGAGCGCGCACCCGTCGGCCACGCCGTCGCAGCTCCAGGCGATGCTCAAGGGCCAGGCCACCAAGACGGCCTGCCCGGCCCAGGTCTACGACGCCACGGGCGCGCTGATAGACGCCACCACCTGCGAGAGCAAGTGGGGTCAGACCGGCTACTACGGCTACGGCGTGGTCGACGCGCTGAAGGCCGTGAAGTAACACCTGGTACGCGAGAGGGCCGGGCGGGGGTGACCCCCGCCCGGCCCTCTCACATGTGGCGCCTCACATGTGGCGCCTCACATGTGGCGCCTCGCATGCGGCGTCAGGGCTTGATCATCACCTTGAGCGCGCTGCGGTCGTCCATCGCGCGGTAGCCCTCCGGGACCTCGTCCAGGGACACGGCCCGGTCGAAGACCGGCGCCGGGTCGATGGCTCCGCTGAGCACGTCCTCCAGCAGCTCCGGGATGTAGGCGCGGACCGGGGCCACGCCCCCGCGCAGGGTGATGTTGCGGTCGAACATCACGCCGAGGTCGAGACCGGTGCCGCTGCCGTGCGGCACGCCGACGTAGCCGATGGCCCCGCCGTCGCGGGTGATGTTCACGGCGGTGCGCATCGACTGCTCGGTGCCGACCGCCTCGATGACCGCGTGCGCGCCCCGGCCGCCGAGGAGCTCGCGCACGGCCGCCTCGGCGGCCTCGCCGCGCTCGGCGACGACGTCGGTGGCGCCGAAGAGCTTGGCGATGTCCGTACGTACGGTGTGGCGGCCCAGCGCGATGATCCGCTCGGCGCCGAGGCGCTTTGCGGCGAGGACGCCGCACAGGCCGACCGCGCCGTCACCGACGACGGCGACCGTGGAGCCCTTGCGCACGCCCGCGCCCAGCGCCGCGTGGTGGCCGGTGCCCATGACGTCGGACAGCGCGAGCAGCCCGGTGAGCAGGTGGTCGTCGGAGGCGGCCTCGGCGGGCAGCTTCACCAGGGTGCCGTCGGCGTGCGGGACGCGGACGGCCTCGCCCTGGCCGCCGTCGTGGCCGACCGAGCCCCAGAAGCCGCCGTACTCGCAGGAGGTGAAGAGGCTCTCGGAGCAGTAGTCGCAGGTGCCGTCCGACCACATGAAGGGCGCGACGACGAGGTCGCCGGCACGCAGGCCGGACACGGCGGAGCCGGTCTCCTCGACGATGCCCAGGAACTCGTGGCCGATGCGCTGACCGGGCTGACGTGCGGCCTCGCCGCGGTAGGCCCACAGGTCGCTGCCGCAGATGCAGGCACGCAGGACGCGGACGACGGCGTCCTCGGGGCGCTGGATCGCAGCGTCGGGCACCTCCTCCACGCGTATGTCGTGCGGGGCGTGGATGACGGTGGCGCGCATGGTGAGGCAGTCCTCCGGCTCGGGGATGGTTCAGTCTTGGCTGTGCTGCCCTTGTGGGACCGTCATACGGTACGCCTGCGCGGAGGTGAGCGTGCCCGTGGCCAGCAGGTACTGGGCGGCCAGGTAGGTCGCCATGATCCAGAAGTCGGGCCGGGGCAGCTGCGGCCACTCGGCGACCCCGGTCGCGATGAGCGTGTCGGAGAGCAGGAACAGCGCCCCGCCGATCCCGGCCCGCAGCCCGAGGGCACTGGAGCGGAAGGCCATGGCGGTGAGCAGCAGGCTGTAGCCGGCGACGGGGATGCGCAGATCGGCCGGGAGGTCCGCCCACATGAGACCAATGGTCCCGAGGAGGGCGAGGCCGTACGCGCCCCCGAGCAGGGGGTTGGCGGCGCGCCGGCCGAAGAGCACGAGGTAGCAGACGTGGCCGGCGGCGAAGGAGCCCATGCCGATCAGGAAGGCGGGCTCGGCGTCGAAGAGCAGGGCTAGGTCCCCGCCCCAGCCGAACAGCAGGGCGGCGACCAGCAGGCGGGGCGCGCGGCGGGTGATCACGTACGCCACCAGCAGCGGCATCAGCAGCGGCTTGGCGAGGACGTGCCCGAGGTGCCAGCCGGCGAGCAGCGAGCCGAGGTCGGCGACGGTGGCCGCGGCGAAGGCGGCGAGCAGCGCGCGGGCGGCGGCTGCGCCCCGTTCGGGGACGGGGCGGGCCCAGGACGGCGTACGGGAGGCGGCGGCGCTCATGCCGCGTGCTCCGGAGCGGCCTGCGCGGCGGGGGCCGGGGCGGCGGCCGGGACCGGGGCGGGCTGCCAGCCGGGGCCGCGGAAGACGCGTCCGGCGCGCTCGCGCCAACTGCGGGCCGCCCGTACGTCGCGGGCGATGGCGGCGTACTCGTGGGTGGCCACGCGCAGCGGGTTGTGGGTGCCGATGTTCTTGGTGAGCCCGTAGACGGGCCGCTCCGTCTCCCCCACCCAGGAGCCGAACATCCGGTCCCAGATGATCAGGATCCCGCCGAAGTTGCGGTCCAGGTATCCGCCCTGGGAGGCGTGGTGGACGCGGTGGTGGGAGGGGGTGTTGAAGACGTACTCGTAGGGGCGGGGCAGCTTCCCGATGCGCTCGGTGTGGACCCAGAACTGGTACAGGAGGTTGATCCCGTAGCAGAACGGGATCGCCGCGGGGTGCACGCCGAGGGCCACCATGGGCAGGTAGAACCACCAGGTGGTGGCGCTGGTCCAGGGCTGGCGCAGGGCGGTGGTGAGGTTGAACCGCCGGCTGCTGTGGTGGACCACGTGGCAGGCCCACAGGATGCGGATGACGTGGTGGCCGCGGTGCTGCCAGTAGTACAGGAAGTCCTGGGCGAGCAGCATCAGCAGGGCGGTCCACCACAGGAACGGCACCCGCAGCGGGGTGAGTTCGTAGACCGCGGTGAAGACCGCGACGACCGGGATCTTCCACAGCAGGTCGAATCCGATGCTGCCGAGACCCATGGTGACGCTCGTGACCGCGTCCTTGGTGTCGTACCCGGCGGCGTCCTCGTCGGGACGGAGCCGGTAGCTCACCACCTCCAGGACGGTGAGCAGCACGAAGGCCGGTATGGACCACAGCACGACATCGGGCAGGTTCGGCATGACCGCACCATAGAGGCGCCTCCGGGGGCACCGCTAGAGGTTGTTACCGATCGGTATCCATCGGGGTTACCGATGGTTCGCGAGAGCACGATCCCGCCGGGGCGGATCACGTATGCCTTCCGTGATCCGCCCCGGCGGAGGCCCGTCACCAGACGCGGACCGAGCCGCCGCGGGCGAAGGCCGGGCTGGTGGCCTCCGGGGGGATCTCGGTCAGGGGTTCCGCGATCTCCGAGACCCGGGGGCCGCACTTCGCCGCCACCGCGTCCAGCAGCGGGAGGTCGAAGCCGTAGACGCGGGCCGCGTTGCCGCCGACCATCGCGGCGACCTCGGCGCGCGGGAGGCCCGCGTAGGCGATGCGGAGGCCTTCGCGGGAGAACGGGGTCGTGCCCTCGTCGTGGGGGTAGTCGCTGCCCCACATGATCTTGTCGAGGCCGATCCGCTCCCGCAGCGGGACCTCGTGGGGGCGCATGAAGCTCGCGCCCACGAAGCAGTTGTCCCGCCAGACCTCGCTCGGGCCCTTGCCCATCGCCTCGGCGAGGCCCGCCCCGAACTTGGACTCGGCCGTGGCCGAGGCCGCGACCAGCCGGCCGTGGTAGTAGTCCAGCATCTCCAGCACGCCCGGGATCCAGCCGGAGCCCTGCTCCGTCAGGACCAGCTTGAGGCCCGGGTGGCGGCGGAAGGTGCCGCCGAAGACGAGGTGCCACAGGGCGCGGTGCGAGAACCAGGTGGTTTCGACCATGAAGACCGCGCGGGCGGCGGGTTCGTCCCCCAGGGGCGGCGAGGCCGAGCCGCCGTGGTGGTTGACCGGCACGTCCAGTTCGTCGCACACCGCCCAGATGGGGTCGTAGTCGGCCGAGTAGAGCTCCGGGACCGTCGAGCCGGGCGGGACTCCGGGCAGCAGGATGCCGCCCGTCAGGCCCGCCTCCTTCGTACGGCGGATCTCCTTCACGGCCGCGTCCACGTCGTTCAGCAGGATCTGGACCACGCCTGCCCGGCGGCCCGGCGCGTCCGCGCAGAAGTCCGCCAGCCAGCGGTTGTGGGCCTGGAGCCCGGCCCAGCGCATCTCGTACTCCGCTGCCGTCGGCGGCTGGGCCATCAGGGAGGCCTTGGGGAAGAACGGCGGGATGGTGTTGGGGAAGACGACCTCGGCGACGATGCCGTCCGCCTCCAGCTCGGCCAGCCGGCGCCGGGAGTTCCAGTTCCGGTCCGCCGTGTCCGCGAGGAGGTCCTCGTACGGGTTCACGTAGGTGGCGGCCCAGGCGTCGAAGTCGTCGTGGTGACGCTTCTCCAGGTACGGCTTGTAGTCCAGGAGGTCGGCGCCCGCGTGGCAGTCCGCCGAGATCACGGTGTACCGGTCGCCGGTCATCGCGAGACCCCCAGCACCGGGAAGTCGTGCTCCGTCAGCCAGTGCCGGCCCACCTCGCGGGAGCGGGCCCAGGAGGCCTCCACCGCCGACTGGTCCGGGGACTGGCCCAGCTCGGCCGGGGTGGGGCCGATCCGGCGGGCGATCGGGGCGAGCTTCTCCGTGTCGAAGCCGAAGACCTCGGCCGCCGCCAGCCCCAGCATCCGGCGGGTCTCCGCGACCGGGATGTCGTGGAAGGTCTTGCGCAGCCAGTTCCGGGTGTCGGGCCAGGTGCCCTCGGGGTGCGGGAAGTCCGAGCCCCACAGGATGTTGTCCACGCCGATCTCGTAGCGCTGGGCCAGTTCCCGGCGCTTGGTGTTCGTCGCGCAGATGAAGACCTGCCGGTCCAGGTACTCGCTCGGCGGGCGCTTGAGCTCCTCGAACGGGGAGAGCTTCTTGCCGCCGTGTGCCCCGAGGTAGAGGCGGTCCATGAACCAGAGCTGGTTCGGCAGCCACCAGCAGCCCGATTCCGCCACGCCGAACTTCAGGCCGGGGTGGCGCTCGAAGACCCCGGACCACAGCAGGAACCACAGCGGGCGGGCCGGCCACCAGGTGACCTCGGAGACGAAGATGCCCAGGTGGTCCCCGTACTCGTGGCGCGGCGAGGACCCGGAGTGGGTGACGACCGGCATCTGCGTCTCGGCCGCGGCCGCCCAGACGGGATCGTAACGGCGGTCGTGGTAGGGGGCCTTGTCCACCCACATCGCGGGGATCATCAGGGCGCCCAGCCCGGACTCCTTCGCCCGGTGGATCTCCGCGACGACCTTCGACGGCTCGCCGGTGATGGGGAGCAGGGCGACGCCGCAGTGGCGCTCGGGATTCTCGGACACGAACTCGGCGAGCCAGCGGTTGTGCGCCTGCGCGCCCGCCATGCCGAGCTCGGGGTCCTGGTCGCCGGAGAGGCCCAGGCCCACCCCGAAGGGGGCCGCGGTCTGGCTGTCGACGGCGTCCGCGTCGGGGAAGACGACCTCGGCGGCCACGCCGTCGCCGTCGAGTTCCTTCAGCCGCTGTCCGGTGTCCCAGCCGCCCTTGAGGCCTTCCTCGTGGTCGTGGAACCACTTCTCGGCGAAGGCCTCGTTGCGGACGCCCAGCCGGGTGGCCTCCGCGCGGCGGGCGTCGCGCTCGCCGAGGAACTCGTCGAACTGGGGGTGGAAGCGGGAATCCAGGTAGGGCCGGTACTGCTCCGTGGGGAGGCCCGCGTGACAGTCGGAGGAGATGATCAGGTACGGGTCTTCGGCCGGGTCTTTTCCTAGCGTGTCACTCACTGCAACGCCCCTCAGTCGAGGATGAAGCTTTCCAGGTAGGCGGGGTTGGCGCGGTCGAGCATCGACTGCGACCGGGCGCGGATCTGCCGGTCGCTGTGCTCGCTCGCCGGGAGCATCCAGAAGCGGTCGGCGCGGATGCCGTCGAGGACGTGCTCGGCGACCTCCTCCACCGGGGTGAACGCCACCTCGTGCCCGGCCTGTCTCATCGCCGCCTCGTACTGGTCGAGGCTGCGGTACGGGGACTTGCGCGGGCGCTGCTTCGCGTACCGGTCGGGCCGGTTGCGGTGGGACTCCCACAGCCCGGTGCGCAGCATGTGCGGTCCGGGGAAGAGGACGGAGGCGCCGACGGCCGCGCCTTCCGCCTTGAGGTGGGCGTACAGGGACTCGGTCATGGTGACCACGGCCGCCTTGGTGACGGCGTAGACGGAGGCGGTGGGCAGCGGGGCGATGCCGCCGTCCCCGGAGGAGGTGTTGACGACGTGACCCGGCCCCCCGGCCGCGATCATGCGGGGGACGAAGGCCTGGATGCCGTGGAAGACGCCCCACACGTTGACGGAGAAGGCCCACTTCCAGTCGTTGGGCTCGTGCTCCCACATCCGGCCCTCGGCGCCCGAGCCGACGCCCGCGTTGTTGCAGAGCACGTGCACCCCGCCGAAGGTCTCGTACGCCGCGTCGGCGAGGGAGACCACGGAGTCGCGGTCGCTGACGTCGACCTGCCTGGCGAGCACTTGGGCCCCGTCGGCGGCGAGGTCGTCGGCGGCCTTGCGCAGCGCGCCTTCCTCCACGTCGGCGAGGACGACCTTCAGGCCCTCCGCGGCGAAGCGGCGGGCCATGGCCAGGCCGATGCCGCTGGCGGCGCCGGTGACGACGGCCACCTGTCCCGGTTCGACTCGCACGTCACACACTCCCCTCGGGCGGTCCGTCCAGGATCTGCATCGGGTCGTCGTACCGCTGGTGGATGTACGGGAGCAGGGCCTGGGCGCTGACCCGCTCGACGACCCTGCCCTTCTGGTCGGTGGTCTTCTCGCCGATGGTGATCTCCACGATCCGGCGGACGGGTAGGTCGGCCACGGGGTCGAACATGGACTCGCGGAGCACCACGTCACCGGTGATGTGCTCCAGCTTGCGGACCTTCTCGTTGCGGGTGCAGTGGACGAGCACCGGGTCGACGTCGAAGCCCGAACCGTCCACGGCGGGCAGGAACTTGAAGTAGAAGTCGGTCTTCTGGGTGGGCTCGGGCAGCGGCAGTTCACGGTCGACCGCCCCGCGCACCTCGACGAAGGCGATGCCGTGCCGGGCGAGCGCGGCCCGTACGACGAGACCCTCTCGCTCGACGGTGACCTCGCCCAGCTTCTTCGGTTCGCCGAAGACCTCGCGGCCGCCGGTCAGGGCGCGCTCGAGGGTCATCGGCATGACCAGCGGGTACCAGCCCTCGACCCCGCCGTGCTGGGCGGCGACGGCCACCGAGCCGGCGCCGAGGGGGTAGCCGGGCAGGTCGACCTTGCTGATGTTGGCCCGTACGAGGGGCCGGTCGGCCGGCTTGAGCGGCGGGGGCAGGACCGCCGCCACCACGTCCGGGTCGCTCTCCCAGACGGCCACCACGCCGGTGGACCAGATGTCGGGGAGCTTGGAACTCTTCTCGCGCGACGCCGCGATCTCGGCCTCGGTCCGCGCTCCGTACCGTACGCGTGCCATGTCTCGCACCACCCTTCGGTTCGGTTCTGTAACACAGTTACACCGCCACCGATGAAGGGTAAAGACCCCTGCACGCACCAGAACTGACACTGTGCCAGTTCCAAAGACTCGACAGATGGGTGGGCCGGATCCATGGCCAGAAGCACGCTGACCCGCGACGAGGTGCTGGACGCCGCGGCTTCCCTGGTCAAGCAGCACGGCCCGGCCGCCCTCACCATGCGCAAACTGGCCGCGGAGCTGGGCACCGCGGTGACCTCCATCTACTGGCACGTCGGCAACCGCGAATCACTGCTCGACGCCCTCGTGCGGCGGACCGTCGAGGAGATGGGCGCGATCCTCCCCGCCGGCCGCACCCCCGCCGACCGGATCCTGTCGGTGGCCCGGACCCTGCGCCGCGAACTGCGCGAGCGCCCGCACCTGATCGCGATGGTCCACGAACGCGGTCTCACCGAGCGGATGTTCCTGCCCGCGCAGCAGGCCCTGGTGCACGAGGTGCACGCCGCGGGACTGCGCGGCGCCCGGGCCGCCGACGCGGTGCGCGCGATCCAGTTCCAGATCGTCGGCTTCCTGCTCGTCGAGCGCAATCGCGAGCGCGCGCCGGCCCAGTCCCCCGCCGAGAGCGAGCTCTGGGACCCGGTCGCCGCCCCCCACGACCCGGCGCTCGCCCGCGCGCTGGCCCGCCCGGCCGACCCGGAACGGCTCTTCCTGCTCTCCGTACGGGCCCTCGTGCAGGCTCTGCTGGCACCCTCGGCGGCGCCGCGGTAAATCATGTGCGCGCGCCCGCCTGCCGTGGTTGCATCTGCTGCGCGGGGGCGGCTCCGCGACGTGCTTCCTTCTCACCTTCTCTGACACCCGTAGCGCGTCCCCTCTCCGCCCCCGCCCTCATCCCTTTCCGGTTCCGGAGGAATCCCCCCTTTGCCCGAGCTGTCGACCGTCCTGTTGCGCCGTCTGCACACCGTTTACGTCGACCAGGCCGGGCCGCGCCCGGGCGATCCGCCGACAGCCGGGGGCCTGACGGCCCTGGAGGCCGAACTCCTCGACCGGGGCCACGCCCTGACGGCCCCGCTGCGGGCCGCCCTCGCCTGGCTGGGCCCCACCGGACTGGCTCAGGCCGGCACCCAGCTGGTCCGCGACATCGACGCCCTCCTGGGCGCCGACCGCACCCACATGCCACTGTTCCGCTCCTTCCCGGCCTCCGTGCCCGACGACACCCACGGGCTCTGGGTCGACCGCGTCCGCACGCTGCTCGCGCAGTGGCCGGACCAGCCGTGCGTACTCTGCGCGACCGCGGGCAGCGTCCACCCCGTCTCCCCGTGCGCCCACCTGGTCTGCCGGACCTGCTGGGACGGCGCCGACCACACGGGCTGCCCGGTCTGCCACCGGCGCGTGGACCCGGCCGACCCGTTCCTGCGGCCCGCCGCCATCGGCGAGACGGGCGAGACGGACTCCGCAGGAGACGGGTACGCGGGACCGCTGCGCCTGCTGTCCTTCGGCACCGACCGGGCGGGCGACTCGGTCACCGCGCTCGGCAGACTGCTCGCGCGCCGCACCCCCCTCTCCCCGCAGGACACCGAGGAGACCCGGGTCCTCCTCGCCCACGCCCCCGCCGACCTCGGCTGGCTCCCCGATGCCGTACCCGTACGGGAGACCAAGGCCCTGCTCCTCGGCAGCCTGCTGCGCGAACGCCGCACCCACGCGGCCGTCCGGGCCCTGCTGCCCGAGCGGCTCACCACCGCGACCGACGTGCTCCGCCTGCTCGCCGTGTGGTCCGGCGGCGAGGCCGACCTGCTGGAACCGCCGCGGCTGCGGTCGCTGCCCCGGCCGCTGCGCCGCGAACTGCTCGCCGTCCTGGACTCGCTCGACCCGGTCCTGCTCGTCGAGGACGTCCTGCGCCACGCCGACCTGTGGAAGCGCGCCGCCGAGATCCTCCACCCCTTCGAGCAGTACGCCCGCCACCCGCGTGCCGCGCTCGCCTTCGCCGTGCTGCGCGGAACCAGCACCGGCACGGGCACCGCCCTCGTCACCGCCCTGCTCGCCACCGCCGCCGCGCACCCGGACGCCGTACGCATCGACGGCGGCCGGATCCGGGCGGCCACCTGGAAGGGCCGGGCCGAGGAGGCCCTGCGCGGCGGCGACCCGGACCGCGCCCTCGCCGTCCTGGCCGAGCGGCCCGGCGAACTCGTCCGGCGCCTCGACCACCTGCTGCGGCTGTACGCGGCCGAGGCCCTGCCCCCGCAGGTGGCCGAGGTACTGGAACAGCGGCTCCCGAAGGTGGGCCCGGGGCCGCTGCTGTCCGCGCTCGGGCAGCTGCGGATCCGCCATCTGCCGCGCACACGGCGGGTGTTCTTCCCCCGCGGGCAGGTCACGCACTCCTTCACCCGGGCGGAGGACCGGGCCCCGCTCGCCGAGGCCGTGACCCGTTCCGTGTGCGCGCTGTTCGAGGCCGAGGTGCTGCGTCGGCTCGCCGCTGCCGACCCGTACGACGTGGCGGTCATCGACTCGCGCCTGGCCCATCTCCACGTCCCGTCCGCCGAGCGGGCCTCGGCGAAGGCCCTGGTCACCGTCCCCAAGGGCAGCTTCCAGGCGCTGCCCGACGGTGAGGTGCTGCGCATGTTCCTGCACTGGATGGAACCGCCGAGGAAGCGGGTGGACCTGGACCTGTCGGTGGTGCTGTTCGACGCGGACTGGAACCGCGTGGGCCACTGCGACTACACGCACCTCGTCTACGGCGACGGCGCCGTGGTCCACTCCGGGGACCTCGTCTCGGCGCCCGCGCCGCACGGCGCCAGCGAGTACGTGGACATCGACCTGGACGCCGTCGCAGACCTGGGCGTGCGCTTCGTCATGCCGGTCGTCTTCAGCTTCAACAACATCCCCTTCGAGCTGCTGCCCGACGCCTTCGCCGGGTTCATGGCCTTGCCGGGCCGCACCGGCCGCACCTCCCGCTACGACCCGCGGACCGTCCGCCAGCGGTACGACCTGGTCGGCAACTCGCGGATCCACGTACCGCTCCTCGTCGACCTCGAACGGCGCGGGTTCCTGTGGACCGACGTCCACCTGCCGAAGGACGAGGGCCACCACAGTGTGCGGACGCACGTCGTCGATCTGGCCCGCGTCGGGCGCGACCTCTTCGAGCACTTCTCCACCGGGCGCACCACCTTGTGGGAGTTGGCGGGCTGGCATGCGGCCGCCCGCTGCCCCGAGGTGACCGTGATGCGCCGCACACCCCGGCCCGCCGACCCCGACGAGTTGTGGACCTTCCGGCGGCGGGTGGACGAGGACACCGCGGCCTTCGCCGCCCGCGTGGTCGGGCTGTGCGACCCGGAGGACCTGGTGCGCTCGGCGGCGGTCGACGCCCTCGCGGGCCGCGCCGCCTCCGGGCGGTCCGCCTTCCTCGCGCTGGTCGACGGCGATGTCGCGCCGTCCCGCGCGAGCGGCTCCGTATACCGCCTGCTGCCGGGGCCCGTTGACGGCTGCGGCCTCGAACAGCTCGCGGCGGGCGACCTCGTCGCCGCCCTGGGCTGAACTCCGCGCCGGCTCGTCCCGGAGAGGGCCTCGAGGCCTTCGGGCCACAGCTGTCAGTCGGGGCCGATATCCTCTGTGACCATGCTCGACGACCGTACGACCGCAGAGACGATGTGGCCGACCGCGTACCCACAGGGGTACGCGGTCGTCGACGTGGAGACCACCGGGCTCGCTCGCGACGACCGGATAGTCTCCGCCGCCGTCTACCGGCTCGACGCGCAGGGCAATGTGGAGGACCACTGGTACACCCTGGTCAACCCGCAGCGGGATCCCGGGCCGGTGTGGATCCACGGTCTCACCAGCGACATGCTCTCCGGCGCACCGCTCTTCAAGGACATCGCCGAAGAGTTCGCCGGCCGGCTCGCGGACCGGGTGCTGGTCGCGCACAACGCCATCTTCGACTGGCAGATGATCGCCCGGGAGTACGCGCGGGCCGCCGAGACCGCGCCGGTCCGTCAGCGGCTGTGCACCATCGCCCTGTCGAAGGAGCTGAACCTCCCGCTGCCCAACCACAAGCTGGAGTCGCTCGCCGCGCACTTCGGCGTGGTCCAGCAGCGCGCCCACCACGCGCTCGACGACGCCCGGGTGCTGGCGGAGGCGTTCCGTCCGTCCCTGCACGCGGCCGCGCGGGACGGCGTACGGCTGCCCCTGCTGGAATGCCGGCCGCTGACGGAGTGGTCGGACTCCCCCGCCACCCCGCGGGTGGGCTACCAGGCCTCCTACCGGGGCGGCAGCTGGCGGCCCTCGCGCAAGCGGCCGCCGTGCCCGCACCCGAACCCGGGGCGCTACGAGGACGGCAAGCCGCTGAAGCAGGGCATGCGGATCGCCTTCTCCGGCGACACCTCCGTGGACCGGGAGCTGCTCGAGGACCGCGCGGTCGAGGCGGGCCTGCACATCGCGACGAGCGTGTCGCGGCTCACCAGCCTGCTGGTGACGAACGACCCGGACTCGGCGACCTCGAAGACGGTCAAGGCGAAGTCCTTCGGCACGCCGGTGGTCGACGAGGCCGCCTTCACCCAGCTGCTGCGGGACGTCGCGGCGGCCGGGGACCGCGCCGCCGACCGAGCCGCCGAGCGCCCCGCGGACTGATCCCCGATTGCGCCGGGTGGGTGCCGGCGCGGCGACTCACCCCGGTGGATCTTGTTCCGGTCCGCCGCCGTGCGCAGCATTCGGCGCATGGCACGTTGTGAGGTCTGCGGAAACGATTACGGCATGTCCTTCGAGGTGCACGCGCAGGGCGCCGTGCACGTCTTCGACTGCTTCTCCTGCGCCATTCACCGCATGGCGCCCGTCTGCGAGCACTGCCGGGTCCAGATCATCGGACAGGGCGTCGAGGTCGAGGGGCAGTGGTACTGCGGGGCGCACTGCGCCCGTGCGGAGGGGAAGGTGGGCATCGTCGACCGCGTCTGACGTCCGCGTCGGCCCCGTACGGCCACCCGGCCGTACGGGGCCGACCCCGCTGGGGGTACCGTCGTGGGCGTGTACCGCTTTGTGCTGACCCGGCAGTGGGTGTGCCTCACCCTCATCGCCCTCGTCCTCATCCCCGTGATGATCAAGCTGGGGTTCTGGCAGTTCCACCGCCATGAGCACCGGGTCGCGCAGAACCAGCTCATCGACGCGAACCTGCGGGCGAAGCCGGTCCCCATGACCGAGGTCACCTCCCCCGGCCACCGGGTCCCCCGCGCGGACTTCTGGCGGGCGGTCACCGCGACCGGCACGTACGACACCGCGCACGAGGTGGTCGTCCGGATGCGGACCGACAACGACGACAAGGTCGGCTTCCACGTCCTGACCCCGCTCGTCCTCGGCGACGGCCGGGTGGTGCTCGTCAACCGCGGCTGGGTGCCGGGCGGCGACGACCCCCGCGCGTACCCGCCGGTGCCGGCCGCCCCCTCGGGCGAGGTCACGGTCACCGGCCGGCTGAAGGCCGACGAGACCAGCGCCGGCAGCGGCATCAAGGACCGCAAGGGCCTGCCGGACCGCCAGGTGATGCTGATCAACAGCACGCAGCAGTCCGAGTCCCTGGGCAGGCCCGTCCTCGGCGGCTACCTGGAGCTCACCGGCCCGGCGCCGGCCGACGGCAGCCCCCAGATGGTCGCCGAGCCCGACCACGACTCGATCGGCGCGCACATGGCGTACGCCGTCCAGTGGTGGCTGTTCGCGTCCGCGGTCCCGGTGGGCTGGGTGGTCCTCGTACGGCGCGAGAAGCGAGAGCGCGAGGAGCAGGCGGCCGGATCCGGATCCGGCGCCGAGCGGGAGCCCGCGACGGCGTAGCGTGTCGGCATGGATCTTGGACTGAAGGACCGTGTCTACATCGTCACCGGGGCCACGCGCGGCCTCGGCTTCGCCGCCGCCCGGGAACTGACCGCCGACGGCGCGAAGGTCCTCCTGACGGGCCGTGACGAGAAGCGGGCGGCCGACGCCGCCGCCTCGCTCGGCCCGAACGCGGCCGGTGTGGCGGCCGACAACTCCGACCCGGCGGTGGCCGGGCGGCTCGTCGCCACCGCGCGCGAGCGCTTCGGACGCCTGGACGGCATCCTCATCAGCGTCGGCGGCCCGGCCCCGGGCCTCGCGGCCGACAACACCGACGAACAGTGGTCGGCCGCCTTCGAGTCGGTCTTCCTGGGCGCGGTCCGCCTCGCCCGGGCGGCCGCCGCCGAGCTGGGCGAGGGCGGGGTCATCGGCTTCGTCCTGTCGGGCTCGGTCCACGAGCCGATCCCCGGCCTGACCATCTCCAACGGCCTGCGCCCGGGCCTGGCCGGCTTCGCGAAGTCCCTCTCGGTGGACCTCGGCCCGCGCGGGATCCGGGTCGTCGGCCTGCTCCCGGCGCGGATCGACACCGACCGGGTGCGGGAGCTCGACGCCCTGTCCGGGGACGCGGAGGCGGCCCGGGCGGGGCACGAGTCCCGCATCCCGCTGCGGCGCTACGGCACCCCGGAGGAGTTCGGCCGCGCGGCGGCGTTCCTGCTCTCCCCGGCGGCCTCGTATCTGACGGGCATCATGCTCCCGGTCGACGGCGGCTCCCGGCACGGCTTCTGACCCGCTGTCCGCCGGCCTACGTGACGCGCTGGGCCCGGTGTGACGTCACCTTCAGGCGGGCCTCCGTCGGCAGTGCGGCGAGGCCCGCCGAGGTGCGGGCGTGGGTCAGGACCGGGCCCGCGAGGGCGGCCAAGACGTCGGCGGGGACGGCGTGGGGCTCCAGTTCCAGCGCGATGCGCAGTGCGGGCGATCCCCGCCTGCCGCGCAGCGCGACCCGGCAGCGGGCGACCCCGTCCAGGGCCCCGGCCTCCGCCGCCACCGCCTCCTCCAGGGCGCGCCCCCTCAGCAGGGCGAACGCCCCGTCCCCGGTGTCCACGTCGACCGCCTGCAGCCGCGAACGCCTCAGCTGGGACAGCAGCCACCACAGCAACAGCAGCACGCACAGCCCGAGGCCGGCGATCACCGCCCACCTCCACCAGCCGTCGGCATGCCAGTACCTGCGCCGGGTCTCCTCGGTCAGCAGCGGCGCGTGGCGGCCGCCGAACGGCCAGGACGCCGCGAGCACCGAGGCACCGGCCGCCAGCAGGACCAGGCCCGTCACGGCCAGCAGGATGCGGTTCACCGCCCCGAGCATCCCGTCACCTCCTGACCCGGACGTGCGGGTGGTGCGGCGGGTGTGCGAGGCCGAGTTCCTCGACGCCGACGGCGAGGACCGCGTCCAGGTCGGCCCGTACGTCGTCCAGTTCGCGGAAGTGCGAGGTGGCCCGGACCCCGATGCGGGAGCGGCCCACCTTGACCCGGACCGAGCGCACCCCGGACACCTCCATGGCCCGGTCCCGCAGTACCTGCGCGGCGTCCTTGCGCCCGAGCCCGGCCCGCAGCCCGGTGTCGCCGTCCGGAGTCCGCATGGGCAGGATCCCGCGGAGCCCGGGGGTGAACGCCAGCAGCAGGAGCACCGCCCCGGCGACGGCCAGGGCACCGCCGCCCAGCAGCACGCTCAGGTCGGCCGGGGTGTGCCGGTCCAGCTGCCGGGCGAGCTCGCGGCGCCAGCTCATGCCGGGCCGGTGGGCCCGTACGGCGGCCAGGTCGTACAGGAACAGGCCGGCCACCCCCAGGAGGGCGAGCGCGGTGAGCGCAGCTGGCACCCGCCGGGCGGAGCGCAGCCGGTGGACGCGCGGTTCATGCGGTTCATGCGATGCGTGCGGTTCACGCGGTTCGTGCGCGGCCCCGGGGACGGTGTCGGTCACCGCAGCCGCCGGTCCCGCCCGGCAGCGGGCCGGGCGTGCGCGGAGTGCAGGTGCTCGATGTCGATGTCCACCTCGGGTACGGACATCGACGCGCACTCCTCGATCCGGAGGGCGACCTGACGGCGTACGGCCGCGCACTGGGCGGCGATGTCGGAGGGGTAGTCCAGCTCCAGGCTCACCCGTACCCGGGCGATGTCGTGGTGCACGGTGACGGTGGCGTGCGGAGCCGCCGCCCGGGGTGGCGGCGCGACGAGCGCCTCCCGGGCGGCCTGGGCGGCGATCTTGGCGATGACCCGGTCGGCGATACGGGTGGCCCCCCGGTCGGCGGGAGCCACCCGGGGCGGGAGGGCCTTGGGCGGGGTGCTCATCGGCGCCTCACCCGCGCCGGTCGTCGCGGCGCCGGAACAGGTCCCCGGGTTCCAGGTCCCCGTCGAGGAACCGGCCGGCGACGAAGCCGATGGCGCCCAGCGCCGCCACCAGCAGGAAGGCTCCGAAGCCGCCGAAGTATCCGGCGAACGCCAGGGCCATGCCGGCGAACATGCCGGCGACCGCCATGCTCATTGCGTGGCTCCTCTCGGCTACTGGAGCCGGGACTCCGGCTCCTCGTCGGGCTCATCGGGCAGCTTGACGTCGCTGACCGCGATGTTGACCTCGACGACCTCCAGGCTGGTCATGCGCTCGACCGCCGAGATGACGTTCTCACGGACCGCCCGGGCCACCTCCCTGATCGACACGCCGTAATCGACGATGATCTCCAGATCGAGGGCGGTCTGGACCTCGCCGACCTCCGCCTTGACCCCACGGCTGACGGAGGCCTTCGCGCCGCCCGGGACCCGGTCGCGGACGGCGCCGAAGGTACGGGAGAGCCCGCTGCCGCTGCCCATGGCGTGCACGCCGACCACCTCGCGCGCGGCCAGCCCGGCGATCTTCTCGACCACCCCGTCGGCAATGGTGGTGCGGCCCCGGTCGGCGGCTTCCCTGGAGGAGCCCCCTGATGCGGATTCGGTCATGGAGTGTCCCTTCACGCGTGCGGACTCACTCCTCACCACGTTAGGCGCGTGACCGCGCCGCCGCCCCGGGACTACGCCGGTCGGCCGGAACCGTTCCTCCCCCGGCTACCGCCGGGAGGTGCCCCCAAGGCTCCGCCCCGGCAGCGGCGCCGCAGCTCAGTCCGAGAGACCCGCCAGGTCGCGCAGGCGGCGGGCCTGGGCGGCGCGCTCCGCGGTGCGCTGGTCGTCGTACGGGCGGGACTGCGCGTCGCGCAGCAGGGCCTTGGTCTCGACGACGGCGTCCCGCGGCGGTGCCAGCAGGGCGGTGGTGAGGTCCTGGACCGCGGCGTCGAGTTCGTCGACGGGGACCACGAGGTTGGCGAGGCCCACCCGCTCGGCCTCCTCGGCATGCACGAAGCGGCCCGTGGCGCAGATCTCCAGGGCGCGGGCATAGCCGACCAGGGAGGTGAGGGGCTGGGTGCCGGCCAGGTCCGGGACCAGCCCCAGGCTGGTCTCGCGCATGGCGAACTGCACGTCGTCGGCGACCACGCGCAGGTCGCACGCGAGCGCGAGCTGGAAGCCGGCGCCGATCGCGTGCCCCTGCACCGCAGCGACGGAGATGATGTCGTTACGCCGCCACCAGGTGAATGCCTCCTGGTATTCGGCGATCGTGGAGTCGAGCAGTTCGTCCGAACCGCGTGCCAGATCGAGGAAGGACGGCTCGCCCTCGAAACCCTCGGGGGTGAACGCCTGCCGGTCGAGCCCGGCGGAGAAGGACTTGCCCTCGCCGCGCAGCACGACGACCCGGACGGTGCCCGGCAACGACCTTCCGGCCTCCGCCAAAGCCCGCCAGAGCGCGGGGGACTGGGCGTTTCGCTTGGCCGGATTGGTCAGTGTCACCGTGGCGAGCGAGCCGTCGACGGTGAGTCGTACGCCGTCCTTGTCGAGCAGAGTCATCTGTATGCCTCCGGTGTGCAGTCGGCCGCAAAGCCGGCCTAAGTGACTGCACAGTAACCACCCAGTCGACCGGGAGGCCGACCGGGGGTCACCGAAGGAAACGTTGGACCATGTGAAGCCTTTGAAGCCGTGTGAAACGTTCGAGCGTCGGAACCGATGGGACCAGGGTCAGGCCGTAGCCGCTTTCTTGCCCCGCGTCGCGCCACCGCGACCGCGCAGCGAAACCCCGGACTCACTGAGCATCCGGTGGACGAATCCATAGGACCGGCCGGTCTCTTCGGCCAGTGCCCGGATACTCGCACCGGAGTCGTACTTCTTCTTCAGGTCTGCCGCGAGCTTGTCGCGCGCGGCGCCGGTTACCCGGCTGCCCTTCTTCAGAGTCTCGGCCACCCGTGCCTCCTCATGGGAAGTGCGCTCTGGACTTCTCATGATCACCCCTCCCACGCTTCCTGGCCACCCATTCCGCAAGGTCGGTACGGCCGCATTTCCCGAGGGGTGGACACCCGAGCAGAACGGAATCTTCTCTTCCGCTGCATGACCTCCGTCACACTCCGCCGCCCTCATCGGGAATCACCAGGTCAGGGGCGGGAAACGGATAGACGGACGGCCCCGGTCGCGCACTCTTGGGAGCGCGACCGGGGCCGTCGTACGACGTGCAACGGTACGAGACCGTCTCACTCAGATGATGGATCACCCCTGAGCCGAATGATCCATAAGGAATTGGATCAGCACCGGATCAGCACCGGATCGGCAGGCGACCGGGCGGCCGGGCGGTCAGGCGAGGGCGACCAGGTCCCGGTAGTCCGGGCCCCACAGGTCCTCGACGCCGTCCGGAAGCAGGATGATCCGCTCCGGCTCCAGCGCCTCGACGGCGCCCTCGTCGTGCGTGACGAGGATGACCGCGCCCTTGTACGTGCGCAGGGCGCCCAGGATCTCCTCGCGGCTGGCGGGGTCGAGGTTGTTCGTGGGCTCGTCGAGGAGCAGCACGTTCGCCGAGGAGACGACCAGCGTGGCCAGGGCCAGACGGGTCTTCTCGCCGCCGGAGAGCACCCCGGCGGGCTTGTCCACGTCGTCCCCGGAGAAGAGGAAGGAGCCGAGCGTCTTGCGGACGGCGACCAGGTCCAGGTCGGGCGCGGAGGACCGCATGTTCTCCAGGACCGTGCGCTCCGGGTCCAGGGTCTCGTGCTCCTGGGCGTAGTAGCCGAGCTTGAGGCCGTGACCGGGAACGACGGTGCCGGTGTCCGGCTTCTCCGTGCCCGACAGCAGGCGCAGGAGGGTGGTCTTGCCGGCGCCGTTGAGGCCGAGGATGACGACGCGGGAGCCCTTGTCGATGGCCAGGTCGACGTCGGTGAAGATCTCCAGCGAGCCGTACGACTTCGAGAGGCCCTCGGCGGTCAGCGGGGTCTTGCCGCAGGGCGCCGGGTCCGGGAAGCGCAGCTTGGCGACCTTGTCGGAGACGCGGACGGCCTCCAGGCCGGCGAGCAGCCGGTCGGCGCGCTTGGCCATGTTCTGCGCGGCAACGGTCTTGGTGGCCTTGGCGCGCATCTTGTCGGCCTGCGAGTTCAGGGCCGCGGCCTTCTTCTCCGCGTTCTGGCGCTCGCGCTTGCGGCGCTTCTCGTCGGCCTCGCGCTGCTGCTGGTAGAGCTTCCAGCCCATGTTGTAGACGTCGATCTGGGAGCGGTTGGCGTCCAGGTAGAAGACCTTGTTGACGACGGTCTCGACCAGGTCGACATCGTGGGAGATCACGACGAAGCCGCCGCGGTAGTTCTTCAGGTAGTCCCGCAGCCAGACGATCGAGTCGGCGTCGAGGTGGTTGGTGGGCTCGTCGAGGAGCAGGGTGTCGGCGTCCGAGAAGAGGATCCGGGCGAGCTCGACGCGGCGTCGCTGACCGCCGGAGAGGGTGTGCAGCGGCTGGCCGAGGACCCGGTCGGGCAGCCCGAGGGCGGCCGAGATGGTCGCGGCCTCGGACTCGGCGGCGTACCCGCCCTTGGTGAGGAACTCGGTCTCCTGGCGCTCGTACTGGCGCAGCGCCTTCTCACGGGTGGCGCCGGCGCCGCTGGAGATGCGCTCCTCGTTCATCCGCATCTTCTTGAGCAGGACGTCGAGGCCGCGCGCGGACAGGATCCGGTCGCTGGCCAGCACGTCCAGGTCGCCGGTGCGCGGGTCCTGCGGGAGGTAGCCGACCTCGCCCGAGCGGGTGATGGAGCCGGCGGCGGGCTGGCCCTCGCCCGCGAGGCACTTGGTGAGGGTGGTCTTGCCGGCTCCGTTGCGGCCGACCAGGCCGATGCGGTCGCCCTTGGCGATGCGGAAGGAGGCGGACTCGATGAGGACGCGGGCGCCGGCGCGCAGCTCGACGCCGGTGGCGGTGATCACGGAAATACTCCAGGGCGGTGGGGACGGCGGAAGGGGGGCAGGACGCGATGCTTCGACGCCGCTAATCCGCGAGGAGATTTGCCATGAGAGACATTCTACCGGGGGTGCGCAACTACTTTCCGGGCCGGTGGACGCCCCGGGCGCCCTCTGCCGTGTCCCTCGTTCGGCTCATGGGCCGAACCGGCGGGCCGGGGCGCGTATCAGGATGAATGGGTTGATACTCGCCGCAGGTGGCCACGCGGCCCCCTGGCTGCACGGATGGAGGGCGGTGCGGGATGCAGTTCGACGACGACGCCGATCTGGACACCTCCGAGGTCAAGGACGTGCGCGGCAGCCGCGTCCCGGGCGGGAGGGCCACGATCGGCGGCGGCATCGTCGGACTGATCGCGCTGGTCCTGGGCCTCCTGTTCGGTGTGGGACCCGAGCAGCTGGGGCTCTCGTCCGGGGACCAGGAGCCGGCGCCCGCCTCGTCCTCCGTGAGTCAGGTGGAGCAGACCTGCAAGAAGGGGCGGGACGCGAACGCCCGGGAGGACTGCCGGCTGGTCGCGGTGGTCAACAGCACCCAGGACTTCTGGAGGCAGGAGTTCACCAGGCGGGGCGGCACCTACGCCCCGGCGTCGACGATCTTCTTCAGCGGCCGGGTGAACACCGCCTGCGGGGCGGCCACCTCGGCGGTCGGCCCCTTCTACTGCCCCACAGACCGGCGGGTCTACCTGGACCTGGGGTTCTTCGACGACCTGCGGACGAAGTTCGGCGCGAGCGGCGGCCCCTTCGCCCAGGCGTACGTCGTCGCCCACGAGTACGGGCACCACATCCAGAATCTGACCGGAACGCTCCAGCGGGCCCAGGACGGGCAGCAGGGCGCGAACAGCAACGCCGTCAAGGTCGAGCTCCAGGCGGACTGCTACGCCGGGGTGTGGGCGCACAACGCGACGAAGGTCCCGGACGAGTCCACCGGCCGGCCGCTGATCACCAGCCTGACCGACCAGGACATCAGGGACGGCCTGGACGCGGCGGCCGCGGTCGGCGACGACCGGATCCAGGAGAAGTTCCAGGGCCGGGTGACCCCCGAGAGCTGGACGCACGGGTCGGCCGAGCAGCGCCAGCAGTGGTTCTACCAGGGCTACCGCACCGGTGACATGGCCCAGTGCAACACCTTCCGCTGACTGTCGGCAGCGCCTGCCATGCTGTGACGTGGGTCACCGTCAAGAGAGGGAGTGATCGTCATGGCAGGCGTTCCGTCCATCTGTCCCACGCTGGTCTACCGCGACGCCAAGGCGGCCATCAAGCTGCTGACCGAGGCCTTCGGCTTCAGCCAGGTCGCGGTGTACGAGGGTGAGAACGGCTCGGTGGTGCATGCGGAGCTGGCCTACGGCAACGGCGTGGTGATGCTGGGCAGCAAGGGCACCGGCGGGGTCTTCGACAAGGCCATGGGGGACGCGGGGCCCTCGGGGGTCTATGTCGTGGTCGACGATGTGGACGCCCACCACCGGCGGGCCGCCGAGCACGGTGCGGAGATCCTGATGGAGCCCACCGACCAGGACTACGGCTCCCGCGACTACATGGCCCGGGACGGCGAGGGCAACATCTGGAGCTTCGGGACGTACGCGCCGCAGGTCTGAGACCCGCGGCGGGTACGTCTCCGCCTTCGCCGCCTTCGCTCGTACGGGGCTACGCGCCGCCGGTGTGGACCTGGAAGGCGGCCCGGCGGACCGCCTTGGCCAGGGCCGGGTCGGGGTGGGCCGCCGCCAGCGCGACCAGGACCTGCACGGTGCGCGGGTGGCCGACCGCGCGGACCTCGTCCAGCAGCCTCGGGACGGTGGTCCTGACGGCCGAGTCGAGGTGGCGGGCCAGCAGGTCGGCTTCGCCGTGGTCGGCGATGGCGGCCGCGGTGTCCACCCAGAGCCAGGTCGACTCCTCGGCGGTGAGGACGTCCTGCGCCTCGTCGGGGTCGACCCCGTCGTGCTCGGCGAGCCAGAGCAGGGCGTAGGGGCGCAGGGCGGGCTCGCGAACGGCGGCGCGCACCTCGGGTTCGGCGGGGGCGCCGACGACGCGCAGCGCCTCGAAGGCGAGGCCGCGCAGCAGGGCGTCCTCGCCGCGGGCGGCGAGCAGGAGCTCACTGACGGCGTGGCGGACGGGCCGGGCGGCGAGCCAGGCCTGGTACTCGGCGCGGGCCGGGCCCGGGGTGAGCCGGGCGCAGCCGTGCAGCATGGCGGCGGCGGACTGCTCGATGTTCCCGGCGGGGCTCTGCGCGGCCACGCAGATCTGCTCCAGCTTGACCCAGACCGCCCAGCTGCCGAGCGGGGTGAGCGCGGCCCGTGCGGGGCCGAGGGTGACGGCGTCCACGGCGGCGAGTCCGCCGAGCGCCCAGCGCAGCAGCCGGGCGAGCGGGACGGGCGGCGCGGGGGCGGCCGCCGGCTCGGCGTCCGGCTGGTCGGGCGCCGCCTGCGGCAGGGCGTCGTAGGGGACCTCGCAGCGCTCGTCGCGCAGTTCGGTGACGCGCTGCCCGAGCAGGTCGAGGAGGTCGGGGACGGTCACCGGCCCGGCGGAGAGCTGGAGCAGGGACAGCAGCTGGGGCATCGCCTCGACGACCTCGGCGACGGCCGCGGGGGCGATGTCGGCGGGGGCGGGGTGCACGAGGGACCAGGCGTCGAAGAGGGCGACCCAGCCGCGCAGTACGGCGGTGTCGTCGCGGTCCCAGGCGCGCAGGCGCCAGCCGGGCCGGGCGTGGCCTCCGTGCACCTCGACCAGGCCGGCGAGCCGGGCGCGGTCCCAGCCGACTCTGATCTGGCCGTGCGTCAGGTTCAGTTCCCCGGCGGCGCGTTCGACGTCGGCGGCGGGCAGGGCGCCCGTGGGGGCGGGCCGGCCCCCGTCGCCCGCACCGAGGTTGAGTTCGGCCCAGCGGGTCAGTCGTACGGCGTCGGCGAGCGAGGCACGGGCCCGGTTCGCGAGGTCGGCCGTGGCAGGGGTGCCCGCCGGGGGCCTCGGGGCGGGCCGGGTACGTCGGTCCGTCACCGCCTTGCGGGCCGTACTAACGGACCTCGGGTAGACGAGTCGGAGTCTGGAGTCGCGAGCCAACTGCTCATCAGGCTTTCGGGACGTCACGGAAGCAGTCTCGCCCGTCACTGGCCGAAAGCCCAAACGGAACCAGCCGTTTCCAAGGCCGGCCCGAGGTCCAGACCGGGGCAAGTCACCCACAGGGCTCTCGCCGCCACATCCCCTTCACAAGAAAGTGCACGTGAGAACGCACTCGAGCACTCACGCGAGCACTCAGACGAGTGTTCACACGCGTTCACACGCGTTCACATGAGGGGGGTGAGGAAGCGCCGCAGGGCCTCCTCGTATCCGGCCGGGTCGGCGTTCCACATCGCGCCGTGGCCGGCCTGACGCACGGGGTGCAGGGTGACGAGGTCGGGGCGGGCGGCGGCGAGCCGCCGCGAGGGCTCCCAGGGGGCGAGGGTGTCGTCCGGGCCGTGGAAGATCAGTACGGGGAGGCGCAGCGTGCCCGGGTCCGCCAGGGGCGCCTGGTGGTCGGCGCGCAGTCCCGAGCGGCTCTCGGCGGCCCGGACCGCGAGCGGGAGCACCGGGGCCGGGGTGTGGCGGGCCGCGGCGAGCGCGCGCAGGGTGGTGTGCCAGTCGAATACGGGAGAGTCCAGCACCAGCCCGGCGATCCGGCCGGCCAGCGCCGAGCGCTCGGCGGCGCGCAGGGCCATGGTGGCGCCGGTGGACCAGCCGTGCAGGATCACGCGGCGGGCGCCGTAGCGCAGGGCGTAGCGGATGGCGGCGTCCAGGTCCCGCCACTCCGATTCGCCGAGGTGGCCGAGGCCGTCCGGGGAGGCGGGGGCACCGAGGTCGCCGCGGTAGGCCAGGTCCAGGACGGGCAGCCGGTGCCGGTGCAGGAAGGGCATGACCACCATCGGGTGCTCGCGGCCGGCGCCGAGCCCGTGCACGGTGATGACCCAGGTGTCGCGGGCCTCGGGCACGAACCAGGCGGGCAGGGCGCCGAGCTCCCCGGGCACGTCGACGTCGGCGTGGTCGAGCCCGAGGGCGGTGCGCGGGTTCCCGAGGTGGACCTGGGGGGTCAGGGTGACGCGGGTGCCGGGGTCGAGGCTGCCGTGGGTGACGGCGAGGAGCCGGCGTACGACGGTGTCCGGGCCGTGCTCGGCGTCGGGGAGCACGGGGCCGACCACGGCGTGCACCCCGGGGGCGTCGAGTCCGTACGTACCGGGGCGCAGGGAGCCGAGCGAGCGGGTCAGCACGACCCGGCCGGCGGCGGTGGAGTGGACGCTCAGGCGCGGACTGCCGGGCAGCGGGCGCCCGGGCTGGGGCCGCAGGGCCACGTCGGCGGCGTACCGGCCGGCCGCGACAGCGGCCACGGCGGTGCCCAGGAGGGTGGTGGTGACGGCCGCTGCCGTCGCTGTCGCGGTACGCACTGCTCCAGTGTCGAGGCGCGGGCTTCGGCGGGCCACCGGAGGCGATCGTTCCGACGGTCGCCGAGAGCGAGGTGATCTAGCTCTCTTTCGATGCCCCGGAGGCGGTGGCCGATCAGCCAGAGGCCACTCGCGGAGGGGTTCGTTCACCCTGCTTTGACGTGCATTTATCTGGATAGCTACGACAGAATCGGGACGAATGACCTGATCGCACCCCAGGTGGAGACACCATTAAGCCCGCATCAGTTCACCTTCCGTTCATCCAGATTGCCTACGGTCGCCGAGCCACTGACGTCAAACAGAAGCCTGGGTAAATGGAGCACATAACGCTTCTCCTCGGGATCGTGATCATCACCGCTCTCGTGTTCGACTTCACGAACGGTTTCCACGACACAGCCAACGCGATGGCTACCACCATCTCGACTGGCGCCCTCAAGCCCAAGACGGCGGTGGCCATGTCCGCCGTGCTCAACCTCGTCGGCGCGTTCATGTCCGTGGAGGTCGCCAAGACGATCTCCAAGGGCCTGGTCAACGAGGAGGGCATCCAGCCAGAAGTGATCTTCGCCGCCCTGGTCGGCGCGATCCTCTGGAACCTCGTCACCTGGCTGGTCGGCCTTCCCTCCAGCTCCTCCCACGCCCTGATGGGCGGCCTGATCGGTGCCGCGGTCGCCTCGGCCGGCATGGGCGCGGTCAACGGCAGCGTCGTCGTCACCAAGGTGCTGATCCCCGCGATCGCCGCGCCCCTCGTGGCCGGTCTGGCCGCGATGCTCGCCGCCAAGGTCACGTACAAGCTGGGCAACAAGGTCGGCGAGAAGACCTCCGCCAAGGGCTACCGCGCCGGTCAGATCGCCTCGGCCAGCCTCGTCTCCCTCGCGCACGGCACCAACGACGCGCAGAAGACGATGGGCATCATCACTCTGGCACTCGTCGCCGGAGGCGCGCTCGCGCCCGGCTCGAACCCGCCGGTCTGGGTCATCGTCTCCGCCGGTATGGCCATCGCGATGGGCACCTACCTGGGCGGCTGGCGCATCATCCGCACCATGGGCAAGGGCCTGACCGACCTGCAGCCGCAGCAGGGCTTCGCCGCCCAGACCTCGGCCGCCAGCGTCATCCTGGCCTCCTCCTCCCTCGGCTTCTCCCTCTCCACCACCCACGCGTGCTCCGGCGCGGTCATGGGTGCGGGCCTGGGACGCAAGGGCGGCGTGGTCCGCTGGTCCACCGCCACCCGCATGTTCATCGCCTGGGGCCTGACCCTGCCGGCCGCCGCCCTCGTCGCCTCCGGTGCCGAGCTGGTCATGCGCACCGGTGACGTCGGCGTCGCCGTCGTCGCGGTGTTCCTGGTCGCCTCCTGCACCGCGATCTGGTTCATCTCGCGCCGCCAGGTCGTCGACCACCACAACGTCAACGAGGTGGAGCCGGCCGGCGCCGAGGAGCCGGGTGTCGTCACCACGGCCATGGCCGCCGTCACCGTCCCGCCGACCGCCGCCGCGGCCGGTACGACCGCCGCCGTGACCGACGAGGACCTCAAGGCCACCATCCCGGCCGCGACCGCGACGCCTGCGGCTCCGGCCGCGGCGGTCTGACCCCGAGAACGACAGAGGAATCAGCGGTATGAAGATCGACTGGGAAGCACTCGGCTCCGTGTTCGGGGTCAGCCTCTCCGCCACCGTCGCCCTCGTGGCCCTCTTCACCCTGGGCCTGGTGGGCCTGTCCAAGCACGAGACCGCCACCGAGCAGGGCGGCACCGCCACCCTGGCCCGCAGCGGCGCGTACGCCTGCTTCGCGCTCGTCGCGGCCGCCGTGGGCTACGGGATCTACCTGATCGTCGCCTGACACGCACGTCACGCGTGAACGCTCCCTCCGGGTTTCCCCGGGGGGAGCTTTCGCATGCCCCGCCACACGCCCCACCGCAGCCCCGTCGCAGGTCAACGGCGAGTTGACGGGCGTTCGCGGTGCGTGGTGGACTGCGCGAGCCAATACGGCGGCATGGAGAGGAAGTCCGGTGCGAATCCGGCGCGGTCCCGCCACTGTCACCGGGGCACTCGACCGAGTGCGACCCGGGAGCCAGGAACTCTCGCCGCCGGACACGTCGAACCAGGGCGCGGACCCTGAGTGAGGACATACCTGCCACCATGCGTGCCGATCGCGTCTTCGCGTACGGCGTCACGGCGGGGCTGATCGGCGACCGGATCCTGGGGGATCCGCGCCGTGGGCACCCCGTGGCCGCCTTCGGACGAGCCGCCGCCGCCGTCGAGCGCGCCCTGTGGCGCGACGACCGCGCCCGGGGCCTCTTGCACACCCTGGTGTGCGCCGGGGGCGCGGCCGCCGTCGGTGCGCTGGGCGCCCGCGCCGTGCGCTCCCGGCCCGCGGCCGCCCGTATCGCCCTGACCGCCGCCGCCACGTGGGCCGTCGTGGGCGGCACCTCGCTGGGCCGGGAGGCCCGCGCCATCGGCGGCGCGCTCGCCGCCGGGGACGCCGAGGTGGCCCGCGAGCGGCTGCCGCACCTGTGCGGGCGCGACCCGCAAGCCCTGGACGAGCAGCAGATGGCCCGCGCCGTCGTGGAGTCGGTCGCGGAGAACACCTCCGACGCGGTGGTCGGGGCCCTGGTGTGGGGCGCCGTCGCCGGAGTCCCCGGGCTGCTGGCCTTCCGCGCCGTGAACACCCTGGACGCGATGGTCGGCCACAAGTCCCCCCGCTACCTGCGCTACGGCTGGGCGTCCGCCCGGCTCGACGATCTGGCGGGCTGGCCGGGCGCCCGGCTGACCGCGCTGGCCGCCGTACTGGCCGGACCCCACCGGCGGGGAGCCGTACGGGCCTGGCGCGCGGACGCCGCCGCGCACCCGAGCCCGAACGCCGGGCCCGTGGAGGCCTCCTTCGCGGGGGCGCTCGGCGTACGGCTGGGGGGCACCCTGGCGTACGGGGGGCGGGTCGAGCACCGGGCGGTGCTGAACGGCGGGACGGGGCGGCCGGTGGAGGTCGCGGACATCGAGCGGGCGGTACGGCTGTCGCGGCAGGTGACCTGGCTGGCGCTGGGGGCCTGTGTGGCGGCCCGGATGCTGGTCTCGCGCACATCACGGAGGGGGCGCGCATGAGCGGCGCGAAGCGCGGCGGCGGACTGCTGGTCGCCGGAACCACGTCGGACGCGGGCAAGAGCGTGGTCACGGCGGGCATCTGCCGCTGGCTGGCCCGCCAGGGCGTCAAGGTGGCGCCCTTCAAGGCGCAGAACATGTCGCTGAACTCCTTCGTCACCCGGGAGGGCGCCGAGATCGGCCGCGCCCAGGCGATGCAGGCCCAGGCGGCCGGCGTGGATCCGACCGCGCTGATGAACCCGGTCCTGCTCAAGCCGGGCAGCGACCGCAGCAGCCAGGTGGTGCTGCTGGGCAAGCCGGTGGGCGAGATGAGCGCCCGCGGCTACCACGGGGGCAGGCAGGAGCAGTTGCTCGGCATCGTCACGGACTGTCTGGAGCAGCTGCGGGGCACGTATGACGCCGTGATCTGCGAGGGGGCGGGGAGTCCGGCCGAGATCAACCTGCGCCGGACCGACATCGTGAACATGGGCATCGCGCGGGCCGCGCGGTTCCCGGTGGTCGTGGTCGGGGACATCGACCGGGGCGGGGTCTTCGCGTCCTTCTTCGGTACGACGGCTCTGCTGTCGGCGGAGGACCAGTCGCTGATCGCCGGATATCTGGTCAACAAGTTCCGCGGTGACGTCTCGCTGCTGGAGCCGGGCATGGAGATGCTGCGCGGCCTGACCGGGCGGGCCACGTACGGGGTCCTGCCCTTCCAGCACGGGCTGGGCATCGACGAGGAGGACGGGCTCCGGGTCTCCCTGCGGGGCGCGGTGCGCGAATCGGTGGTCGCCCCTCCGGTGGGCGAGGACGTGCTGCGGGTCGCCGTGTGCGCGGTGCCGCTGATGTCGAACTTCACGGACGTCGACGCGCTCGCGGCGGAGCCGGGGGTGGTCGTGCGGTTCGTGGACCGGGCCGAGGAGCTGGCCGACGCGGACCTGGTCGTCGTGCCGGGGACGCGCGGGACGGTGAAGGCCCTCGCCTGGCTGCGCGAGCGCGGGCTGGCGGACGCCCTGCTGCGGCGGGCTGCCGAGGGGCGGCCGGTGCTCGGGATCTGCGGTGGTTTCCAGGTGCTCGGCGAGCACATCGAGGACGAGGTCGAATCGCGGGCGGGTGCGGTGGACGGGCTCGGGCTGCTGCCCGTGCGCATCCGCTTCGAGCGGGAGAAGACCCTGGCGCGGCCGGTGGGTTCGGCGCTCGGGGAGCCGGTCGAGGGGTACGAGATCCACCACGGCGTGGCCGAGGTGCTGGGCGGGACGCCCTTCCTGGACGGGTGCCGGGTCGGGTCGGTGTGGGGGACGCACTGGCACGGCTCGCTGGAGTCGGACGGCTTCCGCCGGGCGTTCCTGCGGGAGGTGGCCGCGGCGGCCGGGCGGCGGTTCGTCCCGGCGCCGGACACCTCGTTCTCCTCCCTGCGGGAGGAACAGCTCGACCTGCTGGGCGACCTGATCGCGGAGCACGCCGACACGGATGCGCTGCTGCGGCTGATCGAAGGCGGAGCCCCGGCGGGCCTGCCGTTCCTCCCGCCGGGCGCGCCGTGACGGCCGCGGCCCTGCGGGGCTCTCCCCCACCCCGCCCCTTCCCTCAACCGGGCTCTGCCCGGACCCGCGCCTTCGAAGGAGTGAGCAACGCATGAGCACGCCCTATCCGTTCACCGCAGTGGTCGGTCAGACCGACCTGCGGCTGGCGCTCCTGCTCAACGCCGTGAGCCCGGCGGTCGGTGGTGTGCTGGTGCGCGGTGAGAAGGGGACCGCCAAGTCCACCGCCGTGCGCGCGCTGTCGGCGCTGCTGCCGCAGGTGGACGTGGTCCCCGGATGCCGGTTCTCGTGCGCGCCGGCCGCGCCCGACCCGGCCTGCCCGGACGGCCCGCACGAGCCGGGCCCAGGCGCCGCCCGGCCCGCCCGCATGGTGGAGCTGCCCGTCGGGGCCTCCGAGGACCGCCTCGTCGGGGCCCTCGACATCGAACGGGCCCTGGCGGAAGGCGTGAAGGCCTTTGAACCCGGCCTGCTCGCCGACGCGCACCGCGGGATCCTGTACGTCGACGAGGTCAACCTGCTCCACGACCACCTCATCGACCTGCTGCTGGACGCCGCCGCGATGGGGGCCTCGTACGTCGAGCGCGAGGGAGTCTCCGTCCGGCACGCCGCACGGTTCCTGCTCGTCGGCACCATGAACCCCGAGGAGGGCGAGCTGCGCCCGCAGCTCCTGGACCGCTTCGGGCTCACCGTCGAGGTCGCCGCCTCCCGCGAGCCCGCCCAGCGCGTCGAGGTCGTGCGCCGCAGGCTCGCCTACGAGGACGACCCCGCCGGTTTCGCGACCCGCTGGGCCGATGACGAACACGAGGTCCGCGCCCGGGTGGTGGCGGCGCGGGCGCTGCTCCCGCAGGTCCGGCTCGGGGACACCGCGCTGCTCCGGATCGCCGCGACCTGCGCGGGCTTCGAGGTCGACGGCATGCGGGCGGACATCGTGATGGCCCGGACCGCGACCGCGCTGGCCGCCTGGGCCGGGCGGACCGAGGTGCTGAAGGAGGACGTACGGCAGGCCGCGCTGCTGGCGCTCCCCCACCGGCGGCGGCGCAACCCCTTCGACGCGCCGGGCCTGGACGAGGACAAGCTGGACGAGATCCTGGACCGGTTCGAGGACGAGGAGCCGGAGCCCGAACCGGAGCCGGAGCCGGAGGGACCGGACGACAGCGGCCCGGACGACGACGGCGGCGGCCCCGACGGGGGCGGCGGGGTGCCCCCGCAAGGCAACGGTCCGCAGACCTCCGACGCCCCGCCGGAACCGGAGTCGGAATCGGAGTCCACCGAGAGCGCCCCCGCGGACGCCCCCGAGGCCCCTCAGCCCTCCTCCCAGGGAGCCGGCGGGCCCGAGCAGGCCGCCGTACGGGCCGCGGAGCCGTTCCGGACCAAGATGCTGAGCGTGCCCGGCCTCGGCGAGGGCGCTGCCGGGCGGCGTTCGCGTGCCCGTACGGCCCACGGCCGGACCACCGGCGCCCAGCGCCCCCGCGGCCAGCTCACGAAGCTGCACCTGGCGGCCACCGTGCACGCGGCCGCACCGCACCAGAAGGCGCGCGGCCGCGACGGGCGCGGCCTGGTGATCCGCAAGGACGATCTGCGCCAGGCGACGCGGGAGGGCCGCGAGGGCAACCTCGTCCTCTTCGTCGTCGACGCCTCGGGCTCGATGGCCGCCCGGCAGCGCATGAGCGCGGTCAAGGGCGCCGTGCTGTCGCTGCTCCTGGACGCCTACCAGCGCCGGGACAAGGTCGGCCTGATCACCTTCCGCGGGGCCACGGCCGAACTGGCGCTGCCGCCCACCTCCTCGGTGGACGCGGCCGCGGCCCGGCTGGAGAAGCTGCCGACCGGTGGCCGCACCCCGCTGGCCGCCGGGCTGCTGAAGGCCCACGAGGTGCTGCGGATCGAGCGGCTCAGGGACCCCTCGCGCCGGCCCCTGCTCGTCGTCGTCACCGACGGACGGGCCACCTCGGCCGGCGCCGTCGGCGGCGACCCGCGCGAGCTGTCGGGGCGCAGCGCCCGGCTGCTCCAGGCCGCGGGCGTGGCGTCCGTGGTCGTGGACTGCGAGACGGGGCCGGTCCGGCTGGGGCTGGCCGGGGTACTGGCCACGGATCTGGGCGGGCCCGCCGTCACCCTCGACGGGCTGCGGGCCGACTCGCTGGCCGGGCTCGTGAAGAACGTACGTACCGCAGTGACATCTTCCGCATCCGACAGCACCAGGAGGGCCGCGTAATGCCGCAGGGACAGCCGAACGTCGTTCCGGACGACGGACTCACGACGCGCCAGCGCCGCAACCGCCCGCTCGTCTTCGTCCACACCGGGCCCGGCAAGGGCAAGTCCACGGCGGCCTTCGGGCTGGCGCTGCGCGCCTGGAACCAGGGCTGGCCGATCGGGGTGTTCCAGTTCGTCAAGTCGGCGAAGTGGAAGGTCGGCGAGGAGAACGCGCTCAAGGTGCTCGGCGCATCCGGCGAGGGCGGCTCCGTCGTCTGGCACAAGATGGGCGAGGGCTGGTCCTGGGTCCAGCGGGACGCGCAGCTCGACAACGAGCAGGCGGCCAAGGAGGGCTGGGAGCAGGTCAAGCGGGATCTGGCGGCCGAGACGCACAAGCTGTACGTGCTCGACGAGTTCGCGTACCCGATGCACTGGGGCTGGATCGACGTCGACGAGGTCATCGAGGTGCTGCGCAACCGTCCGGGCACCCAGCACGTGGTGATCACCGGGCGCAACGCGCCGGAGAAGCTGCTGGAGTTCGCGGATCTCGTCACCGAGATGACCAAGGTCAAGCACCCGATGGACGCCGGCCAGAAGGGCCAGAAGGGCATCGAGTGGTGACCGCGTACCGGTTCAACGTGCCTCGTCTGGTAATCGCCGCGCCGTCGTCCGGCAGCGGCAAGACCACCGTCGCCACGGGCCTGATGGCCGCCTTCTCGGAGCGCGGCCTCGCCGTGTCCCCGCACAAGGCGGGGCCGGACTACATCGACCCCGGTTACCACGCGCTGGCCACCGGCCGGCCGGGACGCAACCTCGACGCCTTCATGTGCGGGCCGGAGCTGGTCGCTCCGCTGTTCGCGCACGGGGCGGCCGGGTGTGACCTCGCGGTGGTGGAGGGCGTGATGGGCCTCTACGACGGTGCGGCGGGGCGGGGTGAGCTGGCGTCCACGGCGCAGGTCGCGAAGCTGCTGCGGGCGCCGGTGGTGCTGGTGGTCGACGCCTCTTCGCAGTCGCGGTCGGTGGCGGCGCTGGTGCACGGCTTCGCGTCCTTCGACCCGCAGGTGCGGCTGGGGGGCGTGATCCTGAACAAGGTCGGCTCCGACCGGCACGAGGTGATGCTGCGGGAGGCGCTGGAGGAGGCGGGCATGCCGGTGCTCGGCGTGCTGCGGCGGGCTCCGCAGGTCGCCGCGCCCTCGCGGCACCTGGGTCTGGTGCCGGTCGCCGAGCGGCGTGCCGATGCGCTGGCCGCCGTGGCTGCCCTGGCCGACCAGGTCCGGGCCGGCTGCGACCTGGACGCCCTGATGGCATTGGCCCGCACGGCCCCGGCCTTGGCCTGCGAGCCGTGGTCGGCGGAAGGTGCCCTGACGGGCACTCGGGGCTCCGCCCCGAACCCCGCGCCTCAAACGCCGGCGGGGCTGGAATCGCCCTACGGGCAATCCGGCCCGCCGGACGCGCGGACCCCCGGCCGGCGGCCGGTGGTCGCAGTCGCGGGCGGGGCCGCGTTCACGTTCTCGTACGCCGAGCACGCGGAGCTGCTCACGGCGGCAGGGGCGGACGTCGTCACCTTCGACCCGCTCAGGGACGAGGCGCTGCCCGAGGGGACCACCGGCCTGGTGATCGGCGGCGGCTTCCCCGAGGTGTACGCGCCCGAGCTGTCGGCCAACGAACCGCTGCGCGCGGCCGTCGCCGCCTTCGCCGCGGCGGGCGGCCCGGTGGCCGCCGAGTGCGCCGGGCTGCTCTACCTCGCACGGTCCCTGGACGGGAAGCCCATGTGCGGGGTGCTCGACGCCGATGCGCGGATGTCGGAGCGCCTCACGCTGGGCTACCGCGAGGCGGTGGCGGTGTCCGACAGTGCGCTCGCACCGGCCGGTACCCGGCTGCGCGGGCACGAGTTCCACCGCACGGTGATCGAGCCGGGCGCCGGGGCCACCGCGGCTTGGGGGTTCACCCACCCGGAACGCCGCGTCGAGGGCTTCGTACAGCAGGGCGTGCACGCCAGCTACCTGCACACGCACTGGGCGGCGGCGCCCTCCGTCGCCGGGCGCTTCGCGCAGGCCGCGGCAGCGCACCGGTGACTCCGCCGGGATCAGTCCGCGATCCCCACCACGAGCCAGATCCCGGCCACCCCGCCCACCGTGCACATCAGCGTGGACAGGGCGGGGTGTTCGTGGTGCGCCTCGGGCAGGATCTCGGCGGCCGCCAGGTACAGCAGTACTCCTCCGAAGAAGCCGAGGTACGCGCCGAGCGGTTCCTCCGGAAGGGTGAACAGCAGAGTGGACGCCGCGCCCACGACGGGGGCGGCGGCGTCCGCGAAGAGCATCATCACGGCCTTGCGGCGGTCGTTCCCGTAGAGGCTGGTGAGCGTGTACGTGTTGAACCCGTCGGCGAAGTCGTGGGTGATGACGGCCAGCGCCACGGCCACCCCCATCCCCCCGCCGACCTGGAACGCGGCGCCCAGGGCCACCCCGTCGGCGAGGCTGTGACCGACCATCGCGGCCGCCGCGGTGAGCCCGACCTGCGGGGCCCGGGCACCGTCCTCGGCTCCGTGCGCGGCCTGGCGTACGGCGAGCAGCCGTTCCACGACGTGCGCGACCAGGAACCCGGCCACGAAGAGCAGCAGGGCGAGCGGGACGCCGAAGATCTCTCGGCCCGCCGCGTGCAGGGCCTCCGGGAGCAGGTCGAGGCCGACGACGCCGAGCATCAGCCCGCCTGCCAGGCCCAGCACGAGGTGGCGGCGGTCGGTGACGCGCTGCGCCGTCCATCCGCCCGCCAGGGTCATCAGGAACGCGCACAGTGCGACGATCACGGCCATGTGCCCCTGAATACCGATTCGCGGGCCCGCGTGCACTTCCGCGCCCGGGTGGCGGGCGGCGGACTGTTGACGACCGGCCGGCGACGGCGATCGTGACGGTGACGATGACTACGGAGGGAGGACCCCGGTGGGCGAGTACGTGACGCAGCTGGTGGTCGGTGTCGGCGGACGCGCGGGGGTTTCCGTGGCGGAGGTCTGCGCCCTGGTCGAGGAGACGCTGCGGGGGGCCGGGCTGGCCCCGGGGGCGGTGACGGCGCTGGCCACGGTGGACTCGAAGGCGGCCGAGGCGGGGCTAGCGGGCGCGGCGAAACGTTTCGGCGTGCCCCTCATCGGCTACCCCGCCGAACAGCTGGCCGCGATCACCGTGCCGCATCCGTCGGAGGCCGCGCGCACCGCCGCCGGAACCTCCTCGGTGGCGGAGGCCGCGGCGCTCGCGGGCGGTGGTGAACTCCTCGTGCCGAAGCGGCGGTCGGTGGCCGCGACCTGCGCGGTGGCCACGGCGCACGCGCACGATCTGCGCCACCACGGCGACGCGGAGGTGATCGACGCGGGCGCCGACCTGGTGGACCTCGCGGTCAACGTACGGGCGCACACGCCCCCGGAGTGGCTCAAGCAGCGGATCGCCGCCTCCCTCGGGGGTCTCTCCGCGTACCCGGACGGCCGGACCGCCCGCGCCGCGGTGGCGGACCGGCACGGGCTGCCGGTCGAGCGGGTTCTGTTGACGGCCGGGGCCGCCGAGGCCTTCGTGCTGATCGCCCGGGCCCTGGACGCCGTACGCCCGGTCGTGGTGCATCCGCAGTTCACCGAGCCGGAGGCGGCCCTGCGGGACGCGGGCCACCGGGTGGAACGGGTGGTGCTGCGGGCGGCGGACGGGTTCCGGCTGGACCCGGCGGCGGTGCCCGAGGACGCGGACCTGGTGGTGGTCGGCAACCCGACCAACCCGACGTCGGTCCTGCACCCGGCGGCCGCGCTGGCGGCGCTGGCCCGGCCGGGCCGGATCCTGGTGGTGGACGAGGCGTTCATGGACGCGGTCCCCGGCGAACGGGAGGCCCTGGCCGGCCGGATGGACCTGCCGGGGCTGGTGGTGCTGCGGAGCCTGACGAAGACGTGGGGTCTGGCGGGGCTGCGGATCGGCTACGTGCTGGCCGAGCCGGAGGTGATCGCGAAGCTGGCGGCGGCGCAGCCGCTGTGGCCGGTGTCCACCCCGGCGCTGGTGGCGGCCGAGGCCTGTGTGGCTCCGGCGGCGCTGGCCGAGGCGGAGGAGGCCGCGCGGCGGATCGCGGTGGACCGGGCCCATCTGCTCGCCGGGCTTGAGGAGTTCGACGAGGTCACGGTGGTGGAGGCGGCGCAGGGGCCGTTCGTCCTGATCCAGGTGGCGGGCGGCGCGGAGGTGCGCACCCGGCTGCGCGCGCTGGGCTTCGCCGTCCGCCGGGGGGACACCTTCCCGGGTCTGGACGGTTCCTGGCTCCGGCTGGCGGTCCGCGACCGGGCGACGACGGGCCGGCTGCTCCAGGCCCTGGACCACGCGCTGGCCCTCGCGGACAGCAGCTGACCGGCACTCAGCCGGACGGCTGCCTACGATGTCCACGGGGGCGGGGGTCGGCGATGATCCCCGCAGGGCTGTGTGACATCGGGGGTTGGGAATGAAGGCATCCGCAAAGATGGGCGCGACCGTGGCCGGTGTGGCCGTCATAGCCTGCGGGATCCTCGCCATGCCGCGGCTGCTGGAGAGCGGCGGCGAGCCGGCGGCCCCGGAGCAGCGGCTCCAGGGCAAGCCCGCCTCGACGGCGAGCGCCACACCTGCCGCTCCGGCCGCCCCCGCCGGGCAGCCCTTCACCCTGGTGGCGACCGGCGACATCATCCCGTACCCGTCGATCGTCCAGCGGTCGGCGGACGACGCCGGCCAGGCCGGCGAGTACGACTTCCGGAAGATACTCGCCGGGGTCAAACCCCTGGTCTCCGCCGCCGGCCTGGCGATATGCCATCACGAGATACCGTACGGGCGCCCCGGCGGCGCCTACACCGGATACCCGCTCTTCAAGGCCCCGCACCAGCTGGCCGACGCCTTGAAGGACGCCGGGTACGACAGTTGTTCCACCGCCTCGAACCACACCCTGGACGACGGTTACGAAGGCCTCGCGCGCACGCTCGAGCACCTCGACCGGGTCGGCATCGCGCACGTCGGCTCCGCCCGCAGCGCGGAGGAGGCCAAGGCCCCGGCCCTGATGTCGGCCGGCGGCGCGAAGGTCGCCCAGCTGGACTACACGTACGGCACCAACGGCATACCCCTCCCCGAGGGCAAGCCGTGGGCCGTCAACCTGATCGGCAAGGACCGGATCCTGGCCGATGCCCGCGCCGCCCGGGCCGGCGGTGCGAACGTGGTGGTCCTCAGCGTCCACTGGGGCACCGAGTGGCAGACCGCGCCCGATGAGCAGCAGCGCGAGCTGGCGGAGGCGCTGACCGCCTCCCGCGGGACCGACGGGCTCCCCGACATCGATCTGATCATCGGCACGCACAACCACGTGCCGCAGCCCTACGAGAAGATCAACGGCACCTGGGTGGTCTTCGGCATGGGTGACCAGGTCGCCAGCTTCGTGCCGGCCGACAAGCTGCGCGGGAACCAGTCGTCGGTCCCCCGGTTCACCTTCGCCCCGGCGGCGGCCCACGCGGGCCGCTGGGAGGTGGTGAAGGCCGAGTTCCTGACGCAGTACTCGGACATGGGGCCGCCGTTCCGCGTCGTCTGCGCCTCCTGCGCGGCATCCGACACCACGCTCCCCGCCGCCAAGCGGGGCGAGTACGTCCGGATCGATCAGCAGGTCAGCGAGGCCGTGCTGTCCCGCGGCGCGGGCGGACAGGGCCTGGAGCACGCCACCCGGTGAGCCGGCGGCCCGCCGCCCGCCGAGCGCGCCACCCGCTGAGCACTCCCCTCCGTGTGCTCCTCGGGTGGCGCGCGGCCCGCGGCCCGGCCCCTGGCCGCGCTACGAGGTCCGGCCCCGCCGGGTCACCAGGAGCGCGCCCCCGCCGATCGCGAGCAGGACCAGCGCACCGCCCGCGACGTACGGGGTCAGCGAACCGCCGCCGGTCTCCGCCAGGTTGGCGTCGGTGGTGATGGCGGACCCGGCGCCGGAGCCGGTGCCCGTCCCGGTCTGGGGCTTGACGTCCGGCTTCGAGGACGGGGCGGGATCCGGGGCCGTCGGGGACTCGCAGTGCGCCTCGGCGAGCACGACCTCGCCCTCCACCTCGGCCACGTTCAGCTTCAGCGGGTTCACCGACACCTTCAGCCGGAGCGCGGCCGCGGCGGCGGTCGTGGAGGTGGTCTGCGTACCGGACAGTTCCAGGCTGACCAGGCCCACGCCCGGAACCTCGATCTTGGTGGGGCCGCCCGCCGTCAGGGTGACCTTCTTGCCGAGCGCGGTCACCGTGCCGAGGACGTTGGAGGTGGCCACCGGCTGCTTGCCCGCCTCGCACACGGCCTTGGAGGTGACCTTCTCGACCTCGATGAGCGAGAGCGCCGGCAGGCCGGGCACGTGCACCCGGGCCTTGGCGAGGTTGACCTCCGCCTCGGCCCGGGTCTTGTCGGCGGTCGCCTTGGAGGTGGCCACGTCGGCGCGGAGCACGCTGACCGGTGTACCGCCCTCGACGCCGTCGAGGGTGACCGTCAGCGCCGTCTTCTCGGCCGTCGCGGGGGCGTTGACCTCGTTGAGGGTCGTCTTCAGCGGGATGTGCACGGTCTTGTTGAGCAGGCCCACGTCCAGTCCGGTGCGCAGGACGACGGCGCCGGCCTTGCCCTCGCCCCCGGCTCCGCCGCCTCCCGTGGCTAAGGCGGGCGGAGCGGTGAGCAGGGCTACCGCTCCCGTGGCGAGCAGGACGGCCGCGGGCATGCGGAAGGTGTTGCTGTTCAAGGTGGTGGAACCCCCAGGGAGATGGGTGCCGTCGCGCCGCCAATGGGGGACATCGCGCGCCGACGGCCTCGTCCCGGGAATCTTTACCTACTGTGAGTGAACGGGCAGCCACCTGATGTGAGTTCACCCCAAAGGGTGGTTTCCACGCATACATTCGATTGGCTGCGCCTCAGGAGGAACGCAAGTTCTCTCCTTTCACAGTCATCCGGCCCCTGCGGGCATCCCTAACGACCGCCGGGCCATCGATGTCACGCGGCGTCAACACCGCGCCAACACCCCGCTCAGGCCCGGACCTTGCCGTTCACCACGACCCGCAGCGGCTGCGCGAGCGCCCGTACGTCGGCCCGCGGGTCGGCGGCGTAGACCACGAGGTCCGCGGGCGCCCCCTCGGTCAGCCCCGGCCTGCCGAGCCACTCGCGCGCAGCCCAGGCCGTCGCCGAGAGGGCGTCCAGCGCCGGGATCCCGGCCTTCACCAGCTCCTCGACCTCCGCCGCGACCAGGCCGTGCGGCAGGGAACCCCCCGCGTCGGTGCCGACGTACACCGCGATGCCCGCGTCGTAGGCGGCGCGGACGGTGTCGTAGCGCCGCTCGTGGAGCCGCCGCATGTGCGCCGACCAGCGCGGGAACTTCGCCTCGCCGCCCGCAGCCATCTTCGGGAACGTCGCGATGTTCACGAGGGTCGGGACGATCGCGACCCCCCGCTCCGCGAACAGCGGGATGGTGTCCTCGGTGAGGCCGGTGGCGTGTTCGATGCAGTCGATGCCCGCCTCGACCAGGTCGCGCAGCGAGTCCTCGGCGAAGCAGTGGGCCGTGACCCGGGCGCCCAGCCGGTGCGCCTCGGCAATGGCCGCCTCCACCTCGGCGCGCGGCCAGCAGGCCGTCAGGTCCCCGGCCTCGCGGTCGATCCAGTCGCCCACCAGCTTCACCCAGCCGTCGCCGCGCACCGCCTCGCGGCCTACGTAGGCGACGAGGTCGGCGGGCTCGATCTCGTGGGCGTAGTTGCGGATGTAGCGGCGGGTGCGCGCGATGTGCCGGCCCGCCCGGATGATCTTCGGCAGGTCCTCGCGGTCGTCGATCCAGCGGGTGTCGGAGGGGGATCCGGCATCGCGGATGAGGAGGGTCCCGGCGTCGCGGTCGGTCAGGGCCTGGCGCTCGGCGGTCTCGGCGTCGACCGGGCCGTGGCTGTCCAGCCCCACGTGGCAGTGCGCGTCGACCAGCCCGGGCAGCGCCCAGCCGGACACCGTGGTGATCTCCCGGGCGGCGCGCGGGCGCTCGTACGAGATCCGGCCCCCGACCACCCAGAGCTCGTCGCGGACCTCGTCGGGCCCGACCAGGACCCGCCCCTTCACGTGCAGCACGTCGCTCACGCCGCCCACGTCGTCCGCGCCGCCCACGCTCACATCGCTCATGTCGGCACTGTACGTGCGTGCTCGATACGCTCTTCCGGTAACCCCGGACGAAGAGAGCACCACCGTGACGCACCCCCTGCTGGACCTCCCGCCGCTCACCGCCGAGCGCTTCGCGTCGATCGAGCGGGGGGTCGCGGACCTCCTCTCCACCCGGCAGGACGTGGTGATCACCCAGGGGGAGGCGCTGCTGCCGCTGGAGGGGTGCATCCGGTCGGGCGCGCGTCCCGGGTCGACGGCACTGAACGTGGTCACCGGGCCGTACGGGACCACCTTCGGCAACTGGCTGCGCGACTGCGGTGCGACGGTGGTGGACCTGGAGGTCCCGTTCGACACGGCGGTGACGGCCGGCCAGGTGGCGCGGACGCTGGCCGAGCGCCCGGAGATCGACTTCGTCTCGCTGGTCCACGCGGAGGCGGCGACCGGCAACACGAACCCGGTCGCGGAGATCGGTGAGGCCGTACGGGCGCACGGGGCGCTGTTCATGCTGGACGCGGTGGCTTCGGTGGGCGCGGAGCCGCTGCTGCCGGACGCGTGGGGCGTGGACCTGTGCGTGATCGGCGCGCAGAAGGCGATGGGCGGCCCGGCGGGCGTGTCCGCGGTGTCGGTGTCGGAGCGCGCGTGGGCCCGGTTCGCGGAGAACCCGGCGGCCCCGCGCCGCTCCTACCTGTCGCTGCTGGACTGGAAGGAGCGCTGGATCGACGCCGGGCGCAAGGCACTGCCGCACGCCCCGGCGCAGCTGGAGATGCTGGCGCTGGAGGCCTGCCTCGCCCGGATCGCCGACGAGGGGCTGTCCTCGGTGGCGGCCCGCCACGCGGCCGCCGCGGCGGCGACCCGCGCGGGTGCGGCGGAGCTCGGGGTGGCCCCGTACGTGGGCCGGGCCGCTGAGGCCGCCCCGGTGGCAACCACCCTGCGGGTCGCGGACGCCTCGCTGGTGGTGGCCAAGGCGCTGGCCGCGGACGCGGCGGTTCCGCTGGCCGCGGGCGGCGGCGCGCTGGCGCGGGAGATGGTCCGGGTCAACCACTACGGGACCGCGGCCTCGCTGCCCGTGGTCGAGGCCGCGCTGACGGCCCTCGCGGCAGCCCTGGGGGCCGAGCCCGCGGCGGCTGTCGCCGCGGCGGGGTCGGCCTGGGCCGCGACGCTCGGCTGACCGGGGTCGGGTCGGGTTCGCGACCGGCTCAGGACAGGAGGTCCAGCAGCCGGTCGACGTCCGCCTCGGTGCTGTAGAGGTGGAATGAGGCCCGCAGGGCGCCCGCGCGGGCGGCGGTGGCGATGCCGGCCGCCTGCAGGGCGGGCTGCCGGCCGGCGAGGCCGGGCACCGCGACGATGGCGGCTCCGCCGGGCACGGGCTCGTGGCCGAGGCGGGCGAGGCCGGCCCGGTAGCGGGCGGCCAGGGCCGTGTTGTGGGCGTGGACGGTCTCGATGCCGATCCGCTCCAGCAGGGCCAGCGAGGGCTCGGCCGCGTGGTAGGCGAGGAATGCGGGGGACTCGTCGAACCGCCGGGCTCCGTGGGCCAGTTCCGGCATGGGCCCGTAAGTGGCCTCCCACATGGACTCGGCCGCCACCCACCCGGCGTGCAGCGGGGTCAGGGTGTGCTGGGCCTCCTCCGACACGGTCAGGTACGAGGCGCCGCGGGTGCCGAGCAGCCACTTGTAGCCGGCCGTGACCGTGTACTCGTACGGCGAGGCGTCGAAGGGCAGCCAGCCCGCCGCCTGGGTCGCGTCCACCAACATGCGGGCGCCGTGCGCGGTGGTGGCGGCGCGCACCGCGGCCAGGTCGGCCGCCCGCCCGTCGGCGGACTGTACGACGCTCAGCGCGACCAGCGCGGTCTCCGGGCCGACGGCTTCGGCGATCGATTCCAGCGGTGCGAAGCGCACCTTGAGGTCGCCGCGCACCACGAAGGGGTTGATGACGGACGCGAACTCGCCCTCCGGGCAGAGGACTTCGGCCCCGGCCGGAAGGGCCGCGGCGATCAGGCCGACGTGGGTGGCCACGGCCGAGCCGACGGCCACCCGTTCGGCGTCGACCCCGACCAGCCGGGCGAAGGCGGCCCGGACCCGGTTCACCCGGTCGAAGTCGCCGAATCCGCTGGGGATCCCGGCGCCCGCCGAGTCGGCCAGTTCATGCACGGCCGCGACGGCGGAACGCGGGAGGACCCCGCAGGTGGCGGTGTTGAGGTAGACGGTGGAATGGGCGAACTCGGCGCGGACCGCTTCGGTGAGGGGAAGATCCATGGGTCCACTCTGCGCCGCGAGCGACCCAAAGTCCATTGCCTATTTATGCAGGCCATCCTCAAGGAATGCTTATACCTGCGGGACGGCGCACGCCCCGTCGGGCTCGCACGCCTCGGCCCCCGCCGCCGGCTCCTCGACCTCGCGCCCGGCCCACGCCTGCTCCAGCGCGCGGGTGAACACCTCGGCCGGCTGCCCGCCGGAGATCCCGTACCGGCGGTCGAGGACGAAGAACGGCACGGCGTTCGCGCCCAGTTCGGCGGCCTCGCGCTCGTCGGCGCGGACCTCGGCGGCGTAGGCGGAATCGTCGGCGAGCACGGCGCGCGCCTCGGCCTCGTCCAGCCCGGCCTCCACGGCGAGCGCGACCAGCACCTCGGGGTCGAAGACGGACCGCGCCTCACCGAAGTTGGCCAGGTAGGCGAGGTCGAGCAGCTCCTCCTGACGGCCGCGGGCGGCGGCCAGGTGCAGCAGGCGGTGGATGTCGAAGGTGTTCCCGTGGTCGCGCCCGTCGGTGCGGTACGTCAGCCCCTCGGCGCGGGCACTGGCCGCGACGTGCTCCTCCATGGCGCGCGCCTCTTCGAGGGTGCGGCCGTACTTCTTGGCGAGCATCTCCAGGACGGGCGCGGTGACTCCCTTGGCGCCGTTCGGGTCGAGCTCGAAGGACCGGAAGACGACCTCCACCTCGTCGCGGTGCGCGAACTCGGCCAGCCCCTTGGTGAACCGGGCCTTGCCGATGTAGCACCACGGGCAGGCGATGTCGCTCCAGATCTCGACGCGCATGTTCCTTCTTCTCTCCGGGTCCGGTGAACAAACAGTTCTTGGTTCAACGACCCGGGGGTGCGTCTCATTCCCCGGACAGTGACTCCCCGGACGGTGACTCTCCTGACCGCCTCGGCACCGCGAGCCAGAGGGTGAGGTGGGAGCCGGAGGGGGCGGAGTGCGGCTCCGGGAGCCAGCCGTGGGTGGCGTAGAAGGCCTGGGCGCGCAGGTTGTGCGCGTACACCTCCAGGCGGACCCGCTCGATTCCGGCGCGGCGCCAGGCGTCGAGGCAGGCCGCGTGCAGGGCCGCGCCGGTACCGCGGCGCCAGTGGACCGGGTCGACGTGCAGCTGGGTGAGGGTGGTTTCGCCGTCCGTGGTGCGGAAGGCGGCGACGCCGGTCACCTCGCCGTCCTGCTCGGCGCACAGGACCCCGCCCTCGGCGGCGGGGCGCGCGACTGCCCGGGACCACGCCTCGCGGGCGTGGGCGACGTGCAGCTCGCCCGCGTAGGTCTCCTCGGGGACCCGTCCCCGGTAGTAGGTGGCCCGGGCTCTGGTGTGGAGGGCGGTTATGGCGTCGAGGTCTGCGGGTCGCGCGGTCCTGATCATGGGAAGGGAAACGCGCCGGGAACCGTGTCGGTTCCCGGCGCGTTCGCCGTGCGTCGTATCCGGCCGCCGGCCGCGTGGCTACTTCTTGAGCCACGCCTCCATCATCTTCTGGGCAATGGGGGCGGCCAGCTTGCCGCCTCCGATCTCGGACCGGTCGGTGTCGGAGTTCTCGATCACGACGGCGACGGCGATCTGCTTGCCGTTCAGCTTCCCGTACGAGGTGAACCAGGCGAGCGGGTTGAGGCTGTTGTTGACGCCGCGCTGGGCGGTACCGGTCTTGCCGCCCACCTCGGCGCCCGCCACCTGGGCCGGCTTGCCACCGCCCTCGGTGGCAACGGTCCGCATGGCGTCCTGGATCATCGACGCGGTCTTCGCGCTCATGACCTGCTGGGACTTCGGGTCCTTGAAGCTCTCCAGCACGTCGCCGCCGGAGTCGGTGACCTCGGAGACCATGTGCGGGGCGACGAGCTTGCCGCCGTTCTCGATCGCGGCCGTGACCATCGCCATCTGGAGCGGGGTGGCCTGGACGTCGAACTGGCCGATGCCCGTCTGCGCGACCTGGTCGATCGACATCTTCTTCGAGGGGTACTTGCTCGGCGGGTTGGTGCGGACCGGGGTGTCGATCTGCGCGTTGAAGCCGAGCTTCTCGGCCGTGGCGCGCATCTTGTCCTGGCCGAGCTTGGACGCCAGCTCAGCGAAGACGTTGTTGCAGGACAGCCGCAGGGCGGTGCGCACCGAAACGTTGTTGCAGGCCGCCGAGCCCGCCTCGCTGGGCAGCGCGGTGCGGGTGCCGGGGATCGTGTACGGGTCGGGGATGCCGGTCTGCTGGTCGAGGTTGGTGACCAGGCCGTTCTCGATCGCCGCGGCGAGGGTGACCAGCTTGAAGGTGGAGCCGGGTGCCTGCGGCTTGCGCAGGGCCACGTTCTCCATGGCCTTGCCGTTGTCGGCGGACAGTTCCTCCCAGGCCGCCGTGTCGTTGGCGCCCGCGATCCGGCCGGGGTCGAAGGAGGGGTTGTTGACGACGGCGAGGATCTCGCCGGTCGCGGGGTCGATGGCCACGGCGGCGCCCTGCTTGCCCTGAAGCGCGTCGTAGGCGGCCTTCTGCACGTTCTTGTCGATGGTGGTCAGCACGTTGCCCGGGGAGGCCCGCTTGTTGGTGAGCATGTCCATCATCGTCTTCAGCCGGCTGTCGGAGCCGTTGAGGATGTTCTTGTAGACGCCCTCCAGCATGCTCGTGCCGAAGGCCTGGGAGCTGAATCCGGTGATCGGCGCGTACAGCGGGCCGTCGACGTAGGTCCGCTTGTACCCGAAGTCCTTGCCGCCCGTCTTCGTCGAGCCCGTGATCGCCTCCCCGCCCACGATGATGTTGCCCAGCGGGTTCTCGTACTGCCCGATGAGGTTGCGCCGGTTGTGCTTGTCGTCTGCGAGGGCCTGGCCTTGGTATGCCTGCACCCAGGTGACGCGGACCAGCAGGGCCAGCACCAGAAGCAGACAGAAGACCGACGCACGCCTGATCGTCTTGTTCATCCCCCAGAAGGACGCACCAACGACCCCAGCCGTTCCGCTCTGCCCCGATTGTGGCGGGGTTCTCAGCTTTTCTTCATGAAGCCTCCCTCGTACGCGGCGATGACCGCCTGGGTCCGGTCGCGGGCTCCGGTCTTGGCGAGGACCGAGGCGACGTGGGTCTTGACCGTCTGCGGTCCGACCCCCAGGCGTTCGCTCATCTCGTGGTTGGACAGTCCGGTGGCCATCAGCCGCAGTACGTCGGCCTCCCGGTCGGTGAGCCGGGCCACCCAGGGCGCGGCCGGCGCGGCGGCGGCCGCGTGCGCCGCCGCGAGGGAGCGGACGGCGGCCGGGAAGAGCAGCGAGTCCCCGCGGGCGACGAGGCGCACGGCGCCGATCAGCTCGTCGGGGTCGGCCCGCTTGAGGAGGAACCCGGCGGCTCCCGCCCGCAGCGCCCCGTAGACGTAGGCGTCGTTCTCGAAGGTGGTGACGACCACGATGCGGGGCGGCTCGGCCATGGTGGCGAGGATCTGCTCGGTGGCCCGTATCCCGTCGATCTCGGGCATCCGGACGTCCATCAGCACCACGTCGGGGGCGAGGGAGCGGACCAACGGGACGGCTTGGGCCCCGGTGGCCGCCTCACCGACGACCTCCAGGTCGGCCTCGGCCTCGAGGATGACCCGCAGGGCGGTGCGCACCATCCGCTCGTCGTCGCAGAGCACGATCCGCAGCGGCGGGCGTCCCCCCGGGGCGGGTGGCGTGGCGGGTGCGCCCGGGGCTGTCATCGGGCGTCCTCCGCGAGCGGCAGGACGGCCCGCAGCCGCCACCGGTCCCCGTACGGACCGGCCTCGACGCGGCCGCCGAGCAGGGCGGCCCGTTCGGCGGCGCCGCGCAGTCCGCGGCCCCCGGTGGTGCGGGGCTCGCGGCCCTCCGGTGCGGCGGGCGGATTGGTCATGGTGATCTCCAGTTCACGGTGTCCGGTCTCGGCCGCGTCCTGTACGCGGATCCGCAGTTCCACGGGGCCCGCGCCGTGGCGCAGCGCGTTGCTGAGGCCCTCCTGGACGATCCGGTACGCCTCGCGGGAGGCGATCGCCGGAAGCCCCGCCCAGTCCCGGGCGGGTCCGGGGTCCTGATGGGCGGTGACGGTGGTGCCCGCGGCCCCGGTACGGGCGAGCAGCCCGTCGAGGTCGGCGGCCAGCGTCGGCGCGGGCGCGGCGTCCTGCCGGGCCGGGTCGCCGTCCCGCAGCAGGCCCAGTACGGCGTCGAGCTCGCCCACCGTCCGCCGCGTGGTGTCCTCGATGGCGGCCAGCGCCTCCCGGACGAACCCGGGGTCGCTGTCGAGCACCCGCCGGGCGGCCGCCGCCTGGAGGGTGACGGCGCTCAGCGCGTGCCCCACCGCGTCGTGCAGTTCCCGGGCCAGCCGGTTGCGCACCGCCAGGTCGGCGGCCCGTTCCTCGGCGGCGGCCAGCCGGTCCGCCGCCGTCGGCCCGAGCAGTACGGGCGCCAGCCGGGCCAGCAGCGCCCCGGCCCCGGCGGCGCACAGAACGAGCCCGCCCAGCAGGCCGGTCCCGAGCAGGGGGGCGACGTACGGATCGGCCCCGGTGCTGAACCAGCCCAGCCCCAGCCGCACCTCCCGCAGCCCGCTCACGAACGGCAGCGCGATCAGCACCACCGCCATGGGCGGGACCGCGAGCGTCAGCCCGCTGAGCACCGCCCCGACCCCCAGGTGCAGAGTCCACCAGGCCGAGGTCCGCCCCCGCGCGGCCCAAGACCGCGCCGGCCCTTCGGCGAGCCGCTCCCCCGGTACCGCGCACATGGCCCGGACGGCGGTCACGGACAGCGGCCGGACGAGCCCGTACACCGCGGTCACCGCTGCCAGCGGGAGGGCGGCCGCGTAGGCGGCGAGGGTGAGCGGGAAGGAGCTGAGGGCGTTGACCCCTCCGGCTGCCATGCCGACCCCCACCTGCGCGAGGAGGAAGTACGGCATCAGCAGGGCCCCGCCGAGTATCAGGTGGACCCAGCGCAGTCTGGCCCGGGCTCCGAACAGCAGGTTCACGCGGCGCGGCGGGCGGTGAGGAACCGTATGAGGACGACGGCCGAGAGCGATCCGGTGATCATCTGGCCAGCGTAGGTCAACAGGATCGCTCCGGCAGGCCCTTCGCCCCCGTCCAACTGCGGCCCCAGCGAGGCGATCAGCATCCACGTCCCCCAACTCAGCGCCGCGCCCGCGCCCATCCATGCGATGCCGAGCGGCCATCGCGTCCGGAGCTCCCCGCCGCGGGCCAGGAGGAGTGCCCCCGCTCCCGCGGCGAGCGCGCACAGCCCGTGGGCGGCGGACACCACGCCCGTCTCCGCGGAGTACGCGGCCGCGCGCTCGGCATCCAGCCAGGCCGTGCCTCCGAAGGCCCAGTACGCGTCCACTGCCGCGACCGCCAGGCCGGCCGTCGCCGCGGCTGCCGCCACCACCCCCGTGGACGACGGCAGCCGCACCTCCGGCACGCCCTGCCACCGCCGGCCCCAGCGCTCCCGCGCATAGGGCACGAACAGCCCGGCCAGGGCGAGTCCTTGGACGGAGAACCCCGTGTAGACGACGTTGAAGACCCAGGGGTCCAGGAAGGGCTCCGGCCCGCCGTCCCCGGCCGGTTCGGCCCCGAAGCCGAGCAGGCGTATGAGCAGTTGGCCCGGGAAACCGAGCAGGATCGGGGCCAGCAGTCCCGTCGCGATGAAGACCGGGACGGTCAGCAGCCAGGACGGCACCCGTATGCCCCAGGGCCGGGTGAGCACCAGCACGAGCAGGATCACGCAGGCGTCCATGGCCAGCGTGACGGAGTTGGCCACGGTGAAGAACACCCCGGGCTCGCTCAGCACACTGCCGGCCGGTATGCCCACCTGACTCCCGGCCAGCCAGGCGGTCTTGAGCGTCAGATAGGGCACGGTGGCGGCCAGGGCCACCACCCGCAGGATCCGCCGTCCGGTCCCCAGGCCGGGGGCCGACGGCTGCGTCGCGGACGTCGCGTGAACGGCTCGTGTGGTCATGACTCAACGGTCCCGCCCGCGGCGCCCCGCCACCTCCCCCTGGAAGGGGAACCGCCTCCCCCGGCCGGGGGAGGAACCACTCACTCCACCGGCCCTCCTGCCCACAGGGCCCACAGGGCTCGTGGCGCCCCCAGCACCCGGGCAGGACTCGTGGCGCCCACAGCACCCGGGCGCCCACCGGGCTCACATCCGGCGCGTCACCACCGACAGCCGGTCCCGCGCCTCGAACAGCGCCGCCTTGATGACCTGCTCGTGCTCCGCCGTCAGCCGGGCCACCGGCACCGAGCAGCTCACCGCGTCCCGGGCCGGCGTCCGGTACGGCACCGCCACCCCGAAGCAGCGCAGCCCGAGCGTGTTCTCCTCCCGGTCCACCGCGTAGCCCTGCTCCCGTACCAGCGCCAGTTCCTCGATGAGCCGTTCCCGGTCGGTGACGGTGTGCTCGGTGACCGCCTCCAGCCGCCGCGGCAGCAGGCCCCGTACCTCTTCGTCCGTGTGCGTGGCCAGCAGCGCCTTGCCGAGCGCCGTGGAGTGCACCGGCAGCCGCCGCCCGACGCGGGTGAAGGGCCGCAGGTAGTGCCGGGACGGGCGGGTCGCGAGGTACACCACGCTCGTCCCGTCCATCCGGGCCAGGTGGATGGTCTCCGTCGTGTCGTCGGAGAGCCGGTCCAGGGTGGGCCGGGCGGCCGCGACCACCTCGTCGCCGTCGATGTACGAGCTGCCGACGAGCAGCGCCCGGACGCCGATGCCGTAGCGCGTGCCCGTCGCGTCCGTCTCCACCCACCCCAGGTTCACCAGCGTGCGCAGCAGCATGTACAGGCTGGACTTGGGCAGGGAGAGGTCGTTCTGGATGTCGGCCAGGCTGTGCAGCCCCGGCCGCGCCGCGAAGTGCTCGAGCAACAGGACCGTCCGCACCGCCGATTTGACCGGCGCCGCCGGGACCGTGCTCCCCGATTCGGTCGTCGTCATGCGCCTGCTTCCCCTCTGGCCGCCTCTTGTCACGCCGAGGACGCGGAAATAGAGTCCACAGCAGATGTGATCATTCATCCACCGGAACGGCGTTCAGAATACTGAACGTTCCAGGAGGCAGTGGGCCATGACAACGACACCAGTCTGGAGTGTGGACCCCCGCACCGGGAAGCAGCGCGAACAGGTTGCGGTCGAGGCCACACCCCAAGAGGTGGACGAAGCCGTACGGACCGCCCACACCGCCCGGGGCGCGCTGGCCGACGCCGCCGCCCGCGCCGCCTTCCTGCGCACGGCCGCCGACTTCCTCGACGAGGCCGCCGCGCACGTCATCGAGGCCGCCGACGCCGAGACCGCCCTCGGCCCGGGCCGGCTGACCGGAGAGCTGGCCCGCACCACCGGCCAGCTGCGTGCCTTCGCCGACGCCGTCGAGGACGGGTCCTACCTCGACATCCGGATCGACCGCGCCGACCCCTCCCTCAGCCCGCCGCGCCCCGAACTGCGCCGCTACAAGGTGCCGCTGGGCGTGGTCGCGGTCTACGCCGCCTCCAACTTCCCGCTTGCCTTCTCCGTCCCCGGCGGCGACACCGCGAGCGCGCTGGCCGCCGGCTGCCCGGTGGTCGTCAAGGCACACCCCGACCACCCGGCCACCTCCGAACTGTGCGCCTCGCTGCTGCGCCGGGCGGCCGTCGCCTCGGGGCTCCCGCCCGAAGTCGTCTCCGTGGTGCACGGGTTCGACGCCGGCCTGGCGCTGATCCGCCACCCGCTGGTGTCCGCCGCCGGATTCACCGGTTCCATCCGGGGCGGCCGCGCCCTGTTCGACGCGGCCGCGGCCCGGCCCGTGCCCATCCCCTTCCACGGCGAACTGGGCTCCCTCAACCCCGTCGTGGTCACCCCGGCCGCGGCCGTCGAGCGCGCCGAGGAGATCGGCAGCGGGCTCGCGGGCTCGGTCACCCTCGGCGTCGGCCAGTTCTGCGTGAAGCCCGGCCTGGTCCTGGTCCCCGAGGGCGCGGCGGGCGACCGCCTCACCGGCGCGCTCACCAAGGCGCTCGGGGAGACCGAGCCGGGGGTGCTGCTCGACCACCGGATGCGGGAGAACTTCGTCGCCGGGGTCCGCGACCGGGCCGCGCTGCCGGGCGTCGACGCGCCCGTCACCCCGGGCTCGGGCGGCGCGCACACCGTCGGCGCCGGCTACCTGACCGTACCGGCCGCCCGCATCCTCGACAGCGCCCCGGACGGGGAGTACGAGGTGCTGCTGGAGGAGTGCTTCGGCCCGGTCACCGTCGTCGTGCGGTACGCCGACCAGCGCGAGGCGGGCGAGGTCCTCGGGCGGCTGGGCGGAAACCTGAGCGCCACCCTCCAGCTGTCGGCCGCCGAGACCGAGGGCGCGCCGGGCCCGGCCTCCGAGCTGATCGGGCAGGTCACGGGGCTGGCGGGCCGGATCGTGGTCAACGGCTGGCCGACCGGGGTGGCGGTGGCCCCGGCCCAGCACCACGGCGGCCCGTACCCGGCGGCGACCTCGCACTCCACCTCGGTCGGCGGGACGGCCATCGAGCGCTGGCTGCGCCCGGTGGCCTACCAGTCGGTGCCGGACGCCCTGCTTCCGCCCGAGCTGCGCGAGGCCAACCCGCTCGGGCTGCCGCGTCGCGTGACGGGGGCCGCAGGAAGCTGACGGGCGCTGCCAGGGCCGGCCTGGGCGCTGCCCGGACCGGCCTGGACCCGACCGGGCCCGGCTAGACCTGCCGTGACCCGCCCGGACCTGCCGGAACGCCCCGTAAATCCGTTGCCCGCCCCGCCCCCGGCGGGGCAGGCTGCGGCGCATGCCGAAGCCGCACGGGTTCTCGTACGAACGCCACCACGACCAGTCCGTCGTCATCACCCACCAGGGCCGCACCGCGGCCACCCTGCGCGGGAACCGGGCGGACAAGTTCCTGGCCGAGGTGGAGTCCGGCGACGCGCAGCTGGTGATGGCCCGCTGGACCGGTGCGTACAAGTTCGGCAACGAGCGCACGGCGAAGAACCACCCCCGCAACAGGCGCTGAAATCTGCCCCGAGGGTAAGGGAACGGCAAAGCACCTCCGGTCGTTCTCCGGGCATGACCGCTATGACCCCTGGATCCAACCTGCCGCTCAATGCCGTCCGTGTGACGGTGGACGTGGCTGCGCCGGTACGGCTCGACGTATCGGGACTGCTCCTGACGGCGGACGGCAAGGTGCGCTCCGACGCCGACTTCATCTTCTACAACCAGCCCTCCGGGCCCGGTGTCAGCTACCGGTCGGGCGGTGGTGCGGCGCCGGACTCGATCACGGTGGACACCTCCGCGCTGCCGCCCGGCATCGAGCGGATCGTGGTCACGGCCAGCCCGGATGCCGCCGGGCAGACCTTCCAGGGCATCGAGCCCACCGCCACGGTGCGCAACGCGGACGGCGGAGCGGTGATCGCCAGCTTCACCCCGCCGCAGCTCGGCTCCGAGACCGCGCTCGTCGTCGTCGAGGTGTACCAGCGCGGCGGCGTGTGGAAGGTGCGCGCGGTCGGCCAGGGGTACGCGAACGGCCTCGCCGGAATCGCCACCGACTTCGGGGTCTCCGTGGACGAGGAGCCGGCCGCCGCGTCCGCCGCCCCGGCTCCCGCCCCCGTTGCCCCGCCCGCGCCGCCGGCTCCCCCAGCCCCGCCGGTCTCCTACCCGCCCTCCCCCTGGCTCGGCGGTACGACTCCCACGACCCCCAGCGCCCCGGTTCCGCCCGCGCCGCCGGTGGCCCCCGCCCCGGCCCCGGCGGTCGGCGGCAGCGGAAAGATCAACCTGGACAAGGGCCGGGTCAGCCTCCAGAAGAACCAGACCGTCTCCCTGGTCAAGGGCGGCCGCCCGCTGCTCTCCCAGGTCAAGATGGGCCTCGGCTGGGAGCCCGCGTTCCGCGGCCGGGACATCGACCTCGACGCCTCCGTCATCGCGTACGGCCCCCAGCGCAACCACATCGACAGCTGCTACTTCGGCAAGCTGTCGATCCTGGGCGGGGCCATCAAGCACTCGGGCGACAACCTGACGGGCGAAGGCGCGGGCGACGACGAGGTGATCGTCGTGGACCTCGGTCGGATCCCCGCCGACGCCACCGGCCTGGTCTTCACGGTCAACTCCTTCTCCGGCCAGAAGTTCACCGAGGTCGCCAAGGCCTACTGCCGTCTGATCGACGCGGCGAGCGGCGAGGAGCTGGTGCGCTTCGACCTCACCTCCGCCGAACCGCAGACCGGGGTCATGATGGCGAAACTCATCAAGCAGTTCAGCGGCGAGTGGGAGATGACGGCCATCGGCGAGTTTGTGAAGTCCCGCACAGTGCGCGGCATGGTCAAGCCGGCCTCGCAGGCACTCTGAGCAGGTGGGCGGGCACGAGAAGCCGCATGGCGCCAACCGGGCGCCGACCCTGGTGATGGATGCCACGCGTAATCCGGGGGTGGCTGTCAGTGCCCGCCCGTAGCCTTGAACTCATGCACAAGTCAGTCATCCCCACAGGGCCCGCTCGCCCGTCCGCCGCAGAGGCGAACGAGGCGATACGGCACCTTGTCGAGACCCGGGTGGACGGCGAGTGGCCCTCGGAGGCGTATGAGTTCCTGCTCGCCGAGTGGGCCGCGGCCTCCCACGCGGAGGTTTCCGCGGCCCCGTAGGCCCGGGCCGGGCGGTCGCTCGCGGCTGCGTCAGTGCGCGCGCCGCCACGGCCCGGTGATGGCCAGCATGACGCCCGGGTCCTGGATGTTGGCGTACAGCGTGCGCCCGTCCGGGGAGAAGCAGACACCGGTGAACTCGGAGAACTCCGGCTCTTCGGCCGACCCGATGTTCAGTTCATTGCGTGCCAGCGCGTAGGTGCGGCCCGATTCGGTCGCGCCGAACAGGTGCTGGAGGCCCGAGCCGTCCTCGGCGATGACCAGGCCTCCGTACGGCGACACGGTGATGTTGTCCGGGCCGTCGTAGCCGCCGTCCGCCGACGGGTCCGCGTTGACCCCGATCAGGACGGTCAGCCGGATCGTGCGCCGCTTGGGGTTGTAGAACCACACCTGGCCGTCGTGCGCCGCACCCGGGCTCTCCTCACGGGCGTAGGAGGACACGAAGTACGCGCCGCCGTCGGCCCACCACATGCCCTCCAGCTTGCGCGCCCGCGTCACGACGCCGTCGGCGAACTGCTTGCGCACCGGCACGGTCCGCGCGTCGCGGTCCGTCACGTCCACCCAGTCGACCCCGTAGACGGTGCCGATCTTCGTGGCGCGCGAGAGGTCGTCGACGAACCGGCCCGCACTGTCGATGCACTTGGCGGCCTGGAGCACACCGGCGTCGGGCGCGAGCGTACGCAGCTTGCCGCGCCCGTGGTGGAAGCCGCGGGGCGGGGTCCAGCGGTAGAGCAGCCCGTTGGGGCCGGAGGCGTCCTCGGTCAGGTAGGCGTGGCCCTCGCGCGGGTCGATGACCACGGCCTCGTGCGCGTACCGCCCGAACGCCTTGATCGGCTGCGGGTCGCGGTTGGCGCGCCGGTCGTGCGGGTCGACCTCGAAGACGTAGCCGTGGTCCTTGGTCATGCCGTTCTTGCCGGCCAGGTCCTCGGTCTCCTCGCAGGTGAGCCAGGTGTCCCAGGGGGTGGAGCCGCCCGCGCAGTTGGTCGACGTACCGGCGACGCCCACCCACTCGGCGACCTCGCCGCCGCGCCGGACCTCGACGACCGTGCAGCCGCCGGCCGCGGCCGGGTCGTAGACGAGGCCCTCGGCGAGCGGGACGGGGTGGGCCCAGCTCTCCCTCTTGCCCTTGAGCTCGTGGTTGTTGACGAGGAGGGTGACCCCGCGCCGGCCCTCGAAGGCGGCCGTCCCGTCGTGGTTGGACGGGGTGCTCTCGCCCGACTCCAGGGTGGTGACCCCGCTGTGCGTGATCACGCGGTAGGTGAAACCGGCGGGGAGGGCGAGGATGCCGGCCGGGTCGGGAACGAGCGGGCCGTAGCCGGGCTCGCAGGGCCGGCCCTGCTCGTCGCGAGCGGTGCTGTCGTCGGCTGCCAGGGCGCCCGGGGCGGTGGCGAGGGCGCCGACCGTCCCGGTGAGCGCGACCCCCGCGCCGGCGATGACAGTACGGGCGGTGAAGTCTCTGCGGCTGAGCGGCATCGGGTCTCCAGGGGTGGGGAGTGGTGCGCCTGTCGTGCAGTCGTCGGCGCACACGCTCCCGCCCGCACGTGAACGGCGGCTGAACTACCCGGTAAGAGGAGCGGACCCCTTGCCCGTGGCCGGAATGGCCAACTCCGGCCCAGAAACGGCGCATTGTCGATGCTCCGTCAAAGTTCCCCCGGGCCCGGTCAATGCACCCCGGCGGCGCTCAGGACTGCCGGGCGGCGCTCAGGACTCCCGGACCGCTCAGGACTGCCGTGAGCGCGCCTTGAACGCGGCCTTGCGGGCCTCCTTCGCCGCCTTCTTGTCCGGGTGCAGCCGCCCCATCGCCTCCAGGACGAAGGCGGTCGCCGGGTGCTCCACCCGCCACACCTGCTCGAAGAACCCGGTGTGATGGGCGGTCAGGGTCTCCATCAGCAGCGGCAGCTCCTCGGTCTCGCCGTCGGCGGCGAGCTGCGCCGCGATCGTGTCGACCGTGAGCCAGAACACCATCGTCCCGTCCGGTGCCGGTACGTCGGCCGCGCCGCGCTCGGCCAGCCAGACCCGGGCGAGCCCGCCCAGCTCCCCGTCGTCCAGCACCGCGCGGACCGCGGGCTCCGCCTCCGGCCCGGCCGGTGCGAGGGCCTGCTGGCAGCGCAGCCGCCGCAGCGGGGCTCCCTCGTCGTCGCCACGCGCCGCGGCCAGCAGTTCGGTGACGGCCGCGGGCACTTCGCGGCCCGCCAGCCACGCCTCGATCTCGGCCTGGGCGGCGCTCTCGGGGTAGCGGGAGACCGCGTCGAGCAGCGCGTCCGCGCCCTTGCCGGCCAGTTCGCCCACGGCCGGGGCCTCGACCCCGGCCTCCAGCATCCGGGCACGGATCCCGTACAGGCCGAGCGGGGTCAGGCGGACCATCCCGTAGCGGGAGACGTCCTCGTCGGCGGCCGCGCCCGAGGTGAGCTCCTCGTCGCCCGCCTCCGCCATCAGCTCCTCGTCGACGGGCCGGAACTCGACCAGCCCGATGGGCTCCAGCTGCCGGAACTGGTCGTCGAGGCGCATCATCGCGTCCGAGACCTGCTCCAGCACGGCGTCGGTCGGCTCGCCCATGTCGTCCGGCACCACCATGGACGCGGCGAGCACGGGCAGCGGAACCGGCCCCTCCGCTGCCCCGCCCTCGGCGACGGTGAGCAGGTAGAGGTTGGCGAGGACCCCGTCGAGGAAGTCCGCCTCGCGCCCCGGGTTCCAGTCCAGCTGGTCGAAGTCGATCTCCCCGCCCGCGTCCAGCGCGTCGACCAGATCGTCGAGATCGGGCACGGCCGCGTCCGCGAGCACACTGTCCAGGGCGGCCAGCCACAGGTCGAGTACGTCGCCGGGCGCACCGCTCGCCACCAGCGCGAGGTCCTCACCGGGCGCGGCGCTGCCGAACTTCCCCTCGCCCGCCCCCGCTTCGCCGCCGGCTGCGCCGGCATCCTCCTCCGGCTCGGTCACGTCCACCAGGCCGGTGTCCACGGCCACCCGCCAGGCCTGGCTCGCGTACACCGCGGAGTCCGCGTCGGCGGCGTCGAGACCGAGCACCGCGGCGGCCTCGGGGAGCTGGTCGGCGACGAGTTCGCCGCCGATGTCGACGCGGGTGCCGGGTCCGGCCCAGCGCGCCAGCCGTACGGCGCGGGCGAACAGCGGGGCGACGAGGGCGTCGCGGGCCAGTTCCGCATCGGAGTGCAGCCGTACCGGCGGCAGCGTGGGGTGCGGCTCTGCGGACATGGGGCGGTTCTCCTCGCGGATCGCGGACGCGGTGGGACGGGGTAGGGCGGGGTAGGGCGGGGTCAGACGGGGTGGGGCGGAGCGGGGCCGTGACGGCCGGCCAGTTGGTCGGTTGGCCGGCCGGTCCGTCGGCCGGCCCGGCGACCCAGCGTAGACGCATTTCGGGCGGGTCCGGCGGGCCATCCCCTTTGGTTCATCCCACAGTCAGCTGCCGTATTCCCTGGAGGCCTTGACAACTTTGCTGGCCACACAGGAAATTGACGCGCGTAGATGTTTCGGGAGTCGCAAGCCTCCCGCAGATTTCCTGCCGCAGTCCCGTCCATCCCTGCCGTCTCCCTCATCCCACACCGGAGTTCTCGCCCATGCCCTCCTCGCATCCCCGTTCCGCCGCCGTCGCGGCCCTCGTCGCCACCGCGCTGGCCACCGGCCTGCTCGCGGGCTCCGCCGACGCGGCCGAAGGCTCCGCGGCCGACGGTCCGGTACGCATCCACGACATCCAGGGCACCACCCGGATATCCCCCCTCGCCGGCAAGCAGGTCGCCGACGTCGAGGGCATCGTGACGGGCGTGCGGACGTACGGCTCACGCGGCTTCTGGATCCAGGACCCGGACGCCGACGACAACGACGCCACCAGCGAAGGCGTGTTCGTCTTCACCAGCTCAGTTCCGACCGTCACCGTGGGCGACGCGGTCAAGGTCTCCGGCACGGTCGGCGAGTACGTCCCCGGCGGCGTCAACTCCGGCAACCAGTCGGTGACCCAGATATCCAAGCCGGTCGTGACGGTCGTCTCCGCGGGCAACGCCCTGCCCGAGGCCGCCGCGATCAACGAGTACACGGTGCCCGCCGAGTACGCCCCGGCCGGCGACCCGGCCGCCGCCGGCAGCATCAACGGCCTGGCCCTGGAGCCCGCGCGCTACGCCCTGGACTTCTACGAGTCCCTCGAGGGCATGAACGTCAAGATCGGCACCTCGCGCGTGGTCGGCGCCACCGACCCGTACTCGGAGCTGTGGGTCACCGTGAAGGGCTGGGAGAACACCGCCAAGCGCGGCGGCACGATCTACGGCTCCTACGAGTCCCAGAACACCGGCCGCCTCCAGATCCAGCAGCTCGCGCCCCTCGCGCAGCAGCCCTTCCCGGTGGCCAACGTCGGCGACAAGCTGACCGGCACCACCGAGGGCCCGCTGGACTTCAACCAGTTCGGCGGCTACACCCTGGTGGCCCGCACCCTCGGCACGGTCAAGGCGGGCACCCTCGCCCCCGAGAAGACCAAGGCGCAGGCCGAGCACGAGCTCGCGGTGGCCACGTACAACGTCGAGAACCTCGACCCGACCGACCCGCAGGCGAAGTTCGACGCCCTCGCCAAGGCGGTCGTCGAGAACCTGGCCTCCCCGGACATCCTCGCCCTGGAGGAGATCCAGGACGACAACGGCGCCAAGAACGACGGCACCGTCTCCGCCGAGCAGACGCTGACGAAGTTCACGGCGGCGATCGCGGCGGCGGGCGGCCCGGCCTACCAGTGGCGGACCGTCAACCCGGAGGACAAGAAGGACGGCGGCGAGCCCGGCGGCAACATCCGCCAGGTCTTCCTCTTCAACCCGGCGCGGGTCTCCTTCACCGAGCGCGCCCCGGGTGACGCGGTGACGGCGACCGGCGTGGTCCAGGAGAACGGCAAGGCCGCCCTGACCCACTCCCCCGGCCGCATCGACCCGGCGAACCCGGCGTGGGCCGACAGCCGCAAGCCGCTCGCCGGCGAGTTCGCCTTCCGAGGCAAGACGGTCTTCGTGATCGCCAACCACTTCGGCTCCAAGGGCGGCGACGAGGGCCTGACCTCGCACCACCAGCCGCCGGTGCGCTCCTCGGAGGCCAAGCGACTGCTCCAGGCCCAGGCCGTGAACGGCTTCGTGAAGGAGATCCTGGCGGCCGAGAAGAACGCGAACGTCCTCGTCCTCGGCGACATCAACGACTTCGAGTTCTCGGCGACGACGAACGCGCTGGCCGACGGCGGGGCGCTGTACCCGGCGATCACGTCGCTGCCGAAGTCGGAGCGTTACTCGTACGTCTTCCAGGGCAACGCCCAGGTGCTGGACCAGATCCTGACCAGCCCGGCGATCAAGAAGTTCACGTACGACAGCGTGCACATCAACGCTGAGTTCGCGGACCAGAACAGCGACCACGACCCGCAGGTGCTGCGCTTCAAGCCGTAGCCCCCAGACCGCAGAGGGCCCGGACGCCGTCCCGCCCGGGCTCTCTGCCACACTCCGGCGCATGATCTTCCGTACCGCCACGCGCGCTGATCTGCCCGCCGTGCTCGCCCTGCTGGCCGACGAGGACCGGGTCGTGGACCCGGACTCGGTCGTCGTCGACACGGCGCAGGAGCGCGCTTTCGACGCCATCGAAGCGGACGCCCGCAACGAGATGCTGGTCCTCACCGATGAGACGGACGGGGTCGTCCTGGGCTGCCTGCAGTTGACGTACATACCGGGCCTCGGCCAGGGCGGGCGGGATCGGGCGCTGGTGGAGGCGGTACGGATCCGCGCGGACCGGCGGGGCGGGGGCCTGGGCGCGGAGCTGATGAAGCAGGCCGTGAACCGGGCCCGTGAGCGGGGCTGCGGCCTGGTGCAGCTGACCAGCAACAAGCGGCGGACCGCCGCCCACCGCTTCTACGAGCGCCTGGGCTTCGCCCGCAGCCACGAGGGCTTCAAGCTGCGCCTCGAGCCGTAGGGCGGCCCCAGAGGCCGCAGGGGGCGTACTGGCCACGCGCCACGCGCCACGGGGGGCGTTGTCGGACAAGTCGGGGACTTTCGGCCCTGGCGTGACGCTCGACACATCTCTGCCGAATCGACCGTCCCGTGGTGTTGAGTGTCCACACGCCCGATCTTGTACCGCCTTGTACCCCCGTACTCCCCGGAGGACCGCGTGTTCCCCTCCATCTCCCTCGCCCAGGAAATCGGCCTCGCCGTCCTGTTCGTGGCCGCCCTCGTCTGGGTGGTCGGCCTCGGCCACATGCTGTGGGACAACCGATTCCACCACCCCGAGCCGGCCGCCTTCGAGGGCCTCCCGGTGATCCCGGCCCAGCGCAGCTCGGCCTCGCACCCGCTGGAGTCGGTGGAGCTGACCGAGGCGGAGCGGCAGGCCTTCGCGGGCCTGATCCGTACGATCCCGCCGCGCTGACCCGGTCACGCGCAAACGCCGAAGCGCCCTCCCACCCCGGCCGGGGTGGGAGGGCGTTTCGGCGTACCGGCCCGGTGCGGGTCAGTTGTGGCTGTGCAGGACCTCGTTCAGGCCGCCCCAGGCCGCCTTGTACGGGCGGGCCTCGACGGCGCCGGTGACCGAGTTGCGGCGGAAGAGGATGTTGCTGGCGCCGGAGAGCTCCAGGGCCTTGACGATCTGGCCGTCCGGGAGGGTGACCCGGGTGCCCGCGGTCACGTAGAGGCCGGCCTCTACGACGCACTCGTCGCCGAGCGCGATGCCGACGCCCGCCTCGGCGCCGATCAGGGTGCGCGCGCCGATCGAGATGATCTGCTTGCCGCCGCCCGAGAGGGTGCCCATCGTGGAGGCGCCGCCGCCGATGTCGGAGCCGTCGCCGACGACGACGCCCGCGGAGATGCGGCCCTCGACCATGGAGGTGCCCAGGGTGCCGGCGTTGAAGTTGACGAAGCCCTCGTGCATGACGGTGGTGCCCTCGGCGAGGTGCGCGCCGAGGCGGACGCGGTCCGCGTCGGCGATGCGCACGCCCTTGGGGGCGACGTAGTCCGTCATCCGGGGGAACTTGTCGATCGAGGTGACCTGGAGGTGCAGGCCCTCGGCGCGCGCGTTGAGGCGGACGGTCTCGACCTGGTCGACGGCGACCGGGCCCAGCGAGGTCCAGGCCACGTTGGCCAGCAGGCCGAACACGCCGTCGAGGTTCTGGCCGTGCGGCTTGACCAGGCGGTGGCTGAGCAGGTGCAGGCGCAGGTACGCGTCGTGCGCGTCCAGCGGCTTGTCCTCCAGGGAGGAGATCACCGTACGGACGGCCACGACCTCGACGCCGCGGACCGCGTCCTGGCGGATCGCCTTCGCCGCGGCGGCGCCCAGCAGCTCCACGGCGCGCTCGGCGGTGAGGCGCTCGGTGCCGGCCGGGCCGGACTCGGCGACCAGCTCGGGGGCGGGGAACCAGGTGTCGAGGACGGTGCCGTCGGCGGCGATGGTGGCAAGTCCGGCGGCGACGGCGCCGGTGGTACGCGTAGCAGTCATGCCAGAAACCTAACCGGCGACCGCCCGAGGTCGCGAACCGGTCTCATGTGCCGGTCGGACCGCGTGTCGCCGCTGCCTGGCGTGGGCCCACAGCACCGCCCCGCCCGCCCCCGCCGCGAGCACCGCGCACAGCGGCCACAGCAGCCCGGGCGCGGCGGAGTACAGCGCTCCGCCCAGCGGCGGGGCGAGCACGACCCCGCTGACCGAGATTCCCGCGTACAGGCTCTGGAACCTCCCGATGGCGTGCGGGGGCGCCTGGTCGGCGACGTAGGCCGTGGCGGGGGTCTTGTAGAGGATCTCGCCGAGACTCAGCAGCACCATCATGGCGACGGCCGCCGCGATCCCGGTCCCGAGCAGCAGCGCCCCGTACCCGGCGCCGACGAGCAGGAGCCCGACGCCGACGACGCCCAGCGGCGGGCGGGCGCGCAGGGCGACGGCGGCCGGCAGCTCCAGGACGAGGATGACGGCCCCGTTGAGGGCGACGATCAGCCCGTAGGCGCTGGTGTCGAGGCCGTGGTCGGCGAGGTAGACGGGGAAGGCCGAGTACTGCTGGCGGTAGATGACGTCGACCACCAGGATCGCGCCCAGCAGGACGAGGACCGCGGGCCTGGCCCGGAGCTCCCCCCATACGCCGCGGCCCAGACCCCCGTCCGGGGCCGCGGCGGGGGTTCGGTCCGCGCTGCGCGCCGGGACGACCCGGGCGGTCCACAGCGCGAAGAAGAGGGTGCCGAGGCCGTCTCCGACGAAGAGCCAGTCGTACGAGAGCCCGGTCGCGACGAGCGCGCCCAGCGGCGGCCCGAGGGTGAACCCCCCGTTGGAGACGCAGCGTACGACGGCGAAGGCCTGGCGCCTGGCCCCCTGCGGGACGGTGATGGCGACCAGCGCGGAGTTGGCGGCGCGCACCACACCGGAGGCGTACTGGGCCACCGGCAGGGCCGCGTACAGCAGCGGGGTGGGCAGCAGCGGGAAGGCCGCCAGGGTCAGTCCGCCCAGCGTGGACGCGAGGAGCAGCACCCGGCGGTGGCCGAAGCGGTCGCCGTACCAGCCGCCGGTGAAATTGCCGGCGACCAGGCCGATGCCGCCGATACCGGTGACGAGGCCCGCCTGCGCGGTGCCCAGGGCGCGCGGGCCGGTCAGGTAGAGGAAGACGAAGACGAACGTGAAGCTGACGACGGCGTTGACGAAGACCCCCGCAGCCAGCAGCCACACAGTCCTCGGTACGTCTTTGAACCCCTGCAGCACACCCGTGTCCCCCGCATCCCGAGCAAGTAAGTTCCTTTTGGGAACGGACTATGTCAGCATGACAGCCTTGGGTCAACGGACAAAGGAGTGCCCATGGCCCAGCGCACACACCTCGGCGACGCGGACTGCTCGATCGCCCAGGCCCTCGACGTGGTGGGCGACTGGTGGACGCTGCTGATCGTGCGCGACACCGCGCGCGGCCTGCACCGCTTCGACGAGCTCCAGCGCGAGCTGGGGATGTCCCGCAAGGTGCTGGCCGAGCGGCTGAAGCTGCTGGTCGAGGCCGGGGTGCTGACGCGCGAGCCGTACCGGGAACGCCCGGTGCGGCACGAGTACCGGCTGACCCCGCGCGGCCGGGGGCTGCTGCCGGTGCTGGTGGCCCTCCAGGACTGGGGGGACAGCTGGATCCTGGGAGAGGGAGAGATGACGGCGACGACCACCGAGGCCTCACGCGAGGCGGAACGGGTCCACGCGCTGCGCGGCACCCGGCTGCCCGAGCTGCTGCTGCCGGACCGCTCCGGCGAGCTCCGCGACCCGGTGGCGGACACCGCTTTCACGGTCCTGTACTGCTTCCCCGGCGCGTACGCGCGCGCCGAGTCCTATCCGCCCGGCTGGGCCGGGATCCCGGGCGCCAAGGGCTGCACGTTCGAGTCGTGCACATACCGCGACCAGCTCGCGGAGTTCACCGCAGCGGGCGCCACCGTGCACGGGGTGTCGACCCAGCGCCCGGACGAGCAGCGGGAGTTCGCGGAGCGCGAGCGGCTGCGCTTCCCGCTCCTGTCAGACGCGGATCTGGCCCTGACGGCGGCGCTGCGGCTGCCGACGTTCCGCGCGGCGGGAGTGACCCGGATCAAGCGGCTGACCCTGGTCCTCGACCGGGACCGCACGGTGCGCGAGGTATTCTACCCGATCCAGGACATCGAGGCGAGCGTCCAGGCGGCCCTGACCGCCGTCCGCGCCACGGCCTAGGCGGGCCGCAGGACCCGCCCCAGGATCTCGCGCGCGTACGGTTCGTCGTACTCCGCGTCCGTCAGCAGGACCTGCAGGCCCATGCCGTCCATGACCGCGACCAGCGCCCGGGCCGTCACCGGATCCGTGCGCGGGGTCAGGGCCGCGGCCATCGCCTCGCCCCACTCCGCCGCCACCGGCCGCAGCGCCGGGCGCCGCAGGGCCGCGAGGTACAGCTCGTACTCCAGCTCCACCCGCCCCCGGTCCACCGCCAGGAACTCGCCCAGCAGGCGGGCCAGCGCCTGCGCGAGGTCCGCGTCCGGATCGGCCAGCGCCGGCGAGCCCGCCACGGCCTGCGCGAAGCCCTCGTTGGCCTGGCGCAGGGCCGCGACCAGCAGGTCGTCCAGGGTCTTGAAGTGGTAGGTGGTCGACCCGAGCGGTACGTCGGCCTCCGCGGCCGCGGTGCGGTGGCTCAGCCCCGCGATGCCCTTGGCGCCCACCACCCGGATCGCCGCGTCGATGATCCGCTGGCGCCGCTCGGGGTCGTACCTGCGCACGCCGGGGGCCATCAGTGCGCCCCGCCCATGTTCAGCAGCACCACGCCGCCGATCACCAGGGCGATCCCGGCGATCTTCGCGGCGCTGGCGGCTTCTCCCATGAACAGCATCCCGATGGCGGCGATCGCGGCGGTCCCCACCCCGGCCCATATCGCGTACGCCGTGCCCACCGACATCGTCTTCAGCGTCTGCGCGAGCAGGGTGAAGGCGATGAGGTAGCCCAGCACCGTGCCGAGCGAGGGCCACAGCTTCGTGAAGCCGTCGCTGAACTTCATGGCGGTGGTTCCGGCGACCTCGGCGGCGATGGCCGCGGCAAGCAGTACGTAGGGCATGTGTACAAGAGTACACAACGATGCGTACGGGCGTACACATACACGTGCGCACGCGGCACCCGGGACTCCTGCGGCCCACGGCGCTACCCTGTCCGCTTCCGGCGACAGGGGGGCTCGCGCATGGCGCAGCACTGGACCCACCGGGGCGGCGGCTGGCTGCCCCCTCGCTCGCCACGGCCCGGGGTGATACCCCTGCGCCCGCTGGGGCCGCGGGACATCCTCGGCGGGGTCCTCACCACCCTGGGCCGGTACGGGGGCCGACTGCTCGGCGCCCTGCTCCTCGGCCAGCTGGGCGGGCTGCTGCCGATCGCCGCCGTGGCCGGGGCGGCCACCCTGGCCTCCCTCACCCGTACCGCCGGGAACCGGGTGTTCGTCTACACCCTGCTCCCCTCCGCGGCCCTGTTCCTGCTGTTCGGCAGCGCACTGGCGACCGCCCTGGCCGTGGCGCTGCTGCGGCCGGCCGTGCTCGGCCGGCCCGTGACCGTGCCCGGGCTGCTGCGCGCCGCCGTGCCCCGGATTCCGGCGGTGCTCGGCGCCCGGCTGCTGGCCCTGGCCGCCGCCGCCGGGCCGGGCGCGGCCGCACTCGCCGCGGGCCTGCCGCCGCTCTCGCTGCTCCCCCTCGCCCCGGTCGCCCTCTGGCTGGGGGTCCTGTTCGCCCTGGCTCCCACGGCCGCCGGGTACGAGGGGCTCGGCCCGCTCGCGGCGCTGCGCCGCTCGGCCGCCCTGGTGCGCGGCGCCTGGTGGCGGACGTTCGGGGTCACTGTGCTGGCCGGGGCCCTCGCACCGCTGGCGGCGTACGTCCTGTACGCGGGCCTCGGCCTGCCGGGCGCGCTGCTCGCGCCCGCCCTGATGCTGCCCTTGCCCCGGCTGGCCGCCGGCCTGCTCTACGTGGACCGGCGGCTGCGCCCCTAGACCCCGTCGCTGCCCGCGGTCAGCCGAGGGTGAACCAGGCCGCCCGCGCCTTCTTCCACTCCGGGTGCGTCAGGTCCTTGGCCTCGACGCCGTCCCCGTACAGGTCCGCCGATCCGCTGTCGGTCACCAGCTGCACCCGCGCGCCCGGCGCCGTCAGGTCCGGCACGTCCACGACCGCCTCCCAGCCGCCGGGGTCGGTGGTCGGCAGGTCGGCCCGCTTGACCGGGGCGTGGCCCGGGACGCCGTCCCACTGGTAGAGCGCGTACGGGTCGGAGTTGTCGTCCGCGGCCCAGGACCCGGCCAGGATCAGGTACTGCCCGGCCGCGTTCTTGCGCAGGTCGCGCACGGACAGCCCGCCGAGGTCGAGTTCGATGCCCGCCCCGAAGACCGCCTTGGCCCCGCTCGCCAGCACCTGGTCGAAGTTGACGACCGGCACGATCAGCGCCTTGCCGCCGGGCACCACGGGCGCCAGCGGGGCCCGGAAGCCGACGTAGGCGGTGGTCGTGGAGCCGGGCGCGAACTCCAGCCCCTCCACGTTGAACCCGTCGATCTGCTTCGGCGCCTCGCCCGCCGCCGTACCGGCCGCGAAGCCGTAGCGGTTCCCGTTCGCGACGTCCCAGGCCACCAGGTCCTCGCGGAGCTTCTTGTACGAGCGCCCGTACGCGAGCTGCGTGCCCGTACCGGATCCGCTCACCGTGGTGGTGAACACCGTGTTCCGGGGCGCCTTGTACTCGCCGTCCTTGTTGTTGCCGAGCGAACCCGTCCAGTAGATGGTGTCGCCGATCCGGGTCGCCCCCTCGATGTCCACCTCCTTGGTGACCCCGAGCTGGGAGCTGAAGTCCCAGGTCCGCACCGGGGCGCCCGAGCGGGAACGGTCGTACAGGCGCAGCACGTTGGACTCGTCGTCGGCGACGATCGCGTAACCGCCGCCCACGTCCACGGCGGCCGAGGCGTCCGCGGAACCGGTGAAGTACCGGGCGTCGGCCGGGTTCTGCACGGCGGCAGACGCCGCGTAGTACAGGGTCTTGGTGGCCGTCTTGCCGCCCAGCCCGGTCACCTTGACGGTGAGGCTGGTGTAGCCGCGGCCCCGCGCGGTGACCGCGAGCTGACGTACCGCCCCGGTGCCCGTGACGGTGACGTCCCCGGTCGCGGCGACCGAGGCCTTGCTCGACGCCGAGGCCCCGACCGTCAGCGCGGACGCGGCGGCCCCGCTCTGTGCGACGGTCACGTTCACCACGGGGTCCCCGACCGCGCCGACGGCACCGGACAGGTAGGAGGCGGAGAGCGCGATGGTCGGCGTCCCGTAGGTCACGGCCTGGGCGGGAACGGTCAGCCCGGCGACCAGCAGGGCGGCGGCGCCGGCGATCCCGGCGGCGAAACGAACGGTCACAGAGGGTCCTCTCGCGTGCGGCGTCACGGCGTGACGGCCGTCGAGAAGGTTCGGCCACTCCTGCCAACTCCGGGTGCACGTCACCCGTCCGCCCGAAGAACAGGGAGGGCCCCCGGCACGACCGTGCCGGGGGCCCTCACACGCGGGTGACTCAGACGTTGAAGCCGAGCGCGCGCAGCTGCTCACGGCCGTCGTCCGTGATCTTGTCCGGGCCCCACGGGGGCATCCAGACCCAGTTGATGCGAAGCTCGTTGACGATGCCGTCCGTCGCCGACTTCGCCTGGTCCTCGATGACATCCGTCAGCGGACAGGCCGCCGAGGTCAGCGTCATGTCGAGGGTGGCGATGTTCGCGTCGTCGACGTGGATGCCGTAGATCAGGCCCAGGTTGACGACGTCGATGCCCAGCTCGGGGTCGACCACGTCGTAGAGGGCCTCGCGGACCTCTTCCTCGGTGGCCGGCTTGATCGACGCCTCGGGCGTCGCGTTCTCGGTCATGCCGTCTTCCTCTCCGCGTCGCCCAGAGCCTGGGCGGTCGCGTCCTTCCAGGCCATCCAACTCAGCAGAGCACACTTCACACGCGCCGGATACTTGGAGACGCCGACGAACGCCACCGCGTCCTCCAGGACCTCTTCCATCTCCTCGGTCGGCTCCAGCTTGCCCTTGGACTGCATCAGCTCCAGGAACACGCCCTGGATCTTCTGCGCCTCGGCCAGCTCCTTGCCGACGAGCAGCTCGTTCAGTACGGACGCGCTGGCCTGGCTGATCGAGCAGCCCTGGCCCTCGTACGAGACATCCGTCAGCGTCTCGCCGTCGTACTTCACGCGCAGCGTGATCTCGTCCCCGCACGTCGGGTTGACGTGGTGCACCTCGGCGTCGCCGTCGCGCAGGCCACGCCCGTGCGGGTGCTTGTAGTGGTCCAGGATGAGTTCCTGGTACATCGAATCCAGCTTCACAGCGTCCTCGTCGTCCTCGTCAGCCGAAGAAGTTCCGTACGTGCTCCAGCCCGTCGATCAGCGCATCGACCTCCGCGGGAGAGGAGTACAGGTAGAAAGACGCTCGGGTCGTCGCCGGAATTCCGTACCGCAGGCAGACCGGGCGCGCGCAGTGGTGTCCCACGCGAACCGCGATGCCCTGCTCGTCCAGCACCTGGCCGACGTCGTGCGGGTGGATGTCGCCGAGCACGAAGGAGATCGCCGCTCCGCGGTCCTCGGCCGTGGTGGGGCCGATGATCCGCAGGTCGGGCACCTCGGCGAGGCGCTTGATCGCGTACTCGGTGATCGCGTGCTCGTGCGCGGCGATCTTGTCCATGCCGATCGCGGTCAGGTAGTCCACGGCCGCGCCGAGGCCGACGGCCTGGGCGATCGGGGGCGTACCGGCCTCGAACTTGTGGGGCGCGGGGGCGTAGGTCGAGGCGTGCATCGACACGGTCTCGATCATCTCGCCGCCGCCGAGGAACGGAGGCAGGTCTTCCAGGAGCTCCTGGCGGCCCCAGAGGACGCCGATGCCGGTCGGGCCGCACATCTTGTGGCCGGTGAAGGCCACGAAGTCGGCGCCGAGCGCCTGCACGTCCAGCGGCATGTGCGGAGCGGCCTGGGAGGCGTCGATCAGCACCAGCGCGCCGACGTCCTGGGCACGCCGGACGATCGCCTCGACCGGGTTGACCGTGCCCATGATGTTGGAGACCAGCGTGAAGGAGACGATCTTCGTCTTCTCCGTGATGACCTCTTCGATGTTGGACAGGTCGAGCCGGCCGTCGTCGGTGAGGCCGAACCACTTCAGCTTCGCGCCAGTGCGCTGCGAGAGCAGCTGCCACGGGACGATGTTGGAGTGGTGCTCCATCTCCGTGATGGCGATCTCGGTCTCGCGGTCGACCCGGTAGGGCTCGTCCGCCCAGCCGAGCATGTTCGCGACCAGGTTGAGGGACTCCGAGGCGTTCTTGGTGAAGATCACCTCGTCGCGGCTCGGTGCGTTGATGAAGGTGGCGACCTTGTCGCGGGCACCCTCGTACAGCGCCGTGGCCTCCTCGGCGAGCACGTGCACGCCACGGTGGACGTTGGCGTTGTGCTGCTCGTAGTACTCGTTCAGCGCGTCGAGCACCTGGCGCGGCTTCTGCGAAGTCGCCGCGTTGTCCAGGTAAACGATCTTCTTCCCGTCGTGGACCACACGATCCAGCAGGGGGAAGTCCTTGCGGATCGCCTCGATGTCGAGGAGGCCAGGCAGCTGTGTCACGCGCTCGCGCCACCCTTCGTGCTGTACGCCTCGTAGCCTTCCGCCTCCAGCTTGTCGGCGAGCTCGGCGCCGCCGGACTCGACGATGCGGCCTTCCGAGAAGACGTGGACGAAGTCGGGCTTGATGTAACGGAGGATCCGCGTGTAGTGCGTGATCAGCAGGGTGCCGACCTCGCCGGTCGCGCGGACGCGGTTGACGCCTTCGGAGACCTGGCGCAGGGCGTCGACGTCGAGGCCGGAGTCGGTCTCGTCGAGGATCGCGATCTTCGGCTTCAGGAGCTCCAGCTGGAGGATCTCGTGGCGCTTCTTCTCACCACCGGAGAAGCCCTCGTTGACGTTGCGCTCGGCGAAGGCCGGGTCCATCTGGAGCTGCTCCATCGCGGACTTGACCTCCTTCACCCAGGTACGCAGCTTCGGGGCCTCGCCGCGGATGGCGGTGGCCGAGGTGCGCAGGAAGTTGGAGACCGAGACGCCGGGGACCTCGACCGGGTACTGCATGGCGAGGAAGACGCCGGCGCGGGCGCGCTCGTCGACGGACATCTCCAGGACGTCCTCGCCGTCGAGGGTCACGGTGCCACCGGTGATGGTGTACTTCGGGTGACCGGCGAGGGAGTACGCCAGGGTGGACTTGCCGGAGCCGTTCGGACCCATGATGGCGTGCGTCTCACCCTGCTTGACGGTGAGGTCGACGCCCTTGAGGATCTCGCGGGCGCCGTTCTCGGCCTCGACGGAGACGTGCAGGTCGTGGATTTCAAGCGTTGCCATGGATACCTCAGGACTCCTGGGTGAGGGAGACGAGCACGTCGTCCCCTTCGATCTTTACGGGGTATACGGGTACGGGGCGGGTCGCCGGCAGACCGGAGGGCTTGCCGGTGCGCAGGTCGAAGGCCGACCCGTGCAGCCAGCACTCGATCATGCAGTCCTCGACCTCGCCCTCCGAGAGCGAGACGTTCGCGTGCGAGCAGATGTCGTTGATCGCGAACACCTCGCCCTCGGTGGAGACGATGGACACCGGCGTGCCGTCGAGTTCCACCCGCTTGGGGGTGTTCTCCTCCAGCTCGCTCAGCGCACAGGCCTTGACGTAATTCATCAGACGGAGCCCTGGAGCTCGGTCTCGATCTTGGCGAGCAGGCGCTCCTCGATGTCGTCGACACCGATCTGCTGGACGAGCTCGGCGAAGAAGCCGCGCACGACCAGGCGGCGGGCGTCGTCGGCCGTGATGCCGCGGGCCTGCAGGTAGAAGAGCTGCTCGTCGTCGAAACGGCCGGTCGCGGAGGCGTGGCCGGCGCCGACGATCTCGCCGGTCTCGATCTCCAGGTTCGGCACCGAGTCGACCCGCGCGCCGTCCGTGAGGACGAGGTTGCGGTTCATCTCGTAGGTGTCGGTGCCCTCGGCGCTCTTCTCGATGAGCACGTCACCGATCCAGACGGCGTGGGCGTCCTGGCCCTGGAGCGCGCCCTTGTAGACCACGTTCGACTTGCAGTGCGGGGCGTCGTGCGTGACCAGGAGGCGGTGCTCCTGGTGCTGGCCGGCGTCCGTGAAGTACAGGCCGAAGAGCTCGGCCTCGCCGCCGGGGCCCGCGTAGCTGACCCGCGGGTGCAGGCGTACGACGTCGCCGCCGAAGGTGACCACGATCGACTTGAAGGTCGCGTCGCGGCCGATCAGCGCGTTGTGCTGGGAGACGTGGACGGCGGTGTCGTCCCAGTCCTGCACGGACACGACGGTGAGCTTGGCGCCGTCGCCGACCAGGAAGTCGACGTTGGCGGCGCGCACGCCGTCACCGGTGTGGTCGATGACGATGACGGCCTCGGCGAAGGCCTGCACGTCGAAGACGGTGTGGCCGAAGGTCGTACCGCCCTCGCCGTGCAGCGTGACGCGCACCGGCTCGGTCAGGACGGCCTCCTTGGGCACGGTCACGACCGTGGCCTTGGCGAAGGACGAGAACGCCTGGGCGGCGACCCGGTCCACCGGGGTGCCGGCCTTGCCGATGCGCGCGTCGCCGCGCTCCACCGACTCGACGGTGACGCCCTCGGGCGCGTCGATCTGGGCCTTCATGGTGCCGTTGGCGACCGCCGTGCCGTCGTGCAGACCGCGCAGGCGGGCGAGCGGGGTGAACCGCCACTCCTCCTCGCGGCCGTGGGGCACGGGGAAGTCCGCCACGTCGAAGGACGGGGGCGCACTCATCCGGGTGGCGACGGTCGACTCGGCGGCCACCGCGATCGCGCCGGCGGTGGTCGACCCCGCCGGAATGTTCTGAGCCTCAGCCATGGCTGTCTTCGTGCTCTCTTCCTACGTCAAAAAGAATGTCTGCGGGACTCGGGCGGTCGGGACTAACCGACCGAACCCTCCATCTGCAGCTCGATCAGCCGGTTCAGCTCCAGCGCGTACTCCATCGGCAGCTCCCGCGCGATCGGCTCGACGAAGCCGCGCACGATCATCGCCATGGCCTCGAACTCCGTCAGACCGCGGCTCATCAGGTAGAAGAGCTGGTCGTCGGAGACCTTGGAGACGGTCGCCTCGTGGCCCATGGACACGTCGTCCTCGCGGACGTCCACGTAGGGGTACGTGTCGGAGCGGGAGATCGTGTCGACCAGGAGCGCGTCGCACAGCACGTTGGACTTCGAGCCGTGGGCGCCCTCGCCGATCTCGACCAGGCCTCGGTACGAGGTGCGGCCGCCGCCTCGGGCCACCGACTTCGAGACGATGTTCGAGGAGGTGTTCGGCGCCATGTGGACCATCTTGGAGCCGGCGTCCTGGTGCTGGCCCTCGCCCGCGAAGGCGATGGACAGGGTCTCGCCCTTGGCGTGCTCGCCCATCAGGTAGACGGCCGGGTACTTCATGGTGACCTTGGAACCGATGTTGCCGTCGATCCACTCCATGGTCGCGCCCTCGTACGCCACGGCGCGCTTGGTGACCAGGTTGTAGACGTTGTTCGACCAGTTCTGGATCGTCGTGTAGCGGCAGCGGCCGCCCTTCTTCACGATGATCTCGACCACGGCGCTGTGCAGCGAGTCCGAGGAGTAGATCGGGGCGGTGCAGCCCTCGACGTAGTGGACGTAGGCGTCCTCGTCGACGATGATCAGCGTCCGCTCGAACTGGCCCATGTTCTCCGTGTTGATACGGAAGTAGGCCTGGAGCGGGATGTCGACCTTGACGCCCTTGGGCACGTAGATGAACGAGCCGCCCGACCACACGGCGGTGTTCAGCGACGCGAACTTGTTGTCGCCGACCGGGATGACCGTGCCGAAGTACTCCTGGAAGAGCTCCGGGTGCTCCTTGAGCGCGGTGTCCGTGTCGAGGAAGATGACGCCCTGCTCCTCCAGGTCCTCACGGATCTGGTGGTAGACGACCTCGGACTCGTACTGGGCCGCGACACCGGCGACGAGGCGCTGCTTCTCCGCCTCCGGGATGCCGAGCTTGTCGTACGTGTTCTTGATGTCCTCCGGCAGGTCCTCCCACGAAGCGGCCTGCTTCTCGGTGGAGCGCACGAAGTACTTGATGTTGTTGAAGTCGATGCCGGAGAGGTCGGAGCCCCAGTTCGGCATGGGCTTCTTGTCGAACAGCTTGAGACCCTTGAGGCGGAGCTTCAGCATCCACTCCGGCTCGGACTTCTTCGCCGAGATGTCGCGCACGACATCCTCGGACAGACCCCGCTTGGCAGCGGCGCCGGCCGCGTCGGAGTCGGCCCAGCCGTATTCGTAGGTGCCCAGGCCATCGAGCTCAGGGTGAGCAGTCTCCGTGGTCATGCGGGGTTCCTCCCGGCCGTACTTGCAGATACTGAGGTGTCGGTCTGTGTGGTGCTCGCGCTACGCGGAATGAACGTCGTGCACACTCCGTCGCCGTGGGCGATCGTGGCGAGGCGCTGCACATGGGTCCCGAGCAGGCGGGAGAAGACCTCGGTCTCCGCCTCGCATAGCTGCGGGAACTGCTCGGCGACGTGTGCGACCGGGCAGTGGTGCTGGCAGAGCTGTTCACCGCTGTGCGGACCGGGAGCGCTCTTCGCCGTAGCAGCGTACCCGTCGACGGTCAACGCCCTGGCAAGGGCCTCCGCACGCTCCTCCGGGGCGGCCGCCTCGACGGCTTCCCGGTAGGGCTGCGCCTGCTCTTCCATCCTGGACCTGGCGAAGGCGGCGACGGCCGCCTCCCCCTGCTCTCCGCCGCCGACGGACTGCGCGATCCAGCGCAGGGCGTCCGCGGCGAGCGTGTCGTAGGACTGGTCGAAGGCGTCGCGGCCGCAGTCGGTGAGCGCGAAGACCTTGGCGGGCCGGCCCCGGGTGCGCGCACCGTACACACGCTGCTCACGGGGTGCGACCACGTCGTCGGCGACGAGCGTGTCGAGGTGGCGGCGGACGGCGGCCTGGGTGAGGCCGAGACGCTGGGCGAGGTCGGCGACGGTGGACGGACCGTGGTCCAGGATGGACCGCGCGACCCGGTTGCGGGTTGACCGCTCCCCGGTCGCGAGCTCCCCCTGGGGGGTCTCGATCTGCCGTTCGCCGTATTTCACAACGCCATTGTTGCGTAATTAACCGAGCGCCGACAAGCCGTGATGGACGCCACCCCTGGTGGCCTCCATCACTAAGGGTTACCTAATTTGTCGACGGAGAGTCATTCGGAGGGGAACGCTCCGCACTCCCGCCGAGCCCCTCCGGTGCACCGGTACACGGCCCCCACCAGCAATCCTCCACCGAGGATGCAGGCGGGGACCATGAACATCGAATTCCGGAAAAGATCACTGAACGGCGCTGGGCCATCCAGGAACGACAGGCCGAAAAGAACCGCGATCGCGACACAATGTTCGAATCCGAAGGCGGCGAAAACAGCGCTCGCCCCGCTCCGTAGACTCATCCCCCATGAGCAACGACCCCGCCGTGGAGATCCGCGGACTGGTGAAGCGGTACGGCCCCAAGAGAGCGGTGGACGGCCTGGACCTCACCGTCCCGAGGGCCTCCGTCACCGCGGTCCTCGGCCCCAACGGCGCGGGCAAGACCACCACGGTGGAAACCTGCGAGGGCTACCGCCGCCCCGACGCCGGGACCGTCCGCGTCCTCGGCCTCGACCCGGTCGCCCAGGCGGAGGCGCTGCGCCCGCGGATCGGCGTGATGCTCCAGTCCGGAGGCGTCTACTCCGGAGCCCGGGCCGTCGAGATGCTCCGCCACATGGCCAAGCTGTACGCCGACCCGCTGGACGTCGACCCCCTGGTGGAACGCCTCGGCCTCGGCGGCTGCGGCCGCACCGCCTACCGCAGGCTCTCCGGCGGCCAGCAGCAGCGCCTGGCCCTCGCCATGGCCGTGGTCGGCCGCCCCGAGCTGGTCTTCCTCGACGAGCCCACCGCCGGCCTGGACCCGCAGGCCCGCCGCGCGACCTGGGACCTCGTACGGGAGCTGCGCACCGACGGGGTCACCGTCGTCCTCACCACCCACCACATGGACGAGGCCGAGCAGCTCGCCGACGAGGTCGCCATCGTGGACGCGGGCCGGGTCATCGTCCACGGCAGTCCCGAGCAGCTGTGCCGGGGCGGCGCCGAGAACACCCTGCGCTTCACCGGCCGTCCCTCGCTCGACCTCGCCTCCCTGCTGAAGGCGCTGCCCGACGGCACCCAGGCCGCCGAGCTCACCCCCGGCGTCTACCGGGTAACCGGCGACGTCCACCCCCAGCTGCTCGCCACCGTCGCCTCCTGGTGCGCACAGCACGGCGTCATGCCGGACAGCCTCTCGGTGGAGCGGCACACCCTGGAGGACGTCTTCCTGGAGCTGACCGGTAAGGAGCTGCGCGGATGAGCGCCGGCACGTTCACCCCCAACCCGGGGGCGGCTCCCGTCTCCCGCATGATCCTCGCGCAGACGGCACTGGAGACCCGGATGCTGCTGCGCAACGGGGAGCAGCTGCTGCTGACCGTGATCATCCCGGCGCTGCTGCTGACCCTCTTCTCCGCCGTGGACATCGTCGAGACGGGCTCCGAGAAGTCCGTGGACTTCCTGGCCCCCGGCATCCTGGCGCTCGCCGTCATGTCCACCGCCTTCACCGGCCAGGCCATCGCCACCGGCTTCGACCGCCGCTACGGGGTCCTCAAGCGGCTCGGGGCCTCCCCGCTGCCGCGCTGGGCCCTGATGGCCGCCAAGACCCTGTCCGTGCTGGTCACCGAGGTGCTCCAGATCGCCCTGCTGACGGCGATCGCCTTCGCGCTGGGCTGGTCCCCGCACGGGAACCCGCTGTCGGTGGCCGCGCTGGTGCTGCTCGGCACCGCCGCGTTCTCCGGGCTGGGCCTGCTGATGGCGGGCACCCTCAAGGCCGAGATGACCCTGGCCGCGGCCAACCTGGTGTTCCTGCTGCTGCTGGTCGGCGGCGGGGTGATCGTGCCGCTGGACAAGTTCCCGGACGCCGTTCGGTCCGTACTGGGCCTGCTGCCCATCTCGGCCCTGTCCGACGGTCTGCGCGAGGTGCTCCAGCATGGGGCCGCGCTGCCGTGGGGCGACGCGGCCGTGCTGGCAGCCTGGGCCGCCGTGGGTCTGGGGGCCGCCGCGCGGTGTTTCCGCTGGGAGTGAATCCCTTCCCCTCCCGTTGACACAGCCGCGAGGATGGGCGCCTCCACACATGAAGCCGGGGGGCGGACATGGTGCAGCGGGAGGCCGTTCTACGGCTGGACGAGCAGTGGGCACGGGTGCGGTCGGGGGCGGCGCACGCGGAACCGCAGGAGCGCGAGCGGCTGCTCGACGAGCTGATCGGGGCCCTGCGGACCTGTCCGGAGGACCCCGAGTGCACCGCGCTGCTGGGGCTGCGCCTCGCCGACCGGGCCGCACTGCGCTTCGCCGCGGGGGACCGCGCCTCCGCCCTCGCCATGATCGAGGAGGGGCTGCGCAGTTCCGAGCGCGCAGCCGCGTACTCCCCCGAGTTCACCCGCTGGTACGCCCGGGGGCTGATCAACCACGGGGTGTGGCTGGCCTGGCCGCTGAGCGACGAGGACCGGCTGCCGAGACATCCGCTGGGCCCGGCCGCCACGGAGGGGCCGACCGCCATGGAGCGGGCGGCCGGGGAGCGTGCCCGTGATCTGACCCGGGCCGCGGTCGGGGTGTGGGCGGGCCTGGACCAGAAGGACCCGGTCAACCGGCGGGGCCTGGCCCAGGCGAAGGTGTTCCTCGGGGACCGCCTCGCGGAGCTCGGTTTCGCCGAGGACGCGGTGGCCTGGGCCGTGGACGCGGAGTCGGACTTCCGGCAGCTGCTGCTCGCCGACCACGGCTCGGAGGAGTCGGCGGAGGCCGCGGAGGCCCTCGACCACATCGGCCGGCAGCTGGAACTGCGCCTGCGCTTCCTGGCCTTCGGTTCCCTGGTCGGTCTCCGTCTGAAGGGGCTGCTGCCCGAACGGCTGCTGCCCCGGGCCGTGGTGGCCGCCCGCGTCCAGGGGGTGGCGGAGTCCGAGATCGCGGCCCGGCTGGGTCTGGGCGCCGAACAGGTGCGGACGATGCTGGAGGTCACGCCCTGGCTCGCGGTGTGGCGCGTCGAGGTGCGCGGTCCTGACGGACTGTGGAACGTACTCGACCATCCATGGCACAGCGCCACGGAAGTGAGAAACAGGACAGCCGAGGACATAGGGGCCGAACTGGTACGAGGTTTCGTGAGCTCGGCCGACCACCCCGGCGACGGCGTCCCTTGGCGCATCCACGTGTGGTGGCACGAGGAGGGCGACCCGGCCGGGGCCCGGTTCCGGCTGGCCGTCGGCCCCGACGCACCACCGGCCACCCCCTCGTGAAACTTTGCACAAGGCTCCGCCTACGATAGGAGCCGTGTTGAACCCATTCGCCTTCATCGCCAGTCGCTGGACTCCGTCACCCCGGATCGTCCAGCGGGCCGCGTCCGCCGCGCTCCTCATGAGCGTGGCCATCGTCATCACCGGCGGCGCGGTGCGGCTGACCGGATCCGGTCTCGGCTGCGACACCTGGCCCAAGTGCACCGACGACAGCCTGATCGCGACGCCGGCCCAGGGCTTCCACGGCGCCATCGAGTTCGGCAACCGGATGCTGACCTACGTGCTCTCCGCGGCCGTCGGCTGGGTCATCCTCGCGGCGCGCTCGGCCAAGCCCTGGCGGCGCTCGCTGACGAAGCTCGGCTGGGTCCAGTTCGTCATCGTGATGGCCAACGCCGTACTCGGCGGCATCACCGTCAGGACGGGCCTCAACCCGTACAGCGTGGCAGGGCACTTCCTGCTCGCCACCGCGCTGATCGCGGTGACGACCGTCACCTGGCAGCGCATCGGCGAGGGCGACACCGCCCCCCGCCCGCGCGTGCCCGGCCCGGTGCGCAAGCTGTCGTGGGCACTGATCGTGACGACCTTCGTGCTGATCGCGGCGGGCACGATCGTCACCGGTTCCGGACCGCACGCCGGCGACCGCAGCGAGATCAAGCGGATGCCGTTCGACTGGACGGCCATCGCCCACGTGCACGCGGTCTCCGCCTGGCTGGTGTGCGCGCTGGCCGTCGCGATGTGGCTGGTGCTGCGCGTGGTCGACGCCCCCGTCGACACCCGGGCGCGCGCCCGTGACCTGCTGATCGTGCTCCTCGCGCAGGGCGGCATCGGCTACGTGCAGTTCTTCACCGAGCTGCCCGAGCTGCTCGTCGCCGCCCACATGCTCGGCTCCTGCCTGGTGTGGATCGCGGTGCTCCGGGTCGCGCTGAGCCTGCGCGAGCGGCCGGTGACGCAGGCGGAGATCCCGGCCCAGGGCGACCCCCAGCTCTCCTCCGTCTGACCCGTCCGGCCCGCCTGGCCCGGGAGACTCACTCCCGCTCGTCCAGCCGGTAGACGCGGCGGGCATTGCCCGCCGCGACCATGGCGGCCACCCGCCCCGCGTCCGTCCAGGACCAGGCCCCGTCGGCGACCCAGCCGCCCAGCACCCGGCCCAGCGCCTCCCGGAACACCAGGGCGCCCACCGCGTGCAGCTCGGGCAGCCGCCGGCCGCCGCTGGAGAACAGCAGCTTCCCGAACGGCGCGAGCTCCAGCAGCTCGGCCAGGACCGCCGCGGCCCGCGCCCCGGTCTGCCCGAGGGCCGCGCCGGCGTCGGCGTAGACGTGCGGGAAGGCCTCGGCCAGCTGCGCCGTCTGCCGGTGGTACGGGTATCCGCCGAGCAGGACCAGTCGGGTACCCAGACCCGCGGTGGCCCGTACGAATCCGGTCAGCGGCGCCGGGTCCCCCGCCCCGGTGTGCAGCTGGAGGGGCAGCCCGGACGCGACCGCGCTCCACACCAGGTGCCGCAGGAGTACGGGGTCGCGCACGGCATCGCCCCTGGTCCGTCCGTCCAGCCACCGCCCGGCCGCCCCGCGCACCTCGCCGGGATCGGGCGGCTCGGGCGCGTCGGCCAGGACGGACGGATGGTCGGCGGCGGCGCCGCAGGTGAAGGCCACGGCCCCGGTGGCGGCCTGGTGCACGGCCTCGGCGAGATTGGCGAGGAAGGCGGCCACGGTCCCGGAGGTGTCGGCGACCTGCTGGGCCAGCGGTTCCAGCCGGACCGTCTCGAAGGCCTCGGCATCCCCGGCGAGGGCCAGTTCCTTGGGGCCGGTGAGGTCCCCGGCCACTCCGGTGTCGACCACGTAGGCGGCGATCCCGGAGCCCCGCAGCAGCAGCCGCGCGGACTCGATCGCGCCCAGCTCGCGCCGCCGGGCCAGATAACGGGCGGGGGCGGCGTACGGCTCCAGCCCGAGCAGCGGCGGGCACCAGCGGCGCACGGCGAAACCGGTCTGCGTGTCGAAGAAGGTGGTGCCCGCGGCGGGCGGTCCTGCCGAGCGGATCAGCTGGGCCTCGAAGGTGCCCAGGCCCAGTTCCGTACGGAGTACTCCGTGGCAGTACTGATCCACCAGGGGCGGCGTTTCGATCATCCGGGCATCCCGTTGCGGACGTGAGGAAGGGGCTTCCACACGTCCTAACGGGTGAGCGGGGTGTGAGGTGTTGCTCGCGCTGTTGACCGAGCAGCCACCTGGGGTCCCCGGAAGCTGTCCGGGGGCGGGTCAGGCCGCCGGATTCGCGGGTCCGCCGAGCTGGATGCCGGCCATCCGCGTCCACTCGTACGGGCCGGTGCGCACGCGCGCCGCGAACTCCCCGTCGAACTCCTCGTGGAGGGTCAGCTCTGCCTTCTCGGCGGCGAGCTGCGCCACCGCGAAAGCCGGGGCCACCAGGTCGCCCCACTCGCCGTCCTTGCCCACCAGCACGATCCGGGTGCCGGCCTGGCCGATGTGGGCGAGGTGACCCTCGGCGCCGCCGTGCTGCTTGGCGAACGCACCGATCTGCTTGGCGAGCTTCGCCGCCGTACGGTCCTGCTTCTTGTCCGCGGTCGCTGCGGTGGTGTCTGCGGTGTCTGCCATGGACGGCATGCTACCCGTGAGTAATCAGCGGAGGAAGGGATCCACGGCCACCGCCACGAACAGCAGCGACACGTAGGTGATCGACCAGTGGAACAGGCGCATCTCCTTGAGCTTCGGCCCGGTCACCCCGGACTTGGCCCGCGCGTGCAGCGCGTGCGCCTCCCACAGCCACCAGCCGCCCGCGACCAGCGCGACCGCGGTGTAGAACCAGCCGGTGTACCCCAGCGGGGTCAGCAGCAGCGAGACCGCCACCATCACCCAGCTGTAGAGGACGATCTGACGGGCCACGACCTTGTTGCCCGCCACGACGGGGAGCATCGGCACGCCGACCCGCGCGTAGTCGTCCTTCACCTTCATCGACAGCGGCCAGTAGTGCGGCGGCGTCCAGAAGAAGATGACGAGGAAGAGGATGACCGCGGCCCAGGAGACCTCGTTCTTGACGGCGGACCAGCCGATGAGCACCGGCATGCAGCCCGCGATGCCGCCCCAGACGATGTTCTGGGCGGTACGCCGCTTCAGCAGCATCGTGTAGACCACGACGTAGAAGAGGAGCGCGCCGAGTGCGAGGGCGGCCGACAGCCAGTTGACCAGCAGGCCGAAGAAGAGGGTGGAGACCACTCCCAGGGTGATGCCGAAGACCAGGCACTCGCGGGGGCTGACCATGCCGGTCACCAGCGGGCGCTGCGAGGTCCGGTCCATCAGCGCGTCGATGTCGCGGTCGATGTACATGTTCAGCGCGTTGGCGCCGCCCGCGGACAGGTAGCCGCCGAAGCAGGTCGCGAGGACCAGCCACAGCGAGGGCACGCCCTGCTCGGCGAGGAACATGACCGGCACTGTGGTGATCAGCAGAAGTTCGATGATCCGCGGCTTGGTCAATGCCACGAAAGCCATGGCCCGGGCCCCGAACGGCCGGTGACCGGCGCTCGTCGCGAGCACCCCCGCTGGACGGGATTCGACGGCCGTCACGCACACCCCTGAGAGAGAAACCAGCAAGCACCACAAGGGCTTGCACGTACCACGCCACTGTAGACGTTGGTCATACGTCGCCCTGCGCGGGGGTCGCGTCGTGTTGGTCCGAACGGAGCTGACGACCCGGTGACGGCACGGTGACGGAGTGCGGACACTCGAATAGCTGCACGCCGTTGCGGGGGTAGGCTCGGAATCGCGCCGGTGCACCGTTCGTCACCGGGAACAGACATGTGGAGAGGAGCCCTGACCCACGGTGAGCACCAAGCCGACCACCACAGAGCTCGAGTGGACCGAACTGGACCAGCGGGCCGTCGACACCGCCCGCGTTCTGGCCGCTGACGCGGTCCAGAAGGTCGGAAACGGCCACCCCGGTACGGCGATGAGCCTGGCCCCCGCCGCGTACACCCTCTTCCAGAAGGTGATGCGGCACGACCCGGCGGACCCCGAGTGGGTGGGCCGCGACCGCTTCGTGCTCTCCGCGGGGCACTCGTCCCTCACCCTGTACACCCAGCTGTACCTCGGCGGCTTCGGCCTGGAGCTGGACGACCTCAAGGCGTTCCGCACCTGGGGCTCCAAGACCCCCGGGCACCCGGAGTACGGCCACACGGCCGGCGTGGAGACCACCACCGGCCCGCTGGGCCAGGGCATCGCCAACGCGGTGGGCATGGCCATGGCCTCCCGCTACGAGCGCGGCCTGTTCGACCCGGAGGCCGCCCAGGGCACCTCCCCGTTCGACCACATGATCTACGCGATCGCGGGCGACGGCTGCCTCCAGGAGGGCATCTCCCACGAGGCGTCCGCGCTGGCCGGCCACCAGAAGCTCGGCAACCTGGTGCTGCTGTGGGACGACAACCACATCTCCATCGAGGGCGACACGGAGACGGCCGTCTCCGAGGACACCCTCAAGCGCTACGAGGCGTACGGCTGGCACGTCCAGCGCGTCGCGCAGCAGGAGAACGGCGACCTCGACCCGAAGGCGCTGCACCAGGCGCTGATCGCCGCCAAGGCCGAGACCGGGCGCCCGTCCTTCATCGCGGCCCGCTCGATCATCGCCTGGCCGGCCCCGCACGCCCAGGGCACCGAGGCCTCGCACGGCTCGGCCCTCGGTGACGACGAGGTCGCCGCCACCAAGCGCGTCCTCGGCTTCGACCCGGAGCAGACCTTCGAGGTCTCCGACGAGGTCATCGCGCACACCCGCAAGGCGCTGGACCGCGGCCGCGAGGCCAAGGCCGCGTGGGAGAAGGACTTCTCCGCCTGGCGCACCGCCAATCCGGAGCGCGCCGCCGAGTTCGACCGCATCAACGCGAACGAGCTGCCCGCGGGCTGGGAGGACAAGCTCCCCTCCTTCGAGACCGGCAAGGGTGTCGCCACCCGCGCCGCCTCCGGCAAGGTGCTCCAGGCCCTCGGTGCGGTCATCCCGGAGCTGTGGGGCGGCTCGGCCGACCTGGCCGGCTCCAACAACACCACCATCGACAAGAACTCCTCGTTCCTGCCGGTGGGCAACCCGCTGCCGGAGGCCGACCCGTACGGCCGCACCATCCACTTCGGCATCCGCGAGCACGCCATGGCCGCGGCCATGAACGGCATCGCCCTGCACGGCCACACCCGCATCTACGGCGGCACCTTCCTGGTGTTCTCCGACTACATGCGCAACGCCGTCCGGCTGTCCGCGCTGATGCACGTGCCGGTCACCTACGTGTGGACGCACGACTCCATCGGTCTCGGCGAGGACGGCCCGACCCACCAGCCGGTCGAGCACCTCGCCTCGCTGCGCGCCATCCCGGGCCTGAACGTCGTCCGCCCGGCCGACGCCAACGAGACCGCCATCGCCTGGCGCGAGATCCTGCGGCGCCACACCAAGGTGTTCGGCAAGGGCGCCCCGCACGGCCTGGCGCTGACCCGTCAGGGCGTGCCGACCTACGAGCGCAACGAGGACGCCGCCAAGGGCGGTTACGTGCTCTTCGAGGCCACGGGCGCCGACGGGCAGAGCGCAGCCGCGCAGGTCCTCCTCATCGGCACCGGCTCCGAGGTGCACGTGGCCGTGGAAGCCCGCGAGCAGCTCCAGGCCCAGGGCATCCCCACCCGAGTCGTCTCGATGCCGTCCGTCGAGTGGTTCGAGGAGCAGGACCAGGCGTACAAGGACAGCGTCCTGCCGCCCTCCGTCAAGGCGCGCGTCGCGGTCGAGGCGGGCATCGGCCTGACCTGGCACCGCTACGTCGGCGACGCGGGCCGGATCGTGTCGCTGGAGCACTTCGGTGCCTCGGCCGACGCGAAGGTGCTGTTCCGCGAGTTCGGTTTCACCCCCGAGGCCGTGACCGCCGCAGCCCAGGCCTCCCTCGCCGCAGCCGCGCGCTGACGCCCGTACAAGACCAGTAGGAGATGCAATTCCCATGACAGACGCACTCAAGCGCCTCTCCGACGAGGGCGTGGCGATCTGGCTGGACGACCTGTCCCGCAAGCGCATCACGTCCGGCAACCTGGCCGAGCTCATCGACGAGTCGCACGTGGTCGGCGTCACCACCAACCCGGCGATCTTCCAGAAGGCCATCAGCGGCGGCGAGGGCTACGAGCAGCAGCTCACCGACCTCGCGACCCGCAAGGTGACCGTGGAGGAGGCGCTGCGCATGATCACGACGGCGGACGTCCGTGACGCCGCCGACATCCTGCGCCCGGTCTACGACCGCACCGACGGCCAGGACGGCCGCGTGTCGATCGAGGTCGACCCGCGCCTGGCGCACAACACCCCGGCGACCATCGCCGAGGCCAAGCAGCTCGCCTGGCTGGTGGACCGCCCGAACACGCTGATCAAGATCCCGGCGACCAAGGCCGGCCTGCCGGCGATCACCGAGGTCATCGGCAAGGGCATCAGCGTCAACGTCACGCTGATCTTCTCGCTGGAGCGCTACCGCGAGGTCATGGACGCGTACCTGGCGGGTCTGGAGAAGGCCAAGGCCGCCGGCCTGGACCTGTCCCTGATCCACTCGGTCGCCTCCTTCTTCGTGTCCCGCGTGGACAGCGAGATCGACAAGCGCCTGGACGCCGTCGGCACCGACGAGGCCAAGGCCCTCAAGGGCAAGGCGGCGCTCGCCAACGCCCGTCTGGCCTACGAGGCGTACGAGGATGTCTTCTCCTCGGACCGCTGGGCCGCCCTGGAGCGCGTCGGCGCCAACAAGCAGCGTCCGCTGTGGGCCTCGACGGGCGTCAAGGACCCGGCGTACAAGGACACCCTGTACGTGGACGACCTGGTCGCCCCGAACACGGTGAACACCATGCCGGAGGCCACCCTGGAGGCCGCGGCCGACCACGGGCAGATCACGGGTGACACCGTGCGCGGCACCTACGAGCAGGCGCGCGCCGAGCTCGACGCGGTCGCGAAGCTGGGCATCTCGTACGACGATGTGGTGCAGCTGCTGGAAGACGAGGGCGTCGAGAAGTTCGCGGTGTCCTGGAACGACCTGCTGAAGTCGACCGAGGCGGAGCTTGATCGCCTCGCCCCCACGGAGGCCTGAACACCTTGTCTGTAAACGGAGCGAACCCGCTTCGTGACGCACAGGACCGGCGGCTCCCGCGTATCGCGGGGCCGTCCGGCCTGGTCATTTTCGGCGTTACGGGTGACCTGTCGCGCAAGAAGCTGATGCCTGCCGTCTACGACCTGGCCAACCGCGGCCTGCTCCCGCCGGGCTTCTCACTGATCGGCTTCGCCCGCCGGGAGTGGGAGCACGAGGACTTCGCCCAGGAGGTGTACGAGGCCGTCAAGGAGCACTCGCGCACGCCGTTCCGGGAGGAGGTCTGGCAGCAGCTGGTGCAGGGCTGCCGGTTCGTGCAGGGCGACTTCGACGACGACGCGGCCTTCGAGACCCTGAAGGCGACGATCGACGAGCTCGACAAGGCGCAGGGTACGGGCGGCAACTTCGCCTTCTACCTGTCGGTCCCGCCGAAGTTCTTCCCCAAGGTGGTCCAGCAGCTCAAGGACCACGGTCTGGCGCAGAAGGAAGGCTCCTGGCGGCGCGCCGTCATCGAGAAGCCCTTCGGTCACGACCTGAAGAGCGCCGAGGAGCTCAACAAGGTCGTTCACGAGGTCTTCCCCCGTGACGAGGTCTTCCGGATCGACCACTACCTCGGCAAGGAGACCGTCCAGAACATCCTGGCGCTCCGCTTCGCCAACACCATGTTCGAGCCGATCTGGAACCGGTCGTACGTCGACCACGTCCAGATCACCATGGCCGAGGACATCGGCATCGGCGGCCGGGCCGGTTACTACGACGGCATCGGCGCGGCCCGTGACGTCATCCAGAACCACCTGCTCCAGCTGCTCGCGCTGACCGCGATGGAGGAGCCCGGCACCTTCCACCCCAAGGCGCTGGTGGCCGAGAAGCTCAAGGTGCTGACCGCCGTGGAGCTGCCCGAGGACCTGGGCAAGCACACCGTGCGCGGCCAGTACTCGGCGGCGTGGCAGGGCGGCGAGAAGGTCGTCGGGTACCTCGAAGAGGACGGCATCGACCCCAAGTCGAAGACCGACACCTACGCGGCCATCCGGCTGGAGATCAACAACCGCCGCTGGGCGGGCGTCCCGTTCTACCTGCGGACCGGCAAGCGCCTGGGCCGCCGGGTGACCGAGATCGCGGTGGTCTTCAAGCGGGCCCCGTACCTGCCGTTCGAATCGGGCGCGACCGAGGAGCTGGGGCAGAACGCCCTGGTCATCCGGGTCCAGCCGGACGAGGGCGTCACGGTCCGCTTCGGCTCCAAGGTTCCGGGCACCTCCATGGAGGTCCGGGACGTCACGATGGACTTCGCCTACGGCGAGTCCTTCACGGAGTCGAGCCCCGAGGCGTACGAGCGGCTGATCCTCGACGTGCTCCTCGGCGACGCGAACCTCTTCCCGCGTCACCAGGAGGTCGAACTGTCCTGGAACATCCTCGACCCGATCGAGGAGTACTGGGACAAGCACGGCAAGCCCGCGCAGTACCCGGCGGGCACCTGGGGTCCGGTCGAGGCGGACGAGATGCTCGCACGAGACGGACGGAGCTGGCGCCGGCCATGAAGATCGACCTCACGGAGACCAACTCCAGCAAGATCAACGCCGCACTGGTCAAGGCGCGCCGGGACATCGGCACGCCGGCCATCGGCATGGTCCTCACGCTGGTGATCGTGACCGACGAGGAGAACGCGTACGACGCGCTCAAGTCGGCGAACGACGCGTCCCACGAACACCCCTCGCGGATCGTCGTCGTCATCAAGCGGGTCAGCCGCTCGCCGCGCAGCCGCCGCGATGCCCGTCTCGACGCGGAAGTCCGCGTCGGGGCGGACTCCGGCACCGGCGAGACGGTCGTGCTCCGCCTTCACGGCGAACTGGTCGACCACGCCCAGTCGGTGGTTCTCCCGTTGCTCCTGCCGGACGCCCCGGTGGTCGTCTGGTGGCCCGAGAATGCTCCGACGGACCTGGCGGGCGACCCGCTCGGTGCGCTGGGGCAGCGCCGGATCACGGACACGTACTCCTGCGAGGACCCGACCGAGGCGCTCGGCAGCCGGGCCGCCGCTTACGCGCCCGGGGACACGGACCTTTCGTGGACCCGGATCACCCCGTGGCGCTCGATGCTGGCGGCCGCGCTGGACCAGCAGACCCTGTCGGTCGCCTCGGCGACCGTCGAGGGCGAGTCGGAGAACCCGAGCTGCGAGCTGCTGGCCATGTGGCTGGCGGACCGGCTCAAGGTTCCCGTCCGGCGCACGCCGTCGGCGGGTCCGGGCCTGACGGCCGTACGCCTGGAGACCAAGGACGGCACGATCGTCCTGGACCGGGCGGACGGGGCGCTGGCCACGCTGTGCATGCCGGGGCAGCCCGACCGTGCGGTGGCGCTCAAGCGCCGGGACACGGCCGAGCTCCTGGCGGAGGAACTCCGCCGCCTGGACCCGGACAACACCTACGAGGCCTCGCTGAAGTTCGGCGTGGCCAAACTGGCCCCCGAGTCCGCGGCCCCGGCCCCGGCCCCGGCCGAGGAGGCCCCGGCCCCGGCCGAGGAGGCCCCGGCCCCGGCCCCGAAGCCGGCGGCCAAGCCGTCCAAGAAGGCCGCGGCGAAGTAGCCCGTACCGCGCGGGGCTGGATTGTGCGCAGCGCAATCCAGCCCCGTCGGCGTTTGAGGGTCCGGGCAGCGGCACCCGCACCCACCCCCACCTACCAAGAAGGCGGCAGCACATGGGTATGACGACTCCCCAGGTCGTCGTCCACCGGGACAAGGAGCTGATGGCCCAGGCCACGGCGGCCCGGCTCATCACGAAGATCGTGGACGCGCAGACGGCCCGCGGCACGGCGTCCGTGGTCCTCACCGGCGGCCGCAACGGCAACGGCCTGCTCGCGGCGCTGGCCACCGCCCCGGCCCGGGACGCGGTCGACTGGTCCCGGCTGGACCTGTGGTGGGGCGACGAGCGCTATGTCCCCGCCGACGACCCCGAGCGAAACCACACCCAGGCCCGCGAGGCGCTGCTGGACTCCGTCCCGGTGGATCCCGCCCGCGTGCACGTCATGCCGGCCTCGGACGGCCCGTACGGGCCCGACGTGGACGCGGCGGCGGCCTCGTACGCGGCCGAGCTGGCGGAGGCGGCCGGTCCCGAGGACCACGGCCCGGTCCCCACCTTCGACGTGCTGATGCTGGGCGTGGGCCCGGACACCCACGTGGCCTCGCTGTTCCCGGAGCACCCGGCGACCCGCGAGACCGAGCGCACGGTGGTCGGCGTCCACGGAGCCCCGAAGCCCCCGCCCACCCGCATCTCGCTCACCCTCCCGGCGATCCGGGCGGCCCGCGAGGTCTGGCTGCTGGCGGCGGGCGAGGACAAGGCCCGCGCGGTGTCCATCGCCCTCGGCGGCGCCGGCGGGGTCCAGGCCCCGGCGGCGGCGGCCTACGGCCGTTCCCGCACCCTGTGGCTCCTGGACCGCGCGGCGGCCGCGCACCTCCCGTCCGGGATGTACCCGCCGGCCTCGTGAGCCGACGGGTACGTCACGTGGCTCAGCCGCGCCCGCGCAGCTCGCGGTAGGCGGCCACCAGGGCCTTGGTCGAGGCGTCCAGGCCCGGTACGTCCGCGCCCTGCGTCAGCGCGGGCTCGATCCGCTTCGCGAGGACCTTGCCGAGCTCCACGCCCCACTGGTCGAAGGAGTCGATGTTCCACACCGCGCCCTGTACGAACACCTTGTGCTCGTACAGGGCGATCAGCTGTCCCAGCACCGCCGGGGTGAGCTCGGTGGCCAGGATGGTGGTCGTCGGGTGGTTCCCCTGGAAGGTCTTGTGCGGGACCAGCGATTCGGCGGCGCCCTCCGCCCGTACCTCCTGCGCCGTCTTGCCGAAGGCCAGCGCCTGGGTCTGCGCGAAGAAGTTCGCCATCAGCAGGTCGTGCTGGGCCGCGAGCGAGGGCTCCAGCTCCGCCACCGGGCGCGCGAAGCCGATGAAGTCCGCGGGGATCACCTTCGTCCCCTGGTGGATCAGCTGGTAGTACGCGTGCTGCCCGTTGGTGCCGGGCGTGCCCCACACCACCGGACCCGTCTGCCACTCCACCGGATTGCCGTCGCGGTCCACCGACTTGCCGTTGGACTCCATGTCCAGCTGCTGCAAGTAGGCGGTGAAGCGGGAGAGGTAGTGGCTGTACGGGAGCACCGCGTGCGACTGCGCGTCGAAGAAGGCGCCGTACCAGATGCCCAACAGCCCGAGCAGCAGTGGGGCGTTCTCCTCCGGCGGCGCGGTGCGGAAGTGCCGGTCCATGGCGTGGAAGCCGCCGAGCATCTCCCGGAAGGCGTCCGGGCCGATCGCGGTCATCAGCGAGAGCCCGATGGCGGAGTCGAAGGAGTAGCGGCCGCCGACCCAGTCCCAGAACTCGAACATGTTGGCCGGATCGATGCCGAAGTCCGTGACCTTCTCGGCGTTGGTCGACAGCGCCACGAAGTGCCGTGCGACGGCCGCCTGGTCACCGCCCAGGCCCGCGAGCAGCCACTCGCGCGCCGAAGTGGCGTTGGTGATGGTCTCGATGGTGGTGAAGGTCTTGGAGGCGATGATGAACAGCGTCTCGGCCGGGTCCAGGTCGCGCACGGCCTCGTGCAGGTCCGCGCCGTCCACGTTGGACACGAAGCGCACCGTCAGACCGCGGTCGGTGAAGGCCCGCAGGGCGTCGTAGGCCATCGCGGGACCCAGGTCGGAGCCGCCGATGCCGATGTTGACGACGTTCCTGATGCGCTGTCCGGTGAAGCCGGTCCACTCCCCCGACCTGACCCGGCCGGCGAAGTCCGCCATCTTGTCGAGGACGGCGTGCACCGCGGGGACGACGTTCTCTCCGTCGACCTCGACGACAGCGTCTTCGGGCGCGCGCAGGGCGGTGTGCAGGACCGCCCGGTCCTCGGTCGTGTTGATCTTCTCGCCGCGGAACATCGCCTCGCGCAGCTCGGCCACGCCCGCCGCCGCCGCGAGTTCGCGCAGCAGGGTCAGCGTCTCGTCGGTCACGAGGTGCTTCGAGTAGTCGATGTGCAGGTCGCCGACCCGCAGGGTGTAGCCGGCGCCGCGGCCCGGATTCTCCTCGAACAGCTCCCGCAGATGCGTCTGCCCGAACTCCTCCCGGTGCTTGCCGAGTGCCAGCCACTCCGGCATCCGGTTGAGCTTCGTACGGCTGTCTGCGTTCATCTCGGACATCAACCCACTTCTTCCGTCCTGTCGTGCCCCGCCGATCTCCAACCTAAGGGATCCGAAGGGGACCAACGCACACAAAGAGGCCCGGTCCCGCTGGAGATGTCTCCAACGGGACCGGGCCTCACGTCACATGACTTCAGGTGGTGTTCAGATCTCGCCGCGGAGCTTGGCGAGGGCCTCGGCGAGGATCGCCTCGCCGTCGGCGTCCGTGCGCCGCTCCCGTACGTACGCCAGGTGCGTCTTGTACGGCTCGGTGCGCGGCGGCGCGGGCGGGTTGTCCCGGTCCTGGCCGGCCGGGAACCCGCAGCGCGGGCAGTCCCAGGTGTCCGGCACCTGCGCATCGCTGGCGAAGCTCGGCTGCGTCTCGTGCCCGTTCGAGCACCAGAAGGAGATGCGCAGGCGGGGCGCGGACTCGCCGCGCTCGGCCTCACCCATCGGCCCCGCTCCGACCCGGCTACCACGGATCGCGTTGCCACTTGCCACGGTCGTAACTCCCTGCGTGATGGTGCCGCGGAGCGTGAGTGGAATTTTCCGCCGCGGGCGCCCAAGTCTACGTAAGGCCCAACGCACGTCCAGTGAGCGGAGTTACTGCTTCCACGCCATGGACGCCGGACCCCAATGATAGGCCGGGCGGAGCCGACCGGACTGCCGGATGGCCAGAACGGTCAGCTGCTCGACTTCATCATGAGCCCGAGCGCGAGGATGCAGGCGAACCACAGCAGACCGACCACGACGGTGATGCGGTCCAGGTTCCGCTCCGCGACGGAGGAGCCGCCGACCGACGACTGCATGCCGCCGCCGAACATGTCGGAAAGGCCGCCGCCCTTGCCCTTGTGCATCAGCACGAGCAGCATCAGCAGGCCGCTGAAGACGATCAGGGCGATCGAGAACCCCATAATCACGGCTGATTCCTACTTTCTGGCTTTTCTGGCATTCCGGCTGTGCTGGATGTGCGCGGGGGCCAGTGGCTGCTGTTGCGCCTCCTGGCCCCCGCAAGGGTACGACGGATCCGTCCTACCGCATACTCATCGCCGTGCCTACTGGTCGCGGAAGCGGACGATCTTGACGAACTCGTCCACGTCCAGCGCCGCGCCGCCGATCAGGGCGCCGTCGACGTCGGGCTGGGCCATGATCGCCGCGATGTTCCCGGACTTCACCGAGCCGCCGTACTGGATGCGGACCTTGTCGGCCAGCTCCTGCGAGTACAGCTCCGCGAGACGGCCGCGGATCGCCCCGCAGACCTCCTGGGCGTCCTCGGGGGTGGCGACCTCGCCGGTTCCGATGGCCCAGACGGGCTCGTACGCGATCACGATGGACTCGACCTGCTCGGCCGGGATGTCCTTGAGGCCGCCGTCGACCTGGTTCAGCGTGTACGGGACCTGCTGGCCGGCCTTGCGGACGTCCAGGCCCTCGCCGACGCACAGGATCGGGGTGAGCCCGTGCTTGTAGGCGGCCTTGACCTTGGCGTTGCAGAGCTCGTCGCTCTCGCCGTGGTACTGCCGGCGCTCACTGTGGCCGACGGCCACGTACGTGCACTTCAGCTTCGACAGCATCGAGCCGGAGATCTCGCCGGTGTAGGCGCCGGAGTCGTGCGCGGAGATGTCCTGGGCGCCGTACTTGATCTTCAGCTTGTCGCCCTCGACCAGGGTCTGGACCGAGCGGAGGTCGACGAAGGGCGGCAGGACCGCGACCTCGACGGCGTCGTAGTCCTTGTCGGCGAGCGCGAAGGCGAGCTTCTGGGCGTGGGCGATGGCCTCGAGGTGGTTGAGGTTCATCTTCCAGTTGCCCGCCATCAGCGGGGTGCGGGTGGTCATGTGGTGTCAGCCCTCCAGGGCGGCGAGGCCGGGGAGCGTCTTGCCCTCGAGGTATTCGAGGGAGGCGCCGCCACCGGTGGAAATGTGGCCGAAGGCCTTCTCGTCGAAGCCGAGCGTACGCACGGCCGCGGCCGAGTCGCCGCCGCCGACGACGGTGAAGGCGTTGCTGTCGACCAGGGCCTGCGCGATGGCGGTGGTGCCGCCCGCGTAGTCCGGGTGCTCGAAGACGCCGACCGGGCCGTTCCAGAACACGGTCTCGGCATCGGTGATCTTCGACGCGTAGAGCTCACGCGTCTTGGGGCCGATGTCCAGGCCCTCCTTGTCGGACGGGATGCCGTCCGCGTCGACGGTCTCGAAGACGGCCGGGGTCTTGCCCTTGAGGTCCGGGAAGTCCTTGGAGACCAGCACGTCGACCGGGAGCACCAGCTCGACGCCGGTGGCCTTGGCGCGCTCCATGTACTCCGTGACCTTCGGGATCTGGTCCTCCTGGAGGAGGGAGATGCCGACCTCGTGGCCGAGGGCCTTGAGGAAGGTGTACGCCATGCCGCCGCCGATGAGGATGCGGTCGGCCTTGCCGAGCAGCTGGTCGATGACGGCGAGCTTGTCGGAGACCTTGGCGCCGCCGAGGACGACGACGTACGGGCGCTTGACCTCGTCGGTCAGCTTCTTCAGGACGCCGACCTCGGTGGCGATGAGGTAGCCGGCCGCGTGCGGGAGGCGCGCGGGGAGGTCGAAGACCGAGGCGTGCTTGCGGTGGACGGCGCCGAAGCCGTCACCGACGTACACATCGGCGAGCTCCGCGAGCTGGTCGGCGAAGGCGCCGCGCTCGGCGTCGTCCTTCGCGGTCTCGCCGGGGTTGAAGCGCAGGTTCTCGATGACGGCCACCTGGCCGTCGGTGAGGGCCGCGACGGTCGCCTTTGCGGAGTCGCCGACGGTGTCGGTGGCGAACGCGACGTCCGCACCGAGCAGTTCGCCGAGGCGCTTGGCGGCCGGGGCGAGCGAGAAGGCCGGGTCCGGGGCACCCTTGGGGCGGCCCAGGTGCGAGGCCACGATGACGCGGGCGCCGGAGGCGGCGAGCTTCGCGATCGTGGGCTGGACGGCGCGGATGCGGCCGTCGTCGGTGATGCTGCCCTGGGCCAGCGGGACGTTGAGGTCGGCGCGGACGAAGACCCGCTTGCCCTTGACGCCCTCGGCGAGCAGTTCGTCGATCGTCTTCATGTGTTTCTACTCCTTTGAGCCCTTCTCGCGAAGGGCGAGGAAGGGAGAACGAGACAAGCAACAGGGCCCGTGCGGCGCTTCGTCGCGCAGCCCGGACCCTGTGCTCACATCGTGGTGCCTACCTTAGAACCGGGTGACCTTAGAGCTGGCCACCGACGAAGACCGTGAGGTCCACGAGACGGTTGGAGTAGCCCCACTCGTTGTCGTACCAGCCGACGATCTTGACGCTCTTGCCCTGGACCATGGTCAGGGAGGAGTCGAAGGTGCAGGACGCGGGCCAGTTCACGATGTCGGAAGAGACGATCGCGTCCTCGGTGTAGTCGAGGATGCCCTTCAGCTGGCCCTCGGCGGCCTTCTGGAACGCGGAGTTGACCTCGTCCTTGGTGACCTCGCGCTCGAGCTCGATGACCAGGTCGGTCACGGAGCCGGTCGGGACCGGGACGCGCATCGCGATGCCGTCGAGCTTGCCCGCCAGCTCCGGGATCACCAGCGCGGTGGCCTTGGCGGCACCGGTGGTGGTCGGGATGATGTTCTCGGCGGCGGCGCGGGCGCGGCGCAGGTCCGAGTGCGGGAAGTCCAGGATGCGCTGGTCGTTCGTGTAGGCGTGGACCGTCGTCATCATGCCCTTGACGATGCCGAAGTTCTCCAGGAGGACCTTGGCCATCGGCGCCACGCAGTTGGTGGTGCAGGAGGCGTTGGAGATGACGTGGTGGTTGGCCGCGTCGTACTTGTCCTGGTTGACGCCCATCACGATCGTGATGTCCTCGTCCTTGGCCGGAGCCGAGATGAGGACCTTCTTCGCGCCCGCGGCGATGTGCTTGGCGGCGTCGGCCTTCTTCGTGAAGATGCCGGTCGACTCGATGACGATGTCGGCGCCCAGCTCACCCCAGGGGAGGTTCGCGGGGTCGCGCTCGGCGAAGGTCTTGAAGGTGTTGCCGGCGACGGTGATGCTGTCGTCGGTGTGGGAGACCTCGGCCTTGAGGCGGCCCAGAATGGTGTCGTACTTGAGCAGGTGCACCAGAGTGGCGTTGTCAGTCAGGTCGTTGACACCGACGATCTCGATGTCCGCTCCCTGCTCAAGGAGCGCCCGGAAGTAGTTGCGGCCAATTCGGCCAAAACCGTTGATGCCTACGCGGATCGTCACGAACCGATCTCCTCGTTGGTGCGCCGGTAAGTGCGCCGGCGAGCTGTATGGGATGTCCCCGACCGCTTACGACCCTACCTCTCCGTGAGCTTTTGAGTGACATCGGCCGGAGCCTGACACTCCCCCTACTTGGTGGGGGACCCGCGCCGAGGCCCCGTACCGGCTGTTCCGGTACGGGACCTCGGGGACTTTCTCCCCGTCACTCAGAGTGAGCCCCGGGAGGGCTGCTGATCAACGATTCAGCGCCCGCAGTGCCTTACCGACGAGTACGGCTCGATCAGCCGCCGCCGGTACGTGCTCGAGGCCGAAGCCCAGAAGAACGGTGTCACGCGTAGTCACCGCTGCATAGGACTTGAACAGCTCTCCCGACCGGGACCAGTCTCCGGGAACCTCAGGGCTTCCGGCAGGTGCGCCCTGGGCCGTCCAGTCGCCGAGCGAGGTCTCGAAGCCCTCGACGGGCTGGTCCGTGCCGCCGACGTTCAGGCGTGCCTCGTCCGCGAAGACGCCGCGACCGCCCGAGCCGCCGTCGGTGATGTAGGAGAGCGAGACCTCGACGGACTTGCCCGCGTAGGCGCTCAAGTCGAAGGAGACCTGCTTCCAGCCGCCGGAGGAGGCCGTGAAGCTGTTCCACTTCCCGCTGGTGCCCTGCGGGGTGCAGCTGCCGCCCTCAAGGGTGAGGTAGTGGCGCAGGAAGGGGTGGCCGTTCACGAAGAACCCCGCCCCGCACTCCTCGGGAACGGTGGTGCTGCTCAGGCCGCCCGCGTCCGGGAGGGTGGTCCAGTCGTCCCCGCCGGCCGTACGGGCCTCCAGCGCGGCGTGGTCGTAGCCCTCCTCGACGTTCCAGCTCATCGCGAGCTTCAGCTGCGGCTTGTCCGCGGCGGAGACCTTGGTGAGGTCGATCGTGCGGGTCAGCCGCTTCCAGTCGTCGTCCTCGTGGAGGGCCGAGGCCATCCAGCTGCCGGCGTAGGGGGCGTACGGGTTGACGACCCCGCCGAACTGACCGGCCTGCGCGCTCTTGAACTGCGGGAACTGCGCGGGGGCCAGGGTGTCGGAGGTGACCGTGTAGGAGCCGGGGGCGTTCAGCGGGTTGCCCGCGGCGTCGCCGAGCGCGCCCTTGGCCCCGTTCAGGACTCCGGCGCCGGTGAAGCCGGTGGCGCCGCTGACGCTCGTGCGGCCGTAAGCGCCGAGCCAGTACTGGCTGAAGTCGTTGGTCACGGCGCGGCCGACCTGGGCGTTGCCGCCCGCCAGCTCACCGGCCTCGATCAGCTTGCCGCCCTCGTTCAGGAAGTCGCGGACCGCCAGCTGGGTGTCACCTCCCGGGGTCTTGGCCCCGGTGTAGTGGACGGCCGTACGGAAGTGGGCGAGCACCCCGAGGTGGTGCGGCGCCCCCTGGGTGGCGACGTCCCAGACCGCCGCGGAGCGGCCGTTGGCGCGCAGGGCGTCGACGTAGCTCTGGGCGTGCTGGGCCTTGGCGCCCTCCTCCGCGATCACCAGCACGTCCGCGCGCGGCCGCTCGGCCACCGTGTACGTGAAGTGCTCGCTGGAGACCTGCTTGCCGGAGCGGTCGCGGCCGGTGAACCAGACCTCGACCTTGTCGCCGGGCTTCGCGCCGTCCACCTTGGCCCGGTACTCGTCGAACCAGTTGTTGTCCTCGCCGCCGTAGACGTCGCCGCCCTTCCAGGCCTTGAGGTCCTCGTCGTGCGTACGGCCGCCGTTGATCCGGAAGTTGAGCTCCTTGTCCTTCAGCGCCTTGCGGGCCGTGACGGCGACCGTCTGGTCCTCGCCGCGGGCCACGTAGGAGGTGGTGAAGGGGTCCAGGGTGAAGTCCGCGGCGCTCAGGCCGACGACGGACTCCGGGCGGTCCGGGTGCGCGGCGCTCTCGCCGACCGACAGGGCGAAGGGGACGTTCTTGGCGAACTCCGCCTGGATGAGCTTCTCGTCGTCCGGGAAGTTGAAGCCGGAGGCGCAGTCCTCGGGCTTCCACCGGTCGTTCGGGTCGCTCGCGGAGGCCGTCTGGCAGGTGGTCATCTCCGGCGTGAACATCATGACGCCGTTGACGTTGGCGGCGTGGCCGTCGGCCTCGCCGTTGGTGGTGTAGAGCTCGGAGGACACCTGCGGGTAGTAGCCCGGGACCGCGGGGTTCTCCGGGGTGCCCGCGAGCGCCTTGTAGGCGACGTCGTCCGGGGTGGGGGTGGCGACCTGCCAGCCCACGCCGTAGAGCAGCAGCTCGGCGGCGGAGTGGTAGTTAATGGCGTACTCGAAGCCGATGCGCTTCTCGAAGGCGTCGAGCGCGACGGTCTCGGGCTCGGAGGCAGCCTTGGGGCCCCGGTAGGTCTCGCTCGACTGGCTGGGCGAGGAGCCCTCGTTGTCGTAGCCCCACTTGTAGGCGAAGTTGCGGTTGAGGTCGACGCCGTCGACGGCCGTGTGCTTGCCGTCGCCGTTGTTGTCGCGCATGTTCTTGCGCCACAGCCGCTCGCCGTCGGGGGCGTGCGTGTAGTCGTACCCGTCGGGGTTGGCCGAGAGCAGGAACCACAGCTCCGTGGAGTCCACCAGCTTGGTGACCCGCGGATCCTTGCCGTAGTTGTCGACGGTGTGGTGCATCAGCCGCCGGGTCATCTCCGGGGTGATCCACTCGCGGGCGTGCTGGTTGGACATGTAGAGCACGGCCGGCTTGTCGCCGTCCTTGGTCTTCTTGGCGTTCTTGGTGACCTTGAGGGCGAGGATGTCCTTGCCCTGGACGGTCTTGCCGATGGAGACGACCTTGGTGAGCGCCGGGTTCTCCTGGGCGGTCCGCAGGATCTCCTCCTGGAGTCCGCCCTTGCCGCTGTACGGGCGGAACACCCCGTCCCCGGCGGCCTTGGCGCGGGCGAGTCCCTCGCCGGGGACCTCGCGTTCGGCGAGCTTGACGCCCTGGGCCGCGAGCTGCTTGGCCTGATCACCGGTGAGGAAGAGCTCGACCTTGGCGGTGCCGCTCTGCGGCGCGCGTTCGGCCAGCTCGTGCGCGTCCTGGCCGGCGGCGAGGACGAGCGGGACCTGCTCCTTGGTGATGTCGGCGTCGTAGACCCGGACCTCATCGGCGCCGGATGCCGCGTCGGGGCCGGGCTGGGCCTGCGCCGACACGGGTAGCGCGGCGAGTGCGGTGCCGAAGACGAGTGCGCTTACGGCGAGGATCGATCTCGCTCGGTGCCTCATATGCCCCCCTGGGCGTCGTCTGCCACGAAAGTGTCCGGACGAAAGGCTCACGACCAGTCCATGCCCATGTCAATGGGGCGTGGTACGGGAAGGGGGCCCGCACGAGTGATCGTGCAGGCCCCCTCCAGAGTGGGTACGAGCTGGTCAGCCGAGTGGGTCAGCCGGCCATGTTGTCGGCCATCTCCTCGCTGAGATCGAGGTTCGACTCGGTGCCCGGGATTCCGAGGTCCTGGGCACGCTTGTCGGCCATCGCCAGCAGACGGCGGATCCGGCCCGCGACCGCGTCCTTGGTCAGCGGCGGGTCGGCGAGCGCGCCGAGCTCCTCGAGGGAGGCCTGCTTGTGCTCCATGCGCAGCCGGCCTGCCGCCGCGAGGTGCTCGGGGACCTCCTCGCCGAGGATCTCCAGCGCGCGCTGCACCCGGGCTCCGGCGGCCACGGCGGCCCGCGCGGAGCGGCGCAGGTTGGCGTCGTCGAAGTTGGCCAGGCGGTTGGCGGTGGCGCGGACCTCGCGCCGCATCCGCCGCTCCTCCCAGGCCAGCACCGACTCGTGGGCGCCGAGGCGGGTCAGCAGGGCGCCGATCGCGTCGCCGTCGCGGACCACGACCCGGTCGACCCCGCGCACCTCGCGCGCCTTGGCGGCGATGGAGAGCCTGCGGGCGGCGCCCACCAGGGCCAGGGCGGCCTCCGGACCGGGGCAGGTGACCTCCAGGGAGGAGGACCGGCCCGGCTCGGTGAGCGAGCCGTGGGCCAGGAAGGCGCCGCGCCAGGCCGCCTCGGCGTCACAGGTGGCCCCGGAGACCACCTGTGGGGGAAGCCCCCGGATGGGACGGCCGCGGCCGTCCACGAGGCCGGTCTGGCGTGCCAGCTGGTCACCCCCGGCCACGACCCGGACCACGTACCGGCTGCCGCGGCGCAGTCCGCCGGGAGCCATGACCACGAGGTCCGAGGAGTGGCCGAAGATCTCGAGGATGTCCTTGCGCAGCCGTCTGGCCGCGATCCCGGTGTCGAGCTCCGCCTCGATGACGATGCGGCCGCTCACCAGGTGGAGGCCGCCCGCGAACCGAAGAATCGCCGAGACCTCCGCCTTCCTGCAGCAGGTCCGGGTGACGGGGAGGCGGGAGATCTCATCCTTCACCGCGGGCGTCATCGCCATGGGCCGATCCTTCCATGCATCCGAAAAATACGGTCGTACGCGGCGGCGAGCAGCTCCGGATCATGCTTCGGAGACCCGTCTTCCCTGGCCACGGGCGCCAGCTCGACCGCGGCGCCGAACCGTTTTGCGGCATCGGCGAGGGACTCGCGGTCGGGCACGGCGGCCTCGTCGGCCAGCACCACGTCCAGGGCGAGTTTAGGGGCGTGTCGGGCCAAAACCTCCAAATGACGCTGCGGAGAGAAGCCCTCTGTTTCGCCGGGCTGCGGCGCGAGGTTCAACGAGAGGACCCGGCGGGCCTTCGTCTCGACCAGCGCGTCGAGCAGTTCCGGCACCAGCAGGTGCGGAATGACGGAGGAGAACCAGGACCCCGGACCCAGGACCACCCAGTCGGCGTCCAGGACCGCCGCGACGGCCTCCGGCACGGCCGGCGGGTCGCTCGGCACCACCTGTACGGAGAGCACCTCGCCCGGGGTCAGCGCCACCGTGGCCTGCCCGCGGACGGTGTCCACGTCCTCGGGCCGGGCCGGATCGTGCCCCTTGACCAGGGCCTGGAGCTCCAGCGGCACCGCCGACATCGGCAGCACCCGGCCTTGTGCGCCGAGCAGCTTGCCGACCAGGTCGAGGGCCTGGACGGGATCGCCGAGCTGTTCCCACAGGGCGACGATCAGCAGGTTGCCGACCGCGTGCCCGTGCAGATCGCCCTCGGACTGGAAACGGTGCTGGATGACGCGGGCCCAGGTCTGGCCCCAGTCGTCGTCCCCGCACAGCGCGGCCAGCGCCTTGCGCAGGTCGCCGGGCGGCAGCACGCCGAGCTCCTCGCGGAGCCGGCCGCTGGATCCGCCGTCGTCGGCGACGGTGACCACCGCGGTCAGGTCACCGGTGATGCGGCGCAGGGCGGCGAGGGAGGCCGACAGGCCCTGGCCGCCGCCGAGCGCCACCACCTTGGGCGTGGCGCCGCGTCGGCGGCCGGAGCGGCCGGAGCGGCCCGCGCCGTCCTCGCCCCGTCCCGGGGTGAGGCGGCGCAGGCGGCTCAGCCGCGGGGTCCGTGCGGTCACTCGCGCCCCATGTCCCGGTGGACTACGACGGTCTCGACTCCCTCGGAGGCGAGGCGGGCGGCGAGCTTCTCGGACATGGCCACGCTGCGGTGCTTGCCGCCCGTGCACCCGACCGCGATGGTCACGTAGCGCTTGCCCTCGCGGCGGTAGCCGGTGGCGATGAGCTGGAGCAGCTCGGTGTAGCGGTCGAGGAACTCCTTGGCACCGGGCTGGCTGAAGACGTACCCCGACACCTCCTCGTTGAGCCCGGTGAAGGGGCGCAGCTCCGGCACCCAGTGCGGGTTCGGGATGAAGCGGCAGTCGACGACGAGGTCGGCGTCGACGGGCAGGCCGTACTTGTAGCCGAAGGACATGACGGTGGCCCGCAGCTCGGGCTCCTCGTCCCCGGCGAACTGGGCGTCCATCTTCGCGCGCAGCTCGTGCACGTTCAGGCTGGAGGTGTCGATCACCAGGTCGGCGTCGCCGCGCAGCTCGCGCAGCAGGTCGCGCTCGGCGGCGATGCCGTCGGTGATGCGCCCGTCGCCCTGGAGCGGGTGCGGGCGCCGGACCGATTCGAAGCGGCGGACCAGCGCGTCGTCGGAGGACTCGAGGAAGACGATGCGGCGGGTGACGCCCTTGCTGTCGAGGTCGGCGAGGGACTCGCGCAGGGCGTCGAAGAACTGGCGGCCGCGGACGTCGACGACGACGGCGATGCGCGCCACGTTGCCCTGGGAGCGGGCGCCGAGCTCCACCATGGTGGGGATCAGCGCCGGCGGGAGGTTGTCGACGACGAACCAGCCGAGGTCCTCCAGACACTTGGCCGCCGTACTGCGGCCGGCCCCGGACATCCCGGAGATGATCACCAGCTCGGGGATGGCCGCCTCGGCGGTCTCGCCGGGCTCCGCTGTCGTGCCCGTACTCACCTGTGCTCCGTCTCGGTCGTGCGTGGTCTCGTGCTCGGTCATTGCTCGGTCCCCCGTTCGGACGATGTCTTCCGGCTACTGCCGGAAGGTTCCCCCACCCGCGGGGGCGGGGTTCTCATCCTCAATGATCTCTCCTGTGGCCGTGTTGACGGCGGGACCGGCGGGAACCGTCTGGGCGAGGGCCACGGCCACGGCCTCGGCCGTCTTGCGGCCTATGCCCGGGACCTCGCAGATCTGGTCGATTGTCGCCTGTCGGAGCTTCTTCACCGAACCGAAGTGCTTGACCAGGGCCTGTTTGCGACTCTCGCCGAGGCCCGGCACCCCGTCCAGCGGGCCCGCCTTCAGGCGTTTTCCGCGCTTGTTGCGCTGGTATTGGATGGCGAAGCGGTGGGCTTCGTCACGGACCCGCTGGAGCAGGTAGAGGCCCTCGCTGGTGCGGGGCAGCACGACCGGGTCGTCCTCGCCGGGCAGCCAGACCTCCTCCAGCCGCTTGGCCAGGCCGCACACGGCCACGTCGTCGACGCCGAGCTCTTCCAGGGCCCGCTTGGCAGCGGCGACCTGCGGCTGGCCACCGTCGACCACGACGAGCTGGGGCGGGTAGGCGAAGCGCTTGGCCCGCCCGTCGTCCTCGGGCGCGTCGCCGTCCTCCGCCTCCCACTCGCCGGTCTTCAGCTTCTCCTGGAGGTAGCGGCGGAAGCGGCGGGAGACCACCTCGTGCATGGAGCGGACGTCGTCCTGCCCCTCGAAGGACTTGATCTGGAAGCGCCGGTACTCGCTCTTGCGGGCGAGCCCGTCCTCGAAGACCACCATCGACGCGACCACGTCGTCGCCCTGAAGGTGGGAGATGTCGAAGCACTCGATGCGCAGCGGGGCGCTGTCCAGCTCCAGGGCCTCGGCGATCTCCTCCAGGGCCCGGGAGCGGGTGGTGAGGTCGCTGGCGCGCTTGGTCTTGTGCAGGGCGAGGGACTGCTGCGCGTTGCGGTGGACGGTCTCCATGAGGGCCTTCTTGTCGCCGCGCTGCGGGATGCGCAGGCTGACCCCCGAACCGCGGCGCTCGGCGAGCCACTGGCTCAGCGCGGGAGCGTCCTCGGGCAGCGCGGGGACCAGCACCTCCTTGGGGACGGACTCGCCGGTCTCCTCCCCGTAGAGCTGCTGGAGGGCGTGCTCGACCAGGCCGGCGGTGTCGACGGCCTCGACCTTGTCGGTGACCCAGCCACGCTGGCCGCGGACCCGGCCGCCGCGCACGTGGAAGATCTGCACGGCGGCCTCGAGCTCGTCCTCGGCGACCGCGACGAGGTCCGCGTCGGTGGCGTCGGCGAGCACCACGGCGTTCTTCTCCATGGCCCGGCGCAGCGCCCCTATGTCGTCGCGCAGCCGGGCGGCCTTCTCGTACTCCATCTCCTCGGCCGCCTCGTGCATCTCCTTCTCCAGCCGGGAGAGGTAGGTGCCGGTGCGGCCGGCCATGAAGTCGCAGAAGTCCTCGGCCAGTTCGCGGTGCTCCTCGGGGGTGACCCGGCCGACGCAGGGCGCGGAGCACTTGCCGATGTAGCCGAGCAGGCAGGGCCGGCCGATCTGCGCGGAGCGCTTGAACACGCCCGCGGAGCAGGTGCGCACCGGGAACACCCGGAGCATCAGGTCGACGGTCTCGCGGATGGCCCAGGCATGCCCGTACGGACCGAAGTAGCGCACGCCCTTCTTCTTGGGCCCGCGCATGACCTGGACCCGCGGGTACTCCTCGTTCAGGGTGACGGCGAGGGAGGGGTAGCTCTTGTCGTCGCGGTACTTGACGTTGAACCGCGGGTCGTACTCCTTGATCCAGGAGTACTCCAGCTGGAGCGCCTCGACCTCGGTGGACACCACGGTCCACTCGACGGAGGCGGCCGTGGTCACCATGGTGGCGGTACGGGGATGCAGGCCGGCGATGTCCTGGAAGTAGCTCGCCAGGCGCTGGCGCAGGCTCTTGGCCTTCCCGACGTAGATCACCCGACGGTGCTCGTCGCGGAACCTGTACACCCCCGGGGAGTCGGGGATCTGTCCCGGCTTGGGTCGGTAACTGGAAGGGTCGGCCATGCCAACCACCCTACTTGCGCGGTCTGACAACAAACCGCCCCGGCCAGATCCAGCCCCGTCGGCGTTTGGTCCGCTGCTGGGGGGCGGAGCCCCAGCAGCGGACCCGCAGGGCCCGGCCCTGGCGGAGCCGGGCCCTGCGGGGGGGGCGAGGTCAGGCCCCGGCGGCCCGGCGGAACCGGCGTACGCCGAGGACGCCGAGCGCCCCGAGAGCAAGGGCACCGGCAGCGGCCCCGGCCCCGAGCGCCACCGGCGCCCCGGAAGCCCCCGAGGGCCCGTCCTCGAAGCCGCCCGCGACACCCCGCCGGGCGTACGAGGAGCCCGGCAGCTTGTCCCCGTACGCGGCAGCCACCCGCACCCGGTACCCGTCGAGCGTGGTGCCCCCGGCGCCGACGGCCCGCTCCGCGTCCTCGTCCAGCGGCAGCACCCTGCCCCCCTCGGCCACGTACCACGCGTCGATCTGCGGCTCCCGGAACACCGTCCCGCCGGGCAGCTTCGCGGCGCCCAGCTGCGCGTAGCGGAATTCGTCGTCACCGGTGGCGATGTTCACGACCTGCCAGCCGGCGTCCGTCCGGGCGGTCCACAGCGCGGCCCGCTGTCCGTCGGAGGAGACCGCCTCACTGGCGAGGAACTCCAGGCGGGCGACCGGCGCGCCCGCCTTGCCCGCGACGAAGTCCGGGGAGAGGTAGTGCACCGGGACGGCCTCCCCCTGTATTCGAGGCTGCGCGGCCGTCAGCGAGACCTTCCCCTCTCGGGCGAAGAACCGGGAGACCGTGGCCAGGGTCTCGGGGGCGGCGGCCGCCTGCGCTGCGGCGGCCCGGGTCTCGGCCGTGGCGTCCTGGGGCTGTGGCACGGGGGCCGCGACGGCCTGCGGGACGAGGCCGAGGAGGGCGGTGGCGGCGAGGACCGCGGCGGCGACGGTGGCGCGCAGGGTCATGGCGGTCACGCCCCGATCCGGTAGAGGGAGTGGGTCCAGGAGAAGGTGCTGTTGTCCACGTACCAGGCGTGCGAGGCCCAGTTGTAGCGGTCGCTGGAGGGCCACGGGTCGCCCCAGTAGACCCAGCTGCTGGCGGTGTCGTAGCCGTAGATGACGTGCATGTGGCCGCCGCCGTTGGACCACTGGATCCGGGTCTCGATCGGGCGGTTGGCGTTGATCTCGGTCTGGACGGTGGAGTACTGGAGCCAGCCGTTCACGTACGAGCCGGAGCTGATGCCCGCCCAGCGCAGGCCGGTCTGGACGTTGCCGAGGGTGGCCTGATTGTTCGGGCAGTCGGAGCCCTGCTGGCGGTTGAAGGCGGCGTTGCAGAACTGGTTCTGGCTGTAGTCGCGGCCGAACCAGGTGGCGATGGTGTTGCCGCCGGCGGCCCAGCACCAGTTGGTCTTCTGCTGGGCCTGCATGGTGATGTTCAGGCGCTTGTACGCAAGGGCGGACTCGGTGCCGGCATCGGCGGCGGTGGCGGTGCCGGCACTGAGGGGCAGGGCGAGGAGCAGGGCGGAGACGAAGGCGGCGAGGGAAAGCCGCCGGTTTCGGTGGCGCATCGCGTTCCTCCCGAAGTGGGGATGTGGGGGTGGAGGAGCGCGTCCGGACGCTGTGCAGGAGCATCGTGGTGTTGTCGCGATCAGGTCAACACGCTTCAATACGCGGTGATATTGCGGTGTGAACGGTGGGGCTGCGGTGTGAACGGTTGCTGCCGTGTCACCTGGTCCCCCGGAGCCACCGCGCCATCCCCCGCGCCGACGCGAGTGAACGTTCACAGAGGAGTCGCCATGCGGCCGACCGGCGACACCGCAGACACGGCCGGCACGGCAGAACTCAGACAGCTGCTGCGCGGCGGCCCCTTCCACCTGGCCCTGCGCGCCGCCCTCGCCGCGCGCGGACTGCCCCTCCACCGGGTGCAGCACCGGCTCGCGGCACGCGGCATCAAGGTCGGCGTCACCAGCCTCAGTTACTGGCAGCAGGGCGCCCGGCGGCCCCGGCACGCGGAGTCCCTGCGGGCCGTCACCGCCCTGGAGCAGATCCTGGAGCTCCCGGACGGCGCCCTCGTCCGGCTGCTGGGCACCCCGGAATCCGGCCGCGGACCCGCCCGGCCGGCCGCCCGCCCCTACCGGGCCCTGGTGAGCGTGGGCGCCGCGGTGGAGCAGCTGCTGGACGGGATGGAGCTCCCGCCCGACGGCGGACTGCACTCGCTGGGCCACCACGAGCGGGTCCGGATCGGGCCGGGGGGCGAGATGCGGACCCGCGAGTCGCAGCAGATAGTGCGCGCCCACCGCGACGGCGTCGACCGCTACCTCGCCATCCATCACGGGGATCCGGGCTGCGACACGTCCCGGATCGAGGTGACTGCGTACGAGAACTGCCGCACCGGGCGGATCCGGCGCCACCGGGAGGCCGGGGTGGTGGTCGCGGAGCTGCTCTTCGACGCCCGGCTGCGCCGCGGGGACACGTACGTCTTCGGCTACGGCATCGAGGACGGCACGGGCGCGCGCAGCGGCGAGTACGTGCGCGGGTTCAGCTACGCGGGCGGCCAGTACATGCTCCAGGTCTGCTTCGACGAGGCGGCCCTGCCGGTGCGCTGCCGCCGCTTCGCCCGCAGCGGGCCGCAGGCCCCGCGCACCGGCCTCGCGGACCTCACTCCGAGCGGCCGGCACCGGGCGGTGCACCTGGTGGAGCAGTCGGTGCGGCGCGGGATCCTCGGGATCGCCTGGGACTGGGACTGATCGCCTTCGCGGGTCAGCCCGCGACGAGCTTGCCGTTCTCCGCCTTGACGGGGACGGCGGGCAGCGGGTCGGTGGCCGGGCCGCGCAGCACCTTGCCGGTCGCCGCGTCGAAGCGGCTGCCGTGGCAGGGACAGGTGCCCTCACCCTCGACGATCTTGTCCAGTACGCAGCCGGCGTGCGTGCACTGGGCGCTGAACGCCTTGTACTCGCCCGCCGCCGGGCAGCTGACGATCAGCTTCTGCTCGCGGTAGAGCTTCGCCCCGCCCACCGGGACCTCGGCCGCTGCCCCCAGCTCCACCGGGGCGGTGGGCGTCGCGGGGGTGTTCCCGCCGCTGTTGGTCTCGGTCGAGCAGGCCGCGAGAGCCGCTCCGGCGCCGGCTGCCCCGGCGAGCGCGGCCGCGCCCCTGAGAACGGTACGGCGGGCGGGGGACGGCGACGCGGGCATGGAACTCTCCTGGTGGGACGGGCGGGGCACGGTGCACCCGACGATACCGCCGTCCGATGGGGTAGCTTCCCCCGCGTGATCGTCGTCGGCGGAGAAGCCCTCATCGACCTGGTGCCCGTCGCGCGGCCGCCGGGCGCGCTGCTGCCCCGGCCGGGCGGTGGACCGTACAACACCGCGCTCGCGCTCGGGCGCCTCGGCGCCGAGGTGGCCTTCTGCTCGCGGGTCTCGGCGGACGGCTTCGGCGAGAGCCTGCTGGCCGGGCTCCGTGCGGCCGGGGTGGACCTGTCGCTGGTGCAGCGCGGGCCGGAGCCGACCACGCTCGCCGTGCCCTCGCTGGCCCCGGACGGCTCGGCCTCGTACGGCTTCTACGTCGAGGGCACGGCGGACCGCCTGTTCACCCTGCCGCCCGCCCTCCCCGATTCCGTAAGGGCCCTCGCGCTCGGCACCTGCTCGCTGGTCCTGGAGCCGGGCGCGAGCGCGTACGAGGCACTGCTGCGCCGGGAGTCGCGGCGCGGGCTGCTGACCCTGCTGGACCCCAACATCCGGCCGGCGCTGATCGCCGACCCGGCTGCCTACCGCGCCCGGTTCCTGACGCGGCTGCTGCCGTACGCCTCCGTCCTCAAGCTGTCGGAGGAGGACGCGGCCTGGCTGGGCGGCCGGGTCGGCGACTGGCTTGCGGCGGGTCCGTCGGCGGTGGTGCTGACCCGGGGCGCGGCGGGGCTGACAGTGTGGACCCGCGAGGGCGCGGAGCACTCGGTGGCGGCCCGCGCGGTCGCCGTGGCGGACACGATCGGGGCGGGCGACACCGTCAACGCCGCTCTGCTGCACCGGCTTTCGGGTGCGCAGGACGGCCCTGTCGACTGGCCGGACGTACTGGGCTACGCCGCGCACGCGGCGGCCCTGACCTGCACCCGGGCGGGCGCGGAGCCGCCGTACGCGGCGGAGCTCACCGGATAGCCGGCTCCGCCCCGGGCCCCGCGCCGCCCGGCAACGGCGCCGCAGACGGCGAAGGGGCCCGGCCGCCAGGCCGGACCCCTTCGCCGCTCAAGCTCAGCTCGGCTCAGCTCGGCTCGGCGACTAGGACTTGCGGGCCCGCGCCGCCGTCTTCTTCGCCGGGGCGGCCTTCTTGGCAACTGCCTTCTTGGCAACGACCTTCTTTGCGGCGGCCTTCTTCACGGCAACCCGCGCCGGAGGCGACTCGGCGTCGGAGACCCGGTCCGCCCCCAGGATGTCCCGCAGGAACTTGCCCGTGTGGCTCGCGCCCACCGACGCGACCTGCTCCGGGGTGCCCTCGGCCACCACCAGACCGCCGCCGTAGCCGCCCTCCGGGCCCATGTCGATGACCCAGTCCGCGGTCTTGATGACGTCCAGGTTGTGCTCGATGACGATCACCGAGTTCCCCTTGTCCACCAGCCCCGACAGCACCTTGATCAGCTTCGAGATGTCCTCGAAGTGCAGACCCGTCGTCGGCTCGTCCAGCACGTACACCGTCCGCCCCGTCGACCGCTTCTGCAGCTCCGAAGCCAGCTTCACGCGCTGCGCCTCACCGCCCGACAGGGTCGGCGCCGACTGGCCGAGCCGGACGTACCCCAGCCCCACCTCGTTCAGCGTCCGCAGGTGCCGCGAGATCGTCGGCACCGCCTCGAAGAAGTCCAGCGCCTCCTCGATCGGCATGTTGAGGACTTCCGCGATGGACTTGCCCTTGTAGTGGACCTCCAGCGTCTCCCGGTTGTACCGGTCGCCGTGGCAGACCTCGCACGGGACGTAGACGTCCGGCAGGAAGTTCATCTCGATCTTGATCGTGCCGTCGCCGGAGCAGTTCTCGCACCGGCCGCCCTTCACGTTGAAGGAGAAGCGGCCCGGCAGGTAGCCGCGCACCTTCGCCTCCATGGTCTCCGCGAACAGCTTGCGCACGTGGTCGAAGACACCGGTGTACGTGGCCGGGTTCGACCTCGGCGTCCGGCCGATCGGCGACTGGTCGACGTGCACGACCTTGTCGACGAGGTCGTCCCCGTCCACCCGCGTGTGCCGGCCCGGCACCGAGCGGGCGCCGTTCAGCTCGCGCGCCAGGTGCGTGTAGAGGATGTCGTTGACCAGCGTGGACTTGCCGGAACCCGACACACCGGTCACGGCCGTGAGCACGCCCAGCGGGAAGGCGACGTCGATGTCCTGGAGGTTGTTCTCCTTGGCGCCGTGGACGGTCAGCTTCCGCTCCCCGTTCACGGGGCGGCGTACGTCCGGGATCGCGATGGACCGCTTGCCCGACAGATACTGGCCGGTCATCGACTCGGGGTTCTTCAGCAGCTCCTTGAGCGAACCGCTGTGCACCACCTTGCCGCCGTGCTCGCCCGCGCCGGGGCCGATGTCCACGACCCAGTCGGCCACCTTGATGGTGTCCTCGTCGTGCTCGACCACGATCAGCGTGTTGCCCATGTCCCGCAGCCGCACCAGCGTCTCGATCAGCCGGTGGTTGTCCCGCTGGTGCAGGCCGATGGAGGGCTCGTCCAGTACGTACAGCACGCCGACCAGGCCGGAGCCGATCTGCGTGGCGAGGCGGATGCGCTGGGCCTCGCCGCCCGACAGGGTGCCGGCGGCGCGGTTCAGCGAGAGGTAGTCCAGGCCGACGTCGACGAGGAAGCGGAGCCGCTCGTTGACCTCCTTGAGGACCCGCTCGGCGATCTTCTTGTCGCGGGCGTCGAGCCGCATCCTCCCGAGGAAGTCCGCGCACTCGCTGATCGACATGGCGGCGACCTCGGCGATGGACTTCTCCATCACCGTCACCGCGAGCACGATCGGCTTGAGGCGGGTGCCCTCACAGGTCGGGCAGGGCACCTCGCGCATGTAGCCCTCGAAGCGTTCGCGGCTGGCGTCGCTCTCGGACTCGGAGTGCCGCCGCTTGACGAAGGGCACGGCGCCCTCGAAGGCCGTGGTGTACGCGCGCTCCCGCCCGTACCGGTTGCGGTAGCGGACCTCGATCTGCGTCTTGTGCCCGTGGAGCAGGGCCTTCTTCGCGCGCACCGGCAGCCCGGCCCACGGGATGTCGGTCCGGAAGCCCAGCTCCCCGGCGAGCGCGCCGACCAGCCGCTGGAAGTAGTCCTTGGTGTGACCGAGCGACCACGGCGAGACCGCGCCCTCGTCCAGCGACTTCTCCTCGTCCGGAACGATCAGCTCCGGGTCCACCTCCATGCGCGTGCCGATGCCCGTGCACTCGGGGCAGGCGCCGAAGGGCGAGTTGAAGGAGAAGGAGCGCGGCTCCAGCTCCTCGAAGGAGAGGTCGTCGTACGGGCAGTAGAGGTGCTCGGAGTACATCCGCTCACGCTCGGGGTCGTCCTCGGCGAGGTCGACGAAGTCCAGGATGACCATGCCGCCGGAGAGGCCCAGCGCGGTCTCCACCGAGTCGGTGAGCCGTCGCTTGGCGCTGTCCTTGACGGTGAGGCGGTCGATGACCACCTCGATGGTGTGCTTCTCCTGCTTCTTCAGGGTGGGCGGCTCGGAGAGCTGGATGGTCTCCCCGTCCACCCGCGCCCGGCTGTAGCCCTTGGTCTGGAGGTCGGAGAAGAGGTCGACGAACTCGCCCTTGCGCTCGCGCACCAGCGGCGAGAGCACCTGGAAGCGGCTGCCCTCGGGGAGCGCGAGCACCTTGTCGACGATCGCCTGCGGCGACTGGCGCGAGATGGGGCGGCTGCATTCGGGGCAGTGCGGCTTGCCGATGCGGGCGAAGAGGAGGCGGAGGTAGTCGTAGACCTCGGTGATGGTGCCCACGGTCGAGCGCGGGTTGCGCGAGGTCGACTTCTGGTCGATCGAGACGGCCGGCGAGAGCCCCTCGATGAAGTCGACGTCGGGCTTGTCCATCTGCCCGAGGAACTGGCGGGCGTACGACGAGAGCGACTCGACGTAGCGGCGCTGACCCTCGGCGAAGATCGTGTCGAAGGCCAGGGAGGACTTGCCCGAACCGGAGAGTCCGGTGAAGACGATGAGTGAGTCGCGGGGCAGGTCGAGCGAGACGTTCTTGAGGTTGTGCTCGCGAGCGCCACGAACGATGAGACGGTCGGTCACGCCGGTCCGCACCTTTCTTGAGAGATGGGGGGCACGGGCCCCCGTCCCAGGGTATGGGGGGCGCCACTGCGGTGGAGGTGGAGTCTGACTTCGAGCGTATAGCACGCACATTCGATTTACGGCACTCCGCAGACCGCTTCACCCGATCGTGTGGCCGGGGGTCGGGGAGCACTAGGCTCGCCTTCATGACTGATCATGTGCACGACCTGCGATCTGTACGTGAAGCGACGGACCGACTGCTGACCGCGGTCGCGAAGCTGGACAACGCCGCCCTCGCCGAGGAGTCACACCTCCCCGGCTGGAGCCGCGGCCACATCCTGGCCCACCTCGCGCGCAACGCCGACGCCCTCGTCAACGTCTTCGAGGGGCGCCCGATGTACGAGAGCGCCACTGCGCGCGACGCGGACATCGAGCGGGACGCCGGCCGGCCCCTGGAAGAACACCTGACGGACCTCCGTGATTCCTGGGCCCGCTTCCTCGCCACCTCCGAGCGCGACCAGGACTGGTCCCGCACCGTCGAGCTGCGCAACGGCGTGACGGACCTCGCCTCGAACGTGCCCTTCCGCCGATGGGTCGAGGTGGACCTGCACCACGTGGACCTCAACATCGGCTACGAGCTCTCCGATCTTCCGGAGGAGTTCACCGATCGCGAGATCACCTTCCTCGCCGACCGCTGGTCCGGACGTCCGGAGGTGCCGCCGGTCACGCTGCGGGCCGTGCCCGGCGAGGTCTGGCACACCGGCGGCACGGAGGGCACCCCCGTGGTCCTCGAGGGCCCCAAGGACGAACTGCTCGGCTGGCTGGCCGGACGCGGTCTCCGGGGCGCCCATCTGGCCGTCACGGCCGGCGACGGCCTGCCCGAACTCCCCCCGCTCTAGGAACCCGCACCTCCGGGATCGAACGCCTCTAGGATCAAAGAATGACGTACAGCGGAGCGGTGAAGGTCGGCGGTCCGGCCGACGTGCACGAACTCGCGGACCTGATGATTTCCAAGGTCGCGGTGGGCCCGATGAACAACAACGCATACCTGCTGCGCTGCCGGGCCACCGGCGAGCAGCTGCTGATCGACGCGGCCGCGGAGGCGGACACGCTGCTGAGCCTGATCGGGGACGACGGCATCGCGTCCGTCGTCACCACCCACCGCCACGGCGACCACTGGGGCGCGCTCCAGGCCGTGGTCGAGGCGACGGGGGCGACCACGTACGCGGGCACCTACGACGTCGAGGGCATCCCGGTGGCCACCGACGTCCCGGTGGCGGACGGGGACACCGTCCGCGTCGGGCGGGTCGAGCTCACCGCGCGCCACCTGGTCGGGCACACCCCCGGCTCGATCGCCCTCGTCTACGACGACCCGCACGGCCACCCGCACGTCTTCACCGGGGACTGCCTCTTCCCGGGCGGCGTCGGGAACACGTGGGGCGACCCGAAGGCCTTCGAGACGCTGATCGACGATGTGCAGCACAAGCTCTTCGAGCAGCTGCCGGACGAGGCCTGGGTCTACCCGGGGCACGGCAACGACACCACGCTGGGCGCCGAGCGCCCGCACCTGGCCGAGTGGCGCGAACGCGGCTGGTAGGACCGCAATCCGTCAACTTCGGTACGCGGTGCACTCCTTCCGGTCGATGATGGCCGAACTCACGTCCTGACGGCCGGGGAGGGGTATCTGCTGCACCATGCAACACGACCCCTCCCCGTCCCGTACCACCTCCCGACCTGCCCCCTCGATGCTGCGGCTGGCCTCGGCCTCCCTCGCCGGAACCGCCATCGAGTTCTACGACTTTTTCGTTTACGGAACGGCCGCCGCCCTCGTGCTCGGCCCGCTCTTCTTCCCGTCCTTCTCCCCGCTCGCCGGAACCCTCGCCGCTTTCGGCACCTTCGGCGTCGGCTTCCTCGCCCGCCCGCTCGGCTCGGCGGTCTTCGGCCACATCGGCGACCGCTACGGCCGGCGCCCGGTGCTCCTCGCCTCCCTGCTGCTCACCGGCCTCGCCACCGTCGCCGTCGGCTGCGTGCCGACGTACGACTCGATCGGCGTGGCCGCCCCGGCGCTGCTGCTCCTGCTGCGCTTCCTGCAGGGCCTCGGGCTCGGCGGCGAATGGGGCGGCGCGGTACTGCTGACCGCCGAGCACGCCCCGGAGAAGCGGCGCGGCCTGTGGTCGAGCTTCCCGCAGATCGGTCCTCCGGTCGGCTTCCTGCTGGCCAACGGCATCGTCCTCGCGCTGTCGGCGAACCTGACCGACGCCCAGTTCACCTCCTGGGGCTGGCGGGTCCCGTTCTGGGCGGCCGGACTGCTGGCCCTGGCGGGGCTGTGGCTGCGCCACTCGGTGGAGGAGACCCCGCAGTTCCGGGCTCTGGCCACGAGCGGCCGCCGGGCGGATGCCCCGCTGGCAGAGGTGTTCCGCGGCCACTGGCGGCTGCTCCTGCTCACCGGCGGGGCGCTGGCCGTGGGGTACGCCGTCTTCTACGCGGTCACCACCTGGTCCCTCGCGTACGCGACCGAGCGCCTCGGCATGGGCCGCACGGCGGTGCTGGCCTGCATCATGGGCGCCGTCGCGCTGATGGGCCTGGTGACTCCGCCACTGGCGGTGCTCGGCGACCGGTACGGCCGGCGGCCGCTGTGCCTGGCCGGGTCGGCGGCCTGCGTGCTGTGGATGTTCCCGCTGGTGGCGCTGCTGGGCACGGCCGATCCGCTGCTGATGACGGTGGGCTTCGTCGGGGCGCTGCTGGGCATGGTGACGATGTTCGCGGTGGTGGGCGCCTACCTGCCGGAGCTGTACGCCCCGCGGATCCGCTGCACGGGCGCGGCCGTCGGCTACAACCTGGGCGGCGTACTGGGCGGGGCGCTGACCCCGATCGTGGCGACGGCGCTGGCGGACGGATCCGGTCCGCCGTGGGGCGTGGCCGTGTACCTGACGGTGATCGCCCTGGTCAGCCTGGGCTGCTTCGCGCTGCTGCCGGAGACCGGCCCGGCCGTCGTTCGGCCGCGGTCGGGCGCCGACGCGGCCGCGGGCACGGAAACGGGGGCGGCCGAAGCGGCCGCCCCCGTATAGCCCCGCAGGACGGGTCAGGCGTCGATGCTCTCCGGGCGGGCGGCGGCCTCGGCCGCCGCCTGCTTCTTCGAGGCCATCAGGCTGGTGATCGTGGTGATGACCAGGACAGCGCAGATGACGCCCAGGGAGACCGGGATCGAGATGACCGGGACGTGCAGCCCGCTCTCGTGGAGGGCGTGCAGCACCAGCTTGACGCCGATGAAGCCCAGGATGATCGACAGGCCGTAGCTGAGGTGGACCAGCTTCTTGAGCAGGCCGCCGATCAGGAAGTACAGCTGGCGCAGGCCCATCAGCGCGAAGGCGTTGGCGGTGAAGACGATGTACGGGTCCTGGGTCAGGCCGAAGATCGCGGGGATGGAGTCGAGCGCGAACAGCACGTCGGTGGTGCCGATGGCGAGCATGACGACCATCAGCGGGGTCAGGACGCGCTTGCCGTTGTTCTGGATGAAGAGCTTGGTGCCGTGGTACCGGTCGGCGACGCCGAACTTCTTCTCGACGGACTTGAGCAGGCGGTTCTCCTCGAACTCGTCCTCCTCCTCGTCCTTGCGGGCCTCCTGGATCAGCTTCCACGCGGTGTAGATCAGGAACGCGCCGAAGATGTAGAAGACCCAGGAGAAACTGGCGATGATCGCCGCGCCGGCCGCGATGAAGATGGCGCGCAGGACGAGGGCGATCAGCACGCCCACGAGCAGGACGCGCTGCTGGAGGTGTGAGGGCACCGCGAACTTCGCCATGATCAGGACGAAGACGAAGAGGTTGTCCACGCTCAGGGACTTCTCGGTGATGAAGCCCGCGAAGAACTCCTGGGAGGCCTGACCGTTCCCGAAGAACCACAGGCCGAGGCCGAAGAGTCCGGCGAGGACGATCCAGACGACCGTCCAGGTGCCCGCTTCCTTGATCGATACGTCGTGGGGTTTGCGGCCGATGAAGAAATCGGCGCCGATGAGGAGGGACAGACCGAGAATGGTCAGCGCCCACAGGGTCCAGGAAACTTCCACGGTAAACACGCCTCCGGCGGATGGCTCAGCACTTCGTCAGCGTCATCGCTGCCGGAGGTCTCTTCCACCCGGGCGGCCTGGAGGCCGTGGGCCGACGCCCCGGGACCGGCTGCGCTCATGGAGCCGCAGTGGTCCGTATTGACGGGCACGCCGTAGCAGGAAAGCAGGAATACTCCCCTCCGCGGTCACCAGGGTACCCGTCGGAGGCCGATAAGGTAAAGGGAGTCCCAAGAACTGGTCAGCGGCAGGTCATCGGCCTGCCGCCTCCCGTCACGGGCGGGCGCGCCGCCGGGCCTCCGCCACCCGGTCCAGCGCCTGCTCAAGGACCCGGCTGCCCTGCGGGGGCAGGTCCGGCTCGAAGGTCCAGGCGTGGTGGACCCAGGGGTCGGCGAGATGGTTGTCCGGCACCGGCGACAGGCGCATGAGCGAGCGCCACAGCGGATCCAGCAGCGGCCCGTAGGCCGAGGCCTCGTCACGGTCCGCGACCATCAGCAGGTGCACGCCGACCGCCGGCCCCTCGTCGGCGAGGTAGCGCAGCTGGGTCACGGCGCGGTCGTCGAAGCCGTGCGGGAAGTCGTGTACGAGGAGCAGCTGGTCGGCCGTGTCCAGGTCCGGCGGCAGGTCCTCGGGGGCTCCTGCCCGCACCGCCATCTGTACGAGGTCCACCCGCTTGGTCAGCCGGGCCAGCGTCTCGGTGACCGCGGCGGCCCCGGCGGCCGGCGGCCCGGCCAGCACCCCGGCGCGTACGAGCGGTGCCAGGGAGGCGGCCCCCGCCTCGGCCGCGTCGATGACGTGGACGGAGAACCGGTCGCCGGGGTGGACCGCGAGCAGCCGCACCGCGTGCGCGACGGCCATGTCCATGGCGGCCCGGCGCAGCCGGTCGGTGTCCATGGTCATCGCGGCCTCGGAGCCGGTACGGCCGTTGTCGATCCAGAGCCCGCGCTCCAGCGGGAGCCTCATCAGCATGGGGATCCGCAGGTCGGGGCGCTCGGGCAGGTACAGGTCCCCCAGGCGCAGGGCCAGCGGGTTCTCCTCGGGCAGCCCGGCCGACCGGCCGTGCCAGACCGGGTTGTCCCAGCGGGCGTACGCGGCCGGCAGGGCGGGCTCGACCACCTCCGACTCGGCGATCAGCTGGACGAGGTCCCGGTCGAGGACGGCCTGGGCCTGGGCGACGAGCTCCTCGCGGCGGGCCCGGGCGGTGTCGCGGGCGGCGTTCCCGGATCCTCCGAGGCGGTGGCGCGGGTCGGACAGGGCCTCGTCGAGCTCGCGGTCCATGCGGGAGTCGGCGAACTCGACGGCACTGCGGTATGCGGCGACCGTGCGGGCCAGGTCCTCGAACATGCCCCAGACCTGGTTGTAGAGCCGCTCCTCCATGGACCAGCCGCTGGCGTCCCCGGCGACGGGCCTCGGGGGCTGGCCGGGCTCCTGCGCCGGGGCGGTGCGCGGCGCGGGCTCGGGCGGCTCGGTGCTGGCCGGGCGGCGCCGGGGGTGGGCGTAGCTGATCGTGGTGTCCGCCGAGGCCGAGGGCGTCGGCGTGGGGACGGGAGTGGGCGCGGGGCCGGGGGTGCCCGCGTACGGGCTTCCGGACACTGGGACCACCGGATCGGGTGCCACCGGCGCCGCCACACCGGCGTGCACGCGCGCCGCCAGCTCGGCGGCGGCGGGGGCGGTGAGCCCCTGGTCGGCGAACAGGGCGGCGAGCCCCTCGGCGTAGCCCTGGCCGACGGCGCGGACCTTCCAGGCCCCCTGGCGGCGGTAGAGCTCCAGGGCGACGACGGCGGTCTCGGCGTCCAGCCCGGTCAGGGTGTACTCGGCCAGCTCGGTGCCGTCCATGTCCGTGACGGCGACGTGCGAGGCCGCCACGGCACCGAACCGGGCCGGACCGCCCGGGGGCAGGGAGAGCAGGACGCCGACGCGGTGCACCTCGGCGGCCACCGCGTCGAGGTCGACGGCGAACCGGTGCCGGTCCGCGGACCGGCCGGGTGCCTCGACCCCCGGAAGGCCGCTCGCACCGGGGTGCGCGATCCCCTCCGGGCCGGTCACGGCGCCCCGCTCGTCTGCGAGCGCGGCCAGGGCGAGCACCGGGGTGCCCGCCGAGACCGTGATCCGCACCCGGTGTTCGGACAGGGCGTGGTTCTGCCCCCGGACCAGTTCGGCCGCCATCGTCCCGTCTCCCCCGCTCTTCTTCGCTTACAGGTGCGGCAGGATCGCCGGCATCAGGTCCTGGAACGTACGGCCGTTGGCCGGGTTGCCGAGGGCCGTCATCTGCCAGCCCGCGCCCGCGCGGGACACCTTCGCCATGATCTGCGCGGTGTACTGGCCGCCACCGTCGAGGGTGTAGCGGGCCAGCTCCTGGCCGTTGGTCTCGTCGACGATGCGGCAGAACGCGTTCTGCACCTCCTGGAACGTCTGGCCGGTGAAGGAGTTCACCGTGAAGACGATCTGGTCGATGTGCACCGGCACGCGCTGCAGGTCGACGAGGATGGCCTCGTCGTCCCCGCCCTGGCCGACGCCGCCGACGAGGTTGTCGCCGGTGTGCCGGACCGAGCCGTCGTCGCTCTGCAGGTGCCGGAAGAAGACGACGTCCACCGGCTGCTTGTCGGCGAAGAGCACCGCCGACGCGTCCAGGTCGATCTCCCGGGTCCGCGAGCCGAACAGCCCGCGGCGCTTGGCCGCCTGCCAGCCGAGGCCCATCCGGACCGCGGTCAGCGTGCCCCCGTCCGCCTTCTGCAGACTGATGGCCTGACCCTTGGTCATGTTGACCGTCACGCGCTGTCCCCTCTCCATAGCCCGCCCCGACAACGGGGGCGCAGCGTGTACCTGCGGCTGAGACCCAACCCTACTGACAGGCTCCGAGTCAGGCGAGGCCCGCTTCCTTCATCTGTCGCAGCTCCTTCTTCAGCTCGCTCACCTCGTCCCGGATCCGGGCCGCGACCTCGAACTGCAGCTCCGCGGCCGCCCCCCGCATGCGTTCGGTCATCTCCTCGATGATCCCGGCCAGTTCGGCGGCGGGCCGGTCGGTGAGCACCGCGCCCGCCTTGGCGCCCTTCGCCCCCTTCCCGGCCTTGGCCGGGGCCGCCTTGCCGCCCAGCGCCGGCACCGGCGCCTTGGCGCCCTTGCCGTCCTTCGCCTGCCGGTACCCGGTGCCGAGGAGCTCCTCGGTGTCCAGCTCCTCGCGGGCGATGGTGGCGACGATGTCGTTGATCTTCTTGCGCAGCGGCTGCGGGTCGATGCCGTTGGCGGTGTTGTAGGCGACCTGCTTCTCCCGGCGGCGGTTCGTCTCGTCGATCGCCTGTGCCATGGCCGGGGTGATGCTGTCCGCGTACATGTGGACCTGGCCGGAGACGTTGCGCGCCGCGCGGCCGATGGTCTGGATCAGCGAGGTGCCGGAGCGCAGGAAGCCCTGCTTGTCGGCGTCGAGGATCGCCACGAGCGACACCTCGGGCAGGTCGAGCCCCTCGCGCAGCAGGTTGATGCCGACCAGGACGTCGAACTCGCCGGAGCGCAGCTCGCGTAGCAGCTCGATGCGGCGCAGGGTGTCCACGTCGCTGTGCAGGTAGCGGACCTGGATGCCGAGCTCGAGGAAGTAGTCCGTGAGGTCCTCGGCCATCTTCTTGGTGAGGGTGGTGACCAGGACCCGCTCGTCCTTCTCGACCCGCTGGCGGATCTCGTGCACCAGGTCGTCGATCTGGCCCTCGGTGGGCTTGACCACGACCTCGGGGTCGATGAGGCCGGTGGGGCGGATGATCTGCTCGACGAAGCCGTCGCCGCGCGAGAGCTCGTACTTGCCGGGGGTGGCCGACAGGTAGACGGTCTGGCCGATCCGCTCCTGGAACTCCTCCCATTTCAGCGGCCGGTTGTCGAGCGCGGACGGCAGCCGGAAACCGTGGTCGACCAGGGTCCGCTTGCGCGAGGCGTCGCCCTCGTACATGGCGCCGATCTGCGGCACGGTGACGTGCGACTCGTCGATGACCAGGAGGAAGTCCTCCGGGAAGTAGTCGATGAGGGTGTTGGGCGCGGAGCCGCGCTCGCGGTCGTCCATGTGCAGCGAGTAGTTCTCGATGCCGGAGCAGGACCCGATCTGCCGCATCATCTCCAGGTCGTACGTGGTGCGCATGCGCAGCCGCTGCGCCTCCAGCATCTTGCCCTGCTTCTCCAGCTCGGCGAGGCGCTCGGCCAGCTCCGCCTCGATGCCGCGGACCGCCTTCTCCATGCGCTCGGGGCCCGCGACGTAGTGGCTGGCGGGGAAGACGTACAGCTCGCGGTCCTCGCTGATGACCTCGCCGGTCAGCGGGTGCAGGGTGGAGAGGGCCTCGATCTCGTCGCCGAACATCTCGATGCGGACGGCCAGTTCCTCGTAGACCGGGAAGATCTCGATGGTGTCGCCGCGCACCCGGAAGGTGCCGCGGGTGAAGGCCACGTCGTTGCGCGTGTACTGGATGTCGACGAAGCGGCGCAGCAGCTGGTCCCGGTCGGTCTCCTCGCCCACCTTCAGGGAGACCATCCGGTCGACGTACTCCTGCGGGGTGCCGAGGCCGTAGATGCAGGACACGGAGGCGACGACGATGACGTCGCGCCGGGTCAGCAGCGAGTTGGTCGCGGAGTGGCGCAACCGCTCCACCTCCTCGTTGATCGAGGAGTCCTTCTCGATGTAGGTGTCCGACTGCGGAACGTAGGCCTCGGGCTGGTAGTAGTCGTAGTACGAGACGAAGTACTCGACGGCGTTGTTCGGCAGGAGCTCGCGGAACTCGTTCGCCAGCTGGGCGGCGAGGGTCTTGTTCGGCGCCATCACCAGGGTGGGGCGCTGGAGCTTCTCGATCATCCACGCGGTGGTCGCCGACTTGCCGGTGCCGGTCGCACCCAACAGGACGACATCCTTCTCACCTGCACGGATGCGCTTCTCCAGCTCGGCGATGGCCGCCGGCTGGTCGCCGCTGGGCTGGTAGGAGCTGACGACCTCGAAAGGCGCCACCGTGCGTTCGATCTTCGATACGGGCCGCATGGGTCAACCGTACGACCCCCCACTGACACTCACGCATCCGCGCGCGGCCGCGCGGCGCGCCCGGCCGGACCGCCCTCACACGTTCTGGTCCGTTTGTCGTAGTTCGGTGGCGGCTCGGTGATCTTCAACCCCATGATCGCGGTGAAGGCCCCGCCGTGAAGTGCATCGCCACAACGTCTGCCGCTCCGCACCCGTCTGACGCAGGAACAGGGCTCACGACCCGAGGAGAACGCACATGTACGTCCGACCCGCCGCCGCGGCAGCCGCCGCGTTCCTGGGCTTCACCCTCACCCTGCTGGGCGGGACGGCCTCGTACGCCGCCACCGTCCCCGGCCCCGGCCCCGGCCCCGGACCGGCCGGGATCCTGGGGAACCCCGTCGTGTACGCCCACCGGGGGGCCTCGGCCTACGCCCCGGAGAACACCCTCGACGCGATCGACCTGGCGATGCGGCTGGGCTTCGAATGGGTGGAGAACGACGTGCAGCGCACCAAGGACGGCGAGCTCGTGGTCGTCCACGACGACACCCTGTCCCGGACCACGGACGTCGAGCAGGTCTTCCCGGACCGCAAGCCCTGGCGGGTCCAGGACTTCACGGCGGCGGAGATCGCGCTGCTGGACGCGGGCAGCTGGTTCGGGCAGGAGTACACGGGCGCCCGGGTGCCGACCCTGCGCGAGTACCTCGACCGGGTGCAGCGCAACCAGCAGCGGCTGCTGCTGGAGATCAAGAAGCCCGAGCTCTACCCCGGGATCGAGCAGCAGACCCTAAAGGTGCTCGACGAGGCGGGCTGGCTCGACGAGCGCCACGTGCGGCAGCGCCTGGTGGTGCAGAGCTTCAGCGCCGGCTGCGTGCGCACCGTGCACCAACTGCGCCCGGACCTCGTGACGGCCTTCCTGGGCACCCCGACGGTGGCGGACCTGCCGCAGTACGCCCAGTTCACCGACCGGATCAACCCGTGGCACACCACGATCTCGGCCGAGTGGGTCGCGGCGGTGCACGGGCTGCTCGGAGCCCACGGCAAGGCCATGGAGGTGGACACCTGGATCGTGGACGACGCCACCACCGCCCGGAAGGTGCAGGCCATGGGCGTGGACGGGATCATCACCAACGCGCCGGACGTCGTCCGGGAGGCCGTCGGCGGCTACTGACGCGGGCGGCGGCGCTGTCAACGCTGTCAGTCGGGCGCCGTACCGTGGACCCGTGGACAGCACCGAGCGGCCCCGCGGGCCGCACCTCGAATGGACCGTCGTCGCGAGCGAGATCGGCCCCCTGCTCCTGGCCGCGACCCCGGAGGGTCTGGTCCGGGTCGAGTTCCATGCCGGGCCAGACCGGGTCGACGCGATGATCGGCCCGCTCGTCTCCCGGCTCGGCGCCGACGCCTGGCGGCCCGCGCCGGGCGAGGAAGTGCTGCTGGCCGAGCCGATACGTCAGCTGGCCGCGTACTTCTCCGGTTCGCTGCGCCGCTTCGAGCTGCCGCTGGACTGGCGCCTCAGCTCCGGCTTCAACCGGCAGGTGCTCCAGGAACTGGACCGTTCCGTGCCGTACGGAGCGGTCGTCGGGTACGGGGAGCTGGCCGCCCGCGTCGGCCAGCCGGGGGCCGCCCAGGCCGTGGGCAACGCCATGGGGTCGAACCCGCTGCCGCTGGTGGTGGCCTGCCACCGGGTCGTGGAGAACGACGGGGGCATCGGCGGATTCGGCGGCGGGGTCGAGACCAAGCGGCTGCTGCTCGCACTGGAAGGCGTCCTTCCGCAGCCGTTGTTCTGAGCGGGACGGATACCCGGTTCCGCCCGCGCGGTAAGGGGTGGCACACTGCCGCGGTGACTACTCCAGCCGCCGCACCCGGCCGCAGCGCGTCCTGCCGCGCCCCGCACCGCCACCCGCGCAGGGGGTGTCCGGCATGACCGCCTCCCCCGGCACTGACCGGCCGACGGCGCCGGGCGGCCTCCCGGATGTGGCCCGGCTGCGGCGGCGTACGACCGGGGTGCTCATCGCGAGCCAGATGCTCGGCGGGCTCGGCGTGCCCATCAGCATCGCCCTGGCACCCGTACTCGCCACCGAGGTCAGCGGCACCGAGGCCATGGCCGGCCTCGCCTCCACCGCCGCGGTGATCGGCACCGCCCTGGTCTCGCTGCCGCTCGCCGCCCTGATGACCGCGCGCGGCCGCCGCCCCGGGCTGGTCCTGGCCTACCTGATCGGTGCCACCGGCGCGGGCCTCGTCGTCCTCGCCGCCGCGATCAAGAGCTTCCCGCTGCTGATGCTCGGCATGGCCGCCTTCGGCGCGGCCTCCTCGGCCAACCTCCAGGCCCGGTTCGCCGCCGCCGACCTCGCCGCCCCGGACCGGCGGGCCCGCTCGATCGCCCTCGTCGTGTGGGCGTCCACCATCGGCGCGGTCCTCGGGCCCAACCTGTCCGCCCCCGCCAGCCGCAGCTTCGCCGGGACCTCCATACCCGAGACGGCGGGCCCCTTCGTGTGGGCCGCCGCCGTCTTCCTCCTCACCGGCACGCTGATCGGGATACTCCTGCGCCCGGACCCGCTGCTGACGGCCCGTGCGCTGGCCGCGCCCGGGGAGCAGACCCGCGAGGGCCGCTCGCTGCGCGCCGGATTCGCCGCCGTCAAGGCCTCCCCGCGGGACCGGCTCGCGCTGGTCACCGTCGCCGTGTCCCACACCACCATGGTCTCGATCATGGTGATGACCCCGATGGACCTGGGCCACCACGGCGCGGGGCTGGAGCTCGTCGGCCTGGTGATCAGCGGTCACATCGCCGGTATGTTCGCCTTCTCGCCCCTGATGGGCTGGCTCGCGGACCGCCTCGGCCGGCTGTCCGTGATCGGCCTGGCGGCCGGGCTGCTGTCGGTCGCCGCCCTGCTCGCCGGCACGGCGGGACCGCACCACGGCCAGAGCGCGGCGGGCCTGTTCCTGCTCGGCCTCGGCTGGTCCGCCGGGATGGTCTCCGGCTCGGCGCTGCTGACCGACTCGGTGCCGCAGCCCGCGCGGGCCGCCGTACAGGGGCTGAGCGACCTGACGATGAACACGGCCGCGGGCGTGGGCGGCGCGGCCGCCGGCCTGGTCATGGCCCAGGCGAGCTACGGCTGGCTGAACGCCATCGGCGCCTGCCTGCTGCTGCCGATGGCGGCGCTGGCGCTGTTCACCGCGCGCCGCCACCCCGCGTCCGCGAAGGGCGACGTCAGTAGCTGATGTGGTAGGCCTTGCGGAGCGTCTCGTGAACGGTCCAGGTCGTCTTGTCGCCCTCCCGGAGCACGCAGGCGGAGCCGGGGCCCACCTCCAGGGTCCCGCCGCCCTCGACCTCGATGGTGGCCCGGCCGCTGACCACGACGAAGAGTTCGTCGGCCTCGGTGTCGGTGACCACACCCGGGGTGATCTGCCAGATCCCGCGCACCTGCCTGCCGTCCGGCGACTCCCAGAGCACCTTGCCGCTCACGACCGGCTCGCCGGAGACGATCTGCTCGGGGTCGAGGTCCTCGGCCTCCAGTTCGGCGTCCGGCACGTCCGCGACGGAGACGGCGAAGGAGACGGGGGCGGGGACGTCGGCGCTGTGATCACTGGTGCTCATGACGCGCACCCTAATCCGACGTTGCCGCCCACCGGGGTGACCAGATCGTCCAGCGCTGCCGGGGCGGACGAGTCACCCTGTCCAGCGCCCGGTCAGGGCGCGGGCCGCCGCGCGCCGAGGACCGGCTGGTGGAATCCGCTGTCCGCCGGAGCGTGCCAGACCGTGTCGTGGAAACCGGCCTCCCGGGCGAATTCCGCGGTCCGCTCCTCCGGCAGCGCCCAGTAGGTGGCGCTCGACGTCCGCGTGGTCCAGGTGTCCCCGGCCGGCAGCAGCTGGAAGAGCTCGAGGTCGTACCGTTCTCCGTCGGCGTGCCAGTGCCACAGCTGGAAGGTGATGGTCCGCCCCTCGGCCCCCTCGCGCACGTGCGGGGCCTCACTCCGTGGCCGGGTGCGGAGCAGTTCCGCGTACGGGCGGGTGGAGAGCAGCAGCAGTCCGCCGGGGCGCAGCACCCGCAGGGTTTCGGCCAGGGCGGTGTGCACGTCCTGGGCCGTCAGCAGGTGCGGAAGGGCGTTGTCGGCGCAGACCACGGCGTCGAAGGAGGCGTCCGCGAAGGGCAGGGCCCGCATGTCGGCGGCCAGGACCGGCAGGGTGAGCCCGCGGCGGGCGGCCTCGCGGGCTGCGCGGGCGACGGAGACGGGGCTCAGGTCGGCCCCGGTGACCCGGTGGCCCATTGCCGCCAGGCCCAGTGCCTGGGTGCCGATGCCGCAGGCGCTGTCCAGGACCGCGTGCGGACCCGGGCCGAGCGCGGCGGTGAGCAGGGTCTCGAGGGACCGGCCCTGGCGGGCGATGCTCGCGCCCCAGTCCGCGTACAGGAGGTCGTAGCGGCCGGCCAGCTCGTCGTAGAAGGCGCGCGGGTCCATGGGGCAACGCTACTCGGACAGGTTGTGACGGGTGGGGCGGGAGCGCGTTTGGGGGCGCGAATCCCGTGCCATGGATGGGGACATGTCACAGCACACAGGATCTGCATCCATGTCCGGCGGGCCCGTCCTGTCGGAAGAGGTACGCGAGGCGCTCGCCCGGCACAGGCCGGTCGTGGCGCTGGAGTCGACGATCATCGCGCACGGGCTGCCGCGGCCCCGCAATCTGGCGGTGGGTCTCGAACTGGAGGAGCTGGTCCGCTCGGAAGGCGCGGTTCCGGCGACGATCGCGGTCATCGACGGGGTGGCGTACGCGGGCCTGGACAAGGCTCAGCTGGAGCGGATCGCGGGCGGCGACGGCGTACGCAAGCTCGGTCACCGGGATCTGGCGCCCGCGCTGGCGGCGGGGGCCACGGGGGCCACGACGGTGTCCGGCACGGCCTTCCTGGCCGCCCGGGCGGGCCTGCGGGTCTTCGCCACGGGCGGGCTGGGCGGCGTACACCGCGAATGGGCGCAGTCGCAGGACGAGTCGGCGGATCTGTCGCTGCTGGCGCGGACGCGGATCACGGTGGTGTGCGCGGGGGTGAAGTCGATCCTGGACGTGCCGGCCACGCTGCAGCGGCTGGAGACGCTGGGGGTGGGCGTGCTCGGATACCGGACGCGGCGGTTCCCCGGCTTCTACCTGGCCGATTCCGGCGAGCCGGTGGACTGGACGGTGGAGGGGCCGGAGGAGGTCGCGGCGGTGATGGCCGCTCAGGACGCCCTGGGCGGCCCGGGGTCGGCCCTGCTGGTGGCCAATCCGGTGGCGGAGGCGGAGCAGCTGGATCCGCGGCTGCACGACCGGGTGCTGGCCGAGGCGCTCACCGAGTGCCGGGAGCGGGGGATCACGGGGCAGGCGGTGACACCGTTCCTGCTGGGGTTCCTGGTGCGGGCGACGGGCGGGGCCTCTCTGGAGGCGAACCTGGCGGCGGTACGGGGCAACGTGCGGCTCGGGGCCGGGATCGCGGGGGCCTGGGCGGCGCGGGCATGACCCGTACGGAACCGGCCCGTCCGGGGGCGCTGCTGGTCGTCGGGGACGTGGTCACCGATGTGGTGGCGGTGCATCCGGAGCCGCTTGCTCCGGCCACCGACACGGCCGCCCGGATCCGGACCCTGCCGGGCGGCGCCGGGGCCAACGCGGCCTGCTGGGCGGCCCGTACCGGGGCCGCGGAGGTACGGCTGCTCGCGCGGGTGGGTACCGAGTCGGCGCCGTGGCACGAGCGGGCGCTGCTGGACGCGGGGGTGCGGCCGCGGCTGGTGATCGACCGGGAGGAGCCGACCGGGACGGTGGTCGCGCTGGTCGGCAAGGACGCGGAGCGGACCTTCCTGACCGACAGCGGGGCGGCGCTGCGGCTGTGCCCCGCCGACTGGAAGCCGTCCCTGCTGGACGGGGTGGCCCATCTTCACCTGTCCGGGTACCTGTTCTTCGCCGACAGCAGCCGGGAGCTGGCCCTGGTCGCGCTGCGGGCGGCCCGGGTCCGGGGGGTGCCGGTGAGCGTGGACCCCGCCTCGGCCGGGTTCCTGGCCGAGCTGGGCCCGCAGCGGTTCCTCGATGCCGTGGCGGGGGCCGACGTACTGCTGCCCAACGAGGACGAGGCCCGGCTGCTGGCCGGGCTGCCGGAGCCGGCCGGGGTGGCCCGGGCGGCGGCGCAGCTGAGCCGCCGGATCCCGCTGGTGGTGGTGACCCGGGGCGCGGCCGGGGCGCTGGTGGCCGAGCGGGGCCGGATCACCGCCGAGGTCACGGCGGAGCCGGCCGAGGCGGTGGACTCCACGGGTGCGGGGGACGCCTTCACCGGCGGCTTCCTCGCGGCCCGGCTGGCGGGCGCGGACCCAGCCGAGGCCGCCCGCGCGGGCTGCCGTGCCGCGGCCCTGGCGGTGACCCGGCTGGGCGGCCGGCCTTGAAGGAGCCGACCCCGGTGCCGCTATCGCGCGCGGATGCCCGTCCAGGCGGGATGGCGGGGGTCGTCGGCGCGGACCATCGCGTCGGCGGCCGACGCCGGGTCCGTTTCGGCCTCGTAGCGCGCGAAGGCCGGCAGCGTCCAGCGCGCGGACTCCTCGGTGCGGCGGGCGAGCGCTCCAGGGGAGAGCCGGATGTGGACGCTCAGGTCGAAGGGGAACCAGTGGCCCAGCAGCAGCGGGCCGTGCACGATCAGCACGCCGCCGGGCGGGAGTTCGGCGTACGGGCTGCGGGTCGCCCGGTCGCTCACCGGGTCCCAGAGGTCGGGCAGCACCCGCCCGGTGCCGCCCGGATCGGTCGGGCCGAACACCTCCCGCCAGAGCGCGGCCGTGTCGTACCAGCCGCCGAGGTACGAGTCCACGTCCTGGCGGCCGAACTCGAAGCGGAGGGAGGCCGGGCGCAGGAAGCCCTCGGCCGCTACCACCAGGACCGGGCGTCCGCGCAGGCGCAGGGCGTCGGCGAGGTTCCCCGCGAGCACGCCGGTCTCGGCGGCCGGTGCTCCGTCGATGCCCACCCGCTGCCAACTGCCCTGTTCGGGGGCGGTGCCGGGGTCGTCGAGGTGACCGGCGAGCCGCTCGGCCATTCGCTGCCATGTGATCGCTTCCAGCTGCACGAGCCCATTGTCAGTGGTGGCCCGTAGCGTTTTTCACGAGGGATCACCGGCGGAAAAGCAGCCGGCGGCCCGGCCTTTGGGGAGGGGTCTGTCATGGCTCGGGAGACGACGTATCTGGAGCTGTCCCAGGACGACGGCGCTGCGCACAAGTTCTACGAGGTGACGGTGGACGGCACGGCCGTCTCCGTGCGGTACGGGCGCATCGGCGCGGACGGCCAGCTGCAGAGTTCCTCGTTCCCGACGGCGGACAAGGCACGGGCGGCGGCCGCGAAGAAGATCGGGGAGAAGATCCGCAAGGGGTACGCCCCGGCCGTGCGCGGGCAGCGCGCCGCACGGTCGGTGACCCGCCGCCAGGTCACGTCGGCGCCGTCGACGGCGCGGGCCGTGGCTCCGGTGCTGTGGCGGTTCCGCACGGGCTCCTCGGCCTTCGGGATCCATGTGGACGAGGACCGCTGCTGGGTCGGCAACCAGGCGGGTGACGTCTACACCCTGAGCCACGGCGGGGAGGTGCTGGCCCGGTACTCCCTGCCGGACGGGGTGAAGTGCCTGGTGGCGGACGAATTCTGGATATACGCGGGCTGTGATGACGGCACGGTGTACGACCTGTCGTCGAAGGTGCCGTTCGGGGCCTACGACATAGCCGCCGATGTGGACATCTTCTGGCTCGACATCCGGGAGGGCGTGCTGAACGTGTCCGACCGCAACGGCGGGCTGACGGTCATCGACCACGAGGACGAGTTCCAGTGGTCGCGGCGCTCGGACGGCTCCAACGCCTGGATGGTCCGTGCGGACGCGGACGCGGTCTACCACGGGCACAGCAAGGGGGTCACCGCGTACGCGCCGGACGGGGGACGGGAGTTGTGGCACACCGACACGAACGGCTCGGTGCTGTTCGGCTGGCAGGAGGACCACGCGGTGTACGCGGGCACCGGGCGCAACACCGTGCAGCGGCTGTCCAAGGCGACGGGCGTGGTGGAGGCCTCCTACCGGTGTGACGCGGCGGTGTACTCGTGCGCGACCTCCCCGGACGGCAGGCACGTCTTCGCCGGCGACCTCGCCTCCTCGGTGTACTGCTTCGACGCCGACGGGCGGCGGCTGTGGAAGCTGGGCACGGGCAGCGGGGCCGCGCTGTCGATGCAGTACCGGGACGGGCGGCTGTATCTGGTGACCACGGACGGCTCGCTGGTCTGCGTGGACGCGAGCGAGCAGGCGATAGCCGCGGCACAGCAGGGCTCGGTGCCGGCGCCGGTGGACGTGAAGTCGGCGGCGGCCATGCCGGTGTACACCCCGGCCGTGTCGGCGGCGGCGGTGGCCACCGTCTCGGTGGCGGCGGCTCCGGCGGGCGGTGTGGTGGTGGAGTGCGTCCAGCAGGGCGGCCGGATGCGGGTGCAGGTGGTCTCGGGCGGCTTCGAGCCCTCCTGGAACGTGCAGTTCCCGCGCGGGATACGGGAGCCCGGCGCCCGGTACGTGGTGGACGGACTGCACGCGGCCTCGAGCGGCTTCTACCGGGTGCGCGGGGAGATACGCCGACTGGTGTGAGCCCGCCGCCCGCGGCGGGGCCCGTTCACGCGGCGTGCTCCCGGCAGACGGCCGGTGTGACACCGGGCGGGCTGGGGGTGGGTATCGCGAAGGGGGTTCCCGGGGGGAGCGCCGGGGTCACGTGTAGCACGACCGGGTCGCTGCCGAGGTTGTGGCCCAGGTGGATGTGCCCGATGCCCGCGGGCTCCACGAAGGTGGTCCCTGCCCGGTGCACCTCGACGGTGCGGTCGTGCAGGACCCGGGTCAGGGTTCCGGCGAGGACGACGGCGTTCAGCCGCACCCGGTGGTAGTGCCAGCCGGTGCAACCGCCCGGAGGTATGACGATCTCCCGGCCCGCCGGGGCCGCGGGGATGCGTGCCCTTGCCGGCCGTGCCGTCACCTGCTGCCCGCCCATGTGCCCTCCTCGGTAGACCGGCCGCCGTCCACGCGCTCACGGTAGAAGCACTGCACGACAAGGAGGAAGTGTTGGTGGAACATCAACCGCCGCTCTTCATCAGGTGATATGAGGCCCCTTCAGCGGTATCACCCCTGTATGAGCCTGGTGGTGTTCGAGTCCGGGAAGCAGATCCACTGCGCGGAGTGCCGGCGGGGCCCGCTCCGGCACCTCGTGCGCGAGGCGGGCGTGCCGCGCTGCCTGGACTGCGCCGATCTCGGGCACCTGGTCTACCTCCCGCGCGGGGACGCGGCGCTCACCCGCCGCTCTCGCGAGGCGAGTTCGCTCTCCGCCGTGGTCGTCCGCTTCAACAGGCGCCGCCGCCGCTACGAGCGCCAGGGACTCCTCGTCGAGGACGCCGCCCTGGCCCGCGCCGAGCGTGCCTGTCTGGCGGACGCCGAGGCGCGGGCCAGGCGCCGGGAGCGCGACCGGCTGCGTCGTGCCGCCGAGGACACCCGGTTCACGGCGGCCTTCGCCGCCGAGATAGTCCGGCTGTTCCCCGGCTGCCCGGCCGACCGGGCCGTGGCCATCGCCACGCACGCCTCGGTGCGCGGCAGCGGCCGGGTGGGCCGCAGTGCGGCCGGCCGGGCCCTGGACGAACTCGCGGTCTCGTACGCGGTTCGCGCGGCCGTACGGCACACCGACACCGAGTACGACGCCCTGCTGATGGCGGGAATCCCGCGCTTCGCGGCCCGGGCCCGGCTGGCCGCACGGATCGACGCCATCCTGGACGGCTGGCGCCCCGTACCGCCCGCCCTGACCTAGCGGGCGAGTCCGAAGCGGCGGTAGAGGAGCACCCCGCCGAGGAGGAGCGCTCCGCCGCCCGGCAGCAGGTAGCCCACGGCGTCGGCGCCGGTGTGGGCCAGAGCCTCGGTGTGCCGCGGCGGCGCGGGCGGGGTCACCGGCCGCTCGGCGGCGGGCGGCTGGACGGCGGGCGGCTGGACGGCGGGCGGCTGGACGGGCTTGCCGCCGCTGGGCACCTCGCCGTTGACGGAGGTGTTGCCGGTGGAGCTGTTGCCGACGCCGACGACGCTCACCGCGTTGCCGCTGAGGTTCAGGGGCAGGTCGACCGGGAGCTGGAGTCCGTTGCCGGACAACACTCCCGGCGAATCCTTTCCGCGCCCATCGGCGACGGCTCCGCCGCCGTTGCCCGCGCCCTGTTTCGACGGGTGCGAGGGCCTCGGCTCCGGATGGTCCTTGTTGACACAGCGGTTCCCGGCGGCCGAGTTGAGCACACCGACCACGCTCACGGTGTTCCCGCACACGTTCACCGGAACGTGCACCGGCAGCTGCGCCAGGTTCCCGGAGAGCAGCCCCGGCGAGCGCTCGGTCCGCCCAGCCGCGTCCGCGTCGGCGTAGGCGAGTCCGCCCGCACCCGCGACCGCCAGCCCACCTCCCGCAACCACCGCCGCGATCAAGCCATTCCGACGACTGTGACGCATCAGTTTCCCTGCCTTCCGGAGAAGTCCGCGGGTGTTCTTCCCGCACCGGAACAACGCTCTGAACCCATTCGGGTTATAGAGCCGGTGGGCATTTCACTCCATCGTGTACTGGGTAGTGCGTACTTCATGACTGATCGCCCGCTGCTCCTCCTCGACGTGGACGGCCCTCTCAACCCCTTCCGGTCCCGCTTCGCGGGCCTGCGCGGGTACCGGAGCCACCGGATGCGTCCGGACGTCTGGCTCGCCTACCGCGACCCGGAGTCCCGCCGCGCCCGGCGCGGCGCGCGGGTCCGCCTCCACCCCTCCCACGGTGGGCGGTTGCTGGCCCTGCCCTTCGAACTCACGTGGGCCACCGCCTGGACGCACCAGGCCAACACGATGATCGCCCCGCACATCGGACTTCCCGGTGATCTCCCTGTCATCGAGTGGCCGGAACTTTTCGCCGACGACCCGGACGGCCTGTCGTGGAAGACCCGCCCCCTCGTCGACTGGGCGGCGGGCCGCCCCTTCGCCTGGGTCGACGACATGATCAACCCCCGCGACCGCGCGTGGGTGGCCGCCCATCACCCGTCCCCGGCACTCCTCCTGCGCATCCACCCCCGCCACGGCCTCCGCGACCGCGACTTCACCACCCTCAGCAGTTGGGCTCGCGAAGTGACGCGCTGAACCTTCCGTCGCCGCCGTGGGCGGGGCTCTGGCCACGCCGCGTGAGCGCCGTGACCGGGTCCGGGGAGGGGCTGCCCGTGGGCCACCAGTCGGTGTCGTCCGGGCGGGACTCGTAGGCGTACCAGAGGCCGTCGCGGCCGAGGCGGAGCTGGCTGGTGCCGGACGTGAGGCGGTTGCGGTCGGGGCGGAAGGAAACCTGGGCGGCGGCGAGGAGCGCCGGGCGGGCGCGGTCGAAGGGGCCGGCCGGCGGGTCCCAGGGCTCTTCGAGGGCGGCGAGGGCGGGGCGGCCGCCCTGCCGCCAGGCCGCGGCGGCCCGGGCGAGGTCGGTGGTGGTGCGGCCGGTCGCGCGGGCCAGGTCCCGGTAGAGGGTGCGGGCGGCGCCGGTGAGCCCGGCCGTGGGGTGCGCGGAGGCCAGCCGGACGGCGTCCTGCCAGAGGCTGAGACCGGCGATCGGGTCCTCGGCGGTGGTGAGCACGGCCAGGGCGCGGACGGCGGCGTCGGAGGCGAGCTGGTCCAGGGCCAGCGGGTCCGGGGCCGCCGGATCGGCCGGGTACGCGGGCGGCAGACCCACGGCCGCGGGTGCGGGAAGCGGCGCCGGCAGCGGCGGCAGAACGGTGCGGGCGAGGGCTGCGCGGGCCGGGACACCGGGGAAGTCGGGTGCCTTGTCGGGCTGTTCACGCGCGGCGTGGGCCGCGTTGCGCCGGGTCAGCTCGTCGAGGAGCTCCCGCTCGCCGCGGCCGCGCAGGAGCAGCAGGACGAAGGGGTCCTCGTCGAGCAGCCGGGCCGCCCGGTAGCAGAGTGCCGCCGCGTGCTTGCACGGCGGACGCGCGACGTCCGGGCAGGAGCAGCGGGGAAGGAGCTCGCCCGCGCCGGGCAGGACCGTCCCCGCGAGCGACTGCGGGACCTCCCGCTCCAGCAGGGCGGCGAGCGCCGCGGGATCGGCCGCGACCGCCTCCAGCAGTTCGTCCCACTCCGCGTCCGCGAAGGCGGGCAGGACCAGCTCGGTGCGGTACGGGCGCGCCCGGCTGCCCCGTACGTACGCCACGATCCGGCCCGGCGTGATGGTGACCGCGTCGACGTGGCCTTCGGCGGCGTACATACGGCCCCGGGCCAGCCGGGCCGGGTCGCGGGAGACCTCCTCCAGCGCCGATACCCAGGCCCGGCCCCACCAGCTCACCGCCTGCGCCCCGGCGGGCACGGTCTCGAAGGTGCGTCGGCGGTCGTCGCGCGCGGTGATCATGCGGGCCTCCGCAGGGAGACGAGGTCGGCCAGTTCCCGGTCGGTCAGCTCGGTCAGCGCCGACTCGCCGGAGCCGAGGACGGCATCGGCCAGCGCCCGCTTCGCCTCCAGCATCTCGGCGATCCGGTCCTCCACGGTGCCTTCGGCGATGATCCGGTGCACCTGCACGGGCTGGGTCTGCCCGATCCGGTAGGCGCGGTCGGTGGCCTGCTCCTCGACGGCCGGGTTCCACCAGCGGTCGAAGTGGATGACATGGCCGGCCCGGGTGAGGTTCAGCCCGGTGCCCGCCGCCTTCAAGGACAGGAGGAAGACCGGGACTTCGCCCGCCTGGAAACGGTCGACGAGCTCCTCGCGGCGCGCCACCGGCGTACCGCCGTGCAGCAGCTGGTGGGAGATCCCCCGGGCCGCGAGGTGCCGCTCGATGAGCCGGGCCATCGTCACGTACTGGGTGAAGACCAGCACCGATCCGTCCTCGGCCAGGATCGTGTCCAGCAGCTCGTCCAGCAGCGCCAGCTTGCCCGAGCGGTGCGGGATCCGGGGCTCCGCCTCCTTCAGGTACTGCGCCGGGTGGTTGCAGATCTGCTTGAGCGAGGCCAGCAGCTTCATGATCATGCCGCGTCTTTCGATGCCCTCGCTCGACTCGATGACGGCCATCGCCTCGTCCACCGCGGCCTGGTACAGCGAGGCCTGCTCCCGGGTCAGCGAGACCGGATGGTCGGTTTCCGTCTTCGGCGGCAGCTCGGGCGCGATACCGGGGTCGGACTTCTTTCGGCGCAGCAGGAACGGGCGGACGAGCGCCGAGAGTCGGGCCACCGCCGCCTCGTTGCCGCCGTCCTCCTCCTGCTGGTGCTCCACCGGACGGGCATGGCGGGCCCGGAAGGCGGTGAGCGGACCGAGCAGCCCCGGCGTGGTCCAGTCGAGCAGCGCCCACAGCTCGGAGAGGTTGTTCTCCACCGGAGTGCCGGTCAGCGCCACCCGGGCCGGCGCCGGGACCGTGCGCAGCGCCTTGGCGGTCGCCGAATGCGGGTTCTTGACGTGCTGCGCCTCATCGGCGACGACCATGCCCCAGCTCTGCCCGGCGAGCAGGGGGGCGCTGGCGCGCATCGTCCCGTACGTGGTGAGGACGAAGCCCCCGGCGAGGTCCGCGAGGTTGCGGCTGCCGCCGTGGAAGCGGCGCACGGGCGTGCCGGGGGCGAACTTCTCGATCTCCCGCTGCCAGTTGCCCAGCAGGGACGCGGGACACACGACGAGCGTCGGCTCGGGGCGGTCGCGGTGCAGGTGCAGGGCGATCAGGGTGACGGTCTTGCCCAGGCCCATGTCGTCGGCGAGGCAGCCGCCGAGGCCGAGGGAGGTCATCAGGTCCAGCCAGGCCAGGCCGCGGGCCTGGTAGTCGCGCAGGGTGGCCTTGAGCGCGGCCGGCTGCGGCAGCGGGGCCAACTCCCCCGTCAGCCGCTCCCGCAGGGCGGCCAGCGCCCCCACCGCAACCGCCTCGACCGGCTCCCCGTCGACCTCGGCCGTCCCCGACAGTACGGTGGCCAGCGCGTCCACCGGGTCCAGCAGGCCGAGCTCCCGCTTGCGCGCCTTGCGCACCAGCTCCGGATCCACCCGCACCCACTGGTCCCGCAGCCGCACCACCGGCCGGTGGGCCTGCGCGAGGGCGTCCATCTCCCCCGGGGTGAGCCGGTCGCCGCCCAGCGCCAGCTCCCAGGAGAAGGCGAAGAGGTGCTCGGCGTCGAAGAAGGCGGTGCCGTCGGTGGCGGATCCGGGCGCCGTGGACCGTACGACGGCGGTCGCGGACAGCGTACGGGCCAACTCGCGCGGCCAGTGGACCAGGACTCCGGCGGCCGCCAGCCGGTTCGCGGCGGTGCCCAGCAGGTCTTCGAGCTCCGGATCCGACAGGGCCAGCGCGTCGGGCACCGGCTGGTCGAGCAGGCGCAGCAGCGGCGGCCACACCCGCGCGGCCCGGCGCAGCGCGAGCACGGCGTCGATCCGCGCCCGGGGGCCGAACCCGGCGGCCGCCGTACCCGCCCACAAGTGGCCGGCATCGGTGACCAGCGTCGGGTCGGCCAGGCTGTGCACCTGGACCACGGCGGCTCCGGCACGCCGCACGTCATCGGCTTCGGCCTCGTCGAAGAGGTGGAAGGCGGACAGGTCGAGGCGGAGCGAGATCCCGACACCGGTGTCCGCTCCGGCCGCGACCTGCGCGGCCCAGTCCTGTATCCCGGGCACGTGCTGCGGCTCCCGGGCGGCGAACGGCCCTCCGGCGGCCACGGCCGCGGCCGGGGTGCGGGGCAGGCTGTCGGCGACGGCGTCGAGGAAGGCGCGGACCAGCGCCTCCGGTTCGGGCAGGTGCAGCGGGCGGCGGCCGGCGAGGGGGGTCGCGTACCCCTCGTACGGGAGGGCGGCGGCGACCGCGCGCAGGTGGTCGACGTCGGGGGCGTCGAGCGGGCCGGCGCGCCAGGCGTCGACGCCCTCGGGGGTGAGCCCGGGGAGCAGCCGGCCGCGGGCGACGAGCGTGAGCGCCTGCGTGGCGGCGGTTCCCCAGGCGCGGGTGGCGGGGTGTGCGGCGGGGCTGCGGGGCGCCTGGGCTAGCAGGGGCAGCGCGGCGGTGACGGAGAGGGCCACGGCGGGCACGGTCCGGCTGCGGACCCCGTCGCCGTGCGGACGGACCACGGTGAGCGTCGTCGCCGTACCCGCCTCGGGCAGGGCGTCCCCGTCGGGCGCCCAGAACACGACGCGCCCCTCGCGGGGGACCGCGGCGGGCAGGAAGACGGCCGCGTGGCGCAGCAGTGCGCGCGTTGTCATGGCGTGGCCCCTCCCCGGTCGGTACGGATGTCCTGTCCACCGAGTCTAGGTGCGGCGACTGACAACACTGCTGACCTGGGCATACGCCCCGTCGGGTCAGCGTGCCCAGCGGCCCTGTTCCATGGCGTAGCCGTACACGGGACGCCCCGTGGCCGCGCTGGTGCGCAGCGGCCGTCCGTGGTCGTCGATGCGCAGGGTGCCGGAGCCGGACGGAGCGGTCCAGCGCAGGTCCAGGGACCAGTCGCAGTCGCACCCCGTGGTGACGGCTTCCACGCGCAGGACGACCGGCTCGGACGCCGAGACGCGCAGCGGAAAGGCGGGGGCCGGGACGGCGCTCCCGGTGTCGTTGCCGGCGACGGGCCGGACCAGGGGACGCGGCGCGTCCAGGTTCACGGCGAAGGCCGCCGGGGTGAGCGCCCCGCCGCAGCCCTGGGACATCTGGTAGACGTTCCAGGCCGGCGGGGTGCGCCGCGCGGCCACCCGTACCTCCAGGTCCTCCAGGACGACGCCGCCGGTGCCCGTGCCGTGCAGGGTGATCTCCACGATCTGCGTCCCGGCGTGCACGGCGCGCTGCGCCGAGGCCCAGGCAGGCGCGTCCGCCTCCATGGGCGGCGGGGGGACCGACCCGGGCCCCGGCTCGGCCAGATAGGCGTGATCACAGCCGAAGGCCCACACGTGCGAGCGCACCGCCGCCTTGAGCGGAACCGCCGTCGGCGTCGGCGAGGGCACCGGGGAAGGGGAGGAGGCCGGCGCGGTGGGGGTGGCGGTCCCGACGGCCCCCGCGCGCGGGCCCGCACCCGCGCCCGGTGGCGACCCGCGTTCCGGCAGGGACGCCGCCAGCACCGCCACGGCCACGGCGCCCGCCGTCACCCCGGCGGCGAGGACGGCGGCCGCCCGCCGCCGGTACCAGGGCAGCCGTACGGCGACCGGCTCCGGCCCAGGCCCCGGCTCTGATTCCGGTACCGGGACCGGCACCGGCACCAGCTCCGACGTCCGCGCCGCCGCCCGCCTGCGCGCGTCCGCCAGCAGCCACGCCCGGTGCAGCTCCACCGCCTCCCCCGGCGAGGCCCCGCAGACCCGCGCGAAGCGGTCCACCGCCGCGAACTCCGTCGGGACAGCCTCCCCGTTGCAGTACCGGTGCAGGGTCGACGTACTCGTGTGCAGTTTGCGCGCCAGCACCCCGTAACTCAGCCCGGCGCGTTCCTTCAGCTCCCGCATCAGCCGTGCGAACGTCTCCGTCTCGCCCGACCGTTCCGCCTCGCCCACGGTGTTCCCCCGTCCCGCGACTCCGTTCCATGCAGGGGGTGTTCCCCCAGGTGACAGCACGTACGGCCATTCCAGTGTCCCGAATGTGCCGCAATCCGTCGCCCGACACCCCGGCCCGGGGAAAGGCTCTTCACACACGACAACGCACCAGTGCACCAGCGCACCGCCACACCGCCACACCGCCACACCGCCACACGAAGGAAACGGGGAGAACCGACCATGTTCCGACGCACCGCCACCAGTACCGCCTTCGCGGCCCTCGCGGCAGCCGCCGCCCTCGCCCTGACCGCGTCGACCACCGCCACGGCCGCCACCGCGCCCGGGTTCATCAACGGCACCGACCTGCCGCCGCACCCCACCTCCCCCTGGTACGCGGGCCAGGTCACCCAGGGGCTCCCGGAGTTCGCGCCGTTCTGCCTGGAGGATGTGCTTCCGGCGCAGGGCAGCTGGCACCGCACGTTCGGCACGGAGTTCGACACCGGCGCCGTCCAGATCTCCGTACGGGCCGCCTCCGCCACGGCCGCCGCGAAGCTGGCCACCACCCTGGAACGCAAGGTCGCCGCCTGCGCCGCCGACTGGCTGCGGACGACCCCGGGCGGCACCGCCTCGTGGGAGGACTACGGGAAGCTCCCGGTAGAGGAGGGCGCGCACGTCTACGGGGTGCACACCTCGATCCCGGAATCCGAGCCGGGCGTCCACCTCTACGGCATCGGACGCGACGGCTCCACGGTGACCGTCGTGCAGTGGGGCCAGATGGGCAACCTGTCCCACGCCCCCGTCGCCGACTTCAAGAAGACGACCACGAAGGCCGTGAACAAGCTCAACCCGTAGCCCGTAGCCCGTAGCCCGTAGCCCGTAGCCCGCAGCCCGAAGCCCGAAGCCGCAGCCCGTAGCCCGGCCTCCCGCCGGCCGGAGTGGGACCATGGACATGAGGCGATGACCATGCGTTCCGGGAACGAGCCGGTGACCGCCCGCAGTCCGCTGCGGCTGCGGTTCTGGCTGAGCTTGTGGGGGCTGATCTGGGCCGCCGCCGGGACGGTCGCGTTCGCGCTGGCCGGCCGTCCCGGATGGGCGGCGGCCTGCGGGGCGGTCGTGCTGCTGGCGGCCGTGGACCTCGCGGTCGTCCTCCACCACATCCACCAGGGCCCGCACTACCAGCCCGGCCCCGACATCCCCCCGTACGAGCCGCCGCATCACTAGTCACAGCACTAGGGCGTCCCGCCCCGGGGCTACTGCTCGAAGCGGGCCGCCTCCAGGTACTCCGGCTGCGGGTCGAGGGCTGCGGCCAGCCGGAAGTGCTTGCGCGCCTGCTCGGGCCGGCCGGAGCGCTCGTGGGTGCGGGCCAGCGCGAAGTGGGCGAAGGCGTTGTCCGGCTCCCGCTCCAGTACCAGCTCGAACTCCAGCTCCGCCGGGCGCAGTTGGGCCGCGGCGAAGAAGGCCCGGGCGCGCAGCAGCCGGGCGGCCGTGTTCTCGGGGTGGGCGGCTATGACCGAGTCGAGCAGCTTGACCGCGCCCCGCGGGTCGCGTGCGGCGAGCAGCTGCTCGGCGGCCCGGAAGTCGATGACGTGCGTCTCCGGGCTCGCCGACTGGGGCGACGACGAAGACGAGGAGTGCGGCGTGGTGTCGGACACGATCGGTTCCTTCCCTCTACGGGCGCGTTCAACGCCTCGCCCTGCGCCCGCTATTCCGCCGGGTGCACCGGGTGCACCGACTGCGCCGCACGCGCGGTGAGCTCTGCCCACACCTTGCGCACCTGCGGCTCCAGCATCTCCAGCGGCCCGTCGTTGTCGATCACCAGGTTCGCCACCGCCAGCCGCTGCTCCCGCGTGGCCTGCGCGGCCATCCTGGCCCGTGCCTCCTCCTCGGCCATCCCGCGCAGCGCGGTCAGCCGCGCCAGCTGCGTCCGCGGCGCCGCGTCCACCACGACCACCAGGTCGTACAGCGGCGCCAGGCCGTTCTCCGTGAGCAGCGGTACGTCGTGCACCACGATCGCGTCGGCCCCCGCAGCGGCCTCCAGCTCGGCCGACCGGGCCCCGACCAGCGGGTGCACGATCGCGTTGAGGGTCTGGAGCTTCGCCGGGTCGGCGAACACGATCGACCCCAGCTTCGGACGGTCCAGCGTCCCCTCCGGGGTCAGCACCGTCTCCCCGAAGGCCGCCACGACGGCCGCGAGCCCCGGCGTTCCGGGTTCGACGACTTCCCGCGCGATCCGGTCGGCATCCACGATGACCGCCCCGTACCCCGCCAGCAGTCGCGAGACCTCGCTCTTGCCGGCACCGATTCCGCCCGTCAGGCCCACTTTCAGCATGTTGTTCAGCCTAGACGCCGCCCCCGACGCCCCCACAGCCCCCTGCGTTCAGTTCTCGCCCTCGCGCTCGGCGAGGAACCGCTCGAACTCGCGCCCGATCTCGTCCGCCGACGGGATCTCCGCAGGCTCGGCGATCATGTTCCCCCGGGTCTCGGCTCCGGCGGCCGCGTCGTACTGGTGCTCCAGTCCCTGGACCAGGCTGACCAGTTCCTCGTCGCCCTCCCGGATCTGCCGGTCGATCTCCGTCTGCGTGCGGTGCGCCTCCGTGCGCAGGGCGTGCGCCACGGCGGGCAGGACGAGCCCGGTGGCCGCCGTGATCGCTTCCAGCACCGTCAGCGCCGCGTCCGGGTACGGGGAGCGGGCGACGTAGTGCGGTACGTGCGCGGCGACGCCCAGCACGTCGTGCCCGGCCTGGGCCAGACGGAACTCCACCAGCGACTCCGCGCTGCCGGGAACCTGCGCCTCGTCGAAGGGGCTGCGGTGGCCCGGCATGAGGTCGGTGCGGTTGCCGTGGGGGGTGATGCCGACGGGCCGCGTGTGCGGGACGCCCATGGGGATGCCGTGGAAGTTGACCGAGAGCCGCACGCCGAGGCGCTCGACGATCTGCCGGACGGCGACGGTGAACCGCTCCCACTCCACGTCCGGCTCGGGGCCGGAGAGCAGCAGGAAGGGGGCTCCGGTGGCGTCCTGGACGAGCCGGACCTCCAGCAGGGGCTCCTCGAACTCCGTCCAGTGGTCGCGCTGGAAGGTCAGCAGCGGGCGGCGGGCCCGGTAGTCCACCAGCCGGTCCGCGTCGAACCGCGCCACCACCTGGTGGGGCAGGGTGTCCAGGAGCCGCTCGACGATCTGCTCCCCGGCCTCACCCGCGTCGATGTACCCCTCGAAGTGGTACAGCATGACCAGCCCGGCCGAGTCCTGGGCGAGCGCCAGGTCGGCCACCGCCAGGCCCTTGGCGTCCCATTCGTACAGACCCTGTGGATCAAGCACCGTCACCACTCCTCCCTCGTCGCGTTCTCTGCCAAGAACGTGCAAGGAGGCTCCACCATTCCCCAGTTGGCCGGTTTCACGCGAACGCAACGGATCAAGGGGCCGATGGGGCGCAGGAGGGCGGGGCAACGCGACAAGGCCCGCCCCCCGAAGGGGACGGGCCTTGTCGTTCAGCTCAACCAGCTCGGCTCACACCGGAGTGTGATGCGCGCTGCGATCAGCTCTGGCCGCCGGCCAGCTTCTCGCGGAGCGCGGCCAGGGCCTCGTCCGACGCCAGGGCGCCGGAGGTCTCGTCCGACTCCGAGGAGTACGAACCACCCGAGATGCCCGCACCGGCGCTGGCGCCGGCGGCCGGGGCGGCAGCACCCTCGGCAGCGGCGGCCTCGTCGGCCTCGCGGCTCTTGATGACCTGAGCCTGGTGCTGCTCGAAGCGCTGCTGCGCCTCGGCGTACTGGGTCTCCCAGGTCTCGCGCTGCTTGTCGAAGCCCTCGAGCCAGTCGTTGGTCTCGGGGTCGAAGCCCTCGGGGTAGATGTAGTTGCCCTGGTCGTCGTACGACGCGGCCATGCCGTAGAGGGTCGGGTCGAACTCGACCGAGGCCGGGTCGGCACCGAAGGACTCGTTGGCCTGCTTCAGCGACAGCGAGATCCGGCGACGCTCGAGGTCGATGTCGATGACCTTGACGAAGATCTCGTCGTTGACCTGGACGACCTGCTCCGGGATCTCCACGTGGCGCTCGGCCAGCTCGGAGATGTGGACCAGACCCTCGATGCCCTCGTCCACGCGGACGAACGCACCGAACGGAACCAGCTTGGTGACCTTACCCGGGACGACCTGACCGATCTGGTGGGTCCGGGCGAACTGCTGCCACGGGTCCTCCTGCGTCGCCTTCAGCGACAGGGAGACACGCTCGCGGTCCATGTCAACGTCGAGAACCTCGACGGTGACCTCCTGGCCGACCTCGACAACCTCGGACGGGTGGTCGATGTGCTTCCAGGACAGCTCGGAGACGTGGACGAGACCGTCGACGCCACCCAGGTCCACGAAGGCACCGAAGTTGACGATCGAGGAAACGACGCCGGAGCGGACCTGACCCTTCTGCAGGGTGGTGAGGAACGTCTGGCGAACCTCGGACTGGGTCTGCTCGAGCCAGGCGCGGCGGGACAGGACCACGTTGTTGCGGTTCTTGTCCAGCTCGATGATCTTCGCCTCGAGCTCCTTGCCCACGTAGGGCTGGAGGTCGCGGACGCGACGCATCTCGACGAGGGAGGCCGGCAGGAAGCCGCGGAGGCCGATGTCGAGGATGAGACCACCCTTGACGACCTCGATGACGGTACCGGTGACGATGCCGTCTTCTTCCTTGATCTTCTCGATCGTGCCCCAGGCACGCTCGTACTGAGCGCGCTTCTTGGACAGGATCAGACGGCCTTCCTTGTCCTCCTTCTGGAGAACCAGGGCCTCGATCTCGTCGCCAACCTTGACGACCTCGTTCGGGTCGACATCGTGCTTGATCGAGAGCTCACGGCTCGGGATCACGCCTTCGGTCTTGTAACCGATGTCGAGCAGGACCTCGTCCCGGTCGACCTTCACGATGACGCCGTCGACGATGTCGCCGTCGTTGAAGTACTTGATCGTCTCGTCGATCGCGGCGAGGAATGCTTCCTCGTCACCGATGTCGTTGACCGCAACCTGCGGGGTGGTGGCGGTGGTCTCGGTGCTGCTCGTCATGTGGGTAAGGGCTCCGGTTACGGACAGAAAGTCGTAGGTACTGCTACGCCGGGAGCCCTTATCGGCATCTGCCGATGAAGCCGGACAGCCAAGGAGACCCCCATTTCCGCGAAGAGCGGCGGGGCCCCGAAAACCGAGGGGACATCAACAGATACAAGCGCAGCCTGCTAGGTCTGAGGAGCACAGGCTCGCAGCGCAACTTGTAGCATACGGGGGCAGCCGGACACGGTCAATGCGCGAAGGCGGACACCTCCGGCGGATCGCCGTATAACCGGCACAATTCGTGGGCGGGGAAGCTCTGATGACACTTCCCTGCCACTTTCCACGGCGAGCCACAGCCAGCCGCGGGCATCCACAGACATCCACAGACATTCGCAGACTACGACGACGGGCCCCATGAACCAAGAGGACTACGCCCCCGAAGACGCGTACGACGCCGATCCGGGGTCCGGTGACGGCTCCGACGACGCCGAGGCCACCCGGCGTGACGCCGGGGAAGCGGAGAGCAGCCGGGCCAGCCGCGGCTGGTGGGACCGCAACGCCGACGAGTACCAGAGCGAGCACGGCGCCTTCCTCGGCGACGACCGCTTCGTATGGGGGCCCGAGGGGCTCGACGAGGCGGACGCTGCCCTCCTCGGTCCCGCCGCCTCCCTCAAGGGCAAGGACGTCCTGGAGATCGGTGCCGGCGCCGCCCAGTGCTCGCGGTGGCTCGCAGCCCAGGGCGCCCGCCCGGTCGCCCTCGACCTCTCCCACCGCCAGCTCCAGCACGCCCTGCGCATCGGCGATGACGTACCCCTCGTGGAGGCCGACGCCGGGCGGCTGCCCTTCCGCGACGCCTCCTTCGACCTGGCCTGCTCCGCCTACGGAGCCGTCCCCTTCGTCGCCGACCCGGTGAACGTGATGCGCGAGGTGCGCCGCGTGCTGCGCCCCGGCGGCCGCTGGGTCTTCTCCGTCACCCACCCCATCCGCTGGGCGTTCCCCGACGAGCCCGGCCCCGAGGGGCTGTCCGTCGCAGCCTCCTACTTCGACCGCACCCCGTACGTGGAGCAGGACGAACAGGGCCGCGCCGTGTACGTCGAGCACCACCGCACGATCGGCGACCGGGTCCGCGACGTGGTGGCGGGCGGCTTCCGCCTGGTCGACCTGGTCGAGCCGGAGTGGCCCGAGTGGAACAGCCAGGAGTGGGGCGGCTGGTCCCCGCTGCGCGGCAACCTGATCCCGGGCACGGCGATCTTCGTATGCGAGAGGGACTGATCCCTTGATCCGCCAGGCCGCCCTCGACTCCCTTCCCGTACGGGAGGCCGTGCCCGCGCTCGTCTCGGCCCTGGACGAGCACGGCGCCGCCGTGCTCTGCGCCCCGCCCGGCACCGGCAAGACAACGCTGGTGCCGCTGGTACTGGCGGGGCTGATGGGTGGCGGGCCCCGGCAGCGGGTCGTCGTCGCCGAGCCGCGGCGGATCGCCGCCCGGGCGGCCGCGCGGCGGATGGCCTGGCTGCTGGGCGAGGCCGTCGGCGGCTCGGTGGGCTTCACGGTGCGCGGGGAGCGGGTGGTGGGCCGCGACACGGTGGTGGAGGTGGTCACCACCGGTGTGCTGTTGCAGCGGCTCCAGCGGGACCAGGAGCTGGCCGGCGTGGACCTGGTGATCCTGGACGAGTGCCACGAGCGGCACCTGGACGCGGACACCGTCGCCGCCTTCCTGCTGGACGTACGGGAGACCTTGCGCCCCGAGCTCCGGCTGGTGGCGGCTTCGGCGACGACCGATGCGGCCGGGTGGTCGCGGGTGCTGGGTCAGGGCCGTCCGGGCGGCGCGCCGGTGGTGGAGGCCGCGGGGGTCTCGTACCCGGTGGAGACGGTCTGGGCCCCGCCGGCCCGGCCGGTGAAGCCCCCGCACGGGATGCGGGTGGACCCGGCGCAGCTGACGCACGTGGCCTCGGTGGTGCGGCGGGCGCTGGCGGAACGTTCCGGCGACGTCCTGTGCTTCCTGCCCGGCGTCGGGGAGATCGCCCGGGTGGCCGGGCAGCTGGGCGGTGTGGACGCGGAGGTGCTCCAGGTCCACGGACGGGCCCCGGCCGCGGTGCAGGACGCGGCGCTGACGGCCTCGGATCACCGCCGGGTGATCCTGGCGACGGCGGTCGCGGAGTCCAGCCTGACCGTGCCCGGCGTGCGCGTGGTGGTGGACTCGGGGCTTGCCCGCGAACCCCGGATGGACCATGCCCGCGGGCTGGGTGCCCTGGCGACCGTACGGGCCTCCCGCGCGGCCGGGCGCCAGCGGGCCGGCCGGGCCGGGCGTGAGGCGCCGGGCGCGGTGTACCGCTGCTGGACGGAGGCCGAGGACGCCCGCCTCACCTCCTTCCCGGCGCCGGAGATCCGCATCGCGGACCTGGCGCAGTTCGCGCTGCAGGCGGCCTGCTGGGGCGACCCGGACGCGGCCGGTCTGGCGCTGCTGGACCCGCCGCCCGCCGGAGCGATGGCCGCGGCCCGGGAGGTACTGGTGGCGGTCGGCGCGGTGGACGGCGCCGGGCGGCCGACCCCGCGTGGGCTGCGGATGGCCCGGGTGGGGCTGCACCCGCGGCTGGCGCGGGCCCTGCTGGACGGGACCTCGGCCGTCGGCTCCCGCCGGGCGGCGGAGGTGGTGGCGCTGCTCAGCGAGGAGCCGCCGCGGGAGTACGGGGACGACCTGGCCGCGGCCTGGCGTTCGGCCCGCCGGGGCGGCGACGCCTACGCGGCCCGCTGGCGCACGGAAGCCCGCCGCCTGGAGTCCGCTGCGCGGGGCGATTCCCCCACCCCGCCCCTTCCCGAAACCGGGGCTTGCGACCCCGGGCGCCGCTCCCGGGGCTCCGCCCCGGACCCCCGCGCCTCAAACGCCGGCGAGGCTGAAAGTGCGGGCGGCCGCGGCCAAAATCCAGCCCCGCCGGCGTTTGAGGCGCGGGGTCTGGGGCGGAGCCCCAGTGACGACGCCGCGGCCGGGCTCGTCGCAGCCCTGGCGTTCCCGGAGCGGGTGGCCAAGGCCAAGGGTGAGGGGGCGTTCCTCATGGCCTCCGGGACCGGGGCCGAGCTCCGTGACGGGTCGCCGCTGCGCCGCGCACCCTGGCTGGCCGTGGCCGTCGCCGACAGGCCCCCGCACTCCGCATCCGCCCGCGTCCGGCTCGCCGCCGTCATCGACGAGGACACCGCCCTGGCCGCCGCCGACCACCTGCGGAACCAGGGAGAAGAGGTGCACTGGGAGGACGGGGAGCTCGTCGCCCGCGAAGCAACACGCCTCGGGGCCATCGAGCTCGCCACCCGCCCGTTGCGCGAGCCCGACCCGGCCCTCGTACGGGCCGCGCTGCTCGACGGACTCCGCGCCGAGGGGCTCGGCCTGCTGCGCTGGTCCCCGGACGCCCGGCAGCTGCGGGCCCGGCTGGGCTTCCTGCACCGGACGCTCGGCGGCGCCTGGCCCGACGTGACGGACGACGGCGCCCTGCTGGACCGCGCCGGTGAATGGCTGGAGCCCGAGCTGTCGCGGGCCCGGCGCCGGGCGGACCTCGGGCGGATCGACGCCGGTCAGGCCCTGAACCGGCTGCTGCCGTGGGCCACCGGCGAGGCTTCCCGGCTGGACGAGCTGGCTCCGGAACGGCTGGAGGTGCCCAGCGGATCCCGGATCCGGGTGGACTACTCCGCCGAGCAGCCGGTGCTCGCCGTCAAGCTCCAGGAGCTGTTCGGGCTGGCCGAGACCCCCAAGGTCGCGGGTGTGCCCGTACTCGTCCATCTCCTCTCCCCTGCCGGACGGCCCGCCGCCGTCACCGCCGACCTCGCCTCCTTCTGGCAGGGCGGCTACCGGGCCGTCCGTGCCGAGCTGCGCGGCCGCTACCCCAAGCACCCCTGGCCCGAGGACCCGTCCACCGCCGAGCCCACCCGCCACACCAACGCCCGGCTCAGGCGCTGAGCTCCTCCTGCGGACCGCGTCGGCTCCTCGCCTCCAGCCACAGCGCGAGCGCGAGGAGCACCAGGCCGCCGGCCGCCAGGCCGATCGGGGCGTAGGTGTGCAGGGCGAGGACCTTCGTACGGTTCGAGGCGACCAGGTCGAAGGTGTACTTCGCGTAGTCCTCGCGCATCTTCACGTGCCCGGCGAAGGCGGTGAGCTTGCCGTCGGGGCCGCTCGCCGCGATCCCGCCGCGCATCTCCTGCCGGATCTCCTGCTCGGCGTTGACGGGGGCCCCGGTCACCGGGTCGACCCAGAACATCGCCTTCGTCGTGTACCAGAGGGTGGTGCCGGTGGTCTGCTCGATGGTCGCCGGGTCGATGCCCTCGATCGGCATCTTCTTCGGCATGGCGACCTTGGTCCACGGGACGGTCTGCTCGAAGTAGTAGACCTCCATGCCCCGGTACGTGCGCGGGCCGACGTAGTGGATCGGCGAGGAGGTACGGGTCTGCGCGTCGAAGTAGAGGTAGTCGCGCGGCTCGGTGAAGAACGGCCACTTGAACTCGATGCCCTCGCGCTTGACGGCGTCCCCGTCGACCATCTCGCCGGTGGCGTGCACCGGGTCCTGGGTGTGGGCGTCGAAGATGTAGCGCTCGGGGATCTGGGAGACCATCTTCCCGTCCGGGTCGATGATGTGCGTCAGCGTGTCCCAGACGACGACGTCCTTGCCGGCGCTCGCCTCGATCTCCTTCGACGCCTCGACGTTGCCCTTGAGGGTCTGGACGATGGTGACCTTGTCGACCTTCTTGGGCTGCATGCCGTTGAAGTAGTCGAGGAGGGTCGCGTCCTTCGCCTCCAGGACCATCTCCTGGTACTGGTTCGGCGGGATCTTGGCGAGCCGCGGGTACGCGTACCAGCGCAGCAGCGGTGCGAGGGCCGCGCAGAACACGGCTAGGGCCAGCAGGACAAGGCTCGCTCTGCGTCGCATGGCCGGGCCCTCCTCTACTTTCCGGGCGCGGGGGGCGCGGTGGTGAGCAGGGGCTTGGGTGAGGTCTTGCCTTCGGGCGCCCCGAGCGCCGTGATGGCGAGGACGAGGAGCACCGCGAGGACGAGCCCGCTGGCGGCGGCGATGAATGCGCGCATGCCGGGCCTCCGGAATCTGATAGGGCGTCAGGGCGGAGGCACCGTAGCAACGCGGAGGCGAGATGAGAACCGTTCGACTACGGGGTTTCCCCCGGGCCGGTCGCCGCCGGCGTGGGTGACGGGGACGCGGACGGAGACCCGGACGGCGAGGTGGACGGGGAAGGCCTGGGTCCGGGCTTCGCCGTCGTGGTGGCCGTCGGGGAGGGGCTCGTTGACGGGCTGGGCGTGGGCTTCGGGCTCGGCGTGGGGGTGGGAGTCGGCGTGGGGGTGGGGGTGGGGGTGGGAGTCGGCGTGGGAGTCGGGCTCGGCGTCGGAGTAGGCGTCGGCGTGGGTGTCGGCTTCGGTGACGGGGTCGGCGTGGGTGTCGGCGACGGGGTCGGCGCAGGTGTGGGAGTGGGGCTCGGCTTCGGGTCCGGCTTCGGCGGTGTCACCGCGGGCGCGGGCGTGCCCCCCGTGTCCGGGACCTCGTGCGTCCCCTTGAGGTAGTACGTGAACCAGGACCGCACCGTCCGCAGGTACTCCGCGGAGTGGTTGTAGGAGAGCACGGCCCGGTCCAGGTCCGCCTCCACCCGCAGGTCCCGGGTGCCCGCACACAGGTACCGGCCGGCCGCGAGGGCCGCGTCGTGCACGTTGTTCGGGTTGCGCCGCCCGTCGCCGTCCGCGTCCTGGCCCCAGGCCGCCCACGTGGAGGGGATGAACTGCATCGGCCCGACCGCCCGGTCGTACCTGGCGTCCCCGTCGTACGCCCCGCCGTCCGTGTCCGGGATGTTCGCGAAGCCGTTGCCGTCGAGCACGGGGCCCAGGATCGGCCGCACCGTGGTCCCGGACGCGTCCACCTGCCCGCCGCGCGCCTGCCCGGACTCGACCTTGCCGATCGCCGCGAGCAGCTGCCAGCGCAGCCCGCAGCGGGCGTCGCTCTCCCCCACCGTCTTCTCCGCCCGCAGGTAGGCGGCGAGCACGCTCGCCGGTATCCCCTGCGCGCCCTGGCCCACGGCCACGTCCACGACCGCCGGAACGGTCCCGGCGGCCTGTTCGGCGGGGGCGGAAGGCTGCTCGTCCGGCAGCACCACCGCCGGCGGCTCGGGGCTCACCAGCGGCGGCAGTTCGGTGAAGTAGGAGGTGTCCCCTCCGGTTCCGGCCTCCGGGAGGGGCTGCGGGCCGCCCTCCCCTGCCGCCGAGATCCGCTCCGCGCGGGCGCCGGCCGGCCCCTGGGAGGCGGTCACCGCGGCGACCACCAGCGCGGAGACCAGGGCTGCCGCCGCGCCCCTGCGCAGCCTACGTCCGAATATTCGAGCCGACATGAGCCGGACCCCTCCCCCTCGACGTCCGCGTGACCCTACGTCAACTGCCTGCACGGGGCACGCACGATGGGGTGGAATTCACCACATCCCCACGTCCCGTGCAGGTCGCGCATACTGGCCGGACCGACAAGATCCAGGAGAAGTGCCATGCCGTTCACCCTCAGCCATGCGGCCGCCGTCCTTCCGGCCGTGCGCCGGACCGGGCGGGCGCGGGGGCCGTTGGTCGCCTCGGCGCTGGTCCTCGGATCGTTCGCGCCGGACACGTTCTACTTCGCCGACGCGGTCGTCGAGGGGGTCATGTCGTACGGCACGTTCACGCATTCGCTGCCGGGTGTGCTCACCGCCGACGCCGCGCTCACGGCCGCCCTCGTGGCGTGCTGGCTGCTGCTGCGCGAGCCGCTGATCGCACTCCTGCCGCGCGCCTGGCGGGGCCGTGTGCACGCCTTCGTGCGCGGCGAGCACTGGCGGGGGCGCCAACTGCTCTCGCTCGCGCTCTGGTTCTACCTCTCGGCGGTCGTCGGCTCCCTCACGCACGTCGTGTGGGACAGCTTCACGCACCTGGACCGCTGGGGGACGAACGCGCTGCCCGAGCTCGGTGAGCCGCTCGCCTTCGGCCTGCCCCTCTACTCGTACCTCCAGTACGGGACTTCGGCGATCGCCGCCTGCGCCCTCCTCTGGTTCACGGCGACCGCCCTGCGCCGGCTGCCGCCCTCTCCGGTTCCCGCGTCCGTGCCGGTGCTGACCCGCGCCGAGATCGGGTGTGCGCTCGCCCTGCTCGTGGTGTGCGTGGCGGCCGGGGTCACGATGCGCATGATCCGCTTCTTCACCTTCTTCGACCGGATCCGTACGCCGCTCGACATCATCCCGACCGTCTGCTTCGGGGCGGGCGGCGGCCTCGCCGTGGCCCTGCTGCTGTACGGGGTCCTCGTACGGGTCCGGCACCGCGGCGACCGCGCCGGCAGTACGCGGGAGGACGTGCGAACGCCCGTCCCCACCGCATAGCGGGGACGGGCGTCCGGTGAACCCTGCGCGGGCGGGTCAGTGCGCGGCGGACTCCCAGTCGGAGCCGACGCCCACGGACACGTCCAGCGCGGCCCGCAGCTCGACGGCGGCGCCCATCTCGCGGCGCACCAGCTCCTCGACCTGCTTCCGCTCGCCCGGGGCGATCTCCAGCACGATTTCGTCGTGGACCTGGAGCAGCATCCGCGACTTCAGCCCGGCCGCCGTGATCGCCCGGTCCACGCGCAGCATCGCGACCTTGACGATGTCGGCGGCGGTGCCCTGGATCGGGGCGTTGAGCGCCATCCGCTCGGCGGCCTCGCGGCGCTGGCGGTTGTCGCTGTTGAGGTCGGGCAGGTACCGGCGGCGGCCGAAGACCGTCGCCGTGTAGCCGGTGGCGCGGGCCTCGTCCACCACGCGCTGGAGGTAGTCGCGGACCCCGCCGAAGCGCTCGAAGAAGGTTTCCATCAGGCCGCGCGCCTCGGCGGGCTCGATGTTCAGCTGCTGGGCGAGCCCGAACGCGGACAGCCCGTACGCGAGCCCGTACGACATGGCCTTGATCTTGCGGCGCATCTCGGCGTCGACCTGCGACCGCTCCACCCCGAACACCTGGGAGGCGACGGTGGTGTGCAGGTCCTCGCCGGTCGCGAAGGCCTCGATCAGGCCCTCGTCCTCGGAGAGGTGGGCCATCACGCGCAGCTCGATCTGGCTGTAGTCGGCGGTCATGAGGGACTCGAAGCCCTCGCCGACGACGAAACCGCGGCGGATCGCGCGGCCCTCGTCGGTGCGCACCGGCACGTTCTGCAGGTTGGGGTCGGTGGAGGACAGCCGTCCGGTCGCGGCGACGGTCTGGCTGAAGCTGGTGTGCACCCGGCCGTCGGCGGCGATGGTCTTGACCAGGCCCTCGACGGTGACGCGCAGCTTGGCCTGCTCCCGGTGCCGCAGCATGATCACCGGGAGTTCGTGGTCGGTCTGCGTGGCCAGCCAGGCCAGCGCGTCCGCGTCCGTGGTGTAACCGGTCTTGGTCTTCTTGGTCTTCGGCAGGTCCAGCTCGCCGAAGAAGACCTCCTGGAGCTGCTTGGGCGAGCCGAGGTTGAACTCGTGGCCGACCGCCGCGTGCGCCTCCTTCACCGCCTGCTGCACGGCTCCCGCGAACTGCTGCTCCATGGCCTCCAGGTGGTCGCGGTCGGCGGCGATGCCGGACCGCTCCATCCGGGCCAGCAGCTCGGACGTCGGCAGCTCCATGTCGTGGAGCAGCTCGGCGGCGCCGACCTCGGCGAGCTTGCCGGTGAAGGCATCGCCCAGGTCCAGGACGGCGCGGGCCTGCCCCATCAGCGCCTCCGCCTCGGCCGTCTCGTCGGCGCCGAAGGCCAGCTGCCCGTCGGCGGCGGCCGGCGCCAGCTCGCGGTGCAGGTACTCGTTGGACAGCACGTCCAGCGCGAAGGACCGGCGGCCCGGCTTGACCAGGTAGGCGGCGAGCGCGGTGTCCATGGTGACGCCCGCCAGGGTCCAGCCGTGCTCGGGGAAGACCCGCATCAGGCCCTTGGCGTTGTGCACCACCTTCGGCTTCTCCGCATCGGCGGCCCAGGCCGCGAAGGCCCGCTCGTCCGCCTCGTCCAGCTCGGACGGCTCGAACCAGGCGGCCGCCCCTGCGGCCGACGCCAGCGCGATCTCGCTGACGTTGCCCTGGCCCAGCGCCCAGCTGTCGACGGTGGAGATGCCCAGCGGCGCGCCCGCGTGGGCCTCGAGCCACGGAGCGAGCTCGCCCGCGCCGAGCACGGAGCCGTCCAGTTCCACACTCGCCGCGGCCGGAGCCGGGGGCTCCTCCTCGGCCGCGCCCGGGTCCACGGCGAGCAGCCGCTCGCGCAGCGAGGCGTTGCGGATCTCCAGCACGTCCAGCACGCCGAGCATGGCGGACCGGTCGTACGGGAGGCGGGTCAGGTCGGCCGGGGTCTTGGGCAGCTCCACGTCCTTGACCATCTCGGTCAGGACCCGGTTGAGCTTGACGGCCTCCAGGTGGTCCCGGAAGTTCTGCCCGGCCTTGCCCTTGACCTCCTCGGCGCGCTCCACGAGCTCCGCGAACGACCCGAACTGGGTGATCCACTTGGCGGCGGTCTTCTCGCCGACGCCCGGGATGCCCGGCAGGTTGTCGGACGGGTCGCCGCGCAGCGCCGCGAAGTCCGGATACTGCTGCGGGGTGAGCCCGTACTTCTCCTCGACCTTCTCCGGCGTGAACCGGGTGAGCTCGGAGACGCCCTTGGTCGGGTAGAGCACGGTGGTGTGCTCGGAGACCAGCTGGAAGGAGTCGCGGTCGCCGGTGACGATCAGCACGTCGAAGCCGAGGGCCTCCGCCTGCGTCGCCAGCGTCGCGATCACGTCGTCGGCCTCGAAGCCGTCGACGGCGAACCGCGGCACGTGCATCGTGTCGAGGAGCTCGCCGATCAGCTCGACCTGCCCCTTGAACTCGTCGGGGGTCTTGGAGCGGTTCGCCTTGTACTCGGGGAACTCCGTCGAGCGCCACGTCTTGCGGGACACGTCGAACGCCACCGCGAAGTGCGTGGGCGCCTCGTCGCGCAGCGTGTTCGCCAGCATCGACGCGAAGCCGTAGATGGCGTTGGTCGGCTGGCCCGTCGCGGTCGTGAAGTTCTCCGCGGGCAGCGCGAAGAACGCCCGGTACGCCAGGGAGTGCCCGTCCATGAGCATCAGGCGGGGGCGGTCCGCTGCGGTCGTCTGGTCCGTCTTCTTCGATGCTGTCTCTGCCACGCCCCCGATCCTAGGCGCCCCCACCGACAAATCCGGACGGCCTGTGGGGCCCGGCAAATCCGGCGTCGGCGATGTCGGCGGGGCGTGACAGGATCGGAGGCGTACGTGCAGACAGCTCGAAGGGGAGCGCCATGGCCACCAAGCCGCCCGCAGGTGATCCGGTACAGGACGCGCCGCAGGTCGCGTCCCCGAAGCGCGCGGCCGCCGGGCTGCCCGCGATCGGGCACACGCTGAAGATCGCGCACCAGCAGATGGGCCTGGCCCGTACCGCCCGCACCCTGCTCAAGGTCAACCAGAAGGACGGCTTCGACTGTCCCGGCTGCGCCTGGCCCGAGGGCGACAAGCGGCACACCGCCGAGTTCTGCGAGAACGGCGCCAAGGCCGTCGCGGAGGAGGCGACCCTGCGCCGGGTCACCCCGGAGTTCTTCGCCGCGCACCCGCTGGCCGACCTGGCCACGCGCTCCGGGTACTGGCTGGGCCAGCAGGGCCGGATCACGCAGCCGATGTATCTGCCGGAGGGCGGCGACCGGTACGAGGCGGTCAGCTGGGAGCGGGCCTTCGCGGTCATCGCGGAGGAACTGACCGCCCTCGCCTCCCCCGACGAGGCCCTGTTCTACACCTCGGGCCGCACCAGCAACGAGGCCGCGTTCCTCTTCCAGCTCTTCGCCCGCGAGTTCGGCACCAACAACCTGCCCGACTGCTCCAACATGTGCCACGAGTCCTCGGGCTCCGCGCTGAACGAGACCATCGGCATCGGCAAGGGCAGCGTCTCCCTCGAAGACCTCCACCAGGCCGAGCTGATCATCGTCGCCGGGCAGAACCCGGGCACCAACCACCCGCGCATGCTCTCCGCCCTGGAACAGGCCAAGTCCGCCGGCGCGAAGATCATCTCGGTGAACCCGCTGCCCGAGGCCGGAACGGAGCGGTTCAAGAACCCCCAGAACCCCCTCGGCATGTTCAAGGGCACCGCCCTGACCGACCTCTTCCTGCAGATCCGCATCGGCGGCGACCAGGCCCTCTTCCGCCTCCTGAACAAGCTGGTCATCGAGGCGGGCGGCGCCACCGACGAGGCCTTCATCGCCGAACACACCCATGGCTACGAGGAGTTCGCGGCCGCGGCCAAGGAAGCGGACTGGGCCGAGACCCTCACCGCCACCGGGCTGACCCGGCCCGAGATCGAGCAGGCGCTGGCCATGATCCTGGCCTCGAAGCGCACCATCGTCTGCTGGGCCATGGGCCTCACCCAGCACAAGCACGCCGTCGCCACCATCCGCGAGGTCGTCAACCTCCTCCTGCTGCGCGGCGACATCGGCCGCCCCGGCGCGGGCGTCTGCCCCGTCCGCGGCCACTCCAACGTCCAGGGCGACCGCACCATGGGGATCTTCGAGCGCCCCGCGCCCGCCTTCCTCGACGCCCTCGACAAGGAATTCGGGATCACCTCGCCGCGCGGGCACGGCTTCGACGTGGTCCGCTCCATCCAGGCCCTGCGCGACGGCGAGGCCAAGGTCCTCTTCGCCATGGGCGGCAACTTCGTCGGCGCCACCCCCGACACCGAGGTCACCGAGGCCGCGATCCGCCGCGCCTCCCTGACCGTGCACGTGTCGACCAAGCTCAACCGCTCCCACGCGGTCACCGGCCGGCGCGCCCTGATCCTGCCCACCCTCGGCCGTACCGACAAGGACGTCCAGGAGAGCGGCAAGCAGTTCGTGACCGTCGAGGACTCCATGGGCATGGTCCACTCCTCCCGGGGAAACCTCGCCCCGGCCTCCCCGCACCTGCTCTCCGAGCCCGCGATCGTGGCCCGCATGGCCCGCGCCGTCCTCGGCACGGCCTCGACGACCCCGTGGGAGGAGTTCGAGCGGGACTACGCGACGATCCGCCACCGGATCTCCCGCGTGATCCCGGGCTTCGAGGACTTCAACGCCCGCGTGGCCCGCCCCGGCGGATTCCAGCTCCCGCACGCCCCGCGCGACGAGCGCCGCTTCCCCACGAAGACCGGCAAGGCCAATTTCACCGCCGCGCCCGTGGAGTACCCGCGCATCCCGGCGGGGCGGCTGCTCCTGCAGACCCTGCGCAGCCACGACCAGTACAACACCACGATCTACGGCCTCGACGACCGCTACCGCGGGATCACCGGCGGCCGCCGCGTCGTGATGGTCAACCCCGAGGACGCCGCCGAGCTGGGGCTCGCCGACGGCGCGTACACGGACCTGGTCGGTGAATGGAAGGACGGCGTGGAGCGGCGGGCCCCCGGCTTCCGCGTCGTGCACTACCCGACCGCCCGCGGCTGCGCGGCCGCGTACTACCCCGAGACGAACGTGCTGGTCCCGCTCGACTCCACCGCGGACACCAGCAATACCCCGGCGAGCAAGTCCGTCGTCATCCGCTTCGAACCGGCCTGATAGAACGACCTCAGGACAAGCAGGTTAACGAGCGTTGACGAACGGAGCCGGCCCATGGGCGAGCAGCACGCAGTGAAGTTCCCGCAGGAGGTCCTCGACGAGTACGCGGCCCTGGGCATCGACCTGCCCGCGCTGTTCTCGGCGGGCGACCTCGGCGAGCGGATGGACATCAAGATCCTGGAGGCCTCGGCCGAGCGGGTCGTGGCCACCATGCCGGTCAAGGGCAACACCCAGCCGTACGGGCTGCTGCACGGCGGGGCCTCCGCCGTGCTCGCCGAGACCCTCGGCTCCGTCGGCGCCATGATGCACGGCGGCATCACCAAGATCGCCGTCGGTGTGGACCTGAACTGCACCCACCACCGGGGCGTGCGCTCCGGCACGGTCACCGGAGTCGCCACCCCCGTCCACCGGGGCCGCTCCACCACCACCTACGAGATCGTGATCAGCGACGAGCAGGAGCGGCGCGTCTGCACCGCCCGCCTGACCTGCCTGCTGCGCGACGCCGATCAGGCCGCTGCCGGAGCCTGAACCGGCCACAGCCACGGACCTTCCGCAGGCCCGGACCCCGCCCCGCGCGCGGCAGGTCCGGGCCTGCGCCCGTCCGCCCCCGACCCGACCGGAATGCGCCAGTCCGCGCCCATTCCGGCCGCCGCTGTTGTGTCACCGATGGTGACCGCCTACCTTCCCCTCATGGGGACCCTGCCACGCTCCACGGTCCGGTACGCCGCCTCCGCCCTGCTGGCCGCGCTCGCCCTGACCGGATGCTCGCCTTCCGCCCCACCCCCCGCGGCCGGCACCGGGACCCCGGCACCCAGCCCTTCCTCCCCCGCGCAGATCTGCACCAGCCTCGTGTCCTACTGGGCGAAGGAGACCCTCCTGGGCACCAAGTGGTCCGGTCTGGACTGGGAACAGAAGGGGCTGTCCAACGACCAGTACGCGATCCACGAGGAAGCCGTGGCCGCGGGCCGCGTCGAGGAGCGAACTGCCGGACAGGGCAAGGCACTTGAGCTGATCGACCGGCTCGTCGCCCAGCGCTGCGCCGAGCAGAACGGTGCGACGTGGAGCTCGGAGAACTGGCGGCCCCCGGCGTGAGCCAGGTCACCGCATTCCCGAGCACGCTGTCCGGCTTCCGGGCACTCGGCACCGCGGGGCCGAACCGCAGGTGAGGGGCACTTTCACGCCGAGGGCAAGATCCATCCGAGCGAAATGGATCACCCTCGCCCACCCTCGCACATCACTCTGCGTATTGGTCACGTCGTATGTAATCCCGCCTTTTCCCCTGCGAATGACCACCTGGTGAATTCTCCCGGACACACGCAGCCACATTTGGCGCAATTTGATCTAAGACAGGTGCATGGAGGCCTCAAGCCCCTTAGGGGAGCAGGTATTTCTCACGATGCGGACGTTCTCTCATGTCGCAAAACGTCCGTTTTGTCCACACTCCCACCACGCATTCTTGGCCTTGGCATAACAAGAGCGTCACATCCTCCTTTCTCCGCTCCCCGTGTTCACCACCTCGGGCCTAGAGTCACGGCCAGTCACCGCGCCGCTGGGCGCGACCAGCACGGCCGCTGTACTCCCAGTGCGGCCCGGCGACCGAACGGCACCTCACAGAGGGAGCCGCGCCAGGGAAAGGAAGAATCGTGCGACACCGTTCTTTGCTCGTCCTCACCACCGTGATCACCACGGGAGCACTGACCCTCACCGCCTGCGGATCGCGCGACGAGGCGAAGTCCGGGGACAAGACCGACGGCAAGAAGACCGTCGTCGTCATCGGCGTGGACGCCCCCCTCACCGGCTCGCTCTCCGCCCTTGGCCAGGGCATCAAGAACTCGGTTGACCTCGCGGCCAAGACGGCCAACAAGAACAACGAGGTCCCCGGAATCGAGTTCAAGGTCGAGGCCCTCGACGACCAGGCGGTCCCCGCCTCCGGTCAGGCCAACGCCACCAAGCTCGTCGGCAACAAGGACGTCCTCGGCGTCGTCGGCCCGCTGAACTCCGGCGTCGCCCAGCAGATGCAGGGCGTCTTCGCCTCCGCCAAGCTGGCGCAGGTCTCCCCCGCCAACACCAACCCCTCGCTCAGCCAGGGCGACAACTGGGGCAAGGGCGAGTTCAAGCGCCCCTTCGACACCTACTTCCGCACCGCCGCCACCGACGTGGTCCAGGGCAAGTTCGCCGCCCAGTACCTCTTCAAGGACGCCGGCAAGAAGAAGGTCTTCGTCGTCGACGACAAGCAGACCTACGGCGCCGGCCTGGCCGCGATCTTCTCCGACGAGTTCAAGAAGCTCGGCGGCGAGGTCGTCGGCACCGACCACGTCACCGTGAAGGAGACCGACTTCTCCTCCACCGCCGACAAGGTCAAGTCCTCCGGCGCCGACTCCGTCTACTTCGGCGGCCAGTACCCCGAGGGCGGCCTGCTCGCCGACCAGATCAAGAAGACCGGCGCCGTCATCCCGCTCATGGGCGGCGACGGCATCCAGGACCCGGCGTTCATCAGCGCCTCCGGTGAGGCCAACGAGGGCGACCTCTCCACCTCCATCGGCTACCCGGTCGAGAAGCTCCCCACCGCCAAGACCTTCATCGCCGACTACCAGGCCGCCGGTTACAAGGACCCGTACGCCGCCTACGGTGGCTACTCCTACGACGCCGGCTGGGCCGTCATCCAGGCCGTCAAGGCCGCTGTCGCCGCCAACAACGGCAAGCTCCCGGACGACGCCCGCGCCAAGGTCGTCGAGGCTCTCGGCAAGGTCTCCTTCGAAGGCGTGACCGGCAAGGTCGCCTTCGACCAGTACGGCGACACCACCAACAAGCAGCTCACGGTCTACAAGGTCGAGGGCGGCAAGTGGATCGACGTCAAGAGCGACACCTTCAACCAGTAATCCCCACGTCCCGCTAGCCGGGACCCCGGGCCGGTCCGTCCCGACGGCCTGACCCCCTCAAAAAACCAGCCGCGCGAGGGCGCAAACAGCGCCCTCGCGCGGAGTCTTATCCGACACGCTCATCGGAGGCCCTGCGGTGCACGAACTGCCGCAACAGCTGGCCAACGGCCTTGCCCTCGGTGCCCTTTATGGCCTCATCGCCATCGGGTACACCATGGTCTACGGCATCGTCCAGCTCATCAACTTCGCCCACGGCGAGATCTTCATGATCGGCGGCTTCGGCGCGCTCACCGCCTACGCCATCCTCCCGACCGGCACCTCCCTGCTGATCGCGATACCCGTCATGATCGTCGGAGGCGCACTCGCCTCGGTCCTCGTCGCCACCGCAGCCGAACGCTTCGCCTACCGCCCCCTGCGCAGCGCCCCCCGGCTCGCCCCGCTCATCACCGCAATCGGCCTCTCGATCGCGCTCCAGCAGCTTGTCTGGCAGTTCTACCCGGACGCCAAGAAGGCCGTCAGCTTCCCTGAGTTCAAGGGCGCCGCCTTCAAGATCACCGACAGCCTGGCCATCCAGCGCGCGGACCTCTTCGTCCTCATCCTCGCCCCGCTCTGCATGCTCGCCCTCGGCGTCTTCGTCTCCAAGAGCCGCAGCGGCCGCGCCATGCAGGCCACCGCGCAGGACCCCGACACCGCGAAGCTCATGGGCATCAACACCGACCGCATCATCGTCATGGCCTTCGCCATCGGTGCCGCGTTCGCCGCCGTCGCAGCCGTCGCCTACGGCCTCGACAAGGGCCAGATCAACTTCGAGATGGGCTTCATCCTCGGACTGAAGGCCTTCACCGCAGCCGTCCTCGGCGGCATCGGCAACATCTACGGCGCCATGGTCGGCGGCGTCGTCCTCGGCCTCGCCGAGGCCCTCTCGATCGCCTACATCGAAGAGATCCCCGGCATGTCGCAGCTCGGCGGTGGAGCCTGGTCCAACGTCTGGGCGTTCGTACTCCTCATCGTCGTCCTCCTCGTGCGGCCACAAGGCCTGCTCGGCGAGCGCGTCGCGGATCGGGCGTGAGAACCATGACCACCAACACCACCCCGCAGACCGCCGTCGCCAAGCAGGGCCCCGCCCCCGCCGCACTCCTCTACGCGGTCATCGGCGGCAGCCTCCTCACCATCGTCAGCGCCTTCCTCGCCTGGACCTGGACCGACGAGTTCCCCGGCGACCTGACCTACTACGGCAGCCCGGCGCCCATCCAGACCCTCAGCCTGATCGCCGGACTCCTCACCGCCGCCTTCGCGCTCTCCGCGCTCGGCGTCAAGGGCCTGCGCTGGCTCACCCCCACCGGCGCCCGCAAGCCCGTCTGGGTCCTCGCGCTCGGCACCCTCGCCGGCACCTGGTTCACGGTCATCGCCATCGCCACGGTCCTCGGCGGCTTCGCCCACCTGGAACCCGGCGCCTACGTCGCCCTCGTCGGCTCGCTCATCCCGGCCCTCGCCGCGTACAAGCTCCCCGACGACAGCCACAAGGCGGCCACCGCCAAGCAGCTGCCCTCCTGGGCCGAGATCCTCATCATCACCGGCGTCTTCGCCCTCGGCCTCTACGTCATCACCTTCGGCATCGACACCGATGACAAGGAACCGCAGCTCTTCGTCACGTACCTGCTCACCGTCGGCTTCGCGGGCTTCGCCCTCCTCAAGGCCGGCCTCTTCGACCGGCTCGGCAGCCTCACCGCGAAGCACCGCCAGGTCACGCTCCTCGGCACCGCGGCCGCCGCGATCGCCTTCCCGTTCATCCAGCAGAGCGGCGACACCTACACGCTCATCGCGGTCAACATCCTGATCTTCGCGACCGTCGCCCTCGGCCTCAACGTCGTCGTCGGCCTCGCCGGCCTCCTCGACCTCGGCTACGTCGCCTTCCTCGGCGTCGGCGCCTACGCCGCGGCCCTGGTCTCCGGCAGCACCGCCTCCGCCTTCGGCATCCACCTCCCCTTCTGGGCGGCGGTCATCGTCGGCGCACTCGCCTCGCTCATCTTCGGCGTGGTCATCGGCGCACCGACCCTGCGCCTGCGCGGCGACTACCTCGCCATCGTCACCCTCGGCTTCGGAGAAATCTTCCGCATCGCCATGGGCAACCTCGACGGCGACTCCGGCCCGGACATCACCAACGGCCCCAACGGCATCCCCAACATCCCCCACCTCGACCTGTTCGGGTGGAACTTCGGGGAGTCCCACACGGTCGGCGGCATCGTCCTCGGCGCCTACGCCAACTACTACTTCCTGATGCTGCTCGTCATGGCCCTGGTCGTCCTGATCTTCGCCCGAGCCGGCAACAGCCGCATCGGCCGAGCCTGGGTCGCCATCCGCGAGGACGAGACCGCCGCCGAAGCCATGGGCATCAACGGCTTCAAGGTCAAGCTCATCGCCTTCGCCCTCGGCGCCACCCTCGCCGGCCTCGCCGGCACCGTCCAGGCACACGTCAACAGCACGGTCGTCCCCGAGAACTACGTCTTCGCCGGGCCCGTCCCGCCGAACTCCGCGTTCCTCCTCGCCGCCGTCATCCTCGGCGGCATGGGCACCATCCGCGGCCCCATCCTCGGCGCCGCACTGCTCTTCCTGATCCCGGCGAAGCTGGCCTTCCTCCAGGACTACCAGCTCCTCGCCTTCGGCATCGCCCTCATCCTGCTCATGCGCTTCCGCCCCGAAGGCCTCATCGCCAACAAGCGGGCGCAGCTCGAGTACCACGACGACACCGCTGACCAGGCCCCCACGGACCTGGCCACCGCCAAGGCGGGGGCGTGAACACCATGACGACCACCACGGACACCACCACCAAGACCACGGTTCTCGAAGCCAAGGGCGTCACCATGCGCTTCGGCGGCCTCACCGCCGTCAAGGGCGTCGACCTCCAGGTCAACGCGGGCGAGATCGTCGGACTCATCGGCCCCAACGGCGCCGGCAAGACCACCTTCTTCAACTGCCTCACCGGGCTGTACGTCCCCACCGAGGGAAGCGTCAGCTACAAGGGCACCGTCCTGCCGCCCACACCCCACAAGGTCACCGCAGCAGGCGTCGCCCGCACCTTCCAGAACATCCGGCTCTTCCACAACATGACCGTGCTGGAAAACGTCCTCGTCGGACGCCACACCCGCACCAAGGAAGGCCTCTGGTCCGCCATCCTGCGCGGCCCCGGCTTCAAGAAGGCCGAAGCCGCCAGCGAAGCGCGCGCCATGGAACTCCTCGAGTTCATCGGCCTCCAGCACAAGGCCGGCCACCTCGCGAAGAACCTCCCCTACGGCGAACAGCGCAAGCTCGAAATCGCCCGCGCCCTTGCCAGCGACCCCGGACTCATCCTCCTGGATGAGCCCACCGCCGGCATGAACCCGCAGGAAACCCGCGCCGCCGAAGAACTCATCTTCGCCATCCGCGACATGGGCATCGCCGTCCTCGTCATCGAGCACGACATGCGCTTCATCTTCAACCTCTGCGACCGCGTCGCCTGCCTCGTCCAGGGCGAGAAGCTCATCGAGGGCACTGCGGCAGAGGTCCAGGGCGACGAGCGCGTCATCGCCGCCTACCTCGGCACCCCCTTCGAGGGCGCGCCCGGCGACGAAGAAATCGCCGAGGTCGAAGCCGCCGAAGCCCACGCGGAAGCCGAAGCCGAAGCAGCGGACTCGGACGCCGAGACCGACGCGGACGCCGACGCCGACGCGGACAGCACCACCAGCACCACCAGCACCACCAGCACGGAAGGAGAGGCCAAGTGACCGCACTGCTCAAGGTCGACGACCTCAAGGTCGCCTACGGCAAGATCGAAGCCGTCAAGGGCATCTCCTTCGAAGTCAACGAAGGCGAAATCGTCTGCCTCGTCGGCACCAACGGCGCCGGCAAGACCACCACCCTTCGCACCCTCTCCGGGCTCCTCAAGCCCACCGCGGGCAGCATCACCTTCGACGGCAAACCCCTCGTCGGCGTCCCCGCCCACAAGATCGTCTCCATGAAGCTGGCGCACTCCCCCGAGGGACGCCACATCTTCCCCCGGCTGACGATCGCCGAAAACCTCCAGCTCGGCGCGTTCCTGCGCACCGACAAGGACGGCATCGAGAAGGACATCCAGCGCGCCTACGACCTCTTCCCCATCCTGGGAGAGCGCCGCAAGCAGGCCGCCGGCACCCTCTCGGGCGGAGAGCAGCAGATGCTCGCCATGGGCCGCGCCCTCATGTGCCAGCCCAAGCTCCTCATGCTGGACGAGCCCTCCATGGGCCTCTCCCCGCTGATGATGCAGAAGATCATGGCCACGATCGCCGAACTCAAGGCGACAGGCACCACGATCCTCCTGGTCGAGCAGAACGCCCAGGCCGCCCTCTCGCTCGCCGACACGGCGCACGTGATGGAAATCGGCAAGATCGTGCTCTCCGGCACCGGCCAGGAACTCCTCCACAACGAGGACGTCCGCAAGGCCTACCTCGGCGAGGACTGATCACACACGTGTGAGGCCCGCCTCCCCTCGGGGGGAGGCGGGCCTCACGCACGTCCAGGATCAGACACCCGCCGCGAACGCACCCCCGGCACCGAAGACCTGCTCCGCGAAACGCTCACCGATAAGACGGTGACCCGCCGCATCCGGGTGCAGCCGGTCCGGCAACGGAAGCTCGGCGAACTCCTTCTCGCCGTACAGCGAAAGACCGTCCAAGTAGTACAGGTTCGGGTCCTCGGCCGCCCGCTGCTCCGTGATCCGGGCCAGCTCGTCCCTGATCACCCTCAGCGTCAGCTTCCCGGCCGCGACCTCCGCCTCGTCACCCGTCGCCCGGTACCGCATCACGTTCCCGTCGGGGTCCGGCGCAGTCGGACCCGGCGTGTCCTCGTGCATCGGACACAGCACCGGAGAGATCACCAGCAACGGCGTCTCAGGGTGCCCCTCCCGGATCGTGTCCAAGAACCCGTGAACGGCCGGGGCGAAGGCACGCAGCCGCATCACATCGGTGTTGACGAGGGCGATGCCGATCTTGACGCTGATCACGTCCGCCGCAGTGTCCCGCATCGCACGCGCGGTGAACGGATCGAGAAGCGCATTGCCGCCCAGCCCCAGATTGACCAGCTCCACACCGCCCGCAGCCGCCGCCACCGCCGGCCAAGTCCCCGACGGGCTCTCCGCGTTGGAACCCTGACTGAGCGAACTGCCGTGATGCAGCCACACCCGGCGGCCGCTCTCCGGCGCAACCTCCACCGGAGCATCCGTACGCAGAGCGATCAGCTCCGTGCGCTCGTTGTGCGGCAGCCAGATCTCGACGTCCTTCATCCCCGCCGACAACCCGGCGAACCGGGCCGTACCCGGCTCGCCGGAATGCGTTGAGGATTTCAGGGTCAGCATGTTGAAACGGAACTCATGGCCACCGGCCACAGTGGCCTGGCCCGCCAGCCCACCGTCCACCACCAGGTCGTACACCCCGTCCGGGCTGTCCTGACCACCCTCGAACACGATCTTCGTCGGCATCGTGTCCAGCTCGATGGCGGTCGCCCGGGTACGGAACACCAGCCGCACACCGGACGGCTGCGCCTCCACCGTGGCCAACTGCGCGGCCGGGTGCTGCTTCCGCGCCCGGGCCGGCATCCGGTGCGGCAGCAGGCCGTACTCGGTGCGCTCCACCTCGATGGCGCCGCGCAGCAGCGGCTCGATGGGCGTGGTGATCCATTCCGTCACGTCAGAGGTCATGATCCCAGGCTGCCGACCGGCACTCGAGGCCCGCCGGTGCGGGCCTCGACCCGCCGCGCACAGCGGAATTCGTCAGCCGTTGGCGGCGTTCTGCTTCTTCTCCTCGGCGTCCTCGATGACCGCCTCGGCGACCTGCTGCATGGACATGCGACGGTCCATGGAGGTCTTCTGGATCCACCGGAAGGCGGCCGGCTCGGAGAGCCCGTACTGGGTCTGCAGGATGCTCTTGGCCCGGTCGACGAGCTTGCGGGTCTCCAGCCGGAGCGAGAGGTCCGCGACCTCCTTCTCCAGCGCCTTCAGCTCGGCGAACCGGGAAACGGCCATCTCGATGGCCGGCACCACGTCGCTCTTGCTGAACGGCTTCACCAGGTACGCCATGGCACCGGCGTCACGGGCCCGCTCGACGAGGTCGCGCTGCGAGAACGCGGTGAGCATCAGCACGGGGGCGATGGACTCCTCCGCGATCTTCTCGGCGGCGGAGATCCCGTCCAGGACCGGCATCTTCACGTCGAGGATGACGAGGTCCGGCCGGTGCTCGCGGGCCAGCTCCACGGCCGCCTGCCCGTCCCCGGCCTCACCGACGACGGAGTACCCCTCCTCCTCGAGCATCTCCTTCAGGTCGAGACGGATGAGCGCCTCGTCCTCGGCGATGACGACGCGGGTCGTCAGCGGCGGAACGTGCGACTGGTCGGCGTCGGGCGTGGGCGTCGACTCGTGCGAGGCGGTCACTTGAGGGCTCCTTGATACGGGGCGTTACTGCTCCCCCGAGCCTACCGAGCTCCTGTATGTTTGTGACACGGAGGGTCTTCGGTATCCTTCGTTTCAAAGGGGCCCCGGTAGCCCAGCGGTAGAGGCGATGGATTCAAAACCCATTCAGCGTCGGTTCGAATCCGACCCGGGGTACTTCTCCTTCATTTCCAAGGTCGCTAAGCAAATTTCGCGATCTTCACTCGTCACGGTGAACGTACCTTCGATTTGCGGCCAACCGGACGATTAGCGGCGAAGCTCGCGGTTGTGGAGCACAATCCTTCGATACGCGAACAAGCGGTCCTGCTGTTACGCCGAGGTGTGACCAACCGGACGGTGGCCGAACACTTCGGCGTCCCCCGGGGCACCGTGGGCTGGTGGCGGCACCAGGACCGTAAGCACCGGGGCGAACCGTACGATCGGCCGACCGACTGCCCGAAGTGCACGGGCCGGGAATTCGATGAGCGGACGTACGCCTATCTTCTAGGCCTTTACCTCGGCGACGGGCACATCATCTCGAAGTGCAAGCAGCACCACCTGTCCATCTACTGCGACGCGTCCTGGCCAGGGCTCATCGACGCCGCCGAGGAAGCAATGCACCTCGTCCTGCCCCTGCCCAAGGTAGGCCGCGTACGCAGACAGGGGTGCGTCGAGGTCAAGTCCTACACGCGCCACTGGACTTGCCTGTTCCCGCAGCACGGGCCCGGCAAGAAGCACGAGCGGCGGATCGTGCTCGAGGACTGGCAGCAGGAGATCGTCGACGCTCACCCGTGGGAGTTCATCCGGGGGCTGATCCGCTCCGACGGGTGTCGGATCACCAACTGGACCACCCGGATGGTCGGCGGGGTGAAGAAGCGCTACGAGTACCCCCGGTACTTCTTCACCAACAAGTCGGACGACATCCGGAAGCTCTGTACCGACACCCTCACCAAGGTCGGCGTCCAGTGGACGATCCTGGCCCGGGGCAGCGACCCGTTCAACGTCTCCATCGCGCGCAAGGACTCCGTGGCGCTGATGGACGCCCACATCGGGCCCAAGCACTAGACCGGGAGGTCGCCGTCCCCGCCCAGGTTGGCGACCAGGCGGCGGAGGGTGTCGATGGTGGCGGCGTACGTCGCGTCGTCGATGCCTTCCCGCATGCGCTCGTGGACCGCCGCGTTGCGGGCGTGGGCGCGGAGGCGGCCTGCCTCGCCCTCGTCGGTCAGGGTGAACGCGCCGTCGGTCTCGGTGAGCCAGCCGCGGGCTGCGAGGTCCGCGTACACGGTCTCGAAGTCGGTGTTCTGGTCGTCGAACGGGGCCAGCTTCGCGGTGAGGGCGGCGCGGGTCCAGGTGCCGGGGGTGCCGGCGATGTGGTTGAGGGTCCACCAGTGGGGCTGGGTGAGGTTCTCCTCGGCGAGGGCGGCGCGGAGGCCGCCTATGACGAGGGTGGCGGCTTCGCGGCTCCAGTAGCCGATGGGCTGGGCGGCGAGTTGGTCCTGGGGGTAGTCCTTGATCGTCATGCTGCGACCGTAGGACCTAGAGTCGGCTTGAGGTCAAGGCACACGAAATGGGGACGCTGTGATGAGTGAGAAGGCTCGCAAGCTGTTTGACGCGCTCGATCTGAACGCGGACGGTCAGCTGACCCGGTTCGAGGTGATCAATGCGCTGCGGTCGAAGGGGCCGACGCTTGCCGCCCAGGGTGATTTGCCGTTCTGGGCCGTGGGGGACGTGGATGCGTCGTCGGCTCTGTTCGATGCGGCTGATGCGAACGGGGATGCGGTGTTGACGTTCGAGGAGTTCGCCGCTGTGGTGGATCGGCGTTTCGGCTGGTAGGCCGGTGTCCGCGTCGGGCGATGAGGGCCCGACGCGGTGCGTGATGTCGGTCAGCGGACTGCGTCGCCGATGCGGTGGACGCGGACGAGGTTGGTGGATCCGGTGACGCCGGGGGGTGAGCCGGCGGTGATGACGACGGTGTCGCCGGGGACGCAGCGGCCGATGCGCAGGAGTTCTTCTTCGACTTGGGCGACCATGGCGTCGGTTGAGTCGACGTGGGGGCCGAGGAAGGTTTCGACGCCCCAGGTGAGGTTGAGTTGGGAGCGGGTTGCGGGGTCGGGGGTGAAGGCGAGGAGGGGGATGGGTGAGCGGTAGCGGGAGAGTCGGCGGACGGTGTCTCCGCTCTGGGTGAAGGCGACGAGGAATTTGGCGTCGAGGAAGTCGCCCATTTCGGCGGCTGCGCGGGCGACGGCTCCGCCTTGGGTGCGGGGTTTGCTGCGTTCGGTGAGGGGCGGGAGGCCCTTGGCGAGGATGTCTTCCTCTGCCGCTTCGACGATGCGGGACATGGTGCGGACGGTTTCGACGGGGTATTTGCCGACGCTGGTTTCGCCGGAGAGCATGACGGCGTCGGTGCCGTCGATGACGGCGTTGGCGACGTCGGAGGCTTCGGCGCGGGTGGGGCGGGAGTTGTCGATCATCGAGTCGAGCATCTGGGTGGCGACGATGACGGGCTTGGCGTTGCGCTTGGCGAGTTTGACGGCGCGCTTTTGGACGATGGGGACTTGTTCGAGGGGCATTTCGACGCCGAGGTCGCCGCGGGCGACCATGATGCCGTCGAAGGCGGCGACGATGTCGTCGATGTTTTCGACTGCCTGGGGCTTTTCGATCTTGGCGATGACGGGGAGGCGTCGGCCTTCTTCGTCCATGATGCGGTGGACGTCTTGGATGTCGTGGCCGCTGCGGACGAAGGAGAGGGCGATGACGTCGGCGCCGGTGCGCAGGGCCCAGCGGAGGTCGTCGATGTCTTTTTCGGAGAGGGCGGGGACGGAGACGGCGACGCCGGGGAGGTTGAGTCCCTTGTGGTCGGAGACCATGCCGCCTTCGATGACGAGGGTGCGGACGTGGGGGCCGTCGATTGCGGTGACTTCGAGGGTGACGCGGCCGTCGTCGACGAGGATGCGTTCGCCGGTGGTGACGTCGGTGGCGAGTCCCTTGTAGGTGGTGCCGCAGGTGTGGCGGTCGCCTGGGTGGTCTTCGACGGTGATGGTGAACTCGTCGCCGCGTTCAAGGAGTACGGGGCCTTCGCGGAATCGGCCGAGGCGGATCTTCGGGCCTTGAAGGTCGGCGAGGATGCCGACGCTGCGGCCGGTTTCGTCGGAGGCTTTGCGTACGCGCTGGTAGCGCTCCTCGTGTTCGGCGTAGGTGCCGTGGCTGAGGTTGAGGCGGGCGATGTCCATTCCGGCTTCGACCAGGGCTTTGATCTGGTCGTATGAGTCGGTGGCGGGGCCCAGGGTACATACGATTTTCGCTCGGCGCATGGGGCGAGCGTATTCCCCTACCAGGGAGTAGGAAATTGGTTCCTGGTGTCCACTCAACAACCGTTGAGCAAAAGCTTGTTGACAATTGTTGAATGTGCATGGGGGTGCTCTGATGAGCACCCCCGGGGTGCGCTTCGGGGCCTGTTTTTCAGAGCTGGGGCGGGGTCATGGTGAAGCGGGCGTTCACCTGGGCGTAGACGGTCTGGCGCTGGGGTTCGAGGTCGAGGGGCGGGGCGCCGGCGTCTTCGGCGGCGCTGAAGGCCATGGTGCGCATTCCGCCGCCGGTTGCGGAGGGGAAGGGGGCGGCGTTCTCGGCTCCGAGGTCGGCGAGTTCGACGAGGGCGGCGAGGCGGGCGCCGAGGGCTTCGGCGTATTCGCGGGCGCGTTGGACGGCTTCGAGTACGGCTTGGCGGCGGGCTTGGCCGTGGGCGGGTGAGGTGGGGCGCAGGGCCCACCAGGGGCCGTCGACCTGGGTGAGTTCGAGGTCGGCGAGGCGGGTGGTGAGTTCGCCGAGGGTGGTGAAGTCGTTGAGTTCGGCGGTGATGTGGACGCGGCCGTGGTAGGCGCGGATGCGTTCGGCGCGGCCGTGGCGGGTGAGTTCGGGGGTGATGGAGAAGGAGCCGGTTTCGAGCTTTTCGACGGGGTCGCCGTAGCTCTTGATGAGGTCGAGGACGGCGTTGTTGCGGCTGGTGAGGTCTTCGAGGGCGGTGCGTCGGTCGGTGCCGCGGGCGCTGACGGTGATGCCGATGCGGGCGATTTCGGGGTCGACTTCGATGCGGGCTTCGCCGCGGACGGCGACGCGGGGTACTTCGGGTGTTCCGTAGGGCTGGTGCGATGCGTCCTGGGTCATGGTTTCACTCTCGCACTGTCGCTCGTAGGGGTCCGGTGTTCGGATCGAAACCTGGTGGGGGTGTTGCTCCTTGTTACCCGTGGGTCAGAATCTACGCGCGTTGTTCAGGCCTCAAAAGGGGAGATGGCATGGCGTTCGACCGCAGGACTTTTCTGGGGACCACGGCCGCGACGGGTGCGGCCGTGGCGTTGGCGGGGGCCACGAGCACCCCGGCCGCCGCGCAGGAGGGTGTGAAGGGACCGGGGCCGCGGACGTACTCGTTCACGGTGATGGGGACGACCGATCTGCACGGGAATGTCTTCAACTGGGACTATTTCACGGACAAGGAGTTCGACGACAAGGCGCACAACGACGTCGGTCTGGCGAAGATCTCGACGCTGGTGGACCAGGTGCGGGCGGAGAAGGGGCGGCGGAACACGCTGCTGATCGATGCGGGTGACACGATCCAGGGCACGCAGCTTTCGTACTACTACGCGAAGGTGGATCCGATCACGGCGCGCCGGGGTCCGGTGCATCCGATGGCGCAGGCGATGAACGCGATCGGCTATGACGCGGCGGCGCTGGGGAACCACGAGTTCAATTACGGGATTCCGGTGCTGCGGAAGTTCGAGGAGCAGTGTGATTTCCCGCTGTTGGGGGCGAACGCGCTGGATGCGAAGACGCTGCGGCCGGCGTTCCCGCCGTACAGCATGCACCGGCTGCGGACGCCTTGCGGGCGGGACGTGAAGGTGGCGGTGCTGGGGCTGACGAACCCGGGGATCGCGATCTGGGACAAGGCGAACGTGCAGGGCAAGATGACGTTCCCGGGGCTGGAGGAGCAGGCGGCGAAGTACGTGCCGAAGCTGCGTTCGATGGGCGCCGATGTGGTGATCGTGTCGGCGCATTCGGGGTCGAGCGGGACGTCCTCGTACGGGGACCAGCTGCCCTACATCGAGAACGCGGCAGGGCTGGTGGCGGAGCAGGTGCCGGGGATCGACGCGATCCTGGTGGGCCATGCGCACACGGAGATTCCCGAGTACCGGGTGAAGAACAAGGCGACCGGCAAGGACGTGGTGCTGTCGGAGCCGCTGAAGTGGGGGCAGCGGCTGACGCTGTTCGACTTCGAGCTGGTGTGGGAGAAGGGCCGCTGGTCGGTGGCGAAGGTCGCGGCGAAGGTGCTGAACTCCAACACGGTCGCGGAGGACCCGAAGATCGCGCGGTTGCTGTCGGACGAGCACCGCAAGGTCGTGGCGTATGTGAACCAGGTGATCGGTACCTCGACGCAGGCGATGTCTGCGGCGGAGGGTCCGGTCAAGGACGTGGCGATCATCGATTTGATCAACCATGTGCAGGCGGAGACGGTGCGGGCGGCTCTTTCCGGTACGCAGTGGGCGGGGCTTCCGGTGGTGTCGCAGGCTTCGTGCTTCTCGCGTACGGCGGCGATCCCGGCCGGGCAGGTGACGATCAGGGATGCGGCGGGCTTGTACCCGTTCGAGAACACGCTGGAGGCGCGGCTGCTCACGGGTGCGCAGGTGAAGGACTATCTGGAGTATTCGGCGCGGTATTACGTGCGGACGGCGCCGGGTGAGGTGGTGGATCCGGCGAAGCTGACGAACTCCGAGGGCACGCCGGACTACAACTACGACGCGGTGTACGGGTTCACGTACGACATCGATGTGGCGCAGCCGGTGGGTTCGCGGATCGTGGGGTTGTCGTTCGAGGGGAAGCCGGTGGATCCGGCGGGGCAGTTCGTGCTGGCGGTGAACAACTACCGGGCCTCGGGTGGCGGGAACTTCCCGCATGTTCCGCAGGCCAGGCAGTTGTGGGCGGATTCGGACGAGATCCGTAACACGATCATCCAGTGGGTGAAGGCGAAGGGGACGGTGGATCCGGCGCAGTTCGCTTCGGTGGCGTGGCGGTTGACTCGGGAGGATGTGCCGGTCTTCTAGATCGGCGGTCTTCCTAGGGGTGTTCGACCAGCGGGAGCAGTTCGCCTGCGGGTTGGGGGCGGGTGTGCTCCCGCTGGTCGAGGCCGAAGGTGGTGAAGGCGGTTCGTGTGGGCTGGGGGTAGGGCTCTTTGCCCGTGAGGGTGTTGAGGATGGCGGCGCTGCGCCAGGCGGCGAGGCCGAGGTCGGGGGCTCCGACGCCGTGGGTGTGGCGTTCGCCGTTCTGGACGAAGATGCTGCCGGTGACGGCGGGGTCGGTGATCATCCGGTAGCGGTCGTCGATGCGGGGGCGGTCGGAGGAGTCCTTGCGCAGGTAGGGGTCGAGGCCTGCGAGGAGGCTGGTGAGGGGTCGTTCCTTGTAGCCGGTGGCGAGGACGACGGCGTCGGTGGTGAGGCGGGAGCGGGTGCCTTGTTCGACGTGTTCGAGGTGGAGTTCGACTTTGGTGGTGGCGACGCGGCCGGCGGTGCGGACGCTGACTCCGGGGGTGAGGACGGTGTCGGGCCAGCCGCCGTGGAGGGTGCGGCGGTAGAGCTCGTCGTGGATGGCGGCGATGGTGTCGGCGTCGATGCCCTTGTGGAGTTGCCATTGGGCGGGGACGAGCTTGTCGCGGACGGGTTCGGTCAGGGCGTGGAAGTAGCGGGTGTAGTCGGGGGTGAAGTGTTCGAGGCCGAGCTTGGAGTACTCCATGGGGGCGAAGGAGGGGGTGCGGGCGAGCCAGGTGAGGCGTTCGCGGCCGGCGGGGCGGGCGCGCAGGAGGTCGAGGAAGACTTCGGCGCCGGACTGGCCTGATCCGATGACGGTGACGTGTTCGGCGCTGAGGATGCGTTGGCGGTTGTCGAGGTAGTCGGCGGAGTGGATGACGGGGACGGTGGGGGCTTCGGCGAGGGGGCGCAGGGGTTCGGGGATGTAGGGGGCGGTGCCGATGCCTAGGGCGAGGTGGCGGGTGTAGGTGCGGCCGAGGGCTTCGGCTTCGCCGTCGGGGTCGAGTTGGGTGAAGTCGACTTCGAAGAGGTCGCGTTCGGGGTTCCAGCGGACGGCGTCGACCTGGTGGCCGAAGTGGAGTCCGGGGACGCGGCCGGCGACCCAGCGGCAGTAGGCGTCGTATTCGGCGCGCTGGATGTGGAACTGCTCGGCGAAGTAGAAGGGGAAGAGCCGTTCCTTGTGCTTGAGGTAGTTGAGGAAGCTCCAGGGGCTGGCCGGGTCGGCGAGGGTGACCAGGTCGGCGAGGAAGGGGACTTGGAGGGTGGCTCCGTCGATGAGGAGTCCGGGGTGCCAGCGGAAGTCGCGGCGCTGGTCGTAGAAGGCGGTGGCGAGTTCGCCTGCTCCTTGGTGCGGCAGGCCGTGGGCGAGGGCCGCGAGGGACAGGTTGAAGGGGCCGATGCCGATTCCGACGAGGTCGTGGGGGGCATCGAGCTGGGCGGTCATCGGTGGGTGCTGCCTTCCAGGAGGGCGATGAGGGTGTCCAGGTCCCCCGCGGTGGTGTGCGGGTTGAGCAGGGTGGCTTTGAGCCAGAGGCGGCCGTCGGCGTGGGTGCGGCCGAGGACGGCGCGGCCTTCGTGCAGGAGGGTGCGGCGCAGGGTGGCGACCTGGGTGTCATCGGCGTGGGTGGGCCGGAAGAGCACGGTGGTGAGGGTGGGGGGTGCGTGGAGTTCGAAGTGGGGGTGGGCGTCGAGGCGTGTGGCGAGGTGGTGGGCGAGTGCGCAGGTGTGGTCGATGAGGTGGGTGAGGCCGTCGCGGCCGAGTGAGCGCAGGGTGGTGGCGATCTTGAGGATGTCGGGGCGGCGGGTCGTGCGCAGGGAGCGGCCGAGGAGGTCGGGCAGGCCGGCTTCGGTGTCGTCGGTGGCGTTGAGGTAGTCGGCTTGGTGGGCGAGGGGGGCGAGGAGGGTGGTGTCGGGGACGGCGAGGAGTCCGGCGGCGACGGGCTGCCAGCCGAGTTTGTGGAGGTCGATGGTGAGGGATGTGGCTCGTGCGAGGCCGGTGACCTTGTCGCGGTGGCGGGGGCTGAGGGCGAGCGGTCCTCCGTAGGCGGCGTCGATGTGGAGGTCGGCGCCGTGGCGGTCGCAGAGGTCGGCGATGCGGTGGAGGGGGTCGATGAGTCCGGCGTCGGTGGTGCCGGCGGTCGCGGTGACGAGGGTGGGGCCGGTGGTGGCGGCGAGGGTTCGGGCGAGGTCGGCGGGGTCGAGGGTGCCGGTGGGGGTGGGGATGGTGGTGGCCGGGGGGAGGCCGAGGAGCCAGGCGGCTCGGGGGATGGAGTGGTGGGCGTTGGCGCCGTGCAGGACGGTGAGGCGGGGGCCGTGGCGTTCGCGGGCGAGGAGCAGGGCGAGTTGGTTGGCTTCGGTGCCGCCGGTGGTGACGAGGGCGTCGGCGTGGGGGGTGTCGTAGAACTCGGCGGCGAGTGCGCGGGTGACGAGGGCCTCGATGGCGGAGGCGGCGGGGGCCTGGTCCCAGGAGTCGAGGGAGGGGTTGAGGGCGCTGGCGGCGAGGTCGGCGGCGGCCGCGACGGCGAGGGGCGGGCCGTGCAGGTGGGCTGCGCAGAGGGGGTCGGCGGGGTCTGCGGCGCCGGCGGCGAGGGTGTGGACGAGGGTCCGGAGCGCTTCGTGGTCCCCGGTTCCCTTGGTGGGGAGTACGTCGCCCAGTGCGGCCTGGACGCGGGCCGCGAGGGTGTCGGGGCCGCCGGCCGGGAGTGGCCCGCCGCGCTCCTCGGCTCCGGTGCGGAGGGCTTCGAGGACGGTGTCGAGGAGGGGCCGCAGGGCCGCGGGGCCGTTGGCTCCGCCGGCGAGCGGGGGCAGTGTGCCGGGCGGCGCGGTCATCGGGTCCTCCGGGGCTGGGAGGGGTGCGGGGCGGGGGCACCCGGCCGGTACAACGATCCGACCCGAATGGGGTAACCGCCGGGGTTTGTCCGGGATCGATTTCCGGCCGGTCCCTGCCGGTCCCTGCGGGGCGGGGCGGGGGTGCCGCTGCGCGGAGCTGCTCCCCGCCCCGCCCTTTCGCCGTTTCTCCCCCAGCTACCGCTGGGAGGTGCCCCCAGGGGCTCCGCCCCCAGACCCCCGCGCCTCAATCGCCGGCGGGGCTTAAGCGGTGCGGACCACCCTCAGGGCGCGGGCCAGGTCGTCGAGTTGGTCGACGAGTTTGCGGCGCAGGAGGGGGAGGATGTCCGGGTCGGCGAGGCAGTCGTGGCCGGCCTGGAGGTTGGCTTCGTCCACGGCGTAGGCCGGGAAGGCCCAGCGGCCGGCGGCTTCGCCGATGGCCGGGCCGCGGCGGGCGGCGAGGGCGACGGCCTCGGGGTAGAAGCGGGGCACGTACTCCCGTACGAGGTCGGCCTGTTCGGGCTGCCAGAAGCCCTGGGCGGTGGCGCTGAAGAGGTAGTTGGAGAGGGTGTCGTCGTGGAAGAGGCGGTCCCAGGCGGCGGCTTTGGCCTGCGCCGTGGGGAGGGCTGCGCGGCAGCGGGCCGCGCCTTCCTGGCCGGTGGCGCTGGGGTCGTCGGCGACGGCGGCGTCGATGTCGCGTTCCCCGATGGCGCCGAGGACGGCGAGGCGGGCCAGGATGCGCCAGCGCAGCTCGGGGTCGAGGGCGGGCCCGCCGGGGACGGCGTCGTCGGCGAGCCAGGCGGCCGGGGTGTCGGGCTGGGTGGCGCTGTCGATGAGGGTCCGTACGGCGGTCAGGCGCAGGCCGGGGTCTGAGCCGTCCTCGGTGCGCCGCAGCAGGTCGCGGGCGATGGAGGTGATGGTGGCGAGGGCCGCGGTGCGCTGTTCGGGGGCGACGTAGCGGGTGGCGATCTGGGTGCGGGCGAAGGTGAGGACGCCCTGGACGAGGGCCAGGTCGTGTTCCTCGGGCAGGTGTGCTTCGGCGGTGGCCAGGTAGTCGCCGGGGGCGAGTTCGCCGTCGCGGACCATGTCGCGCAGGGAGTTCCAGACGACGGTGCGGGTGAGGGCGTCGGGGATGCCGGAGAGGCCGCGCAGGACGGTTTCCACGGAGGTCTCGTCGAGGCGGACCTTGGCGTAGGTGAGGTCGCCGTCGTTGAGGACGAGGAGGGCCGGGCGCGGGCCGGTGGCGGAGAGGACCTCGTCGGAGGGGACGTCGAGGTGGAGGAGTTCGGTGCGCTCCAGGGTGCGGGCGTCGGCGGTGTCGTGGTGGTAGACGCCGGCGGTGATGCGGTGGGGGCGGCTGCCCTTGCGGTCGACGGTGAGGGTCCAGCCGCCGGGGCCGTCGCCGTCGTCGGTGCTCTCCTCGATCTGTGGGGTGAGGGTGTCGATGCCGGTGGTGCGCAGCCAGATCCGGGCCCAGGCGTGGACGTCGCGTTCGGTGTGGGCGGCGAGGGAGTCGACGAAGTCGGCGAGGGAGGCGTTGGCGAACTTGTGGCGGGCGAAGTGGGTGTTGATGCCGGCGAGGAAGTCCTTTTCGCCGAGCCAGGTGACGAGTTGGCGCAGGGCGGAGGCGCCCTTGGCGTAGGAGATGCCGTCGAAGTTGAGGAGGGCGGAGGCGGTGTCGGGGACGTCGTCGGGGTCGGGGGCGACGGGGTGGGTGGAGGGGCGTTGGTCGGCGTCGTAGCCCCAGGCCTTGCGGGTGACGCCGAATTCGGTCCAGGTGTCGGTGAAGCGGGTGGCTTCGGTGAGGGTCTGGTAGCCCATGTATTCGGCGAAGGATTCGTTGAGCCAGATGTCGTCGAACCAGGCGAGGGTGACGAGGTCGCCGAACCACATGTGGGCCATCTCGTGGGCGATGACCATGGCGCGGGTCTGGCGTTCGGTGTCGGTGACGGCGGAGCGGTAGATGAACTCGTCGCGGAAGGTGACGAGGCCGGGGTTCTCCATGGCTCCGGCGTTGAACTCGGGTACGAAGGCCTGGTCGTAGGAGTCGAAGGGGTAGGGCTCGGTGAATTTTTCCTGGTAGCGGTCGAAGCAGTCCTTGGTGAGGGAGAGGATTTCTTCGGCGTCGGCGTCCAGGTGGGGGGCGAGGGACTGGCGGCAGTGGATGCCGAAGGGCAGTCCGGCGTGTTCGGTGGTCACGCTGTGCCAGGGGCCTGCGGCGACGGCGGCGAGGTAGGTGGAGATGACGGGGGTGGCGGCGGACTGCCAGATGCCGGCGCCGTCGGTGTCCCGGTCGGCGAGGCGTGTGGTGACGCCGTTGGCGAGGACGGTCCAGTGGGCGGGGGCGGCGACGGTGAATTCGAAGACGGCCTTGAGGTCGGGCTGGTCGAAGGCCGGGAAGACCCGCTGGACGTCGTCCATGAACATCTGGGAGTAGACGTACGTCTCGCCGTCGGCGGGGTCGGTGAAGCGGTGCAGGCCCTCGCCGGTGCGGGAGTAGCGCATGCGGGCGTCGACGCGCAGCTCGTGGGGGCCTTCGGTGAGGCCGGTGAGCGGGAGGCGGTTGCCGTCGAGGGCGGCGGGGTCGAGGGGGTTGCCGTCGAGGGCGACGGAGTGCAGGAGGTCCGGTTTCAGCTCCAGGAAGGTGTCTCCGGCGGTGTTGGCGGTGAACCGGATGACGGTGGCGGACTCGAAGGTGTCGTCGCCGGCGGTGAGGTCGAGGCCGACGACGTAGTGGTGGACGTCGAGGAGCTGTGCTCGGAGCTGCGCTTCGTTGCGCGTCAGTGCGGACATGGGGCCCATGCTGCCGCAAGGGCCGGCTGGGCCCCAGCGGGTTCCAGGTCCTGTCCGAGCGATCGTCCAGGGCCTGCCGGGGCCTGTCAGGTCTGGTCTTCGCCGGCTGCGATCGTCTCGTGGTGGCGGATGACCTCGGCGATGATGAAGTTGAGGAGTTTTTCGGCGAAGGCCGGGTCGAGTTTGGCGTTCTCGGCGAGCTGGCGGAGCCGGGCGATCTGGCTGGCCTCGCGGCCCGGGTCGGCCGGGGGGAGCTGGTGCCTGGCCTTGAGGTGGCCGACCTGCTGGGTGCACTTGAAACGCTCGGCGAGCATGTGGACCACGGCCGCGTCGATGTTGTCGATGCTGTCCCGCAGGCGGGCGAGTTCGGCGGCGACGGTTTCGTCGATCCCGTTGTCGATGTCGCTGTTGTTCATGGTTCCCGAGAATACGTGGCGGGGGCGGGTGGTTCCCGGGGCAGTCGATCCGTGAGACGGGTACTGGTCAGATCTGTGACCGATTCCTGTCACAGCGGCAGGATCGCGGTGACGAGCCAGCCGCCTTCGGGGGTGGGGCCGGCGGTGAGGGAGCCGCCGAGGGCTTCGGCGCGTTCGGCCATTCCGGCGAGGCCGTAGCCGCCGCCGCGGGCGTTGTCGGAGAGTTTGGCGGGGTGGCCGCCGTCGTCGGCGATGCGGACTTCGAGGCCTACGGGGAGGGTGCGCAGGCCGATGCGGACGGCGGTGGCGGTGGCGGCGTGCTTGCCGATGTTGGTGAGGGCTTCCAGGACGATGCGGTGGGCGGTGGCGGCCACGTGGCCGGGGAGCCGGGTTTCGAGGCCTTCTTCGATGTAGAGGACGACGGGCGGGCCGCTGCGGGAGAAGCGTTCGGTGAGTTCACGGACGTCGGCGAGGCCGGCGACGGGGCTGGTGGCGCCGTGTCCTGCGGTGGTTTCGCCGTCGTCGTTCTCGCGGAGGATCTTGACGAGGCGGCGCATGGAGCCGAGGGCTTCGTCGCCGGCGGTTTCGATGCGGCCGAAGATCTCGGCGGCGCGTTCGGCGGAGACCTTGGTGAAGCGGGCGGCGCGGGCCTCGACGACGATGCCGGTGACGTGGTGGGCGACGAGGTCGTGGAGCTCGCGGGCGAGTTCCAGGCGTTCGGCGGTGCGGACGGCGCGCAGGTCGCGTACGCGCTGGACGGACTGGAGGCGCAGGAGGAGGGAGTAGGCGCCGACGACGACGGTGAGGACGGAGAAGAGGAGGGTGAAGCGGCCGGGGTCGGTGTCGCGTACGGGTACGGCCATGCAGCCGAGGCCGAGGAGCGGGCCGAGGACGGCGGCGGTGCGGGCGGGGGCGCGGAGCAGGACCTGGGAGAGCAGGACGAGGAGGGCGATGGCCTCGCCGCCGCCCCAGACGATGAGGGGGTGGTCGCCGAAGATGAGGGAGAGGGTGACGGTCCAGGTGACGGCGGCGGCGAACCAGGCGCGGGTGAGGAGGGGGATGCGGGGCCAGGGTGCGGCGCTGAGGCAGACGAGGATGCCGGATGCCCAGACGGCGGCGTGGGGGAGGCTGGGCTGGCGGGCGAGGACGACTCCTTCGAAGGTGACGAGGGCGAGGAGGACGAGGGAGAGGCCGAGGCGGATGGCGTCGGCGGTGTGGGGGTGGCGGCGGGCCCATCCCGCCAGGGGGCTCACCGGGGCGGGGTCACGCCGTGGTGGCGGCCAGGCCGCTTTCCCAGGCCCAGGCGGCGATCTCGACGCGGTTGCGGGCGTCGAGTTTGGCCTGGACGTTGGCCAGGTGGGTTTTGACGGTGGACAGGGAGACGAAGAGTTCGGCGGCGATCTCGGCGTTGGTGAGCCCGCGCGCGAGGCAGCGTACGACTTCGCGTTCCCGTTCCGTGAGGGGTTCCGCGGGGCGGCGGGTCTGGGTGGCCGCGGTCTGTGGGGCCATTTCGCGCAGCAGCCGCACCGTGATGGCGGGCGAGACGAGTGAGTCGCCGACTGCCGCGGCGCGTACCGCTTCAACCAGCATGGCCGGGCTGGCGTCTTTCAGGAGGAAGCCGGATGCTCCGCCGTGGAGTGCCGCGTGGACGTATTCGTCGAGGTCGAAGGTGGTGACGATGACGATGTGCGGGGTGTCCTGGCCGGAGAGGCGGCGGGTGACTTCGAGGCCGTCGAGCTTCGGCATGCGGATGTCGAGGAGCAGTACGTCGGGGCGGTGCTCGGCGACGGCGGTGAGGGCGGCTTCGCCGTCGACGACGTCGGCGACGACCTCGATGTCCGGCTGGCTTTCGAGGATCATGCGGAAGCCGGTCCTGACCATTTCCTGGTCGTCCGCGATGACCACTCTGATCGCCATGCGTTGCCTGCCCCACTGTCGCCCGCTGCCGCCTGCGCTTCGTTCCCATGGGACCGGTGCGGGCGCCGGCCCGCAACCGCACAGGGGACCATCGGGCGGTACTGCTGCCGACGATACGTACGCACGGGGCGCGGGGCCTCGTCCTTCCGGCCCGTTCTCAGGGGGCCGGAAGGACGAGGGGCGGGTGCTACATGGCGGCCGCGGCGCTCTTGATCGCGGCGGCGAAGGTGGAGACCTCGGTGTAGACGCCGGGGTAGTCGGGCCGGGCGCAGCCTTCGCCCCAGCTGACTATGCCGACCTGGATCCAGGCGTTGGCGCTGTCGCGGCGGAACATGGGGCCGCCGGAGTCGCCCTGGCAGGTGTCGACGCCGCCCTGGGCGAAGCCGGCGCAGATCTCTTCGCTCGGGATGAGGGAGCTGCCGTACGAGGCCTGGCAGCTGGCGTCGGAGACGAAGGGGACGGTGGCCTTCATGAGGTAGCGCTGCTGGCCGCCGCCTTCGCGGGTGGCGCCCCAGCCGGCGACGGTGAAGGTGCCGTTGTCGTACTGCTTGGTCTCGGCGATCTTGAGGGTGGGCAGGTTGATGGGCTGGGCGAGCTTGATCAGGGCCCAGTCCTTGCCGCTGCCGTTGTAGCCGGGGGCCTGCTTGACCTTGGTGGACCTGACCTTGATGGCGCTGGAGCTGTTGAGGTCGACGACTCCGGCGGTGGCGGTGATGGAGGTGTTGTTGCCGGAGCCGTTCACACAGTGGGCGGCGGTGAGGACGATCTGCTGGGTGTAGAGGGCGCCGCCGCATCCCATGGAGAGGCGGACCATGAAGGGGAATTCGCCCTGGGCGGCGCGGGTGCCGCCGACGACGGGGGCCGGGCCGGCGCTGGCGGTGCCGGGCTGGAGGCTGACGGCCGCGAGGGCGACGGCGCCGACGGCGAGGGTGCGCTTCATGAACCGCACGAGGGTAGACACAGTCAACACACTGCCTTTCGTGGGGGGTTGGGCCGTGCGCGTCATTGGGTGAATGACGAGTCCATGACACATCTGATGTATGGCGGGCATCAAGAACGCGTTTTCGGACAACTTCCCGCTCTGGGGGCGGCATGACGGAGAACAGCAGGCACAGCAGCCCGGTCGAGCACGGATTTCCGCACCTGGAAACGGTCCGCGCCTCGATCACGGCGCTGTTCCGCCGGCTGACCCCCGACGGGATCCGGGCCTACGACACGAGCTTCGCCCCCGCCGACGCGGCCTTCGGCCGCGACGAGGACCTGCACCTGGGGGCCCACCGGGTGGCCTCCGCGATGGTGCGCGCCCTGCGGCTGCCCGACGCCCGCATGGTGGTCGCCTTCCGGCCGATGCGGGACGCGGCCACGGTGGAACTGGCCGCGGGCCCCGAGTACTTCGTCGAGGTCAGCGACCGCTTCCGCATCCACCGCCGCGACCTGGCCGCCGCCCTGGCCCACGAGGTCACCCACGTCCTGCTGCACCGCCTGGACCTGCGCTTGCCCACCACCGCGGAGAACGAGATCCTCACCGACACCGCCGCCGCGTTCCTCGGGGCCGGCTGGCTGCTGCTCGACGCCTACCGCGAGGACGCGCTCACCCATCAGAAGCTCGGCTACCTCACCCCGGAGGAGTTCGGCTACGTCCTGGCCAGGCGCGCCGGCCTGTTCGGCGAGGACCTCTCCACCTGGTTCAGCAGCCCGCAGGCGTACGAGGCGTACGTGCGCGGCCGCGCCCTGGCCGAGCGGGAGCGGCGCCGGGCCCCGCTCGCCGCCGCCTCCGCGCACGCCCGGCGCCGGTACGCGAGGGCGCGGCGCACCGGCACTCCCCCGGCGGACCGGTCGGCGTACCGCTTCGAGCCGGACGGCGCGGGGCTGCTGGTGAGCTTCCCCTGCCCGGTGTGCGGGCAGCGGCTGCGGCTCCCGGTGCGCGGGCCGCTCAGGGCCCGGTGCGGGCTGTGCCGCACGGTGCTGGAGTGCGACACCTAGGACCGTCCGGGCGCCCTGTCCGGGCGCCTGTCCGGGCGGAATTCACCTTGATTCATCGCCCGGCCACGAAAAGTTTCCTACCGGCCAGTAGACATGGGGGTGAATCTGGCCAACTCTGGTCGCGTACATGCCAAGACGTGACCGAGGAGCGCCCCCACATGCGCAGCACCCGCCGCACCCGCACGACCCGTACCACCGCAGCCGGCGTGGCCGTCGCGGCCGCCGTCCTGACCCTGCTGCCCGCCACCGCCGCCGAGGCGGCCCCGGCCCCGGCCGCCGCACCCGCGTCGGTCTCGGCCTCAGCGCCCGGCGGCAACGCGGCGATCCTCGGCATCGACTACGCCACCTGGCAGCGCGACGTCGCCACCGTCATCGACGCGGTCCGCCCCGCCATCGAGCAGCGCATCGCCGCCTCGCCCGCCGGCGAGAAGCCCGCGATCGTCCTCGACATCGACAACTCCTCGCTGGAGACGGACTTCCACTGGTTCTGGACCTTCCCGACGCCCGCGATCGCCAAGGTCCGCGAGCTGACCCGGTACGCCAACGACCGCGGGGTGGCGATCTTCTTCGTCACCGCCCGCCCCGGGATCATCTACTCCCTCACCGAGCGCAACCTCAAGGCCGTCGGCTACCCGGTCTCGGGGCTCTACGTCCGTGATCTGCCGGACCTGTTCGACGAGGTGAGCGCGTACAAGACGGGCAAGCGCGCCGAGATCGAGGGCCGCGGCTACACGATCATCGCCAACATCGGGAACAACGCGAGCGACCTGGTCGGCGGCCACGCCGAACTCACCGTCAAGCTGCCGGACTACGACGGCAAGCTGTCCTGATCCGAGGAATCCGAGGAATCCGAGGAACGTGTGCGGGCCGCGGTCGGTGACCGCGGCCCGCACGTGTTTCCCGTACGCACCCCTCTTACGCCGCCACGGGCTCGACCCCGGGCCGCCCCTCGGCCCCGGTCCCTGCCTCCGCCTCCGCCTCCGGTGAGACCGCAGTGCGCGGCAGGGCCAGGCACAGCACCGCGCTGAGCAGGAAGCCGGCGCTCACCCAGGGCATCGCGGTGGTCAGGGCGTGGGTCGGGCCGCCACCGGCGAGGGCGCCGAAGAAGACGGAGCCGATGACGGCCGCGCCGAGGGCGCCGCCGAACTGCTGGGCGGTGGAGAAGATTCCGGAGGCGCCGCCCGCGATGTCGGCGGGGACGGCGGACAGCACCACGTTCACCAGCGGCACCACGAGGAAGCCGAGCCCGGCGCCCGCGACGAGCAGACCGGGCACCAGCGGCCAGGCACCGGTGTGCGCCTCGGCGGAGTGGGCGACGGCGTACCAGACCCCGGCGAAACCGCCCGCCATCATCAGCGCGCCGCCGACGAGTACGAGGCGGCCGAAGCGCACGGCGAGGGCGCCGGCGACCGGGGCGGCGAGGAAGCCGCCGGCCGAGAAGGCGACGGTGACCAGGCCCGCCTGCATCGGGGTGTAGCCCTCGCCGCCCTGGAGCCAGATCGCGAAGATCAGGAAGAAGCCCTGCATGCCGACGGAGAACAGCAGTTGGACGGCGAGGCCGAAGGAGAAGGCGGGCAGCCGGAACGCCCGGACGGGCAGCAGCGGTACGGTCGCCCCGCGCCGCCGGGCTTCGAGGATGCCGAGGCCGACGACGGCGAGCACTCCGGCGGCCAGGCACAGCCAGCCCCACAGCGGCCAGCCGTTGGCCTCGCCCTGGACCAGCGGCAGCACGATGGCGATCAGGCCGGCGGCGAGGACGATGCTGCCGAGCAGGTCGGGCCGGCCGGCGCCGCGCTCGCGGGTGGCGGGGACCAGCACCGCGCCGGCGGCGAGGGTGGCCACGGCGACGGGCACGTTGACGAGGAAGACGGAGCGCCAGCCCCAGCCGAAGAGGTCGGCGTCGGTGAGCAGGCCGCCGAGCAGCAGTCCGATGGCCGCGGCGAAGCCGGCGACGGCTCCGTACATGCCGAAGACGGCGCCGCGCTCCTTGCCCTGGAAGAGGGTGCGGAAGGAACCGAGCACCTGGGGCATCAGCAGGGCGGCCGTCACGCCCTGGGCGGCGCGGGCGGCGATCAGCTGGCCGGGGCTCTGGGCGAGGCCGCAGGCCAGGCTGGCGAGGCCGAAGCCGGCCGTCCCGGCCAGGAAGAGCGCCTTGCGGCCGTACCGGTCGCCGAGGTGGCCGGAGACGATCAGGGTGGCGGCGAAGCCGAGCAGGTAGGCGGAGACGAGCCACTGCAGGGCGCTCTGCGAGGCGTGCAGGTCACGGCCGATGGAGGGGATGGCGACGTTGACGATGGTCACGTCGAGGAGGTCCATGAGCGCGGCGACCATCATGACGACGGCGGCGGCCCAGCGGCGTGGATGGGGGGTCATCATGACGGCCTCCGGAATTATTTCGTTCGGACGAACGAAAGACTGACACGCGGGCAGGCGTGATCGCAACTCTTTCGTTCGCGCGAACTAAATTCTTGGTACGGTGCCTTCATGAGCGATGAGGCGGACGCGCGCCGCGCCGCGGTACTGGAGGAGCTGAACCGCACCGGCCGGGAGACCAGCGCGGTGACGGTGATGTTCCACGAGGCGGTGGCGGCCAGGCGCGGCCTGGGCGCGACGGAGGCGAAGACCATCGACCTGCTGCTGCGCCACGGCCCGCTCACGGCGAAGGACCTGGCCGGGCAGTCGGGCCTGGCCCCGGCCTCGGTGACGGGGCTGGTGGACCGGCTGGAACGCAAGGGTTACGTGCGCCGGGCCGAACACCCCACGGACAAGCGGCGGGTGGTGGTGGAGGTCCGCCCGGAGAAGATCCGCGAGCTGGAGCCGGTGTACGAGGACTGGGCCCGCGAAGTCGCCGGACTGTGCGGGGAGTTCACCACGGAGGAACTGGAAACGGTGATCCGCTTCCTCCGCGGCTCGAACACCCGCCAACGCCGCGCGGCGGCCCGCCTGTCGGACGCCTGACCGGGCTCCGCCCGGCCGCTGTCAGGAGCCGTAGACCGGGAGCGGGGACTCCGCCGCGGCGAGGAGTTTCACGGTGGCCTCGCCCGCCTCGGCGGGGGTCCAGCGGGCGTCCCGGTCGGCGGTGGGGCCGGGGCGCCAGCCCTCCATGACCGTGATGCGGCCGCCCTCCGCCTCGAAGACCCGCCCCGTGACACCGGCCGAGGCCCCGGAACCGAGCCACACCACCAGCGGGGAGACGTTCTCGGGGGCCATCGCGTCGAACGCCCCGGCGACCGGCGCGGCCATGGTCTGCGCGAAGGTCTGCTCCGTCATCCGGGTCCGCGCCGCCGGGGCGATCGCGTTGACCTGGACCCCGTACCGGCCCATCTCCGCGGCCGCGACCAGCGTGAGCCCCAGGATCCCGGCCTTGGCCGCGCTGTAGTTCCCCTGCCCCACCGAGCCCAACAGCCCCGCCCCCGAAGAGGTGTTGACCACCCGGGCGGCTACCGGCCGGCCGGCCTTCGCCTCCGCCCGCCACCACGCGGCCGCCGCCCGCAGCGGCAGGAAGTGCCCCTTCAGGTGCACCCGCATGACGGCGTCCCAGTCGTCCTCGTCCAGGTTCACCAGCATCCGGTCCCGCAGGAACCCGGCGTTGTTGACCAGCGTGTCCAGCCTCCCGAACGCCGAGACCGCGCACTCCACCAGCGAGGACGCCCCCTCGCCCGTGGCGATGTCCCCGCCGTGCGCCACCGCCTCCCCGCCGAGCGCCCGGATTTCGGAGACGACCAGGCCGGCCGGGGAATCCGGCCCGGGCAGCCCGTCCAGCCCCACTCCCAGGTCGTTGACGACGACCTTGGCCCCCTCGGCCGCGAAGGCCAGCGCGTGGGCCCGCCCCAGCCCCCGCCCCGCGCCCGTCACGATCACGACCCTGCCTTCGCACAGTCCCGCCATCTCAGCTCTCCTTGTTCACGGTTGCCGCATCCAGAAACGCGGGGCGTTCCCCGCCCCCGTGCACGAGCAGGCTCGCCCCGCTCACGTACCCCGCCCGGCCCGAGGCCAGGAACACCGCCGCCTCCCCCACGTCCGAGGGTTCCGCCAGCCGCCCCAGCGGTACGGTCGCGCCGACCGCCGCGATCCCGGCCTCGTCCCCGTAGTGCAGGTGCGACAGCTCGGTCCGCACCATGCCCAGGACCAGCGAGTTCACCCGTACCTCGGGGGCCCACTCCACGGCCATGGAGCGGGCCAGGTTCTCCAGCCCCGCCTTCGCCGCCCCGTACGCCGCCGTTCCCGGGGAGGGCCGGGTGCCGCTGACGCTGCCGATCATCACCACCGAGCCGCGCGCCTCCCGCAGCCACGGGTAGGCGGCGAGGGAAGCCGTCATCGGCGCCAGCAGGTTCAGCTCGACGACCCTGGCGTGGCGTTCCGCCTCGCCCTCCCCCAGCAGCCGGTACGGGGTACCGCCCGCGTTGTTGACCAGGCAGTCGAGGCGCCCGTACCGGCGCGCGACCGCGCCGAAGAAGTCCTGCACGGCCGCCGGATTGCGCAGGTCGACGGCGGCGAAGGAGGCCTTGCGGCCGTCCGCGGAGACGGGTTCCTCCGGGGGCCGCCGCGCGCAGACGACTACCTCGGCTCCCGCCGCCAGGAACGACCGGGCGATCCCGGCGCCGACGCCCCGGGTCCCGCCGGTGACGACGACGACCCTCCCGTCGAGCTCCATAGGCTGCTACCTTCCTCACCTAACAAATGTTTGGTGGAAAGGTAGCTGATCCTCTCATGGGTGTCTCCACCTCGAGCCCGGGCAAGGGCATCGCACTCGTCACAGTCGACTTCCCACCCGTCAACGCGCTCCCCGTGCAGGGCTGGTACGACCTCGCCGACGCCCTGCGCAGCGCCGGCCGCGACCCCGAGGTCCGATGCGTAGTCCTCGCCTCCGAGGGCCGGGGCTTCAACGCCGGCGTCGACATCAAGGAGATGCAGCGCGACGCCGGCCACGCCTCGCTCATCGGCGCCAACCGGGGCTGCTACGAGGCCTTCGCCGCCGTGTACGAGTGCGAGGTGCCGGTGGTCGCGGCCGTGAACGGGTTCTGCCTGGGCGGCGGCATCGGCCTCGTCGGCAACGCCGACGCGATCGTGGCGAGCGAGGACGCGACCTTCGGACTGCCCGAGCTGGACCGGGGCGCGCTGGGCGCCGCCACCCACCTGGCCCGCCTCGTGCCGCAGCACCTGATGCGCGCGCTGTACTACACCTCGCGCACCGCGACCGCGGCCGAACTGCACGCGCACGGCTCGGTCTGGAAGGTGGTCCCCCGCGGGGAACTGCGGGCCGCCGCCCTGGAACTGGCCGCCGAGATCGCCCGGAAGGACGGCTACCTGATCCGGCTGGCCAAGGCGGCCATCAACGGCATCGACCCGGTCGACGTGCGCCGCAGCTACCGCTTCGAGCAGGGCTTCACCTTCGAGGCCAACCTCAGCGGGGTCGCCGACCGGGTCCGCGACACCTTCGGGAAGGAAGCGAGTTCATGACCGACAAGAGCATGACCCCCGAAGAGGTGGTCGGGCAGCTGCGCAGCGGGATGACCCTCGGCATCGGCGGCTGGGGCTCGCGGCGCAAGCCCATGGCCCTGGTGCGAGCACTGCTCCGCTCCGAGATCACCGATCTCACGGTGATCTCGTACGGCGGCCCCGACGTGGGCCTGCTGGCCGCCGCGGGCCGGATCCGCAGGCTCGTCGCCCCCTTCGCCACCCTCGACTCGATCCCGCTGGAGCCCCATTTCCGGGCCGCCCGCGAGCGCGCCGCCTTCACCCTCACCGAGCTCGACGAGGCCATGTTCATGTGGGGCCTGCACGCCGCCGCCAACCGGCTGCCGTTCCTCCCCGTCCGGGCCGGCCTCGGCTCCGACGTGATGCGGGTCAACCCGGAGCTTCGGACCGTCACCTCCCCGTACGCCGACGGCGAGGAGCTCGTCGCCGTCCCGGCCCTGCGGATGGACGCCGCCCTGGTCCACCTGAGCCGCGCCGACCGCCTCGGCAACGCCCAGTACCTGGGCCCGGACCCGTACTTCGACGACCTGTTCTGCGAGGCCGCCGACGCCGCGTACGTCTCCTGCGAACAGCTCGTGGAGACCGCCGAGCTCACCAAGGCCGGTCCCCCGCAGTCCCTCCTCGTCAGCCGGCACTCCGTCACCGGGGTCATCGAGACCCCGAACGGCGCGCACTTCACCTCCTGCGTCCCCGACTACGACCGCGACGAGGCCTTCCAGAAGCTCTACGCGACCACCCCCTGGCCCGAGTTCGCCGAGCGCTTCCTGTCGGGGGCGAGCGAGCACGACTACCAGTCCGCCGTCCGGACCTGGCACGAGGAGCAGCAGTGATCAGTCGTTCGGAATACTGTGTGATCTCATGCGCCGAGGCCTGGCGCGACAACGGCGAGGTGCTCGCCAGCCCGATGGGCCTGGTCCCCTCCTTCGGTGCCCGGCTCGCGAAGCGGACCTTCTCCCCCGACCTGCTCATGACCGACGGCGAGGCCATGCTCGTCGGACTCGACGGCACGGCCGAGGGCTGGCTCCCGTACCGGCGCCACCTGACCATGGTCACCGGCGGCAGGCGCCACGTGATGATGGGCGCCAGCCAGATCGACCGTTTCGGCAACCAGAACATCTCCTGCATCGGCGACTGGGCGAAGCCTGCCCGCCAGCTCCTCGGGGTGCGCGGGGCGCCCGTCAACACCCTCAACAACCCGGTGAGTTACTGGATCCCCAAGCACTCCACCCGGGTCTTCGTCGAGCGGGTCGACATGGTCAGCGGCGTCGGCTACGACCGCGCCGAGGCGGCCGGGGTGACCCGCTACCACCGCCTGCCCCGGGTGGTCAGCGATCTCGGCGTCTTCGACTTCACCGGCCCCGACCGCTCGATGCGCCTGGTCTCCGTCCACCCCGGGGTCACCATCGATCAGGTCCGGGCGGCCACCGGCTTCGACCTGGCCGTCGACGGCCAGGTCCCGTACACGCGGGAGCCGACCGCCGAGGAGCTGCGCCTGATCCGCGAGGTCATCGACCCCAAGGGCCTGCGCGACCGCGAAGTGCGGGTCTGAGCCGATGGAGACGGCATTCACCAAGCTGGTCGGGGTAGCGCACCCGATCGTGCAGACGGGCATGGGCTGGGTCGCCGGACCCCGCCTGGTGTCGGCCGCGGCGGGCGCCGGGGCCCTGGGGATCCTGGCCTCGGCGACGATGACCGTGGATCAGCTGCGGTCGGCGGTCCGGGAGGTCAGGTCCCGGGTCCCGGAGGGCACGCCCTTCGGGGTCAACCTGCGTGCGGACGCCGGGGACGCGGCCGAACGCGCCCAGCTGATCATCGACGAGGGGGTACGGGTGGCTTCGTTCGCCCTCGCGCCCTCCCGGGAGCTGATCGCGCGGCTCAAGGACGCGGGCGTGGTCGTCATCCCCTCGATCGGGGCCCGGCGGCACGCCGAGAAGGTGGCCGCCTGGGGCGCCGACGCGGTGATCGTGCAGGGCGGGGAGGGCGGCGGGCACACCGGGGACGTGGCCACGACCGTACTGCTGCCGCAGGTCGTCGACGCCGTGGACATCCCGGTGGTCGCGGCGGGCGGTTTCGCCGACGGCCGCGGCCTGGTCGCGGCCCTGGCGTACGGGGCCGCCGGCATCGCGATGGGCACCCGGTTCCTGCTGACCTCGGACTCCACCGTCCCGGACGCGGTCAAGGCCGAGTACCTGAAGGCCACGGTCAAGGACGTCACCGTCACCACGGCCGTCGACGGGCTGCCGCACCGGATGCTGCGCACCGAGCTGGTCGACTCCCTGGAGCGGGCGGGCCGCGCCAGGGCGCTGGTGCGGGCGGTCCGGCACGCGGCGGGCTTCCGGAAACTGTCCGGCCTGAGCTGGCCGCAGATGGTGCGCGACGGTCTCGCGATGAAGCACGGCAAGGACCTGTCGTGGAGCCAGGTGCTGCTCGCCGCGAACACCCCCATGCTCCTCAAGGCGTCCATGGTCGAGGGCCGTACGGACCTCGGCGTCATGGCATCGGGCCAGATCGCGGGCGTGATCGAGGATCTCCCGTCCTGTGCGGAGCTCGTCTCCCGCGTCATGGCCGAGGCACAACAGGCACTCGAAGCACTGCACTCGCTCCGCACCCTGCCACCACCAGGGTGATCCCCCTTCTCCGTCACGGGAGTTGCCTCCATGAGCCGTGCCAGAATCCGCCTGGCGACCGCTGCGGCCGCCGCCGCCCTCGCCGTCGGGACCCTGCCCGCCGCCTCCGCCACCGCCGCCGCGGCGCCGGCGGCCGGCGCGGGCTTCCGCCACCACCTGCGGGCCGAGGCGATCCGCCAGATCCCCCTCCAGGGCGCCGTCAACGTCCGGGACATCGGCGGCTACCGCACCTACACCGGCGGGCAGGTCCGCCAGGGGCTGGTCTACCGGTCCGACGCGCTGAGCAAGCTGACCGCCGCGGACCTCACCACCGTCTCCGGTCTCGGCCTCACGAAGGTCGTCGACTTCCGCATCCCGATGGAGCTCCAGTACGACGGCGCCGACAAGCTGCCGCCCGGGCTCTCTGCCACCTCGCGCCCGGTCAGCGACCTCGGCCTCTACGGGACCCTCGTCGGCGCGATCTCCAGCGGTGACCCCGTCAAGCAGGAGCAGATGCTCGGCGGCGGCCGCGCCGAGGCCTACATGCGCGACATCTACCGCACCTTCGTGACCAGCCCCGAGAACCGGGCGCAGTTCGCGGCGACCCTGCGGGAGATCGCGGACGGCGGGCAGGGCCCGCTCCTGTTCCACTGCACCTCCGGCAAGGACCGCACCGGCTGGATGAGCTACGTCCTGCTGCGCGCGCTGGCGGTCCCCGAGGACGCCGCCGGACGCGACTACCTGGCGTCGAACACCTTCCGCGCCGCGTACGACGCCCAGCTGCGGGCGGGCCTCAAGCAGTCCGGGCGGATGCAGAACCCGGACCTGCTGATCCCGCTCCAGGAGGTCCGCCAGGACTACCTGGACTCCGCGACGGCGCAGCTGGAGGCCGACTACGGAAGCTTCTACGGCTACCTGACGGACGGCCTCGGCCTGGACCTGCGGACGCTGGCGAGGCTCCAGAACAAGATGGTCCGCTAGCGGACAGCACGACGCCGGGCAGTGCTCACAAAGCACTGCCCGGCGTCGTCATACGTCTCTACGGGTGTCAGACCGCCCGACGGCGGCCCTGGCCGCCGGAGCCGACCCGGCTGCGCGCGGAAGCCGCGGCCGCGCCACCGGCGGCGCCGCCCCCGGTACGCCGGCCCTGGCCGGCGGAGCCGGTGGCCCCGCCGCCGCTGCCCTGGCCACGACGGGCCTGGCCCGACCCGGAGGCCGCCGGGGCCTGCCCGGAGCCGCCACCGCCGGAGCGGCGGCCGCGGCCGCCGGCTGCCGGGGCGCCGCCCGTGGCGGAGCCGGTACGGGGTCCGCCGGAGCGGCGGCGCGAGCCGGAGCCCGAGCCGGAGCCGTTGCGGGGCTTCGGCGCGGTCGGCTGCGGCACGTCCAGCACCACCGGGATGCCCGAGGGCTCCTTGGCGCCGGTCAGCCGGGCCAGCTCCGCGTCGGAGGACCTGATCTGCGCGGTGCGCGGGGAGATCCCGGCGTCCGACATGAGGCGGGTCATGTCCCGCTTCTGGTCGGGCAGCACCAGGGTGACCACGCTGCCGGACTCACCGGCGCGGGCGGTACGGCCGCCGCGGTGCAGGTAGTCCTTGTGGTCGGTCGGCGGGTCCACGTTGACGACGAGGTCGAGGTCGTCGATGTGGATGCCGCGCGCCGCGACGTTCGTGGCCACCAGCGCGGTGACCTCGCCCGTCTTGAACCAGTCGAGGGTGCGGTTGCGCTGCGGCTGCGAGCGCCCGCCGTGCAGGCCGGAGGCGCGGACGCCGTCCGCCAGCAGCTTCTTGACCATGCGGTCCACGCCGCGCTTGGTGTCGACGAACATGATCACCCGGCCGTCGCGAGCGGCTATACGCGTCGCCACGGCCTTCTTGTCGGTCTCGTCCAGGACGTACAGGACGTGGTGCTCCATCGTGCTGACCGCACCGGCGGACGGGTCGACGGAGAAGGCGACCGGGTCGTGCAGGAACATCTTGACGAGCTTGTCGATGTTCTTGTCCAGCGTCGCCGAGAACAGCATGGTCTGGCCGTCCGCCCGCACCTGCTTGAGCAGCGCGGTGACCTGCGGCATGAAGCCCATGTCGGTCATCTGGTCGGCCTCGTCCAGGACGGTGATCGCGACCTGCGAGAGGTCGGCGTCACCCCGGTCGATGAGGTCCTTCAGACGGCCGGGGGTGGCGACGAGCACCTCGGCGCCGCGGCGCAGGGCGCCCGACTGCCGGTTGATCGACATGCCGCCGACGACGGTCGCGATGCGCAGGTTGACGGCCGTGGCGTACGGGGCCAGGGCGTCGGTCACCTGCTGCGCGAGCTCACGGGTCGGTACGAGGACCAGGGCGAGCGGCTGCTTCGGCTGCGCGCGGTGGCCGGCGGTGCGGGCCAGCAGCGCCAGGCCGAAGGCCAGCGTCTTGCCGGAGCCGGTGCGGCCGCGGCCGAGCAGGTCACGGCCGGCGAGGGAGTTCGGCAGCGTCGCGGCCTGGATCGGGAACGGCTCGGTGACGCCCTGGGCGGCGAGGGTCTTCAGCAGCGCCTCGGGCATGTCCATGTCCTCGAACGCGGCGACCGGCGGGAGCGCCGGGGTCAGCGGTTCGGGCATGGTGAATTCTTGGGGCCTGGCAACGGGGGCGGACTTCTGCCGTCCCGCGCCAGACTTCGGACGCCCCTGGGCCGCACCTCGACCCCGGGTGGGGCGGCGGCTGGGTCGTGCGGAGCTGGATTGGGTCATGCGAGAAAGCCCTCCTGAAACCGGCAGGTAAAACAAAGGTCGAAACAGCAGACAAGCCGGGGCCCGCACCTCACGGTGCGGACCCCGGCGAGCTGAAATACTTAGTTGGCGGGGAGGATGTTCTCCGCCTGGGGGCCCTTCTGGCCCTGGGTCACGTCGAAGGAGACGCGCTGACCCTCCTGGAGCTCACGGAAGCCCTGGGTGGCGATGTTCGAGTAGTGGGCGAAGACGTCCGGGCCGCCACCGTCCTGCTCGATGAAGCCGAAGCCCTTTTCCGAGTTGAACCACTTCACGGTGCCAAGTGCCATTTTGAATCTCCTGAATAGGCGGCAAAGGGCCCCATCCGGAGATTCCGGCAAAACAATAAAAGCGCCTGCGGAGCATTCCCGTCAGGCGCACATAAAGTTCATGGGTACCACAACTGCAACGAGCTCTAAGCTAGCACACCTCGGCGCGGTCGTGTCGATCAGTGGGTGTGACCTGCGTCCTTCCCGCGCGGAAGGGCCCGGTCCGCCCGGCGCCGGGCGGACCTCAAGACACCCCCGGACATGGGCCTACAGCCGCTCGATGATCGTCACGTTGGCCTGGCCGCCGCCCTCGCACATGGTCTGGAGGCCGAAGCGGCCGCCGGTGCGCTCCAGCTCGTGCAGCAGCGTCGTCATCAGCTTCACGCCGGTCGCGCCGAGCGGATGGCCCAGGGCGATGGCGCCGCCGTTGACGTTGACCTTCTCCGGGTCGGCCCCGGTCTCCTTCAGCCAGGCCAGGACCACCGGGGCGAACGCCTCGTTGATCTCCACCAGGTCGATGTCGGCCAGCGACATTCCGGTCTTCTTCAGCGCGTAGGCCGTGGCCGGGATCGGCGCCGACAGCATGCGGATCGGGTCCTCGCCCCGGACCGAGAGGTGGTGGATGCGGGCCCGCGGCCGCAGGCCGTGTTCCCGTACCGCCCGCTCGGAGGCGATCAGCATGGCCGCGGCGCCGTCCGAGACCTGGGAGGAGACGGCGGCGGTGATCGTGCCGCCCTCGACCACCGGCTTCAGGCCCGCCATCTTCTCCAGCGTCGTGTCCCGGCGCGGGCCCTCGTCGGCCACCACGTCCCCGTACGCCACCGTCTCCCGGGAGAAGCGGCCCTCGTCGATCGCCCGGATCGCCCGCTGGTGGGACCGGAGCGCGAATTCCTCCATGTCGCGCCGCGAGATGCCCCACTTCTCGGCGATCAGCTGGGCGCCGTGGAACTGGTTGACCGGGGCGTCGCCGTACCGGGCCCGCCAGCCGGCCGATCCCGCGAACGGACCCTCGGTGAGGCCGAGCGGCTCGGCCGCCTGCCGGGAGGCGAAGGCGATCGGGATCATCGACATGTTCTGGGTGCCGCCCGCGACCACCAGGTCCTGGGTCCCGGAGAGCACGCCCTGCGCCGCGAAGTGCACCGCCTGCTGCGAGGACCCGCACTGGCGGTCGACGGTGACCCCGGGCACCTCCTCGGGCAGGCCGGCCGCGAGCCACGCGGTCCGGGCGATGTCCCCGGCCTGCGGCCCCACCGTGTCGAGGCAGCCGAACACCACGTCCTCCACGGCGGCCGGGTCCACCCCGGACCGCTCGACCAGCGCCTTCAGGACGTGCGCGCCCAGGTCGGCGGGATGGACCCGGGACAGGCCGCCGTTCCGGCGCCCCACGGGGGTGCGTACGGCATCGACTATGTAGGCCTCGGGCATGACGACTCCTTGACGGTTCAGGGGCGTACGGCGATCCCGTCCAGCACCATCGAGAGGTACTGCCGGGCGATCTCCTCGGGGCTGTGCTGGCCGCCCGGCCGGTACCAGGAGGCCGCCACCCACACCGTGTCGCGTACGAAGCGGTAGGTGAGGCGGATGTCGAGGTCGGCGCGGAAGACCTGCGCGGCGACCCCCCGCTCCAGCGTCCCCAGCCAGGCCTTCTCGAACTTCTGCTGCGAGTCGGAGAGGTAGTGGAAGCGGGGCTGCGCGGAGAGGGTGCGGGACTCCTTCTGGTAGATCGCGACGGCGGCGCGGTGCCGGTCGATCTCGCGGAAGGACTCGGTGACGAGGGCCTCGATGGTCTCCCTGGGGCCGAGGCCGGCGGCAAGGACGGTGTCGTAGCCCTCCCAGAGTTCGGTCAGGAAGGCGGAGAGGATCTCGTCGAGCATCGATTCCTTGGAATCGAAGTGGTAATAGAGGCTGCCGGCGAGCATCCCGGCGGCGTCGGCGATCTTGCGGACGGTGGTGGCGTTGTAGCCCTGGGCGGCGAAGACCTCGGCCGCCGTGTCGAGGAGCTCGCGGCGCCGCTCGGGCGAGGCCGTCACCTGCGGCTTCTTCTTCGGGGCCGGGTCGGCCGCCGGCTGGTTCGTCGACTTGTTCGTAGGCACGCGCCCATTCTGGTCCTACGGATGCTGGCTGCTGACCGAGACGGTTTCGCCCGTCATGTACGACGAGTAGCCGCTGGCCAGGAAGACGATGACGTTGGCGACCTCCCAGGGCTCGGCGTACCGGCCGAAGGCCTCGCGGGCGGTGAGTTCGGCGAGCAGCTCCTCGCTCGTCACCTTCACCAGGTGCGGGTGCATGGCCAGGCTCGGCGCGACGGCGTTGATCCGTACGCCGAACTCGGCGGCCTCCAGCGCCGCGCAGCGGGTCAGGGCCATCACGCCGGCCTTGGCGGCGGCGTAGTGGGCCTGACCGGTCTGGGCGCGCCAGCCGACGACGGAGGCGTTGTTGACGACGACCCCGCCCCGCCCGGACGCCTTGAGCGAGCGCAGCGCGGCGCGGGTGCAGCGGAAGGTGCCGTTCAGGGTGACGTCGAGGACGCGGGACCACTGGTCGTCGGTCATGTCGACGAGGTCGGCGGTGCCGCCGAGGCCGGCGTTGTTGACGACGATGTCGAGGCCGCCGTGGGTCTGCTCGGCGTGCGCGAAGAGGGCCCGTACCTGTTCCTCGTCGGTGACGTCGCAGGGGAGGGAGGTGACGCGGTCGGCCCCGAACTCGGCGGCGAGCGCGTCCTCGGTCTCCTTGAGGCGGCGGGCGTGGGCGTCGCCGATGAGGATCCGGGCGCCCTCCTCCAGGAAGCGGCGGGCGGTGGCGCCGCCGATCCCGGCGCCGGCGGCGGCGGTGATGACGGCGGTGCGGTCCTTCAGCAGGTGGTGGCCGGCGGTGTACCGGGGCTCGTTCATGCGAACTCCTCGACGCTGCTCATGGCCGTACGTTAACCTACCAAACAGTTGTTAGGGAAGCGTGAAGGCGTTCCGTGAAGGCGTTCAAGGAGGCGGGCCCTGATGGACCTCACCCAGACGGCGGAGGTGGCGGCCTTCCGGGCCGAGGCCCGGGCCTGGCTGTCCGAGCACGTTCCCGCCTCCCCCCTGCCCTCCCTGGAGACGGCGGAGGGCTTCGCGGCGCACCGGGAGTGGGAGGGGCTGCTGCACGCGGACCGCTGGTCGGTGGTGTCCTGGCCCGAGGAGTACGGAGGCCGGGGCGTGGACATCGTCAAGTGGCTGGTGTTCGAGGAGGAGTACTGGGCGGCGGGCGCGCCCGGCCGGGTCTCGCAGAACGGCATCAACCTCCTCGCGCCGACCCTCTTCGACCACGCGAGCGAGGAGCAGCGGGCCCGTGTACTGCCGCCGATGGCGAGCGGCGAGGTGATCTGGGCGCAGGCCTGGTCGGAGCCGGAGTCGGGCTCCGACCTGGCCTCGCTGAAGTCGCGGGCGGTGCGGACGGAGGGCGGGTGGCTGCTGTCCGGGCAGAAGACCTGGTCCTCGCGGGCGGCCTTCGCGGACCGCGCCTTCGGCATCTTCCGCACCGACCCGGACGCCCCGAAGCAGCACCAGGGACTGACGTACCTGATGTTCGACCTGCGGGCGCCGGGGGTGACGGTGCGGCCCATCGGCCGCCTCGACGGCAAGCCCGCCTTCGCGGAGCTGTTCCTGGACCAGGTCTTCGTACCGGACGCCGACGTGATCGGGGAGCCGGGGCAGGGCTGGCGGATCGCGATGTCGACGACGGGCAACGAGCGGGGGCTCACGCTGCGCGCCCCGGGCCGGTTCCTGGCGGCGGCGGACCGCCTGGTCGCGCTGTGGGAGTCGGCCGGGGATCCCGCCGACACCGCACTGCGGGACCGGGTTGCGGACGCGGTGGTCGGGGCGCGCGCCTACGAGCTGTTCACCTGGGCCGGCGCCTCGCGGTTCGCGGCCGGTGAGAGCGTCGGCGCCGAGTCGAGCCTGAACAAGGTGTTCTGGTCGCAGTACGACATCGCCCTGCACGAGACGGCGCTGGACCTGCTGGGCGCGGACGCGGAGCTCGCGGAGGGCGCGTGGGCCGAACCGTGGGTCTTCTCGCTGGCCGGGCCGATCTACGCGGGGACGAACGAGATCCAGCGCGACATCATCGCCGAGCGGCTGCTCGGCCTTCCGAAGGGACGCCGCTGATGCGCTTCCTGCCGACCGACGAGCAGTCGGACTTCGCGCGCACCCTGCGCTCCCTGCTGGGCGCGGCGGACGTGCCCGCCGTCGTACGGGCCTGGGCGGGCGGCGAGCACGGGCCCGGGCGGGCGCTGTGGTCCCGCCTCGCCGGTACGGGGCTGTTCGCGCTGGCGGCTGCGGAGTCGTACGACGGCGCCGGCCTGCTGCCGCTGGAGCTGTCCCTCGGCTTCGTGGAGCTGGGCCGGGCCGGGGTGCCGGGGCCGGTGGTGGAGACGGCGGCCGCGTCGGTGCTCCTGTCCGAGCTGGGGGACGAGGGGCCGGCGAAACGCTTCCTCCCGGGGCTGGTCGCGGGCGGGGCCTCGGCCACGCTGACGCTGCCGGGCGGGAGCCCGTACGCCCTGGACGCGGACGCGGCGACGTACTGCTTCACGGTGTCGGCGACGGGCGAACTCCGCCTGTCGGAAGGCGTGCCGGAAGTCGTTCCTGAGGGCGGGCGGCTGGCCTCGCTGGACCCGGCCCGCGGGCTCTCGGTCCCGGCGGGCGGGGAACTCCTCGCCGCGGGCCCGGCCGTGACGGCGGCGGCGGAGACGGCCGCCCGCTGGGCGCGGCTGCTGACGGCGGCCCAGTGCCTGGGCGTCGGCGAGGCGCTGCTGGCCCGGACGGTGGAGTACGCGAAGCAGCGCACGCAGTTCGGCGCGCCGATCGGGTCCTTCCAGGCGGTCAAGCACCGGCTGGCGGACACCCTGCTGGGCCTGGAGTTCGCCCGGCCGCTGCTGTGGGCGGCGGCGCTGTCGACGGCCCCGGGTGACGTGGCGGCGGCGAAGCTCACCGCGGGCGAGGCGGCGTACGCGGCGGCGCGGACGGCCCTGCAGCTGCACGGTGCGGTCGGCTACACGGAGGAGCTGGACCTGTCGCTGTGGCTGCGCAAGGCCCGCCCGCTGCGGGACGCGTGGGGCACGCCCGCGGCCTGCCGGGCGGCGGTCCTTCAGACGCCGATGCGGGCGACGCGAAGGGTGACCACGTAGGACTCTTCGACCGTTCCGTCCGGGAAGAGGGCCAGCAGCCGCTCCCGCTCGGCCGCCATGAACTCCCCGGTGACGGCCTCGCCGAGGAGGAGGAACGCGGAGTGGCTGGCCTGGTTGGCGAGATGGGTGTCCAGCGGGATCCGCCGCGACCAGCGGACCTCCCGGGTGGTGAGGTCGAGCCCCTCCAGGGATTCACGGGCGGGCAGCCCGATCACCTTCAGGTACTCGCGGATCCGGGCGTCCTGCTCGGCGATCCAGGGGACGGAGAGGTCCATGTCGTTCCACCAGAGCGCGAGCGCGCCGCCCGGGCGCAGCACGCGGCGGGCCTCCGGGACCGAACGGGCGGGGTCGGTCCAGTGCCAGGCCTGGGCGTAGGTGAGGAGGTCGAACGCGCCGCTCGCCAGCGGCAGCCGGTCCCCGTCCCCGCGCACGAGCGGGATCCCCGGGTTGGCCCGCCGGAACTCCTCGGCCATCCCGTCCCCCGGCTCCACGGCGACGACCTCTGCCCCGCGGGCCCGCAGCAGCCCGGTGGCGATCCCGGTACCCGCCCCTACGTCGGCCACCCGTGCCCCGGCGAGCGGCCGGCCGGCGAGCTCCTCGACGGCGTCGAAGAGGGCGGGCGGATAGCCGGGCCGGTTCGCGCCGTACAGCGCGGCGGCGGCGTCGAAGGACCGGGCGCGTTTCGTCATGCGGCCATTGTTTTCGATCACGCCCCTCGACACCACCGTGTGCGACGGGTGGCGGGCCGCCGTGGTTTCAGTCGCGGGGGCGGCGCAGTGAGAGCCGGCCGAGGGTGGCCGTCTGGAGCAGGAGGAGCGCGCCGGTGCCCGCCGCCTCCCAGCGCGGTTCGGCCGGGCGCGCGCCGAGGGACCAGACCGGGCTGCCGGGATCCACGGTCACCGCCAGCCGCGCACCGACGGGCAGGTCCATCGCCACCGGCCCGGGGAGGTCGCGGCCGGCCTCCGTGCGCAGTCGCAGGGACGGGGAACGGCTGGAGCCGTCCTCCGCCATGGTGCGTTCCACGACCACCGCCGTCTCCTCGCGGCCGCGGTCGTGGAGGGTCCGGCCCTCCCAGGTGATCCCGCCGAGCACCGCGACCCCCACCGCGACGAGCGCGACGGCGCTGCGGGCCACGAACTCCGCGTCGGTGCCGTGCGGTACGGCCGCGCCGATGACGAAGACGGCCAGCAGGATCGGGACCCAGTGTCCCCCGGGGCCTCGCAGCAGCAGGATCGCACCGAACTCGGCTGCCAGGAGCAGGCAGTTGCGGAGCAGCGCGCCCGCGAGCCGCCGCATCAGTTCAGACATGGACACATCATGCCCGGGGCCGTGCGGACACCGCCCGGCGGGCCGTCATCCCGTGGTCATGCCGCCGTCCACCGTGAACTCCGTGCCGGTCACGTACGAGGACGCGTCCGAGCAGAGGAAGAGGACCAGCTCCCCGACCTCCTCCGGCAGCCCCATCCGCCCCAGTGGCACGTGCGACCAGTCCCGGCCCGCGACCGCTTCGGCCACCATCGGCGTGTCGATGGCGCCCGGGTGCACCGAGTTGACCCGGATCCGGTCCGCGGCCAGGTCCAGCGCCGCCGACCGGGTCAGCCCGCGCAGCCCGAACTTGGTGGAGCCGTAGGCCGCGTGGCCCGGGATCCCGACCAGTCCGGCCGTCGAGGAGATGTTGACGACGGACCCGCCGCCGCCCGCCCGCAGTACGGGCGCCACCGCCTGGATGCCGAGGAACGGCCCCAGCAGGTTGACCCGCAGCAGCGTCTCGAAGTCGTCGAGCCGCTGCTGTTCGACGTGGGCCGTGCGCCACAGGGCCGCGTTGTTGACCAGCGCCGAGATCGTGCCGAAGGCCGCGACCGCCGACCGGACGACCTGCGCCCAGCTGTCCGGGTCGGCCACGTCGTGCCGTACGTACAAGCCCTGGCCGCCGAGTTCCGCGGCCACCGCCCGGCCCTCGTCCTCCCGTACGTCCGTGACGACGACCCGCGCCCCCGCCTCCGCGCACAGCCGGGCCTCGGCCGCGCCCTGGCCGCGCCCGGCGCCGGTGATGACGACGACCTTCCCCTCGAGGGAGACGCCCACGGTTCCACCCCCTCTCCCGCTCACCCTTCAATTAGGAATACTTCTAACAGTCATAGCTCGCCGAAGGAAGGGCCACTGCGAAGACCGGTCGTAGACTGCGCTGCGTGGCAGACGAGACGAGCACGCTCCCCGCGACCGGCTGGGCGGTGCTCGGCCTGCTCTCCTTCGGGGAGGAGCTCTCCGGCTACGACGTGAAGAAGCGGTCGGACCGGTCCTTGCGGTTCTTCTACTGGAGCCCGTCCTTCAGCCAGATCTACAGCGAGCTCAAGCGCCTGGAGAAGGCCGGCTACGCCGTCTCGCGGACGGTCTCCCAGGAGAGCGGCACGCGCGACAAGCGGGTGTACCGGATCACCGACGCGGGCATGACGGCCGTCCGGGAATGGGTCCGCGAGGCCCCGCTCGACCCGCCCGTCCTCAAGCACGGGCCGATGCTGCGCCTGTGGCTGGGCCACCTGCTGGCGCCGGAGCAGATGCGCGAAGTCCTCGTCCAGCACCAGGAGTTCGCCGAGTCGATGCGCGACCGCGCGCTGGCCGACGCCGAACGGGCCGGGGCGTACCCGGCGCTGACCCTCAAGTGGGCCGAGCGGTACTACACCTCCGAGCGCGACCTCGCGGCCGCCATGCTGGACGACCTCGACGCGCTGAGCAGCGGGCGCGTCCGGCACCCGTAGACGGGGGCACCGTGCGCGCCTGAGCAGCGGCGTCCGTGGCCACGCGCTTTGATGGACGTATGACGACGACGAACAACTGGGCAGCGTTCGAGAAGGCGGAGCCGGAGTTCGCAGCGGCCGTCCAGGCCCGCTTCGCCCAGTATCCGCACCACGTCCTGGCCACCCTCCGCAAGGACGGCTCCCCCCGCGTCGCCGGGCTGAACGTCGACATCCGCGGCGGGGAGCTGTGGCTCGGCATGATGCCGGGCTCGATGAAGGCCCGGGACCTCCAGCGCGACCCGCGGTTCGCCCTGCACACCAATCCGGGCGAGGGCGAGACGATCCCGGACGGGGACGTACGGATCTCCGGGCGCGCGGTGGAGCTGGTGGACCCGCCCGAGCTGCACCGGTACGCGGAGGAGACGGAGACCCCGCACCCCTTCCACCTCTTCCACGCCGAGCTGACGGAGGTCGTCCACATCATCGTGGAGGGCGATGACCTGGTGCTGCGGACCTGGACCCCGGCGGGTGGCATCCACACCCTCCGCCGGGGCGACGACGACGAGCCGCCGCGGGAGGACCCGCCGGCTCCGGACGCTTCCTAGGCCAGCGGGAGGACGTCGCCCGTCCCGATGGCGGACGGGTCGATGTCGACCCAGTTGCGGTCGATGTTGATCTTGACTCCGCCGTAGGTGGCGTCGTGGTCGCCGCGGAACTGGTGGGCGCGGCGCCGGCCGGCCCACTGCGGGGTGCCGGCGGGCAGGCCCATGTCGGCGTCGCCGACGGAGGCCGCGCCGTTCCAGCGGGCGACCCACAGCACGTCCGGCATGGCCTCGGGCGCCTGGTGGTGGTGGGCGCTCAGCGTCTTGGCCCCGGAGCTCGCCGAGACGTAGGCGGCGGAGCGGTAGCCGAGCTCGTGCAGCCGGACCGTCCACGCGGTCAGGTAGGCGACGACCGGGGCGTCCCAGGTCTCGCGGTCGGTGTAGTTCTCCAGGTCGTTGTAGAGCACCGTGCCCGGGGGCAGGCCCAGCGACGCGGCCGCGGCCGACGCGCCGTCGGCGGCGGACCGGCCCTGCTCGTCGGCCTCGGAGGGGTCGGTGGACAGGCCGGTGCTGGAGCTGTTCCAGGGCTGCGGGCCCACCCAGATCGGCATGAGGTGCCAGCCCGCGTCGGCCTGCCGCCGTACCCAGTCGGCGGTGAGCTGCGGCTGGGCGCAGGCCCGGGCACGGCCGCCGATGTAGATGCCGACCGCCCGGAAGGGGGAATCGGCCCGCCAGGTGTCCATGGACTTCTGAGTGGGGGCGGTGCAGGCGTCGAAGCCCTCGCCGGTGAAAGGTTCCTGTGCGTTGCGGGGCTCCGTGCCGTCGGTGGCCAGCGCGGGCTCGGCGGGGGGCCTGGGGGCCGCCGGGGCTCCGGGGGTCACGGCGCGGGCGCGTGCCAGGACCCGGCGTACGGCGTCGGGCGCGGCCCCGTAGGAGACGGTGGCCATGACCCCGGGCCGGAGCAGGGCGTACCGCACTTCGTTGCTGTCGGACCGGGGCGGGGTCTCGGGCAGGGCGGTCCCGGAGTCCACGGCGATGGTGGGGATGTCGGCGCGCTGCGGTGCTCCGTCGAGGGGTTCGAGGTGGAGGGTGTCCGCGCGGCTGATGACGGCCCGGCCGGTGCACTGGCTCTGGTTGCCGGCGTGGCCGAGGTAGAGGGTGGGCAGGTCCAGGCGCAGGCAGGCGTCGGGGTCGAGGTCGAGGTCGACGACCCGCCAGTCGGCCGGGACGGCGAGGCGCAGACCGCCGTAGTCGATGGTTCGCGCGTCGGCGGCGGCGGTCGTCGCCGAGGGGAGGACGGGGACCAGCAGGGCGGCGCCGAGGAGGCCGCTCAGCAGCGTTCGGATGGGGGCCATGATCCGGATAGTTACCAGACGGCGGGGCCCCTCAACTTCGCCGAGGAGCCCCGCAGATGGTCCGTACGGCCCAGTGCGCGTGGCCTGGGACACGCCCTACGGCGCCGGCTGGTCCTGGAAGGCGGGCAGGTCGAAGATCCGCTGCTTGCCCGTCTCGTCCATGAGCTCGACCAGGGGCAGTACCAGCTCCCACAGGTCCCGCTTGTCGACCTCCCGGACCAGCGCGTCCAGTTCGGCGTCGCCGAGCCCGGCGGCGGCGTCCGCGACCACCTTGCGCGCGTCGGCGGGCAGCACGCCGGCCAGCGGCAGGAACTCGCCCCACAGTCCGGTCGCCACGACGGCCCGGACCACCCCGGCCAGCACCTGCGGATCCCGCAGGGGCTCCAGCCGGGCCACGGCGAGCCGGTCCTCCTCGCCGAGCAGCGCGACCAGCGGCAGCAGCGTCTCCCAGAGCCCCGCTTCGTGAGTCACCCGCACGAGTGAGGCCAGTTCGGGCCCGTCAAGGCGGGCGGTGAGCTGGGCGATGCGCAGTCGCTGTTCCCCGCCGACGGCGGCGGCGACGGCGAGGGCCTCCTCCCAGAGCCCGGCGGCCGCGGCGGCCCGTACCACCGAGGCGAGCCGCTCGTCGCCCATCAGCTCCAGGATGCGCGGGAGCCGCTCCGGCTGATCGACGTAGAACCCGGCGCGCAGCACGTCGGTGTCGCCGACCTGCTCCAGGATCCGGCCGAGCACCTGATCCCTCATGTGCCCGACGAACCGGCCCATGGTGAGGTGGTCGCGCCGCTCGGCGAGGACGACGGCGATCCGTACGACCAGCCCCTCGTCGAGCCGGTCCACGATCCCGGCGATCTTCCTGGGGTCGAGGTGGGCGCACGACTCGGCGGTGAAGGAGACCGGCAGCTTGGCGATGATGTCGGCGGCGCGTGACGCCTCCAGGCGTCCGGCGACGGCGGCGGCCAGCCTGGGACCCAGCGCCTTCTGGGAGATGGCGGCGGCGATCCCGGCGGGCACCAGCTTGGTGGCGGCGGCGATCCGGTCGAGCATCTCGGGCGCGCCGTCGTTCAGCGCGGCGCTCGCCTGCTCGCGGAACCTCCGTACGTCCGCGCTGGGCAGCCGCCGCAGGAAGCCGAGCCCGTCGGCCTCCAGGCCCACCAGCCGGGCGGCCTTCTCCGCCTCGGCCCGGCTCACCGGAACAGCACCTTGCGTACGGCCCCGCGCGCGAGGGCGGGCACGAGTTTGAGCGCCTCCTCGGCGGCCTCGTTCAGCCCGCCGTCCTGGCGCGCCCGCTCCGCGCGGAGCGCGTCGACGAGCAGCGCCAGCTCCGCGGCGTCCAGGTCCCTGAACGACTCGGGGGGCTCGGCTCCCCCCAACTGCGCACCCAACCGACCCAGTTCCTGTTCCACACTCACGGGGCGACCTCCCATGCCGGAGACGACGGCTCGCCCCGAGCGTGGTCCCGTATTGACTATTAGTCAATACTCGCGGGTAGCAGAACCTTCTCCCGCGCGGCCGCACAACTGGGCCATAACCCTGCGCGACGGGTCCGGGGTGCCCCAGGATGTGCGTGTCGGGTGGAGGGGGGACCGCAGGCGGTCCCGGAGCCATGGGGGGCGTGGCGAACGTGGCAGGACAGCTCATTGGCATGACGCTGGAGGACGGCGGCGAAGAGACCGCTGTCGTGTTCGAGGTCGACGGGGACTTAGCCGGATCCGACCTGGAGATGGCGGCGGCCGGGGACGGACTGATGGGACGGGCCGGCGTCTCGGTGCAGGACGCCCTGGACCGGGTGAAGCCCACGCTGGCGAAGGTCGCCCGGACCGTACGTGAACTGGGCCCGGACGAGGCCGAGATCGAGTTCGGGCTGAAGATGGGCGGCGAGACCGGCGTCATCGTCGCCAAGGGCACGGCAGAGGTGAACTTCGCCGTCCGTCTCGTCTGGCACCGCGCCTGAGCCGGATGGGGGCGCGGCGCGACGGGTTCGTCGTCAAGATCCGGCAGGGCACCTCCGACGTTCCCGTCGGGGTGGGCTTCGTCGTGGGCGACAAGCACATCGTGACCTGCGCGCACGTCGTCAACGTGGCCCTGGGACGGCAGAAGGGGACCTCCGACCGGCCCGGTGACGAGGCGCGCATCCAGGTCGAGTTCGTACTGCTCGGCGATGCCGAGGGAGCTCCGCTGCGCAACTGCCGGGTCACGGCCTGGGATCCGCCTCCGGGGCCCGGGCGGCCGGGCCGCGACATCGCCGGACTCGTACTGGTGGGCGGAGACACCCTGCCGGTGGGGGCCGGACCGGCCCGGCTCGTCGACCCCAGGAACGGACTCGCGGAGAGCACCGAGGTGTCCGTCTTCGGCTACCCGGGGACTCCCCCGCGCAAGGCCAACGGCGCCTGGAGCAGCTGTGTCCTGCGGGGCGCCGTCGGCGGCGGCCTGGTCCAGCTCGACACGTCCAGTGAGTCCGCGCTGCGCACCCAGCCCGGCTACAGCGGTGCGGCCGCGATCATGTCGGACCGCTGGGGGGACGCGGTGATCGGCATGCTGGCCGTCGCGAGCCGGGGCGGCGAGCACGAGGACGCGTACGCCGTGCCCCTGTCGGAAATGGCATCGGCCTGGCCGGAGGTACTGGAACGCAGCGTGCTGCCCCCGTGCCCCTACCGGGGCCTGCAGGCGTTCACCGCGGCCGATGCCCGGGCCGGTGTGTTCGTGGGCCGGGAAAGGGAGATCGAACGGCTCCGGGCGATGCTCGTGCACCAGCCCTGTGTCGTGGTGGCCGGGCCTTCCGGGGTCGGCAAGTCCTCGCTGGTCGGGGCCGGTCTGGAACCGGCCCTGGCCGCCGACGGATGGACCGTCGCGAGCTTCCGGCCGGGATCCGCCCCGTACGACTCGGTGGCCCGCGCGCTGCTGGACCTGGAGGATCCCGGCGCCCAGCACACGCTGGAGCGGCTGGAGAGCCGGGCGCGCTCCCTGCGGGAAGAGGGGTTCTGGCCGGTCGCCACCCGGATCGCCCTGCTCACCGGCCGCCGGCTCGCCCTCATCGGCGACCAGTTCGAGGAAGTTCTCAGTAACGGCGCACACGGACGGCGGCAGGAGTTCCTGGAGCGGATGTTCCCCGAGCCGGACACCATGGACGACGCGCCGGTCCGGCTCGTCTGCACCCTGCGGTCCGACTTCCTGCCCGATCTGCTGGACCTGCCCACCGTCGGTCCGCGCATCCAGGACCGCCAGCTCAACGTCTCCCCGCTGGACGAGGCGGCGCTGACCCGGGTGATCGTCGAACCGGCCGCCGCGGCCGGAGTCGTCTACAGCCAGGGCGTCGCCGAGGCCATCGCCGCCGAGGCGGCCAAGGCCCCGGGCAGCCTCCCGCTGCTCGAGTTCGCGCTCACCGAGCTCTGGCCCATGCAGCAGGAACGGAAGATCACCTTCGACGGGTACCACGCCCTGGGCGGAGTCTCGGGGGCACTCAACCGGCACGCCGAGAAGGCCTTCCAGTTCCTGGCCCGGCAGCTGGACGAGGCCCGGATCCGGCGGGTGCTGCTGTCCATGGTGCGGGCCCGCGGCGGGGCGAGCAGCGCGGTCCGGGTGACGGCCCTGAAGGCCCATCTGGACCGGGACTGGCACGTCGCCCAGCTCCTGGCGGAGCCCGACCGGCGGCTGGTGGTACTCGGGACGACCGGGCCGGGGACGGCGGAGATCGCCCACGAGGCGCTGATCAGGGAATGGATCAGACTCGCCGACTGGGTCGACGCCGACGCCGACTTCCAGCAGTGGCTCGCCGTCATGGAGGAGCGGGCCGCGGACGGAGACCTGCTCTCCGCGACGCGGGTGTCGGAGGCGGAGGACTGGCTGCGCGAGCGCAGCACCGACGTACCCACCGTGGTGAGCGAGTTCATCGAGCGCAGCACGGCCGCCGTCATCGTCCAGCGGCACCAAGAGGTCATGCTGACCAAGTCGCAGGAGATGACAGAGCAGTGGCGCGAGCGGTCCACGATGCTGGAGAACCGGCAGGGGGCGCTCCAGGCCGCGAACCGGCAACTGGAGGAGAAGGCGGCGCGGCTGGCCCGCAAGAACAGCGAGATCGAGGTCCAGTCCGTCCGGATCGAAGAAGCCCGGCAGACCTTGCAGGAGCAGTACGAACTGCTGGCCCTGGAGATCCGGCACAAGAGCGAGTTCCTGGCCAACATGTCGCACGAGCTGCGCACTCCGCTGAGTTCCCTGCAGCTCCTGGCCCAGGAGCTCGCCGACAACGCCGCCGGGACGCTCACCGCGAAGCAGGTCGAATACGCCCGGGCCATCCAGGGGGCGGGCCATGACCTGCTCTCCCTGCTGGACGACATCCTCGACCTCTCCGACGCGGAGACGGGCCGGATGCAGATCGTCCCGGTCCGGGTGCCGCTGCTCCAGGTCGCCGACCACCTCGACGCGGCGTTCTCGCCGCTGGCGGAGGAGAAGGGACTGGGTCTGCACGTGCGGGTGGCGCCCGAGCTGCCGGAGACCCTGCTCGCGGACGAACAGCGGCTGCTCCAGATCCTGCGGAGCCTGCTCGCCAACGCCGTGAAGTTCACCGACCGCGGCGAGGTACGGCTCGACATCCAGCCGGCCGGACCGGACGTGCCGCCGTCCGTCCACAGCCGGCTCGCCGACATGAAGGCGGCGAAGCTCATCGCCTTCTCGGTCGCCGACACGGGCACCGGAATCTCCGACGGAAGACTGAAGGTCATCTTCGAGGCGTTCACGCACGCAGGTGACCCGGCCGAAACGCGGCACGTCGGACCGGGCCTCGGGCTGTCCATCAGCCGGGAGATCGCCCGGCTGATGGACGGTGAGATCCATGTGGCGAGCGAACGCGGGCTCGGGTCCGTGTTCACCCTCTATCTGCCGCTCATCTCCGGCGGGCCGATGGCCCACCTGGAGCTACAGGACCTGCCCGCCCCGGAGGGACTCGCCGAAGGCCCGGTGTCCGCCCAGGCATACGGGTTCTCCGGGCAGAAGGTGCTGATCGTGGACGACGACGTCCGTGCGGCGTTCGGACTGACCACCGACTTCGAGCGCCACGGCCTGGAAGTGCTGTGGGCGGAACGGGTTCCGCAGGCCATCGCCACCGTCACCGCCGACCCGGAGGTGGCCGTCGTACTGCTGCGCCTGCCCACTCAGGGGATGAGCGCCGGCTCCGCGGCGGCCTCGGTCATCGCCCAACTCGCCGGCCCGCCCCAGCGCCCGGTCATCGCCCTCGCCCGCAAGGCAACCACCCTGGGCCGCGAAAAAGCCCTGGCCGCAGGCGCATCGGACTACGCCGCCACATCCCTGGACGGCGAACAACTCCTCCCCCTCATCCACCACTGGCTCCACCGAGACCACGAGGCCCGGTGAACCGGCCCGGGAGGGCGTCAGCAGCTGCGGTACGAAATCAGGCTCGGCGCTTCACAGCCTGGATGAACGGCGCCCACGCGGTGACCGGGAAAACCAACACCGGGCCGATGCCCGCCAGCTTGCTGTCGCGGACGGGGACCACGCCGGGGAGGCCGTCGGACACCTCTACGCAGTCGCCGCCGTCCCCATTGCTGTACGAGGACTTCCGCCAGGACAAGCCGTTCACGTCTGCGCGCATGTCGCGTACTCCTCCGCCACCGACTCGATCAAGGTCAGGGACACCTCCGGCGACAGCGCAGCGGCCCTGGCAAGATCGTATGACCTCCAGTAGCGCTGAACCAGAGCCGGATAATCGAGCAGCTGCCCCGCGTAAGGGCCCTCGGTGTACGCCACGTCGGGCGCATCGGCGAACTGCATGATGCGCACCATCGAACCCACTGCCCCATGGGCCCCGGCTGCGAACGGCACGACCTGCACGGTGATCCGGTGGGCACGGACGTACGAAGCGATGTGACGCAACTGAGCCGCCATCACAGCAGGACCTCCGACCACCGTCCGCAGCACCGACTCGTGCAGGACCACCCACATCTCGGGGGTCTCCGGATCGACGAGGAGCCGTGCGCGTTCGATGCGTGCCGCGACCAGGGCTTCAACGCGCTCGGCAAGCGCGGTCGGGCTGGCGGCGCGGATCACGGCCCGGGCGTAGTCCTCCGTCTGGAGCAGTCCGGGAACCAGCGTGCAGGCGTACTCGAAGGTGGCCGTCGCCAGGCCTTCCAACTCGGCCGCGGCGGCGAAGTACTCGCTGTGCTTGGACTTGAACGCCTTGGCCAGGCGGAAGAAGTAGTCCCCCGTGTTCAGCTCCCTGTCGATGAGTTTCGCGATCTCAGGGCGCAGTCGACGCCGCCCGTTCTCCATCATCCCGACGTACGCCCCTGTGGCGAAGATCCGCTCACCCAGCCCCTCCTGGGTCAACCCCGCCGCCTCGCGCTTCCCCCGCAGTTCCTCGCGGGCGAACTCATCCGGCGTCTCCGCGCCACTCTCGTCACTCGGCTTGGCCATGAGCCAACTCCCCGCTTCCGCAGTGCCCTCGCTCCGCGAAAGAGCGTAGTCCCCGTCGCGCCGACGGTTCAGCGGAACGCATTGATATGACTACAGAACGCCACAGCGCCCGCCATCCCTGGTCGGGGACTATGGCGGGCGCTGCGTCAGGTTTCCGTACGCCGTTGTACGGACCGTATGAGGGGTCCTCCCTGAAGGGAGGGGTACTGCGGGGCTACACGGTCAGCGAGCGGTCCGTCGGCTTGACCGGGTACGGGAGAGCGCTGGTGCCCGTCAGGAAGCGGTCCACGCCGCGGGCGGCCGAGCGGCCTTCCGCGATGGCCCAGACGATGAGCGACTGGCCGCGGCCCGCGTCGCCGGCGACGAAGACGCCGTCCACGTTGGTCGCGTACGAGGCGTCGCGCTCGACGTTGCCGCGCGCGTCCAGCTCCAGGCCGAACTGGTCCACCAGGCCGTTGGCCTGGTCGGTGCCGGTGAAGCCCATCGCCAGGGTGACCAGCTGCGCCGGGAGGACGCGCTCGGTGCCGGGCTTCTGGACGAGCTTGCCGTCCTCGAAGGCCACCTCGACCAGGTGCAGCGCCTTGACGTTGCCGTCCTCGTCGCCCTCGAAGTGGGTGGTGGAGACGGAGTAGACCCGCTCGCCGCCCTCCTCGTGCGCCGAGGTGACCTTGTACAGCATGGGGAACGTCGGCCAGGGCTGGTTGGCGTTACGGTCCTCGCCCGGCTTCGGCATGATCTCCAGCTGCGTGACCGAGGCCGCGCCCTGGCGGTGGGCGGTGCCCACGCAGTCCGCGCCGGTGTCGCCGCCGCCGATGACGACCACGTGCTTGCCCTCGGCCGTGATGGGGGGCGCCATGAAGTCGCCCTCCTGGACCTTGTTCGCGAGCGGCAGGTACTCCATCGCGAAGTGGATGCCGCCCAGCTCGCGGCCCGGGACCGGGAGGTCGCGGGAGACCGTGGCGCCCGCCGCGATGACCACCGCGTCGAACCGCTTGCGCAGGTCGGTGGCCGTGATGTCACGGCCGACCTCGATGCCGGTGCGGAACTTGGTGCCCTCCGCGCGCATCTGCTCGATGCGGCGGTTGATGTGCACCTTCTCCATCTTGAACTCGGGGATGCCGTAGCGCAGCAGGCCGCCGACGCGGTCGGCGCGCTCGTACACCACGACGGTGTGCCCGGCCCGGGTCAGCTGCTGGGCCGCGGCGAGACCCGCCGGGCCGGAGCCGATGACGGCGGCCGTCTTGCCGGACAGCCGCTCCGGGGGCTGCGGGGTGACGTTCCCGTTGTCCCAGGCCTTGTCGATGATCGAGACTTCGACGTTCTTGATCGTGACGGCCGGCTGGTTGATGCCGAGGACACACGCCGACTCACAGGGAGCCGGGCAGAGGCGCCCGGTGAACTCCGGGAAGTTGTTCGTCGCGTGCAGACGCTCGGACGCCGCCGACCAGTCCTCGCGGTAGGCGAAGTCGTTCCACTCCGGGATCAGGTTCCCGAGCGGGCAGCCGTTGTGGCAGAACGGGATGCCGCAGTCCATGCAGCGGCCGGCCTGCTTGCTGATGATCGGGAGCAGCGAGCCCGGGACGTAGACCTCGTTCCAGTCCTTCAGCCGGTCGGCCACGGGACGGGAACAGGCGGTCTCGCGCGCGGTGGTGAGGAAGCCCTTCGGGTCAGCCATTGGTCGCCGCCTCCATCATCTTCTCCGTGGTCTCGGATTCCGAGAGTCCGGCGAGCTCAGCGGCGTCCTTGGCGGCGAGCACTGCCTTGTACGTGGTCGGGATGATCTTGCTGAAGCGGTCCGCCGCGACGGACCAGTCAGCGAGGAGCTTCGCGGCCACGGTCGAGCCGGTCTCCTCCTCGTGGCGGCGCACCACATCGTGCAGCCACTGCTTGTCCGTGTCGGACAGGGCGGTCTCGACGGCGCCCACGTTGCCGACGTTGACGTTGTCCGGGTCGAGGTCGATGACGTACGCGACGCCGCCCGACATGCCGGCCGCGAAGTTGCGGCCGGTCTCGCCCAGGACGACCGCCGTGCCGCCGGTCATGTACTCGCAGCCGTGGTCGCCCACGCCCTCCGAGACGACCAGCGCGCCGGAGTTGCGGACGCAGAAGCGCTCGCCGGTGCGGCCGCGCAGGAACATCTCGCCGCCGGTGGCTCCGTAGCCGATGGTGTTGCCGGCGATGGTGGAGTACTCGGCGAGGTGGTCCGCGCCGCGGTCGGGACGGACGATCACACGGCCGCCCGACAGACCCTTGCCGACGTAGTCGTTGGCGTCGCCCTCCAGGCGGAGGGTGATGCCCTTCGGCACGAAGGCGCCGAAGGACTGGCCGGCGCTGCCGGTGAAGGTCAGGTCGATGGTGTCGTCGGGCAGGCCCGCGCCGCCGAACTTCTTGGTGACGTGGTGGCCGAGCATGGTGCCGACGGTCCGGTTGATGTTGCGGATCGAGACCTGGGCGCGGACCGGCTGGGCCGCCTCGGCGGACTCGGCGTTCAGCGCGTCGGCCGCGAGCTCGATGAGCTCGTTGTCGAGGGCCTTCTCCAGACCGTGGTCCTGCTCGATCAGGGCGTGGCGGACCGCGCCCTCGGGCAGCTCCGGCACGTAGAAGAGCGGCTCCAGGTCGAGACCCTGCGCCTTCCAGTGCGTGACGGCCTGCGTCGTGTCGAGGAGCTCGGCGTGGCCGACGGCCTCCTCGATCGTACGGAAGCCCAGCTCGGCGAGGAGCTCGCGCACCTCCTCCGCGATGAACTCGAAGAAGTTGACGACGAACTCGGGCTTGCCGGAGAAGCGGTCGCGCAGGACCGGGTTCTGCGTGGCGATGCCGACCGGGCAGGTGTCCAGGTGGCAGACGCGCATCATGACGCAGCCGGAGACGACGAGCGGCGCGGTCGCGAAACCGAACTCCTCGGCGCCGAGCAGCGCGGCGATGACCACGTCTCGGCCGGTCTTGAGCTGGCCGTCCGTCTGGACGACGATGCGGTCGCGCAGCCCGTTGAGCAGCAGGGTCTGCTGGGTCTCGGCGAGGCCGAGCTCCCAGGGACCGCCCGCGTGCTTCAGGGACGTCAGCGGGGAGGCGCCCGTTCCGCCGTCGTGGCCGGAGATCAGGACGACGTCCGCGTGCGCCTTGGAGACACCGGCGGCGACCGTGCCCACGCCGACCTCGGAGACCAGCTTCACGTGGATGCGGGCGACCGGGTTGGCGTTCTTGAGGTCGTGGATCAGCTGAGCCAGGTCCTCGATGGAGTAGATGTCGTGGTGCGGCGGCGGGGAGATCAGGCCGACGCCCGGGGTGGAGTGCCGGGTCTTGGCGACCCACGGGTAGACCTTGTGGCCGGGCAGCTGGCCGCCCTCGCCGGGCTTGGCACCCTGCGCCATCTTGATCTGGATGTCGTCCGCGTTGACCAGGTACTCGCTCGTGACACCGAAGCGGCCGGAGGCGACCTGCTTGATGGAGGAGCGGCGCGCCGGGTCGTACAGGCGGTCCGGGTCCTCGCCGCCCTCACCGGTGTTGGACTTGGCGCCCAGCTGGTTCATGGCGATGGCGAGGGTCTCGTGCGCCTCCTTGGAGATGGAGCCGTACGACATGGCGCCGGTGGAGAAGCGCTTGACGATGTCGGCGACCGACTCGACCTCGTCGATGGAGATCGACGGCCGCTCGGTCTTGAAGCCGAAGAGGCCGCGGAGCGTCATCAGGCGCTCGGACTGCTCGTTCACCCGGGCGGTGTACTGCTTGAAGATGTCGTAGCGGCGGCCCCGCGTCGCGTGCTGGAGGCGGAAGACCGTCTCCGGGTCGAACAGGTGCGGCTCGCCCTCGCGGCGCCACTGGTACTCGCCGCCGATCTCCAGCGCGCGGTGCGTGGCCGCGATGCCGGAGGCCGGGTACGCCTTGGCGTGGCGCGCGGCCACCTCCTTGGCGACGACGTCCAGGCCGGCGCCGCCGATCTTGGTGGCGGTGCCGTTGAAGTAGGTCTCGACGAACTCGTCGTTCAGGCCGACGGCCTCGAAGACCTGGGCGCCGCGGTAGGAGGCGACGGTGGAGATGCCCATCTTGGACATGACCTTCAGGACGCCCTTGCCGAGCGCGTAGATCAGGTTCTTGATGGCCTGCTCCGGCTCCAGGCCGGACAGGAAGGTACCGGCGCGCAGCAGGTCCTCGACGGACTCCATGGCGAGGTACGGGTTGACCGCGGCGGCGCCGTAGCCGATGAGCAGTGCGACGTGGTGGACCTCGCGGACGTCACCGGCCTCGACCAGCAGACCCACCTGGGTGCGCTGCTTGGTGGCGATGAGGTGGTGGTGCACGGCGGAGGTGAGCAGCAGCGACGGGATCGGCGCATGCTCGGCGTCCGAGTGGCGGTCCGAGAGGACGATCAGGCGGGCGCCGGCCTCGATGGCGGCGTCGGCCTCGGTACGGATCTCGGCGATCCGCGCGGCCAGCGCCTCGGCGCCGCCCGAGACCCGGTAGAGGCCCGAGAGGGTGGCGGCCTTCATGCCCGGCATGTCGCCGTCGGCGTTGACGTGGATGAGCTTGGCCAGCTCGTCGTTGTCGATCACCGGGAAGGGCAGGGTGACGCTGCGGCAGGACGCGGCGGTCGGCTCCAGCAGGTTGCCCTGCGGGCCCACCGAGGACAGCAGCGAGGTGACGAGCTCCTCGCGGATGGCGTCCAGCGGCGGGTTGGTGACCTGCGCGAAGAGCTGGGTGAAGTAGTCGAAGAGCAGCCGGGGGCGCTCGGACAGGGCCGCGATCGGGGAGTCCGTGCCCATGGAGCCGAGCGGCTCGCCGGCGGTACGGGCCATCGGCGCGAGGATGACGCGCAGCTCTTCCTCGGTGTAGCCGAAGGTCTGCTGGCGGCGGGTGACCGAGGCGTGGGTGTGCACGATGTGCTCACGCTCGGGCAGGTCCGACAGCTCGATCTCGCCGGTCTCCAGCCATTCGGCGTACGGAGCGGCGGCGGCGAGCTCGGACTTGATCTCGTCGTCCTCGATGATCCGCTTCTGGGCGGTGTCGACGAGGAACATCTTGCCGGGCTGGAGGCGGCCCTTGCGGACGACCTTGGCCGGGTCGATGTCGAGCACGCCGACCTCGGAGCCGAGGACGACGAGGCCGTCGTCGGTGACCCAGTAGCGGCCGGGGCGCAGACCGTTGCGGTCGAGGACCGCGCCGACCTGGGTGCCGTCGGTGAAGGTGACGCAGGCCGGGCCGTCCCAGGGCTCCATCATCGTGGAGTGGTACTGGTAGAACGCGCGGCGGTCCGGGTCCATGGAGGTGTGGTTCTCCCACGCCTCCGGGATCATCATCAGCACGCTGTGCGGCAGCGACCGGCCGCCGAGGTGGAGCAGCTCCAGGACCTCGTCGAAGGAGGCCGAGTCGGAGGCGTCCGGGGTGCAGATCGGGAAGATCCGGTCCAGCACGCCGTCGCCGAAGGCGTCCGACGCCAGCTGGGACTCGCGGGCCTTCATCCAGTTGCGGTTGCCCTTGACCGTGTTGATCTCGCCGTTGTGCGCGACGAAGCGGTACGGGTGGGCGAGCGGCCAGGACGGGAAGGTGTTCGTCGAGAACCGGGAGTGGACCAGGGCGAGCGTCGAGGCGAAGCGACGGTCGGAGAGGTCCGGGAAGAAGGGCTCCAGCTGGCCGGTGGTCAGCATGCCCTTGTAGACGATGGTGCGGGCGGAGAGCGACGGGAAGTAGACCCCGGCCTCGCGCTCGGCGCGCTTGCGCAGCACGAAGGCCTTGCGGTCCAGCTCGATGCCGGTGGTTCCGTTGCTCACGAAGAGCTGGGAGAAGGCCGGCATGGTGGCGCGGGCGCCGTTGCCGAGCAGGTCCGGCGTAACCGGAACCTCGCGCCAGCCGAGGACCGTGAGGTTCTCCTCGGCGGCGATGGCCTCGATCTGCTCCACGGCGACGGCCTGTGCGGTGCCGTCGGCGGGGAGGAAGGCGATGCCGACGGCGTACGCGCCGGCCTCGGGAAGGGCGAATCCCGCGACCTCGCGCAGGAACGCGTCCGGCACCTGGCAGAGGATTCCGGCGCCGTCGCCCGAGTCCGGCTCGGAGCCGGTGGCGCCGCGGTGCTCGAGGTTCCGCAATACGGTCAGCGCCTGCTCAACGAGGGTGTGGGTCGCCTCGCCGGTGAGGTTCGCCACGAAACCGACGCCACAGGCGTCCTTCTCGTTGCGCGGGTCGTACATGCCCTGCTGGGCGGGGCGACCGTCCATGGGCGACCAGGCGGTGTTGCTGAGCCCGGTCGCGGAGTGCGTGGATGCGGAACGCATCGGCTCTCCCGTCGTCGTCGTGGCATATGTGCATAGCCGAGGGACGACGTTGGCCCTCTGCGAAATTTCGTGCAGATTACATGATGACGACAATCCCGCGAAGCGGATATGCCATTCCAACATGCGGACACTGCACGGGACAGAAAGGAGGGACCTTCGCAGTGTTCCCAAGGTTCTCGAGACGGTTCTCAAGACGCGATGACGGACCGGAGGCACCGACACACAGGGCGGGCATCATTGCCCGCAGCCCTGGTCTGGTACCCGGTGGACATGCGATCGAAACCGCCGAGTAACGGACTACTTATGTTGAGCTCTGCATAGTGTCTCACTCCCTGCCCGGTCAGCCTATGGCTCCGCCGATCCAGGTTCCCAGGATGTACGTCACACCGGCGGCGGCGCCACCCAGGGCGAGCTGGCGCAGCCCGCTGTACCACCAGGACCGGGCCGTGACCCGGGAGACGACCGCGCCGCAGGCGAAGAGCCCCACCAGCGCGAGCAGCACCGCCGGCCACAGGGACGTGGCTCCGAGCAGGTACGGCAGTACGGGGAGCAGCGCGCCCAGCGCGAAGGAGCCGAAGGACGAGACGGCGGCGACGGTCGGCGAGGGCAGGTCGTCGGGGTCGATGCCGAGCTCCTCGCGGGCGTGGATCTCCAGCGCCTGCTCGGGGTCGCGGGACAGCTGCATGGCGACCTCGCGGGCGAGGGCGGGCTCGACGCCGCGGGAGACGTAGAGCTCGGCCAGCTCCTCCATCTCGTCGACGGGGTGCTTGCGCAACTGCTGCCGTTCCACGTCCAGTTCGGCGAGGACCAGCTCGCGCTGCGAGGCGACGGAGGTGTACTCGCCCGCCGCCATGGAGAAGGCGCCGGCCGCGAGACCCGCCAGTCCGGTGATCACGATGGCGTGCGGGGCGACGGCGCCGCCGGCCACACCGGTCATCAGGGCGAGGTTGGAGACGAGCCCGTCCATGGCACCGAAGACGGCCGGCCGCAGCCATCCACCGTTGACGTCGCGGTGGGTGTGGTTGTCGCGGTGCGCGGTGTGCAGCGGCGCTTCGGTGGTGATGATGGACATACGAAATATCTCCCCTTTTGTGCGAACGGATGCCTTACGGCGTCCCGCTCCCCCGGAACACCTCGAAACTACGCACGAATTCGGCTCCCCGCCAGCAAGGAAGGCCGTACTTACCTGCGGTTTTGCGGGTCGGCGACCGGGTGACGACGGTGTGCGCTGGGTGTTTCGCGACGAGCGACAAACCTCATGTCATGGCACAAATCCCCCAAGGGCTCAATATGAGTCCCATCAAGTGGAGAGGCGCGCCATGGAGCTGATTGCATGCAATCCGCAGGTCCTCCTCGAACGGGCCAGGGGCGCTCTTCTGGGCCTCGCGGTGGGTGACGCGCTCGGCGCCCCCGCGGAGAACATGAAGCCGTCGGAGATCCGGGCGAAGTGGGGCCGTATCGAGGGCTTCGTATCGGAGGACCCGGCGGGCACGGACGACACCGAGTACGCGATCTTCTCGGGGCTGCTGCTGGCCCGGCACGGCTCGGCGCTCACGGTCTCCCACGTGGAGCGGGCCTGGCACCACTGGATCGCGGACCTGGACGAGGGCCCCTTCAGGGGCGCGGGCTTCTCCGAGCGCGGCACCCTCGAAAACCTCCGGCGCGGTCTGGCGGCCCCCATCTCGGCCCAGCACCGGCACGCGTGGTCGGACGGCCTGGCCATGCGGGCGGCGCCCTTCGGGGTCTTCGCCGCCGGCCGGCCGGCGGAGGCCGCGCGGCTCGTCGCCATCGACGGCTGCGTCAGCCACGACGGCGAGGGCATCTACGGCGGCCAGGCGGTCGCGGCGGGCGTGGCCGCGGCCATGGCGGGCGGCAGCCCCGCGTCGGTGGTCTCCGCCGCCCTGTCGGTGATCCCCTCCGACTCCTGGACGGCCCGGTCCCTGCGCCGGGCCGTCACCGCCGCCCCGCGCGGCGAACGGGCCGTGCGCTCGGCCGTGGTCATCGGCGGCTACCCGTGGACGGACCTCGCCCCGGAGGCGGTGGGCCTGGCCTTCGGCGCGTTCGCCGCCTGCGGGGGCGACTTCCCCTCCTCGGTCCTCACCGCCGTGAACATGGGCCGCGACGCGGACACCACGGCGGCGGTGGCGGGCGCCCTGTCCGGGGCCCTGTCCGGGGCCGCCGCGATCCCCGCCGCCTGGTCCTCGGTGATCGGACCGGTACGCGGCAGCTGCCTGCCCTCGATGCGGGGCTACCACGTCCTGGACATCGCGGACCTCCTCACCCCGGAATTCGAGGGCCCCCGATGACCCCGTCCCCGTACACCGAGGACCCAGGCTCCCCGCCCCCGGCGTCCTCGGTGGCAACCACCCCCGCACCCCCGGCACCCCCGGCACCCCAGGCGCCCCCCGTGATCCGGATCGCCGAGCGGCGTCCCTCCTCCGCGCCGTCCGCCCCCCGGCCGGAGCTCAGCCCCGGCAGCGGCCCCGACCCGGGACCCCGGCGGATCGAGGGGCTCCTCCTCGGGCTCGCCGCGGGTGACGCGGCCGGCTGGCCCGCCGCCCGCCACCGGGCCAGCCGGATGCCCGAGTGGACCCGCCGCCTCACCCGCGAGCTCGACACCTTCGCCGAGCAGAACGCCACCACCACCCTCCCCGTCCCCATCGCCCTCAACCAGCCCCCCGAACCCCTGCGCCTGGGCCCGTCCGACGACGCCGAGTGGGCCGCCTTCGTCGCCGAGTCCGTACTCACCGCCGCCGGGGTCCTGCTCAGCGACCTCTCCCGGTCCCGCCGCATGCGCGCCGCCATCGACCTCGCCTGGAACGCCCTCGCCTCCGAGGTCGCCGCCGCGGCCGAACGCGCCCCCGAGGTCGAGTCCGCCGTACTGCCCCTGCGCGCCCGGATCTCCGTCCGCGCCGGCCTCGGCAACCTCGCCACCGGCCTGCGCCCGCCCGCCACCGGCCACGACAACCCGCACTACTTCGACGACGCCGCCTGCGTCCGCGCCTGCGTCCTCGCCGTCGTCCACCCCGGTGACCCGGTCGCGGCGGCGGACCTCGCCGAGTTCGACGCCCGCTACACCCAGGACGGCGACGGTGTCCACGGCGCCCGGGCCATGGCCGCCGCCCTCGCGACCGCCCTGGCCGGCGCGGACGTCGACGCCGCCGTCGACGCCGCCCTCGCGCAGCTCCCCGAGGCCACCGAGATCGGCCGCAACGCCCGGCACGCCGTCAAGCTCGCCCGTACCCACACCGACGGCGGCGCCTTCGCCATCGTCCCCACCCTCGAACACGAGATCGTGGACCACGTCTACAGCTACGGGATCGCCGCCGCCGAGACCGTCCCCGTGGCACTCGCCCTCGCGACCGCCGCCCGCGGCAGGGCGGCCGAGGCCGTCCCGGCCGCCGCCTGCCTGTCCCGCGTCGCGGACTCCGCCCCCGCCCTCGCCGGCGCCCTCACCGGTGCGCTCGGCGGCGGCGACTCGATCCCCACCGCCTGGCGCGAGGCCTGCCGCACCCTGTCCGGCTGCGCCCTCCCGCGCCTCGCCGGCACCGATCTCGTGGAACTCGCCGCGCTCCTCGCTCGCACGGAACTCACCTCTCACAAGGGATGATTCAGACATGACGCTCACGTTGGAGGACCGGGCCGCAGGCGCTCTCGTCGGGGCCGCCGTCGGCGACGCGCTCGGCGGGCCGGTGGAGGGCTGGAGCCCCGACCAGATCGTGGAACGGCACGGCGGCCGGGTGCACGGCATCGTCGGCCCCTGGTACGAGGACTGGCGCACGGCCCGCCCGATCGCCCCGTACCACAAGGGAGATGGGCACGTCACCGACGACACCCTCATGACGCACGCCCTGGTACGGGTCTACGAGACGGTACGGGACCACCTCGACGCCTACGCCGTCGCCGAGCACCTGGTCCCGGACCTGATGACCAACCCGCGCTGGATCCCGGAGCTGGAGGCCGAGGCCCTCCCGCTCCAGCGGATCTTCCTCGCCGAGAAGTGGATCGTGACCCGGCTGCACTACGCGCACGCCGACCCCCGCGAGGCCGGCAGCGGCAACATCGTCAACTGCGGTGCGGCGATGTACATGGCGCCGGTGGGCATCGTCAACGCGGGCAATCCGGCGGGCGCGTACGCGGAGGCCGTGGACCTCGCCGGGGCGCACCAGTCCTCGTACGGGCGGGAGGCGGCGGGCGTGTTCGCGGCGGCGGTGGCGGCCGCGTGCCTGCCGGGGGCGACGGCCGCCTCGGTGGTGGAGACCGCCCTCGCCCTGGCCAAGGACGGCACCCGGTCCGCCATCGCCGCCGTCCGCGAAGTGGCCAGCGCCCACCGGGACTTCGAGTCGGCGCTGGGCCCGCTCCGGGCGGCGGTCGCCCCGTACGACTCGGTCGGCCCGGACTACCGCGACCCGTCGCTGGGCGCCCGCCGACCGTCCCGGCTCCACTCCATCGAGGAACTCCCGATCGCGCTCGGGATGCTGCTGATCGCGGACGGAGCGTACGAGAGCTCCGTGCTCGGCGCGGTCAACTACGGCCGGGACTGCGACTCCACCGCCACCATGGCCGGGGCGATCGCCGGGGCCCTGGGCGGCGAGGCCGTGATCCCGGAAGCCTGGTCCAAGCAGGTCGCCGAGGCCAGCCGCCTCGACCTGCACGCCCCAGCCGGGGCGCTGGCCGCCGTCGCCCGCGAGGTCTTCGCCCTGGACCGCTCCCGCCGCCGCGCCCACGAGTCGGCCTTCACCACGATCTCGACCCCGCGGTGACCCCGCCCTGCCCTGCCCCCGACCCCGTACGGCTCACCTGGGCCCAGCCCGAGGACCTCATCGGGCACGAGCTCCGGCAGGCGGCCGAGGACGGGCGGGACCCCGAGGCCCTGCGCCGGGTCTGGCTGGCCGCGGGCGGCCACCCGGCCCCCGACCGGGCCGGGGCCTCCCCCGCCCCCGCACCACCCGAGCTCCGCTCCCTGGCCTGCGGCCTCCTGGACGAGCTCGCCGGCCTCCCGTCCTCGCGGGCCGCTGCCGAACCGCAGTCCTGGGAGGCCGTCCGCGCCACCTGGCCCGCGCCCGAGGGCCCGGACCCCGCAGGCCCGGACCCCGCAGGCGCGGACCCCCGCCTGTGCGCCCGGCTGGAAGCCGCCTGGGTCGGCCGGGCCGTCGGCTGCCTGCTCGGCAAGCCCGTCGAGAAGCTGCCGCTCGCCGGGATCCGGGCTCTGGCCCGGGCCACCGGGAACTGGCCGCTGAACGACTGGTTCAGCGCACGCGGCGTCCCGCCGGAACTGCTGGCCGCGTACCCCTGGAACCGGCGCTCCGCCCCCACCTCCCTCGCCGAGAACATCGACGGCATGCCCGAGGACGACGACCTCAACTACCCGCTCCTCGGCCTGCTCCTGCTCCAGCGGCACGGCAAGGACTTCACCACCGCCGACGTCGCCCGGCTCTGGCTCGACGAACTGCCCGCCGGGCGGACCTTCACCGCCGAGCGCGTCGCCTACCGCAACCTCCTGCTCGGGCTGGAGCCGCCCGCCACCGCCACCCACCACAACCCCTTCCGCGAATGGATCGGCGCCCTCATCCGCGCCGACGTCCACGGCTGGACCAACCCCGGCGACCCGGCCGCCGCCGCGGCCCAGGCCTACCGCGACGCCGCCCTGACCCACACCGGCAACGGGGTCTACGCCGCCCTCTTCATCGCCGCCGCCACCGCCACCGCCGCCACCGGCCGGGCCGACGTGCACACCGCGCTGCGGGCCGGGCTGGCCGTCGTACCTCCCCGCTCCCGCCTCGCCGAGGCCGTCCGTACCGGGATCCGGGCCGCCCGCGGGGAACCCGACTTCGACCGTGTCGTCGACCGCCTGCACGCCCGGTACGGCCACTACCACTGGGTGCACGCCGTCCCCAACACCGCCCTGATCGCCGCCGCCCTCACCCACGCCGACGGCGACTTCACCCGCTCCGTGTGCCGTGCGGTGTCCGGCGGCTGGGACACCGACTCCAACGGCGCCACCGCGGGCGCCCTCTGCGCGTTGGTCACCGGAGAGGTACCGGACCGCTGGGCCGCGCCCCTCAAGAACCGCCTCGCCACCACCGTGGCCGGCTTCGACGGCATCGGCTTCGACACCCTCGCCCAGCTCACCCACCGGCTCACCCACCGGTTCACCACACAGGAGGCAGCACGCTCATGACGGCCATCGCCGTGCTCGGCAGTACGAACATGGACCTCGTCGCCTACGTCCCCAAGGCCCCCCGCCTCGGGGAGACCGTCACCGGCCGCGCCTTCCGCACCGTCCCCGGCGGCAAGGGCGCCAACCAGGCCGTGGCCGCCGCCCGCAGCGGCGCTCAGGTGGTGATGATCGGCGCGGTCGGGGCCGACGAGTTCGGCGTACGGCTGCGCTCCGCGCTCACCGCCGACGGGATCGACACCGCGGCCCTGCGCACCGTCGAGGGCGCCAGCGGCACCGCCCACATCACGGTGGACGACGAGGGCGGCAACAGCATCATCGTCATCCCCGGCGCCAACGCCCGCGTCACCGGCCTGGAGGCGGGCGACGAGACCCGGATCACCGCCGCCGACGCCCTGCTCCTCCAGCTCGAACTCCCCCTGGAGGCCGTCCTCGCCGGCGCCCTGGCCGCCCGCGCGCACGGCGTCCGTACGGTGCTCACGCCCGCTCCGGCCCAGCCGCTGCCCGCCGGACTCCTCGCCGCCACCGACCTGCTGGTCCCCAACGAGCACGAGGCCGCCGCCCTCACCGGGCTCACCGACCCGGGCCAGTGCGCGGCCGCCCTGCTGGACGCCGTACCCGAGGTGGTGATCACCCTCGGCGCGGCCGGGGTCCTGTACGCCGCCCGCGGCCGGGAACCCCTCTCCGTGCCCGCGCCCCGGGTCCGGGCCGTGGACACCACCGCCGCCGGGGACACCTTCGTCGGCGCCCTCGCCGTGGCCCTCGGCGAGGGCCGCGCCGTGCCCGAGGCGCTGCGCTGGGCCTCGGCGGCGGCCGCGCTCTCCGTACAGCGGCACGGCGCCCAGGACTCGATGCCCACCCGCGCCGAGACCGACGCCTTCGCCGCGGCGCGGCCCGGAGCCGCCTCGTGACGACCACCGGGCCGCTGGAAGGGCTCCGCGTCCTCGACCTCGCCACCCTCTTCGCCGGACCGCTGGCCGCCACCCTGCTCGGCGACTTCGGCGCCGAGGTCGTCAAGGTCGAACACCCCGGCCGCCCCGACCCCTCCCGCGGCCACGGCCCCGCCAAGGACGGCATCGGCCTGTGGTGGAAGCTGCTCGGCCGGAACAAGCGGACGATCACCCTCGACCTGTCCACCAAGGGCGGCCGGGACACCCTGCTGCGCCTCGCCGCCACCGCCGACGTGGTCATCGAGAACTTCCGCCCCGGCACCCTGGAGAAATGGGGCCTGGGCTGGCCCGAGCTGTCCGCCGCCAATCCGCGCCTGGTCCTGACCCGCGTCACGGCCTTCGGACAGCAGGGCCCGTACGCCCACCGCCCCGGCTTCGGCACCCTCGCCGAGGCGATGAGCGGCTTCGCCGCGATCACCGGGGAGCCGGACGGGCCGCCGACCCTGCCGCCCTTCGGGCTCGCGGACTCGATCGCCGCCCTGACCACCGCGTACGCGGTGATGACCGCCCTCGCGGGCCGCGACCGCACGGGCCACGGCCAGGTCGTGGACCTGGCCATCATCGAACCGATCCTCACCGTGCTCGGCCCGCACCCGCTCTGGTACGACCAGCTGGGCTACGTCCAGCCGCGCACCGGAAACCGCTCCACCAACAACGCCCCCCGCAACACCTACCGCAGCGCGGACGGCCGCTGGCTGGCGGTCTCCGCCTCCGCCCAGTCCATCGCCGAGCGCGTCCTGCACCTGGTCGGGCGGCCCGAGCTGATCGCCGAGCCCTGGTTCGCCACCGGTTCCGGGCGGGCGGCCCACGCGCACGTCCTGGACGAGGCGGTCGGCGGCTGGATCGCCCGCCACAAGGCCGAGGAGGTCGTCGCCGCCTTCGAGGAGGCGCAGGCGGCCGTCGCCCAGGTCTACGACATCCGGGACGTGATGGCCGACCCGCAGTACGCGGCCCTCGACACGGTCACCGAGATCGAGGACCCGGAGCTCGGGCCGCTCCGGATGCAGAACATCCTCTTCCGGCTCTCCGAGACCCCCGGCGGGATCCGCTGGGCCGGCCGCCCGCACGGCGCGGACACCGACGAGGTCCTGACCGAGCTGGGCCTGACCGAGGCCGAGATCAGCGCTCTGCGGACCGAGGGAGCCCTGTGATCCTGACCTGGCTGTACGCGCCGGGCGACCGCCCGGCGGTGGTGGCCAAGGCCATCGGCTGCGGGGCCGACGCGGTCATCGTGGATCTGGAGGACGCGGTACCGGTCTCCCGCAAGGAGTACGCCCGCGCCGCCACCGCCGAGCTCCTGCGTGAGCGGCCTCCGCTCCCCGTCCACGTCCGCGTCAACGCGCTCGACTCCCCCTGGGGCGGCGCCGACCTGACCGCCCTCGGCGGGCTGCACGGCCTCGCCGGGCTGCGGCTGCCCAAGATCAGCGCCCCCCAGCAGGTCGTCGCCGCCGCCGACCGCACCGGCGGGGTCGGGCTGCACGCCCTGCTCGAATCGGCGCTGGGCGTGGAGCGTGCGTACGAGATCGCCCGCGCGCACCCCGCGCTGCGCGGGCTCTCCCTGGGCGAGGCGGATCTGCGGGCCGACCTGGCCGTCAGCGCGGAGCCGGGCCTGGACTGGTGCCGCTCACGGGTGGTGGTCGCGGCCCGCGCGGCCGGGCTGGCGCCCCCGTCCCAGTCGGTGTTCCCCGACATCCGGGACCTGGAGGCGCTGGCCGTCTCCTGTGCGCGCGGCCGCTCGCTCGGTTTCCTCGGCAGGGCGGCGATCCACCCCCGGCAGCTGCCGGTGATCGAGCGGGCCTACCTCCCCGCGCCCGAGGAGGTGTACGCGGCCCAGGAGGTCCTGAGCGCGGCCCGGGCCACCCCGGGCGCGCTGGCCCTGCCCGACGGGCGTTTCGTGGACCCGGCGGTGGTGGCGGCGGCGCACCGCACCCTGGCCCTGTCGCGGCGGGCGGCTACCCGCTGAACACGCGGGAGGGGTGCCGCGCGGTACGCGGCACCCCTCCTGCTGTGACCCGCCGGGTCAGTGCTTCTCGGCCCCCGGGGCCTCGGCCCCGGCCGGTTCGGCCTTGGAGAGGTCTGCCTTGGGGGCGTCCTCCGGCTCCGCCGCCGCAGCGCCGGCCTCGGCGTCCTTGGGCTCGTCGGCCTTGGCAGCCTTGGCGTCCTTGGGATCGGCGTCCTTGGCGTCGGCCGGGCGATCCGGTTCCACGACATCTTCGCGGCCCGGGCGCAGCTTCGCCGACAGCACGAGGTAGACGACGGCCAGTACGAAGACCACGATCGAGGTCCAGACGTTCAGCCGCAGGCCCAGGATGTGGTGCGCCTCGTCGACCCGCATGTACTCGATCCAGCCGCGGCCCACGCAGTACGCGGCCACGTACAGGGCGAAGGCCCGGCCGTGGCCGAGCTTGAAGCGGCGGTCGGCCCAGATCACCAGCACCGCGACGCCGATGCACCACAGCGACTCGTACAGGAAGGTCGGGTGGTAGGTGCCGGCGTCCCGGTTCGGGCCGGCGCTGATCTCCACCGCCCAGGGCAGGTCGGTGGCCCTGCCGTACAGCTCCTGGTTGAACCAGTTGCCCCAGCGGCCGCAGGCCTGGGCCAGCGCGATGCCCGGGGCGAGGGCGTCCGCCCAGGCCGGCAGCGGGATGCCGCGCAGTCGGCAGCCGATCCAGGCGCCCACCGCGCCGAGCGCGATCGCCCCCCAGATGCCGAGGCCGCCCTCCCAGATCTTGAAGGCGTCGACCCAGTTGCGGCCCTCGCCGAAGTAGAGCTGGTAGTCGGTGATCACGTGGTAGAGGCGACCGCCGACAAGGCCGAACGGCACCGCCCACACGGCGATGTCAGCGACCGTGCCCGGCTTTCCGCCGCGCGCGATCCACCGCTTATTGCCGAGCCAGACAGCGACGAAGACGCCGATGATGATGCAGAACGCGTAGCCGCGGAGCGGGATCGGTCCGAGATGGATCACGCCGGTCGACGGACTGGGGATGTAAGCAATGTCCATGGCAGACATGACGCTACCTTGCCGGGCGGTGCACACCGCAACCCGCCCGGCAAGCCGAAACCAAATCCACACATGACCCAGGCGTCGCTCAGTTCTCCGCGGAACGGTCCGATCCGCTGTTCGCGGACGTCTTCGACGGCGCCGTCGACCCTCCGCCCGAGGACGCCGGCCGCGTGGCCTTCACACCGGGAGTCGCACCGGGAGTGGTCCCGGAAGCCGTGTCTGCGGACGCGGACGGCGAGGCCTTCCCCGCCGACTTCGAGGCCCCGGCCCCGCTGCCACTGCCGCTCGATGCCCCGGCCGCGGCTTCCACCTGCGCCTTGAGCTTCTCCGGGGTCAGCGGATTGGCCTGGTCAGAGAAGATGTCCTTGCCGTCCAGCAGCACGGTCGGCGTGCCCCGGAACTTTCCGGCGCGGAAGGCCTCGTGCGATTTGGCCACCCAGCTGTTGTGCGTGCCGTTCTCGACGCACGAGCGGAAGGCGGGGGTGTCCAGCCCGTCCACCTTGCCGGCCAGCTCCAGCAGCTTCGCGTTCTTGCCGTAGGCGTCGTCGACCTCCTGCGGCTGGTTCTGGAAGAGGACGTCGTGGTACTCCGCGAACTTGCCGGCGTCCTGCGCGCAGGCCGCCGCGTTCGCGCCCTTCAGCGAGCCGCTGCCGCCCATGTTTCCGTCGATGAGCGTGACCAGGTGGTAGTCGGCCTTGAGCAGCCCCTTGGCCTCGAGTTCGTGGACGGTGGCCCGGTAGTTGTCCTCGAAGCCCTTGCAGGCGGGGCAGCGGAAGTCCTCCCACACGGTCAGGGTGGACTTGGCCTCGTCCTTGCCCGTCCGGATGGCCAGCGCGTCCTTGCCGGTGGCTCCGGAGGGGGCGACCACCGGGCCCGCCTTGTCGGCGCCGCCGTCCTTTCCGGTGTTGGCCGCGATCAGGCCGACGACGGCGGCCAGGCCGAGCACGCCGACCACCGCCGCCGATACGACGAGCGTCCGCCGACGCTTGTCCCGGGCCTTCTGCCGCTCGCGCTCCATCTGGAGCCGCTCCCGGGCCGATCGTTTCGTCGCATCGCGGTTCGCACCGTCGTTCTTCTCGCTCACGTTCGGCCAAACGAAGCGGGGAGGCACTCGCGTGCCTCCCCGCTCCCACTTCCACCTGATCGGGCTACAGAACCCGTTCAGGTGTGCGCTTCCCGTCAGCTCCTGCGTACGCCTTCCGCAAGCTCGCCCGCCAGCGACCGTACGGCGGCCAGCCCGGCCGGCAGGTCCGGCGCGTCCAGCAGCAGCTTGACGAAGGCCGAGCCGACGATCACCCCGTCGGCGAAGGCCGCCACCTCCTTGGCCTGGACGGCGTTGGAGACGCCCAGCCCGACACAGACCGGGAGCTCGGTCGTGGCGCGGGTGCGCCGCACCAGCGCCTGGGCCTCGTTGCCGACCGACTCGCGCGTACCGGTGACTCCCATGAGGGAAGCCGCGTAGACGAAGCCGGAACCGGCCGCCGTGATGGTGGCGAGGCGCGCGTCCTTGCTGCTGGGGGCCACGACGAAGACGGTCGCCAGACCGTGCTTCTCCGCGTGCTCGCGCCACAGCGCGGACTCCTGGACCGGCAGGTCGGGCAGGATGCAGCCGGCGCCGCCCGCCGCCGCGAGCTCGGCGGTGAACCGCTCGACGCCGTAGCGGTCGATGGGGTTCCAGTACGTCATCACCAGGATCGGGGCCCCGGTCGCCTCGTGCGCCTCGCGCACGGTCCGGATCACGTCGGCGATCTTGACGCCGCCGCGCAGGGCGATGTCGTCGGCGGTCTGGATGATCGCGCCGTCCAGGACCGGATCGCTGTGCGGGAGGCCGACCTCGACCACGTCCGCGCCGCCCGCGATGACGGCCTTGACCGCCTCGATGGCGCCGTCGACGGTCGGGAAGCCCGCCGGGAGGTAGGCGACGAGGGCGGCGCGGTCCTCGGACTTCGCCTTGGCGAGCGTGTCGCTCAGCAGCTGGATGCGTCCGGTCTTCTCGCTGGCACTCACTTGGTCTCCCCCTCGGCGGCGTCGTACAGCCCGAAGTAGCGGGCGGCCGTGTCCATGTCCTTGTCACCGCGGCCGGACAGGTTGACGACCAGCAGGCCGTCCTTGCCCAGCTCCTTGCCCAGGTCGAGGGCGCCGGCGAGGGCGTGCGCCGACTCGATCGCCGGGATGATCCCCTCGGTGCGGGAGAGCAGGCGCAGGGCCTGCATCGCGGCGTCGTCGGTCACCGCGCGGTACTCGCCGCGGCCCGTGTCCTTGAGGTACGAGTGCTCCGGGCCGATGCCCGGGTAGTCCAGACCGGCCGAGATGGAGTACGGCTCGGTGATCTGGCCCTCCTCGTCCTGGAGGACGTAGCTGCGGGAGCCGTGCAGGATCCCCGGCTCGCCCGCGGTCAGCGTGGCCGCGTGCTCGCCGGTCTCGACGCCGTGCCCGGCGGGCTCGAAGCCGACCAGGCGGACGTCGGCGTCCGGGATGAAGGCGTGGAAGAGGCCGATAGCGTTGGAGCCGCCGCCGACGCAGGCCGCGACGGCGTCGGGCAGCCGGCCGGCGCGCTCGATGATCTGGCGGCGGGCCTCGACGCCGATGACCCGGTGGAAGTCGCGGACCATGGCCGGGAAGGGGTGCGGTCCGGCGACCGTGCCGAAGAGGTAATGGGTCCGGTCCACATTGGCGACCCAGTCGCGGAACGCCTCGTTGATGGCGTCCTTCAGGGTCCGGGAGCCGGACTTCACGGAGATGACCTCGGCGCCCAGCATCCGCATCCGGGCCACGTTCAGGGCCTGGCGCTGGGTGTCGATCTCGCCCATGTAGATGGTGCACTCGAGGCCGAAGAGCGCGCAGGCGGTGGCGGTGGCCACGCCGTGCTGGCCGGCGCCGGTCTCGGCGATGACCCGGGTCTTGCCCATGCGCTTGGTGAGCAGCGCCTGGCCCAGCACGTTGTTGATCTTGTGTGAGCCGGTGTGGTTGAGGTCCTCGCGCTTGAGGAAGATCCGCGCCCCGCCGGCGTGCTCGGCGAACCGGGGCACTTCGGTGAGGGCGCTCGGGCGGCCGGTGTAGTTGACCATCAGGTCGTTGAGCTCGGCCGCGAAGGCCGGGTCGACCTTGGCCTTCTCGTACTCGACCGCGACCTCGTCGACGGCGGCGACGAGCGCCTCCGGGATGAACTTGCCGCCGAAGTCGCCGAAGTAACCCTCGGCGTTCGGGACGTGACCCTCCGGGTCCGGGATGAAGAATTGGCTGGACATGCCGGTGCTCCTACGGGAACGGGATGCGACGAGTGGTTTTCACCGTATTGCGCCACCCACCCGCGACACGCACACGCACGCACCCCCGCGGGGGTCGGTCTGTGCTGTCTGCGGGATGCGGGAAGGAGAACCCGCCGCCCGGAGCCGGTCGGCCCGGGCAACGGGCCGTACGGAGCCACCGCGACACGAAACGATACGTCTCGTACCGTCCGCTGCGGGCCTCGTTACGGCGCGTCTCCCGGACGCCATCGCATGCCGTTGACCTGACCGGGCTCGGAGCCGATCACGTACCGGACCCGCCGCCCGTGCACGCGCCGGGCCGGGGCGCGGCAGCCGCGAGGGCGGCAGCCGCGCGCCAGGGGCGCGTGCGCCGTCGGCACGCCGACCGGGCCACGGCGGCCGGGTCGGGTGCGGACGGAGGAGCGGTCGTGGGCCATGGGGACGGGTCAGCTCCGCCCGTGGCGCAGGGCGGGGTGGGCGCCGGCGGCGACGAGGTCGGCCACGGCCGCCTTCGGGTCGCGGCCGGTCACCAGGGACTCCCCGACGAGGACGGCGTCGGCGCCCTCGTTGGCGTAGGCGATCAGGTCGTGCGGCCCGCGGATGCCGGACTCGGCGATCTTGACGATGTGGGCCGGGATCTCCGGGACGACGCGCTCGAAGGTGGAGCGGTCGACCTTGAGGTCCTTGAGGTTGCGGGCGTTGACGCCGATGATCTTGGCGCCCGCGGCGACCGCGCGCTCCACTTCCTCCTCGTCGTGGACCTCGACGAGCGGGGTCAGGCCGATGGACTCGGCCCGCTCGATGAGGGAGACGAGGGCCTCCTGCTCCAGGGCCGCGACGATCAGCAGCACGAGGTCGGCGCCGTAGGCACGGGCCTCCCAGAGCTGGTACGCCGTGACGATGAAGTCCTTGCGCAGGATCGGGATGTCCACGCGGGCGCGGACGGCCTCCAGGTCGGCCAGCGAGCCGCCGAAGCGGCGCTGTTCGGTGAGGACGGAGATGACTGCCGCACCACCCGCCTCGTAGTCGGCGGCGAGCCCGGCCGGATCGGCGATCGCGGCCAGCGCGCCCTTCGACGGGCTGGAGCGCTTGACCTCGCAGATCACCTTGACGCTGTCGCCGCGCAGTGCGGCGACGCCGTCCTTGGCCTGGGGCGCCTTGGCGGCACGCTCCTTGAGCTCGTCGAGGCTCACGCGGGCCTGCCGTTCGGCAAGGTCTTCGCGGACCCCTTCGATGATCTCGTCGAGCACACTCACGCGAGCGGCCCCCTTCCGGGTCGATGACGGTCGGCCGCCTTGCAGACACGTACAACTGCAAGGTCAGCAATCAAATGGTATCCGCAGGAGGCCTTGCCCTCCGCACGCGGTTGACGCCGTCCCAGTAACTGGACATTCGGAATCGGGGCTTCATCCGGGCCCCGCACGGGCCTCAGGGGGCCAGTGCCGAGCCGAAAGAAAGATTTCGGACAACGGCGAACACCAGGGCCGCCCCGCCGATCCCCCACCAGTGGAGCCGCCGCAAGACCAGTCGGGGCACGGGCCCGCCGCCATAGGCCCGAATCAGCCACAGGATCATGAATCCGGCGAAGACGAAGTAGCCCGTGACGGCCAGGGCATTTGCCCCGAAAGCTGTGATCAGATCGCCGTGGGCGAACGCGTGCGCGCTGCGCAGGCCGCCGCAGCCGGGGCACAGGATTCCGGTCAGCCGCAGCAGTGGACAGACCGGGTAATGGCCCGGTTCGTTGGGATCCACGGTGCCCACGTACGCAAACGCCGCGGCGGCCGCGACCAGGGTGAGCGCCGGTGTGCGCAGGCGCCGGGCCCGGGACATCGGTACGACGGGCGCGGCCTGCGGCGGCAGGGCATCGGGGGTGCGAGAGGCGTCCACCCGCTGATTCTCACCGGTCATGACAAAAGGCGCAGCCCGACGGGGCCGCGCCTTTCGGATCCTCGGTACCGCGCTCAGACCTTGGCGGGGACCTTGGAGGCTGCGATGACCTCGGCGAGGTCCTTGTGGGAGGCCTTCGGCGCACCCATGCCCGCCGCCTTCATCGCCATGCCGACGACGCCACCGATCGCGACCACGACGAGGCCCGCCCAGAAGCCGATCGGGTTCGCGAGCACCATGTAGGCGCCGGAAATGCAGAAGCCGATGAAGGCGATGGTGACACCGGTCCAGGCGGCCGGGGTGTGTCCGTGGTCTGTGCCCGCCATGAGTTGCTCCTCGTTGCTCTGTCGCGGTGCTCTGTCGAGCGCGCGGTCTGTGTCGAACGCTCGGTGCCCATTGTCCCGCACCGGGCGGGGCCGCCGTCCACGGGGGGTGCGTCAGCCGGTCGGGTCCTCGCCGCGGTCCAGAGCCTTCCACAGATCCTCCGGCCGGTCCGGATCCACCACGGCCGGCTTGCGCGTACGGGGGCTGCCGTCGCGCTCGTAGCGGCCGCCCATGGCGGGCCAGCTCCGGCCGAAGCGCAGGGCCAGCAGTCCGGCGGCCAGGATCAGGGCCGCCCCGGCGGCCGTGACGTACGGCCACGCGGTCTGGGTCAGCCCCGCCACCTGCGCGGCGGCGTCCGCCGTCGTACGGGCGGCCTCCGCGTCCAGGGCCCGGCGGCCGTCGGCGGCGAAGACCGCGGTCAGCGCCGCGCCCAGGCCGCTGAGCGCCAGCAGCCCCGACACCAGCAGCCGGCCCTTGCCGCGTACGGCGAAGACGGCGACCAGGGCGGCGAGGCCGACGATGGCCAGGGCCGCGGGGAGCCCGGTGACGGCCTGCCCGTCCGCGGTCAGCGCGAGCGAGTCGCCGCCGAGGGCGGTGGTGCCCCGGGCCCAGACCCGGCCGGAGGCGAGCAGCACGACGGTGGAGCCGAGGGTGCCGAGCAGCAGGGCGACGGCCACGCTGCGGCGGCCGCTGCGGCTCTCGGGGGCCTCGGCGTCGGTATCGGTTCGGGGCGGGGGTACGGCACTCACGTACCCCACTATCCCTTACGCCCTCACGAGCTGTGGAGGCGGTTCGCCGCTCCCACCGCGCGCAGCACGGCGGCCGCCTTGTTGCGGCACTCGTTGTCCTCCAGCTCGGGCACCGAGTCGGCCACGACCCCGGCGCCGGCCTGCACGTACGCCGTGCCGTCGCGCAGCAGCGCGGTGCGGATGGCGATGGCCGTGTCGGAGTCGCCCGCGAAGTCCAGATAGCCCACGCAGCCGCCGTACAGGCCGCGTCGGGAGGGCTCCAGCTCCTCGATGATCTGCATGGCGCGGGGCTTGGGCGCGCCGGAGAGGGTGCCCGCCGGGAAGCAGGCGGTGAGCACGTCGAAGGCGGTCTTGCCCTCGGCGACCCGCCCGGTGACGGTGGACACGATGTGCATGACGTGCGAGTACCGCTCGATGCTCATGAAGTCGACGACCTCGACGGAGCCCGGCTCGCAGACCCGGCCGAGGTCGTTGCGGCCCAGGTCGACGAGCATCAGGTGCTCGGCGCGCTCCTTGGGGTCGGCCAGCAGCTCCTCGGCGAGGTCGTGGTCCTCCTGCGGGGTGGCGCCGCGGTGCCGGGTGCCGGCGATGGGGTGGACCATGGCCCGCCCGTCCTCGACCTTGACCAGCGCCTCGGGGCTGGACCCGACCACGTCGAAGCCGTTCTCGAAGCGGAAGAGGTACATGTACGGGGAGGGGTTGGTGGCCCGGAGCACCCGGTAGACGTCCAGCGCGGAGGCCTCGCAGGGGGTCTCGAACCGCTGCGAGGGCACCACCTGGAAGGCCTCGCCGGCCCGGATGCGCTCCTTGATGTCCTCGACGGCGGCCTGGTACTTCTCGCCGCCCCACAGCGCGGAGAACTGCGGCAGCTCGGAGGCGGGCAGCGGGGTGGGGGTGTACGGGGCGGGCCGCGCGAGGTCGGCCTCCATCGCGTCGAGCCGCGCCACGGCGTCCGCGTACGCCTCGTCCACGCCGGTGTCGAGGTCGTTGTGGTTGATCGCGTTGGCGATGAGCAGGACGGTGCCGTCCCAGTGGTCCATGACCGCCAGGTCGGAGGTGAGCAGCATGGTCAGCTCGGGCAGCCGCAGGTCGTCGCCGGTGTGCTCGCCGATGCGCTCCAGGCGGCGCACGATGTCGTAGCCGAGGTAGCCGACCATGCCGCCGGTGAAGGGCGGCATCCCGCCCGCGAGGTCGCGGGGAGTGTGCAGGGCCTCGACGGTGGCGCGCAGCGCCTCCAGGGGGTCGCCGTCGGTGGGTACGCCGACGGGCGGGGTGCCGATCCAGTGCGCCTGGCCGTCCCGGACGGTCAGGGTCGCGTCGCTGCGCACGCCGACGAAGGAGTACCGGGACCAGGAGCGGCCGTTCTCGGCGGACTCCAGGAGGAAGGTGCCGGGGCGTTCGGCGGCGAGCTTGCGGTAGAGCCCGACGGGGGTGTCACCGTCGGCCAGCAGCTTGCGGCTCACGGGGATGACGCGGCGGTCGGCCGCGAGCTTGCGGAACGTATCGAGATCCATGTGCGTGGGGCCTACCTAGTCGGCGTCGCGGAGGAGGACATCGTCGTCGAAGCAGGTGCGGGCGCCGGTGTGGCAGGCCGCTCCGACCTGGTCGACCTTGACGAGCACGGTGTCGGCATCGCAGTCGAGGGCGACGGACTTCACGTGCTGGAAGTGGCCGGAAGTGTCCCCCTTCACCCAGTACTCCTGGCGGCTGCGGGACCAGTAGGTACAGCGGCCGGTCGTCAGGGTACGGTGCAGGGCCTCGTCGTCCATCCATCCGAGCATGAGCACCTCACCGGTGTCGTACTGCTGGGCGATGGCCGGTACCAGGCCGTCGGCGGAGCGCTTGAGACGCGCGGCGATGGCGGGATCGAGGCTGCCGGGGCGGGGGGACGTACTCATGTGGCCATTGTGCCGGGCCGCTATGCCCGCCGCGGATCCCTGTCCGCCTGATGAGCAGGCGCGCGGCGTGATCCAGCCGTAGGCTGGCCCGCATGTCTACCCATGCGAAGCGTGAACGGCTGCTGCTGGCCGACCTGTTGGAGGCGGCCGGGCCGGAGGCGCCGACGCTGTGCGACGGCTGGACCTGCCGGGAACTGGCGGCGCACGTGGTGGTCAGGGAACGCCGCCCGGACGCGGCTGGCGGCCTGCTGCTGAACGTGCTGAAGAACCGCCTGGACGCGGCGATGGCGGAGTACACGGCCAAGCCGTACGAGGAGCTCATCCGGCTGATCCGCACCGGCCCGCCGAAGATGTCGGTGTACGCGCTGAAGCAGATCGACGAGGCGGCGAACGCCGTGGAGTTCTTCGTGCACGCGGAGGACGTCCGGCGGGCGCAGCCGGACTGGTCCCCGCGGGAGCTGGACCCGGTGTTCTCGGACTCCCTGTGGTCCCGCCTGGAGAAGCTGGCCCGCCTGACGGGCCGCCGCTCGCCGGTCGGCCTGGTGCTGCGCCGCCCGAACGGCCAGACGACGGTGGCGCACAAGGGCGCCCCGGTGGTGACGGTGACGGGCGAACCGGGGGAACTGACGCTGTTCTGCTTCGGCCGCCAGAACTCCGCCGCCGTCACCCTGGACGGTGACAAGGACGCCGTCGCGAAGCTGACGACGGCCAAGCTGGGCATCTAGGCCCTGTCCGGGGCTCACTTCCACCCGGCGGGACGGCTGTACACGACTCCCGTGGCGGCCTCGGTGACGGTCTCGGGCAGCTGGCTGTTGCGCAGCGCGGTCTCGTTGATCGTGAACGCGCCGACCGAGTGGAAGTGCCGGCTCGGCCTCGCATAGCCGGGCGGCAGGGCCAGGTAGATCTTGCGCAGGGGGTCCAGGCGCCGGGCGGCCTCGACCGCGGGCACGAGATCGGAGTCCGCGGACACGATCAGCGCGATGTCCGAGGCCCCGCGCGCACTGTCCTCGACGAGGCGGGCGCCGATGGCCACGTCGGTTCGCTTCTCCTCGAACCGGCGGAATCGGCGGGGCGGCGTACAACCGCACCGGTAACCCTGACGGCACGAGGCGCAGCGCGGTTTCTGGACGGTGTAGTGCCCGAGCTCGGTCTGTACGTCCCGGGGGCGGTGCGCGGCGAGGGCGTCCAGGTGCGTCTTCTGGTCCGCGAGTGCCGCCGGATCCTTCACGACCAGGGTGGTGCAGTACTGGACGCGCTCGAGGGTGTCGTCGGGCCGCAGCCGCTCCACCAATGCCGCGAGATCCAGCCAGAGGTAGCGGTGGCCGAAGGTGGCTCGGATGGAGTAGTCGAGGTTGGGCCCGTCGACGTAGGCGATAACGCTGCTCACAGGTTCTCCCGGCGGGGACGGCCCGCCTGTTACGGTGTCTGCATACGAGTTCGGCGGTCACGCCGACAGGAACGGCCCCGGCGACGGGGCCGTTTTTTTCGTGTTCTGCGTACTGGAGGGCCGCTCAGAGGGCCGGTGAGGCCGGCTCCCCGCGAACGACCCGGTAGGCGGGGCTCGCGGGATCGCTCAGGGCCCCGAAGACGGCGTACGCGGACTGCTTGGGCCCGTTGATCGTGTACCTGCCCTGGGGTGTCTTGGTGAGCACGGTGCCCAGCCACTGGTCGCCCTTGCGCCAGTCGACCGCCTTCAGACTGGCGAGCAGGCCTTCGAGACGCAGGCTCCGCTCCTCGCCGGAGGCCTCCAGCAGCGGCCGGCCCATGGCCCCGACGGCGGCGAAGACGCTTCCCATGGCCGCGACGCACTCCTCCCGGTCCGTGATCTCCTCGCCGAAGGCCTCGGCGTAGGCAGCGAGCCAGTCGCGCGCCGCGGATTCCAGGTCGGCCAGATCGACGTGGCCGATCGGGGCGGGCTTGGTTCCGTACTGCACACCCGAGATTCCGTGCACCATGTTGATCACGAACTGCCGCAGGTCCTGGAGCTTGACCACCTTGGGGCTGTTCTTCTTGATCTGCCGGGAGATCCGCTCGACCTTCCCCCGGAAGAACGGGATCTCCTCCGAGAGGCGTCCCACGACATCCATCAGCGGATCGTTGGTGTCCATGCTGAGCGCGATGGCCGAGTTCACCCGGACACCGAGCACGTTGAGGTCGTAGAAGAACTTGCGGGCCTCCATCGGGGGCCTGTCGTCGTGCACCACGGCGCTGAGATAGGCGGTGGCGTGCAGGTCCTTGGCCTCCTGGCCGACGGCGGGGTCCCGCTGGAGGTGGTAATGGCTGGCCAGCTGGGTCTCGCCGTCGATGGCGATCAGTTTCGTGCCGTGGGGAACACAGAGGAAGTTCTGCTGCGCGCCGCCCAGCTCCGCGTACTGCACGATGGAGAGCGGTTCTTCGGTCCACAGGTGGATGGGGGGCAGTACGCCCGCGCGTGCCCCGGTCACGAAACTCTGGATGTACGCCGCGTACTTGGGGATGTTCGTCTTCTTCCCCAGCTCCAGACCCCGCTGTACCAGCGAATGCAGCTCGACGTCCTCGTCCGTGACGTCCGTGGGCCGCAGTTTGGCGTTTCCGGGCTGCAGGACCACCGGGTCGTGGGTGATCACCCTCAGCTGCTTGAACGGGACCTGGATGTGCGTCGTCCGGTCGTCCACCTGCAGACAGCGGATGAAGATCCCGGCGGAAAGGTCGAACACGTCGGTACTCAGCTTGGCCACAGTCCCCACCCATCTCCTCGGCCACAGCGGCGATGTGAATCAGGGTAGGGGTCAACTCCAGTTCGCCGCAGGGCTTTCTCGAGAAAGGACTTCCGTCATCTTGAGAAAGCCCCGCGGCGGGGCGGCCGGTCTCAGCGGACGGGGTGACCCGCCTCGCGCAGGGCCGTCTTGACCTCGGAGATGCGCAGGTCGCCGAAGTGGAACACCGAGGCCGCGAGGACCGCGTCGGCGCCCGCCGCGATCGCCGGCGCGAAGTGCTCCAGCTTGCCCGCGCCGCCCGAGGCGATCACCGGGACCGTGACGTGCCTGCGCACGGCCGCGATCATCTCGGTGTCGTACCCGTCCTTGGTGCCGTCGGCGTCCATCGAGTTCAACAGGATTTCCCCGGCGCCCAGTTCGGCCGCCCGGTGGGCCCACTCGACGGCGTCCATGCCGGTGCCCTTGCGGCCGCCGTGGGTGGTGACCTCGAAGGAGCCCGAGGCGGTGCGGCGGGCGTCCACCGACAGGACCAGTACCTGCCGGCCGAAGCGCTCCGCGATCTCCTGGATGAGCTCGGGGCGGGCGATGGCGGCGGTGTTCACGCCCACCTTGTCCGCACCGGCCCGCAGCAGCTTGTCCACGTCGTCCGCGGTGCGGACGCCGCCGCCCACGGTCAGCGGGATGAAGACCTGCTCGGCGGTCCGCCGCACCACGTCGTACGTGGTCTCGCGGTTGCCGGAGGACGCGGTGATGTCGAGGAAGGTCAGCTCGTCGGCGCCCTCGGCGTCGTACAGCTTGGCCATCTCCACCGGGTCACCGGCGTCGCGCAGGTTCTGGAAGTTGACGCCCTTGACGACCCGGCCGTTGTCCACGTCCAGGCAGGGGATCACACGTACGGCGAGGCTCATGCGGCACCTCCGTACGCTTCGACCTCGACCTCGACGACCATGCTGGGGTCGACGAAGCCGGAGACGATGATCATGGATGCGGCGGGGCGGACCGCGTCGAACAGCTCCTTGTGGGCGCGGCCCACCTCGTCCACGTCCCGGGCGTGGGTGAGGTACATCCGGGTGCGCACCACGTGCTCGGCGCCGAGACCGGCCTGGGCGAGGGCCTTGAGGGCGACGCCGAAGGCGCCGACGGCCTGGTCGTACGGGCCGTTGGCGTCGGCCGCGGTGCAGCCGGAGACCAGGACGAGGCCGTTCGGGAGCTGGACGGCGCGGGAGTAGCCGATGACGTCCTCGTAGGCGCCGCCGGACGAGATGCGGCGTACTTCGTCAGAGCTCATGCGGAGACCACCTTCAGGGCTTCTTCCAGGGTGAAGGCCTTGGCGTACAGGGCCTTGCCGACGATCGCGCCCTCGACGCCCAGCGGGACCAGCTCGGACAGGGCCCGCAGGTCGTCCAGGGAGGAGATGCCGCCGGAGGCCACGACGGGCCGGTCGGTGGCGGCGCAGACGTTGCGGAGCAGCTCCAGGTTGGGGCCGGTCAGCGTGCCGTCCTTGCCGATGTCGGTGACGACGTACCGGGCGCAGCCCTCGGAGTCGAGGCGGGCGAGGGCCTCGTACAGGTCGCCGCCCTCGCTGGTCCAGCCGCGTCCCTTGAGGGTGGTGCCGCGGACGTCGAGGCCGATCGCGATCTTGTCGCCGTGGTCGGCGATGGCCTTGGCGGCCCACTCGGGGGTCTCCAGGGCGGCGGTGCCCAGGTTGACGCGGGTGCAGCCGGTGGCGAGGGCCGCCGCGAGCGAGGCGTCGTCGCGGATGCCGCCGGAGAGCTCGACCTTGATGTCCATGGCGGCGGTGATCTCGGCGACCAGGGCGCGGTTGTCACCGGTGCCGAAGGCGGCGTCCAGGTCGACCAGGTGCAGCCATTCGGCGCCGGAGCGCTGCCAGGCGAGGGCCGCCTCGAGCGGGGAGCCGTAGGAGGTCTCGCTGCCCGACACCCCGTGCACGAGGCGGACGGCCTGGCCGTCGCGGACGTCGACCGCGGGGAGGAGTTCCAGCTTCGCTGCGGGCTCGGTCATCACAGGGTCTCGATCCAGTTGGTGAGGAGCTGGGCTCCGGCGTCGCCGGACTTCTCGGGGTGGAACTGGGTCGCCCACAGGGCCCGGTTCTCCACCGCCGCGACGAAGGGCTCGCCGTGGGTGGCCCAGGTGACGCGGGGAGCGCGGATCGCCGGGTTGGTGACCTCCAGGTTCCACTCGCGCACCGCGTAGGAGTGCACGAAGTAGAACCGGGCGTCGGCGTCCAGGCCGGCGAAGGCCTGGCTGTCGGCCGGGGCCTCGACGGTGTTCCAGCCCATGTGGGGGACGATCGGGGCCTTGAGCGGGCCGACCGTGCCGGGCCACTCGTCGAGGCCCTCGGTCTCCACGCCGTGCTCGATGCCGCGCTCGAAGAGGATCTGCATGCCGACGCAGATGCCCATGACCGGGCGGCCGCCGGACAGCCGGCGGCCGATGATCCAGTCACCGCGGGCGTCCTTGAGCCCCTGCATGCAGGCGGAGAAGGCACCGACACCGGGGACGAGCAGTCCGTCGGCGTCCATGGCCTTGTCGTAGTCGCGCGTGATCTCGACATCGGCGCCGACGCGGGCCAGGGCCCGCTCGGCGGAGCGGACGTTGCCGAAGCCGTAGTCGAAGACCACGACCGTCTTGCGTGCAGTGCTCATTCCCAGATTCCTTGGATGCGCAGGACTCCGGCGGCGAGGCACATCGCGGAGCCGATGGCGAGCAGGATGACGACCGATTTGGGCATCTGCTGCTTCTGGAAGGAGTAGACGCCGCCGGCCAGGAACAGGCCGAGGACGATCAGGATCGTGTTGAGCCCGTTCACGCTAGAGGGCGCCCTTCGTCGAGGGAAGGATGCCGGCCGCGCGCGGGTCGAACTCGGCGGCGTAGCGCAGGGCGCGGGCCAGGGCCTTGAACTGGCACTCCACGATGTGGTGGGCGTTGCGGCCGTACGGGACGTGGATGTGCAGGGCGATCTGGGCCTGCGCGACGAAGGACTCGAAGATGTGCCGGGTCATCGTCGTGTCGTAGGAGCCGATCATCGGCGCCATGTTCTCGGGCTCGGTGTGCACGAGGTACGGGCGGCCGGACAGGTCCACGGTCACCTGGGCGAGGGACTCGTCGAGCGGCACGGTGCAGTTGCCGAAGCGGTAGATGCCCACCTTGTCGCCGAGGGCCTGCTTGAAGGCGGCTCCGAGCGCGAGGGCGGTGTCCTCGATGGTGTGGTGGGTGTCGATGTGCAGGTCGCCGTCGGTCTTGACGCTGAGGTCGAAGAGGCCGTGGCGGCCGAGCTGGTCGAGCATGTGGTCGAAGAAGCCCACGCCCGTCGACACGTCGACCTTGCCGGTGCCGTCGAGGTTTATCTCGACGACGACGGAGGTCTCCTTCGTGGTCCGTTCGACCCGTCCGATGCGGCTCATGCGTGCTGCTCCTTCTTCAGTGCGCGAACCGCTTCCAGGAACGCGTCGTTCTCGGCCGGGGTGCCGGCGGTGACCCGCAGCCATCCCGGTACGCCGTTGTCACGGACCAGGACACCCTGGTCGAGGATCTTCTGCCAGGCGGTGTGCGAGTCCTCGAACGTCCCGAACTGGACGAAGTTCGCGTCGGACTCGGTGACCTCGTAGCCGATGGCCCGCAGCTCGTCGACCAGCCGGTCGCGCTCGGCCTTGAGCTGCTCGACGTAGCCGAGCAGGGTGTCGGTGTGCTCCAGGGCGGCCAGCGCGGTCGCCTGGGTGACGGCCGACAGGTGGTACGGCAGGCGCACCAGCTGCACGGCGTCGACCACGGCGGGGTGCGCGGCCAGATAGCCCAGGCGCAGACCGGCGGCGCCGAAGGCCTTGGACATGGTCCGGGAGACCACCAGATTCGGCCGCCCCTCGATGAGGGGCAGCAGCGAGTCGCGGTGGCTGAACTCCACGTACGCCTCGTCCACGATGACCAGGGACGGCTTCGCCGCCTGCGCGGCCTCGTAGAGGGCCAGGACCGTCTCCGCCTCGACCGCGGTGCCCGTGGGGTTGTTGGGCGAGGTGATGAAGACGACGTCGGGGGTGTTCTCCGCGATGGCCTGCTCGGCCGCCTCCACGTCGATGGTGAAGTCCTCCCGGCGCGGTCCGGAGATCCAGCCGGTGCCGGTGCCGCGGGAGATCAGCGCGTGCATCGAGTACGAGGGCTCGAAGCCGATCGCGGTGCGTCCGGGCCCGCCGAAGGTCTGCAGCAGCTGCTGGATGACCTCGTTGGAGCCGTTGGCCGCCCAGACGTTCTCCCGCGCGACCGGGTGCTTGGCCGTACGGGTGAGGTAGGCGGCCAGCTCGGTGCGCAGCTCGACCGCGTCCCGGTCGGGGTAGCGGTTGAGGGTGCGGGCGGCGTCGGCGACGCGCTCGGCGATCCGCGCCACGAGCTCCGCGGGGAGCTCGTACGGGTTCTCGTTGGTGTTCAGCTGGACGGGCACGTCGAGCTGCGGGGCGCCGTACGGGGTCTTGCCGCGCAGCTCCTCCCGGATGGGGAGGTCGTCGATGCCGATGCGGGTCATACGGTCGGCACCTTCCATCCGAAGCGCGCCTTCAGGGCGGCGCCGTGCGCGGGCAGGTCCTCGGCCTCGGCCAGCGTCACCACGTGGTGGGTGACCTCGGCGAGGGCGTCGCGCGTGTAGTCGACGATGTGGATGCCGCGCAGGAAGGACTGCACGGACAGGCCGGAGGAGTGGCAGGCGCAGCCGCCGGTGGGCAGCACGTGGTTCGACCCGGCGCAGTAGTCGCCGAGCGAGACCGGGGCCCACGGGCCGACGAAGATCGCACCGGCGTTGCGCACGCGGGCGGCCCAGGCCGCGGCGTCCGCGGTCTGGATCTCCAGGTGCTCGGCGCCGTACGCGTCGACGACCTTGAGGCCGTCCTCCAGGCTGTCGACCAGCACGATCGCGGACTGCTTGCCCGCGAGCGCCGGCTTGATCCGGTCGTGGACGTGCTTCGAGGCGGCGACCTGCGGCTCCAGCTCGTGCTCGACGGCGTCCGCGAGTTCCGCGGAGTCCGTGACGAGCACGGCGGCGGCCAGCGGGTCGTGCTCGGCCTGGCTGATCAGGTCGGCGGCCACGTGCACCGGGTCGGCCGTGGAGTCCGCGAGGACCGCGATCTCGGTCGGGCCGGCCTCGGTGTCGATGCCGATCCTGCCGGTGAAGTAACGCTTGGCGGCGGCGACCCAGATGTTGCCGGGGCCGGTCACCATGTTGGAGGGCAGGCACTCTTCGGTCCCGTACGCGAACATCGCGACGGCCTGTGCCCCGCCGGCCGCGTACACCTCATCGACACCGAGCAGCGCGCACGCGGCGAGGATCGTCGGGTGCGGCAGCCCGCCGAACTCCTTCTGCGGCGGGGACGCGAGCGCGATCGACTCGACGCCCGCTTCCTGCGCCGGTACGACGTTCATGACGACGGAGGACGGGTACACCGAGCGGCCGCCCGGGGCGTACAGCCCCACGCGCTCCACCGGAACCCACTTTTCGGTCACCGTGCCGCCGGGGACCACCTGGGTGGTGTGCTCGGTGCGGCGCTGGTTCCGGTGCACGATCCGGGCGCGCCGGATCGACTCCTCGAGGGCGGCGCGGACGGCCGGGTCCAGCTGTTCCAGGGCGGCCTTGATGGCCTCCGCGGGTACCCGGACCTGCGAGAGCTCGACTCCGTCGAACTTCTGCGCGTACTCGATCAGCGCCGCCGTGCCACGATGATGGACGTCCTCGCAGATGGGCCGCACCTTCTCCAGGGCGGCTTCCACGTCGAACTCGGCACGGGGCAGCAGATCGCGCAGGGCGCCGCCCTCGGGGAGGGCGTCACCGCGCAGGTCGATACGAGAGATCACCTCCCAATTCTCTCAGACCGCCCAGCGCCACCGTTCGCCTGTATCACTGGCTGATACACGCCCGGTTGTCACAGCCCCCCGTTAGCGTTGATCACAGACGTTTTTGAATGCGTACAGGTGACAGCGGAGGGGGGGCCGCCATGGCCGAGGCACGCCCGGGCGAGGAACCGGCGGATCTCACCGCTGTCGAGCACCGCATGTGGGAGGCGTACCGCACGGGCAGCGTCTGCGATCTGAGCGTCCGTACCGCCGACCGGGACGATCCGCACGCCGAGCACGTCTGGGGCGCCGAGCGCAGCGTCCGCGCCCAGGTGGTGGCCCTGTTGCTGCTGCACGGGCCGTCCCCGGTGCCGGGCCGGGTGGCCTCACTCAAGCTGCGCGGCGTACGGATCACGGGGCGCCTGGACCTGTCCGGGGGCACGGTCAGCCCGTACGTGGAGCTCCAGTCCTGCCGCTTCGACAGCGAGATCCAGCTGTCCGAGACCCGCTTCGGCACCCTGCGCCTGATCAACTGCGCGATCCCGCGGCTGGAGGCGGCCCGCCTGCACACCGAGGGCGATCTGCACATGCCGCGCTGCCGGGTGGCCCGGGGCATCCGGCTGACCGACGCGCAGATCGGCACGGACCTGCTGATCAGCCAGGCGGTGGTGCAGCGGGACACCAAGGGCCGGGCGATCACCGCCGACGGGATGTCGGTGGCGCAGGACTTCCAGGGCGAGCTGCTGGAGACGTACGGGGAGGTGTCCCTGCGCGGCGCGACGGTCGGCGTGTCGATGAACATGCGCGGGGCCCGCCTGCGCAATCCGTACGGGAGGTACGCGCTCAACGCCCCGCAGCTGACCGTCGAGCGGACCTTGTACCTGACCTCGATCGCGCTGGACTACGTCCCCGGGTCGAACTCCTCCACTCCCCCGTACGGCCTGGGCCTGACGCCGACGCGCGGCCAGCGCGCGCAGCGCTTCGAGTGCCGGGGCGGCATGCGGCTGGACGACGGCCGGTTCGGTGACGCCATCGACTTCTACGGGGCGCGCTTCGTGCTCACGGAGGAGCAGGAGATATCCCTGCGCAGGATCCAGACCCCCGAGTTCCGTTTCGTGGGCGAGCGGCCGGAGCGCGGGCGGGTCGTGGTGTCGGGGGCGAAGGTGGTCAAGCTCGTCGACACCTCCACCAGCTGGCCGGGCCCGGGCGGGGTGTCCATAGAGGGGTTCGTCTACGAGAACCTCGCCCCCCGGGGTCATTTCCCCCTCTCCCGCCGACTGGAGTGGGTGGAGGCGGCGACCCCCGAGTACTCGCCGGAGCCGTACGAGCGGCTCGCCGCCGTGCTGCGGGCCAGCGGTGAGGACGCGGACGCCCGCGAGGTGCTGCTGGCCAAGCAGCGGCGGCGCCGGGGCACCCTGCCGCCTGCGGCCAAGGCCTGGGGGTACGTCCAGGACTGGACGGTGGTCTACGGCTACCGCCCGGGCCGGGCCGCGCTGTGGATGGCGGTCCTGTGGGCGGCGGGCGCGCTGCTGTTCTCCCAGCACCGGCCGCCCCCCATCAAGGAGAACGAGCACCCCGAGTGGGATGCCGCCCTGTACGCCCTGGACCTGCTGCTCCCGGTGATCGACCTCGGCCAGGAGGCCCAGTGGAAGGTGGACGGCGGCTGGCAGTGGGGGGCGGCGGCGCTGGTCCTTCTGGGGTGGATCCTGGCCACGACGGTGGCGGCGGGGGCCTCCCGGCTGCTGAGGCGGGGGTGACGGCGCCGGCCCGGCGGCCACTACCCTGTGCCTCGTGACCACCGTTCGCCTGCCCCTCTTCCCGCTGAACTCGGTGCTGTTCCCGGGACTCGTCCTCCCGCTGAACATCTTCGAGGAGCGTTATCGCGCCATGATGCGCGAGCTTCTGAAGACGGGCGAGGACGAGCCGCGCCGTTTCGCGGTCGTCGCCATCCGTGACGGCCGTGAGGTCGCGCCGACCGCGCCCGGCCTGCCCGACCAGACGTCCCTGCCCGAGAAGGGCCCGGCCGCCGGCTTCGGCGCGGACCCGGTCCAGGCCTTCCACCGGGTGGGCTGCATCGCGGACGCGGCGACGATCCGCGAGCGGGAGGACGGCAGCTTCGAGGTCCTCGCCACCGGCACGGCGCGGGTCCGGCTGCTTTCGGTCGACTCCTCGGGCCCGTTCCTCACGGCGGAGCTGGAAGAGCTCCCGGAGGACGCGGGCGAGGGCGCGGGCGCGCTGGCCGAGGGGGTGCTGCGGGCGTTCCGCAACTACCAGAAGCGGCTGGCCGGAGCCCGCGAGCGGTCCCTGACGGGTGCGGAACTCCCCGACGAGCCGTCGGTGGTCTCGTACCTGGTGGCAGCGGCGGCGGTGCTGGACATCCCGGCCAAGCAGCGGCTGCTCCAGGCCCCGGACACGGCGACCCGGCTGGCGGAGGAGCTGAAGCTGCTGCGCACGGAGACGGCGGTGATCCGCCACCTCCCCTCGCTGCCGGCGGTGGACCTGACCCGTACCCCGACGAGCCCGAACTGATGGCGAAGAAGCCCAGGCAGGCGGCGGCCGGAACCCCGGCGATCGTGGCCCTCACGGCGGCGGGCGTCCCCTTCACGACGCACGCGTACGAGCACGACCCGGCGCATCCCTCGTACGGGGAGGAGGCGGCGGAGGCGCTCGGGGTCTCGCCCGCGCAGGTCTTCAAGACCCTGGTCGCGGACGTGGACGGCGTGCTGACGGTGGCGGTGGTCCCGGTGTCGGGGTCGCTGGACCTGAAGGCCCTGGCCACGGCGGTCGGCGGCAAGCGGGCGGCGATGGCCGATCCCGCGCTGGCGGAACGCACCACGGGCTACGTGCGGGGCGGCATCTCCCCGCTGGGCCAGCGCAAGCGCCTGCGCACGGTGCTCGATGCCTCTGCCTCGGCGCACGCCACCATCTGTTGCTCGGCGGGCCGCCGCGGCCTGGAGGTCGAGCTCGCCCCCTCTGACCTGGCCGCCTTGACCGGGGCCACGCTGGCCCCCATCGCCCGCCCGTAACCGTCTGCGGCGCCGCTGTCAGGGGCGCGGGGGCTCCGGTGTGGTCGGGTCGGCGGGGGCGGGCGGGGCCTGGTAGTAGCCGGTCCAGCCCCGGTCCGGGTCCGGGTCGCGCGGTGACCACAGGGCCGTGAGGCCCAGGTGGACCAGGACGGCGGCCATCGGCCACACCAGCAACGCCCCGTGCGCCAGCAACTGCAGCGGCGCGTCGAACGGAACCCCCTTGCCCGCCTTCACCGCGGCGGCGGCCAGGTCCGACGACGGCCCCAGCCACAGCCCGAACCGCCACCCCACCAGCGCGGCGAACAGCGACCCCACCCCGAGCCCGATCACCAGCGGCACACCGCCGGCCCGGCGCCACAGGAAGGTGCCGACGGCGCTCACCACGCCCAGGCCCGCCGAGAGCAGGAAGAAGGTCCCGTCGGACCCGATCCGCGCCTCGCTCTCGCTGCTGCGCAGGAACACCGCCTCCCCGTTGGAGACGTACTGCACGCGCGGCGCCAGCCACGCCCACAGCAGCCCGAGGAGCACTCCGGCCACCCCGACCGCCAGGGCGACGGCGGCGCCGTCCCGGATGTCCGCAGGGGTGACGGCCGGGGCGGCCGCCCCCGGCTTCTCGGGCGGGAGCGACGGCGGGTCGAAAGGAGACGGCGGGGTCACGGCTTCGGTCACCCCCACATCGTGCCAGGTCTTGAACAAGGGGTGTCGTCCGGCACCGGCGTCAGCGGACCGCCGCCCGCCGGTACGCCCAGGTGGCGACGGCCAGCGACAGGACCCCCACCGCCCCGCACACGCCGAGGTCGACGGCGACGACGGCCCAGTCCGGATCCGGGGCGAAGGTCTGCGCGAACGCCTCCACCCCGTACGTGGACGGCAGCAGGTCCCGCGCCCACACGATCACGTCCGGCATCCGCTCGGGCGGCAGCACGCCCAGCAGCAGCGCCGCCGACATGCCGAGCTGCCCGGCCAGCGTGGCCAGCTCCTGCCGCGGCGCCAGCAGCCCCAGCGCCGCGCCGAGCCCGGCCAGCGCCGCCCCGGCCAGCGGTACCACCGCGGCCAGGATCCACAGCCCGCCCATCGGCAGCCCGAAGAGCACGCACCCGAAGACGGCGGTGACCAGCGTCCCCGGCAGGGTGAAGGAGGCGTACGCGGCGGCCGCGCCCAGCACCACCGAGGCGGGCGGCACCGGCAGCGTGGCGTAGTGGTCGAGCCCGCCGCTCGCCCGCAGCTGCCCGAAGTACTGCGCGAGCAGGTTCAGCGCGACGAAGGCGACGACCAGCACCGAGGAACCGGCCACGACGGCCCGGGCCTCCGAGCCTCCGTCCACGACCCCGCGCATCAGGATCATGATCCCGACGGACTGGAAGGTGGCCACGAACAGCAGCGGGATCCGTGCGACCCTCGCCCGGGACAGCTGCGCCCGGTAAACGGCGGCCAGCGCGGGCAGGAACCCGGCCCGGGGCGCGAGCGGTGCTGCCACGGGCCACCCGGCGGCGGCCGACACGCTGGTGGCCGGCACTGCGTCGCCGGGGCCGGCGGCGGCGATCGGCGCGACAGCGCCCGGCGAGCGGTCGCTCACGACTTCACCAGCCCTTTCGTCTTGCCGCCGAGCGCGAGGTAGACGTCCTCCAGGCTCGGCGTGGCCAGGCTGAAGTCGTCGAGGGCGGCGAAGGCCGGGCCGCCGGTGACCGCGGCCACCGCAGCCCTTGCCTCGTCCGGCGGCAGCCGCAGCACCCAGCGCCGTCCCGACTCGACGGCGTCCGCACGCAGCAGGGCGACCTCGGGCACACCCAGCGGAGCGCTCTCGCGCCAGACCAGTTCCAGGCGGACCTCGCCCGAGACCATGGTCTTCAGTCCGGCCGGGGTGTCGCAGGCGATGACCTTGCCCTGGTCGATGACGGCGACCCGGTCGAGGACGGTCTCGGCCTCGATGACGTTGTGGGTGACGAGTACGACGGTGGCGCCGTGCCGCTCGCGCCGCCGGTCCACGGCCGCCCACACGGCGCGGCGGGCCACGGGGTCCATGCCGGTGGTGGGTTCGTCGAGGACCAGTACCGGCCGCTCCCCCACCAGCGCGGCGGCGAAGCACGCGAGGCGCCGCTGCCCGCCGGAAAGCTTCTTCAGGGGCCGCCCGGCGATCCCGGTCAGCCCGAGCTCCTCCAGTACGGCGTCGCGCGCGGCCCGGGCCGCCCGTACGTCGAGCCCGCGCAGCCGGCCGGTGGTCTCGGCGGCCAGCGACACGGTGAGCTCGTCCAGCGCGGTGGACTCCTGCCCCAGGTAGGCGAGCAGTCGCGACGCCCGCTCGGGGTGGCGTACGAGGTCGTGGCCGAGCAGGGTCACGGTGCCGGCGTCGGGGCGCATCAGCCCGGTGAGCTGGCGGACCAGGGTGGACTTGCCGGCGCCGTTGGGGCCGAGCAGGCCGAAGATCTCGCCGCGCCGGACGTCGAGGGAGATGCCGTCGCTGGCGCGGGTCTCGGGCAGGGCCGGAGCCCCGCGCCGGCCGCGTACGGCGGGGTACGTCTTGACCAGGTCACGCACCGCGCAGACGACGTCGGAGCCGGCTTCCGCGGCCGCCGCTGTGCCGTTCTGCTCTTGTGCTGTGCCCGTACTCACGAGGGAGCAGCCTACGCGGGTCCCGCCCCTACTCGGCCCCCGGGGTCGCCGGGGCGGTCGGGCTCAGGGGCCGCGGATCCCGGGGCCGCGGCGGGTACGGCGGCCACGTGTTCGGCGGCTGCGCGGACGTCGATCTCGCGCCAGAACCCGGCGCGGATGGCGTAGCGGTCGTGTTCGTCGATCTGGTCGTCCTTGTGCGCGAGCAGCCCGAACCGGGCGGCGTAGCGCAGCAGCTCCCCGTCGATCCGGTGCGGGATGCGCGGATACATAGTGGCGAGTTTCTGGAGGTGCACGGTCTCCGGGAGCCGCTCCATCCAGCGCCGGGCGAACACCTGTCCCACCTCGAACGGGTCGCCGCCGACGGTGGTGATGTCCTCCTCGCGGTCGGCCCAGCGCTGCTCGGCGCTGGTGAGCTGGGCGAGGGTGGGCAGGGAGGCGGTCTCGGCGGGTTCGCCGAGGGGTCCGGCCCGGTCGATCCAGCCCTTGTCGGAGGACCAGCGCAGGGCGCTGCCGGCCGGGGCCTGCCCGCCGTGCTGCCCGCTCGGCGGCGCGGCCTGCTGGCCGGGGGCGCGCAGCGAGCCGGCGAGGTCCTTGGGCGTGGGCACGGCTCTGCTGCCGCCGGTGGCGGGCGCGGGGACCGGGAGGCCTTCCCCGTCGTCCTGTCCGGCGGCGGCGGAGCCGTTGCGGGCGGCCTCGGCGAGCGCCGCCTCGGGCAGCGGGGCGGAGAGGATGGCGGCGATGTCGGGGCGCGGCGCGGGCGGCGGGGAGCACAGGCCGGTGAGGTCCTTGGCGCGGACGGCCCGGGTGATCCAGGCCCGGTCCAGGACGCGGCGTTCGTCGGCTTCCGCGACGAGGTCCTCGGACTGGTTGTAGTCCCCGTCGGCGGCCTGTACGGCCCACAGGTGGACGGCGACCCCGTGCTCCTTGGCGGACATAAGGCCGGGCAGCAGGTCGCCGTCGCCGGTGACCAGTACGACGTCGGAGCAGGCGCGGTTGCGGGCCAGCTCGGTGAGCTCGGCGTGCATGGCGGCGTCGACGCCCTTCTGCGCCCAGCGGCCGTCGCTGCGGGTCAGGGCGCCGAGGCGGACGGTGACGCGCGGCATGACGCGCAGCCGCCGGTGCTCGGGCTGGGGCACCCGGTCGGGTGCGCCGTCGAACCAGTAGATGCGCAGCAGGGGCTGCTCGGTGTCGGCCTCGGCCCGCTCGCGCAGGCCCTGGATGAGGGCGGCATGGTCGACGGTGATGCGGGAGCGGGAGGGCTCCCCTGCGAGAAGGCTCGCGGCGGCGCCCAGCAGATAGCCGGCGTCCACCAGGACGACGCAGCGGTCCACGCGTTCCACCCTCTTCCCTGGGGGTCCCGATGAGTTTCCCCGAGTCTGCCCGACCGCAAGGGTGTTGACGGCCGGAACTCGATCATCGGCGTGGCGGATCTCACAAGGGGGCCGGAGAGGGGCGCGACTACGCGCGGTAATGATCCAAAATGCGCGGTTTCTGGCGTTGTGTGAGTGTGAAGGCGGTCCTGGCCCCTAGACCCCATCACGGAGGCTCCACCATGGCCAAGAACAAGCAGCAGAAGCAGCCGAAGCAGCAGGCCCGCTCGTCCTCGCAGGACCCGTCGAGGAGCTCGACGGAATCCTCGCCCGAATCGCCCTCGCAGGCGCCGAGTCCGATGGATCTGGCGCACAAGAGCAAGACGAAGAAGTTCGGCCACAACTGACGCGGCAGCGGCCGCCCACTGGCGGTCCGCACGGAAAGGGCCTGCCCGGCATCGCCGGGCAGGCCCTTTCCGTGCGGTCCGGCGGCTATCCGGCCAGGCAGGACGGGCCGAGCAGCACCTTGAGGTCGCCGAAGAGCGCCGGGTCGGGCTTGACCCGGTGCTTGTCGAGGCGCAGCACGGTGGTGGTCCGCGGCCCCTGGAGCTTGATCCGGACCTCGCTGTTGCCCTGGTGGTGGCGCAGGATCTCCCCCAGACGGGTCACCATCGGCGGGGTGACCTTGACGGTGGGGATGGTGAGGACCACCGGGGCGTTCGTGCCGGCCGAGGAGAGGTCGGGGACCATCATCTCCATCGCGACCAGCCGGGGCACGTCCTCGCGCTTGTCGAGGCGGCCCTTGACGAAGACGACGGTGTCCTCGACCAGCTGGGTGGAGACGAGCTGGTAGGTCGCGGGGAAGAACATGCACTCGATGGAGCCGGCCAGGTCCTCGACGGTGGCGATGGCCCAGGCGTTGCCCTGCTTGGTCATCTTGCGCTGGAGGCCCGAGATGATGCCGCCGATGGTGACGACGGCGCCGTCGGAGTGCTCGCCGCCGGTCAGCTGGGAGATCCCGGCGTCCGTCTTGTCGGAGAGCACGTGCTCCAGGCCGAAGAGCGGGTGGTCGGAAACATAGAGGCCGAGCATCTCGCGCTCCTGGGCGAGCAGGTAGGACTTCTCCCACTCGACGTCGGAGAACTCCACGTCGAGGCCGAAGCCGGGCTCGTCGCTCGCGCCCTCGTCGCCCATTCCGCCGAAGAGGTCGAACTGTCCCTCGGCCTCCTTGCGCTTGACCGCGACCACGTTGTCGATCATCGGCTCGTGGTGGGCGACCAGGCCCTTGCGGGTGTGGCCCATCTCGTCGAAGGCGCCGGCCTTGATCAGGGACTCGACGGTGCGCTTGTTGCAGACGACGGCCTCGACCTTGTCCAGGAAGTCGGGGAACGTGGAGTACTTCCCCTTGGCCTTCCTGGTCTTGATGATCGACTCGACGACGTTCTGGCCGACGTTGCGCACCGCGGTGAGGCCGAAGAGGATCACGTCGTCGCCCTGGGCGGCGAAGTTCGGCTCGGACTCGTTCACGTTCGGCGGGAGCACCTTGATGCCCATGCGCCGGCACTCGTTCAGGTAGATCGCGGACTTGTCCTTGTCGTCCTTGACCGAGGTGAGCAGGCCGGCCATGTACTCGGCCGGGAAGTTCGCCTTGAGGTAGGCGGTCCAGTAGGAGACCAGCCCGTACGCGGCTGAGTGGGCCTTGTTGAAGGCGTAGCCGGCGAAGGGGACCAGGACGTCCCACAGGGCCTGGATGGCCTTGTCGTTGTAGCCGTTCTTCCGGGCGCCCTCCTGGAAGATGGTGAAGTTCTTCGCCAGCTCCTCGGGCTTCTTCTTGCCCATCACGCGGCGCAGGATGTCGGCCTCGCCGAGCGAGTACCCGGCGATGATCTGGGCGGCCTTCTGCACCTGCTCCTGGTAGACGATCAGGCCGTAGGTGACCGCGAGCACCTCTTCGAGGGGCTTCTCCAGATCCGGGTGGATCGGGGTGATCTCCTGCTGCTTGTTCTTGCGCAGGGCGTAGTTCGTGTGCGAGTTCATGCCCATCGGGCCCGGCCGGTACAGGGCCGAGACGGCGGAGATGTCCTCGAAGTTGTCGGGCTTCATCAGGCGCAGCAGGGAGCGCATGGGCCCGCCGTCGAACTGGAAGACGCCGAGGGTGTCACCGCGGCCGAGCAGTTCGAAGGTCTTGGGGTCGTCGAGCGGCAGGCCCAGGAGATCGATGTCGATCCCCTTGTTGGCCTTCACCATCTTGACGGCGTCGTCCATGATCGTGAGGTTGCGCAGGCCCAGGAAGTCCATCTTCAGCAGGCCGAGCGACTCGCAGCTCGGGTAGTCCCACTGGGTGATGGTGACGCCGTCGGTGTGCCGCACCCAGACGGGTACGTGGTCGGTGATCGTCTCGCTGGACATGATCACGCCGGCCGCGTGCACGCCCATCTGGCGGACCAGGCCCTCGACGCCGCGGGCGGTGTCGATGACCTTCTTCACGTCCGGCTCGTTCTCGTACATCCCGCGGATCTCGCCGGCCTCGCCGTAGCGGGGGTGCGTCGGGTCGAGGATGCCGGAGAGCGGGATGCCCTTGCCGAGGACGTCGGCGGGCATGGCCTTGGTGAGCCGGTCGCCCATGGCGTACGGGTAGCCCAGGACGCGGGCGGAGTCCTTGATCGCGTTCTTGGCCTTGATGGTGCCGTACGTGCCGATCATGGCGACCTTGTCGGCGCCGTACTTGTCGGTCACGTACCGGATCACCTCGACGCGCCGACGCTCGTCGAAGTCGATGTCGACATCGGGCATGGAGACGCGCTCGGGGTTCAGGAAGCGCTCGAAGATCAGGCCGTGGGTGAGCGGGTCGAGGTCGGTGATGCCCATGGCGTAGGCGACGATCGAGCCGGCCGCGGAGCCTCGGCCCGGGCCCACCGCGATGCCCTGGTTCTTGGCCCACATGATGAAGTCGGCGACCACGAGGAAGTAGCCGGGGAAGCCCATCGAGATGATCGTGTCCATCTCGTACTCGGCCTGCTTCATCCGGTCGTCCGGGATGCCTCCGGGGTAGCGGCGGTGCATGCCGCGCATGGTCTCCTCGCGGAACCAGGTGACCTCGGTGTAGCCGTCCGGGATGTCGAACTTCGGCATCAGGTTCCGGAACTTGAACATGCCCTCGGTGTCGATCTGGTCGGCGACCAGCTTCGTATTGGCGCAGCCCTCCTGCCAGGCGTCCGAGGAGTCGATGGCGTACATCTCGTCCGTGGACTTCAGGTAGTAGCCGGTGCCGTCGAAGCGGAAGCGGTCCGGGTCCGAGAGGTTCTTGCCGGTCTGGATGCACAGCAGGGCGTCGTGGGCGCCGGCCTCGCTGGCGTAGGTGTAGTGCGAGTCGTTCGTGACCAGCGGCGGGATGCCGAGCTTCTTGCCGATCTCCAGCAGCCCGTCGCGGACCCGGCGCTCGATCTCGATGCCGTGGTCCATCAGCTCCAGGAAGTAGCGGTCCTTGCCGAAGATGTCCTGGTATTCGGAGGCGGCCTTGAGGGCCTCGTCGAACTGGCCGAGGCGCAGTCGGGTCTGGAGCTCGCCGGAGGGGCAGCCGGTGGAGGCGATCAGCCCCTCGGACCACTTGGAGATCGTTTCCTTGTCCATGCGCGGCCACTTGGTGAGCCAGCCCTCGGCGTACGCGTCGGAGGACAGCCGGAAGAGGTTGTGCAGGCCGGTGGCGTTCGCCGCCCAGATCGTCTTGTGGGTGTAACCGCCGGAGCCGGAGACGTCGTCCCGCTTCTGGTGGGGCTGGCCCCACTGGATGCGCCGCTTGTTGCGCCGGGACTCGGGGGCGACGTACGCCTCGATGCCGATGATCGGCGTGATCCCGGCCTTCTGGGCGGTGTGGAAGAAGTCGTAGGCCCCGTGCAGGTTGCCGTGGTCGGACATGGCGATGTGCGTCATGCCCATCTCGTTGCACGCGTTGAACATGTCCTTCAGCCGCGCGGCACCGTCCAGCAGCGAATACTGGGTGTGGACGTGCAGGTGCGTGAACGGCGGCTTGGTCACGGTGGGGGTCCTCCGGCGGGGAGAGAGGGGCGGCAGCTCTGAATCCTACGTCTCCTGACTGACACATCCGGGGCACTGACGGGTACGGTCGTGCGTTGCACGACAGAGGACAGTGTCCGGCCCCTCACGATCAGAACAGCGACCGAACCAGCGCCACCAGGAGGCACCCGCCATGGCGGTTCCCGAGACGACCGATGAGCAGCGCGCCGAGCAGATACTCGACGTTTTCGACACCGCTTTCGGTGAGCTGCTCGCCGCCGACCCCGCTGCCTTCCAGGTCAAATTCCGGAAGATGGCCGCCTCGGCGTTCGCCTTCTACCGGGGCACGGCCTGCCTCTTCTACGCGGACCTGGAGCGCGACCGGCACGGCGGCCCGTACCTGGACGAGCGGACGGGCCGGGTGTGGATCCACGGCGATCTGCACGCGGAGAACTTCGGCACGTACATGGACTCCAACGGCCGGCTGATCTTCAACGTCAACGACTTCGACGAGGCGTACGTCGGCCCCTTCACCTGGGACCTGAAGCGGTTCGCCGCCTCCGTGGCCCTGATCGGCTACACCAAGGCGCTCAGTGACGACCAGATCGGCGAGCTGGTCCGGATCTACGCGGGCGCCTACCGCGAGCGGATCCACGCTCTTGCCACCGGGGCCAAGAACGAGGAGGTCCCCGCCTTCACCCTGGACACCGCCGAGGGCCCGCTGCTGGACGCGCTGCGCTCGGCCCGCGCCCGTACCCGCTTCTCCCTGCTGGACTCGATGACGGAGATCCGCGACTTCGAGCGCCGCTTCGCGCCGGGTCCCGGCACCATCGAGCTGGACGCGGCCACCCGCTACAAGGTGCTGGCCGCCTTCGACGGGTACCTGGAGACGCTGCCCGACGAGTCCCTCGTCCGGCCCGACTCCTACCGGGTCAAGGACGTCGTGGGCCGGCGGGGCGTCGGGATCGGCTCGGCGGGGCTGCCCTCGTACAACATCCTGCTGGAGGGGCACAGCGACGCCCTCGAGAACGATGTCGTGATCTACCTCAAGCAGGCGCAGACCCCGGCGGTCTCCCGGCACATCACCGACCGCGCCGTGCGGGAGTACTTCGAGCACGAGGGCCACCGCACGGTGATCTCCCAGCGCGCCCTCCAGGCCCACGCGGACCCGTGGCTGGGCTGGACGGAGCTGGACGGCTCCGGGCAGCTGGTGGCGGAGGTCTCCCCGTACGCGGTGGACCTGGACTGGTCGGACCTGGACGACCCGGAGGAGATCGCGGCCGTCGTCGCGGACCTGGGCCGGGCCACGGCGACCATGCACGGGGCGGCGGACGCGGCCGAGAGCGGCCAGACCCTGGTCCCCTTCTCGACGGAGCGGGCCATCGACGCGGCCATCGCGGCCGACGAGGAGGGCTTCGCGGAGCTGCTGGTGGACTTCGCCCACGCGTACGGGGCCCGGGCGCGCGCCGATCACCAGATCTTCGTGGACCTCTTCCGCAACGGCCGGCTCACGCCGTAGCCGGGACCTGGGGCCCGGCGTCCACAGGCAGTCGTGGCAGACTCGCGGCGATGGACATATCAGGGGTGAGACTTCGGGGGCTGCGGGCCGCGCTGTTCAGCGCTCTCGTCGTGCTGCTCTCGGCGGGCTCGCACGTCCTCATGTCCCGGGTACCGCTGCCGCCCGCGCTGGTGGGCGGGGCCTTCGCCGCCGTGTTCACGGTGTCCTACGCGCTGGCCGGCCGCGAACGGGGCTTCGGCCCCATCGCCGGGCTGCTCGTCCCGCTGGAGCTCGCCGCCGACACCGTCTTCACCGCCGGGCAGCACGTCTGCTACGGCCCGGCGGGCGGCCCGGTCTCGGGCCCGCTGCGCGCCCTGGGCCTGGAGGAGCTCTGCGGCGGCCCCCCGGTCGGCGGGCCGCTGGCCGAGGTGGCCGGGCCCGCCGCCGATCCGGCCGCGCTGCTGTCCTCGCCCGGGCCCTGGGCGCCCTGGCTGCTGCTCGCCGCCCACGTCTCGGTCGGGCTGCTGGCCGCCGGATGGCTCCGCCACGGCGAGCGGGCGCTGGGCCGGCTGCTGCGCGCGGTGGCCGCCTTCGCGTTCCGGCCGCTGCTGCTGACGGGGGCCGCGGTGGCGGTGGCCGGGGGTGCCGCGGAGCGGGTGCTGCGTTCGGTCCTTCCGGGCACGGGGGCCCGTACGCGCTTCCCCGCACACTCCGTGGGACGGCGGGGACCTCCCGTGCCCGGCGCGTTCGCAAGCGCCTGACGCACGTACGGCACCCCCATCACGTCACACCACGGAGATCACGATGAGTTCACGCAACAGCCACGCCAACAAGGCCGCCGCCCGCGAGCGGCTGCGCGCCGAGCGCGAGGCACAGGCGAAGAAGGACAAGGTGCGCCGCCAGCTCGTCGTGGCCGGCGCGGTCGTCGCCGTACTGGCCCTGGCCGGCGGCGTCGGCTACGCGATCGTGCAGGCCAACCAGCCCGGCCACTGGGAGAAGGCCGCCAAGGCCGAGCTGGTCAAGCCCAAGAACACCGAGGGCGAGGACGGCACCACGGTCGTCATCGGCAAGGCCGAGGCGAAGAAGACCCTGGAGCTCTACGAGGACTCGCGCTGCCCCGCTTGCGCCCAGTTCGAGCAGGCGGCGGGCGAGCAGGTCAAGAAGGACGTCGACGCCGGCAAGTACAAGATCCAGTACTTCGGTGCCACCTTCATCGACAACATGGCCAAGGGCGAGGGGTCGAAGAACGCGCTGAGCGCGCTCGGCGCCGCGCTGAACGTCAGCCCGGAGGCCTTCCTCCAGTACAAGAACGCGCTCTACTCGAAGGACCTGCACCCCGAGGAGACCGTCGACAGCTTCGCCAAGGACGACTACCTGCTGAAGGTCGCGGACACGGTCCCGGCGCTCAAGGGCAACGCCGAGTTCAAGAAGGCCGTCGAGGGCGGCACCTACGACCGGTGGGCGATGGAGATGTCCAAGGCCTTCGACGCCTCCGGTGTGAAGGGCACGCCCACCCTGAAGATGGACGGCAAGAAGATCGACACTCCGCAGACGGCGGAGGCCTTCACGGCCGCGATCGACAAGGCCCTGCAGGGCAGCTGAGCCTTGGCCGTGCCGGAGGCTTTATATCCGGACATGCCGGGCCAACGGGCGGGCGGACTCCCAGAGTTCGCCCGTCCGTTGCATTCCCGGTTCTATCCCTGCGGCCATACCCGCCAGTAATATGATCATCCGTGACCAGTCATCTCTCTCCTGCTGCGACCGCCGCAACTCCCCGCCGTCGCACGGTCGTTCTCGCTGCCGCGGCCACGGCCGCCCTGGCTCCCCTCACCTCGCTGGGCGCCTCCGCCGCCCATGCCGCCGACAGCGCACCGGCCTTCCTGCACGGCGTTGCCTCCGGCGATCCGCTGCCCGACGGGATCCTGCTGTGGACCCGTGTCACCCCCACCGCCGAGGCCGTGCCCGGCTCCGGCCTCGGCCCGGCCGTCCAGGTCGACTGGGAGGTGGCCACGGACAAGAACTTCTCCGGCGTCGTCGCCTCCGGCACCGTCACCGCGAGCGCCGCCACCGACCACACGGTCAAGGTGGACGTGCGCGGACTGCAGCCGCAGACCCCGTACTGGTACCGGTTCACCGCCGGCGCCACCGTCTCCCCCGCCGGGCGCACCCGGACCACGCCCGGGCACGACGTGACCACCTCCGGGGTCCGCTTCGGCGTGGTGTCCTGTGCCAACTGGGAGGCCGGCTACTTCTCCGCCTACCGGCACCTGGCCGCCCGTACGGACCTCGACGCGGTCCTGCACCTCGGCGACTACATCTACGAGTACCAGTCCGGGGGCTACCCGGAGGCCAAGTACGTCGTCCGCGCGCACGAGCCCAAGCACGAGATCGTCTCGCTCGCCGACTACCGCACCCGGCACGGCAAGTACAAGACGGACGCCGACCTCCAGGCGCTGCACCACGCGCACCCGGTCATCGCCATCTGGGACGACCACGAGTTCGCCAACGACTCCTGGGCGGGCGGCGCCGAGAACCACACGGCGGCCACCGAGGGCGAGTGGGCGGCCCGCGCCGCCGCCGCCAAGCAGGCGTACTTCGAGTGGATGCCCGTCCGCGCCTCCATAGCCGGCACGGTCTACCGGCGGCTGCGCTTCGGCACCCTCGCCGACCTGCACCTGCTCGACCTGCGTTCCTTCCGCTCCCAGCAGGTCAAGGTCGGCAGCGGCTCGGTGGACGACCCGGAGCGCACCATCACCGGCCGCGCCCAGCTGGACTGGCTCAAGTCGGGCCTGGCGGGCTCGAGCGCGACCTGGAAGCTGGTCGGCACCTCGGTGATGATCTCGCCGGTGGCCTTCGCCTCGCTGCCCGCGCACCTGCTGGGGCCGCTGGCCAAGCTGCTCGGTCTGCCCGAGGGCGGCATCGCGGTCAACGTGGACCAGTGGGACGGGTACACCGACGACCGCAAGGAGCTGCTGGGCCACCTCAAGGACCGCGGCGTCAAGAACACGGTGTTCCTGACCGGCGACATCCACATGGCGTGGGCGAACGAGGTCCCCATGAACATGGCCACGTACCCCGGTTCGGGGACGGCGGCGACCGAGTTCGTGGTCACCTCGGTGACCTCGGACAACCTGGACGACATCCTGCACGTGCTGCCGGACACGGTCTCGCTGGTCGCCGAGTCGGCCGTCAAGGCCGCCAACTGGCACGTGAAGTGGCTCGACATGGACGCGCACGGCTACGGCGTGCTCGACGTGACGGCGGAGCGCTCGCAGATGGACTACTACGTGGTGTCCGACAAGCGGCGGCAGGACGCCACCGCCGCGTGGACCCGCTCCTACCGCACGCTGAACGGCACCCAGAAGGTGGAGCGGGCCTATCAGCCGGTTCGCTGATTGACCGTCAAATTTCCTGCCCGAAGGGGCGCCTGGTACATACCAGGCGCCCCTTGTGCGTTTCTCGCAACAAATCTTTTACGCAAGCCTCTTGACCTGAATATGTCATGCACACATAAGCTTCCCGCCAGCTGAAGAAGATCCTTCAGGCCATCACCCCCCACCACCCCCCACCCGCGAGGAGCACACGTGCGCGCAATTGCCCGCATATCCCCCCTTCTTCGCCGCCGCCTGATGGGCACGGCGGTTCTGGCCGGAACCCTGGCCTTCACGCCGCTCGCCGCCCCCACCACGCTCGCGGCCGCCAAGACCCCCGCCGAGGTCTGCGCCGAGGAAGGCACGACCGGGGCCGCTGCCAACGCCCGCGTCACCCGCGCCCACGACGAGCAGGCCGACGAGCCCAACGAGGTCACCGAGGCCCAGGCGAAGGCCATGGACGCCGACCTCAAGTCGAAGCTGGACAAGGCCCTCAAGAACCAGCCGCAGCGCAGCCTCGCCGCGGCCGAGGCCGTCGTGAACATCCCGGTGTACTTCCACGTCGTGCACTCGGGCACCACCGGCAAGCTCTCGGCCACGGACGTCAGCAGCCAGCTGTCGGTCCTCAACGCGGCCTACGGCGGCCAGGGCACCGGCAATGTGAACACGAACTTCCAGTTCACCCTCGCGTCCACCGACTACACGGACAACGCGAGCTGGTACAACCTGGCCTCCGGCTCCCAGGCCGAGAAGGACATGAAGAACACCCTGCGCAAGGGTGGTCCGGGCGCGCTCAACTTCTACACCGCCAACCTCTCCGGCGGCCTGCTCGGCTGGGCGACCTTCCCGACCTCCTACGCCTCCACCCCCAAGATGGACGGCGTGGTCGTGCTGGACAGCTCGCTGCCCGGCGGTTCCGCGGCCAACTACAACGAGGGTGACACCGCGACCCACGAGGTCGGTCACTGGCTGGGGCTCTACCACACCTTCCAGGGCGGCTGTAACGGAAACGGCGACTACGTCTCCGACACCCCGGCCGAGAAGAGCGCCGCGTACGAGTGCCCGACCGGTCGCGACAGCTGCGCCAGCAAGCCGGGCGCGGACCCGATCCGCAACTTCATGGACTACACGTACGACTCCTGCATGTACCAGTTCACCGCCGGCCAGGTCGCCCGCATGTCGAGCAGCTGGACGGCTTACCGGGCGGGCTGACGCCCTCTCGCCTACCCTGGCGCCATGAGCGCGCCGGGGGACGTGATCGACGGACGGTTCGAGCTGATTGAGAAGCTCGGCAGCGGGGGCATGGGCACGGTCTGGAGAGCGCTGGACCGTGTCCTGCACCGCGACGTGGCGGTCAAGGAGGTCCGGCCGCCCGTCGGTCACGAGGAGGGCGAGGCCTCGCGGCAGTTGCGCGCACGCGTACTGCGCGAGGCCCGCGCCCAGGCCCGGATCAACCACCCCAACGTGGTCACCATCCACCACATCGTGGACGAGGACCCGCACCCGTGGCTGGTGATGGAGCTGCTGCCCGGCGCATCCCTCCAGCACCGTCTGGACCGGGGCCCGCTGGCACCGGCCGAGACGGCCCGGATCGGCCGCGAGGTCCTCGCCGGACTCCGCGCGGCGCACGCCGCCGGGATCCGTCACCGGGACGTGAAACCCGCCAACGTCCTGCTGCGGGCGGACGGTTCCGCGGTCCTGACGGACTTCGGCATCGCCGCGATCCAGGACGCCCCCTCTCTGACACCGGCCGGGGACATCATCGGGACCCCCGAGTACCTGGCGCCCGAACGGATCCGGGGCGAGGATCTGCCCGCCTCCGACCTGTGGTCGCTCGGCGTGATGCTGTACGTGTGCGTCGAGGGGGTCAGCCCGATGCGGCGGGCCACCAGTCTGGCCACGCTGGCCGCCGTCCTGGACGCCACCGTCCCGCCCGCACAACGGGCCGGCGCCCTGGGCCCCGTACTGGCGGACCTGCTGGTCCGCGATCCGCAGGCCCGGCCCACCCCCGAGCACCTGGACGCACGGCTCGCGGCGGTCGCCTTCGGCGACACCGCCCCGCCGCCCACCCTGGCGGACCGGGTCCCGCCACCCCCGGCTCCGCCCGCCGGCGGCCGCTTCGGCCCGCCGCCGTCCCTGCCCCGGAAACCGGCACCCCGCGGCTGAACGCGCCCTGCGAAGGGTTCCTGCGAGGGTCCTACAGGGAGTCGAGGAAACCGATCGCGACGTTCCAGGTCTTCTCGGACGCCTCGGCGTCGTAGTCGTCCAGCCCCGGGTCGGTGAACAGGTGCCCGGCGCCCGGGTAGCTGTGGACCTCCACATCGGCCCCGGCCCGCTGCATCCGCAGGTACCAGGCCGTCAGCCAGTCGTGCGGCTCGTAGGGGTCCGGGTCCGCGACGTGCAGCTGCACGGGCAGCTCGTCCACCGAGGCCTCGTCCTCCAGGTCCGCCGTCCCGTGCAGGAGCAGCAGCCCGCGCGCCTTCTCGTCGGCCAGCGCCAGGTGCTGCGCGATGGAGCCGCCGAAGGAGAACCCGGCGTAGACCAGACCCTGGTCGGAGTAAGGGGCCGAGGCCAGCACCGCGCGCTTGAGCAGCTCGTCACGGCCTACCTCGTCCTGGTGGGCCAGGCCCTCCGCGACGGTCTCGAAGGTGCGCCCCTCGAAGAGGTCCGGCACGTGCACCTGGTGACCGGCCGCGCGCAGCCGGTCGGCCGCCTCCTGTACCGCGGGCCGCAGCCCGTACGTCGAATGGAACAGCATGATGTTCATGCCCCCATCGTGCCAGTTTGCGCGGACCGCTTCCGGTTACGTTCATACCCATGGAAATGGAGACCGTCCTGCGCCCCGTCACGGTCGTCGGCGGCACGCTGGTCATCACCCTGGTCGCCGGGTGGATTCTGGACCTGCTGCTGCGTCGGGCCGACGCCCGGCACAGCGAGACCCCCCTGTGGGGCCTGCTGCGCCGCTGCCGCCTGCCGTTCCAGGTCGTGCTCTGCACCTCTCTGCTCAGAGCGTCCTACCGCATCGCCGGGATCCTGCCCGACCACGCCTTCGCCGTCGGCCGGACCCTCACCCTGGCACTGATCGCCTCCGTGTCCTGGCTGGCGGTGCGCATCGCGACCGCCGCCGTCGACTCCACGTACGCGCGCTACGCCGCGGTGACCCAGGACGACGCCCGGGTCCGCCGGGTCCGCACCCAGGTCACTCTGATCCACCGGGCAGTCACCGCGATCGTCGTCTTGGTCGCGGGGGCGGCCATGCTCCTGACCTTCCCGCCGATGCGTACGCTCGGCGCCTCGATGATGGCGTCCGCGGGTGTGCTCGGCATCGTCGTGGGCATCGGCGCCCAGTCCTCGCTGGGCAACCTGTTCGCCGGCCTCCAGATCGCCTTCGGCGACACCGTCCGCATCGGCGACACGGTGGTGGTCGACAAGGAGTGGGGCAAGGTCGAGGAGATCACCCTGACGTCCCTGACCGTCCGCACCTGGGACGAGCGGCGCATCACAATGCCTGTGTCGTATTTCACAAGCAGGCCGTACGAAAACTGGTCGCGCGGCGGCGCCCAGATGACCGGCACCGTCTTCTGGCACCTGGACCACAGCGCCCCTCTCGACCTCATGCGGGAGCAGTTCCAGAACATCCTCAAGGACATCCCGGAGTGGGACGCCCGCGGCTCCGGCCTGGCCGTGACGGACACAACACCGCACACGGTCCAGGTCCGCGCGGTGGTCACGGCGAAGGACGCGGACGACCTCTGGACGGTCCGCTGTGCGGTCCGCGAGCGTCTGATCACCTGGCTGGTGACCCACCACCCCTACGCCTTGCCCCGCATCGCCACTTCAGAGGCCGCCCCCCGCCCGGCGCCCTGACTCCCGGCGCCTCAGACGGCATCAGCCAAATCCAGCCTCGCCTGGGGGTCCCCCCGGACGGAGTCTGGGGGAGTTTGAGGCGCGGGGGTCTGGGGGCAGCGCCCCCAGCAACGGACCCGCAGTCGGGTCAGAACGTCAGCCGGAACAGCGCGCCCCCGCCCGGGGCAGCCTCCGCCACCAACTCCGCACCATGGGCCCGCGCGATCTGCCGCGCCATGGCCAGCCCCAGCCCCGACCCCGGCAGCGCCCGCGCCGCATTGGCCCGGTAGAACCGGTCGAAGACGTACGGCAGGTCCTCGGCCGTGATCCCCGGCCCGTGATCCCGCACGGTCAGCTCCGGCCCGCCGGCCCCGGCGGGCACCACCAGCTCCACCTCCACCGGCAGCCCGGCGGCACTGAACTTCGCCGCGTTGTCGAGCAGGTTCCCGATCAGCCGGCTCAGCCTCGCCGGCACCCCCGGCACGACCACCTGCTCCACCCGCACCTGAAACGGCACGCCCGGCCAGTGCGCCCGCGCCGCCTCCACCCCGTGCTCCACGAGCCGGTCCAGCCGGACCTGTTCCACCAGCGGTTGCGGCTCCTCGTCCCGCGCCAGCTCGATCAGGTCGTTCACGAGCCCCGTCACCTCCCGCAACTGCCGCCCCAGCGCGGCCGACGCCCGATCCCGCTGCTCCGGCGTGAGCCGCTCGGCCCGTGCCAGCAGCTCCGCGTTGGTCCGCAGCGCCGTCAGCGGGGTCCGCAGCTCGTGCGAGGCGTCCGCGACCAGCCTCCGCTGCGCGGTGACGGACTGTTCCAGCTCCCCCAGCATGGTGTTGAAGCTCCCGGCCAGCCGGGTGATCTCGTCCTCCCGCCCGGAAGGCCCCCGCGGCGGGAGTTCGATCCGGTGCCGCGGATCCCGGGTGGCGGCGATCCGCTCGGCCGTCGCCGTGAGCCGGGTGACCGGGGCCAACCCCGTCCGGGAGACCCAGTGGCCGAGGACGGCGGCGAGCAGCACCCCGGCCGCCGCCGTCAGGACGAGCCACCACGCGGCCTCCTCGATGCCGTCCTCGACTGTGTCGGCCCGCAACGCGACCTGGAGCGCCCGCCCCTTGGCGTAGTCGGTGGTGAGCATCCGGGCGGGATGCCCGGCCAGCGTGAAGTCGGTGTAGTACGGGGCCCGCTCGCCCGCGGCGACCTCCCGCGCGGCCGGGGCCACCGGCAGCAGGCCCGGCGTACCGGGATCCTTGGCCGGGTCGGCCGCCACCACCTCCGCACACGCGGGCGCCGCCAGGAAGCGGCATTCCCCGGCCAGTGGCCCGGGACCGGCCCCCGGGTTGCGCTGCGCGGCGAGCCGGGCGGACTGGACGAGGCTGAGGTCGAGCTGCCGGTAGAGCGCGGACCGTACGACGAGGAACGCCGCCGCGCACACCCCCAGCGCCACCAGGGCCACGGCCGCGGTGACGGCCAGCGCCAGCCGGGTCCGCAGCGGCCGACGTCTGCGCCAGGCCGCGCCGAGCCGCCGGCGTCCCCGCCCCCGCCCCTCGGATCCGCTCATGCCGCGTCCAGCCGGTAGCCGACCCCGTGCACGGTGTGGACCAGCCGGGGCTCGCCCGCGGCCTCCAGTTTCCGGCGCAGGTAGCCGACGTACACCGCGAGGGAGTTGGAGTCCGGCCCGAAGTCCCGTCCCCACACCAGCTCCAGGATCAGCTCGCGCGGGAGCACCTGGCCGGGGTGGCGCAGGAGCAGTTCCAGCAGCGCGGCCTCGGTCCGGCTGAACTCCAGCGGCCGCCCGCCGCGCCGCCCGGTCCGGGTCTCCGGGTCCAGGACGAGGTCGGCGAAGGCGAGCGGAGCGGCGCCCGGGGGCTCGGGCGCGGCCCTCCGCAGCAGCGCCCGTACCCGCGCGACCAGCTCGTCCAGGGCGAACGGCTTGACGAGGTAGTCGTCGGCCCCGGCCTCCAGCCCGTCCACGCGTTCGCTGACGGAGTCCAGTGCGGTGAGTACGAGTACGGGCGTACGGTCGCCCAGCGCGCGCAGCTGCCGGCACACCCCGAGCCCGTCGAGCACCGGCATCATCACGTCCAGCACGACCGCGTCGGGCTCCCAGGCCGCCACCTCCGAGAGCGCCGCCAGCCCGTCCGCGGCGCCCCGCACCTCGTACCCCTCGACGGCCAGCCCGTCCTCGACGGCGGCCCGTACCTCGGGCTCGTCGTCCACCACCAGAATCCGATGCCTGCTCAGGGAGCTCATGGGCAAAGCCTGCCAAAGGCATGGATGCGAACCTCTTAGAACCTTCTTAGGGCGCACCGGGAGTGTGCGTCCATGACCACTCGACACACACCTGCGGCACTCTCCGTCGTCATCGGTGCGGGCGGCACCGGCGGACACATCTATCCGGGCCTGGCTCTCGCCGAGGCGCTGCGCGCGGCCGTCCCCGGCGCCGTCGTCTCGTTCATCGGGACCGAGCGGGGCCTGGAGACCGAGCTGATCCCGGGCGCCGGCTACCGGCTGCACACCGTCGACATGATCCCCTTCGACCCGGCGCTGGGCGCGAAGCGCTACCTGCTGCCCGCGGCGCTGATGCGCTCGGCGCACCAGGCCCGGTCGGTGATCCGGGCGCAGGGCGCGCACGTGGTCGTCGGCATGGGCGGCTACCCGAGTGCGCCCGCCGTGCTCGGGGCGCGGCTGGCCGGGCTGCCCGCCGTGATCCACGAGTCCAACGCGGTGCCCGGCCGCGCCAACCAGTTCGCGGCCCGGCTCACTCCGCACGTCGCGGTGGCCTTCGACCGCAGCCGGCGCCACCTGGCGGGCGGGGCGCGGGCGCTGACCACCGGAATGCCGATCTCCGCGGCCCTCTCCGGCCTCGCGGAACTCGCCCGGCCGGACCGGGCGGCCCTGCGCGCGGAGGCGCGGCGGGCCTTGGGGGTCCCCGAGGGGCGGCGGCTGGTCGTCTTCAACGGCGGCAGCCTGGGCGCCGTGCGCCTGACCCGGGCCGCCACCGGGCTGGCCGGGCTGTGGCAGCACCGGGACGACGTACAGCTGCTGGTCAAGACGGGTCCGGCGGCGCTGCCGGACACCATCGCCGAGCTCGCGTCGTCCGGCGGGCAGCGCATCGCCCGGGCCGTGCCGTACCTGGACCGGATGGACCTGGTGTACGCGGCCGCCGACCTGGTGGTGTGCCGGGCCGGTTCGGCGACGGTCGCGGAGCTGGCGGCGACCGGGGTCCCGGCCCTGCTCGTGCCCTACCCGTACGCCCCGGGCGACCACCAGACCCACAACGCGCGCGTGCTGTCCGACACGGGCGCCGGGCTGCTGCTGCCCGATGCCGAGACCACCGCCGAACGCCTCGCCGGCCTGATCGGCCCGCTGCTGGCCGATCCGGCCCGGCTGACGGCGATGGCCGGCGCCGCCGACCCCGGCCCGCACGCGCGGGCCGCCGAACTGCTGGCCGCGGAGGTCCTCCGCGTGGCCGGCGTCCGTCTTCCCACCCTGGAGCGAGTATGAACAGCTGGACCGACCGCACCGTCCTCGTCACCGGCGCCGAGGGCTTCATCGGCTCGACGCTGGTGGACCTGCTGGTGGCGCGGGGCGCGCGGGTGCGCGCCTTCGTGCACTACAAGCCGTACGCCGAGAAGGGCCACCTGGCCCGCTACCTCGCCGACCCGGACGGCCCGGTGGAGATGTGGGCGGGCGACATCCGCGACGCGGGCCGGGTCAGCGACGCCGTGGCCGGCTGCGACACCGTCTTCCACCTGGCGGCGCTGATCGGCATCCCGTACAGCTACGCCTCGCCGGGCGCCTACGTGCAGACGAACGTGACCGGCACGGAGAACGTGGCCGAGGCCTGCCGCCGCCACCGCGTGCGCCGCCTGGTCCACACCTCCACCAGCGAGGTCTACGGGACGGCCCTCACGGCGCCCATCTCCGAGAGCCACCCGCTCCAGCCGCAGTCCCCGTACTCCGCGTCGAAGATCGGCGCGGACATGATGGCGCTCTCCTTCCACCACGCCTTCGAACTGCCGGTGACGGTGGTGCGCCCCTTCAACACGTACGGGCCGCGCCAGTCGGCCCGTGCCGTCATCCCGACGATCCTGGCGCAGCTCCACGCGGGCTCCCGCGAGATACGCCTGGGTTCGACCACCCCCACCCGTGACTTCACGTACGTCACGGACACCGCCGCGGGATTCCTCGCGGTGGCGGAGTGCGACCGGGCGCTCGGCGAGGTGGTCAACCTCGGCACGGGCGAGGAGATCTCCATCGGCGACCTGGCGCGGGCGCTGATCGCCGCTTCGGGGCGGGAGGCGGAGGTGGTCGTGGACCCGGCCCGGCTGCGCCCCTCGGGCAGCGAGGTCCACCGCCTCCTCTCGGACAACTCCCGCGCCCGCGACTGGGCGGGCTGGAAGCCGGAGGTCTCCCTCACGGAGGGCCTGCGCCGCACCTCGGACTGGGTCGCGGCGAACCTCTCGCTCTTCGCGCCGGGCCGCTACCAGGTCTGATTCCCGACGCCGGCCTGCAGTTCCGTCCGTCGGCTACCGCAGGCTCCGTACGTCCAGGTACCGCAGCACCCGGTCCACGATCTCCGGATCGGCGCCGGGTTCGCTGCGGGCGGCCAGCACCTCGTGGCGGGCGGCCGACATCATCTCTCGCTGGATCCGCTGGGTGTCCCGGATCCGTGACACCCGCTGCACGTACGCCTCGCGCCGCTCCTCGTCCACCATGTCGGGGCTGATCCGGGCCCCCACGTCGTACGCGCGCCGGTACAGCGTCTCCACCAGGTCCTCCGGGAGCTCCTCCACCTCCTCGATCTCCTTCAGCCGCCGCTTCGCGGCCTTGGCCGCGCGGATCGCCAGCTGCCGCTCGGTCTCGCGCTCCGCGTCCGAGTCGGCCTCCACCCCCAGCCGCCGCACCAGCCACGGCAGGGTCAGCCCCTGGCAGATCAGGGTCGTCATGATCACCGCGAACGCGATGAAGATGATCTGGTCCCGCCCGGGAAAGGGCTCACCGGCGTCCGTACGGAGGGGAATGGCCAGCGCCAGGGCCACGGAGGCCACCCCGCGCATCCCGGCCCACCACATCACCACGCTCTCCCGCCAGCTGAGCGGGATCTCCTCCTCGTAGTCGCGCCGCCCGTGCAGCTTCTTGGCGAGCCAGCCGGCCGGCAGCAGCCACACCAGCCGTACGACGACCACCACCGCGACCACGGCCGCGGCCCAGCCGGTCATCTCCCACTCGCGGCCCTTGGCCGTACCGAAGACGTTGTGGAGCTCCAGCCCGATCAGCCCGAAGGCCACCCCCGTGACCAGCATGTCGACGACCTCCCAGAAGGTGTGCCCGGCGAGCCGCCCCAGCACGTCGTCGGCGTCGTTCGCGTACTCGGCCAGGAACAGGGCGGTGGTCAGGACCGCCAGCACCCCCGAACCCTGGAATTCCTCGGCCAGCACGTACGCCACGAAGGGCACCAGCAGCGTCAGCCCGATCTGCAGCGTGGCGTCGCCCAGCCCGCCCATGAGCCGGTGGGCGGCCCAGCCGAGCGCGAGCCCGACGGCCACGGCCACCACGGCGGAGAGCACGAACTCCCCGAGCGCGTCCGGCCAGGAGAAACTGCCGCTGACGGCGGCGGCGACGGCCACGTGATAGAGCACGATCGCCGTCACGTCGTTGAAGAGCCCCTCGCCCTCCAGGATCGAGACCATGCGGCGGGGCAGCCCGAGCGATCCGGCGACGGCGGTGGCGGCGACCGGGTCGGGCGGAGCCACGAGCGCGCCGAGCGCGACGGCCGCGGCGATCGGCAGCCCGGGCACGACGGCGTGCGCGACGGCGGCGACGGCGGCGGTCGTGACGAACACCAGGGCCACGGCGAGCAGGAGGATCGGCCGGACGTTCGAGGCGAACTGCCGCCAGGAGGTGCGCTGCGCGGAGGCGTACAGCAGCGGCGGCAGGACCAGCGGCAGGATGAACTCGGGCGGAACGTCGACGTTGGGCACGGCGGGCACCAGCGCGAGGCCCACCCCGCCGATGGTCATGAGTACGGGCGCGGGCAGTCCCAGCCGGTCCCCGAGCGGCACCGTGACCACGGCCCCGAGCAGCAACACGAAGAGCAGAGCAAGCTGATCCACTCCCCCACCCTGCCAGTCCGCTGCGCTTGGCCGTGCCCGGTGACAGGCTGCCCCCGCGTGTCGGGGCTCCGCCCCGAACCCCTACGGCGCTCCGCGCCCGCGCCTCAAACTCCGCCAGGGCTACGGCAGACGACGCCGCATAGAGCGGTGCGGGATGCCCGCGTCCTGGAACTCCGGGCCGTAGGCCACGTAGCCGAGCCGCTCGTAGAAGCCGACCGCATGGGTCTGCGCCCCCAGATCAACGGCCGCGAGGCCCATCCGGCCCGCCTCCGCCTCGATGGCGTGGACCAGCGCCACGCCCACACCCAGCCCCCGCGCGGACTTCCGTACGGCCAGCCGCCCCAGCGAGCCGACCCCCTCGACCCCGGTCTTGGCCAGCGCGGCGGCGCCGGACAGCAGCCGCCCGGTGCCCAGCGCCACCCCGTCCGGCCCCACGGCCAGCAGGTGCACCGCATCCGCGTCGTAGGCGTCGTACTCGATCGACTCCGGCACGGACTGCTCGGTCACGAACACCTCGGACCGCACGGCGAAGCAGGCCGCGAGGTCGGCCTCGCCGACGGCGATCCGGACCTCGTAACCGGCGGAGCTCACTCGCTCTCGGCCCGGATCACGTCCAGCGCGTGCTGGAGGTCCGCCGGGTAGGTGCTCTCGAACTCCACCCACCGCCCGTCCGACGGGTGCTCGAAGCCGAGCCGCACCGCGTGCAGCCACTGCCGGGTCAGCCCCAGCCGCTTCGCCACCGTCGGGTCGGCGCCGTACGTCAGGTCGCCGACGCAGGGGTGCCGGTGCGCGGACATGTGCACGCGGATCTGGTGCGTACGCCCGGTCTCCAGCTTGATGTCCAGCAGCGAGGCGGCCCGGAAGGCCTCGATCAGGTCGTAGTGGGTGACCGAGTCCTTGCCCTCCTGGATCACGGCCCACTTGTAGTCCGCGCTGGGGTGCCGCCCGATCGGCGCATCGATCGTGCCGCTCATCGGGTCCGGGTGTCCCTGCACCAGCGCGTGGTAACGCTTGTCCACGATCCGCTCGCGGAACTGGTTCTTCAGCGAGGTGTACGCCCGCTCGGACTTGGCCACGGCCATCAGGCCGGACGTGCCGACGTCGAGGCGGTGCACGATGCCCTGGCGCTCGGACGCGCCGGAGGTCGAGATCCGGTAGCCGGCGGCGGCGAGGCCGCCGATGACGGTGGTGCCGGTCCAGCCGGGGCTCGGGTGGGCGGCGACGCCCACCGGCTTCATGATGACGACGATGTCGTCGTCGTCATGGACGATCTCCATGCCCGGGACGGGCTCGGCCACGACCTCGACCGGCCGCGGCGGCGCGGGCATCTCGACTTCGAGCCAGGCGCCACCGTGTACGCGCTCGGACTTCCCGACGACACTGCCGTCGACCGACACCTTCCCCGCGGCCGCGAGTTCGGCCGCCTTCGTCCGGGAAAATCCGAACATACGGGCGATGGCGGCGTCTACGCGCTCGCCCTCGAGGCCATCGGGAACGGGCAGGGTGCGGATCTCGGGAATCGTACTCACCTGTCGAGTATGCAGGACTCGGCAGAGGAGCTTTCCCGCGATCAGTCCTTGTGGACGGTCCCGTCCGGGTCCAGCCCCCGGAAGGACAGCAGGACGATCAGGATGCCGCCGCACACGATCGCCGAGTCGGCGAGGTTGAAGACGGCGAAGTGGGACGGGGCGATGAAGTCGACCACCGCTCCCCGGAACACGCCGGGCGAGCGGAAGATCCGGTCGGTCAGATTGCCCAGCGCACCACCGAGCAGCAGACCCAGCGCGATCGCCCACGGCAGGCTGTAGAGCTTGCGCGCCAGCCGGATGATCACCACGATCACGGTGGCCGCGATGCACGTGAAGATGATCGTGAAGGCCTCGCCGAAGCCGAAGGCGGCGCCTGCGTTGCGGACCGCCTCGAACCGCAGCAGGTCGCCGATGATCTCGATCGGCGGCTGGTGCTCCAGCTTGGCCACGACCAGCATCTTGCTGCCGAGATCCAGCAGGTACGCGAGGACGGCCACGACGAGCAGGGCCACGATCCGCCGGTGCCCCTTGGGCTCGGCGGACTCGGGCTGGGTGTCGTCCCCGACGTCCGGCGTACCGATGATGCGCTCCGCCTCTGCCACGTGAGTCCCTCGAACTGGTTCGGACCAGGCTCCTGCTGGACCCTGACGAGACACGAGGGTACGTCAGGCCACCCACCGGCCGCCCGCCCCGGCCCTCCCCAGTTCGGTCCCCCTAGTGCCGCCTAGTGCCGCCGCTCCTGCTTCTGCTTGCAGTCCACGCACAGGGTGGCCCGAGGGAAGGCCTGCATCCTGGCCTTGCCGATGGGCTTCCCGCAGTTCTCGCAGATCCCGTACGTGCCCGCCTCCAGGCGTTCCAGGGCCCGCTCGGTCTGTTCCAGCATCGAGGTGGCGTTCGCCGCGAGGGCCAGCTCGGACTCCCGGGTGATGTTCTTGGTGCCCGTGTCGGCCTGGTCGTCGCCCGCGCCGTCGCCCGAGTCCCGCATCAGGCCCGAGATGGCCACCTCCGAGGCGTCGAGCTCGGCGCGCAGTCTGAGCACCTCGCTCATCAGCTCGCTGCGGGCCTCGTCGACCTCCGCCTGCGTCCAGGGGTCCTCCCCGGGCCGTACGGCGAGCTCACCGGGCGTGGTGGCCGCCGTGACCCTCACCTTGGGCAGGCCGCTGGTGGCGGCCGCAGCCGTCTTCCTCGCCGTACCGGTGCTCTTCTTGGCAACCACTTTGCGGACTCCCGTCTTCACAGCGGCCTGCGCCGCCCCCTCGGCCCCGGCCGGTTTGGCCGTGGCCTGCCGCTTCGCGACGGCAGTCGCCTTCTTGACGGCGGTCGCCTGCTTGTCGGTCGCCTTCTTCGCCGGCGCTTTCTTCGCGGGCGCCTTCTTGGCCGCCGCCTTCTTCGCGGGTGCCTTCTCGGCCGGTGCCGCCTTCTTCGCGACGGCCGCCTTGACGGCGTTCGCCCTCTTGGCCGGCGCCTTCTTCACAGGTGCTTCGGCCAGCGCCTCTCCGGCAGTACCGGCGGTCTTCTTCGCCACCATGGCCGCGGCCCCTTCACATACTGTGATCATTGCTCGCGAATCGTGCCGGAACGATAAATCGGCGCCGGTCCCGCGGCAACGGGGCACGCATCCGTCGAGGTCAACCTGCATCCGTTGTGCCCATCCGGAAGCCCGGTAATCCGCCCCACGCGCCCCACGGGAATCCGTACCGGCGCGTCGGCCCATTCGGGTCACCCGAGAGGCCCTCCCGCGCCCCCGCCACGCCGTGCCGGCCGCCCCCGCGCGGGCGCCCGTAAACCGGTCTGCCGAGCGCCCCCCGGCCCCGTACACTGGGCCGCAGCGAGAGGCATGGATGGGGACGAGTAGCGTCGGACGCAGCCAGGAGCGACCCGGGGACGGTGAGAGCCCGGGGGCGAGCGCGATGTGAAGGATCACCCCTGAGCCGCCGGAAGAAAGCCCGTAACGGATCCCCGTGGGGCGACTAGAACCGGCTTCGCACCCCAATGAGGGGGCCGCCGGACCAGTCCGGAGGCCAAGGAGGGTGGTACCGCGGGAGCATCCAAGGCTCTCGTCCCTCCGGACGGAAGTGACATCCCGCCGGAGGAAGAGTTCAGCCTCATGACCACACCGCCGCAGTACCGCCCGGTCCCCGCCCAGGTCGACCTGCCTGCCCTCGAGCACGCCGTCCTCGACTTCTGGCGCGAGAGCAAGACCTTCGCCAAGACCCTGGAGCAGTCCGAGGGCCGCCCCGAGTGGGTCTTCTACGAGGGCCCGCCGACCGCGAACGGCATGCCCGGCGCGCACCACATCGAGGCCCGCGTCTTCAAGGACGTCTTCCCCCGGTTCCGCACCATGCGCGGCTACCACGTGGCCCGCAAGGCCGGCTGGGACTGCCACGGCCTGCCCGTCGAGCTCGCCGTCGAGAAGGAGCTCGGCTTCAACGGCAAGCAGGACATCGAGGCGTACGGCATCGCCGAGTTCAACGACAAGTGCCGCGAGTCCGTGACCCGCCACACCGACGCGTTCGCGGAGCTCACGACCCGGATGGGCTACTGGGTCGACCTGGACGACGCCTACCGGACCATGGACCCCGAGTACGTCGAGTCCGTGTGGTGGTCGCTGAAGGAGATCTTCAACAAGGGCCTGCTCACCCAGGACCACCGCGTCGCCCCCTGGTGCCCGCGCTGCGGCACCGGCCTCTCCGACCACGAGCTGGCCCAGGGCTACGAGACGGTCGTCGACCCCTCGGTCTTCGTCCGCTTCCCGCTGACCTCCGGCCCCCTCGCGGGCGAGGCGGCGCTGCTGGTCTGGACGACCACCCCCTGGACCCTGGTCTCGAACACCGCCGTCGCCGCGCACCCGGACGTCACGTACGTGGTGGCCACCAACGGCGAGGAGAAGCTGGTCGTCGCCCAGCCGCTGCTGGAGAAGGCCCTCGGCGAGGGCTGGGAGGCCACCGGCGAGTCCTTCACGGGCAAGGAGATGGAGCGCTGGACGTACGAGCGCCCCTTCGACCTGGTCGAGTTCCCGGCCCCGGCCCACTACGTCGTGAACGCCGAGTACGTCACGACCGAGGACGGCACCGGTCTGGTCCACCAGTCCCCCGCCTTCGGTGCCGACGACCTCGCGGTCTGCCGCGCCTACGGCCTGCCGGTCGTGAACCCGGTCCGCCCCGACGGCACCTTCGAGGAGGAGGTCCCGCTGGTCGGCGGCGTCTTCTTCAAGAAGGCCGACGAGAAGCTGACCGCCGACCTCGACGCCCGCGGCCTGCTCTTCAATCACATCGCCTACGAGCACAGCTACCCGCACTGCTGGCGCTGCCACACGGCCCTGCTCTACTACGCGCAGCCGTCCTGGTACATCCGCACCACCGCCGTCAAGGACGCGATGCTGCGGGAGAACGAGAAGACGAACTGGTTCCCGGACTCGGTCAAGCAGGGCCGCTTCGGCGACTGGCTGAACAACAACATCGACTGGGCGCTGTCCCGCAACCGCTACTGGGGCACCCCGCTGCCGATCTGGCGCTGCGAGGAGAACCACCTCACCTGCGTGGGCTCGCGCGCGGAGCTGAGCGAGCTGTCCGGGCAGGACCAGTCCGCCCTGGACCCGCACCGCCCGTACATCGACGACGTCACCTTCACCTGCACCGCCGAGGGCTGCTCGCTGACCGCCGTCCGCGTGCCCGAGGTCATCGACGCCTGGTACGACTCGGGCTCGATGCCGTTCGCGCAGTGGGGCTACCCGCACAAGAACAAGGAGATCTTCGAGAAGCGCTACCCGGCGCAGTTCATCTCGGAGGCCATCGACCAGACGCGCGGGTGGTTCTACACGCTGATGGCGGTCGGCACCCTCGTCTTCGACAAGTCCTCCTACGAGAACGTGGTCTGCCTGGGCCACATCCTCGCCGAGGACGGCCGCAAGATGTCCAAGCACCTGGGCAACACCCTCCAGCCGATCCCGCTCATGGACCAGCACGGCGCGGACGCGGTGCGCTGGTTCATGGCGGCCGGCGGCTCCCCGTGGGCGGCCCGCCGCGTGGGCCACGGCACGATCCAGGAGGTCGTCCGCAAGACCCTCCTCACGTACTGGAACACGGTCGCCTTCCAGGCCCTGTACGCCCGTACGTCGAACTGGGCGCCCTCCGCCTCGGACCCGGCCCCGGCGGACCGCACGGTCCTGGACAGGTGGCTCCTGTCCGAGCTCCACGCCCTCGTCGCCGAGGTCACGGACGCGATGGAGGCGTACGACACCCAGCGCGCCGGCAAGCTGCTGTCCACGTTCGTGGACGACCTGTCCAACTGGTACGTCCGCCGCTCGCGCCGCCGCTTCTGGCAGGGCGACAAGGGCGCGCTGCGCACCCTGCACGAGGTCGTCGAGACCGTCACCCGCCTCATGGCCCCCCTCACCCCCTTCATCACGGAGCGGGTCTGGCAGGACATGATCGTCCCGGTCACCCCCGAGGCCCCCGAGTCGGTGCACCTCTCCTCCTGGCCGGAGTCGGACGCCGCCCAGGTGGACCCGGCGCTCTCGCAGCACATGCTGCTGGTACGCCGCCTCGTGGAGCTGGGCCGTGCGACCCGTGCGGAGTCGGGCGTCAAGACCCGCCAGCCGCTGTCGCGGGCGCTGGTCGGTGCGGTGGGCTTCGACGCGCTCTCCCCGGAGCTCCAGGCCCAGATCACCGAGGAGCTGAACGTCTCCTCCGTGGCCTCGCTCTCCGAGGTCGGCGGGTCCCTGGTGGACACCACGGCGAAGGCCAATTTCCGTGCGCTGGGCAAGCGCTTCGGCAAGGGCGTCCAGGACGTGGCGAAGGCGGTGTCCGCGGCCGACGCGGCGGCCCTGTCGCTGGCCCTGCGCTCGGGCTCCGCGACCGTCTCGGTCAACGGTGACGAGGTCTCCCTCTCCCCGGAGGAGGTCATCATCACGGAGACCCCGCGCGAGGGCTGGTCGGTGGCCTCGGACTCGGGCGCGACGGTCGCCCTGGACCTGGAGATCACCCCGGAGCTGCGGCTCGCGGGGCTGGCGCGTGACGCGATCCGCCTGATCCAGGAGGCCCGGAAGAACTCCGGCCTGGACGTGGCGGACCGGATCGCCCTGCGCTGGTCCTCCGAGTCCCCGGAGGTGGTCACGGCCCTGACGGACCACGCGGCCCTGATCGCGGACGAGGTCCTGTCCACGGACTTCGCCCCCGGCGAGGCCGACGCCACGTACGGCGAAGCCTTCACGGACGAACCCCTCGGCCTGACCTTCCGCCTCCGCAAGGCGTAACGAACGGCCCAAGAGGCCCGTACCCCCTCACCGGGGGTGCGGGCCTCTTTGCTACCCCCTCGGCTCACTACACGGCGCTCCGCGCCCGCGCCTCAAACGCCGGCGGGGCTGGATTGCCGCGCAGCGGCACATTCCAGCCCCGCCGGCGTTTGAGGCGCGGGGGCTCGGGGGCGGAGCCCCCGCAACGGCGCCGCGCGCGGGTACGGGAACGGGCCGGGCCCGGGTTCCGATGGGAACCCGGGCCCGGCCCGTGAAGCGACTGCCGACAGACGGCGCGGCGCCTAGTTGTCGTCCTCGTCGATCAGAAAGCCCCGCATGGGAGACGGCGCCTGCTGCATCGGCTGCGGCGCAGCCGGCCGCACCGGAGCCATCGGCTGGGTCATCGCCGGGGACATCTGCTGCTGGCCGCCGTACGACGGGCCACCCATCGGGGAGGGACCGCCCATGGGGGACGGGCCACCCATCGAGGGACCACCCATGGAGTGCCCCATCGCACCGGCCGGAGCCATCGAAGGCGACGGCGACGGCGGCAGCGCGGGACCGGCCGGGTTCCGCGGCGGGGCCAGGGAGTCGTCGGCCTGGGTCTCCAGCTGACGCAGCTGCGACTCCAGGTAGGACTTCAGGCGCGTACGGTACTCACGCTCGAAGCCCCGCAGGTCCTCGACCTTGCGCTCCAGCGTGGCGCGGGCGGACTCCAGGGAGCCCATCGCGACGCGGTGCTTCTCCTGCGCGTCCCGCTCCAGCGCGTCGGCCTTGGCGCGGGCGTCCCGCTCCAGACCCTCGGCGCGCGAACGGGCCTCGCCGACGATCTTGTTGGCCTCGGAGCGGGCCTCCGCGATCGCCTGGTCGGCGGTCTGCTGCGCCAGCGACAGGACGCGGGCGGCACTGTCGCCACCGGGGCCCTGCTGCGGCAGCTGCTGCGGCTGCTGGTGCATCGGCTGACCCATGGGCTGCATCTGCTGCCCCATCGGCTGCATCTGCTGGCCCATGGGCTGCATCTGCTGGCCGAGCGGGTTCTGGCCGCCCATGGACTGCTGGCCCATGCCCTGCTGCTGGCCCATACCCTGCTGGCCCATGCCCTGCGGTCCACCCATGGGGTGCTGCTGCATGGGGCCACCCATGCCCGGACCCTGCGGTCCGTGTCCGCCGGGGCCGGCGGGCAGCTGCGGCTGGCCGCCCGGCAGCTGCGGCGGGCCCATCTGCGGCTGCTGCTGCTGCTGCGGCGGGCCGGATATGGCCGCGGGCACGGGGGCGCCGGGGCCACGCTGGTCCTGGGGTTCCGGCTTGCGCATGCCCTGCTGCTGCTGGTTCTGCGCGGCGGCGCGCGTGGCAGCGGCCAGCTTGGCGCGCAGGTCCTCGTTCTCGCGCAGCAGGCGCGTCAGTTCGGACTCGACCTCGTCGAGGAAGGCATCGACCTCGTCCTCGTCATAGCCTTCTCGGAGGCGGACGGTCGTGAACTGCTTGTTCCGCACGTCCTCGGGAGTCAGCGGCATGTCTTCTTCACCTCTACGTAGTCGTCGGCAGTCGGCAAGACCGTATCGGGACTGTCCCCAGGCCTGCGGGGAAGCTCATCGTTCACACGCTTCTCGCAGCGGTGCTCACGAAACTGATGAGGATGTAAACGATGATCATCAGAACGAAGAAGGACAGGTCGAGTGCCACGCCCCCGAGACGCAACGGCGGAATAGCCCGCCGAAGAAGCTTGAGCGGTGGATCGGTGACAGTGTAGGTGGCCTCCAGAACGACCACCATCGCCTTGCCGGGTGTCCATGAACGTGCGAACTGGAACACGTAGTCCATGACCAGTCGGAAGATCAGCACGATGAGGAAGCACATCAGCGCGATGTAGACCACTTGCAGTGCGACGCCCATCCCGCGCTTCCCTCTCCCCGTTCTCGCTCTGTTCCCGGTCCCGTGTCTGACGGATCGGTCTAGCTTTGGTTGAAGAACCCGCCCTCCGCGATGCGGGCCTTGTCCTCCGCCGTGACATCGACGTTAGCAGGCGACAGCAGGAACACCTTCTGTGTCACGCGTTCAATACTGCCGTGCAGGCCGAAGACCAGACCGGCGGCGAAGTCCACGAGACGCTTCGCGTCAGTGTCGTCCATCTCCGTGAGATTCATGATCACCGGAGTGCCCTCACGGAAGTGTTCCCCGATGGTACGGGCCTCGTTGTAGGTCCGGGGGTGCAGCGTCGTGATGCGGTACGGCTCCCGCTCGGAGACGACCTTGGGCATGATCACGGGGGCGTTCTTCTCCAGGTTGGTGCGGTCAGGTGTGATGGATGCCACGGGGGCAATTCGCGCAGGACGTCCGTTTTCCACCGGAATTGGGATGGGTTCGCGCTGCGCCGGAGGCTGTACGGCTCGTACCGGTTCGTCCGATACGGGCGATTGGTGCACGGGCTGACGGTCTCGCTCGCGGGTCCGGTCACGGGCCCGCTCCGGTTCCGGCTCGGGCTCGAACTCGTCGTCGGGGTCGTACCCCGGGTTGTCGTACCGGTCGTCCTCCACGAGGCCGAGGTAGACCGCCATCTTGCGCATCGCGCCGGCCATTCTCCGAGTCCTCCGCTCTGTGGTGGATCGCCCTGTCGCAGGTGCCGCTGTGTCACGAATGTCACCAACTGCCCGCGATCCACGTGGTCTGCCCGCTCATCAGCGGTAATGACCATATTTTCTGCTGTGGTCCGACTTTCTTGGCGACGTTACCCGAGCCGGGGTCTCGCGCCGAGTACCGCAGTGCCGACGCGTACATGTGTCGCACCGGCCGCAACGGCCTGTTCCAGATCCGTACTCATCCCGGCCGACACCATCGTGGCAGCCGGATGGTCCGCGCGCAGGCGGGATGACAATTCCACCAGCCGTCCGAAAGCGGCCTGTTCGCGTCCGGCGTACGGACCGGAGAGCGGGGCGACGGTCATCACGCCGTCGATCCGCAGTCCCGGCGCCCCGGCGACGAGGTCCGCCAACTCCGCGAGCTGCTCGGGCGCCGCGCCGCCCCGGGATCCCCGCTCGCCCGACTCGGCGTCGAGGGCGATCTGCACGAGGCAGCCGAGTTCGCGGCCCGCGTTCGAGGCGGCCGCCGAGAGGGCGGTCACGAGCTTGGGCCGGTCGACCGACTGCACCACATGCGCGTATCCCGCCACGGAACGGACTTTGTTCGTCTGCAACTGACCGACGAAGTGCCAGCGGAGCGGCAGATCCGCGCAGGCCGCGGCCTTGGGGGCGGCGTCCTGGTCGCGATTTTCCGCAACATGACGGATGCCCAGCTCCGCCAGGAGTCGTACGTCGCTCGCGGGATAGGTCTTGGTGACCACGATGAGCGTCACCTCTTCCCGCTTGCGGCCCGCGGCCGCGCAGGCGGACGAGATACGTTCCTCCACCCGCGCGAGGTTCTCCGCGAGCTCCGACTTACGGTCCGTCATCTTTCAGTCCAACCAGACATATCCGGCAAGCCGCCCGGTCACCCGGTCGCGGCGGTACGAGAAGTGGTCCCGCGACTCCAGTGTGCAGACCGGAGATCGGTGGACGTTCACCACCCCCGCCTCCGCGAGCTGGGCGTGCACCCCGGCGACCACGTCCACGGCCGGAGTCCCCCAGCTGGTCTCGGCCCGGGCGGCCGGCACCACCTCGGACACCGCGTCCCGCATCTCGGCGGGCACCTCGTAGCAGTGGCCGCAGACCGCGGGTCCGGTGCGGGCGACGATCCGCCCGGGCTCGGCGCCGAGGGCGACCATCGCCTCCACCGCGGCGGGAACCACTCCGGCGACCAGTCCGGGCCGCCCGGCGTGGGCGGCCGCGGCGACCCCGGCGACGGGGTCCGCCAGCAGGACCGGCGCGCAGTCGGCGGTGAGCACGGCGAGGGCGAGCCCCCGACGGGCGGTGACCACCGCGTCGACCGCGGGGACATCTTCGCCGAAGGGCCACGGTCCGTCGACCACCGCCACGTCACGGCCGTGCACCTGGTTCATCCAGACCACCAGGTCCGGGTCGATCCCCAGGGACTCCGCGGCGCGTGCCCGGTTCGCGCGAACGGCGGCCGGGTCGTCTCCGACCGCGCCGCCGAGGTTGAGCTCTTCGTACGGAACGGCGCTCACCCCGCCCCACCGGTCGGTGAAGGCGAAGTGGGCGCCGCCCACGTGATGCTGCTCCGGTGTCACTTCAAGAAGTCCGGGACATCCAGTTCCTCGGCCGGGCTGTCCTGGTACGGCCGGGCCGTCGGAACCTGCGGCGCGGGGCTGTGGGCCTCGACCGGGGCCGCCTCGATCGGAGCCGGGGGGTCCTCGCGCGGGGTGACCGAGCCGAGTCCGCCGAAGGCCGGCCGGGTCGGCTCCGCCGCGCGGACCGGCGTCGGGGCCGGCTCCTCGCGCTTCGTGGACGCGGCGCCGATGACGTTGTCCCGGCGGGCCGGGGGCTGTCCGCCGTCGAACCCGGCCGCGATGACGGTGACCCGCACCTCGTCGCCGAGCGCGTCGTCGATGACGGCGCCGAAGATGATGTTCGCCTCGGGGTGCGCGGCCTCGCTCACCAGCTGCGCGGCCTCGTTGATCTCGAAGAGACCGAGGTCCGAGCCGCCGGAGATGGAGAGCAGCACGCCGCGGGCGCCGTCGATGGACGCCTCCAGCAGCGGCGAGGAGATCGCCATCTCGGCCGCGGCCACCGCGCGGTCGTCGCCGCGGGCCGAGCCGATGCCCATCAGGGCCGAGCCGGCCTCGGACATCACGGACTTGACGTCGGCGAAGTCGAGGTTGATCAGACCCGGGGTGGTGATGAGGTCGGTGATGCCCTGGACGCCCGAGAGCAGGACCTGGTCGGCCGACTTGAAGGCGTCGAGCACGCTGACCTGGCGGTCCGAGATGGACAGCAGCCGGTCGTTGGGGATGACGATGAGGGTGTCGACCTCTTCGCGGAGCTCGGCGATGCCGTCCTCCGCCTGGTTCGCGCGGCGCCGGCCCTCGAAGGTGAACGGCCGGGTGACCACACCGATCGTCAGGGCGCCCAGCGAGCGCGCGATGTTGGCGACGACGGGCGCGCCGCCCGTGCCGGTGCCGCCGCCCTCGCCGGCGGTGACGAAGACCATGTCGGCCCCCTTGAGGACCTCCTCGATCTCCTCGCGGTGGTCCTCTGCCGCCTTGCGGCCGACGGCCGGGTTGGCGCCGGCGCCGAGGCCCCGGGTGAGTTCACGGCCGACGTCGAGCTTGACGTCGGCGTCGCTCATCAACAGCGCTTGGGCGTCCGTGTTGATGGCGATGAACTCGACGCCCTTGAGACCGACCTCGATCATTCGGTTGATGGCATTGACACCACCGCCGCCGACACCGATGACCTTGATGACTGCGAGGTAGTTCTGCGGTGCTGCCACGTCGAAGGCCTCTCGCCTCGAGTTACGTGTCGCCGCCTCGCGGGCCTGCGTTGCGACGACTGATGCCGAAATAGGGACGGTCCGAACGCGCCGACCCGAACCCTCACCCTGAAGTTTAGGGTTAGGGGTGTGCCTGTTCTCTGGACTCTTCCGAACAGGACACTAAGTCGACAAGTAGCGCGTGTTCAACGAACACGCCGAACCTCCCGTTTTTCTTTTCACCCTATGTGATCACCCGTATCGCTGGCCAACCAGGGTGCGTCGCTGTTGGACCGGACGTCAACTCCCGGACACCGCAGGGGCGGTGGGGACGCTCACGTCGAAGCGGGCGGCCTTGGGCGCGGCCTTCAACAAAGCGGTCAGCGCACGGCCCTTCGCGTCGCTCTGTTCGCCGCTCCCCCAGGCCACGGTCCGGCCCCGGGTCAGCTCCAGCACCACCGAATCGTACGAACCCACCTTGACCTGCAAGGTCTCCTTGGCGATCGGATCCGGGAGGGAGCCGGCGACGAGCACGGCCTCGTGCAGCAGCCGCTCCTCGTCGAAACGGCGGGCGCTCGGGGACTGCTTCGCGTTCAGTTCGAGGACCGGAACGCCCTCGGGTGCTTTCGGAACCGTGTCGAATCGCACACCCGAAGCGTCCACTTCCACGAAGTTGGCGTCCTTTTTGATGAGCAGTACGGGTTTGCGTTCCGTCACTTTCAGCCCGATGCCGTGCGGCCAGGCCCGCACCACATCGACCGAATCGATGCGGGACAGCCGGCCGCGGACGCGGTTCTCGATCTCGTCGGTGTCCACGCTCACCAGCGGGGCCCCGACCGGAACGGCCGCCGCGGACAGCACCTGCTCGGGGGTGAGCACTTCGGTGCCGGTCGCGGTGACCTTCTCGACGCGGAGCCAGGAGGAGCCGTAGAGCACCCAGGTACCGCCCCCGACGAGGAGCAGCACGGCGGCCAGGGAGGCCAGCAGGGGGCCCCGGCGCAGGCGTACGCCGGGGCCCTGAGGGCCGGATCCCCTCGACGGTTTCGGGGCTTTGGGCGGCTTTGGAGAGCCGCCGCCCTTCCGGGCGGACGGGCCGGAGCCCGGGGTCCCACGCTGTGCGGTCGTCGCTCCGGCCACTCCTGCGCCTCCTGCGTCTGTGCGTCCCGCCTCAGCGGTTCCGGTGGGCCGCGATCGCCTCGTACACCATGCCGACCAGCAGCTCGTCGGCGTCGCGGCGGCCGAACTCACCGGCGGCGCGGGACATCTCGTACAGGCGGTGCGGGTCCGACAGCACCGGGAGGATCTGGCCGAGCACCCACTCGGGCGTCAGTTCCGCGTCGTCCACAAGCAGGCCGCCGCCGGCCTTGACCACCGGCTGGGCGTTGAGCCGCTGTTCGCCGTTGCCGATCGGCAACGGGACGTAGGCGGCGGGGAGCCCGACGGCGGACAGTTCGGCGACGGTCATCGCTCCCGCGCGGCACAGCATCATGTCGGCGGCGGCGTACGCGAGATCCATCCGGTCCACGTACGGTACCGGCACATAGGGCGGCATCCCGGGCATGTTGTCGACACGCGGCAGTTCGTTCTTCGGCCCGACGGCGTGCAGGATCTGGATCCCGGAGCGCTGGAGGGTCGGAGCGATCTGCTGGATCACCTCGTTGAGGCGGCGGGCGCCCTGCGAGCCGCCGGAGACCAGCAGGGTCGGCAGGTTGGGGTCCAGGCCGAAGGCGGCGCGCGCCTCGGGGCGGACGGCGGCCCGGTCGAGGGTGGAGATGGAGCGCCGCAGCGGGATGCCCACGTAGCGGGCGCCGCGCAGCTTGCTGTCGGGGGTGGAGACCGCGACGGCGTGCGCGTATCGGGAGCCGATCTTATTGGCCAGTCCGGGCCGGGCGTTGGCCTCGTGGACGATGATCGGCACTCCGAGCCGCTTGGCCGCGAGGTAGCCGGGCAGGGCCACGTAGCCGCCGAAGCCGACGACGCAGTCGGCCTTGGTCCGCTCCAGGATCTCCTCGGCGGCCTTGATGGTGCCGCGCAGCCGCCCGGGGACGGTGATCAGCTCCGGAGTGGGCTTGCGGGGCAGCGGCACGGCGGGGATCAGGCCCAGCTCGTAACCGCGTTCCGGGACGAGGCGGGTCTCAAGTCCGCGCTCGGTGCCGAGGGCGGTGATGCCCACTGAAGGGTCCTGCCTGCGCAGGGCGTCCGCGAGGGCGAGCGCCGGCTCGATGTGGCCGGCGGTCCCCCCACCGGCGAGTACGACATGCACCGAAATTCACCGCTCTCCGGACGGACGCTTCTTGACGCGCCGTCTCATCGACTTCCATCTCACCCCGGTCCGCCACCAGCCGGTCTTCGGCTGCCGCATCGCGAGGGCCGCGCGCGCCGCCGGCTCCTCCCGCGCGAAGGCGATGAGCAGTCCGACCGCGAACATCGTCGGCAGCAGGGCCGACCCCCCGTAGGAGAACAGCGGGAGCGGGACTCCGGCGATCGGCAGCAGGCCGAGCACCGCACCGATGTTGATCACGGCCTGGGCCGTGATCCAGGTGGTCACGCCTCCCGCGGCAAACCGTACGAAGGAGTCCTCCGTGCGTCCGGCCACGCGGATACCCGCATAGCCTAGGGCCGCGAACAGGGCGAGCACCGACAGCGTCCCCGCCAGTCCCAGTTCCTCCCCGGTGATGGCGAAGATGAAGTCGGTGTGGGCTTCGGGTAGTTGCCCCCATTTTTCCACACTGGCACCCAAACCGGAACCGAACCATCCGCCTGAGGCCAGGGCATAGATCCCGTGGACTGCCTGCCAGCAGAGGTCGTTCTTGCCGGGGTCCGTCGCGCCGAGGCACTCCAGCCGGTCCATCCGGTGCGGGCTCGTCTTGATCAGCAGCGCGACGATCACACCCGCGAAGGCCAGCACCCCGACGAACAGCCGCGTCGGGGCACCCGCCAGCCAGAGCAGGCCGAACAGGATGGCGCCGAGGATCATCGCGGTGCCCATGTCCCCGCCCAGCATGATGAGGCCGAGCAGCAGGAAGGCCACCGGGACCAGCGGCACCAGCAGGTGCTTCCACTGGCTGAGCAGCCCTTTGTCGCCCTTGCGCGCCAACAGGTCGGCGCCCCACAGGATCAGTGCGAGTTTGCCGAACTCACTGGGCTGCAACATGAACGGACCGCCAAGGGAGATCCAATTCTGGTTGCCGTTGATGGCGACCCCTATCCCGGGGACCTGGACCAGGACCATCAGGAACAGGGTGCCCGCGAGCACCGGATAGGACAGCGCCCGGTGCAGTTTGACCGGCATCCGGGAGGCGACCAGCATCAGTCCGGTGCCGATGAGGGCGGCCAGGAACTGCTTCTTGAAGAAGTACGCGTCACCCAGGCCGAGCTGGAGCGCCTTGATCATGGAGGCCGAGTAGACCATCACCAGGCCCAGCACGGTGATGAGCAGCGAACTGCCGAAAATCAGGTAATACGCCGTGAGTGGACGGTCCCAGGCCTTGCGCAGCTGTTCCTGCGTGCGCCTCAGCCCGGCCAGCGGCCCGCGCCCGGCGGGCCGCCTCACACTCACCACGGGGCGTTTGCGGCCCTGCGCCTTCACGGCGGACGGCCGCCGCCCCGGCAGCATCTGCTTGGCCGGCATCTGTGATCTTCCCCTCCACTCGTACGAGGCGAGTCGCCGGCCGGCCGGAGGGAACCCGTCCCGGAACCCTAGGCCTGAGCCGTGTCCGCACCGCTCTCGGCGGCCAGTTCGCGCACCGCGTCGGCGAATGCGTCCCCACGCTTGTTGTAGTTCGCGAACATGTCCATCGAGGCACAGGCAGGCGCCAGCAGGACCGTGTCGCCGGGCTCGGCGAGCCGGGCCGCTTCGCGGACCGCTGCGAGCATCGCCCCAGTGTCGGTCCGCTCGAGGTCGACGACCGGGACCTCGGGGGCGTGTCGCGCCAGCGCCTCGGCGATCAGCGCCCGGTCGGCGCCGATCAGCACCACGCCGCGCAGCCGCTTCGCCGACTTCCGGACCAGCTCGTCGAAGGTCGCGCCCTTGGCGAGGCCGCCGGCGATCCACACGACCGTTTCGAAGGCGGCCAGGGAGGCCTCGGCCGCGTGCGTGTTGGTGGCCTTGGAGTCGTCGACGTACGTGACCTCGCCGACGTCGGCCACGTGCGCGACCCGGTGGGCGTCGGGACGGAAGTTGCGCAAGCCGTCGCGGACCGCGCGCGGCTCCACGCCGAAGGCGCGGGCCAGGGCCGCCGCGGCGAGCGCGTTGGCGATGTTGTGCGGGGCCGGCGGGGTGACGTCCTCGACGGTCGCGAGCTCCTGGGCGTTCTTCTGCCGGTTCTCCACGAAGGCGCGGTCGACGAGGATGCCGTCGACGACGCCGAGCATGGAGGGGCCGGGGGCGCCGAGGGTGAAGCCGATCGCCCGGCAGCCCTCTTCCACGTCGGCGTTCTCGACGAGCTTCTCGGTGGCCGGGTCGGCGACGTTGTAGACGCAGGCCACCGTGTTGCCCTCGTAGATGCGGCCCTTGTCGGCGGCGTACGCCGCCATGGAGCCGTGCCAGTCGAGGTGGTCCGGGGCCAGGTTGAGCACGGCCGCCGAGTGGGCGCGCAGCGAGGGCGCCCAGTGCAGCTGGTAGCTGGAGAGTTCGACGGCGAGCACGTCGTAGGCGCCCTCGTCGAGCACCACGTCGATGATCGGGGTGCCGATGTTGCCCACCGCCGCGGTCCGCAGGCCGGCGGCCTTCAGGATCGACGCCAGCATCTGGGTGGTGGTGGTCTTGCCGTTGGTCCCGGTGATCGCGAGCCAGGGGGCGGCCTTCTCGCCGCGCAGCTGCCAGGCGATCTCCACGTCCCCGACCACCTCGACGCCGGCCTTGGCGGCGGCCTCGAAGAGCGGGCTGTCGGGCTTCCAGCCGGGCGAGGTGACGACCAGGTCGGTCCCCTCGGGAAGGGTTTCGGCGTCGGCGAGGCGTACGGGGATCCCCGCGGCCGCCAGCTCCGCCGCGCGGGCGCGGTGGCCCTCGCTGTCACCGCCGTCGACGACGGTCACCGAAGCGCCGAGGCCGGCCAGGGCGCGGGCGGCACTGATGCCGCTCACGCCGAGGCCGGCGACGGTGATGTTCTTGCCGTGCCAGGAGGTCACTTGTCGGCTGCCCATCCCGCGTAGAAGAGACCGAGACCCACGATCACGCACATGCCCTGAATGATCCAGAAGCGGACCACGACAAGGACTTCGGACCACCCCTTGAGTTCGAAGTGGTGCTGCAGCGGGGCCATCCGGAAGACGCGCTTCCCGGTCATCTTGAAGGAGCCGACCTGGATGACGACCGACATGGTGATGAGGACGAAGAGGCCGCCGAGCAGGGCGATCAGGAACTCCGTGCGGGAGCAGATCGCCAGGCCGGCGAGCGCGCCGCCGAGGGCCAGCGAACCGGTGTCACCCATGAAGATCTTGGCCGGCGAGGTGTTCCACCACAGGAAGCCGAAGCAGGCGCCCATCAGGGCGGAGGCGACGACCGCGAGGTCCAGTGGGTCGCGCACCTCGAAGCAGGCGCCCGGGTTCGTCAGGGTCTGCGCGTTGACGCAGGACTCCTGGTACTGCCACACGCCGATGAAGGTGTAGGCGCCGAAGACCATCACCGCGGCGCCGGTGGCCAGACCGTCCAGACCGTCGGTCAGGTTCACGCCGTTGGACATCGCCAGGATCATGAACAGCGCCCAGACGACGAACAGCACCGGGCCGATCGACCAGCCGAAGTCCGTGACGAACGACAGCCTGGTGGAGGCCGGGGTCAGTCCTCGCGAGTCGGAGAACTGGAGCGCGAGCACCGCGAAGGCGATGCCGACGATCAGCTGGCCGGCCATCTTGGCCTTGGCCCGCAGACCCAGCGAGCGCTGCTTGACGATCTTGATGTAGTCGTCGAGGAAGCCGACCAGGCCCATGCCCGCCATCAGGAAGAGGACGAGCAGGCCCGAGAAGGTCGGCTCACTGGACGTGATCACCTTCGTCAGGGCGTACGCGACGAGCGTGGCAAGGATGAAGGAGATGCCGCCCATGGTGGGCGTGCCCTTCTTCCCGGCGTGGCCGCGGGGGCCGTCGTCGCGGATGAACTGGCCGTAGCCCTTGCGGGCCAGACCCTTGATCAGCAGCGGGGTGCCGATGAGGGTGAGGAAGAGTCCGATGACTCCGGCGAACAGGATCTGCCTCATCGGTCGGCGCCCTCGCCCTCGCGCTCCAGCAACGCCAGCGCGACCCGCTCCAGACCGATCGACCTGGAAGCCTTCACCAGCACGACGTCACCCGGGCGCAGTTCACTGCGCAACAGGTCGACCGCCGCCTGCGCGTCGGACACGAGCACCGACTCCTCACCCCACGAACCCTCGTTATATGCGCCCAGTTGCAGCCAGGACGCTTCCCTGCCCCCGACTGCGACGAGCTTGCTCACGTTGAGCCGGACGGCAAGCCGTCCCACCGCGTCGTGCTCGGCCAGCGATGCGTCACCGAGTTCGGCCATGGGACCGAGCACCGCCCACGTGCGTCCCCCGTTCGCCCTGGCGGCGCCGCCCATCGCGGCAAGCGCGCGCAGGGCGGCCCGCATGGACTCCGGGTTCGCGTTGTAGGCGTCGTTGACGATCGTCACGCCGTCGGCCCGCTCGGTGACCTCCATCCGCCACCGGGACAAGGTGCCCGCTCCGGAGAGCGCGGTGGCGATCTCCGAGGTGGACATGCCCAGTACATGGGCCACGGCGGCAGCGGCTAGCGCGTTCGACACGTGGTGCTCACCGTACAGCCGCAAGGTCACATCACTGCACCCGGTCGGTGTGTGGAGTGTGAAGGCGGGCTGTCCCCCGGGGGTCATCCGTACCTCGGTGGCCCGGATGTCGGCGTCCTCGGCCTCGCCGAAGAGGACCGTACGGGCCTTCGTACGGGCGGACATCGCGCGCACCAGCGGATCGTCGGCGTTGAGGACGGCGATCCCGCCCTCCGCCTCGGCCGGCAGGGCCTCGACCAGCTCCCCCTTGGCCTGGGCGATCTGCTCGCGGCCGCCGAACTCGCCGATGTGGGCGGTCCCGACGTTGAGGACGAGGCCGATGCGCGGCGGGGTCAGGCCGGTGAGGTAGGCGATGTGGCCGATCCCGCGGGCCCCCATCTCCAGTACCAGGTGCCGGGTTTCGCCGGTGGCCTTGAGCGCGGTGAGCGGCAGGCCGATCTCGTTGTTGAGGGAGCCCGGGGTCCACACGGTGGGTGCGTGGGCCTGGAGTACCTGCGCGATGAGGTCCTTGGTGGAGGTCTTGCCGGCCGAGCCGGTCAGGGCCACCACATCGGTGCCGAGGCGCTCCACGACGGCCCGGGCGAGGGCGCCGAGCGCCTTCTCCACGTCGGGGACGACGATGGCGGGTACGCCGACCGGCCGGGCCGCGAGGACGGCGGCGGCTCCGGCGGCGACGGCGCGTTCCGCGTAGTCGTGGCCGTCGACGTGCTCGCCGTCGAAGGCGGCGAACAGGCTGCCGGCCTCCACCTGGCGGGAGTCGATGACGACCGGACCGCTGATCCGCACGGACGGATCCGGTATGTCGTGGGGCCGCCCGCCGGTGATGTCGGCGATCTCGGCGAGGGAGAGGGCGATCACTGGTTCTCCTCGGCCTGTCGGGCACTGCTCTGCTGTGTCTCGATGGCCGCGCGGAGCACCTCGCGGTCGTCGAAGGGGCGTACGACGCCCGCGGTGTCCTGGCCCTGCTCGTGGCCCTTGCCCGCGACGAGCACGGTGTCGCCGGGCCGGGCGCGCGCGACGGCGGCGGCGATGGCCGCGGCCCGGTCGGCGTCGACGAGGACGGTGCCCCGTTCGGCGGGCGGCACGGACACGGCGCCTTCGAACATCGCGGCGAGGATCGCGAGGGGATCCTCGGAGCGCGGGTTGTCGGAGGTCAGGACGGCCACGTCGGCGTACCGGGCGGCCGCGGCGCCCATCGGGCCGCGCTTGGTGGTGTCGCGGTCGCCGCCGCAGCCGAGCACGATGTGCAGCTTGCCCTCGGTGACCTCGCGCAGTGCGCGCAGGACCGATTCGACGGCGTCCGTCTTGTGCGCGTAGTCGACGACGGCGAGGTACGGCTGTCCCGCGTCCACCCGCTCCAGCCGGCCGGGGACCCCGGGGACCGCGGCGACGCCGTCGGCGGCGGTCTGCGGGTCGAGGCCGGCGGCGGCGAGGGTGACGATCGCGGCGACCGTGTTGGCCACGTTGAACGGGCCGGGCAGCGGCGCGGTGGCCCGTACGCGCTGTCCTTCGGGGCCCAGCAGGGTCAGGGTGGAGCTCGCCGGTCCGAAGACCACGTCCTCGGCGCGCCAGTCGGCGGCCGGGTCGCCCGTGGCGGAGAAGGTGACGACCGGGACCGTCGCCTCCTTGGCCAGGCGGCGGCCGTACTCGTCGTCGAGGTTGACCACGCCCAGGCGGGCGCGGCGGGTCGTGAAGAGCCCCGCCTTCGCCTGGAAGTAGTCGTCCATGTCGGAGTGGAACTCCATGTGTTCCGGGCTCAGGTTGTTGAAGACGGCGACGTCGAAGACGCAGCCGTCGACGCGGCCGAGCACCAGGGCGTGGCTGGAGACCTCCATGGCGACGGCCTCGACCCCGCGTTCGCGCATGACCGCGAAGAGGGCCTGGAGGTCGGTCGCCTCGGGGGTGGTCCGCTCCGACTTGATGCGCTCGTCGCCGATGCGCATCTCGACGGTGCCGACGAGTCCGGTGCTGCGGCCGGCCGCGCGCAGGCCGCCTTCGACGAGGTACGCCGTGGTGGTCTTGCCGGAAGTACCGGTGATGCCGATCTGGAGCAGGCCCTCCCCGGGGCGGCCGTAGATCGCGGCGGCGAGTTCGCCCATCCGGCCGCGCGGGTCGGCGACGGTGAGGACGGGCAGGCCGGTCGCCGCGGCGCGCTCCGACCCCGCGGGGTCGGTCAGCACGGCGACGGCGCCGAGGCCGGCCGCCTGGGCGGCGAAGTCGGCTCCGTGCGTCCTGGCTCCCGGCAGGGCCGCGTACAGGTCCCCCGGGCGCACCGCACGGGAGTCGTGCGTGATGCCGGTGATCTGCGCCGCGCCTGGCGCTCGGATGCCCAGCAGGGTGGCCAGCTCGCCCAGGGGGGTCGGGCGGGCGGACACGGGCCGGGGCGCTCCCGGCGGCGCTGCCGGGGCGTCTTTCTGGGTGGTTCTGGGCTGATCAGCGTGGGACACGGCGGTGAGCGTACCGGGCTCGGCGGGCCGCCCGCGAAGCGAGGGCCCGGCCTCGGCGCCGGCGGCCGACTGGTTCCCGGGTTTCGGGGTGATCGTTGTCACTGGTGGTGCCTCACGCGTTTCTGGCGGGCCGGCCGGGTGCTGGGTCACTGGCCGGGCTGCGGACTGGGCTGCGTACTCGGCTGCGTACTCGGCTGGGGGACGGGCTGCGGGCCCGCGTCGAAGGTGACCGGGAGCCCGGCGGGAGCGGTGCCGGTCGGGGCGACCTGGAGGGTCTTCAGGGCGAACTCCATGACCTTCTTGTAGATGGGGCCGCAGATCTGGCCGCCGAAGTAGCTGCCCTTCGTGGGGTTCTGGATCGCGCAGTACACGGTGATGCGCGGGTTGTCGGCGGGTGCGAACCCGGCGAAGGAGGCGGTGTAGCCCTTGTAGCGGCCGGTGGCCGGATCCACCCGGTTGGAGGTGCCGGTCTTGCCGCCGACCCGGTAGCCGGGGATGCGGGCCTTGGTGCCGGTGCCCTCCTGGTCGTCGACCACCGATTCGAGCATCTCGGCCAGGGTCTTGGCGGTCTCCGGGCTGACCACGCGGCTGTGTTCGGGCGCCGGGGCCGGGGTGAAGCGGCCGTCGGGGCCCTTGGTGCCGCGGACCAGGGTCGGTTCGATGCGGACCCCGCCGTTGGCGATGGTCGAGTACACGGAGGCCGCCTGCATGGCGTTGAGGGACAGACCCTGGCCGAAAGGAATCGTGTACTGCTGGGAGGTGGACCAGTCCTCGGGCTTGGCGAGGATGCCGCGGGACTCGCCCGGGTACTCCAGGCCGGTGGGCCGTCCGATGCCGAACTTGGTCAGGTAGGAGTGCAGGACCTTGTTGGCCTCGGGCTGGGTGGAACCGAGCTGGCCGGTGGCCAGGATGGTGCCGATGTTGGAGGACTTGGCGAGGACCCCGTTGAGGGTCAGGTACCAGGTCGGGTGATCGATGTCGTCCTTGAACAGCCGGTCGCCGCGGTGCAGCCGGTTCGGGACCTCGACGTGGGTCTCGGGGGTGGCCTTCTTCTCCTCCAGTACGGCGGCCATCGACATCACCTTGGCGGTGGAGCCGGGCTCGTACACGTCCTGGAGCGCGGCGTTGCCCATGGCGGCGGACCGGGCCCGGGTCAGGTCGTTGGGGTCGAAGCCGGGGGCGTTGGCCATCGCGAGGATCTCGCCGGTGCGGGTGTCCTGGACGATGACGTAGCCGCGGTCGGCCTCGGACTTCTGGACCTGCTCGGCGATCGCGCTCTGCGCCGCCCACTGGATGTCGCGGTCGATGGTCAGCTCGATGTCCTCGCCGGGCACGGCGGGCTTCTCGCTGGAGCCGGCGGTGGGGACCCGGCGGCCGCCGGACTGCGCGAAGGTGGTCTCGCCGTCCTTGCCGGACAGCTTCTTGTCCAGGGAGGACTCCAGGCCGCCGGCGCCCTTGCCCTCGGCGTTGACGTAGCCCAGTATCCCGGCGGCGAGGTCGCCGCCCGGGTACACGCGCTTGCTGCTGTTCTCGTTGAACACCCCGGCCAGGACGTTGGCGCCGGGGCCGTTGTTCTTCTTGTCGGCCGCCGCCTTCTCCGAGAAGACCCGCTTGAGGTCCTTGATCTGGTTCCAGACCTGGGGGGTCTGCCGCTGGGCGAGGACGACGTACCGGGTCTTGGCCTTCAGCCGCTCGGCGAGCTCCTTGGCGTCCTTGCCGAGGATGGGCGCGAGGAGGGCCGCGGCCTGCTCGGGGGCGTCGGGGGCCTTGCTGTCCTGCGGCGTGAACATCTTCGGGTCGGCGGTGATGTCGTACGCGTCGACGCTGGTGGCGAGGGCCACGCCCTTGCGGTCGGTGATCTCCCCGCGTTCGGCGGCCAATTTGACGCTGGTGTAGCGGTTCTTGGAGGCCTCGGCGGAGAAGGCCCGGGCGTCGACGGCCTGTACCTGGAGCAGGCGGACGACGAAGGCGAGCATGACGAAGGTGAGGCCGAGGCTGACCAGGCGCAGGCGGGGGCGGGGGCTGCCGAGCCGGATCGTGTGGGGCCGTCTGGGCACCGCGGGCCGGCGGGTCGCCGGGCGGGCCGTGGCCCGGGCCCGGTCGCGCTCCCCGGGCCTCGGCCGCCCGGGCCCGGGCACCCGCCGCCGCGGCTCCTGCGGCCTCACGCGCGCACCGCCTCAATCGCCGACGGGGCTGGATTCGGCTGGATCCGCGTCACGACGTCACCTTCCAGGGGTGGGCGAGCCCGCCAGGCTCGGGGTGGGCGAAGCAGAGGCCGGAGGGGTCGGCGCCGGTGGGGGTTCGGCCGCTGCCGGGGTGCCGGCGACCTTGCCGTCCGGGCCGATGAAGACCGGGCTGCCGCCCGGGACGAGCCCCAGCTCCTGCGCTCGCCGCTGCAGCGCGTCGGGGGCCGAGTACCCGTCCACGTCACGCTGCAGCGCCTGCTCCTCGTCCGTGAGCGCGGTCGTCTCCTTCTTCAGCTTGCTCAGCTGGAAGGAGCCCGCGTTCAGCGCCGAGTTCAGCAGCAGCAGGCTGATCAGTCCGCCGGCGAGCAGCGCCACGACCAGCAGCACGAACGGCATCCGCGCCGCCTGCCCACCGGAACGCGGACGGGGCCGAGGGCGAACGGGTCGCCCGCCGATCGCCCGGCCGAGGCGCGTGGCGACCTTCCCGGCCTTGGTCACAGTCGCGCCTCCCGGATGCGTTCGACGCCGCGGAACCTCGCCGGGGCGGCCCGCCGGTTCTCGGCGATCTCCTCCTCGGTCGGCAGTTCCGCGCCGCGTGTCAGCAGCTTCAGCTTCGGCTGGTACTTCTCCGGGACGACCGGCAGCCCGGGCGGGGCCGTCGAGGTCGCGCCCGCCGCGAAGACCTGCTTCACGAGCCGGTCCTCCAGCGAGTGGTACGAGAGCACGGCGATCCGGCCGCCGACCGCGATCCGGTCCACCGCCGCCGGAATGGCCCGCTCCAGCCCCGACAGCTCACCGTTGACCTCGATGCGCAGGGCCTGGAAGGTGCGCTTCGCGGGGTTGCCGCCGGTCCGCTTGGCGGCCTGCGGCAGGGAGTCGCGGATCAGCTCGACCAGCCGGGCGCTGTTGGTGAAGGGCTCCTTCTCCCGCTCCCGGACGACCGCGGACACGATCCGCTTGGCCTGCTTCTCCTCGCCGTACTGGCGCAGGATCCGGACGAGCTCGCCCGGCGCGTAGGTGTTGAGCACCTCGGCGGCGCTGATGCCCGTCGTCTGGTCCATCCGCATGTCGAGCGGCGCGTCCTGCGCGTACGCGAACCCGCGGTCGGCCTCGTCCAGCTGCATGGAGGAGACGCCCAGGTCGAAGAGGATGCCCTGGACGGCCGGGATGCGCAGGCCGTCGAGGACCTCGGCGAGGTCGGCGTAGATCGCGTGGACGAGGGTGGCCCGGTCGCCGAAGGGCGCGAGCCGCTCGCCGGAGAGCCGCAGGGCCTCCTTGTCGCGGTCGAGACCGATCAGGTGGGCCTCGGGGAACCGGGTCAGCAGGGCCTCGCTGTGGCCGCCGAGGCCGAGGGTGCAGTCGACGACGACGGCCCCGGGCCTCTCCAGCGCCGGGGCCAACAGGTCCAGGCACCGCTGGAGCATCACCGGGACATGTCGGGACTCGCTAGTCAAAGCGCCCTCTCAGATAACGGCGCGGCAGGCATACGCCGCGCCGCGCACGCGGAGTGTTACCAAGGGGCCGGGCGGCCGGTCAGGGCCGGGCTCCGGCCGGTTCGCGTCACTTTAGTGCAACGGTCGCCGCGGTCAACGAACCGCCCCGCGCGGCGTGCGGACGGCTCCATGGGAACCCGCAAAAGCCGCGAATCACCCGGTCGGCCGCCTCCTCCTCACCCCTGTGGGTTAGCTCACAACAAGGCTTGTTGACCTTCTTTGTCCACCCTCACTCGATGCCCGCACGGGCTGTGACCACTACCGTCGTATCCATGACGACTTCCGCACCCCTGCCCGCCGACCCCGCACCCCCGGCAGCCGGCGCCGGCTCCGTCACCGATCGGCTGGTCGAGGCGAACCGGCACTACGCCGCGGAATTCACCGATCCCGGCATGGACGCCCACCCGGTTCTCCAGGTGGCCGTCGTGGCCTGTATGGACGCCCGTCTCGACCTGCACGCCGCCCTCGGCCTGGAGCTCGGCGACTGTCACACGATCCGCAACGCGGGCGGCGTGGTCACCGACGACACCATCCGCTCGCTCACCATCAGCCAGCGGGCCCTGGGCACCCGCGCGGTGATACTCATCCACCACACCGGCTGTGGTCTCGAAAGCCTGACCGAGGACTTCCGGCACGAGCTGGAGGACGAGGTCGGCCAGCGCCCCGCCTGGGCCGTGGAGGCCTTCCGGGACGTGGACCAGGACGTCCGCCAGTCCATGCAGCGGGTGCGCACCAACCCGTTCCTGCCCCACAAGGACGATGTGCGAGGCTTCGTCTTCGATGTGCACACCGGCCTCCTGCGGGAGATCGATCCCAGCTCTTGAGTGACACAAGGCCGTAACGCCGTCAACAATGCGGGGAGACGCCCCCCGGGAACCCCCCGGGGCCGGTGTCCGTGTTTGGGGTGGGCCGGTCATGCGCCAAGGGCGTCGGCCCTGGAATTGGGCCGAGGAGAACCAGGTGACGACGTATGACGACCGAGCGAGCCTCGCGGATCTGACCAGCACGGCGGAGCGGGTGCGCCAGTCGGTCGAGAGCGTGATCGAGGGCAAGCCCGAGGTCGTACGCCTCGCGCTGACCGTGCTGCTCGCCGAGGGGCACCTGCTGATCGAGGACGTCCCCGGCGTCGGCAAGACCATGCTCGCCAAGACGCTCGCCAAGTCCATCGACTGCTCGGTGCAGCGCATCCAGTTCACACCGGACCTGCTGCCCTCCGACATCACCGGCGTCAGCATCTACGACCAGCAGCGCCGCGAGTTCGAGTTCAAGCCGGGCGCGATCTTCGCGCAGATCGTCATCGGCGACGAGATCAACCGCGCCTCGCCGAAGACCCAGTCCGCGCTGCTGGAGTCGATGGAGGAGCGCCAGGTCACCATCGACGGCACGACGTACACGCTGCCGAGCCCCTTCATGGTCGTCGCCACCCAGAACCCGGTGGAGATGGAGGGCACCTACCCGCTGCCCGAGGCCCAGCGCGACCGCTTCATGGCGCGGGTCTCCGTCGGCTACCCCAGCCCCGAGGCCGAGCTCCAGATGCTCGACGTGCACGGCGGGCTCTCCCCGCTCGACGACCTGACGGCCGTCGCGCACGCCCACGAGATCGTCAAGCTCATCGAGGCCGTCCGCGAGGTCTACGTGGCCGAGCCCGTCCGGCGCTACGTGGTCGACCTGGTCTCCGCCACCCGCAGCCACCCCGACCTGCGCCTGGGCGCCTCGCCCCGGGCCACCCTGCACCTGCTGCGCGCCGTGAAGGCCTCCGCCGCGCTCGCCGGCCGGGACTACGTCCTGCCCGACGATGTCCAGGCGCTGGCCGGTCCGGTCCTCGCGCACCGGCTGCTGCCCACCGCCCAGGCCCAGCTGAACCGGCGCACCGCCGAGCAGGTCGTCGGCGAGATCCTCCAGCGCACCCCGGTCCCGGCCGCGCACGCCCGCGGCGAAATGCCGCCCGGCGCGGGCATCCGGGGCTTCTGATGAGCGCCGGTGCCCCGAGCGGCGCCGGCGGCCGGGCCGATGACGGCCAGGGCGGCGGCGGGCTGCGCGCGTCGCTGTCCGGCCTGACCACCCGCGGCCGTTCCTTCCTGGCCGCCGGGATCGCCGCGGCCGTGTGCGCGTACGTACTGGGCCAGGGCGCGCTGCTCCGGGTCGGACTGCTGCTCGCCCTCCTGCCGCTGCTCTGCGTCTACGCCCTGCACCGCACCCGCTACCGGGTCTCCGGCAGCCGCCGGCTGACCCCGGGGCGGGTCCCCGCGGGCGCCGAGGCCCGGGTGCAGCTGCGCATGGACAACACCTCCCGGCTCCCCACCGGCCTGCTGATGCTCCAGGACCGGGTGCCGTACGTCCTCGGCCCGCGCCCGCGGTTCGTCCTGGACCGGGTCGAGCCCGGCGGCCGCCGCGAGGTGTCCTACCGGGTCCGCTCCGACCTGCGCGGCCGCTACCCGCTGGGCCCGCTCCAACTGCGGCTGACCGACCCCTTCGGGCTGGTCGAGCTGACCCGCTCGTTCAGCACCTTCGACACCCTCACCGTCATCCCGCGCACCGAGCCCCTGCCGCCGGTGCGCCTGTCCGGCGAGTCCTCGGGTTACGGCGACGGATCCCGCCGCTCGCTGGCCCTGGCCGGCGACGACGACGTGATCCCGCGCGGCTACCGGCGCGGCGACGACCTGCGCCGGGTGCACTGGCGCTCCACCGCCCGCTACGGCGAGCTGATGGTCCGCCGCGAGGAGCAGCCCCAGCGCAGCAGGGCCACGGTCCTGCTGGACACCCGGCGCCTGGCCTTCGAGGGCGCCGGTCCCGACTCCGCCTTCGAGTGGGCCGTCTCCGCGGCCGCCTCCAGCCTGGTCCACCTCCTGGAACAGGGCTACGCGACACGGCTGCTCACGGACACCGGGGACTCCGTGCCCGGTCTGGGCGGCGGCGGCTTCACCTCCGGCGGGCACGAGTCCGCGGAGGCCGCCGGGATGATGATGGACACCCTCGCGGTCGTCGGGCACTCGGACGGCACCGGGCTCGCCCGGGCCTACGACGCCGTGCGCGGCGGTGGCGGTGGCGGCTTCGGCGAAGCCGGCGGTGACGGGCTCCTCATCGCCTTCTTCGGAGACCTTGACGACGTACAGACCGAGCTGGCGGCCACGATGCGCCAGCGCACCGGGGGCGCGGTGGCCTTCGTACTGGACTCCGCGACCTGGTCCGGACAGCCCGCGCGGGACCAGGCCCTCCCCCCGGTGGAACAGCGGCTGCGCAGGCTGCGCGACGCTGGCTGGACGGCCCTCGCCGCCCCGCCCGGGGTCGCCTTCGGCGAGCTGTGGCGGCATGCCGGGACCACCGCGTTCGGTACGGGAACCTCTGGAGGCCGGGTATGAGCGGGCGCGCGAGAGTGACGCTGTTCGCGGCGCTGGCGACGCTGCTCACCGCGTGGTCGCTGGTCCCCCTGGTCGAATCGGCGGGCTGGCTGCTCCAGGCGGCGCTGCTGCTGGCCGTGCAGAGCGCGGTGGGGGCCGGGGCCCGGCGGGTGCCGCTGGCGCGGTCGCTGACCGTGGCCGCGCAGCTGCTGGTGTCGCTGCTCGTCCTCGCGGTCCTCTTCGCCGGGAAGGGCGAGTCGACCGGGAACGGGCCGCTGGCCTACCTGGTGACGGACTTCGGGGCGCTGTTCCAGCGGGGCGTGCAGGACGTGAGCGAGTTCGCGATCCCGGCCCCGCAGACGGACGGCATCCGGCTGCTGCTGGTGACCGGGGTGCTGCTGATCGGGCTGCTGGTCGACACCCTGGCGGTGACCCTGCGGACGGCCGCCGCGGCGGGGCTCCCGCTGCTCGCGCTGTACTCGGTGGCCGCCGGCCTGTCGGGCGGCGGGGAGGCCTCCTGGTTCTCCTTCCTGCTGGCGGGCTGCGGCTACCTGATGATGCTGCTGGCCGAGAGCCGGGACCGGCTGGCCCAGTGGGGCCGGGTCTTCGGCGCGGCCCCGCGAGACCGGGTCTCGGCCGCCTCCGGCCTCGGCGGCGGCAAGGACGGCCGGCTCACGGCGCCGGTGCGGACCGGCCGGCGGATCGGCGCGATGGCCCTGGGCCTCGCGCTGGCGGTGCCGGCGGCGCTGCCCGCGCTCGGCGGCGGACTGCTGGGCGCGCAGGGCGACGGCGAGGCGTCCGACGGCGGCGTGGGCGGGACGATCTCGGCGGTGAACCCGCTGGTCTCCCTGCAGAGCAACCTGAACGCGCAGGACAACCGGGTGGTGCTCAAGTACCGGACGGACAACCCCCAGCAGGGCGAGCAGTACCTGCGGATCCTGGCGCTGGACGAGTTCAACGGGATCAAGTGGGAGGCCTCCGGGCGGTCCCTGTCCGACGTCCCGGCGCGGCTGCCGAATCCGCCCGGGCTCAGCGGGGACGTCCGCCAGGTCTCGGCCGAGGTGCAGACCAACGTGTCGGCGGCGGACACCTACACCCAGCGCTACCTGCCCATGCCGTACCCGGCGACCTCGGTGGACATCACGGGGAAGTGGCGGTTCGAGCCGGCCGGGCGGACCCTGGTCGGGGACCAGCTGGGCAAGGACAAGTTCCAGAACGTGCAGGGCGCGCAGTACTCCGTACGCAGCCTGCTGCTGAAGCCGACGGCGCAGCAGTTGCGGAACGCGCCGGAGGCGGATCCGGCGATCCGCGCCGAGTACACGAAGCTGCCGGACAACCTGCCGCCGGTGGTCACCGACACGGCGCGCCAGGTGACGCAGGGGGCGAAGGACAACTACACGCGGGCCGTGAAGCTCCAGGACTACTTCGCGGTGAACGGCGGCTTCCGCTACAACACGAAGACGGCCTCGGGTACGGGTCCTCAGGCGGTCGCCCGGTTCCTCGCCGACAAGGAGGGCTTCTGCATCCACTTCGCGTTCTCGATGGCGGCGATGTCCCGTTCGCTGGGCATCCCGGCGCGGGTGGCGGTGGGCTTCACCCCGGGTGAGAAGCAGTCGGACGGCAGCGTCAACGTGTCGATGCGGGACGCGCACGCCTGGCCGGAGCTGTACTTCGAGGGCGTCGGGTGGACGCGGTTCGAGCCGACGCCCCGGGCGGGCATCAACGTGCCGGACTACTCCCGCGCGCAGACCCCGACGGCCCAGCCGTCCGTGCCCGCGCCGCTGCCCTCGCAGGGGGCGACGCAGCCCTCGGCCGCGCCGTCGAAGACGGACGACTGCCCGCCGGAGCTGAAGAAGCTCGGCGAGTGCGGTGCGGCCGCGCCGAAGCAGAACGCGTCGGGTGGTGGCGGGCCGTCGGTGTCGGCGGTCCTCGGCTGGGCCGGGCTGGTGCTGGCGGTACTGGTTCTGCCGCTGCTGCCGCTGCTGTGGCGGAGCAGGCTGCGGGCCCGCCGGCTGGGCGCCGGGGAAGTGTCGGCGGCGTGGCGTGAGCTGGGCGACGCCGCGTGGGACGTGGGCGTCCGCCCGGACGAGGCGCTGTCGCCGCGTCGGGCGGCCGAGCGCGTGGTGAACCTGGGGCGGCTGGACGCGGAGGCCGCCGGTGCGGTGCACCGGGTCGCGGGTGCGCTGGAGCGGGCCCTGTACGCGCCGCCGGGCGCCGCCGGCTCGTACGCGGGCCTGGCGGACGACGTGCTGCTGGCCCGCGCGGGTCTGCTGTCCGGCACCGGCCGCCTGGCCCGCCTGCGGGCCCTGCTGCTGCCCCGCTCGGCGGCCCGGCTCGCGTGGTCGGCGTCCCGCCGGTGGTCGGCCCTGGCCGACCGCGCGAGCACGCTGTCGGCCCGCATCCGCCTGCGCATCCCCCTCCGGGGCCGCGGCTGAGGGACTGCGGGTCCACTGCCGGGGGCTCCGCCCCCGGACCCCCGCGAACGCGCGAACGCGGCGAGGCTCGATCCCCCCGAGCCCCGCCGCGTTCGCGTACCGCGTCACGGAGGAGGTACCCGGTCCGCTCCGCAGCCCCGTGTCTGCGGTGCGGACCGGGCCTCCTGTCCGTTGCCCCCAGTCTGGCGTCCGCGCAGGTGGGGGCCCATCCGCGCGCGTACTCATTTCCGTGCCTAGGTACGGATACTCAGCCGTCGCGGCGGGCCCCACCAGTTGTACGGGCTCCGCCGCCCCGGCGGCACCGCCGACTGGGGGTCAGCGGTTGCCGCTGACCCGGCCCCGCAGCAGCAGGGACAGCGCCGAGTGCACGTCGTCGAGGGACCGCTCGCTCTGGAAGGACTGCCAGTCCAGCGCGGCCACCAGCACCATCCCGACCAGCGCGGCCGCGGTCAGCTGTACGTCGATCTCGGCGCTCAGCTCACCGCGCTCCACGCCCTCCCGCAGCACCGTCTCCACGACGGCCACCGCCTCCTGCCGGACGACCATCAGCGTGGACTGCCATGCCCGGTTGGTCCGCCACAGCTCGGCGACGTACAGCTGCGTGAAGGCCGGGTAGCGGTCGATGAAGACGAGACCGGCCCGGATCATCGCGTCGAGCGCCTCGACACGGCTGCCGCCGCGCGCCTCCGTCTCCTCGGCGGCCGTCCGCAGCGAGACGGTCAGCAGCCCGACCCCGTGCCGCAGCAGCTCCTCGAAGAGGTCGTTCTTGCTCGCGAAGTTGTAGTAGACGGTGCCCTTCGCCACGCCGGCGCGCTCGGCGATCTCCTCGACCGTGGTCGCGGAGAAGCCCTGCTCGGCGATGAGGGTCACGGCCGCCTCGTAGAGCTTCTGGCGGGTCGCCTGCCGCCGGCTGCCGACGGCGGCGGAGGTGCTGCTGCTTTCCATGGCGCTGATTCTCACAGGTCACCGGCTCCTTACAGGCTCAGTTCCGGGTGCAGCCGGTCCATGGTCCACACCTGCTTGCCGCGGGCGGCGAGCGCGGTGAGGGCGAGGGCGCCCGCCGTGAAGGCCACCAGGACCGCGCAACCCTGCCACACGGGGGCGAGGTCGCCGCCCGTGATGAGGCGGCGCAGGCTCTCGACGACGTACGACATCGGCAGGTACGGGTGGATGGCGTTGAAGAAGTCCGGGCTGGTCTGTACGGGGTAGGTGCCGCCCGCCGAGGTCAGCTGGAGCATCAGGACGGCGAGGACCAGGATCCGCCCGGCGGCGCCGAACTTGGCGTTGAGCCACTGGACGATCGCCGCGAAGCAGCCGGTGACCAGCATCAGGAAGCCGATGGTGAGGGCCGGGCGGGCCATCTCCAGGCCGAGGCCCCAGTGGAGCACGGCCATGAGCAGGCTCACCTGCGCGGCGCCGATGCCCGCCACGGGCAGCCAGCCGGCGAGGGCGATCCGCCAGGGCGAGGCACCGGCGGCCAGGGCCCGCCGGTTCAGCGGGGCGATGATCATGTAGGCGACCATCGCGCCGACCCAGAGGGAGAGCGGGATGAAGTACGGGGCGAAGCCGGTGCCGTAGTTGGGCGCCTTGTGCAGGGACTGGTTGGCGAGCCGGACCGGGTCGGCCATGACCTCGGTGCGGGTGTCGCGCTGCTGCTGGTCGTAGTCGGGGATCTTGCCGGCGCCCTCGTGCAGTCCGTCGGCGAGGTCGCGGTTGCCGTCGACCAGCTTGTACATGCCGCCGTCGAGGGTGTGCGCGCCGTCGCCGAGCTTGCCGACGCCCTCCTTGATGGCGCCGGAGCCGTTGGTGGCGGAGCCGATTCCCGTGTGCAGCTGGGCCATGCCGGTGGCGACCTTGTGGGCGCCGGTGTTCAGGGCGTTGACCTTGGCGACGGCCGCTTCGAGGTCGCCTGCGAGCTGGGGGGCCTTGTCGACCAGCTCGCGGGCCTTCTTCTCCAGGTCGGTCAGCTGGGTGCGGAGCTTGGCGACGTCGCCGTTCGCGTTCTTGACCAGGGTGCTGACGTCCCCGGTGAGTTCGGCGGCCTCGGCCGCGTCGTCCTTGATCTTCTTCAGGTCGGGGCAGGAGGCCAGGTGCGGCTCGAGGCCGGGGGTGACGCAGTGCTTGGTGTAGTACGCGTCCGCGCCCGCGGAGGCCTTCTTGGCGGCGGATGCGGCGGCCGGGGCCTTCGCCGCGAACGTGTCGAGGTGGTTGTTGACCACCTTGGCGCTGTCGGCGACCAGCTCGGCGGTGTCCGCGAGGTTCTTGGGGTCCTTGACGAAGGGGCGGGCCTTGTCGGCGGCCCCGTTGACCTTGTCGGCGAGGCTCTGGGTGCCGTCCGCGACGTCCTTCGAGCCCGTCTCCAGCTTGCCGGCGGCCGAGTTCAGCTTCTTCAGGCCGCTGTTGAGCTCGCCGGTCTTCTCCTCGGCCGTGTCGAGGCCGTCGGCCAGTTCCTTGGCGCCCTCCTGGGCCTTGCCGGCCCCGTCCTTGAGCTTGTCGGCGCCGTCCGCGGCCTCGGCGGTCTTGTCGTGCAGGTCGGAGAAGTTGACGAAGATCTTGTCGAGGAACCCGCGGGAGGCGTTGGTCGACGCCGCCGAGCGGACCTCGGAGAAGACGGTGCGCGAGATCGAGCCGACGATGTAGTTGTTGGCGTCGTTGGTCTTTACCTGGAGGGCGCCGGTGGTGGGGTCCGCACCGGAGCTGGAGGCGATCTTCTCGCTGAAGTCGGCGGGCATGGTGAGGGACAGGTAGTACGTCCCCTTCTCCAGCCCCTTCGCCGCCTCGCCGGCGCTCACCTCGCGCCAGTCGAAGGTCTTGCTGTCGTGGAGCTTCTTGGCGATCTCACCGCCGGCGTCGATGCGCTTGCCGTCGACGCTCGCGCCCTTGTCGGCGTTGACGAGGGCGACGGGCACCTTGTCGAGGCGCTTGTACGGGTCCCAGAAGGAGCACAGGTACAGGGCTCCGTAGAGCAGCGGGATCAGGAGCAGCGCGACGAGAGCGGCCGCGGGCAGCTTCCCCCGCCCGAACCGCTTCAGCTCAAGCGCGGCCAGCTTCGGCGAGCGCATCGTCCGCCCCCTTCGTGTCGTCGTTCTCGGTGTCGGTGTCGTCGTTCTCGGCCTCGGCCTCGGCTTCGGCTTCCGCTTCGGGCTCGGCCTCGACTTCGGTTTCCGCTTCCGCCTCGCCGGCCGGCTCCGGCGGGCCGGTCCGCAGGACGAGCGCGTCGTCGGGGGCCTTGCTGGACACCGCGAGGACGGTGGTCCCGCGGGCGGCGACCGAGCGGAGCAGGTCCCAGGCCTCGGTGCGTTCGGCGTCCGAGAGCTTCAGGTCGAGGTCGTCCAGGGCCAGCAGCCGCGGCGAGCCGAGCAGGGCGATGGCCACGGACAGCCGTACGGACTCCAGGCGTTCCAGGTCCCGTACGGAGGTGCGCGGCCCCTTGGGCAGCGTGGCGAGGTCCAGTCCCGCGGCCGCCAGGGCGGCGTCGATGCGGGCCGAGGTGCTCGCGCGGCGCTCGCCGCGGGGGCGCAGCAGGGCGCGGACCGGACCCTCGTAGCGGCGCTGGAGCAGGGCGCCCTCGCGCAGGTGCTCGGCGACGGTGAGGGCATGGTCGAGCTCGTTGACCCCGGAGACCGGTCCGAGGGCGGCGATCCGGCGGACCGCGGTCATCCTCTTCGGCAGCCGGTGGTGGCCGACCTCGGCGTGTCCCTCGGTGGGCTTCATCCGTCCGGTGAGGGCCAGGAGCAGGCAGGTACGGCCGCTGCCGGAGGGGCCTTCGACCGCGATGAGCGAGCCGGGCGCCGCGTCGATACCGAGGCCCCGGAAGGCCCATCCGCGCGGGCCCTTGAGTCCGAAGTTCTCGGCTTTGACGGCCGCGCCGTGCGGGCTGTCCACACCGTCCCCCTTCTTTTTGAACTGACCGGTCAGTTCAAAAACTACCAGCTTCCTGCGCACCGGGTGTGCAGCGGGGGCCAGTTGCCGTCGGCCAACCCTCAAAACCGCAGGTCAGGGCAATTGTCAGTGGGGCCGGTCACGATGGTGGGAACGCATCGACAGGAGGTTCGTCATGGCCACACCGTCCCCGTCCCCTGTCCACCCCGTCCTGCGGAGGTCGGCGGCTCCCTCCCCTACGGCTCCGCCGTGGGGATACCCCAAGGCAGCCCTCGATCTACTCGCCAAGGCCCGCACCGGCCTGACCGAGGCCGCCCGGCTGCCGCGGCCCAACGAGCGGTACGCCACCGCCCACCTGGCCGCGCTGCGCACCGCCGCGGCCGTGCTCGCCGCGCGCGGGCGGCCCGAACCGGTGAACCCCCGGCGGCGGCCGAGGATCCGCAGCGCGTGGGAAGTGCTGCCGGAGATAGCGCCGGAGCTGGCCGAGTGGAGCGCGCTCTTCGCCTCCGGCGCCGCCCGCCGGGCCCGGGCCGAGGCGGGGATACCGGACGCGGCGAGCGGGCGGGACGCGGACGACCTGGTGCGCGCGGTCTCGATGTTCCTGCGCCTGGTGGAGCGGATGCTCGCGATCCAGCCGCCGCAGCAGACCCTGCCCCAACCCCGTCCGGAACGTCCCGAGGCGGGATGAGCTGCCTGGCTGCGGAAGGCAATAGGGTGGGGCCGGGTGGGGCACTGACCGCTCACCCCTTGCCTACCGCGCCGAGGAGCCATCAGCCGTGTCGGACACTTCCCGCCCCCGTGCCTCCCTCCGCACCGCCGTGGTGTGGGAGGTCCTCAAGGAGGCGCTCGACCGCCGGGTGAAGGCGACCGGCCGGGATGTCCTGGACGTGCTCGACACCGGTGGCGGCACCGGGAAGTTCGCCGTGCCGGTGGCCCGCCTGGGCCACCGGGTCACCGTGGTCGACCCCAGCCCGAACGCGCTGTTCGGGCTGGAGCGCCGGGTGTCCGAGGCCGGTGTCGCCGATCTCGTCCGCGGGGTCCAGGGCGATGCCCAGGGCCTGTTGGACGTCGTCGAGCGGGACTCCTACGACGTGGTGCTCTGCCACGGCGTGCTGGAGTACGTGGACGACCCGGCCGAGGGCGTGGCCAACGCGGTGGCGGCCCTGCGCGCCGGCGGCACGCTCAGCCTGCTGGCCGCCGGGCTCGGCGGAGCCGTGCTCGCCCGCGCCCTGGCCGGGCACTTCACGGAGGCCCGTACCGCCCTCACCGACCCGGCCGGCCGCTGGGGCTCCGGCGACCCGGTGCCCCGCCGCTTCACCGCCGAGCAGCTCGCCGAGCTGGTCGGCGGAGCCGGCCTCGAGGTCGGCTCGGTCCACGGCGTACGGATCTTCGCCGACCTCGTCCCGGGGGTTCTGGTGGACACCGAGCCGGGCGCCGTGGAGGCGCTGCTGCGCCTGGAGGAGGCGGCCGCGGAGCTGCCGGCCTTCCACGCGGTCGCCACGCAGCTGCACGTGCTGGGCGAGAAGCAGTCCTGATCTGCGATCTTCCTGGGACGGAGTCGGCCGCACACCCTCCGAACCGGCGCTCGGCCCCGTATGATCGGGGCAGTGACCGGCATGGTGGACGTGCCATTGGGGAATAAGCGCCTCAGTGACCGCTACTGCGGCGGTACAGATCTTTTCTGAGACTGATCGATTTGAGAACGTGGCGTAGAGGGCGGGTATCACGGGGGCGATTCCCCGCCTATCCTGAAGGGGACCCCTGGTCGCTACCCCCGCGACCGACGGATGAGGAGGACTCCCGTGCCGCTCTCGGAGCACGAGCAGCGAATGCTCGAGCAGATGGAGCGAGCGCTGTACGCCGAAGATCCCAAGTTCGCGACAGCGCTTGAGGGAAGCGGGCTGCGCACGTACACCCGGCGACGGGTTTACCAGGCAGTCGCAGGCATTGTGGTGGGTATCGCGCTCCTCATGGCCGGCGTGATCTGGCAGGACGTGCTCTGGGTCAGCGTGGTGGGATTTCTCGTCATGCTGGGCTGCACGGTCCTCGTGGTCACCGGTTGGCGCAAGGCACCCAAGCCTGGCGAGCAGCCCGTCTCCGGAAGTGCAGGCGGTTCGGCCCATGGCCAGAACCGGCAGCGTCGGTCGATGATGACGCGCATCGAGGAACGGTGGCAGCGCCGCCGTGACGACCAGGGGCAAGGGCAGTAGCCCCCGGACAACGTGAGTGAGTGAAGGACGGTTGCCTGTCGGCTGCCGTCCTTCGCTGTTCTGCCGCTGTCTGCCGCTGTTCTGCGTTCTCGGTTCCGTCCGCCCGATCACCCTTTCTGCGGCATCATGACCGGGTGAGTGTGCTCCCCCTGGTCTTCACCAGCGGCTGGGCCAGCGGGATCAACGCATACGCCGTGGTCCTCCTGCTCGGCATCTTCGGCGCGACCGGCCTGACCGACGAGGTTCCGGCGTCGCTGCAACGCACCGACGTGCTGATCGTCGCGGCGGTGCTGTTCCTCTGCGAGGCGGTCGCCGACAAGATCCCGTACGTGGACTCGGTCTGGGACGCCGCCCACACCGTGATCCGCCCGTTGGCCGGTGGCGTGGTCGGCGCCCTGCTGGCCGGCCAGAGCGGTTCGCTCTCCGACATCACCGCCGGCGTGGTCGGCGGCTCCACCGCGCTCGCCAGCCATTTCGTCAAGGCCGGCACCCGGATGGCGATCAACACCTCGCCCGAGCCGTTCACCAACGTCGGGATGAGCATGGCCGAGGACCTCGGCGTGGCCGGGATCATAACCTTCGCGATGTTCAACCCCCAGGCCGCGGCGATCATCGCGGCCGTCCTGCTGGCCGCCGGACTGGCCATACTGTTCTTCCTCTGGAGCCGGATCCGCCGCTTCCTGCGCCGCCGAGCCCAGCGCCGCGAGGAGAAGCACCTGGCCGCCGAGGCCCGCGAAGCCACCGGGGCAACCGGGCTCCCACCCCGCTGACCACAGGGGGTGCCTCGATAGGCTCAGCCGCATGGCACGAATTGCGGTGATCGGCGCCGGGATGGGCGCGATGGCGACGGCGGCCCGGCTGGCCGTGGCAGGGCACCGGGTGACGGTGTACGAGCGCGGGGCGACATACGGAGGCGCGGTCGGCCGGTACGAGCGCGAGGGTTTCGTCTTCGACACCGGACCCGGCCTGCTGCACCTGCCCGCCGTCTACCGCGACCTGTTCGTCAAGACCGGCAAGCGGTCGCTGGAGACCTGCGTCGACATGGCCCAGGTGGACCCGGCCGTCCGGCACGTCCTCCCCCACCACGGCGTCGACGTCACCCTCCCCGGCGCCTCCCGCGGCGGCGTGGCCGCCGCCCTCGACGAGGCCTTCGGCCAGGGCGCGGGCGAGCGTTGGAACGCCGTGCTGGGCCGCGCCCGGGACGCCTGGGACGCCACCCGCCGCCCCCTGCTGGAGGAGCCGCTGCCCGCGGACCGCCGGGCCCTCGCCGCCGATCCGTACCCCGCCGTGCGCCGGAGCGGCCTGCTCCGCCGCCGGACCCCGACCCTCGCCGAGGTGGCCGACCGGGAGCTGGGCGGCGGCCTCGGGGAGCTGCTGACCGGCCTGGTGGGCGCGTACGGGATCGACCCCGGCCGGGCCCCCGGCTCCGCCGCCGTCCTGCCGTACATGGAGCAGACCTTCGGCAGCTGGTACGTGCGCGGCGGGATGCGGGCCCTGGCCACCGCCGTCCACGAGCGCTGCCGGGAGCGGGGCGTGGAGTTCGTCTTCGGCGCGGAGGTCCGCGAGGTCGTCACCGCCGGGGGCCGCGTCGCCGGTCTGCTGCTGGCCGACGGCAGCGAGGTGGCCGCCGACTCCGTCGTCTGCGGGATCGACCCGCGGCTGCTGCCGGCCGCCTCCCTGCCCTGGCCGCCCGAGGCGGTCCCCGCCCGCGGGGCGGACCTGCCCAGCCGGCTCAGCCTCTTCCTCGCACTGCGCGGCGCCCGCCCCGCGGGGACCGTCCACCGCACCCTCGTGCACTCCCCCGGCCTGGACGTCGCCGTCCTGCGCCCCGACGACCCCGCCACCCGCCCCGACGCGGACCACGAGGCGGTCACCGTGACCGCCGTGTGCGGGCCGGGCAGTACGGGGGCCGTCGAGCCCGACCGGCTGCTGGAGCTCGCCGGGAAGGCCGTACCGGGGCTGCGGGAGCGGCTGCTGTGGCACGAGGCGCACACCCCCGCCGACGTCGAGGCGGCGACCGGCGCCCCGGGCGGCTCGGTGCCCGCCCCCGCCCTCGCGGGGGCCGGCGGGCGGTTGCTCTACCCCGCCAACACCACGGCCGTGCCGGGGCTGTACCTGGCGGGCGGCTGGGCGCATCCCGGCGGCGGGCTGGCGCACGCCGGGATGACCGGAGCCCTGGTGGCCGGGCTGATCGTGGAGGGCGCGGAGTTCCGCGGCTCCCAGTGACCCGCCCGGGGCCGGCCGGTCCTCAGTAGCGGTACTGCTCGTACTCGCCCTGCTGGGGGTACGGGTACTGCTGCGGCGGCTCGGCCTGCTCCTCCGCCGGGTAGGGCTGGGCCACGTCGCGCTGCTGCGGTACCCAGACCCCGCCGGGCGGGGTGTCCATGGAGTACTGCTGCTGCCCCTGGTCGGTGTACGGGGTGTAGGCGGCGTAGTCGGAGTAGTTGTAGGCCCCCGGCTGTTCGATGCCCCCGCCGGTGCCGATGTACGGGTCCGAGTAGGCGGCGTAGACCTGCTGCTGCTCGCCCGTCTGGTAGCCGGCGGAGTAGTCGTACCCGCCGCCACCGCCCTGGCCCGTCGGGTCGTAGTACGCGGCGTACTGGTGGGCGTCCTGCTCGGCCGTGGTGTACGGCGAGGCGAAGGCCGCGGTCTGGCCCGCGCCGGGAGCGGGCGCGAAGCTCTGTATGCCGTAGGAGCCGGTGTCCTCGGGCATGGGCTGCGGGCTGTAGACCTCTTCGGCCGCCGCCTGGAACTGCCGCTCGGAGCCGCGTCCTTCGCGCTCGGCCACGGGCCCGTCGGCGTCCTCGTACTCCAGCGCGGTGACCTGGAGCGCCGGTTCGGGGCGCGGGCTGCCGGACCGGCGGCGCCGGGACTGGCGTACGGGTTCCCCGCCGCGCCGCAGCGCCCAGCCGGCCTCGAAGCCCTTGCGGAAGGAGAGCGTCACCAGCGTCTGGCCCAGGGCGAACGCGGCCGCGCCGGCGCCGATGACCGGCACCGACGGCAGGACCACCCCGGCGACCACGCCGAGGAAGCCGGTGAAGGCGAGCAGGCGCCAGCGGAGCCGGGCCTTGTACTGCATCAGGACCTCGGCAAGCAACCACAGCGCGACGAAGCCGAACGCGATGTAGAGGACCGTCATACCCATGCATGGCCCCTCTCGGTACGGCCGACCGCCCGGGGAAGGGGGCCTGCCGGTCAGGCCCGCTGGTGCAGGCCCAGGTTCTCGTAGATCTCGAGAGTCGCCGTGGAATTGTTCAGCGTGATGAAGTGCAGCCCCGGGACACCCTCGGACAGCAGCCGCGCGCAGAACTCCGTGGCGAACTCGATGCCAATGGAGCGTACAGCGGCCGGATCGTCCTTGACGGCGAGCATGCGTTCTTTCACATCCTCGGGGAAGACCGCGTTGCTGAGTTGGGGCAGCCGGTCGAGCTGCTTGATCGCCACAACAGGCATGACCTCGGGGATGATCGGGGTCTCGCAGCCGGCCTTCTCGACGCTGTCGCGCAGCCGCAGATAATTCTCGGGATCGAAGAACATCTGGGTGATCGCATAGTCGGCGCCCGCGCGGCACTTGTCCACGAAATGCCGGATGTCCGTATCCCAGTCGGACGAACGCGGGTGCATCTCGGGGAAGGCGGCGACGCCGACGCAGAAGTCGCCGGACTCCTTGACCAGCCGGACCAGGTCGGCGGCGTAGTGCACGCCCTCGGGGTGGGCCACCCACTCGCCCATCGGGTCGCCCGGCGGGTCTCCGCGCACGACGAGCATGTTCCGGATCCCGGCGTCGGCGAACTGCCCGATGACATTGCGCAGCTCAGCGACTGAATGGTCCACAGCGGTGAGGTGCGCGACGGGGGTCAGCGTGGTGTCCGCGGCAATCTGCTCGGTGGCCCGGACGGTGCCGCCGCGGGTCGAGCCGCCGGCTCCGTAGGTCACGGAGACGAAGCTGGGGGATACCGCCTCGACCCGGCGCAGGGCGTTCCAGAGGTTGCGTTCGCCCTTCTCCGTCTTCGGGGCCCAGAACTCGAAGGAGTACGAGCGCCCGGACGCGAGGAGGTCGCGGACCGTGTGCGCACGGTCCGACCAGGTGGAAGCGGTACCAGAGGCCATACGGGCAGGTTAGACGGGGCCCGCCGGACACCGAAGCGGTGTCCGCCTTTTGGACACGTTTTTGGACACCTGCTCACGCGGCTCCGGCCGGGCAGTTCCTAATCCGCAAGGGCGCGCTACGGCTGTCCGGGTGCCGGGGCGGCCAGGACTCAGCCGAGGCGGGCCCGGACGCGCTTGGCGAGTTCCGCGGCGGCCGCACCGGGATCGGTGGCCTCGGTGAGGGCGCGGACGACGACGACGCGGGTGGCTCCGGCGTCCAGCACCTCGTCCAGATTGCCGCTGTCGATGCCACCGATGGCGAACCAGGGCCGGTCCTGCTCCAGCGAGGCCGCGTACCGGACGAGTCCGAGGCCGGGGGCGTGCCGGCCGGGCTTGGTGGGGGTGGGCCAGCAGGGGCCGGTGCAGAAGTAGTCCACGCCGGGCTCGGCGACGGCCGCGTCGACCTCGGCCTCGGCGTGGCAGGAGCGGCCGATGAGCACCTGCTCGCCCAGGATGGCGCGGGCGGCGGGCACGGGGATGTCGCCCTGGCCGAGGTGGAGCACGTCGGACCCGATGGCGTGGGCGACGTCGGCCCGGTCGTTCACGGCGAGGAGCTTGCCGTGGCGCCGTGCGGCCTCGGCGAAGACCTGGAGGTGTTCGAGCTCCTCGCCCGCCTCCATGCCCTTGTCGCGGAGCTGGACGATGTCCACGCCGCCGGCCAGTACGGCGTCCAGGAACTCGGGGAGGTCACCCTGCCGCTTGCGGGCGTCCGTGCACAGGTAGAGCCGGGCGTCGGACAGCTGCATGGGTGTACCCCCCGTGATGGAGGCGGTGTACGGACCGCCGGGGCCCGTACACCGCGGTGGAGCGGATGCGGATCAGGTCAGAGGGCGAGCGCCTGAGCGCGGCGCTTCACCTCCGTGCCGCGATTCTCGCTCAGCGCCTGCACGGGGGTGCCGGGCAGGGTCGGATCCTCGGTGAAGAGCCATTCAAGGATCTCCTCGTCGGTGAAGCGGTCGTCGCGCAGCACGGTCAGCAGGCCGACCAGGCCCTTGACGACCTTGTCGCCGTCGATGAAGGGGGCCGGCACCTGGAGGGAGCGGTTCTCGCCCCGGCGTACGGCGATCAGCTGCCCTTCCTTGACCATCTGGCGGACCCGGGTCACCTCGATGTCGAGCATCTCCGCGATGTCGGGGAGGTACAGCCACGAGGGGACAAGGGCATCGATCTTTGCGTCAATCTCGGTCACGGGGACAAGCCTGCCACCTCGGACAGGCGCCCGGTACCCGAGCGACCCGTCCGTGGACCGGCCCGGGCTACACGGGGGTCGACTTCAGCGGAACCGCCGGGTCGGCGACCTTGGCGGGGTCGACGGGGACGGCCGCCTCGATGAGCTTGCGGCCCTGTGCCAGGTCGCGGGGACGGCCGACGGCCAGGACCGCGACCAGGGCGCCTTCCTTCAGCCAGCACACCGACCAGTCGGGACCGGCCGGGTCGCCGCGCCAGAGCAGGGTGTCGGCCCCGCGGTGGTGTCCGGCGTACTGGACGAAGCGCCCGAACTGCTCGGACCAGAAGTACGGCACCGGGTCGTAGACCTCGACCGGCTCCCCGGCCAGGATGTTCGCGGCGACCGCCCGCGGCCCCTGGAGCGCGTTGTCCCAGTGGTGCACGAGCAGCCGGGTCCCGTAGCGGGCCGACGGGAAGGAAGCGCAGTCGCCGACCGCGTACACCCCGGGCAGCGTGGTGCGCAGGTGGGCGTCGGCGGTGACCGAGCCGTCGGGGCCCAGTTCCACGCCGGTCCCGGCCAGCCATCCGGTGGCGGGGCGGGCGCCGATGCCCACCACCACCGCGCCGGCCGACAGGACGCGCCCGTCCGCGAGCAGCACCCGGCCCTCCTCGACCCCGGCGACCTTCGCGCCGGTGATCAGCTCGGCGCCCGCCTCCGCGTACCAGCGGGCCATCGGCGCGGCCACCTCCGCGGGCAGCGCGCCCGCCAGGACCCGGTCCGCGGCCTCGACCACGGTCACCTCGCAGCCCGCCTCCCGGGCCGCGGTGGCGAACTCCGCGCCGATCCAGCCCGCCCCGACGACCACGATCGACGGCGCGGCCGCCAGTACGGGGCGCAGCCGCGCCGCGTCGTCCAGCGTGCGCAGCAGGTGCACGCCCGGGACCCCGCCGGTCCCGGGCAGGGTCAGCGGCTGCGCGCCGGTGGCCAGTACGAGGACCTCGTACGGGACCGGCCCCGCCTCGGTGTCCAGCTCGCGCTCGGCGGCCCGCAGCCCGGTGACCTCCGTGCCGAGCCTGAGTTCGATGCCGAGCCCTTCGAAGTCCACGTCGAAGGCGGAGTCCTCGGCCTTGCCGAGCAGGACCGCCTTGGACAGCGGGGGCCGGTCGTAGGGCTGGTGGGGCTCGGCGCCCAGCAGGGTCACGGGGCCGGTGAATCCCCGCTCGCGCAGGGCGACGGCGGTCTGCACACCGGCCATTCCGGCGCCCACGATCACGACGCCGCTCTCAGTCTGTTCCGTCTGCTCGTTCACCCGGCCACCCTATTCATCTGACGGCCCGTCAGGAATAGGTGCCCCTTACCCGCCGTCCACGGCGGGGTTAGTCTGGCCACCGTACCTATCGCGGGAGTCCGGGCGCACCGGGCTGAGAGGGAGGCTGGACGGCCTCCGACCGTACGAACCTGATCCGGGTCATGCCGGCGAAGGGAGGGGCTGGACGCCCATGCACTCATCTCGAAAGGGATCCGACGTCCTCGTCATCGGGGGCGGGATCATCGGGCTCGTCACCGCCTGGCGGGCCGCCCGGCGCGGACTGCGCACCGTACTGGCCGACCCGGTCCCCGGCGGCGGGGCCGCCCAGGTCGCGGCCGGGATGCTCGCCCCCGTCACCGAGCTGCACTACGGCGAGGAGGCCCTGCTGGGCCTGGGCCTCGCCTCCGCCGCGCGCTATCCGGAGTTCGCCGCCGAGCTCGCCGAGGCGAGCGGCGGCCTGGACATCGGCTACCGCGCCTGCGGCACCCTCGCCGTCGCCCTCGACTCCGACGACCGGCTCCACCTGCGCGAGCTGCACGCCCTCCAGCGCCGCTGCGGCCTGGACTCGGAGTGGCTCACCGGCCGCGAGTGCCGCCGCCTGGAGCCGATGCTGGCCCCGGGCGTACGCGGCGGCCTGCGCGTGGACGGCGACCACCAGGTCGACCCGCGCCGGCTCGCGGCCGCCCTGCTGGCCGCCTGCGAAGGGGCCGGGGTGCGCGTCCACCGGGCGGCGGCGGAGCGGCTGCTGGTCACCGCCGACCGCGCGGCCGGCGCCGTCCTCGACGACGGTACGGAGCTGCGCGCGGACCAGGTGGTGCTGGCGGCGGGCTCGCTCAGCGGCCGGCTGGCGGGCGTACCGCCGGAGGTGGTGGCACCCGTACGGCCGGTGAAGGGCCAGGTGCTGCGGCTGTCCGTGCCCGCGGCGTACGCGCCGTTCCTGTCGCGGACCGTACGGGCGGTCGTGCGCGGCAGCCACGTCTACCTCGTGCCGCGGGAGAACGGCGAGCTCGTCATCGGGGCCACCAGCGAGGAACTCGGCTGGGACACCACGGTCACCGCGGGCGGGGTCTACGAACTCCTGCGCGACGCCCATGAACTGGTGCCCGGAATCACCGAACTCCCGCTCACCGAGACCCGCGCGGGGCTGCGCCCCGGGTCCCCCGACAACGCGCCGCTGCTCGGCCCGACCGACCTGCCGGGCCTGCACCTGGCCACCGGGCACTACCGCAACGGGGTGCTGCTGACCCCGCTCACCGGCGAGGTGATGGCCGAGCTGCTGACCACCGGCGAACTGCCGCCGATCGCGCGCCCCTTCACCCCCCGCCGGTTCTCCGCCGCACGTCAGGAGTCGTACGCATGACCATCTCCGTCAACGGCGAGCCGCGCGAGGTCGCGGCCGGCACCACGCTCGACGCGGTGGTCGCCACCCTGACCGCGGCCCCCTCCGGGGTCGCCGCCGCGCTCAACGAGACCGTGGTCCCGCGCGGGCAGTGGCCGGCCACGCCGGTGGGCGAGGGCGACCGGGTCGAGATCCTCACCGCGGTCCAGGGGGGTTGAGCGGCATGGCGGACGACCTCTTCACGCTCGGCGGCCGGACCTTCTCCTCCCGTCTGATCATGGGTACGGGCGGCGCCCCGAGCCTGGACGTACTGGAACGGGCCCTGGTGGCCTCCGGCACGGAACTCACCACGGTGGCGATGCGGCGGCTGGACCCGACGGTCCAGGGCTCGGTCCTCTCGGTCCTGACCAAACTGGGCATCTCGGTCCTGCCGAACACGGCGGGCTGCTTCACGGCGGGCGAGGCCGTGCTCACGGCCCGGCTGGCCCGGGAGGCGCTGGGCACCGACTGGATCAAGCTGGAGGTGGTCGCGGACGAGCGGACCCTCCTGCCCGACGGCGTCGAGCTGCTGGACGCCGCCGAGATCCTGGTGGACGAGGGCTTCACGGTGCTCCCGTACACGAACGACGACCCGGTGCTCGCGCGGAAGCTGGAGGACGTGGGCTGCGCGGCGATCATGCCGCTGGGGTCGCCGATCGGTTCGGGGATGGGCATCCGGAACCCGCACAACTTCGAGCTGATCACGGAGCGGGCCGGGGTTCCGGTGATCCTGGACGCGGGGGCCGGCACGGCCTCTGACGTCGCCCTGGCCATGGAACTGGGCTGCGCGGCTGTGATGCTGGCGTCCGCGGTGACCCGTGCCCAGGCCCCGGCGCTGATGGCCGCCGCCATGCGGGACGCCGTCTCGGCGGGGCGCCTCGCCCATCGCGCGGGGCGCATCCCACAGCGCCGCTTCGCCCTCGCCTCGTCCCCGAACACGGGCCTCCCGGCCCTGGACCCGGAACGCCCGGCGTTCTGACCTGCGGGCCCGCGGCCGGGGAGGCCCTCTGGGGCCGAGCCGTGCGAGCGACGCCTCGAAAAGGCGTCGGGTGCGTCACAGCTGGGCTGCAAGCCTGACCCGCCCCGGCCGGGGCACGCCGTCGCGCCAATAGAATCGCCGGGTGGATACGACCCTGGATGACCCCCTCGTCGGGCGCGTGCTCGACGGCCGCTACCGCGTCGACGCCCGCATCGCGGCCGGCGGCATGGCCACGGTCTACCGGACCGTCGACACCCGCCTGGACCGCGTACTGGCCCTGAAGGTCATGCACCCGGCCCTCGCCGCGGACGCGGCCTTCGTCGACCGGTTCATCCGGGAGGCGAAGTCCGTGGCCCGGCTCGCCCACCCCAACGTCGTCGCCGTCTTCGACCAGGGCACGGACGGGCCGTACGTCTACCTCGCCATGGAGTACGTCTCCGGCTGCACCCTGCGCGACGTGCTCCGCGAGCGCGGCGCACTCCAGCCGCGGGCCGCGCTCGACATCCTGGAGCCCGTACTCGCCGCCCTCGGCGCCGCCCACCGGGCCGGCTTCGTGCACCGCGACATGAAGCCCGAGAACGTCCTGATCGGCGACGACGGCCGGGTCAAGGTCGCCGACTTCGGGCTGGTCCGGTCCGTGGACTCGGTGACCAACACCACCGGCTCGGTCCTCGGCACCGTCTCCTACCTGGCTCCCGAGCAGATCGAGAACGGCGTCACCGACACCCGCGTGGACGTCTACGCCTGCGGTGTCGTGCTCTACGAGATGCTCACCGGCTCCAAGCCGCACACCGGCGGCTCCCCCGCCCAGGTGATCTACCAGCACCTCCACGAGGACGTACCACCGCCGTCCGCCGCCGTCCCCGGTCTCCCCGTCGGCCTCGACGAGCTCGTCGCGCAGGCCACCTCGCGCAATCCGGAGCTGCGCCCCTACGACGCCGCCGCCCTGCTCGGCCTCACCCTCGAGGCCCGCGTCCAGCTCAGCGACAGTGAGCTGGACGCCGTACCGCCGCAGGCGCGCGCCGAGGAGCGGTCGGCCACCGAGGACCGCACCGGCGTGATCCCGCGGCCGGTGGCCGTGCACCAGCCCGTGCACCAGACCTCCCGGCTGCAGGCTCCGCCGCCTCCCCCCGCCCCGGCGGCTGCGCGCAGGCCCCGCCGCGGCATGCTCCTGGTCATCGCGGGCGTGCTGCTGGCCCTCGGCCTCGGCACGGGTGTCTGGTACATCAACTCCGGCCAGTTCACCAAGGTGCCCAACCTGCTCGGCAAGACCGAGGAGCAGGCCAAGTCCCAGCTGTCTGCGGCCGGCCTCGGCGTGAAGCGGATCGAGCGGAAGTTCAGCAGCTCCTTCGACCGCGGCACCGTGATGAACACCGATCCCCCGGGCGGCCGGCGGATCCGCGGCAACGGCGCGGTGACGCTCACCATCTCCCGCGGCCCCGAGGTCGTGGCCGTGCCCAACCTCAAGGGCCGCCCGCTGGAGGAGGCCAAGGCCGAGCTGGCGAAGACCGGGCTGGCCCCCGGCATCGTCACGCAGGCATTCAGCCAGGACGTCGCCCAGGGCTCGGTGATCAGCTCCGACCCGGTGGGCGGCGAGAAGCGGGCCCCGGACACGGCCGTCGCCCTGATCGTCAGCAAGGGCCGCCCGGTCCCGGTCCCCAGCGTGGAAGGCCTCCCCTTCGAGCAGGCCCGGGCGACGCTGGACGGCCTCGGCCTGAAGGTGGCCACGGCACCCGAACAGGTCAACGCCCCCTCCCCGGCCGGTACGGTCGCCAACCAGTCGGTCGGCGCCGGAACCCAGGCCGCGGCCGGGGACACCGTGACGCTGACCGTCTCCAAGGGCCCCCGCCAGCTCCCCGTCCCGGACGTGACCGGCCAGGACGTGGACGCGGCCCGCAAGGCGCTGGAGGGCGCGGGCTTCAAGGTGAAGGTGGAGCGCCCGTTCCTCTCCTTCAGCAAGACCGTGGAGTCCCAGTCGGTGGCCGGCGGCCAGAACGCCCCCGAGGGCACCACGATCGTCATCAAGACCAAGGGGCTGTGAGCAGCGGTGATGCGCAATCCGGTGGGCGGGCACGTCCCCGTCGCGGGCGGGCTCGCCTCGGTCGGGCTGACGTACGCCCGCGAGATGGGCGCCGAGGCGGTCCAGGTCTTCGTCGCCAATCCGCGCGGCTGGGCCACCCCGGTCGGCAATCCGGCGCAGGACGAACTCTTCCGGGCCCAGTGCGCGGCCGAGTCCGTCCCGGCCTACGTACACGCCCCGTACCTGATCAACTTCGGCTCGCACACCGAGGCGACCGTCGAGAAGTCGGTGGAGTCCCTGCGCCACTCGCTGCGCCGGGGCCGGCAGATCGGTGCGCTCGGGGTGGTCGTCCACACCGGCTCGGCCACCGGCGGCCGCCCGCGCGAGGCGGCGTACGCGCAGGTCAGGGAGTACATGCTGCCGCTGCTGGATGAGCTGACGCACGACGACGACCCGTTCCTGCTGCTGGAGTCCACGGCCGGGCAGGGCTCGTCGCTGTGCTCGCGGGCCGAGGAGTTCGGGCCGTACTTCGACGCGCTCGACCACCATCCGAAGCTGGGGATCTGCCTGGACACCTGCCACATCTTCGCGGCCGGACACGATCTGGCGGAGCCGGGCGGGACGAAGCTGACGCTGGACCTGCTGGTGGACACGGTGGGCGAGGGCCGGCTGAAGCTGGTCCACGCGAACGACTCCAAGGAGGGGGTCGGCGCGCACAAGGACCGGCATGCCAACGTCGGTCAGGGCCACATCGGCCGCGAGGCCTTCGCCGAGCTGTTCACGCACCCGGAGATGGCGGGCGTACCGCTGATCATCGAGACCCCCGGCGGCAAGGAAGGGCACGCGGCGGACGTGGCCCTGCTGAAGGAGCTGCGCGGCCACGAGTGACCGGCCGATCCTTGAGGAATACCCCAGGGGGGTATACGGTTCTGTCCTATCGGCGGACCCGCTACCCGGCTGTACCCATCAGGGGGTCGACATGGAGCACGCACACCACGCACAGGAACACGGTCACGGTCAGGACCACCAGGGCCACGAACAGCACGGACGCGCCAGCTGGGCCATGGCCGCCCGCGCCACCCTGCACTGCCTCACCGGGTGCGCCATCGGCGAGGTGCTCGGCATGGTCATCGGGACCGCGCTGGGCTGGGGGAACATGCCGACGATGATCCTGGCGATCGCCCTCGCGTTCCTCTTCGGCTACGCCTTCACCCTGCGGGGGATCCTCGCGGCAGGGGTTGACCTCCGTACGGCCGTCCGGGTGGCGCTCGCCGCGGACACCCTTTCGATCGCCGTCATGGAACTGATCGACAACGGCGTGATCGCCCTGTGGCCGGGCGCGATGGACGCGCACCTCTCGGAGCCGCTGTTCTGGACGGTCCTCGCGATCTCGCTCGCGGCCGCCTTCGTGATCACGGTCCCGGTCAACAAGTGGATGATCGGCCGCGGCAAGGGTCACGCGGTCGTCCACCAGTACCACTGACGGGCCGGGCGGGCCGGACGGGCCCTACAACTCGGGGCCGTCCCCCGGCTCCTCCTGGTACGAGAAGCGCTGCTCGCGCCAGGGGTCGCCGATGTTGTGATAGCCGCGCTCCTCCCAGAAGCCCCGGCGGTCGGCGGTCATGTACTCGACGCCGCGGACCCACTTGGGGCCCTTCCACGCGTACAGGTGCGGGACGACGAGGCGCAGCGGGAACCCGTGCTCGGCGGTGAGCAGTTCACCGCCCTGGTGGGTGGCGAAGACGGTCCGCTCGGAGGCGAAGTCGGCCAGCCGCATGTTGGAGCTGAAGCCGTACTCGGCCCACACCATCACGTGCGTGACCTGTGGCGCGGGCGGCGCCAGGGCGAGGATCGTACGGGCGAGCACACCGCCCCATTCGGCGCCCGTCATGCTGAATTTCGTCACGCAGTGCAGGTCCGCCACGACCGACTCGAACGGCAGCGCCGCGAACTCCTCGTGGTTCCAGCAGTGCTTGTCACCGTCGGCCGTCGCGCCGAAGACGCGGAACTCCCAGCGGTCGGGCTTGAACTTGGGTACCGGACCGTAGTGGGTGACCGGCCAGCCCCGCTGCAACCGCTGCCCCGGTGGAAGCTCCGACTGCTCTGCTCCCGGAGATTCCCGGCTTTCCGGCTGACCCATGAGTCCATGGTGACAGACTTGCCGGGGTGGTCATGACCAGGTCTGGGCCGATTCGGGCAAGTCACGGTAACTCCCACTAAGGAGGCACTTACTGGACGGCCCCCAGTGGCGGTGCAAGGATGCGCGCAATCCCCCGGCCACGGCCGGGAGGTACCCCCAGCCCCGTCATTGATGACATTGCCTGGAAGGAGCCTCTGCGATGCAGGGCGACCCCGAGGTCCTTGAGTTTCTGAACGAGCAGCTGACCGGTGAGCTGACGGCCATCAACCAGTACTGGCTGCACTACCGCATCCAGGACAACAAGGGCTGGACCAAGCTCGCCAAGTACACGCGTGAAGAATCCATCGACGAGATGAAGCACGCGGACAAGATCACCGAGCGCATCCTGATGCTCGACGGCCTGCCGAACTACCAGCGCCTCTTCCACGTGCGGGTCGGGCAGACGCTCACCGAGATGTTCCAGGCGGACCGCCAGGTCGAGGTCGAGGCCATCGACCGGCTCAAGCGGGGCATCGAGGTCATGCGCGGCAAGGGCGACATCACCTCGGCCCGCCTCTTCGAGGAGATCCTGGAGGACGAGGAGCACCACATCGACTACCTCGACACCCAGCTGGAGCTCATCGAGTCACTGGGCGAGCCGCTGTACATCGCGCAGCTGATCGAGCAGCCGAGCTGACCGGACGCCGGACCGGGCGTGGGCTAGGCGGCTTCCGCGAGCACGGGCTCGAGCGAGGGAACGGGAGCAGTCGCGGGCGACACGTCGGCGGCGAGCACGGCCGCCGCGTTACCCTTCTCCATCAGCTCCCGGCGCGGGCACGCACCGCGGCCGAGGATGCCCTGGATGGCGCGCACACAGGAACCGCATTCGGTGCCGGCCTTGGTGGCCGAGGCGATCTGGCGCGGGGTGCAGGCCCCGGCGGCCGCGTGGTCCTTGACCTGCTTGTCGGTGATCCCGAAGCAAGAGCAGACGTACACGCGGTTCACCTCCCTGGGCGGTGGTTCGGCGAGCCATCCCCTATTCGGTGAGGCTTACCTAACCGTACCCAAAGTTAGGCAACCCTAAAAGCCCCTCATGCGACAGTGGGGCGCGGATCACATCGATCCGCGCCCCACTGTCGTACGAAGCTACTTACTGATCCCTACTGGTCGCGGTACATCTCGGCGACCAGGAACGCCAGGTCCAGGGACTGGCTGCGGTTGAGCCGCGGGTCGCAGGCCGTCTCGTAGCGCTGGTGCAGGTCGTCGACGAAGATCTCGTCGCCGCCGCCCACGCACTCGGTGACGTCGTCACCGGTGAGCTCGACGTGGATGCCGCCCGGGTGGGTGCCGAGACCCTTGTGGACCTCGAAGAAGCCCTTGACCTCGTCGAGCACGTCGTCGAAACGGCGCGTCTTGTGGCCGGAGGCCGCCTCGAAGGTGTTGCCGTGCATCGGGTCGGTGACCCAGGCGACGGTCGCGCCCGAGGCGGTGACCTTCTCGACCAGCTCGGGGAGCTTGTCGCGGACCTTGTCGGCGCCCATGCGGACGACGAAGGTCAGCCGGCCCGGCTCGCGCTCGGGGTCCAGGCGGTCGATGTACGTCAGCGCCTCGTCCACCGTGGTGGTGGGGCCGAGCTTGATGCCGAGCGGGTTGGCGATCTGCGAGCAGAACTCGATGTGCGCGTGGTCCAGCTGGCGGGTGCGCTCACCGACCCAGACCATGTGGCCCGAGGTGTCGTACAGCCTGCCGGTCCGCGAGTCGGTGCGGGTCAGCGCACCCTCGTAGTCGAGCAGCAGCGCCTCGTGGCTCGAGTAGAACTCGACGGCCTTGAACTCGGCCGGGTCGGTGCCACAGGCCTTCATGAAGTTCAGCGCGTTGTCGATCTCCCGCGCGAGCTGCTCGTAGCGCTGCCCGGACGGGGAGGACTTCACGAAGTCCTGGTTCCAGGCGTGCACCTGGCGCAGGTCGGCGTAACCACCGGTGGTGAAGGCGCGCACCAGGTTCAGCGTCGAGGCCGACGCGTGGTACATGCGCTTGAGCCGCTCGGGGTCCGGGATCCGGGCCTCTTCGGTGAAGGCGAAGCCGTTGACGGAGTCGCCGCGGTAGGTCGGCAGGGTGATGCCGTCGCGGGTCTCGGTGTCCTTGGAGCGCGGCTTGGAGTACTGGCCCGCGATGCGGCCGACCTTGACGACGGGCACGGAGGCCGCGTACGTCAGGACGGCGCTCATCTGGAGCAGCGTCTTCAGCTTGGCGCGGATGTGGTCGGCGGACACGGCGTCGAAGGCCTCGGCGCAGTCGCCACCCTGAAGGAGGAACGCCTCGCCCTTGGCGACGGCTCCCAGACGGGCGCGCAGCTGGTCGCACTCACCGGCGAAAACGAGGGGAGGATACGACTCGAGGTCCGCGACGACAGCGCGCAGAGCCTCGGCATCGGGGTACGAAGGCTGCTGCGCCGCGGGAAGGTCTCGCCAGGTCGCCTTGGCGGCGGGGGCTTGGTTTTCAGCGTTCACGGTCACCTCGTACACATTACGGCGTCATTCGGCCTGTCCAGCCTTGCGACCACCTGATGAGACAGAAGCGGCTCGAAGGTTGACGAGGCCCGAAAATCCGGAATCCATGGTCATTCCGCGCCCTGAGACACATACACCGCCCGGGAGCCGTTCTGGGCTAAGGTGCGCAGCATGTACGCGTACTCGAACCAGAACTGGTGGTGGCCCGCTCCCGGCGGCCCACTCCTCGCGCGTACCTGAAGACACGACCGACGCGAAGGCCGCCCCGAGGGGCGGCCTTCCGCGTTCGGTGCAAGGACACCGTCCGGGCGGGGCCGCTCCTCCCACCGGAAGGACGCCCCTGCGAATGAACCTCAGCCGACTGCTCGACGACTCCTGCCCGCCGTTCGCCCTGCTGCGCCGGCGGACGCCCGGCCGCGACCACGACACCGTCGAGGTGCTGCTCGGCGCGGTCCATGAGGCCGAGCGCCTCGCCGACCTGCCCGTCGGAGAGCTGCCCACCCTCGCCCTGGTCCCCTTCCGGCAGATCCGGGAGCGCGGATTCGACGTACGCGACGACGGCACGCCACTGAGCGTGCTGGTCGCCGAGGAGGCGTACGAGATCCCGCTCGCCGAGGCGCTGGACGCCCTGCCCGCCCACCGGGTCCGGGTCGAGGGCGGCGGCTTCGACGTCCCCGACGCCGCGTACGCGGACACCGTCGAACGCGTCATCCGGGACGAGATCGGGCGCGGGGAGGGCGCCAACTTCGTCATCCGGCGCACCTACGAGGGCCGGATCGACGGCTTCGGCCGGGCCGACGCCCTCGCCCTGTTCCGGCGGCTCCTGCTCGGCGAGCGGGGCGCGTACTGGACCTACGTCGTCCACACGGGCGGGAGCACGCTGGTCGGGGCCAGCCCGGAGGTCCACGTACGGATGTCGGGCGGCACGGTGGTGATGAACCCGATCAGCGGCACCTACCGGTATCCCGCCGGGGGCCCGACGGCCGAGTCGCTCCTCTCCTTCCTCGGCGACCGCAAGGAGACCGAGGAGCTGTCGATGGTGGTCGACGAGGAGCTCAAGATGATGTGCACCGTCGGCGACATGGGCGGGGTCGTCGTCGGGCCCCGGCTGAAGGAGATGTCCCACCTCGCGCACACCGAGTACGAGCTGCGCGGCCGGTCCTCGCTGGACGTGCGGGAGGTGCTGCGGGAGACGATGTTCGCGGCGACGGTGACCGGCTCGCCGGTGCAGAACGCCTGCCGGGTGATCGAGCGGTACGAGACCGGCGGCCGCGGCTACTACGCGGGAGCGCTGGCCCTGCTCGGACTCGACGCCGCCGGGGCGCAGACGCTGGACTCCCCCATCCTGATCCGCACCGCCGACATCGACGGGGACGGGGTGCTGCGGGTGCCGGTCGGCGCCACCCTCGTACGGCACTCCGATCCGGCGGGCGAGGTGGCGGAGACGCACGCGAAGGTGGCAGGGGTGCTGGCGGCGCTGGGCGTTCGGGCGGCGGCGCCCCGCCCGGCCTTCGAGGGGGCGCGGCTGGCGGACGATCCCCGGGTGCGGGCGGCCCTGGCGGCCCGGCGGGCGGACCTGGCTCCCTTCTGGCTGCGCATGCAGGAGCAGCCGGCCGCGCTGACCGGCCACGCGCTGGTGGTGGACGGCGAGGACACCTTCACCGCGATGCTGGCTCACGTGCTGCGGGTGGCCGGGCTGGAGGTGACCGTACGCCGCTACGACGACCCGGGACTGCGGGCGGCGGCCCTGGCCTGGGACGGGCCGGTCGTGCTGGGCCCGGGCCCGGGGAACCCGGCGGACGCGGAGGACCCGAAGATGCGGATGCTGCGCGGGCTGGCCGGCGATCTGCTGGCGGGGCACCGGCAGGGGCTGGTCGGGATCTGCCTGGGCCACGAGCTGCTGGCGGCCGAACTCGGGCTCCCGCTGGTCCGCAAGGCGGAACCGGCGCAGGGGGCACAGACCCGGATCGACCTGTTCGGGGAGCAGGAGGTGGTCGGGTTCTACAACACCTACACCGCGCGCTGCGACGACGCCGCGGCCGCTGACCTCGCCGCGCGGGGTGTCGAGGTCTCCCGCGACCCCGCCACGGGCGAGGTCCACGCCATCCGCTCCGCCGCGGCCGGCTTCGCGGGGGTCCAGTTCCACCCGGAGTCCGTCCTCACCCTGCGCGGCGCGGACCTGCTGCGCGAGCTCCTGACGGGGGTCATGGCCTACGGAGCCGGGACGAGGGTGTTCTCGGAGCGGCGGCCGGCCAGGTAATCGGCGACGTTGGCGACGGTGGTGTCGATGATCTGGCCCACCGCGTCCGTCGTGTAGTACGCCTGGTGCGAGGTCACCACCACGTGCGGGAACGTGACGAGCCGGGCCAGGGTGTCGTCCTCGACGGGTTCCAGGGACTTGTCCAGGAAGAACACCCCGGCCTCGGCCTCGTAGACGTCGAGGCCGACCCCGGCGAAGCGGCCCGCCCGCAGCTCCGCGACCAGCGCGTCCGTGTCCACCAGCCCGCCGCGGCTGGAGTTCACCAGGATCGCGTCGTCCCGCATCAGCCGCAGCGCTGCCGAGTCGATGATGTGGTGGGTGGACTCCAGCAGCGGTACGTGCAGGCTGACCAGGTCCGAGGAGGCGAGCAGCTCATCCTTGTCCACGTACTTCATGCCGAGCTCCACGCACGCCGGGTTGTGCGCGACGTCCCAGCCCAGCAGGTTCATCCCGAAGCCGTGTGCGATCCGGGTGAACGCCTCGCCGATCTTGCCGGTGCCGAGCACGCCCACCGTCCGGCCGCGCATGTCCCGGCCCATCAGCCCGTTCAGCCGGAAGTCGAAGTCCCGGGTCCGGTTCGAGGCCCGGACGATGCGCCGGTTCACGGCCATCGCCAGGGTCCACGCGAACTCGGCCACCGAGTAGGGCGAGTAGTACGAGACCCGGCTGACCGTCATGCCCAGCTGCCGGGCCACGTCCAGGTCGATGTTGTTGAAGCCCGTGGAGCGCTGGGCGATCAGCTTCGTCCCGCCCGCCGCCAGGGTCCGCAGCACCCGGCCGTTCAGGTCCGCGTTCACGCTGGAGGAGACGATCTCGTAGCCGGCCGCGATGGGCGCGGTGTCCTCTCTCATGAAGACGTCGAGGCAGCGCACCTCGTGCTGCCCCGCGAAGGCGCGCTCCAGGAGCGGCCGCTCGTCGGCGGTCACACCGAATGCCAGGATCTCCACGCTCGCTCCCGTACGTCGTCCCCCATGGGCCGTTTGTCACCATACGACCCATGGGTCCGCGTCGCCGTTCAGCCGAAGAAGACCCCGACCTCCTTGTACAGCGCCGGGTCCACCGTCTTCAGCCTCGCCGTGGCCTCGGCGATCGGCACCCGCACGATGTCCGTCCCCTTGAGGGCGACCATCTTGCCGAAGTCCCCGTCGCGCACCGCGTCGATCGCGTGCAGGCCGAAGCGGGTCGCCAGCCACCGGTCGAAGGCGCTCGGCGTACCGCCCCGCTGGATGTGCCCGAGCACCGTCGTACGGGCCTCCTTCCCGGTCCGCGCCTCGATCTCCTTGGCCAGCCACTCACCCACGCCCGACAGCCGGACGTGCCCGAAGGAGTCCTTGGTGGCGTCCTTGAGGACCAGCTCCCCGTCCGTGGGCATCGCGCCTTCCGCGACCACCACAATCGGCGCGTAGCTCGCCTTGAACCGGGAGGTCACCCAGGCACAGACCTGGTCGATGTCGAAGCGCTGTTCCGGGATGAGGATGACGTTGGCGCCGCCCGCGAGCCCCGAGTGCAGGGCGATCCAGCCGGCGTGCCGGCCCATCACCTCGACGACCAGGACCCGCATGTGCGACTCGGCCGTGGTGTGCAGCCGGTCGATGGCCTCGGTCGCGATGCCGACGGCGGTGTCGAAGCCGAAGGTGTAGTCCGTCGCGGAGAGGTCGTTGTCGATGGTCTTCGGCACGCCGACGCAGGGGATGCCGTACTCCTCGTACAGCTTGGCCGCGACCCCGAGGGTGTCCTCGCCGCCGATCGCGATGAGCGCGTCCACCTCGTACTTGGCGAGGTTTTCCTTGATGCCGCGGACGCCGTTCTCCGTCTTGAACGGGTTGGTGCGCGAGGACCCGAGGATGGTGCCGCCCCGGGGCAGGATCCCGCGGACGGCGGGGATGTCGAGGGGGACCGTGGCCCCTTCGACCGCGCCCCGCCAGCCGTCCTTGAATCCGATGAACCCGTAGCCGTACTCCTGCTCGCCCTTGCGGACGACGGCCCTGATCACCGCGTTGAGCCCGGGGCAGTCGCCGCCGCCGGTCAGCACTCCGACCTTCATTGAATCTCCCTTCGCCATGACGGCCACGCTAGTGGTGACCCAGGTCACAGCGAGAGGTCTGGAAGAGTCAATTCGGGCGGAATTACGGGGCGTTGCGTACGCCCGTTCACTCGTACGAGGAAGTAAGTACGACCGACGCCACCGGCTACGCGTCGTCGAGGCCCCGCTCGATCGCGTACCGGACGAGCTCCACGCGGTTGTGCAGCTGGAGTTTGCCCAGGGTGTTCTGGACGTGGTTCTGCACCGTGCGGTGGGAGATGACCAGCCGCTCCGCGATCTGCTTGTACGAGAGCCCCTTGGCCACCAGCCGCAGCACCTCGGTCTCCCGGTCGGTCAGTTGCGGTGCCTTCGCGTCGTCGGAGGCGGCCGGCGCCGGGTCGGTGGCGAGGCGCCGGTACTCGCCGAGCACCAGCCCGGCCAGGCCCGGGGTGAACACCGGATCGCCGGCCGCCGTGCGGCGGACCGCGTCGATCAGCTCCTGGGCACCGGCGGACTTCATCAGGTAGCCGGTCGCACCGGACTTCACCGCCTCCAGGACGTCCGCGTGCTCACCGCTGGCCGACAGGACGAGGACCCGCAGGGCGGGGTTGGCCCCCACCAGCTCCTTGCAGACCTGGACCCCGGGCATGCCGGGGAGGTTGAGGTCGAGGACCAGGACGTGGGGGGTGACGGCGCGGGCCCGGCGCACCGCCTCGGCGCCGTCCCCGGCGGTGGCCACCAGGTCGAAGCCGGCGGCGGCCAGGTCGCGGGCGACCGCGTCCCGCCACATCGGATGGTCGTCGACGACCATCACCTTGATCTCGTGCAACTCGCTCACTGGGTCCTCCCCCTCGGTACTTTCAGTTCCACCTCGGTGCCCTGCCCGGGGACGGACACCAGCTCGGCGCTGCCGCCGAGGTCACGCAGCCGGCCGCGGATGGACAGGGCCACTCCCATCCGGCCCTCGCCCTCCGCCTGGTCGAGCCTGCCCGCCGGAATGCCCGGGCCGTCGTCCCGGACGGTCACGATCACCTCGTCGCCCCAGTCCTCGAGCAGGATCCAGGCACGGGCCCCTTCCCCGGCGTGCTTGCGCACGTTGTCGAGGGCGGCGCCGACGGCCGCGGCCAGCTCCTTCGCCGCCGGCACCGGCAGCGGCACCGGGGTGCCCGGTTCGGCGAAGCTCACGCTGCACCCGGCGTGCTGGGCGAGCAGCGTGCGCAGGTCCAGCTCGCCTTCGTCCGCGCCGGGCTCGTCCACCTCGTACGCGTCCACCAGCGCGCCCCGCGACTCGTCGCGGGAGACCCGGGAGGGGTGCACCAGCCCGCTGGATACCAGCGTGCGCAGCGCCACCTCCTGTTCCCCGGCCATCCGGCCCAGCTCGGCGGCTTCGCCGCCCAGTTCGGTGCCGCGCCGCTGGACCATGGCGAGGACCTGGAGGACCCCGTCGTGGATGTCGCGGGCGAGGCGCTCGCGCTCGCGGGTGGCCGCCTCGATCTCCAGGGCGCGGGCGAGGGTGGCCTCACTGGCCCTGGCCACCTCGACGACGTAGCCGATCGCTATCGAGGCGACCCAGACCAGGAGGACGTTGTGCAGGGTGTCCCGGGTGGGCTCGCCGCCGTGGATGAGGATGTTGGCCGCGGCCACGAAGGTGGAGGCGAAGCCGGCCCAGCGCCAGCCGCCCTTGATGGCGAAGGCGAGGACCGAGCCCGCGGTCCAGATGCTGGGGAGGGTGGGGCCGCCGCCGGCGATCCGCTCGGCGGTGTCGGCGAGCGGGGTGAGCAGGATCCCGACGACGGCGACCGTGAGGTCGGCGCCGAGGAAGCGCTTGGTGCAGCTGGTGGCGTTCGCCACCTTGCGGTGGGTGGCGAGGGTCCAGACCACGAGGACGGCGAGGTAGCCCGCCGCTATCTCCGGGCGGTCGAACCTCTTGTAGGCGGCGGCGAACAGCCCCACCGCGTAGAGCATGGTCAGCAGCCGGTACGCCGTCAGGGCGCGCCAGAGCGGCTGCTCGACCGACATCCGTACGACGCGTTCGCGTTTCGCCATCTCCCCCACCCCCCGCGGGCGGTACGCCCGTCGCTACTCCGCCTTGCCTTCGGCGTTCTCGGCCTTTTCGGCCTTCTCGGCCTTGGCGGCGGCCTTTTCGGCGTCGGCGATCTGGCGCTTGGCCGCCGTCGCGTAGATGTCCACGTACTCCTGGCCGGACAGCTTCATGATCTCGTACATGACCTCGTCGGTCACCGAGCGGAGGATGAAGCGGTCGCTGTCCATGCCGTGGTAGCGGCTGAAGTCCAGCGGCTTGCCGATCCGGATCCCGGGGCGCATCAGCTTGGGGACCACCTTGCCGGGCGGCTGGATCTTCTCGGTGTCGATCATCGCCACCGGGATCACGGGGGCGCCGGTGGCCAGGGCCACGCGGGCCAGGCCGCCGGGCTTGCCGCGGTAGAGGCGGCCGTCGGGTGAACGCGTTCCCTCGGGGTAGATACCGAACAGCTCCCCCCGCTCGATGACCTCGATGCCGCTCTTGATGGCGGCCTCACCGGCCCCGCGCGCACCGGAGCGGTCCACCGGGAGCTGGCCGACGCCCTTGAAGAAGGCGGCCGTCAGCTTGCCCTTGACTCCCGGGGAGGTGAAGTACTCCGCCTTCGCGATGAAGGTCACCTTGCGGTCCAGCACCGCCGGCAGGAAGAAGGAGTCGGAGAAGGACAGGTGGTTGCTCGCGAGGATCGCCGGCCCCTCGGCGGGAATGTTCTCGAGGCCCTCCACCCACGGCCTGAAGGCGAGCTTCAGGGAACCGCCGATGGAGAACTTCATTGCGCCGTAGATCAACTCGAAAGCCTTCCTGTGTCTGTCGAACAGACCATATCCCCTGGCTCTCCCGGCAGCGGCCCGACGACCCTGGTCGGTGCCACCCCGGTCGCGTACGGTGAAGTCACACAGAGCAACGCACCCACCTGATGTACATCATGATCAAGGAGACCCTGGTGCCCGTCCTCCCTGGAGCCGAGCCGTTCCGCCACGAGGGCGGAGAGGTCGGCGTCCTTCTCTGCCACGGCTTCACCGGTTCCCCGCAGTCGCTGCGCCCCTGGGCCGAGTATCTGGCCGGGAAGGGGCTCACGGTGTCGCTGCCGCTGCTGCCCGGGCACGGCACGCGCTGGCAGGACATGCAGCTCACGGGCTGGCAGGACTGGTACGCCGAGGTGGACCGGGCACTGCGGGAGCTGCTGGACCGGTGCGAGCGGGTGTTCGTCTTCGGCCTGTCCATGGGCGGCGCGCTGACCCTGCGGCTGGCGGCCAAGCACGGGGACGCCATCAGCGGCATCGTCCTCGTCAACCCGGCCAACAAGGTGCACGACCCGCTGGCCTTCGCCCTTCCCGTGGCCCAGCACTTCATCCGGTCGACGCCGGGCATCGCGAGCGACATCGCGAAGCCGGGGTCGGACGAGGTCGGCTACGACCGGGTCCCGACGCGGGCCGCGCACTCGCTGCGGAAGTTCCTCCAGCTCGTGGACACCGAGCTGCCGCAGGTCACGCAGCCCGTGCTGCTGCTGCACAGCCCGCAGGACCACGTCGTACCGCCGGTCGACTCGGCGCGGGTGCTGGCGCGGATCTCGTCAACCGATGTCACCGAGACCCTGCTGGAACAGAGCTACCACGTCGCGACGTTGGACCATGACGCGGAGCGGATCTTCGCGGACAGCTATGCGTTCGTCGGCCGACTGGCGGAGAGCGTGGGCAGGGAGGGGGCGCAGGCGGGTGGCTGAGCACGAGGAGCAGTCGGGCGGGGTTCCGCCGCTGGACGAGGAAGCGGCGTGGGCGGCGATCGTCGCCGGGTACGGGCAGGAGCCGCCGGACCCGCCGGGGTCCCGGCCGTTCAAGCCGATCGAGAACCTCATGCTGCCGGAGGAAGACGTCAAGCCGCTGCCGCCGGAGCCGGAGCCCAAGCAGGAGCCCAAGCAGGAGCCCGAGCAGGATCCGGAGCCGAGACCGGAGCCCCCGGCGGCGCTGGGCAGCTCGGTGGTCTTCGCCCCGGGCGTCGGCGTCGCGGGCCCGCGCGACCACTCGCTCACGGAGCCGGCGGACGAGGGCCACTTCGTGCCCCCGGAGCCGGAGCTCCCGGAGGCGGACACCACGTCGAAGTTCGCCTGGCTGGCGGTGGTCGGCGGGCCGGTGCTGCTGCTCCTGGCGGTGCTGTTGCAGTGGGAGATGACCTGGTGGCTGACGACGCTGGGCATCGGCGGCTTCCTGGGCGGCTTCGCGACGCTGGTCGCGCGCATGGCGCACGGCGACGACGATGACGACGACCCGGGCCGCGGAGCGGTGGTGTAACTGGGGCTCGATCGCCGGGGGTCCGGGGGCAGAGCCCCCGGCTACGGCGCCGCAGTTACCGCGCAGCGGGGAGGCGGAGGGCCGCCAGGACCGGGAGGTGGTCCGTGGCCGCCACCAGGTCCGCGGGGATCACGCCCGGCAGCCCCGCCGGGACGCCACAGCCCAGCACCTCCACGCCCTTCGTCGCGAAGACCGCGTCGATGCGCCGGTCCGGTGCCGACACCGGGAAGGTCCGTTCCCCGCCCCACGGGGCCACCGACCAGCAGTCCTGCAACGTGCCCGCGAGCTGCCCGAAGGCCGGGCCGTCCGGTCCCTCGTTCACGTCGCCCGCGGCGATCCCGTACGGGGTGTCCAGCGCCGCGACCCGGTCCAGGAGGCGATCCGCCTGGGCCCGCCGTTCCGCCCGGTCCAGGGACAGGTGCGCGGAGACCAGGCCCGCCCGGGCGCCGCCGATCCGGACCACCGCCGTCGCGAAGCCCCGCCGGTGCAGACCGGGGGTGTGCGGCAGCAGCACGTCCTCCGTACGCTCCACGAACACCCGCAGCGAGCACATCAGCAGCGGCCCGGCCGCCGTCGCGCCCCCGCCGAGCACCACCAGGTCACACTTCGCGGCGAGCCTCGCCGCGTGTTTGCGCCACCGGAAGAACCGCGGCGCCTCCTGCACGAACACGAGGTCCGGTGCGCAGGCCCGGATGACCCGGGCCAGCGCCTCCTCGTCGTCGCGCAGCGAGCGGATGTTGTAGCTGAGCACCCGGATCACGGCAGAACCGTCGGGCTCCGTACGGGACTTCGGCAGCTGGTCCATGCCCGGCAAGATACGCAGCCGCCCGCCGCTCCCCCAAGGGGCGCGGCGGGCGGTCACGTATACGAGGGGGAAGGGTCAGCCCTGGCGTGCCAGGTCCGCCGCGCCCACGAGTCCGGCCTTTCCGCCCAACTGGGCGGCCAGCACCTGCGCGTGCGCACGCCAGGCGCCGCCGACCAGCCAGCGCTTGAAGGACTTGCGGATCGGGTCCAGGACCAGGTCGCCCTCGTCGGAGACCCCGCCGCCGACGATGAACGCGGACGGGTCGAACAGCGAGGCCAGGTCGGCCAGGCCCGCGCCGGCCCAGCGGGCCAGCTCGCGGAAGGCGTCGATGGCCACCAGGTCGCCCTGCCGGGCGGCCTCGCTGATGTGCTTGCCCTCGATGCCCTCGGGGGTGCCGTCGCCGAGCGAGAGCAGGATGGTCGCGTTCTCGGGGGTGGCGTTGGCGCGCTGCTTGGCGTAGCGGACGAGCGCACGCCCGGAGGCGTACTGCTCCCAGCAGCCCTGGCTGCCGCAGCCGCACAGCAGGCCGTCCGGGACGACCCGGATGTGGCCGAATTCGGCGGCGACGCCGAAGCGTCCGCGCCGCAGCTTGTTGCCGATGATGATGCCGCCGCCCAGGCCGGTGCCGAGCGTGATGCAGATGACGTCGTCGTGGCCCTGGCCGGCGCCGAAGCGGTACTCGCCCCAGGCGGCGCAGTTCGCGTCGTTCTCGACGACGACGGGCAGGCCGATGCGCTGCTCGACCTTGTCCTTGAGCGGCTCGTGCCGCCAGTTGATGTTCGGGGCGAAGAGCACGGTGGCGCGCTTGTCGTCCACGTAGCCCGCGGCGCCGATGCCGACGGCGTCGATGGTGTGGTTGCTGCTGACCGCGGAGACGGCGGTGCAGATGGCCTCCGTCACTCCGTCCGCGGTCGGCGGGGTGGGCACCTTGTACGTCTCAAGGATGGTGCCCTCTTCGTCGACCACGCCGGCCGCGATCTTCGTGCCGCCGATGTCGACGCCGATGGTGAGTCCCATTAGTCCCTCGGTTTCCGGTCAAACCCCGCCACGGCCAACCGTACCCGAGGGCGGGACCCCCCAAGGGTTCAGTCGAGATCGATCCGCTCGGCCGGGCCGTCGTCGGGGCCCTCGTCACGGGGGTCGCGCTCGCCGGGCGCCTGCCGCGGAGCCGGGGGTTCGCCCCGCGTCCAGCGGCGCTCGTGGCCCTCGACGGCCGAGCGGTAGGCGGCGAGCAGCTCGGATCCGGCGGCCGCGAGGTGGTCGAAGACCTCGGGGTTGCGCTCGACGACGGGCTTGGCGGCGGTCTTGGCCTGGTTGACGAACTGACGCACGGCCCCCTGGGCGGCGCTGCCGATCAGGGGGTTGTTCAGCCCGGAGACCTTGTCCGCGACGGCCTCGAAGAGCTTGAACAGCTCCTCGGCGGCGGTCCCGGTGCCCTGGCTCCTCGTCCCGCCCTGCCCGCGCAGGCGCTCCTTCTCTGCGGCGAGGTCCTCGGCGCAGGCCTTGGCCCAGGCGTCGTCGTCGGTGGGGCGGTCGGTGGCCTCGCTCATGGCGGACTCTCCTGCTGCAGCTGCTGTGCGTGCGGTACGGGCTACCTTCGACGGTACCCGAACGGCGGTACGGGGATCAGGACGTGCGGGGCCACAGGCCCGGGTCCGGGGTGAAGCGGATGCGGAGGGCGTCCTCGGCCAGGGCGGCGCCGGAGACGGTGCAGCGGCGCAGCGCCGCGGGCAGCGGAACGATCCTGCGGTACGGGCCCACGGTGAGCAGCAGCTCGTCGCCCCGCCGGATCAGGTCGAGCTCGCGCTTGTGCGCACCGGGCAGCGGGACCACCCAGACGAGCACCCCGTCCTCGGCGAGCCGGTCCTCGACCGCCCATGCCCGGCGGGGCGCGGGCCGCTGCGGGACGAGGCCGTCGGTGGCGGCGAGCGGTTCCAGGTCCTGCGGGCCGCGCGGATCCCGGCCGAGGTGGCCGACCCGGACCACGGGAAGCTCGCCGGCCCACTGGGCGGCGTACTTCTCCTGCTGGGCGGCGAGCCCGGCGAGCCAGGGGTCGACGGAGCCCTCGGGGAGCAGGCGGTTGGCGACGACGGCGGAGACGGGCAGCTGCTGGAGGGCGAGCCCGAGCCGCCCCGGCCGGATCGCGTCGGCGGCGGCCGGTCCCGGTTCGGCGACGAGCCGGACCTCGGTGGTGGCGGCCTCGATGACGGCCTGGACCGCGGCGAGCTCCTCGTCCCACCGGGCGGCGGCCTCGTAGAGCCACTGCGCGGGCATGGGCACACCGGCCAGCTGGGCCAGTACGGGCCGCAGGGCGCGGGCGGCCTGCCGCTCCGCGGGGAGCAGCCGGGCGAGGTAGCGGCGCAGCTGCGCGGGGAGGGCCAGGGTGGCCAGGGCCTGGTGGAGCGGGGGCAGGTCGACGACGACGAGGTCGAATCCCGGCGCGGAGGCGGCCCGTCGCAGGGCGCGCAGCAGTGCGAACTGCTCGGCGCCGGGCAGTTCGGTGAGTTCCTCGGCGCCCAGCGGCCGGGCCCCGACCATGCCGAGGAGGGCGGATCCGCGCTCCTGGAGGGCGACGAGTTCCTCCCGGAACTCCTCGCCGGAGTCCACCCGGGCCACCCGGACCCCGCCGGCCACCGGTACGGCCGACAGCCCGGGCGCGACCTCGGCGGGCTCCCCCACCGGCTCCCCGGTCAGGGCGGAGAGGGGGTCCCCGGCGTCGCCGGACAGCAGCAGCACCCGCCGCCCCTGCCGGGCCGCGGCGAGGGCGGTGGCCGCTGCCACGGTGGTCCGGCCGGCCCCGCCGGGTCCGGTGATCAGCAAGGTGTGCACGGTGTTGCGCCTCAGCCGGTCGATTCCACGCGCTTCTTCAGACCGGCCAGGGCGCGGTCGATGATGACCTTCTCGGCCTTGCGCTTGATCATGCCGAGCATGGGGATCTTGACGTCCACGGTCAGCTGGTAGGTGACCTCGGTGCGCTTGCCGCCGTCCAGCGGGGCCAGCCGGTACGAGCCGTCCAGCTGGCGCAGCATCTGCGACTTGTCTAGGGTCCAGCTGACCTCGTCCTCGCCCTTCCAGGTGTAGGCGAGGGTGTGGTCGTCCTTGATCGCGCCCGCGTCGAGCAGCAGCCGGACCTTCTCGGCGCGGCCTTCGGCGTCGGAGGCCAGCACCTCGGCCTCCTTCACCTCGCCAGTCCACTCGGGGTAGCGGGCGAAGTCGGCGATCACGGCCATCACGTCGGCCGGCGAGGCGTCGATCGTGATGCTTGAGCTGGTGTGTTCCGCCATCGCGGTGGCTCCTCCAGAGAGTTTTCGAGGAAGTGTGCGGCCTCCGGCCGCCGCCCGAAGGCTACCGTGCGTGCGGCGCTCACCACTCCAGGGCCCAGGGCCTCCCGGTCGCCGCGAAGTGACCGACGTTCACGCACTCCGTGCCGCCGATCCGCATCCGCCGTGCGAGCGGCTGGTGGACGTGCCCGAAGAGGGCGTACTTGGGGCGGGTGCGCCGGATCGCGGCCAGCAGGGCCTCGCTGCCGCGTTCGAAGCGGCGCGCGACCGTGTCGTAGCAGAGCTCCGGCACCTCCGGCGGGATGTGTGAGCACAGTACGTCCACCTCGCCCAGCGCCTCCACCTTGGCGGCGTACTCCTCGACGTCCACCTCGTACGGGGTCCGCATCGGCGAGGGCAGCCCGCCTCCGACGAAGCCGAAGACCCGGCCGCCGATCTCCACGCGCTGCCCGTCGAGCACCGTGAAGCCGTGGCGGTCGGCGTACTCCGGCCACAGGGCCGGGATGTCCACGTTGCCGTAGGTGGCGTACGTCGGGGTGGGGAAGGCGGCGAACATCTGCGCGTACTGGCGGCGCACGGCGCCCTCGATCAGCCGGTCCCGGTCCAGCCCGGCCCACAGCTGCCGCCCGAAGGCGTGGGCCTCGGCGAAGCGGCGCGCGGTGCGCAGCTCGACGATCCGGTCGGCGTTCTCGACGCCGAACAGGTCGGGGAAGATCCCGCGCGAGTGGTCGGCGTAGTCGAGGAAGAGCACGAGGTCACCGAGGCAGATCAGCGCGTCGGCACCGTCCCCCGCCCGGGCGAGGGCCTCGGCGTTGCCGTGCACATCGCTCACGACGTGGACCCGGGTGCGGGACCCGCTGCGGACCCCGGCGCGGCTCGATCCGCTCGTGCCCGTCTGCCCGTCCCGCATGCTGCCACCCATGCGGCCACCCTAGGGCGGCGGGGTGACGGCGGGGTAGAGGGGGTGGCAGATGCAGCCGGACCTGCGGTTACTTCCGAGTCGCCGAAGGGGTCGACTAGTGTCGGCACGAAAAGCCCGCGTCATGTGACGCACGGAACATCTGGCCGGTTCCCTCTATCCGGAACCCACTACCGGTGGGTAACGTCCGGTCGGTCCACATGGTGGCGATGGCGCCCAGAGGAGCAGCAGTCTTGCGCGAGTTCAGCCTTCCGGCCCTGTACGAGGTCCCGTCGGACGGGAACCTGACGGATCTCATCCGCCGCAATGCCTCGCAGCATCCCGACACCGCTGTCATGAGCCGCAAGGTCGACGGCCGGTGGCAGGACGTGACCGCGACCGAGTTCCTGGCCGAGGTCCGGGCCACGGCCAAGGGCCTGATCGCGGCCGGCATCCGGCCCGGCGACCGGGTCGCCCTGATCTCCCGCACCCGCTACGAGTGGGTGCTGATCGACTTCGCGATCTGGACGGCGGGCGGCGTCACCGTCCCGGTGTACGAGACCAGCTCCCCCGAGCAGATCCAGTGGATCCTCGGCGACTCCGGCGCCGTCGCCGCGGTCGTCGAGAGCCCCGGGCACAGCGCGGCCGTGGCCTCGCTGCGCGACCGGCTGCCGGAACTGCGCGAGGTCTGGGAGATCGAGCAGGGCGCCCTGGAAGCGCTGAAGAGCGCGGGCGCCGGGATCACCGACGACGAGGTCGACGAGCGCAGCAGCATCGCGGGCGCCGACGACCCGGCCACCATCGTCTACACCTCCGGCACCACCGGCCGCCCCAAGGGCTGTGTGCTGAGCCACCGCAACTTCTTCGCGGAGTGCGGCAACGTCGTCGAGCGGCTGGGCCCGCTCTTCCGCACGGGCGAGTGCTCGGTGCTGCTCTTCCTGCCGGCGGCGCACGTCTTCGGTCGCCTGGTGGAGGTGGCGGCCGTACTGGCGCCGATCCGGCTGGGCTGCGTACCGGACATCAAGAACCTGACCGACGAGCTGCAGTCCTTCCGGCCCACGCTGATCCTGGGCGTGCCCCGGGTCTTCGAGAAGGTCTACAACTCGGCGCGCGCCAAGGCGCAGGCCGACGGCAAGGGCAAGATCTTCGATGCCGCCGCCGAGACCGCGATCGCCTACAGCCGGGCGCTGGACACCCCCCGCGGGCCGTCCTTCGGCCTGAAGCTCAAGCACAAGATCTTCACCAAGCTCGTCTACAGCAAGCTGCACACGGTGCTGGGCGGGCGCGGCGAGTACGCGATCTCCGGCGGCGCGCCGCTGGGCGAGCGCCTGGGCCACTTCTTCCGCGGCATCGGCTTCACGGTCCTGGAGGGCTACGGCCTGACGGAGTCCTGCGCGGCCACGGCCTTCAACCCCTGGGACCGGCCGAAAATCGGTACGGTCGGCCAGCCGCTGCCCGGTTCCGTGGTGCGCATCGCGGACGACGGCGAGGTGCTGCTGCACGGCGAGCACGTCTTCAGCGGCTACTGGAAGAACGAGACGGCGACCGCCGAGGCGCTGACCGACGGCTGGTTCCACACCGGCGACGTCGGCACCCTCGACGAGGACGGCTACCTCGCGATCACCGGGCGCAAGAAGGAGCTCATCGTCACCGCGGGCGGCAAGAACGTCGCGCCCGCCGTGATCGAGGACCGGATCCGGGCGCACGCGCTGGTCGCGGAGTGCATGGTCGTCGGCGACGCGCGGCCGTTCGTCGCCGCGCTGGTCACCATCGACGAGGAGTTCCTCGGCCGGTGGGCCGCGGAGAACGGCAAGCCGGCCGGTGTGACGGCGGCGGAACTGCGCGAGGACGCGGAGCTCAACGCCGCCGTCCAGAAGGCCGTCGACGACGGCAACGCGGCGGTTTCCAAGGCGGAATCGGTGCGGAAATTCCGCATTCTGCCCTCCCAGTTCACAGAGGAGTCGGGCCACATCACGCCCTCGCTGAAGCTCAAGCGGAATGTGGTCGCGAAGGACTTCGCGGACGAGATCGAAGCCCTGTACCGGGGCTAGTCCTCGGCGAGGATCCGGGCCATGTTCCGCTCTGCGAGGGCGGTGACGGTCACGAACGGGTTCACGCCGAGCGAGCCGGGGATCAGGGAGCTGTCGACCACGTACAGCCCCTGGTACCCCTTGGCCCGGCCGTAGAGGTCGGTCGCCTCCCCGAGGACGCAGCCGCCGAGCGGGTGGTAGGTGAAGTTGTCGGCGAAGGTCCTGTTGTCGCCGAACAGGTCGTACCGGTAGATGGTGAAGTTGCGCCGGTTGATGCGGTCGAAGAGGTTCTTCGCCGCGTTGACCGAGGGCGTGTTCTGGTCCCGCCGCCAGTTGAGCCGGGCCGAGTCGGTGGCAGCGTCGTACGTGAAGTGCCCGCGCTCGGGGTTCTTGGTGATGGCCAGGTACATCGAGATCCAGTGCTCGATGCCCATGGGGAGCGGGGCGATCTCGGCGAAGACCGGGTTCGCCGCGTTGTCCCAGTCGTCGATGCCCAGGGCGGGCATGGTGGCCTGGTTGCAGCCGACGGTGTCCCACAGGTGGTTGGCGCGGGCGGTCATGACGTTGCCGTTGTGGCCCCAGCCGAGCCCGACCCGGTCGCTGAGCGCGGGCAGCGCCCCGGTCTCGCGGGCCCGCAGCAGGATCTCGGTGGTGCCCAGGCTCCCGGCCCCCAGGAAGAGCCGCCGGCAGCCGAGTTCGCGGACCTGGGTGACCCTTCCGGTGAGATCGCTGGTCCGCACGGTCAGCACGTACCCCCCGGCGGGGTCCTGCCGTACGCCGACCACGTGCTGCATGGTCTCGATGGTGACGTTGCCGGTGCCGATCGCGGCCGCGAGGTAGGTCTTGTCGACGCTCTTCTTGCCGTGGTTGTTGCCGTAGATGACCTCCCCGGCCAGGGCTGATTTCGTGGCGGTGCCGGCCGCCTCGCGCTGCATGTAGGCGAAGTCGTAGACGTTGGGGACGAAGACGGTCTTCAGGCCGGTGTTGTGGGCGTGTTTGCGGGAGATCCGGGCGAAGCGGTACCACTCGGTGGACTCGAACCAGGCCGGGTCGATGTCGTTGACCCCGAGCATGGCGCGGGCGCGGGGGTAGTAGGTGCCGTACATCTCGTCGGCGTCGACCGCCGGCAGCACCTCGGAGAAGTACGAACGCCGCGGCGTCGGCGCCATCCCGCCGTTGACGAGGGATCCGCCGCCGACGCCGCGGCCCACGTACACGGACATGTCGCCGTAGTTCACGCGGTCGAGGACGCCGGGGTACGGGCTGATGTCGCGGTTGACCACGTCGAGCCAGAGGAACTGGGCGAGCGGGGCCTCGGTGCGCGTGCGGAACCACATGGAGCGCTGGTCGGGCGCGGAGGTGGAGGGGAAGACCTTTCCGTCGGGCCCGGGGGTGTCCCAGAGCCGGCCCATTTCGAGGACGACGGTGCGCACGCCGGCCTGCCCGAGGCGCAGCGCGGCGACGGCGGCCCCGTAGCCGGACCCGACGACGATGGCGGGCGCGTACTGAGCCGCCTGTGGCTCGGCCGCGGCCGCGGAGGACAGCCCGATGCGCGTGAACCCGAGCGCGGCGGCGGTCTGCAGGGCGGCCAGTCCGAGGACGTGACGGCGCGTCAGATTTGGTGTCATGGCCGCATGATGTGCGGAATCCACCCTTCCACCCATACGCCGCACAGCCAGACATCTGAGAGACAGTCAGCCATGGCTGCCAAAACCCAGCCTCGCCGGCGATTGGGGCGCCGCAGCCGTCAGAGCAGCTCGCGGAGGCGGTCCGCCAGGAGGTCCCAGCGCCAGCGGTCCTCGACCCAGGCGCGCCCGCGCTCGCCCATGCGGGCCCGCAGGGCCGGGTCCAGCAGCAGGGCCACCACGCGATCCGCCGCGTCGGCCGGGACACCGCCCCGCACGACCCACCCCGTCTCCCCGTCCAGCACCGCGTCGGGCGCTCCGCCCGAGTCGCCCGCGACCACCGGCAGCCCCGTCGCCGAAGCCTCCAGGTAGACGATCCCCAGGCCCTCGACGTCCAGCCCGCCCCGCCGGGTCCGGCACGGCATGGCGAAGACGTCCCCGGCCCCGTAGTGGGCGGGCAGTTCGGACCACGGGACCGATCCCGTGAAGACCACCGAGTCCGCGACGCCCACGGAAACCGCCAGCGCCCGCAGGTCGGACTCGTACGGCCCGCCGCCCACGATCAGCAGCACCGCGTCGGGCACCGCCGCCAGGATCCTCGGCATCGCCTCGATCAGCGTGTCCTGCCCCTTCCGCGGCACGAGCCGGGACACGCACACCACCACCGGCCGGTCGGTCAGCCCGAGCCGCGCCCGGACCTCCGCCCCGCCCGACTCCGGGTGGAAGGTCTTCTCGTCCACGCCCGGCGGCAGCTGCACCATCCGGGCCGCCGCGCGGTCCGTCAGCGTCGAGGCGATCCGCGAGCGCGTGTACTCCCCCAGGTAGGTCAGGGTGTCGGTGCCCTCGCCGATCCGCCGCAGCAGCTGCCGCGCCGCCGGCAGCTGGGCCCAGCCCGCCTCGTGCCCGTGCGTGGTCGCCACGATCCGCTTGGCCCCCGCCCGCCGCAGCGCCGGGCCCATCAGCCCCAGCGGGGCCGCCGCCCCGAACCACACGGACTCGCAGCCGTGTTCGCGCAGCAGGCCCACCGCCCGCCGCGTCACGCGCGGGGTCGGCAGCAGCATGGTCGTGCGGTCGCGCACCACCTGGAAGGGCTGCTCGGCGTCGAAGGCCGCGGTGGCCTCGCGGCCCTCCGCATTGTGCTTCCAGGTGGAGGCGTACACGACGACCCGGTCGGGATCCAGCCGCAGCGCCATGTTGTGCAGGAAGGCCTGGATGCCGCCCGGTCGCGGGGGGAAGTCGTTGGTCACGATCAGCGTCTTGTGCATTGCCTGCCGACAGTACCGGACGCGTGCGGCGCTCAGCGGAGCCAGTCGCGCAGGGCCTCCTGCCAGGCCTTCGTCAGCCCCGCCCGGTCCACGCCGAGCGCCTCGTCCAGTGCCGTCGGCAGCGGCTCCCGGGCCGCCCGCTCGTACAGGTCGACCAGGGCCTCCTCGCCCCATTCCGCCGCGATCAGCCGGCAGGCCAGCCACGCGCCCTCGTACGCCCGGGCCAGCGCCTCCGAGTCGCCGCCGAAGGCGAAGGCCTCCGTGGCGGGCAGCTCGGCGGGCACCTCGCCCCGCCGCACGGCCCGGCCCAGCGCGGGGGCGCCCTGCCCCGGCGTGGTGGGGCCACCGCGGTACGCCGCCCAGTCCGCGAAGCCCTCGGAGAGCCACAGCGGGGTGGTGGCGGAGGTCGCCGCCCGGGTGGCCACGTGGGTGACCTCGTGGGTCAGGACGATCCGCCGGCCCGCCTCGCCCAGCTCGGCGTACCCCTCCGGGTTGACCACCACCCGGTCCGCGGGAGCGGGTCCCGCGCCCACCCGGCCGGTGGTGACGGCGCCCATGCCCCGGTACGCGTCGGCCGTCCCGCCCAGCAGCTCCGCCATCCGCGCCAGTGATCCCGGGACCAGCACCACCACCCGCCCGGCCCACGGCCGGGGCCACGCGGCGCTCGCCGCGGGCACCGCCCGGTCGGCCTCGGCGGCGATCCCCCGCAGGGTGTCCTCGCTCTGCCCCGAGCCGCCCAGCACCAGCGAGTGCGCGCCCCGGACCACCGACACCGGCCCCTGGTCCCACAGCTGCGGCGGCGTGCCCGGAGCGGGCCGGTCCACGGCCACCCGCCACGTGCCGCCGTCGCCGTGCAGTTCGAGCTCGCGGGCCGAGCCGGCCTGGGCCGGGTCGTAGCCGGTGAGCCGGTAGCGCAGCTCCGCCCGTACGAGGGCCCGTACGCCGTCCCGCCGCACCGAGGCGACCTCGTACGCCCAGTCCTCGACGGGGATCCCGGCCAGCCGCTCGGGCGGCGTCCGCGACCAGTCGGCCACGGCCCGGCGGATGTCCTGCTCGGCCGTGTCGGCCGGCCGCAGCGCGCACCCGGCCAGCAGGAGGCACAGCAGGAGCGGCAGCGCGCGTACGAGACGACGACCCGGGAGCATCAGCCGATCGTACGCAAGGGCGGGTTACCCGAGGTCAGGGCCGGGTCACCGCGGACACCGGCATCATCCCGACGGGGTCGTAGCGGACCCGGGCCCCGGGGTACGGGGCGTGCACCACCTGGCCGTTGCCGACGTACATGCCGACGTGGCTGGCATCCGAGCGGTACGTCACCAGGTCGCCAGGGCGAGCCTGCGACAGCGGCACCTGGCGGCCCGCGTGGCGCTGGGCCTGCGAGGTGCGGGGCAGCGAGACCCCGGCCTGGCGGTAGGACCAGACCATCAGCCCGGAGCAGTCGAAGCCGGAGGGGCCGGTGGAGCCCCACACGTACGGGCGGCCGACCGCGGCCCGGGCCGCCATCACGGCGGTCGCGGCGCGCCCCGAGGAGGCGCCCAGGGAGGACAGCTCGGGCAGCGCGTCGGGGCGGCCGCCCGAGCGGGAGGCGCGCTCGAAGTCGGCCCGCTCCCCGGAGGGCATGGCGTTGAGCAGCCGCCGGGCGGCCGCGAGCTTCGCCGTGACCGAGCGCTTGTGCCGGGCCACGTCGGCGCGCAGCGCGTCGAGTTCGGCGAGTTTGCGGGAGGCCTCCCGGCGCTCCTGGCCGAGCCGGCGCTGCTCCTCGCGGAGTTCGTCCAGCTGCCGGGCCTGGCGGCCGGTCAGCCGGTCCAGGGCGGCGGCCTGCGCCAGGTACGCGTCGGGGTCCTCGGCCAGCATCAGGCCGACGGCGGGCTCGATGCCGCCGCTGCGGTACTGGGCCCCGGCGAAGGTGCCGAGGATGCCCCGCATGGTGTTGATGCGTTCCTGACCGCGGGCGACCAGGTCCTGGGCGCGGTTGACCTCGGCGCGCAGCCGGCCGGCCTTCTCGCCCGCCTCGTTGAAGCGCTCGGTGGCCTGCTCGGCCTCCTCGAAGAGCCGGTCGACCTGGGCGCGGGAGCCCGCTGCGGGGTCCTGCGGGAGGCCGGGGGCCGCGCCGGCTGGTGCTCCCGTCATGGCGACCGCGGCCGTGGCCGCGGCGGCGGTGAGGACGGTGACCTTGGGGTTCCGGTCGAGGCTGCCGAGCCCGGGCCGGCGATGGGACGCCACGTGAAACCGCTCCCTTCCGCTGGGCGTGGCCCGGGTCCGCCCCCCGTGGACGGACGTGTGCCGGGTTCCGCGCTGGCAGACAGTAGCCGCGCCACCGGGCACCGGCCAACGACCGCCGACGGGCACGCACAGTGACGCCCCGCCGGAGACGCAGGTCACCGGCGGGGCGTGGGGTCAGAGCGGAGCCCTGCAATTCGCCCGGATGGGCGGTGTGCGGCGCGTCAGATGCGGACGCCGAACTGGAAGGGCATGTTGTCCATCGACTCGTACTTGATGCCGCCGCGCGGGTTGGAGGCGTGCAGCGTCATGTTGTTGCCGGCGTAGAGGCCGACGTGGTGCAGGTCTCCGTAGAAGAAGACCAGGTCACCGGGCTGGAGCTGGCTGCGGCTAATGCGCGTGCCGTCGTTGGCCTGGGTGTAGGTGGTGCGGGTGATGCTCACGCCGGCCTGCTTGTACGCCCACTGGGTCAGCCCGGAGCAGTCGAAGGCGCTCGGGCCGGTGGCGCCGGAGACGTACGCGCCGCCCAGCTTGGTCTTGGCGGCCGCCAGGGCGGCTCCGGCGCGGCCGGAGGCACTCACGTTGCCGAGGTCGACGCGCTGGCTCTCGCTGCGGCTGGCGCGCGACTCCTCGTCCTTGAGCGCGGCACGCTCCTGCGCGGTGAGGGTGTTGAGCAGCGCCTGGGCCTCGGCGAGCTTGTCCTGCGAGACCTTCTTCTTCTCGCCGAGCTCCTTGCGGGTGGCGTCGAGGTCGGCGAGCTTGCCGGCGGCCTCCTGGCGCTGCTGCGCGAGGCTGCGCTGCTTCGCCTGGATCTTCTGGACCGCCTCGACCTGCTTGCCGCTCAGGTGCTCCAGGGAGGAGGCCTTGTCGAGGTAGCTGTCGGGGTCCTCGGAGAGGAGGAGGGCGAGCGACGGATCTATGCTGCCGCTGCGGTACTGCGCGCTCGCCATCGAACCGAGGGTGCTGCGCAGCTCGTTGAGGTCGCCCTGGCCGCGCGCGACCTGGTCCTGGAGCTGCCCGATCTCCTTCTCGAGCTTCTCCTGGCGTTCCTTGGCCCCGTTGAACTTCTCGGTGGCCTGCTCCGCCTCTTCGTAGAGCGCGTCGACTTGGGACTTGACCTCGTCCTTGCTCGGCTTCGCCGGGGCCGCTGTGGCGCCCTGGGAGGAGAGCGCGACGGCCGCGGCCGCGGTTGCGGTCAGCACGGTCACACGAGCGCGGGTCGGCTGCTTGGGTCGACGGTGGGACGCCACGAAGGCGAGCTCCTTCTTCCTAGAGCCGCCGAAGAACGCAACTCGGCAGCACCTCCGCTGCCACCCCTAATGAGTGATCTACCGCACGAAGGTTTGAGGAGACCCTAGTGACCCATCTGTGATCAGTTCAAATCCTGTCGGGAAAAAAGTCGGTCGCCGACCAGGTTCTTTACCTACAGCGCACGCTCTGTGCCGGGCACTTGACGGTACGTTCCCTGAAGCCCCTGCCAATTCGGGCATTGGGGCCAGGAGTTATGAAACGCGCGAAAGCCGCTTCAGCAGCAAAGCGGACGCCACCGGTCGCGCACCCGCCTTGGCCACCCCGTCCGCGACCTCCCGGTCCGTGGAGACCACGACCACCGGCCGGCCGGGCGGCTCCGCCCGCACCAGCTGGCGGATCAGCTCGTCCGCCGTCACACCGGCCTTGGAGAACAGCACCCGTACCCCGCGCGGCGGCGCGAGCAGTACCGGGGCGGCCAGCTCCGCCCCGTCGAAGACACAGGTCATCTCCGCGCCCGTCTGGGCGGCCAGCATCGACAGCCCGCCCAGCAGCCGCAGCCGCTGCTTCTCCAGCGGCATCGTCGGATAGCCGGTCTTGGTCACGTTGTAGCCGTCGACCACCAGATGGGCCTGGGGCAGCGCCAACAGCTGGTCCAGCAGCGCCGGATCGGTCTCCGACAGGGCACGCGCCGCGATGTCCTTCGGCGTCATCCGGCCCGGCTCCACGGCCTCCACGGTGTCCGCCGGGCGCGTGGACACCGGCGGCAGCGCCAGCTCGCGGCGCAGCCCCGCCGCCGCGTCCAGCACGGTGTCCAGCAGCAGCCGCAGCCGCATGTCCTCGATGCTGCGTCCCTCGCGGGTGGCCCGGCGCGAGGTCTCCAGCGACGTCTCCACCTCCGCCAGCCGGGACTTGAGCCGCCGGGTCTCGCTCTCGGCGGCGGCCACCCGTGCGGCCGCCTCGCCGCGGATCCCGTCGACCTCGGCGTTCACCTTGCGCAGGGCCGCCTCGCCGCGCTTGACGTCGCTGAGCGCGCTGCGCAGCTTGCGCTGAAGCGATTCCGCTTCCTTGCGGACCTCGTCCAGCTCGGCCCGCACCTGCTCGCCGCCGGAACGCTGCAGGTCCCGTACCTGCGCCAGCTCCTCGCGGAGCCGCTCCAGCTCGCGCCGGGTCTCCTCGCCGACCCGCTCGGCGTCGGCGCGCTGCGCCTCCTCGCCGGCGGCGGCCACCAGCTTGACCCAGCCGACCGGCCGCAGGACGTACGCGGCCGCCGCCACGTCCAGCGGATCGGCGGCGGCGGGCGGCGCGCCGGACTCCAGCGCACCGGCCAGGTCCGCCTGTGCCTCGCGCAGCTTCTCGGCGACCCGGCCGCGGAACACTGGGTCGGTCTCGACCGCCGCGGCCATCGCGTTGCCCGCGAACTTGGCGCGCCGGGTCGGGGTGAAACGGGCGTACTGGCGCAGCTGCGCCGGGAGGTCCGCGACCGTCAGTCCGCCGAAGGCGTCCGAGACGAGCGCGACGACCCGGCGCCGCACGCCTTCCGGCAGCGGGCGGTCGAGCACCTCGGCGGCGTCGCCGGCCGCGTCGGCCGGCTCAGCGCCGCTTGCTGGCTCCACAATCCGTCACCCCTACCGTGATCTACCTATGGGCGGGGCTCCGTCAGGAGTCCGCGCCCGGCCTGTCCACGAGCTCGATCTGGTCCACCGCGTTGCACCAGCGGCAGCGGACCGACTCGATGGTCTCATTGACCACCTCGCGCTCCTCGACCTTGGGCTCCCCGGCGAGGTCCAGGTGGATGTACTCCACGACCTTCGACGAACGGGTGACGTCGAAGCGCGTGAGGTTGCCGCACAGGGTGCAGCGCCACCGGGTGGTGTCGGTCGGCAGGGGAACCGTCATCAGGCCGCTCTCTCCTTCGTAGCTGTTTCAATTAAAGCCGTCTGCAGCGCCGTCTGCGCCGATTGGGCAGACGTCGGCTCGTAACCCTACGGCCTGCCACCGCTTCAGGTGGGGCGGGTTGCGTCATGCTCTGTCACATGATCGTAAGGTGGCAGGCCGTTCGCGAGGCCGCCCGGGGACCGGTGGTCACCCATGCGCTGATCGCGGGCTGCGCCGTGGTGTTCGTACTCGGCCCGGCCTCGGGGCTGAATCCGGGCTACGGGACGGGCGAGGGGCTGCTGACCGCCGGGACGGACTACTTCCGGCGCTGGGGCGTGGTCCCGGACGAGCTGCTCACCGGCCGCCCGCGCGCCTGGCTGACCCCGCTGACCGCGCTGTTCGTGCACGGCAGCTGGCTGCACCTGCTCGGCAACATGCTCTTCCTCTACGTCTTCGGCGCGATGGCGGAGGAGCGGATGGGCCGCCCGGCGTTCCTCGTCTTCTACGTCTGTACGGGCTACGTGGCCCTGGCGGCGTACGCGGCGGCCAACGCGGGGTCCCCGCAGACGCTGGTCGGGGCGTCCGGGGCGATCTCGGCGGTGCTGGGCGCCTTCCTGTACCTGCTCCCGCGGGCCAGGGTGACGAGCCTGTTCCCGTTCCTGTTCTTCCTGCCGCTGCGGTTCCCGGCGTGGATCGTGCTGCTGTTCTGGTTCGCCCTCCAATGGGTGGCGGCGCACCGGGCGGGCAGCGGTCCAGGGGTCGCCTATCTGGCCCACCTGGTGGGCTTCTCCGTCGGCTTCCTGTACGCGTGGGCGCGCTATCGGCGTACCGCCGAGAGGTGTTCCGTAGTTCAGGAGTAGTCGATCTCGAGGTTGTGGTGGGAGGCGACGGCGCAGGTGGTGCTGTTGATCGCGTTGAAGTCGACGCGACCGCTGGTCAGATTGTAATCAACCAGTCACCTAGCGTGTCGCATGTCAACTAATCTCGTCACGGGAGGTGACGACGATGCAAGCTGCCCAGACGCGCAAGTTCCGGGGAAAGAACAAGGCCCCGAAGTGGACCACCTGGTCCACCGCCCTGTCACAGCACTGCCTGTGCGGAGAGCGGGTCAACAAGACGCTGCGGGACCGTGAGCACAACTGCGTCGCGTGCGGCCTCGTCGGCAAGCGTGACCTTGTGTCCGCAGCGCTGGCCGCGTTCGTCCGCCTCACCGACGTGGACGACCCCAAGACCGCGTACCTGGACGTCACGATGTCCCGGCACGCACAGATCATCTTCTCAACTGGGCTGGAAGAAGCCCTGTGTGAGTCAACCACACCGTGCCAGAACACCTCTCGGGGTGCTGGTCGCGTGGCAGTCCCGGCGCAGCGCGGGACCTCTGCTCACCGAACCGCCGGAAAGCGGCCCCGAGCAACCCCGGATGAGACACGCCCCGTGCGCGACCACGCCGGAAAGCCCGGACACCGCCCGGCTGCAATCCTCAGCTCACCTTTGGTGACTTACGGATCAAGTCTTAGAGTGAGGCGACCAGCGACGGCCACCGAGGGAGACAGCCAACCGTGATCACCGCGATCGTGCTCATCAAGACCAGCGTGGACCGCATCCCCGAGATCGCCGAGGCCATCGCCGCGCTGGACAGCGTCAGCGAGGTCTACTCCGTCACGGGGACGTACGACCTGATCGCGCTGGTCCGCGTGGCCCGCCACGAGAACCTGGCGGACATCATCCCGGGCCGCATCAGCAAGATCCCGGGCGTGGAGGCCACGGACACCCACGTGGCGTTCCGCACGTACTCGCAGCACGACCTCGAGGCGGCCTTCGCCATCGGCCTGGACGCGTAGCGGTTCAGAGCGCGGGCAGCGCCTCGCCCGGCCGGGCGGGGCGGCCCTCCTCGAGCCGGAAGAGGTATCCGCGGAGGTAATCCCCGAGGCCGCCGTCGATGTGGGCGACGTAGTCGCGGGCCCCGGCGGACGCCTCGCGCTCGTAGCGGTCCTCCGACACGGACCACGTGCGGTCCAGGACCACCGCCCACTCGCGCACCCGACCGCGGTCGCGCCACCAGTCCCGGACGAGCTCCGGGGTCCAGTGCGCGTCACCGTCACCGGCGTACCCCGCCATCGGGTCGCACTCCGCCGCGCAGAGCACGGCGTACGTCTCCCGTTCGTCGCGCGGCTGGCGGTAGACGAACTCCTGGTTGTACTCACCGTCGTACATGACGTTGTCGGGTGCGCAGTCCCGCCCCGTCCAGCAGTTGTCCGTCCCGGCCCCGTAGAACGGGCCCGGGACGTTGCGCCAGTTGCGCTCGCCCCACTGGTCCGGCTCGCAGCTGCTGCGTGTGCCCCGGCTCCAGTCGAACACCGGCGGCCGGGTGCCGGGCTCCCACTGGGGCAGGTGCGTGCCCGCCACGGCGCGGACGGTCGGTATCGGGTCCCAGTAGGTCATGATCCGCAGCCTGTCACACGGCCGGGACGCAGCGGCCTTCCTCGGTGCGGTACTGCCACTGGGCGCCGTCCGCGACGAGTTCCTTCACCGCGCGGACGAAGCGTTCCACGTGCTCGTCCGGGGTGCCGGCCCCGAAGCTGACGCGGATGGCGTTGAGGGACCGCTCCCCCGGGGCCGCCTCCGGGGCGCCGCATTCGCCCTGGGCCTGCGGCTCGCTGCCCAGCAGGGTGCGGACCAGCGGGTGGGCGCAGAACAGGCCGTCGCGGACGCCGATCCCGTACTCGGCGGACAGCGCGGCCGCGAAGTGGGAGCTGTTCCAGCCGTCGACCACGAAGGAGATGACGCCGACCCGCGGGGCGTCGTCCCCGAAGAGGGAGAGGACGCGGACCGCGGGAACGTCGGCCAGGCCGTCCCGGACCTTGGCGATCAGGTGGCGCTCGCGGGCGACCAGGTTCTCGAAGCCCGCCTCGGTCAGGGCCTTGCAGGCGGAGGCGATGGAGTAGACGCCGATGACGTTCGGGGAGCCGGCCTCGTGGCGGGCGGCGGTGGTGTGCCACTCGACGTCCACGCCGCCGTCCTCGCGCCGGGCGACCTTGCGGGAGGCGCCGCCGCCGGCGAGGTACGGCTCGGCCTGCTGGAGCCAGTCCGCGCGGCCGGCGAGGACGCCCGAGCCGAAGGGCGCGTACAGTTTGTGGCCGGAGAAGGCGACCCAGTCCACGTCGAGGTCCTGGACCGAGACGGGGTGGTGGGGGGCGAGCTGGGCGGCGTCCAGGACGATCCGCGCGCCGTGGGCGTGCGCCGCCGCGGCGAGCTCCCTGACCGGCCACAGCTCACCGGTGACGTTGGACGCGCCGGTGACGCAGACCAGGGCCGGGCCGTAAGGGTCGCGGTCGGCCAGCGCCCGCTCCAGGGTGGCGACGGCCTCGTCCGGGGTGCGGGGGGCGTTGAGGTAGGTGACCTGGGCGTCCGTCCACGGCAGCAGCGAGGCGTGGTGCTCGGTCTCGAAGACGAAGACCTGGCAGCCGGCCGGGAGGACCGCCGCGAGCAGATTCAGCGAGTCGGTGGTGGACCGGGTGAAGATCACCTGGTCGGCGGGGCGGCAGTCGAGGAACTCGGCGACCGTGACCCGGCTCTGCTCGAAGAGGTCGGTGGAGAGCTGCGAGAGGTAGCCGGCGCCCCGGTGGACGCTGCCGTAGTACGGGGCGTACGCGGCCACGTCGTCCCAGACCCGCTGGAGCGCGGGGGCGCTGGCCGCGTAGTCGAGGGCGGCGTAGGTGACCTCGCCACCGGTGACGAGCGGGACGGTGACGTCACGGCCGAGGACCGGCAGCGGCTCGGCACAGGCGGGGTCGACGGCAGCGGCGGAGGTGGCGACGGCGGTGGCGACGGCGGCGTTCAGGGATGCGGACATGGCGGAATCTCCCGGCAGGCAGGGGTGAATGGCTTCGGTGTGCCCGTACGCGGCCACGGCGCGGCGCCGTGCGGCGGGGTACGGGAAGTCCTCGGATCTGAACGGGGGTACACGGAAGTGACCCTGATCCGAGGGTTGAAGAAGGGGCGGAGTCGCCCTATCGCATTCGCTTGCTCACGGAAAACGCTCCTCGAGAGACCAGGACCCCTGGTGTCGAGGGATCCGCGCTTGCCGTAGACCTCGCTGCCTACGACCTGGTCATCACCCGGGGCACCCCGCCACGGAAGGAGGGTTGCCGGACAGCAAGCCGGGGCCTAAACGCTGTCACTCGTGACCTGATCAGCATCCTGCCACAGGATCCCGCACGCGCAAGACCCCGGTCCACCATCCGGACCGGGGCCTTGACCGAAAACGATCAGTCGGCGTGCATCGGCATCAGGCGTTGCTGGCCGCCACCCAGCGCTCCAGGGCGGCACGGGCCGCACCCGAGTCGATCGCCTCCGCCGCACGGGTGATGCCCGCCGCGATCTGCTCCTCCAGCGTGCCCGGGCCCGGGTCCAGCGCGACCAGGGCCGCCGCCGAGTTCAGCAGTACCGCGTCGCGGACCGGACCCGTTTCGCCGGCCAGCAGGCGGCGGGCGACGTCCGCGTTGTACGAGGCGTCCGCGCCGCGCAGCGCCGACACGTCCACCAGGGAGATGCCCACGTCGCGCGGGTCGAACGGCTGCTCCACGACCTGGCCGTCCCGGACCCACCACACCCGCGAGGTCGCGGTCGTGGTCAGCTCGTCCAGGCCGTCGTCACCCCGGAACACCAGCGCCGAGGAGCCCCGCTCGGCGAGCACGCCCGCGACGATGGGCGCCACCCGGGGGTCGGCCACGCCGGTCGCCTGGGCCCGTACCCGCGCCGGGTTGGTCAGCGGGCCGAGGAAGTTGAACAGGGTCCGGATGCCCAGCTCCTTGCGGGCGGCGGCCACGTGCCGCAGCGCAGGGTGGAACTTCACGGCGAAGCAGAAGGTGATGCCGGCCTCCTCGGCGACCCGCACCACCCCGGCGGGGGTCAGGTCCAGGTTGACCCCGAGCTTCTCCAGGACGTCCGAGGACCCGCTCGCGGAGGACGCGGCCCGGTTGCCGTGCTTGACCACCTTGGCGCCCGTACCGGCCACGACGATCGCCGACATCGTGGAGATGTTCACCGTCTTGGCCCCGTCGCCGCCGGTGCCGACGATGTCCACCGTCCGGCCCGGCACCTCGATCAGGTTGGCGTGTTCGTACATGCTCCCGACGAGGCCGGTGATCTCCTCGACGGTCTCCCCCTTGGCGCGCAGCGCGACCACGAAGCCCGCGATCTGGGCGTCGGTGGCCTCGCCGCGCATGATCCGGTCCATGGCCCACGCCGTGTCGTCCGCGCCGAGGTCGTGGCCGGTCAGCAGGGCGTCGAGGAGGCCCGGCCAGCCGCGGGCCGCCACGCTGTCGCCGCCTGCCGGGGTCACAACGTTCATGGTCCGCTCCTGCTGCTGGTCGGGGATTCCACGTGGAAATGGGAAGGTCTTCAGCCTATCCAGCCCCGGAGACGGCAAAGAGCCCCGTCCAGACACTGGACGGGGCTCTCGCCGTGGCGACACCAGGACTGACCGAAATCAGTCCCTCGAGCGGGTCATGCGGTCAAACGGTCGCGCGGGAGATCAGTGGTGGCCGTGGCCGCTCTGGATCTCCTTGTACTCCTCCACCGTGGGCTTCGGAATCTGGTTGTTCTCCGCGTAGAAGCCCTTGCTGAGCTTCGCCCGCAGCTTCTCGCCGAGCTTCACCTTGCGCTCGACACCGTTCTCGTCGACCGTCGGGCCGATCTCGATCGGCTCGTACTGCGTGTACGAGGTGAGCGTGTGCAGCTTGTCCTGCGAGAGCGGCTCGTGGATCTCGACGAACTCACCGTGCGGCAGGCGCTTGATGATGCCGGTCTCGCGACCGTGCAGCACCTTGTCGCGGTCCCGGCGCTGGAGGCCGAGGCAGATCCGCTTGGTGGCGATGAAGGCGAGGACCGGGACGACGAAGAAGCCGATCCGGACGAACCAGGTGAGCCCGTTGAGCGACAGGTGGAAGTACTGCGCGAACATGTCGTTTCCACCGCCGATCAGCAGGACGATGTACTCCGCGATCCAGGCGACACCGAAGGCCGTACGGGTCGGGACGTTGCGCGGGCGGTCCAGCAGGTGGTGCTCGCGCTTGTCACCGGTGACCCAGGACTCGATGAACGGCCAGACGGCGATCGAGCACAGCACCAGCGGGAAGAGCAGCAGCGGGATGAACACGCCCAGGACGAGCGTGTGGCCCCACAGGTTGATCTCCCAGCCGGGCATGGCTCGGATCAGGCCTTCCGGCATACCCATGTACCAGTCGGGCTGCGCACCGGTGGACACGTGGTCCGGGCGGTACGGGCCGAGCGCCCAGATCGGGTTGATCGAGGCGATCGCCGCGATGGCCGCGATGACACCGAAGACCAGGAAGAAGAAGCCTCCGGCCTTGGCCATGTAGACCGGCAGCAGCGGCATGCCGACGACGTTGTTGTTCGTCTTGCCGGGGCCGGGGAACTGGGTGTGCTTGTGGTAGAAGACCAGGATCAGGTGGGCCACCAGCAGGCCCATCATGATGCCGGGCAGCAGCAGGATGTGCACCGAGTAGAACCGCGCGACGAAGTCGCCGCCCGGGAACTCCCCGCCGAACAGGAACATCGACAGGTACGTGCCGACGACCGGGACGGACAGGATCGCGCCCTGCATGAAGCGGACACCGGTACCCGACAGCAGGTCGTCCGGCAGCGAGTAACCGGTGAAACCGGTGAACATGCCGAGGAACAGCAGCAGGAAGCCGAAGATCCAGTTGATCTCACGCGGCTTGCGGAACGCGCCGGTGAAGAAGACGCGCATCATGTGCACGACCATGGCCGCGACGAAGATCAGCGCGGCCCAGTGGTGGATCTGACGGATGAGCAGACCACCGCGGACGTCGAAGCTGATGTCCAGGGTCGAGGCGAAGGCCTCGGACATCATGACGCCCTGCATGGGCACGTACGAGCCGTGGTACACGACCTCGTTCATGCTCGGGTGGAAGAACAGCGTCAGGTACACACCCGTGAGGATGATGATGATGAAGCTGTAGAGGCAGATCTCACCGAGCATGAAGGACCAGTGGTCCGGGAAGATCTTGCGCATGTTGGCCTTGGCCAGGCCGTAGATGCCCAGGCGGCCGTCCGCCCAGTCGGCTACTCGCTCGCCGGCCGGCGCTTTACGCGCCTTGGTGTCAGTGGTCGCAGTGCTCATCCGCGCTCCCAGAATGCAGGACCGACGGGCTCTTCGAAGTCGCCGAGCGCTTCGAGGAAGCCTTCGTCATTCACGCCGATCCGCAGCTGCGGAAGCGCGTGACCGGCCGGGCCGAAGATGACACGGGCGCCGTCGGAGAGGTCGAAAGTGGACTGGTGGCACGGGCAGAGCACGTGGTGCGTCTGCTGCTCGTACAGGCTGATCGGGCAGCCGACGTGGGTGCAGATCTTGGAGTAGGCCACGATCCCGTCGTGGGACCACTCCAGCTGCTGCTTGTCCTTGATGTCGTCCGGCTGAATGCGGACGATCATCAGGGCGGCCTTGGCGATCTGGACCTGGAAGTCGTGCTGCTCCTCCTCCAGGCCTTCCGGCATGGCGAAGGTCAGCGAACCGACCAGGACGTCCTCGGGACGCAGCGGCTCCATCGTGTTCTGGTTGATGAGCAGCTTGCCCTTGGCCCACAGGGTCTTGCGCAGCTTGTCCTCGGGCAGGGGACCCAGGTCGCGCATGATCATGACGGCGGAGAGCGGCAGCATGGCCAGCGCGCCCAGCAGCGTGTTGCGGATCAGCGGACGGCGGGCGATGCCGGACTCGTCCGCACCATCGCGGAAGTCCTGCATGACCTGCGCCTTGACCTCCGGCGGAGCGGCGATCTCGTGGCGCTCGGCGGCGACCTCGACGTCGGACATCAGGGTGCGGGCCCAGTGGACCGCGCCCGCGCCGATGCAGAAGAGCGCCGTGCCCAGGGTCATGCCCAGCGCGAAGTTGAGCGCGCTCACCTTCCCGATGGGGAAGATGTACACGATCTTGTCGACCGGGAAGATCACGTAGGAGGCGATGAAGGCCACCGTGGCCAGCATCGACAGCGTGAACAGCATCGCGACGGTGCGCTCGGAACGCCTCGCCGCACGCTCGTCGATGTCCTGGATGCGCGGCTTGTGGACCGGAAGGCCCGGGTCGGCGAACGGGTCGTCCGCGACCGCTACGGCACCGTGGTGCGCGTCGCCCTGCTCACTCGGCAGGTGCTTGTCTTCGGGAATGTCTTGACTCATGACTTCTTGGCCTTAGCGGTGTGGGCCGCGACCCAGACGGCAACAGCGATCAGCGCACCCAGACCGAAGATCCAGCCGAACAGACCCTCGGAGACGGGACCGAGGCCGCCGAGCTTGAGGCCACCGGGGCTGGTGGACTTCTCGCCGTTGACGTTCTCGAGGTACGCGATGATGTCCTTCTTCTGCTTCTCCGGCATGGTGCTGTCCGGGAAGGAGGGCATGTTCTGCGGGCCGGTCAGCATGGCCTCGTAGATGTGCTTCGGCGAGACGTCCTCAAGGTTGGGGGCGTACTTGCCGTTCGTCAGTGCGCCGCCCTCGCCGGTGAAGTTGTGGCACTGCGCGCAGTTGTTGCGAAACAGCTCACCACCAGCGGCGATGTCGGCACCCGCCGGGTCGTACTGCTTCTCGGTCGGCGTGATCGGACCGGCACCGAGGGACGCGATGTACGCCGCCAGCTGGTCGATCTGCGCCTGGGTGTAGATGACGGGCTTCTTCGGCACCTGGGCGCCGGGCTGCTGGGCGGGCATGCGGCCCGTGCTCACCTGGAAGTCGACGGCCGCGGAGCCGACGCCGACCAGGCTCGGGCCGTCAGAGGAACCCTGACCGCCGGTTCCGTGGCAGCTTGCGCAACCCACGGCGTAGAGCTTCTTGCCCTCCTCGATGGCGAGGGACTGGGCGGTTTCATCGGCCTGCGCCTTGCCCGCGGGGGCGAAGGCGGCGTACAGCCCCCCAGTGGCCGCCAGCGCGAGGAGTAGAACGACGACCGCCGCCAGCGGATGGCGTCGTCGTGCGGAGAGCTTTTTCACGGATTACCCCGGTGTCAGGATCTTCTGCGTCGGTGTTTCTGGATGGAGTGCCGGGTCGTGCCCGGTGACGTTTTCGCTACTTGATCAGGTAGATCGTGGCGAAGAGGCCGATCCAGACGACATCGACGAAGTGCCAGTAGTAGGACACGACGATGGCCGACGTGGCCTGTTCGTGGGTGAACCTCTTGGCCGCGTACGTCCGGCCGAGGACCAGCAGGAAGGCGATGAGACCGCCCGTCACGTGCAGACCGTGGAACCCGGTGGTCAGGTAGAAGACCGAGCCGTACGGACCGGACGAGAGGCTCATGCCCTCGTGCTTGACCAGCTCGGTGTACTCGAACACCTGGCCGCCAATGAAGATCGCACCCATGACGAACGTGATGATGAACCACGACCGGAGCTTCTTCACGTCACCGCGCTCGGCTGCGAATACGCCGAGCTGGCAGGTGAGCGAGGAGAGCACCAGGATCGTCGTGTTCGTCGCCGAGAAGGGCAGATTCAAGGCCGAAGCCTGCTCTGTCCAGTACTCGGGACCCGTCACGGATCGCAGGGTGAAGTACATCGCGAAGAGGGCCGCGAAGAACATCAGCTCGGAACTCAACCAGATGATGGTTCCGACGCTGACGAGGTTCGGCCGGTTGACCGTCGGGTGCGCGTGCCCGGTATCTACTGTCGTTGCTGTCGCCACGACCGACATTATGTCGGTCGCTTATCCCGCCCTCACCCCGGGGGGTGCCGTTCGGAGTGTCCGGGGCGTGTGCAAGGCCCGAACGGCCCATCAGATGAGCCAGTGAGCGTCTCGTGCGAGGGTGTGCGAACCGATGTTGACAGCGCACCTGGAGGAGTAGCATCCCGCGCAACATCAACGTGATTCACGTGACACGTGGAGGAACGAAATGCGGGCGACTGCGCGGGTTCTGGTCTACAGCGACGACGCGGGCACCCGGGAGCAGGTGCGGCTGGCGGCAGGGCGCAGGCCGGCCGCGGACCTGCCGCCGGTGGAGTTCCTGGAGTGCGCCACGCTGCCGGCGGTTCTGACGGAGCTGGACGCGGGCGGCATCGACGTGTGCGTGCTGGACGGCGAGGCGGTTCCGGCCGGGGGCATGGGCGTGTGCCGCCAGATCAAGGACGAGATCTTCCGGTGTCCGCCGGTGCTGTTGCTGATGGGGCGCCCCCAGGACGCCTGGCTGGCCACGTGGAGCCGTGCGGACGCCGCCGTGACCCTTCCGGTGGACCCGGTGGAGTTCGCGGACGCACTGGCGGCCCTGCTGCGCTCCCGCCTGTCCTCCTCGGCGGCCTGACAGGGCGTCCGCGGGCGCACGGGGTTCCCGTGGGCCCGCGGACGGCCCCGCGTCAGACGGTGGGCCGCAGGCGCGCCTGGTCGATGGGGCTGCGGCCTTCCTGGGTGCCCTTGAGGAGGGCGCTGCCCTGGCGCCAGTCCTTCCAGTCCATGTTCCAGTCGCCGAAGCCGTTGCCGAAGATGTCCATGTCGTCGCCGATGCTGTTGATCACCTGCACGACGTCGCCCTCGGTGATGTTCTCGTAGAACCAGGCGGCGTTGCCGGTGCTCATGCCGGTGCAGCCGTGGCTGACGTTCTCGTAGCCCTGGGAGCCGACGGACCACGGCGCGGCGTGGACGTATTCACCACTCCAGGTGACGCGAGTGGCGTAGTAGACGGGCAGGTTGTAGTACTCGCTGCCGCCGATGCCGACGGTGTCGCCGCGCATCTGGACGAAGTACTGCTTGCCGAGCACCACCTTGACCCCGTTGCGGGTGGAGAAGCCGGGCTTTCCGGTGGTCACCGGAATGGTGTTGATCACTTCTCCGTTGCGCTTGAACGTGAGGTAGTGCGAGGAGGCGTCGGTGGTGACCTCGACGCGGTCGCCGATCTCCAGCTTCAGCGGCTTGGCCGCGGCCCCGTAGAGGTGGTCGGAGACCCTGACGCCCTCCAGGTTGCTCCGTACGGAGACCTCCGTGTTGGCCGGCCAGTACTCCTTGGGCCGGTAGTGGAGGTTCTTGTCGTCGACCCAGTGCCAGGCGCCCTCGACGCCGGAGGGGGCGCTGACGGCGAGGCCCCGTTCGACGACGGCGCGGGCGGCCTTGTCCTTGACGGGTTCGCTGAGTTCGGCCGTGAGGGGCTGTCCGACGCCGTATTTGCCTTCGTCCGGGCCGAATTCCACCTTCAGGACGCCTTTGCCCGGGGTGGTGTCGAACGTGATCGTGCGCTGCCCCGGGGCGCCCTTGCCGTTCTCGGTGCTGACGGTGACCGTGTAGCGGACGCCTGCGGCCATGGGGACCGTGTTGTGCCAGCGGTCGCCCTTGGCGGACAGTTCGCCCGCCAGGCGGCGGCCGTGGGTGTCCACGACGGTGACGTCGGTGATGCGTGCCTCACCCCCCTTCGTGGTGACTTCGAGGGGCTTGTCGGGGTCCACGGGGCGGCCGCCGGCGGCCTGGTTGAAGGCGACTTGCTCGCCCGCGTCGTACGGGCGGGCTGACAGCGGGTTGTCGCCGGACCCGCATGCGGTGGCGCCGGCCCCGAGGGACGCGACCAGCAGGGAGCAGCTGAGTACCGTCCAAAGACGCGGTGAGTGCTTCATGGAGCCAACGCTATGAAGATATGACAATTACGGCGCGCGGGGTGACTGCAAACGAGGGGCCCGGACTCCTCCGAAGAGGTGTCCGGGCCCCGGGTTCACACGCGTGAGCGGTACTGCTACTGGTTCTGGTTCTCACCGCGGTAGTACTCGTACACCCAGCCCCACAGGCCGATCAGGATGATCGGGGCCGAGAAGTACATGAGCCACCAGCCGAAGATGACGCCCATGAAGGCGAAGGCGCCACCGATCGCCAGCGAGAGCGGCTGCCAGCTGTGCGGGGCGAAGAACCCCAGCTCGCCCGCCTCGTCGGCGACGTCGGCCTCCAGGTTGTCCTGGGCCATCTCGTCGACACGCTTGGCCGTGAAGGCCAGGTAGTAGCCGATCATGACGCTCAGGCCGAAGGCCAGGAAGAGCGCGGTGGTGCCTACGGGCTCCTTCGACCACACGCCGTACACGACGGCCATGATCAGGATGAAGAAGGAGAGCCAGAGGAACATCTTGCCCTGGATCTTCACTTGCCGGCCTCCTTGCCACCGGTGACGGCCTGGGCGGCCACGCTGTGGTCCTCGAGGTGGTCGAGGGCCGCGATCTCCGGGTGGTGCAGGTCGAACGCCGGGGACTCGGAGCGGATCCGCGGCAGGGTGAGGAAGTTGTGCCGCGGCGGCGGGCAGGACGTAGCCCACTCGAGCGAACGGCCGTAACCCCACGGGTCGTCGACCTCGATCTTCTTGCCGTACTTCGCCGTCTTCCAGACGTTGTACATGAAGGGCAGCATCGACAGGCCGAGCAGGAACGAGCTGATCGTGGAGATGGTGTTCAGCAGGGTGAAGCCGTCGGCCGCGAGGTAGTCCGCGTAACGACGCGGCATGCCCTCGGCGCCCAGCCAGTGCTGCACCAGGAAGGTGCCGTGGAAGCCGATGAACAGCGTCCAGAAGGTGATCTTGCCGAGGCGCTCGTCCAGCATCTTGCCCGTGAACTTCGGCCACCAGAAGTGGAAGCCCGCGAACATCGCGAAGACCACGGTGCCGAAGACGACGTAGTGGAAGTGCGCGACGACGAAGTACGAGTCGGAGACGTGGAAGTCCATCGGGGGCGAGGCCAGGATGACGCCGGTCAGACCACCGAAGGTGAAGGTGACCAGGAAGCCGATCGTCCAGAGCATCGGAGTCTCGAAGGACAGTGAGCCCTTCCACATGGTGCCGATCCAGTTGAAGAACTTCACACCGGTCGGTACCGCGATCAGGAAGGTCATGAACGAGAAGAACGGCAGCAGCACACCGCCGGTGACGTACATGTGGTGGGCCCACACGGTCACCGAGAGGCCGGCGATCGCGATCGTCGCCGCGATCAGACCGATGTAACCGAACATCGGCTTGCGGGAGAAGACCGGGATGACCTCGGAAACGATTCCGAAGAACGGCAGCGCGATGATGTACACCTCTGGGTGTCCGAAGAACCAGAAGAGGTGTTGCCACAGCAAGGCGCCGCCATTGGCCGCGTCGAAGACGTGCGCACCGAATTTCCTGTCGGCCTCCAGCGCGAAGAGCGCGGCGGCCAGCACCGGGAAGGCGAGCAGGACCAGAACACCGGTCAGCAGCACGTTCCAGGTGAAGATCGGCATGCGGAACATCGTCATGCCGGGCGCGCGCATGCAGATGATCGTGGTGATGAAGTTGACCGAGCCGAGGATCGTACCGAAGCCCGAGAAGGCCAGACCCATGATCCACATGTCGGCGCCGATGCCCGGCGAGCGGACCGCGTCCGACAGCGGGGAGTAGGCGAACCAGCCGAAGTCGGCGGCACCCTGCGGGGTGACGAAGCCGGCCACCGCGATGGTCGAGCCGAAGAGGTACAGCCAGTACGCGAACATGTTCAGCCGCGGGAACGCCACGTCGGGCGCGCCGATCTGCAGCGGCATGATCCAGTTCGCGAAACCGGCGAAGAGCGGGGTGGCGAACATCAGCAGCATGATCGTGCCATGCATGGTGAACGCCTGGTTGAACTGCTCGTTCGACATGATCTGCGTGCCCGGACGGGCCAGCTCGGCGCGCATGAAGAGCGCCAGGATTCCGCCGATGAGGAAGAACACGAACGACGTGACCAGGTACATCGTGCCGATGGTCTTGTGGTCGGTGGTGGTGAGCCACTTCACGACCACGGTGCCCGGCTGCTTGCGCCGCACCGGCAGCTCGTTCTCATACGAGTCAGCTTCGGCGGCACCCTGGGATTCGTTGAGGATGCTCACAGTTTGTTCACTTCCGCATTCCGGGCCGGGTCGGTCTGCTTGATGCCGGCCGGGAGGAAGCCGGTCTGCCCCTTCTCCGCCAGCTCCTTCAGGTATTCCTGGTACTTCTCGGGCGAGACCACCTTGACGTTGAAGAGCATCCGGGAGTGGTCGACGCCGCAGAGCTCGGCGCACTTGCCCATGAAGGTGCCCTCTTGGCTCGGGGTGACCTCGAAGACGTTGGTGTGGCCCGGGATGACGTCCTGCTTGAACAGGAAGGGGACCACCCAGAAGGAGTGGATGACGTCGTTCGACGACAGGATGAAGCGGACCTTCTCACCCTTGGGGAGGACCAGCGTCGGCCCCGGGTTTCCGGTCTGCGGGTTCCGGTCGCCGGGAACACCCTTCTCGTAGACGCCCTCGGCGCCGGCCGGGAAGTCCTTGGTGAACCGGTCCGGGATGGTCGAGAGCTCCTTGGGAACCTCGCCCCCCTTCGGGGACGCCTTGTCGCCGTCGACGTCCTCGATGTAGTTGAAGCCCCAGCTCCACTGGAAGCCGATCACGTTGATCGTGTGCGCCGGCTTCGAGAGGGCGAGCAGCTTCGACTCGTCACGCGCGGTGAAGTAGAACAGCACCGAGACGATGATGAGCGGGACCACGGTGTACAGCGCCTCGATGGGCATGTTGTACCGGGTCTGCGGGGGGACCTCCACCTTCGTCCGGCCGCGCCGGTGGAAGATGATGCTCCAGATGATCAGGCCCCAGACCAGGATGCCCGTGATGAGAGCAGCTGCCCACGACCCCTGCCACAGGGACAGGATGCGAGGCGCCTCCTCCGTGACCGGATAGGGCATTCCGAGGCGGGGGAAGTCTTGCCAGTTATACGAGCAACCAGTGGCGGTCGCCAGGACCACGCCCGCAGTCAGCGCCTGCAGCAGCTTCCGCCGCATCGGGCGCCGCGGCGAGCGGTCGGAGCCGTAGGGACTCACGTAGCGCCTTCCCGAGAGTCTCGGCCCGCGCGGCCGGCCGCGGCCGTGTTCGGGTCGGTCGCCGGCCCTGACGCAGGCAGGGGTTTGGATGTTTATGCGGACCAAACCCTACTGGACGCTATTTGGGGTCGCGCGGGGAGGGTGCCCAACGCGCCGCTACTGCCCCCGAAGGGATGGATCCGCCGTCCGGGGGACGGTGCGAGTGGCCCTGAATGGCGGGCTCCGGAGGACATCTGACGGCCCCTGACCTCGGGCGCTGCCGGTCGCCGGTTAGCGTGCCCGTATGCCGTACTTCGACAGCGCGTCCGCCGCCCCCCTGCACCCCGTGGCCCGGCAGGCGTTGCAAGCCGCCCTGGACGAGGGCTGGGCCGATCCGGCCCGCCTGTACCGGGAGGGCAGGCGGGCGCGGCTGCTGCTGGACGCGGCGCGGGAGGCGGCCGCGGAGGCGGTGGGATGCCGGGCCGACGAGCTGGTGTTCACTCCTTCGGGGACGCACGCGGTTCACACGGGGGTCGCGGGGGTCCTCGCGGGGCGCCGGCGCGTCGGTGGCCATCTGGTCGTATCGGCGGTCGAACACAGTTCTGTACTCCACGCGGCGGAGGTCCACGAGGGCTCCGGGGGGACGGTCACCGAGGTCCCGGTGGACCGGTACGGCGCGGTGACCGCCGCCGGGTACGCGGACGCCGTCGGCCCGTCGACCGCCCTGGCCTGTCTCCAGTCCGCCAACCACGAGGTGGGCACGGTCCAGCCGGTGGCGGAGGTGGCCGGGGTCTGCGCGGAGGCGGGGGTCCCGCTGCTGGTGGACGCGGCGCAGTCGCTGGCCTGGGGGCCGGTGGAAGGCGCCTGGTCCGTTCTGGCCGCCAGTGCGCACAAGTGGGGCGGCCCGCCGGGAGTGGGGCTGCTGGCGGTGCGCAAGGGGGTCCGGTTCTCCCCCCAACACCCGGCGGACGAACGGGAGTCGGGCCGCTCCCCCGGCTTCGCGAACCTTCCCGCGATCGTGGCGGCGGCGGCGTCCTTGCGTGCCGTACGGGCGGAGGCCGACGCGGAGGCGGCCCGGCTGCGGATCCTGGTAGACCGGATCCGGCGGCGGGTGGTCCGGCTGGTCCCGGACGTGGAGGTGGTGGGCCATCCGGACCGCCGCCTGCCCCACCTGGTCACGTTCTCCTGCCTGTACGTCGACGGCGAGATCCTGCTGCACGAGCTGGACCGGGCCGGGTACTCGGTCTCCTCGGGCTCGTCCTGCACGAGCTCGACGCTGACCCCCAGTCACGTGCTGCGGGCGATGGGGGTGCTGTCGGAGGGGAACGTACGGGTGTCCCTGCCGCCGGGGACCACGGCGGAGGAGGTCAACGGGTTCCTGGAGGTGCTGCCGGGGGCGGTGTCCGGGGTACGGGAACGGCTGGGCGTGAGCGAAGCCGTCACGGTGGCCCCGGAGTCGGAGTCCCTGGAGCTGGACGCGCTCGGGCTGCGGTGCCCGCAGCCGGTGATCGAGCTGGCCGCCGCGATCGGGCGGGTGCCGGTGGGGGGGACGGTCACGGTCGTCTCCGACGACGAGGTGGCCCGGCTGGACATCCCGGCGTGGTGCGGTATGCGGGGGCACGCGTACCTCGGCGAAGCCGAGCGCCCCAGGGGCGTGGCGTACACGGTCCGCCGCCTGGTCTGACCCCGGCTCCGGCCGAGCTCCTGGGGCTCCGCCCCAGACCCCGCGCCTCAAACGCCGGCGGGGCTGGATTTGGCTGATGCCGTCCGCCAGGCGCAAACCCAGCCCCGCCGGCGTTTGAGGCGCGGGGGTCCGGGGGCGGAGCCCCCGGCAACGGCGGCGCACCCGGACCCCGGTCGGAGGCTAGGACAGGCGGGCCTTGACCTCGGTCGCGGCCTCGTCGCCGTACGCCTTCGTGAAGCGCTCCATGAAGTGGGCCCGCGCCAGCGTGTACTCCTGGGTGCCCAGGGTCTCGATGACCAGGGTCGCCAGCATGCAGCCCAGCTGCGCGGCACGCTCCAGGCCGACGCCCCAGCTCAGCCCGGTCAGGAACCCGGCGCGGAACGCGTCGCCGACACCCGTCGGGTCGACCTTCGCGGTCTCCTCCGGGCAGCCGACCACGATGGGGTCGTGGCCGAGCCGCTCGATCCGGACGCCGTTCGAGCCGAGCGTGGTCACGCGCGTGCCGACCTTGGCCAGGATCTCGGCGTCCGTCCAGCCCGACTTGGACTCGATGAGGCCCTTCTCGTACTCGTTCGAGAAGAGGTACGTCGCGCCCTCCATCAGGGTGCGGATGCTGTCGCCGTCCATCCGGGCGATCTGCTGCGAGAAGTCGGCGGCGAAGGGGATCCCCCGCGTCCGGCACTCCTCCGTGTGGCGCAGCATCGCCTCGGGGTCGTCCGCGCCGATCAGGACCAGGTCGAGCCCGCCGACCCGGTCGGCGACGGCCTTCAGCTCGATCAGGCGGGCCTCGCTCATCGCGCCCGTGTAGAAGGAGCCGATCTGGTTGTGGTCGGCGTCCGTGGTGCACACGAAGCGCGCGGTGTGCAGCACCTCGGAGATCCGGACCGAGTCGGTGTCGACGCCGTGCCGGTCGAGCCAGGCGCGGTACTCGTCGAAGTCGTAGCCGGCGGCGCCGACCAGGATCGGGCGGCTGCCGAGCTGCCCCATGCCGAAGCAGATGTTCGGGCCGACACCGCCCCGCCGGACGTCGAGGTTGTCGACGAGGAAGGAGAGGGAGACCGTGTGCAGCTGGTCCGCGACCAGCTGGTCGGCGAAACGGCCGGGGAAGGTCATGAGGTGGTCGGTGGCGATGGAGCCGGTGACTGCGATGCGCACGGCGTGGACGCTCCTGCGGAGGTCGGCAACGGGGACAGTCAAAACTACCCGGTCGACGGCCCCGGGCCGAACGGCCGAAACTACCCCGTAGTAGGCCTTTCTTCGCCCACGGCGCGGTGCCTACGGTGCCTTCATGACCTACACCGACGGCTTCGGCTACTGCGAGTACACCGAGTACACCGCCGAGAGGCGTGGCGCGGAAGGCTCGCGGCAGCCCGGCTTCGCCCGGCTGCTGGGCGACTGCGCCCGGATGGCCCCGCACTGGGCGGCCGAGGCCGGTCCCCGGCCGGTCCGCGTGGCACCCTCGCAGATCCACGGGATCAGCGTCCCGCCGGCCTCGGCGCGGCTGATCGCCTCCACCGCCGTGTACGGGGATCAGTAGGGCGGGAACCGGTTGCGCGTCTGTTCCGTCACACCCGCATCAGGCAGGACGCGACAGGTGAAGGAGCGATGCGGTGACCAGCGAACAACCCGGCACATCACGCGGTACACGACGGCGGCCGTCCTGGGCCGTCGGCTCGATCGCGGCTGCCGTGCTGCTGACGGGCGGCGGTACCGCGTACTGGGCGTCCACCGCCCACGGCGACGGTGCGGACCCCGGTACGGAGCGCAGCGCGGCCTCCGCGCCCCGTGACGCGGGCGATCCGTCGGGGCCCGGCATCGCGCCCGGGGAGCCCGATCCGTCCGGCGAGGGCGTGGTCTACCGGGCCGACGTGCAGCTTCCGGAGGCTCCGGCCTCCGCGCCCGCCTTCACCGCGTCCGGGGAGGTCACCTCGGCGGAGGTGGCCCGCCTCGCCGCGGCCCTGGGCTTGCCGGGCGCGCCTCGGCTGAACGGGGACGTCTGGCTGGTCGGGGAGGCCGCCGACGGTTCCGGGCCCCGGCTCACGGTCACCCGTACGGCCCCGGGGACCTGGAACTTCAGCCGCTTCCAGGCCGGCTCGGACAACGGCGCCGGCGATGACTGCGTCCGCGGCAAGGACACCTGCGGCCCGGCCACGCTGCCGCGGGACGCGGGGGGCGCGGGGAACGCGGGCTCCGGCAAGCCGGTCTCCGAGGAGGCCGCCAAGGCGGCGGCCCGCCCGGTGCTGGCCGCCGCCGGCCAGGACGGGGCCGCGCTGGACGCCCGGCTGGCCCAGGGCTCGGTACGGGTGGTGAGCGCGGACCCGGTGGTCGGCGGGCTGCCCACGCAGGGCTGGTCCACCAAGGTGAGCGTGGCCGCCGACGGCTCGGTGGTGTCGGGCAGCGGTGAGCTGAAGGCCCCCGTACGGGCGGCCGACCAGCCGGTGGTCGGGGCCGTGGAGGCGCTGGCCAGGCTGAACGCGAGGTCGGGCGGTTCGGGCGGCACCGGTACCGGCCCCAGCGGCTGCGCGACCTCGGTGCCGCTGGACCCGGACCAGCCGGTGGGGGCCACGGACACCCCGCCGTGCAACCCGGAGCCGCGGCCGATGAAGCCGCCGCGTACGGAGACGGTCAAGGGCGCCGTGCTCGGGCTGGCGCCCGGGACGGTGGACGGGGCGCGGGGTCTGGTCCCGGCCTGGCTGTTCGAGGTGGCGGGCAAGGGCGGCGCCCCGGGCCACACGGTGGCCGAGCCGGCCGCCGCCGAGCAGGCCTCTGCCAACCCTGTCCCCCCGAAGGACGGTCGTACCGTGCCCGGATTCTCGTACGCGCAGGCCGACCGGAAGCTGACCGTGAACTTCTGGGGCAGCGTGTGCAGCACCTACTCCGCCTCGGCCCGGGAGTCCGCCGAGTCGGTCCTGGTGAAGATCACGGACACTCCGAACCAGCCGGGCCAGGCGTGCATCATGCTCGCGCAGGAGATGTCCGTCACGGTGACGCTCGAGAAGCCGCTGGGCGAGCGGAAGGTGGTAGACGCGACCACGGGCAAGCCGCTCCCCCGGCAGTAGCGGCGGTTCCCGGACATACGGACGAGGGCCCGTCTCCGGTCGCGCAGGCGACGGAGACGGGCCCTCGTCCGTACGGGTTCAGGGTTTAGCTGAACGAGTCGCCGCAGGCGCAGGAGCCCGTGGCGTTCGGGTTGTCGATCGTGAAGCCCTGCTTCTCGATGGTGTCGACGAAGTCGATGGACGCACCGTGCAGGTACGGGGAGCTCATCCGGTCGGTGACGACCTTCACACCGTCGAAGTCCTTCACGACGTCGCCGTCGAGGGAGCGCTCGTCGAAGAAGAGCTGGTAGCGCAGGCCGGAGCAACCGCCGGGCTGGACGGCGACGCGCAGCGCGAGGTCATCGCGGCCTTCCTGCTCCAGCAGGGTCCTGACCTTGTCGGCGGCGGCGTCGGACAGGAGGATGCCGTCGCTCACAGTGGTCTTGTCGTCCTGTACGGACATCTGCATTCACTCCCGAAGTGGGCGGCTCCCCGCCGGAGGCGGGGAAACGTCGGACTCTTGCCGTCGGTGGCAACGAGCGGGACCGCGGTTTCATTCCGGGACCCGACGCTTGTTTCAGATATTCATGCTCGCACACCACGGATCGGGCGGGCCCTACGGATCGACGGGGTAATGCGTCACATTGACACTATCGGGCATCGTCAAAGTGACGTGAAGCGGTTATGATAGATAGCGTCAAGTAGACGAGAAGTCGAACCGATGCCGCAAGAAGTCCCTCGTCAGTCACTCGTCGCAGAACAGAAAGGGTGCGTGTCGTGACCACCGCCCAGCCTTTGGACGTCCAGCCGACGCCCCTTGCCCTGCTGCTGCTCGGCCGCGAAGCCGACCCCAAGAGCGAGCGCGGGGTGGAATGCCCGGGCGACCTGCCCTCGCCGTCCGACCCGGACCTCGTGGCGCGCGCCCGCGCGGCCAAGGAGAAGCTCGGGGACAAGGTCTTCATCCTCGGCCACCACTACCAGCGTGACGAGGTCATCGAGTTCGCCGACGTCACCGGCGACTCCTTCAAGCTGGCCAAGGACGCGGCCGCCAAGCCGGAGGCCGAGTACATCGTCTTCTGCGGCGTGCACTTCATGGCCGAGTCCGCGGACATCCTGACCTCGGACGACCAGAAGGTGGTCCTGCCGGACCTGGCCGCGGGCTGCTCGATGGCCGACATGGCCACCGCCGAGCAGGTCGCGGAGTGCTGGGACGTGCTGACCGAGGCCGGCATAGCCGGTGCGACGGTCCCCGTCTCGTACATGAACTCCTCCGCCGACATCAAGGCCTTCACCGGCAAGCACGGCGGCACGATCTGTACCTCGTCCAACGCGAAGAAGGCCCTGGAGTGGGCGTTCGAGCAGGGCGAGAAGGTCCTGTTCCTCCCGGACCAGCACCTGGGCCGCAACACCGCCGTCCGCGACATGGGCATGTCCCTGGACGACTGCGTCCTGTACAACCCGCACAAGCCGAACGGCGGCCTGACCGCCGAGCAGCTGCGGAACGCCAAGATGATCCTGTGGCGCGGGCACTGCTCGGTCCACGGCCGGTTCTCGGTCGACTCGGTCAACGACGTGCGCGCCCGCATCCCCGGTGTGAACGTCCTGGTCCACCCCGAGTGCAAGCACGAGGTCGTGGCGGCCGCGGACTACGTCGGCTCGACGGAGTACATCATCAAGGCGCTGGAGGCGGCCCCGGCCGGCTCCAAGTGGGCGATCGGCACCGAGCTCAACCTGGTCCGCCGCCTGGCGAATCGATTCGCCGCGGAGGACAAGGAGGTCGTCTTCCTCGACAAGACGGTCTGCTTCTGCTCGACGATGAACCGCATCGACCTCCCCCACCTGGTGTGGACCCTGGAGTCCCTGGCCGAGGGCAACCTCGTCAACCAGATCCAGGTCGACAAGGAGACCGAGAGCTTCGCGAAGCTCGCCCTGGAGCGGATGCTGGCGCTCCCGTAGCCCCCGCTCCCCCCACCGTGTGAAAGCCCGAAGGGCCGCCCCTCCGATCGAGGGGCGGCCCTTCGGCTTGCACGGGTCGGACCCGGTCAGACCGTGACCGGGTCGTCGTCCGAGGACGGGGCGGGGGCCGGGACCACCGTCAGGCGGGCCTCGCGCTTGGCGGAGCGCTTGGCGCGGCGGCGCTCCTTGCGGAGCTCCACCATCGTGTAGAGCGTCGGCACCAGGAGCAGGGTCAGCAGGGTCGAGCTGACCAGGCCGCCGATCACCACGACCGCGAGCGGCTGCGAGATGAAGCCGCCCTCGCCGGTGACGCCGAGCGCCATCGGGAGCAGCGCGAAGATCGTCGCCAGGGCCGTCATCAGGATGGGGCGCAGGCGGTGCCGGCCGCCCTCGACGACGGCTTCGACGACGCCCATGCCCTGGGCCCGGTACTGGTTGACCAGGTCGATCAGGACGATCGCGTTGGTCACCACGATGCCGATGAGCATCAGCATGCCGATCATCGCCGGGACGCCCATCGGGGTGCCCGTGGCGATCAGCAGGCCGAGCGCGCCGGTCGCCGCGAACGGGATGGAGACCAGCAGGATCAGCGGCTGGATCAGCGAGCGGAAGGTCGCGACCAGCAGCATGAACACGATCGCGATGGCCGCGAACATGGCCAGGCCCAGCGAGGCGAAGGCCTCGTCCTGGTCCTCCGAGACGCCGCCGATGGAGGCGGTGGCGCCCTCCGGCAGGTCCAGGGCCTTGAGCTTCGTCTGGAGCTCGGCGCTGACCGCGCCCGTGTTGTCGCCCACCGGCTTCGCGGTGACGGTGGCGGCGCGGGCGCCGTCGATCCGGGTCATCGCGACCGGGCCGGGGACCACCTTGACCTCGGCGATGTCACCGAGCTTGACCGGGCCGACCGGCAGGGCCTGCAGTTCGGCCAAGGTGGTGGCCGGCTGCGCGGACTTGATGACGATGTCGCGCTCGGTGTTGTCCAGGACGGCCTTGCCCGCCGGGTTGCCCCGTACGGCCTGGGCGACGATCGCGCCGAGCGCGGCCTGGTTGAGGCCTGCGTCCGCGGCCCTGGGGGTGGCGGTGACCGAGATCCGGGGCACGGACTGGGACAGGTCGCTCTGTACGTCGGTGACGTCCTTGAGCTTCGCCACCTCCGCGCGGACCTGCTCGGCGGCCTTGGCGAGGACCTCGCCGTCACCGGCCTTGACGACCACGCTGAGGTTCTGGCTGCCGAAGCCGTCGCCCGCCGCGATCCGGGTCTCGCCGATGCCGTCGAGGGCGGCCAGCTTGCCCTCGATCTGCTTCTTGACGTCGTCCGCCTTGCCGGAGTCCTTCAGGGTGACCTGGTAGGAGGCCTGGTTGGAGCCCGTACCACCGCCGAAGGCGGCGAGGAAGCCGGAGGAGCCGACGGTGACCTGGTAGCTCTTGACGCCCTCGACCGAGGCCAGTGCCTGCTCGATCTTGCGGCTCGCCGCGTCGGAGGCGGCCAGCGAGGTGCCGGGGGCCAGCTCCTGCTTGACCGTCAGGACGTCCTGCTCGCCCTGGTCGAAGAAGTTGGTCTTCAGCAGCGGGGTCATCCCGAAGGTGCCGACCAGCACGACGACCGCGATGGCCACACTGGTCAGGCGGCGCCGGGTGGCGAAGCCCAGGACCCGTACGTAGAACCGCTGGAGCTTGCTGCGCGCCTCCTTCTCCTCGGCCTCGCGACGGGCCTTGGCGGCGCTCTCCTCGTCCCCCGCCGTCACGCCCTTCGGCGCGCTGAGGAACCAGTACGAGAGCACCGGCACGACCGTCAGCGAGACGAGCAGCGAGGCCAGCAGGGCGGCGGTGACGGTGAGCGAGAAGGAGCCGAAGAGCTCGCCGATCATGCCGCCGGTCAGGCCGATCGGCAGGAACACGGCGACGGTGGTGAGCGTGGAGGAGGTGACCGCGCCGGCCACCTCCTTGACCGCGGTGATGATGGCGGCCTCGCGCTCCTCGCCGTAGCCGAGGTGGCGCTTGATGTTCTCCAGGACCACGATCGAGTCGTCGACGACGCGGCCGATGGCGATGGTGAGCGCGCCCAGGGTCAGCATGTTGAGCGACAGGTCGCGGGTCCACAGCACGATGAGCGCGAGGACCACGGACAGCGGGATGGAGACCGCGGTGACCAGCGTCGAGCGCAGCGAGGCCAGGAAGACCAGGATCACGATCACCGCGAAGAGCAGGCCGAGCAGGCCCTCGGTGGTGAGGCTGGAGATGGACTTGGCGACGGCCGGGCCCTGGTCGCTGACGACGGTCAGGTCGGCGCCGGCGCCGAGCGTGGAACGCAGCTCGGGGAGCTTGTCCTTGACGGCGTCCGAGATGGCGACGGCGCTGCCGTCCTTGTCCATGGTCAGGACGAGGGCGAGGCTGGGCTTGCCGTTGGTCCGGGTGATGGAGACGGCCTTGGCGGCCTCCTGCTTCACGGTGGCGACGTCGCCGAGCCGGACGGCCGGCTTGCCGGGCGCGGGGCTCAGGCGCAGGTCCTGCACCTGGGCGAGGGAGGTGTAGCCGGCGCCGACGCGCACGGTCCGGTTCTTGCCCTCCTCGTCGAAGGAGCCGGCGGGTACGGTCGCGCCGCCCGCCTGGAGGCCCTGGGCGAGGGCGGCGCCGTCGAGGCCGGCGGCCGCGAGCTTGGCGTTGTCGGGGGTGACGGTGACCTGGAGGTCCTGGACGCCGTCGACGGTGACCTGGCCGACGCCCTCGATGTCCGAGAGGACGGGGACGACGGAACGTTCCAGCTGGTCGGCGAGGGCCTGCTGGTCCTTGTCGGAGGTGACGGCGAGGATGACGGTCGGGATGTCGTCGGTGGAACCGGCCACCACCTGCGGGTCCACCTCGGCGGGCAGCCGGACGCGGGCCCGGTTGACGGCCTGCTGGACTTCGGCGACGAGCTGCTTGGTGCCGCTGTCTCCGTAGTCGAAGGTGGCCATGACGAGGGCGTTGCCCTCGCTGGCGGTGGAGGTGATGCCGGTGATGCCGTCGACGCCCTTGAGCATGGCCTCGATCGGCTCGACGACCTGCTTCTCCACCACGTCGGGCGAGGCGCCCTGGTACGGCGCGAGCACGGACACCATGGGCAGTTCGATGGAGGGCAGCAGCTGCTGCTTGAGCTGCGGGATGGCTATGGCGCCGAAGAGGAGCGCGACGATCGACACGAGGCCGATCAACGCCCTTTGGGCAAGGCTGAAGCGGGACAGCCACGACATGGGTATGGGATCTCTCTGCAGTGACGTAATGGAGGGCAGTTCAGCCTTTCGCACGTCACGGCACCCGGGCGTCGCTCGCAGGTCCCGTCCTTATGTCCGGCATACCGCGTCCGCAGTACGCCGGCCTACTCCGTCAGGTGCCGCACTACTCCGCGCGTGGCCGGACCAGTCCCGATTCGTAGGCAATGACCACCAATTGGGCCCTGTCGCGGGCTCCGAGCTTGGCCATGGCGCGGTTCACGTGGGTCTTGACGGTGAGCGGGCTGACCTCGAGCCGTCCGGCGATCCCGTCGTTGGACAGCCCCGCGGCGACGTGGACGAGTACCTCGCGCTCCCGGACGGTCAGCGCGGCGAGCCGCTGCGCGTGCGAGCCGGCCCCGGCCGAGGCGGCGGCCGGGTCGGCGCCGCCGCCCTGGGCGAGGAAGGTGGCGATGAGCCCCTTGGTGGCGGCCGGGGAGAGCAGGGCCTCGCCGGCGTGCGCGACCCGGATGGCGTTGAGGAGGTCCTCGGGCTCGGCGCCCTTGCCGAGGAAGCCGGAGGCGCCGGCCCGCAGGGCGGCGGCGACGTACTCGTCGACCTCGAAGGTCGTCAGCATCACCACGCGCACGGCGGCCAGTTCCGGGTCGCCGCTGATCATGCGGGTGGCGGCGAGCCCGTCGGTCCCGGGCATCCGGATGTCCATGAGCACGACGTCGGCGCGGGTCTGCCGGGCCAGCGCGTAGGCCTGCGCCCCGTCGGAGGCCTCCCCGACGACCTCCATGTCCGGTTCGGAGTCGACGAGCACCTTGAAGGCGCTGCGCAGCAGTGCCTGGTCGTCGGCGAGCAGCACCTTGATGGGCGCGGCGGGCACGGCGGGGGTCGGGTCCGTCGGAATGTGGTCCACGGGGTGAGGGTACGTGGGCCCGCGCGGCCGGGGGCGGGTTAGGGGGTGTCCGGTGGATCAGGGTCGGATAGGACGACCCGAGCCCGGCCCTGATCCACCGGACACCCCCTAGCCCAGGGCGAGGACGATCAGGGCGGTGGTCGCGGAGACCTCGGCCAGGGCTCCGAACACGTCGCCGGTGACCCCGTCGAAGCGCCGGACGCAGCGGCGCAGCAGCAGTTCCGCGACGAGGAGGGCGGCCAGGACGGCGGCGGCCTGCCGGCCGGCGGCCGGGAGGCCCAGCGGGAGGGCGGCGGCCGCGGCGAGCACCACGACCAGGGCGGTGACGGCGGCGGCCGCGGCGCGCGGGACCACCCCGGCAACCGCCGCGCCGAGCCCCTCGGGACGGGCGGGCGGGACCCCTTCGCGGGAGGCCAGGGTCATGGCGAGGCGGGCCGTGACGGCGGCGGTCACCGCGGCGAGGGCGCCGCGGTTCCAGCTGTCGGCGTAGGCGTCGGACAGGGCGGCCACCTGCACCAGCAGGGCGAGCACCAGGGCCACGACGCCGAAGGGGCCGATGTCGGACTGCTTCATGATGCGCAGGGCCTCGTCGGCCGGTTTGGCGCTGCCCAGGCCGTCCGCCGTGTCGGCGAGCCCGTCCAGGTGCAGGCCCCGGGTGAGCGCCGCCGGGACGGCGACGGTGACGGCCGCGGCGAGCAGCGGTCCGCCGCCGAGCACCAGCAGGACCGCTCCGGGCACGACGGCGAGCAGCCCGACGACCAGCCCGGCGAGCGGGGCGCAGGCCATGCCGGTACGAGCGGCGGAGCGGTCCCAGCGGGTGATGCGGGCGGGCAGCACGGTCAGGGTGCCGAACGCGAAGCGGAGGCCGTCGGGGAACGAGGCGCGTTCCGGGGGCGGCGTCGGCGAATGATCATCGAACGAATCTGTCATCGGCCCGAACGCTACCCGCTCACCGCGGACGGTAAATTACCCATTACGTGCCAAATAGGGAGTCCGTGGGATGGGTCACTGGTGGTATCGGAACATCGTCGAACCGGGGAAGCTGCCCCTGCTGCTCGCCCTGCTCTCCTTCGTTACGTCGTTCCTGGTCACCCGCACGATCACCCGGATGATCCGGGCCGGACGGGGGCCCTTCAAGAACATCACCCCGGGCGGGATGCACATCCACCACGTGGTGCCCGGGGTGATCCTCGTGATCATCGGCGGTTTCGGGGCGGTCGGCAGCGGCCGGTACGGATTGGGCGCGATGATCTCGGCCGTGCTCTTCGGGCTGGGGGCGGGCCTGGTGCTGGACGAGTTCGCGCTGATCCTGCACCTCGACGACGTCTACTGGAGCGAGCAGGGCCGCAAGAGCGTGGAGATCGTGGTCCTGACGGCCGCGCTGGTGGCGCTGGTACTGGGCGGATTCCTGCCCTTCGGGGTGAACGAGCTGACCCAGGAGGAACGCCAGAGCCGCGGACTGGTCGCCATGAACACCGCCACCAACTTCTTCCTGGCCCTGATCGCCCTGTGGAAGGGCAAGGCGCGCACCGCCCTCTTCGGTGTGGTCGTCCCCTTCGTGGCGCTGATCGGCGCGATCCGGCTGGCCCGGCCCGGGTCCCCGTATGCCAAGAGGTTCTACGCGAAACGCCCCCGCGCCCGGGCCAAGTCCGGGCTGCGCGCCTTCCACCACGACCGGCGCTGGGCGCTGCCGCGCCGCAAGTTCGAGAACTTCATCGGCGGGACCCCCGACCCGGAGCGGGCGGCCGTGGAGAAGCCGCCCACGCACTGAAGACGGCGCATGTGAACACGACGACGGGCCCTCCCCTTCCCGGGGAGGGCCCGTCGTCGTTTCAGCGTGAGCGGCTTCAGCCCGGGATCAGGCCGTCGTCGCTGAGCATCTCCCGGACCTCGTCCAGAGTCGCGCCGTCCCCGGGCAGGATCAGCTCGGACGGCTCCAGCGCCTCGTCGGGGAGCGGCTCGCCGAGCCGCCGTACGGCATCGAGCAGTGCGCCCAGCGTGCGCCGGAAGCCCGCCTCGTCACCGTTCTCCATCTCCGCGAGCAGCTCGTCGTCCAGCTTGTTGAGCTCGGGAAAGTGGCTGTCGGCCACCTTCACCTGGCCCTCCCCCATGATGCGGACAATCATGACGGACCCCGTCCTACTGCTTGTCGAACCGGTGCTGGGTCTGGGGCTGCTGGGCGGTGCCCGGGGCGCCGCCCTCGATGGCCTGCTGCTGCGCGGACGGGCCGCCCGCCAGCTCGGCCTTCATCCGCTGGAGCTCCAGCTCCACGTCCGTACCGCCCGACAGGCGGTCCAGCTCGGCCTGGATGTCGTCCTTGGAGCCGAGCCCGCTCTGGTCGTCGAGCGCGCCGGAGGCCAGCAGCTCGTCGATCGCTCCGGCACGGGCCTGGAGCTGGGCGGTCTTGTCCTCGGCCCGCTGGATGGCCAGGCCGACGTCGCTCATCTCCTCGGAGATGCCGGAGAAGGACTCCGCGATCCGGGTCTGGGCCTGCGCCGCCGTGTACGTGGCCTTGATGGTCTCCTTCTTGGTGCGGAAGGCGTCCACCTTGGCCTGGAGGCGCTGTGCGGCGAGGGTCAGCTTCTCCTCCTCGCCCTGCAGGGTCTGGTGCTGCACCTCCAGGTCGCTGACCTGCTGCTGGAGCGAGGCGCGACGGGACAGGGCCTCGCGGGCCAGGTCCTCGCGGCCCAGGGCGAGGGCCTTGCGGCCCTGGTCCTCCAGCTTGCCGGACTGGCTCTGGAGCTGGTTCAGCTGCAGTTCCAGGCGCTTGCGGGAGGTCGCCACGTCGGCGACCCCGCGGCGCACCTTCTGGAGCAGCTCGAGCTGCTTCTGGTAGGAGTAGTCGAGGGTCTCGCGCGGGTCCTCGGCCCGGTCCAGGGCCTTGTTCGCCTTCGCGCGGAAGATCATCCCCATACGCTTCATGACACCGCTCATGGGCTTCGCGCGCCCCCTTCTAGACGGACTGTGCTCCAGGTCACCAACAGAACCCACAGTACGGGCCCTGTCTCCATTACCGCACTGTTCGAGTACGGATGCGCTCCTCCTCCAGGACGACTACGTCCCCGCCGTGTCAGGCGTAAGGAGTAGGTGGTCCCCCGACCGGTACGGACCGGCCGGAGAGCGGGCCGTCGCACGAACCCTGCACTGGGGAAGACGCCCGCCGTTGCCGGATCGTTCCCCACCGGGGTGGGGCCCATGCCCGTAACCACGTAGGCTTGGGTTTTGTGTTTGGTAGCCGCTCCTCCAAGGAAGAGAAGGCCGCCGCCACCGACAAGGTGAGCGCCGACCTCTCGCAGCCCCGTGACCCGCAGGCCCCGAAGGGCCGCCCGACGCCGAAGCGTGCTGTGGCCCAGTCGCAGCGCAAGGCCGTGGTGGCCTCGACCGGCAACCGCAAGGAGGACGCCAAGCGTGCCCGTGAGCGCCGCCGTGTAGAGATGGCCAAGCAGCGCGAGGCGCTGGCCAGTGGCGACGAGCGTTATCTGCCCGCCCGCGACAAGGGCCCCGTCCGCAAGTTCGTCCGTGACTACGTGGACTCCCGCTTCTCGGTCGCCGAGATGTTCCTGCCCCTGGCAGTGATCATCCTGGTGCTGAGCATGGTGCGGGTGCCGTCCATCCAGAACATCGCGCTGATCCTGTGGATGGGCGTGATCGCCCTGATCCTCCTCGACTCCATCGGCCTGGTGCTGCGCCTCCGCAAGGCGCTCAACGAACGCTTCCCGAACGAGCCCCGCCGCGGCGCCGTCGCGTACGGCCTCATGCGCACCCTCCAGATGCGCCGGCTGCGCCTGCCCAAGCCGCAGGTCAAGCGCGGGGAACGACCCTGAGCCGAGAGACGCCCGGAGCGTCGGGGGACGGTTTCGCCTGGGGAGGTCCGGGGGGAGCCCGGCTGTGGCTCGAGGGACTGGGCGGACTGCGCAACGCGGTCCGCCAGGAACTCGTGGGCCGGCAGGTCGACGAGCAGATCGCGCAGCGCTTCCCGGTCGGGCAGCGGCTGCGCGTTCTCGATGTCGGCATGGGCCAGGGCACCCAGGCGCTGCGCCTCGCCCGCGCCGGGCACAAGGTGACCGGCCTGGAGAAGGACCCGGGGATGCTGGCCGTCGCCCGCGAAGCGCTGGAGGCGGAACCCGCCGGGATCCGCGACCGGGTCCGGCTCATGGAGGGCGACGGCCGCGAGACCGGCGCCCACTTCCTGCCGGGCAGCTTCGACGTGGTGCTGTGCCACGGGGTGCTGATGTACGTGCCCGAGCCGGACGCCATGCTCGCCGGGCTGGCCCGGATGCTGGCGCCCGGGGGACTGCTGTCCCTGCTGGTGCGCAACGGCGACGCGCTCGCCATGCGGCCCGGGCTGGGCAGTGACTGGACCGGCGCGCTGGCCGCCTTCGACGGCGTCGACTACCGCAACCGGCTGGGCATGGACGTACGGGCCGACCGGCTGGCCGGGCTGACGGCCACGCTGAACGGGATCGGAGCCCCGCTCCAGGCCTGGTACGGCGTCCGCGTCTTCACCGACGGCACCGAGGCCGGCGAGAGCCTGCCGCCCGAGGAGGAGCTGGAGCAGCTGCTGGCCGCCGAGGACCGCGCCGGGCGAACCGACCCCTACCGGGGCGTCGCGGCGCTGCTGCACCTGTGCGGCGTACGGGGCTGACCGGCGAGGCCGGCCAGCCCCCGGGCCTGGTTCAGGCGTCCAGGGCCGAACGCAGGCTCATCGTGTAGAGCTCGGTACCGCCGTCGTCGGACAGTTTCACCTGCTCGACGCCGCCCTCCAGCAGCTCCTTCCAGACCTCACCGATCCAGGACTCCGCGTCCCCCTGCGTCGTGAACTCCTCCGGTTCCACCGCCGGGCTCGTCTCGGTGCCTTCGGCCGTCTCGAACCGCCACGTCCACGCCATGTCCGCCTCCGTTGCTCGTCCGCTGCTCGCCTTGAGTCTGCCCGCAGAGTAACCGGGCGCGCACCACTCCCGGCGACGCGGGAGGATCTCCCTGTGGAACTCACTCTGCTCGGCACCGGCACACCCGAGGGCCTCCCCCGCCCCGGCTGCCCCTGTGCGGCCTGCGCGGTCTCCGTCGGCACCCGGGCGCGCGCCGCCACGGCCGTCCTCGTCGACGGCGCGCTGCTGCTCGACCTGACCCCCGGGGCGGTGCTGGCGGGCGCCCGCGCCGGGCATTCGCTGGCCGGCGTACGGCAGGTCCTGCTGACCCACCCGCACGACGGGCCCGCCGTGGAGCTGCCACCGGGACTGCCGGCCGCCGGGCGGGTGCCGGACGGACGGGAACTGTCGGTGATCTCGGGGCACCGGGTGCGGGCGGTGCCGATGGACGCGCCGGGCACCGGGTACGAGGTGACGGGCCCGGACGGCGGCCGGCTGCTGTACCTGCCGCCCGGCGGAGCCCCGGCGGGGACCAACGGCCAGACGGGGCAGCGCCCGTACGACGTGGTCCTCGCCGATGTGCTGGGGCGGCCCGAGGCCCTCGCCCGGCTGCGGGCGAGCGGCGCGGTCGGCCCGGCCACGGACGTGATCGCCGTCCACCTCGACCACGACACCGCGCCCGGGCGGGAGCTGGAGCGCCGGTGCGCGGCCGTCGGCGCCCGGGCGGTGCCGGACGGGACCACCGTGACCGTCGGGGAGTACCGCGCGGCGGCGGACCTGCCGCGCCGGACCCTGGTGCTGGGCGGGGCCCGCTCCGGCAAGTCCTTCGAGGCGGAGCGGCGGCTGGAGGCCTTCCCCGACGTGGTCTACGTGGCCACCGGCGGCAGCCGGGACGGGGACGCGGAGTGGGCCCAGCGGGTCGGGCTGCACCGGGAGCGGCGGCCCGCGAGCTGGCGCACGGCGGAGACCTGCGACCTGGCCCCGCTGCTCACCGACGCGGGTCCGCCGCTGCTGATCGACTGTCTGGCGCTGTGGCTGACGGACGCGATGGACCGGGCCGGGGCCTGGGACGACGAGGTGTGGGCCAAGGGCGGACAGCACCAGCTGCGCGACCGGGTCGCCGAGCTGGTGGCGGCGCTGCGCGCGACCCGTCGCCGGGTGGTGCTGGTCAGCAACGAGGTGGGGTCGGGGATCGTCCCGGCGACGGCCTCGGGCCGCCGGTTCCGCGACGAGCTGGGCCGCCTCAACACCGCGGTGGCCAACGAGTGCGAGCACGTCCTCCTCGTCGTCGCGGGCCAGGCCGTCGTCCTCAAGGAATAGGCCGGGTGATCCCGTGGAACCCTCCGGCCCCGCCGCGGAGCGGACCGGCCTCCTCGCCTTCGCCGGGTGCGCTCTGCTGGGCGGCGGCAACGCGGTGGGGGTCAGGTTCAGCAATCGCGAACTGGACCCGCTGTGGGGTGCTTCGGTGCGGTTCGGTGCGGCCGCGGTGCTGCTCCTGCTGGTGATGGCCGTCATGCGTCTCGCGCTGCCGCGCGGGCGGGCGCTGGCCGGCGCGGTGCTGTACGGGGTGCTCAACTTCGCGGTGACCTTCGCGCTGGCCTACTACGCGCTGGTGCACATCCACGCGGGTTTGGGGCAGACGCTGCTCGCCCTGGTCCCGCTGGTGGCGCTGCTGCTGGCGGTGGCGCAGCGTCAGGAACGCTTCCGGGGGTCTGCGCTGGCGGGCACGCTCGTCGCGGCCGCCGGGGTCGCGCTGGCCTCCCGGGCACCGTTGCAGGGCGATGTTCCGGCGCTGTCCCTGCTGGCGGTGCTGGGCGCCGTGGTGTCCTTCGCCGAGGCGACCGTACTCGTGCACCGCCTGCCGCCGGTCCACCCGGTGACGATGAACGCGGTGGGCATGACGGCCGCGACGGCCGTGCTGCTCGCCGGTTCCTCCGCCGCGGGCGACACCTGGCGGCTGCCGGAGCGGACGGCGACCTGGTGGGCGCTGGCCTACATGGTCGTGGCGGGCTCGGTACTGACCTTCGTCTTCTATCTGGTGGCGGTGCGTCACTGGGGCGCGTCCCGCGCGGCGTACGTCTTCGTCGTCATCCCGCTGGTCACGATCGCGCTCTCGGCCCGGCTCGACGACGAGGAGCTGACTGCGGGTCTGCTGCTGGGCGCGCCGCTCATCATGCTGGGCGTCCATCTCGGCGCCCTGCGGCCGGGCCGCCGCCGGTCGGGCGGGGGCCGTACGGGGGCTGGTTGAGGGACTGGTTGAGGGGGTTGGAGAGGGGGCTTGGGGAGGGCCTCACCGGCTGTACGCTCTGGCAGATGAGCACGCTGAATCTCGACGACTTCTCCGATCTGATCGAGCGCCCCGACGGGGGCGTCCGGCGTGACGCCGAGGAACGCCGTGAACGCCTCGCCGTGCCGCCCGGCGCGCTGGGCCGGCTCGACGAACTCGCCGAGTGGCTCGCCGCCGCGCAGGGCCAGGTGCCGGTCAGGCCGATCGAGCGCCCCCGCGTGGTGCTGTTCGCCGCCGACCACGGGATCGCCTCCGAGGGCGTCTCCGCCCGGGCCGCCTCCACCGCCCACGAGCTGGTGCGGGCCGTGCTGGACGGAGCCAGCCCCGTCGCCATCCTGGCCGGCCGGCTCGGCGCCACCGTGCGGATCGTCGACGCCGGGCTCGACTGCGACCCCGGGCTGCTCCCCGAGGACGTGGTCCGCCACCGCGTGCGGCGCGGCAGCGGCCGGATCGACAAGGAGGACGCGCTCACCGTCGAGGAGGCCCTCGCCGCCCTGGAGCTCGGCATCCGGATCGCCGACGAGGAGGCCGACTCCGGTACGGACCTGGTCGTCCTCGGAGACCTCAGCGTCGGCGGGACCACCGCGGCCGCCACCCTCGTCGGCGCCCTGTGCGGAACCGATGCCTCGGTGGTCACCGGCCGCGGCGGCCTGCCCATCGACGACCTGGCGTGGATGCGCAAGTGCGCGGCGATCCGCGACGCGCTGCGCCGGGCCCGGCCGGTCCTCGGCGACCAGGTCGCGCTGCTCGCCGCGGTGGGCGGGGCCGACCTGGCCGCCATCACCGGTTTCCTGCTCCAGTGCGCGGTGCGCCGTACGCCGGTCATCCTCGACGGCGTCGTCTCGGCGGCCTGCGGCCTGGTGGCCCAGCGGGCCGCGTTCCGTGCCCCCGACTGGTGGCTGGCCGGTCAGGCGAGCGGCGAACCCGGCCAGGCGAAGGCCCTGGACCGGATGGCACTCAACCCTGTGCTCGACCACGGCGTCACAGTGGGCGAAGGTACCGGGGCATTGCTGGCCCTCCCCCTGGTCCAGGCGGCCGCCGCACTCGCGGCGGAACTCCCGGAACAGGCGGCGCAGGAGCCGGCGGAGTGAGCTGCCGGGGCCCGCGGTCCTGACCAGCCCGCGATCCCCGGACCCAGCCACTATGAACGGCAACGCCCCATAAGATCGCTTTTTATGGGAGAGGTCCGTTTGACCAGCGCAGAGACCGACCGCGGCACCCGAACGGTGCCCGGACCGGCATCCGGCAGGAAAGAGACCGGCGGCGATCCCGCCGGCAGGGCGGCGGGGGACGGCCGGGAGACGGGCCGGGGGAGCACCCGTTCACGGCGCGGCGCCGCGTTCGCGGTCTGGTACCTACGGGCCGTCACCTTCGTCAACTTCCTCAGCGCGGTCTGGGTTTCGCTCGGGCAGGATCTGCGCAGACACAACGACGCGGACTTCTACACCCCGTACCTGCTCACGGCCGGTTTCGCCTCCGGGCTCTTCTGCCTGCTGCTGGCGGTCACCATGGGCCGCCGCAAGCGGGCCGCCTGGATCCTGAACCTCGTCCTCGGCGGGATGCTGCTGCTCGACTTCGCCCGCGCGGCCTTCGTGCCCTGCTCATGGGCCCCCGACACCTGCTACCCGGAGTTCCGCGAACACCCGCAGAACTGGGTCTCGCTGGGCCTGACCGCCGCTTTCGTCATCGCCCTGCTGCTGGGCCGCCGGGAGTTCTACGCCAAGGGCGACCGCTCCAACCCCGCCCTCGCCACCGTCGTCGCCACCGTCGGCCTGCTCGTCACCTCGCTGGTCGCGGCCATGCTCGTCGGCGCCACCAACAACGCCGCGGACAGCGCCGGGGCCACCTTCCTGACCCGCTGGCGGTACGGGGCGATGCGGCTGATCACCCTGGACCCGGACGCCAAGGCCTTCAGCACGATCGACACCCCCGGCTGGGTGGACGTCTTCGTCAACGTGATGTCGATGCTGCTGCTGCTCGCCGTGCTGTTCGCGGCCTTCCGCTCGCGCCGCGCCGTCGACCCGCTCTCCGAGGACGACGAGGAACGGCTGCGGGCGCTGCTCGCCCGGCAGGGCGACCGCGACTCGCTCGGCTACTTCGCGCTGCGCCGCGAGAAGTCCGTCACCTGGTCCCCCACCGGCAAGGCCGCCGTCACCTACCGCGTCGTCGGCGGGGTCTCGCTGGCCTCCGGCGACCCGATCGGCGACCCCGAGGCCTGGCCCGGGGCCATCGACCCGTGGCTGGCCGAGGCCCGTGAGCACGGCTGGGTGCCGGCCGTGATGGGCGCGAGCGAGGAGGCCGGGCAGATCTACGCGCGGCACGGCCTGGACGCGCTGGAGCTCGGCGACGAGGCGATCGTGGAGACCGCCGAGTTCACCCTGGAGGGCCGCGCCATGCGGACCGTCCGGCAGGCGTACAACCGCGTCAAGCGGGCCGGGTACACCGTACGGATCCGCCGCCACGCCGACATCCCCGCCGAGGAGATGGACGAGCTGGTCAAGCGGGCCGACGACTGGCGCGACGGCGCGACCGAGCGCGGCTTCTCGATGGCACTGGGCCGACTGGGCGACCCCGGCGACGGCCAGTGCGTGATGCTGGAGTGCACCGACGGCAACGGCGATCTGCGGGCCGTGCTGTCCTTCGTGCCGTGGGGGCCCAAGGGCCTGTCGCTCGACCTGATGCGCCGTGACCGGGACTCCGAGAACGGCCTGATGGAGTTCATGGTCATCGAACTCCTCGAACGCTCCAAGGAGATCGGGGTCACCCAGGTCTCGCTGAACTTCGCGATGTTCCGGTCCGTCTTCGAGCGCGGGTCCCGCCTCGGCGCGGGTCCGGTGCTCCGGATGTGGCGTTCCCTGCTCAGCTTCTTCTCCCGCTGGTGGCAGATCGAGTCCCTCTACCGGGCCAACGCCAAATACCGGCCGATCTGGGAACCGCGGTTCATGCTCTTCGAGAAGAGTTCGGACCTGTTGCGGATCGGTATCGCGGCGGGCCGGGCCGAAGGCTTCCTGGAAGCCCCCGGCCTGCCGAAGTGGCTGCACCGCAGACACCTGGAGACCCGCCGTTGACAGCGTGGAACACCCCCGCACTCCGGCGGTTCGCCCGCCGCGAGTGGGGTCCCCTGTTCTGGACCGTCCGGGGCGCGCTCGCCCGCGACAAGTGGCGCGCGATCCCGATGACCATCGGCGCGGTCTGCCTGACCTCGGTCTTCCAGATCGTGCAGAACACCTCCTGGGGCTTCCAGCCGGTCCAGAACCTCGGGTCGGTCAAGGCCGTCGACCCGCTCTGGCTGGCCCTGCTGCGAACCCCCCTGTCGCTGTTCGTGCCCGCCCTCGACCTGCCGGTGTGGGGGGCGCTCGCGCAGATCCTGCTCGTCTTCGGGATCTCGGAGATCTGCATCGGCTGGTGGCGCACGCTGGTGATCGGCTACGTGGCCACGCTCGCCGGGACCACGTACGCGCGGATCGGGCTCTCGCTGGGCCCGGACCACCCCCTGGGCCTGCCGGTGTCCGACCGGATCGTCAACGACACCGGGCCCTCGGCGGCGGTGGTCGGCCTCGCCATCTACGTCTGCTGGCGGTACCGGGCGTACCTCACCGGCGCCGTGGTGGTCCTCGTGATGATCGGCGAGGTGCTGGTCAAGAACAACCTCGCGGGCAAGGAGCACCTGGCGGCCATCGCCGCCGTGATGGCGGTGTGCGTGGTCCGGGCGAAGTGGGGGCCGGAGCGCTCCCGGGCACCGCTGGGCGGGCGCCCGCCGCCGCTGGACACCCGGCCGCACTGAGGCCACCGGAGGCGACCGGATGAGCCGGGCGGAGCAGGCCGTACCGTATCGGGGTGACGACAGACCTCGGGCGGTTCGCGCCCACCCGGCAGTGGATGCGGGCCCACCCGCTCGCCACCGATGCCGTGCTCGCGTTCGGGGCACTCGTCTGCATGGTTCTCGGGTCCTTCGCCGATCCGCACGGGCCACACGGGCCCACCTTCGGGACGCGCAACCCCGATCCCTTCTCTCTGCTGCTGATGCTGCTCGGCGCGGCCGTCCTGGTGTTCCGGCGCCGCCGGCCGCGCGCGGTGCTCGCCGTGACCTGCGGGCTCTCGCTGCTTGAGCTGACCACCGGGGAGCCGCGGGCACCCGTCGCCATGTGCACGGTGATCGCCCTGTACACGGTGGCCGCGTGCACCGACCGGCCCACGACCTGGCGGATCGGGCTGCTCACCATGGCCGGTCTGACGGGCGTGGCCATGCTCGCCGGGCCGCTGCCCTGGTACGCGCAGGAGAACATCGGGATCTTCGCCTGGACCGGGATGGCCGCCGCCGCCGGGGACGCCGTGCGCAGCAGGCGGGCCTTCATCGACGCCATCCGGGAGCGGGCCGAGCGCGCCGAGCGGACCCGGGACGAGGAGGCGCGGCGCCGGGTCGCCGAGGAACGGCTGCGGATCGCCCGGGACCTGCACGACGTGGTGGCCCACCACATCGCCCTGGTCAACGTGCAGGCCGGGGTGGCGGCGCACGTCATGGACAAGCGGCCGGACCAGGCCAAGGAGGCCCTGGCCCACGTACGGGACGCCAGCCGGTCGGCGCTGAACGAACTGCGGGCCACGGTCGGGCTGCTGCGGCAGTCCGGTGACCCGGAGGCGCCGACCGAGCCCGCGCCCGGGCTGGCCGTCCTGGACGAGCTGGTGGACACCTTCCGGCACGCCGGGCTGCCGGTGGAGGTGATCGTCCAGCTGGGGCCCGAGCCGGGGCCGCTGCCGGCCGCGGTGGACCTGGCGGCGTACCGGGTGGTCCAGGAGGCGCTGACCAACGTGCGCAAGCACGCGGGTCCGGGGGCCCGGGCCGAGGTCAGCGTGGTGCGGGTGGGTCCCTCGGTGGAGGTGACGGTGCTCGACGACGGCGGCACGGAGGCGTCCGACGCCGAGCCCGGCGGGGGCCACGGACTGCTGGGCATGCGCGAGCGCACCGGCGCGCTGGGCGGGTCCTGCTTCGCCGGTCCCCGGTACGGGGGCGGCTACCGGGTCCACGCGATCCTGCCGGTCTGAGGGTCAGCAGGGGCGGCGCCAGGCGTCGAGGTCGTAGCGCTTCTGCAGGGAGCTCAGCTTCAGCTCGCGCGCGCGTTCGCAGAAGCGGCCGGCCGGCAGTTCGTACTCCACGTGGAAGACGGCCTTCCCCGCTTCGATGAAGGGGGTCAGCTTCTCGCACTCCCGGTACTGGGCGCACTGCTCGTTGACCGCGAAGTCGAACTCGCCGACCAGCTGCGGGATCTGGTCGAGGTCGTTCTTCAGACCGACCGCCAGGCCCCGGTCGTGGGCCAGCTTCGCGATCAGCCGGTTGTAGCTCAGCTGGTCCTCGGCGGTCAGCGGGAAGCCGGAGGTGTTGCGGTAGCCGTCCATGTTGTCGGGCTCCACCGCGTCGAAGCCCTTGTCCCGGCACATGTCGAACCGTTTGGCGATCAGCGGTTCCAGTTCAGTCAGCTGCCGGATATCCAGCCAGCGCTCGCCCTCCCAGCCGTTGCCCTGGCCGATCGTCGCCTTCGGGAAGGCGTCCGCGTCGGGCCGGAAGTCCTCCCAGGCGCCGGTGGAGATGTAGCAGATGGTCTTGCGGCCGGCCTTCTTCAGGGCGGCGACCTGTTCCTTGGTGGTGGTGAACCCGTCGACGTCGTAGACGGGCGCCTTCACCGACGTGTCGAGCTTCCCGGTGAGCTGCCACTGCCAGCCGACGCCGGGCGGGGGCCGCCAGCGCTCCCCCGGCGCCTGGCCGGGCCACGGGTACGGCTCGTCCTCGCCGTCGTCCCCCGGCTCCGCGGTGGTGCAGGCGGTGAGCAGCAGCAGCGCCGCGACCAGCACGGTGGCGAAACGCTTCATCCGGCTGCCTCCAGGGCGTACGGGAGGGTCCCCCACGGGTGTGCGCCGGTCCCGGGGACCGCGCAGTGCACCCCCGCCCGCCGCTCCTGGGCGAGTTCGGCGGCGGGCGCGCCCGGCGGGACGGCGTACACGAGGTGGCAGAACCGCTGGGCGGGGTGGTCGGCGGTCCAGGGCGGCGCGGTGGCCGCGTCCCGGTAGGCGTCCCAGGGGCCCTCGAAGGTGACGAGCAGATCGGCGAGTCCGGCGTACCCGGGGTGCGGGTGGACGCCGTGGTTCAGGACGAGGGTACGGGCGCCCGAGGCCCGGGCGGCGACGGCGAGCCGCCCGTAGTGGGGCAGCAGTTCCGGATCGGCGGAGGCCTGGTCCAGGAAGGCGCCGTCGGTGGCGTACCAGTCGCGGTGGCGCAGCAGGTCCTGGACGACGTCCGCGTGCGGGCGCCGCCCGTAGTCGGTGTCGACGTAGCCGAGGACGGGTACCCCGGCCGCCCGCAGCCGCCCGGCGACGGCGGCAAACCGTTCGTCGGGGGCCCGGCCCGGCCCGCTGTCAGGGTTGAGCACCACGGAGTGCAGCCGCCCGGCGGAGCGGATCAGCAGCTCCCACTCCTCGGGCCGGTCGGCGGGGTGCTCGTAGAGCGGCACCAGCAGCATGGGGTCCTTCTCGTACGGGGTCACGGGGATCGGCGGTGACTCGGCGGTCGGGGCATCAGCGGTCGTGGCATCAGCGGTGCGCCGTCGCACGCCCCAGCAGCAGGCAGACCAGCGCGGCCAGCGCCGCGGCGGCCGCGCCCGCCACCGCCAGCTGGACCAGCCGGGGCTGCCCCAGTCCGGTCAGCAGGGCCAGGCTCTGGGCGACGGCGGCCGAGGCGCAGACCACGGCCGCCGGCCGGACCGCGCCGAAGGACTGGAGCAGCAGTCCGGTCCACATGACGGCGCCGAGCAGGAGCAGGGTCAGGGCGCGGGCCGCGGTGAGGGCCGGGGCACCGGGCCAGAGCAGGGTTCCGGCCAGCCCCAGGGCGAGCAGCACCACCAGGTACACGGCGAGGCACCGGGCCAGCGTGCTGAGCATCCGCCGCCGGAAGGACCGGGGCGAGCGGGCCGCCCGGAGCCCGGCGAGGCTGCCGCTGCGGAACCGGTGCAGCAGCCATTCGGCGGGACCCATGCTGAGGGTGAGGGCGACCGCCGACGGGGCGGCGACCGCCTCGGCGGGACCCCCGGCGAGCACCTCGCCGAGGGCGGCGTACAGCACGAGCAGGCCGGTGCCGAGGCCGAAGACCCCGTACGGGACGGAGTCCCCCAGCCGGGGGCCGCGCGGCCCGTGCTCCTCCTCCGCGCCGCGCAGCATCCGCCAGCGCACCGGGCCGGTTCCGGGCCGGCGTACCCACCAGCCCCGGACCCGGGCGGCGGCGGCCCGGGCGCCCTCGGCCAGCGGGAGTTCCCGTACGGCCAGGGTGCAGGCGGTCAGCAGGGACGCCCCGAGCAGGGTCATCCGTACCGGCACGGGCAGGTCCACGAAGAGCGCGAGCACGGCCCCGGCGGCCATCGGGCCGAGGGCGGCGAGCAGCACCCGCTCCCGGCCGAGGACGAGCAGGACGGTGGCGGCCCCGACGTAGAGGGACTGTCCGGCGGCGAAGGCGTACGAGAAGGGCGGCCCGCCGGGCACGGCCAGCGCGGCGGCGGTGCCCAGCAGGGACCCGGCGGGGGCGCCGGCGAGCAGGGTCCGCCCGGCGGCGGCCCGGTCGCCGAGCCCGAGCCAGGAGTAGGCCCGGTGGGAGAGGGTCTGGTCCCAGACCCACCCTATGAGCGCTCCGGCGAGCAGGGTCAGGGTTCCGGCGGGCAGGCCGAGGCGGTCGGGCGGGCCGTCGAGCAGGGGCGCGCCGAGGACGTAGGCGAGCCCGGGCAGGGCGAAGATCACCCCGCGCAGGAGGCAGGCGGTGAGGGAGACCTTCCAGGGGTCGGGGGTGTCCGCGGGCTCCGGGAAGGAGCGCGGCACCCGGGTGTAGAGCTCCTCGGCGAGTGCGAAGGAGTCGTGGCGGCCGTAGGTGAGCCGGATGTACTCGTCCGTCATGCCGTCGGATTCGAGGACAGCGGCGATCTCGTCGGGGTGGACGGCGGCGGCGATGAACGGGTGGAGGCGCTCGGCCAGTTCGTCCATCGGGTCGGCGGCCGCCGGCCCTTCGGCGCGCGGCCGGGGGACAGCCAGGAGGGTGTCGGCGGCTGCGCCGGGCGGCTTGAGCCAGAGGGATCCGCTCACCACAGGCTCCCGTCGGCCGCGAGCTCGCGGTACCAGGGGTCGGCGAGCCGCTGGGTCCAGTCGTCGCCTTCGCGGACGGGCAGGACGGGCTGGCCGGCGAGTTCTTTGTAGATGTGCCGGAAGCCGTCCACGGACTGGTGGAGCGTGAACTTCTCCACCACCCGTTTACGGGCCGCCCGGCCCAGCTCGGCGCGGCGTTCGTCGTCGCGGAGCAGGGCGAGGGTGGCGCGGGCCATGGTCTCGGGCTCGCGCGGCGGGACGACGAGGCCGGTGTCGCCGACGGCCTCGCGGACCCCGCCGACGTCGGTGGAGACGGTGGTGCGGCCGCAGGACATGGCCTCGATGATGCTGAAGGGGAAGCCCTCGCTGATGGAGGAGAGCATCACGATGCTGCCGGCCGCGTAGGCCCGGGCGACCTGCTCGATGCGGCCCTCGTACGAGATCCCGTCGGTCACGCCCAGTTCGGCGGCGAGTTTCTCCAGGCGGAGCCGGTACTCCTCGCAGCCGGCCGGGACGGGTCCGAAGAGGCGCAGCCGCAGGGCGGGCAGTTCCTCGCGCATGAAGGCGTAGGCCCGGATGAGGGTTTCGAGGTCCTTGATGGGGTCGATGCGGCCGCACCAGCTGAGGGTGGGCACCTCGGGCTCCGGGCCGGCCTCGGGGAAGGCGTGCGGGTCGACGCCGTTGTAGACGGTGCGGATGCGGTCGGAGGCGGCGCCTCCGCGCTCCTCCCAGCGGCGGTTGTACTGGTTGCACGGGGTGATCAGGTCGGCCTGCCGGTACCCCTCGGTGTTGAGCTCGCGGTAGAAGCCGAGCATGAGGGCCTTGACGGGCCAGCGCTGGGCGGCCGAGCGGTAGCCGAGGTAGCGCTCGCGCAGGTAGATGCCGTGCTCGGTGAGGAGGAAGGGCACCTCGTCGAGGTACTTGGCGGCGAGGGCCGGGAGGGTGGCGAGGCCGCTGCTGACGGCGTGCGCGACGCTGTCGGGCGGGATCCGCACGCAGAGCGGGCGCAGCGCGTGTTCCAGCAGGTCGGTGGCGGTGAGCGCGTCGTGGATGGTGGGCTCGGCGGCGGCGGTGGTCAGGCCGGGGCGGGTCCACACGGTCATCAGCAGGCGGAGCACGGACTCGGAGCGCAGGGCCGGGGCGAGCCGGCCGGCGCGGGCCAGGAGGGCCAGTTCGCGCAGGGCCGCGGAGAATCCTCCGTGGCCAGGGTCGAGCAGGGAGAGCAGGAAGGTTTCGTAGACCTCGGTGAAGCGGCGGTGGGCCTTGCCCCGCAGGGCGCTCCGGCGGCCTCGTCCGGGAGGAGCCCCCCAGAGCGGTACGGAGGTGTGCCGGTAGACGTTGCGCGGAAGTTCCCAGGTGACCGGCTCGCGCCCGGAGCCGGTCAGGGCTATGACGTTGAAGTCGACCTCCGGCATGCCGCGGACCAGTTGGTCGCACCAGGTGCTGACGCCCCCGTGGACGTGCGGATAGGTGCCTTCGGTGAGCATGGTGACATGACGCCCATGGCTCATGCGGTGTGTCCCCCCAGGACGTGAAAGGGGCCGGCGCCCGTAGGTTCGCGGAGCGCCGGCGCTCGTGATACTCGGCTTGCGGTCTGCCCGTACGGTCAGCTGGGCAGCTTGAGCGTGACGGCGCTCTGGAGCAGCTCGGGTCCGGTCCAGGTGGAGCGGGTGCCCGCGTAGGCGGTGCCGAAGTCGGCGGTGCCCAGGAGGAGTTGCTTCTTGGTGCCGTTGGGGGCGGTGACCGGGGCGACGACTCCGGAGGGCGCCTTGACGGTGACGGCTGTGCCGATGCGGTAGGCGGTGACCTTGCCCTCGGCGAGGGCCTTGTCCCAGGCAGCGCGGCGGCCGAGCTCGACGCCGGCCTCCTTCATGGTCTGGTTGACGATCGGGGCGCTGGGCGCGTAGAGGCTCCGGTACGTGTCGAGGACCTGGTTGAGCACCGGGTAGAGGGTGCGGTCCTCGGCGAGGTTGGACTGGTGGACGTAGTGCGGGCGCGGGTCGTTGGCCAGTACGTGTCGCAGCGCGGTCCGGGCCTCCTGGGGGACGATCTGGTCCAGGTAGCCGGTGTTGGCGTCCACCGGGGCCGGCAGACAGGTCGAGGTCGCCGGGTTGTCCTCGCAGATGCCGCTGCCGCCGTGTGCGCGGCTGGTGTAGATCCAGTTGTACTCGTCGGCCATCTCCGCGTTGGTGCCCGTGTTGTAGTACACGTTCATCGGGTGGCGGGGCACGGTCAGGGCGGCGCCGACCGCCCGCTGCACGGGTTCGCGGGAGTTGTCGCTGCCCGCCCACTTCACGCCGTTGTCGGCGAGCGCGCCAGCCAGGTTGGGGTTGTCCTGGGGCTGCTGCGGGTTGGTCTTGAGGCCCGAGTGCTCGCCGGTGACGAGCTCGGTCCGGTCGGTGGTGATGCCCTTGGCGGCGGCCCAGTTGTTGTTGTCGCGGATCTGCGCGGAGATGTCCGCGCGGCTCATGTACTGGACGGCGCCCTGGGCGTTCTTGACGCAGGTCCACGGGGTGGTGGTGGTGTTCTGGACGCAGCCGAGGAAGGGGTGCGTGTAGGTGTGGTTCATCCAGCGGTACTTGGCCCGGTCGGCGACGAGCTGGGCGGTGAGGGCGTCGGTGCCGCCGTTCTCGGTCTTCCACTCCTCACCGGCGCCCGCGTTGAAGAGCATGTCGAGCTTGAAGCTCTTGGACGTCTGCCACTGCGCCGCGTACTGGGCGTCGGCGGCGGTCATCCGGATGGTGCTCTCCTTGCCCTCGCCGCCGGCGCAGGCGTAGTCGCCGGGCGTGCAGTTGAGCTCCTTGTTCCAGCGGGCGTCCGGGGCGAAGACGTCGTCGACGTGGACCGCGAAGTAGTTGCGGCTCTGGCCGAGGTGGACCCCCTGGGTGAGCCAGTCGACGATGCCGCGGGCCAGCAGCCGGAACTGCTGCTGGTACTGGTTGTAGCCGAAGGTGACGACCAGCTCGCTGCGCCCGTCGTGGGCGTACTCGCCGACGAGCGAGGCCCGTCCGGAGCCGACGGGGGCGTCGAGGTAGCTGGTGTAGCCGGGCCGCGGCTTGCCCATGAACCCGAAGCTCTCTGGAACGAGGGCGGAGTTGTCCTCGAAGGCGACTTGACCTCCGAGGTAGCCGAAGGGCCCCGCCTTGCCGGCCGCGGTGACCGCGGCCTGGGTGCCGTCGAGCTGGCCGCTGAAGCCGCCGTTGTCGGTGTACTCCAGGCCGACCCCCGGGTGGGCCCAGGTGTAGGCGTCGACCTGACGGATCCCGTACGTCGTCTCGTACGCGGCGAGGGCGGCCATCTCGGCGGAGCCCTCGCCGAAGGGGTTCTCGTTCGGCAGGACGACGCCCTGGTACTTGGCACGGGGACGGCCGTCCACCGTGTCGCTGAGGAAGCCCGCGTCGATGACCGGGCGGCCGCTGCCGCCCAGTTGGACACGGGTGTACGGGACTCCGGTGTCGCGGAGTTCCGCGGTGATCGCCTCGACCGAGCTGCCGCCGTCGTCGACGACCAGCACCTTCAGGTCGATGCGCGGAGCCGTGGCCGCCTGGGCGGTCGCGGCGGGTACTGCCACGGACACCAGGGCTGCCGCGGCCATGGCGGCGGCGACCCTGTTCATCCGGTTCTTGTTGACCATTTCGGCCTTTCCCCCCGCAGGCATCCCTCGACACGGCCCTAGGCGGTCGGCCGGGCCGGGGAGGCTCTGTGGAAATCATGCAAAGGAACCCCGCGTCCCCTTGCGAGAGTGGACCGAGTCTTTCGGACCTCGTCAGGTCTACGGGGCAAACCTGGAGCAGAGTCCACAGATGGGTGAACCTCCTGGCCCCTTGATCGAACAACTTGCCAAACCTTCGAGTGACGTACGGAAGAGTCCGTGCGCGTAGGCTCATTTCTGGCAGCCGTCGGGCCGGAATACGATCGCCATGGATGGCCGTCCACCCACTCGGCCCACACACACAAACGGAAGCGAGACTTCACCACCGTGACTGCTCTGACTCTCAGCACTGCCGGCGCGGCGACGCTGCGCGCCGACGCCCTCGTCGTCGGTGTCGCCAAGGGCCCCAAGGGTCCGGTCGTCGCCGCGGGCGCCGAGGCCGTGGACAAGGCGTACGACGGTAAGCTCGCCGCCGTGCTCGACGCCGTCGGCGCCTCGGGCACCGAAAGCGAGATCACCAAGCTGCCGGCCCCGGCGGGCCTGAAGGTCCCGGTCGTGCTGGCGGTCGGACTCGGCTCCGTCCCCGAGAAGGACGAGTCGTTCGACGAGGAGGTGCTGCGCCGCGCCGCCGGCGCCGCCGCCCGCGCCCTGCACGGCTTCAAGAAGGCCGCCTTCGCCCTTCCCCTGGACGACGCCTCCGCCGTCACCGCCGTCGCCGAGGGCGCGCTGCTGGGCGCGTACGCCTTCACCGCCTACCAGGGCGGCGAGACGAAGACCGCCAAGAACGCCGACAAGAACGGCGGCCCCAAGCTGCCGCTCGGCGAGATCGCCCTGCTCGGCGCCAAGCCGCGCGACAAGGAGCACAAGGCCGCGGCCGAGCGCGCCACGGTCGTCGCGACCGAGGTCAACATCGCCCGCGACCTCGTCAACACCCCGCCGAACGACCTCACCCCCGAGGCCTTCGCCGCCGTCGCCTCCGCGACCGCGAAGGAGAACGGCATCAAGGTCCAGATCCTGGACGAGAAGGCCCTGATCAAGGGCGGCTACGGCGGCATCATGGGCGTCGGCAAGGGCTCCGACAACCCGCCGCGCCTGGTGAAGCTCTCCTACACCCACCCCAAGGCGGAGAAGACCCTGGCCTTCGTCGGCAAGGGCATCACCTACGACTCGGGCGGCATCTCCCTCAAGCCGGCCGGCCACAACGAGACGATGAAGTGCGACATGGCCGGCGCCGCCGCCGTCTTCGCCTCCGTCGTCGCGGCCGCGAAGCTGGGCCTGCAGGTCAACGTCACCGGCTGGCTCGCGCTCGCCGAGAACATGCCCTCCGGCACCGCCACCAAGCCGGGCGACGTCCTGCGCATGTACAGCGGCAAGACCGTCGAGGTCCTCAACACGGACGCCGAGGGCCGCCTGGTCCTCGGTGACGCGCTGACCCGGGCCTCCGAGGACAACCCGGACGCGATCGTCGACGTCGCCACCCTGACCGGCGCGATGATGGTGGCCCTGGGCAACCGCACCTTCGCCATCATGTCGAACGACGACGCCTTCCGTACCTCGGTCCACGAGATCGCCGAGGAGGTCGGCGAGTCCTCGTGGCCGATGCCGCTCCCCGCCGAGCTGCGCAAGTCCATCGACTCCCCCACCGCCGACATCGCGAACATGGGCGAGCGCATGGGCGGCGGCCTGGTGGCCGGCATCTTCCTGAAGGAGTTCGTCGGCGAGGGCATCACCTGGGCCCACCTCGACATCGCGGGCCCGGCCTTCCACGAGGGCGCTCCGTACGGCTACACCCCCAAGGGCGGCACCGGCTCCGCCGTGCGCACCCTGGTGCGGCTGGCCGAGCGCACCGCCACCGGCGACCTGGGCTGACGTAGCCCCGTAGCGCCGGATGTGACATGTCTCAAGCCTTGATCGTCCACTCGATCAAGGCTTGAGCCATGTTCACTGACAACGAAATCCGTAGGTTTCTACGCACTGGTAACCCTCACTTCGGGCAGAACGCCCTGCCACATCGTGGGCCCGGCGTCCCGCGTTCCGCCGACAAATGCGAAGATGGGTTCTCGGCAGGACAGGGCCCCCACCACAGGGCCGAAGAACTAGCGGCCGATTACCAGCCGCCGCCCGGTCACAGAGGACCGGTGCCCGGCGCACATGCATGGAGGACGTGACGTGGCGAACGACGCCAGCACCGTTTTCGACCTAGTGATCCTCGGCGGTGGCAGTGGCGGTTACGCCGCGGCGCTGCGCGCATCCCAGCTGGGTCTGGACGTTGCCCTTATCGAGAAGAACAAGCTCGGTGGCACCTGCCTGCACAACGGCTGCATCCCCACGAAGGCTCTGCTGCACGCGGGCGAGATCGCGGACCAGGCTCGTGAAGCCGCCCAGTTCGGTGTCAAGACCTCCTTCGAGGGCATCGACATCGCGGGTGTCCACAAGTACAAGGACGAGGTCATCTCGGGCCTGTACAAGGGCCTGCAGGGCCTGGTCGCCTCTCGCAAGGTGACCTACATCGAGGGTGAGGGCCGCCTCTCCTCGCCGACTTCCGTCGACGTGAACGGCCAGCGCATCCAGGGGCGCCACGTGCTCCTGGCGACCGGCTCCGTGCCGAAGTCGCTGCCGGGCCTGAACATCGACGGCAACCGCATCATCTCCTCGGACCACGCGCTGGTCCTGGACCGCGTGCCCGAGTCCGCGATCGTCCTGGGCGGCGGCGTCATCGGCGTCGAGTTCGCCTCGGCGTGGAAGTCCTTCGGCACCGACGTGACCGTCGTCGAGGGCCTCAAGCACCTCGTCCCGGTCGAGGACGAGAACAGCTCGAAGCTGCTGGAGCGCGCGTTCCGCAAGCGGGGCATCAAGTTCAACCTCGGCACCTTCTTCGACAAGGCCGAGTACACCGAGACCGGCGTCCGCGTGACGCTGGCCGACGGCAAGACCTTCGAGGCCGAGGTGCTGCTGGTCGCCATCGGCCGCGGGCCGGTCTCGCAGGGCCTGGGCTACGAGGAGCAGGGCGTCGCGATGGACCGCGGCTACGTCCTGGTCGACGAGTACATGCAGACCAACGTGCCGACCATCTCGGCCGTCGGCGACCTCGTCCCGACCCTCCAGCTCGCGCACGTCGGCTTCGCCGAGGGCATCCTGGTCGCGGAGCGTCTGGCCGGTCTCAAGACCGTCCCGATCGACTACGACGGTGTCCCGCGCGTCACCTACTGCCACCCCGAGGTCGCGTCCGTCGGCATCACCGAGGCCAAGGCCAAGGAGATCTACGGCGCGGACAAGGTCGTGGCCCTGAAGTACAACCTCGCGGGCAACGGCAAGAGCAAGATCCTCAAGACCGCGGGCGAGATCAAGCTCGTCCAGGTCAAGGACGGTGCCGTGGTCGGCGTCCACATGGTCGGTGACCGGATGGGCGAGCAGGTCGGCGAGGCCCAGCTGATCTACAACTGGGAGGCTCTGCCAGCCGAGGTCGCGCAGCTCATCCACGCGCACCCGACCCAGAACGAAGCGATGGGCGAGGCCCACCTGGCCCTCGCCGGCAAGCCGCTTCACTCCCACGACTAATCGTCACGGGCGCGACGACCACTTCCGCACATTCGTTAGGAGCAACTGAAACCATGTCGGTTTCCGTAACCCTTCCGGCGCTCGGAGAGAGCGTGTCCGAGGGCACTGTCACCCGCTGGCTGAAGGCCGAGGGCGAGCGCGTCGAGGCCGACGAGCCGCTTCTCGAAGTGTCGACCGACAAGGTCGACACCGAGATCCCCTCGCCCGTCTCCGGCATCCTGGCCTCCATCAAGGTCGCCGAGGACGAGACCGTCGAGGTCGGCGCCGAGCTGGCCGTCATCGACGACGGCTCCGGCGCGCCTGCCGCGGCCGCGGCTCCGGCCGCCGAGCCGGTCGCCGCCGCTCCGGCTCCCGTCGCCGAGGCCCCCGCGGCTCCGGCTGCGGCCCCGGTCGCCGAGGCCCCCGCCGCCGCTGCCCCGGCCGCGTCCGGCACCGATGTCGTGCTCCCCGCCCTGGGCGAGTCCGTCACCGAGGGCACCGTCACCCGCTGGCTGAAGCAGGTCGGCGAGTCCGTCGAGGCCGACGAGCCGCTGCTCGAGGTCTCCACGGACAAGGTCGACACCGAGATCCCGGCGCCGGTCTCCGGCACGCTGCTGGAGATCCTGGTCGGCGAGGACGAGACCGCCGAGGTCGGCGCCCGTCTGGCCGTCATCGGCGTCGCCGGTGCGGCTCCCGCCGCCGCCCCGGCCGCCGCCGCCCCGGCTCCGGTCCAGGCTGCCGCTCCGGTCGCCGCCCCGGCTCCGGTCGTGGCCGCTCCGGCTGCTCCGGCCCCGGCTCCGGTCGCCGCTCCGGCCCCCGTTGCCGCTCCGGCTCCGGTTGCCGCCCCGGCCCCGGTTGCCGCCCCGGCCCCGGTGGCCGCTCCGGCTCCGGTCGCCCCCGCCGCTCCCGCCGCCCCGGTTTCCGCCGGTGACGAGGGCGCGTACGTGACCCCGCTGGTGCGCAAGCTCGCCACGGAGTCCGGCGTCAACCTGAACACGGTCACGGGCACCGGCGTCGGTGGCCGTATCCGCAAGCAGGACGTCCTGGCCGCCGCCGAGGCCGCCAAGGCCGCCGCCGCTGCCCCGGCTCCGGCCGCCGCTCCGGCCGCGAAGGCCCCGGCCGCCGCGGTGTCCGAGCTGCGCGGTCAGACCGTCAAGATGACCCGCATGCGCAAGGTCATCGGCGACAACATGATGAAGGCCCTGCACTCGCAGGCGCAGCTCAGCTCCGTGGTCGAGGTGGACATCACCAAGATCATGAAGCTGCGCGAGAAGGCCAAGGGCGCGTTCCTGGCCCGCGAGGGCGTCAAGCTCTCGCCGATGCCGTTCTTCGTCAAGGCCGCTGCCCAGGCGCTGAAGGCCCACGCGGTCGTCAACGCCCGGATCAACGAGGACGAGGGCACCATCACCTACTTCGACTCGGAGAACATCGGCATCGCCGTCGACTCCGAGAAGGGCCTGATGACCCCGGTCATCAAGGGTGCCGGTGACCTCAACCTGGCGGGCATCTCCAAGGCGACCGCCGACCTGGCCGCCAAGGTCCGCGGCAACAAGATCACGCCGGACGAGCTGTCGGGCGCGACCTTCACCATCAGCAACACCGGCTCGCGCGGTGCCCTGTTCGACACGGTCATCGTGCCGCCGAACCAGGTCGCCATCCTGGGCATCGGTGCCACGGTGAAGCGCCCGGTGGTCATCGAGACCGCCGAGGGCACCAACATCGGCATCCGCGACATGACGTACCTGACCCTGTCCTACGACCACCGCCTGGTGGACGGCGCGGACGCGGCCCGGTACCTCTCGGCCGTCAAGGCCATCCTGGAAGCCGGCGAGTTCGAGGTCGAGCTCGGCCTGTAAGGCTCTCGCCGCAGGACGGCAGTCACACGTACGGCGCCCTTGTCCGGAAACCACTCCGGGCAGGGGCGCCGTCGTCTTACCCTGCCGGTCCAGGGACGACCAGCGGGGGCATGCATGTCACGTGCACGGGTGAACGATCTTGTGGTGGTACTGCCGGGCATCATGGGGAGCCGGCTGGCCGATGCCGACGGCAAGCCGGTCTGGGACCTGTCGGGCGGCGCCCTGTGGCGTGGCCTGCACACCTTCGGCGGCTCGGTGAAGCGCCTGTGCCTCCCGAAGGACATCGGAAACGACCATCCCGGCGACGGGGTGGTCCCCGTCGGGGTCATGCCCGACGTGCACGCGATTCCCGGCATCTGGCAGCCGGTCGACGGCTATACGGACCTCCTGGGCTGGCTGGAGCGGTCCTTCAGCCTGTCCCTCGGGGGCAACCTCGTTCCCTTCCCGTACGACTGGCGCCTGTCGTGCCGCTACAACGCGGAGCGGCTGAAGAAGGTCGTCGCCCGCGAGCTGGAACGATGGCGGACCTCCGCCCCCGAGCGCGGCGACGCCAGGGTGATCTTCATCTGCCACTCCATGGGCGGGCTGGTGGCCCGCCACTACGTGGAACTCCTCGGGGGTCACGAGGTCACCCGCCGCCTGATCACCCTGGGCACCCCGCACCGCGGCTCCCTGGACGCCCTCGGCCATCTGGTCAACGGCTTGCGCAAGGGCTGGGGACCCTTGGGCGTCGATCTCAGCGCGTTCGCGCGCAGCCTGCCGTCGCTGCACCAGCTGGCTCCCGACTACGCGTGCGTGGCGGGTCCGGGAGGCCTCGCGTACGCCCGTGACCTGCCGGGCCTGCCCGGTGTCGACCCGGAGCTGCTGGCGGACGCGGCCCGCTTCCACGCGGACCTGCGCCGGTCCGCCGACCGCCCTGACCCCACCCTCCTGCGCGCCATCACGGGCATCCGCCAGCCGACCCTGACGACGGCGGAGATCACCGACGGCGGGCTGACCCCGCTGTGGCTCATCGACGGCGTCGACGAACGCGGCGACGGCACGGTCCCCCGCCTCGCCGCGCGCCCCACGAACGCCGACAACACGGGTTACGCGGTCGACGAGGCCCACACCCCCTGCGAGCAGCACGGCTCCCTCCAGAACAACCGGGGCGTACGGGACGCCCTGAGCGGCCTCCTGGGCCACGAGCGCCCCTTCCACCGCGGCGAGGACGACGACGTCCCGCTGAGCGTGCTCGCTCCCCCACTGCTGGAGCCCGGCGACCCGTACGAGGTCGCGGTGACGGTCCCGCCGGAGATCCCGGACCACGACGCGCTCCACCTCACGGCAGAGCTCCGCGCGGCCGATGGCGCACAGCAGCTCGAGCGGACGCTGCGGCCCCTCGGCGAGGGCCGGTACATCGCGGCCTTTCCGGCGCCGGACCCCGGGGCGTACCGGCTGGCGGTACGGGTGACCGCACATGCGGAGACGACGGTGACGGCGCTGACCCTGGTGGGAGGAACCGGTGAGTGAGCGCGCCGACGAGATCTCGGGGACGGCTCTCGGGATCGTGGTCGAGAACTACCGGTTCTCGAAGAAGTTCCGCACCCTGACCGGCGCGATCTCCCAGATGCGGGAGCTGTGCGCACTCCTGGAGGAGCGCGGCTACACGCCGACCGTGCTGCCGGACCCAGGGCAGCCGGACATCAAGGCCGCGGTGAAGGACTGGGCGACGGGCCGGACCGCGGCACAGGGCCGCGGCCCCGCTGTCATCCTCTGGTCCGGCCACGGCGTGCTCGACCCCTGGGGGCTGCGCCTGGTCCTGCACGACACCGAGGACGCCCAGTACGGAGATGAGACATATTCGGCCAACCTCCTGACGGAGGCGGCCGTGCGCAGCGGGGCGGACCAGATGCTGCTGCTCATCGACACCTGTCATGCGGGCGCGGGGGTCATGGAGTCCCTGGACACGGCGTTCGGCAAGCTGTCCGCGAAGAACCTGCCCCGGGGCCGATCCAGCTGGCTCGGGGTGCTCGCGAGCAGCCGTCCTCAAGAGAAGGCCGAGGCCGCTGGCATCCTGCTGGAAACCCTCACCCGGGTGCTGCGCGAGGGCCCGGGCAGCGAGGACTACCGCCACGAGTGGAGCAGCCGGAACGGGCAGGTCAGCGGTGCCACGGTCATCCACACCGTGCTCGCCCAGTGGCCCGAGGAGGTCGGCCACAAGCCGGTTCCGGCCATGTTCGGCGAGCCCCGGCTGATGTTCGACAACCCGCTGCGGAAGACCGCCTCGGAGCCGGAGCTGGTCGAGCACCTGGTGCAGGCGAGCCGTGGAGCGCCCGTGGACGACGGGGGCTGGTTCTTCAGCGGCCGCCGCAACGTGCTCGGGCAGATCACCGAGTGGCTGGACGCACGGCAGCCGGGCCTGTTCCTGGTGACGGGCAGCGCGGGATGCGGCAAGTCGGCCGTCCTCGGCCGCATCGCGACGCTGTCCGACCCCGTCCACCGGGCGGACATCCTGGAGCACGGGGCCCTCGCTCCCGAGGATCCGGATCCGGGCGAGGACTCGGTGGACGCCTCCCTGCACCTGCGGGGCTACACGGTGCAGCAGCTGGCCGAGGCCATCGCCCGCGAACTGGACCTTCCCGTCCCGCAGACTCCCGCCGCGCTGATCGCCGAGGTGGAGAAGAAGTGGCCCGCGGCCTGCCGGGACCGCCTCCCGGCCCTGGTCCTGGACGGCCTGGACGAGGCGGCCCCCGACCAGGCCTACCCGATCGTCGAACAGCTCCTGGCCCCCTTGAGCCGCCTGGTCTGCGTGCTGCTCGGCTCCCGGGACCGCCCCTTCCGCCCGCAGGAGGAACTCCAGGAGCCGCTGGACGAGGCGGTGAGCCGACTGCTGGACGTCCGGGCCCGGGCGTCCGACCTGGACGACGAGACCGACACCGAGAACGACATCCGGACCTACTGTCGGCACCGCCTGGAGGCCCGCGAGCTGCCGCCGGAGGACGCGGCGACGGCGGCCGGGCTCATCGCGAACCGCGCGTCAGCCCACACCGGCGGCTTCCTCTTCGCCAGGATGGCGACCGACGCCGTGATCAGGCGGTTCGCCGCCGCATCGGATACGGAGGACTGGGCGGAGGCCATTCCGGCCTCCATCAACGCCGCCTTCCACCAGGACCTGGCAGAGGGCCTGAAGCGGGAGCGGGACGGCGAGATCCTTCCGCATGCCGCCCAGGATCTGCTGACCGCGCTGGCCTGGAGCGTCGGGAACGGCATGCCGGCGCGGGGGGTCTGGGAGGCGGCGGCCTCGGCCCTCTCCTCCGAGGGGACCGCGTACGGCCCCGAGGACGTGGACTGGCTGCTGAACACGTACGGCCGCTACGTTGTGGAAGACACCGACGGCGTGCAGGCGGTGTACCGCCTCTACCACCGCGAGTTCATCGGCCACCTGCGGAACACCGCGGAGGACTCTGACGCGGCGTACCACGTGGCGAGCGCGTTGGTCATCCTCCTGCGCGAGCAGACGGCCGACGCCACGGTGATCGAGACCGCGAACCCGTACCTGCGCCGGTCGCTCGCGGCACACGCGGCCATGGCCGGCGAGCGCGGCATCGCACTGGTCCGTGAACTCGTCGCCGGACGGGAGGACGCGTTCCGACCTGAGCTCGCACGCGTGCTGGGCAACGTGTCGGTCTCCCTGTTCCAGGCCGGGAGGCGCCCGGATGCTGTCGCACCGGCGCGGGAGGCCACCGACCTCTATCGGGACCTCGCCGACACCAACCCGGCCGCCTACCTCCCCGACCTCGCCGGCGCCCTCAACAACCTCGCCACCGCTCAAGGCGGGGCCGGGGACCGGCAGGGCGCACTGGCCAGCATCACCGAAGCCACCACCCTCCGCCGAAAGCTGGCTGACACCAACGCCGCCGCCTACCTTCCCGACCTCGCGGGCGCCCTCAACAACCTCGCCAACGCCCAGGGCGACACCGGGGACCGGCACGGCGCGCTGGCCACCATCACCGAAGCCACCACCCTCTACCGGGCACTCGCCGACACCAACCCGGCCGCCTACCTCCCCAACCTCGCCATGTCCCTCAACAACCTCGCCACCGCCCAAGGCCAGACCGGGGACCGACAGGGCGCACTGGCCACCATCACCGAAGCCACCACCCTCTACCGGGCACTCGCCGACACCAACCCGGCCGCCTACCTCCCCAACCTCGCCACGTGTCTCAACAACCTCGCCAACGCCCAAGGCCAGACCGGGGACCGACAGGGCGCACTGGCCACCATCACCGAAGCCACCACCCTCCGCCGGAGCCTCGCCGACACCAACCCGGCCGTCTACCTCCCCGACCTCGCCAGCGCCCTCAACAACCTCGCCACCGCCCAGGGCGGGACCGGAGACCGGGAGAGCGCACTGGCCACCATCACCGAAGCCACCCACATCTGCCGGGCGCTCGCCAGCACCAACCCTGCCGCCTACCTTCCCGACCTCGCCGGCACACTCAACAATCTCGGCAACGCCCAGGGCGATATCGGGGACCGGCAGGGCGCGCTGGCCACGATCACCGAAGCCACCACCCTCTACCGGGCGCTCGCCGACGCCAACCCGGCCGCCTACCTCCCCGACCTCGCCATGTCCCTCAACAATCTGGCCAACGCCCAGGGCGATATCGGGGACCGGCACGGCGCACTGGCCACCATCACCGAAGCCGCCGCTCTCCGCCGAGAACTGGCCGACAGCAACCCGGCCGCCTACCTTCCCGACCTCGCCAGCGCCCTCAACAACCTCGCCACCGCCCAGATCGAAATCGGGGACCGGCAGGGCGCACTGGCCACCATCACCGAAGCCACCCACATTTACCGGGCGCTCGCCGACACCAACCCGGCCGCCTACCTCCCCGACCTCGCCGGCACACTCAACAACCTCGCCACCGCCCAGGGCGACACCGGGAACCGGCAGGGCGCACTGGCCACCATCACCGAAGCCACCACCCTCTACCGGGCACTCGCCGACACCAACCCGGCCGCCTACCTCCCCGACCTCGCCGGCGCCCTCAACAACCTCGCCACCGCCCAGGGCGACACCGGGGACCGGCAGGGCGCACTGGCCACCATCACCGAAGCCACCACCCTCTACCGGGCGCTCGCCGACACCAACCCGGCCGCCTACCTCCCCCGCCTCGCCATGTCCCTCAACAATCTCTCCAACGCCCAGAGCCAGACGGACGGCCGACATGGCGCGTTGGCCACCATCACCGAAGGCACCCACATTTACCGGGCGCTCGCCGACATCAATCCGGCCGCCTACCTCCCCAACCTCGCCACGTCTCTCAACAACCTCGCCAACGCCCAGAGCGATATCGGGGACCGGCAGGGCGCACTGGCCACCCACACCGAAGCCACCACCCTCTACCGGGCACTCGCCGACAGCAACCCGGCCGCCTACCTTCCCAGCCTCGCTGCGACCCTCAACAACCTCACGCACATAGCCACGGTGCAGGACGCTCTCGCGGCCTACGCCGAGGCAGAGCAGGCCCTGGCCGCTCATCCGGAGGCGATGCGCTATCTGGCGCTACGGCGCGCGGAGCTCGAGATCGCCCACGCGGACTCGGCCGTCGGCTTCCGCACCCTCATCGCCCTCACCCACGGAGCGGCGCAGACACGGAACCCGGATCCGACTGCTTTCCAGGCGCGGCATCTTCTCCGCGCTCACAGCCAGGCCGGTACCGCGAGCGCTTCCCACATCAGCACCCTCTGGCACGACGCGACCGGAGAAGAGCCCCCGTCCTGGCTGACACTCCCCCAGGCCGCGATCGAACTTGCCGTCGAGTGGATCAACAGCCCGACCTGGGCGGAATCCCGTGCCTTCTGGGACGAGCACGCCGAAGACCTCGGGTCAGACGACACCGCGGCCGCCTTGGAAGAGCTCGCCTTGGCCAGCCAGACCGCCGAGGCCCATATCCCGATCGCGCGCGAGGCGGCGGCAGCCGGCCCGGACAGCGCCTTCCGCCCATACCTCACCGGCGAGCTCCTCCACACCTGGATGGATCTCTCCACCTGGGAGGAGTCCCAGGCCTACCTCACCGACCACGCGGCGGATCTCCTGCACGACCAGGCCCTCGAACTGCTCGGCTCCGACATCGATACGGTCGAGTCGGCCGTGCACTACGCACTGATCACCCTCGCCCGCGCGGACGGAATCCCCTCCGCCTACCAGTACGCCGAGGAGCGCCCCGCCCTGGACAGCAGGCTCCAGCAGCTCCTCGCCGAGCCTGCGGCCGGGGCCGACCTCCTGCAGGCCATCGCCTTCCTGGAGTTCGTCGTCCACCGGGAGCCGTTCACCGCGACAGCCCACCTCGCCCTCGCCGGCGTCCTGGCGGGGGAGCCGGGCACGCCCACGGTCTGGCCCCCCGCCGAACCCGCCGACCGGGACCGGGTCATCTCCGAGGTCGCCGTGCTCATCGGGCGGCACCCCACGCACGCCGCAGCCCTGAGCGCCCTCATCCAGAGCCTCCTGGCCGCGTAACCGGCCCTTGTAACCAGCCTCACCCGGAGTCCCTGACCGGGAACGCTTCGCGCCGGGCTACTGCGCCGTATTGTCTACGCATCAGAGCTCTGCATGCCCCCACAGGAGATGAAGCCCGGATGATCACCCCACCCGTCGTGCACTCGCTGCGCGAGCAGATCCGCGAGCACATCGTGGAGGGGATCGTCAGCGGGCGCTGGAAGCCCGGCGAGCGGATCGTCGAGCGCCGGATCGCCGTGGAGCTGGAGGTCAGCCAGACGCCCGTACGCGAGGCTCTGCGCGAGCTGGAGACGCTGCGGCTGATCGAGTCGGCGCCGAACAAGGGCGTGCGCGTACGGAACCTGTCCGCGGCGGACCTGGAGGAGATCTACCCGGTCCGGGCCGGTCTGGAGCAGATCGCGGCCGAGCTGGCCGCGCCCCGGCTGGCGGCGGACTGCTCGGCGCTGGAGCCGCACGTCGCCGCCCTGTGGGAGGCCGACCGCAGCGAGGACGGCACGGCGCAGGTGCGGCACACGGTGGGCTTCCACCGGGAGATGGTGCGGGCGGCCGGGAACAGCGTGCTGCTGCACACCTGGGAGAGCCTGGGCATCGAGGTGTTCACGGCCCTGTCCATCCGCTGGCTGGGAACGGTCCAGAAGTCCTACGCGGAGGAGCACGAGGCCCTCGTCGAGGCGTTCCGCAGCCAGGACCCGGAGATCGGTCTGCTCGTGAAGCGGCACGTTCTGGGGTGCGCCCCGAGGGCGTGAGCCCGCCCGGATTGCCCCCATTTGACCGGCACCGGGTGCCTTATCTCCTGGCACGCGGTGCCGACTTTCGTCAGATGGACGTTTCTTTGTCACTTTCATTTGATCGATCATCGATCAGCGATTTACAGTCATCGGCGGGCCTCAACCAGGTCCAACGACCCTGTCCTGCCCGTCAGGGATTTTTTCACCACCTCTCCTTTGTCCGGAAGGCGGCGCACACCGATGTCCGACCCCGTAGGAAAGCTTCCGAGCGAGCTCGACCAGCTCCCGGACCGCGACACCGAGGAGACCGCCGAATGGGCGGCCTCCCTCGACGCCGTCGCCCAGGCCGCCGGTACGCGCCGCGCCGAATACCTGCTCCGCCGCACCCTCCAGCACGCCGAGGCCGCCGGCCTCGCCCTGCCGAAGCTGCTGGAGACGGACTACGTCAACACCATCCCCACCGCCGCGGAGCCCGAGTTCCCGGGTGACGAGGCGATGGAAGCCAGGATCACCGCCTGGAACCGCTGGAACGCGGCCGCCATGGTGACCCGCGGCTCCAAGTACGGCGTCGGCGGCCACATCGCCACCTTCGCCTCCGCCGCGTGGCTCTACGAGACCGGCTTCCAGCACTTCTTCCGCGGGAAGGAGGCCGACGGATCGGGCGACCAGCTCTACATCCAGGGCCACGCCTCCCCCGGCATCTACGCCCGCGCCTTCCTCGACGGCCGGATCTCCGAGCAGCAGCTCGACAACTTCCGCCAGGAGTCCGGCGGCAACGGCCTGCCGTCCTACCCGCACCCGCGGCGCCTGCCGTGGCTGTGGGAGTTCCCGACGGTGTCCATGGGCCTCGGCCCGCTCTCCGCGATCTACCAGGCGCGCTTCAACCGCTACCTGCAGAACCGGAGCATCAAGGACACCGCCAACTCGCACGTCTGGGCCTTCCTGGGCGACGGCGAGATGGACGAGCCCGAGTCGACCGCCGCCCTGGCCCTCGCCTCCCGCGAGCAGCTCGACAACCTGACCTTCGTCATCAACTGCAACCTGCAGCGCCTCGACGGTCCGGTCCGCGCCAACTTCCGCGTGGTCCAGGAGCTGGAGGCCCAGTTCCGCGGCGCCGGCTGGAACGTCATCAAGTCGCTGTGGGGCTCCGCCTGGGACGAGCTGTTCCAGCTCGACACCACGGGCGCCCTGGTACGCCGCCTGCGCGAGGTACCCGACGCGCAGTTCCAGACGTACGCGACCCGCGACGTGGCCTACATCCGCCAGCACTTCTTCGGCGCCAACGCCGAGCTCGTGCAGCTGGCCGGCGTGCTGTCCGACGCGAAGATCGCCGAGTGCTTCCACAGCTCCCGCGGCGGCCACGAGCCCCGCAAGGTCTACGCCGCGTACAAGGCCGCCCTGGAGCACAAGGGCGCGCCGACGGTCATCCTCGCGCAGACCGTCAAGGGCTACACGCTGGGTGCCGGGTTCGAGTCGAAGAACGCGAACCACCAGATGAAGAAGCTGACGATCGACGAGTTCAAGGACATGCGTGACCTCCTTGGCCTCCCGATCCCGGACAGCGCCTTCGCCGACGGCCAGGTCCCGTACGGCCACCCGGGCGCCAACAGCCCCGAGGTGCAGTACCTGAACGAGCGCCGCGCGGCCCTCGGCGGTCCGGCCCCGGCCCGCAAGGTCAAGCACGTGGCCCTGCCGGCTCCGGCGGACCGTTCCTTCGCCCCGCTGCTCAAGGGCTCCGGCAAGCAGGAGATGGCCACCACCATGGCCTTCGTCCGGCTCGTCAAGGACCTGATGCGGGACAAGGAGACCGGCAAGCGCTGGGTGCCGATCGTCCCCGACGAGGCCCGTACCTTCGGTATGGAGTCCCTCTTCCCGTCGGCCGGCATCTACTCGCCGCTGGGCCAGACGTACGAGCCGGTCGACCGCGACCAGCTCATGTACTACAAGGAAGCCAAGGACGGCCAGATCCTCAACGAGGGGATCACCGAGGCCGGCGCCATGGCCGACTTCATCGCCGCCTGCACGTCGTACGCGACGCACGGCGAGCCGATGATCCCCTTCTACATCTTCTACTCGATGTTCGGCTGGCAGCGCACCGCCGACCAGATGTGGCAGCTCGCCGACCAGCTCGGCAAGGGCTTCATCGTCGGCGCCACCGCCGGCCGCACCACGCTGACCGGTGAGGGCCTGCAGCACGCGGACGGCCACTCGCACCTGATCGCGTCCACGAACCCGGCGTCGCTCAACTACGACCCGGCCTTCGCGTACGAGATCGCGGTGATCGTCAAGGACGGTCTGCGCCGGATGTACGGCGAGCAGCCGGAAGACGTCTTCTACTACCTCACGGTCTACAACGAGCCGAAGGTGCAGCCCGCGATGCCCGAGGGCGTCGAGGAAGGCATCCTCAAGGGCCTCTACCGCTTCAACACGGCGGCGGACCTGGCGGAGGCGGCCCCGGCCGCGGACGCCCCGAAGGTCCAGCTGATGGCCTCCGGCACCGCGATCCACTGGGTGCTGGAAGCGCAGAAGCTGCTCGCCGCCGAGTGGAACGTGGCCGCCGACGTCTGGTCCGCCACCTCCTGGGGCGAGCTGCGCCGCGAGGCGCTGGAGTGCGACGAGGCGCTGCTGCGCGGCGAGGTCCGCACCCCGTACGTCACCCGCGCGCTGGAGGGTGTCACGAGCCCGGTCCTGGCCGTGTCCGACTGGATGCGTCAGGTCCCGGACCAGATCAGCCAGTGGGTGGAGCAGGACTGGACCTCGCTGGGCACGGACGGTTTCGGTCTGTCCGACACCCGTGAGGGCGCCCGCCGCCACTTCGGTGTCGACGCTCAGTCGATCGTGGTGGCCGCACTGGCCCAGCTCGCCCGTCGCGGCGAGGTACCGGCGTCCTCCGTCAAGGAGGCCCGGGAGCGCTACGGCCTCTGAGTCGAGTGACCGACCGCGAAAGGCCGGTGTCCGCCCCGAAGGGGTCGGACACCGGCCTTTCGCCGTACGCGCGGTGGCGGCGCGGGGGCGAACCCGTGATGCTGGAGCGGTGATGGACGAGACGGAGTTCTGGGAGATCGTCGACCGTACCCGCGAGGCCGCCGACGGCGACCCCGAGGAACACGCCGAGCTGCTCGTGGAGCGGCTGGCCCAGCTCGACCCGGACTCCGTCCTGGACTTCGCCCGGCACTTCGAGTCGCGGTACAACCGGGCGTACACCTGGGACCTGTGGGGCGCGGCCTGGGTACTGCTCGACGGGGCGAGCGACGACGCCTTCGACTACTTCCGCTGCTGGCTGATCGGCCAGGGCCGGGAGGTCTTCGAGGGCGGGGTGCACGATCCCGACCAGCTCGCGGAGCTCCTGGGCGAGTTCGACGAGGAGATCGACGGTGACGGCGAGGAGCTGGGGTACGCGGCCGACGAGGCGTACGAGCAGCTGACCGGCTCGGTGGCGCCGGACCTGGGCGTCCCGCTGCAGCCGGCAGAGCCGGAGGGCGCCGCGCTGGACTTCGAGAACGAAGCCGTGCTCGCGGAGCGCTTCCCCCGGCTCTGGGACCGCTTCAGGAGCTGAGGCCGCCGCTCAGCAGTGGGTACCGCCGTCGATACGGATCTCCGTGCCGGTGATGAACGCGCCGTCCTCGGACCCCAGCATGGCGACCACGCCGGCCACGGTCTGCGGGCCGGCGAAGCCCTGGCCGATGGCCGGGGCGAGCTTGGCGAAGAGCGACCAGTCGGTGTCCTCGGGCAGGCCGGGGCCGTTGCCGGTGGTCATGCCGCTCTCGATGGATCCGGGCGCGACGGCCACGAAGCGCAGGCCCTGCTTGCTGTACTCGGCCGCCAGCGCGTGGGTCATGGACTGGATGCCGCCCTTGCTGGCCGCGTAGGCGGACATGTAGGGGTGGGCGAAGGACGCCGAGGTGGAGCTGAAGTTCACGACGACCGGCTGGTCGCCCGCCAGCAGCGCCGGGAGCGCTTCGCGGATCATCAGGAAGGTGCCGGTCAGGTTGACCCCGATGACCTGGTTCCAGAGGTCGAGCGTGGTCTGGTGGGTGTGCGCGGAGCGCAGGATACCGGCGGCGTTGACCAGTACGTCGATCCCGCCGAGGGCGCCGACCGCGGCGGCCACGCCCTCCTTGACCGCGTTCTCGTCGGATATGTCCAGGACCGCGGTGGTGAGGCGGTCCGCCGTACCGTCCGAGGCGGCCCGCTCGGCGGTGGCCTTGAGACCGGCCTCGCTGACGTCGGCCGTGTGGACCCGGCCGCCCTCGGCGAGGATGCGGTGGACGGTGGCCTGGCCAATGCCGGAGCCGCCGCCGGTGATGAGGACGCGACGTCCTTCGTAACGGTTCATGGGGTGAGCGTACCGAAGCGGTGACACGTTTTGCCAGGGTGACAAAGAGTGCAATCAGGCTTGCTTCCGAGGGGTACGCTTCACTGCGTGAGATCCCCTCGTCCGTACTCTCCCCAGGCCGGCCCCGGAGCCCAGTCGCTGACCGAGCGCCGCAAGGCCGCCACCCAGCTCGACATCGCCCGCGCGGCCTGCGAACTCTTCGCCGAGCACGGCCCCGACGGCACGACCGCCGAGGACATCGCCCACCGCGCGGGCGTGGCGCTGCGTACGTTCTACCGCTACTTCCGCAACAAGCAGGAGGCGGTGGCCCCGCTGCTCGCGGGCGGCGGCGACGCCTGGCGCGCCCTGCTCGCCGAAGAGGACCCCGGCACACCGCTCGCCGAGGCCCTGGAACGCGCGGTCACGCGGTCGCTGAGCGACCTCCAGGCGATAGAGGAAGGCCTGGAGGTGACCCGCGGCCTGCTGCGCGCGGCGGCGACCGACCAGGCCCTGCGGGCGGTCTGGTACCGCGTCAACCAGGACTCCGAAGAGCGCCTGGTCCCGGTGGTCGCGCGGCTGGCGGGCCCGGCTGCCGACCCCCTCGACGTCCGCCTGCTCGCCGCGGCGGCGACGGACGCGATCCGGATCTCCCTGGAGCTGTGGTCGACCACGGACGACCCGGTCTCGGGCCCCGGCTCCCCCGCCGAACTCGCGGTCCGCTGCCTGCGCGACCTCACAGGCGCGATGCCCCTGTTCCGCTGAGCTCAGCGGAACAGGGGCATCGGATCGGCCCGGTGGCCCTGGGTGCCTTGACCTGCTTCAGCCTGTGTCCTGACCTGCGTCAGCGGCCGCCACCCCAGTCACCGTTACCGCCGCCGCCACCTCCGCCCCAGTCACCGTTGCCGCCGCCACCGCCCCAGTCACCGTTGCCGCCGCCACCGCCGTTGCCCCAGTCACCGTTGCCACCACGGCCGTTGCCCCAGTCGCCGTCACCGCCGCGACCGTTGCCCCAGTCGTCGTTGCCCCAGTTACCGTTGCCGCCACGGCCGGAGTCGTTCCAGTTCCAGTCACGCCAGTTCGAGTCGTTCCAGTTGCCCCAGTCGTAACGGTCGTAGCGGCCGTTGCCGCCGTTGCCGCCGACTCCGCCGTCGTCCCAGCACCAGCTCGGACGGTCCCGCCAGTCGCGGTTGCAGCATTCGTCCCAGCGCCAGTCGTTCCAGCGCCCGTCCGAGCACCTCCACGAACCGCCACCACCGGTGGAACTGGCGGAAGCTATGCCGACCGGCATCAGGCCGATCGCGACTCCTGCGGCGCCCGCCATGGCTGCCGCGACGATCCTACGGCGCATCTTCATGCACCTCCGAACATATATCGCTTATCGGGCCTTTAGGGTCATTTCCACCCTCGCCCGGGCTCGGCGGGCTGTCAAAGCAGAAAGGCCCCCCGCCGCACTCCGTGGAGTGCGGCGGGGGGCCTCCCATCAGGCATTTTTAGAGGTCGAAGTAGAGCTCGAACTCGTGCGGGTGCGGACGCAGCTGGATCGGGGCGATCTCGTGCGTGCGCTTGTAGTCGATCCAGGTCTCGATCAGGTCGGGGGTGAAGACACCGCCGGCCAGGAGGTACTCGTGGTCGGCTTCCAGGGCCTTGAGGACGTCCTCGAGGCTGGTCGGGACCTGCGGGACGCTCGCGTGCTCGTCGGGCGAGAGCTCGTAGAGGTCCTTGTCGATCGGCTCCATCGGCTCGATCTTGTTCTTGATGCCGTCGAGGCCCGCGAGGAGCAGCGCCGAGAAGGCGAGGTACGGGTTCGAGGACGGGTCCGGAGCACGGAACTCGACGCGCTTGGCCTTCGGGTTCGAGCCCGTGATCGGGATGCGCATGGCGGCGGAGCGGTTGCGCTGCGAGTACACCATGTTGACCGGCGCCTCGAAGCCCGGCACCAGGCGGTGGTAGGAGTTCACCGTCGGGTTGGTGAACGCCAGCAGCGACGGGGCGTGCTTGAGGATGCCGCCGATGTAGTAGCGCGCGGTGTCCGACAGGCCCGCGTAGCCGGCCTCGTCGTAGAACAGCGGGTCGCCGTTCGCCCACAGCGACTGGTGCACGTGCATGCCCGAGCCGTTGTCACCGAAGATCGGCTTCGGCATGAAGGTCGCGGTCTTGCCGTTGCGCCAGGCGACGTTCTTCACGACGTACTTGAAGAGCATCAGGTCGTCGGCCGCGGCCAGCAGCGTGTTGAACTTGTAGTTGATCTCGGCCTGGCCACCGGTGCCGACCTCGTGGTGCTGGCGCTCGACCTGGAGGCCCTGGGCGTCCAGCTCGAGGGAAATCTCGGCGCGCAGGTCGGCGAAGTGGTCGACCGGGGCTACGGGGAAGTAACCACCCTTGTAGCGGACCTTGTAGCCACGGTTGTTCTCCTCGGAACCGGTGTTCCAGGCGCCGGCCTCGGAGTCGATGTGGTAGAAGCCCTCGTTCGCGGAGGTCGCGAAGCGCACGCTGTCGAACACGTAGAACTCGGCCTCGGGGCCGAAGAACGCGGTGTCGGCGATGCCGGTCGAGGCGAGGTACGCCTCGGCCTTCTTCGCGATGTTGCGCGGGTCGCGGCTGTAGGCCTCACCCGTGATCGGGTCGTGGATGAAGAAGTTGATGTTGAGCGTCTTGTCCTTGCGGAACGGGTCCAGGCGCGCGGTGGTGATGTCGGCACGCAGCGCCATGTCGGACTCGTGGATCGCCTGGAAGCCACGGATGGAGGATCCGTCGAAGGCGAGCTCCTCCGCCGGGTCGAACGCCCGCGCCGGAATGGTGAAGTGCTGCATCACACCAGGCAGGTCGCAGAAGCGGACGTCGACGAACTTGACGTCGTTCTCCTCGATGTACTGCTTCACTTCGTCGGCGTTCTGGAACATCCAACTCCTCCTACTCCCGGTCCCGGGGGAGGGACGGGCTTTATAGCTCGTGGTGCGTCAGTGCGGTGCCGCACGCTGACCCGACCATAAGCAGACGGGATTTCTCAAGCATGACCCATTTGTTTCGCACAAGTTAACCAGGGTCCCGCCCGAAGGCCGCGAGGCCGCACCGGTACCGTGTTCGGGTGGACAACAGGCAAGCAATCGGATCGTGGCTCTCCGGCCCTCGCGCGGCCGCGGAGGAGATGGGCGTCGACTTCGGCCATCCGGGTCAGCGGCTCGGCCTGCCGCAGCAGGGGCCAGGCTCGGTGGCGCGGTTCGGCCGCCGGCTCGGGGCCGTCCTCCTCGACTGGGTCGGCTGCCAGGTGATTGCGTACGGGCTCATCACGGGCGGCAACCTGGGCGCTACGGGGAACTGGACGCTCGGTCTCTTCGTCGCCCTGAGCATCCTGACGGTCGGCACGGTGGGCTTCACCCCCGGCAAGCGGATCGTAGGACTCCGGGTGATCGCGGAGGGCGGCGGCCGCCTCGGCATCGGCCGGGTGGTGCTGCGCACGGCGCTGCTGGCCCTGGTCATCCCGGCGCTGATCTGGGACCGGGACGGCCGCGGCCTGCACGACCGGCTGGCGCGCGCCGTGCAGGTCCGCATCTGAGAAGACCTACGACACAGGGGCGCCCCCCGAACCGGCCGGTTCGGGGGGCGCCCCTGTGTCGTATACGAAAATCAGCTCAGCGGGTCAGCGCATCTTTCCGCCGCGCGGCATCCGCATGCCCTTGGGCATCGGGCCCTTCGGCAGCGGCATGTTGCTCATGAGGTCACCCATGGCACGCAGCTTGTCGTTGACCTCGGTGATCTGCGGGCCGGCCAGCACGCGCGGCAGCTTGAGCAGGGTGGTGCGCACCTTCTTGAGCGGCACCTCGCCCTCGCCCGTGCCCACGATGAAGGTGTGCACCGGCACGTCCGGCATGATCCGGGCCAGCTTCTTCTTCTCGTTCGCGAGCAGCGGCTTCACCCGGTTCGGGTTGCCCTCCGCGATCAGCACGACGCCGGCCTTGCCGACGGCCCGGTGGACGATGTCCTGCTGCCGGGTCATCGCGACGGCGGGGGTGGTCGTCCAGCCCCGGCCCACGTTGTCCAGTACGGCCGCGGCCGCTCCCGGCTGTCCCTCCATCTGCCCGAAGGCAGCCCGCTCGGCCCGTCGTCCGAAGACGATCGCCATTGCGAGGAACGCCACCAGGAAGCCCAGGATGCCCAGGTAGACCGGGTGGCCGATCAGGAAGCCGATCGCAAGAAAGACACCGAAGGTGACGATTCCCACGCCCGCGACGATCAGACCGACCTTCGGGTCGGCCTTGCGCGTCATCTTGTACGTCAGGGCGATCTGCTTCAGTCGCCCGGGGTTCGCAGCAGTCTCTGCGTTTGACTTCCTCGCCATAAAGCGAAGTTTACGTGGCCTGCGGGGTCCGGGTCGCCGCGGCCTCAAGTACGTGTTCGGTTTCGACCCGATCCTTGGCCCTGCGGCGGTCCTCCAGCACCGCCGTCCAGGCGTTGCGCCGGGCGCCGCTCATGAGCAGCGACTCGATGCCGCGGAAGGCGTCGGAGAAGGTCGGGATGGCGATGGCGCGTACGGGCGCGGCCTGCATGATGTCGATCCCTTTCACGGTGCTCACGTCTGCATGGCGTGCGGGGGTGTGTGCGGTGCGTGGATCCATCGTCACTGATTGGTGTTACCAGCGCATGACCAGCTGGTCAAACGTTTTCGAAACATTGACGCGGCCCACCGGGCTCTTCCTGTGAAAGAGCCTAGGGGCCGCGCCGATGCGGTGTTACTGCCTAGTAAGGTTTTGTGCGCGAGTTCACACGGCCGACGCGCGCTTCTCCATCGCCTGGGTGTAGAGACGCCCGGCCCTGTACGACGACCGGACCAGCGGGCCGGACATCACACCGGAGAAGCCGATCTCCTCGGCCTCCTTCGCCAGCTCCACGAACTCGGCCGGCTTCACCCAGCGCTCCACGGGGTGGTGCCGCGGCGAGGGCCGCAGGTACTGGGTGATGGTGATGAGCTCGCAGCCGGCCTCGTGCAGGTCCTTCAGGGCCTGCGAGACCTCCTCGCGCTCCTCGCCCATGCCGAGGATCAGGTTCGACTTGGTGACCAGGCCGTAGGCGCGCGCCTTGGTGATCACCTCGAGCGAGCGCTCGTAGCGGAAGCCGGGGCGGATCCGCTTGAAGATCCGCGGCACCGTCTCGACGTTGTGCGCGAAGACCTCGGGGCGGGAGGCGAAGACCTCCTCCAGCAGCTCCGGGACCGCGTTGAAGTCGGGGGCCAGCAGCTCGACCTTGGTGTGCCCGGCCTCGCGGCCGGCCGTCTGCTGGTGGATCTGGCGCACGGTCTCCGCGTACAGCCAGGCGCCGCCGTCCGCCAGGTCGTCGCGCGCGACGCCGGTGATGGTGGCGTAGTTCAGGTCCATGGTGACCACGGACTCGCCGACACGGCGCGGCTCGTCCCGGTCCAGGGCCTCGGGCTTACCGGTGTCGATCTGGCAGAAGTCACAGCGCCGGGTGCACTGGTCGCCACCGATGAGGAAGGTGGCCTCGCGGTCCTCCCAGCACTCGTAGATGTTCGGACAACCGGCTTCCTGGCACACCGTGTGCAGTCCTTCGCCCTTCACCAGGGCCTGCATCTTGGTGTACTCGGGACCCATCTTCGCCCGGGTCTTGATCCACTCGGGCTTGCGCTCGATGGGGGTCTGGGCGTTACGGACCTCCAGGCGCAGCATCTTGCGTCCGTCGGGTGCGACTGCGGACACGACCGGCTCCCTGTGACTTCGATTGTTCGGGCGCCCACCAGGGTACGCCCGTAATTTCGTACGCTCTTACGTCGGCCAACCTGCGAGAGGCCGGACCCATTCCCAGGCGGCTAGCTCGCGGCCGGCTCTGTTTCGCGGGGCTTCAGCTCCGCGTGCTCCAGTACGTCCTTCAGGTGGCGCTCGATGACCGGCAGCACCTCGGCGATGGTGATCTCGCGGCCCAGTTCGTACGAGAGCGAGGTCACACCCGCGTCGCGGATGCCGCAGGGGACGATCCGGTCAAACCAGGTGTTGTCGGGGTTCACGTTGATCGCGAAGCCGTGCATCGTGACGCCCTTGGCGACGCGGATGCCGATGGCGGCGAGCTTGCGGTCCTCGCGGCGCTGGCCGGCGTTGGACGGGGCGTACTCGGGGCCGTTCAGACGGGCGTCGAACTCGTCGTCGCCGATCCGGGGGTCGAAGTCGAGGGAGAGGCCGCCGATCTTGGGGCGCTCCTCGATGGGGTCACCCAGGACCCAGACGCCGCTGCGGCCCTCGACGCGGGTGGTCTCCAGGCCGAACTCGGCGGCGGTGCGGATCAGCGCCTCCTCCAGGCGGCGGACGTGGGCGACCACGTCCACCGGGCGGGGCAGCTTCATGATCGGGTAGCCGACCAGCTGGCCCGGGCCGTGCCAGGTGATCTTGCCGCCGCGGTCCACGTCGACTACGGGCGTGCCGTCGAGGGGGCGCTCGCTGGGGTCGGTGCGCCGGCCGGCCGTGTACACCGGCAGGTGCTCCAGCAGCAGGCAGGTGTCCTCGATCTCGTCCGCGAAGCGGGCGGTGTGCACCCGGCGCTGCTCTTCCCAGGCCCGGGTGTACTCGACGGATTCCGGTCCGAAGCCCAGATGGACAAACCCAAGCTCAGCCACCGCAGCGCCTCCTCGTTGAACCTGCTGTGTGCACGTATCGCACTCAGCAAGGGTACGGCGGCCCTTCCGGAGGCTCCGGAGGGGGCCACGGCAGCTGCTTGGGCCGGCGCCGGCCCTTCGGCGGCCGGTCCGGGTCCTCGTCCGCAGTCGGCAGCCGCCGGTGGCCCTCCGAGTGGTCGTTGACCCAGCCGCACACCCCGCACGCGTACCGGCCGTCGAGCCCCGCGATGTAGGTACCGCACCTGCGGCACTCCGCCTCGGTCAGCTCGGGCGGAGACAGCGGAGCGGTGGATTCGGAACGCTCCTGGGGAAGGCGCGCACGGTGGGGCCGGCGGGTCATGGGCGCAGCGTACGCGGACGGAAGGGGTCAGTCCGTAAAGGGTCCTACCGATTCTGCACACGATCGGATGAATGTGGGGCAGAGAGGGCGGTGTGGACGAGGTTCGCCGCTACATTCACGCCGTTCACAGGGCCGGGACTCCGGTCCGTCACGTACGGAAACCGTGGAGCCGATGACGGAACGACCTGCCCAGCGCGTCCCCAACCGGCAGCTCGCGGCGCTGATCGCGGAAGCCGGGTTCTCCAACGCCGGGCTAGCCCGCCGCGTCGATCAGCTCGGCCTGGAACACGGTCTCGATCTGCGGTACGACAAAACCTCCGTGACCCGATGGCTGCGCGGGCAGCAGCCGCGCGGGACCACCCCCGCGCTGATCGCCGAGGTCTTCACCCGGCGGCTCGGGCGGCGGCTCTCCGCGCAGGATCTGGGCCTGGACGCCTGCGCGCCCGTCTACGCGGGCCTGGAGTTCGCGGCGACCCCGGAGGAGGCCGTGGACATCGCCAGCGGCCTGTGGCGCAAGGACTCCGGATCCCACGCCGAGCTCCGGAAGATCGCCTTCACCCCGGCCGGGCTGGTCGTGCCCAGCCGGGACTGGCTGATCGGGCGGGCCGATGAACGGGTGGGGCGGGGCACGGACCCGGTGGCGGCCCGGGTTCCGGTGCAGGGGCGATCCTCGGTGCCCCGGCAGCGGCAGATCGACCGGGGGCCCGGGCAACGGGTGACGGGCGGGGACATCGCGGCGCTGCGCTCGGTGAGCGAGCTCTTCCGCGCCCTGGACCACGCCTACGGCGGCGGGCACGCCCGGCAGGCCCTGGTCCGGTACCTGGAGCACGAGGCCGAGCCGATGCTCCGGGGGACCTACGGGGAGACCACCGGGCGACGGCTGTTCTCGGCCGCCGCCGACCTGACCCGGCTCGCGGGCTGGACCTCGTACGACATCGCCGCGCACGGTCTCGCCCAGCGGTACTTCGTGCAGGCGCTGCGGCTCGCCCAGGCCGCCGGGGACCGACCGTACGGCTCGTACGTGCTGGTCACCATGAGCCGGCAGGCGGTCTACCTGGGCCACGGCCGGGAGGCGGTGCAACTGGCCCGCGTCGCCCAGCAGGGCGTCGGCTCGGGTCCCCCGCCGGTGGTGCAGGCGCTGCTGCACTCGGCGGAGGCGCGGGGGCACGCGGTCCTCGGCGAGGTGCGGGCGTCGACGGCCTCGCTGGTGCGGGCCGAGCGGGCGCTGGGCGCGGCCCGGCCCGGGGACGACGTGCCGCACTGGGCGCGGTACTTCGACGAGGCGCAGCTGGCGGACGAGTTCGGGCACTGCCACCGGGACCTCCAGCAGTACCGGGCCTCGGCGCAGCACGCGGAGCGGTCGCTCCAGTTGCGGGCGCCGGCCTACGCGCGGTCCCGGCTGTTCTGCCGGGTGGTGCTGGCCACGGCCCGGCTGGGGCTGGGCGAGCTGGACCAGGCGTGCGCGCTGGGAGCGGAGGCGGCGCAGCAGGCGATGGAGATGCGGTCGGTGCGGGCAGTGGAGTACGTACGGGACTTCGAGCGGCGGCTGGAGCCGTACCGGGACGCCTCGGCCGTGCGGACGTACCGGGACCGGGTGGCGGCCTTGTCGTGAACCCGGGGCCCGGCTCCCCGCAGGGTGCCGGGCCCCTCACTTGGTGGTTCTCAGGCCGCCACCGGGAGTGCGGGCTCCCGGGCGGCCGGGAGCGGGATGCCGAAGTCTCGCAGGACGGCGGTGGTGGCGCGGCGGGCCGAGTGCAGCGCGCCCTGGACGGTGTTGGTGTCGCGGTGGTCCCCGCACACGTACAGCCCGGCCAGGACGCGCACCGGGCGCCGTACGTCGTAGGGCGGGGGCATGGCGGGGACGGCCTCCGGGGTGTGGTGGACGGCCAGGAGCTGCCAGTCGCGGGTGGCGGTGTCGTAGAGCCGGGCGAGCCGTGAGGCGACCGTACGCGGGGGTGGCGGCGGGCCGAGCACGGTGGTGGTGACCAGGCTCCGCCCGGCCGGGGCCCGTGTCGGGTCGACCGCGCTCATCACGGTGGTGTGGGAGACGGGCCACTTGGGGTCGCCGTCCAGGAGCAGCGAGCCGTCCCAGGGCAGGGGTGCGGCGGTGGCGTGGTGCAGGACGGTGACCTCGTGGAAGGCGGGCACGCGCAGGCCGGGCAGGAGTTCGGCGGCGGCGCGGGCCCCAGTGGCCAGGAGGACGGAGCGGCAGCTGAAGTCGCCGTGCTCCTCGGTGGTGACCAGGTTGGTCGCCACCGACCGGACCCGGACCCCGGTGCGGACGGTGCCGGGCGGCAGGCCGGCGGCGAGCCGGTCGGGCAGGGCCGCGGCTCCCCCCTCGGGCACGGCGAGGCGGCCGCGGGCGAAGGTGCGCAGGGCCAGGTCGGCGACCCGGCTGGAGGTGGTGAGTGCCGGATCGCGGAGCAGGGTCGAGAGCAGCGGCCGGAGCACGCCGGCCGCGGTGCGCGGTGGCAGGCCGCGGGAGCGCAGGGCGGCCAGTGCGGTGCGTTCGGGCCGGGCGAGCAGGCGTTCCTCGGGCAGGGCGGCGAGCCGGCCGAGCGCGGCGCTGAGCCGGGCCTGGTCGAGGGAGCCGCTGGCCAGGGCGCGGGCCGGGGTGAGGGCTCCGGCCCGGAGCTGTTTGCCGTCGGTGTGGACCAGGACCCCGGGCGCGAAGTTGCGCAGGGGCAGGCCTGCCAGACCCGGAGTGCTTTCGAGTTCCGGGTACGAGGTGTTGAGCAACTGGCCGATCCGGTCCAGCCGGAACCCGTCGGCCGACACGGTGGCCATCCGGCCGCCGGGGTCGCCCGACGCCTCCAGGACGGTGACCGTTACCCCCGCTGCGATCAGGTGGTGCGCGGCCGCGAGTCCTGAGACTCCGGCTCCTACGATGACGACGTCCGCATGGTGTGCGGAATGGTGTGAGCTGCTGAGCACGTGCCCCTCCCCGAGGTCGGCGCGGCTGTGTCTCGACCTCCTTCCCCCAACCGACTCCAGGGGAACCCGAGTTGACCGGGGTATTGCGGGATTGTGGTCAACTCCGGTCGCACGGTGGTCGCATCCGGGTCACAACCGGTCGCACGCTGGTCGCACAGCCACGCCGGGCAGCCGCGCCGCGCGGCCGGACAGGTACTGCTACATGGCGGCGCGGATGGCGTCCTCGATGCCGGGGTGGCGGAAGACGAAGCCGGACTCCAGCAGCCGGGCGGGCCGGGCCCGCTGGCTGCCGAGCACGTCCTCGGCGAACTCCCCCAGCACGATGCGCAGGGCCAGGGCGGGTACGGGCAGCAGCGCGGGCCGGTGCAGCACCCGGCCCATGGCGGCGGTGACCTGGCGGTTGGTCAGCGGCTCGGGGGCCGTGAGGTTGACGGGGCCTTCGATGCCGGGGGTGTCGATGATGTGCCGCAGGGCCGCGATCTCGTCATGGAGGGAGATGTACGACCAGTACTGCCGCCCGTTGCCGAGCCGGCCGCCGACTCCCGCCCTGAAGATGGGGAACAGCTTCCCCCAGGCCCCGCCCTCGCGGGCGACGACCAGGCCGGTACGGGCGAAGGCGGTACGGATCCCGGCCGCGCGTGCGGGTTCCGCGGCCGCCTCCCACTCCACGCAGACGGAGGGCAGGAAGCCGTGCCCGGCCGGGGCGTCCTCGTCGACGGCCCGGTCGCCGGTGTCCCCGTAATAGCCGACCGCGGAACCGCTGACGAACACGGCGGGCGGCTCGCCGAGCGCGGCGAGGGCCCGGGCGAGGGCGGCCGTGCCGAGCACCCGGCTGTCCCGGATCTCCTTCTTGTACGCGGAGGTCCAGCGGTGCTCCCCCACCCCGGCCCCGGCCAGGTGCACGACAGCCGCGCACCCGGCCAGCCCGGCGGGATCGACGTACCCCCCTGCGGGATCCCACCGCGCCTCGTCGCCTGAGGCGGGCGGGCGGCGCACGAACCGCACCACCTCGTGCCCGTCCGCCCGGAGGGACCGCACGAGGGCGCTGCCGATGAGACCGGTGGAACCGGTGACCGCGATACGCATGCCCCCATCCTGCCGGGCTCAGGCGGTCGTGCCGAGCCAGGTGCCCACCGCGTAGGTGACGGCCATGGCCAGGGCGCCGCCCGCGACGTTGCGCAGGACCGCGCGGAGCGCGGGCGCGCCGCCCAGCCGGGAGCTGATCACGCCGCACAGGGTGAGCGCCGCCAGGACGGCCGCCGCCGTCACCGGGACCCTGACGGACGCGTCGGTGAGGACGATCGCCAGCAGCGGGAGCAGCGCGCCCACCGTGAAGGCGACGAAGCTGGCGAAGGCCGCGTGCCACGGGTTGGCCAGCTCGTCGGGGTTGATGCCGAGCTCCACCCGGGCATGGGCCCGCAGCGCGTCCCGTTCCGTCAGCTGCTCGGCGGCCTCCCGGGCCAGCCGCCGGCTCAGCCCGCGCGCGGCGAGCAGGTCGGTGAGCTCCTCGAGCTCCGCCTCCGGCTCCTCGGCCAGCTCCCGGCGTTCCAGCTCCAGCGCGGCCTGTTCGGAGTCCCGCTGCGAGCTGACCGACACGTACTCCCCCGCCGCCATCGACAGCGAGCCCGCCAGCAGCCCGGCGACGCCCGCCGCCAGGATCGCCGCGCGCGAGGTGGTGGCCCCGGCCACGCCGACCACCAGGCCCGCGGTGGAGATGATCCCGTCGTTGGCGCCGAGCACCCCCGCGCGCAGCCAGTTCAGCCGCGTGCTGATCTCCGCGCTCTGCGACCCGTCACCGCTGCTGCCGCCGCCGTGGGCCTCGAGGTGCGCCCTCGTCGGGGCCTTGCGTCCCGGCTCCCCGGAGGCATCGTCTTCCGTCACGCCACCACTGTCGTGGCACGTGCCGCGCCGGGCCACCCGGCGGACCGGTCCGGGGTGCGCGCACCTGGCCCCGGTACCAGGGTGGAGGGGTGAGACGCGGACGCGAGGAACCGGGCCGGCTGCACGGGGAGCCGCCGCCGCGCTGGGCCCGGATCGCGCCTGCGGCGGCCCTGGTGGGGCTCGTCCTCGCGCAGCTGCTCACCCCGGGCGATGTGGAGCTCGGCTTCTTCCTGGCCGGTCTGCCACCGGTGGCCGCCTTCGCGTACGGGCCGGGCGGGACCGCGATCTTCGCCGCCATCGTCCTCGTGCTGCTCGGGGCGCCCTCCCTCGGCATCGGCCACGCCCGGGGGACGGACCTGGCCACGGTGGCCGTCATCGGGCTGCTGAGCGTGGTGATCGCCTGGGTCCGGCGGCGCCGGGACGCGCAGCTCGTCAGCGTACGGACGGTGGCGGAGGCCGCTCAGCTGGCGGTCCTCCCGCCGCTGGCGGAACGGGTGGGTCCGGTGCGCTGCTCCGGCCTCTACCGGGCGGCGCAGCGCGGCACCCTGGTCGGCGGCGACCTGTACGACGTACGGGCCGGGCCGTACGGGGTCCGGGCGCTGGTCGGGGACGTACAGGGCCACGGCCTGGCGGCGGTCGGCACGGTGGCCGCGCTGCTCGGGGCCTTCCGGGAGGCGGTGCTCGACGACGCCGAACTGGCGGCGGTCGCGGCCCGGCTGAACCGGCGGCTGGCGTCGGACGCGGCGGCCGCCCCCGACGGGCACCCCGAGCTGTTCGCGACGGCCCTGCTGCTGGAGTTCCCGCCCGGGCTGGACCTCGTACGGATCGTCTCGTGCGGGCATCCGCCCGCACTGCGCCTGCGCGGGCCGGCGGTCGATGAGGTGGCCGTGGATCCGGGCCCGCCGCTGGGTCTGGGGCTCGCGGGTCCGGCCCCGCCGACGGTGGCGGAGCTGACGGTGCGCGCCGGGGACCGCTTCCTGCTGCACACGGACGGGGTGACGGAGGCACGGGACGCGGCCGGGCACTTCTACCCCCTGGCCGCGCGGCTGCCCGTGGTGACGAGGGACCCCGAGGGCCTGGTCCGGGCGGTCTGGCGGGACCTCGCGGCCTTCACGGACGGCGGCCCGCGGGACGACGTGGCGCTGCTGTTGCTGACACTGGACGGCCCGGAATGACCGCGATGTCCGACCCGCGCGTGTACCGTACGTAACCGTCCAGCACACACAGCGATGACTGCGGTGGGAGACACCATGTCCATGCTGCTGATCAAAGGCACCTTCCGGGTGCCGCCCAAATCCAAGCCGGACGGCGACACCGTCCCCTTCATCCCGGACAACGTGGCCGACTGGAAACTCGTGCCCGGGTGCAAGCAGATCGTGCCCGCGGCGGACGGCCGCGTCAGTGTCCGGCTGGAGTCCGTCGACGCGCTGGAGACCCACTACGAGGGCGCCTACGGGCCTGAGCAGCATCAGCCGCTGGACCTCGCACACCGGGCCGCGAACGAGCTGCTGGCCTGGGTCGGCTTCGCCAGCGTCGACCGGCACGAGGACGAGACCGTCGCCACCATCCCCGAGAGCGTGCCCGGCTTCATCCTCACCGGGGGCTCCGACATCTACGGCCGCTGTGTGGCCCTGGTCGGCCGCGGCACCCCGCCCGCGGCCTCCGGCTACGAGATCAGAGTCGACCAGGAACTGCTGAAGAAGACGGCCAACTTCCACCTGATCTCGCTCGGCCTGGTCTACCCGACCTTCTACTCGGCCTTCCCCAGGGAACTGCGCGAGTTCCTCACCACCGAGACCCAGAAGGCGAGGGCGGCCAAGAAGGGGGTGTGGGCCGACGACGTCGACGTGACCATGAAGGGCGCGAAGATCACCGGAATGCCCTCCATCACGGCGGCGGACGGGGCGGTCATCCTCCCGAAGCTGTTCCGCCGGCTGAAGGAATACCTGGACCTCAAGCCTTATGAACCGTTGCTGAACTGCTTCCCCTCCTACCTGGCCGGAGCCGGGGACAGGTTCCGCATCACGTCGGAACCCGAGGAGAAGGTCGGTCTGCACCGCGTGGTCGAGGTCATCAACGGCCACACCGTGAGGATGACGCGCCAGCCCGAGGAGCTCGTCTTCGACGAGAAGTGACCGCCGGCCCGCCGGTCACCGACGCCGGTCCGCCGGGGCCTCCACCCGGCGGGCCGGCGCCCGCACGACTCGGTACGGCCGGCTCATGCCTCCTGGATGAAGGCGCGCACCATCTTGCAGGTGACGTTGGACGGCCGGTGGATCCCCGTCCGGACGGCCATCGTCCGGATCTTCCGGTTGGTGGCGCGCCGGGCGTCATAAGTCCCCGAGTCGAGCAGGGATATCGCCAGGCGCATCGCCTTGAGGCGGCGGTTGTGGCTCTCGTACCACTCGCGGGGCAGGCCCGCCGGCAGCGGCTTCTTCTTGACGTGCTGAATGGTGGTGGCAGTGGCCATCTACAGCCTCCCAAACGGTAGTTGGCTTCCTGTCGTTCTCCCTCGATTTTACCGGGGACCACTGACAAAAGCCCCTGGCCAGACAGGCTCGGGGCGGGCTTCCCGACCGGCTTCGGACCGGCTCTCGATAGGCTGGGCATCATGGAGATCTGGATCAATCCCGCGTGTTCCAAGTGCCGCAGCGCGCTGACCCTGCTGGACGCGGAGGGCGCCGACTACACCGTGCGCCGGTACCTGGAGGACGTGCCCTCCGAGGACGAGATCCGCGAGGTGCTCGGCCGACTCGGGCTGGAGCCGTGGGACATCACGCGCACCTCGGACCCGCTGGCCAAGGAGACGGGCGTACGGGACCTGCCGCGCGAGGAGACCGACGCGGCGCGGGGGCGCTGGATCGCGCACCTGGCCGCGCACCCGAAGCTGATCCAGCGCCCGATCATCACCGCCGAGGACGGCACGGCGGTGGTCGCCCGCTCCGAGGAAGCCGTCCGCGAGGCCCTGTCCCGCAAGGGCTAGCCGGCGGCGACGAGGCGGGCGATCTCCTCGGCCGCCGTCAGCGGCAGCGCGTGGTGCGAGATCCCGGGCAGTACGTCGACACGCGCGGCCGGGAGCACCCGGCGCGCGGCCCGGGCCGCCCGGTCGGCGTCGTGGCAGCGGGCGCGCCCGGCGAACAGGACGTGGACGCGTACGGGCAGTTCCCCGAGCCCGGTCAGGTCCGGGCGCGGCCCGGTGACCGGCCGGACGCTGGGAAAGCGCGCGGTCTCGTCCTGGAGCCGCAGCCAGGCCGGGTCGAGAGCGGCTCCGCCGGTCTCCCAGGCGAGGAAGGAGCGGATCCGCTCCGGGGTGGGACGCACCAGCACGGGCAGCGCGCGCAGCACGTAGCCGGGCCGGAGCCCGGCGAAGACCTGGGTCGGGTCGAGCAGCACGAGGCGGCCGAGCCGGGCTGGCCGCGAGGCCGCGTAGTGGGCGGCGATCCAGGCCCCGTAGGAGTGGCCGCCGAGGACGACCGGGCCGTCCAGGCCGAGCCCGTCGATCACCGTGTCGAGCCAGCCGACCAGTTCCCCGACGGACCGGATGGCGAGCCCGGGCTCCGGGACGCTGAGCCCGGGTTCCCCCACCAGGTCCACGGCGTGCAGGCGGTGGGTGCGCGCGAGCCCGGCCGCGGCGCCGGCTCCCCACACCGTGGAGGTGGCTCCCCCGCCGGGCAGCAGCACCAGCGGCGGGGCCCCGGCCGCGCCACAGCTGTTGACGCGGGTGAGGCCGTACGGGGTGGGCAGGTCGGTGGTCTCGACCGGCCCGGGCCACTGGGCCAGGACCGCGTCGTAGGCGGTACGGAAGAGAGACGTCCGGAACACGGCTGGCTCCACTACCTCGTCGGGCGATAATCTCGCTCAGCGAGAGATATTAGGCGGAGGACGATGTGGGCGACAACAGGGAATCCGGCAACCGGGAGCCCGGCAACCTGCAGTTGGTGCACCTGCTGCGGGCGGTGACCGTGGAGTTCGGCCTGCGCCAGGCGGAGTTCGCCGCCCGCAACGGCATGCACCCCACCGATGTGCGGGCCCTGATCTGCCTGCTGGACGCGGCCCGCGCCGGCGAGGCGGCCACGGCGGGCCTGCTCGGGGCCCGGCTCGGCCTCAACTCGGCGGGCACCACCTCGGTGATCGACCGGCTGGAACGGCTCGGCCACGTGGCGCGGGTCCGCGACGACCGCGACCGGCGCCGGATCCTGCTGCGCGTGGAGCCGGAGGCCATCCGGCTGGGCCGGGAGTTCTTCGGCCCGCTGATCGACGGGGTGCTGCAGGTGCTGGACTCCTTCGACCCCGCCGAACGGGACACCGTCCGCCGCTTCCTGACGGCCGCCCACACCGTCTTCGCACCGGAGGCCCGCGCATGACGGCCCCCGACGGCGGCACGGGCGCCGACCTGCATCTCGACCTCCCCGCCGAAGGAGCCCGGCGGACCGCCCTTGCCCAGGCCCTGCGCAGCGCCGTCCGCAGCGGGCGGCTGGCCGGAGGGACGCGGCTGCCGCCGTACCGGACGCTGGCCGCCGACCTCGGACTGGCCCGCAACGCCGTCGCCGACGCCTACGCCGAGCTGGTCGCCGAGGGCTGGTTCACCGCCCGGCAGGGTTCCGGCACCCGGGTCGCCGAAGGGGCCGCCGAACGAGTCGCCGGCTCGGGCCCGCCGTCCGCGGCGGCCACGCCCACGGCCGCGCCCGCGGGACCCCGCCTCGACCTGCTCCAGGGCAAGCCCGACCCGGCTTCCTTCCCCCGGGGGCCGTGGGCCGCCAGCGCCCGGCGGGCCCTCACGGAGGCACCCACCGAGGCCTTCGGCCCCGGCGATCCGCGCGGCCGGCCCGAGCTGCGGCGGGCGCTGGCCGGCTACCTGTCCCGGGCGCGGGGCGTGCGTACCGGCCCGGAGAACATCGTGGTCTGCTCCGGCTTCGCCAACGGACTTCGGCTCCTCGCGTCCGTCCGGCCGCGGGACTGGGCCGTCGAGGCGTACGGACTCCCCTTCCACCACGGCATCCTGGACGCCGCCGGGGTCCGCCCGCACCCCGTCGCGGTCGACGAGGACGGTGCCCGGACGACAGAACTCCCGCCCCGGGCCCGTACGTTGCTACTCACCCCCGCGCACCAGTTCCCGACCGGGGGGCGTCTGCTGCCCGCACGGCGCGCCGCCGCCGTGGAGTGGGCCCGTACGACCGGCGGCGTGATCGTGGAGGACGACTACGACGGGGAGTTCCGCTACGACCGCAAACCGGTCGGCGCCGTACAGGGCCTGGCCCCGGAGCACGTGGTGTACGCGGGCTCGCTGAGCAAAAGCCTCTCCCCGGCGCTCCGCCTCGGCTGGCTGGTCCTCCCGGACCAGCTGATCGACCAGGTCCTGGCGGCGAAGGGGCAGCGGGAGTCCTGGGCGAGCGCGCTGGACCAGCTGGCGCTGGCCGACTTCATCGACTGCGGCGCGTACGACCGGCATGTCCGCCGCATGCGCAAGCGCTATCGGGAGCGGCGTGACCAGCTGGTTTCCGTACTGGCCGCACGCGCCCCGGACGTCCGGGTGACGGGCATCTCGGCCGGGCTGCACGCGGTACTGGAACTCCCGCCGGGCGGCGAGGCCCCGGCCCTCTCGGCGGCCCGAACGGCGGGCCTGGCCCTGGACGGCCTCTCCTCCTACCAACACAGGGCGGACCCGACCCCACCCCGCGAAGGCCTGGTGGTGGGCTACGCGGCACCCCCGAACTCGGCGTTCACGAGGGCGGTGGAGGCGCTGGCGGGGGTCGTGGCGTAGCCCCGAGGCCGGGATCAGAGAGGGTCAGTGCTGGCGTTCGCGATGGAGGTCGCGGAGCAGGGCGATCTCGGCTCCGTGGTGCAGCAACTCCTGGTTGACCCACCAGGCGATGTCGATGAAGGGCTCCTCCACGTCGCTGCCGTGCGGGTAGGTGCAGTACCCCACGGTGTCGAGGGCCGCGTCGTCGACGCTCAGCAGCGCCTTCCGCCAGGCGGCGGCGCCGGTGTCGAATGCCGCGACCGCCTCCTCGACGTCCCCGCTGACGGGATAGTCGTCCCGGGTCCGCGTGCGGCTGCCGGCCGTGTGGTCGGCGCGCAGGGTCATCATTTCGCTGAGGTGGCTCAGACGCCACGCGATGGTGGTGAACGGCGGCGGCCAGGGGTGCGGGTAGGTCGCCGCGTCGCGACCCCAGTCGCCCGTGCCGGCCAGCAGGGTGGCACGCGGCCCGGGCCCGTCCGTACGCCGCCGCACCGACCAGCAGCCCGGCACCGGCTCCCAGAGGAACTCCTCGCCGGTCATGGGCCCGACCTTGGTGTCCGACCCGTCGCCACTGTCCATGACGGGCCCGGACATGCGGTTGGTGAGGCGCTCGCGCGCGAAGTCGAACTGCTCCAGCAACGGGGCCAGACGAGGGGGAATCACGAACACTCCTATGACGAGCTGCAGGACTCTGGGGCCGACCCGCCAGCCTGTCAAAGCCGGCACGACACCGCGTCTCATTTTCCGCGAGCGTGCCGAGGGTGATCTCACCGCTGCCGGGTGCGGGTTGGGCTGCCCCCGGCCCGGATCCGCCTCCCACAGGCCCGGGCTCAGACGCTGCCCCAGGGGTCAGTCAGCCAGTCCCTGATGGTGGTCAGCCGGGACCCCGACCCCCGCAGCCCCCGCCCCCATTCATCCCGCCCTCACCCCCACCCCCGTAAGGTGACCCCAACACGCCAAATCGCCACATACAACACCAAGCGCAGCAAAAGCCCTGAAGGATCCCGGAGTGAGCCACCCCCACCCGCACGCACACCCCACGCCCACCCCCACCCCCGCCGACACATCGGCGCCGTTCCCCCCGCCTCGGCGGGCGGCCGACTGGATGTTCGGCGGGGTGTACGGGACGGTGCTGGCCAGTGGGCTGCTGGCCGCGCTGGATCAGAAGGGCGGTGACTACACCCCGTTCTACGACGCCAGCTGGGTGATCGTCACCGCGGCCGCGGCGGGGCTCGCGCACGGCTACTCGCACCACATGACCACACATCACCAGGGCTCCGCAGGACACCGCTGGCGGCTGCTGGTCCGGGCCCTGTGGCACGAGTGGCCGATGGTGGCGGCCACTCTGCCCACCGTGCTGCTCCTGGTCCTCGCCGGGCTCACCGGCTGGGACTCGTACGGCGTGACCGCCGTCGGCCTCGGCCTGAACACCGCCCTGCTCTTCGCCTGGGGCTCGTGCGTGGCGGTCCGGGTCGGCTACCGGCTGAGCTCCGCGCTGCTCATCGGCCTGGCCGACGCGACGATCGGGCTGGCCATCATCGTGGCCAACGCGCTCATCAAGTAACGCCCATCGAGCAGCGCGACGCCCCTCAAGCCGGAAGCTGCGCCTCCGCCTCCGCCAGGATCTCCGTCAGCCTGGCGCCGAACTCCGCCCCCCGCGGGTCCGGCACCCCGGTCCGGGCCGCGGTGAGCAGTGCGTCCAGGGCGCGCCCGTAGGCACCCGGTACGTCGCTCCAGCCGGGCAGCGCGTGGACGCCCTCGGTCCCGCGCAGCTCCAGCCCCACCCCGGCCGCCGCCTTCGGCGCGCCCAGGCTGAGCACGGCGGTGCTGGCCGCGCCGGAGGCGTGCCGCAGGGCCAGCTGGACCACGTCGGACGGGCCCCGGGTGGCGCTGACCGTGGTGACGTCGCCGAGGATCGGGATCAGTACGGAGAGCGCGTGGGGGCCGACGTCCCACAGCCCGCCCTTGGCCTTGCGCCAGGGCGAGTCGGCGTACGCGCTGGGCGTGCCGTCGGGCGGGAAGACGGCGCCGAGCCAGTGGGCGGAGGCGGTGAACCAGCCGGGGCGGGCGGCCTGTTCCGTGACCCAGTCCGCGGTGGGCTCGGCGAAACGGAGGGTGAAGAAGACGACGGAGGCGACCTGGTGCCGCGCGGCGGCGTCGGCGACGGCCCGGGCGTCCTCGACCGTGGTCGCGACGGGTTTGTCGAGCAGCAGGTGGCAGCCGGCGGCGGCCGCGCGGACGGCGAGCGGGGCCTGGACGTCCGGCGGCAGGGCGAAGGCCACGGCGTCACAGTCGGCGAACAGCTCGTCGGGGTCTTCGTACACCTTCACGCCGTACTCCTGCGCGAGGTCGGCCGCGGCCTCGGGCCGGCGGCCCCACACTCCGGCGAACTCGGTGCCGGCGTGCGCGGCGAGCGCGGGTGCGTGCGTACGGTGCGCCCAGGGGCCGGTGCCCAGCAGTCCGACCCGGGGTCGGGGGCCTGCGGCGGCACTGGTGACGGGGGTCTCGGCGGCACTCTCGGCGGGGTCTCCGGCAGAGTTCAGATCAGACAAAATGCTCACCCGCCCAGTCTGCCCCACTCGGACAGGTGTACCTCCCGCGACCCGCGACCAGCCCGCACAACCCACCCGACCTGCGGTGCAAACCTCGGTAACACGGGGTTCACACATGGGCAACGGAAGGGAAATCGCGGGCGGGCACGCTGCGGTCATCACCGCAGCGATGAAGCAGCGACCAGCAGCACCCGCAGAGTCTGAGGATGGGGCCCGTGAGCTACAAGGCTGAGTACATCTGGATCGACGGCACCGAGCCGACGGCGAAGCTTCGCTCCAAGACGAAGATCCTGGCCGACGGCGACGCGCTGCCGATCTGGGGCTTCGACGGATCGAGTACGAACCAGGCCGAGGGCCACGCCTCCGACCGCGTGCTCAACCCGGTGTTCTCCTGCCCGGACCCGATCCGCGGCGGGGACAACCTCCTCGTGCTGTGCGAGGTCCTGAACATCGACATGACCCCGCACGAGTCGAACACCCGCGCGCTGCTGCGTCCGGTCGCCGAGAAGTTCGCGGGTCAGGAGCCGATCTTCGGCATCGAGCAGGAGTACACCTTCTTCGACGGCGCCCGCCCGCTCGGCTTCCCGGTCAACGGCTTCCCGGCCGCGCAGGGCGGCTACTACTGCGGCGTCGGCTCGGACGAGATCTTCGGCCGCGAGATCGTCGAGAAGCACCTGGACCACTGCCTGGCGGCGGGCCTGAGCATCTCCGGCATCAACGCCGAGGTCATGCCCGGCCAGTGGGAGTTCCAGGTCGGCCCCGTGAGCCCGCTGGAGGTCTCCGACCAGCTGTGGATCGCGCGCTGGCTGCTCTACCGCACCGCCGAGGACTTCAACGTCTCCGCGACGCTGAACCCGAAGCCGGTGAAGGGCGACTGGAACGGCGCGGGCGCGCACACCAACTTCTCCACGAAGGCGATGCGCGAGGACTACCGCGCGATCATCTCCGCGTGCGAGGCGCTGGGCGAGGGCAGCAAGCCGCTGGACCACGTGAAGAACTACGGCGCCGGCATCGACGAGCGTCTGACGGGCCTGCACGAGACCGCCCCGTGGAACGAGTTCAGCTACGGCGTCTCGGACCGCGGCGCCTCGGTCCGCATCCCGTGGCAGGTGGAGAAGGACGGCAAGGGCTACATCGAGGACCGCCGCCCGAACGCCAACGTGGACCCGTACGTGGTGACCCGTCTCATCACGGACACCTGCTGCGCGGGCCTGGAGAAGGACGGCCTGGTCTGAGGCCTCGCCTCAACTCCCCACGCTGCCCCACCCCGCCCCGCACACCACCGACGCCCGTCATGCCTCCCCAGGCCTGGCGGGCGTCGTCGCGCTTGCGGTATGTCCCGGATTGCTGCGAGTCGCTGGAGGGAATATGGGATTCCGCTCCACGACGTGAGACGGGGTCTGCCCCCGGGCCCGGGCGTCTGCTTGAATGGGGCCATGGCCAGCCACTCGCACACCTCGTCAGGTCGCAGAGACCTCGAGCCGTTCTGGCCGTCCCGTCAGGACCACGATTTCGACCGGGTGTGTTGCCGCGCGAAGAACGCGCCGGCCCTCTAAAGCCTCCGGATCCCCCTCCTGATCTTCGCCGAGGCCTTCGGTCTGCGCGGTACGACATCGACGACGTACGTACGTCTCCTGCCGACCACTCCGCGTGAAAGAGCTGACCACTCATGGCCAACACCCGTTCCATCTCTTCTGCCCCTTCCGCTGCGACCACCACGCACCTGACCTTCCCGCCCAGTCCGCGCCACCGGCTGCGGGCCGTGGACCGGGACGAGGTGGCCCGGGTGGTGGACCTGCTCCCGCCCGGCGCCACCTGGCTGCCCGCGCCGCAGCACACGCTCCCGACGCTGCCCGGCCAGCCGCCGATGGTCGGCTACCTGGTCCTGGTACCGGCTGACCAGCAGCCGCCGGTCGCCTTCGCCCCGCATGCCGTGGCCGCCCCGGCGGCGCCGGGACCGTCCGCCCCCGAGGGCGATGAGCTGGTCCGCATCGACCCGGCGCAGCGCACCGCCGAGGTCGACGGGCAGGTACTCGACCTGACCTACCTGGAGTTCGAGCTCCTGGCCCACCTGGTGAAGCACCCGCACCGGGTGCACAGCCGGGACCAGCTGGTGACCACGGTCTGGGGCTACGGCCACGTCGGCGACGGCCGGACCGTGGACGTCCACATCGCCCGCCTGCGCCGCAAGCTGGGCGCCGCGCACCGAGGCGCCATCCAGACGGTGCGCCGGGTGGGCTACAAGTACGCGCCCTGACCGGCGTGTCGGACGTGGGCGACGGGCCCGTACTCCGGAGCGGAGTACGGGCCCGTCGGCGTGCTACGCGGCTGCCTTGGCGCGGCGCGCGGCGACGAAGCCGAGCAGCAGGTCGACCGCCAGGAACACGAGCAGGCTGATGCCGAGCATCGGGACGAACCAGCCGACCACGGCGGTCGCCGCGGCCAGCGGCAGCACCACGGTCACCGGCAGCTTCCGCCAGGCACCGCGCGGCTGGGCGCGGCCGACGGACAGCTTGCGGTCCTTCGTCGGCCGGCGCAGCCACCACATCCGGTAGCCCCAGAAGACGAGGAACATCAGCCCGACGGCGAGCGCGGCCAGGGCGATCTGGTTGGCGAGCCCGAAGGTCAGGCCCATGTGCAGGTCGATGCCGAAGCGGGTCATCTGGGCGAGCACGGGGTAGTCGGCGAAGCGCAGTTCGTCCAGGATCCGGCCGTCGGCGGGGTCGACGGCGACGGCGTCCAGGTGGACCGGCAGCTGCCGGTCCTTCTCCTTGACCACGTACCCCTTGCCCTTGGCGGGGAGCGTGACCTGGAGGTACTCGGTGACCCCGGCGGCCCGGGCGGCGTCCACGGCCTTGTCGATGCCGATGTCGGCGGTGGGGGCGGGCGGCGGCATCTCCTCACCGGGGGCCATGGTGTGCCCGGCGTGCTCGTCAGCCCCCGCCGAGTCCGCGCCCGGGTTCAGCTTGGCGGAGACGGCCGGGGTGGCCCCGCCGAGGCTGTCCTGGAGCTGCCCGATGTTCTCGCCGGCGTACTTCGACCAGGTCAGGCCGGTGGCGGAGAGGAGGACGAGTCCGGCGACCGACCAGAGGCCGACGACCCCGTGCCAGGACAGGGTCCGGCGCCGGCCGGTGGCCTTGCGGTCCGGGAGGACGAGGTCGGCCTTGCGCTTGCGGCGGCGGCCGATCCACAGGGCGAGTCCGCCGAGCGCGACCACCCACAGCCAGCTCGCGGCGAGCTCGCTGTAGTTGCGGCCGAACTCCCCGAGCTGGAGGCTGGCGTGGAACTCGCTCAGCCAGGCCCGCAGCGGCAGCGCGTCGCCGGAGGTGGCGAGCTGCCCTCGCACCTCGGCCGTATACGGGTCGACGAACACGGTGAGGGTCTCGCCCTCCGGGAGCCCCTTGCTCTCCATGATCACCCGGGTGGTCGCGTCGGCCTCGGGCGCGGGCCACACGGACACGACCTCGCCCTGGGGCGCGGCGCCCTTGGCCGCGACGACCTGGGCGCTGAGCGGCAGGGCGCTCTCGCCGACGCGGGAGACGGTCAGCTCGTCGGCGTAGACGATCTTCTCGGCCTGCCACGAGCCGGCGTAGAGCAGCCCGGTGGCGGCGGCGAGGAAGAGCAGCGGGGCGATCAGCAGGCCCGCGTAGAAGTGCATGCGCAGGAACAGCGGCCGCAGGGCGGCCCAGCCGCCGCTGCGGGACGTGGCCGTGTTGGATATGTCGGCTGGATCGGCGTCCGGGGTCCGGACGTCCTGAACCTCGTCAAGAGACATGGTGGTCCTAGGTGTTGGCGAAGACGTGGGGAAGCGGCCCCAGGTCTCGCCCCCTCGCTCAGGCGCGGGCAGGACGGCCGGGGGCCGTGGCTCGGAAGGCGCGGCCCGCGGGCGGGCCGCGCCGCACCACGGCATAGGCGTGCACGGCCCCGCGCAGGCGGCGCGGCCGCTCGTACGGGGGGCAGGGCGCGAGCGGGACCGGTACGGCGGCCACCCGAGCCCCGGCCAGGGCGAGCGCGCGGGACAGCGGCCGGGCCGCGTGCAGCGCGGCGGCGCCCAGGGTCCGGGCCAGCCGGAAGACGGCGGCCTCGCCCCGCGCCAGCCATGCGGCGCAGAACAGCCCGGCGAGCACGTGCGCGGCGATCATCGCGGCCCCGCCGTGCCCGGCCGATTCCGCCATGCCGCCGGACGTTCCGGCGGCCATCGCCCCCATGTCCATGCCCGGCATGTGGTGGTGCATCGCCGCGGGCGCGGGCTTCGCCGCGTTGCTCCCGGAGAAGAGGAGGTGCAGCACCCCTTGCACGGCGAGCACCGCGGCGGCGATCCCCGCCGGTCCCCGCCGTCGGCCGGCGGCGGCCCAGGCCAGTCCACCGGTCACCGCGAAAGCACCCAGAAGCCCCGCAAGGGGAATGTCGGTGCCGGACATGTACGAATGCCCCACCGCACCCAAAGCGGTGCACACCGCCGCGAACATCGCGGCCCGCGTGGCGCGCATCGGCGCGGGGTGCTGTGGCATGGCCGGGACATGTTCCCACGGGGCCCGGTGGTGTGCGCCAGAGGGCCGTATCCGATCATGGACTTGTGAATCCAATACCACTGGGAGCGGTGTACACGGGTGGGGTCCAGCTCGGGGCCTACGCCCTGGAGCGGATGGCACCGGCGGAGCGGGAGGGACTGCTCCGCGAGTGCTCGACGAATGTCGACAATCTCGCCGCCGGGCACTGGGAGACGCTGCTGACCAGCGCTCTCGTCGTCGAGGAGCCCATGCCCCTGCCGTACGCGCTGCTGCTCGTCGCCGTCCTCGGATACGCCGAGTACGCGTACGGCGCCTGGTGGACGGCCGCGGTGTTCCTGTTCGGGCACGCCACGGCGACCCTCCTGGTATACGGCGCCCTGCGCAGGACAACCGATCCGCATACTCGACGCGCCCTGGACGTGGGGACCAGCTACGGGTTCAACGCCGTACTCGGCGCGCTGACCTCGGCCCTGCCGCGCGGAGCGGTCCGAACGGCCGCCCGGGTCGGGCTGCTGGCACTCGCCGCGGCGCCGGTCGCCAAACGGGAGCGGACCTTCACGGACGCCGGGCACCTGGCGGCGCTCGGGATCGGCATCGGGGTCTCGCTGGCCTTGGATTGCCTTTCCGGGGCGAAACATCAGAAAATTGCATGAACTGAACCAACCGCACACACTGCACGAACCGCATGAGCTGCATGAAGCGATTCATGAACGGCTTCATGGATCGCTTCCTGACACGAGTAACTCGCACACCGCTGGAGTCGCCACGATGACCGCCACCCCCGCCACGACCGTCGCCAACCTCCGCGACCTCGGCGGCACCCCGCTCTCCGGCGGCCGCACCGTCCGCCCCGGCCTGGTGCTGCGCTCGGGCCAGCTCGACCGGCTCGACCTGGACGCCGACCCGGTGGTGGCCGCGCTGGGCCTGCGGACCGTCATCGACTTCCGCACCGACGCCGAGCGCACCGACCACCCCGACCGGGTGCCGGCCGGAGCCCGGCTGCTGGTCGCCGACGTCCTGGCGGACAAGGTGAGCTCGGGCCGGATGCCCGCCGCCGCCCAGCTCAAGGACCTGCTGTCCGACCCGGCCGTCGCCGAGGAACACCTGGGCGGCGGCAAGGCGCAGGCGCTGTTCGCCGACCTCTACCGCTTCTTCGTGCACTCGGCCTCGGCCCAGGCCGCGTTCCGGCTGCTGCTCACCGAGGCCGCCGACCCCGGGGCCGGCCCGCTGCTCTTCCACTGCACGGCCGGCAAGGACCGCACCGGCTGGGGCGCCACGGTCATCCTGTCGCTGCTCGGCGCGGACGACGAGACGCTGATGGCGGAGTACCTGTCGGTGAACCCGGCGGTCAAGCAGGCCTTCGCCCCGATGATCGAGGGCTTCACGGGGGCCGGCGGCGACCCGGACATCGCGCTCGCGCTGATCGGCGTCTTCCCCTCCTACCTGGAGGCCGCCCTGACCGAGGTCGAGACGCGCTACGGCTCGATGGAGAAGTACGTGCGCGAGGGGCTCGGCGTCTCCGACGAGACGGTCGAGGCGCTGCGCGCCCGTCTGGTGTAGACGCGGGAGCGCGCGCCGGGGACGGGTGACCATCCGACGATTCGCTCGTTCTGCTGAACGTGACTGCGCCGGATACCGCCACCCTCCCCCCGTCTCCCGATGTCGAGCAGGCCGAGGCCGCCATCGTCGAGCACTACCCGCGGCTGGTGCGGCTCGCCTACCTGGTGCTGCCGCCCGCCCTCGGCCGCAACCGCCGGGTGCTCACCGCCCACTCGCTGGTCCAGCGGGCGCTGCCGCGCGGGCGGCGGGACGCGGCGGCCGCCGTGCGCGGCGGGGTCCCGGGCCAGCGCGGCGGCGAGGGTGAGGCCGGGTACGCCTACGTGCGGCTGCGCGTGCTGCGCGCCGCCCTGGAGGCCGGAATTCCGCTGACCTTCCGGGCCCTGCCCCGCCGCGCGCAGCTCCCGCCGGCGCTGCCGCAGGTGTGGGGGCTTCGGCTGTTCCCGCGCTCCGGCGGGGCCGAGGAGCTGGCCCTCGACCAGTGGCTGGCCACCCTCGACGGGCCCGGCCGGGCCGCCTGCGTACTGCGGGCCCTGGAGCGGCTGCCCGAGCCGGAGGTACTCCGGGTGCTGGACGAAGCCGGGGTCGCGGACCCGGCCGCCGCGGTCGCGGAGTCCGGCGATCCGGCGAACGACTCCCTGTTCACCTCCCCCGAGTTCGACCCGTGCGTGCTCCAGGCCCGGCCCACCGACCTGCTGAGGCGGCGCCGGCTCGTGCGCGCCGCGCTGGCCGCCGGGGCCGCCCTCGCCGTGTGCGGGGCGCTGCTCGCGCTGCCCGGCGGCGGCTGGGGCACGGACGGGGCCGCCGCTCCCTTGTACTCCCGCAACGCCGCGGCCGAGCAGGCACTGGACCCCGGCAAGCTGCTGCGCGCCGCGCCCGCGCTCTGGCGTACGTCCTCCCGTACGGACTTCTCCGCCTGGCCCGCCCGCGGCGACCGCGCCGACGACGCCGAACTGCTGCGCCGGGCGCTGGCCGTCTGGGCCCGCCCGGGCTCCTCCGTGGTCGTCTCGGCCACCCCGGGAACCCCGGCCGGGCCGCCGATGGGTCCTGCGCAGCTGCTGTTCGCGGGCGCCGTCGACCAGGCCGTCGTGGTCCTGCTGTACGACGGGCTGCGCGTGGTCCGGTACGCCGAGCCGCGCGCCGGGACCACCGGCGCGGCCCTCGACTTCGCCCGGACCGACGGCGCCTCGGCGGACACCGCCACCGCCCTCGTGCTGAGCAGGGTCGACGGCAACGTCCGCTACCTCACCGCCCCCTGGGTCAGCGGCGCGGCCCTGCGCGACCTGCTCAAGCCCGGCGAGCCCGCGGTGGCGCTGAAGCCGGCCCCGGACGGGGTGACCCCGCCGGTGCCCGGTCCCGCCCCGGCCGGCAACTGCACCAGCTGGAACGCCCTTGCCCTGACCGGCGACGGCGCCACCCGGCTGATCACCGACCTCGGTGAGCTGACCCCGGCCCGGCTCACCTCGGGCGCGCCGGGCGCCGAGCGCGACGTGACGGAGGCCGCGGAGCTCGGCGACTGGTCGCGGATCGCCTGCCTGTTGCCGTCGGTGCGCTCGCACGGAGTCCGTACGGTCAACGCCTGGACCTACGCCAAGCAGCCGCTGCCCGAGGGCGACGGGACGGCGGCCTGGCTCTGTACGCGGGCCGAGACCTGGCAGGGCTCGGCGGACCGGGTGCAGGCGCAGTTCCTCGCGCCGGGCGCGCCGCTCGCCGCGCAGGCCGCCCGGTCGGAGGGGTCGCCGGCGTGCGGGCCGCGGGAGCCGCGGGTGCTGGCGGGCGTGCTGTGGAAGTCGCGCGCGGGCCAGTGGTACGTGCTCGCGGCGGGCAGTGCGCAGTTCGCCTCGCTGTCGGTCTCGGGCGGCGGGGTGAACGGGTCGGCCAACGGCAACCGGCTGGCGGTCAAGGCACCGGCCGGCGCGCAGGTCGACCTGTCGGGCAAGCTCACGGACGGGACGAAGGCCGGGGCGCTGCGCTGAGAGAAGTCCGCGCAGAGGGGTTCTCCTCTCCGCTACCCATCAGTACATTGACGCCATGTCTAATACGCCGCTCGCGCCCGCCCCCGTGGCGTCGGAACACGTGGACCTGAGGCCCCGGAACGTGTCCTTCGGCTGGGAGGACACCCCGCTCCACTGGCTGCCCAACGACCCCTTCACCGGGCACATGATCAATGTGCTGCACCTGCTGCTCCCCGCGGGTGAGCGGTGGTTCGTGCACGTCTACAAGCAGGTGCTCCCCTACATCAAGGACGAGCAACTGCGCGCGGACGTCGTCGGCTTCATCGGCCAGGAGGCCATGCACGCCGCCGCGCACGACGACGTACTGCCCCACCTGAAGCGGCTGGGGCTGGACCCGACCCCGTACACGGCGCAGGTCGACTGGCTCTTCGAGAAGCTGCTGGGTGACAAGACCCTGCCGCCGGGCCGGGCCCGGCACTGGTGGCTGATGGAGCGGGTCGCGATGATCGCGGCGATCGAGCACTACACGGCGTTCCTGGGCGACTGGGTGCTGAACGCGGACGAGTTGGACCGGCGCGGCGCCGACCCGATGATGCTCGACCTGCTGCGCTGGCACGGCGCGGAGGAGGTGGAGCACCGCTCGGTGGCCTTCGACCTTTTCCTGCACCTGGACGGCGGCTACCGGCGGCGCGCGCGGACCTGGGCGACCGCCTTCTCGGCGCTGGTCTTCCTGTGGCAGCGGGGCGTCCGCTTCTTCATGGAGAACGACCCGGAGCTGGTGGACGGCAAGGCCTCCTTCGGCCAGTTCTTCCGGGCGGGACAGCAGGGCGTCCTGCCGTCCGCGGGCGCCATGCTGCAGTCCATACCGAAGTACCTCGCCCGTACCTACCACCCTTCGCAGGAGGGCTCGACGGCCCAGGCGGTGGCCTATCTCGCCGCTTCTCCCGGGGCGAACGGCGGGGTGAAGGCGTGAGGCGCGCCCTGACGGTCACGGCGGTGGCGGGCGCCGCCTGGGTGGCCAAGCGCGCCCTGAACCGCCGTATCGGGACCTCCCCGCTCTGGCCGCTGCCGGCCCTGGAGACCCCGGTCTCGGGGTACTCGCCGCGCCGCCCGCTGCGCGCGCTGATCACCTCCCGTACCGAACCGGCGGAGGGGGTGCTCCGGCTGACCCTGGAATCCCCGGAGCTCCCGGCCTGGACCCCGGGCGCGCACGTGGACGTCATCCTGCCCTCGGGCCTGGTCCGCCAGTACTCCCTGTGCGGTGACCCGGCGGACGCCGGTACGTACACGATCGCGATCCGGCTGATCGAGGACGGCCGCGGCGGCTCCCGCGAGGCCCACGCCCAGCTGGTCGAGGGCGCCGAGCTGGAACTGCGCCCGCCGCGCAACCGGTTCGAGCTGGTCCCGGCGCCCTCGTACGTCTTCGTCGCGGGCGGCATCGGCATCACACCGATCCTGCCGATGCTGCGGGCGGCCACGGCGGCGGGCGCCGACTGGACCCTCCTCTACGGGGGCCGCTCGCGCGCCTCGATGCCGTTCCTGGCCGAGCTCGCGGCCTACGGCGACCGGGTCGCGGTCCTCCCGGAGGACGAGGCGGGCCTGCCCGACCTGGCCCCGCTCGCCGGGATCCGGCCGGGCACGCTGGTCTACTGCTGCGGTCCGGAGCCGCTGATGCGGGCCGTCACGGCGGCGGCCGCGGACCCGGCGGCAGTCCGCCTGGAGCGCTTCGCCCCCGCGGCGCCGGGGCCCGCCCGGCCCTTCACGGTCGAACTGCGGCGCTCGGGCCGCACGGTGGAGGTGGGCGCCGCCGAGACCACGCTCGCCGCGGTGCGCCGGGAGCTGCCGGACACCCCGTACTCCTGCGAGCAGGGGTTCTGCGGGACCTGCCAACACCGGGTGCTGGCGGGCGAGGTGGACCACCGCGACGAACTGCTCACGGACGGCGAGCGCGCGGACTCGATGCTGCTGTGCGTCTCGCGCGCGAAGAACGGTCACCTCGCCCTGGACCTGTGACCTGTCCGAAGTAGGGTGTTCCGCATGACAACCGGGGTGCGGCGCAGAATGGGTGTCGAGGAGCGGCGACAGCAGCTGATCGGGGTTGCCCTGGAGCTGTTCAGCCACCGCTCCCCCGACGATGTGTCGATCGACGAGATCGCGGCGGCCGCGGGGATATCGCGGCCGCTCGTCTACCACTACTTTCCGGGCAAGCTGAGCCTGTACGAGGCCGCGCTGCGACGGGCGGCCGATGAGCTGGCGCTGCGGTTCGTGGAGCCGCAGGAGGGGCCGCTCGGGTCCCGGCTGCTGCGCGTGATGGGGCGGTTCTTCGCCTTCGTCGACGAACACGGTCCGGGTTTCTCGGCGTTGATGCGCGGCGGCCCGGCGGTGGGGAGCAGTCAGACCAACGCCATGATCGACGAAGTGCGGCAGGCGGCGTACGAGCAGATCCTCTCGCACCTGAACATCGGCCTGGAGGACCCGCCGGCGCGGCTGGAACTGGTGGTGCGGTCCTGGGTGTCGCTGGCCGAGTCCACCGCGCTGATCTGGCTGGACGGGCGGAAGATCCCCCGGGCCGAGCTGGAGTTGCAGCTGGTGCACGATTTCGCGGCGCTGGCCGCCGTGAGCGCGGCGTACGACGCCGAGATGGCCGGCATCCTCGTACGGATCCTGGCCCACGAACCCGCCGACGGGCCCTTCGGGGAGCTGGTCGGGCGGCTGGTCGGGCTGGTTCCTACAGGGGTGCCCGGCCCGAGGTGATCGTGCTTCCGGTGGCCGCGCGTGATCACGGGCGCGCTTGATCACCAATAATTGCCCGCGTGATCATTGACGACGGGATCTTGTTCCGGCCGGCCGAGGAGAAGGACGCCGGACTGCTCGTGCGGCTGTACGACCAGGCCGCCCGCTGGATGCAGAAGCACGGGATCGAGCAGTGGAAGCCCGGCGACAAGGACGCCGCGCACTTCCGGTCGAAGATGCGCGACGGCGAGGTGTGGATCGCGGCCGACTCCGACGGACACGTCTGCGGGGCCTACGAACTGTGGTGGTCCGACGAGGAGGCCTGGGGGGTCCAGCCGCCCGTCGCGGGCTACGTGCACCGGCTGATGGTCGCCCGCGAGGCCGCCCCCGCCGGGGCCGGGCGCCGCATGCTCGAACATGCCGAGCGGCGGATCGCCAGGACCGGGCGGGAGCGGGCGCGGCTGGACTGCGTCTCCACCAACCCCCGGCTGCTCGCGTACTACCGGGGCGCGGGCTACCGGGTGGTCGGGGAGTTCCCCCACAAGGAGGGGAAGGACGGCAGGATCTACGGGGTGATCCTGCTGGAGAAGCGCCTGGACCGGCTCAGCGCCGTGTGAAGACCGACACCGTGCGGGCGGGGGCGGTGAACTCTCCTGTCGTCGCGTCGTACGTGGACCGCTTCACCGTGGCGTCGGAGCCCGCGGCCTGCACCGGGTGCAGGGCGTACGCGGTGCCCGCGAGGGCCGGGACGCGCTGGGGCCGGGCGGTGGGGGTGGCGTTGAAGACCACCACCAGGTCGCCGAGGACCATGGTGATCACACCCGGGGTCTCCTCCTTGCCGGAGAGCGGGAAGGACAGCCGGTCCTGGACCGCCTGCGGGGTGGTGAGGGCGAAGGCCCCTTCCGTCGTACGGATCCTCAGCAGGTCGCGGTAGGCCGCCGAGGCTCCGGTGATCTCGGCGCAGCCGGGGGCCGGGGCGGTCAGCAGGGGCTTCGCGTAGAGCCACTTCGAGGCGTTGTCGGCGGCCGGGGGCAGGCCGCGGCCGAAGCCGTTGCCGTCGCGGCAGTCCCAGTGGACGGCGTTGAACCAGTCGCCGCTGTCGTAGGAGTTGCGGTCCAGGGACTTGGAGCGGAGCAGGTCCGTGCCCGCCTGGGAGAGGGCCGGACCCTGGGAGAGGGCGGCCGTGGCCATGGCCAGGACCTGCATCCGGGCCTTGTCCGCCGCGCCGGTGGCCGGCGGGAGCTTGTAGGTCAGGGCGTCGGCGAGGGTCTCGTTGTCGTGGGCGTCCGCGTAGGCGAGGGCGTCGCCGGGGGCGGCCGCGTAACCGGCCGGGGCGCCGTTGTAGTCGACCTCGGAGCCCTTGACCGTACGGCCGGTGGTGTCGGTGAAGGTGTACGGGGCGAGGTTGCCGGACAGGCCGACCTTGATCAGGTCCTGGGCGTGCAGGAGGCGGGCCTTCTGCTCGGCCGGAGTGCCGTTGGCGGGTGATCCGTTGGGCTCGGTGAACAGGCCGGAGGCGAAGCCCTGGACGTGCGGGTCCTCGTCGAAGGGGCCGCCGCCGCGTACCGCGTCGCGCGCCCGGTCCGAGAAGGTGGCGATGCCGGTGCCGGCCATGTTCTTCTGCGTGGCCTGCACGAAGCGGGCGTCGTCGGCGATCTCGCCGAAGTTCCAGCCCTCCCCGTAGAGGACGATCTTCTTGCCGTCGACCCCGTCCTTGGCGACGGTGAGCTCGTCGAGGGCCTTGCGGACGGCCAGGATGTTGGCCTTCGGGTGGTGGCCCATCAGGTCGAAGCGGAAGCCGTCGACCTTGTACTCCTTCGCCCAGGTGACGATCGAGTCCACGACGAGGCGGCCCATCATGGCGTTCTCGGGGGCGGTGTTGGCGCAGCAGGTGGAGGTGGCGACGCTGCCGTCGGCCAGCAGGCGCTGGTAGTAGCCGGGGACGATCCGGTCGAGGACGGACTTGTCCGCCTGCCCCGAGGCGACGGTGTGGTTGTAGACCACGTCCATCACGGTGCGCAGCCCGGCCCCGTTGAGGGACTGGACCATCCTGCGGAACTCGACCGTACGAGCCGTGCCGTCGGGGTCGCTCGCGTAGCTGCCCTCGGGGACGGTGTAGTGCAGCGGGTCGTAGCCCCAGTTGTACGCGTCCTTCGCGGCCGCGGCGGCCACGCAGGCCTGCTGCTCCTGCGAGTCCGGGGCGTAGACCTTGAGGTCGCAGGCGGGCTCGGTGCGGTCAGCGGGCTTCTCCGGGATCGTGCCGATGTCGAAGGCCGGAAGGAGGTGGACGTACGAGGTTCCGGCGGCGGCCAGGTCGCGCAGGTGGGTCATGCCCGCCGAGCCGGTGTCGGTGAAGGCCAGGTACTGGCCGGGGTGCTTGGAGGTCCGGTCCGCGACCGAGAAGTCACGGATGTGGAGCTCCTGGATCTGGGCGGAGGTGAAGGGCACGGGAGCGGGCTTGCGCAGCTCCTTCCAGCCGGGCGGGGCGAGCTTGGGGTCGGCCAGGTCCACGGCGAGGCTGTGCGTGGAGTCGGCGGTCAGGGCGGTGGAGTAGGGGTCGGTGACGAGGTTGCGGACCACCTGACCGGTGCTCGGTGCCCAGACGGTCACGGCGTAGCGGTAGGGCTTCGCCGTCCAGGAGTGCTCGCCGCGCACCGACCAGACGCCGCTCGCGTCGTCGCGGCGCATGGCGACGGTGCGGCCGTCGAGTTCGAGGGCGACGTGCTGGGCCGTCGGGGCCCAGACGGAGAGGGTGGGGCGGCCGTCCTTGAAGACCGGGCCGAGTGATGCGGTGGTGGCGTACAGGTCGTCCAGGACCCCGGCGAGCTGTACTCCGGTGGCGGCGAGGACGGCGCCGTTCGCGGCGCGGGCGCTCGCGACGAGCTGGCCGCGCAGGGCCTCACGGACCCGGTCGCGGTCGCGCGGATCGACGGTGAAGGCGGTGTACGCGGCCAGGTGCGGGAACTTCTGCTTCTGGGCGGCGGTGAGCTCGGTCCGGTTCAGGCGCAGCCATCGGGCCCCGCCCTCGTGCAGGGTGCCGTTCTCGGCCTTGACGGCGCCGTCGCGGGAGGAGAGGAGCTGGGCGGAGGCGGCGGCAGCAGGGGCGTTCCAGGCGAGGGTGTCCCGGTCGATCCAGACCGCCTGGGCCTTGGTGAGGTCCAGGGCGGCGCCGGAGCCCGCGGGCTGCGGGAGGAGGTAGTTCGGCCGGCCGCCCAGCATCCAGACCTCGTGGCCGGTGGCCTTGAGGTCCAGGGACTGGTCGGAGGGGAGGTCCTTCTCGTCTCCCTTGTGGAGGATGTAGCTGAGGCTGGTCGCCCCGGCCGCGAGCGGGACCTCGTACACCGCGCCGTAGGAGTCGGTGCGGGCGGGGAGCAGCGGCTTGGACCAGTCGGTGGGGATCGCGGCGCCGGTCCAGAGGTGGAGTCCCCAGCCGTCGTAGGCGCCGTCGGGGCGCTGGTAGTGCAGGACGGCCTTGGCCGTGTCCTGCGGCGGGTAGGCGGGGCGGTCGGTGCGGGCGGGTTCCTTGCCCTGCTCCAGCCAGATCTCGCCGGTCTTGGTGACGTCGATGGTCCGGTCGGCGGCGACGTCCTTGTTGCCGTCCTTGTCGATGACGAGGTAACCGACGGAGGAGGCACCGGGCTTGAGCTTGACGTACGCGAAGGCGCCGTAGGCGTCGCGGCCGGTGAAGCCGTGCCCGGCGGGCCACGGCGTCGCCTCGCCCTCGGCGATGTCACCCCAGGCGTAGAGCCGCCAGTTCGTGTAGTCGCCGTCGGGGCGGTTGTAGTGGACGACGGCGTAGTCGCGCTGGGTGGCGGTGGGGGTCTCGACGGGCGGGGCCTGGCCGGCGACGGACTCGGCGAGGGCGCTCGCGGTGCGGCCGGCGGAGTCGACGACGACGGCCTTGTAGCGCAGGGCGGTTCCGGCCGGGGCGGTGACGTGCTGGGTGACCTTGTAGGGGGCGTGGTCGGCGGAGCCGAGGACCTGCCACTTCTCGTTGCCGCTCTGCGTGGCGAAGACGACCCGGTTCAGGCCGCCGCCGCTGACGTCGGCGGAGAGTTCGACGGTGCCGGTGGCGCCGGGGGCCGGGGCCTTGAGGGTCAGGGCGGGCTTGGCGGCGGGGGCCGCGAGGGGGGCGGTGGCCTGGAGGACGACCGAGCCGAAGGCGGGGACGACGACGGTGAGCTTGCCGGCCGCGGAGGCGCGGAGCAGGGCGGTGCCGCCGTACAGGGTGCGGTACTGGGCGCCGGCCGGGGCGTCGATCTCGACGGTCCGGGGCTCGGCCGCGTTGTTCGCGGCGACCAGGTACTCGGTGCGGCTGCGGGCGTCCGTCCGGGCGAAGGCGTAGACGGACCCGTCGGCGAGGCGCTCGCTCTGGATGCCGTCGCGCAGGGCCGGGTGGGCCTTGGTCAGCTTCGAGAGAGCACTGATCTGCTCGTAGAGCGGGTGTCCCGGATCGTAAGCATCGCTCGCGTGGGTGCGCACCGTTCCGAGCTGGTCGTCGTCCAGGTAGTCGGCCACCCGGGAGGCGAAGAGCGGCTGACGGGCGTCCTTGTCACCGCCCGCGCCCGTGAAGCCCTGCTCGTCGCCGGAGTAGATCACCGGGTTGCCCCGGGAGAGGAACATCAGCTCGTTGGCGAGCCGGTAGCGGTCCAGCAGCTCCTGCTCCCCCGCGCCCGGCCGGTCCTGCTTGAGGAAGGCGCCGAAGCGCCCCATGTCGTGGTTGCCGAGGAAGGTCACCTGCTCGTAGGCGTTGGCCTTGTCGGTGGTGTACCTGTAGTCGTCGCCGAGGACGGCGGCCAGCCGCCCGGCTCCCGCGCCCTGGGAGGCGTACGAGCGGATCGCGTCCTGGAGCGGGAAGTCGAGGGTGGCGTCGAGGCGTCCGCGCGTCACGTACGGGGAGGTGACGGCGGTGTCGCCGGAGTAGACCTCCCCGAACATGAAGAAGTCGTCCCGGCCGCGCTTCGCCGCGTACTGATCGAGCGCGGTCGCCCACTGGCTCCAGAACTCCATGTTGACGTGCTTGACGGTGTCGATCCGGAAACCGTCGAGACGGAAGTCCTCGACCCACTTCTCGTAGATCTTCTCCATGCCGCTGACGACCTCGGGACGCTCGGTCCACAGGTCGTCGAGGCCGAAGAAGTCGCCCTGCTCGGAGGACTCGCCGGCGAAGGTGGAGTCGCCCCGGTTGTGGTACATCTGCGGGTCGTTGAGCCAGGCAGGCGCCTTGAGGTTCTTCTTGGCGTCGGCCACGAACGGGGTCCGCGGGAAGGATCCGGCTCCGGTCTTCGGGAACTTCCCCTTCCCGTCGGCATAGTCCTTGTCGTCGAAAGGAACGCCGTCCTTGGTCAGATACGGGAACGCCCCCTTCGACAGGTACGAGTAGGACGCCTCCCGGTAGTCGACGACATCGGCGGTGTGGTTGGTGATGACGTCGAAGAAGACCTTCATCCCCTTCCCGTGCGCCTTGTCGATCAGCCGCTCCAGATCGGCGTTGGTGCCGAAGTGCGGGTCGACCTGGGTGAAGTCGGTGATCCAGTACCCGTGGTAGCCCGCCGAGACGTCATCGCCCTTCCCCTGCACCGGCTGGTTCTTGAAGATCGGCGCCATCCAGATGGCCGTCGTCCCCAGGTCCTTGATGTAGTCGAGCCGGTCGGTGAGCCCCTTGAGGTCGCCGCCCTGGTAGAAGCCCTTGTCCGTCGGGTCGAGGCCGGTCTCCAGGCGGGAGCCGGTGAGGCCGCCCCGGTCGTTGCGCGGGTCGCCGTTCGCGAACCGGTCCGGGAGCACGAAGTAGAACTGATCCCGGGTCAGGTCGTGCCGGGCCGGTTCGGCGGCGAGTTTCGCGTCCGAGGGCGGCGCCGGTGGCCGCGCCGTGGCGGCCGCGGCGGGGAGGGCGGGCAGGAGCGTCACGGCCAGGGCGGCGGCGAGGACTCCTGCGGCAGGGCGTATCAAGGCGGATCTCCTTGTGTACGTGTCGCGTGGATAAGGGCCGCCCGGCGGTTGGCGGGGAAAGGGGTGCCGGGCGGCCCTGGTCGGTGGGGCGGGCGGTTCAGCTGCGCCAGGTGTCGGTCAGCGCGACCTTGCCGCTCGCGGGCACGGTCGCGGTGCGGTTGGCACCGCCCTCCCAGCTGACGTTCCCGGAGGCGTCCTTGCGTACGTACTTGTACGCGAAGGAGGTCCCGGCCGGGAGCGTGACGTCGAGCTTCCAGACGGGGTAGGCGGCCGGGTCGAGCTTCAGCGCGCTGCCGGTGTTCCAGGCACCGAGCTCGGCGCGGTCGCCGGTGACGTAGATGTCCTGGCCGAGGGCGGTGGTGGCGTTGACGGCGAAGGAGGCGCCGGCCGCGACCGGGGCGGGAGCCGCTGAGCAGGTACGGGCGCCGGTGTGCAGGGCGACGGCGGTCCCGGCGGCCAGGGTGGCGGTGAACTGACCGCCGGAGTTCACGGTCACCGCGCGCCCGCTCTGCACGTCGCAGTAGTCGCCGGCCGGGAGCGAGGTCTGGAAGGTACGGGTCAGGGCGCTCGCCTCGCGGTTGATCGCCACGTACGCCTTGGCGCCGCGCCCGAAGGCGATCTGGTCGCCGCCGTTGTCCCACCAGTTGGTGACGGACTGCCCGCGGGCCGCGTTGCGGAAGCCGACCATGGAGGAGATCTCGCGCCAGGCGTGCTGGCACTTCCAGCCGTCGGCGTAGCAGGTGCTCACCGAGCCGCCGTTGGGCGGGCCGGCGTCCTTGTCGGTCCACTCGTAGCCGGAGTGCACGTCCGGGGAGCCGTAGGGCCAGGCCAGCATGAACACGCTGGCGAGGGTGTATGCGGAGCCGTCCTTGTAGGTGAGGGTGTCGCCGCCGCGCTCGGTGTCGTGGTTGTCGACGAACACGGCGGACTGCCCGCTCGCCATGTACCCCCACGCCTCGCCGAAGTTCTTCAGGTAGGCGAGGTTCTCGTTCTGGAAGACCCGCTTCAGATCCCGCGCGTACCGGAACTCCTGCACGTCACCGCTGCCGAGGTACTCGCTGGGCGACACGGCCTCGCCGGCGCCGTAGATGGCCTCCTGCTTCCAGTAGACGCCGGGGTTCGTCAGCCGGGACTTGATGTTGGCGAGGTCGGCGGCCGGCATGTGCTTGGCGGCGTCGATCCGGAACCCGTCGACGCCCAGCGACAGCAGGTCGTTGAGGTAGCCGGCGATCCGGCCCCGCACGTAGTCCTCGCCGGTGTCCAGGTCCGCGAGCTGCACGAGCTCGCAGTTCTGGACGTTGGCCTTGTCCTGGTAGTTGGAAATGGTCGCCCGGCAGTCGTCCATGTCGGAGCCGGAATAGATCCCCGGGTACCCGTACTTCGTGTACGAACTCCCGCCCGTCCCCGTCCCGTCCCCGGCGGCCATGTGGTTGATCACGGAGTCGGCGACGACCTTCACCCCGGCGGCGTGACAGGTGTCGACCATGGCCTTGAAGGCGGCCCGGTCCCCGAGCCGCCCGGCGATCTTGTAGCTGACGGGCTGGTACGAGGTCCACCACTGGGAGCCCTGGATGTGCTCCTGGGGAGGCGAGACCTGGACGTAGCCGTAGCCGGCGGGGCCGAGGGTGCCGGTGCAGGCCGCGGCCACGGAGTCGAACTTCCACTCGAAGAGGACGGCGGTGACGTCCTTGTCTCCGGGAGGCGTTGCGGAGGCCTGGGGGGCATGTGCGGTGAGCGCGGCGAGCGCGGCGGCGGCAAGCACGCCCGCAGCGGCGGCGCGGGCGGTGATGGCGGTGGAGCGTGGGGATCGTGCGGGTCTGGCGGCTCTGGCGGACATGCGGGGGCCTCCTGGCGGGAGAGGTGGGGATTGTCCGCGACCGTAGAGGTGTAGCCCGGAGTGTTGCAAGACTTTGCGCAAGAGATTGCAGAATTGTTTCCGGCGCCGGGCGGTGCGCCACACTCCGGCGGCGCCTCCGGCCCGTTCGCACAGGGGCACGTGCTCAGGCGGCAGGGCCCACAGGGCACCCGCCCGGCGGCCGGAGATTCAGATCCCGTCGGGCGGGGTCAGGAAGTTCGAACCGCCAGACCCCCCGATCGATGCACCAACGGGTTCCGAGCGGCTCCGCCGTCCGGAAGCCGGTTCACCGGCCCTTCACCGTTGGCACTGCAGGGCGTCGGCGCCTGCGGCGATGACTTCGGCGAGCCGGTTGGCGAAAGCCGCGTTGCATCCTCCGAGCCGGACGAAGCCGCGGCCGGCCACCGGTCCGTCATTGCACAGCGAAGGAAGGGTCAGGTCGGCGAGCGCAAGCGCCGCCTGGAGGTTGGTGACAGCGTCTTCGCCGGCCTGGTAGGCGGCGTCCTGGCGCCGCTTGTACTGGATTCGTTCGGTGCGGGTCAATTCGTACACCATGATGCTGCCCTCTCGTGGTAGGCGTGGGAGGTGAGGTGCCGGAACACGTCGTGGATTTCGGTCGGTTCGGTTCAGCAGGCCGTGGCCGTTGCCTGATGTGCGGGCTCTGGGCACACGGGCGCCCCAGGGGGACGAGGCAGTGATCACTTCGGCAGCGCGCACGCCGGACATGCCGACGGCAGCGGCCTCGCTGCCGGGCGGGCGCGGGGTGCGGTCTGAGCCGCAGCACAGTGAGTGGGCCCGGTTCTGGTCGCGATGGGGCAGGTAGACCGTCGGGTTGAGTCTGCGCACACCCCGTGACTATCGCTTTCGATCTTCGTTTCAAAAGGTGCAGGCGAGGACCCCTCTGACGTGTGGGAAGGACCGGGTTGTCCAGGAAATTAGCGGCTGTCACCGCCTTCGCTCTTCGCGGTCGCCGCTCGCGGAACGCTCGACGACTTCCTTGCGTCATGGTCCGGCGGTGCCGTTCCCACCGGGACACCAGCGCAGGACTCCCGCTGCCTTGCCCGCCTGACGCGCCCATCGGCCGGCTGCAGAAGGCCCCTTGCCCGGACGGCGGACCCATCTCGCACGCGGCATGCGGGACTGAGACGCGGCCGCCCGGTCCCTCCCTTCAACCCACTGCCCACCCGCGTGGACGTTGCTCCGACCTGTACAGATGGCACTGCCACACGCGTACTACCGTCATGCGCCGTACCCGAACCCGCGACCGTGGGACGGCGCTCGGGCAGCCCCTTTGTCCGCCAGGGAGTAGCCGGGAGGGGCCGTCGGGCTGCGTTTGGCTGCGGCCGCCTGCCCGAGCGGGGAGGGCGTCGGGTTCCGGTGTCGTGGAGTGGCCTGGCGGGGCGGTCGCGTGAGGGTGATCTGGCGGACCAGCTGCTGGAAGCAAGCCAGCGCGGCGATGGCAGGAAGGGCAGAGGCCGCCCCGGCGGCGATTGTTCTGGGTGCCTGGGCTACACAAAGAAGCGTCGCCAGCGTGGAGAACAACAGGACGATGGACCAGGAATGGAGCGCGCGGCGCTGGTGCAGCGCGGATCTGAGGATGGACAGGGAGGCGACCATCCATGGCCCGTAGATCAACAGGGGCCACCAGCTGACCACTTCGCGTGCTGCCTGAGGTCCGGCGCTGTGGCGCAGGGCGTCGCAGATCGCCAGACCGCTGAGGATGCTCACCACGGCGGCGATGACGGCGACCAGCACGGCGGTGCACAGACTGCCCGTTTGAAGCAGGGTCATCACCCGCGTCTTCGACGGGTGCCGACGGTGCCCTCCGGAGACTTGTGCGTGCGGCTTCCCGGCATGGGTTTGCTTCAGCCCGGCGACGAGGCCGACGGCGCTGACCGTGTCACCGGTGGCGTCGAAGCCGACGGGGGTGACGGGCTCCGGCTGTCTGGGGGCGATGGCCTCTTGAAGGAGGCTCGCGAGCTCCTCCGCCGGATCCCACGGCCCGTGGGCCTCGTCGAGCGGATGCCCGGGGAAAGGGTGCTGCACGTGGTCTGGCACGGGCCAGAATGCTGGGGTCTCCGGCCGGGGGTGGGCGCCGTGGACGTCTGGGGGCCCGTACGGCTCATACACGGGAGGTGCCCCCGGAGTACTCGTCGCACTCGTCGGCAGACGTCGTGGATGGTGCCGCGTTCCCGGACTGTCGGTCGAACTCGATCTGGATCATGCTCATCGTGCGGAGGAAGTCCTCAAAGATCGCAGAGGAGTAGCTCAGATCGATTTCGAGGTCCTCGTGTTCGAGTGTTGCGTTCCCGGTCCGGCTGAAGCCAGATGAGCGGGGCGTGAAAATCCACTTTCCGATCCGGGTGGCCCCGGCGTGAAAGCGACCCCCCTGCCCGTCGCCTTCCGCAGACCTGCGGAAGAAAGCGGGAAGCTTTGCTGTTGTCATATTCCATAAACGCTGTCGATGTTGGTCAGGGTATGCGCCGTCCGGGTGATGCTGGCGGATGAGCGAGAGCCGACCGTGTCTTTTATCGGTTCTGCAAACGTCACAAGAGTGCAGAACCCACACCCTTCTGCATAATTCTGCAGCTCAGGCGACGATGAGCGGCGGGCGGGCGCAGGCCCCGCTGTGACGGAGTCTTCGTCCACGACGGCCCCCGTCCGCCCGAACGTCGGTGCGGCCGGCGGCAGCGCGTGCTTACATGCAGCGGGCCACCGTCCAGCACATTTCTCCATCCTTCACATTTCACTCTTACCGGCCCGCGCTTGCAGCCGCACCGGCCTGCACGAGCATGCCGATCGTCGAGCCGGAACCCGTAAGGTCGCCTGCGCGGCCCCTCGTCCGGCTGCCCTCGGCACTCGACCGATCATCGGCAAGTCCACTGAGATGCCTGGCCGGCGGATTGCTGCGCATGGCTGCAATTGGATGGAGGAGCGCAACTCCGCATATGCCTCTGCGTTATGCCGAAGGATCGCTGGGGCTCCGATCGTGTGCGCCCCTTGAACATCAGCCTTCGGAAAGGACCAGCTGTGGGAGACATCCTCCCGTGGATCGTGCTGATCTCCGCCGTACCGGGTACGGCCGTCGTCGCGTTGACGTCGTCAGGCACTGGCCGTCTGTGGCATGTGGACATGCTCGAACTGAGGCGCCATGAACGCTTCCAGTACGTCATGTCCCGACATGTAGACAGCTGCTTCCGGCGGTCTCGTCAGGAATCCGCAGCGCCGGTACGGCCGGGGGAGAAGCCCGCCGGCGCCGCGGCCTGCCTGGGTGCGGAGGCTCTCCCGGTCGCCCATGAGCCGCATCGCCCACCCTTCCCACGAGACCTTCACGACAGGGCATCGTCACGCAGGTGGCCGACTCCGCCTGCCGAGTGGCTGCAGTTCTGACACGGGCAAGACGGAAAGGGGGCGATATCACTGAACCTCTAAAAACCCCGGCAATTCGCACGTTGTCGACCATGCAAAAAACCCCGGCAATTCGCACATTGCCGGTCACGTCCGCCACATCAGGTCGCCACTAAACCGGCGGAGAACTGTTCGACGCATTCCCATGCCCGGCGCAGCAATAAAAGGGTGAGAATTTTCTTAAATCGAAAGAAGTATTATACGCCTATTGCTGTAGGTGCGATAAGTTCATCATTCGCATCCCCCCAAGGTTGCGTGCGACCGAGAAGGAGGAACTCGTTTCGTGGCACGGCTGACGAAAGGAATACACGGGCCCGGGGTCCGGCTCATCCCCACGCAGTCCGGGAGAAGGGTTGCGTGAGCATGGCCGCCTCTGGTGACCCAGCCGATCGTGGCCCATGGCCGATGGCTCGTCGTCGTCTCCGGCTGGCCGCAACGCGGGTGGCGCGTACCGCGTGGGCGGCGCTGGCGAAGGTGGGACACCGCGTGGCCGAAGCGGGCACGGCGTGCGCAGCCACCCCACCCCGGACGAGAACGGCGACGATCCATGCGCTCCAGGACGAATACAGGGCGGGTTTCCCTCTGCCCTTGCCGCCTCCGGCGAGCGCCGCGAGCGACCTCCACGAATGTCCATGGTGTCGAACCCTTGGAAAACCCGAGACTCCCGGCCGGTCCGGCTCCGCTGAGGACTGTTGACCGTGACCGGAACCCGTGGAGGGGGACCACATCGCATGGCCCTTACCCCCTCGCTCCCCGCCCAGCCCCGGAGCGGGGAGCGAGGGGGTAAGGGCCCCGCACGCACCTAAAGCCGTACCCCGCCTACGGCGCCTGGGCCGTCGAGCCGCGGACCACCAGTTCCGGCTGGAACACGTACTCGGTGCGCTGGACCGGGGTGCCGGCCACCGCCTCCAGCAGCGCGCCCACCGCCGCCGTCGCCATGGCGCGGACCGGCTGGCGGACCGTGGTCAGCGGCGGGTCCGTGAACGCGATCAGCGGCGAGTCGTCGAAGCCGACGACCGAGACGTCCTCCGGGACCCGGAGCCCGCGTTCGCGCGCCGCCCGTATGACTCCCAGCGCCATCGGATCGCTCCCGCACACCACACCCGTGCAGCCCCGGTCCAGCAGTGCGCCGCCCGCCGCGTGGCCGCCCTCCACCGTGAACAGCGTCCGCTGGATGAGGCCCTCCGACTCCGCGGACGGCACGGCCGCAAGGAACCCCTGCTCCTTGCGGGCCGACGGCACGTACCGCGTCGGCCCGATCGCCAGGCCGATCCTGCGGTGCCCCAGGTCCTCCAGGTGCCGCACCGCCATGTCCGCCGCCGCCCTGTCGTCCGGGGAGATGAAGGGCGCGTTCACCTGCTCGTTGAAGCCGTTGATCAGGACGAAGGGGGTGCCGCGCGCAGCGAGTCGCTGATAGCGCGACGGGTCCGCCGCCGAGTCCGCGTGCAGGCCCGACAGGAACACGATCCCCGTGACCCCGCGTTCCTCCAGCTGCTCCACCAGCTCGTCCTCGGTGGCCCCGCCGGGGGTCTGCGTGCACAGCACGGGCGTGTACCCGTGCCCGGCCAGCGCCTGCTCGATGACCTGTGCGAAGGCCGGGAAGATGGGGTTCGTCAGCTCCGGGATCAGCAGACCCACCAGGCCGTTGCTGCGGCGCTTGAGCCGCACCGGCCGCTCGTAGCCCAGCAGGTCGAGCGCGGCCAGCACCTTGTGCCGGGTGCCGGCCGCCACGCCCGATTTGCCGTTGAGCACACGGCTGACGGTCGCCTCGCTGACCTGGGCCTGCGCGGCGATGTCCGTCAGCCGCAGCGGGGAAGTCACCCCTTCCACCACACCGCGGTGTCGGCGGGAAGGACGTCCGGCTCGGCGAGCGGGCCGCTCGCGAGGAGCACCGTGCCGGATGCGGGGAGGCGTACGGCCGCGGACGTCGTGTTGACCGTGCAGACGAAGCCCCCGCGCCGGAACGCCAGCACCCCCTCCGGGGCGGTCAGCCACTCCACGGCGTCGCCCGCGCCCAGGTCCGCGTGCTCGCGGCGGATCCGCAGCGCCGAGCGGTACAGCTCCAGCGTGGACGCCGGGTCACCGGTCTGCGCCGCCACGCTCAGGCCCGCCCACTCGGCCGGCTGCGGGAGCCAGCTGCCCCCGCTGCCGAAGCCGTACGGGGCCTGGTCGCCGGACCACGGGATCGGCACCCGGCAGCCGTCGCGCAGCCCGTCCTGGCCGTTCGCCTTGAAGAAGGAGGGGTCCTGGCGCACCTCGTCCGGGAGGTCCGTCACCTCCGGAAGCCCCAGCTCCTCGCCCTGGTAGACGTACGCCGACCCGGGCAGGGCCAGCATCAGCAGCGCGGCGGCGCGTGCCCGCTCCAGGCTGCCGAACCGGGTCCGGTGCCGTACGACGTCGTGGTTGGACAGCACCCACGTCGTCGGGGCGCCCACCGGGCGCATCGAGTCGAGCGAGTCGTCGATGGCGCCGCGCAGCGCGTCCGCGTCCCAGCCGGTGCTCAGGTAGTGGAAGTTGAAGGCCTGGTGCAGCTCGTCGGGGCGCAGGTAGAGCGCGGTGCGGTCCGCGCTCGGCGTCCACGCCTCGGCGACGCCGATGCGGTCGCCCGCGTACTCGTCGAGGACCCGGCGCCAGGAGCGGTAGATCTCGTGGACCCCGTCCTGGTCGAAGAAGGGCAGCACCTGGTTGCCGAGCAGCTTGAGCTGCTCGTCGCGGCCGAGGTCGGGCAGGCCGGGGGCCTTGACCAGTCCGTGGGCGACGTCGATGCGGAAGCCGTCGGCGCCGAGGTCGAGCCAGAACCGCAGGATGGAGCGGAACTCGTCCTGGACGGCGGGGTGTTCCCAGTTGAAGTCGGGCTGCTCGGGGGCGAAGAGGTGCAGGTACCACTCCCCGTCGGCGACCCGGGTCCAGGCGGGCCCGCCGAAGATGGACTCCCAGTCGTTCGGCGGCTCCGCGCCGTCCGCGCCCTGCCCCGGGCGGAAGTGGAAGCGCTCGCGCAGCGGGGTGCCGGGGCCTTCGCGCAGCGCCTGCTTGAACCATTCGTGCTGGTCGGAGCAGTGGTTGGGGACCAGGTCCACGATGATGCGCAGGTCCAGGGCGTGGGCCTCGCGGATCACGGCGTCGGCGTCGTGCAGGGTGCCGAACATCGGGTCGATGGCCCGGTAGTCGGCGACGTCGTAGCCCGCGTCGGCCTGCGGGGAGGCGTAGAAGGGGCTCAGCCAGACGGCGTCGACCCCCAGTTCCTTGAGGTAGGGCAGGCGGCTGCGGATGCCTTCGAGGTCCCCCATGCCGTCCCCGTTGGAGTCGGCGAAGCTGCGCGGATAGACCTGGTAGATCACCGCTTCTCTCCACCAGCCGGGCTGGGTGCCGGTGGAGGTGGGAAGTGCGTCGGCGAGGTGCTGGGTCATGTCGTCCTTGGAGAGATCGGGCCGGGGGTGAGAGGGGGCAGGCACGGGTGGTCAGCCCTTGGTGGCGCCTGCCGTCATTCCGGCGACGAGGTGACGCTGGGCGAAAACGAAGAAGATCGCCGCGGGGATGGCGATGAGGACCGAGGCGGCGCTCATCGCACCCCAGTTGGAGGTGTACTGGGTGACGAAGGTCTGGAGCCCGCCGGCCAGGGTGAGGTTCTCCTCGCCGACCATGAAGGCGGAGGCGTAGGCGACTTCGCCCCAGGCGGTGATGAAGGCGTAGAAGCCGGTGACGGCGAGGCCGGGCTTGGCGAGCGGCAGGATCAGCCGCCAGAAGGTGCCGAAGGGGTTGAGCCCGTCGACTCGGCCGGATTCGTCGATCTCCACCGGGATGGTGTCGAAGAAGCCCTTCATCATCCAGGCGCAGAACGGCACGGCGATGGTGAGGTAGGTGATGATCAGACCGAGCGGCTGGTTGAGCAGGCCGAGGTCGCCCATCAGGTTGTAGAGCGGGACGATCAGGATGGCCATCGGGAACATCTGCGTGATGAGCAGGGTCCACATCAGCGGCTTCATGCCGGGGAACTTGAAGCGGCTGACCGCGTATCCGGTGGTGGCGGCGATGAACACACCGAGGACGGTGGTCACGCCGGCGACCAGGACGGAGTTGGCGAACCAGCTGAGGAAGTGGCTCGACTCCAGCAGGTACTCGTAGTTGCCGAGGGTCGGGTCCTTGACGAAGTCGGTGGTGATCGCGTGCTCGGCGGGCTTGAGCGAGGTCAGCAGGATCCACAGCACCGGGAAGACGGCGATGACGGACGCGCCGAGCAGGGTCAGGTGCAGGCCGACGGAGGCGAGCGGGGCGCGGGCGCCCCGAGTGCGGGTGGTCATGGTCACCACACCTCTCCCTGCTTGCGCAGCGAGCGCCGGTAGACCAGCGCGAAGATCATGAGCAGGGCGAGGATCAGTACGCCCCAGGTCGCGGAGCCGGCGAAGTCGCGCGGGCTCGAGACGAACGCCTCGCGGAAGGCCTGCGTCACCAGGATCTCGGTGGAGTCACCGGGTCCGCCGCGGGTGAGCAGGAAGATCACCGGGAACATGTTGAAGGTCCAGATGGTGGAGAGCAGGATCACGGTCATGCTCACCGCGCGCAGCCCGGGCAGGGTGATGTGCCGGAACCGCTGCCAGGCGCTCGCGCCGTCCATCTCGGCGGCCTCGTAGAGCTCACCGGGGATGGACTGCAGCCCGCCGAGCAGGGCGACCATCATGAAGGGGACGCCGAGCCAGACGTTGACGGCCACGACCGAGAACTTGGCCCAGGTCGGGTCGTCGAGCCACGGAATGGCGGCGATGCCGCCGCCGTCGAGGATCTTGTTGAGGATGCCGTTGTCGCGGTTGAAGAGGAACCGCCAGGCGAAGACCGAGACGAAGCCGGGGACGGCCCAGGGCAGGATGAGCGCCATCCGGTAGGCGGCGCGGCCCCGGAAGTCCCGGTTGAGCATGTTGGCCAGGACCAGGCCGAGGGTGAAGGTGATGGACACGCACGCGACGGTCCACATCACCGTCCACACCAGCCGCTGCAGGAACACCGGGTCGCCGAGCACGGCCGTGTAGTTGTCGAGTCCGACGAACTCGTACGTGGCGTCAATGTGACGCGCGCCGATCGTGCGGGCGACGTTGCGCTCGTTGGCGTCGGTCAGCGACAGGTAGACGCCGCGGACGAGCGGCCAGCCGATGATCACGCCGAGTACGAGCACCACCGGGGCGATCATGGCCCAGGCGTACCAGTGGGTGGCGAGGGCACGCCTCAGTCCACGTGTGTTCCCGCTGTCAGTCCTGCGGCTCCGGCCGCGGGCGGCGGCGTCGTTCTCGACGCCGTCGCCCGCGGCCTTCGCCACCGACTGGCTGGTGTGAGCAGCCATCTTGTCGTTACTTCCAACCCTTGAGGATCTTGCGGAACTCGACGCCGGCCGCCTTGGCGGCGTCCTCGGGGCTCGACGCTCCGGTGATCGCCTTGGTGTATTCGACCTTCAGCGGCTCGAAGAGGGAGCCGTTCTCCGGGATCCAGGCGCGCTCGACGGCCTTGTCCACGGCCGGCTTGAAGAACTGCACCATCTCGCTGCTCTTGACGTCCGGCTGCTCGTAGGCGGCCGTGCGGGTCGGGAGCAGGCTCAGCTCCTTGGCCGACTGCACCTGGACCTCCTGCGAGGTCATGTAGTCGACGAAGGCGTGGGCCGCGGCGCGGTTCTTGGAACCGGCGTAGACACCGAGGTCGTGGCCGCCCTGCGGGGCGCCCGCCTTGACCGAGCCGGCCGGGACGGCGGCGACGCCGAGGTTGGCCTTGTCCTTGAACTGGTCACCGGCGTAGGTGTCGGCGACCGCCCACGGACCGTTGATCATCATGGCGGCCTCGCCGGACTTGAAGGCCGTCTGCATGTTGGTCCAGCCGTCGGTGGCGTTGGTGACCGCCGCGCCCGAGGTGACCAGGTCACGGGCGGTCTTGAACGCCTTGACGCCCGCCGCGTTGTCGACGGTGACCGTCTTGTTCTTCGCGTCGACCAGGTCGCCGCCCTCGCCGTAGATCAGCGGGAGGAACCAGTAGGAGTCGTCGCCGCGCAGGTAGAGCCCGGCCTTGCCGGTCTTCGCCTTGATGGCGGCGGCGGCGGTCTTCAGCTCCTCGAGCGTCTTGGGGGGCTGGACCCCGGCGTCGGCGAGCATCTTCTTGTTGTAGAAGAGGCCGAGGGTGTCGATGACCTGCGGCACGGCGTAGGTCTTGCCCTCGTACTTGCCACTGGCCGCGGCCTGCGCGAGGAACTCGGAGTCGACCTTCTTCGCCGTCTCGGCCGGGACCTCGTCGAGGTAACCCAGGGACGCGAAGTCGGCGACCCAGCCGACGTCGGCGCGGATCACGTCGGGGGCGTCGGAACCGCTGCTGAAGGCGTTCTTGACCTTGTTCTGCGCGTCGCCGTACGGGACGTTGACGTACTTGACGGTCACCTTCGGGTGCTTCGCGGTGAACGCCTCGGCGATCTTCTGGAAGCTGGCCTTCTCGGCGTCGTTCGACGTGTCCCACCAGGTGACGGTGCCGGACAGCTCGCCGCCGGCCTTCGTCTCGCCGGCCGCGTCCTTGTCGTCCCCACCGCAAGCCGTCGCCGCGAGCGCCAGGGCCGCGACCAGCGCGGTGGCCGCTATGCCACGCCGCATATGAACTCCTTCGATGATCCCGGCCGCGCCCTCGCGGTCCCGAGTTGCCAGGAACGTAACAAGGCTGAAAGAAGACCGAAAGGGCTTGCGGCAATTTTCTGCAAGAAGGGCTGATCGTTACATCGGTGTGTCCGTACGGTTGCCGCAGCTTGCTGTTAGTTCGAGTCACCTTCGACTGTCCCGGCCCGCAACCAGGGGGCGTGTGCTCGCGTTGACCCCGATATGACCCATGAGTCGACGGCCGTCCAGCTTGCAAGCGCTTCCAGCAACGCCACCGCAAGCAGTGGCTGGTGGCGTGATGCCGTCATCTACCAGGTGTACGTGCGCTCCTTCGCCGACAGCGACGGCGACGGCGTCGGGGACCTGCGCGGGGTGCGCGAGCGCCTCCCCCACCTGGCCCGCCTGGGGGTCGACGCCGTGTGGCTGACCCCCTTCTACGTCTCCCCGCAGGCGGACGGCGGCTACGACGTCGCCGACTACCGGGCCGTCGACCCGCTCTTCGGGGACCTCTCCGACGCCGACGACCTCGTACGGGCCGCCCACGCACTGGGGCTGCGGATCATCGTGGACGTGGTGCCGAACCACACCTCCGAGCAGCACGCGTGGTTCCGGGCCGCCCGCGCCGGGGATCCGCGGGCCCGGGCGCGCTACCACTTCCACCCCGGCCGGGGGCCCGGCGGCGCCGAGCCGCCGAACGACTGGGAGTCCGTCTTCGGCGGCCCCGCGTGGACCCGTGTCGAGGACGGCGCCTGGTACCTGCACCTCTTCGCCCCCGAGCAGCCCGACCTGGACTGGGGCCATCCGGAGGTCGCCGCCGAGTTCGCCTCCGTCCTGCGCTTCTGGCTCGACCTCGGCGTCGACGGCTTCCGGGTGGACGTGGCCCACGGCATGGTCAAGGCCGCCGGCCTGCCCGACATCGGGCACGGCGCCCAGGCCACCCTCATCGGCACGCAGCCGCTCCCCTTCTTCGACCAGGACGGGGTCCACGAGATCCACCGCTCCTGGCGCCGGCTCCTCGACTCCTACGAGGGCCCCCGGATCGGGGTCGCCGAGGCCTGGGTGCCGACCTCCGAGCGCCTCGCCCTCTACGTCCGCCCCGACGAACTGCACCAGGCCTTCAACTTCCGCTTCCTGAACTGCCCGTGGAACACCACCGCCCTGCGGACCGTGATCGACGAGTCCCTGGCCGCCACCGCCTCGGTGGGGGCGCCCACCACCTGGGTGCTGTCCAACCACGACGTCGTACGGCACCGGACCCGCTTCGGCAGCCTGGAGCGGGCGCGGGCCGCCGCGCTGCTGATGCTGGCCCTGCCCGGGTCGGCGTACGTCTACCAGGGCGAGGAGCTGGGCCTGCCGGAGGTCGCCGACCTCCCGGACGAGGCCCGCCGGGACCCCGCCTTCCTCCGCACCGCGGGTCAGGACGGGCTGCGCGACGGCTGCCGGGTGCCGCTGCCCTGGTCCGGCGCGGAGCCCCCGTACGGTTTCGGCCCGTCGGGCACCTGGCTGCCGCAGCCCGCCGGCTGGGGCGGCCTCAGCGTCGCCGCCCAGACCGGCGATCCGCACTCCACCCTCGAGCTCTACCGCGCCGCCCTGGAACTGCGCCGGGCCCTGCCCGGTCTCGGCTCCCCGGACTCGGGCCCGCTGACCTGGCTGCCCGCGCCCCAGGACGTGCTCCTCTTCACCCGGCCCGGCTTCGCCTGCACCCTCAACAGCCGGCCCACCCCGGTCGAACTCCCGGAGCCCGGCCGCCCCGTACTGTCCAGCGCGCCCGTGGAGACGGACGGCCGCACGGTGCTGCTGCCACCGGACTCGTGCACGTGGTGGGCAATCTGAACGTGCGACCGGTACAGTCCAATCCCGTGACCGCACGGCTAGCCGACATCGCAGCCCAGGCGGGGGTCAGCGAAGCCACAGTCAGCCGCGTGCTCAACGGCAAGCCCGGTGTGGCCGCGGGCACCCGTGAATCCGTACTGGCCGCGCTCGACGTGCTCGGCTACGAACGGCCCGTACGGCTGCGCCAGCGCAGCGCGGGCCTCGTCGGCCTGATAACGCCCGAGCTGGACAACCCCATCTTCCCGGCGCTCGCCCAGGTCATCGGCCAGGCGCTGACCCGGCAGGGCTACACGCCCGTGCTGGCCACGCAGACGCCCGGCGGGTCCACCGAGGACGAACTGACCGAGATGCTCGTCGACCGCGGGGTCTCCGGGATCATCTTCGTCTCCGGCCTGCACGCGGACACGACCGCCGACATGGGCCGCTACGACCAACTGCGCGGCCAGGGCGTCCCGTACGTCCTCATCAACGGGTTCTCCGACAAGGTGCAGGCGCCCTTCGTCTCCCCCGACGACCGCGCGGCGATGCAGCTCGCGGTCACCCACCTGACGGCGCTGGGGCACACCCGGATCGGGCTCGCCGTCGGGCCGAAGCGCTTCGTGCCGGTGGTCCGCAAGATCGAGGGCTTCCGGCTCGGGATGAAGGAGCGGCTCGGGCTCGACGAGGCCGAGACCGAGGAGCTGATCCAGCATTCCCTGTACACGCTGGAGGGCGGCCAGGCCGCCGCGACCGCACTGATCTCGCGGGGCTGCACGGCGGTGGTGTGCGCGAGCGACATGATGGCGCTCGGTGCGATCCGCGCCGCCCGGCAGCAGGGGCTGCGGGTGCCGCAGGACGTGTCGGTGGTCGGCTTCGACGACTCCCCTCTCATAGCGTTCACCGATCCGCCGCTCACCACCATCCGGCAGCCGGTCCTGGCCATGGGGCAGGCGGCCGTCCGGACCCTGCTGGAGGAGATCGGCGGTACGCCGGCCCCGCACAGCGAGTTCGTCTTCCTGCCCGAGCTGGTCGTCCGGGGGTCCACGGCCTCCGGCCCCGGACAGGCCCGGGGCCGGAGTCGTCCGTAGGCCGCAGCCGTCCCTCAGGCCGGAGTAGTCCGTAGGTCGGAGCGCAGGCGCCCAAGACCGTCCCGAGGGATGATCGGAGGCGAGATCGCATCTGGCAGACTCTCTCCCCATGGGTGAAGCGAGCGTGAAGACACTGGAAACCCGGACGGACGTCTCGTCACCCCCCGTGGCCGAGAGTGAGGTCCGGACGGGGTCCGAGCGCTCCCTGCTGACCCGGCTGCGCAGTCCGCGCCGGCCGCGGATCTGGTTCGAGGTCCTGCTCATCGCGGTCAGCTACTGGACCTACTCGCTGATCCGCAACGCGGTGCCGGAGCAGAAGGCGGCCGCCCTCGCGAACGCCGACTGGATCTGGAGCGCCGAGCGGACGCTGGGCATCGCCGTCGAGCAGACCGTCAACCACGCCGTGAACTCCGTGACGTGGCTGGTCGTGGGCATGAACTACTACTACGCCACGCTCCACTTCATCGTGACCATCGGCGTGCTGGTGTGGATCTACCGTTTTCATCCCGGGCGTTACGCGGCCACGCGCCTCGTGCTCTTCGCCACCACGGGCGTCGCCCTGGTCGGCTACTACCTCTACCCGCTCGCGCCGCCCCGGCTGATGAACGGGCAGGACTTCGTCGACACCGTGCTGGTCCACCACACCTGGGGCTCCATGGCCTCCGGGAACCTCAAGCACATGTCGAACCAGTACGCGGCGATGCCGTCCATGCACATAGGGTGGTCGCTCTGGTGCGGGCTGACGATCTTCGCGGTCGCCTCGGCCCCCTGGGCCCGGATCCTGGGCCTGCTCTACCCGGCGGCGACCCTCGTCGTGATCGTGGCCACCGCCAACCACTTCTGGCTCGACGCCGTGGGCGGCATGCTCTGCCTGGCCTTCGGCTACAGCACCTCGCGGGCCTGGTTCGGCTCGCTCCCGCACCAGCTGCCGCGCCACCCCGAGCACGCGGGTCCGCACCCGGCGGCGGCGCTGCTGAACCGCTTCCGCCGCTAGGCCCCCCGGATCCCGCTCTCCCGGTGGGTGACGCGCCCGCCGGACATCGTGAGGCGGACCGGGGCCTCGGCCAGCTCGTCCACCCCGGCCGTGACCGGGTCGAGTGCGAAGGCCGTCAGATCCGCCCTCCTGCCGGGTGCGATCCGGCCCGCCACCTGCTGTTCCCCGGCCGCGAGCGCCGCGTGCGAGGTCATCCCCTCCAGCGCCATCAGCCCGGTCAGGGCCGGTCCCGCCGATGCCGCGCCGAGCGGGCTGCGGGCGGTGACCAGGACCTGGCGGGCGTCGTAGTGGGCGATGGGCCAGTCGGAGCCGAGCGCGAGGACCGCTCCCGCGTCCCGCAGGTCCCGGCAGCGCCAGGCGCGCCCGGCCCGGTCCTCCCCCAGCCGCCTGGACCACTCGTCGGTGTGGTCGGCGCGGGTGTACGCGGTGTGCGGCGGCTGCATCGAGGCGATCACCCCGAGCTCCGCGAACCGCTTCAGCTGGTCGTCGGGCACGGTTTCGATGTGCTCGATCCGGTGCCGCATCCGGGCCTGCCCGCCGAGCGCGGCGACCGTGTCCAGGACGTGGCGGACCGCCGCGTCGCCGATGGCGTGGGTCGCGGTGCGCACGCCGGCCGCGTCGAGGACCCGTACCGCCCGGGCGTAGGCCCGCGGGTCGGGCCAGAAGGCGTCGGTGCCCTGGCCGTGGCAGTCGGCGTGCTCCAGCCAGGCGGTGCCGCCCTCGACGGTGCCGTCCATGAAGAACTTCACGCCGCCGACCTGCCAGTGGCGGCCGGCCAGGCGCTGGAGCTCGATCAGCCCGGCCAGTTCCTCCTCGTCCGCACCCGGCATGCACCAGGGGGCCAGGCGCAGCCGCAGCGGCAGGTGGCCCTCGTACTCGACGGTCGCGAGGAGGGCCGGTACGTCTCCGTCGCCGAGGTCCATGACGTGGGCGCCGGTCAGTCCGGTGGCGGCCATGGCGTCGAGGAGGGCGACGAGGCGGGTGCGGCGTTCGGCGTGGGTGGGCTTGGGGACCAGGGCTCCGACCAGCGCCATCGCGGCGTGCTCGACGAGGTGGCCGGTGGGGCGGCCGCCGGCGTCGCAGACGATGGCGGAGCGCTGGGCGAAGGTGCGGGGGCCGGTGATGCCGGCGGCGGCCAGGGCCGGGCCGCTGGCGAGGGCCGAGTGGCCGTCGTAGAGGCGCAGGAAGGCGGGGGCGCCGTCCAGCGCGTCCTCGATCAGGGTGCGGTCGACGGGCTGTCCGCCGAAGGCGTTGTGGTCGAGGCCGTGGCCCACGACCCAGCCTTTGGTGCGCTCGGCGGTGCGCAGGGCGGCCCGCAGCTGTGCGAGGTCGCGGACGGCGGAGAGGTCGGTGCCCGCTGCCATCTCGATGCCCCAGACGGGGTGGCTGTGGGCGTCGGTGAGGCCGGGGGTGAGGGTGGCGCCGCCGAGGTCGATCAGCTCGGTGCCGGGGCCGCGCCAGTCGCGTACGTCGGCCTCGTCGCCGACGGCGGTGATCTGCCCGTCGCGGACGGCTACCGCGCGGGCCTCGGGGCGGCCGGGGTCGAGGGTGCGGACGCGGGCTCCGGTGAGGACGGTGTCGGCAGCGGGCACTGCTCTGCTCCTTCGGGGTGGGCGGGCTCTTCGGCGAAGCGGGCGTAGACCTCGGGGCGGTGGGTCTTGAGCCGCTGGGCGAGGGCGAGGCCGGCCAGGAAGACGGCGGGGACGAGGGCGACGAGGAGGGTGTTGACGGCGGTGGAGGCCATGGTGAAGAGCGCCACCTTGGAGACGACCAGGAAGATCGCCACGGCCAGCAGGACGGCGGCGGTGACGGGCGCGACGACGGTCCGCCAGGGGCCTTCCCGGTGGGCGACGCGCCGGAAGTAGACGGGTACGGCGAGGGCCGTGAGCAGCATCAGGGCCATGAGGGCGATCATGCCCGGGGTGTTCACCCACAGCAGCAGCTGCTGGTAGGGGTCGGCTCCGGCGAGGGCGAAGCCGAGGACGATCACGGCTCCGAGCGCGGTCTGGGCGGCTCCGGCCAGGTACGGGGAGCGGTGACGGGGGTGGACGCGGCCGAGGGCGGCGGGCAGGACGCCTTCCTCGGCGAGGACGAGCGCGTACCGGTTGATGGCGTTGTGGAAGGCGAGCAGGGAGGCGATGACGCTGGTGACGATGAAGACGTGCATCAGGTCCGCCGCCCAGGGGCCGACGTAGGTGGTGATCGCGGCGAAGAAGAGGCCGCCGGGGTCCTCGGTGGCGGCGGTGACCACCTCTTCGGCGCCGAAGGCCTGGATGACGGTCCAGACGACGAAGGCGTAGAAGAGGCCGAGGAAGGCGACGGCGAGGTAGGTGGCGCGCGGGATGGTCCGCTGGGGGTCGCGGGCCTCGCGGCGGTAGATGACGGTCGACTCGAAGCCGGTGAAGGCGGCGAAGGCGAAGGCCAGGACGGCGGCGGTGCCGGGGACGAGTACGGCGCCGGGGGCGAAGGAGGCGGCCGACAGCCCGTGGGCGCCGCCCTTGAGGAGGACCCCTCCGGCGAGGAGGACGAGTATCCCGGTCTCGGCGACGAGCAGCACGCCGAGCAGCTTGGCGCCGAAGTCGATGGAGCGGAAGCCGCCGTACCAGATCAGCAGGAGCCCGGCGAGGGAGACGGGGAGCCAGGGGATGTCGAGTCCCCAGAGGGCGCGGCCGGTGTCGGCGGTGGTGGTGCCGAGGAGCCCGTAGACGCCGATCTCCATGCCGTTGTAGCCGATGAGGGCGAGGAGCGCGGCGCCGATGCCGACGCGCTTGCCGAGGCCGCGGGTGATGTAGGCGTAGAAGGCTCCGCCGCTGCGGACGTGGCGGCTCATGGCGGTGAAACCGACGGCGAAGACGGCGAGGGTGAGGCCGGCGAGGAGGTACCCGGCGGGGGCGCCGATGCCGCCGAGCAGGATCGCGACGGGGGCGACGCCGGCCATGACGGTGAGCGGGGCGGCTGCGGAGACGACGAAGAAGGTGATGTCGGCGGTGCCGAGCGCTGCGGGGCGCAGCTCGGCCGGTGTGGTGCTTTCGGGCAAGGCAGGGGCCCTTCTGCTGGGGAGGCAGAAACCTAAAGGCTTTCGGTTTGCGGCAATGTAGCCTCCGGTTTTGGCATACGGGAAGACCTTGAAGAGGGAGAGAACCGATGGCACGGCCGCGCACCCCCCTCCTCGACCGGGAGCGGATCGCCAGGACCGCCCTGCAACTGGTCGCGGAGCAGGGCGAGTTCAGCGTTCCGCAGATCGCCCGGGCGCTCGGGGTGCAGACCGGGTCGGTGTATCACCACGTGGACGGCCGGGCCGGGGTGGTGGAGCTGATACGGGAGCTCGTGTGCGAGCGGATCACCGACGAGGCCCTGACCCTGGAGCCCTGGGACCGGGCCCTGGAGGAGTGGGCGCGCTCCTACCGGGCGGCCTTCGCCGCGTACCCCCGGGCCATCCCGCTGCTGATGACCACGCCGGTCCGGGCCCCGCGGGTGCTCGCGCACTACGAACGCGCGGTCGCCCTGCTGCTGGCGGCGGGGTTCGGCAGCGCCCAGGTGATGCCGCTGCTGACCGCCCTGGAGAACCTGATCCTGGGCTCGGCCCTGGACCTGGCCGCCCCCGAGGCCATGTGGGAACCGTCCCCGCAGACCCCGCTGCTGGCCCGCGCCCTGTCCACCGTGGGCGCCGGCCGGGCGGACGCGGCCTTCGAACTGGGGCTGGCGGCGTTCCTCACGTACGCCCGGACCCTGCGGGGCGGGGCGAAGTCCTAGGATCCGGAGGGCAGTTCGTCCACCGCCATCCCCCGCTATCCCCTGGAGTCACGTCCGCATGGCTGTCATCCACCACACCACCATGACCCCCGGCAAGCTGGAGCTCCTGGCGTCCTGGCTCCCGTCGCAGCCCTGGTACGCGGGACGGCCCGGCCGGACCCCGGAGCTGGCCAAGGCGGGCGGCTTCCGGCTGGACGACCCAGAGGGCGAGGTCGGCATCGAGTTCATGGTCGTCACCGATGGCGCCGGCGACGGCCCGGTCGCCTACCACGTCCCCCTCACCTACCGCGGGGCCCCGCTGGAGGGCGCCGAGCACGCCCTCGTCGGCACGTCGGAACACGGCGTACTGGGGCTGCGGTGGATCTACGACGGCGCCCAGGACCCGGTCCTGCTGGCCCGGTTGCGTGCGCTGTTCCGGGGCGAGGCGGTCCCCCAGGCCCAGAGCGAGAGCGACGCCCCCGACCCCACGGTCACGGTCGTCCCGGGCAAGGACGGCCCCACCCTCTCGGTGACCCGCGTCCTGCACCCGGGCGCTCCGGCGGGTCCGGACACCCCCGCCCACGTCTCGGCGACGTGGCAGACCCCGGACGGCACGCCGGCCCGAGGCGTCTTCGCGTCCCTGGACGTGTGACGCGGCGCGGCCGAGGCCGCATGAGATTTTTCCCGGCGCCGGGCAACCGAACTCGAACAGGAGGTGGTCAAGGGGGCGAAGGGGGTGCCGATGCAAGCCCAAGAAGAGGCTCAGTTCCAGTCGTTCGTCGCCGCGCGCTGGACTCATCTGGTGCGGACCGCGTACCTGCTGACCGGCGATCCGCACGATGCGGAGGACGTGACCCAGACCGCGCTCGCGAAGGCGTACCGGTCGTGGCGGCGGGTCGCGCGCAGTGACAGCCCCGAGGCGTACGTCCGCCGGATGCTGGTCACCTGCAACAGCGACCGGTTCCGCAAGCGCCGGGTCGCCGAGCGGCTGACGGACAGCGTGCCGGACACCTCCGTGCGCGACAACGCCGTGGCGTGGGCCGACGAGCGCAGCGTGCTGATGGAGGCGCTGGCCCAACTACCCGCCCGACAGCGGGCGGTGGTGGTCATGCGGTACTGGGAGGACCTCTCGGAAGCCGAGACCGCCGATGTCCTGGGCTGCTCCCAGGGCACGGTCAAGAGCCAGGCGTCCAAAGCGCTGGCGAAGCTGCGCGCCTGGCCCGGGCTGGGGCAGATCACGATGACGAACGAAACGCATCAGGGGGCGCTCCGGTGAACGGGCGAGACGACGGGCAGGGCGGGCACGGCGGACAAGACGGCCACGGCGGGCAGGACGGCTTCGAGTCGGACCTGCGGGTGCAGATGGCCCAGGGCGCGACGGCCGTGCGGCCCGCTCCCGCGCCGTACCAGGCGATCGTCCGGCAGGGCCGCGTGGAGCAGCGGCGGCGCAGGCTGGCGGTGGCGGGGGCGGCCCTGGTCGTGCTGGCCGTCGTACCGGTCACGGCCATCGCCCTCACCGGCGACCGCGGCGCCGGGCCTTCGGACCGCGTGACCGTGGCGGGTGGCGGCCCGACGCCGAGCGCGGCGCCGCAGTCGCCCCAGCCGCCCGCCGGGCCGGCCGCTCCGGCGACTCCCGGGCAGCTCGCCGACGGCATCACCCTCCCGGAGGCGGCCGCCGGGCTGGAGCAGTGCCTGGAGTACGACCGGCAGCGCCCCGGCGGGGCGGGTTTCCAGCGCAGCGACCTGGGCAAGGCCGCCGATTACCGGATCCTGCTCGCCCACCGCAGCACCGGCAACGACAACACCCCGGGCGACGGCCGCTACATCGTCGCCGTCAAGGAGAACCCGACGCCCACCCGGATCATCTGCAGCATCAAGAACGGCCAGACGAGCGGCCTCAACACCTCCGTCGGTGCGGACGACAATCCCGAGCGCGGCCCCGTCGTTCCCGACATCAACGGAGGCAAGCTCTACCTGCAGCGGCTGAGCTCCGAGGGCCCCTGGAAGCTGCCCTACCGCTGGGGCAGCATCGGCACCGTCGTCGACCCCCGCGTCGCCCGGGTCACCGTCAGCTACGGCGGCGCCACCGCCGAAGCCGCCCTCGACCACGGCTGGTTCGCCGCCACCGGCATCCTGGAACGGGCCGTCACCCAGGCCCCGCGGATCAAGGGCTACGACGCCCAGGGCACCCAGGTCTACGACTCCGACCAGGACAAGTCCTACGACAAGCCCATCCCCTAGCCCCTCTCCGGGCTGTGCCTCGGGAGTGGGACCTCGCCGCCGTACAGGGGTCGGCGGCGAGGTCCCGCTCCCGTGCCGGGTCGCACGGCCCCTACGCCCCGTAGAACAGCTCGTCCACGACCGCGCGGGCGCGGCGGGTGATGCGGCGGTAGTCGTCCAGCAGCTCGCCGACCGTGCCCTCCGCGTAGCCGAGGTAGCGGCCCACCGCCGCCAGTTCGCGGGCTTCGGAGGGGAAGGTGTCCCCGGCGCGGCCGCGGACCAGCATCACCGCGTTGCGGACCCGGGTGGCCAGTACCCAGGCCTCGTCCAGGATCTGCGCCTCCTCGGTCGGGATCAGCCCGGCCGCGTGGGCGGCGGCCAGCGCTTCGCGGGTGCGGGTCGTGCGCAGTCCCGGTTCGGCCCACGCGTGTCGCATCTGGATCAGCTGGACGGTCCACTCGACGTCGCTGAGGCCGCCGCGGCCGAGTTTGGTGTGCAGGGTCGGGTCGGCGCCGCGCGGCATCCGCTCCGATTCCATCCGGGCCTTGAGCCTGCGGATCTCCCGTACGGCGTCCTCGCCGAGGCCCTCCATCGGGTAGCGCAGCGGGTCGATCAGGTCGATGAAGCGCCGGCCCAGCTCGGCGTCGCCCGCGACCGGTTCGGCGCGCAGCAGGGCCTGGCTCTCCCAGGTCAGGGCCCAGCGCCGGTAGTACGCGGCGTACGAGGCCAGCGTGCGCACCAGCGGGCCGGAGCGGCCCTCGGGGCGCAGGTCGGCGTCGATGAGCAGCGGCGGGTCCGCGGTGGGCAGTTGGAGCAGGCGGCGCATCTCGGCGATGACGGCCTGGGCGGCCTTCGCGGCCTCCTGTTCGTCGACGCCCTCGCGGGGTTCGTGGACGAACAGGACGTCGGCGTCGGAGCCGTAGGACAGTTCGTGCCCGCCGAAACGGCCGACGCCGATGACGGCGAAGCGGGTGGGCAGGGTGTCGCCCCAGTGGGAGCCGACGGCGGCGCGCAGGGCGCCCGCGACGGTGGCGGCGGTGAGGTCGGAGACGGCTCCGCCGACCTGGTCGACGAGGGCTCCGTGGTCCTCTTCGGCCGGGCTGTCCTCCGTGCCGTAGGAGCGGATGATGTCGGCCGCGGTGGTGCGGAAGAGCTCGCGGCGGCGGACCCCGCGGGCGGCGGCGACGGCGGCCTCGGGGTTCTCGGCGCGGCCGACGGCGGCGAGCACCTCCTGCTCCAGGGCCTCGTGGGCACGGGGCTGGAGGCCCTCGGGGTCGCCGAGCAGGGCGACGGCCTCGGGGGCGCGCATCAGCAGGTCGGGGGCGAGGCGGCCGGCGGACAGGACGCGGGCGAGGTTCTCGGCGGCGGCCCCCTCGTCGCGGAGCAGGCGCAGGTACCAGGGGGTCTTGCCCAGGGCGTCGGAGACCTTGCGGAAGTTGAGCAGCCCGGCGTCCGGGTCGGCGGAGTCGGCGAACCAGCCGAGCATGACCGGCAGCAGGGTGCGCTGGATGGCCGCCTTGCGGGTGACGCCGGAGGCGAGGGCCTCGAGGTGGCGCAGGGCCGCGGCCGGGTCGGCGTAGCCGAGGGCTTCGAGGCGCTGGCCGGCGGCGCGCGGGGAGAGCCGGGTCTCGCCGGGGGTGAGCTGGGCGACGGCGTCGAGCAGCGGCCGGTAGAACAGCTTCTCGTGCAGGCGGCGCACGACGGAGGCGTGGCGGCGCCAGGCCTTGTTGAGTTCGGCGACGGGTTCGGTGCGCAGGCCCATGGAGCGGCCCAGGCGCCGCAGGTCGTGCTCGTCCTCGGGGACGAGGTGGGTGCGGCGCAGCCGGTAGAGCTGGATGCGGTGCTCCATGGTGCGCAGGAAGCGGTACGCGTCGTGCAGCTGGGCGGCGTCGGTGCGGCCTACGTAGCCGCCGGCGGCGAGGGCGTGCAGGGCGTCGAGGGTGGTGCCGGAGTGCAGGGTGTGGTCGCTGCGGCCGTGTACGAGCTGGAGCAGCTGGACGGCGAACTCGACGTCGCGCAGGCCGCCGGGGCCGAGCTTGAGCTCGCGGTCGACCTGGGCGGCGGGGATGTTGTCGACGACGCGGCGACGCATCTTCTGGACGTCGGCGACGAAGTTCTCGCGCTCGGCGGCCTGCCAGACGAGGGGGCTTATGGCCTCGATGTACTGCGCGCCGAGGTCGGGGTCCCCGGCGACGGCGCGGGCCTTGAGGAGGGCCTGGAACTCCCAGGTCTTGGCCCAGCGCTGGTAGTAGGCGAGGTGGGAGGAGAGGGTCCGCACGAGCGGACCGTTTCTGCCCTCGGGGCGGAGGTTCGCGTCGACGGGCCAGATGGTGCCCTCGACGGTGGTCTCGGAGCAGATCCGCATGAGGTGGGAGGCCAGGCGGGTGGCGGCCTGGATGCCCTTGCCCTCGTCGCTGCCGCTGCTCGCCTCCCCGACGAAGATGACGTCGACGTCGGAGACGTAGTTCAGTTCGTTGCCGCCGCACTTGCCCATCGCGATGACGGCGAGGCGGCACTGGGCGGCGTCTTCGGGGGCGGCGGCGCTCGCGATGCGCAGGGCCGCGCGGAGGGTGGCGGTGGCGAGGTCCGCGAGCTCGGCGGCGCTCTGTGCGAGGTCTATGGTCCCGCAGACGTCGCGGGCGGCGATGGACAGCAGGCAGCGGCGGTACGCGACGCGCAGCGCGACCGGGTCGTGGGCCTCGGCGAGGCCGTGCTCGAACTCGGGGAGCCCTGGGTGCAGGTCGGCGGCCTCGTAGGTGACGAGGGCGTGCCAGTCGCGGGGGTGGCGGGCGAGGTGGTCGCCGAGGGCCTCGGAGGCGCCGAGCACGCCGAGGAGCCGGTCGCGCAGCGGCTTGGCGCTGACCAGCGTGTCGAGGAGCACGGACAGTTCCTCGGGCGGCTGCGCCTCGGCGAGCCGTACGAGCCCGAGGAGGGCGAGGTCGGGATCGGCGGTGGCCCCGAGGGCGTCGAGGAGCACCGGATCGGCGCGTACGGAGGCCAGCGCGTCGGCGTCGAGCAGCCGGGCGGCGGCGGAGGGGTCGGTGAAGCCGCTGCGAAGCAGCCGGATGAAGGTGCTGCTCCTGCGTCCCGGGACTGTCATCCCGCCGCCTCCCGCGGTTGTCGCTGCCACTGCCCTGGCGTACCTCCACGTGAGCCTAGCGCTGTGACCGTGAAGGTTCACCGGGCCACGGCCCCCGGCACGGCACCTCGCGGCGTTGTCGGACCGCGCAAGTACGTCCAGTTACGAGCCGCGGGCCTCCGCCTTGCGATGCACCGCCCCTGGGGGCACCTCCCTGGGGGTCCCCCCGGACGGAGTCTGGGGGAGGTAGCTGGGGGAACCGCGCCCCGGCAAACCTTCCCAGCCACAGCACCGGCCGGAGCAGGCGTTCGACTCACCGGCACGTACCATGAGCGGGATTATCTGATTATCCGAAGACTTATGGCGTGATGGGGCCCACTCCCCGCCGACCCTGGCCGCGAGGAGCCCCATGTCCGACGGACGCCCCTACCCCGGCTCCGCCAGGCCGGAGCCGGCGCCCGGCGGACGCAAGGCCGCACGGCGGGCCCGCGAGGCCGAACGCACGGGCGGCCGGCGCGGCCGAACGAAGGCCACCGTGGCGCCGGAGCCAAAGCGCGGACGCCGCCGGGCCGGAACCGCCGTAACCGAACCCGCCGCACCGGAAGCCGGGCGCGGACGCCGCCGGCGCGGAAGCGCCGCGGCCGGAAGCACCGCGCCGGAGCCGAAGGGCCACCGCTGGGCCGGGTTCGTCAAGGTCGTCGCCCTCTGCGCGGCCACCGCCGCTGGCAGCATGCTCATGCTCCGAGGCAACGACGCCCTCGACCGCCTGGCCTCCCCCGTGGTTCCCGACAGCAAGGCCACCGCCCCCGCGGCCCCCGCGGACGCGCCCGACCCCGGCCGGGTGCTCCAGATCATCGCGCATCCCGATGACGATCTTTACTTCATGAATCCGGACCTGCGCTACTCCATATCCGCCGGCCTCCCCGTCACCTCGGTCTACCTGACCTCCGGCGAAGCCGACGGCATCAACGCCGGCTCCGCCAAGCAGGCCACCACCGCGCCCAACAAGCCCGCCTACGCCGAGGCCCGCCAGAACGGCATACGCGCCGCCTACGCCAAGATGGCCACCGGCGACCGCGGCAGCGCCTGGAAGCGCACCGTCGTCCCGACCAGGGGCGGCGGCCACGCCGAGGTCGACGTCCTCGTCGCCAGGCCCCAGGTCAACCTGGTCTGGCTCCAGCTCCGCGAGGCCGGCAACGTCTACGCCGACGTCCCCGACAGCCTGCACGGCCTGTGGGACGGCAAGGTCCCCCGCCTGGAGTCAATGCTCGCCTCCGGAACCCCGGTCAAGCAGAGGTTCACGTACACCAAGGACCAGGTCGTCCAGACCCTCGTCGGCATCCTGGACCAGTACAAGCCGACCACCGTGCGCTCCCAGGACCCGACCCCCGGCCGGTACCCCGACACCAAGCGGTACACCGACCACCAGGACCACTTCTACGGCGCCCGCTTCGTACAGCTGGCCACCGCCGCGTACGCGAAGGACGTCAAGGACCGCCCGCACTTCGCGCTCCAGAACTACCTCGGCTACTTCAACGGCTCCCTGCCCAGCGCCCTGGACCCGGACGAGGCCAAGGAAAAGCTGGACATCCTGGACACCTACGCCTGGCTCGACCAGCAGAACCACTGCGGCAGCGACGCCGGCTGCGGCGACCTCAAGGTCGCCGACCACCCGGCGGGCAACCACTGGTCGGACTCCATCAACTACGCCCGCGGCACCGGCACCTCCTGGCTGGCCTCCGACAAGGAGCACGGACTGTGGGCCTTCAAGGTGCTCGACGGCCAGGTCGCCGTCTGGCACCGGCAGGGCCTGATCGGCCGCTGGAGCGGTCCGAACCTGCTGCCCGGCACCGGCATGGACCCGGGGGTGTCCACCGTCACCCTCAAAGACGGCCGGATGGCCGCCTTCGGCACCCGCACCTCCTTCGGCGCGAAGCCCGCCGATTACAAGCGCGAGATCGTCTACGCGGTCCAGAAGGGGCCGGGCTCCGAGGAGTTCGGGGAGTGGCAGTCGCTGGGCACCCCGGAGACGGCGGACGAGAACTGGACCTCCGACATCAGTGCGCCGGCCGTCTCGGTCGACGGCACCGGGCAGCTGGCGGCGTACGTTCGCGACGGTGCGTACACCCTGCGCGGCAGGGTGCAGCAGGCGGACGGCAGCTGGGGGCCGTGGGAGAAGTACGGCGGGTCCGACCTGCACGGCACCCCGGCCACCGCGACCGACGGCGCCGGGCGCCGGATGGTGTTCTCGGCGACCTCCAAGACGGTGGTGGGCTGGGTGCAGCCGAATCCGGGCGCCGCCCTGGGCCCGGTCACCGCCACCGGACTGCCGGACACCACGCTCCCGCTCACGGCGGAGGGCCGCGAGGGCGGGGTGCGGCTGTGGTTCCGCAAGCCGGGCTCCGGCAACGTCCGTACCGCCCTCATGACGGGTGACGGCGGGCTGAAGCTGAACCATCTCACCGACCTCGGCGGGCTCAAGGGCTTCGGCTCGGTGACGGCGAGCGGGCACGTGCTGGCGGGCCGCGCGGCGGGCGGGCAGCTGGGCTCGGACGTCGGGTGGGGCCGGCCGTGGGAGCGGTCGCCGCTGATGTTCGTCGGCGCCCCGTCCTCGACGATGACCGGCAAGAACCTGGTCAGCCTGGCCGTGGTGGGGCTCGACGCACGGCTGTACGTGACCTCGTCGGCGGACGCCCCGGACGCGCACCTGGCTCCGTGGCAGCCGGTGGGCCCGCGCAACGCGGGTCCGTAGCGCAGCGGATCGCAGCCACGCGGACGAACGGCCTCCACATTTCGGTCACATATCCGGATCAAAAACTCCACAGGGCACAATCACGTCCGGTCATTTCCGGAAAGCAGGAGTCATCGCCGAAATCGGTGAACCAAGTTCCCCGTAATGGCCTCTCTCTGACTGCTCAGCGGTTTTCCCGCCCGGACGATCGAACCCTAGGCGTGCCCGATGCCCATGACCCGCCGCCGCTTCGCGGCTCTGCTCGGCGTGCTCACCGCCGGCACCACCGGTGTGCTCGCCGTCGCCTCCGGCCAGCAGACGTCGGCCGGGGCCACCCAGGAGAAGAGCGCCGCCGCACTGCCCGCGAGCGTCACCGCCGGATCGGTCGTCCAGGTCGTCGCGCACCCCGATGACGACCTGTTCTTCATGAACCCGGACCTCAGCCGCTCGCTGCTGTCCGGCGTCCCCGTCACCACCGCCTACCTCACTTCCGGCGAGGCCGACGGCCGCAACGAGGCGCACGGCGCGAGCATCCGGGACCCCGAGCAGCCCGCCGACCGCACCCACTACGCGGAGGCCCGGCAGAACGGCATACGCTCCGCCTACGCGCAGATGGCCACCGGGGACCGGACCAGCGCGTGGAAGCGCACCGTCATACCCACCGCAGGCGGCGGCCAGGCCGAGCTCGACGTGCTCATAGCGAAGCCGCACGTCAACCTGGTCTGGTTCCAGCTGCGCGAGGCCCGCAGCACCGGCGCGGACACCCCCGACAGCCTGCGCGGCCTGTGGAACGGCCGGATACCGGCGCTGGGCGCCCAGCTGACCTCCGGCACCCCGGTCAAGCAGCAGTTCACGTACACGAAGGACCAGCTGATACAGGCGATAGCCGGGGTCCTGGCCCGCTACGAGCCGACGACGATACGGATGCAGGACCCGACGCCGGGCCGGTACGAGGAGAGCGGCCGGTACACCGACCACCAGGACCACATGTACGGGGCGCGGTTCGTGCAGGCCGCCTCGGCCGCCTACGCCGCCCAGTACACGGACCGCCCCCGGTTCGCGGTCCAGAGCTACCTCGGCTACCACAACAGCACCCTCCCGCACGCGCTGGACCCGCAGACGGCCGAGACGAAGACCGGCTTCCTGCGGACGTACGCCTGGCAGGACCGCCAGGACTACTGCGGCTCCCCCTCGGGCTGCGGCGACCGCAAGGTCGCGGGCAACCCGACCGGGCGCAACTGGGCGCAGTCGCTGCGCTACACCCGCGCCGACCACACCTCCTGGCTGGTCGAGGGCACGCCCGGCCGCCTCTGGGCGTTCGCCACGCTGGACGGGCAGACCGCGTACTGGACCCGGAACCCCGGCGGCGACTGGACGGGCCCGTCCCTCCTCCCGGGCACCGGCATCGACCCGGGGGCGACCACCGCCCGCCTGCCGGACGGGCGGATCGCGGTCCTCGCCACCCGCACCGTCTTCGGCTCCCCGCAGCCCGAGGACTACCGCCGCGAGGTCGTGTACGCCGTCCAGTCCGCGCCCGACGGGGCGTTCGGGCCGTGGCAGTCGCTCGGCACCCCCGAGCACGTCGACGAGGACGGCACCTCGTCGATCAGCGCACCGGCCGCGGCCGTGGACGCGGCCGGCCGCCTCACCGTCTACCTCCGCGACTCCCGGCGCACCCTGCGGGCCGCCACCCAGCAGCCGGACGGCGGCTTCTCCTCCTGGCGGCGGCTGGGCGGCGAGGACCTGCAGAGCGACCCGGTGACGGCGCTCGACTCCGCCGGGCGCCGCCACGTGTACGCCACCACCACCAAGTCGGTCCTGGCCTGGACCCAGGCCGCCCCGGGCGCCCCCCTTGTCGGGCCGCAGCCGACGGGCCTGCCCGCCACGACGGTCCCCCTCTCGGCGGCCCCGGACGGCGCGGGCGTCCGGCTGTACTTCCGCCGCCCCGACTCGGGGGTCGTCCGCTCCGCCCTGGTCACGGCGGGCCCGGGCAAGCCCCAGGTCTCCAGCGTCTCGGAGGCGGGCGGCCGGGCCGGTTACGGCGCGGTCGGCGTCGCGGGCCGCCTCATCTCGGGCCGCGCGGACAGCGGCACCATCGGTACGACGGGCCTGGGCGGCCCGCCCGCGTGGACGGAGTCCGGGATGCTCTACGCGGGCGCCCCGGCGGCCGTCGTCGAACCCGCGGGCTCGACGACGGCGGTCCTGGGCCTGGACGCGCAGCTCCACACCACCACCACGGCCGCGGCACCCGGCCGCCCCATCTGGCGCCGCGCGGTCCGCTGACGTCCGGGAGACTCCGCAGGCCCGCCCGGGTGGGTTCGCTGACCGGCCCGGGAAGAGGGTTTAGCCGGCGAGGGGGTACATCGACCCCCGCCGGCCCTCCGGCGAGGTCAGCCACTCCAGCTTCTCCGCCGTCTCGGTGCCCGGCAGCGGGGTGTGGAGCACGATCGCCAGGTCCGGGCGGGCTGGGACGCGCAGCTGGGTCGACTCCACGTACAGCCTGCCGACGACGGGATGCACCATCTGCTTCTGGAGCTGGCCTCCGGGCTCGATGTCCCGCCGCTCCCACAGCTCGGTGAACTCCGCGCTGAGCTCCCGCGCCTCCTCGACCACGGCCCGGAACCCCTCGTCGTGCGGGTGCTCCGAGCAGGCCGCCCGGAACTGGGCCACCACCTGGCAGGCCACCTCCTCCCAGTGCGGGGAGCGGGCCCGGTAGATGGGGTCGGTGAAGAAGGCGATCAGACAGTTCTGCACGATCTCCGGGCGCATGCCGAAGACCAGCGCGGCCGCGTCGTTGTACAGCACCGTGTTCCAGTACCGGTCCATGATGTGCGCGGGGAACGGCATCCAGGCGTCGATCAGCCGCCTCAGCCCCTGGCACATGTCCCGGTCGGCCGGGGCGACCTCGAGGGCGGGCGGATTGAGCCCGGCGAGCACGTACAGGTGCCGCAGTTCGGCGCTGCTGAGCTTCAGCACCCGGCCCACCGCGTCCAGTACCTGCGAGGACACCGTGATGTCGCGGCCCTGTTCCAGCCACTGGTACCAGGAGGCCCCGACTCCGGCGAGCACCGCGACCTCCTCCCGGCGCAGGCCCGGGGTGCGGCGGCGGGCCCCGCCGTCCGGCAGGCCGGCCTCGGCCGGGGTGATCCGGGCGCGTCTGCTCATGAGGAACTCGCGGAGTTCGGTCCGGCGGTGCGCTTCGGACGGTGTGACCACGAAATCCCCCTGTTCGGCTGCCTGGTGGTGCCGCCAACAGGATAAGTTCCCACTCTGCACGGGCATTCCCGGGCCGCGAGGCTGTGACCATGGCGATCGACACACAGACGACAAGCACCGGGCCGCACACGGCGGCTCCCGGGACCGACCGGCTCTCGGGCCGGGCCAGACTGGTCCTCTTCGTACTCTGCGCCGCCCAGTTCATGGTGGCGCTCGACTTCTCCGTGCTCAACGTGGCCCTGCCGGTGCTCGGCGAGGACCTGGGGCTGAGCCGGTCCGCCCTCCAGTGGGCGGTCACCGCGTTCGCGCTGCCGTCCGGGGGCTTCCTGCTCCTCTTCGGCCGGATCGCCGACCTGTTCGGCCGCAAGAAGCTGTTCCTGACCGGCCTCGTGGTCTTCGGCGCGGCCTCAATGCTCGCCACCCTCGCCTGGGATCCGGCGTCCTTCCTGACCGGGCGGGCCCTGCAAGGCCTGGGCGCGGCGGTCATCGTGCCGACCGGGATGTCCCTGCTGACCACGACCTTCCCGGAGGGCCCGCTGCGCGACAAGGCGCTCGGCATCTCCGGCACCCTGCTCTCGCTCGGCTTCACCATCGGCATGCTGCTCGGCGGTGTCATGACCGACACCCTGGGCTGGCGCTCCACCATGGGCCTGCTCGCGGTCGCCGCGGCGGTCGTGCTGCTCCTCGCGCCCGGGCTGCTGCCGGAGTCGCGTACCCCCGAGCGGCCGCGGCTGGACGTGCCCGGTGCCGTCACGGTCACCGGTGGTCTGCTCGCGGTGATCTACGCCCTGTCGACGGCGGCCGAGCGCGGCTTCGGCGGTGTGGACGTGTGGGGCACGCTGGTCGTCGGACTCGCCCTGCTCGCCGCGTTCGTGGTGGTGGAGTCGAAGTCCCCGGCTCCACTGGTCTCCTTGCCGATGTTGAGGCGGCGTACGGTCGCCTGGGGCAATGTGGGCGGACTGGTGACGTTCTCCATGATGTCGGCGGTCATCTTCGTGCTGACGCTCTACCTCCAGGAGACGCTGGGGCTGTCGTCCTTCCGTACGGGTCTGGTGTTCGGCGTCCAGGGCGCGGCCTCCGTGGTGGCCGGTTGGTACGCCCCGAGGGTCATCGGCCGCTTCGGCGCCCGCCGCACGCTGGTCGCCTCACTGGCCGGCCAGGGCGTGCTCACCGCCGGACTGCTCGGCGTGGGCACGCAGTCGGGCGCCCTGCTGGCGGCCGTCGCCGTGTCCCTGGCCAGCATGTGCCACCTCGGCGCGATCATCTCGTACGGACTCGTCGTGACGAGCGGTGTGCCCGACGGGGAACAGGGCCTGGCGACCGGCCTGGTCACCACCACACAGCAGGTCGGCCTCACCGTCGGCATCCCGCTCCTCGGCGCCCTGGCCACGACGCAGACGGCGCTCTTCGACGGGGTGCGCACGGTCCTCGTGATCGACGCGGTGATCGTGCTCGCGGCGGCCCTCCTGGTCGCCGCAGGCCTGGGCCGCGGCCCGCGCCAGGCCGCCAAGTCGGCGTAGCGAGGGCGCAGCGGCGGAACGCACCCGTCCGCGTGTGGTGCGGCCGGGGGAGGGCCGCGGTCTATAGGTTGGACGGGTGCACCGCCTTTTCCGATGGCCTCACAGATCCGACCACACCCGGTCGGCATCGCGGACGGACCACGCGGGAGCCGTCTACGGGTCGATCCTCGCGGCTTCGGTGATCGCCACCGCCAGCGCGGCCGGTGACTTCCCGTACGTCCAGCTCATCGTCTTGCTTCTCGTGACGGGCGCGGTCTTCTGGGCGGCCCATGTCTATGCGAGCCTCGCCGGCGAACGACTGGTTGGCAGGCCCGTCGGCTGGGCCGAGGTCCGACGGGCCGGACGGCGCGAGTTGCCCATCTTCGAGGCGGCCGTGCTGCCGGCGGCGGCCGTGGCGGTGAGCCCGCTCCTGGGGCTGGGGCCGAGCGGCGCGGGGTGGCTCGCACTGTCGGTCGCGGGGGCGCAGCAGTTCTCCTGGGCTCTGTTCGGAGCCCTGAACGCCGGTGCGTCCCGCACCCAGGCGGTCATCGAGGGCCTGGTCAACCTGGCCTTCGTATTGCTCATCGTGGCAGCGAAGGCGGCCCTCGGTCACTGACGGGGCCCAACCGCGACTCCGGGCCGACGGTCGCTGACCGTCGGCCCGGAGTGTCGTGCGTGGCCCGCAGGGGCTGTGACCTGCCCTTACAGCACCGGGAGGTTCTTGCGGAGTTCGAAGGCCGTGACCTCCGAGCGGTACTCCTCCCACTCCTGCTTCTTGTTGCGCAGGAAGAAGTCGAAGACGTGCTCGCCGAGGGTTTCGGCCACCAGTTCGCTGCGTTCCATCAGGGCGATGGCCTCGCCGAGGTTCTGCGGGAGGGGTTCGATGCCCATCGCGCGGCGTTCCGCGTCGGAGAGGGCCCAGACGTCGTCGTCGGCGCCGGCCGGGAGTTCGTAGCCCTCCTCGATGCCCTTCAGGCCCGCCGCCAGGAGCACGGCGTACGTGAGGTAGGGGTTGGCGCCCGAGTCGATGGAGCGGACCTCGACGCGGGAGGAGCCGGTCTTGCCCGGCTTGTACATCGGGACGCGGATCAGGGCCGAGCGGTTGTTGTGGCCCCAGCAGATGTACGAGGGGGCCTCGCCGCCGGAGCCGGCCGTGCGGGAGGAGCCGCCCCAGATGCGCTTGTAGGAGTTGACCCACTGGTTGGTGACGGCTGCCGTCTCGGCGGCGTGCTTGAGCAGGCCCGCGATGAAGGACCGGCCGACCTTCGAGAGCTGGTACTCCGCGCCCGACTCGTAGAAGGCGTTGCGGTCGCCCTCGAAGAGGGAGAGATGGGTGTGCATGCCCGAACCCGGGTACTCCGAGAAGGGCTTCGGCATGAAGGTGGCCTGCACGCCCTGCTCCAGGGCGACCTGCTTCATCACCAGGCGGAAGGTCATGATGTTGTCGGCCGTGGAGAGCGCGTCGGCGTAGCGGAGGTCGATCTCCTGCTGGCCCGGGGCGCCCTCGTGGTGGCTGAACTCGACCGAGATGCCCATCGACTCGAGCATGGTGATCGCCTGGCGGCGGAAGTCCATGCCCACGTTCTGCGGAGTGTGGTCGAAGTAGCCGGAGTTGTCGGCCGGGACCGGACGGGTGCCGTCCAGCGGCTTGTCCTTCAGCAGGAAGAACTCGATCTCGGGGTGGGTGTAGAAGGTGAAGCCCAGGTCCGAGGTCTTGGCCAGGATGCGCTTGAGAACGTAGCGCGGGTCCGCGAAGGACGGGGAGCCGTCCGGCATCAGGATGTCGCAGAACATCCGGGCGGTCCCGGGAGCCTCGGCGCGCCACGGCAGTATCTGGAACGTGCTCGGGTCCGGCTTGGCGATCATGTCGGACTCGTAGACCCGCGCGAAGCCCTCGATCGCGGAGCCGTCGAAGCCGATGCCCTCGTCGAAGGCCTGCTCCAGCTCCGCGGGGGCGACCGCGACGGACTTCAGGAAGCCCAGTACGTCGGTGAACCACAGGCGCACGAAGCGGATGTCGCGCTCCTCAAGCGTCCGGAGGACGAATTCCTGCTGCTTGTCCATGCCTTCATCCTCGCAGTTCAGACGGCCTGTGCACCACCACCGCGAGGGTTTGGGCACAGTCGGGCCGGCCCAGTATCGCCAGCGGTGGTTTCCGCCACATTACGCACCCGGCAAAGCTCGCGGCACCCCCGCACTGACCGTGGACCGGTCATGAGCATTACCATCTGCGCCCATGGGGGGCCGGCAGCACACGCGCGGGGGGCGTCACACACGTCCCGGCCTTCCGCGCGCCGTCCTGCTGACGGCCTACGGCGGGCTCGCCGGCGGACTCGTCGGCGTGCTCATCGGAGTGCTCGCCGGAGTGCTGCTCTTCTGCGCGCGGCCCGGTGAACCCCATGCCCCGACGGCCGTCCAGGCGCGCGAGCCGGCCCACGCCGTCTGCGTGTCCCCGTACGACCTGCCCGGCTGCTCGCCCCTCGCGCACGTGATGCCGGGGCTGCTGCCCGTGCCGCCGCCCGCCGTGACCGTGGCCGGCGGCGAACCGCCGCCCGTCGCCGCGACCGGCGGTCCGGGCCGGATCCGGGCTCCCCTGGCACTTGCGCGCGCCCCCGACCTGCATGTCCTCCAGGTGCTGCGGACCTGACGGGTCCGGTTTCGCGTCCATCCACCCCCCTCAGCAGAAGGAACCAGGGCACCATGGCCAGCAAGTCCGGAAAGACCACAGACCAGCACTCCCGCCAGGCGCGCATAGCCGAGATGCGCCGGGCCGACAAAGCGCGGGACCGGCGCAACAAGGCGATCGCGATCACGACCTCGGCGGTCATCGTCGTCGGCCTGGTCGGTTTCGGCGCCTGGGTGATGATCGACCAAAAGCAGACCGAGCAGCGCAAGAAGGACGCCGTCGAACTGGCCCGCAAGACGCCGGTCGACGGCGAGCAGACCTGGGACGCGAAGAACCTCGGCCGCAACCACGTCGAGACCCCGGTGAAGTACGAGATGAACCCCCCGGTCGGCGGTGACCACCACCCCCGCTGGATGAACTGCAACGGCGACGTCTACAAGAGCCCGGTGCCCGAGGTGAACGCCGTGCACTCGCTGGAGCACGGCGCGGTCTGGGTGACCTACAACGACAAGGCCGCCCAGGGCGACCTGGACAAGCTCGCCGAGACGGTGGCCAAGACCCCGTACACGCTGATGAGCCCGGTCAAGGAGCAGGCCGGCGCGATCATGCTCAACGCGTGGGGCAAGCAGCTGACGGTGGAGAAGGCGGACGACCCGCGCGTGGCGCAGTTCTTCACCAAGTACGTGCAGGGCCCGCAGACCCCGGAGCCGGGCGCGGCCTGCACCAGCGGGGTGGCCGGCCAGTGAGCCGGCCGTCCGGCCGCACCCCCCGTACGTACTGGGTCGCCGGCACGGCCGTGCTGCTGGCGCTGCTGTTCGCGGCGGCCGCCACGGTCACCGCCGCGACCGGCGACACCGGTACGCCGGCCCGCACACCGGCGTTGCACTCGCCGGACGCGGGCTTCGCGCGGGACATGGCGGTGCACCACCAGCAGGCGGTGGATATGTCGTTCATCGTGCGGGACCGCACCCAGGACGAGGCGGTCCGCAGCCTCGCCTACGACATCGCCAACACCCAGGCCAACCAGCGGGGCATGCTGCTCGGCTGGCTGGACCTGTGGGGGCTGCCGAAGGTGGTGGCGGGAGAGCCGCCCATGTCCTGGATGGGCACGTCAGGGGCCGACGGCGAGCACACCGGCCACGGCGGTCACGGCGAGCACGGCGGGCAGGCCGCCAAGCCCGGCGCGCTGATGCCCGGCATGGCCACCAAGGAGGAGCTCGCCCGGCTGGCCGCGGCCTCCGGCCGGGACGCCGAGGTGCTCTACCTCCAGCTGATGACCGACCACCACAAGGGCGGCGTCGCGATGGCCGAGGGCTGTGCGCGGCTGTGCGAGACGCCGGTCGAGCGGGAGCTGGCGCAGGGCATGGTCGACGCGCAGCGCTCGGAGCTCACCTTGATGGCGGACATGCTGGGGCAGCGCGGGGCTGCGCCGCGCGGGTGACGGGACACGCCCGTACGGTGGTGGGAGGGCGCCTCCCACCCGTACGGGCGTGCACGCGTGTAGTGCGCCTGTATTCCGCCCGTGCCGGACGGAGACGCCGCGGCGGACGCGTCCGCGTCCCGCCGCACATCGGCGCTCAGGAGGTTGATGCGATGACCACCGCCGGAGAGATCATGCACGCCGGGGCCCAGTGGATCCCCGCCACCGAGACCCTGGACCGGGCCGCTCAGCTGATGGCCCGCCTCAATGTGGGCGCGCTGCCCATCAGCGACAAGACGGAACGGCTCTGCGGGATCCTGACCGACCGCGACATCGTCGTCGGCTGTGTGGCCAAGGGGCACAACCCGGCGAAGGTGACGGCCGGTGACATGGCCCAGGGCACGCCGCGCTGGATCGACGCGGGTGCGGACGTCTCCGAGGTCCTGGAGGAGATGCAGAGCCACCAGATCAAGCGGCTGCCGGTGATCCGGAACAAGAAGCTCGTCGGCATGATCAGCGAGGCCGACCTGGCCAAGCACCTCACGGACGACCAGATCGCCGGCTGGGCGGAGAAGGTCTACGCGCGGTCCTGACCGGCCGGACAAGTCCTCAGCCGGACAGGAGCTCAGCCGGACAGGACCTCAAGCGTGCAGGACCGCCCGGGCCACCTGGTCCGGGCGGTCCAGCATGACCAGGTGTCCGGCGGGCTCGACGAGCTCGAAGCGGGCTCCGAGCCGGTCGGCGAGGTCCGCCTGCCGGGCCGGCCAGCGCAGGGCGCGGCGGCCCCCGGAGCCGTCGTGGGCCGCGAGGACGGTGGCCGGCGCGGTCAGCGGGTGCGTCCCGCGCAGGGCCAGTACCTCGGCGGCCGTGTCCGGGTACCCCGCGTTCTCCAGCAGGGCCCCGCGCCAGACGCGGCCGGTGCGGTAGCAGCGGCGTACGAGGTCCCGCGCGGCCGGATCACCGCCGCCGGTGCGGGAGGCCCGTACGGTCGCCCGCCGGGCCCCCGGTCCCAGTGCGGCGGGCAGTCCGGCGGCGGTCACCGCCCGGCCGAGCGCGCGGGCGGCAGCGGTGCGCAGCGCCGCGGGCAGCAGGGTTCGGGGGGCCTCCTCCACGCTGGAGTCGACCAGCACCAGGGCGGCGGTGCGCTCCGGGTGGAGGCGGGCGAAGGCCTCGGCGTGGAATCCGGCGATCGAGTGCCCGACGACGGTGACGGGGTCCGTGAGACCCAGCGCGTCCAGCAGTCCGGCGATCCGGTGGGCCTCCCCGGCCGCGGTCGCCGGCGCGGTGGCGGGGCCGCTGAGACCGTGCCCGGGGCGGTCGAAGCGGACGACGGTGCGGCCCCGGGCGACCAGCAGGGCGGCGACCTCGTCCCAGTCGAACCAGGCCATGGCGAGCCCGGCGCTGAGCACGACCACCGGCCCGCGGCCCTCGGTCACGACGTGCAGCGGGACCCCGTCCACCCGCACGAACCGGCCGGCGCCGTTCCCGCAGCGCGTGTTTCCGAACCGCGTGGTCATGTACCGCGTGTTCCCGTGCGGCGTGGTCATGTACGGCCCTCCCGGTGGACGGAGTACGCGAGCAGACCCAGCCACAGCGCGACGAACAGCACCTGGAGCCGCTGCCCGGCGCCCAGGGCCCAGGTGCCGTGCCCGGCGGTGAACAGCGCGATGGCGGACAGGGTCCAGACGGTGGCGAGCAGTTCGAGGGCGACGAGCACGGGCCCGTAGCGGGCGAGCGGGGCGAACCAGCCGTAGCGGCGGGCGGCGACGGTGAGGGCCACGATCCCGACGAGGGCGCCGGTCATGGCCAGGCTGCTGCTGACGGCATGGGCCTGATGGGTGGCGGGGACCAGCCCGGCGGTCTCGCGGGCGGCGCACTCGGGGTCCACGGTGGGCGCGCAGCTCAGCGGCAGCCAGGCGTCGGCGGCGGTGGCCGCGCCGAACAGGGTGACCCCGGCCCAGCCGACGACCGCCCACGGGCGGCGGGACTCGGCGTGCCGCACCAGCCGGAGCAGCGCCAGCAGTCCGCCGAGGAAGGCGAACAGCCCGGCGGTGAAGTCGGTGGCCCGGAACAGGCCGCCGAGCGGCTGGTCCTGGGCGGCCAGCTCGCTCACGTACGTCTCGATGGGGTTCAGGCCCGTGGAGAGGACGACTTCGAGCACCCACGCGGTGTAGGCGGCGGCGCCCAGGCCGATGAGCGTCGCGACCGGCCAGGCGGTGCGCGGAGAGAAGCCATGAGGGGACATAGTGTGACTAATCCTATGCAAACGCAGCGTCGGTCCTCCGATCGGATACCCACCCCGGGTAACGTCCCCGCCTGACGTGCAGTTCCCGGCGAGCCGCCGCGCCGCTCGGGGGCGCGGCAACACCCGACCGTTAGGTGCTCCCATGCGCTCTCTTCCGACCCGTCGCGCCCTGCTCGGCGCAGCCGCCGCCGTCGCCGTCACCGGTGCCGGTTCAGGGCTGCTCTCCGCCTGCGCCCGCCCTCCCGGACCGGATTCCGGCCAGGGCGGGCAGGCCGGCCAGGGCCGCCACGGCTCCATGCACCACGGCGGCTCCGCCGCCGACGGACCCGAGGGGTACGTCGACCCCGCCGGGCCGGAGGTCAAGGCCGCCGAGGCCGCCCGCAAGGCCACCGGACCGCTCACCGAGGTCAAGCTCACCGCCACCGCCACCCCGCTCGACCTCGGCGGAGGGCACACCGTCCGCTCCTGGGCGTACGGGGACCGGCTGCCCGGCAAGGAGGTGCGGGTCACGGCGGGCGGCACCCTCGCCCTCACCCTGGCCAACAACCTGCCCGAGGCCACCTCCCTGCACTGGCACGGCCTCGCGCTGCGCAACGACATGGACGGGGTGCCCGGGCTGACCCAGCGGGACATCGCCCCGGGCGGCTCGTTCGCGTACCGGTTCGCCGTCACGGAGCCGGGGACGTACTGGTTCCACCCGCACACCGGTGTCCAGCAGGACCGCGGCCTGTACGCCCCGCTCATCGTCGAGGACCCGAAGGAGCCCCTCTCCTACGACAAGGAGTGGGTGGTGGTGCTGGACGACTGGATCGACGGGGTCGACGGCGCCACCCCGGACGCCGTCCTCGCCGAACTCCGCAAGGGCCAGGGCGACTCCGCCCACGCCGCCCACGCCCAGCCGACCGCCGGCAGCGGGCCCTCGCGCCTGCTCGTGGGCGCCGACAGCGACATCCTCGGCAAGGAAGCCGGCGATGTCGCCTACCCCCACTACCTGATCAACGGCAAGGTCGCGGACGACCCGTCGGTCTTCACCGCCCGCCCCGGCGACCGGATCCGGCTGCGCCTGATCAACGCGGGCGGGGACACCGCCTTCCGGATCGCCCTCGGCGGCCACGAACTGACGGTCACCCACACGGACGGCTTCCCGGTGGAGCACGCGAAGACGGGCTCGCTGCTGCTGGCCATGGGCGAGCGGTACGACGTACTGGTCACCGCGCAGGACGGGGTGTTCCCGCTGACCGCGCTGGCCGAGGGCAAGGGGCAGTCGGCGCTCGCGGTACTGCGCACCGGTACGGGGACGGCGCCCACCGCCGCGACCCGCCCCGCCGAGCTGGACGGGCCCCCGCTGATGGCGGACGCGCTCAAGCCCGCCGAATCCGCGGCGCTGGCCCCGCGCGAGCCGGACCGGACGGTCCAGATCCGGCTGACCGGATCGATGTCCCGGTACAACTGGGCCTTCGACGGCAAGCCCTACACACCGGACCAGCGGCATCCGGTGAAGGCGGGCGAGCGGGTCCGCCTGGAGTTCCGCAACGCGACGCCGATGTGGCATCCGGTCCACCTGCACGGGCACACCTTCGCGCTGGGCGGCGAGGCGGGCGGGGCCCGCAAGGACACCGCGATCCTGCTGCCGGGCGGGAGGCTGACGGCCGACTTCGACGCGGACAACCCGGGGCTGTGGATGACGCACTGCCACAACGTCTACCACTCGGAGTCCGGGATGATGACGGTGCTCGGCTACCAGCTGTAGGCGGCCGTCGAGGGAAAACCCGGCGGGGGCCGGGCGGGGGCGTGGCACTCTTGCGGTGATCACGACTGCTGCGACATAAGGACGCCCCCGCCGGTATGAGCACCCCGCCGAACCCGCCCAGCACCCCGAACGGCCCGCCGACGGAACCGGCCGGCACGCCCATACCCGAGGCGGCCCCGGTGACCGGGCCGCCCGCGCAGGCCCCGGCACCCACGCAGCCGCCGTCGCTCGAGAAGAAGCCGTCGCTCGAGAAGAGCCCGTCGCCCGCACAGCCCCCGTCGCCCGAAGAGCCGTCGCCCGCCGAACCCCCGTCGCCCGAAGAGCCGTCGCCCGCGCAGAACCCGTTCGCCCCGCCCTCCCCGGATGCGCCCGCTCCCCCGGTTCGTCCGACGGGACCCGCGGCCGGTCCCGGCTTCGGCCCCGGATTCGGCCCCGGTGGCCCCGGCGGCCCCGGCAATCCGTGGGCCCAGCCCGGTCCCGGCTTCGGCGGGGTCCCGTACCAGGGGTACCCGCAGGTCGCCCCGGCCACCAACGGTCTGGCCGTCGCCGCCCTGGTCGTCGGCATCGTCGGCATCCTGCTCGGCCTCGTCCCCTTCTTCTTCTGGGCCGGCGCCATCCTCGCCGCGACCGCCCTGGGCCTGGGCATCGGCGCGCTGGTGCGCTCCTCCAACGGCGCCCCGCGCAAGGCGATGGCCGTCACCGGCACCGTCCTCGGCGTACTCGGTCTCGGCGCCGCCGTCGGCGGGGTCTTCCTCACCGCCCTCGTCGTGGAGAAGGCCGCCGACCGGGCCGGGCGCGGCCTCGACCGGCATGAGCGCGAGCTGATCCCCTACCCCGACTCCTCGCCGACCTTCTCGCCGAAGCCCTGGCCGAAGCCCTCGCCGACGCCCTCCAAGGTTCCGGGCCTGACCAGCGCGCTGCCGTTCGGCGAGACCTTCACGTACGACAACGGCGTCAAGGTGACCCTGTCGGCGCCGAAGAAGTACCAGCCGAAGGGCATCATCGCCCGCGAGGAGGTGAAGAACGCGATCCAGATCACGATCACCATCACCAACGGCTCGGCCAAGCCGCACGACGTGATCTACGCGATGCCCAACGTCCGCGACGACAAGGGCATGACCGCCGAGATGGTCTTCGACATCGACGGCAGCGGCAGCATCGTCCCGAAAATGATCCAGGGGTCCATCCTGCCCGGGGAGTCCGCCAGCGGCATCGCGGCGTTCGAGCTCCCCGAGGGCACGAAGAGCATCAGCGCGGACATCTCCGCCGGAACCGCGCTCGACACGGTGAAGTACGCCGGTCCCCTCACCTGATCCGGCGGCGGTCCGCAACGGAAATCAGGCGGGGCCCAGGACATCGCGTCAGAAAGACGATTAGACTGGGCCCGTGCCTCAACTACGTCTCGCTCTGAATCAGATCGACTCGCACGTCGGCAACATCGCCGCCAACGCGGACTCGGTCGTCCACTGGACCCGGCACTCCGCCGAGCAGGGCGCCCATCTCGTGGCGTTCCCGGAGATGGTGCTGACCGGGTACCCCGTCGAGGACCTCGCCCTGCGCGAGTCCTTCGTCGAGGCCTCCCGCACCGGCCTGCGCGAGCTCGCGCGGCGGCTGGCGGACGAGGGGCTCGGCGAGCTGCCGGTCGTCGTCGGCTACCTCGACCGCACGGAGAAGGCGGCGCCGCGGCTCGGCCGCCCGGCCGGCTCCCCGGAGAACGCGGCCGCCGTGCTGCACCGCGGCGAGGTCGTGCTGCGCTTCGCCAAGCACCACCTCCCCAACTACGGCGTGTTCGACGAGTTCCGGTACTTCGTGCCGGGCGACACCCAGCCGGTCGTCCGGGTCCGCGGCATCGACGTGGCCCTGGCCATCTGCGAGGACCTCTGGCAGGAGGGCGGCCGCGTCCCGGCCACCCGGTCCGCCGGGGCCGGACTGCTGATCTCGATCAACGCCTCCCCGTACGAGCGCAACAAGGACGACCTGCGCCTCGAACTGGTCCGGAAGCGGGCGCAGGAGGCCGGCTGCACCCTCGCCTACGTGGCGATGATCGGCGGCCAGGACGAGCTGGTCTTCGACGGGGACTCGATCGTCGTCGACGGCAGCGGCGAGGTCATCGCCCGCGCCCCGCAGTTCTCCGAGGGCTGTGTGCTCGTCGACCTCGACCTGCCCGCCGCGCAGGCCGAGGCCCCCGAGGGCGTGGTGGACGACGGGCTGCGCATCGACCGGGTGGTCCTGTCCGAGGAGCCGGTGGATCCGTACGAGCCGGTCGTCCCCGGCGGGTACGCCGACCGCCTCGACGATGACGAGGAGATCTACGACGCGCTGGTCGTGGGCCTGCGCGCGTACGTCAGGAAGAACGGGTTCCGCTCCGTCCTGATCGGTCTCTCCGGCGGCATCGACTCCGCCCTGGTCGCCGCGATCGCCTGCGATGCCATCGGCGCGCAGAACGTCCACGGCATCTCGATGCCCTCGAAGTACTCCTCGGACCACTCCAGGGGCGACGCGGCCGATCTGGCCGAGCGCACCGGTCTGAGATTCCGCACCGTGCCGATCGAGCCGATGTTCGACGCGTACATGGGCTCCCTGGGCCTCACCGGCCTCGCCGAGGAGAACCTCCAGTCCCGGCTGCGCGGCACCATGCTGATGGCGGTCTCCAACCAGGAGGGCCACATCGTGCTGGCCCCGGGCAACAAGTCGGAGCTGGCCGTCGGCTACTCCACGCTCTACGGGGACTCGGTGGGCGCGTACGGCCCGATCAAGGACGTGTACAAGTCGGACGTCTTCCGGCTCGCGCAGTACCGCAACCGGGCCGCGGCCGAGCGCGGCGAGATCCCGCCGATCCCGGAGAACTCGATCGTGAAGCCGCCGAGCGCCGAGCTGCGCCCGGGCCAGGTGGACACGGACTCGCTGCCGGACTATCCGGTGCTGGACGCGATCCTGGCCCTGTACGTGGACCGCGACCAGGGCCTGGAGGAGATCGTCGGGGCGGGCTTCGACCGCGAGCTGGTCGCCAGGACCCTGCGGATGGTGGACACGGCGGAGTACAAGCGCCGCCAGTACCCGCCGGGCACGAAGATCTCCGCGAAGGGCTTCGGGAAGGACCGCCGGCTGCCCATCACGAACGGCTGGCGCGAGCACGCCTGACCGCCGCACTCGGCTCGTGTAGGGGTGTCCCCGCGGCCGCGGGGACACCCCTACACCGTCAGCCGCGCGGCGATCGGCAGGTGGTCGCTGCTCGTGCGCGGGAGGGTCCAGGAGGCGTCCGGCTTGATCCCGCGGACCATGATCTGGTCGATCCGGGCCATCGGGAACTGGGCGGGCCAGCTGAAGCCGAAGCCGTCGCCCGCGGCGCCCTGCGTGGAGCGCATCTGCGAGGTGACCTCGGACAGGGCGCGGTCGTTCATGGTGCCGTTGAGGTCGCCGAGCAGGATGACCTTCTTCAGCGGTTCGGCGGCGAGCGCGGCGCCCAGTGCGTCGGCGCTGTTGTCGCGCTGGTTGGCGGTGAAGCCCGCGTTCAGCTTGACCCGTACCGAGGGCAGGTGGGCGACGAAGACGGCGACCTGACCCTGCGGGGTGTCCACGGTGGTGCGCATGGACCGGGTCCAGCCCATCTTGATGTCCACGGGGCTGCTGGCGGTCAGCGGGTACCTGCTCCACACGCCGACCGTGCCCTCGACCGAGTGGTACTTGTACGCGCCCGCCAGGGCCTTCTCGTAGACGGGGACGACGCTCCCCTTGAGCTCGGTCAGGGCCAGCACGTCGGCCCCCGACTTCGCCACGGACTCGGCGGTCCCGCGCGGGTCGGCGTTGTCGGCGTCCACGTTGTGGGTGGCGACCATCAGGTTGCCGCCGGAGCCGGACTTGTCGGTGACCAGACCGCCGAACAGGTTCGTCCAGACCACGGCCGTCAGCAGTATCGCGATGAGCGCGGTCGCCGACCGGCGGAACACCGCGGCGGCCAGCAGCACCGGGACGGCCAGGCCCAGCCAGGGCAGGAAGGTCTCCGTGAGGCTGCCGAGGTTGCCCACGTCGTTGGGTACCTGCGCGTGGAAGATCATGATCAGCGCGATCAGTACGGAGATCGCGGCCAGCACCAGCCCGCGCCGCCAGATTCCCCGGTCACCTCTCAGTTCGGCCAGCCGGCGTCGGAAGCGGGATTCGGAGGGCTCGGGCTCCGAGCCGCCGTTTCCCTTTTCCGTCATGTACGCCTGTGCCATGCCGCTGCCCTCACTGCCGTGCTCGCGCTCCGTCCCCGCCTCTTGACCCTAGGCGATGTACGGAGCCTTCCGTGCGCTACGTCACGACCGCCTGTCGCGGCCGTTCGCCCCGGAGGACGAACGGCCGTACGCCAGGGGTTCCGCTTGTCACGAAACGCGCACATTGGGCCGAGGGAGTGTCGTGCGGGCCTCGCGCCGCCCTCGTGCGGCCGCGCCCGCGCCCCGCACCACTTCCGCCGCGGGCCGCGCGGATGCGACGATGGTGGGTAAGTCCGGGGACGCCGTAAGGGCGCCTCGAGATGACACAAGGAGCAGTTGCAATGACGCATGCCGTTTCGCCTGCCCGCGAACCCGCAGCAGCATCTCCGTCGGGCTCCACCACCCTGTACGGAGGCACGGGCACCCGGCGCATCACCATCCGCGACCTGACCCTCGCCAAGGAACGCGGCGAGAAGTGGCCCATGCTCACCGCTTACGACGCGATGACCGCGTCCGTCTTCGACGAGGCCGGCATCCCGGTGATCCTCGTCGGCGACTCCATGGGCAACTGCCACCTGGGCTACGAGACCACCGTTCCGGTCACGATGGACCAGATGACCATGCTGTCGGCAGCCGTCGTACGGGGCACGAGCCGCGCCCTCGTCATCGGCGACATGCCGTTCGGCTCGTACCAGGAAGGCGCCGTGCAGGCGCTGCGCAGTGCCACCCGCCTCGTCAAGGAGGCCGGCGTCGGAGCGGTGAAGCTGGAGGGCGGCGAGCGCTCGCTGCACCAGACCGAGCTGATCGTGCAGGCCGGCATCCCGGTCATGTCCCACCTGGGCCTGACCCCGCAGTCGGTCAACGCCATGGGCTACCGCGTGCAGGGCCGTGGCGACGAGGCCGCGCACCAGCTGCTGCGGGACGCCAAGGCGGCGCAGGACGCGGGAGCCTTCGCGGTGGTGCTGGAGCTGGTTCCGGCCGAGCTGGCCGCCGAGGTCACCCGGTCCCTGCACATCCCGACGGTCGGCATCGGCGCGGGCTCGGAGTGCGACGCGCAGGTGCTGGTGTGGACCGACATGATGGGTCTGACCGGCGGGAAGATGCCGAAGTTCGTGAAGCAGTACGCGAACCTGCGCCAGACCATGAACGACGCGGCGAAGGCCTTCGCCGAGGACGTGGTGGGCGGAACGTTCCCGCAGGCGGAGCACGCCTTCCACTGATCGGGTAGCGCGTTCCCGACGGCCCGCCGACGCGACGTCGGCGGGCCGTCGGCTGCCTGTCGGCTGCCCGTCGGTCCACTGTCGGTCGGCTGTCGGTGCTTTGTCAGTGGCGGCTGGTCCCATGGTGGACATGACGCGAAACGACAAGAACCCCCACGCCGTGGAAGTACGGGGGCTGGTGAAGCACTACGGCGAGACCAAGGCCCTGGACGGTGTCGACCTGGACGTCCGCGAGGGCACGGTCCTCGGGGTCCTCGGACCCAACGGAGCCGGCAAGACCACCCTGGTGCGCTGCCTGTCCACCCTGATCATCCCGGACGCCGGGACCGCGACCGTCGCCGGTTACGACGTGGTCCGCCAGCCGCGGCAGCTGCGCCGCACCATCGGCCTGACCGGCCAGTACGCCTCGGTCGACGAGAAGCTCTCCGGCTGGGAGAACCTCTACATGATCGGGCGGCTGCTCGACCTGTCCCGCAAGGACGCCCGGACCCGTGCGGACGAGATGCTGGAGCGGTTCTCCCTGACCGAGGCGGCGAAGAAGGCCGCCATGAACTACTCGGGCGGTATGCGCCGCCGCCTCGACCTGGCGGCCTCGCTGATCGGCAACCCGGCCGTCCTGTACCTGGACGAGCCGACCACCGGTCTGGACCCCCGTACCCGCAACGAGGTCTGGGACGAGGTCCAGCGTCTGGTCGCCGAGGGCGCCACCGTGCTGCTCACCACCCAGTACATGGAGGAGGCCGAGCAGCTCGCCAGCGAGCTGACGGTCATCGACCGCGGCAAGGTCATCGCCAACGGCAAGGTCGACGAGCTGAAGGCCCGGGTCGGCGGCCGCACCCTGAAGATCCGCCCGGTGGACTCCTCCGACCTGCCGGGCATGGCCCGCTCGCTGGCCGAGGCCGGGCTCGACGGCGTGGCCGGCTCCCAGGCCGTCCCGGACGAGGGCGTCCTGCTGGTCCCGATCCTGAGCGACGAGCAGCTGACCGCCGTGGTCGGCCTGCTGGCCGCCCGCGGGTACGCGATCGCCGACCTCGGCACCTACCTGCCCAGCCTGGACGAGGTGTTCCTGTCGATCACCGGCCAGAAGCCCACCGAGATGACCGAGGAGGTCGCGGCATGAGCACCGTAACCACGACGAAGCCCGCCCCCACCGCACCCGGCCGTGCCTCGGTGGCCGATGGGCAAGGAGAGGGCCGGATCGGTCTGCGGGCCAACCTGCGGCACATCGGCGCCCTGGTGCGCCGCAACGCACTGCAGATCAAGCAGGACCCCGAGTCGATGTTCGACGTCCTGTTCATGCCGATCATCTTCACGCTGCTGTTCGTGTTCGTCTTCGGCGGCGCCGTCGCCGGCAAGGGCAACCAGGGCGCGTACGTGAGCTACCTGATCCCGGGCCTGATGGCCATGATGGGCATGAACATCGCCATGGCGGTGGGCACCGGGGTCAACGACGACTTCAAGAAGGGCGTGATGGACCGCTTCCGGTCCATGCCGATCGCCCGCTCGTCCGTGCTGCTCGCCAAGATCGTCGTCGAGATCGGCCGGATGATGGTCGCCATCGCCATCCTGCTGTGCGTGGGCTTCATCCTCGGCCTGTCGATCCAGGGCTCGGTGCTGGACCTGTTCTTCGCCATCGGCCTGTCGCTCGTCTTCGGCGCCTCGCTGATGTGGATCTTCATCCTCCTGGGTCTGACGATGAAGACCGCGCAGGCGGTCCAGGGCATGGCGATGCTGGTCCTGATGCCGCTGCAGTTCGGCAGCTCGATCTTCGCCAAGCCGTCCACCATGCCCGGCTGGCTGCAGACGTTCACGGACTACAACCCGCTGTCCAACCTGGCCGACGCGGCGCGCGCCCTGATCAACGGGTCTCCCGTCGGCAACTCGGTGTGGATGACCCTGGCCTGGTCGCTCGCCATCACGGCGGTCACCATGCCGCTCGCGGTGCGCAAGTTCCGCCAGAAGACCTGATCCGCGGACCGGTCCGTTCCGGATCGCGTCCCGGACGGGCTCCGGCCGGGGGCCGGGTCAGATGAGGGCGGTGGCCTCCTCCAGGGTGAGGCCGCCGCCTTCGGCGTACGCCGCCTCGTAGGCGGCGTCGCCGAGCTCCGCCCGCGCCAGCTCCTCGGCCCGGGCGGAATCCTCGCGTTCCGTGGTGACGGGGAAGTGCCCGGGCGGCAGCAGCCTCCGGTAGGCGCCGAGCAGCCGGGCGGCGTCGTACTCCCGCCGCGGGCCGCCGAGCGAGACCAGGGAGAGCGCCGCGGTCATCAGGTAGACCGCCGGCATCTGCGGTGCCACCATCCGCGCGAGTGGATCCTGGACGGTCCCCATGGCCTGGCGCAGCAGGGCGAGCGCATCCTCGTACGCGCCCTCCTGGTTCGCCAGCCAGGCCAGCGTGCCGAGCAGGAACCCGTCGAAGATGGCGAACGCGCCGAAGGCGAACTCCTCCCGCAGCGCCTGCAGCTGGGCGCGGGCCTCCGGGATCCGGCCGGTGCGGCCGAGGATGCCCGCCAGGAACATCCGGGCGGCGGGCATGGCCTCGTTGCCGTACTGCTGCACCGTGGCGACGATCTCGGTGAGGATCTCCTCGGCCTCCTCGATCCGGCCGCTCTCGCTGAGGGTCCCGGCCATCCGTACGCGCAGGACCGTCACCTGCGCCTTGGCGCCCAGGCGCTCGGCGTACGCGATCGCCTCACGGAAGTCCCGGGCGGCCAGGACGTATTCGCCCCGCTTCTCCCGGGACTCGGCGCGGGCGGAGAGCGCCTCGGCGCAGCCCCAGGCGTCGCCGAGCTCACGGAACAGGGCCAGGCTCTCGTCGGCGTCGCGGGAGGCGTCGCCGGCCCAGTCGGCCCGGTTGGCGAGGATGTTGGCCCGCAGCTGGAGGGCGGAGGCCAGTTCCCAGCGGTAGCCGAGCTCGCGGGCGGTGTCGACGGTCGCCTCGATGACCCGCCGGAGCCGTCCGGGATCGCCCGCGATCATGACGGCGTAGATCCAGAGGGAGGCGGGGGTCCGGCATGTCTGCGGGAGTCCGGGGCGATAGGTGGCGATCACCCCGTCGACCTGGGCGCGGACCTCCGGGCTGTTCCAGCTGCCGTTGGTCTGGTCGCGGGAGGACAGCCGGACCAGGTGGACGGCGCGCCAGGCCTCGGTGAGCAGTTCGCCGCTGTAGGGCGGGGGCGTGTCGACGAGTCGCTCGTACACCGGCTCCGCCGGGACCACGGGCCCGGCGAACGGGTCGGGGCCCAGGGTCGCGGCCGCGTCGGACCAGTGCCGGGACTCGGCGCGCAGGTCGTGCATGTGCCAGTACCAGCCCAGCGAGTGGATGAGGCAGAGCACCTCGTCGGCGTCGCGGGCGGCGACGGCCCGGCGCAGGGCGGTACGGACGTTCTCGTACTCGGTGGCGAGCCGGTCGGCGGCCGCCCGCTGGCCGTGGCCGCGGAGCAGCGGCTCGCTGGTGCGGGCGAGCTCGCGGTAGTGGACGAGGTGGCGGCGCTCGGTGTCCTGCCGGTCGTGGCCGGCCTCGGCCAGGCGCTCGGCGGCGTACTCGCCGACCGTCTCCAGCAGGCGGTAGCGCATGCCGGAGCCGTCGGGTCCGGGGGCGGCCACGACGAGGGACTTGTCGACGAGGGAGCCGAGGGTGTCGGCGACGTCGAGGACTCCTTCGGCGCACACCGTCTCGGCGGCGGCGAGGTCGCAGCCGCCCGCGAAGACGGACAGCCGGCGCAGGACGGTGCGTTCGGGCTCCTCCAGCAGCTCCCAGGACCAGTCGACGACGGCGCGCAGGGTCTGCTGCCGGGGCAGCAGGGTCCGGCTGCCGCCGGTCAGCAGCCGGAACCGGTCGTCGAGCCGGTCGGCGATCTGGCGCGGGGTGAGCAGCCGCAGGCGGGCCGCGGCCAGTTCGATGGCCAGCGGCAGGCCGTCGAGGCGGCGGCAGATCTCGGCGCAGGCGGCCGGGTCCTGGGCCACGGTGAACCCCGCGTGGGCGGCGGCGCCGCGGTCGGCGAGGAGCCGCAGCGCGACCGGGTCGGGCAGCGGCTCCACCGGGCGCAGCGTCTCCCCCGGCACGCCGAGGGGTTCGCGGCTGGTGGCCAGGATCCGGACGCCGGGGCAGTGGGTGAGGAGCCGCTCGGCGAGCTCGGCGGCCGCCTCGACGACGTGCTCGCAGTTGTCGAGCAGCAGCAGGAGCCGGCGCCGCGCGCAGTGCTCGGCGAGGCGGTCGAGGGGGTTGTCCCCGGCGCGCTCGGTCAGTGCCCGCAGTTCCTCGGCGGCGGCGCCGCGCAGCTTGGTCTCCCGCGCCCCGAGCGCGGCGAGTACGGCCTCGGCGACGTCCTCCGGGTCGTCCACGGGAGCCAGCTCGACGAGCCACACCCCGTCGGGCCAGCCGCCCGCGTCCTGCGCCTCGGCGGCCTCCTGGGAGAGCCGGGTCTTGCCGGCCCCGCCGGGCCCGAGCAGGGTGACGAGCCGGGCGCGGGCGAGGTCGTCGCCGATGACGCGGATGTCGTCCTCCCGCCCGACGAAGGTGGTGAGCCGGGCCCGCAGGTTCCCCTGGCCTGGCTGTGGGGCCGGGGCGGCGGGGGCGGGTCTGGAAGGTGCGGTGGCGGGCGGCGCGTCCGCCCCGGCGAGAAGCTCCGAGTGGAGGGCGCGCAGCGCGGGGCCCGGGTCCGTGCCCAGGCGGGCGGCCAGGTCCCGGCGGACGGTGTCGTACGCCTCCAGGGCCTCCGCCGCGCGGCCCGCGTCGCGCAGCGCCCGGATGCGCAGGGCCTGCAGGGGCTCGTCCAGCGGCTGCTGCGCGCACAGCGCGGTCAGCTCCGGCAGCGCCTGCTCCGCCGCGCCCAGGGCCAGGGCCGCGGCGAGCCGGCCCCGGCGCGCGTCCATCCGTACGGCGTCCCAGCGCGCGGACTCCGCGGCCGGGTCGGGGAGGTCCGCCAGGGCGGGCCCGCGCCACAGGGCGAGCCCCTCCTCGTACAGGGCCGCGGCCTTGGCCGGGTCCCCGCTCTCCAGGGCCACTGCCCCGGCGCGGGCCAGCCGCTCGAAGCGGTACAGGTCGATGTCCTCGCGGTCGGCGGTCAGCAGGTAGCCGCCCTCCGCGGAGCGCACGGCCGCGTGCCCCAGCGCCCGCCGCAGCCGCGCGACCAGCGCCTGGAGGGCGGCCGGCGCGTCGGCCGGCTGGTCGCCGTCCCACACCTCGGCGACCAGCAGGTGCGACGGCACCGCCCGGCCGGGCCGCAGCGCGAGCGCGGTCAGCAGCGCCCGCAGGCGCGCTCCGCCCACGGCGACGGGGGTTCCGTCGTCGCGTATGGCCTGGGTCGTCCCGAGAATCGCGTAACGCACCGGCCCATTGTCGCCGGACGGGCGCCCGGCCCCGACCTTATTTCCATCCCGCGGCCGGGATAGGTTTCGCGGCATGGGTCATCAGGGCAGCCGCGGTGAGCGGCGGATCAGTTCCGTATTCCTCGGCATCGCGGCCGTCATGGCGGTCACCGGCTGGGCCGTGTGGACGGGGTACTCGACGAGCACCGGGCTCGCCGTGTTCCTCTTCGTGACCTCTGCGTGGGTGGTTTCCCTCTGCCTGCACGAGTACGCGCACGCCCGCACCGCCCTGCACGGCGGCGACCTCTCGGTGGGCGCCAAGGGCTACCTGACGCTGAATCCGCTCAAGTACACGCACGCGCTGCTCAGCATCGTGCTGCCGGTGATCTTCGTGATCCTGGGCGGTCTGGGCCTGCCGGGCGGCGCGGTGTACATCGAGCGCGACCGCATCCAGGGCCGCTGGAAGCACAGCCTGATCTCGGCGGCGGGCCCGCTGACCAACGTGGCCTTCGCCGTGGTGTGCACGGCCCCGTTCTGGCTGGACGCCCTGGACGGCGTCCCGCTCGCCTTCCGCTACGCGCTCGCCTTCCTCGCCCTGCTCCAGGTCTCGGCGGCGATCCTGAACTTCCTCCCGGTGCCGGGCCTGGACGGCTACGGGGTGATCGAGCCGTGGCTCTCGTACAAGGTGCGCCGCGAGATGGCGCCGCTGGCACCGTTCGGCCTGATCGCGGTGTTCGCGCTGCTGTGGATACCCGAGGTCAACACGTTCTTCTTCGACGTGGTGCGAGACATCCTGTCGGGCCTCGGCGTGTCGGACCTGGAGACGTACTGCGGCCGCGACCTCTACCGCTTCTGGCAGGAGGGCAACGGCGTCTGCACGGTCCCGCAGGACTAGGAAGCGGGACTAGGAAGCGCGCGCTGCCTTGTCGGCCTTCGCCTTGCGGAAGTAGTACCAGGCCATGTTGGACGTGAGGCCCGCCAGCAGCACCCAGACGATCCCGATGAAGCTGCCCTCCACGAAGGCGACGACGGCCGCGGCCACGGCAAGGACGCAGACGACAACGGCGAAGACGGCAAGGCGGGGCATGGGAAGAGCTCCTCGAAAACACTGAACGGGGCCGAGCCCCACCAGTGTCCCCCATGCCCCGCAGTGTTCCCGTAAGGACGGCCGGACACCGCCCGGCCCGGCCGGGTCAGACGTCCGTGATGCGCAGGCCCGCGTGGGCCTTGTAGCGGCGGTTCGTCGAGATGAGGTTGGCGACCAGGGATTCGACCTGGTGGGCGTTGCGCAGGCGGCCCGCGAAGACGCCGCGCATGCCCGGGATGCGGGAGGCGAGGGCCTGGACGAGGTCGGTGTCCGCGCGGGATTCACCGAGGACCATCACGTCGGTGTCGATCTCCTCGATCGACTCGTCCTGGAGCAGGACCGCCGAGAGGTGGTGGAAGGCCGCGGTGACGCGGGAGTCCGGGAGCAGGGCCGCGGCCTGCTGGGCGGCGCTGCCCTCCTCGACCCGGAGGGCGTAGGCGCCCTGCTTGTCGAAGCCCAGCGGGTTGACGCAGTCCACGACGAGCTTGCCCGCGAGGTCCTCGCGCAGCGCCTCGAGGGTCTTGGCGTGGCCCTCCCAAGGCACCGCGATGATCACGATGTCGCTGCGGCGCGCGCACTCGGCATTGTCCGCGCCCTCCACCCCGAGGCCCAGTTCCCCGGCGGCGGTGTGCGCGCGGTCGGCGGCGCGGGAGCCGATGATCACCTTCTGCCCGGCCCGGGCGAGCCGGTAGGCGAGGCCGCGGCCCTGGTCGCCGGTGCCGCCGAGGACGCCGACGACGAGGCCGGAGACGTCCGGGAGGTCCCAGGGGTCCTTGGCCGGCGGCTTCTGCGTGCTGCTGTCTGAGGAAGTCATGGGGGCGAGGGTACTGCCGAGTAGGCCAAGGTCGAAGAGGAGGGAAGCGCTCCCCTCTGTCCGTTTCATACGGCAGGATGCCGCCATGGATGCCGTGAGAGTCGCGCTGCTGCGCGAGGTCCTCGCCGGTACGGAGTGGCCCGGCGCCGCGCGCCGCTTCGCCGGCTCGCTGCGGCGCTCGGTCGTACCGGCCGGCGGGAACCTGCTGCTCGTGGGGACCGAGCGGTACGAGCCCTGGCACCTGGCGGCGCACCTGGTGGACGAGGCCGCCTGGTCGGGGCTGCCGGAGCTGGCGCCCACCCTCGTACGGCACCGGGTGCGGCCGGGGGAACCGCCGCACCTGTCGGTGGGGCTGGGCAGGCTGGAGGCGGCCCGGCGCGGGCACACGCTGCTGGTGGTGGCTCCCGAGGAGCCGGGCGAGGGGCTGCTGGAGCGGGTCCACGACGCCCGGCGCGCGGGGGCGACCGTACTGTCCCTCGACGGCGGGGATCCGGATCTGGGCACGCTCGCGCACGAGTCGCTCTCGGTGCCGGAGGCCTCCGCGGTGGGGGCGCCTCCCACCGGCAGCCGGGGGATGGACCTGGACACCGTGCAGCACCTGGTCAGCGCGGCGGCCGGGGAGAACAGCCTGCCGGTGCAGCGCGGGCCGCGCCGCTTCCGGGACCGGCTGGCGCGGCTGGCCGACCAGCTGGCCGCGCCGCCGCCCAGCCGCTGGTAGGCCGCCCGCAGGAGGGGCTAGGGAGCAGCCTGGCCCGCGCCGCCCTCTTCCCCTTCACGGGTCTTGTCGTTCCACTTGGGGTCGTTCTGCCATTCGAGATTGCGCTCCTGCGCCGTCTCCATGGCGCGGGCCGCCTCCTCGCGGGTCTCGTACGGGCCGAAGCGGTCCTTGGCAGGGCACTCGGGGCCTTCTTCGACCTTCTGGTGGACCAGGCAGTAGTACCACTCGCCCGGTTTGCCCACCTGGCGCTTCTTGAACAGGGCCATCGCTGTCGGGCTCCTCTCGATACCGCCGCTACCGCGCTCTCTGCCGCCATGCTGCCCCATCCCCGCTGGATACACTCGCTTGCATGTCTGGCCAGTCGCTGCTCGTACCAGGCGAGCTCTCTCCCGTCCGTTCCGTTCCCGGAAACATCCGCCGTCCCGAGTACGTGGGCAAGCCCGCACCCACCCCGTACACCGGACCGGAGGTGCAGTCGGCCGAGACCATCGAGGCCATGCGCATCGCCGGCCGGATCGCCGCCCAGGCGATGGAGGAGGCCGCCAAGCTGATCGCGCCGGGGGTGACCACCGACGAGCTGGACCGGGTCGCGCACGCGTACATGTGCGACCACGGCGCCTACCCGTCGACGCTGGGCTACCGGGGCTTCCCGAAGTCGCTGTGCTCCTCGGTGAACGAGGTCATCTGTCACGGCATCCCGGACTCCACCGTGCTGCGCGACGGCGACATCGTGAACCTCGACGTGACCGCGTACATCGGCGGCGTGCACGGCGACAACAACGCCACGTACCTGTGCGGGGAGGTGGACGAGGAGTCGCGGCTCCTGGTGGAACGCACCCGGGAGGCCCTGAACCGTGCCGTCAAGGCCGTCAAGCCGGGCCGCCAGGTCAACATCATCGGCCGGGTCATCGAGTCGTACGCGAAGCGCTTCGGCTACGGCGTGGTCCGGGACTTCACCGGCCACGGCATCAACTCGTCCTTCCACTCCGGCCTGATCATCCCGCACTACGACAGCCCGCACGCGACCACCGTCATCGAGCCCGGGATGACCTTCACCATCGAGCCGATGCTGACCCTGGGGACCCACGAGTACGACATGTGGGAGGACGGCTGGACGGTCGTCACGAAGGACCGCAAGCGGACGGCGCAGTTCGAGCACACCCTGGTGGTGACCGACAGCGGGGCGGAGATCCTCACGCTGCCGTAGCTCTGCCCGGAGAAGTGACTTTTTACCGACAGGCCGTCGGGAACTCATTGACTTAGGCATACCTAAGTAGGAAGATCGGACGTGGCGGGCGCGCCGCCACGTCTGTTTCCCTTCCCTGGAGGTCCGTCTTGGACGCCTTCTCTACGGTCATCCGCGTCGCTTCGCACGAGCAGCACACCGAGGCGGAGACGTCGACCTTCATGAGCGACCTGCTGGGCGGCCGGCTCGGCGTGGAAGCGTACACGCGCTACACCGAGCAGCTCTGGTTCGTGTACCGGGCCCTGGAGGACGCCGCCGGCTCCCTCCGGGAGGATCCGGTGGCCGGCCCGTTCATCCAGCCCGAGCTGATGCGCGTCGCCGAGATCGAGCGCGACCTCGCACATCTGCTGGGTCCGGACTGGCGCGAGGGCGTGGCGGCGCTGCCCGCGACCGAGGCCTACGCCGCCCGGGTGGCCCAGTGCGCGGCCGAGTGGCCGGGCGGCTACGTCGCCCACCACTACACCCGCTACCTGGGCGACCTGTCGGGCGGCCAGATCATCCGCGACAAGGCGGAGCGCACCTGGGGCTTCGCGCGCAAGGGCGACGGCGTCCGCTTCTACGTCTTCGCGGGCATCTCCAACCCGGCGGCCTTCAAGCGGACCTACCGCGAACTGCTGGACGCGATCGCCGCCGACGACCTGGAGAAGCAGCGGATCGTCGACGAGTGCAAGCGCGCCTTCGACTTCAACGGCGCGGTCTTCCGCGAGCTGGGCGAGCAGTTCCCGCTCAGCGCGTAGCCCTGAGCCCAGCCTCGCCGGCGGGGCTGAAATTGCCCGGGGCGAAGCGGACGCGGCCGCCGATCTCCACGGTGCCGTCGGGGCCGGGGGCGGTGAGGATCTGGGAGCCCGCGCCCTGGGTGATGTTCAGGGCGCGGTTCAGCTGGGCCGTGAGCAGGATCGCCGCCGAGCCGGTGGCCTCGTCCTCGGCGATGACCCCGTCGGCGCGGCGCGGAAAGCCGCGGGCCCGTACCCGTCCGGCGGTCTCGTCCTCCCAGGCCCACGCGTACAGCCAGCCCTCGCCCGGCGGCGGCGCAGGCAGCGCCTCCACCTCGGCGACGGATCCGTACTGCTCTGTGCGCTTGCCCTCGACCCACTCGGGGCGGGCCGTGATCCAGGTGAACTCCCCGTCGTCACGGGCCCATACGGCGCCGGCCGGCGGCTGGAGCTCCTCGATGTCCAGCAGCCAGGCGAGCCCGACCAGCGGGTGCCCGGCGAAGGACATCCGTGTGCCGGGGGTGCGGATGTCGACGATCCCGCGCTCGGGATCGTCGACGAACACCGTCTCGCTGTAGCCGAGTTCGGCGGCCAGGGCCTGCCGCGACGCGTCGTCGGGGAAGGCCCGGCCGTCGCGTACGACACCGAGCAGGTTGCCGTGCCGGCCGTCACCCGCGCAGAAGACCTTCAACACGTCGAGATCGTTCACCCGGGCATTCAAGCACGGCTCAGCACTGGGGTGTGCGCCGCCTGCGGGCGAGGTGGACGGCGCCGGCGCCGGCCGCGATCACGGCGCCGGAGGTGCCGAGCAGGGCCCCGGCGGGGATCTCGGCGCCGGTGGCGGCGAGGCTGCCGCCGACGGTGGCGGCGGTGGCTCCCGTACCGCCCGTGCCCGTCGTGCCGCCCGTGCCGGTCGTGCCGGTGCCGCCGCCGGCCGGGAGGGTGGCGTCCTTGTCCACCGCCACGGAGAGGGTGAGCGGGTCGATGGCGTCTCCGGCCTTGTACATCGAGCCGGTGGTGTCGTTGGCGAAGGAGGCCGCGCCCTCGGCGGTGAAGGCCGCCGGAACCGCGTTGAGCGCCAGGACGCCGTCCTTGGTCTTGTAGTCCGTCTTCGACAGGTCGAGCGTGGCGAAGGGGACGGCCGTCTTGCTGCCCGAGGCGTTCTTGACGTCCACGTAGAGGGTGCCGGTCTTGCCGGTGGCGGCGACGCGGAGGTTGCCGAAGGTCATGTCGAGGCCGTGGGCCGCGTACTGGAAGCGGAGATTGCCCTCGAAGGAGGCGTCCAGCGTCTGCTTCTTCGCGTCGAGTTCGCCCTTGCCGAAGGCGAAGTCGAAGAGCTCGCCGTTCTTGGCGGCGCCGCCGGCCGGGGTGATCGAGCCCGCGCTCAGGACGTACTTGCGGAAGGACTCCTTCACGCCCCACGTCAGTTTGGCGCTGAGGATCTTCTGCGGGCCGTCGGCCGGGGCCGTGGGATTCGTGGTGGGGGTCGCCGTCTTCGTCGGAGTCGGGGTCGGGGTCGGGGTCGGCGTCGGGGTGGTCGGGGTCGGCACCGGCGGGGCGGGCTTCTCGAACTCCAGCTTCGCGGTGAGCGGGTCGCCCGCCTTGTTCTCGTACGAGGCCGAACCGAGCGCGTCCGCGGCTTCCTTGGTGAGCGTGGTCGCCAGGCCGGTCATCGACTGCCCGGCGAAGGCCACCGCGGCCAGCGGCACGTCCTGGGCCGTGGCTCCGCCCTTGGTGACGTCCGCGGTGAGCTTCTTGGTCCCGGTGTCCATGCGGAAGTCCGAGAGCTTGACCTCGAACCCGTGGCCGGCCGGCGGGGCGGGCGAGGAGAAGGTGACGCTGCCCTTGAAGGCCGCCTTCACGACGTGACCGGCGGCCGGCTCGTACTGTCCGGTCGGCTCGCCGAACCGCAGGCTGCCGTCCTCGTTCTGCGTGGCGCCGTCCGCCACGGTGATGGTGCCCTTGGCCATGCCGGTCACGTAGGCGCGGTAGCTCGCGAGCACACCCCAGTCGAGGGAGCCTCCGACGATCTTCACCGGGGCGGCCGGTGGGCCGTCCGCCGCCGACGCGGGCAGGACCAGGGCGGTGGCGCCGAGAGCGGCGGCGGTGAGGACGGCGGCCGCGAAGGCGATCGGACGGCGGTGGGACGACATGGCTGAGAACTCCTGAGAAGAGGGAGACGGGGGAGGAAGAAGGGGGAGGGGAAGGGGTGCGGCTACGGGGCTTCGGCCGCCGCACGGCGCTTGCGGATCACGAGGAAGACAGCGCCGCCGGCGAGCACCAGCACGGCCACGGCCAGGGCGATGTACATCCCGGTGTTCGAGGGCTTCCCGGCCTTGGCGACCGCCTCGGACGAGGCGGCGGGCGCGGGTGAAGGCGCGGCCGTGGAGCCCAGGTCGGGCAGCGTGGGCAGCTTCGCGCCCGCGTCGAGGGCGATCGCGAGCGAGACGGGGTCCATCTCGGTGCCCGGCTTGTACATCGCGTTGAAGGCCTGGGAGCCGCCCTCGGTGAGGGTGGCGGGGGCTTCGGTCAGGGTGGCGAGGCCGCCCTCGGTCTTCAGGGCCTTGGCGTCGAACTCCACCAGCGCGACGGCGTTCTTCGTCGCACCGCCCGCGGTGACGTCGGCGGACAGGACGCCCTTGCCGTTCTCCACCGTGACGCGCACCGCGCCGAGTTTCAGGTCCAGGTGGGCACCGGTGAAGTGGACGGTGCCGGCGAAGGCGGCGTCCAGGGTGCCTTTCGCGCCGTCGTACGCGCCCTTGCCCTGCGGGAAGCGGAACAGCGCGCCGCCGTCCAAGGCACCTTCGGCGAGGGTCCACTTGCCCTGGCCGACGGAGCCGGTGACGTATTCGCGGAAGGTGCGGCGCACCCCCCAGTCGACGGCGGCGTCGGCGAAGGCGCCCGGCGTCTGCGGGGTCTCGGCGGACGCGCTCGGCCGCGCGCTCGGCGACTGCGAAGGCTGCTCGCTTCCCGCGGCCGGGCCGGTCTTGACGTCGGCCGAGAGCGAGACGGGGTCGAGCTGCGCGCCGGCCGCGTAGTAGCCGGCGAAGGCCTTGGCGCCCTGTTCGGTGAGGGTGGCCGGGATGTTGGTGAGGGTCAGCGGGCCGCCGCCGCCCTTCATGTCGACGCCGCCGAGGCCGAGGGTCGCGAACGGCACCTGGGACTGGCTGCTGACCGCGCCGGTGTCCTTGGCCTTGCTGGAGACGTCCGCGTACAGGGTGCCGCTGCCGCCGTTGATCCTGACGGTGGGACGGCTGACGGTCATGTCCAGCTCGTAGACGCCGTCCGGCTTCTGGTGGCCCTGGAAGGTCACCCCGCCCGAGTACGAGGCCTCGAAGGCGCCGGAGTCCGGGTCGTAGGAGCCGGTCGCCGTGTGGAAGCGGAACAGGCTTCCGCCGACGGTGGCGGCCCCGCTCTTCAGCTTGAAACTGCCTTTCGCCACCGGGCCGGTGACATAACTCTGGAAGGACGATTTGATGCCCCAGTCCAGCCGACCCCCCTGTACGGTGCCCGCCCGGGCGGCGGTGGCCGGGAGCAGCGCCCCCAGCAGGGCCGCCAGCAGGGCGACGGCGAACGCACGGACGGGTCTTGTGGGCATGACCGCCCCCTCCAGGGTCTAGCAAGCAAGGTTAGGCTAACCTAAGCTACCCCTGGCCGGATGGGAAACCCCCCGGTCTCCACAACCTCAGTCGGACGATCAGGACGGTGCCTTCGTGCCTACGCCCGCCGCGTCACACCGCTTCCCCCGTCTCGCTCTCGCCGTGGCAGCACTGGCACTTGCGCTGACGGGCTGCGGAGGTACGGCCACCACCCCGGACCCGTCCGCCCACGCCGCGGCCGCCCCGGACCGGGTGGAACCGCTCACCCCGGCGCCGCTGCCCGCGCTGCCGGTGACCGTGCCCTCGGCCGACGGCGCCCGGGTCACGGTCGCTTCGGCGGACCGGGTCGTCCCGCTGACCGGCAGCCTCAACGAGATCGTCCACACCCTGGGCCTCGGCGAGCGGGTGGTCGCCCGGGACATCACCGCCACCTTCGAACAGGCCGCCGCCCTGCCGGTGGTGACGCGTGGCCACGACGTCTCCGCCGAGAGCGTCCTCTCGCTGCGCCCGACGCTGGTCCTGGCGGAGAGCACCAGCGGTCCCGCCGAGGCGATCCAGCAGATCCGCGACGCGGGCGTCCCCGTACTCGTCATCGCCCCCGCCAAGTCGCTGGAGGACGTACCGAAGCGGATCGACGCGGTCTCCGCCGCGCTCGGGGTCACCGAGGCCGGCACGCGGCTGAACCAGCGCACCGCCGACCGGATCGCCGCCGTCCGCAAGGAGATTCCGGCCGCCTCCGGGAAGAAGCCCCGCGTCGCGTTCCTCTACCTGCGCGGCACCGCCTCGGTCTATCTGCTGGGCGGTTCCGACTCCGGAGCCGCCTCGCTGCTGGAGGCGGCCGGCGCGGTCGACACCGGCAAGGAGTCCGGGCTCGGCAAGGACTTCACTCCGATCACCAGCGAGGCCCTGGCGGCCGCCGCCCCCGACGCGATCCTGGTGATGTCCAAGGGCCTCGAATCGGTCGGCGGCGTCGACGGCCTGACGAAGATCCCGGGCGTCGCCCAGACCCCCGCCGGCATGGACCGCCGGGTGGTCACGGTCGACGACGGCGTCCTGCTCAACTACGGCCCGCGCACCGACCAGGTGCTGTCCTCACTGATCAACCAGCTCTACGGCAAGGCCGCCTGACGTGACCCTCCCCGACAGAAGGGCCTTCCTGCTCACCGCGGCCCTCGTCGCCACCGTGCTCGTCCTCGCCCTGGTCTCCGCCGGAACCGGTGCCTACCGGATCCCCCTCGGGGACGTACTCGCCTCCGTCCAGCACCGCGCGGGGCTGGGCGGCGCGCCGCTCGACCGGGTCGGGGAGAGCGTGCTGTGGAACGTACGCCTGCCCCGCGTCGTGCTCGCGCTGCTCGTCGGCGCGAGCCTGGGCTGCGCGGGCGCGCTCATGCAGGGCGTCTTCGGCAACCCGCTGGCCGAGCCCGGCGTCATCGGGATCTCGGCGGGAGCCGCCGTCGGCGCGGTCGCCGCCATCGGGCTCGGGCTCAGCTTCCTCGGCAACTGGACGGTTCCCCTCTGCGCGTTCGTCGCGGGCCTGGTCACCGTCGGCTCCGTCTACTTCCTCTCCCGCAACGGCGGGAGGACCGAGGTCGTCACCCTCATCCTCACCGGCATAGCCGTCAACGCCTTCGCCGGCGCCCTCATCGGCCTGTTCGTCTTCTTCGCGGACAGCGGGCAGGTCAACCAGATCACCTTCTGGCAGCTCGGCTCCCTCGCCCAGGCCACCTGGCCCAAGGTGCTCGCCGTACTGCCCTGTGCCCTGGCCGGTTTGCTCGTCGCCCCCTTCTACTCGCGCCGCCTGGACCTCCTGTCCCTCGGCGAACGCCCGGCCCGCCACCTCGGCATCGACGTCGAGCGGCTGCGCCTCGCCCTCATCCTGGTCGTGGCGCTGCTCACCGCCGCCGCCGTGGCCGTGGCCGGGGTCATCACCTTCGTCGGACTGCTGGTCCCGCACCTGCTGCGGATGGCCAACGGCCCCGGCCACCGCTTCCTGGTGCCCGGCAGCGCGCTGGCCGGGGCCGTCGTCCTGGTCGCGGGCGATCTGGCCGCCCGGACCCTCGCCCAGCCGGCCGAGCTGCCGCTCGGCGTCCTGACCGCCCTGCTCGGCAGCCCGTTCTTCTTCTGGCTGCTGCGCCGCACCCGCCGCAAACAAGGAGGCTGGGCGTGACCGGCAGGCTGAGCGGGCTGCTCTCCCGGAACAAGCGGACCGTCCCGGCCCGCCCCGCCCCCGGCGCGGCCTTCGCCGAAGCATTGGGCCTGCACGTCCGGCTCGGACAGCGCGAGGTCCTGGCCGGGATCGACCTGACCGCCCGGGCCGGCGAGGTGCTGGCCCTGGTGGGCCCCAACGGCGCGGGCAAGTCCACGCTGTTGGCGGCGCTGGCCGCCGACCTGCCGGCCGCCTCCGGGGAGATCCGGATCGACGGCCGCCCGGTGGGCGACTGGAGCGCCCCCGAACTCGCGTTGCGGCGCTCCGTACTTCCCCAGTCGGCCGCGCTGTCCTTCCCCTTCCCCGTGGAGGACGTCGTACGGATGGGCCGCGCGCCCTGGGCCGGCACCCCGCTCGCCGACGCGGACGAGGAGGCGGTGGCCGCCGCCATGGCCGCGACCGAGGTCACCGATTTCGCCGCCCGCCCCTTCTCCGCGCTCTCCGGCGGCGAGCGGGCCCGGGTCGCACTGGCCCGCGTACTGGCCCAGCGGGCGCCGCTGTTGCTCCTCGACGAGCCCACCGCCGCCCTGGACCTGCGCCATCAGGAACTCGTGCTGCGGATCTGCCGGGAGCGGGCCGCCGCCGGGGACGCGGTGGTCGTCGTCCTGCACGACCTGGGGCTGGCCGCCGCCTACGCGGACCGGGCCGCCGTCCTGCACGACGGGCGGATGGCCGCGGCCGGTCCGCCGGCCGAGGTGTTCGAGGACGCTCTGCTCAGCCGCGTCTACCGGCAGCCGGTCGAAGTCCTCCCGCACCCGCACACCGGGGCACCGCTGGTCGTCCCAGTGCGCGGAACGGAGCATTCCGTGATACGGAACGGTCGCTCCGGCTTGACCTTCCCTTGACCTGGTCATGGGGCCGTCCTGAAACGTCCGTGACGGCGCCGTGTCCGGCGCCGGAAGGTGAGAGCTGAATCACTGCACGGGTGGGTATGGGTCAGGTAAGCCTCGGTTAAGTTAGGTCCGCCTCACCGGCCTCTCCCCCTTGGGACGGCCCCCTCGTCCGACGCCCAGGAGCCCACCATGCGCCCCGCCCGCCTCACCGTCATAGCCGCCGCCTCCGTGGCGGCCGCCCTGACCGCCGTAACCGGCTGCTCCCAGAAGAGCGACGCGGGCGGCGACGGCGTGATCAAGGTCGCGGCATCCGACAGCGCCTGCGAGGTGTCGAAGACGGAGTTCCCGTCGGGCAAGGTGCAGATCGACGTCGAGAACAAGGGCTCGAAGGTCACCGAGGTCTACGTCCTCTTCCCGGACGCCCGCATCGTGACCGAGCGCGAGAACATCGGCCCCGGCACCAAGGCCTCCATCACCGCCGAGATCAAGGCGGGCGAGTACGAGATCGTCTGCAAGCCCGGCATGAAGGGCGACGGCATCGCCCAGAAGGTCAAGGCCACCGGCAAGGACGGCGAGGAGAAGCGCAGCCCCGAGATGGACGCCGCGGTCGCCGCCTACCGCGCGTACGTGGTCCAGCAGGCCGAGGAGACCCTCCCCAAGGCGCAGGCCTTCGCGGACGCGGTCAAGGCCGGCGACGTCGAGGCCGCGAAGAAGCTGTACGCGCCCTCCCGCATCGGCTGGGAGCGCACCGAGCCGGTCGCCGAGTCCTTCGGTGACATCGACCCGAAGGTCGACGTCCGCGAGGACGGCCTGGAGGCCGGCCAGGACCCGGCGAAGGACTGGACGGGCTGGCACCGTCTGGAGAAGGCCCTGTGGGCCGACAACAAGATCGGCGACGAAGAGAAGAAGCTCGCCGACACCCTGATCACGGACCTGACCGACTGGCAGAAGAAGGTCGGCCAGGCGGAGATCACCCCCACCTCGATCGCCAACGGCGCCAAGGAGCTCCTGGACGAGGTCGCCACCGGCAAGGTCACGGGTGAGGAGGAGCGTTACTCCCACACCGACCTCGTCGACTTCAAGGCCAACGTCGAGGGCGCGCAGAAGGCGTACGACGTCCTCAAGGCGATCGCCGCCAAGAACGACCCGGAGCTCGCCAAGCAGCTCGACACCCAGTTCGCGGCCCTGAACACCCTCCTGGACAAGTACCGCGCCGACAAGACCTCCTACGAGTTCACCTCGTACGACAAGGTCGGCGAGCCCGAGCGCAAGGAGCTCTCGGACGGCGTCAACGCGCTCGCCGAGCCGCTCTCCAAGCTCGCGGCCGCGGTCGCGAAGTAACCGGCACCAGAGAGATCAGGCGGGAGACCCGAATGTCCGAGTCGGAGCCGGCCGTGCAGCCGGAAGCGGAACACAACGACGGCGGCAGGGCCGTGCCCTCGCGGCGCTCCGTGCTCGGCTGGGGCGGGGCCGGGCTCGCGCTCGGCGCCGCCGCGGCCGGCGGCACGGTGGCGGCCCTGGGCACCGGCTCGGACGCGGTGCCGGTGGCCTCCGCCGGGGCGGCCGTGCCTTTCCACGGCGAGCACCAGGCCGGTATCGCGAGCGCCGTGCAGGACCGGCTGCACTTCGCGGCCTTCGACGTGAAGACGAAGGACCGTGCCGAACTGGTCAAGCTCCTCAAGGAGTGGACCGAGGCGGCCCGGCTGATGACAGCCGGCCGGCCGGTCGGCGAGGGCGGCTTCGGCGGCCTCCCCGAGGCACCCCCGGACGACACGGGCGAGGCGCTGGGCCTCAAGCCCTCGCGGCTCACCCTGACCATCGGCTTCGGGCCCGGCCTGTTCGCCAAGGACCGCTTCGGGCTGGAGAACAAGCGCCCGGAAGCCCTGGTGGACCTGGAGCTGTTCCCCGGTGACAACCTGGACGCGGCCCGCTCCGGCGGCGACATCTGCGTCCAGGCCTGCGCCGACGACCCGCAGGTCGCCGTGCACGCGATCCGCCAGCTGGCCCGCATCGGCTTCGGCCGGACCGCGATGCGCTGGTCGCAGCTCGGCTTCGGCAAGACCTCGTCGACCACTCCCGACGAGCAGACCCCGCGCAACATGATGGGCTTCAAGGACGGCACCCGGAACATCGCGGGCACCGACAAGGCGGCCCTGGACAAGCACGTGTGGGTCGGTCCCGGCGACGGCAGCGACTGGATGACCGGCGGCTCCTACCTGGTGGCCCGCCGGATCCGGATGAACATCGAGACCTGGGACCGCACTCCCCTCGGGGAGCAGGAGGACATCTTCGGCCGCGACAAGGGCGAGGGTGCCCCCGTCGGCAAGTCCAAGGAGCGCGACGAGCCGTTCCTGAAGGCGATGAAGCCCGAGGCGCACGTCCGCCTCGCGCACCCGGACACCAACAACGGGGCGACCATCCTGCGCCGCGGCTACTCCTTCACGGACGGCACGGACGGCCTGGGCCGCCTCGACGCGGGCCTGTTCTTCCTCGCCTACCAGCGCGACGTCCGCAAGGGCTTCATCCCCATCCAGCGCAACCTGGCGAAGTCCGACGTCCTCAACGAATACATCCAGCACGTGGGTTCGGCCGTCTTCGCCGTCCCGCCGGGCGTCCGCGACAAGGACGACTGGTGGGGCCGGACGCTGTTCGCGTAGTCCCCGCCGGAGAGGAACCACCGTGTTCGGCAATTATCTGATCGGCCTGCGCGAGGGGCTGGAGGCCAGCCTGGTCGTCTGCATCCTCGTCGCCTACCTGGTCAAGACCGAGCGCAGGGACGCCCTGCGCCCGGTCTGGCTCGGCATCGCGATCGCCTGCGGGATCTCGCTCGCCTTCGGCGCCCTGCTCACCTTCGGCAGCCAGGCGCTGACCTTCGAGGCGCAGGAACTGCTGGGCGGCAGCCTGTCGATCGTCTCCGTCGGCCTGGTGACGTGGATGGTCTTCTGGATGAAGCGCACCGCGCGGCATCTGAAGGGCGAGCTGCACGGCAAGCTCGACGCGGCGCTCGCCATGGGCACCGGCGCGCTGGTCGCGACCGCGTTCCTGGCCGTCGGCCGCGAGGGGCTGGAGACCGCGCTGTTCGTGTGGGCGTCGGTACGGGCGAGCGGCGAGGGCTCCTCCGCACCGCTGGCCGGGGTGCTGCTGGGCATCGCGACGGCGATCGTGCTGGGCTGGCTGTTCTACCGCGGCGCCCTGCGGATCAACCTGGCGAAGTTCTTCAAGTGGACCGGCGGCATGCTGGTGGTCGTGGCCGCGGGCGTGCTCGCGTACGGGGTCCACGACCTCCAGGAGGCCCGCTTCCTGGGCGGCCTGGACACCAAGGCCTTCGACGTCAGCTCCGCCGTGCCGCCGGACAGCTGGTACGGGACCCTGCTCAAGGGCGTGTTCAACTTCCAGCCGGACCCCACCGTGTTCCAGCTGTCGGTGTGGGCGCTGTACCTGGTCCCCGTGCTGGTGCTGTTCTTCATGGAGCGCGGCCGCCCGGCGGAGGCTAAGGCGCGGTCCACGGACGGCGCCGACGCCGCGCCCGTCGGCTGAGCCTCACCACAGCCGGTCGATGGTCCCCGGGTACAGCGGGACGCGGATGCCCGTGAAGGCGGCCCGGTCCCGGTCCGGGTCGGCCGTGAAGAAGGCCGCCACCACCGCCTTGTCGAAGCCCGGCTCGTCGGTGGCCAGCGGTTCCCCGGGGGTGCCGCCGACCAGGACCGTGCCGGGCAGCGGCGCGAAGCCGGCCGCCTCGTAGAACGGCGCCAGCGGCCGGTCGCAGCTGAACAGGGCCAGGTCCACGGCCGGATCGGCCGCCAGGTCGGCGCGGGCCGCCGCCACCAGGCGGCCGCCGAGCCCGCGGCCCCGCAGCTCCCGCCGGGTGACCACGCCGCTGAGCCCGGCCGCCCGGTACGTCCGCCCCGCGACCCCGATCTCCTTGTACAGCAGCGCCAGCGCGGCGGCCACCGCCCCGGTCGCGTCCGCCAGCAGCAGCGCCCGCGGGGCGAGGGCGGGGTCGTGGCCCGGGGCGGAGCCCGGCCAGGCCGCCGCCTCCAGGGCCGCGACCTGCGCGGCGAGGTCCCCCGGCAGTGCGGCGGCCGCGTACCCGGTCACCCTCATCAGGGGATCCGTACGCCCGTGCCGCCCACCCGCACCCGCGGGTCCCCGGCGCGCAGTTCCACCGTGAGCACCCCGGGCCGGCCCATGTCCGCGCCCTGGTGGAGGGTGAGCACGGCGTCCTGCGGGACCAGGCCGAGCTCCCGGGCGTACGCGCCGAAGGCGGCCGCGGCGGCGCCCGTCGCCGGGTCCTCGACGACCCCGCCGACCGGGAAGGGGTCCCGTACGTGGAACTCCGCCGGGCCCGCCCGGTACACGAGCTGCACGGTGGTCAGGTCCAGGCGCCGCATCAGCGCCTCCAGCCGGGCGAAGTCGTAACCGAGGTCCGCGAGCCGGGCCCGGGTGGCGGCGCCGAGCACCAGGTGGCGGGCTCCGGCGTAGGCGATCCTGGGCGGGAACGCCGGGTCCAGGTCGGCCTCCGGCCAGTCCAGCGCGGCCAGCGCCTCGGCGAGGTCGGCCGCGCCGATCTCCTCGACGTGCGGTACGACGCTGGTCAGGGTGGCCCGTAGGCGCCCCTCCTCGGCGGTGACGGAGACCGGTACGGTCCCGGCCCGCGTCGCGAAGACCAGCTCCCCCGGGCCGGTCCGCTCGCCCAGCGCCACGGCGGTGGCCACGGTGGCGTGCCCGCAGAAGGGCACCTCCGCCTTCGGGCTGAAGTAGCGCACGGTGAAGGCCCGGCCCGGCTCTCCCTCCAGCCCCTCGGGCGGGGCGGTCAGGAAGGCGGTCTCGCTGTAGCCGAGCTCGGCGGCGATGCCCAGCATCGCGGAGTCGTCCAGTCCGGTCGCGTCGAGGACGACCCCGGCGGGGTTGCCGCCCGCCGGGTCGCCGGAGAAGGCCGTGTAGCGCAGTACTTCGACTTCGGTATCGGTCATGGGCCTCATGATCGTCTCCGCCCCCGCGCCCTGGCAACGGGGTTGCTCAGCCCCGCCCGATGTACGGCATCGTCGTCGCCATCACCGTCGCGAACTGCACGTTCGCCTCCAGCGGGAGCTCCGCCATGTGCAGCACCGTGCGCGCCACGTCGGCGGCGTCCATCACCGGTTCGACGGCCAGCTGCCCGTTGGCCTGGAGGATGCCGGTCTGCATCCGCTCGGTCATCTCGGTCGCCGCGTTGCCGATGTCGATCTGGCCGCAGGCGATCCGGTGGGGGCGCCCGTCCAGCGACAGGGACTTGGTCAGGCCGGTCATCGCGTGCTTGGTCGCGGTGTAGGCGATGGAGTTCGGGCGCGGCACGTGCGCCGAGATGGAGCCGTTGTTGATGATGCGGCCGCCCTGCGGGTCCTGCGCCTTCATCTGCCGGAAGGCGGCCTGCGCGCACAGGAAGGCGCCGGTCAGGTTGACGTCGACCACCGAGCGCCAGGCCTCGTAGGAGATGTCCTCCAGCGGGACGCCGCCCGGGCCGAAGGTGCCCGCGTTGTTGAAGAGCAGGTCGAGGTGCCCGTACCGCTCGCGTACGGCCCCGAACAGCGCAGTGACGTCCTCCGGATCGCTGACGTCCGTCCGTACGCAGAGCACGTCGGCGCCGTCGCCCGCCGCCGCGGCGGTCTCCTCCAGCGGCCCGGTACGGCGGCCCGCCACCGCCACGGCCCAGCCGGCCGCCGCCAGGGTCAGCGCCACCGAGCGGCCGATTCCGGAGCCGGCACCCGTCACTACAGCGATCTTCTTCGTGCGTTCGTCCATGGGGCCGCAGGCTACGTCACACGGCGCCCCGGTCCCCGGACGTTCCGATTGCTGAGAGCATGGGTCGGTCAGGGGTGCATAAAGAAGACAAGCAGACTGGAGTTCCGCATGTCGGAGAGAGGCCCCGTGACGGCCCGCTCGCACGAACCGTCACCCGAATCGCCCTCCGCCCCCACAGCCGCCGCGCCCCTGAAGGCCGCACGCCGCACCGGCCTGCTGGTCACCTTCGTACTCGGCGGGCTCACCGCGCTCCCCCCGCTGTCCATGGACATGTACCTCCCGGCCCTGCCGGAGGTCACCACCGCCCTGCACAGCCCGGCCGCCACCATCCAGCTCACCCTCACCGCCTGCCTCGCCGGCATGGCGCTGGGCCAGCTGGTCATCGGCCCGATGAGCGACAAGTGGGGCCGCCGCCGGCCGCTGCTCATCGGCATGATCGTGTATGTCCTCGCCACCGCGATCTGCGCGCTCGCCCCGACCGCCGAACTGCTCATCGCCTTCCGCCTGCTCCAGGGCCTGGCCGGCGCGGCCGCGATAGTCATCGCACGCGCCGTCGTACGCGACCTGTACGACGGGGTCGAGATGGCCCGCTTCTTCTCCACCCTGATGCTCATATCCGGGACCGCCCCGATCATCGCCCCGCTCATAGGCGGCCAGGTGCTGCGCTTCGCCGACTGGCGCGGGGTGTTCGTCATCCTCACCGCCGTCGGCCTCGTGCTCACCCTGATGGTGTGGCGCGGCCTCGGCGAGACCCTGCCGCCCGAGCGGCGCCAGACGGGCGGCGTCGGCGCCGCGCTGCGGACCATGCGGGGGCTGCTCGGCGACCGCGTCTTCGCCGGCTACATGCTGGCCGGCGGTTTCGCCTTCGCCGTGCTGTTCTCGTACATCGCCGCCTCGCCCTTCGTGGTGCAGGAGATCTACGGGGCTTCGCCCCAGGCCTTCAGCCTGCTGTTCGGCGTCAACTCCGTCGGCCTGATCGCCGTCGGGCAGATCAACGGCAAGCTGCTGGTCGGCCGGGTCCGCCTGGACAACGCGCTGGCCGTCGGGCTCGGGATCATCACGGTCGCCTCGGTGGCCCTGCTGCTCATGTCGACCGGGGTGTTCGGGGAGGTCGGGCTGGTTCCGATCGCCGCCGCGCTGTTCGTGCTGATGTCGGCGATGGGCCTGGTGCTGCCGAACACCAACGCGCAGGCGCTGATGCGCACCCCGCACGCCGCCGGCTCGGCCTCCGCCCTGCTCGGCACCTCCTCCTTCCTGGTCGGCGCGATCGCCTCGCCGCTGGTCGGGATCGCGGGCGAGGACACGGCGGTGCCGATGGCGCTGGTGCAGCTGGTGTGCGCCTTCCTGTCGGTGGCCTGCTTCCTGGGCCTGTGCCGGCCCTGGCAGAACCGCGAATCCGGCGCGCCCGCGGCGCCGTAAACTTCGCAGGTGAACGTCTCCGCCCCCACCACCGCCGAAACCCTCCGCAGCACGCTCGGCAGGCTGCTCGACGGGCTCCCGCCCAAGCAGGCCACGGCCGCCGTCGAGCGGCTCATCGCCAGCTACCGGGGGCGGATTCCGACCGACGCGCCCGTGCTGCGCGACCGTTCCGACGTGGCGGCGTACGCGGCGTACCGGATGCCCGCCACCTTCGAGGCCGTCCGGGCCGCCCTGGACGGCCTCGCGGAGGCGGCCCCGCAGTGGGCGCCGGGCTCGCACGTGGACGTGGGCGGCGGCACGGGAGCCGCGACCTGGGCGGTGGACGCCACCTGGGACGGCCCGCGGGAGACCACGGTGCTCGACTGGGCGGAGCCGGCGCTGGCCCTGGGCCGGGAGCTGGCGGCGGCCTCCACCTCGGAGGCGCTGCGCGGCGCGGCCTGGCGTCGGGCGGTCATCGGCTCCGGGCTGACGCTTCCCGAGGCCGACCTGGTGACGGTCTCGTACGTGCTGGGCGAGCTGACCCCGCAGGCCCGTACGGCGGTCGTCGCCGAGGCGGCGCGGGCCGGTCAGGCCGTGGTGCTGATCGAGCCGGGCACGCCGGAGGGCTACCTCCGCATCCGCGAGGCCCGCGACCAGCTGATCGCGGCCGGGCTGCGGGTCGCCGCCCCGTGCCCGCACGACGGGACCTGCCCGATCGAGGTCGGTCAGGACTGGTGCCACTTCTCGGCGCGGGTCAGCCGGTCCTCCCTGCACCGGCAGGTCAAGGGCGGCTCGCTCCCGTACGAGGACGAGAAGTTCAGCTACGTCGCCGCGACCCGCTTCCCGACGCAGCCGGCCGCCTTCCGGATCACGCGGAGGCCGCAGATCCGGAAGGGGCTCGTCCAGCTGGAACTGTGCGGTCCTGAGGAAGGCGACTCGTCAGGCCTGACCCGGGTCAACGTGACCAAGCGCCACGGTGACCTCTACAAGGCGGCGCGGGACGCCGACTGGGGCCAGGCCTGGCCGCCGCCCTCCTCCCCGGAGGGCTAGGGCCTCAGCTCCTGGGTGCAGCACTTCACGCTGCCGCCGCCCTTGAGCAGCTCTCCCAGGTCCATCGGGACCGGCTCGAAGCCCCGGTCCCGCAGCGGCGCCAGCAGCCCGGTCGCCGCCTGCGGGAGCAGCACGTGCCGGCCGTCCGAGACCGCGTTCATGCCCAGGGCCGCCGCGTCCTCGGCGTCGGCGAGCAGTGCGTCGGGGAAGAGGCGTTTGAGCACGGCCTGGCTGCCGGGCGAGAACGCGGGCGGGTAGTACATGACCTCGTCGCCGTCGAGGACGCACAGGGCCGTGTCCAGGTGGTAGTAGCGCGGGTCCACCAGGTCGAGGCCGATGACGGGGCGGCCGAAGAACTCCTGGGCCTCGTCGTGCGAGAGCGGGCTGGAGCGGAAGCCCCGGCCGGCCAGGATGTAGGTGGCGGTGACGGCGAAATCGCCCTCGCCCTCGTTGACGTGGGACGGCTCGTGGACGTCCCGGTAACCGTGGCCGCGGAACCACTCGAGGTGGATCTCGGCCTCGGCGGCCCGTTCCGGATAGGCGAACCGGGCCCCGAGCACCCGGCCGTCGACGACGAGGGCCCCGTTCGCCGCGAAGACCATGTCGGGCAGCTCGGGGTGCGGTACGAGGGTTTCGACGGTGTGCCCGAGGGAGCGGTAGCGGTCCCTCAGGTCCTCCCACTGGGCGTGTGCGAGGGGCAGGTCCACCGGTTTCGTGGGGTCCATCCACGGATTGATGGAGTAGGTGACCTTGAAGTGTGCGGGTGGGCACATCAGGTAGCGCCGGGGTGTGGCGTCTCTGCGCAAAGAAGGCTCCTCACGACTTACGACGAGTGTGGAGAGAATCGTCTCTCCTCACGCGGGACACCGCAGTGAACTGATTGGGTGGTTTAGCGGACAAGAGGAAGACGAGACGTCTCGGTTGGTAGTTTCAGGACATGACCAAGTCCCCTGACGCCACCCGCCGCAGCGACCGCTCCCGGCGGGCCATCCTCGACGCCGCGCTCGCCCTGGTCGGGGAGGTCGGCTACAACAAGCTGACCATCGAGGCGATCGCCGCCCGGGCCGGGGTCGGCAAGCAGACCATCTACCGCTGGTGGCCGTCGAAGGCCGCCGTCCTCCTCGACGCCTCGCTCTCGCTCGCCGGGGACGCCGAGACGGAAGCCCAGTGGACCGGCTTCCCCGACACCGGGGACCTCGCGGCCGACCTGAAGTCCGTCCTGCGGGCGACGGTGGACGAGCTGTGCGACGAGAAGTACGAGGCCCCCGCGCGCGCCCTGACGGCGGCCGGGGCGACCGACCCCGAGCTCGGCGCCCGTTTCAACGAACGGCTGCTGGAGCCGCAGCTCGCCCTGTACGAGACGCGGTTGCGCACCGCCCGGGAGGCCGGACAGCTCGCGCCGGACACGGATCTGCGGCTGACGGTGGAGATGCTGCTGGGCCCGCTGACGTACCGCTGGCTGCTGCGGACGCAGCCGCTGACGCACGCCTTCACCGACGCGCTGGTGGACCGGGTGCTGGGCGGGGTGGCCAACGTCACCGCCCCCTGACCGCCCCCCAGCCGGAAACCAAATGGCTGAATTGTGTGGCTATGTGGGGGTTGCCGATGCCCCATCCCCAACCCCCCGGTCACCGAGACCGGTCACCCGGGGCTCAGGATGGTGGGACCATGTGAAGGTCCGCCGGGGATACGGTGAGGTGAGGGGATAGATGGGGTCTGAGTCCGGCCGCGTCAAACGCGGCGAGCAGAGCAGGATTTCCCAGTGGCTGCGCCGGCGGCCGAAACCCGCCGTCGAGGACCCCGCAGAAGAGCGCGAGGCGCTCCTCCTGGCCGTCGCGGCCGCGGGGCTGCCGCTCTCACCTGCCGCCCATCCCGCCGGTTACCGATGTTCGTGCGACCGGATCGGCTGTCCGACGCCCGCACGGCACCCCCTCTCCTTCGCCTGGCAGACCCAGTCGACCACCGACCGCGCACAGGTCGAACGGTGGGCGCGCAACCAGCCGCAGGCCAACTTCATCACCGCGACCGGCATGGTCCACGACGTGCTCGACGTCCCGCTGGAAGCCGGCGCCGCCGCGCTCGCCCGCCTGCTGGAAGCCGGCATCGAGGTCGGCCCCGTCGCCGAATCGGGCGGCACCGGGGACCAGGCCCGGATGCTCTTCTTCACCGCCACCCGCGGCACCCCCGAGGACGAGGACGAGTGGTGGCCCTGCGAACTGGACTGCCACCCCGAGACGATGGACGAGCACCCGGGCCTGCGCTGGCACTGCCGCGGCAGCTACGTCCTGGTGCCCCCGGCGGCCCTCCCCGGTGACCAGTCGGTGACCTGGCTGCGCGGCATGGACCACGCCCTCCCGGACCCCCTCACCCTCCTGGAAACCCTGACGGACGCCTGCGCCACCTACGCCGGCGCGTCCTCCCAGACCCCCACGGCCCTGGCCTGGCCCCTGGGCCGCTAGGGGGTGTCCTGCCGGTCAGGCCGGCAACGGCGGGTCAGTGGATCTGGGTGACCACCACGTCCAGGGCCCAGGCCTTGCCGGCCTTCGCGGGGGCCTCGGCCTCGACGACGTAGCCCAGGTCCCGCAGGGCCGTGACCAGCTCGGCGGGACCGGACGGCACGGCTCCGGCCAGCAGCAGATCCCGCACCAACCGGCCCTTCGTGGCCTTGTTGAAGTGGCTCACCACGGACCGCTTCTCCACCCCGTCCACCAGCTGCGAGTGCAGCACCCGCACGGTGGCCGTCCGCCCCGCCACCTCCCCCTTCGGCTTCCATGCCGAGGCGTACGCCGCCGACCGCAGGTCCAGCACCAGCCCCTCCCCGGCGACCGCGGGCAGCACCTGCGCCATCGGCCCCCGCCAGTACGCCCCCAGCGCCCCGCACCCCGGCAGCTTCACGCCCATCGAGCAGCGGTACGACGGGATCCGGTCGGTGATCCGCACCGCACCCCACAGCCCCGAAAAGACCAGCAGCGCGTCCTCGGCCAGCGCCCGCGCCGCCGGGGCCAGGTCCGCCAGCCCCAGGGCGTCGTACAGCACCCCGGTGTAGATCTCCCCGGCCGGCCGGGCCGGCGCCGAGCGCAGCTCCACGTTCTTGGCGACCTCGCCGCGCAGACCCTCGCTCAGGCCCAGCACCTCGCGGGCCTTGAGTTCGTCGGCCGCGCACAGCTCGACCAGCTCGTCCAGGACCGCCGCACGGGCCTCGGCCAGACCCGACAGCGACAGCGACTCCGGCTTCAGCGGTGCGCCGGAGCCGCCGGCGGCCTTTCCTTCGGACGGCGGCAGCAGCACGAGCACGGTGGATCTCCTTCGGTACGACACGTCGCAGGGGATGCGGCCCCCGGGCCAGGGTAGACGCCTCGCCGTGCCGTCCGGGCCCGCCGCCCATAGGCTCGGTGCATGCCACGCCGTCCGATGCACATGACCGGCGCAGACGGGGCCGGCCTGCGGGCCGCCCTGGGTGAACTGCGGACGAAGCTGGGTGTGCCGGAGGAGTTCCCGGCCGAGGTGCTCGCCGAGGCCGAGCGGGCCGCCCGGGAACCCCGCCTGCCCGACACCGACGCCACCGACCTCCCCTTCTTCACCGTCGACCCGCCCACCTCCCGCGACCTCGACCAGGCCATGCACCTGGCGAGGCGGCCCGCCGGCGGCTTCCGGGTCCACTACGCCATCGCCGACGTCGCCGCCTTCGTCACCCCGGGCGGCCCGCTCGACGCGGAGGCCCACCGCCGCGTCAGCACCCTCTACTTCCCCGACGGCAAGGTCCCGCTGCACCCGGCCGTGCTCTCGGAGGGCGCGGCCAGCCTGCTGCCCGACCAGACCCGCCCCGCGCTGCTGTGGCGCCTCGACCTCGACGCCGAGGGCCGGGTGGAGACCACCGACATCCGCCGCGCGCTCGTGCGCAGCCGGGCCAAGCTCGACTACGACGGCGTGCAGAAGGCCATCGACACCGGTACGGCGGAGGAGCCCGTCGCCCTCCTCGAGGACATCGGCCGGCTCCGCGAGGCCCTCGAAGTGGAGCGCGGCGGCATCTCGCTGAACGTGCCCGAGCAGGAGGTCGTCGCGCACGACGGCTCGTACACGCTGGCCTACCGCGCCCCGCTCCCCGCGGACGGCTGGAACGCCCAGATCTCCCTCATGACCGGCATCGCCGCGGCCGACCTGATGCTGGCCGCCGGGACCGGCATCCTGCGCACCCTCCCCAGGGCGCCCGACGGCGCCGTCGGCAGACTCCGGCGGGCGGCGAAGGCCCTGCGGATCGACTGGCCGCACCACGTCCCGTACGCCGAACTCGTACGCTCCCTCGACCCGCACCGGCCCGACCACGCGGCCTTCCTCCAGGAGTGCACGGCCCTGCTGCGCGGCGCCGGTTACACCGTCTTCAGCGGCGGCCAGGCCCCGGACCCGGCGATCCACGCGGCGGTCGCGGCCCCGTACGCCCACTGCACCGCGCCGCTGCGCCGGCTCGTCGACCGGTACTCCGGCGAGCTGTGCCTGGCGGCGGTGGCCGGAGTCGAGCCCCCGCAGTGGGCGGTGGCGGCGCTGGAGGCGCTGCCCAAGGAGATGGCGGACGGCGCCCGGCTGGCCAACACGGCCGAGCGGGAGTGCGTGGACCTCGTCGAGGCCGCCCTGCTCAAGGACCGCGTCGGGGAGACCTTCGAGGCCACGGTGATCGACGTCGATGACCGGGAACCGCTGGAGGGCACGGTCCACCTGGAGGATCCGGCAGTGGTCGGCCGCGTGGTGTCCACCACCGGGGAACTGCCCCTGGGCGAGCGGATCCTGGTCCGGCTGACGGAGGCCGACCCGGGCGCGGCGAAGGTCCTGTTCGCCCCGGCCTGACGCCCCGGACCTGACCTACGCGGGCTGCCGCAGCGCGGTGACCAGCGCGCGCGGGTCGTCGGCGTGGAAGCGGATGGTCCGCGCCCGTCCCCGGGCGCCGAGCGGGCGGGTGAAGGGGAGGGGCCGGGTCAGCTCCAGGGTCACCGTGGTCTGGCTGCCCACGATCAGGTCGAGCACCCCGTCCTCGGACACCGTGACCAGCCGCCCCTGGGGATAGCGCCGGTCGACGCGGACCGAGGCCACCGCGTCCGGCGGGACGACGAGGTCGAACAGGGCCCCGTAACGGATCCGCAGGGAGCCGTCGGGACGGACCACGTGCGGACGCGTGACACAGGCGGCGTGCAGGGCGAGCACGACCACGATCCCGTACACGTCGAGGACGAGCAGCACCCGGTGGACCGCCGGCCAGGGAATGAGCACGGCCAGGGCGACCGTCTCGATCGCCGACACGAAGAGCATCCCGTACATCATGGCGGTCTGCGGTCCCGTGTACCCGGCGGCGAGGTCCCCGGCCCGGACCCCGTGCTTGCGGCGCAGCGCCCACCAGCCGAGGGAGGCGGTGGCACGCAGTTCGTGCCGCACCAGCCTCCGCGCCCACACCGGTATCCCCTTCATCCCCGTCCCCTCTCCATGAACGCCTCCATGACCCGGCGTACGACTTCCGCCTGCGCGGGGGCGTACTCGGCGAGCAGTGCCTCCTTGAACCCGGCCACGACCGCGCCCCCGGCGGGGATCGCGGCGAACGCCTCGTCGGGAACGGCCGCGACCAGCTCCGCGGCCAGGGCCGGGATCCGCGGATCGTCCACGGGGGCGTCGGCGAGCGCGTCCAGCCGCTCGTACAGGGCGAGCACCGCGGGATCGGCGGCCAGCGGCCCGAGCGCCGCGTAGAGCTCCTCGCCGCCCGGGCCCGAGGCGTCGAGCAGCGTCAGGTGCTCGCGGTCCATGGCGGCGGCCGGCGAGTCGGTGGCCGGCGCCTTGGCCAGCAGCGCGGCGAGCGCGGGCGAGAGCGGTTCGACCTCCCCGGGCGGGGCGGCCAGCAGCGCCGCGAGCCGCCGCCTGCGCTCGCCGATCTCGGCCTCCTGGCGGGCCAGGTCGGCGTCGAGCTCTTCGAGTACGTCGGCCAGTTCGCGCCCGGCGTCGTCCGCGAGGACGTCGCACACCTCGTCGAGGCTGAGCCCGAGCTCGGTGAGCCGGCGCACGCGGGCCAGCAGGACGGCGTCGCGGACGCTGTAGGCCCGGTAGCCGTTGGGGCGCCGCTCCGGTTCCGGGAGCAGCCCGACATGGTGGTAGTGCCGGATCGCCCGGGTCGTGACCCCGACGAGCGCGGCGATCTCTCCGATCCGCATGACCCCAGTAGAAACCCTGCCGCTGCGTCAAGGTCAAGCGGCGACGGCACAGCCGGTAACATGGTCGCCACGGCAGACGAGTCGGCCGGGCGGCCGCGTCGGGATCTTCGGATCCCGCCGAGGAACGTCCGGGCTCCACAGGGCAGGGTGGTGGGTAACGCCCACCCGGGGTGACCCGCGGGACAGTGCCACAGAAAACAGACCGCCGGGGGCTTCGGTCCCCGGTAAGGGTGAAACGGTGGTGTAAGAGACCACCAGCGCCTGAGGTGACTCAGGCGGCTAGGTAAACCCCACCCGGAGCAAGGTCAAGAGGATCCGTCTTCGGACGGGTCTGCGCGAACGATCGAGGGCTGCCCGCCCGAGTTCGCGGGTAGACCGCACGAGACCGGCGGCAACGCCGGTCCTAGATGGATGGCCGTCTCCCCGGTGACCGCGAGGTCGCCGGGCGACAGAACCCGGCGTACAGGCCGGCTCGTCTGCCGTCCCGCCCCGAACCGGGGTCCTCTCCGGTCCGGGGCGGTTCTGCATCACCCCCGGCACACACAAGAGGTGGGGAAAATGACCGTTCTGCTCGTGCTGCTCCTGGCCTGCGCCGTCGGCGGGGCCGCCTGCGTGGTGTGGGCGGAGCGCGGTGGGCCCCGCTGGGTCCGCATCGTGGCGCGCGTGACGCTCGGCATCGGCGCGATGGTTGGCGGCGCCGGGAAGAGCCGGCGCCGGGGCTTGAACAGGGGCGGCGGCAACAGCGGCGACGGCGACGAATAGGTCCTGGCCGGGCGGCCGTTGGGCATCGACCTACGGCGCGGACGCGGCGAGCCCCCCGTGCCGTGCACGGGGGGGCTCGCTGCTGCTTCGCCGGCCGGGGCCGGCTACCGCAGGTGGGACGTGTCGTTCAGCAGCCGCACCGAGGCGTTGCCGTCCGCGTAGTACGCCACCGCCGACAGGGAAGCCGCCGACAGTTCCATGCGGAACAGCGACTCCGGCGGGGCGCCCAGGGCGAGACGGACCAGGATCTTGACCGGGGTCACGTGCGAGACCAGCAGGACCGTGCGGCCCGCGTGCTCGGCGAGCAGCCGGTCGCGGGTCGCCGAGATCCGGCGGGTGGCGGTCGTGAAGCTCTCGCCGCCGCCCGTGGGGGCCGCCCGCGGGGAGTCCAGCCACGCCTGGAGGTCGTCGGGGAACCGCTCCCGCACCTCGGCGAAGGTCAGACCCTCCCAGGCCCCGAAGTCCACCTCGCGCAGGCCCTCTTCGACCGTCACCGTCAGGCCGAGGCGGTCGGCGACGGCCTGGGCGGTCTCGCGGCAGCGGCGCAGCGGGGAGCTGATGACCGTCTGCACGGTGCCGCGGGCGGCCAGCGCCTCGGCCACGGCCGACGCCTGGCGCCGCCCGGCCGGGGACAGCTCGGGGTCGCTGCCCCCGCTGCCGGAGAAGCGCTTCTGCGGGGTGAGGGCCGTCTCGCCGTGGCGCAGCAGCACGAAGGTGGCGGGGGTGCCCATGTCGGGACCCCAGCCCTGGCTTCCGGCGGTGGTGCGGGTGCGGCCTGCCTCCGGCGCGGCGTCTTCGACGGCCGAGCCCGATCCGGCCGCGGGGGCCGGGACGCGCCCCGCCAAGGCGGGGGCCCGGCCGGGCGCGAGCGCCCCGGCTTCGCCGAACAGGGTGCCGGTGCCGCCCGCTTCGGCGGAGCCGGTGCTTCGCGCGGCGCGCGTGTCCGCAGCCTCGGCCGCGCCGGTCCCCGTACCACCGCCGGAGGCGAGGGCGGCGCGCACGGCCGCAGCGCCCTTCGCCGCATCCCCCGGAACGCCGCCGGAGGCCACGGCGCGGGCCGCACCGTGGTCGAGGGCGGCCGAGGAGGCCGACGGCTCCCACTGCTTGCCGCGCTTGCCCGCGTCCATCGCCTCGTTGGCGAGCCGGTCCGCGTGCTTGTTCTTCTCGCGCGGGATCCACTGGTACGTCACCTGGGCGCGCGGCAGGATCTTCGCGGCCTCGGCGGCCAGCGGCTTCATGTCCGGATGCTTGATCTTCCAGCGGCCCGACATCTGCTCGACGACCAGCTTGGAGTCCATCCGGACCAGGACCTGCGCGTCCGGCGCCAGCTCGCGGGCCGCCTTGAGCCCGGCGATCAGGCCCTTGTACTCCGCCACGTTGTTCGTCGCGACGCCGATGTACTCCGCGCGCTCGGCCAGCGTCTCGCCCGTCGCCGGGTCGAGGACGACCGAGCCGTAGCCAGCGGGCCCCGGGTTGCCCCGTGAACCGCCGTCCGCCTCCACGACAAACTGCGGCATCAGATCCCCGAGTCGGCCGTACGGACCAGGATGCGGCCGCAGTTCTCGTGGCGCACGACCTGGTCGCGGGCCGCGGCCTTGATCTCGTTGACCTCGGCCATGTCGAGCTCGAGGCGGCAGCCCTCACAGCGGCGCTGGTACAGGCGCGCGGCGCCGACCCCGCCCTGCTTGACCCGGATCTTCTCGTACAGGGCCATCAGGTCGGTCGGCATGGACCCGACGATGACCTCGCGGTCCTTGGCGATCTTGGCGGCCTCGGCGTCGAGCTCGCCGGTGGCGGCGTCGCGGCGCACGGTGGCGTCCGTCAGCTTGCCCTCCAGGGCGGAGACGCTCGCGGTGAGTGCGGTGACCCGCTCCTGCGCGGCCTCCAGACGCTCCATGACCTCCAGGACCACGTCCTCCAGGTCGCCCTGCCGCTTGGCCAGGGAGACGACCTCGCTCTGCAGGTTGGCCAGGTCCCGGGCCGAGATGCCCACGCCGGAGTCCAGGCGCTGCTGGTCGCGGGCGGCGCGCTGGCGCACCTGGTCCACGTCCTGCTCCGCCTTGGTCTGCTCGCGGGCGGCGTCGCTGGCCTGCGTCTGCGCGGCGACGAGCAGGTCGCGCTGCTGGGTGAGGTCCTTGGTCAGCGAGTCGACCTCGGCGTGCTCGGGCAGCGACTTGCGCTTGTGGACGAGCTGAGACAGCCGCACGTCCAGGGCCTGGACGTCGAGAAGTCGGATCTGGTCGGCGGGCTCGGCGTTCAGTTGGGGGCTCCAGAGATAGAAGGGTGTGTGACGGACGGCGCGTGCGCCGTCCACGGGTCGGTGACCGTGCGCGAGACGTGGGTACGCAGACCCCAGCCGTGGCGCTCGGAGATCGCGTCGAGCTGGGCCGCGGCCTGCTCGCACCAGGGCCACTCGGTGGCCCAGTGGGCGGCGTCGACGAGGGCGAGCGGGCTCTGCTCGCGGGCCTCGGAGACCGGGTGGTGGCGCAGGTCGGCGGTCAGGAAGACGTCCACGCCGGCGGCGCGGACCTGCTCGAAGAGGCTGTCGCCGGAGCCGCCGCTGACGGCGACGCGGCGGATCAGCGCGTCCGGGTCGCCGGCGACCCGGATGCCCTGGGCGGTCTGCGGCAGCCAGGCCGCGGCGCGCGCGGCGAACTCGCGCAGCGTCTCGGGGCGGTCCAGTTCGCAGATCCGGCCCAGGCCGCGGCGGCCCTCGGGGTCGGTGGCGTCGGGCACCAGCGGGCCGGTGATCCGCAGGTCCAGGGCGCCCGCGAGGGCGTCGGAGACTCCGGGGTCGGCGGTGTCGGCGTTGGTGTGGGCGACGTGCAGCGCGATGTCGTTCTTGATCAGCGTGTGCACGACGCGGCCCTTGAAGGTGCCGGCCTCGACGGTGGTGGTGCCGCGGAGGTAGAGCGGATGGTGGGTGACGATCAGGTCGGCACCCAGCTTCACGGCTTCGTCGGCGATCTCCTGTACGGGGTCCACGGCGAACAGGACCCGGGAGACCTCGGCATCGGGGTCGCCGCAGACGGTGCCGACGGCATCCCACTGCTCGGCCCGCGAGGGGGGCCAGAGAGCGTCCAGCGCGGCGATGACTTCAGAGAGACGGGGCACGGTGCAAGGCTACCGTCCGTGGCGCCCGCCCCATGGCCCGACCGCTCGCCGGCCGGGCCATGGGGCGGGCGTCGGGGGTCGTCGTTGCTTGACGAGGAGCCCGCGCAGGTCGTCGAGGACCTTGTCGGCGGCCGTCACGCCGAGGCCCAGGTACCAGGTCTCGTCCGGGACGTCCTTGGCCCGGCCCTGCTTCACGGCCTCCAGGCCCTTCCACAGCGGGTCCACCTGCTGGTTCTGCGGGCGCGGAATGCCGGAGTCCTTGAGGACGGTGCCGATGAAGGAGGCCCCGGCGTACAGGCGGGTCTCGCCCGGCATGTAGCGCAGCACCGTGACGGTGGGCTTCTTCTCGCCGAGGTCGGCGCCGAGCTTCGCCGCCTTGGCCTGGTAGGCGTCGAGCTTGGCCTTGGCCTCGGCGGTCTTGTCGAGCGCGGCCGCGTTCAGGAAGTAGTTCTCCTTCCACGGGAAGCCGGGACGGATGGAGAACACGGTCGGGGCGATCTTCGAGAGCGCGTCGTACTTGTCCGCGGCGCGCAGCTGGCTGCCGAGGATCAAGTCGGGCTTGAGGACGACCGTGGGGCAAGTTAGGCATACCTAACTGACTCCCCGCCCTAAACGCCCCGATATCGCACAGCACAATCGCCTCCACGACCTCAGGAGAATCGCCGCCCGGCCACCCGTATGTGTGAAGCGGGCTTGCTGATGTTGTTCGGCAGGAAGCGCGAAACCTAGTTTCCTCACCGGAGGTGAGGCGCGGATGACTGTCTGTGCCATCGAGACGACGAGCACGACCCCGTTCACGATCGCCGCCGACGGCGCGTACGCCGCCCGGCTCGCGGGGAACGGCGAGGCGCTCTACGCGGAGCGCTGGACCCTGGCCGGGCCCGAGCCGTACGCGGTGCCGCTGCCGCTCGCGCAGCCCGAGGAGGCCGACAGCGAGGTGCTGCCGCTGGCCGACGGGCGGGTGCTGATCCACCGGCGGGTGGCGGAGCGGCACGCCTTCGCGCTGCTGTACCCGACGGGCGCCGCGGCCGGGCCGCGCACCGGGGAGCTCCAGCTGGGCGGGGTGGAGCAGGAGGACGGCGTACGGGTGCGCCTGCTGCCGCCGTCCCCGGACGGGCGCGGCGCCTTCGCGCTGGCCGCGGGCGACACCGGGAGCACGGTCTGGCGGGTGGCCGGGGACGCCTTCGGGCCGCGGCGGGTGGCCGAGGTCCCGGGGCGTTGCTCCGGCGGCGTCTGGCTGGACCGGACGGGCCGGCTGCTGGCCCTGGACCGCGAGCTGGACGGCGCCACCAAGGCCGTGGCCGTGGACCTGGAGCGCGGCGGCGAGGTGTCCCCGCTGCTCCAGATCACGGAGGACAGCGACGACCGGCTGCTGCTCGCCGACCCGGACAGCGGGCTGCTGCTGATCCGCTCCGACGCGCCGGGCGAACCGCGCCTCGGCTGGGGGGTGCTGGGCAGTTCCCTCCCGGTCCGCTTCCCGGAGTGCCTGCGGCACGTGGACGCGGCCCCGTTCGCGGTCCAGCCGGGCCAGGCGCTGATGCCGGAGACCTGCGGGGTGGCGCTGCGGCTGGGCCCGGCGGGGGAGGGCGGGATCGGCCTGTGGCGCCCCGCGGACCGGCACGTCTTCCGGATCGGGCCGCCCGTGGGATGGCTGGGCGGTACGGGCCTGTGGAGCCCGGAGGGCCGCCTGCGCCTCCCGTACGCGACCCCCGACGTGCCCTGCGGGATCGTCGGGCTGACCCTCCCGGTCTCCCCTCCCCCGCCGGTCCGCCTGGACCCCGTACCGCCGCCCGCGCCCCGCCCGGTTCCCCTCCAGCAGGCGCCGCTCAGTCGTGCTTGAGGCCGAGCACCTCCGTCGCGGCGAAGGTCTCGTTCGCCGGGCGGGAGTCGTAGTGCGGGGTCAGGACCTCGTCGAGCTCCTCGTAGGAGAAGGCCTCCTTGGTCGTGTCGAACTTCGCGGCCACCTTGGGGCGTTCCATGACGACCACGATCCCGCCGTGGACGACGAACAGCTGTCCGTTGGCCTTGGCCGAGGCGGGTGAGGCCAGGTAGCCGACGAGCGGCGAGACGTGCTCGGGGGCGAGGGCGTCCAGCTTGCCGTCCTCCGGGACCTGGAAGCCGGCGAAGACGTCCTCGGTCATCCGGGTGCGGGCGCGCGGGCAGATGGCGTTGGCCGTCACCCCGTACTTCGCCAGGGCCAGGGCGGTGGAGGTGGTCAGCCCCACGATGCCGCCCTTGGCCGCCGCATAGTTGGGCTGGCCGGCCGAGCCGCCGAGGAAGGCCTCGGACGAGGTGTTGACGATCCGGCCGTAGACCGGGCCACCCGCCGCCTTCGACCGCTCCCGCCAGTGCACGGACGCGAAGTGCGTGGTGTTGAAGTGGCCCTTGAGGTGGACGCGGATCACCGAGTCCCACTCCGCCTCCGACATCGAGAAGACCATCCGGTCGCGCAGGATGCCCGCGTTGTTGACCAGGATGTCGAGCTTCCCGAAGCTGCCGACCGCCAGCTCGACCAGCTCGCGCGCCTGCTCGAAGTCGGCCACGTCGCCCAGGTGCGCGACGGCCTGTCCGCCCGCGGCCCGGATCTCCGCGGCGACCTCCTCCGCCGGGGCGGCCGAGGCCTCTCCCGAACCGTCCCGGCCGGGCTGCCCGAAGTCGTTGACGACCACGCTCGCGCCGAGCCGCGCGAGTTCGATCGCCTCGGCGCGGCCGAGCCCGCGGCCCGCGCCGGTGACGATGGCGGAGAGCCCCTCAAGTGGCAGTGACATCTACCGGATTCCTCTCAGAACGGGTCAGAGTTCGATGCAGGTGCGCAGGGCCACGCCCGTACGCATCTGGTCGAGGGCGTCGTTGATCTCGGCGAGCTGTACCCGGTGGGTGATCAGGCTCGCCAGGTCCACCCGGCCGGCCCGCCACAGCGCGATGGTGCGCTCGTACGACCGGAGCACGTCGCCGCCGCCGTACATGGACGGGAGGATCTTCTTCTCGTCGAAGAAGAGCGAGAACATGTCGATCTGGAAGTTGTCGTCCATGGCGCCCGCGCCGACGATGACGACGCTGCCGCCGCGCCGGGTCATCTTGTACGCGGTCTGCGCGGTGGCGGACTTGCCGACGACCTCGAAGACGTAGTCGAAGCCCTCGCCGCCGGTGATCCGGTTCTTGGCGTCGTCGAAGGCGTCCGGCGCGACCGCCTCGGTGGCCCCGAACTTCAGGGCCGCCGCGCGCCGCGACTCCACCGGGTCGATGGCGATGATCTGCGCCGCGCCCTGGACCTTGGCGCCCTGGATGACGGATATGCCGACGCCGCCGCAGCCGATGACGGCGACGGAGGAGCCGGCCTCGACCTTGGCGGTGTTGATGGCCGCGCCGAGGCCGGTGGTGACGCCGCAGCCGATGAGCGCGGCGATGTCGAAGGGCACGTCGTCGGGGATCGGGACGGCGCACTTGGCGTCGACCACGAGCTCCTCGGCGAAGGTGCCGGTGGCGGCGAATCCGAAGATGTCGCCGCCCGCCCGGCGGAAGTTGGGGATGCCCGCGTTGACCAGGCTCTCCAGGCACAGGTGGCCCTGGCCGCGCTTGCAGGACGGACAGTGGCCGCACGGCGGCAGCCAGCAGACGAGGACCCGGTCGCCGATCTTGTGGCTGGTGACGCCGTCGCCGACGTCGGAGACGACTCCGGAGCCCTCGTGACCGGGGATGAAGGGGGCGGGCTGCGGCAGGATGCCGCTCATCGCGGAGAGGTCGGAGTGGCACAGGCCGGTGGCCTTGATGCGGATCTTGACCTTGCCGGGACCGAGGCCCACGGCCTCCATGTCGTCGACGACCTCGAGCTTGTCCTGTCCGATCTCGCTCTGCAGTGCTGCGCGCACGGTGCGGCTCCTTCAGTCCGGTCTTGGATTACGCGTGTTCGACGACGGTGTCGGCGAGGACCGGCGCGTCGTCCCGGTCGGCGGCGGTCACCGCCACCAGGACGCGGCCGGGTTCCTGCCACATCCGGATGCGCAGCGTCTCGCCGGGGAAGACGATCCCGGCGAAGCGCGTGCGGTAGGCGCGGACCCGGGACACGTCCCCGCCCAGGGCCGTGTCGACGACGGCCTTGAGGGTCATCCCGTACGAGCACAGGCCGTGCAGGATCGGCCTGTCGAAGCCGGCCAGCTTGGCGAACTCGGGGTCTGCGTGCAGGGGGTTCCAGTCGCCGGAGAGCCGGTAGAGGAGCGCCTGCTCCTCCCGGATCGTCCGTTCCTCGACGCGGTCCGGCGCCCGTTCGGGCAGCTCCTCGCGGACGGAGGGCCCGCGCTCGCCGCCGAACCCGCCTTCGCCGCGTACGAAGATCTGCGCATCGCTGGTCCACAGCGGCCCGTCGGCGTCCGCGACCTCGGTGCGCAGCACGACCACGGCGGCCTTGCCCTTGTCGTAGAGGGCGGCGACCTTGGCGGTGGAGGTGGCGCTGCCCTTGACCGGGATGGGCCGGTGCAGCTCGATGGACTGGCCGCCGTGCAGGACGTTGGCGAGGTTGATCTCGATCCCGGGGGCGGCGAGCCCGCCCATCATGGCCATGCCGGCGCCGGCGACGGTCGCGAAGCTGGGCAGGACGTGGAGCTTGGACTCGAGGGTGTAGCGCAGCTCGTCGGGATCGGTGGCCGGGAGGCCGGCGCCGAGGCCGAGGTGGTAGAGCTGGATGTCCTTGTGGTCCCAGGCGATCTCCCCCTGGCGGGGGTCTGCGGCGAGGGCCTTGGCGGCATCGATCGGCATGAGGATGCTGCTCCCTGTTTCTGAAAGGTCACTGCCTTGGAAGACCTCGGTGCGGCCGTCCGCACCGTCGGCCGCACCGAGGTCGCATGCGGGGCCGGTTCTAGAACGCGTTCTAGCCCCGGCCGGTGAGGAATGTATAACGCACGCCCCAGCAGTTGGGAAGACTGCTGACTTCACGTCAGATAGGCTTCTCCGGTGGACGAAATGCCCGTTGCGCACCGACCTGCCCGATCCCTGCGCGTCCTGCTGCACCCGCCGAACCCGGCCTTGGCGCTCCGGCTCGAGCTCCAGCCGGATCTGGAGGTCGTACGGGATTCCATGGCCCGCCCGGCGGTGGCACTGGTGGAGGACGCCGGTTCCGTACCGGGGCTGCTGGCGGAGGATCCGGAGTGCCGGGTGCTGGTCCTGACGGGTTCCGCCCACCCGGGCCTGGCGGCCGCGGTCCTGGCCGCGGGCGCGGCGGGGCTGGTCCTGCGCGACGGCCCGATCGAGGACCTGGCGGACGCGATCCGGCGCGCCTCGATGGGCGAAACGGTGGTCGACCCGGCACTGGGCACCCCGTAGCCGCCGGTGCCGTGCCTGGCCGCTGCGCGGGGCCTCCCGGGCTCTGCCCGGACCCTCCCCCAGACTCCGTCCGGGGGAGGGTCTGGGGCGGAGCCCCAGCGCACGGCGCCCAGCCGTTATCGCCTGAGCAGGGTCACCACCGCCGCGCCGCCCAGGCCTATGTTGTGGGCCAGGCCGACCCGGGCTCCGGGGACCTGGCGCGGGCCCGCCTCGGCGCGCAGCTGCCAGACCAGCTCCGCCGCCTGCGCCAGCCCCGTCGCACCCAGCGGGTGCCCCTTCGAGATGAGCCCCCCGGACGGGTTGACCACCCAGCGGCCCCCGTACGTGGTCGCCCCGCTCTCCACCAGCTTCCCCGCGGCGCCGTCCTCGCACATGCCCAGCGCCTCGTACGTCAGCAGCTCGTTGATCGAGAAGCAGTCGTGCAGCTCGATCACGTCCACGTCCTCGATGCCCAGGCCCGAGGCCGAGAAGACCTGCCGTCCCGCCGCGGCCGACATCGGCTTGCCGACCACGTCGATGCACGAGCCCGACGAGAAGGACTCGTCCGTGTCCGTCGTCATCGCCTGCGCCACGATCTCCACGGCCTTGTCGTGCAGCCCGTGCCGCACCACGAACCGCTCGGAGACGACGAGGGCCGCCGCCGCCCCGTCCGAGGTGGGCGAGCACTGCAGCTTCGTCAGCGGCGTGTGGATCTCCTTCGCCGCCAGGATCTCCTCCACCGAGTACACGTCCTGGAACTGCGCGTTCGGATTGTTCGCCGAGTGCCGGTGGTTCTTCGCGCCGACCGCCGCCAGCTGCGCGGCCGTGGTCCCGTACCGCTCCATGTGCTCCCGCGCCGCGTTCCCGAAGATCTGCGCGGTCGGCGGGGACATCTCGAAGCCGTGGCCGGCCGCCATGATCCCGTAGTGCCGGGCGACCGGGGAGGTCTTGAAGTCGCCCCCGTCGGCCCCGCCGCCCAGCGCACCGCGCTTCATCTTCTCGAAGCCGAGCGCGAGCACGCAGTCGTTCAGTCCGCCCTCCACGAACTGCCGCGCCATCATCAGCGCCGTCGAGCCCGTCGCACAGTTGTTGTTCACGTTGTAGACCGGGACCCCGCTCAGCCCCAGCTCGTACGCCGCCCGCTGACCGGCCGTGGACGCCTGGAAGCAGTACCCCACCGGCACCTGCTCCACCAGCCCGTAGTCCACCCCCGCGTCCGCGAGCGCCGCGGACCCGGCCTCCTTGGCCATGTCCCAGTACTGCCAGTCCCGCGACTCCGGCTTCTCGAACTTCGTCATGCCGACGCCCACGATGTACGACTTCATGTCCGACAACTCCTAGTCCCTCGGGAGGCCGAGAATCCGCTCGGCGACGACGTTGAGCTGGACCTGCGTGGTGCCCCCGGCGATGGTCAGGCAGCGGGACATGAGCATCCCGTGCACCGCCCGCTCCCCCGCCCCCTCCCGCACCGCGCCCGCCGGCCCCAACAGTTCGAGCGCGAGCTCGGCGGTCCGCTGCTGGTGCGGGGTCTGGACGAGTTTGCGTACGGAGGCGCCCGCGCCCGGCTCCAGCCCCGACACCTGCTGGAGCGTGGTGCGCAGCCCGATGCAGGCCAGCGCGTGTGCCTCGGCGGCGAGCGCCCCGATCCGCGCCCGGTACGCCCCGTCGAGCTCGGCCGAGCGGGCGAGGAGCGTTTCCAGGCCGGTGTCGAAGGTCATCTGGTCGGCCATGTGGACCCGTTCGTTGCCGAGGGTGTTGCGGGCGACCTTCCACCCGCCGTCGGCCGCCCCGACCAGCGCGTCCGCCGGGAGCTCCACGTCGTCGAAGTACACCTCGTTGAAGAGGGCCTCGCCCGTGATCTCCTTCAGCGGCCGGATGTCGATGCCGGGGGTGTTCTTCATGTCGACGACGAAATAGCCGAGCCCCTTGTGCTTGGGCGCGTCCGGATCCGTCCGGGCCAGCAGGATCCCGAAGTCCGCGCTGTGCGCGGAACTCGTCCACACCTTCTGTCCGTTGACCCTCCAGGAGCCGTCCTCGGCGCGCTCGGCCTTCGTCCGCAGCGAGGCCAGGTCGGAGCCCGCCCCCGGCTCGGAGAAGAGCTGGCACCAGGTCACGTCCCCGCGCAGCGTCGGCAGGGCGTACGCCTCCCGCTGCGCGTCCGTCCCGTAGGCGAGCAGCGAGGGCACGACCCAGGTGGCGATGCCGAGGTCGGCGATCCTGACCCCGGCCGCGCGCAGCTCCTGCTGGACGACGAGCTGCTCGACGGGTCCGGCGCCGAGGCCGTAGGGGGGCGGGAGGTACGGGGCGGCGTAGCCGGTGGGGGCCAGGATCCGCCGGGCGGCCGCCGGGTCGAGTCCGCGCGCGTCCTCGATGACGGTCCGCGCCTTCGCCCGGTACGACTCGGCCTCCGCCGGGAGCTCCAGCCGCAGCTCCCGCCGGGCTCCCGCCGCCGCGAGCCGCACGGCCCGTACGCGATGCCCGTCGCCCGGGCCGAGGAGCTGGCGGGCGACCAGGGCCCGCCGCAGGAAGACGTGGGCGTCATGCTCCCAGGTGAAGCCGATCCCGCCGAGCACCTGGATGCAGTCCTTGGCGCAGGAGTACGCGGCGTCCAGCGCGGTACCGGCGGCGAGGGCGGCGACCAGCGAACGCACCTCCGCCGGCTCGTCCATCGCCTGCGCCGCGTCCCAGGCCAGCGCCCTGGCCTGCTCCAGCCGGACCAGCATGTCGGCGCACAGGTGCTTGATGCCCTGGAACTGTCCGATGGGCCGGCCGAACTGAACGCGCACCTTGGCGTACTCGGCGGCCGTGTGCAGCGCCCAGGCGGCGGTGCCGCAGGCGTCGGCGGCGAAGAGCGTGCAGGCCAGGTCCCGCACCAGGGCCGCGTCCAGCTCCAGCACCCGGCCGGGCCCGGCGGTGACCCCGCGCGCGTGCACCTCGGCGGTGGGCCGGGTCGGGTCGGCGCTCTCGTGCGTACGGATGTCCAGCGCGGCCGCGTCCACGGCGAACCAGCGGGTGCCGTGCGCGGCCTCGGCGGCGAGCAGCACGAGGTCGGTCTCACCGGCGCCGAGCACCGGGGGCGCGGTGCCGTCGAGCAGGTACCCGCCGCCCTCGACGGCGACGGCGGTCAGGCTCCCGGGGCCGAGGGCGACCGCCCCGACCCGCCCGTCGAGCGGCTGCGCCCCGGCCCGGTCCAGCAGTACGGAGGCCAGCGCGCTCGGCAGGTACGCCCCGGGCAGCGCCGCCCGGGCGGCCTCCTCGACGACGACGGCCAGGTCGAGCAGGGTCCCGCCCTCCAGGTGCGGCTCCAGCAGCCCTTGTGCGGTCATGGCGTCCCAGTAGGCGGGCCGCGCCCCGGTCTGCGGTGGGGTGTCGAGCAGCTTGCGCACCTCCTCGGGAGGCACGGCCCGCGCCACCCAGCCGCGCACCGCCTCGGCCAACTCCCGCTGCTCCTGCGTGATTCCGATGCCCATGCGCGGCAGACTAGAACACGTTCCAATCTGACGGAAGGTCAGATAACTGTGTTCTTCTGCGGCGCCGGATCAGCGGGTGGCGGCCTTCAGCGCGGCGCGGGCGACCTCCTTCGCCTTCGTCTCGCATGCGGCCTTGGTGTACGGCTTCGCCCGGAGGCCCGTCCAGACCGAGAGATTGCCCTCGCGGACGGCGAGGACACAGGTCCAGTCGGCACCGGGAGAGCCCCAGTAGGCCTCGGTGCCGAACCCGAGGCGGGCCGCCTCGCGCTGACCGGCCGCCTCCCCCTGGAAACGCCGCTTCTGGGCGGCCGCGTTGGCGTCCGCGTCACCGCCGAGGCTCAGGTCCCACCGGACCAGGGCGCGGGGCGCCTCGGCCAGGCCGGACCCGTCCCAGGTACAGCCCGAGCGGGTGCCGGACGTGCCGGACGAGGTCACCGGAACCGCCAACGGCAAGGTGCGGGCGGCCTGCTGGCAGCTGGGGACGGCCGTATAGGCGACGTGGGCGTTCATCCGGTCCCGTACGTACGCCACCACTCCGGTGCCGGCCACCAGCAGGACCCCGGCCGCCGCCAGGGCCGTGATCCGGCGCCGCCCACGCCGCGGGCTCTGGGGCGGCGGCGCGTCCTGCGGTTCAGGTACGGGTACGGGCTCTGGCGCGTGCGGCTCCGGGTCGCCGGCCGGGTGGCCACCGAGCAGCCCGTCGATCTCCGCCCGTTGCGCGGCGAGCATCCCGTACACGGCGTCGGGCCACTGGCGACCGGCCGGAGCCACCGGGCCGATCAGCTCCCGCAACCGCGCTGGGGACGGCCGGGCCGCCGGGTCCTTGGCCAGGCACCCGGCGACGACCTCCAGCAGACCCGCCGGGACACCGCTCAGGTCGGGCTCCGTGTGCACCACGTCGTAGAGCGTCTGGAAGGTGGAGGGCCCGGCGAAGGGACTGCGGCCCGTCGCCGCCATGGCCAGGACGGAGCCGAGGGAGAACACGTCGCTGGCGGGTGTGAGCGGCTTGCCCTCGGCCTGCTCGGGCGACATGTACGCGGGCGAGCCGACGACCAGGCCGGTCCGGGTCAGCCCGGCGTCACCCTCGGCCTCGCCCTCCGTCTCCCGCGCGATGCCGAGGTCGATGACGCGTACGCCGTCCTCGGCGAGCAGCACGTTGTCGGGCTTGAGGTCCCGGTGGACCAGCCCGGCCCGGTCGATCTCCGCCAGGGCCGACGCCAGCCCCGCCGCGAGGCGGCGCACGACGTCCTCCGGCAGTACGCCGGCCGCCTTCACGACGGCGCCGAGCGAGGGCCCCGCCACGAACACCGAGGCCAGCCAGGGCGTCGGGGCGTCCGGATCGGCGTCGATCACGGCCGCCGTATAGGCCCCGGCGACCTTGCGCGAGGCGGTGACCTCACGGCGGAAACGGGCCCGGAACCCCTCGTCGTCGGCGAAGTGCGCGAGCACCTGCTTGACCGCGACCAGCCGCCCGTCGGGCCCGGCCCCCAGCAGCACCCGCCCCATCCCGCCCTGCCCGAGCACACCGAGCACCCGGAAGGGCCCTATGCGGGTCGGGCCGGACGGTTCTAGGGCCTTCATGCAGACAGGGCCCCGACGAAGGCGGCGAATGCGGCGGGGCTGACGGTGAAGGCGGGACCCTCGGGGTTCTTGGAGTCCCGGACGGCGACGAGGCAGGGCTGGGCGCCGACCTCTACGCAGCAGCCGCCGGTGTCACTGCTGTACGAGGCCTTGCGCCAGGCGACGGCGCCGATGGGTGCGCACTCGACGCACTCGCCGCCGGTGTCGCCGCTGTACGAGGACTTACGCCACTGCGCGCCCGTCAGGTGCCGGTTGGTGTCCATAGCGCTCCTCCATCACTCGGGCGATCAATGCCGCCGAGTCCTCCAGGGAGAGCGCAGCGGCCTGCAAAAGATCGTATCGGAGCGAACCCTCCCTGAGAGTCTGTGGATTGGCCGTCATATGGCCCTGCACGAAGTCCTCGGTGTAGACGAGGTCCGGGTCGTCGTCGAAGCGCAGCACGGTGAACGAACCCATCTGTCCCGCATGGGCGCCCGCCTCGAAGGGCAGAATCTGCACCCGCACCCACTTCCGCCTCCACAGGTCCAACAAGTGGGCAAGTTGGTTCCGCATGACTTCGCGGCCACCGACCTCCTGATGCAGCACCGCCTCGCTCAGCACGACCCACATCAATGGCGGATTCTCACGGTCCAGGACGCGCTGGCGCTCCATCCGGGCGGCCACCTTGGCGTCGAGGTCCCCTTCGCTCCGCACACCCAGCACCGCGCGCGCATAGTCCGGGGTCTGCAAGAGCCCGTAGACCAACTGCGCCTGGAAGGTAGAGATATAGGAGGCCCGCGCCTCCATCTCCGCGTACGCCTGGAACCACGTCGGCAGCACGCTCCGCAGGACCAGCCCCACCAGCCGGGAGAACGTCCCGTCCGTGCCCAGCGCCGCGTCCACCCGTTCCGAGAAGTCCCGGGTCGGCACCCGCTTCGTACACTCCACCTGGCCGATCAGCGAGCCCGTGCAGTAGATGATGTCGCCCAACTGCTGCTGCTTCAGGCCTGCGGCCTCTCTCAGCCGGCGCAATTCGTAGCCGTAGTAGTCCAGCGGCGAAGCGCTGGGGTCGAGATCGCGGACGCCGACCATGGGCAGCCACCCCTCAAGCTCGTTTCGGTCTCCGTAGCCGAGCGTAACCACGCGACCGCGCACTGGTGACGTGAATCACGTAACTGCCCACCTCCGGGGGCCGCTTCAGGCGGTGCCGGTGGACAGGCCCCAGGCCGTACGGATCGCCGAGAGCAGCGGCCGGGTGCTGTACGGGGACACCGCGAGCTCCCGGCGGGCCTCGGCCAGCAGTTCCGGATCACCGTCGGCGCCGTGGGCCGCCGCCCTCTCCCGGCGGCGGCCGAAACCCTCCTCGGCGAAGATGTCCAGCAGGGTCAGCGAGAAGTACGCGTAGACCGAGGCCTCGTCGATGAGCTGCCGCGCGTCCTCCGCGAGGCCCAGTGCCTCGTGCGGCGCCCGCAGCGCGAAATCCGCCAGGGCCGACACCAGGGCGTCCGACCGGCCGGGGCCCGCACCGACCGTGCGCAGCCGGCCCGTCAGCGTGCGGAACGAGGTCAGCACCACCCCGGTGTCCGGCGTCCACTGCTCCTTGCTCAGCAGGGTGCGGAAGCCCGCGAGCGTCTCGGACAGCTCCTCCAGAATCATCTGCCGGGAGATGTCACGCAGTTCCACGGACCCTGCGGCGCTCTGCGCCTGGATGATCCGACGGCCGTACCGGACCAGGTCCCGGGGAAGCCCACCGGACAACGCGTGTGCCAGCAGCACGTACGGACCGGAGATCCCCGGTGCCCGCTTCTCCAGGATCGCCGTCGACTCGTCGAGCGCGCAGGGCTGGACGTGGACGATGTCGTCGATCGAGCTGTCCGTCACATCGCGGTGGGGCAGCCCGCGCCGGACGAACCCGGCCCCCACGTCCTCGGCCACCGAGATCAGGAAGTGCACGTGCGGGACCCCCAGGATCGCCTTGATCTCGGCGAGGAAGTCCCGGGCGGCCGCCTCCGAGCCGAGCCGGTCCACCTCGTCGATGGCGATGACCACCCGCTGACGGCGGCCGTGCCGCTCGCGTGCGATCTCGACCAGCAACTCACGGAAGTCGGCGACCAGCTCCGGGAATTTGGGCGGGACCGTCGACAGAGCGGTCGTGTGGGTGCTGCCGAGTGTCAGCAGCTGTGCGGCGCCGGAGGTGAGCGCGGCGGAGGAGGTCTGCACCGTCTGCAGCCGGTACAGCTGGTCCCTGCACTCCCGCACCAGCCGTGGCTCGGCCGGGCCCGGCCGCCAGCGGATCAGCCGGTAGAGCAGCAGCCCGGCCAGCAGTGAGGCGAGCCGGGCCGGATTGCCGGGATCGGTCAGGGCGGCCCGCATCTCGGCCGACAAGGGCAGAGCAATCCCCAGGAGTACCAGAAGCCCCCGCTGCACCAGCACGTACCCCGAACCCACGGGCCCCAGCCCCCGTCGGCGGTAGATCCGTCGGGCGCGAGCGGCCCGCAGCAAGACCACCAGATAGTCGATGGCGGTAAGCACCAGAACAGTCGTGTACAGGTTCCAGCCGAGGGCGGCGATGGCGTGTCCCCGTGCCTGCGCGTCCCACGCAAGTGAGACGAACGGACCCACCGTGAGGACGGCAACGGTCAGAAGCAGCAGCCCCTTGCCGCAGTGCGTGAGCATTCTCAACGCCACGGGGCTGCGGCGCAGTCCCCACACGAGGATCCCGGCGCCGGTCACGACCAGGGCCGCGCCCGCCGCTTCGCCCCGCCAGATCCGTGGGATCCAGGTCCCGGCCAGCTCCGTGGCGCTGTCGTACGGGCCGCGGAGCAGCGGGGCGGGCTTCTCGACGAACGAACGCACCGCCGCGAACAGGCCCAGGACCACCAGCGCGCCTGCCGGAACCGCGACGGCAAGCATCCGCAGCTGTCGGCGGGCGTACGGACGTATCCGGCGCAGTGTCCGCCGGGCGCCGGAAAGCCGTACGAATTCCGGGGCCGGGCTGCCCTCGTCGGCCAGGTAGCGCCGGCAGAGTTCGACGAACAGGGACAGCAGGAAGTCGTGCGGCGTGTAGGTCGCCGGAGCCGAGACCAGCACCGAGAAGCCGGCCTTGTCCGCTGCGTCCTTCAGCAGGGTGGTCTTGCCCACACCCCGCGGCCCGCAGACCGCTATCGTCCCGCCGTCGATCTGGTCCATCCGGTGCCGAAGCTGTTCGGCCGCCCGGCCCGATACCAGGAACTCCGGGCCGTAGGAGGATCTGAGCCCGTCATGGCTCTCCGGCAGCAGCAGGCCGTCCGCGTCCTCGCCCAGGAGCGCGTCGACCACCCGCATGATCAACGGGGCGACACCGGACTCGCGCAACTCCTCTTCCCACGCGGCCTGCGCCCTGGCTGCGGATGTGCTCAGGGCCAGCGGAATAAGGGGCCCGCCGTCCAGCACGCGCGAGAACGCGCTGCCCGACGGCAGCACGGCCAGGAATGCCATGACCGCGGCGACGGTGAGCGCCTGGGGCGTCCGGTCGCCGGTCAGAGCTCCCGCGAGGAAGACCATCGCGAAGAACAGCGCCCAGAGCCTCCAGTACGACAAGGTCAGCCGTAACGCAGGTCTCCAGAACGGCCGCCGCCCGACCTCGTCCAGTCTCCGCAGCGCCGCCCGGAACTCCCGGTGCGCGTCCTCACAGGGTTGCAGCGCGCGGTGCACGTTCGAAGCCCGCCCCATGGCCTGCCAGACCGCGTCCTGGGTCACCCCGGGTCGCCGGTTGAGCCGACTGGCGATCTGCCCGTCCTTCAGGCAGACGTACACCGCACGCCAGTACCCGTCCTGCTCCCGATCGGAATCCCACACCTGGAAGGTCTGGTCGACGTACCGGCGCCCGTTGTCCCACCCCATCCGGCGATGCTAGATCCGCGTCGCGCCCCGGGGGAGGCGTTGGTCCGAGTGCGACCCGAAACACCCTCGTGCCGCGTACAACCATCGGGCTACGCGGCCGGTCTACTCGGCGATCTTCCCACTGTGCCGAAGGACCCGCATGAGACCGAACCTCCGCACCGCCCTCGCCGCCCTCACCGTGGCCGCCGTCGCCGGTGGCGGCCTGCTCCTGCCGGCGGGGACTGCGGCGGCCGCGGACGCGCCCGCCCCGAAGGGCGACTTCAACGGCGACGGCTTCGCCGACGTCGTCGTGGGCGCGCCGAACGCGAAGGTCGGCGAGGTGAAGGCCGCGGGCCAGGTGGTCGTGCTCTACGGGTCCGCCGGCGGGGTCACGGCGTCCAAGCGGCAGCTGCTCAGCCAGGAGTCGCCCGGCATACCCGACGCCGCGGAGGCCTACGAGGGCTTCGGCGGCGTCTCGGCGGCCGGCGACTTCGACGGCGACGGCTTCTGCGACCTGGCCGTGACGGCGCACCACGAGAACGAGGGCGCCGGCCTGCTCACCGTCGTATGGGGATCCAAGGGCGGTCTGACCGACGGCGTCACGCTCGAGGACCCCGACAAGCTCGCCAGTCCCGGCATCCAGAACCGGCGCACCTGGGGTGGGAAGCTCGCGGTCGGCGACTTCGACGGGGACGGCAAGGACGAGCTCGTCGTGGCCGCGTCCACCAACGCGACCGCGAACAGCACGCTCTACACGTTCAGGAACATCGCCAGGTCCGGCCGGCAGGCCGCACCCGTGAAGACCCCGCTCGGCTTCCGCCTCACCCACGACCTCGAAGGCCTCGCGAGCGGGGACGTCGACGGCGACGGCCGCGACGACCTGGTGCTGGCCGGCGCCGTATCCGGCCTGAACCACTACGTGCCCGGCAGCCCCACCGGTCTCCTCCCCGGTGCCGCGAAGGCCCTCGGGGCGGGCGACGAGCAGGCCGTCGGGGACATCAACGGCGACGGGTACGGGGACGTCGTCATCGGCAACAGGTCGGCGGGCAAGGGAGGCCAGATCCTCGTCGCGTACGGCTCGGCCGCCGGACCGTCCGCGACCCCGGCCGTCATCGACCAGAACACGCCCGGAGTGCCCGGCGCGAGCGAGCAGGGCGACGACTTCGGCGTCTCCCTCGCACTCGGTGACATCGACGGCGACGGATACCAGGACCTGGCGGTCGGATCGTACGGAGAGTCCCTCGACCCGGTCTCGCTCGCCGGAGGGGTGCACGTGTTCCGGGGGTCGGCGTCCGGCCTCGTCACGGGCACCGGCGTGCAGGCGGTGAACCGCACCTCTCCCGGGGTCCCCGGCGACGCCCGGCAGGCCGAGCAGTTCGGCATCGCGGTCACGCTGACGGACGCGAACAAGGACGGCAAGGCGGACCTGATCGTCGGATCCGGCGACGCGGACGGCGGCAACAGCGGCTCGGTCACCTACCTGCCGTCCAACGGCGCGAAGGTCGCCGCGCCCGGCTCCCGGCTGGTCCTCCCCGGCGAGGCCGGCCTGGCGGCGACCGCCGGACTCGGCTTCGGCTCCCGCTTCGCCGACTGATCCGCCCGGGCGCCGGATCCCTGCCGCGGTCCCGGCGGCCCCGGCATGGACCGCTACTCGACGGTAGGGCACCATGGGCCGCCACACACGCTCACCGTCGGAGGAACCATGGCCACCCCCAAGCCGGAGACCCTCGCCGCCTTCGAGGCAGCCAAGGGGTTCATGCCCGTACGGGAGGGGCTCGCCCTGTACGAGGCCGCCGTCGCGGCCGGGGCGCTCGGGCTGCCGCTGCTGGAGGTCGGGACGTACTGCGGGCGCTCGACGATCCTGCTGGCCGACGCCGCCCGCGAGGCCGGGGTGGCCGCGATCACCGTCGACCACCACCGCGGCAGCGAGGAGCAGCAGCCCGGCTGGGAGTACCACGACCCGACGGTCGTGGACCCGGAGGTCGGCCTGATGGACACGCTGCCCACCTTCCGCCGCACCCTCCACAAGGCCGGGCTGGAGGACCACGTGATCGCGATCGTCGGCCGCTCCCCGCAGGTCGCCGCCGCCTGGGGCGGCCCGCTCGGCTTCGTCTTCGTCGACGGCGGCCACACCGACGAGCACGCCACCGGCGACTACGAGGGCTGGGCCCCGCACCTGGCCGAGGGCGGGACGCTCGTCATCCACGACGTTTTCCCGGACCCGGCCGACGGCGGCCAGGCCCCATACCGGATCTACCTGCGCGCGCTGGCCTCCGGTGCCTTCGAGGAGGTCTCGGTGACCGACTCCCTGCGCGTGCTGCGCCGCACCGGCCAGGGCATCTAGGGCTTGTCCGGGGCCCTGTCCACCCGAATGCCGCTTAACCGACAATCGCACCGCGCCCTCGAATGGCCCATGGTCCGTACGGGCCGGGGGACCCCGGTCTAGCATCGCCGCGTGCGCTACCACGACAGCCCCCCGCCCCCCGAGTCCGCCTCGCCGACCCCCTCCGACCGGCCCTGGTTCACCCGCCGCTCCACGCTGGTCGTCGCGGTCGCGGCGCTGGCCCCGGCCTGCCTGGCGGGCTGGGTGCTGGCCCAGGTCCTGACCGGGGCCGGGCGGGCGGAGGGGCACGACGCGAAGCCGCCCGTCGCGACGGGCGGGAACCCGGCCGCCTCCCCCTCCGCGCCCGCCACCCCCGCCGCCGCCAAGGGCCCGCTGACCGGCCGGACCGTCGTCATCGACCCCGGCCACAACACCGGCAACTTCCAGCACACCGACGAGATCGACCAGCAGGTGGACATCGGCACGGCCCGCAAGGAGTGCGACACCACCGGCACCACCACCAACTCCGGCTACATGGAAGCCGAGTTCACCCTCGACGTCTCCCTGCGCCTGCGGACCGTCCTGGAGTCGCAGGGCGCGAAGGTGGTCCTCACCCACGAGGCCGACCGCACCTGGGGCCCCTGCATCAACGAGCGCGCCCGCATCGGCAACGAGGCGAAGGCCGACGCCGTCGTCTCCGTCCACGCCGACGGCGTCTCGGCGGGCAGCCGCGGCTACCACGTCATCCTCCCCGCCAAGGTCAAGGGCGGCGCCGCCGACACCGCGGCGATCGTCGAACCCTCCCGCCGGCTCGGCGAGCGGATCGCCGGCAACTTCGCCCGGACCACCGGATCGGCCCCCGCCAACTACCTCGGCAGCGGGACCGGCTTGGTCGTCCGCGACGACCTCGGCGGGCTGAACCTGTCAACTCAGCCCAAGGTGTTCATCGAATGCGGCAACATGCGTGACGCCAAGGACGCGGCGCAGCTGACGAGTCCGGAGTGGCGCCAGAAGGCGGCCCAGGGCATCGCGGACGGAGTCGTAGGCTTCCTCGGCGGTTGACGATCTCGCCTCCATGGCTGGAGGCGATTCCCTTCAGCTCGCGTGGGCGGGCGTCGGGGCTTCACGCATCCGCCTCCGGCCGCTGGCCGGGACTCGCACCTTGGGAGTGCTGCGCGTGCTGTTGATGTCCGAGCCACCCTCCCCCAGACTTCGTCCGGGAGGTGCCCCCAGGCGGGCTCGGGCCTCGATCTCGACCGAGGCATTGTGGTCGGCATCGTCCTCATGCCCGCACCGGGTACAGGCGAACAGCCGACCGCATCCCTTACGGGATCCGGGATCGACCAGTCCGCAGGCTGCGCAGGTCTGAGAAGTGTGGAACGGCGGCACCGCCACGAGCACGGACCCGTACATGCGGCACTTGTACTCGAGCTGGCGCCTCCGCTCGCCCGGGGCGTTGTCGAGGACTGACCGGTTCAGCCCGGCCTTCGCCCGGACGTTCTTCCCCGGCTTCTCTGCGGTTCCCTTCGCAGACTTGCTCATACTCTTCACACGCAGGTCCTCGATACCGATCAGGCCGTGGTTTTTGGCGAGGTCGGTGGTGAGCTTGTGCGTGAAGTCGCGCCGCCGGTTGGCCCGCCGGGTGGTGAGCTTTGCGATCTGGGCGATCATCGTGCGCAGGCGGCGGCTGTACGCACCTCCGTTGTGTTTCTTCGCGTAGGTGATTTGGCGGGCCTTGCGCTGCTCCAGCGCCTTGAGCCGCTTGCGTTCGTTGGCGGTCAGCGTCGGCGTCATGAGCCGGGGCGCGCTCTCGGTGGAGACGAAAGCGGACGCGGAGACGCCGAAGTCCACCCCGCACGCGGGCTTTCCGTTCGGCCCGTCCGGCTTGCGGCCGGTGTGGACACCGAAGGAAATGTGCCATCCGTTGCCGTCCCGGGACACGGTGGCATTGCGGATCGTGCCCCCGAGGCTGCGGGAGAGCCGAAACCGCAGCCAGCCAAGTTTCGGCAGACGCACCTCAGCCCAATGCCGGTTCAGCTTGCGGGCCTCCACCGCCTGCCCGGGAAACGGGACCGACAGATGGTGACCACGCTTCTTCCGCGCCGGAAACCGGGCCGAATGCCGGGGGTTCCAGAAGTTGTCGTACGCCCGGTCCAGCTGACGCAGAATCTGCTGCCCCGCCTGCGCGGGCAGATCACCGATCCAGTTGAGATCCGTACGAGCGGCCGTCAGGTACTGGCACTGCTCAGCCGACCGCAGGGTGTAGCGGCGCTGGTCCCACAGGTACACGCGCTGTTCAAGAGCCACATTCCACAGAGCACGCGCCGTGTGACCCCACCTGATGAGCACTTGGTCCTGCTCAGCGGTGGGGTACGCACGGTACTTGCGCCCCGCATCTGCCTTCACGCCCCTACTGTGCCCGTGGGTTACCGCCTACATGGTTCAGATCCGGAAAGACCAGATGCACTGTGATCAGTTCCGGTACTCTCCCGGGGCTCCCCCGCAGCCCCGATCTTCTCGGCCGCGGGAGACTCCGTACCATGGTGCCGCCCGCCCCGCTCCAGGCACGTTCTGCGACCGCGGCACCACGAGACGACCGAGACCGAGAAGGACACCTAAGACGTGAACATCCGCTCCCTCACTCGAGGCGACGGCGTGGTGATCGGAGCAGCGGTGCTGCTGTTCATCGCCTCGTTCCTCGATTTCTACTCCACCACCGGTGGCGACCTGCCGAGCGCGTGGGACACCGACTCCTACCGACTCGTGCTCCCCAGCGTCTTCCTGATCGGCTTCATCGCCGCCGGCCTGCTGATCGCCGGCCGCTTCCAGCCCGAGACCCGCAAGGTGCTCGGGCTGCCGCTGGCCGCCTGGGGCACCGTGCTCGCCGTGTCGGCCGCCTGGTCCGCGCTGTGGGCGCTGATCACCTGCCCGAGCGCGGTCGACCTCGGCGCCGGCGCCATCCTGTCCTTCCTCGCCACCCTGGCCCTGGCCGGCGTGGCCCTGTTCAGCGCCAAGGTCCCGGCGCTGGCCGGCCAGCTGGTGCCGGACCCGAAGCCCGCCGCCGCCCCGCCGTACGCGGGCCAGCCCCAGCCGGGTGCCGGGTACGGCTACCCGGGCGGGCAGCAGCAGCCGCAGCCCTACGGCTCCACCCCGCAGCCGGTCCCGCCGTACGGCGGCACCCCCACCCCGGCCCCGACGCCGGCCCCGGCTCCGCAGGAGGCCTCCCCGGCTCCCGCGGCCGACTTCACCCCGTACTGGTTCGCCGTTCCGGTGGCCCGCCCCCTCTTCGCCGAGGACGGCTCCCCCAACCCGATCGCCGAACTCGCCCCGGGCACCTGGTACCTGGCGGTCGAGCAGCGTGACGCGGCCACCCTGGTCGCCCAGACCCAGGACGGCCGCCGCGGCGTCCTGAGCGACACCTCGGGCATCCAGCGCGGCTGATCCCCGGACCTTGCGAGCACGGCCCCCCGCCCTTCCGGGCGGGGGGCCGTTGCCCTACAGTCACCTGACGCACCGTCAGAAGTGGCTGTCGGCATCGCGGAGGGGACCGTTCATGCGCCTCGGACTCGCACTCGGCTACTGGGGCCGCGGCCCCGGCCCGCACCACCTCGACCTCGCCACCGAGGCCGAGAACCTCGGCTACGACTCGGTGTGGACCGCCGAGGCCTGGGGCTCGGACGCCTTCACCCCGCTCACCTGGATCGCCGCGCACACGTCGCGGATCCGGCTCGGCACCGCCATCGCGCAGATGGCCGCGCGCTCCCCCACCGCCACCGCCATGCACGCCCTCACCCTGGACCACCTCTCCGGCGGCCGGATGATGCTGGGCCTGGGCCTGTCCGGCCCGCAGGTCGTCGAGGGCTGGTACGGGCGTCCCTTCCCCTCGAGCCCGCTCACCGCGACCCGCGAGTACGTCGACGTCATCCGGCAGGTGCTGCGCCGCGAGGGCCCGGTCGCGCTGGACGGCCGCTTCCACCAGCACCCGTACCGCGGGGACGACGGCACCGGCATCGGCAAACCGCTGAAGCCCATCACCCACCCGCTCCGCGCGGACCTGCCGGTCCTGCTGGGCGCCGAGGGGCCGAAGAACATCGCCCAGACCACCCGGATCGCGGACGGCTGGCTCCCGCTGTACTGGTCGCCGGCCCGCACGGACGTGTACCAGGCCTCGCTGACCGACCTCCCCGACGGGTTCATGATCGCCCCGATGGCCCGGGCCAAGGTCTGCGACGACGTCGCCGAGGGACTGCTTCCGGTCAAGGCGATGCTCGGCTTCTACATCGGCGGCATGGGCCACGCGGCCCGCAACTTCCACGCCGATCTGATGGCCCGGATGGGGTACGGGGAGGAGGCCCGCCGCATCCAGGAGCTGTTCCTCGCCGGCCGCAAGGAGGAGGCCGTCCTCGCCGTCCCGGACGCCTTCGCCGACGAGATCTCACTGGTGGGACCGCGCGAGCGGATCGCCGAGCGGCTGGAGCTGTGGCGCAAGGGCCCGGTCACGGACCTGCTCGTGACGGCCCCGGACCCGCACACCCTGCGGGTGCTGGCGGAGCTCAACAACTAGGGCTCCGATATGACCATGTGAGATGACAGCGGCTGTCCGAAAGTGGATGATGATCGTTGCCGCTACGGGTTTCGCGTGCGCCCGACTGCCGCCGGGGGGAACTGGCCGCATACAGGTCGCGAAGCGCCGCACCCGTGGCGACCCACGCCATCCTCTGCTCGAAGGAACACTTCTGGTGCGTCCCACTCGTGCGACGGTCCTGCTGACCGCGGGTCTCGTCTCCCTCCTCGGCCTGCCGGCCACCGCGGCCGCCGCCGACATCCCGGCCAACCTCTACGTGAACAATGCCGCGGTCTCCGAATGCTCGGACACCGGCCCCGGCACGTACGCCAACCCCTTCTGCACGATCTCGGCCGCGGTCAAGGTCGTGCAGCCGGGTCAGACCGTGCGCATCGCGTCGGGCAAGCCGTACGACGAAGCCGTCACCATCAGCCGTTCCGGCCAGCCGGGCAAGCCGATCACCTTCATCGGCGGCACGTCACCGAACGTGGGCCAGTTCTCGCTGGCGGCCGGCAAGGGCCTGACCGTTACCGGCGCTTCCCACGTAGCGGTCCGAGGGATGTACGCCACGGCCGGTCTCAAAATCACCGGCTCCACCGATGTGGAGCTGGAACAGTTCCACATCGGTGGCAACGACCCCGACAGCCTCACGATCGACGGGGGAAGCGCGAACGTACGCCTCATCCGCAGCCAGTTGGCGACCTCCGTCCGGATCGAGGGGGCCCAGGGCACCGTACTGAGCCGGAACCGGCTGCACGGATACGTCGATGCGGCGGTCACCTCGTTCGATGCGCCCGGCACCGTTGTCACCAACAACACGATCTACCTCGAGTGCGAGGCAGCCGTCTCACTCGGTGGTGCCTCCACGGCCTCGGCCCTGTTCAACAATCTGATCCACACGGGGTCCGACGCCGGGTGCCCGGCGCCCGGTCCGCGGTACGGCATCACGGTCGCGCAGAGCGCGGCCGCCGGCACCCGCGCCGACTCCAACCTGATCACCGGCCCCTTCAGCGACGCCCGAGTGGCCTACAAGTGGGCCGGCACCCCCTACCAGGAGCAGGCCGCCTTCCACGCCGCGACCGGCCAGGGCGCCTACGACATCCTGACCCCGGAACGGACGGGGAGCGGATCCCTCATCGTCGACTCCGGCGACCCGACGGCACCGGGCGTGCTGCCCGTCGACTTCTACGGGCGACCTGTCGCCGACGACCCTCGCGTGCCCAACACCGGTAAGGACGGGGGGTACATCGACCGCGGTGAGAAAGAAACACAGGACGACCTGCGGAACGTCCGGGTGGAGCTCGAACAGGGCTGGGCCCCGGTCGGCTCCACGGTGAAGGCGAAGGCCACCTCGGACAGCAGCTGGGCCGCCGCGCTCACCTACCAGTACGACTTCGGTGACGGCACCGCCCCGGTGGTCACCAAGGCCACCACCGCCGAGCACGTGTACAGCGCGCCGTGCGCATGCGTCGTCACGGTGACGGCGGTCAACGTCGCCGGCCAGAAGGCCCAGGGCCAGCAGACGGCCAACGTGACCGCCGCCGGCTCGCTGACCACGGCCTTCACCACCAAGCCGTACCTGCCGAACGCGGACGACCAGAGCGTGTTCGTGGCTCCGCTGGCCATCGAGGTCGACCCGCGGAGCTCCACCACGCCGTGGCCGATCGTGCGGATGGACGTGGACTACGGGGACGGCGCCAAGGAGGTCAGCGACCCGCTGATCATCACCCGCCACGCCTACAAGCAGCCCGGCACGTACAAGGTGACGGTGACCCTCCAGGACGCCAAGGGCGCGACCTCCACGGCCGAGCGGACCGTGCAGGTCGGCTACACCCCGGCCGGTTACGTCCCCCTCGCCCCTTCCCGCGTACTGGACACCCGCACCACCGACGCGCCCGTCCAGGGCGGCACCGCCACCCCGATCACCCTGCCGATCGCCCAGTACAGCTGGGGCCAGAGCCACACGGCCGGCGCCTCCGCGGCGGTCCTGAACGTGACGGTCACCGGGTCCACCGAGGACACCCACCTCAGCGTCTGGCCCTCCGGCCAGCCCCGCCCGGTCACCTCGAACGTCAACATCAAGGCGGGCGGCACCTCCTCCAACACCGTCACCGTGCCCATCGGCGCCGACGGCAAGGTCTCCGCCCAGCTCAACTCCGGCAAGGCCGCGCTGATCGTCGACTTCGTCGGCTACTACCAGCCCAACACCGGCCAGCGCTTCTCGCCGCTCGCCCCGACCCGCGTCGTCGACACCCGCACCACCGGCGGCGCCCTGGGCGGCGGGCAGACCCGCACCGTCAAGGTCGCCGGCGTCAACGGCATCCCGGCCGACGCCACGGCCGTCGCGCTGAACCTGACCGGCACGGGCTCGACGGAGAACGGCCACGTCATCGCCTACCCGGACCCGGCCAAGCGGCCCACCACCTCGAACCTGAACGTGGAGCCCGGCAAGGACAAGTCCAACCAGGCCATCGTCCCGGTCGGCCCGAACGGCACCATCACCCTCTACACCAACACCGGTTCCACCCACCTGATCCTGGACGCGGTCGGCTACTACGCCAAGGACGGCAAGGCCCTCTTCACCCCCGTCGTCCCGCAGCGTCTGGCCGACACCCGCACCACCGGCAAGCTCGCCCCCGGCGCCACCACCACCATCGCCGGAATCCCGGCGACCGCGCTCGGCGCGGCCCTGAACGTGACCGCCACCGACACCACCGGGCCCGGCTTCCTCACGGTCTACGGCCACGGCGGCACGCGGCCCGAGGCCAGCAGCCTCCAGACGATCCCCGGCATCACCGTCCCCAACCACGTGACCACTCCGGTGGCGGACGGCCGGGTCGGCATCTGGAACAGCTACGGCGGCAGCACCCACGTGATCACCGACCTGTTCGGCTACTTCACCCAGGGCTAGCCCCTGTCGGGGAACACCGCAGCACACCGGAGCCCCGGTCACCGCGCACACTGCGGTGACCGGGGCTCCCTGCATGTCAGGGCGAGGGGGTGTCCGTGTCCGTCTGCCCGACGGCCTCCAGCAGCTCGCGCAGGTCCAGTGGCATGACGGCGATCTCGATGCTCCCGCCGCCCTCGTAGGTGCAGGTGACGATCCGCGAGCCGGGGTTGATGGAGATGCCCTCCTTCACGGAGGGGACCCGCACCCCGGTGGCGCGCCCGCCGGGCAGCGGTACGGGCTCACCGCGCTGCGGGACCCAGCGGGCCGCGCCCTCGTCGGCGTACACCCGCCCCGCCCGCCAGCGCCCCTCGCCGGCGGGCCGGCGCGCCATCCCCGGGATCCCGGGGACGGGGCCGGTGGCCGTCCGCGCGAGGTGCTTGCGCCGCAGGAGCCACCCGGCTCCCGCGGCGGCGAGGACGACCACCACCATCTCGATCACGCGACCATTGAAACAGGCCGCCGGGCCCGGGCCGCGCTGCCGCCGCGCTGCGCTATCCGCCCAGCTGGGAAACGCTCGGGACCTTGTCGGTCACCTCGGCGCCCGCGCTCTTGCCCGCTTCCTTGACGCTGTTGATGACGTTGTCGAAGGAGCTGATGTCGGCGTCACCCGCCTGGCCCTTGCGGAGCTTGGTGCCCAGGCCCTTGAGCGACTCGATGCCCGCCGTCAGCGGGACCATCGCCTTCGACAGCAGCGGGTCGCCCTTGGCGTTGTCGGAGGCCGCCTTCAGCCGGTTGTACGCGAAGGCACCCGCGAGACCTGCCTTGATGAGGGCGAACGTACGGCCCTTCGCGCCCTTCTTGAACTTGCCCGCGCGGTACGGCTTGATGATCCACTGGTACGTCGCCCCGGCCGCGAGCCCGGCGTTGGCGACGAAGCGCGTCTTGGCGAACTTCTGCTTTTCGGCGGACGTGCTGGGCGAGGGCGTGGGGGCGGCCAGCTCATCGGCTTCGACGGCGGCCGGCTCGGCGGCCGCCAGGGCCGCCAGTTCCGCCACCGAGGCCGAGGAGACCTCCTCGCGCTGCCCCGCGCCGCCACCGCCGTCACTGCCGCAGGCGGTGGCGCCGGCCATCAGCGCGGTGGACAGGACCACCGCCGTCAGAGCGCGGCGGAATCGAACGGTCGTGGGTACGGACACGGTGTCCTCCGGGGAGTGGGGTGTCCCCCGCAGCCTCGCCCCGGCCCCGCAGCTGCGCCACTTGGGCGACCCGTTCGGGTTTGCGGCGCGCCCGGGCGGCAAGACGCGCAACATGCCCTCACACACGCACACCCGAGTACACGCCCGAGGAAGCAGTCAGGCAGGCCGGGCCGTCGCACTGGTGGCGGACGTGCTCGCCTTCGTGATCGCCCTGTGGATCCTGCTGTACCTGCTCGACGCCAACCGGGGCAACGAGCTGGTGGAGTTCGTCCACGACACCGCCACCTGGCTGGCCGGCTGGTCCTACGACCTGTTCACCTTCAGCCGCGAGTGGGTCCAGGTCGTGTTCGGCTACGGCCTGGCGGCCGTGGCGTACCTCCTCGTCGGCCACGCCGTCGCCGGCTGGCTCTACCGCCGCTAGGAAGGCCCTAGGAGCCGCAGCAGTCCGGCTCCAGCCCGGCCGGGAGCGAGGTCCCGCCGAACACCTCGGTGGTGGCCTCGTCCCCGCCCAGCGCCGCGACGGCGAGCAGCAGGGACCCGGCGGTCCAGGTGGTCTGCTCGACCGGCCAGACCGCCTTGTCCTGGAACACGTACCCCGTCCAGTACATGCCGTTGTCGGCGCGCAGGTGCGTGATCGAGCGCAGGATCTCCAGTGCCCGGTCCGACTCCCCCGTCGCCCACAGCGCGAGCGCCAGCTCGCAGGACTCGCCGCCCGTCACCCACGGGTTCGGCAGGACGCAGCGCACTCCCAGGTCCGCCACGACGAACTCGTCCCAGCGCTCCTCGATGCGCGCCTTGGCCTCGGCACCGGTCAGGGCCCCGCCGAGGACCGGGTAGTACCAGTCCATCGAGTAGTGGTTCTTGTCGAGGAACCGCTCGGGGTGACGGCGGATCGCGTGCCGCAGCGCGCCCGCCGCGAGTTCCCAGTCGGGCTGCGGCTCCTCGCGGTGCTCGGCGATGGCCAGCGCGCAGCGCAGGGCCTGGTGGATGGAGGAGGAGCCGGTCAGCAAGGCGTCCGTGACGGGCGTGCCGTCGGCCTCCCGCTTCCAGCCGATCTCGCCGCCGGGCTGCTGGAGGGTGAGCACGCACTCCACGGCCGCGTACACGGCGGGCCACATCCGGTCCAGGAAGGCGTCGTCGCCGGTGGACAGGTAGTGGTGCCAGACGCCGACGGCTATGTATGCCGTGAAGTTGCTCTCCCGGCTCGCGTCCTGCGGCTCGGCGGTGTCCACGCCGTCCGCCCGGTCGGCGTAGGCCGAGTACCAGGAGCCGTCCTGGTTCTGGTGCCGGGCCAGCCACGCGTACGCCCGCTCGGCGGCCTCGTGTTCGCCGGCCGCGTCCAGGGCCATCGCGGCCTCGGTGTGGTCCCACGGGTCGAGGTGGTGGCCGCGGAACCACGGGATGGCCCCGTCCGCGCGCTGTGCGGCGAGGATCCCCGCCACCGTCTCGGCGGCCTGGTCCGCTGTCAGCACCCCGTCCAGGACGAGGTGTTCGGTGCGCCCCGGCGAGCTCACTTGGTGTCGCCGTCGGGGAGGACCGGGAGGTGCGGCTTGGTCGCGTACGCCACGAAGCTCTTGCCTATGACCGGGTTGAGGGCCTGCTCCGCGAGGCGCGTGAGCGCGGGCTTCTTCATGATGTCCCAGACCAGGAGCTTGTGGTACGCCTTGACGGGCAGCGCCTTGTCGTTGTCGACGCCGAAGGCGCACTTGAGCCACCAGTACGGGGAGTGCAGCCCGTGCGCGTGGTGCGTGCCGTACGGCTTGAGGCCGGCGGCCTCCATCTTGCCGAGCAGCTCGTCCGCCTTGTAGATGCGGATGTGGCCGCCCTCGACCTCGTGGTAGGCGTCGGAGAGCGCCCAGCAGATCTTCTCGGGGCCGTAGCGCGGCACGGTGATGGCGATGCGGCCGCCGGGCTTGAGGACGCGGACCATCTCGGCGAGCACGCCCTTGTCGTCGGGGATGTGCTCCATCACCTCGGAGATGATGACGACGTCGAAGGACTCGTCGGGGAAGGGCAGCGCGAGCGCGTCGCCCTCCATGGCCGTGGCGGTGGCACCGGCCGGGGCCTCGCCGGCCTCCTTCATCGCGGCGAACCACTTGGCGACCTCGCGGATCTCCTCGCCGTTGCGGTCGACCGCGACCACCTGGGCGCCTCTCCGGTAGCACTCGAAGGCGTGCCGGCCTGCGCCGCAGCCCAGATCGAGTACGCGGTCGCCTGCGGCGAGCGGGAACCGGGAGAAATCGACGGTCAGCACGGGGTCCTGCCTTCGCGGTCGCGGGGGTGGTGGCGGGGGTGGTGAGGGGGAAGCAGAGTCTGGTGGGACGTCACCGCGGGCGGCGGGTACGGGCGGCCTGCGCGATGGCGGCGCGGTAGTGCGCGGCGGTGCCCTCGGCGGCCTTGGCCCAGGTGAAGCGCGCCAGGACCCGTTCGCGTCCGGCGGCGCCGAGGCGGGCGCGCAGCTGCGGGTCCCCCAGCATCCGGCCGAGCGCGGCGGCCAGCGCTCCCGCGTCGCCGGGGGGCACCGCGAGGCAGGTCTCGCCGTCGGGGCCGGCGACCTCGGGGATCGCACCGCCGGTGGTGGCGACGAGCGGGGTGCCGGTGGCCATGGCCTCGGCGGCCGGGAGCGAGAAGCCCTCGTAGAGGGAGGGCACGCAGGCGACCTGGGCGCTGCGGACGAGGTCGACGAGTTCGGCGTCGGTGACGCCCTTGACGAAGCGGACCGCGTCCTGGAGCCCGTACGTCTCGATGGCGCGGGCGACCGGCCCCTTCTCGGCGCGCTTGCCGACGACGACGAGGTGGGCGTCGGGCTGCTCGGTACGCAGCTTCGCGAGCGCCTCGACGAGGTGGACGAGCCCCTTGAGCGGCACGTCGGCGCTGGAGGTGGTGACGATGCGGCCCGGGACCTCGGCGACGGAGGCGTCCGGGGACCACAGGTCGGTGTCGGCGCCGATGTGCACCACGTGGATGCGGCCGTCCTGGACGCCCAGGTGCTGGGCGATCTCCTGCTTGGAGGAGCCTGAGACGGTGAGTACGGAGGGCAGCCGGCGGGCGACGCGGCCCTGCATGCGGGTGAAGGCGTACCAGCGGCGTACGGAGGCCCGCTTCTTGCGGTCCTTCGCGGCGTCGAGGTCGAGCTGCCGGTCGACGGTGATGGGGTGGTGGATCGTGGTGACCAGCGGGGCGCCGAGGTCGCCGAGGAGTCCGTAGCCCAGGGTCTGGTTGTCGTGGATGACGTCGAACTCACCGGCGCGGGCGGCGAGATGGCGCCGGGCCCGCAGGGAGAAGGTCAGCGGCTCGGGGAATCCGCCGGTCCACATGGTGGCGACCTCGAGGGCGTCGATCCAGTCCCGGTACTCGCCGCGCTTGGGGGTCCGGAAGGGGTCGGGCTGCCGGTAGAGGTCGAGGCTCGGGAGCTCGGTGAGGGTGGCGCCCGTGTCGAGCACCGGGTAGGGCTGCGCTCCGACGACCTCGACGGAGTGTCCCAGGCGTACGAGCTCGCGCGAGAGGTGGCGGACGTAGACGCCCTGACCGCCGCAGAACGGGTTCCCCTTATAGGTGAGGAGTGCGATGCGCAGCGGGCGGTCGCCGTCGGTGGCGGAACCCGCGAAAGGGCTCGTCACCATGGCCTCAGCGGTCACTCTCGGCCCCCTTCTCCCTGCAACTTTCGCCGGAGCGTAACCGCTCGGATAATGTAGAACAAGTTTCAGACTTGATCCGTTGAAGACCATTGAATCTACCGGCCGGAAACTACACCGTAAGAGGCGGAGCAGGTGATTCGCGCCACGACTGGGCGCCTGCCATGCTGACTCCCGATCGGCCCGGAATCAGCTCGCGCAACGACACGGAACGGGACAACGGGACACATGACAGCGGAAGTGAAGGCCGTCACCACACCGGCGTCGCCTCCCCTGACGGAGCGCCAGGAGGCGCGCCGCCGCCGGATCCTGCACGCCAGCGCCCAGTTGGCCAGCCGGGGCGGCTTCGACGCGGTCCAGATGCGCGAGGTCGCCGAGGCGGCCGGCGTGGCGCTGGGCACCCTGTACCGCTACTTCCCGTCCAAGGTGCACCTGCTGGTCGCCACGATGCAGGACCAGCTCCAGCACATGCACACCACGCTGCGCAAGCGCCCGCCGGCCGGGGACGACCCGGCGGCGCGGGTCGCGGAGACGCTGATGCGGGCCTTCCGGGCCCTCCAGCGGGAACCGCACCTCGCGGACGCGATGGTGCGCGCGCTGACCTTCGCGGACCGCAGCGTGAGCCCCGAGGTGGACACGGTGTCCCGGCTGACCACGGCGATCATCCTGGACGCGATGGGCCTGGACGCCCCGCCGACGGCGGAACAGCTCTCGGCGGTCCGCGTCATCGAGCACACCTGGCACTCGGCCCTGATCACCTGGCTCTCGGGCCGCGCCTCGATCGCCCAGGTCAAGATCGACATCGAAACGGTCTGCCGCCTGATCGACCTGACCTCCCCGGAAAAGGCCCCGGAAAAGGCCTGAACCCGCCCGTGCAGGGCGGGTCCGGCCAGACGCCTATACGAGGGCCTTCTGCGGCCGCTCGGTCTGCGGGGTCATCAGACGGCGCAGCAGCCGGGTGAGCGGCCGTTCCACCAGGCGGTGCAGCAGCCAGGCGATCAGCACCATCACGGCGGTCACCCCGATCAGGGTCGGCCAGGCGCCCCATTGCTCGTTCCACCGCCAGATCACCCGCACGCCCAGCGACTGGTGCACGAGGTAGAGCGGGTACGAGATCGCGCCCGCGACCGGCAGCCAGCGCCACTGGATCCAGTCCAGCTTCCCGAGCGCGATCAGGCCCATCACCAGGTACATGGCGGTGATCGCGACCAGGCAGACCTTCCAGTTGATGCCGTGCCCTTCGCCCTCCATGATCGCCCGGAGGTGGTGCTGCATCAGCAGCCAGGACAGTGCCAGGATGCCCAGGGTCTCGCCCTCGAGCCTGCCCGCCCGGCGGACCAGGTAGAAGGCGATGCCGGCGATGAAGAAGGGCGCCCAGTCGGGCACCAGGATCTGAGTCAGGAGCGGGATGCCCGATTTCGGCGCCAGGACCGAGGCCAGCGCCCACACCCAGCAGAAGGTCGCGGCCCGGCGGTAGCTCGTGCCCAGCAGCACGACCAGCGAGAAGAGCAGGTAGAAACGCATCTCGACCCAGAGCGTCCAGTAGACGTTGTCCACGTGCCACACGCCGAGGGGTTCTTGCAGCATCGTGAGGTTGCTCAGCATCTGGCCGACGGTGACCCTCGGCTCGCCGGGTGTCCGCGGGCCCAGGCGGGCGGCCGCCGAGGCGAGCACGACCGCCGCCCAGTAGAGCGGGAACAGCCGCAGGATCCGGCCCCGCCAGAACTGCTGGAGCGATTTGCCCCAGCCGGACATGCAGATGACGAACCCGCTGATCATGAAGAAGAAGACCACGCCCAGCCAGCCGAACCCGGCTATCCGGTGCAGCGTGGGAAACAGCTCGACCGCCGTGCGCTGCCAGGGGATCGTCCCCGAGCCGGCCAGGTAGTGGAACAGGACCACCGACAGCGCCGCGAGCAGCCGCAGGCCGTCCAGCACCGCGATCCGCGGCGCCCGCTCCGCCGCGCGGCCGCGGCGCGGCCACATCCTCTGGAGACGGGTCGGGTCGGGGGCCGTCTGCGGCTCCCCGGCGGGGGCCGGGACACGGCCCCCGTTGAGGACGAGCCTGTCGGACATGACACCTCTGGGATTCCTGGGTGTCCGCGACACCGATACGTATGGGGCAGATAAGCCCCGCGATCGTACCGATGCTGTGTGCACGCTGTGCGTCACACCCCCGCTCACAGGAATCCGGAGCCGCTACTCCTCCGGTGGGAAGACCGGTTCGCCCGTTGCCGCCAAGGTGATCAGGATGGCTTCGACCGGGCAGCCCTCCGCCGCCGCCAGGAGGGGTTCGTTCGCGTCGGTCTGGGGGGTGCGGGGGTGGGACTGGCGGGCGGAGTCGAGCGTGAAGCCGTCCGGGGCGTGGTTGACGCACATGCCCGAGCCGATGCAGACGCCCCGGTCCACCTCGACCTGCCAGCGGTCTCCCATCAGGCACCCGCCTCATAGCCGGCCGGCAGGTGGATCATCTTGTGCTCCAGGTACTCGCTCAGGCCCTCCGGGCCGAACTCCCGGCCCAGGCCGCTGTTCTTGTAGCCGCCGAACGGGCCCAGCATGTCCAGGCTGAAGGTGTTCACGTTGAAGGTGCCGGTGCGGATCTGCCGGGCGAAGTCGATGCCGTGCTCGACGTCGGCCGTCCAGACGCTGCCGCTCAGGCCGAACTCCGAGTCGTTGGCCACCCGTACCGCCTCCGCCTCGTCCCCGTACGGGATCAGGCAGACGACCGGGCCGAAGATCTCCTCGCGCGCGATCCGCATGGAGTTGTCCACGTCCCCGAAGAGCGTGGGCTCCACGTACCAGCCGCGGTCCAGGCCCGCCGGGCGGCCGCCGCCCGACAGGACCTTCGCGCCCTCCTCCTGGCCGATCCGGATGTAGTCGAGGGACCGCTGCTGCTGCCGCTGGGCGACGAGGGGGCCGAGCTGCGTCGCCGGGTCCAGCGGGTCGCCGACGACCAGGGCGCCGGCCGCCGCCGCGAGGGCCTCGGCCACCTCCTCGTACCGGCTGCGCGGGACGAGGATCCGGGTCTGTGCCACGCAGGCCTGGCCGTTGTTCATCCAGGCCGCGGGGACGATCCCGGCCACCGTGGTCTCCAGGTCGGCGTCCGACAGGATCACCGCGGCCGACTTGCCGCCGAGTTCCAGGGTGACCCGGGTGAGGTTGCGCGCGGCGACCTCCATCACGCGCTTGCCCGCGGCGACCGAGCCCGTGAAGGCGACCTTGTCGATGCCGGGGTGGCCGACCAGGTACTCGCTGACCTCCCGGTCGGCGGGCAGGATCGACAGCACTCCCTCCGGCACCCCGGCCTCGCGCGCGATGTCGGCGAGGATGTAGGAGTCGAGGGGGGCTTCCGGGGAGGGCTTCAGGATGACGGTGGAGCCGCTGAGCAGCGCGGGGGCGAGCTTGGCCGCCGCCACGAACTGCGGCACGTTCCACGGGATGACGGCCGCGACGACCCCGACCGGTTCGCGGCGCACCAGGATCGGGCCGAGGACGCCCTGGCGGTGCTCCTCGTACGGGTAGGCGCGCGCGACGGTGATCGCGGCGTCGTAGACCATCATCGGGCCGAGCGCCTGGGCGAGGACGCTCCAGGAGTACGGGGATCCGTTCTGGGAGCTGATCGAGCGGGCGATCTCCTCGTGCCGGACGGCTATGGCGTCCTTGATCCGGGAGACGACGGCGATGCGCTCCTCCAGGCTCATCCGGGGCCACGGCCCCTCGTCGAAGGCCTTGCGCGCCACCTCGACGGCCCGGTCCACGTCCGCCTTCGAGGCGTGCGGGACGGAGCCGATGACCTGCTCGGTGTGGGGGGAGACGATCCGGATCGTGTCGGTGCCCAGCGGATCCGTCCATTCCCCGCCGATGAACAGTTGTCCGTGTTCCACGAGCTCGGTCATGGCTGAGGCCTCCTGCGGCTTGGCGTTGCAGAACTGATACCAGTTCTAGTTAGAGGAGTCCACGGCCAGGACCGAACAGCCCGCCGGGAGGTCCGGAAGATCCAACGGCTAGTCAGGAGCAGCCGGAAGTGGTCGACTTGGGCTACTACTGGAACAGGTTCTTGTTGGCGAGCGGGCAGGCAGGGGATCTCATGTCGCAGGACACGTCACCGGACACGTCACCGGACACGTCACCGAGCACATCGGCGGACGCGCCACCGGTCACCGATCACGGCGGCGGGGTATGGGGGATCAAGGTGCCCATCCCCGACAACCCTCTCGGGCACACCCTCGTCCACGTCCTCGACACCGACCGCGGCCCGGTCCTCGTCGACACCGGCTGGGACGACCCCGCCTCCTGGGACGCCCTCGTCGCCGGCCTCGCCGCGCTCGGCATCCCCGTCGCCGACGTCCACGGCGTCGTCATCACCCACCACCACCCCGACCACCACGGCCTGTCCGGCCGGGTGCGCGAGGCCTCCGGCGCCTGGATCGCCATGCACGCCGCCGACACCGAGGTCGTCGTACGGACCCGGGCCGCCGAGCCCGGCGTCTGGTTCGACTACATGAGCGAGAAGCTCGCGGCCGCCGGAGCCCCCGAGGAACACATCGCCCCGCTGCGCGCCGCCCGCGCGAGCGGCCGCCTGCGCACCCTGCCCGGCCTGCGCGCCGCCGTCCCCGACCGGGAGATCGTCCCCGCCGAGCTGCTCCCCCTCGCCGGACGCCGGCTGCGCGCGATCTGGACCCCGGGCCACACCCCCGGCCACGTCTGCCTGCACCTGGAGGAGGCCCATCCGGCGAACCTCCCCGGCAACGGCCGCCTCTTCTCCGGCGACCACCTGCTGCCGGGGATCTCCCCGCACATCGGACTGTACGAAGCGCCGGACGAGAACGGTGTCACCCGCGTCACCGACCCCCTCGGCGACTACCTCGACTCCCTCGAACGCATCGGACGCCTCGAGCCGGCCGAGGTGCTCCCGGCCCACCAGCACGCCTTCACCGACGCCCCCGCCCGCGTACGGGAACTCCTCGAGCACCACGAGGAACGGCTGACCGGCCTGTGGGAGCTGCTCGCCGTGCCGCTGACGCCGTGGGGGCTGGCGGAGCGGATGGAATGGAACCGGCCCTGGGAGCAGATCCCGTACGGCTCCCGCAACATCGCCGTCTCCGAAGCCGAGGCCCACCTGCGGCGGTTGGTGAAACAGGGCCGCGCGGAGGCGGTACCGGGCAGCGACCCGGTCACCTACCGGGCGCTGTAGGACCGCACCGGTCACCGGGCCCGCACCCTACGGGCCGGTAGAGTGAATCCGTCGTCCACACTTCCGTACGGGGAAAGCCGGTGCGATTCCGGCACTGACCCGCAACCGTGACCCACCCCCGGCACCACCCGGGCGGCGGGGAGTCGGAACGCCCCGTACCGGAGGTGCGCGGCTCGCGCCGCCGGGTCTTCCGGCGGCCGGCACCGTCGAGGTATACGGAGCCGGAGCCCGGTGCCTCAGCGTGCCTGCCTCCAGCTCCCCAGCACGAGAGGCACCCGCCCCCATGAACGTCCGCCGCAGCGCCGCCGCGCTCGCCGCCTCCGCCGTGCTCTGCGTGGGCGCCGCCCCCGCAGCCCTCGCCGACACCGCGCCGCCCGCCTCCCCCTCCGCGCCGCCCGTCATCCCCTCCGGGCTCTACGGCAAGAGCGACCCGACGTACGACGGCGTGTGGCGGCAGTCCTTCGCGCTGCTCGCCCAGCACACGGTCGGCATCAAGCCCTCCCGGCAGGCCGTGATCTGGCTGCTCGGCCAGCAGTGCCAGACCGGCGGCTTCCCCTCCTTCCGCCCGAACCCCGGCGTGACGTGCGACGCGAACACGATGTACGACACGAACGCCACCGCGGCGGCCGTACAGGCACTGCAGGCCCTCGGCGGCCAGGACGCGGCCGTCAGGCAGAGCGTGGAGTGGCTCAAGTCCGTCCAGAACGAGGACGGCGGCTGGGCGTACGTGCCCGGCTCCCCCAGCGAGGCCAACTCCACCGCCCTGGTGATCAGCGCCCTCGCGGTGGCCGGTGAGAAGCCGGCCGAGGTCAAGTCGAAGGCGGGCAAGTCGGCGTACGAGGGGCTGCTCCCCTTCCAGCTGGGCTGCTCCGCCGAGCCGGCCGCCGACCGGGGCGCGTTCGCCTACCAGCCGGTCGACGGCAAGCTGCTCGCCAACGCCGACGCCACGGCCGCCGCGACCCTGGCCGGCCTCGGCAAGGGCACGGCCGTCGTGCCGTCCACCACGGACACCCCGGCGGCCGCGCTGGCCTGCCCGGCGGCCGGCGCCGCCGACCCGGTGGCCGCCGCCCAGGGCGCGGCCGGGTACCTGGCCGAGGTCCTCAAGAAGGACGGCCACCTCACGGCCGTGACCCCGGGCGCGGACCAGCCGACCCCGGACACCGGCAACACCGCCGACGCGGTGATCGCCCTGGCCGCGGCCGGGCACAAGCAGTCGGCGGCGGGCGCGCTGGAGTGGCTCAAGGCCAACTCGGCGGAATGGTCGAAGGGCAGCCCGGCGGGCCTCGGCACGCTGATCCTGGCCGCCCACGCGACCGGCACCGACCCGAAGTCCTTCGGCGGCACCGACCTCGTCGCGGCGCTGAACGCGACGGGCCCGGCCCCGCAGGGCGCGGACACCTCCGCGACCACGGTGGACAGCGAGAAGGACAAGCCCTCCGGCGGCCAGAGCGTGTGGTGGATCATCGGCGCGGGCGCCGCGGCCGGCGTGGGCATCGGCATCCTGCTGAGCGGCCGCCGCAAGAAGAACCAGCTCTGATGCGCCGCCGCCTGCCCGCCCTCGCCCTGGCCTTCGGCATCGTCCTGGCCGTGGTGGCCGCCGGTCCGGCCCTGGCGTCGAGCTACCGCTACTGGTCGTTCTGGGACGGCGCGGGCGGTAAGTGGGCGTACGCCACCGTCGGGCCCTCGCTGGCCCGCCCGGCGGACGGCTCCGTGCAGGGCCTGCGCTTCTCGGTGAGCAAGGACGCGGCGGCCGAGTCGGCCCGGCCGCGGGCGGCGGCGGACTTCACGGCGGTCTGCGGGGCGACCCCGGCGGCCGAGGGCAGGAAGCGGGTGGCGCTGGTCATCGACTTCGGCCTCTCGGCGGACGCCCCTGCGGGCGAGGCCCCGCCGCAGCCGGAGCCGCGCACGGCCTGCGCCCAGGTTGCCCCGGAGGCCACGACGGCCGAGGCGCTGGCGTCGGTCGCCAAGCCGCTGCGCTACAACAGCGCGGCGCTGCTGTGCGCGATCTCGGGCTACCCGAAGCAGGGCTGCGGCGAGCCGCTGCCGGACGCCCCGGAGGCCCAGGACTCCCCGGCGGCCGCCGCCCCGCCGAAGTCGGACCACGGCGGCGGCCCGTCGGCGGGCCTGCTGGCGGGCATCGCGGCGGTGGCCGCCCTGTCCACGGCGGCCATCTGGCAGTCCCGCCGCCGCCGCGCCCGATGACGAACGACGGCGCGGCAGCCGCCGACGGCGCTCAGCCCACCACCGGGGCCACCCGCACCCGGGCAACGACCCGCACGGGTGGTGCGGGTGGGTACCCCGTCCGGCCGCAGGCCGGGCGCACCCCCACCGGAGCCGCACCCGGCGACGCGACCCCGACCACGCGGAGCCGGCTCGCGGCGCCGGATCCCGAGCCCGGGTCCTCGTACGACCGCTGGAAGCCTCCGCAGGCCGGCCGGGCCACGGCCCTGCACGCGGGAGCGTGGTGGCTCTGGGCCCTCGGCCTGGCCACCGCCGCCTCGCGGACCACCAACCCGCTCCTCCTGGGCCTGATCATCGGCGTGGCCGGTTACGTCGTCGCGGCCCGCCGCACCAGCGCGCCCTGGGCCCGTTCCTACGGGGCCTTCCTCAAGCTCGGCCTCGTCGTCATCGGCCTGCGCCTCCTCTTCTCCATGCTGCTCGGCTCCCCCATCCCCGGCTCGCACACCCTCTTCACCCTGCCGGAGATCCCCCTCCCCGCCTGGGCCCAGGGCATCCGCTTCGGTGGCAAGGTGACCGCCGAGCAGCTGGTCTTCGCCTTCTACGACGGCGCCAAGCTGGCCGCCCTCCTCGTCTGCGTGGGCGCTGCGAACGCCCTCGCCAACCCGGCCCGGCTCCTGAAATCCCTCCCGGCCGCCCTGTACGAGGCCGGGGTCGCCGTCGTCGTCGCCATGACCTTCGCGCCGAACATGGTCGCCGACGTGGTCCGTCTGCGGACCGCCCGCCGCCTGCGCGGCCGCCCCACCGGTGGCATCAAGGCCATCCTCCAGATCGGCCTGCCGGTCCTGGAGGGCGCCCTCGAGCGCTCCGTCGCCACCGCCGCGTCGATGGACGCGCGCGGGTACGGCCGTACCGCGCAGGTCCCGCCCGCCGTCCGGCACACCACCAACGTCCTCACCCTCGGCGGCCTGCTCGGCATGTGCGCGGGCACGTACGGGCTGCTCGCCGCCGAGGGAGCGGTGTATGGCCTGCCCGTGCTCTTCATCGGCCTGGTCCTGGCCCTGGCGGGGCTGCGCCTCGGCGGGCGCCGGTCGGTCCGCACCCGCTACCGGCCCGACCGGTGGGGGCCGCGCGCCTGGCTGGTCGCCGGATCGGGTGCGGCCGTCGCCGCGTTCCTCGTCCACGCGGGCACCGTCGACCCCGAGGCCCTGCACCCGGGCGTGGTCCCGCTGGTCGCGCCCACGCTCCCGCTCTGGCCGGCGGCCGCGATCCTGATCGGCCTGCTGCCCGCCTTCGTGGCACCCGTACCGCCCAAGGAGGCGTCCCCGTGATCCGGTTCGAACAGGTCTCGGTCACTTACGAGGGCGCGGCCGGTCCCTCGCTCCAGGGCGTCGACCTGGTGATTCCGGAGGGTGAGCTGACGCTGCTCGTGGGCCCGTCGGGGGTCGGCAAGTCGACCCTGCTCGGGGCCGTCTCCGGCCTGGTCCCGCACTTCACCGGGGGCACGCTCCGGGGCCGGGTCACGGTCGCGGGCCGTGACACGCGTACGCACAAGCCGCGGGAGCTCGCGGACGTGGTGGGTACGGTCGGCCAGGATCCGCTCGCGCACTTCGTGACGGACGTGGTCGAGGACGAGCTGGCGTACGGCATGGAGTCCCTCGGGCTGGCTCCCGCGGTGATGCGCCGCCGGGTCGAGGAGACCCTCGACCTCCTCGGCCTGAACGAACTGCGGGACCGCCCCATCGCCACGCTGTCCGGAGGCCAGCAGCAGCGGGTCGCGATCGGCTCGGTCCTGACCCCGCACCCGAGGGTCCTCGTCCTGGACGAGCCCACCTCGGCCCTCGACCCGGCGGCGGCGGAGGAGGTCCTGGCGGTGCTCCAGCGGCTGGTCCACGACCTCGGCACGACCGTGCTGATGGCGGAGCACCGGCTGGAGCGGGTGGTCCAGTACGCCGACCAGGTGCTGCTCCTGCCCTCCCCGGGCGCGGCGCCGGTCCTCGGCACCCCGGCGGAGATCATGTCCGTCTCCCCGGTCCACCCCCCGGTGGTGGCCCTCGGCCGCCTGGCGGGCTGGTCCCCCCTCCCCCTCTCCATCCGCGACGCCCGCCGCCAGGCTGCGCCGCTCCTGACCCGCCTCTCGGCTACCGCCGGGCCGCAGGGTTCGCAGCCCGCCCGCGCCACCGTTTCCCAGGGCTCCGCCCCGGACCCCGCGCCTCAAACGCCGGCGGGGCTGGATTTGCCCTCCGGGCAAACCAGCCCGCCAGGCGGTCCAGCCGGACCACACCAGCCATATCCAGCCCCGCCGGCGTTTGAGGCGCGGGTCCGGGCGGAGCCCGGTTTCGGGAAGGGGCGGGGTGGGGGAAGCCGCCCGCAGGGCCCCCGCCCCGGCCTGCTGGCCAGGCTGCGCCGAAGCACGGCCGAGCCCGTTCCGGCGCCGGCGCCGAAGCCGACCGACAAGGTCACGGAGGCTCGGAACCTCGGAGTCCGCCGCGGCCGGACCGAGGTGCTCCGCGGCATCGACCTCGCGGTGGCGAAAGGCGAGACCATCGCGCTGATGGGCCGCAACGGCGCCGGCAAATCCACCCTCCTCGCCGCCCTCACCGGCACGGTCGCCCCCGCCACCGGCTCCGTCACGGTCGCCGGCGCCACCCCGCACAAGACCGCCCCCGCCCAGATGGTCAGCCGCGTCGGCCTCGTCCCCCAGGAACCCCGCGACCTCCTCTACGCCGACACGGTGGCCGCCGAGTGCGCCGCCGCCGACTCCGACGCCTCCGCACCACCCGGCACCTGCCGGGATCTGGTCTCCGCCCTGCTCCCGGACGTCCCCGACGACACCCACCCCCGGGACCTCTCCGAGGGCCAGCGCCTGGCCCTGGCCCTGGCGCTGGTCCTCACCGGCCGCCCGGCCCTGCTGCTCCTCGACGAGCCCACCCGCGGGCTGGACTACGCCGCCAAGGTCCGGCTGATCGAGATCCTGCGGGCGCTCGCGGCCGAGGGCCACGCCATCGTCCTGGCCACCCACGACGTGGAGCTGGCCGCCGAGCTGGCCCACCGCGTGGTGATCCTGGCCGGCGGGGAGATCGTCGCGGACGGCCCGACCGCCGAGGTCGTCGTCTCCTCCCCCGCCTTCGCGCCGCAGGTGGCGAAGATCCTGGCCCCGGGCCACTGGCTCACGGTGAGCCAGGTCGCCGAGGCCCTGCGATGAGCCGCCCGGCGCCCCGCCCCGTCCGCATCGGCCCCCGCGCCGCCGCGGCCCTGGTCCTCGTCACCCTCATCGGGATCGCGGCCTTCGGCTGGCCGCTCCTCGCCGACCGGCAGTCGGGCCTCGCCCACTCCCAGGACGCCCCCTGGCTCTTCGCCGCGCTGCTCCCCCTCCTCGTCGCCGTCGTCGTCGCGACCATCGCGGACAACGGCATGGACGCCAAGGCGGTGGCGATGCTCGGGGTGCTGGCCGCCGTCGGGGCGGCGCTGAGACCGCTGGGCGCGGGCACGGCCGGCCTGGAGCCCATGTTCTTCCTGATGGTGCTCAGCGGCCGCGTCCTCGGTCCCGGCTTCGGCTTCGTGCTCGGCTCGGTGACGATGTTCGCGTCCGCCCTGCTGACAGGCGGGGTCGGCCCGTGGATGCCGTTCCAGATGCTGGCCATGGGCTGGTTCTCGCTGGGTGCCGGGCTGCTGCCCGGTCCGGAGAGGATCCGGGGCCGGGCGGAGCTGCTGATGCTGGCGGCGTACGGCTTCGCGGGCTCGTTCGCGTACGGCACGATCATGAACCTCCAGGGCTGGGTGATCCTGCAGGGCATGGGGCAGGGCATCTCCTTCCACCCGGGCGAGCCGGTCTCGGCGAACCTGGCGCGCTTCGTCGCGTACTGCCTGGCGACGTCGGTGGGCTGGGACCTGGGCCGGGCCGCGCTGACCGTCGTACTGACGCTCACGCTCGGCGCCACGCTGCTCAAGGCGCTCCGCCGCGCGACGCGCAAAGCAGCGTTCGATGCCCCCGTCACCTTCGATTCGGGGGCGGGAAGTGGCCCGGACCACACCCGCAAAAGGGACGAAGCATCCACAAAGAGTGAGATTCCGACCCCTCGGCGGTGACCCGCCCCATAGGACCCAGGTCACACACGAACCGGGATAGTAGGCCCCAAACGCCCCATATGCGGCGCCAGGGCCGCCGTCACCACCCGGCTCCGAAGGCCACTAGTAAGAGGGGTCATTGCGAGGGCCCCGGGGGGTCTGTAGAACTGGATGAGTCGCAGGGCGGCAGGGGTTGTTCACCCGCCGCCGACGAACCCCTCTCCTCCGCGTGAGTGGCTCACGCATGCTTCGGCGTGCCGCGACCGTCCTTGTTCCCTTCGGAAGGTCAATCCGTGTCCAACGCTGTCATCCGCCGCATCGCCGCTTCCAAGAAGACCCTCGCGGGTACCGTCCTCGCCCTGGGCGTCGCCGGTTCCATGCTGGCCGCGGTTCCCGCGCAGGCCGCCCCGTCGAGTGCCAAGGCGATCGCCCAGCAGATGATCAAGGACCCGGCCCAGTTCGCCGCCTTCGACAAGATCATCTCGCACGAGAGCGGCTGGGACTACACCGCCACGAACTCCTCCTCTGGTGCGTACGGCCTGGTCCAGGCCCTGCCGGCCTCGAAGATGGCCTCGGCGGGCTCGGACTGGAAGACCAACCCGGCCACCCAGATCAAGTGGGGCCTGGACTACATGAACGAGCGCTACGGCAGCCCCGTCGACGCCTGGAACTTCTGGTCCGCCAACCACTGGTACTAAGCCACCAGCGGCAGAGCAGACCCACACAGCAGACATACGAAAGCCCCGGTGGCCGGCCTCCCCAGGTCCGGCCACCGGGGCCTTCTGCATCCCATCCCACGGGGTCTGTGTGCAGCGCCTACAGGCGCTGGATGATCGTGCCGGTCGCCAGCGCGCCGCCCGCGCACATGGTGATCAGCGCGAACTCCTTGTCACGGCGCTCCAGCTCGTGCAGCGCGGTGGTGATCAGCCGGGCGCCGGTGGCGCCGACGGGGTGGCCGAGCGCGATGCCCCCGCCGTTGACGTTGACCTTCTCCAGGTCCTGCTCGAAGACCTGGGCCCAACTGAGGACGACGGAGGCGAAGGCCTCGTTGATCTCGACGAGGTCGATGTCCTTGAGGGACATGCCGGCCTTGCCCAGCACGGCCCGCGTCGCGTCGATCGGACCGTCCAGGTGGTAGTGCGGGTCGGCGCCGACCAGCGTCTGCGCGACGATCCGGGCGCGCGGCCGCAGCTTGAGGGCGCGGGCCATCTTGCGCGAGGCCCACATCACGGCAGCGGCCCCGTCGGAGATCTGCGAGGAGTTCCCGGCGGTGTGCACGGCGGTCGGCATGACCGGCTTGAGCCGGGCCAGTGCCTCCATCGACGTGTCGCGCAGGCCTTCGTCCCGGTCGACCAGGCGCCACATGCCCTGCCCGGCCGCCTGCTCCTCCTCCGTCGTCGGCACCTGCACGGCGAAGGTCTCGCGCTTGAACCGCTCCTCGGCCCAGGCGGCCGCGGCCCTCTCCTGCGAGAGCAGCCCCAGCTTGTCGACGTCCTCGCGGGTCAGACCCCGGTGGCGGGCGATCCGCTCGGCGGCCTCGAACTGGTTCGGGAGGTCGACGTTCCACTCGTCCGGGAAGGGCTTGCCCGGGCCGTGCTTGGATCCGGAGCCCAGCGGCACGCGGCTCATGGCCTCGACCCCGCAGGCGATGCCGATGTCCATGACCCCGCCGGAGATCATGTTGGCGACCATGTGGTTGGCCTGCTGGGAGCTGCCGCACTGACAGTCCACCGTGGTCGCGGCGGTCTCGTACGGGAGCCCCATGGCGAGCCAGGCGTTGCGGGCGGGGTTCATCGACTGCTCGCCGGCGTGGGTGACGGTGCCGCCGACGATCTGCTCGACGCAGTCGGGCTGGATTCCGGTACGGGCGAGGAGTTCCCGGTAGGTCTCGCCGAGCAGGTAGGCGGGATGGAGGTTGGCGAGCGCGCCCCCGCGCTTGCCGATGGGGGTGCGTACGGCTTCGACGATGACGGGTTCCGCGGCCATGAGCTCGTCCTCTCCTGCACTGCGACAGCGCGGCGGGCCGTCCCGGCGCCCCGCCCCGAACTAGTACGCGTTCTAGTTCTCCCCGCAGTCTTATGACCTCAAGCCCCGGCACGCAAGGGTCTTGCACGCGCCCTGCACGGATTCCACACGCAACAGTTGGCGCCGGGACCCTTGTCACTTCTAGAACTCGTTACTACCTTCAAGCCAACTTCTGATGGGCCGTCAGACTTTGGAGTCGCCCGATGTCATGCCCCGCGCTGCCCGAAGGCTTCGACGCCACCGACCCCGACCTGCTCCAAAGCCGGGTCCCGCACCCCGAGTTCGCCCAGCTGCGGCAGACCGCACCCGTGTGGTGGTGCCCGCAGCAGCGGGGGATCACCGGTTTCGACGACGAGGGCTACTGGGCGGTGACGCGGCACGCGGACGTCAAGTACGTCTCCACGCACCCGGAACTCTTCTCCTCCACCACCAATACGGCGATCATCCGGTTCAACGAGCACATCCAGCGCGACCAGATAGATGCCCAGCGCCTGATCATGCTGAACATGGATCCGCCGGAGCACACGCGCGTACGCCAGATCGTGCAGCGCGGATTCACCCCGCGGGCGATCCGCGGACTGGAGGAGGCCCTGCGCGACCGGGCCCGGCAGATCGTCGAGGAGGCGGTGGCCGGGGCGGGCGACGGCAGCTTCGACTTCGTCACGCAGGTGGCCTGTGAGCTCCCGCTCCAGGCCATCGCGGAGCTGATCGGCGTACCGCAGAAGGACCGCGCCAAGATCTTCGACTGGTCGAACAAGATGATCGCCTACGACGACCCGGAGTACGCGATCACCGAGGAGGTCGGCGCCGAGGCGGCGATGGAGCTCATCGGCTACGCCATGAACCTGTCCGCCGAACGCAAGGAGTGCCCGGCCAAGGACATCGTCACCCAACTCGTCGCGGCGGAGGGCCAGGGCAACCTCGGCTCGGACGAGTTCGGCATGTTCGTCCTCCTCCTGGCGGTCGCGGGCAACGAGACCACGCGCAACGCCATCAGCCACGGCATGCACGCCTTCCTCACCCACCCCGACCAGTGGGAGCTGTACAAGGCGACCCGGCCGTCCACCGCGGCGGAGGAGATCGTGCGCTGGGCCACCCCGGTGGTGTCCTTCCAGCGCACCGCCACCCAGGACACCGAACTGGGCGGCCAGAAGATCAAGGCGGGCGACCGGGTGGGGATGTTCTACTCCTCCGCCAACCACGACCCCGAGGTCTTCGAGAACCCGGACGCCTTCGACATCACCCGCGACCCCAACCCCCACCTGGGCTTCGGCGGCGGCGGCCCGCACTTCTGCCTCGGCAAGTCCCTGGCCGTCATGGAGATCGACCTGATCTTCAACGCCCTGGCCGACACCCTGCCCGACCTCCGCCTGACGGGCGAGAACCCGCGCCGCCTGCGCGCGGCCTGGCTCAACGGCATCAAGGAGCTCCGGGTCAGCCACGGCTGACCCGCGACCCAGGACGGCAGGGGCCCCTTCCTCCCACGCCCCGGCCCCTGCCGTCCGCTGGCAGCACACCCGCACCCGTTCGAGTGGCGGCCCCGCCCGAACGGGGTGATCCTGACTGACAGCGGCGATCCAGCCGAAGGGGCGCCGGGGCACAGCTGCCCCGGCGCCCCTTCGGCCTGCTCGGGCATGCCCCGCCCGCCGCACGACATCGTCACTGCAGGATCCCCACCGCCCGCGCGACCACGAGCAGCACGGTGATCAGCGACACCGAAGTCTGGATCATCATCAGCAGCTTGGCCCACGTCGTCAGCGGCATGGTGTCGGTCGGGCTGAAGGCGGTGGCGTTGGTGAACGCCACGTACAGGTAGTCCCCGAAATAGGGCTTCCATTCGGGCGCGGAGATCCCCGCCTGCCCCATCTGCGGGAAGAGGAAGTCGGGGTAGTCCTTGGTGCCCTGAGCCCTGGCCACCGGGCCGCCCCGGTCCCACTCCCAGTACCAGAGCGCGAAGGCGATCACATTGGTCACCCAGACGGCACCGGCCGTACTGAGCAGCCCGAGCGCGCCTTCCGGCCCGATGCCGAGGAGCAGTTCGCGTACGAGCTTCACGGCCGACCACGCGTTGGCCAGGCTGACCGAGGCCGCCAGAGCCAGGCTGAGGCCGCGCAGCAGGTACGAGGTGCGGTCGAAACGGCGGTGCGGGTTGAGGGCGGCCAGCGCCAGCAGCAGGCTGAGCTCCAGCGCCGGCAGCAGCCAGTGCGGATCGAGGGTCAGCCGGTCCGGCAGGGCGAGCTGGAGGCACACGGCGACCAGGATCGCCACGGTGACCGCCCAGCGCTCCTCGCCGTCGGTGGGCTGCCGCCAGGCCGGTCTCTCCTCGCCCCGTTCGGCGGGGGGTTCGAGCAGGGCCTCGATCCGGCCCAACCGGCGATGCAGCAGTTCCACCGCGTCGTTGTCGCTCATGCCGCACATTCTGGAGCCAAGCGGTCCGTAGGCGACGTACTCGGCGAACACGGCGAAAGGCGGCACGAGCCCACCGGGATCCGGTTCGAGTGCATCCCTCATGGCCCGGTGCCAGACTGAAGGCATGGCTACGCTCAGTCAGTCCTTCCGGGGGCGGCTGGTGCAGCCCGGGGACCCGACGTACGACGAGGACCGGCGGGTCTGGAACGGCTCCATCGACCGGTCACCCGCCCTCATCGCCCACTGCACGGGCGTCGCGGACGTCATCGACGCCGTGCGGTTCGCGGCCGGGCCGGCGGCCGGGCTGCCGGTCGCCGTACGGGGCGGCGGGCACAGCTTCCCCGGGCAGTCCGTGTGCGACGGCGGGATCGTCGTCGACCTCTCGCCCCTGCGCGGCATCCGGGTGGACCCGGAGGCCCGGACGGTCAGGGCTCAGGCCGGGGTGCTGCTGGGCGAGCTGGACCACGAGACGCAGGCGTTCGGGCTGGCCGTACCGGCCGGGATCGTCACGCACACCGGGCTGGCGGGGCTCACGCTCGGCGGCGGGATCGGCTGGCTGATGCGGAAGTACGGGCTCACCATCGACCAGCTGCTCGCGGTGGACCTGGTCACCGCGGACGGGTCCTTCGTGAAGGCGAGCGAGGACGAGAACCCGGACCTCTTCTGGGGTGTGCGCGGCGGGGGCGGGAACTTCGGGATCGTCACGGAGTTCACGTTCCGGCTCAACCCGCTCGGGCCGATCGTACTTGCCGGTCCGGTGATCTGGCCGATGGCCGAATCGGCGCGGCTGCTGCGCTTCTACCGCGAGTGGATCACCGACGTACCGGACGAGCTGACCACGGCGGTCGTCCACCGCAAGGCGCCGACGGCCCCGTACATACCGCCCGAGCTGCAGGGGAAGCCGGTCGTGATGGTGGTCTGCTGCTACGCGGGGCCGGTAGAGGAGGGGCAGGAGGTGTTGCGGCCGCTGCGCGAGGGCTCGGGGTCGGCGCCGGTGCTCGACCTGTGTGCGCCCAAGCCGTTCACCGAGCACCAGGCGATGTTCGACCCGTCCTTCCCGCACGGCCGCTGGTACTACTTCAAGTCCTGCGACGTCGACCGGCTCACGGACGAGGTCATCGACCGTACGGCCGAGCACGCGGCCCGGATCGTCTCGCCGTTCACGGCGTTCCCGATCTTCCAGCTCGGCGGGGCGATCGCGCGCGTCGGGGAGGACGAGACGGCCTTCGGCGGGCGCGGCGCCGGGCACACCTTCAACATCAACGGGACGACGGAGGGCTTCGAGGGCTTCGACGCGGAGCGGACGTGGGCGCGAGGCCTGTGGTCGGCGCTCGCGCCCCACCAGACCGGGGTCTACTCGAACTTCCTGATGGAGGAGGGCGAGGAGCGGGTCGAGCAGGCCTACGGGACGGAGAAGTACCGGCGCCTGCGGGAGCTGAAGCGCCGCTACGACCCCGGGAACCTCTTCCATCTCAACCAGAACATCCCGCCCGCGACGCCGTCCGCTACGCCGTCAGCGACGCCGGCTAAGAAGTCCGAGCCCCGGCCGGAGTCCTGAGCTCCTGCTCCTGTCCCTGCTCCTCGCCGTTCGTCGTGCGCTGCGCGGGCAGGTGCGCCCGCAGCCGCCGCGGCCCGGAGAGCACATACACGAGCCCGAATCCGGCGCTCACGACGACCGCGCCACCCACCGCGTCGAGTACCCAGTGGTTGGCGGTGGCGACGATCGCGCACACCGTGATCAGCGGGTGCAGCGCGCCGAGCAGCTTCTGCCAGCCCTTCGGCGCGAGCACGACGATCACGATCCCGCACCACAGTGACCAGCCGAAGTGCAGCGAGGGCATCGCCGCGTACTGGTTGGAGATCGCGGTCATGGCCCCGTACGACGGGTTGGCCAGGTCCTGCGGGCCGTGGACGGTGTCGATGTAGCCGAGGCCGGGCATCAGGCGCGGCGGCGCGAGCGGGTACAGCCAGAAGCCTATGAGCGCCAGTACGGTCGCCAGCCCCAGGGAGGCGCGAGCCCAGCGGTAGTCGCCCGGGCGGCGCCAGTACAGGACGGCCAGGATCGTCAGCGGGACCACGAAGTGGAAGGAGGTGTAGTAGAAGTTGAAGAACGCCTCCAGCCAAGGCGTGTCGACGACGGCGTGGTTCACGGCGTGCTCGATGTCGATGCCCAGCGCCCGCTCGATCCCGAGGATCTGGTTCCCGTTGCCCTCGGCGAGGTCGCGGCTGGTGGGGGCCGCGGCCCTGATGTGCGAGTAGAGCGAGTACCCGACCCGTATCAGCAGGAGTTCCAGCAGCAGGTTGGGGCGGGACAGCACGCGCCGCCAGAACGGCAGCAGCGGCACCCGCTGCCACCGGGCGGCCGCGGGCTCCCCGTAGGCCGTCGGAACGGGTTCGCGCCAGTACGGCGACGAGCGCGGCAGGAACGGTACGGCGCAGGCGGCGGCCAGTGCGGCGAGGAGCAGCACGTTGTCGCGTACGGGGGCCAGCGCGGCCAGGTTCGGCAGCAGCACGGCGCTGGGCAGGGTCATGGCGAGGACGACGGCGACGGGCCACACGGGCCGGTCGGCGGCGCGCCTGCCGACCTTGCCCGCGACGGCGAGCAGTACCCACAGCAGCTGGTGGCGCCAGCCGGTCGGGGACACGGCGACGGCCACGCAGCCGGTGATGGCGACGGCGAGCAGCAGCTGCCCGTCGCGGGCGTAGCGGACGGCGCGGCGCAGGCCGATGAAGGCGATGCCGGCCGCGAGGGCCACGTAGAGCAGGATCTCGACGGGTCCGGTCAGGCCGAGGCGCAGCAGGGCGCCGTGTACGGACTGGTTGGCGAGGCTGTCGGGGGCCCCGCCGAGGCCGGTGCCGGCCAGGTGGTGGATCCAGTACGTCCAGGAGTCGCGGGGCATGGCCGCCCAGGACAGCGCGGTGGCTCCGGCGAAGGAGGCGGCGGCGGCCCAGGCGGTGGGACGGCGGCCGGTGAGCCACAGGAGCGGGACGAAGAGCAGCAAGGCGGGCTGGAGGGCCGCGGCGAGGCCGATGAGGAAGCCGGCCTGGCGCCCGCCGGGGACGCGGAAGACGGCGAGGAGCACCAGCAGCACCGGCAGGACGGCGGTCTGGCCGGGTGAAGAGGCCTCGCGGACGGGCAGCGAGACCATCATCAGGGCGGTCAGCACGGGCGCGGCCAGCAGCGCGGTGCGGCGCGGCACGGGGTCGGGCAGGCCGCGCGCGGCGACGAGTCCGATGGCGGCGACGAACAGCAGCGTCAGGGAGATCCAGGCGACCTCCAGCGACGGCGCGGCGAGGCCCACGAGGGGTTTGAGGACCAGCCCGGCGAACGGCGTGCCGGTGAACTGGCCGGCGTCGTAGAGCGAGCCGGGAAGGCTGCCGGGGAGGTGGAAGCCGCTCAGCCACTGGCCCGGTGGGACGCTCAGCACGACGGCTGCCTGTCTGACGGCGAGTGCGCCCGCCAGCGCCCACAGGAGGAGGCGTGCCGCCCCGAGCCTGCCGCTACCGCCTATGACTCCGGCATGTCCGTTCGCACCGCTGTGCTCTGCCGCGTTAGCCACGCCTCGCCGGCCTCCCGCCCTGTTGACCGCAACCCTGACTTTGCCTGGCTGCCGCGTTTCGTGCCCCGTTCCATTACCTGGACGACGATATCCCGCGCTGGATACCTAGGATGGCCCGCATGAGCATCGTGAAGATCAACGCGCTGACCGTGCCGGCTGAGCAGCGGGAGGTGCTGGAGCAGCGTTTCGCCTCGCGGGCGGGGGCGGTGGAGGGCTCGGACGGGTTCGAGTGGTTCGAGCTGTTGCGGCCGGTGGAGGGCACCGACCAGTACCTCGTGTACACGCGGTGGCGGTCCGAGGAGGACTTCCAGGCGTGGATGGAGGGGCCGATGAAGGCCGCTCACCAGGGCGGCGGGGCTGGTGGCGGGGCCGGCGGCGCGGGTGGCGAGCGCCCGAAGCCGGCGGCGTCGGGCTCGTCGGTGTGGTCGTTCGAGGTCGTGCAGCAGGCAGCGCCGAAGAAGGCGTGAGGCAGGTGTGAGGCGGTGAGGGGCGGCGGTCCGGGGCACGGGCCCCGGGCCGCCGCTCGCGCATGCGCTCAGCTCCAGAAGGTGTCTTCCTCGTCGATGTCGGCCGTGCACTGGTCGATGTCGGTGATCTTGTTGCCGATGATGGTGAAGAAGAGGCCTTGGCGGATCTCGATGCCCCGGTCACCGCGGTCACCGCGTGCCGTGTGGAAGCTCATGACGTGGCCGCGGCCGTCGGCGAGGACCGATTCCAGGTGGACCTGGAAGGTGCCCTTGGTCTCCTCGCCGAGCCGGCGGTAGAAGTCCATGACGTTCTCCCGCCCCTTGTGGTGCCCGGACAGCGGGTTGCTGCCGGGCACGTGGTGGATGACGTCGGCCGTCATCAGCGTGCTCAGCGTCTCCATGTCGCCCTTGCCGAATGCCTCGTAGCCGCGGCGGATCAGGGCACAGTCGGGATGCTCGGACATGGTGTTCACACCCTCCAGGGACGAGCGGTTTGTCGTTTTTCCTATCATCAGCCCGTACCTGTGGATATTCCACGCCAGAGATCCGCGGCGGACTCCACAATGACGCCATGACCACTCACAGCGAACACCGCACGGACTCCTGGACCGTGGCCCCCGAACCGTTCACCACGCCTGACGCCACGGTCCTGCGCCGCGCGTACTACGCCGAGGTCGCGGGGCGTTACTGGGAACGGACCGTCACGGAGGCCGAGATCGATCAGGGGCTCCTGGACTTCCCCGACGACGGCCTCGTCCCACCGACGGGCCAGTTCGTCGTCGGCCGGCGCGACGGCGAGCCCCTGGCGTGCGGCGGGATACGCCTGATCGACCCCGTCACCGCCGAGCTCACGAGGGTGTACGTGGACCAGCGCGCCCGCGGTACCGGTGGCGGGGCGGCGCTGCTCGAAGTCCTCGAGGCGGAGGCCCGAGCGCTGGGCGCCGAGCGGGTCCGGCTGGACACGAGGTCGGATCTTGTGGAGGCCCGCGCGTTGTACGCGCGGCACGGGTATGCGGAGATACCGGCATACAACGACGGGCAGTATGCGGAGCACTGGTTCGAGAAGCGCCTGGTCTGAGGGCTGATCCGGGCTGCGCGAGGTTCAGGGCGCGGCGTGGTCCCGCCGCGGCGCGGCGTCGTAGGGCTCCTCGGCGTCGGAACCGCAGAGCTCCGCGTTGATCTCCTGGACCAGCTTGATCAGGTCGGTCGGGCGGTCCGGGCCCCACCAGTCGCCGAGGAGCTCGGCGAGGGACTCCTCGCGCGCGGCGGAGAGCTTGGCCGCCGCCTCGCGCCCCTTGTCGGTCAGGATCAGCGCCAGCCCGTCCCGTACGGCGAGGTGGCGCTCCTCGACCTGGCGGGCGGCGTCCGTGATGGCCTTCAGGGGCACGATGGTGCGCTCGGCCAGCACGGACGGCTCCGCCGACCCGTACTTGTTGATCCGCAGCAGCAGCCAGCTCGCGGCGGGCAGCAGGTCGTAGCCGGCCTTCTCGGTGATCTTCTCGTAGACGTGCCGGCGGCCCTCCCTGGTGCCGAGCACCGACAGTGCGCGGGCGACCTCGTCGCGGGAGGACCGCTCGACTGGGTTGGAGGCGAGGGTCTCGGTCACGTCGGGCGCGGTGACCGAGCCGCGGAGCTTGTCCTCCTTGAGGAACCAGGCGACCACGAACGCGATGAGGACGACGGGCACGGCGTAGAGGAAGACGTCGGTGATGGAGGTGGCGTAGGCGTCGAGCACGCGGGGTCGCAGCTCGGCGGGGAGTGCGCCGATGGCCCGCGGGTCGGCCTCCAGCTGCGCGGCGCTCGCGCCGGGCGGCAGCGGGACGCCGGTGAGGGCGGTGCCCAGCTTCTCGTCGAGACCGTTGGTGAAGATCGTGCCGAAGATCGCGACGCCGAAGGAGGCGCCGATGGAACGGAAGAAGGTCGCGCCGGAGGTGGCCACTCCGAGATCCGCGTAGCTGACGGAGTTCTGCACCACCAGTACGAGTACCTGCATGACCAGGCCGAGTCCCACGCCGAAGACGAAGAAGTAGACGCTCATCTCCCAGGTGGAGCTGGTGCGGTGCATCTGGTGCAGGAGGAGCAGGCCGACTGCGGTGACGCCGGTTCCGGCGATGGGGAAGACCTTCCACCGGCCGGTGCGGCTGACGATCTGGCCGGAGGCGGTGGAGGAGATCAGCATGCCGAGCACCATCGGCAGCATGTGGACTCCGGACATCGTCGGCGAGACGCCCTGGACGACCTGGAGGAAGGTCGGCAGGTAGACCATCGCGCCGAACATCGCGAAGCCGACGACGAAGCTGATCACCGAGCAGAGGGTGAAGGTGCGGATGCGAAACAGCTTCAGCGGCAGGACGGGTTCCGCGGCCTTGCGCTCCACGAGGAGGAAGGCGACGAGCAGCACCGCGCCGAGGACGGCGAGCCCGATGATCTGGGCCGACCCCCAGTCCCAGGTGGTGCCACCGAGGGAGGCGACCAGGACGAGGCAGGTGGCGACGGAGGCGATGAGGAGGGTGCCGAGGTAGTCGATCGTGTGCTTCGAGGAGCGCACCGGGATGTGCAGCGCGGCGGCGATGACGGCGAGTGCGACGAGACCGATGGGGATGTTGATGTAGAAGACCCAGCGCCAGGACAGGTGGTCGACGAACAGGCCGCCCAGCAGCGGGCCCAGCACGCTGGTCGCACCGAAGACACCGCCGAAGAGGCCCTGGTACTTGCCGCGTTCGCGCGGCGGGACGATGTCGCCGACGATCGCCATCGACAGCACGATCAGCCCGCCGCCACCGAGGCCCTGGAGGGCGCGGAAGCCGATGAGCTGCGGCATGTCCTGGGCGAGGCCGCACAGGGCGGAGCCGATGAGGAAGAGGACGATGGCGTACTGGAAGAGCTTCTTGCGTCCGTACTGGTCGCCGAGTTTGCCCCACAGGGGCGTGGCGGCGGTGGAGGCGAGCATGTAGGCGGTGACGACCCAGGACAGGTGCGCCATGCCGCCGAGATCGCTGACGATGGTCGGCAGGGCGGTGGAGACGATGGTCTGGTCGAGAGCGGCGATCAGCAGGCCCAGGAGCAGGGCGCCGATGGGGACGAGAACCTCGCGGGAAGCGCGTTCGGCGGCGGGTCCGGAGTTCTGCGGGCCGGGAACGGGGTCCACGGCATCCTTCGTCGCATCCTGAGCCATCGCTTCCTCCTCAGGCCGGATCATCATCTCCATCCTGCGTGGTGTGTCCGGTTATGGCCTCTCGGCGGGAATGGCCGAGGGTTGGGAGCTGCCCGGCGGGTCTGCATAATGCCTGGCAGTGTCCAGGGAGGGATTCCAGTGAACGGTGAGCACTGTCCAGATTGCGGCGCCGTCGGTGCCCGCTGCCGGTGTGTGCCGGGTGCGGGTTTCGACCCCTTGCGCGTCCGCCCGTACGTATCGCTGCCCGACCCCGGCGAGCCGGACGACGACGCTCCGCCTCCGCCGATACCGCGCGTGGTGACGCCGCCACCGGAGCACGACACCCCGGCGTACGGGATACCCGTGACCCCGGCCCACCAGCCCTGGCCCGAGGGCGGCCAGGACTGGCAGGGCGGGCATGCGGCGCACCCGGCCGAGACGGCGCAACTCCGGGCGATCCCGGACGAGGGCTCCGAGAAGCGGACCGGCCCGGCTTTCCGCCGGCTGCTCCCGCTCCTGATCGCCGGCGCCGCGGTGGTGGCCCTCGGAGGGACGGCGGCGGCGCTGTGGGTGCTCCCGGATTCCGCCGGGAACGACACCGCCCTGATGGACGCGAAGGCATCGGCGCCCGTGACGAGCCTGGCCCCGGCCGGCCCGTCCCAGACCCCGGCCACCACCGCGACGTCCAGCCCCTCTCCCTCAGCCTCGCCGTCCGCGTCGCCGAGCGCGTCCAAGTCGCCGTCTCCCTCCCCGAGCGCGTCCCGCTCGTCGGCACCCCCTTCCCCGAGCGCGTCACCGAGCACGAGCCGCGCCCCCAGCCCTACGCCGCCCGCAGCGGCACCGACCCTGCGCTACGGGGACTCGGGCGCGGAGGTGGAGAAGCTTCAGCGGCTGCTGGCGGCAAGGGGCCTGTTCACGTACAAGATCAACGGCAAGTTCGACTGGCGGGTGGAGAACGCCGTGTCGACCTTCCAGTACGACAACGGCATCGACGAGGAGTGGGGCGTCTACGGCCCGCTCACCCGCAAGGCGCTGGAGGGGTAGGGACGGGACGGGGGTCACACCACCTGCGGTGGCGCGGAGCGGAACCATTTTGTATCGTGGAGGAACAAAGTGGTTCCGTCCTCACTCCCTGACCGGTGGACGGAACCACTTGTTCTCTTTTCCCGCCTTGTCTGGAGCCCCGCATATGTCGGCCAGCACCACCACCGCACCTGTCGTCCTCACCGCCAAGGCCCTGCTCCTGGACATGGACGGCACCCTCGTCAACTCCGACGCGGCGGTCGAGCGGTGCTGGCGCGACTGGGCGGTGTCACACGGGCTGGACCCGCAGGAGGCCCTCAAGGTGGTCCACGGCCGCCAGGGCTACGCGACCATGGCCGTCCTGCTGCCGGACCGCCCGATGGAGGTCAATCTCGCGGAGAACGCCGTGATGCTGGCCCGCGAGACGGCCGACACCGACGGCGTGGTCCCGGTCGCGGGTGCCCCGGAGTTCATGGCGTCGATCGCCGAACTGCCGCACGCCCTGGTCACTTCCGCCGACGCGCCCCTGGCCACGGCCAGGATGACCGCGGCGGCCCTGCCGATGCCGGCGGTACGTGTCACCGCCGAGTCCGTCCAGGCCAGCAAGCCCGACCCGGAGGGCTTCCTCAAGGGCGCCGCCGCGCTGGGCATGGACCCGGCCGACTGCATCGTCTTCGAGGACTCGGCCGCAGGCATCGCCGCCGGCCAGGCCGCGGGCATGCGCGTGATCGGCATCGGCCCCCGCGCGGCCGCCCACAACCCGACGACCCACGCCCCGGACCTCACGACCCTCCGGGTGACCACGACCCCTGACGGCTCGATCCGGGTCACGGTCGAAGCGGGGGCGTAGGCGGGGGCGTAAGGGCGGGTGGGGGCTTCGGGGGTCGGGGTCTCAGCGGGGCGGGATCAGGGAGGGTTTGGGGGTTTCCCGTCAGTCCCACTGTCTCCCCGGGTCGGGCCGGTCTGTAAAGGGCGCTCCTCCTTCGTCGTCGCGTCGCTTCGCGATGGCCTTCGGCCACCCTTGACAGACCGTCCCGCCCCGGAAAGACAGGACTGTCGGGAAGCCCCCAAAAGAACGGTCCACCGGTTCACGATTCAGACCGGGGGACATCAGGGACCGGCTGCTTGGCTGCCGTGGGCGGGCATGCGCCCGGGCCGATCGGGAGGGAATCCGGGGCCGGTGGGCGCATCAGATCGCTACACACTTGCTCATTGTCTGGCGGCTGCGGGCCGTCTGGGGCTGGGAATAGGCCGCCCACTGGCCGCTGCCGCCTGAGGTGGTCTGGCGGCGATCAGACCGGCATGGGCTGGACATAAGCCGCCCCAGACCGCCAGTTGACGCTCCTGGAGGGCGTCTGCGGGCGGTCGCGGGCACGGAAAGTGCTCTGACGGAGTGTGGTGCCGGACTTTTGGGTCCCTCACTCCGGGAAAAGATCGATTGGCTCTCAACTCGCCGCCAAATACGGACAAACGACCCGCAGTCGCGTGATCGAGACGCGTGTGCCGGCCGTGGGCGGCTTATGCCCAGCCCCAGACGGGCGCCGGACGCCATGGGTGAGAAGTGTGTAGCGATCTGACGCGCCCGCCGACCCCGCCATCCGCTCTCTACGGGCCCGGGCGCGAACCCTGCCGCACGGAACCCGGGAGCCGGTCGCTGATGGCCCCCGCCCGTCCATGGAACCGGTGGACCGTTCTTTTGGGGGCTTCCCGACAGTCCTGTCTTTCCGGGGCGGGACGGTCTGTCAAGGGTGGCCGAAGGCCATCGCGAAGCGACGCGACGACGAAGGAGGAGCGCCCTTTACAGACCGGCCCGACCCGGGGAGACAGTGGGACTGACGGGAAACCCCAAACCCTCCCTGATCCCGCCCCGCCGAGACCCCGACCCCCGAAGCCCCCACCTGCCCCCCGAAGCCCCGCCACACCCCCCCCCACCCCCCAACCGCCTCGTACAGCGAGCATCAGGCCGGCGAGGGCCGTCTTGTCGGGGAGTTCGGCGAGGAAGACGTCGCCGAAGGCGATCGCCGTGACGCCGAAGCTGAACACAGGGGTGGAACCTCAATCGGTCGGGCAGGACGCCGCCGTACCGAGAGACCTGAAGTGCGCGTGTCCGGGGTCGCTTCCGGCGAAGAGCCACTCCCCTTCTGCTCCGCCCGGGGCATGCGACGCCCCCGGCCGTCCGGAATAGGTCTTTGGCCCCGCTCCATCCCGCTCCTGAGGCCCCACCCTGTCGGAATCTCAACTTCCGCTTGAAGGAACGGTGTTGCGCGGGCTTGATATGACGTGCTCATGTCGCCACGCTGTCACCTGGCGCCCATCCCCTCGAAACCTGGCGCCGGAAGCATGGCCGCGCCCCGCCGGGGCCCGCACGGCCACACCCCCCGCACTCAGGGAGCCCCTCATGGCACTCATACCCACCGTCTACGCGCGTCGAATTGGCGTGTTCGCGTCGGCAGTCGCCCTCGCTTCCCTCACCTCCCTCGTCAACGCCCCCGCCGCCCAGGCCGCTCCGCCCACCCCCATCAGCGCCTCGGCCGCGCGCTCGTACCTGGCGACCGTCACGCCGAAGGCGGAAGGATCCAGCAGCGGCTACAGCCGCGACCTCTTCCCGCACTGGAGCACCGTCTCCGGCAGCTGCAACACCCGCGAGACCGTCCTCAAGCGCGACGGCGTGAACGTCGTCCAGGACTCCGCCTGTGCGGCCGTGAGCGGAACCTGGTACTCCGAGTACGACGGCGCCACCTGGACCGCCGCCGCCGACCTCGACATCGACCACGTCGTGGCGCTCTCCGAGGCCTGGCGGTCCGGCGCCAGCTCCTGGACCACCGCCAAGCGCCAGCAGTTCGCCAACGACCTCACCCGCCCGCAGCTCATCGCGGTCACCGACAACGTCAACCAGGCCAAGGGCGACCTCGACCCCGCCGAGTGGATGCCGTCGCGCACCTCGTACCGCTGCACGTACGCGCGGATGTGGGTCCACGTGAAGCAGTACTGGGGCCTGAGCATCGACTCCGCGGAGAAGACCGCCCTGGTGAACGTCCTCAACGGCTGCTGACCCGGCCGGCCGATCATTTCCCCCGCCAGGGGGAGGCGAGGCTCCCCCTCCCCGTCGTACCGTGATCAAAGGGGCTACGGAGGAGGGGGAGTTAGATGGCCGGACTGCGTCTGGGGCCGCTGCTGCGCCACGTCGACTGGGACACGGGCGGGTCCGCCACCATATGGGTCGAGGCGGACCGCCCGTGCACGGCCGAGGTGCGGTGCGCCGATGGTGCGGGCGGCAGTGTGCGCACCTTCCAGATCGCCGGGCACCACTACGCGCTCGTGCCCGTGACCGGACTGACTCCGGGCACCACGACGGCGTATGAGGTCCTGCTCGACGGGGTAGGCGTGTGGCCGCTGCCGGACAGCGGCTTCCCGCCGAGCACGATCGCCGCCCCGGCACTCCCGGACGATCCCGGAGTGCGCATCACCTTCGGCTCCTGCCGGCAGGCCGCGCCGCCCGCCGGGAGACACGGTCCGCACGGGGCGGACGCCCTCGACACCCTCGCGGCGCGGCTGGCCGCGGACCCTGAGGCGGTGCGCCCGGACGTCCTGTTGCTGCTCGGCGACCAGGTGTACGCCGACGCTCTGTCGCAGGAGACGCGGCAGTGGCTCGCGGCCAGGCGGGACCTGCGGGAACCGCCCGGCGCCCAGGTCGCGGACTACGAGGAGTACACCCGGCTCTACTACGAGTCCTGGCTCGATCCGGAGATCCGCTGGCTGCTGTCGACCGTGCCGAGCCTGCACATATTCGACGACCACGACGTCATCGACGACTGGAACACGAGCGCCGCGTGGCTCGCGGAGATGCGGGCGACCCCGTGGTGGCAGGAGCGGGTGCTCAGCGGGCTGATGTCGTACTGGGTGTACCAGCACCTGGGCAATCTCTCGCCCGCCGAGCTGGCGGCCGACGGGCTGTACGGGGCGATACGGCAGACCCCTGACGGCACCGATCTGCTGCGCTCCTTCGCGTCCGCGGCCGACGCCGATCCGGCCACGGTGCGCTGGAGCTACCGGCGCGACTTCGGCCGGACCCGTCTGCTGATGGTGGACACCCGGGCCGCTCGGGTGCTGGCCGAGGACGGGCGGGCGATGCTCGACCCGGCGGAGCAGGGGTGGCTGCGGGAGAACGCGCTCGCGGGGCACGGAGGGTACGACCACCTGCTGATCGGGTCCTCGCTGCCGTGGCTGATGCCGCCGCTGATCCATGACGCGGAGACGTGGAACGCCGCGCTGTGCCGCGGGGACCGGGGACCGCGGTGGGCGCGGATCGGTGAGAACCTGCGCCGGCGCAGCGATCTGGAGCACTGGGCCGCGTTCCCGGCCTCGTTCGCGGCGCTGACCGATCTGATCGAGGAGGTGGGGACGGGGCCGCGGGCGCCGGCGACGGTGTGCGTGCTGTCGGGGGACGTGCACCACGCGTATGTGGCCGAGCCCCGCATACCGAGCACGGCGCGGGTGTTCCAGCTGACGTGCTCACCGGTGCACAACTCCATCCACACGGCGGTGAAGCTGGGCTTCCGGCTGGGCTGGTCGCGTGTGGGGCGGTGGCTGGGGCGCGGCTTCTCCCGGCACGGGCGTACGGGGCGGCCGCCGTTGAGCTGGCGGCGTACGGACGGGCCGTGGTTCGGGAACCAGCTGATGACGCTGGCTCTGGCGGGTCGCACGGCCCGGCTGCGGCTGGACCAGGCGCGCAAGGGGCGCAGGGGACGCGGCAGTGCCCGGCTGGTGACGGTGTTGGACCGGGAGCTCACCGGGGCGGAGTAGGGTGCGGGCCTGGCCTCGGGTGTGACGTCGGGTGTGACGTTCGGTGTGTCATCGGGTGTGGCGTCGGGGGCCTGACGCGCCGGGGGGTGCGGGGGCGCCCCGGGCAACCGGTGTGCGAACGCCGGGCGTACGCTGTATGGCTGTCAAGCCGCTCCTGCCGCTCCCCCGCGACGTCGCGGCGCTTCATGCCGCTGCACGTCAACCGGACTGGGGAGTCCCGCTTTGTTTGAGACTCTGGGGTCGCTGACCGCGAGCCCATGGATCTACGCCGTGGTGGCGGTGTCCGTCGTGCTCGACGTCTTCCTTCCGGTACTGCCGAGCGGGGTCCTGGTGATCACCGCCGCGGCGGCCGCGGCGGCAGCCGGGGCGGCGGGTCCGGTGGCCGTGCCCGAACAGGTGCCGGACATCCTGGCCCTGCTCGTGATCGCCACGACCGCCTCGGTGCTGGGTGACATGGCCGCGTACCGGCTGGGCCGGCGCGGCGGTGCCCGGCTGGACCGGGCCATCGCCCGCTCCCGCCGGCTGACGCGGGCCCACGAGCGCCTCGGCGCGGCTCTGGCTCGTGGTGGCGGCGCCCTGGTGGTGATCGCCCGCTTCGCCCCGGCCGGGCGCTCGGTGGTGTCACTGGGCGCGGGCAAGACGCAGCGCAAGGTGAAGGAATTCCTGCCCTGGTCGATGCTGGCGGGCATGGCCTGGGCGGGTTACAGCGTGGCCCTGGGCTACTTCGGCACCCAGTGGCTCGGCACGCAGTGGCTGGGGACCGCTGTCTCCATCGTCGCGCTCTTCGCCGCGGGCGCCCTGGCGGCCTTCCTCGTCCGCCGCCCGGCCGCGCCGACGGCGGCGCCGGTGGCGTAGGGAGCCACCCCGCTCCTCCCCCGGGCGGAGCAGTGGCTCACCCGTTCACCCGGCCCCGATCGCCGCCCCCGGGCTGGGCTCCTAGCGTCCACAGCACGGTGCGCAACCGAATCCGCGTCACACCCGTGCCCTGGCCGCGCCGTTTCGAGGAGCCGAGGAGTTCTCTCCATGCCCGCCAAACAGCCCGCCACGCCCCGTGTCCAGCAGTCCGTCCGCCAGTCCGTACGGCAGTCCGGCCAGGAGACCGTCCGGCCGTGTGCCGCGTCGCGCCGCCTGCTGGCCGTCGCGGCCGCGACCCTCGCCATCGCCGCCGCCACGCCCGCCGCCATCGCGTACGCCGCCCCCACCGCCACCGTCTCCCCCAACACCGTCGCCCCGGGCGGCCGGGTGGCCCTCAACCTCGCGGGCTGCGGCACCAAGGTCGGCCGGGCCACCTCCAGCGCCTTCGGAGAGGTACGCCTGACTCCGGGCAACCTGGAGGCCACCAACCTCTTCGGCGGCGCCACCGTCTACCGCAACGCCTCCCTGGGCACCCACCGCGTCACCTTCGAGTGCAGCCCGGGCGGTGAGCGCGTCACCGTCTCCCTGCAGGTCAGCTCGGGCGCCGCGCGCGGCGGGATGGGCGGCAGCATCGACTCGATGAGCCCGGGTCAGATCGCCATGGGCGGCGCCCTCGTCGCGGGTGCGCTGGGCGCCGGGGTGTGGGTACTGCGGCGCCGCGCGGCCGCCTGACCGCGCACCCGATCGGGGCGGCCCCCGCCCGGGTCATGCGGGGGCGGCCTGGCCGCGTACGTGCACCCCGTCGAGGAGCTCGGCGGTGGCCTCGGCGATGGCGTCCACCGCCGCCTCGAACACCGCGCGGTTGTGCGCGGCGGGCACCCGGAAGCCGGACACCTTGCGTACGTACTGCAGCGCGGCGGCGCGGATCTCCTCCTCGGTGGCCTTCTCGGGGATGGCGGGCGGGCGCAGGGTCTTAATGGAGCGGCACATACTCCTACTATCCCGCTAGCGGGGCAGCTCGGCCCCGGACAATTTCATGATCAGTCCTGCCTGGAGCCGGCCCCGGAGCTCCGGGTCCGCGACCTCGTCCAGCAGCCCTATGGCCTGCTGCGTGGTCTCGGCGGCGCGCCGGTCGTCGCGCAGCGAGGTGGTCTGGTCGGCCATGTGCTTGAGGGCGATGTCGGCCCGCCGGTGGAACAGCTGGCCGACCAGGGTCGTGACCAGTCCGACCGAGCTGGTCACCATCCCGAGGTACAGCTCTCCGCCGCTTTCGGCCTTCCAGACGGCCAGGGCCACTCCGACGAGGAGGATCGCCGCGCCGACCCCGGCGAACCGCTGGCTGGTCGCGAAGCTGCTGCGGGCCTGCGTCAGTCCGTAGGCGTAGTACTCCACGAGGATCGGTGTGAAGTCGTCGCGCCGGTCCCCGAGTTGCGCCGCCGAGGGGTGCGGGATGCCGCCGACGTCGTCGAACTTCGGATTCCCCGGCGCGGCAGTGGGCTCGGCGACGTGTGCGAGCAGTCGGACCCTCTCCTCGGCCCGCTTGCGCTCGAAGGCCGCACCGGCCGCCCGATCCAGGATCACGAGCACCAACAGGGCCGCGGCGACCGCCACGACCACCCCACCCCACGCGAGCCACTCGCCCATCCCCCGAGGTTCCCACGGCCCGGCCGTCCTAGTAACCCCAGCGCGGCTGACCGCCGTCCGGACGGCAGTAGATCATGCGTCCGTTGGCGGCGTGCGTGGACCGGCCGACGTCGGCTTTGCGGCAGAACTGGCCCGCGTTGTAGCAGTTCCCGGCGTTGGAGACGATCTCGCACGCGGCGGCCGCGGGCTCGGTCGGCTCCCTCGTCGGGGCCTTGGTCGTGGGCTTCGGCGCGGGCTTGGTGGCGGCCGGAGTCACCGGGGCGACGCTGGGTGCCTTCTGGTCGGCAGCGGGAGTCGGTTCGGCCGATGGCGTCGGGGACGGTGGCGGCGTCGGGGACGGCGTCGGTGTCGGTGTCGGTGAGGCGGTGGTCGGCGCCGCCGAGGTAAGGGGCGGCGGCGCGGACACGGCGGGCCCCCCACCCTCGGCCGGCCCACACGCGACGGCCATCCCGGCCACCACCAGCGCGACCAACGCCCGCCGAACGGCGCCCCCAGCCCGTCTGTGGCCTCTCCGGCCCTCACCCATGCCACTGCTCATCGGTACCCCCACCCAGAAGCGGTTCAAAGAGGAGGCACATCATATGAACGCCCCTCCAACTCCGCCGGGTTTCACCGGAATCCGCCCATCCCCACCCCCCACAACCGCTTCGCCCGGCCTGCCCGACTGCTCGTTGGCCTCGGACGAACACGCAGAAGGCCCCCCGCCGTGATCGGCGGGGGGCCTTCGTACTGGTGGGCGTGGACGGTTTCGAACCGCCGACATCTGCTTTGTAAGAGCAGCGCTCTACCCCTGAGCTACACACCCGTGGATGAGTGGACAGCCTACATGGCGGGCACACCCCCGACGCAAACGCGTTCCCGTGGGGGAGAATGGTCCGGGGCAAGGCGGACGCGGTACGGGAGAGGGATTGTGACAACGGCATCCCGGCGTTGGTTTGGTGGGCGGGACGAGAGTCGGCGGGCGGATGCTCAGGCGGCGAAGGATGCCGCCGCCGCGGCGTTCTACGAGCTGGACTCGGCGCAGCGGGATCTGCGGATCTCGATCGAGACCATTGCCGCCGCGGACGGGTCTCCCGCCGGGCGGCAGGCGAGCGAGGGGTTCGCCGCGCTGGGGCAGCGGATCGATCAGGTCAGCCACGTGTACATCGAGGCCGTGGACGCGCACGACCTGGACCGGGTCGATCTGGAGGCGTCCGCCGCCGCACGGGCCCGGGAGGAGCTGACCCGGGCGCGCGACGAGCTGATGCGGGTCAAGGGGGAGCTGGACCGGTTCGCGCAGGGGTTGCAGCCGCTGCTGGACAAGGCCGAGACGCAGCTCGCCCGGGTCGCGCCGGCCCGGGAGCGGGCGAAGGCCGCGCTGCTCGCGGCGAGCGATGCACTGGATGCCGTACGGGCCAAGGGGATGCGGGCCGATGACCTGGCCGCGCGGCTGGCGGCGCTGGGTCCGGAGCTGACCAAGCTGAACGAGGGCGCGGGCCGGCACGGGGTGCAGGAGACCGTGCAGCGCGCCGACCGGATCCTGCGGGACGCGGAGGGCGTACGGGCGGAGGCGGCGCGGCTGCCGGAGCGGGCTGCGGAGATCGACCGGCGGCTGGTGAGCCTGCGGACGCGTGCACAGGCCTTGCGCAATCGGGCGGACCGGGTGGATCCGGTCCTCAGCGAGCTGCGTCGGCGGTTCAGTGCGGCGTGCTGGCAGGACCTCCAGCACGTTCCGGACCAGGCGATACGGGACGTCGCGCAGGCGGAGGACCGGCTGGGGGAGGCGTCCCGTGCCCGGGACGAGCAGCGCTGGACCGACGTAGGGGAGCTGATCGACGCGGTGCGGGCTTCGCTGGAGGCCACCGACGAGGCGGTGTCGGCGGCGCAGGACCGGCTGACGCGGCTGGAGGCGGTGGCGCGCGATCCGCAGGCCGAGGTGGACCGGACCCGGTTCGCGATCCGGGACGCGCAGCGGCTGGCGATGGCGGGCCGCAGTGTGCCCGATCCGCGGCACGCGGGGCCGCTGGACGAGTCGGTGGCCCGGGTGGGCCGGGCGCTGGCCGAGCTGGAGGGGCGGCATCCGGACTACTGGCATTTCCTGCAGGAGATGGAGGAGGTCCGGGTGGCGGTAGGCCGGGTGGTGGCGGATATCCGGGGCCGGCGCGCCGTCGGGTGAGCCGGGAGTTGTCCGCGGGTGGGCATGGGCGGATGCTGGAGGTGCCCGGAACGGAGCAGAGGAGGGCGGTATGGCTGCCCACGTATTCCACAAGCCTCGTGCACCGCGCGTACGCCAGGCACCTCCGGTGCCGCATGAGCCCTACGAGCCTCATGCGCTCTACGGGTGCACCGAGCCCCATGAGAACTACGCGCCGTACGTGCCCCATGAGCCTTATGCGTCCCACGAACCACCACCGGTCTCGCACCGGGTGCTGCAACGCGTCCTGCATCCCGTCAATACCCGGCTCGACGAGCATCTGCCCTCCGATCACAAGCTCAACAAGGTCTACCGGGTCGGCGCCGGCCTGACCGGGCTGCTGCTGATCGCCTTCGGCATCCTGGGGCTCATCGACCGGATCGGGTTCTTCGACACCGGCGGCGACACGGTGCTCGCCCTGAACACCAACGGCGCGCTGAGCGTCCTGTCGATCTGTATCGGGGCGCTGCTGTTCATCGGCATGGTGATCGGCGGGACCTTCGCCTCCACCCTGAACATCGTGCTGGGCCTGCTGTTCATCGCGAGCGGGTTCGTGAACCTCGCGCTGCTGGACACGGAGCTGAACTTCCTGGCCTTCAAGATCCAGAACGTGCTGTTCAGCTTCGTCGTCGGCGTGATGCTGATGTGGTTCGGCATGTACGGGCGGGTGGGCAGCGCGCTGCCGCACGACAATCCGTACTGGCGGGCCCGCCACCCCGAGCAGGCGGCCCGGGAGGACCGGGCGTACGCGGAGCCCGGGCGGGGCCGCCCGTAGCTGTGCGGGTCGCCCGTAGCAACACGGGTCACCCGCAGCAGACCGGGTCGCCCGTAGAAGTCCCGGCCCCGGCCGCATAGCCTTGGCCGCATGCCTCGATACGAGTACCGCTGCCGGACCTGCGACGACACCTTCGAGCTGAGCCGGCCGATGGCCGAGTCGTCCGCGCCCGCCGACTGCCCCGCAGGGCACGCCGACACCGTCAAGCTGCTGTCCGCCGTCGCCGTCGGCGGCACCAGCAGTGCCCCCGCGCCCGCTCGTGCCATGGGCGGCGGGGGCTGCTGCGGTGGAGGCGGTTGCGGCTAGGCGACGGCAGCAGTGGCGGCCGCCGCAGCAGCCAGGCGCTACCGCTTCCGGGAGAGCGTGAGGCCGTCCGAGATCGCCAGCAGGACGGATTCCATGCGGGGATCCGCCGAAACGTGGTCGTTGAACGCGCGGACACCGGCCGCCGAGCCGGTGGCCGACTCGTCGAGGACCGTGCCGTGGAAGAGCGTGTTGTCCGTGACGATCAGGCCGCCCGGACGCAGCCTCGGCACGAGCTCCTCCCAGTACGCGATCTGGCTCTCCTTGTCGGCGTCCACGTAGGCCAGGTCGATGTGCGGCTCCGCGGGCATGGCGCGGAGCGTGTCCAGCGCCGGGGCGATCCGCAGCTCGATGCGGTCCGCGACGCCCGCCGCCTCCCAGGCCTCCTTGCCGTACGCCGTCCACTCCTCGGAGACGTCGCAGGCGATGAGGCGGCCGTCGGCGGGCAGCGCCTGGGCCATCGACAGGGCCGAGAAGCCGGTGAAGGTGCCCACCTCCACGATGTGGCGGGCGCCCGTCAGCCGGACCAGGAAGGCCAGCAGCGGCCCCTGCTCCTCCGCCGACTGCATTCCGGCGACGTCCGGGAACGTGGCGTAGGTCGTCGCCACCAGCCTCCGCTGGACCTCGTCCAGCGGAGGGTTGTGGTCGAGCATGTACCGGTAGAGCTCGTCAGTGATCTTGGTGCTGTTGCCCTTGGTCATACGGCCAGTCTTGCAACCGCGCGGCCGAATTCGCGGACGATTTCCTCACCCGCCAGCACGCCCGCCGTGGACAGGGCCGTCACGGTCGGCGCGTGCCACTGCGCGTCGGCCAGTTCGCCGTGGCCCGGGCGCCATGCCGCGTCCGCCGCGAGCAGCAGGTCGGCGTCCAGGAGCGAGTCGCCGGCGGCCAGGGTGGCGGTGGCGCCCGTACGGCGGGCCACCTCGCGCATCGCAGCGCTCTTGGTCAGCGGGCGCGGTACGGCGTAGATCTTGCGGCCCTGGAGGGAGACCGTCCAGCCGCGCGCCTCCGCCCACTCCACCAGGGTCTTCAGCCATGCGTCGGGGACGAGCGCGCGTTCCACGACGAGGTACGTGAAGAGCTCCTCCGCCACCCGCGCCTTGCGCAGCCACGCCGGGTCCGCCGTCGCCAGCAGGTGGGCGTGCACCTCCTCCAGCGGGGCGCACTCCTCGGCGAGGCGCGCCGCGACCTGCCGCCGCCAGTCCCGGTCCGGCACCCCGTCGACCAGCAGCTGGCCGCCGTTCGCGCAGATCGCGTACTTGGCCGGGCGGCCGGGGAAACGGATGCGCTGGTACTGCTTGCGGGTCCGCGTGGTCGTCGGGACGAAGACGGCCGACGGGTCGGCCGTCAGCTTCGCCAGCAGTCCCGCCGCCGTCTCCGTCATGTAGGACAGCGGCTTGCTCTCGTGGACCTCGACGCACAGCAGCCGGGGGGCCACCGGGTCGGGCATGGTCAGGCCGAGGGCCGCCGCCGAGTAGATGAGCGTACGGTCGAGATCACTGGCTACCAGGACAGTCACTTCGAGGCCACAGCCTTTCCGTCGGCGCCGGTGGCGCCGCGCGTGAATCGTGGGTGGATGAGTCCGACGCAGGTGTAGGGCAGTCCGTCGACCTCCTCCACCGGGACCCCCCGCTGCTCGGCGAGCAGCCGTACGTGGTCCAGATCGGCGCCCGCGCCGCGCTGGGCGAGGATCTTCCACGGCACCCGGCGCAGCAGCACCCGGGTGGTCTCGCCGACGCCGGGCTTGACCAGGTTCACGTCGTGGATGCCGTACTCCTCGCTGATCCGCTCGACGGCCGCCCAGCCCTCCCAGGTCGGGGTGCGGTCCGCGGCGAGGAGTTCCTTGACCTCCTCGTCGACGGCGTCGGCCACCTCGTCGAAGTGGGCGGCGACCGTGTCGACGAAGGCCGTGGAGACGTCCGCGCCGGCGAGCTCGCGGTAGAACTTCGCGCCGTGGAAGTCGGCGGGCCCGACCAGGTCGGACCTCAGGACCGTACGCGATATGAGCCCGGACACGGTGGAGTTGAGGCAGGCGGAGGGGATCAGGAAGTCCTCGCGGGTGCCGTAGGTCTCCACGCACGAGCCGGGGTCGGCGAGGACCACGATCTCCGGGTTGAAGCCGGGGTACTCGGCGAGCGCGGCCGTCAGCTCCCGCGTGATGGCGCCCTTGCCCGTCCAGCCGTCGACGAAGACGACGTCGGCCGGGTCGTGCCGGGCGGCCAGCCAGCGCACGGCGTTGGCGTCGATGCCGCGGCCGCGCACGATGGAGACGGCGTAGTGCGGGAGGTCCAGGCCGTGCCGGGCCTGTGCCCAGCGGCGCATCAGTACGCCGACGGGGGTGCCGGCGCGGGCCAGGGAGACGAGCACCGGGGACGGGGAGCGTTCGGCGAGGACCGTCTCGGTGACGGTGCCGACGGCGCGGGCGATGCGGGCCGCCGACGCGGTCAGGGCGTTCTGGTACAGCTCCTGGTACTGCGGGGACGGCTGGTACTCGACGGGCAGGGATTCGGCGTAGTGCGCACCGCCCGCCTGGATCGCCTCCTCGCGCTCCTCGGTCGGGGCCTCCAGCTCGACGTCGGAGAAGTCCTGGAGCAGCCAGCCGACGTCCTCTGCGGCGTACGAGGAGAAGGCGGGCCCGCGCAAGGGCTCGTGCGTGATCGACTCGTGCGTGATCGGCTCGGGCATGATCGGCTTGTGCTCCTGCCGGTCGGGTACGTAGGAAGGTACGGCGGCCAGCAGGACGCGGCCGGTGTGCGGGGCGAGGCTCGCGAGCAGTCCGGCGCGCAGCTCGGGGGTGTCGCCGGCCGAGTCGACGACGGCGACGACGGCGTCGAAACCGGCGCCCGCGACGTTGTAGGCGTACCGGTCGCCGGGGCCGTCGGCCGGGTCGTCATGGGCGGGGAAGACGAGCCGGGTGCGGATGGCGTAGCCGGGGTCGTCGACGGCGAGCACGGGCGAGCGGGTGGTGGTGGAGAAGCGGACCTCGCGGGCCGTGCCCGCCTCCTCCAGGGCCTTCGCGAGGCGCAGCGGCGCGTACATCAGCTCTTCGTTGCCGAGTACGAGGACCCGGCCGGGCCCGTCGCCGAGCGCGGCCGTGAGCCGGCCGGCCAGGTCCGGCAGGGCCGCTTCGAGGGCTGCGCGGTGGGCCGCCGTGAAACCGTGGCGGCCGCCGTCGGGGAGCCCGGCGGGCCAGTTCAGGTCGACGCGCGTGACCGGCTGCCCGGTGTGCCCCGCCTGGGCCCCGGCGTGCGACTCGTACTCCTCCACCAGGGCCTGGCCCTTGGCCAGGACTCCGTCCGGGAGGGAGACCGTGCCGGAGGCCAGGGCGATGAGGTCGACGCGGGCGCCGATCTCGGCAGCGAAGGCGGTGAGCCGGTCGCGGTCGGCCGGGGAGCGCATGTCGACGAGGGCGACGACCACGTAGTGCGCGCGGGGGTGGCGGGCGTGCAGGTCGCGGATGGTGTTCAGGACCGTGTTGCCGGTGGAGAACTCGTCGTCGACGAGGACCAGCGGCCCGCTGCCCGCGAGCAGCCGGGGGTCCTCGGGCAGCAGCAGGTGCGAGGTGGCGTGCGAGTGGGCCTCTTCGAAGCCGCCGGCGGGCCGTACTCCCGGCACGGGCCGGCGGGTGGAATGCAGGTAGGGAGCGGGGCCCAGGCCGTCGGCCACGCAGTGGCCGAGCCCGGTGGCCGTCTCGGCGTAGCCGAGGACCACCGCCGCGGCGGCGCCGTCCTCGCCGAGCAGCGCCCGGACCCGCTCGCCGAGCCCGTACCCGGCGGCGTAGACGGTCGCCGGGGACTGCGGGACGTGCTTGCCCAGCACCTGCGAGACGAGCAGGTGCGCCCGCTTGGGGTTGCGCCGCAGCGCGAGTCCGAGCAGCTCCGCGAGCCGCGGCGAGCCCGGCGTACCGGCCTCCTCCAGGCTGACGCCCAGCCGGTCCGCGACCCAGGTTCCCGACCACACCGCTTCGATCTTCTTGCCTTTCCTCGTCGTCGACGCCGTCACCAGGGGGTTCACACCTGGAGCCCGGCCGTGAGCAGGTCGACGAAGCCGACCTCCTCCTTCGCCACACCGAAGACCTCGGCGCGCTGCATGGTGCGCTCGGCCCAGGCCCGGTGGGGCTTCACCTCGTTCATCTTGTTCGTGTAGGCGGAACGCATCACGCCGCCGCCGCCGCGCTCGGGGCGCAGGATGTCCTCGGCGTCGCAGTACTCCTCGTGGGAGACCACGGACAGTGCGTGGACGGGTGTGACGTGGGCGGGGTGGATGCAGGTCTTGCCGAGCAGCCCGTTGGCCCGGTCGAGTTCGATCTCGCGCAGCAGGCCGTCCAGGTCGTGTTCGATCAGGGCGGTGCGCAGTTCCTCCACGCCCTCCGCGAGGAAGGGGCTGCGGCGCAGCTGGGGCTTGAAGAGGCGCTGCTGGCTGCGGAAGTACTCCCATACGGGTCCGGTGACGGTGAAGCCGGTGCCGTCGGCGCGGCTGAGGACGTTGACCACGTCGGCGATCACCCCGGCCACGATCTGGACGTCGTAGGCGGTCATGTCGGGGGTGCGGCGCAGGCCGTAGGCGGAGCAGAAGTCGGTGACGCCGAGCCGCAGGGCCAGGACCCGCTCGCGGTGGCTGTTGACGGTGCGGGAGATGCCGGCCAGCGTTTCGGCGCGGGTTTCGAGGTGGAGCAGGTCCGGGGTCTCCAGGACGGGCATGGCGTACAGGCGGGAGTGGCCGCCGACGGCCTCCGCCTGGGCCACGGCCTCGAGGAAGGCGGTACCACTGCTCTCATTGAATTTGGGAAGTACGAATCCGGCCAGTCGGCGCGCGGAGCCGCCCAGGCGGCGCACCAGGTCGGGTATCTGCTCGGGGGTGCGGACGCGGATGAACAGCAGCGGGAGCTCGTCGCTGTCCGCGTCGAGCTCGCCGAACTGCCGGACGAGGTTCTCCTCGGCGTCGATGACGTCGCCGTCGCTGATGGAATCCTCCAGGCAGAGGACCATGGAGACGACTCCGCGGCCGGCCTGCTTGCGGATGTCCCGGGCGAGCTGGGGGCGGGTGGCGGGGCTGTAGAGCGTGGCCCCGAGGGCCGCGGCGAGGGTGCGGGCGGGCGAGGCTCCGGTGAATTCCGCCGGTTCCTGGTGGAAGAGGTCCTTACGGACGGTGGGCGATACGTGCCCAAAGTGACGCATGTGCTTCCCCCGTACTGCCTCGGCGGCCCAACTGGCATGGCCGGTAATAGTACGTACGAACATGAGTCAAGAGTTCCTCAAGCACATGAAGTTCAGGTAACCCTCTTGCACCATGCCCAGCTCTCGCGTTCGAGACAAGGCCCTACGGGGGGCCGCATTGTCCCGGTCCACCCGGGGAGGGCAGGATGACGGGCATGACGCACGCGATGCAGAAGGGCTCGAACATCCCGGTGGCCGCCACGGCGGTCCGGGCGGTGCTGCGCTGGACAACCGGCCCCGAGGTACCCGACGTGGACGCCTCCGCACTGCTCGTGGGCCCCGACGGCCGGGTGCGTTCGGACGAGGACTTCGTCTTCTACAACCAGCCCCGGCACCCCTCGGGGGCCGTCTGGCGGCTGGGCAAGAAGCAGCTCGGCGAGGCGGTGACCGACGCCGTCCAGGCGGACCTGCGGACGGTGACCCCGGCCGTGGACCGGATCCTGGTGGTCGCCTCCGCCGAGGACGTCCCCTTCCAGCGGGTCCGCGACCTGCGGATCCTCCTCTACGACGCCACCGCGACCGGTGGCTCCGAACCGCTGGCCTACTTCGACGTGCGGCCCGAGACCGGCGCCGAGACGGCTCTGATCTGCGGGGAGCTGTACCGCCGGGGCGAGGGGTGGAAATTCCGCGCGCTCGGCGAGGGCTACTCCGACGGGCTGGTGGGGCTGGCCACCGATCACGGGATCTCGGTCGACGAGAACGCCCCCGAGCCCGCCGCGAGCCCGGCGGCCGGGAGCCCGGCGGCCGGGCCCACCGCCGAGCAGACGGCCGCGATGGCCCCGCCCACCCAGGCCCTGCCGCCCGTCCAGCCCGCCTACGGGTACCCGCAGCCGGTGTCCCCGGCCCCGGTGCCGGGTCCGGGCGCCGACCCGTCCTTCCGGCTGCCGGTGCAGGGCCCGCAGTTCATCCGCCGCTGACGCCGCAGACGCCGCAGACGCATCCGGCACCCGCTCGGGGCTCCGGTCAGGCCTTGGTGCTCTTGTAGCCCCGCCCCCACTGGAGCCCCCAGCCGTACAGCCGGTCCAGCTCGGCCTGGAACCCGTACACGAACTTCACCTCGCGCCGTACGACGAACTCGCCCTTGACGTGCTCGAGGGAGACCACCGCGCAGGAGCGGGCCTGCGGGTGCCGCTCCTCCAGGGGGATCTCGACCCGCGGCCCGGTGACCGGGAAGAGCGTGACCATGGCGTGGGTGCGGTCGAAGGCCGGGGTCTGGTCGTAGATGTAGACGAAGACCAGCATCCGCTTGATCTCGTCGGCGTGGTCGAGGTTGACGTAGAGGGTCTCCCCCGACGCCGACCCGAACCGGTCGTCCCCGCTGAGCTTCACGTACGGCGGGTCGTTGATGTCGCCCAGCAGGTTGCCCAGCGGCTGGACGACGCCCCGGGTGCCGTCGGTCAGCTCGTACAGACAGCCCATGTCGAGGTCGACGTTGACCATGCCCTGGGTGTGCGCCTGCACCATGTCGGGCTTGAACAGCTTGAACGGATGCCGCAGGAGCCGGCCGCTCTGCCCGTAGCTGCTGCCGCCGATGTCCGAGGTGCGCATGCGCCAGGACAGGTTGACGCGCAGATTGCCGTGGACCGCCCCCTGTTTGGTGAGCGACACCGTCGGGTGCCGCTTGGTCAGCTCGATCGCGTTGGACGAGGCGCTGCCCGACTGGAACTGCACGGCGCGGCTGCCCATGATGCCGTCGAAGAAGCCCATTCCCCTACCCCCCTGTTCCCCTGGTCCCCTGTGTGTCCGTGGACGCCTACGGAAGCGGGGCGGCCCGCCGGGTCCGTGGACCCCGCAGGCCGCCCCGCCATGGAGCGTTCCGCATTACCGCCGCCGTCATGCCTCGGCGGCGGAACCCTCCAGTTCCAGGCGCTTGTTGCGGCGCACCGAGGACCAGAAGGACCATCCGATCAGGAGCACGCCGACGAGGCCGGTGATGATCTCGTTGATCTCGTACTGGATGGTGACGAGCAGGATCACGGCGAGCGCGCCGATGGCGTAGTGCGCGCCGTGCTCCAGGTAGACGTAGTCGTCGAGGGTGCCCTGGCGGACGAGGTAGACCGTCAGCGACCGGACGTACATGGCACCGATGCCGAGGCCGAGGGCCATGAGCACGATGTCGTTGGTGATGGCGAAGGCGCCGATGACCCCGTCGAAGGAGAACGAGGCGTCGAGGACTTCGAGGTAGAGGAACATGAAGAAGGCGGCCTTGCCGGCCATCGCGACGGCCGAAACGGGCTTGCCGCTCTTCTTGGCCTCTTCCTCGGCCTCGTGCTCGGCCTCCTCCTCTTCCTCCAGCTTGTTCTCGAAGTAGCCGGAGAGGCCGCCGACGACCATGTAGGTGATCAGGCCGAGGATGCCGGAGATCAGGACGGTCTGGCCCTTGTCCACGTGGACGCCGCCGTGCTGGTGGGCGTTGGCGGCGAAGGTCATCGAGGTGACGACCAGGACGATCAGGGCGATGCAGGCGGACAGCATGTCGACCTTGCCGAGCTTGGCGAGCGGGCGCTCCAGCCAGGCGAGCCACTTGATGTCACGGTCCTCGAAGATGAAGTCGAGGAAGATCATCAGCAGGAACATGCCGCCGAAGGCAGCGATGGACGGGTGGGCGTCCGTGACCAGCTGCTCGTACATCTCCTTGTCGTTGATGGCCAGTTCCACGGCCTCGAGGGGCCCGATCTTGGCGCTGATCGCGACGATCACAACGGGGAAGACCAGTCGCATACCGAAGACCGCGATGAGTACGCCGATGGTGAGGAAGATCTTCTGCCAGAAGGCATTCATCTTCTTCAGGATTCCGGCGTTGACCACCGCGTTGTCGAAAGACAGCGAGATCTCGAGGACCGACAGGATCGCCACGATACCGAAGGCCTGCCACCCCCCGTAGAACACCGCTGCGACCAGACCGAGCGCAGTGATTGCGAACGACCAGCCGAAGGTTTTGAGAACCACTGGCACCCCATCGTCTTGTACGGCTTTACGAAACGTTGACCCCGAAGTCTAGAGCGATGCCCCTCAGGCCCGACGCGTACCCCTGCCCCACCGCACGGAACTTCCATTCACCCCCGTACCGGTAGACCTCGCCGAAGATCATCGCGGTCTCGCTGGAGGCGTCCTCGGAAAGGTCGTAGCGGGCCAGTTCCTGGCCGTCCGCCTGGTTCACCACGCGAATGAAGGCGTTACTGACCTGGCCGAAGCTCTGCCGGCGGCTGTCCGCCTCGTGGATCGAGACCGGGAAGACGATCTTGTCGACGCGGTCCGGCACCTTGGTGAGGTCGATGATGATCGACTCGTCGTCGCCGTCGCCCTCGCCGGTGAGGTTGTCCCCCGTGTGTTCGACGGAGCCGTCGGGGCTCTTCAGGTTGTTGTAGAAGACGAAGTACTCGTCCCCGAGCACCCGGCCGCTGTTGCACAGCAGCGCGCTGGCGTCGAGGTCGAAGTCCGCGCCCGTGGTCGAGCGCGCGTCCCAGCCGAGCCCGATGAGAACCCGGGTCAGGTTCGGTGCGGCCTTGGACAGGGAGACATTGCCCCCCTTGGCGAGTGTGACGCCCATGTTGTGGTCCTCCCCGGACGACGGTGTGCCTGTGTGACGGTGTGCTGAGTGACGGTGTGCCGTGCGACGCGGCCCCGTACCGGCCGTGGAACCGGTCCGTACAGGCCGCAAAGCCGGTCCGGCGCCGTACACACAGTGCACGGCGCCGGACGGGTGAACTGCTCTGGGCTCAGACGTTGACGCCGAAGTCCTGCGCGATGCCGCGCAGGCCCGAGGCGTAGCCCTGGCCGATGGCGCGGAACTTCCACTCCGCGCCGTTGCGGTACAGCTCGCCGAAGACCATGGCGGTCTCGGTCGAGGCGTCCTCGGAGAGGTCGTAGCGGGCGAGCTCGGTGTTGTCCGCCTGGTTCACGACGCGGATGTACGCGTTGCGGACCTGGCCGAAGCTCTGCTGGCGGCTCTCGGCCTCGTAGATCGAGACCGGGAAGACGATCTTGGCGACATCGGCCGGTACACCGGCGAGGTTCACCTTGATCGCCTCGTCGTCGCCCTCGCCCTCACCGGTGGTGTTGTCACCGGTGTGCTCGACCGAGCCGTCGGGGCTCTTCAGGTTGTTGAAGAAGACGAAGTTCGCGTCGCTGGCGACCTTGCCCTGGTCGTTGGTCAGGATCGCGCTGGCGTCGAGGTCGAAGTCGACACCGGTGGTGGTGCGAGCATCCCAGCCCAGACCGACGATGACCGCCGTCAGGTTAGGCGCGGCCTTGGTCAGCGAGACGTTGCCGCCCTTGCTGAGGCTGACTCCCACGGGTCCTCCATTGGGTTCTGTGTGTGGGGCGGTGCCCCGTCGTGCAGGGGGCTCTCCCGGCCGTGGCCGGGGGAGCTACCGGATCAACGTTTCGATCCTAGTGACGGGTTCCCGCCTGTAAACGGTTTTCGCGCGGAACTGCGACGACGAGCCTCAGAGGCTGTCGAGTGCCTTGATGTACTCGTTCAGGTCACGCGCGTCGGGCAGTCCGTTGACGACAGTCCAGCGCACGACGCCGTCCTTGTCGATGATGAAGGTGCCGCGGACCGCGCACCCCTTCTCCTCGTCGAAGACCCCGTACGCGCGGGAGGTCTCCCCGTGCGGCCAGAAGTCCGACAGGAGCGGGTAGTCCAGGTTCTCCTGCTCCCCGAAGACCCGGAGGGTCGGCACGGAGTCGTTGGAGACGGCGAGGAGCTGGACCTCGTCGTTCTGGAACCGCGGCAGCTGGTCGCGCAGCTCGCACAGCTCGCCGGTGCAGACGCCGGTGAAGGCGAACGGGTAGAAGAGCAGCACCACGGCCTTCTCCCCCCGGAAGTCGGAGAGCCGCACGGTGGCGCCGTGGTTGTCCTTGAGCTCGAAGTCCGGGGCCTTGTCGCCGACCTCGATCGCCATCTCTCGCATCCCTTCGTTCCCGCATTTCCTGGATGCCCGCAGTGGGCCGTTCGGGTGAGGCACAGCCTAGGCGGGGCGGGGCCCGGAACGCACACACCCCGCCGACCGGGGGTCGACGGGGTGCACGATGTGTCCGCTCGGCAGCGGAAGGCGCGGCTTAGCGCTTCTTGACGGCCGTCTTGGGCGTCACCAGCTTGGTGGCGGCCCACTCCTTGCCTACGGGAAGACCCTTGGCCAGCGAGAGGCCGGCGGTCTCCGCGGCTTCCTTGATGTCGCTGGCCTCGACGTAGCCGGGGCGGCCCGTCTTGGGGGTCAGCAGCAGGATCAGTGCGCCGTCCTCGATCAGCTCGGTGGCATCGACCAGTGCGTCCGCCAGATCGCCGTCGTCCTCGCGGAACCACAGCAAAACGGCGTCCGCGACGTCGTCGTAGTCCTCGTCGACGAGATCGCCGACGAGCTCATCAACGACATCACGGAAATCCTGATCGACGTCGTCGTCGTAGCCGATCTCCTGGACCACCTGTTCGGACTGGAAACCCAGCCGGGCGGCCAGGTTCTCCGCGTGGTCCGCGGTCGCGCTCACGGGGTGCCTCCTGCTCATGTTCGGTGAATGTCTTCTGGCGGCGCGCGTACGCGCAGCATTGGACGTAGTCCACACGGGCGCGGCGGATCGCGCAAGTACCCGGCCGCCGAGACCGTCGAAACGGTGACGATTGCGGCCGTCTCGCCGCAACTTTCAGCCTCCCCGTGTGGGGCTCTGGTGACTCATCCCACACCATTGCGGTCCATTCGGCATCATCGGCAACGCTTGATGACTTTCCTACCCGCTTGAGGGACGAACGTCCTTACGACTTTGTTGGCGGTGTGTGACCGACTTGGGCGTAAGGTTGCGATTTGGCCGGACCGCCTTCGGATCGCCCACCCCAGACTTCCTGCCGACTCCAGGGATTACCCAGCGGTAGAGATGACGATCTCGGCCGAGCGTAAGACCATGGGAGGCGGCGCCCCCCAGATACGGCTTCAGCACGACTCCCCCGACAGCGAAGGAACAGCGTGGTTTCCGCATCCGATCGCAATCCGATCATCATTGGCGGCCTGCCCAGTCAGGTCCCGGACTTCGATCCGGAGGAGACGCAGGAGTGGCTCGACTCCCTGGACGCAGCGGTCGACGAGCGGGGCCGTGAGCGCGCCCGCTATCTGATGCTGCGGCTGATCGAGCGGGCCCGCGAGAAGCGCGTGGCCGTGCCCGAGATGCGCAGCACCGACTACGTCAACACCATCGCCACCAAGGACGAGCCGTTCTTCCCCGGAAACGAGGAGATCGAGCGCAAGGTCCTCAACGCCACCCGGTGGAACGCGGCCGTCATGGTCTCGCGCGCCCAGCGCCCGGGCATCGGGGTCGGCGGCCACATCGCGACCTTCGCCTCCTCCGCCTCCCTCTACGACGTGGGCTTCAACCACTTCTTCCGGGGCAAGGACGAGGGCGACGGCGGCGACCAGATCTTCTTCCAGGGCCACGCGTCCCCCGGTATCTACGCGCGCGCCTATCTCCTGGACCGGCTCTCCGAGCAGCAGCTCGACGCGTTCCGGCAGGAGAAGTCGAAGGCCCCGTACGGCCTTTCGAGCTACCCGCACCCGCGGCTGATGCCGGACTTCTGGGAGTTCCCGACCGTTTCGATGGGCCTGGGCCCGCTCGGTGCGATCTACCAGGCCCGGATGAACCGGTACATGGAGGCGCGCGGGATCGCGGACACCTCCAAGTCCCACGTTTGGGCGTATCTCGGCGACGGCGAGATGGACGAGCCGGAGTCGCTCGGCCAGCTGTCGATCGCCGCCCGCGAGGGTCTGGACAACCTGACCTTCGTGGTCAACTGCAACCTCCAGCGCCTCGACGGCCCGGTGCGCGGCAACGGCAAGATCATCCAGGAGCTGGAGTCGCAGTTCCGCGGCGCCGGCTGGAACGTCATCAAGCTGATCTGGGACCGCTCCTGGGACCCGCTGCTGGCCCAGGACCGCGACGGCATCCTGGTCAACAAGATGAACTCCACCCCGGACGGGCAGTTCCAGACGTACGCCACCGAGTCGGGCGCGTACATCCGTGATCACTTCTTCGGCGGCGACCAGCGGCTGCGCGCGATGGTCGAGAACATGACCGACTATCAGATCCAGCACCTGGGCCGCGGCGGGCACGACCACAAGAAGGTCTACGCGGCCTACGCGGCGGCCAAGGCCCACAAGGGCCAGCCGACGGTGATCCTGGCCCAGACGGTCAAGGGCTGGACGCTGGGCCCGAACTTCGAGGGCCGCAACGCGACGCACCAGATGAAGAAGCTGACGGTCGACGACCTCAAGCGCTTCCGTGACCGCCTGCACATCCCGATCACGGACGCGCAGCTGGAGAGCGGCGCCCCGCCGTACTACCACCCGGGCCCGAAGTCGCCCGAGATCCAGTACATGCACGACCAGCGCAGCGCGCTCGGCGGCTACGTGCCGACCCGTGTGGTGCGCGCCAAGCCGCTGCAGCTGCCGGGCGACGCGACATACGCGGCGGCCAAGAAGGGCTCGGGCCAGCAGTCGATCGCCACCACGATGGCCTTCGTCCGCATCCTGAAGGACCTGATGCGGGACAAGGAGATCGGCCGGCGCTTCGTGCTGATCGCGCCCGACGAGTACCGCACCTTCGGCATGGACGCGTTCTTCCCGAGCGCCAAGATCTACAACCCGCTGGGGCAGCAGTACGAGGCGGTCGACCGCGACCTGCTGCTCGCGTACAAGGAGTCGCCGACCGGCCAGATGCTGCACGACGGCATCTCGGAGGCGGGCTGCACGGCCTCGCTGATCGCCGCGGGTTCGGCGTACGCCACGCACGGCGAGCCGCTGATCCCGGTCTACGTCTTCTACTCGATGTTCGGTTTCCAGCGCACCGGTGACCAGTTCTGGCAGATGGCCGACCAGCTGGCGCGCGGTTTCGTGCTGGGCGCGACCGCGGGCCGGACCACCCTGACGGGTGAGGGGCTCCAGCACGCCGACGGTCACTCCCAGCTGCTGGCGTCGACGAACCCGGGCTGCGTCGCGTACGACCCGGCCTACGGCTACGAGATCGCGCACATCGTCAAGGACGGTCTGCGGCGCATGTACGGGCCGCAGGCGGAGGACGTCTTCTACTACCTGACCGTCTACAACGAGCCGATCCAGCACCCGGCCGAGCCGGCGGACGTGGACGTGGACGGGATCCTCAAGGGCATCCACCGGGTGTCGGCGGGCACGTCCGGCACCATCGGGGCGCAGATCATGGCCTCGGGCGTGGCGGTGCCGTGGGCGCTGGAGGCGCAGCGGATCCTCGCGGCCGACTGGAACGTCAAGGCGGACGTCTGGTCGGCGACCTCCTGGAACGAGCTGCGCCGCGAGGCCGTCGAGGTGGAGGAGCACAACCTGCTCCACCCGGAGGAGGAGCAGCGCGTCCCGTACGTGACGCGGAAGCTGTCGGGTGCGGAGGGTCCGTTCGTGGCGGTCTCCGACTGGATGCGGGCGGTGCCGGACCAGATCTCGCGCTGGGTGCCCGGCCCGTACACCTCGCTGGGCGCGGACGGCTTCGGCTTCGCGGACACCCGTGGTGCGGCCCGGCGCTTCTTCCACATCGACGCCCAGTCGGTGGTCCTGGCGACGCTCACCGAGCTCGCCAAGGCCGGCCGGATCGACCGTTCGGTGCTGAAGCAGGCCGTGGACCGGTACCAGCTGCTGGACGTCGCGGCGGCGGACCCGGGCGCGGCGGGCGGCGACGCGTAGCCGTCACCCTTCCGTGAGGGGCGCCGGGACACCTGTCCCAGCGCCCCTTACGCGTTCTTTACGATGCTGGGCATGAAGCAACCCTCCCGCCAGCTGCTCTGGGAGCGGCGGAGCCAGACCCCGCTGCTCGTCCTCGCCGTGGGCTTCGCCGTGGCGTACGCCGTGCCGATCGTCGTCCCCGACGCGAGCGCGCAGGTGCACCGGGCGTGCACGTACGCGGAGTGGGTGGTGTGGGGGGCCTTCGCCGTCGACTACGTGGTCCGGCTGGGTCTCGCGGCGGACCGCCGGCACTTCGTACGGACGCACTGGCTGGACCTGTGCGCCGTGGTGCTGCCGCTGGCGCAGCCCCTGCGGCTGCTGCGGCTTGTGTCGACGCTGCTGCTGGTGGGCCGGCGGGCCCGGATGGCTCCGCAGATCCGGCTGACGACCTATGTGGCCGGAGCGGTCGTGGGGCTGCTGATGTTCGGCTCCCTCGCGGTGCTGAGCGTGGAGCGGGACGCCCCGGACGGGAACATCAAGAACCTGGGCGACGCGGTGTGGTGGTCCTTCACCACCATGACGACGGTCGGGTACGGCGACCACTCCCCCACCACCGGCCTCGGCCGGGTCCTGGCCGTCGGCCTGATGCTGTCGGGGATCGCCCTGCTCGGTGTGGTGACCGCGAACATCGCCGCCTGGTTCATCTCCCGCTTCGAGCGGGACGACCGGGCGGAGCGCCTCCAGCTGGCGGCCATCGAGGAACTCCACGCGGAGGTACGGGCGCTGCGTGCCGAGGTCGCCCGGCTGGGTGACCCGCAGGCCGGGCAGCCGGGCGCCCCGGCGCCGCGCGAGGCCGTGGCGGGGCCTAGTTCTCCCACACCTTGAACGCCCTCACCTGGTAGGGGGACTGGGGTAGCCAGACCCCGTCCCCGGGATAGGTCTGGAACTCGCCGGTCTCCGCGCACACGGCCGACTGGTAGGTGGTCACCGGGCGCCCGGTGCGGTTGGTGAGCGACTGCGCGCTGGTTCCGGCGGGCAGCGCGGTGCAGCTGTTGATGTCCAGGGTGCTCAGTTCGTGGGTGTACCGGGTGCCCTTGAACTCCGGTTTCGCCCACAGGCACAGCTGCCCGGTGGCGCATGCCCCGAGGGTCGCCGGGCCCGCGGCGTGCGCGGAACCGGCCGCGCTCGGGATGAGGGCGGTGGCGGCCAGGACGGCGGCGGCCAGGGCGGTGACGCGAGCGGTGTTACACGTACGCATGACGGGTCAACTCCTTGTGGACGAAGGGCGCCGCAGTGGGTTCCGAAGCGCCGTCGACACCACGCTGACCTGCGAATACGGGCGGGGGGAAGGGGGCTCGGCCGGCTCCACCCTGATAGGCGACGGCCCGGCGGGAACCGTCCGGCGGGGCCGTCGTAGGTGCGGAGTTGACGCCTCCGCGGGGCAGAGGCAGCGGCGCCGCCCGCCGGTTGTCCCCGAACGAGTTGCCGACCGCGGGGCCATGACCGCGGCCCGGCAGCCGCCGAGGCCCACCAACGGCTTAACGGGACGGCCGCTGTCATGTGGGTCACAGATAGCCTGACCGCCCACTCGGCGTCAGAAAGGAGCCCCCCGTGATGACCGACGAGCGGCCGGCACCGGCCGCACCGGTGGTGGCGGGACTGCGCGAGCGCAAGAAGCGGCGCACCCGGGACGCGCTGCTGCGCGCCGCCCTGCTGCTCTTCGTCTCCCAGGGGTACGAGCGCACCACCGTCGACGAGATCACCGACACCGTGCACGTGTCGCAGCGGACCTTCTTCCGCTACTTCGCGAACAAGGAGGAGGTGGCGTTCGCCGTCCAGGACCTGGTCGAGTCGCACTTCTTCGCCGAACTGCAGGCCCGGCCGGCCACCGAGGGCCCGCTCGAGGCGATGCGCGGCGCGGTGCTCGCCACCTGGGACCACCTCGAGCAGGCCCTCTCCGATGTGGTCCCCGTCGACCTCTACATGCGCAGCTACCGGCTGATCGAGTCCACCCCGGCCCTGCTCGCCGTGCACCTGCGCCGCTGCACCGGCCTGGAGGAGCGGATCTCCCGGCTGATCGCCGCCCGCGAGGGCCTGGACGTGGACGGCGACCCGCGCCCGCGCGTGGCCGTCGCCGCGTTCTCGGGTGTGATGCGGGTCACCGGGCGGCTCTGGGGGCAGGGCGAGGACACCAGCGTGGCCGCGATCCGGCGGATGACCGAGGCCTGTCTGGACCAGATCGGCCCTGCCCTGGCCGGGAACTGGCGCCGTACGTCCGCCGGAGCCGGGGTCGCGAACGGCTGACTGCTGATCAACGGCCGTCGGCGCGGCGGCACCCGGTCGGCCGTGAGACCCGTCACCCGGCGCGCCCCGGCCGGAAGAGGTCTCCTACGCTGGTCCCAGTGAACCTGTCCGGCCATGCCCTCCCCACCGCCCACGGCGCCGACCCGCGCCCCGCCGTCCTGCGCACCCTGCTCGCGCTGGCGGTGGTCTTCGTCATGCTGGCGACCACCGGCTGGACGGCCGTGCACCGCCCCGAGGGCGGCACCCCGCTGCGCGCCGCGGCCCTCGCCGCCTGGGCGCAGGCCCGCATCGGCGGCCGCCCGGTGCCACCCGCGGACGCCCCCGCACGGACGGTGGCCCGATTCTTCGACGGGCTCGACGGGGCCCAGCGGGCCCGGCTCGCCGACGGCTACCCCCTCGTCGTGGGCAACCTCGACGGGGCCCCCGCCGCCACCCGCTACCGGGCCAACCAGCGCGGCCTGGAGCAGGCCGGCCAGGTCGAGAACGCCCGCAGCCGCGACGTCGCCCTGACCCCGGCCGACCGGGCCGCGGCCATCCGTCGTGCCCACCGCTTCGCCTCGCTCACCGAGCCCGGCCGGCAGATCCTCGCCTTCGACCCCACCGGCGGCGGCCTCGTCGCCGAGGTGTTCGGCGACCTCGACCTGGCCCGCCGGGTCTCGGTGGTCGTCCCCGGCGTCGACACCGACGTGGTCACCTTCGAGCGCACGCAGCGCCGCTTCACCGCCCCGGTCGGCATGGCCCGGTCCCTGTACGACGCCCAGCGCGCGGCCGACCCGGACGGCCGGACGGCGGTCATCGCCTGGGCCGGGTACAACGCGCCCACCGGGGTCGGCATGGACGCCGCCACCGGCCGTATGGCCTTCGACGGCGCCGTCCGGCTGAAGTCCCTGACCACCGCCCTGCCCGGGGACTCCCGCGTGGCGCTGTTCTGCCACAGCTACGGATCGGTGGTGTGCGGGGTCGCCGCGCACGAGCTGCCGGACCGGGTGACGGACGTGGTGGTGGCGGGCAGCCCCGGGATGCGCGCTTCGAGCGTCGCCGGACTGCACACCTCGGCCCGGGTCTGGGCCACGCGGGACGAGGGCGACTGGATCGCGGACGTACCGCACCTGGAGGTCGGCGGGCTGGGCCACGGAGCCGACCCGGTCTCCCCGGAGTTCGGCGCGCGGCTGCTGTCCTCGGCCACGGCCAAGAGCCACACCGGCTATTTCGCGCCAGGGACCGACTCGGTGGACAACTTCGCCAAAATCGGAACCGGTGCATTCGGTTCCGTTGTGTGCGCGACCGGGGACGACGCCTGCCGAGACGGTATTTCCGGCGCCGAGCGGGACTGACGCGCGTAGAGGCCCGGAAAGTGGGCCTCGCATCGAGGGGGACGCGCGAGGGCGCCTCCCTTTACCATGTGGCACATGGGTGACGTACTGGCCGGAAACCATGCCGTCTGGGAGTTCGACTCGGACTCGGTGCTCATCCGCTTCGCACGGGGGATAAGAACGCCGAGGGCGCCGAGACTTTTCCATGCCCTCGGCGAGCGCCGGATCCCCCTGGAAGCGGTGTCCGGGGTGACCGTGAGCGCCGGGAAGCGGGACACGGTGGTGCTGCGTGCCGTCCCGCGGCCGGGCGCGGATCCGCTGATGGAGGCCGCCGCCGGGCAGTTGAAGGAGGCCTGCGACCCCTACCGGCTGGTGCTGCCGGGCGAACGGGCCCCGTACGCGGCCGCCTTCGCCGACGCGCTGCGCTCCCGGCTCGGCCCGGAGGCCGCCGAGCCCGCCGCGCACTTCCTGGTCGACGTCCCGCAGCCGCCGCTCCAGTTGAAGGCGTACGACGCGCGCGTGGCCTTCGACGGCTCGGCGGTCACCTTCCACTGGTCCCGTACGGGCGCCACCAGCACCAAATGGAAGGCGGGCGACCAGCGTTACCCGCTGGCCGCCCTCACCGGCGTGGAGTGGAGCTCACCGGACGGCCCCGGCGGCCACCTGCGGCTGCTGCTGCGGGAGCCCCGGCTCACCGCGGCCGACCCCCGTCCGAGCCACGACCTCGCGGCGGCCGTCTTCGGCATGGGGTACGGGGCGGTGCACGAGTCGCTGCCGTTCGCCGCGGCCGTCCTGGCCGCCCTGCGCGGCCGCACCCCGGTCGCCGCCGTCCCCCGGCCCCGGCCGTCCGACGACCGGCTCGAGCACCTGAGCGAGCTCCACTGCGCGGGCCTGCTGACGGACGCGGAGTACGTGACCCTGCGGGACCGGTTCACCGCGGAGCGGCCCTGAGCCCCGACCCCGCTCAGGTCCCCTCAGACCTCGCGGGACGCCGAGGTGAACGTCATGTCCGGGTAGCGGTCCCCCGCGACCCGGGACGCGATCGGCTCCAGCAGCTCCAGCTCCGCCGCCGTCAGCGTGATCCGCGTCGCCGCCGCGTTCTCCCGCAGCCGCGTGGCCTTGCGGGTGCCCGGGATCGGGACCACGGTCAGCCCGTGCACCCGCGCCCGCTGCTGCACCCAGGCCAGGGCGATCTGCGCCGGGCTCGCCCCGTGCGCCTCGGCGACCTCCCGGACCGGGGCCAGCAGCGCGGCGTTCGCCTTCGCGTTGTCGCCGGTGAACCGGGGCTGCTGGCGGCGGAAGTCCTCGGCCGCCAGGTCCGTCGACGCGTCGGTGAAGGCCCCCGTCAGGAAACCCCGGCCCAGCGGGGAGTACGGGACGAAGGCCACGCCCAGCTCGGCCGCCGCGCCCACCGCACTGCGCTCCACGTCCCGGCTGAACAGCGACCACTCCGACTGGAGCGCCGCGATGGGGTGCACGGCGTGCGCCTCGCGCAGTTCCGCGCCGGTGACCTCGCTGAGCCCGAGGTGGCGCACCTTGCCCTCCCGCACCAGCTCCGCCATGGCGCCCACCGACTCGGCGAGCGGCACGGCCGGGTCGCGCCGGTGCATGTAGTACAGGTCGATGACGTCCACGCCGAGCCGGCGCAGGCTGTCCTCCACCGCCTGCCGGACGTAGGCCGGGTCGTTGCGGACGCCGCGGTAGCCCGGGTCGTCGCTGCGCTCTATGGCGAACTTCGTCGCCAGGGTGATCTCTTCGCGGTGCGCGGCCACGAAGGGGGCGAGGAACTCCTCGTTGCGCCCCCGCCCGTAGACGTCCGCGGTGTCGATGAGGGTGACCCCGGCGGCCAGCGCCGCCTCCAGGGTCTCGCGGGCCGCCGCCTCGTCGGTGTCCCCGTAGAACTCGCTCATGCCCATGCAGCCCAGGCCCTGGACGCCGACCAGCGGGCCGCCCTTGCCGAGTTCGGCCTGCTCGATGGGGGAGCCGTCATACTCCGAAATGACTGTCATGACTGCGCCTTCCCCGCGACCGCGTTCGTCGCATAGAAATCGATCTTGTAGTCCAGTACGGCGAGCGCGTCCGTCAGCTCCGAGATCCGCGCCCGTACGTCGCGGCGCGTCCGCTCCAGCAGCTCGCGGCGTTCGCCGAGGGTGTGGTCGCCCTCGCGGACCAGTTCGGCGTACCGGACCATGTCCGCCACCGACATCCCGGTGGCGCGCAGCTTGCCCACGAAGGCCAGCCAGTCGAGGTCCTTGTCGCTGAACCGCCGCTGGCCCGAGTGGGAGCGGTCCACGTGAGGCATCAGGCCGATCCGCTCGTACCAGCGCAGCGTGTGCTGGGTCAGACCGGTCCGGGCCTCGACCTCGCTGATCGTGTACCGCGTCTGCGTCAGACTCATGGCCCACACGCTAAAACCCTTGAGTGCACTCCAAGCAAGTAGGCTCGACGCCATGCAGAGCTTGCAGATCATCGAGAACTGGCCGGTGCAGACGGCCGCGGCGGCCGTCGTGCGCGCCGACGGCAGCCTGGCCGGCTCCCACGGGCCCGTCGGCCACCGCTTCGCGCTGGCCTCGGTCACCAAGCCGCTCGCCGCGTACGCGGCCCTCGTCGCGTACGAGGAGGGGGCGATCGAGCTGGACGAGCCGGCCGGGCCCGAGGGGTCGACGGTCCGTCACCTGCTCGCGCACACCAGCGGGCTGGCCTTCGACGAGCACCGGGTGAGCGCCCCGCCCGGGCAGCGCCGGCTGTACTCGAACGCCGGCTTCGAGGTGCTCGGCGACCACATCGCCAAGGCCACCGGGATCCCCTTCGCGGAGTACCTGCACCAGGCGGTGTGCGAGCCGCTGGGCATGACGTCCACCACCCTGGAGGGTTCGCCCGCCAAGGACGGCGTGTCGACCGTCTCCGACCTCGTACGGTTCGCCGCCGAGCTCCAGGCGCCCCGGCTGCTCGACGTCCGCACGGTCGCGGCGGCCACCTCCGTCGTGCACCCCGGCCTCAAGGGCGTCCTGCCGGGCTACGGGCACCAGTCGCCCAACGACTGGGGGCTGGGCATGGAGATCCGTGACGGCAAGTCCCCGCACTGGACGGGCGCTTCGTCCTCCCCGCGCACCTTCGGCCACTTCGGCCAGTCCGGCACCTTCCTGTGGGTGGACCCGGACGCCCGCGCCGCGTGCGTGGCCCTGACGGACCGCGCGTTCGGCCCGTGGGCGGTGGAGGCCTGGACCCCGTTCACCGACGCGGTCCTCGCCGAGCTCCGCTAAGCGGCCTCGGGGAAGTGGGGTGCGTTTCCGCGTCGTCCGGTGCGGTGCATCGCAAGGCGGAGCAGTGCCCTAGTACTGGACGTACTCGGGTACTGCGACAACGCGGCGAGGCGCCGTGCCGGGCGGCGCGGAGACGTGCCCCACTTCCCCGAGGCCGCTTAGCCCTGGGCGGACTCACCCGGCAGTTCCCAGATCAGCAGCTCGCCCGGGGACCCGGCGACGATCTCCAGATCCTTCTCATCGGTGATCCGGACCGCGTCCCCCGGGCCGAGTTCCTGCCCGTCCAGCCGCAGGTCCCCGCGCACCACGTGCAGGTACACCCGCTCCGCCGCCGGTACGGGGACCCGCTCGCCCGCGCCCGGCCGCCGGACGTGCAGCACGGCTCCGGCCGCGGGGACCGCGTAGGGCGTGCTGTCGGCGATGCCCCGGATCACCTCGTACGAGGGGTCGCCGCCGGGGGTGAGCGGCGCGAGCCAGGTCTGCACGAAGCGCAGCCGCCCGCCACCGTCGTTGCGCTCCACGTGCCGCGCCCCGGATCCGGCGCTGAGCCGCTGTACGTCGCCGGGCCGAACCAGGCCCTCCTCGCCGGTGTCGTCCCGGTGGGTGAGCTCGCCCTCGACCACCCAGGTGACGATCTCGGTGTGGCTGTGCGGGTGCTCGTCGAATCCGGCGCCCGCGGCGAGGGTCTCCTCGTTGCAGGCCAGGACCGGGCCGAAGCGCAGGTTGTCCGGGTCGTAGAAGGACCCGAAGGAGAAGGCGTGCCGGGTGGTGATCCCGGCGGCCGGTTCCCCGCCCTCGTACCGGTCGGAGCCGCGCCGTACATCAATCATGGAGGCCACCGTAGCCCCCGCGTGCGCGGCGGGCATGGGACCGGACTCCGCGCAGCCGTCCCGATAAGGCAGTCTTGTCACGTGCCCCAACCCGAACGTGAGCATTCCCCCGCGACACACGCCGCGCATCCCGCTCCCGCCCATCCGCACACCGCGACGCTGCGCCGGCTGGAGAAGTCCTCCGGCCGGCTCGCCGCCAACGCGATCGCGCGCATGGACGAGACCCTGCCGTGGTACCGGGCGATGCCCCCGGAGAACCGGTCCTGGATCGGCCTGGTCGCCCAGGCCGGCATCGCCGCGTTCACGGAGTGGTTCCGGCACCCGGAAACCCCGCAGGCGATCTCCACCGACGTGTTCGGGACGGCTCCGCGCGAGCTGACCCGGGCGATCACCCTGCGCCAGACCGTCGAGATGGTCCGCACCACGATCGAGGTCATGGAGACGGCGATCGAGGAGGTGGCGGCCCCGGGCGACGAGCAGATCCTGCGCGAGGCGCTGCTCGTGTACGCCCGGGAGATCGCCTTCGCGACGGCCCAGGTGTACGCGCAGGCCGCCGAGGCGCGCGGGGCGTGGGACGCGCGGCTGGAGTCGCTGGTCGTCAACGCGGTGCTGTCCGGTGAGGCCGACGAGGGTGCGCTCTCGCGGGCGGCGGCGCTGGGCTGGAACTCTCCGGAGCACGTGTGCGTGGTGCTGGGCACCGCGCCGGAGGGGGACAGCGAACTGACGGTCGAGGCGATCCGGCGGGCGGCCCGGCACCACAAGCTCCAGGTCCTGACCGGGGTGCTCGGCGACCGCCTGGTCGTCATCGCGGGCGGCAGCGACAACCCGATGCAGGTGGCGAAGTCCCTGATCGGACCGTTCGCGGCCGGTCCGGTGGTGGCCGGCCCGGTGGTGTCCGACCTGCTGAACGCGACGAAGTCGGCGCAGGCCGCGGCGGCCGGGCTGAAGGCCTGCACGGCGTGGCAGGACGCCCCGCGCCCGGTCCTGGCGGACGATCTGCTGCCGGAGCGGGCGATCGCCTCGGATCCCGCCGCCCGGGACCAGTTGGTGGAGGAGATCTACAGACCGCTGGAAGAGGCGGGCTCGGCGCTGCTGGAGACGCTGAGTGTCTATCTGGAGCAGGCGAGCAGCCTCGAAGGGGCGGCCCGCATGCTGTTCGTGCACCCGAACACGGTGCGCTACCGGCTGCGACGTGTGACCGACGTCACCGGCTGGTCACCCTCTGATGTCCGCTCGGCGTTCACGCTGCGGATCGCCCTGATTTTGGGGCGTCTGGCCGACGGCGACAGCCAGTCCTAGACTTTTGTCGGACATCAACAATTACCCCGACGGTTCTTCGTCCCTGTCCCCACGGGCGGCAGGGACCATCCACAAGAGAGAGTGTGAGGGTGCTCGTACTCGTCGCTCCCGGCCAAGGCGCTCAGACGCCCGGCTTCCTGACTCCCTGGCTCGACCTTCCCGGTGCCGCTGACCGCGTCGCCGCCTGGTCGGACGCCATCGGGCTCGACCTTGCCCACTACGGCACCAAGGCCGACGCGGACGAGATCCGCGACACGGCCGTGGCGCAGCCGCTGCTGGTCGCGGCGGGTCTGCTGGCCGCAGATGCCCTGCTCACCGTCAACGGCACCGGCCGTTCGGCCTTCGGTGCCGTCGCCGGCCACAGCGTCGGTGAGATCACCGCCGCCGCGTACGCCGGCGTCCTGTCCGACGCCGACGCGCTGTCGTTCGTCCGTACGCGCGGTCTGGGCATGGCCGAGGCCGCCACCGTCACGGAGACCGGCATGGCCGCGGTCCTCGGCGGTGACCGTGACGTGGTCGTCGCACACCTGGAGAAGATGGGGCTGACCCCGGCCAACATCAACGGCGCGGGCCAGATCGTGGCCGCCGGCACCGCCGAGCAGATCGCCGCCCTGGTGGCCGAGAAGCCCGAAGGCTCCACGAAGGTCGTCGCCCTCAAGGTCGCGGGCGCCTTCCACACGCACCACATGGCCCCCGCGGTCGCCACGCTGGAGAAGGCCGCCGAGGCCCTCTCTCCGGCGGACCCGGCGCTGAAGTACGTCTCGAACAAGGACGGTCTTGTCGTCACCAAGGGCGCCGACGTCGTCGCCCGCCTGGTCGGCCAGGTCGCGAACCCGGTCCGCTGGGACCTGTGCATGGAGACGTTCGCCGAGCTGGGCGTCACGGGGATCATCGAGCTCTGCCCCGGTGGCACCCTGACGGGTCTGGCCAAGCGTGCGCTGAAGGGCGTACCGAACGTGGCCCTGAAGACCCCGGACGATCTCGACAAGGCCGCGGCGCTCGTCGCCGAGCAGACGGTCTGAGAGAAGGAGCCCACACAGCATGTCCAAGATCAAGCCGGCCAAGGGCTCCCCTTACGCCCGCATTCTCGGTGTCGGCGGCTACCGCCCGACCCGTGTGGTGCCCAACGAGGTCATCCTCGAGACGATCGACTCGTCCGACGAGTGGATCCGCTCCCGTTCCGGCATCGCGACCCGGCACTGGGCCTCGCCCCAGGAGACCGTCGCCGCGATGTCGGTGGAGGCTTCCGGAAAGGCGCTGGCCGACGCCGGTGTCTCCCCCGAGCAGATCGGGGCGGTGATCGTCTCCACGGTCTCGCACTTCAAGCAGACCCCGGCCATCGCGACGGAGATCGCGCACCGGATCGGCGCGGTCAAGCCCGCCGCCTTCGACATCTCCGCGGGCTGTGCCGGTTTCGGCTACGGCCTGACCCTGGCCAAGGGCCTGGTGGTGGAAGGTTCCGCCCAGTACGTGCTCGTCATCGGCGTGGAGCGGCTCTCGGACCTGACCGACCTGGAGGACCGCGCGACGGCCTTCCTGTTCGGCGACGGCGCCGGTGCCGTGGTCGTCGGCCCCTCGGACGAGCCGGCCATCGGCCCCACGGTGTGGGGTTCGGAGGGCGACAAGTCCGAGACCATCAAGCAGACCGTGCCGTGGGACGAGTTCCGCAGCAAGGACAGCGCCGAGAAGTTTCCGGCCATCACGCAGGAGGGTCAGGCGGTCTTCCGCTGGGCCGTCTTCGAGATGGCCAAGGTGGCCCAGCAGGCGCTCGACGCCGCCGGGATCACCGCGGACGACCTGGACGTCTTCATTCCGCACCAGGCAAACATGCGGATCATCGACTCGATGGTGAAGACTCTGAAGCTGCCGGAGCACGTCACGGTCGCCCGTGACGTGGAGACCACCGGCAACACCTCGGCCGCCTCGATCCCGCTCGCTATGGAGCGGCTCCTGGCGACCGGAGCGGCGAAGAGCGGCGACACCGCGCTCGTCATCGGCTTCGGGGCGGGACTCGTCTACGCCGCGACGGTCGTTACCCTCCCCTAGGACCGGGAACCACATTCCGATCCTGCTTTACCCAGTTACCCAGAGAAGGAGCGCCACATGGCCGCCACCCAGGAAGAGATCGTCGCCGGTCTCGCGGAGATCGTCAACGAGATCGCCGGCATCCCCGTCGAGGACGTCCAGATCGAGAAGTCGTTCACCGACGACCTCGACGTCGACTCCCTCTCCATGGTCGAGGTCGTCGTCGCCGCCGAAGAGCGCTTCGACGTCAAGATCCCGGACGAGGACGTCAAGAACCTCAAGTCGGTCGGCGACGCCGCGAGCTACATCCTGAAGCACCAGGCCTGAGCCTGACGAGCGTTTGTCGCCACCTGGCGGTGGCGCCGTGACAATTCAGCACCCCCTGAGACGTGGAGAAAGAATTCCTGTGAGCCCGACCAATCGCACCGTGGTCGTCACCGGTATCGGCGCAACCACTCCGCTGGGTGGCGACAGCGCTTCGACCTGGGAAGGTCTGCTCGCCGGCCGTTCCGGCGTAAAGCCCCTGGAGGGCGAGCGCTTCGCCGAACTCCCGGTCCGCATCGCCGCACCGGCCGCCGTGGACCCGAGCGAGGTCCTGCCCCGGCCGCTGGCCCGCAAGCTCGACCGCTCGGCGCAGTTCGCCGTCATCGCGGCCCGGGAGGCGTGGGCCGACGCCGGCTACACCGCCCCTGCCGGTGAGGACGGCCCCATCGCGCCCGAGCGCCTGGGCACCGTGATCGCCTCCGGCATCGGCGGCGTGACGACCCTGCTCGACCAGTACGACGTGCTGAAGGAGAAGGGTGTGCGCCGGGTCTCCCCGCACACCGTCCCGATGCTCATGCCGAACGGCCCGTCCGCCAACGTCGGCCTGGAGGTCAACGCCCAGGCGGGCGTGCACACTCCGGTCAGCGCCTGCGCGTCCGGCGCCGAGGCCATCGGCTACGCCATGGAGATGATCCGCAGCGGCCGTGCCGACGTGGTCGTCGCGGGCGGCACCGAGGCGGCGATCCACCCGCTGCCGATCGCCGCGTTCGCCAACATGATGGCGATGTCCAAGAACAACGAGAACCCCGAGCAGGCTTCCCGCCCGTACGACAAGGCCCGTGACGGCTTCGTCCTGGGCGAGGGCGCGGGCGTCGTCGTCCTGGAGTCCGCCGAGCACGCCGCCGCGCGCGGCGCCCGGGTCTACTGCGAGGTGCTGGGCCAGGGTCTGTCCGCGGACAGCCACCACATCGCGCAGCCGGAGCCGACCGGCCGCGGTGTCGCGGCCGCGGTGCAGAACCTGCTCGACAACACCGGGCTCGACAAGGCCGAACTGGTCCACCTGAACGCGCACGCCACGTCCACCCCGCAGGGTGACACGGCCGAGCTGAAGGCCCTGCGCAAGGTGCTGGGCGAGGACCTCGACCACATCGCGATCTCCGCGACCAAGTCGATGACCGGTCACCTGCTGGGCGGTGCGGGCGGCATCGAGACCGTCGCGACCGTGCTGGCGCTCTACCACCGGCTGGCCCCGCCGACGATCAACGTCGACGACCTCGACGACGACATCGACGCGGACATCGTGCGCGGCGAGCCGCGCAAGCTGCCTGCCGACGGCCCGATCTCCGCGATCAACAACTCCTTCGGCTTCGGCGGCCACAACGTGACGCTCGCGTTCCGTACCGTCTGACGCACGTACGAAGGGCCCCGCCCGGCAATTGCCGGGCGGGGCCCTTCGCGTGTGTCAGACCACCTGGTGGAGCCAGCGGACCGGGGCGCCCTCGCCCGCGTAGCGGAAGGGCTCCAGTTCGTCGTCCCAGGGTTTGCCGAGCAGCTTGGCGATCTCCGCCTCCAGGTCGGTCTCGCCTCGGCCGGACCGGGCGAGGGCGGCGCGCAGCCGGTCCTCGGGGATCAGGATGTCGCCGTGCATGCCGGTGACGGCGTGGAAGATGCCGAGCTCCGGGGTGGAGCTGTAGCGCTCGCCCTCGGCGGTCGGACAGGGTTCCGCGGTCACCTCGAAGCGCAGCAGGTGCCAGCCGCGCAGCGCGGAGGCGAGTTTCGAGGCGGTGCCCGCCTCGGCCTGCCAGGAGAACTCGGCTCTCCAGGTGCCCGGGGAGGCGGGCTGCCTGATCCAGTCGAGGTTCACCCGCACCCCGAGCACGCCCGCAACAGCCCATTCCACGTGCGGGCAGAGCGCGCGCGGTGCGGAATGCACGTACAGAACTCCACGTGTCGTCACCGGGACCTCCAGTGTGGGACGAGGTCGGGAATAAACTCCAGAAAACGGACAGTATGTGACGTGATGTAATGTAACGGAAATTATTTGACATTGCGCTACGGGACCTGCGGCCGAAACGCCACGGGAAAAAGCTACCGTGCGTCAGGGGTCATGGTGTGACGTACGGTCGCTCCAAGGCCGGTAAACACAGAGCTTTCACTCAGCAGGACCCCCCGAACGACGCGGGGGTGTCGAGGAGGGGACCATCCGATGCGCACCACCGCTCCGCGCCGCCGCGCGCGCCGGACGCTCGCGGGCGCGGGAGCGGCGGTCGCCCTGCTGGCCGGGGCGCTGACGGGGTGCGGGCCGGGCGACTCGGGTGACGAGGGCGAGCGCGGGGCGCAGGCCGGGCCGCGCTGGAACACGGCGCCCGCCTCGATCGCCGCCGTCGGCGACTCCATCACCCGTGGTTTCGACGCCTGTTCGGTCCTCGCCGACTGCCCGGAGGTCTCCTGGGCCACCGGGAACGATCCGACGGTCCGCTCGCTGGCCGCGCGACTGCTGGGGGAGGCCGAGGCGCCCGCCCGCAGCTGGAACCTCGCGGTGACCGGCTCGCGGATGGCGGACCTGCCGGGGCAGCTGTCCCAGGCGGTCGCACACAAGCCTGACCTGGTCACGGTCATGGTGGGCTCGAACGACGCCTGCCGGCCCACGGCTTCGTCGATGACGCCGGTGGCGGAGTTCCGGTCCGGTTTCGAGGAGGCCCTCGCGGGGCTGCGGGCCTCGTCCGCCTCCACCCAGGTGTACGTCTCCAGCGTCCCGGATCTCCAGCGGCTGTGGGAGCAGGGCAAGGACGACCCGATGGTGCGGAGGATCTGGAGCCTGGGCATCTGCCAGTCGATGCTCGCCGATCCGCTGGCGGCGGGCTCGGGTGCGAAGACCCGGCGCGAGCAGGTGCGGGCGCGGGTGGTCGAGTACAACGAGGTGCTCCGCGAGGTGTGCGCGAAGGACGCGCTGTGCCGTTACGACGGCGGCGCGGTCTTCCAGTACCCGTTCTCGGCGGACCAGTTGAGCCGTTGGGACTGGTTCCATCCGGGCAAGGACGGGCAGGCGCGGCTGGCGGAACTGGCGCACCGACAGGTGACGGCGGCGCAGCCGCCACGTTGACGCGACGGACCGGAGGCGGGAGTCAGGGCCCGCCTCCGGTCCAGCTTCAGAGGACGCGACAGGGGTTATTTCCGGCCATTTCGTCCTTACGGCGTGTCGTGACGCTGCGTCACCCGAGGTCGAGCGTGGCCGTCAGCCGTGTGTCGCCGTGCGAGTGGCTCGCGCGGACCTCGTAGGTGCCGCCGATCCGCTGCCAGCCGCGGGCCTCCTCGTCCCAGATCTCGAAGGCCCGGGCGGGCAGGGCGATCTCGGCCTCGACGCTCTCGCCGGGGCCCGCCTCGACGCCCGCGAAGCCGGCCAGCCAGCTGGCCGGGCGCTCCACTGTCGCGCTCTGCGCGCTGTCGGACGCAGTGGCCACGGGGGCCAGGTAGACCTGGACGACCTCGCGGCCGGGCCGGGTGCCGGTGTTGGTGACGCGGACCCGGGCCGTGGTGGCGGTGACCTCGAGGGACTCGTACGCCCAGTCGGTGTACCCGAGGCCGTGCCCGAAGGGGAAGGCGGGGGCGATGGACCGGGCCTCGTACGCCCGGTAGCCGATGAACAGCCCCTCGCGGTACTCCAGGCGCCCCTCGGTGGGCACGACCTCGGTGACGGGCGCGTCCGCGAACCGCGCGGGCCAGGTGGTGGGCAGCCGCCCGCCCGGCTCCGCGTGCCCGAGGAGTACGTCGGCCAGCGCGGCCCCGCCCTCCTGCCCGGGGAACCAGGTCAGCAGCACGGCGGCGACGTCCTCGCGCCACGGGAGCTCGACCGGGGAGCCGGCGTTGACGACGACCACGGTGTTCGGGTTGGCGGCGGCGACGGCGCGGACCAGGTCGTCCTGACGGCCCGGCAGGTCGAGGTCCTTGCGGTCGAAGCCCTCGGACTCCACGCGGTCGGTGGTGGCGACGACCACGACGGCGGTGTCGGCGGCGCGGGCGGCCGCCACCGCCTCGGCGATGAGCTCCTCGGCGTCGCGCCGCGGACCGAGGTGCAGCAGCGAGAACATGATCGCCTTGAGCGGCAGCGCGGTCATGTCGGGGACGTGGAAGGTCAGCGAGACCTCGACGGGCTCGCCCTCGGTGAGGTCGATCCGGGCGCGTTCGCTGGGGGCGCCGAAGAAGGCCTCGAAGGGGTCGGCCTCGTTGCCCATCTCCTGGACGCCCTCCCAGAGGGTCCGTCCCCCGACGGCGAGGGTGAAGGCGCCCAGTCCCCGGGTGCCGAAGGCGTGCTCGCCGCTCTCGCGCGGCAGGAAGGCACCGGTGACCTCGATGCTCGCCATGGTCTCGTACGTGGCGCCCGCGGGCAGGTCGTTGCCGATCCACTGGACCTGGCCGGTGGGCAGGCTGCCCTCGCCGAGGACGGCGCCGGAGGCGTCGCGGCAGACGGCGCGGAGCTCGAAGCCCTTGTCGGCGGGGGCGAGTTCGTCCGAGGGGTCGGCGCCGACGGAGTAGGTCAGCGCGCCGTCCGGGAGCGCGGCGGTGAGGCCGTCGAGCGGGGAGACGATCCGCTCGGGAAAGACGGTGGCGGAGCCGCCGCCGAGGACGCGGGCGTCGCGGGCTGCGGCGCCGATCAGGGCGACGGTGCGGCCGGCGGCGGCGAGCGGCAGGGCGCCGCCCTCGTTCCGTACGAGGACGAAGCCGCGGGCCGCGAGCTCGCGGGCCAGCGCCTGGCCGTCGACCGGGGCGGGGGCCTCGGCGACCACGGCGGGGGCGCCCTCCAGGATGCCGACGCGGGCGGCGAGGCGCAGCACGTTGCGCACGGCCTCGTCCACGGCGGACTCGGGGACCTCGCCGCCCCGGACGGCCTCGGCGAGGGCGGGTCCGTAGACGGTCTGCGGGCCGGGCATGGCCACGTCGAGGCCGCCCTCGATGTCCCCGGTGGTGGAGCGGGCGGCCATCCAGTCGGAGACGTTGTAGCCGTCGAAGCCCCACTCGCCGCGCAGGACTTCGTTGACCAGGTAGCGGTGCTCGGTCATCGTCGTGCCGTTGACCTGGTTGTACGCGGTCATGATGCCCCAGGGGTGGGCATTGGCGACGATGGCCTCGAAGGGTGCCAGGTACAGCTCGCGCAGCGGGCGCGGGGCGATGACGCTGTCCGCGGTGAACCGCTCGGTCTCGGCGTCGTTGCCGACGAAGTGCTTGACGGTGGTGCCGACCCCGCCGTCCTGGACGCCGTTCACGTACCCGGCGCCGACCACGCCGGTGAGGTACGGGTCCTCGGAGTAGCACTCGAAGTGGCGGCCGCCGAGCGGGGAGCGGTGCAGGTTGACGGTGGGCGCGAGGAGCACGTGGACGCCCTTGCGGCGGGCCTCCTGGGCGAGGAGCCGGCCGGCACGGCGGGCGAGGGCGGGGTCCCAGGCGGCGGCGAGCGCGGTCGGGGAGGGCAGCGCGATGGACGGGTCGTCGGCGGTCCAGCGCACACCGCGCACCCCGATGGGGCCGTCGGACATGACCAGGGACTGCAGCCCGATCTCGGGGACGGCGGGCAGGGACCACATGTCCTGGCCGGCCAGCAGGCGGGCCTTGGTGTCGAGATCCAGCTTGCCGAGCGCCTCTTCTACGACGCTGTTGCGGACCTGATCGGCATCGGTCACGGCCGTGCCTCCTCGTTGAGTGCGATGCGTGCGGTGCGGTGCGGTGCGGTGCGGTGCGGTGCCCCCATCGTGGACCTGTTGCCTGTAGAGCGGTAGGTCTCGTAATCTGTTCGTAATATCCGGATGTCGTACGGTGCTGCGGACAGGCGCGAACGAAAAGGGGTGCCGGGGCGATGGCCAGGGCGAGGAGCGAGGAGCGGCGCGAGGAGATCGTCCGCGCGGCCGTCGAGGTGATCGCGGAGCGCGGCTACCGGGGCGCGTCACTGGGTGCGGTCGCCGAGCGCGTCGGTCTGACCCAGCAGGGGCTGCTGCACTACTTCCCGACCAAGGAGGCCCTGCTGGTCGCGGTGCTGCAGGAACGCGACCGCTGGGACACGGGCGGCGGCTCGCGCGCCTCGGCGGACACCTGGCGCCTGGACCTGCTGGCCTCGCTGGTGGAGTACAACGCCATGCGCCCGGGCATCGTGCAGACCTTCTCGGCGCTGCTGGGCGAGAGCGTCACCGACGGCCACCCGGCCCGGGAGTTCTTCACCGAGCGCTACGCCCAGGTCCGCGGCGAGATGGCGGCGGTCCTGCGCGCCGAGTTCGGCGACCGCCTCCCCTCGGGCCTCACCCCGGAACAGGCGGCTCCGCTCCTGACGGCGGTCATGGACGGCCTCCAGTACCAGTGGCTCCTCGCCCCCGAATCGGTGGACATGCCCGCGGCGTTCCGCTCCTTCCTGACCCTGCTGCGGGGGCCCGCGGAGCTCTGACGGCAGCGCCAGAACACCCCCTAGGCTGGGCCGCGTGAAGATCGCCGCAGCTCAGATGACCTGTGTTCCCGCCGATGTGCGGGCCAATGCCGACCGGGCCGCCGGGCTCGCCGTCCGGGCCCGGGAGGAGGGCGCCGGGCTCGTGGTGTTCCCCGAGTTCACGCTCACCGGCTACGAGCTGGACGCGCTGGCCGCCGACCCCGGGCTGTGGACGGCCGCCGACGACCCCCGGCTGGACCCGGTGCGCTCCGCCGGCATCGCCACCGCGGTCAACGTCGCGCTGCCGACCGACGACGGGCGGCCCGCCATCGCGACGCTGGTCCACGACGCGGACGGCGCGCACGTGACCACGTACCTGAAGCAGCACCTCTTCCGGCACGAGCAGGACGTCTTCCGGCCCGGGGAGCGCGACGGGCGGTTCGAACTCGGCGGGATCCGCTTCTCGTTGGGCATCTGCTACGACAACCACTTCCCCGACCTGTCGGGCCGGGGCGCGGCCGACGGCTGCCGGGTGCACCTCGCCTCGTCCCTGTACGGGACGGGCGACGGCGTCCACGAGCGCGCGACCGTCCATCCGGGGATCGCGAAGGAGCACGGCCTGTACGTCGTCCTCGCCAACCACGTCGGCCCGGCGGGCCCGTGGACCGGCTGTGGCGGCGCGGCCGTGTGGGCCCCGGGGGGCATGCTGCTGGCCGAGGCGGACGACCGTACGCCGTCGGTGGTGACCACCGAGATCGGGGTCACCACCTGACGGGGTGCGTCAGACGGGCTCGTGCACCCGCGAGTGGCGGCCCGGACGCGGGGTGTCCAAGTCCGGGGGCTGCGGCGCGGCGGGCTTGCGGTCCGACACCAGGGCCGCCACCACGATGGCGAGAGCCGCCGCCGTGTACACGCCGGTCCACAGGACCCAGCCGCCGGGCGGGGCCCAGTGCGCGTGGGTCGCCAGCCACGAACCCTTGGTGCCGACCGTGAAGCGGCGCAGCGTCCAGTAGAACGCCGCCCCGTTGGCCAGCGCGAGGCCGGCGACGGAGAAACCGACCAGCCGTCGCCAGGGGAAGCCCCGCTCGGGGGCGCGCGTGGCGCAGATCAGCACGGCCATCAGCGGCAGGCCGACGGCGAAGGGCAGCAGGTAGCGGCCCTGCCACACCATGCCGATCCGCTCCGCTTCCGAAGCCTGGGCGGCCACCGGGACCAGCACGACGGCCGCCAGCATGCCGAGTACCGCCACCACGTCGCGCCTGCGGCCGTAGACCAGCGCCAGCGCGACGAGCGTCCCGAGCACGGCCATCCACACCACGTACATGAAGGCCGGGGCCGGGGTGTCCAGCCAGCCGAAGTACCCGAGCATCTGCTTGATGTAGACCTCGGTGTTGCCGAGGGTGCGCTTCGCGGCCACGCCCGAGGTGAGCGAGTCGGGGATGTCGATCTTCGAGTTGTCCGGGTGCGACGCCGCCCAGAGCAGCGCACCGGCCGTCGCGGCGCCCAGCAGGGCCGTCCACATCCACAGGGCCTTGCGGCGCAGCACCGATCCCAGTACCCCGCGCCGCTGCGTCAGCAGCAGGCAGAAGACCACGGCCCCGCCGAACCAGATCAGTCCCAGCGGCCGGATGTTGATCAGCACCAGTCCGCCGATGCCCAGCCGGGCGAGCCGGCGGTTCAGCAGCTGTGGGTCGGGGGACAGCACGATCGACAGCAGGGCCGTCCACACCAGGATCCCGGCGGCGATCTCACCACCGCTGGGGTTGACCATGCCGGCCATGTACAGCGTCATCGGCGTGGCCGCTGTGAGCACGCCGATCATCGCCAGCGAGCGCCGCCGCCACTCGGCGGCCGTGACCACCGCGCTGGCCAGCAGGGCCGAGCAGAGCAGCGCCGACACGAAGCGCATCAGGTACAGCCCCTTGGGGCCGTCGACCAGCAGGCTCGGCCAGCCGGTCGCCAGGTAGTAGGCCGGGTGGTAGCGGCCGGCCGCCGTGGTGGCCTGCACGATCTTCTCGGAGTTCCCGAGCGAGGGCGCGCAGGACGCGGGCCTCGACTGGTGCCACGAGTAGCACTCGTGCACCGCGGGCAGGTTCCGGTACCACTCCGGGAGCTGCACGCCGGTCTCGGCGAACTGCCCCTCGATGCCCGCCACCGTGTGCGGAACCATCACCTGGGTTCCGCCGATCTGACCCCTGGCGACGGCAGCGGCACGGATGAAGTGCGCGTGCTCGTCGGGGGAGCTCCCGAGGGGGCTGGCGGCGGACCAGGAGCCCGCGAGCGCGAAGAACAGCGCGAACGCGATCAGCCAGAGCCGCTTGGGTGTTCTGGCCGACCAGTCGGCCAGCCGCGTCAGTGCGGAGATCATCGGTTCCCTCGAGTCATCGGATGAAACTCAGCCAGGTCTGGTCGCCGTCCTTGGAGCAGGTGCCGCCGGGTGCGTACTTCGGGCAGCTCCCGTCCTTCTCGGTGATGGTGTGCGACACCCACGGCAGGATCCGGTAGGTGTTCTCCTTGGCCGGCATGTAGCGGTCGGCCATCGAGGAGGAGACGGTGCCGAGGAGCAGCAGCAGGGCGCACAGGGCTCCGATCACCGCCCCTTCACGACCGGGGAGGCCGGTGCCCGCCGTACCACCCGCGGCCTCGGACCCGGTCGCCGACTCGGCCCGGCGTGCGGCCATCCGCTGCGAGACCAGGTGCGCGACGAGCGCGCACAGCAGCAGCCCGCAGTAGAGCAGCTGGTTGTTGGTGCGGGTGTACAGCTGGACGGTCTGCGTCTCGTACATGTGCGAGGCGATGTACATGCGCATCACCCACGCGCTGATGAACATGGCCGCGATGGTGACCACCATCGGCTTGCGGATGCCCAGCCAGATCGCGGCACCGAGGCAGACGAAGGTGACCAGGGCGAACAGCCCGACCCCGCCGTACTCGCCGGGCGGCGGCCAGTCCCCCACCTTGCCGGGCATGTCCGTGCGCCACATCAGGTAGTACGCCGGGTCGGTGAAGTTGTCGAACCGGAAGTTGTAGTCCTTGGTGGTCTGGCCCTCGGTCAGCATGACCATCAGGTAGCGCCCGGCGACCACGAGGAAGGCGGCCAGGGTGGTGCCGAGGAAGGCCGCGCCCTTGAGCCGGCCGAGCCGGCCGGTCCGCCACGGGAAGTACAGCAGCGCGGCGAAGAACACACCCGCCGCGCTCCACAGGAACCAGCCCGAGTAGGTGAGGAACAGCACGCCGAGCAGCGCACCGAATCCGGCGCCCTTGATCAGGAGCGGCCGCCAGCCCTGCGCGGCACTGCGGCTCAGCGAGACCACCAGCGCCACCAGGACCGGCACCAGCAGGACGAGGACGGTCTGGCTGTACGGCTTGTACGCGTCGATCAGCGCGAAGGCCGGGGCCACTCCGAAGGCCAGGGCCCGGACCGGGCTGAGCAGCATGCGCCAGCAGAGGTAGACCAGCGGGCCGAAGGCGGCGGCGCCGAGGATCTGGAGGTCCTTGAAGGCGTACGCGGTGTTGCCGCCGCGGAACCACTCGGCGTAGTAGCCGAGGGTGTAGAGGGGGGCCGGCGGGTAGACCGGAGAGCCCGAGGGGCGGCCGTTGGCCACCGCGTGGGCCCATTCGACGATGCGGCCGCTGTCGCCGTTGAGGCCGAACATCGGCCAGGGCGTGCCGTGGAGGGCGACGACCGCGCCGGCGGCAACGAAGCCGCTGGCCAGACCCGCGATGGCGGCGGCGGCGATCCGGACGGTCAGGTTGAAGTGCCGGCCCTTGCGCAGCCGCATGGCCAGCGCCACCGCGGCGATGAACAGCAGGCCGACGAGCGCGAACCGCAGCTGGATCGCGGCGAGGCCGCTGACCTGCGCGATCCGGTCCAGCGGGTCGAGCTTGAAGCCACGGGCCAGCAGCGGGAGCACGAGCGCCGCGGCGAAGGCGACGATGGCTTCGAGCAGCAGGAGCGTGCCTCGGGAGGCCGTCCCGCGCCGGACGGCAGGTATCGGGCGAGCGGGCGCGGCCGGTCCGCCCGGGGGCAGCACGGCGACCGTGCCCTCGGTACTGACTGTCACTGCTGTGTCCCTAACTGCTGGTCGGTCCTCGGCCCGACGGCCGGTCGTTGCTCGGCAAGCCGTTGCCCGACTCCGGCCCCCGCCGAAGCTCCGGGCCAGGGCGAACTCAAGGGCAGTGAGAGACAGCCTTGGCACTTGCTGCCATGCATACTACGGGCCCACCGGGGGTAAAGGGGGGCCCGGAACCGAGGACCGGAGGCTACGCCGAATCCGGAAGAAGGTGCTTCGCACCCCATTGCCCCAGGGCTTCCAGAGCCGTGTTCAGCTCTTGGCCCAGCGGGGTCAGGGAGTACTCGACCCGCGGCGGGACCTCGTCGAAGACCTCGCGGTGCACGATGCCGTCCGACTCCAGCTCACGCAGCTGCGCGGCGAGCACTTTCTCCGAGACGCCCGGTACGAGCCGGCGCAGTTCGCCGAAGCGGCGCTGCGGGCGCTGCTCCAGCTCCCACAGGAGCGAGACCTTCCACTTGCCGTCGATCACCGACATCGCCGCGGCGATCCCGCAGTGATCCGCGCCGGGCCTCCGTGTCACCGCCATCGCGCACCCCTCCCACCTGCTCGCTCACCTCGGGGTAACCACCCACTCCAAGGTGCGTACTTGAGCGCCTCACGGCCTGCCACCAGGCTAAACGCCATGACCGACAACACGTCTCAGAACTCGCTCACCCTGCTCGGCCTCGGCGACATGGGCACCGCCCTGGCCCGCACCTGGCTCGCCGCCGGGCACCACCTCACCGTCTGGAACCGCACCGCCGCCAGGGCCGAGCCGCTGGCCGCCCAGGGCGCCGTCGTCGCCGCGACCCCCGCCGAGGCGGTGGCCGCGAGCCGGCTCGTCGTCGTCTGCCTGCTGGACGACTCATCCGTCGGCTCCGCCCTCGACGGCATCGACCTGACCGGCAAGGACCTGGTCAACCTCACCACCGGCACCCCGGCCGAGGGCCGCGCACGGGCCGCCTGGGCCGAGGAGCGCGGGGCCCGGTTCACGGACGGCGGCATCATGGCCACCCCGACGATGATCGGGGTCCCGGAGTCCGGCGGCTACGTCTTCTACAGCGGCTCGCGCGGCCTCTTCGACACCCACCGGGCGGTACTGGAGGTCCCGGCCGGCGCCCGCTTCGTCGGCGAGAACCCCGGGCACGCAGCCCTGCACGACGTGGCGCTGCTCAGCGCGATGTGGGGGATGTTCGCCGGTATCTCGCAGGCCTATGCGCTGACCGAGGGCGAGGACATCGCCCCGAAGGACCTGGCTCCGCTGCTGTCCGAGTGGCTCGGCGCGATGGGCTTCTTCGTCGGCAACGCCGCCGAGCGGCTGACCTCGCGGGACTTCACCTCGGGCGTGGTGTCCAACCTGGCCATGCAGGTCACGGGCACCGGCACCATGCTGCGCACGGCGGAGGAGCAGGGCGTCAGCACCGAGCTGATCTCCCCGTACGTGGACCTGCTGCGGCGCCGGCTGGCCGCGGACCCGGCCGCGCACGGCGCCGAGGACACGGCCGGGGCGATCACTCTGCTCAAGCGCCCCTGATCACGAGTAGGCGGGCGGCGGCGGTCCGAAACCCGCGGGGGTGGTTTCGGCAGCCGGGGCCTCGTCGGTCCGCAGGAGGTCCCGCGCCATCAGGGTGGCCCCGGCCACCGCGCCCGGCATCAGGAACACCGCGACCAGCGGGACCAGGAACGCCAGCACCAGCGGCACCCCGAAGCCCAGCACCAGCATCCGCCGCGACCGCAGCAGCACCAGCCGCTCGGGCAGGTCCACCTTGCGCCGCTGGAGGGCGACGGCGGTGAGCTCCTGGGTCAGGAAGTACCCGGAGACGCAGAACCCGAGTACCGGGACCACGGTCTGCCCGATCAGCGGGATGAAACCGAGGGCGAAGAGCAGGATCCCGTACAGGAGCACCCGGCCGAGCACCTTCACGCTGTCCCGGGCCGAGACCCACAGCTCCCGCCAGAGCGGAAGCCCGGATTCGGGGACGTCGCCGCCCTCGCTGCGGTCGACGTGCTCCGCGAGGGACTCGTAGAACGGCTGGCCGATCAGCAGGGTCACGGCCGTGAAGGTGATGACGGAGAGGAAGAGCCCGAGGGAGAAGACCAGCCCGGTCAGGAAGCCCCGGAAGAGCCCGAGCCACGGTGAGTCCCAGCCGTCGGCGAAGGGGGTGGCCCAGGCCGTGAAGTCGTCGGCGCCGTAGCCGAGCCCGATCAGCGCGCCCGCGTAGAGGACGAGCGACACCAGCCCGGGCAGCAGCCCGAAGCCCAGCCACCGTCCGTGCCCGAACACCCATCGCTGTCCGGCCAGCAGATACCGGAAACCCCCCGCAAGATCACGCATGGCGCCAGTTTAGGGGGTGTTCCTCGGATCTCCGCGGGAGAAGGAGCGGGGTCTGGTGCGTGCGATCGCAAGGCGCCGGAGTGTCCTGGTAGCGGAGCTACTCGGACACTCCGGCAACGCGGCGAGCGTGCGTGCCAGACCCCGCGACGCCGCGGAGATCCGAGGAACACCCCCTAACGACGAAGGCCGCACCCCGGATCGGGGTGCGGCCTTCGCTGAGCGGTGCCGGATCAGACGGCGAGCTCGACGGTGATGTTGCCGCGGGTGGCCTTGGAGTACGGGCAGACCTCGTGGGCCTTCTCGATGAGGTCCTTGGCGGTGGCGGCGTCCACGTTCGGTATCACGGCGGAGATCTTGACGATCAGGCCGAAGCCCTCGTCGTTCTTGCCGATGCCGACCTCGGCGGTGACCGTGGAGCCGGAGATGTCGGCGTTCACGTTCTTGGCGACGACACCCAGGGCGCCCTGGAAGCAGGCGCTGTAGCCGGCGGCGAACAGCTGCTCCGGGTTGGTGCCGGCGCCGCTGCCGCCGAGCTCCTTCGGCGGGTTCACGACGACGTCGAGCGAGCCGTCGTTGGTGGCGACGCGGCCGTCACGGCCGTTCTCGGCGGTGGCGACAGCGGTGTACGCGACGTCGGACTGCGTGATGGACATGAAGAAAATCCTCCAGGTGAATCGCCGTGACTCGCGCCCACGACCACAGCGGTGTGGGGTGAGCCTAACCGGTGAAAGAAACGATCATCTTTCCGGTGTTCTCGCCGCGCAGCATGCCGAGGAAGGCGGAGGTCGCGTTCTCGACACCCTCGACGACCGTCTCGTCGTACCGGAGTTCGCCGGAGCGCAGCCATCCGGCGACGTCCTGGACGAACTGCGTCTGGAGGCCGGCGTGGTCGTTGACGAGGATGCCCTGGAGGCGCAGGCGCTTGCCGATGACCTGCATCAGGTTGCGCGGGCCGGGGGCGGCCTCGGTGTCGTTGTAGCCGGCGATCGCGCCGCACAGGGTGGCCCTGCCGCCCACCTTCATCGAGGAGATCGCGGCTTCCAGGTGGTCGCCGCCCACGTTGTCGAAGTAGACGTCGATGCCCTCGGGGGCGGCTGCGGGGAGCTGCTCGGCGACGGGGCCGTTCTTGTAGTTGAAGGCGGCGTCGAAGCCGTACTTCTCCGTGAGGAGCGTCACCTTCTCGTCCGAGCCGGCGGAGCCGACCACCCGGGAGGCGCCCTTGATCTTGGCGAACTGGCCGACGAGGCTGCCGACGGCACCGGCCGCGCCGGAGACGAAGACGGAGTCGCCCTCCTTGAAGGAGGCGACCTCGAAGAGGCCGGCGTAGGCGGTCAGGCCCGGCATGCCGAGCACGCCGAGGTAGGCGGAGAGCGGGGCGAGCGAGGCGTCCACCTTGGTGGCGAACTTCGCGTCGAGGTCCGCGTACTCGCGCCAGCCCAGGTGGTGCAGGACGTGGTCGCCGACGGCGAAGCCCTCGGCGGCGGAGGCGACGACCTCGCCGACCGCACCGCCCTGCATCGGCTCGTCGAGCTGGAAGGGCGGGATGTACGACTTCACGTCGTTCATCCGGCCGCGCATGTACGGGTCCACGGACATGTGGAGGTTGCGCACGAGGATCCGGCCGGCGGCGGGCTCGGCGGATACGGGGACCTCGCGCAGGGCGAAGTCCTCGGCGACGGGCCAGCCCTGCGGGCGACGGACGAGGTGCCACTCGCGGCTGACGGCGGGGATCTCAGACATGCGGCGCTCCTGGTAAGAACGAAAATTGCTTCACTAGGTGAAACAACCATGCGCCTGGATATTTCATGTTGTCAAGTAAATGGGTACGCTGGTTCCATGCCCAGTCGTCGCGCAGACCCAGTGACCGTCGAGGTCGTCGAGCTCATCGGCGATGTCGTGGCCCGCTACCACATGGAGTACGAGCACGCGGCCGCCAGCCACCAGCTGACAGGCGCCCAGGCCCGGGTGCTGAACCTGCTGGCCTTGGAGCCGCTGCCGATGCGCCGGATCGCACAGAAGCTGAGGTGCGAGCCCTCGAACGTGACCGGCATCGTCGACCGGCTGGAGACCCGCGGCCTGGTGGAACGACGCCCGGACCCCGCCGACCGGCGGGTCAAGCTGGCGGCCCCCACCGAGGAGGGCATGCAGACCGCGGACCGGCTGCGCGAGTCACTAGACTTCGCGCGCGAACCGCTGGCGGGCCTGTCGGCGGAGGAGCGGACGGCCCTGCGGGACCTGCTCAAGCGGATGCTCGGCTAGTCGCCCCAGCACAGGATGCCCAGAAAGCCGCAGTCCTTGGGCGGCGCGGGCGAAGGGCTCGGCGGCGGTGGCGTCGTCGCGGAACCGCTCGGCGTCGGCTGTCCCGAACCGCTCGGCTTTACGGAGCCCCCCGGACCGGGGGTACCGGAGGCCGGTCCCGATGTCGCGGGCGCGGGGGCGGAGGACGTCGGTCCCGGCTGCGTGACCCCTCCGGAGCCCACCCCTGGCCCGCCCGTCTTCGAAGCGGCCCCGGTGGCCTTCGCGGCCGCGGAGGCCTTCCCGGACCCGGCGGGTGCGGGCGCACGGGGGGTCGAGGCCTGCGGCAGCGGCGCGGGCTGCTGGGGCCCGTCGTCGGTCAGCACCACCGTGGCGGCCCGGTCGCTGCGCTGCCCGTCGGTGGCCATCCGGGCCACCGCCAGCGTGCCGGCGGTGGCGACCAGCAGCCCGAGCCCCATGGTCAGCACGGTCCGGCGGCGCCTGCGGTGGGTGGCGCGGCGCCGGGCACCGGTCCGGCGCTCGTTCGGCGCGGACAGCACGACGAGGGAGTCCGCGTACACGTCGGCCAACGTGGACTGCGGCGCGGGCTCTGCCACCGCGGCAGCCGGTACCGCGGGCGCGGCAGGCGGCGCGGGCATCAGGTATTCGGCCGGGGTTCCGCACCCGGCGCACGCCAGTGCGCCGTTGAGGTGCCTCCGACAAGCGGGGCAGTAGTTCATAGGGCCCGCAGGCTACGTGGTCCCCGGCAACATCCGGATCCCGGGAACGTAAGGATCCTGTGTGGAATCGTTGACTCCGTGACAGCGAATCCTCCTCCGGGCGTCCGGGGATCCTTCGGGCCGGCCGCCTTCCAACTGGTGCTGCTGCGCAGAATGGCGGACTTCCAGCCGGACCTCGCCGATGAGGCGCGGCGCCGGCTCGGCGCCTCGCTCGCGGAGCAGCGGGAGGCGAACAAGCGCTGGCAGGCAATGGTTCGCTCACCCCGCGCCCGCGGGGCCCTGGCCCGCTACCGCTCGGTGCTCGGCCCGCCGGAGTCCGCCGGGCCCCGCAGGATCGGGGACCTGGAGTGCGAGGCACTGCTGTGGCCGGTGCCGCTCTGGCCGGACCTGCGCTTCGAGGTGCTGGCCGCGCCGGACGGTGCGGTGTGGAACGAGTGGCTGGTACGGGCCCCCGGCGCACGGGGACCCGTACTGGAGTCGCCGGACGATCTGCTGCCCTGGTCGGCGACGGTGGACGAGGTGGCGCGGGCCTTCGCGCCGGTGCGGCCGATGGAGGGCACCGCGCCGACCCGCTGGCGCCTCGCGTTCACCGCCCGGGGCAAGCCCTGCGTGGCGGAGTTCACGTACGGCCTGCTCCAGCGGGTCGCCGTGGACGCCCAGACGGGCTAGGCGGCGAGGAAGGCCCGTACGCCCGCCGAGGTTCCGTCGTCGCCGAGCAGGTCGTTGTGCTTGAGGCAGCCGACCGGCGTGTTGGCGGCTCCGGTCAGCGGGACGCTGTCGTCCGGGTTGACGACCTCGTCGCAGTTCGACCAGAAGGTCGCGTACTTCACCACGCCCGGGGTCTCGTCCCCGCCGTTCAGGTTCTTCACCACGTACGAGCCGGGGGTCATGTCCCGGCACGCCTGGTCCCACAGGGCGCAGGCCCAGGCGGTGGAGGTGCCGCGGTTGGGTCCGGCCAGGGAGACCCAGTGGTCCACGGTGGCCGTGCCGCCACCGAACTTCACGTACCAGCGGCTCACCAGCGAGCCGAAGGAGTGCGCGACGACGTCGACCTTGGCGGCGCCGGTCTGCCGGCGGACCTCGTCGACGTACGCGCCGAACCGCCCCGCGAGGACCTCGTTGACCGACTGGTGGGTGTCGTAGCCCCAGGAGAAGAGCTCCGAGTCGGCGTACCCGGCGGCCCGCAGGTCCTCGCGCAGGCTTCCCCAGACCCCCGGATCGGCGTTGTAGCCGTGCACGAAGATCACCGGATTGCGCGATGACACCTGGTCAGGAGCGAGGCCCGTAACCCGGTCGGCGGCATGGGCGGGGAAGGGCGCCAGCAGCGCCAGGCAGAGTGTCAGGAGTGCCAGCAATCCCTGGCGGGCCGTCAGCATCGGTTCCCCTTTACCTTGTTACGGGCGAGTAGCGCGTGCGGTGCGCGCATGCTGCTGCCTGTCGGTACAGAAATCCACCCCCATGCAGCTGCGAATCGGCCATGCGGCAGCCCCCGGCCGGAGCAGCCCAACAGGCGGATAGCCCCAAATGCCCGGGATGATATGAAAAGCGACCGGCGCCCTGCCGGTCCTCTTGCGTCAGCGCTCTCGGGAGGATCTGCCGTGACCGTCAGTCTTGAGCAGTTGCGCCGCTGCCACGTCGCCGTCGACCTGGGGGCGGCCCGTACCCGCGTATACGTCAAGGGCGCCGGCCTCGTCGTCGACGAGCCCAGCGTCGCCGCGGTGAACACACGAACCGGCGCGCTCATCGCCGTCGGGACGTTCGCCGAGCGGATGACCGGCCGCACACCCGACTACATCCGGGTCGTACGCCCCGTCTCCGGCGGCACCGTCGTCGACATCGAGATGGCCCAGCGGATGCTGCGCCACCTGCTCGGCGAGAAGCTGCGGCGCGCCCTGCGCCGCAAGCCGCGGCTACGGGCCGCCGCCTGCACCCCGCACGACGCCGACCCGCTGGCCCAGCGGGCGACCGTGGAGACCCTCGTCGGGCTCGGTGCCCGACGCGTCGAACTGGTCGACACCCTGATCGCCGCGGCCGTCGGCTGCGGCCTGCCCGTGGAGCAGCCGACCGCGACGATGATCATGGTGTGCGGGGCCGCGGCCACCCAGGTCGCCGTCCTGTCCCTCGGCTCGATCGTCACCGCCGAGCGGATCCCCGTCGGCGGCGAGGCCATCGACCACGCGGTGGTCCAGCACCTGCGCCACGCGCACGAGCTGATGCTGCCCAGCCAGGCGGTCCGGCCGCTCCAGCTGGCCCTGCACGGCAACGGCATCACCGCCGAGGGACCGGCCTCCACCCTCATCCACGGCCGCGACGTGGCCACCGGACTGGCCCGTTCCGTGCAGGTGGACACGGCGGCCGTGCGGGACGCCATCCACACCCCGCTGACCGCCGTCCTCGACGGCATCGGCAAGGTGCTGCGGGACTGCCCGCCGGACCTGGTCGCGGACCTGACGGACCGGGGGATCATGATGGTGGGCGGCAGCGCCCTGCTGCCCGGCCTCGACCAGATGCTCCGCGACGCCACCGGGATGCCCGTCGCCATCGCCGAACGGCCGGACGTGTGCGCCGTACTCGGTCTCGGCGCCATGCTGGAAGGGAAGATCGCCCCGATGGTCCTCAACCCGCTGGCCGAATGACGCATCCCGAGCCGGTGCGGGCGAGTCTCCCCGTCCTGCTGGAGGCGGTGCTCAGCGTCGGCTCCGAGCTCGAGCTGCACTCCACCCTCCAGCACATCGTGGACTCCGCGGCCGAGCTCTGCGAGGCGCGCTACGGAGCGCTCGGGGTCATCGACCCCGAGCGCTCCCGGCTGACAGAGCTGTTCACCGCGGGGATGAGCGACGCGGAGCGAAACGCGATCCCCCGCCTGCCGGACGGGCGTTCCGGCATGCTCGGAATCCTGATCCGCGACCCGCGCCCGCTCCTGTTGGACGACCTCACGCAGGACCCCCGGGCGGCCGGCTTCCCGCCGGGCCACCCGCCCATGCACAGCTTCCTGGGCGTGCCGATCCGGGTGCACACGGAGGTCTTCGGCAACCTCTACCTCACCGAGAAGCGCGGCGGCGGCAGCTTCACCGAGACGGACCTCTCCCTGCTGCGCGTCCTGGCCGCCCAGGCGGGCATAGCGATCGGCAATTCCCGGCTCTACGAGACCGCGCGCCGCCGGGAGCGCTGGATCGAGGGCGCCGCCGCCGTGACCACGGCCCTGCTGGCCGGGCGTCCGGCGGCGGACGCGCTGATGTGCGTGGCCGAACGGGCCCGGCTGCTGGCGGACGCGGCGGCCGGGGTGGTGCTCCAGCCGACCCCCGAGGGCGGCATGGAGATCGTGGCCGCCTCCACCCACGGGGATCCCGGGGACCTGGTGGGGACGGCGATCGCCCCCGGTTCGCCGGTTCTGGAGCAACTCCTGGGCGGCGAGCCGGTGTTCATAGAGGACTCGGCGACGGATCCCCGGATGACCACGCACGTGCGGGAGCGGTTCGGGCCCAGCATGATGCTCCCGCTCCAGAGCGGCGGCCAGCTGATCGGCACCCTCGCGCTGCCGCGTGCCCGGGGCGGTCGCCCGTACGACGCCGTGGACCGGCTGCTGGCCTCGCAGTTCGCGTCCCAGGCCGCGCTGGCCCTCGTCCTCGCGGACGCGCAGCACGACCGGGAGCAGCTCGCGGTGTACGAGGACCGCGACCGGATCGCCCGGGACCTGCACGACCTCGTGGTCCAGCGGCTGTTCGCGACGGAGATGATGCTGGAGAGCACCCGGCGGCGCTCCTCGAACGCCCCTGCCGGTGACCTGGTGGGAGACGAACTCAGCCTCGCCGTGGACGAACTGGACTCCACCATCCAGGAGGTCCGGACGGCCATCTTCGCCCTCCAGCAGCCGCCGACCGATGCCCCGACGACGTTCCGGGGCCGGGTCCTGCGCGAGACGGGCGGCGCGGGGGTGCTGCTCGGTTTCCAGCCGTCGGTGCAGTTCGCGGGAGCGGTGGACGCCCTGCTCACGGAGCAGGTGGCGGGCGAACTGCTGTCCGCGCTGCGCGGGGCCCTGGCCGCGGCGCACCGGCGCGGCGACGTCACCTCGATCGAGGTGGCGGTGGACGCGAACCCGTCCGTGGTGCGTCTGACGGTCACGGACGACGGCCGTACGGAATCGGGGACGCGGGGCACGACGATGACCTGGAAGTCGGCGCTCCAGGACACAAGCCCCGGGCGGCCGCGCGATCTTACCGATTCCTGACGGCCACCCCCTGGACCGCCCGCAAGGCCCCGTCCGCCTCTAGCGTGATCGGTACATCCCCCGTGTGCGACCGGTCGGCTCAAGCCGCGCCGGCTGCCGCGTCGACCCCGAACACCATTGGACTGGCGGAGAAATGACTGTCGAGACGCTTCCCCACTGCGCTTACCCGGAATGCACCAACCCCGTCGAGGCGCCGGCGCCCGGCAACCCGACGCCCCACTACTGCGCTCACCCGGACCACAACGCGCTGGGGGCCTTCCGCAAGTTCCGGGCCACGAGGCAGCAGCGCAAGGAGGAGAAGCGCCAGGCCTCCGAGGCCAAGAAGGCGGCCAAGGCAGCGGCCTCCGCTCGGCTCCCCGCCCAGTCCACCACGCCGCTCCCCGTGGCGCCCGGCTCGGCCGCTCCCCAGGCCGAGGAGACGATGGGTGCCGTACGGGACGGGGCTGAGGCTCGCGACAAGCTCATCGCGCTCATGTCCCAGCTGGCCACGGACCTGCCCGCCTACTTCGAAGAGCTGGCCATCATCACGGACTCGGTTGCCGCCGAGGCGCGCATCGAGACCGTGACCAAGGCCGCCGCTCAGCGGAACCTGGCCGCCGAGCAGCGCACCGCGCTGGCGGAAGAGGCCGCGGAGCTGGCCATCGCCCAGCTGGACGAGGCCAAGCAGAGGTTCGAAGAGGAGACGGAGAAGATCCGCAACGAGGCCGCGCAGCAGGTGGCCGACGCCGAGTTCGTGCGGGCCGAGCTCGAGCGCTACCGCGCGCGGGTCGGCCAGCTCGAGGAGCGTCTCGACACGGTGCGCGAGGAGGCGGACGCGGCCCGCCGGGAGCGCGGTGAACTCGCCCTGGAGATCGAGCGGCACCGCGCGAAGCACACCGCGTAATCCCGTACCGCCTCGCGGCGGGCAAGAGCAGCATGCCGGTCGCCGCTCACCGCTCGCCGCTCGCCGCTCGCCGCGAGTACGGGGCACCCTCAGGCCGGGCGGTCAGCGGCGCGCAGGGCGATCCGGGTGTTGGACTGGGCCACCCCCGCCTCCCGTTTCAGCCGGCGCAGCAGCCCGTCGAGGGCGGCGGGATCGGCGGCCCGGGCCCGTACGAGGTAGTCGTGCTCGCCCGTCACGTGGACCACCTCGGTGATCCCGGAGAGCTTGGCGACCTGCCGTTCGAACTCCTCGTTGGTGGTGTCCTGGCGCAAGGTCACGTCGATGAACACCACGAGCCCGCCGGCCGTGTCGGCGGCCGGGTCCACCACGACCGTGAAGGCGCGGATCACCCCGTCCCGGCGCATCCGGCGCACCCGGTCGGCGGTGGCGTTGGCGCTGAGGCCGACGCGGACGCCGAGGTCGCGGTACGAGATCCGCGCATCCTGCTGGAGAATGCCGAGGATTTCCCTGTCGAGGCGGTCCATACCGCGATTCTCGCAGTCGGGGCCGATATTCGCGCCCGTCCGGCGGCCCGCGGGCCGGACCCTCCCCTCATGAGCGAACTGATGACACCGGCCCTTGCGGGAACGGCCGCGGGCCTGGGCGTGGCGATGCCGATGGGCGCGATGAGCGTGCTGCTGCTCCAGGAGGCGATGCGCCACCGCCGGACGGCGGTGGCGGCGGCCGCGGGGATCGCGGCGGTCGACCTCGGATACGCCGCCCTCGCCACGGCCCTGGGCCCCTGGGTGGCCTCCCACGTCTCCCCGGTCGAGGCCTGGGTCCGCCTGGCCTCGGCGCTGATCCTCCTGGCCATCGCGGCCCACGGCCTCGCGAAGTCCCGCCGCCGCCCGGACCATTCACCCCCGCCCCCGCTCGAGGCGGCGGACTCCGTGCTCGCGGCCCGGCCGGTCAAGGCCTTCGCGCGGTACGTCGGCCTCACCGCGGTGAACCCCACCACCGCCCTCTACTTCGCCGCCCTCACCACCGCGCAAGGCGCAGCCCTCGGCACCGGCGCGGCCGGAGCCGCCTTCCTCGCCGGCGTCGGCGCCTCCTCCCTCCTCTGGCAGCAGACCCTCGTCGCGCTCGGCGCCCTCGCGGAGAGCCGGATCTCCGCCACCGCCCGCGGGTGGACCTTCCGCCTCGGCTACGGCCTGGTCGCCACCTACGCGGTCAAGATCGCCCTCCCGCTGCCGTCACCCCTCGGGTAACACCCGCCCCCGGCGCTCGCCCCCTGGGCCGCCCCCTGCCTGATCGGCACGACGCGCCCTAGGGTGAACCCGTGACGACCCGCCTCTCGGCCCGCGCGGCCATCGCCTCCGTGACCGACCCCGGCAGCTTCACCGAACTCCCCTCGCCCCCGAGGACGTCGCCAGCCGACGGCCCCCTGGCCTGGACCGGCTACGACGCCTCCCGCACCCGCGCCGAAGCACGCACCGGCGAGCGGGAGTCCGTCGTCACCGGCACCGCCCGCATCGGCGGCCCCGAAGCCGCCGTGATCTCCTTCGAGTTCGGCTTCCTCGGCGGTTCGCTGGGCGAGCGCACCGGAGACCGGCTCGAAGCCGCGTACACCCACGCTCGCGAGCACGGCCTCCCCCTCGTCTCCCTGATCGCCACCGGCGGCTCCCGCATGCAGGAGGGGATGCTCGCCCTGACCCAGCTGCAGCGCGTGGCCCGCCAGTGCGTCCTGACCCGGGCCGCCGGGCTCCCCCAGATCGCCGTGCTGCGCGATCCGACCACCGGCGGCGGCTGGGCCACCCTCGGCGCCGGGGCCGACGTGGTCCTCGCACTGCCCGGAGCCCAGGTCGGCTTCGCCGGCTCCCGGGTGCGCCCGGCGGACGCGGACCCGGCGGCGTACTGCGCCGAGGGCCAGTACGCCGCGGGCCACGTGGACGCCGTCGTGCCCCCCGCGGAGCTCCCGGGGACCCTGTCCGACTGGCTCCGCGTACTGGCCGCGCCCCGCGCCGACGGTCCCGTCGAGCCCCCGGCCGCGCTGGCCGACGCGGAACTCCCGAAGACCGGCTGGGACGCCGTACTCCAGGCCCGCCGTCCGGACCGGCCGCGCGCCGAGGCGTACCTGGACGCGTACTTCGACCTCCGCCTCCCCCTCTCCGGGGACCGGGCGGGCGGCACGGACCCGGGGATGCTGTGCGGATTCGGGCTGCGGGAGGGCCGGGCCGTGGCGTATGCCGCCCAGTGCGGCACCGCCACCCGCCCGGCGGGATACCGTACGGCCGCCCGCGTCATCCGCCTCGCGGACCGGCTCGGCGTCCCCGTGCTCACGCTGGTGGACACCCCGGGCGCGGCCAACGACGCCGCCGCCGAACACGCGGGCGCGGGCCCGGCCATCGCGGACGCCTTCGCGGCACTGGCCGCGGCCGCCGTCCCCGTCACCACCCTGCTGATCGGCGAGGGCGGCTCGGGCGGCGCCCTGGCGCTGGCCGCGCCCGGGAACACCTGGGTCACCCCGGACAGCTACTTCTCGGTCATCGCCCCGGAACTGGCGGCGGCCATCCTCAAGCGCCCCCCGGAGGACGCCCCCGCCACCGCGGACCAACTCCGCATCCGCCCGCAGGACCTGGTGGACCTGGGCGTGGCCCGCGGCATCGTCGGCAGGCCCTGACCCCGGCGGCCGGAGACGGTACGTCCGTCACGGCCGGCCGGACCGGCCGGACCGGGCGAACCGCGCCGGACTGATCCCGACATGGCGCCCGAAGTGGCGGGTCAGGTGCGCCTGGTCGTAGAACCCCGCCGCCGTGGCCGCCTCGGCCGGCCGCATCCCCGCCAGCAGCAGCCGCCGCGCCGCCGACACCCGACGCCCCGTGAGATACGCGTGCGGCGGCAGCCCGTACGCCGTCCGGAAGCTCCGGATCAGCTGCGTGGAATGGATGTGCCCCAGCTCCGCCGAGGCCTCCTCCAGGGTGATCCCCTCGACGACCCGCGCGTCGAGCAGTTCGCGCAGCCGTACGGCGACCTGCGCGCCCGTCGCCCCGCCCGCCGGCGCCTCGCGCCCCGCCAGCCACCGGTGCAGCCGCTCCCCCACGAAGGCCAGCCGCGACTGGGCCTCGAAGGGGTCCCGCTCCCCGAGCGCCAGATGCAGCCCGTGCACGCGCTCGCGCAGCGCTGGGTCGGCCAGCAGCGGGGTGTCGACGGCGGCTCCGGTGAGCCGCTCCGGCAGCACGGAGGTGTCCAGGTACAGCACGCGCTTGCGGAAGCCGGCCTCGGTCACGGTCCGCCCGTCGTGGACCACCCCGGGCGGCAGCAGGATCACCGCCCCGTCGACGCCGACGCCGTGCCGCTCGCGGTCCAGCGCGAAGTCGACCCGTCCGCCGTCCAGGATCATCAGCGCCCAGGTGTCGTGCACATGGGCCGGGTAGGCGTGCTCGGTGAAGCGGGCGTGGAAGACCTCGGCGATGCCCGCAACCGGCGGCTGCCAGGCGGAGACGGTACTGCGCGGACGTATCGCGGCCATGTCAGGAACGTACAAGACCGCCCGCGACGCCTCCCCCAGGCTGTCCGCATGACGACACAGAAGGTCAACATCGCCGAGAAACTGGCCGGATTCACCGATCAGTGGGCCCCCCGGCGGATCGCCCGCGTCAACGACTACGAGGTCAAGCTCGCCAGGCTCCAGGGCGAGTTCGTCTGGCACACCCACGAGGACACCGACGAGCTCTTCCTGGTGGTCGGCGGCACGCTGACGATCCGTCTGCGCGACGGGGACGTGGTCCTGGGCCCCGGCGAGATGTACGTCGTCCCGCGCGGGGTGGAGCACTGCCCGGCGGCGGACGAGGAGGCGCAGATCCTGCTGTTCGAGCCGGCCGGCACCACCAACACCGGAACCGCGGGCGGCGACCGCACCCGGGAACCGGTGGACGCCTAGGCACTGTTTCTCGGATCATGTGCGGAGCCAGATGATGAGGGCTGCGAGGGTGACGGTGCCGAGGTAGATGTAGGCGCGTTTCTCGTAACGGGTGGCGACGGCGCGGAAGCCCTTCAGGCGATTGATGGCGCGTTCGACGGTGTTGCGTTTCTTGTAGCGCTCGCTGTCGAAGCCGGTGGGGCGGCCGCCTCGGGAACCGCGGTTCCTGCGGTGTCTTTGCTGGTCGCGGCGTTCGGGGATGGTGTGCCGGATTCCGCGTCGTCGCAGGTAGCGACGGTTCTTCCGGGATGTGTAGGCCTTGTCCGCCAGGACATGGTCGGGCCGGGTGCGGGGCCGTCCCACTCCGATACGGGGCACGGAGACCTGCTCCAGTACCCGCTCGAATTGCGGGCCGTCACCGTAGTGTCCGGGTGTCAGGACGAGGGCGAGAGGCCGGCATCGCCCGTCAGCGGCGAGGTGGATTTTGGTGGTGAATCCGCCGCGGGAGCGTCCCAGGCACTCGCCGATCTGACCACTTCCTCGAGCCGGACCGCCAGTTTCCGCAATGCCGGATCGACCTGGTTCGTCCCCCCAACGTTCCCCTTTTGGGGAGCCAGGGCCGTCGGTGCCTTCCTTGCGCCGGCGGCGTGCTGGTGGGCCCGCACCGCTGTCGAGTCCACCGAGACGTCCCAGTCGATCTGGCCCGTGGCGTCTTCGGTCGCCTGGATCCGGGACAGCAGCATCGTCCACGTTCCATCGGCTGACCAGCGGCGATGGCGTTTGTAGACGGTCTCCCACGGCCCGAACCGCTCCGGTAGATCCCGCCACTGCACGCCCGTCCGAACCCGGTAGAGCACCCCGTTGATCACCCGGCGGTGATCACTCCACCGGCCCCCACGGGCGCCACCAGGAGGCAGGAACGACTCCAGCCGGTCCCACTCCGCGTTCGTCAGATCCCCACGGCCCATGCAGCCAGCCTGACCCCAACACCCCACCCACGTCAGGAGATCCGAGAAACAGTGCCTAGGCCCTGTCCGGTCCGGGCGATCAGGCCTGCGGGGACCGCGCGTCGTAGCGGGCGAAGCCCCGCCACCGGAGCACGAGCAGACCGAGCACCAGTACGCAGCCGAGGCCCCCGCCCGTGATCGCCACGGCGGGGGAGGTCAGGTCCGCGGCGGTCCCGGCGAGGAAGTCCCCGAGCCGGGGCCCGCCCGCGACGACCACGATGAACACGCCCTGGAGGCGGCCGCGCATCTCGTCCGGGGTGGCGGCCTGGAGCATGGTGGTCCGGAACACCATCGAGACGGTGTCCGCGCACCCGGCCACGGCCAGGAAGAACAGCCCGAGCCACAGGTTCCGGGTGAGCCCGAAGACCGCGATGGCCAGCCCCCACGCGGCGACGGCGAACACGATCGCCAGCCCGTGCCGGCGGATGCGGCCCTGCCATCCGGAGAACAGCCCGCCCAGCAGGGCCCCGACGGCGGGCGCGGCCACCAGCAGGCCGACCGTCTTGGCGTCGCCGCCGTACCAGAGCACGGCGACGGCCGGGAACAGCGCCCGGGGGTGCGCCAGCACCATGGCGGCCATGTCGGAGAAGAAGGTCATCCGGATGTTGGGCCGGGTCCCGAGGAAGCGCAGGCCGTCGACGACGGAGGCCCTCCCCCGCGTCCCCTCCGCGCGGTCGGGCTTCATCGACGGCAGCCGCCACATCGCGTAGAGGGCGGCGAGGAAGGTCACGGCGTCGATCAGGTACGCCGCCTGGTACCCCCACCAGCCGACGATCAGCCCGCCCAGCATCGGGCCCGCCATGGTCCCGGAGGTCATCGTCACGGAGTTCAGCGCGTTGGCGGCGGGCAGCTGCCCGGCCGGCAGCAGCCGCGGGATCATGGCGGACCTGGCCGGCCCGGAGAGCGCCCCGCACACCGCCTGGAGTGCGACGACGGCGTACAGGAACCAGACGCGGTGGTAGTCGAGCAGCGCGGCGGCGGCGAGCGCGACCGACAGTCCGGCGGCGCCCAGCGAGCTGTAGAGGCCGAGCTTGCGGCGGTCGACGGTGTCGGCGATGGCCCCGCCGTAGAGCCCGAAGGCGACGAGCGGGACGAGCGAGAAGAGTCCGACGAGCCCGACGGAGAAGCTGGACCGGGTGATGTCGTAGACCTGGAGGGAGATCGCGAGGGCCGTCATCGCCTGGCCGACCCAGGAAATGGTGCCGCCGATCCACAGCCGCCGGTAGTCGCGGGACGTGCGCAACGGGGTGAGGTCGGCGAATATTCGCCGCTGCGGGCGGTCGGGCGCGGCGATCGGGGTCACAGCGGATGATAACCACCGGCCGGTGGCGGCCCCCGGATCTTTTTTCCGTATGCACGCACCGGCACCAGTCACCCCACCCGGATCCCCGGCCCCACGCCGGACCGGCCTTTGCCGCTAACTCGCCACTATCACCGGACTTTTGACCGAATCGACGTGCGCTCCTCGCCTGGTGTTCAGCTCATGATGAAAAGACTCGTATGTCCAGGGAGGCGTAGTGATCGAACCTGGCAACAGCACCACGAGCACCGGCACCGCGCAGAACACGGTGCGTTCCACCGTTCCCCTCACCGTCGGTGTCGAGGAGGAGTTCCTCCTCGTCGACGCCCGCACCTTCCGGGTGGTCCCCGCCGCCCAACTCGTCCTCGCCACGGCCGGCGGGCTGCCGGGCGAGCTGCACCCCGAGGGCACCCGCTACCAGGTGGAGATCTCCACCCCGATCGCCCATTCGGCGGCCACGCTGCGCGAGGAGCTCGCCGCCCTGCGGCGCACCCTCGGCCGGGCCGCCCGCGCCCACGGCTGCCGCCTGCTGGCCGCTCCCTCTCCGGTCCTGGCGGTGGAGGGGCCCCTGCACCTGACCGACGACGAGCCGCGCCAGCGCGAGCAGCACCGCCGCTTCGGCGCGCTCACCGACACCCTGGTGAGCTGCGGCCGGCACATCCACGTGGGGACGCTCGACGTGGACACGGCGGTCGCGGTGTCCAATCGGGTCAGACCGTGGCTGCCGACGCTGATCGCGCTGGCTGCCAACTCGCCGTTCTGGGGCGGCCGTGACACCGGCCACGCCAGCTGGCGGGCGATGGCCTGGTCGGGCTGGCCCTCGGCGGGGCTGCCTCCGCACTTCACGTCCACGGCGCATTTCCGGCGCTCGGTGCAGACGCTGCTCGGCTCGGGCGCGGCGCTGGACACGAAGATGGTCTATTGGGACCTGCGCCCGTCGGGGCACTGGCCGACGCTCGAGATCCGGGCGCCGGACATGTCCCCGTACCTGGACACGGCCATCCTCCAGGCCGAGCTGGTCCGTGCGCTGGTGGCCACGGCGCTGCGGGAGATCGCGGAACAGCACCCCGATCCACCGTTGCGGGACGACGTACTGCGACTGGCCCGCTGGCGGGCGGCCCACGACGGCCTGGAGGGCTTCGGCCTCGACCCGTACACGGGCGCCGAACTCCCGGCGGCCGACCTGGCGGAGGCCCTGCTGGACCTGGTCGCCCCGGCCCTGGCCGCCTCGGGCGACCTCGACCACGCGGCCAAGACCCTGGCGGGCCTGCTCCGCGACGGCTCGGGCGCCCACCGCCAGCGCGTCGCGTTCGCCCGCCGCCAGGATCTGACGGACGTACTGCGCCACCTCGCGGACGAAACGGAGAACTTCTAGCCCGCAACACGCCAAAGCCGCAGGTGCGATCGTTTCTGCACCTGCGGCTCGCAGTGGGGCGGGTGGGACTCGAACCCACGGCCGACGGATTATGAGTCCGCTGCTCTAACCGGCTGAGCTACCGCCCCTTCACGGCGTGGCGCGTACATGTGTGCGCGCCGTCTGCCGCAGCATAGCCGCTCATACGATCTCCTGCCTCGGATGCCTCGCATGATCGGCTTCGCCTGTTCAGAGAGACCGCGCTGAGGGCTGCCCGGTTCCCGGACGGGGCGACAAAGAAAAGAAGAGGACCCACGAGGGGCCCTCTTCTTCTCGTTGCTCCCCCGGCTGGACTCGAACCAGCAACCCTCCGGTTAACAGCCGAATGCTCTGCCAATTGAGCTACAGGGGACCGCGCTCCCCCGACTGGACTCGAACCAGTAACCTGCCGGTTAACAGCCGGCTGCTCTGCCAATTGAGCTACAGGGGATTGCTGCGGTGCATCGAACAGCCCACCTCCGGCCTTGCCGGGGGGCGAGCGCCCGTTGCGAGTCATAGATTAGCGCAAGCAGGGGGGTGCTCCGCCAATCGGTATCGACAGCAGGCCGGGCACCACACGACGAAGGGTGGCAGGCATGCGGTACAAGGTCACGTTCGCGGTCGGACTGGCCCTCGGGTACGTGCTCGGGACCCGGGCCGGGCGCGAGCGCTACGAGTCGCTGAAGAAGTCGGCGCGGGAGTTCGCCCAGAACCCCGCGGTGCGGAACGCCGCCGAGACCGCCGGGCACACCGGGCGCGAGTTCGCCGGGAAGGCCTTCGCCGCGGTGAGCGAAAAGGTCGGCGACGCCGTACCCGCGTCGCTGGCCGGGCGGGTACGCGGACTGCGCGACCGGGTCGGCGGCGGCGAGGACGACTGGGGCACCAGCAACACCTGAGGCGTCCGAGGCGGAGGAGACCGGCCCGGCGTGCGGCAGAATTCTCCACATGGGGATAGTCGCCGGGCTGGACAGCTCTTCCGCCTTCACTCGCATAGTCGTCTGCGACACCGACACCGGTGCCGTGCTGCGCCAGGGGTACGCACCCCATCCACAGCCCACCGGGGAACCCGATGGCACGAACCCCTACGAGACCGATCCGCAGGCCTGGCTGCTCTCGCTCGGCGAGGCCGCCGGCGGCGGGCTCCTCGAAGGGGTCCAGGCCATCGGGGTCTCCGCGCAGCAGCACGGCCTGCTGCCGCTGGACGCGCAGGGCGCACTCGTACACCCCGCCCTGGTCGGCAACGACAAGCGCGGGCAGGTCGCCGCTGCCGACCTCGTCGACACCTTCGGCGGCCGGCACGCGTGGGCCGAGGCGGTGGGTTCGGTCCCGCACGCCGCCCAGCCGGTAGCGAAGCTCGCCTGGCTGGCCCGGACCGAGCCGGAGGCCGCCCGCCGGGTGGCCGTGGTGATGTCCCCGCACGACTGGCTGGTCTGGCAGCTGCTGGGCCGGCCGGCCCGCCGGACCACCGACCGGGGCGGCGCCTCCGGCACCGGGTACTGGTCTGCGGCCACCGGTTCCTGGCGGCCCGACCTGGTCGAGCTGGCGCTCGGGCACCGGGCGCTGCTGCCCGAGGTGCTCGGTCCGGCCGATGCCGCCGGGACCACTCCCGAGGGGCTGCTGATATCGGCCGGCACCGGCGAGACGATGGCCGCCGCGCTCGGGCTGGGGCTCGGCCCCGGCGACGCGGTGGTCTCGCTGGGCGCCTCCGGCTCGGTGATGGCGGTGCACCACGAGGCGCTGTCGGAGCCGGGCGGTCTGATCACCTCGCTGGCCGACGCGACCGGCATGCACCTGCCGGTCGTGAACACCTCCAATGCCGTACGGGCGCTGCGCGGCACCGCCGAACTGCTGGGCACCGACCTGGAGGGACTGTCCGAGCTGGCGCTGAAGTCGACGCCGGGCGCGCACGGCCTCGTGCTCCTGCCGTACCTGGAGGGCGAGCGGACGCCGAACCTGCCGCACACCGCCGGAACGCTGTCCGGGCTGCGCCGGGACTCGATGAAGCCGGAGCACCTGGCCCGGGCCGCCTTCGAGGGCATGCTGTGCGGGCTGGTGGACGCGCTGGACGTGCTGCGCTCGCGCGGGGTCGAGATCCGCCGGGTGTTCCTGCTGGGCGCGGCGGCCGAGCTGCCCGCCGTACAGGCCGCTGCCCCCGGGCTGTTCGGGACGCAGATCGTCGTCCCCGCGCCGGCCGACTACGCGGCGCTGGGCGCGGCGCGACAGGCGGCGTGGGCGCTCGGAGTGGCGCAGGGCACACTGGCCCCGCACACCCCGCCGGTCTGGCCGGCCCCCGCGGCGCAGGTGTTCGAGCCCGGCGAGGAGTTCCCGGCCTGGCAGGCCGTGCGCCAGCAGTACATCGCGACGCGGGAGCAGATCCACCCCGGCGCGTTCTAGGTCGGGCGTCGCAGAGCGGTCTACTCCTTTTGACCGTCCTTTGCGAAAACCGCTGGGGATCAAGCCTCCGGTTGGCCGAAGATGGGGTGAACCCCCTCGATCATGCCGACCGGAGCCTGCGCGTGCTCATACGACTGCTGCGGACCCATCTGGGTCAGTACAAAAAACCCATCGCCCTGCTGGTGCTGCTGCAACTGCTCCAGACCAGTGCGAGCCTCTACCTGCCCACCCTCAACGCGGACATCATTGACAACGGTGTCGTCAACGGTGACACCGGCTACATCCTGCGCTTCGGCGTGCTGATGCTCGGTGTCTCGCTCGTCCAGCTGGTCTGCAACGTCGGAGCCGTCTACTACGGCGCCCGCACGGCGGCGGCCTTCGGCCGGGACGTGCGCGCCGCGATCTTCGACCGCGTACAGAGCTTCTCCGCGCGGGAGCTCGGCCAGTTCGGCGCCCCGTCGCTGATCACCCGTACGACGAACGACGTCCAGCAGGTCCAGATGCTGGTGCTGATGACCTTCACGCTGATGGTCTCGGCGCCGATCATGTGCGTCGGCGGCATCGTCATGGCGCTGTCGCTGGACGTGAAGCTGTCGGGCGTCCTGCTCGCCGTGGTCCCCGTACTCGGCCTGTCGGTCGGCACGATCGTCTTCAAGACGCGGCCGCTGTTCCGCCAGATGCAGGACCGCCTGGACACCGTGAACCGGGTGCTGCGCGAGCAGATCACCGGCAACCGGGTGATCCGCGCCTTCGTCCGCGACGATTACGAGAAGGATCGTTTCCGGGACGCGAACGCCGACCTGACCGGCGTCTCGCTGGCCGTCGGCAAGCTGCTGGCGTACATGTTCCCGACCGTCATCGTGGTCGTGAACATCTCCAGCGTCGCCGTCATCTGGTTCGGTGCGATGCGCGTCGACAGCGGCGGCATGGAGATCGGCCAGCTGACGGCCTTCCTCGCCTACCTCATGCAGATCGTCATGTCCGTGATGATGGCCACCTTCATGTTCATGATGGTGCCGCGCGCCGAGGTCTGCGCCGAGCGCATCCAGGAGGTCCTGGACACCGATTCCAGCGTGGTCCCGCCCGCCGACCCGGTGCGCGAGCTCACCCGGAGCGGACGCCTCGAGCTGCGCGGCGCCGACTTCCGCTACCCCGGCGCCGAGGCCCCGGTCCTGCGCGGGGTCGACCTGCTGGCCCGTCCGGGAGAGACCACGGCCGTGATCGGCTCCACCGGCAGCGGCAAGTCCACGCTGCTGGGCCTGATCCCGCGGCTGTTCGACGCGACCGGCGGCGAGGTGCTGGTCGACGGGGAGGACGTACGGCGGCTGGACCCGGATCTGCTCGCCAAGACCGTCGGCATGGTCCCGCAGAAGCCCTACCTGTTCTCCGGAACCGTCGCTTCCAACTTGCGCTACGGGCGCCCGGACGCGACCGACGAAGAGCTGTGGCAGGCGCTGGAGGTGGCCCAGGCCAAGGAGTTCGTGTCCACGCTGGAAGGCGGTCTGGAGGCGCCCGTCACCCAGGGCGGAACCAACGTCTCCGGCGGGCAGCGCCAGCGTCTGGCCATCGCCCGCACCCTGGTTCAGCGCCCGGAGATCTATCTCTTCGACGACTCCTTCTCGGCCCTGGACTACGCGACGGACGCGGCGCTGCGCGCGGCGCTCGCCCGCGAGACCGAGGACGCGACCGTGGTGATCGTCGCCCAGCGGGTCTCCACGATCCGCGACGCCGACCGGATCATCGTCCTGGACGAGGGACAGGTCGTGGGCGAAGGACGCCACCACGAGCTGATGGCCGGCAATGAGACCTACCGGGAGATCGTGCTCTCCCAGCTGACGGAGGCGGAGGCCGCATGAGCGGGCCCGGAGGACGGATGATGGCGGGACCGGTCCAACGGTCCATGGATTTCAAGGGCTCGGGCAAGCGGCTGCTCGGCCAGATCGCGCAGGACCGGGCCAAGCTGTGGGGCATGGTCGCGGCCGTCGTCGGCAGCGTCGGGTGCGCGGTCGTCGGCCCGAAGATCCTCGGCGAGGCCACCGACCTGGTCTTCGCGGGGATCGTCGGGCGGCAGATGCCGGACGGGATCAGCAAGCAGCAGGCGCTGGACGGGCTGCGCGCCAAGGGCCAGGACGGCATGGCGGACATGCTGTCCGGCACCGACTTCACGCCGGGCCAGGGCATCGACTTCGGCGCGGTCGGGGTCGTGGCGATCTGGGCGCTGGTGGTGTTCACCCTCGCCGGGCTGCTGATGCTGGTCGCCACCAGGCTGTCGAACCACGTCATGAACGGCACCGTCTACCGGATGCGCGAGGAGCTCCAGGCGAAGCTGTCGCGGCTGCCGCTGTCGTACTTCGACCAGCAGAAGCGCGGCGAGGTGCTCAGCCGGGCCACCAACGACATCGACAACATCGGCCAGACGCTCCAGCAGACGATGGGGCAGCTGCTGAACTCGCTGCTGACCATCCTCGGCGTGCTCGCCATGATGTTCTGGATCTCGCCGCTGCTTGCGCTGGTCGCGCTGGTGACCGTGCCGATCTCGGTCTACGCCGCGGCGAAGATCGGCAAGAAGTCGCAGCCGCAGTTCGTGGCGCAGTGGAAGACCACCGGCACGCTCAACGCGCACATCGAGGAGATGTACTCGGGCCACACGCTGGTCAAGGTGTTCGGCCGGCAGAAGGAGTCCGCGGCCCTCTTCGCCGAGCAGAACGAAGCGCTGTACCGGGCCTCCTTCAAGGCGCAGCTGGTCAGCGGCATCATGCAGCCGGTGATGTTCTTCATATCGAACGTCAACTACATGCTGATCGCGGTCGTCGGCGGTCTCCGGGTCGCCTCGGGCACCCTGTCGATCGGTGATGTGCAGGCCTTCATCCAGTACTCGCGCCAGTTCTCGATGCCGCTGACGCAGGTCGCCACGATGGCGAACCTCATCCAGTCCGGCGTCGCCTCCGCGGAGCGGGTCTACGAGCTGCTGGACGCGGAGGAGCAGGAGCCGGACGCCGAGGTTCCGGAGCGGCCGGAGACCCTGCGCGGTCAGGTCACCCTCGACAAGGTGGCCTTCCGCTACGAGCCGGACAAGCCGCTGATCGAGAACCTCTCGCTGACAGTCGAGCCCGGGCACACGGTCGCGATCGTCGGCCCGACGGGCGCGGGCAAGACCACCCTGGTCAACCTGCTGATGCGGTTCTACGAGGTCACGGGCGGCGAGATCGCCCTGGACGGCGTGGACATCGCGAAGATGACGCGCGAGGAACTGCGCGGCGGCATCGGCATGGTGCTCCAGGACACCTGGCTGTTCGGCGGCACCATCGCGGAGAACATCGCCTACGGTGCCTCGCGCGAAGTCACGCGCGCCGAGATCGAGGAGGCGGCGCGGGCGGCCCACGCGGACCGCTTCATCCGCACCCTGCCGAACGGCTACGACACCGTGCTGGACGACGAGGGCGCAGGGGTCAGCGCGGGCGAGAAGCAGCTGATCACCATCGCCCGGGCGTTCCTCTCGGACCCGGTGATCCTGGTGCTCGACGAGGCGACGAGCTCGGTGGACACCCGTACCGAGGTGCTGATCCAGAAGGCGATGGCGCGCCTGGCGCACGGCCGTACGTCCTTCGTGATCGCGCACCGGCTGTCCACGATCCGCGACGCGGACGTGATCCTGGTGATGGAGAGCGGCTCGATCGTGGAACAGGGCACGCACGAGGAGCTGCTCGCGTCGGACGGCGCGTACGCGCGGCTGTACGCGGCGCAGTTCGCGCAGGCGGTGGCCGAGGTCGACTAGTCGAGCGGCCGACTGGCCGACCGCGGTCGAACGGTGGGGTGGGGGCGTCCTTCGGGGCGCCCCCTTCCGGTGTCCCGCCTCAGTCCAGATAGCCCCTCAGCTGGTCGGCGAAGGCGTGGTCGCGCAGCTTGTTGAGGGTCTTGGACTCGATCTGGCGGATCCGCTCGCGCGTCACGCCGAAGATCCGGCCGATCTCCTCCAGGGTGCGCGGGCGCCCGTCGTCGAGCCCGTACCGCAGCTGGACGACCTTGCGCTCGCGCTCGCCGAGGGTCGACAGCACGGCCTCCAGGTGCTCGCGCAGCAGGAAGAACGCGGCGGACTCCACGGGAGAGGCGGCGTCGCCGTCCTCGATGAGGTCGCCGAGCGCGACGTCGTCCTCTTCTCCGACCGGGGCGTGCAGGGAGACCGGCTCCTGCGCGAGGCGGAGCACCTCGAGGACCCGCTCGGGGGTCAGTTCCAGGTGGGCGGCGACCTCTTCGGCGGTGGGCTCGTACCCGCGCTCCTGGAGCATGCGGCGCTGTACGCGCACGACGCGGTTGATCAGCTCCACGACGTGGACGGGCACGCGGATGGTCCGGGCCTGGTCGGCGAGGGCCCGGGACATCGCCTGCCGGATCCACCAGGTGGCGTAGGTGGAGAACTTGAACCCGCGGGCGTAGTCGAACTTCTCAACGGCCCGTATGAGCCCGAGGTTCCCTTCTTGCACGAGGTCGAGCATGGTGAGCCCGCGGCCCACGTACCGCTTCGCGACGGAGACCACGAGGCGGAGGTTCGACTCGATGAGCCGGCGTTTGGCCATGCGCCCCATGACGACGAGTTTGTCGAGGTCGAAGGCGAGCTGGGAGTCGAGGTCCGGGGTGCCGGCGAGTTTCTCCTCGGCGAACAGGCCGGCTTCGACGCGCCGCGCGAGGTCGACCTCCTCGGCGGCGGTGAGCAGCGGGATCCTGCCTATCTCGCGCAGGTACTGCCGGAACAGGTCGGCGGACGGACTCGCCGCTCCGCCCCCGCTGTCCACGCGCTTGCGCTGTGCCGGCACCTGCTCGACCTGTTCGGCCAGGTCGAGGGGCTCTGGCTCGTCGTCCATGGCCTCGGCCTCGCGCTCGGGCTGATCGGTCACGGTCAGGGTGGCGGTCGGGGGCTGCGTCTGGGTCTGCACGGGGGCGACCTCCAGGGGTCCGAGGACTCAGGCACCGCAACTCAGTGTGGGGTACGACACATCGCTGCCACGAGGGGCGTGCGAGCACTTTCTGCGTCCGGTGCGTGACCGGATGGTTACCCCCCGAGGGCGGCCCCGAAGCGGGCCGCACCCATGTCCGATCCGGCCGCGGCGCCCGGCCGGGCCTTCGCCGACAGGTGGCCGCGCCGGACCGGTGCGATGCTGAACAGCACGGCAGACGTCGAAGCCGCAGGCAGGCCACCGGCCCGAACCCCGGGGGTGTCCCGTGTCGAACCCGAATCCGCCCCCCGGCTGGCACCCCCGGGACAGCCGCCCTCCGCCCGGACCGCTCACGCCTCCGCCGCCGCGCGCCGCCAGGAGGCGGGTCGCCCTGGGCGTCGGCCTCGGCCTCCTCGGCGTGCTGATGCTGGTGGGCCTCGCCGGTCTGCTGGCCACCATCGGCCCGGACGGCGGCGGCACGAAGGACGAGGAGAGCGCGCCGGCGGCGACACCCGCCGTCGGGACGTCCCCGCCCCGGGCGCCGGCTTCGCAGGCGTCACCGGCCGCGAATCCTGGACCCGTCGGCGACGTGCGGATCACCTCGTGCCAGGTGGACCCGGCCACGCACTGGCCGTCGGCCAAGCTGATGATCACGAATCGCAGCGGTGAGACCAGTACGTACATCGTCGGCGTCGAGTTCGTGGGCCCCTCGGGCGTGCGGCTCGCCGAGGGTGCGGCCCTCAGCAACAACCTGGCCCCGGGGCAGCGGGCGGAGACGACCGCCGGTGCCCTCGAGCAGATCCGGGGACAGGTCACGTGCAAGGTGACGAAAGTGACCCGGCTCGCGTCCTGAGGGCGCGGGGCGTCCTGCCGGTCAGGCCGGCTCGACGCGGACCGCGCAGACCTTGAACTCCGGCATGCGGGAGACCGGGTCCAGCGCGGGGTTGGTCAGGGTGTTGGCGCGGCCCTCGCCCGGCCAGTGGAAGGGCATGAAGACGGTGTCCGCGCGGATGGTGTCCGTGATGCGGGCCGGGGCCACGGCCCGGCCGCGGCGGGAGATCACCGCCAGCGGGCTGCCGTCGACGGCACCGAGGCGGGCGGCGAGGCGGGGGTGGAGTTCCACGAAGGGGCCGGGGGCGGCCGCGTTGAGCTCGGCGACGCGGCGGGTCTGGGCGCCGGACTGGTACTGGGCGACCACGCGGCCGGTGGTGAGGAACAGCGGGTAGTCGGCGTCCGGGACCTCGGCGGCGTCCCGGTGGGTGACGGGGACGAAGCGGGCCCGGCCGTCGTCGGTGGCGAAGCCGTCCAGGAAGAGCCGGGGCGTGCCCGAAGAGCCGTCCGGGCAGGGCCAGAAGACGCCCTGTTCGGCCTCGATGCGGTCGTAGCTGATGCCCGAGTAGTCGGCCGGGCCGCCGGCGGAGGCGCGGCGCAGTTCGTCGAAGACCTCCTCAGGGGCGGTGGGGAAGCCCTTCTCGATGCCGAGGCGGGCGGCGAGGCCGTGCAGGACCTCCAGGTCGGTGCGGACTCCGGGCGGCGGGGTCAGGGCGCGGCGGCGGAGCAGGACGCGGCCCTCGAGGTTCGTGGTGGTGCCGGTCTCCTCCGCCCACTGGGTGACCGGAAGGACCACGTCCGCGAGGGCGGCGGTCTCGGAGAGGACCACGTCGGCCACCGCGAGGAAGTCCAGGGAGCGGATGCGGTCCTCGATGTGGGAGGCGCGGGGGGCCGAGACCACCGGGTTGGAGCCCATGAGGAGGAGGGCGCGGACGTCCGTACCGAGGGCGTCGAGGAGTTCGTACGCGCTGCGGCCGGGGCCGGGGAGGGCGTCGGGGTCGACGCCCCAGACCCCTGCCACGTGCGCCCGGGCAGCCGGGTCGGTCAGTTTGCGGTAGCCGGGGAGCTGGTCGGCCTTCTGGCCGTGCTCGCGGCCGCCCTGGCCGTTGCCCTGGCCGGTGAGGCAGCCGTAGCCGGAGAGCGAGCGGCCGGCCCGGCCGGTGGCCAGGCACAGGTTGATCCAGGCTCCGACGGTGTCGGTGCCCTTGGACTGCTGCTCCGGGCCGCGGGCGGTGAGGACCATCGCGGAGGACGGCGCGCAGAACATCTCGACCGCCTCGCGGAGCCTGGGGACGGGGACGCCTGTGATGCGTTCCACCAGCTCGGGCCAGTGGGCCATGGCGGCGGCCCGCGCCGCCTCCCAGCCGGTGGTGCGGTCCGCGATGAACTCCTCGTCCGTGTGCCCCTCCGCCACCACGAGGTGCATCATGCCGAGGGCGAGCGCGAGGTCGGTGCCGGGCCGTGGGGCGAGGTGCAGGTCGGCCTGTTCGGCGGTGCGGGTGCGGCGGGGGTCGATGACGATCAGGGTGCCGCCGTTCTCCTTCAGCTCGGTGAGGTAGCGCAGGGCCGGCGGCATGGTCTCGGCGAGGTTCGAGCCGACGAGGATCACGCAGCCGGTGCGGGGGATGTCCTCCAGCGGGAAGGGCAGGCCCCGGTCGAGCCCGAAGGCCCGCTGGTGCGCGGCGGCGGCCGAGGACATGCAGAAGCGGCCGTTGTAGTCGATCTGCGAGGTGCGCAGGGCCACCCGGGCGAACTTGCCGAGCGCGTACGCCTTCTCGTTGGTGAGCCCGCCGCCGCCGAAGACGCCGACCGCGTCTGGCCCGTACGCGCGGCCCGTGCGGGCGAGGCCCTCGGCGACGGTGTCGAGGGCCTCCTCCCAGGTGGCCGGTTCGAGCCGCCCTGCGTGGGTGCGGACGAGCGGTCCGGTCAGGCGTACCCGGGAGGAGAGCACGGCGGGGGCGGTACGGCCCTTGCCGCACAGCGCGCCCCGGTTGACGGGGAAGTCCGCCCGCTCCTCCACCGCGACGCCTTCGCCGCCCGGTTCAGGGCGGAGGTTCATCCCGCACTGCAACGCGCAGTACGGACAGTGCGTGGCGGTGGCGGCTGCTTCCGGGGTGTGCATGCGGTCCAGCGTGCGACGGCGGTGTTACGCGGGCCGCCGCCTCGCGTTACAAGCCGGCCTGCTCCCCCTCAGCGCCGCCCGCCCGCTCCTGTGAGGCCCGGATCACCGGCGGTGGCACGCACACCTCCGCGAGGATCACTGGCCGGTCAGGTACTTCACCGTGAGGCCCGCCGTCCAGCCGCCGTCGACCGCCAGCTCGGCGCCCGTCATGTAGCCGGCGGCGTCCGAGAGCAGGAAGGCCACGGCGGCGGCGATCTCCTCGGGGACGCCGACGCGGCCCATCGGGGTACCGGGGTAGTTGCCCTCGCCGGCCTGGATGCCGACGGGGGCGGTCATCGGGGTCAGCGTCATGCCGGGGTGTACGGAGTTCACGCGGATCCGGGCTTCGGCGAGCTCGACCGCGCCGATCTTCGACAGGCCGCGCACGCCCCACTTGGACGCGCCGTAGCCGGCGGTGAGCGCGAGGCCGGTCAGGCCCGCGGCGGAGGAGATGTTGACGATGGAGCCGCCGCCGTTCGCCCGCAGCAGCGGGATCGCGGTCTTGATGCCGATGAACACGCCGACCAGGTTGATCTCCACGACCTGGCGGAAGTGCTCGACGCTCTCGTGCTCCAGGAACTGGCCGGTGGCTATCCCGGCGTTGTTCACCAGTCCGTCGATGCGGCCGAACTCGGCGACCGCGTACTCCAGTGCCGCCTGCCAGTCGGCCTCGCTCGTCACGTCGTGCCGCAGGAAGCGTGCCGAGCCGCCGAGCTTCGCGGCCGTCTCCGCGCCCTCCGCCTCCAGCACATCGGTGACCAGCACCTTGCCGCCACCGTCCACCACGGCCCGCGCCGCCGCCGCGCCCAGGCCACGGGCTGCGCCGGTGATGACGACGACCTTGCCGCTCAGATCCACAACAGGCACGGTTCACACCTCTGATGCTCGAACAGACCGACCAGGATATGACTAATCGGCATAGCCGATGCCTCGTCAGTCTGCCAGAGCCCCCAGGGCCCGCAACACCCCTTGCTCCTTGGGTCCCAGGAAGTGCGGATCCGGCTTGAAGGCCGCGTCCAGCGCCGCCTTGCCGGCCGCGAAGACCTCGCGGGTCCCGCCGTAGTACCAAGTGGCGTCGTGCTCGTCGGCCACCCCGACCCCGTACGAGTCCAAGCCCGCCGCCTGGCACAGGGCGACGGCCCTGCGTATGTGGAAGCCCTGGCTGATCAGCACGGCCCGGTCGACCCCGAATATCTCCTTGGCCCGGACGCACGAGTCCCATGTGTCGAAGCCCGCGAAGTCGCTGACGATCCGTCCGTCCGGCACCCCCTGCCCGGTCAGATACCTGCGCATCGCGTCGGGCTCGTCGTACTCCGTGCGGCTGTTGTCCCCGGTGACCAGCACGACCTTGACCTTGCCCGCGCGGTACAGCTCGGCGGCGGCATCGAGCCGGTTGGCCAGATAGGGCGTCGGCTGCCCGTTCCACAGACCCGCCCCGAACACCACGGCCACCTCGGCGGAGGGCGCGTCGGCCGTGGTCCGCAGCCGGTCCGCGGCCGCCGCGTGCGTCCACGCCGCGGGCAGCAGCGCCAGCGCGCAGCCCGCCATCACCACCTGCACGACCCGCCGCCGCGCCCGCACGCCCCGCGGCAGCCTCGGCCGCCGGCCCGCCACCGCCCGCGCCACCGTCCGTGACGCCGACCGAGCCGCCGACCGAGCCGCCGACCGAGCCCAGCTGTCCATCCTCATGACCGCCCCCTTGCACCCCACGCTTCACACCTCGTTCGCACGGATTGACGAGCGGGCCCCGGCCCCCAGTTCCCTCCTCCCCTCCATTCACTCGCACGGATGACCGAGCGGGCGGGTGAGCACCCGGAAAACACCCGTCATCCCCGCGCAACGCACCGGCAACCTCCGGCGCGCAGGATCGATTCATGACGGAGCCGGTGCACCCTCCCGACACCCTGCCCCTCCCCTTCGGCAGCGCCGCCGAACTGCTGTCCCGGATCACCGCCCAACTCGGCACGCAGCTCAGCGGAGTGCGCCCGCCGCGCGCCCGGCCCCACGGAGCCCACCCATGCAGCAGCCCACCCTCGTCGCCGTGGCCCACGGCAGTCGCGACCCGCGCGCCCTCCATACCGCCCTCGCCCTCCTCGAACAGGTCCGCGAGCTCCGCCCGCGGCTCGACGTCCGGCTCGGGCACATCGAGCTGAACCGGCCGCTGCTCGGCGACACCCTGCGCGAGCTGCACGGCGAGGCGGTCCTCGTCCCGCTGCTCCTCGGCCGCGGGCACCACGTCAAACGTGATCTCCCCGCGGCGGCCGCCGCCGCCCCGCACCTGCGGGTCGCCGTCGCCGCGCCGCTCGGCCCGCACCCGCTGCTCGTCGAGGCCCTGTACGAACGCCTCCTGGAGGCCGGCTGGGGCTCCGCCCACCACGCGAGTACGGCCGTCGTGCTCGCCGCCGCCGGTTCCCGCGATCCCGAGTCCGCCGCCGACACCCGCCACACCGCCGCCCTGCTCACCGAGCGCCTCGGCGGCGTCCCGGTGGTCCCCGCCTACGCCTCCGCCGCCTCCCCCACCGTCCCCGAGGCCGTCCGCGCCCTGGCCGCCCGCGGTCACCACCGGCCGGCCGTGGCCTCGTACTTCGCCGCGCCCGGCCGGTTCGCCACCCAGGCCGCCGCGGCCGCGCCCGCCCTCGCCGCCGCGCCCCTGGGCGACCACCCCGCCCTGGCCCGCCTCCTGCTCCACCGCTACGACCGGGCGCGCGCCCTGCCCCTCAGCGCCGAACGGCCGGAACTCCTCTCCGCCTGATCCCGGTTTGTCAGAGGTTCCGGTTACCGTCTCTTCATGGAAGGCACCGCGCACGCCCTGGCAGACGACCTGTACGACTCCACCGCCACCGAGCGCTGGGCCGCCGAGCCGGACAAGCGGCCCGGGCGGACCGCCTTCCAGCGCGACCGCGCCCGCGTGCTGCACTCCGCCGCCCTGCGCCGCCTCGCCGGAAAGACGCAGGTGGTCACCCCCGGCACCCGCTCCTACGACTGGGACGCCAGCCCCCGTACCCGCCTGACGCACTCCCTGGAGTGCGCCCAGGTCGGCCGGGAGCTGGGCGCCGCGCTCGGCTGCGACCCCGACCTCGTCGAGGCCGCCTGCCTCTCCCACGACATGGGACACCCGCCTTTCGGCCACAACGGCGAGGAGGCGCTGAACGAGTTCGCCAAGGACTGCGGCGGATTCGAGGGCAACGCCCAGTCGCTGCGCCTGCTGACCCGTCTGGAACCCAAGCGGTTCGTGCCCGATCCGGCGAGCGGCGAACTCGTCAGCGTCGGCCTCAACCTCACCCGGGCCTGCCTGGACGCCGCCACCAAGTACCCGTGGGCCCGCGGGGACCACCCGACCGACCCCGGCTCGGTGAAGTTCGGGGCCTACGAGGACGACCTGCCGGTCTTCGAGTGGCTGCGCCTCGGCGCGCCCGCGGACCGCAAGTGCTTCGAGGCCCAGGTCATGGACTGGGCGGACGACGTCGCGTACTCCGTCCACGACTTCGAGGACGGGCTGCACGCCGGCCACCTCGACCCCAATCTCCTCTTCGCCGAACCCGAGCGCACCGCGATCTGGCGGGTCGCCATCGGCCGCTACGTGCCCGCCGACACCGAGCCGGAGGAGCTGCGGGCCGCCCTCGACCGGCTGATGGAGCAGGAGTGGTGGCCGCACGGGTACGACGGCTCGGCCGTGGCCCAGGCCCGCCTGAAGGACGCGACCAGCCAGCTCATCGGCCGCTTCTGCCTGGCCGCCGAGGGCGCCACCCGCGAGGCGTACGGCTCCGGCCGCCTCACTCGGTACGCCGCCGAACTGGTGATCCCCCGCGAGGCGCGAAACGAATGCGCCGTCCTCAAGGCGGTCGCCGACCTGTACGTCATGCAGCGCGACGAACAAGAGCGGATCCGCGCCGACCAGCGCATCGTCCTGGCCGAACTCGCGGAGGCGCTCAGCGCCCGCGCCCCCGAGGGTCTGGACCCTCAGTTCCGGGCCATTTTCGACGCGGCACCGGACGACAAGGCCAGGAAACGAGCGGTCATCGACCAGATCGCGTCCCTCACCGACGCAGCCGCCCGTTCCCTGCACGCACGCCTCACCCTGCGCACGCGACGCGCCGACAGGTGAGCTGATCGGGCCACTCCCCCTTCACGCGGCAGGCTCATTGCGGGACGCTCGCATGTGGTCGCATGTGGCGGAGAGGTTATGAGGAGGCATCAGGTGGTCGACGCACACCGGACATTCGTCATCGTCGGCGCAGGGCTTGCCGGGGCAAAGGCGGCCGAAACGCTGAGGTCCGAGGGGTTCACTGGGCGGGTGATCCTGATCGGCGACGAGCGCGACCATCCCTACGAACGGCCCCCGCTGTCCAAGGGGTACCTGATGGGCAAGGAAGACCGCGACAGCGTCTTCGTCCACGAGCCGTCCTGGTACGCGGCCGCCGACATCGAGCTGCACCTCGGCCAGCCCGCCGTCCACCTGGACCGGGACGCCAAGAAGGTGGTCCTCGGCGACGGCACCGCCCTGCACTACGACAAGCTGCTGCTGGCCACCGGCGCCGAACCGCGCCGCCTGGACATCCCGGGCACGGGCCTGGCCGGGGTGCACCACCTGCGGCGCCTCGCGCACGCCGAGCGGCTGCGGGGCGTCCTGGCCGGGCTCGGCCGGGACAACGGCCACCTGCTGATCGCGGGCGCCGGGTGGATCGGCCTGGAGGTCGCCGCGGCGGCCCGCGGGTACGGCGCGGAGGTCACGGTCATCGAGCCCGAGCCCACCCCGCTGCACGCGGTGCTCGGCCCGGAGATCGGCCGGCTCTTCGGGGACCTGCACGCCGATCACGGGGTGCGGTTCCACTTCGGGGCCCGGCTGACCGAGATCGTGGGCCACGACGGCATGGTGCTGGCCGCCCGTACGGACGACGGGGAGGAGCACCCGGCGCATGCGGTGCTCGCCGCGATCGGGGCCGCGCCGCGCACCGCGCTCGCCGAGACCTCCGGGCTGGCCCTGGTCGACCGGGAGCACGGTGGCGGGATCGCGGTGGACGCCTCCCTGCGCACCTCCGACCCGGACGTCTTCGCGGTCGGGGACGTGGCCGCCGCGCACCACCCGGTGCTCGGGACCCGGCTGCGGGTCGAGCACTGGGCCAACGCCCTCAACGGGGGCCCGGCCGCCGCGCGGGCCATGCTGGGGCAGGAGGTCTCGTACGACCGGGTGCCCTACTTCTTCTCCGACCAGTACGACGTGGGTCTGGAGTACTCGGGCTACGCGCCGCCCGGCGGCTACGACCAGGTGCTGATCCGCGGGGACGCGGGCAAGCGGGAGTTCATCGCCTTCTGGCTCTCGGAGGGGCGGGTGCTCGCCGGGATGAACGTGAACGTGTGGGATGTGACCGAGCACATCCAGGCCCTGATCAGGTCAAAGGAGCCCGTGGACCGCGAGAAACTGTCGGATCCCTCGGTTCCGCTCTCGTCGCTGCTCACGCCCGAGGGGGCCTGACGGGTTTGTCGGCGTCCGGCCGTAGACTTCACGCGTGGCAGGACGGATCAACGACGACGACGTGAAGGCGGTACGGGACGCGGTCCCGATCGACGCCGTGGTCTCCGACTACCTCCAGCTGCGCAACGCGGGCGGCGGCAACCTCAAGGGCCTGTGCCCCTTCCACGACGAGAAGTCCCCGTCCTTCCAGGTCAGCCCCAGCAAGGGTCTCTACCACTGCTTCGGCTGCCAGGCGGGCGGGGACACCCTCGACTTCATCATGAAGATCGACCACCTCTCCTTCTCGGAGGCGGTCGAGCGCCTCGCAGGCCAGGCCGGCATCACCCTGCGGTACGAGGAGGGCGGCTACACCGCCGGCACCAGCGGCCGCGGTGAGCGCATCCGGCTGGTCGAGGCGCACAAGGCGGCCGCCCAGTTCTACGTCGACCAGCTGGACAGCCCCGAGGCGGAGATCGGCCGCAAGTTCCTGGCCGAGCGGGGCTTCGACCAGGGGGCGGCCGCGCACTTCAGCGTGGGCTACAGCCCGGCCGGCTGGGACCACCTGACCCGATTCCTGCGCGGCAAGGGCTTCAGCGACAAGGAGCTGATCACCTCCGGGCTCGCCCAGGACAGCCGCAGCGGCAAGCCCATCGACCGCTTCCGCGGCCGGCTGATGTGGCCGATCCGCGACATCAGCGGCGAGGTGGTCGGCTTCGGCGCCCGCAAGCTGCGCGACGACGACAACGGCCCCAAGTACCTGAACACGCCCGAGACGGCGATCTACAAGAAGTCCCAGGTCCTGTACGGCATCGACCTGGCGAAGAAGGAGATCGCGAAGACCTCGCGGGCCGTGGTGGTCGAGGGCTACACGGACGTGATGGCCTGCCACATGGCCGGGGTCACCACCGCGATCGCCACCTGCGGCACGGCCTTCGGCGGGGACCACATCAAGATCCTCCGGCGGCTGCTGATGGACAACGCCACCGCCGAGGTGATCTTCACCTTCGACGGCGACGCGGCCGGCCAGAAGGCGGCGCTGCGGGCCTTCGAGGACGACCAGAAGTTCGCCGCCGAGACCTCGATCGCGATCACCCCGGGCGGAATGGACCCCTGCGACCTGCGCCTGGCACAGGGGGACGCGGCCGTTGCCGGGCTCGTGGACTCCCGGACCCCGCTCTTCGAGTTCGCGCTGCGGCACATCGTCGCCCGGCACAACCTGGAGAACCCGGCGGGCCGGGCGGCGGCGCTGGACGAGGCCGCTCCGGTCGTCGCCCACATCAAGAACATCGCGATCCAGCACGAGTCCGCCGTGCAGCTCGCGGGAATGCTCGGCATCCGCGACGAACAGTTCGTGGTCAAGCGCGTCGCGCAGCTCGCGCGCTGGGCCCGCGACCGCGGCAACCAGCCCCAGCAGCAGGGCAGGGGCCGCCCGTCCTACGAGGCCGCCGCCGCGCCCGCCGCCCAGCCGGGGGGCGGCCCCGCGCTGAACCTGCGCAGCCCGGCCCACCGCACCGAGCGCGAGCTGCTGAAGCTGGCCCTCCAGCGCCCGGCCCTGGTCTCCCCGGCGTTCGACGCGTACGGGGGCGACGAGTTCACCGCCCCGCCCTACGCGGCCGTGCGCCAGGCCATCCAGGAGGCCGGCGGCGCCTCGCTCGGTACCGAGGACTATCTGGTCCGCGTACGTGACGCGGCCCCCAACGACACCGTCCGCGCGCTCGTCACGGAGCTGGCGGTCGAGGCCATCCACGCGAAGACGGTGGACGAGGTCTACGCGGGGGTGCAGCTTGTCCAGGTGCGGCTGCGCGCCGTCGACCGCCGGGTCCACGAGATCCAGGGCACGCTGTCCCGGCTGGGCCCGCAGGCCCCGCCGGAGCAACTGGCCGCGGTCCAGGAGGAGCTGTGGGTGCTCCAGCAGTACGGCCAGCGGCTGCGCAACCGCGGCGCCGAGGGCCTCTAGGCCCTAGAGCCGCTTGAGCCAGTCCCCGCCCGGTATCTCGGTGCCCGACTCCCGCAGGTCACGGGCGAGCAGCGGCGACGCCAGGTAGACCCAGGCCCGGACCGGGGTGCCGCCGGGGCGCACGGCATCGCGGGCGATCCGGTCGTAGACGTTCCCCGGGCGGCCCGGGCCCCCGTACTCCTCCAGCACGTCCAGGGCGGACAGCAGCTCCCCGTACGCACCCGGCGCCGCGGTGATCAGCTCCCCGACCACGAACGAACCCGGGCAGTCGACCGCGAAGGGATAGCCGGGACCTTCGTACAGGGCCGCGTCCGGGAGGCCGGCGGGCTCCTCCGCGACGCTTCGGCCGCGCAGGAACAGGTCGTGGTTGACCTCGCCCGGGCGCAGCGTCCCGTAGACGAAGAACGGGAGCGGAGCGGTCGGGTCTTGTGGCCGAACGACCGATGTCACGGGGCCCTCCCTGGGGTACGGCGGAACACTCCGCAGACCGGGACCAAGGTCCCGACCTGCCTGCGCCCCACCACCGTACGCACCGCTGTTACACGACCTCCCGGTGCCCGTGACCCTCACCGTCTAGCGTCGGTTCCCTGCCTCCCCCACCCCACGGTTCTGTTTCCATGACGCCTTCGTCCCGCCGCCTGCTCGCCGCCGTCCTGTGCGCCTGCGCACTCGCCGCCGGCGGCTGCGCCGCACACGGCGGCCTCGGCAAGGGGACACCCGCACCCCCCGTGTCGAGCCAGCCGCGCCCCGAACCGCTGTGGCCCGCCTGGACGCAGGCCCCGGGGGGCTCCGCGGTGGGCCGGCGGGAGCCCGCGCCGAAGCCGCTCAAGAACGCCCCCGAGCCGGGGCCGAAGGGGCTCGCCGGGCTGAACCCGACCGATGTCGCGCGCTCCGACCCGCGGATGAAGCCGTACCTCGGCAAGGAGACCGGCATCCGGGCGCCCGGCCGGGCCGGGATCCGCCCGGCCGTGTACCGGGACCTGACGGGCGACGGGCAGCCGGATCTGATCGTCGCCGCCGACGTGCCGACCGGCCGCTCGGCGCTGAGCGTCTACGCGGTGGTCAACGGCAAGATCGTCTCCATCCTCCTCACCATCGGCCGCCAGCTGACGGCCGAGACGATCGGCACGGACCTGCTGGTCCACATCGCGGCCGACGACGGCTCCGAACAGGCCGTGCGCTACCACTGGGACGGCGAGCGGATGACGGTGGTCAACGACGAGCGGCGCTTCCGCAAGGACGGAGGGAACACCCGGTGAAGGCCGTCCTGACCCGCTACCGGCATCTGCTGCGGGCCCTCGGCCTGCGCTGGAAGATCTCCATCCTGCTCGCCGTCGGCTGCTCGCTCGTCGCGGTCGCCATCGGGCTGCTGATCCACGAGGCACGCGCGCGGCAGATCGCCGACGCGGCGCGGGTGAGCGCCACCAACCAGCTGATCAGCGTGCGGAAGGTGTACGAGCTGACCGGCCGGCTCGACGCCGACAAGGTCGGCGAGGCCGATGCCCGGATCGACTGCCCGGAGCTGCCGGCCCCGCTGCGGACGGCGGCCCTCGCCGGGGAGCGCACCACCTACCTGGACATGTCCGGGCCGCACCCGGCGGTCTGGGCCGCCCGGCCGGTCGGCGGGGCGCACGTGCTGTCCGTACGGCTGTCGCTGACCGACGACCGCGAGGAGCTGGCCGAGCTGGACCGCGGGCTCGTGGCGTACGGGGTGGTGGTCGTGGCGCTCGCGGCGGTCGGCGGGGCGCTGATCGCCAGCCGGCTGAGCAGGGAGCTGCGGACGGCGGCGGAGACGGCCCGCCGGATCAGCGCGGGCGAACTGGACGCGCGGATCGGGCTGTCCGGGGTGCCGGGGACGCGGGACGAGGTCGCCGAACTCTCCTCGGCGGTCGACACGATGGCCGCCAGCCTGCAGCAGCGCCTGGAGGCAGAACAGCGGTTCACGGCGGATGTGGCGCACGAGCTGAGGACCCCGCTGACGGGTCTGCACACCGCGGCCGAACTGCTGCCGCCCGGGCGTCCGACGGAGCTCGTACGGGACCGGGTCGCGGCGCTGCGGACCCTGACCGAGGACCTGCTGGAGGTGGCCCGGCTCGACGCCAACCGGGAGGAGCCGCAGCTGGAGGCGCACCGGCTGGGGCCGCTGGTGGAGTCGATCACGCGGCGCTCGGGGGTGACGGCGCAGGTGGTGGGCGCGTCCGGGGCGGCTGGGGCGTCCGGTGCTTCCGGTGCTTCCGGTACGGAGGCGGCAGGCACGGCGGAGGCGGCGTACGTCCGCACCGATGTACGGCGCTTCGAGCGCATCCTGACGAACCTGCTGGCCAACGCGCGGCGGCACGGCGGGGAGCCGGTCACCGTGACCGTGTCCGGGACCACGGTGACGGTCCGGGACCGGGGGCCGGGCTTCCCGGAGAAGCTGCTGCGCGAGGGACCGCAGCGGTTCCTGACCGGCGCCGCCGAGCGCGGCCAGGGCGCGGGGCTCGGCCTGACCATCGCCCTCGGCCAGGCGCAGGTGATCGGCGCCCGGGTCACCCTCGAGAACCTGCCGCCTTCGGGAGCCTTGGCCACGGTGGTGCTTCCGCCGGCCTGACCCGCTTCCTCCCCGCGGTCACCCGGACGGCGAAGGCGGCCCGGATGGCCGAATAGGCGGCCTTGACCTGCGGAAACGACTCGACGGCAGGCCGCTCGCGAGGGAATCTGACAGAACATCAGCAGGCGCGCGGCGGGCGGGCCGGGTTATCTCGGAGACACGACCCCGTGTCTCCAGGGAGTTCCCATGCGCCGACGTACGGCCCACGCGCTGACTGCCGCCGCGATGACCTGCGCCGCTTTCGCCGGCCCCGTCGCCGGTGCGGTCGCCGCCGTGGATCTCGGCATGGTGAGCTTCGCTCCCGGAGACTTCGCCGCGCTGGAGGTGTGGCCGAAGTCCGCCGCCCCGGGCGCCACCGTCACCGTGAACACCACCGCCTGCGGGTCCGGCAGCCATGCCGAGGGTGATGCCACCACGGTGGGCGGCAGCCGGTTCAAGCTGGTCCCGGGCACCCACAAGGAGGTGGTCGTGGGGCAGTTCCAGGTCGCCCCCGGCACCCGCCCCGGCACCTACGGCATCGGGGCGACCTGCGCGAACGGCAAGTTCGCCACCGGCGACCTGGTCGTCACCGAACGCGGCCCGCAGGGCCACGTCCAGACCGGGGTGGGCGGTGGCACGACCACCACCACCGACCCCGCCAAGATCGCGGCGGGAGCGGCAGTGCTGGCCGCGACCGCCGTCGGCGGTACCTGGCTCCTGCGTCGCCGGGCGAGCGGCACGCGGAGCTGACGGACGCCCACCGCGGCTCCGGCCGCGGTCCGACCGGTACCGTCCCCCGTCGCCCGCCCCGCGAGGTCCCCCCGTTCGCGGGGCCGGGCGACGGCCAGTCACCCCGAAACGGAAGGCCGAGGGGGTACGCATGGGTGGCGATTTCCGCGGAGCCCGCCACGGAGGCCTCGTGGCCCTCGCCGCCTGTGTCGGCGTCTGGCTCGTGACCAGCGGCTCCCGCGAGCCCGTCGGGCCGCCGCTGCCCTCCCCCGCCGAGGCCCTGACGGCCGCCGGCGCCACGGGCCCGGGCATCGCGCCGCTCCCCGGATCGCCGCCCACGCGGATCCGGATCCCCTCCATCCGGGTCGACGCCCCGCTGACCGGGCTCGGCCTGCAGCCGGGCGGCAGCCTCGAAGCGCCCCCGCCCGACCGGCGGGACCTGGCCGGCTGGTACCGCGACGGGACCACCCCGGGCGCCACCGGCACGGCTGTCATCGCGGGGCACGTGGACGACGCCGCCGGGCCGGGGGTCTTCTACCACCTGGGCGCCCTGCACCGCGGGGCCGGCGTCGAGATCCGGCGCGCGGACGGCCGTACCGCCGTGTTCACGGTCCACGCGGTCGAGGTCTACGACGCCAAGGCCTTTCCCGACACGCGTGTGTACGGCCCTTCGGCGCGCGCCGAGCTGCGGGTGATCACCTGCGGCGGCGGCTTCTCGCCGCGTACGGGCTACCGGGGCAACGTGGTCGTCTTCGCCCACCTCACCGGGACGTACTGAGCCGGTCCGGTCAGCCCCACTGCTCGAAGCCGAGCTTGATGACCAGCGCGCCCACCACCGTCAGCAGGACGCCGCGGACGAAGCCGCTGCCCTTCTTGAGGGCCATGCCGGCGCCGATCATGCCGCCGGCCAGGTTGAACACCGCCATCAGCGCGGCCAGCTGCCACAGCACCATGCCCTGGTACGCGAACATCGCGAGCGCCCCGGCGTTCGTGCAGACGTTGACGATCTTGGCGGTCGCGGAGGCGGTGACCAGGTCGAGGTGGAGCAGTGCGGTGAGCGCGAGCACCAGGAAGGTGCCGGTGCCCGGCCCGATGAGACCGTCGTAGAAGCCGATGCCGAGCCCGGCGAGGCCGATGGCGAGCAGCACCCGCTGCCGGCTGACGGGCGAGGCGCTCGGGGCGGTGCCGAAGGCGGGCCGGAACAGCACGAAGGCGGCGACCACCACCAGCACCACCATGATCAGCGGGCGGAGCGCGTCCTTGCTGATGCCACCGGCCAGCGCGGCGCCGCCCATCGAGCCGGCGAGCGCGGCGAGGCCGATGCGGACGGCGAGCTTCACGTCCACCGTGGTCTTGCGGAGGTAGGTCACGGCCGCGCCCGTGGTACCGACGATGGCGACGGCCTTGTTGGTGCCGAGGACGGTGGCCGGGTGGGCGTTCGGCAGACCGAGCAGCAGGGCGGGCAGGAGCAGCAGGCCGCCGCCGCCCACCACCGCGTCGATCCAGCCGGCCGCCGCGGCGGCCACGCACAGCACGATGATCATGGTCGTTGATATGTCAGGCACCACCTGACCCTATGGAGCTGTCGCGTGCAGGTGCCATCAATCTCCGGAAACTTGCGCAAAGGTTGAGCTTCGCCCGGCCGGTGCCCGGTCCGGGGCCACCGGCGCCGCCGGATCCACGGCCGCCGTCAGCACGCTGGCGGCCAGCACACTGGCCAGCCCCAGCCCGGCGGCGAGCACCGGGGGCCTACGCGGTTTGCGGTGGCGGGCCGCCCGGCCGGCGGAGGCAGTGGCCGGTACGGGCGCGGACAGGGCGATGTGCAGCGGACGACGCATGGAGCGGTGGCCCCTCTCGGAAGCTGAAGTCGGAGGCTGCGGTCAGTACCTGCAGTCGGAAGCCGGAGTCAGAAGCCGAAGCACTCGGAATGGATGCGTCCGGCCGGCACCCCGGCCCGCAGCAGCCCGGCCTGCGCCGCCCCGGACATCCCGGGCGGCCCGCACAGGTACACGTCGCGCTCGGCCAGGTCCGGCACCAGCGCGGCCAGCGCCTGCGGCGCGAGCGGTTCGTAGCCGGCGCCCGAGGGCCCGAGCAGGTAGTGCAGCCCGGCCTGCCGTTCCGCGGCGATGGCCTCCAGCTCGGCGCGCAGTACGAGCTGTTCCTCGGCCCCGGCCCGGTAGAGCAGGGTGATGTCCCCGGGGCCGCCGGGCAGCGTCTCGAACAGGGCCCGCATCGGCGTGATCCCGACCCCGCCCGCGATCAGCAGCACCTTGGGCCGTGTCCGCCGGGCGGCGGTGAGCGCCCCGAACGGCCCGGTGGCCGGGACCCGCGTGCGGGGCCGCAGCCGGCGGATCCGGCGGGAGTGGCCGCCGAGCCCCTTTACGGTGATGCGCAGGGTGTTCCCGCGGACCGGCGCGGACAGCGAGAACGGCAGCGCGGTGTGCCACAGCCGCCGCTGGTGGGGGCACCTCCCAGCGGTAGCTGGGGGAGAACCGCCAGCACAGGAACTGGCCCGGCTCCGCGCGCAGTTCCGCGAGGTGCTCCCCGTACATGACGACGGAGACCACCCCCGGCCCCTCGGCCCTGACCTCCGCGACCCGCAGCGCGTGCCGCATTGCCTGCCGTACGGGGACGACGGCCCGGTACCACAGGAGAAGGACGGCCACCACGGTGTGGGCGAGCGCCCAGAACCAGGCGGCGAGGGCGAGATCGGGCCCGGCGAGCTGATGCCCGAAGGCGAGGGCGGCGGCGAGGTAGACGAGCAGGTGCACCCCGCGCCAGGTTTCGTGCGACACCCGGCGGCGTACCGCCCGGGCGGAGGTCACACCGACCGCGGCCAGGAGGACGGTCCCGGCCGCGGCGGCGGCGAGCGCGGGGTAGCCGAGCAGCTCCCGGGCGGCGGAGAGCACGTCGACCCCCTCGTGCACGGCGTATCCGAGCAGGGCGAAGAGCCCGTGCCCGAAGCAGAGGAGCAGTACGTGACGGCCGCCGAGCGCGTGCCAGCGGGCGAGCCGGTCGGCGCCGACCCCGTGCTCGACGGCGGGCACCCGGGCCATCAGGAACAGCAGCACCAGTACCCCGTACCCGGCGAACAGGCCGGTCAGGTGCGCGGCGGTGGCGAACAGCGCGTCGGGCCGGGCCGAGGGCCGTACCTGCACCGCCAGAGCAGGGCCACCACCCCCGCCCCGCCCAGCATCCCGCCCCTGACCAGCACCGCCACATCTCGCAAACGGATCACGCTAAGGCCCGGCGGACGGGTTTGATGATCCTTAAGGCGGCCTTTGAGGGAGGCCTCACTGACGCTTAACCCGTGCGCTGAGGCCGGTGTTCCGTCCGGGTAACAACGGCGATGCGGCGGGGAAACAGCGGACCCGCACGCTCGGGGCATGACCTCGGAACAGCGTGTGGTGGTGATCGGCGGCGGCCTCGCGGGCCTGCGGCTCGCTGCGCGGCTGACCGGCGGTGCGGCGGTGACCGTCCTCGGCGAGGAGCCGCACGTTCCGTACAACCGGGTGCTGCTCGCCGAGGTCCTGGCGGGCCGGTACGCGCCGGAGGTGGCCGCCCTCCCGGCGGTCGGTCCGGCGCTGCGACGGGGGGTCCGTGCCGTCCGCATCGACCGCGCCGACCGGACGGTCCACTGCGACGACGGCGCGGCGTTGGCATACGACACGCTGGTGCTGGCCACCGGGTCCAACCCGGTGCTGCCGCCGCTGCGCGGGCTGTTCGAGCCCGAGGGGCGGGAACTCCCCGACGGGGTCCACGCGTTCCGCACGATGGACGACTGCCTGGCGCTCTCGGCGGCCGTCCGTCCGGGCGTGCGGGCGGTGGTGATCGGCGGGGGCCTGCTGGGCGTCTCGGCGGCCAGGGCGCTGGCCGCGCGGGGTGCGCAGGTGGTCCTGGCCCAGCAGGCCGCGCGCCTGATGGAACGGCAGCTGGACGCCGAGGCGTCCGCTCTGCTGCACGCCCACCTCGAAGCCCTGGGCGTGGAGATCCACACGGAGTGCCGCGTCCGCGGCCTGACCACCTCGCCTGCGGCTCCGCGGACGACGGCGCAGCGCAGGGTCACCGGGGTCGAGCTCGCCGACGGCTATCGGCTCGACGCCGATCTCGTCGTGCTCGCCTGCGGTGTACGGCCCCGCACCGGGCTCGCCCAGGCCGCCGGGCTCGAGGTGCGCAAGGGCATCGTGGTCGACGACCGGCTGCGCTCCAGCGACCCCCGGATCCACGCCATCGGCGACTGCGCCGAGCACGCCGGCCAGGTGTACGGCCTGGCGGGAGCCGCGCTGGAGCAGGCCGACGTCCTCGCTGGCGTCCTGGCCGGCACGGACACCGCGTACACCGGCACCCGCGCCCTCACCCGGCTCACCCTCACCACCGCCGGAGGCAGCGGCCCCTTCGACCTCGCCTGCTTCGGCGAGACGACCCCCCGCCCCGGCGACGACGTGGTCCGCTTCGCCGACGCCACCCGGCGGACCTACCGCACGGTCGTCCTCCGCGACGACCGCCTGGTCGGCGGGGTCCTGCTCGGCGAACTCTCCACCGTGGGCGCCGTCGCCCGCACCTGGGAGGGCGACGAGGCACCCCACGACCTGTTCCACCTGCTCACCGACGACGGAGGCCACTGACATGACCGAGCCCCTGCCCGCGATCGTGCTCATCGGGCACGGCATGGTCGGCCAGCGCTACCTGGAGGCGCTCGCCGAGCGCGGTGCGACCCGGTCCCACCGGATCACCGTCCTCTGCGAGGAGCCCCGGCCCGCCTACGACCGCGTCCACCTGACCTCGTACTTCTCCGGCAGCACCGCCGAGGACCTGTCCATGACGCCGCCCGGTTTCATGGAGGAGCACGGCATCGGCCTCCACCTCGGCGACCCCGCCGAGGCCATCGATCGGGAGGCCCGTACCGTCACCTCCCGCTCCGGCCGCGTCTTCCCGTACGACGTCCTGGTCCTGGCCACCGGCAGCTTCCCCTTCGTGCCGCCCGTCCCCGGCAAGGACGCCCCCGGCTGCTTCGTCTACCGCACCATCGAGGACCTCCTCGCCATCGAGGAGTACGCGAAGGACCGCACCCGCGGCGCGGTGGTCGGCGGCGGCCTCCTCGGGCTCGAAGCCGCCGGCGCCCTCCAGGGGCTCGGACTCGCCACCCGGATCGTGGAGTTCGCCCCGCGCCTGATGCCCGTCCAGGTCGACGAGGGCGGCGGCGCCGCCCTGCTGCGCACCATCGAGTCCATGGGGCTGACCGTCCACACCGGTGTCGGCACCCAGGAGGTGCGGACCGGCGAGGACGGCCACGTCGACGGCATGCTGCTCTCCGACGGATCCGCCGTCGACACCGACCTCGTCGTCTTCTCCGCCGGTGTCCGCCCCCGCGACCAGCTGGCCCGCGACTCGGGACTGGACGTCGGCGAGCGCGGCGGCATCGCGGTGGACTCCCGCTGCCGCACCTCCGACCCGCACGTCTACGCCATCGGCGAGTGCGCGCTGGCCTCCGACGGCCGCGTCTACGGCCTGGTCGCCCCCGGTTACGAGATGGCCGAGACGGCCGCCGACGATCTGCTGGGCCGGGAGAAGGAGTTCACCGGAGCCGATCTCTCCACCAAGCTCAAGCTGCTCGGCGTGGACGTGGCCTCCTTCGGTGACGCGCACGGCAGCGCCCCGGGCAGCCTCGACGTCGTCTGGTCCGACTCCCGCTCCGGCGTCTACAAGAAGCTGGTGGTCTCCCCGGACGGGGTCCTGCTCGGCGGGGTCCTGGTCGGCGACGCCGACTCGTACGGCCTGCTGCGCCCGCTCACCGGCAGCGTGCCGCCCGTCGCACCCGAGCAGCTGGTCCTGCCCGCCGGTCTCGGCGCGCCCGTCGCGCTCGGCCCGTCCTCGCTCCCCGACCACGCGGTGATCTGCTCCTGCCACAACGTCACCAAGAAGGCCATCACCGCCTACACCACCCTCCCCGAGGTGAAGAAGTGCACCAAGGCGGGCACCGGCTGCGGCGGTTGCCTCAAGGTGATCGGGCAGCTGCTGCCGGCCTCCGCCGACAAGGGGCTGTGCGGCTGCTTCCCCTTCACCCGTGCCGAGCTCTACGAGATCGTCCGCACCCTCCGCCTGACCTCGTACCAGCAGCTCCTCGACGGCCACGGCCGCCCCGAGGCCCGCGGCGGCGACGGCTGTGAGGTGTGCAAGCCCACCGTCGGCTCGATCATCGCCTCGCTCGCCCCGACCGTCGGCGCCAGCGGCTACGTCCTGGAGGGGGAGCAGGCCGCCCTCCAGGACACCAACGACCACTTCCTCGCGAACATGCAGCGCAACGGCTCCTACTCGGTCGTCCCCCGCATCCCCGGCGGTGAGATCACCCCCGACAAGCTGATCGTGATCGGCGAGGTGGCCCGCGACTTCGGCCTCTACACGAAGATCACCGGCGGCCAGCGGATCGACCTCTTCGGCGCGAGCGTGGACCAGCTCCCGCGGATCTGGGCCCGGCTCGTCGACGCCGGATTCGAGTCCGGGCACGCCTACGGGAAGGCCCTGCGGACAGTGAAGTCCTGCGTGGGGCAGACCTGGTGCCGCTACGGGGTGCAGGACAGCGTACGGATGGCCATCGACCTGGAGCTGCGCTACCGGGGACTGCGCGCCCCGCACAAGCTCAAGTCGGCGGTCTCCGGATGCACCCGCGAGTGCGCGGAGGCGCAGAGCAAGGACTTCGGGGTCATCGCGACGGCGAGCGGCTGGAACCTCTATGTGGGCGGCAACGGCGGGGCCACCCCGCGCCACGCCGACCTCCTCGCCCAGGACCTGTCGGACGCGGAACTGGTCCGGCTGATCGACCGGTTCCTGATGTTCTACATCCGCACCGCCGACCGGCTGGAGCGGACCTCGACCTGGCTGGAGCGGCTGGAGGGCGGCCTGGCCCATCTGCGGGACGTGGTCGTGCACGACTCGCTGGGGCTGTGCGCGGAGCTGGAGGCCCTGATGGCCGACCACGTGGCGCACTACCGCGACGAGTGGGCCGAGACGCTCCAGGACCCGGAGCGGCTGCGCCGGTTCGTGTCCTTCGTCAACGCGCCCGGCGCCCCCGACCCGACCGTGAAGTTCGTCCCCGAGCGCGACCAGGTCAAGCCCGACCTGGCCGTTCTGACCATAGGAGGAGCCGTCCGATGACCATCGAACTGCGGGTGGCCGAAGGCTGGCTGACGGTGTGCGAGCTGTCCGCGCTCGTCCCCGGGCGCGGGGTCGCGGCCCTGCTGCCCGACGGGAGCCAGGCCGCGGTGTTCGTCGACCGCGCGGGGCGCCCGTACGCCATCGGCAACCAGGACCCCTTCACGGGCGCTCAGGTGCTGTCGCGGGGGCTGCTGGGGAGCGCGGCGGGCAGGCCGTTCGTGGCCTCGCCGCTGCTGAAGCAGCGCTTCGACCTGGAGTCGGGGCGCTGCCTGGACGACGAGGAGGTGGCGGTCCGGACCTACCCGGTGCGGACCGCCGCGACCTCGTAGCCGGCATCAGCCCTGGATGGCGGCCGGGTCCATCCAGACGTACTCCCACACGTGGTGGTCCAGGTCCTCGAAGGCGCGGCCGTACATGAAGCCCATGTCGATGGCCGGTCGCGGCTCGATGGCGCCCGCCGCGAGAGCGCCGTCCACGATCTCGTCGACCTTGGCGCGGCTGTCGGCGCTCAGCGCGACCATCACCTCGGTGGTCTTCGCGGCGTCGGCGACCGGCTTGGTGGCGAACTGCTTGAACTTCTCCTCGGTCAGCAGCATCGCGAAGATGGTGTCGCTGATCACCAGGGAGGCGGCGGTCTCGTCGGAGAACTGCGGGTTGAAGGAGTAGCCGAGCTTCTCCCAGAAGGCCCTGGTGGCGTCCAGGTCCTTGACCGGCAGGTTGACGAAGATCATCTGGGGCTGGGACATCTCGGTCTCTCTTCTCTCACGCGGTGTTCGCTGCTTTCGAGAGGTAGACCGGGGGCCGCGAGAAAACTCATCGCTCCCCGCGAAGTTTTCCCGAGATTTCTTCCCGACCCTGCCCGGCAGTACGAAACCGCAGGTCAGGCCACCGAGCGCAGCTCCAGTGCGGCCAGCGGGACGAAGCCGAGGCCGTCCTCGCTCGCCATGGACGCCTCAGGGCCCGCGAGCCGCTTGTGCAGGGCCAGCGCGATCCGCTCGCCCTGCGCCTTGGCCCGCTCGGCGTTCGGCCCCCGGTGCAGGCCGTCGATGTTCGCGTGCCACAGCTGCACCCAGCGCCCGAAGTCGGCGGCGGTCAGTGCCCGCGCCGAGTTCAGGGCGGCGTGCGGGGCGAAGGCGTCGCGCCGGTACTCGGCGGTGCGGAAGAGGGCCCGCTCCCAGAAGTCGGTGATCCGGGGCAGGTGGGCCTCGAGGTCCGTGCCGGCGATCTCGGTGAAGAAGGGCCCGATCCCGCGATCGGCGAAGGCCGCCGTGTAGAAGCGGCGCAGCACGACGTCGAGGTCGGCGCGGCCCGAGATGTCGTCGGCGGCGGCGAAGTGGTTCATTGCTCCACCATCCTTCCCCACGACGGGCCTCCCCAGGGGAGAAAGTCCCGCGGTACGTCACATCGTGCCGGTGCGTGGTCCGCCCGGCCGGTCACGGTCGGTCACGAGCAGGAGCGCGGGATGCGCGGGCTCGGCCGGTCCGGCGACGGGTACCGGCGGGCGCACCGCGGTGGCCGATGCCGAGCGGGTCACGGACGCCTTGGCGGGCGCGGCGCCGCGCGAACGCCCGCTGCCGCACGCCGATTTCGACCTGCGCACGCACCGGCCGGGGAAATCGGCCACCTTCCGGAAAGGGTGCTTCGCCGCCCTGAAATCTCTGCCGCAGGATTGAACCTCGACCGGTCGCTCGGGCGTAATGAGGAATTGGCGCCACGTCAACTGGCGTCTCCTAGGTTCCTCGACGCGTGCGACCCCGCGTCCGACCGGCCGCGGGGCCTTCCTCCCACAGGAGTGACCGTGGAACGTCGTACCTTCCTGCGCGGCGCTGTAATCGGTTCGTCGGCCGCCGCCTTCGGCGGCACGTTGATGCACGGGGCCGCCTACGCGGCGCCCGCCCAGCCCGGCGCCGGGCCGTACGGAGCACTCGGAGCGGCGGACGCGAACGGCATCCAGCTGCCCGCCGGCTTCAGCAGCCGGGTGATCGCCCGCTCGAGCCAGACCGTCAGCGGCACCTCGTACACCTGGCACAGCGCCCCGGACGGCGGCGCGTGCTTCGCGGACGGCACGGGCTGGATCTACGTGTCGAACTCGGAGATCAACCCGTCCGGCGGCGCGAGCGCGGTCAAGTTCAACTCCTCCGGCACCATCACCGGCGCCTACCGGATCCTCTCCAACACCCGGCAGAACTGCGCGGGCGGCAAGACCCCGTGGAACACCTGGCTCTCCTGTGAGGAGGTCAGCCTCGGCTACGTCTACGAGACCGACCCGTACGGCGTGAACGCGGCCGTCCAGCGCCCGGCGATGGGCCGGTTCAAGCACGAGGCGGCCGCCGCCGACCCGGTCCGCCAGGTGATCTACCTGACGGAGGACGAGACGAGCGGCTGCTTCTACCGCTTCATCCCGACCACCTGGGGAAACCTTTCCTCGGGCACCCTCCAGGTCCTCAAGGCCGGTACGGCCACCTCCGGTTCCTTCACCTGGGCCAACGTCCCGGACCCGGACGGCTCCCCGACCACCACCCGCACCCAGGTCTCCGGCTCGAAGAAGTTCAACGGCGGCGAGGGCTGCCACTACGCCAACGACACGGTCTGGTTCACCACCAAGGGCGACAACCGCGTCTGGCAGCTCAACCTCGCCAACAGCACGTACGAGCTGGCGTACGACGACTCCCTCGTGCCCGGCGGCGCGGCCCCGCTGACGGGTGTCGACAACGTCACCGGGTCCTCCTACGGCGACCTGTACGTCGCCGAGGACGGCGGCAACATGGAGATCTGCGTGATCACCCCGGACGACGTGGTGGCGCCGTTCCTGCGGATCACCGGCCAGTCCTCCTCGGAGATCACCGGCCCGGCCTTCTCCCCGGCCGGCAACCGGCTCTACTTCTCCAGCCAGCGCGGTACGAGCGGCAGCTCGTCGGCGGGCATCACGTACGAGGTGACGGGCCCCTTCCGCACCTGAGCCCCACACCACCGCGGCCCCCGGCGCCCAGCCGGGGGCCGCACCGTTTCACGAGGCCACGGCGCCACCCTTGAGGAGGGCCGCGCCCAGCGGGGTCACCGTGTGCAGCACCGCGTTCCCGTGGCGGAGGGTGGTGACCAGGCCCGCCTCGCGCATCACGCAGGCGTGCTGGCTCGCCGAGGCCAGCGAGACCCCGGCCCGGCGGGCCAGTTCGCTGGTGGTGGCGCCGTCGCCGATGGCCCGCAGCACCACCGAGCGGGTGTGCCCCACCAGCTTGCCCAGCGTGCGCTGGCGCTGCTCCTCGACGTGGACGGTGCGCGCCGCCTCGCCCCCCGTGGGGGCCGAGGCCAGGTGCGAGGCGGCCGGATAGACCAGCACCGGCGGCAGCTCCGGATCGTGCAGGGTCACCGCGGTGCGCCGGCAGAAGAAGGACGGCTGGAGCAACAGCCCGCGTCCCCGCAGCCGTACGTCGCGGTCCACGGGGTAGTCGCACTCCAGCACCGGGGCCCGCCAGCGCAGCATCGGCGGCAGCGAGGCCAGCAGTTCGTCCGCGCCCCCGTCCAGCAGGGCCCGGCCGCGCGCGGCCCGCTCGGCCTCTATCTGGGCCTGTATGTGGGTCCAGTACGGCTCCACGGCCGCCCGGTGGTACCCGCGCAGCTCGCCCAGGAGCCTCGGCAGGTGCTTGGTGCCGCCGTCCATGAACTCCCGTAACCGCGGCGCCGGCGACGTGCCGGCAACCGCTCCGGCACCCGCGCCGGCTCCGGACCCGCCGCCGAGCAGCACGAGCTCGCGCCGCATCCGCTCGGGCCGGATCCCGCGCAGTGCGTCGAGCGCCACGTCCCACCCGTACTGCCCCTCCACGGGGGTCAGGAAATCGGGGAAATAGCCGCGTGCCGGTATGAGCATGCCGAGCATGCGTGTTTCACTATTCAACCGGCTCCGAGTTTCCGTGCGCCATTCACCGAACAACCGGGCATCACGCCGGTCCCTTAAACGGTGAAAGCTGAGAATCGTTTCCCACAACGCATCGGGACGCCCTGCCATCCGTACGCGTGCCAGGTCCACTCCAGTGAAATGGATACGCAGCACCGAACCCCCACCTGTGCAACCGCAATCCCCCCGCCCCATGAGTATGCATGCCGTCACACGTGGTCACCACGCCCTTTCGGCCACAGTTGAAACCCCTTTCGGCAGGGGCGTGACAACCGAAATCCTGTACTCCGCCGGGCACACTCCGATGCGACCGAAACGCTCCGTGAAGGCCGTGGGGGGCTTTGCGGGGCCTGGCGGTCGGTCGCACCGGGAAGCGCCGACGTGCCCGGCAGAATGACAGCGGCGGTGGACGGGTGGGGATCCGTCCACCGCCTGCTGGCGTAAAGATTTGTTGAACAGCAAAAAATAGGCGCGCCCGCCACCGGGCAGTCAGGGAACCCGGGGGCAGGCGCGGTCTATGGGGCCCTTCTCAGGGCCGGGGATCAGCGGCTGTCGCTGCCCTTCGCCTCGGCGGCCGCACGACCGGCCTCCAGGCGCGCCACCGGAATCCGGAAGGGCGAGCAGGAGACGTAGTCGAGGCCGACCTCGTGGAAGAAGTGGACGGACTCGGGGTCACCGCCGTGCTCGCCGCAGACACCGAGCTTGAGGTCGGGGCGGGCGGCCCGGCCGGCCTCGGCGGCGCTGCGGACCAGCGCGCCGACGCCGTCCTTGTCGATGGTCTCGAAGGGCGAGACCCCGAAGATGCCCTTCTCCAGGTACGCGGTGAAGAAGCTGGCCTCGACGTCGTCGCGGGAGAAGCCCCACACCGTCTGGGTCAGGTCGTTCGTACCGAAGGAGAAGAACTCCGCGGCCTCCGCGATCTGGCCGGCCGTCAGGGCGGCACGCGGCAGCTCGATCATCGTGCCGATGGTCAGCTTGAGGTTCGTGCCGGTGGCGGCCTCGACCTCGGCGATGATCGCGTCGGCCTCCTCGCGGACGATCTCCAGCTCCTGGACGGTGCCCACGAGCGGAACCATGATCTCGGCGCGCGGGTCGCCCTTGGCGTTCTTGCGCTCGGCGGCGGCCTCGGCGATGGCCCGCACCTGCATGGCGAACAGACCGGGGATGACCAGGCCCAGGCGGACACCGCGCAGACCCAGCATCGGGTTCTGCTCGTGCAGCTTGTGCACGGCCTGGAGCAGGCGCAGGTCGTTCTCGTTGGCGTCCTTGCGGGACTCGGCGAGGGCGACGCGCACCGACAGCTCGGTGATGTCGGGCAGGAACTCGTGCAGCGGCGGGTCGAGCAGGCGGACGGTGACGGGCAGGCCGTCCATCGCCTCGAACAGCTCGACGAAGTCCTTCTTCTGCAGCGGCAGGAGGGCACTGAGTGCCGACTCCCGCTCGCCGTCGGTGTCCGCGAGGATCAGGCGCTCGACCATCTCGCGGCGCTCGCCGAGGAACATGTGCTCGGTGCGGCACAGGCCGATGCCCTGGGCGCCGAAGCGGCGGGCGCGCAGCGCGTCCTCGGCGTTGTCGGCGTTGGCGCGCACGCGCAGGCGGCGGACCCGGTCCGCGTACGCCATGATCCGGTGCACGGCGGCGACCAGTTCGTCGGCGTCGTCGGCGCCGGCGTGCATCCGGCCCTCGAAGTACTCGACGACCGGGGACGGTACGACGGGTACCTCACCGAGGTAGACCTTGCCGGTGGAGCCGTCGATGGAGACGACGTCGCCCTCTTCGATGACCGTGTCGCCGACCGTCATGCGGCGGCGCTTGGTGTCGACGTCGAGCTCCTCGGCGCCGCAGACACAGGTCTTGCCCATGCCGCGGGCGACGACGGCCGCGTGCGAGGTCTTGCCGCCGCGCGAGGTCAGGATGCCCTCGGAGGCGATCATGCCGTCCAGGTCGTCCGGGTTGGTCTCGCGGCGGATCAGGATGACCTTCTCGCCGGAGCGGGACCACTTGACGGCCGTGTACGAGTCGAAGACGGCCTTGCCGACGGCCGCGCCCGGGGAGGCGGCGATGCCGCGGCCGAGCAGCTCGGTCTTCGCATCCTCGTCGAAGCGCGGGAACATCAGCTGGGCCAGCTGGTGGCCGGTGACGCGCTGGAGGGCCTCGGCCTCGTCGATCAGGCCCTGGTCCACGAGCTGGGTGGCGATGCGGAAGGCGGCGCCGGCGGTGCGCTTGCCGACGCGGGTCTGGAGCATCCACAGCTGGCCGCGCTCGATGGTGAACTCGATGTCGCAGAGATCCTTGTAGTGGTTCTCCAGCGTCGTCATGATCGTCATGAGCTGGTCGTACGAGGCCTTGTCGATGGCCTCCAGGTCCGCGAGCGGCACGGTGTTGCGGATGCCCGCGACCACGTCCTCGCCCTGGGCGTTCTGGAGGTAGTCGCCGTAGACGCCCGCGTGGCCGCTGGCGGGGTCGCGGGTGAAGGCGACGCCGGTGCCGGAGTCGGGGCCCAGGTTGCCGAAGACCATGGAGCAGATGTTGACCGCGGTGCCCAGGTCGCTCGGGATGCGCTCCTGGCGGCGGTAGAGCTTGGCGCGGCCGGTGTTCCACGAGTTGAAGACGGCCTCGACGGCGAGGTCCATCTGCTCGCGGGCGTCCTGCGGGAACTCGCGGCCGGCGTCCTTGGCCACGATCTTCTTGAAGACCTTGACCAGCTTCTTCAGGTCGGCGGCGTCGAGGTCGGTGTCGACGGTGACCTTCTTGGCGGCCTTGGCCTCGTCGAGGGCGTCCTCGAAGAGCTCGCCCTCGACGCCGAGGACGGTCTTGCCGAACATCTGGATGAGGCGGCGGTACGAGTCCCACGCGAAGCGCTCGTCACCGGCCTGGGAGGCAAGGCCGGTCACGGACTCGTCGGAGAGACCGATGTTGAGGACGGTGTCCATCATGCCGGGCATCGAGAACTTGGCGCCGGAGCGCACGGAGACCAGCAGCGGGTCGTCCGACTGGCCGAGCTTCTTGCCCATCTTCGTCTCGAGGGCGGCAAGGTGGGCGCTGACCTCGTCGCGCAGCTCGGCCGGGGCCGTGCCGCTCTCGAGGTAGACCTTGCAGGCCTCGGTGGTGATGGTGAAGCCGGGAGGGACCGGCAGACCCAGGTTGGTCATCTCGGCGAGGTTGGCTCCCTTGCCGCCGAGAAGGTCCTTGAGGTCGCGGTTGCCCTCGGTGAAGTCGTAGACGAACTTCTGATCTTTGTTTTCCGACACGGGTCTCGACTCCTCGAGGCTCGGTGGCTGCCCTGACGGCCAGGAACATACCCAGATCGAAGGCTTCTGGGTACGTCCACTTGGTCGTCATGCGGCTGTAACCACCCGTGCGCCACCAGATCGAAAGTAACTCATGGGTAATCAGAAGGTACGAAGATCCTTCACTTCCCGAAGGGAGAGGGGGCTTTTGAGGCCTGATCACGCTCGGATGAGCGATCATCGATACATTTGCGTTCAAGTATTGAACGCACAAAGGGTGGCACCCAGTGCCACCCTTTGAAAGTCTTACCCGTGACTTTGGTGCTCATCTGAGCGAAACCCCACCCATGCGTGGCGTATATCACGCAACACGGAGGGCGATTTGTCAGCCTCCGGAGGTGTCCAGTTCGGCTTCCTCGCTGACGCCCGCGCAGTCGTACGGGTCCTTCAGCCAGCCGTCCGGCAGGACAACTCGGTTGTTTCCGGACGTCCGGCCCCGCGGGCCGTCCGCGCTCTCGGGCCACGCCTGATCCAAATCCAGCTCGCTCAGATGAGCATCCAGCTCGGTCAGCGAAGAGGTCACCGCGAGCCTCTTGCGCATCTCGGATCCGACCGAGAAGCCCTTGAGGTACCAGGCCACGTGCTTACGGAAGTCGATCACCCCGCGCGTCTCGTCGCCGATCCACTCCCCCAGCAGCTGTGCGTGGCGGTGCATGGTGCCCGCGACCTCGCGCAGCGTCGGCTTGTGGAAGTCCTCGGGACGGCCCTCGAAGGCCGCCACCAGGTCGTTGAACAGCCACGGCCGCCCCAGGCAGCCACGGCCCACGACCACGCCGTCGCAGCCGGTCTCGCGGACCATCCGCAGCGCGTCCTCCGCGCACCAGATGTCGCCGTTGCCGAGCACCGGGATCTCCGGCACGTGCTCCTTGAGCCGCGCGATGGCGTCCCAGTCGGCGGTGCCGCCGTAGTGCTGGGCCGTGGTGCGCCCGTGCAGGGCTATCGCGGTGACCCCCTCCTCGACGGCGATCCGGCCGGCGTCGAGGTAGGTGAGGTGGTCGTCGTTGATGCCCTTGCGCATCTTCATCGTCACCGGGAGGTCGCCAGCGCCGGCCACGGCCTCGCGCAGGATCGCGCGCAGCAGGTTCCGCTTGTACGGGAGGGCGGAGCCGCCGCCCTTGCGGGTCACCTTGGGGACCGGGCAGCCGAAGTTGAGGTCGATGTGGTCGGCACGGTCCTCTTCGACGATCATGCGGACCGCCTTGCCGACCGTCGCCGGGTCGACTCCGTACAGCTGGATCGAGCGAGGCTTCTCGGTCTCGTCGAAGTGGATCAGCTGCATGGTCTTCTCGTTGCGCTCGACCAGGGCGCGGGTCGTGATCATCTCGCTCACGAACAGCCCCTTGCCGCCGGAGAACTCCCGGCAGAGGGTACGGAACGGGGCATTGGTGATGCCGGCCATCGGCGCGAGCACCACCGGGGGCTGCACGGTGTGCGGGCCGATCGCGAGGGGCGGAGGGAGCGTGGTCATCCGCCCATTGTCCCGCATGCCGGGGCGGTGCGGCAGACGTACCATCGGCGGCATGATCGAGCCGAGTCAGCCGAGTCGCCGGCAGCGCGTGGTCGTCCTGGCGATCTGTTGCATGAGCCTCCTGATCGTGAGCCTCGACAACACCGTCCTCAATGTCGCGCTGCCCTCGATGCGCCGCGATCTGAACGCCTCGGTCGCGGGGATGCAGTGGACGATCGACGCCTACACGCTCGTGCTGGCCTCGCTGCTGATGCTCGCGGGCTCCACCGCGGACCGGATCGGCCGCCGCAAGGTGTTCGTCGCCGGGCTGGTCCTCTTCACCGTCGGCTCGCTGCTGTGCTCGCTCGCCCCCACCCTCGACTGGCTGATCGCCTACCGGATGGTGCAGGCGGTCGGCGGCGCGATGCTCAACCCGGTGGCCATGTCGATCATCACCAACACCTTCACCGAGCCCGCCGAGCGCGCGCGGGCCATCGGGGCGTGGGGCGCGGTCGCGGGCATCTCCATGGCCGCGGGCCCGCTGGTCGGCGGGGTACTGGTGGACTCGGTGGGCTGGCGCTCCATCTTCTGGGTGAACCTGCCGGTCGGTCTGGTCGCTCTCGCCCTGACCCTGCGACACGTGCCCGAGTCCCGCGCGGCCCGGCCGCGCCGGGTGGACCCGGTGGGCCAGCTGCTGGTCATGGCGCTGCTGGGCAGTCTGACGTACGGGATCATCGAGGCGCCGGCCGCGGGCTGGCGCTCGCCGCTGATCATGGGCTGCGCCCTGGTGGCCGTCGCCTCGCTGGTGGGGCTGCTGCGCTACGAGCCCCGGCGCGAGGAGCCGCTGATCGATTTCCGGTTCTTCCGGAGCGCGCCCTTCAGCGGGGCCACCGTGATCGCCGTGAGCGCCTTCGCCGGGATGGCCGGGTTCCTCTTCCTGAACACCCTGTACCTCCAGGAGGTGCTGGGGCTGGACGCGCTGCACGCCGGGCTCTACATGCTGCCGATGGCCGCGATGACCATGCTCGTCGCGCCGCTGTCGGGCCGTCTGGTGGGCAGCAGGGGGCCGCGGCTGCCCATGCTGATCGCCGGCGTCGCGATGGCGGCGAGCGGGCTGCTCTTCGCGGCCTTGCGGGCCGAGGCGTCCACGGCGCTGATGTTCACCGGGTACGTGCTGTTCGGGCTCGGCTTCGGCATGGTGAACGCGCCGGTCACCAATACGGCGGTCTCCGGGATGCCGCGGTCCCAGGCGGGGGTCGCGGCCGCCATCGCCTCCACCAGCCGGCAGACCGGGAGCACCCTCGGCGTCGCGGTCGTCGGTGCGGTCCTGGCGGCCGGTCTGGCCCGCGGTTCCGACTTCGCCGGGTCGGCCGCCCCGGCCTGGTGGATCATCACGGTCTGCGGGCTGCTGGTCCTGGTGGTGGGCGCGGCGTCGAGCGGCCAGTGGGCCCGCTCGACGGCGGAGCGCACGGCCCGCACCCTGGATCCGGCCGGCGCCCGCGTTCCCGCGGCCCCGCGGGCGTCGGAGCCCGGCCACTGAGCCACCCGGCCCATCGGGCTACGCGTTCACCTGGCTTCTCGTTCACCGGCTGCTCGTTCACCGGGCTGCCCGTCCAAGGGCTGCTCGGGCCACCGGGCTACTCGTCGCAGTTGACGTCGTCCCCGTGGGCGTCGATCCGTGCCAGCAGGGCGCGCAGGGTCTCCTGATCGGCGGCCGAGAGGTCCGCGAAGAGGCCCTGCTCGACCTCGTCGAGCGCCGCGTTCGTCTTGCCGAGCACGGTGGATCCGGCGGTGGTGATGGCCACGTTGTGGCGGCGCCGGTCGGCCGGGTCCCGGCGGCGTTCGGCCAGGCCGTCGCCCTCCAGGTCGTTCAGGATCCCGACGAGCACGCTCGGGTCCACCTCCAGCCGCTCGGCGAGCGCCCGCTGGCTGATGGGGCCGTCCTCCAGGTGCATCAGCGTCATCGCGTGCCGCGGGGTGAGTCCGGCCGCGCTGAGCGCCTTCTTCATCCGGGTCTGGGTGACCGATCCGTGCCAGGCCAGCAGCAGGCCCAGCCGCTGCGGAGGGTGCGATCCGTCCTGATCTGCCGTCATGGTCCACATCGTAGCAATCGAGAAATGATTGCGTCGGAGATATCGTTGATGCTATTCAATGATCCTGCATCTTCGACCATTGGAGTTCTCCATGTTCATCGCCTACGCCGTCGTCGGCGGCCTGCTCGCCCTGGTCCTCACCGCCTCCGCCACCTTCACGCTCCAGCGCAACGACCAGATCGTCGCCAGCATGCGGAAGGTCCAGGTCCCGGACTCCTGGCTGCCACGCCTGGCCACCCTCAAGGCCGCGGGCGCGATCGGGCTGGTCGCGGGCCTGTGGTTCACGCCGCTCGGCATCGCGGCCGCCATCGGGGTGACCCTCTACTTCATCGGCGCGGTCATCAGCCACCTCCGCGTCAAGGACTACGAGCTCGCACCTGCCGCCGTCCTCGCCGTGGTCGCGGCCGCCGCCCTGATCCTGCGGGTCCTGTCGTAGCCCCCTCACACTGACGAGTGACAGATATTGAAATCTGTCACTCGTCATGTCATTCTCGTTCCATGACGACGACCGAGAGCACCACCCACGAGCACCCTGTCCACGAGAACCCTGTCCACCGCCGCCTCGGCACCACCGGGCCGGCCGTCTTCCCGCTCGGCCTCGGCTGCATGGGGATGTCCGCCCTGTACGGGGAGGCCGACCGCGCGGAGTCCATCGCCACCATCCACGCTGCCCTGGACGCAGGCGTGACGCTGCTCGACACCGGCGACTTCTACGGCATGGGCCACAACGAACTGCTGATCAACGAAGCCCTGCGCACCGCGCCCGCCGCGGCCCGCGAGCAGGCGCTGACCAGCGTCAAGTTCGGCGCCCTGCGCACGGTCGAGGGCGGCTTCACCGGCTACGACGGGCGGCCCGAGGCCGTCAAGAACTTCCTGGCCTACTCGCTCCAGCGGCTCGGCCGGGACCACATCGACATCTACCGCATCGCCCGGGTGGACCCGGACGTCCCGATCGAGGAGACCGTCGGGGCCATCGCCGAGGCGGTCGAGGCCGGGCACGTGCGCCACATCGGCCTCTCCGAGGTCGGCGCGGACACCCTGCGCCGGGCCGCCGCCGTCGCCCCGATCGCCGATCTGCAGATCGAGTACTCGCTCATCTCCCGCGGCATCGAGGACGAGATCCTGCCGACCGCCCGGGAGCTCGGGATAGGGGTCACGGCGTACGGGGTGCTGTCCCGCGGCCTGATCAGCGGCCACTTCACCCGCGACCGCGCGCTGGCCCCGGGCGACTTCCGCGGGATGAGCCCGCGCTTCCAGGGGGACAACCTCGACCGCAACCTCGACCTGGTCGACGCCCTGCGCAAGGTGGCGGAGGGCAAGGGCGTGAGCGTGGCGCAGACCGCCATCGCCTGGGTGCTGTCGCGCGGCGAGGACATCGTGCCGCTGGTCGGCGCCCGGCGCCGGGACCGGCTCGCCGAGGCACTGGGTGCCATGGACATCACGCTGAGCGCCGCCGATCTGGCCGCCATCGAGGAGGCCGTGCCCGTCGGCGCCGCGGCGGGCGAGCGGTATCCGGCGGCCCAGATGGCCCACCTCGACAGCGAACACTGAGCTGGCGGTACGGTCGTACCCATGCCCCCCGCTGCTGCCGCGCCCCTGACACCCGAGCGCATCCTCGAGACCACCGAGGACGTGCTGCGCCGCTTCGGCCCCTCCAAGGCGACGGTGGTGGACGTGGCCCGCGCGCTGGGCGTCAGCCACGGCAGCGTGTACCGGCACTTCCCGTCGAAGGCGGCGCTGCGCGAGGCCGTCACGGACCGCTGGCTCGCCAAGAGCGTGGTCGCGCTGGAGGAGATCACCTCGGCTCCCGCCGAGAGCGCCCCCTCCAAGCTGGAGGCGTGGCTGGAGGCGCTCTTCGAGGCGAAGCGTCACAAGGCGGGTGACGACCCGGAGCTGTTCGCCACCTACATCGTGCTCCTGGACGAGAACAGCGGCGTGGTGGACGCGCACCTGACCGAGCTGATCGACCAGTTGGCCCGGATCATCGCCGAGGGGGTCGCGGCGGGCACCCTCGCCGCCGACGACGTGCCGGCCGCCGCCCGCGCGGTCTTCGATGCCACCGGCCGCTTCCACGATCCGCAGTACGCGGCCGACTGGCTCTCGCCCACGATCTTCACGGAGTTCGAGGCGGTCACCGCGCTGATCATCCGGGGCCTGCGCGCCTGACGCGGCACCCGTCAGGAATCAAGCAGCCGGAGTTGTCCAGTCCGGTCGGCTTGGTGATCATTTTGATGCGCCCGCCTTGTACATGTCATCGGCGTGTACTTACGGTCCCCCTACCGCACTCTTCATGCATGTTTCAGGGGGAACCTTGTCCACCCACGCAGCTCGACCCGAACCTCCCGCCCGCTCCGGCGCCGCCACGGCCCTCGGCTGGATCCTGACCATCGGCCTCAACGTGGTCGCGCCGATCATCACGTACAACACGCTGACCGAAGACCACGCCTGGAGCGAGTTCTCCGCCCTTCTCCTCAGCAGCGCCTGGCCGGTGCTCGACAGCGCCATCAGCCTGGCCTGGCGACGCAAGCTCGACGAATTCGCCGTCGTCACCCTGGTGTTCCTCGTGATCACGGCTGTTGTCTCGCTCGTCGGCGCCCACTCGGCGCGGGCCCTGCTGATCAAGGACTCCGCCGTGACGGGGCTGTTCGGACTGCTCTGCCTGGCCACCCTGGCGGCGGCGCGCCCGCTGATGTTCTACTTCGGCCGCAAGTTCGCCACCGACGGCACCCCGGAGAGCACCGCCTGGTGGAACGGCCTGTGGCAGTACGAGGGCTTCCGCACCACCATGCGCCGCATGACCCTCGTCTGGGGCGTGGCCTACGTGGTCGAGGCCCTGGTCCGGATCGCCCTGACGTACACCCTGGACACCAAGACCATGGTGACGCTCAGCCCGATCATGATCTACGCGGTGCTGGGCGCCCTGGGCGTCTGGACCGCCCTCTACGGAAAGCGGTCCCAGGCCGAGGGCGAGCGCCGCGCGGCCGAGACCGAGGCCAAGGCGGAGGCGGAGGCGACGGCGGCCGCAGCCGAAGGCCCCTCTGTGGTCTGACGTACGGCAGAAACGACCGGTGGCCCGGTGCGCGCGTGCGCACCGGGCCACCGGTCGTTTCGCCGAAGCGGAAGCTCGGGACTAGCAGCCGAGCAGGCGGCTGCCGAGGTAGCTCTGGATCTGGTCCAGGGAGACGCGCTCCTGCTTCATGGTGTCGCGCTCGCGCACGGTCACCGCGTTGTCGTCCAGGGTGTCGAAGTCGACGGTGACGCAGAACGGCGTGCCGATCTCGTCCTGACGGCGGTAGCGGCGGCCGATGGCGCCCGCGTCGTCGAACTCGATGTTCCAGTGCTTGCGCAGGTCGGCGGCGAGGCCCTTGGCCTTCGGCGAGAGCTGCGCGTTGCGGGACAGCGGCAGGACGGCGACCTTGACCGGCGCCAGGCGCGGGTCGAGGCGCATCACGGCGCGCTTCTCCATGACGCCCTTGGCGTTGGGGGCCTCGTCCTCGTTGTACGCGTCGAGCATGAAGGCGAGCATGGCGCGGTTGACACCGGCCGCCGGCTCGATGACGTACGGGGTGTACTTCTCCTTGGACTCCTGGTCGAAGTACACGAGGTCCTGGCCGGAGGCCGCGGAGTGGGCCTTGAGGTCGAAGTCGGTGCGGTTGGCCACGCCCTCGAGCTCGGAGAACTCGTTACCACCGAAGTTGAAGCGGTACTCGATGTCGGCGGTGCGCTTCGAGTAGTGGGACAGCTTCTCCTTCGGGTGGTCGTACCAGCGGATGTTCTCCTCGCGGATGCCGAGGTCGCGGTACCAGTTCCACCGCTCGGCCATCCAGTACTCCTGCCACTGCTCGTCCTCGCCCGGCTTGACGAAGAACTCCATCTCCATCTGCTCGAACTCGCGGGTGCGGAAGATGAAGTTGCCGGGCGTGATCTCGTTGCGGAAGGACTTGCCCATCTGCGCGATGCCGAACGGGGGCTTCTTGCGCGAGGTGGTCTGCACGTGGGCGAAGTTGGTGAAGATGCCCTGGGCGGTCTCGGGGCGCAGGTACGCCTTGGAGCCGCTGTCCTGGGTCGGGCCGAGGTGGGTCTCCAGCATGCCGGAGAACTGCTTGGGCTCGGTGAACTGGCCCTTCACGCCGCAGTTGGGGCAGTTGATGTCGGCGAGGCCGTTGGCGGGCGTGCGGCCGTGCTTGGCCTCGTACGCCTCTTCCAGGTGGTCCGCGCGGTGACGCTTGTGACAGGAGGTGCACTCGGTCAGCGGGTCCGAGAAGGTCGCAACGTGGCCGGAGGCCACCCAGACCTCGGGGGCCAGGATCACGGACGAGTCAAGGCCGACGATGTCCTCACGCCCGGTGACCATCGCCTTCCACCACTGGCGCTTGATGTTCTCCTTGAGCTCGACACCGAGCGGGCCGTAATCCCAGGCGGCCTTGGAGCCGCCGTAGATGTCACTGCACGGGAAAACGAAGCCACGGCGCTTGCTCAGGCTGACGATGGTGTCGATCTTGTCGGCGGCCACGGTGCTCTCTTCATTACGAGGACGAACGGCGAATGCCTCAGGTTACCGGCGCCCGCACCCCCCCTTTCAAATCGGATCCCCCTCTCCGGGCCCGCCCACACCTCTCCCACCAGGGTTTTTGACAATCGTTTCCATTTTTGATGAAAATGGATGTCATGAACGTACGACGCCTCATACCCGCCACCGCCCTCGCCGGAGCCGTCGCCCTCGGCGCCACGGCCCTCACCGCCTGCTCGGGAGCCGCCGCCGGCGCGTCCGGCGGCAAGGACGGCAAGCTCGGCGTGACGGCGTCGTTCTATCCGATGCAGTTCCTCGCCGAGCAGATCGGCAAGGACCACGTGCAGGTCGACACCCTGACCAAGCCGGGTGTCGAGCCGCACGACCTGGAGATCACCCCGAAGCAGACCGCGCAGCTCGCCGACGCCGATGTGATCCTCTACCTCAAGAGCCTCCAGCCCGCCGTCGACAAGGCCGTTGACCAGTCCGGCGTGAAGAACATCGTCGACGCCGCCACCCTCACCAAGCTCGAGGCCCACGCGGCCTCCGGCCACGACCACGGTCACGAGGGCGAGGCAGAGGCCGAGGCGGGCCACGACCACGGCCACGGCCACGAGGGCGAGGCCGGCGCGGACCCGCACGTCTGGCTGGACCCCGCCAAGTACGCGGAGATCGCCAAGGGTGTCGGCGCGGCCCTGGAGAAGGCCGACCCCGACCACGCCGCGGACTACAAGAAGAACACCGACGACCTCGTCGGCAAGCTGACCGCGCTGGACACCGAGTTCAAGGACGGCCTGACCAATACGGCCACCAAGACCTTCATCACCACCCACTCCGCCTTCGGCTACCTCGCCGAGCGCTACGGCCTGGACCAGGAGGGCATCTCCGGAGTCGACCCCGAGTCCGAGCCCAGCCCCGCCCGGATGAAGGAGCTCCAGGAGGTCGCGAAGAAGGAGAATGTCTCCACCGTGTTCTTCGAGACCCTGGCCAGCGACAAGACGGCGAAGAGCCTCGCGGGGGACACCGGCCTGAAGACCGACGTCCTCGACCCGCTCGAGGGAATCACCGACAAGTCCCAGGGCGCTGACTACTTCGAGGTCATGCGGTCCAACCTGAAGAACCTCCAGAAGGCGCTCGGAGCCAAGTAGATGACAGCAGCAGTTACGGAGGCACGAGCCATGCAGTCCATGCCCCGGCAGGCTGACCAGCCCGTCATATCCCTGCGCGGGGCCACGGCCTCGCTCGGTTCGCGCCCCGTGCTGCGCGGGATCGACCTCACCGTCCGTCGCGGTGAGGTCGTCGCGCTGCTCGGCGCCAACGGCTCCGGCAAGTCCACCGCCGTGCGCGCCGTCGTCGGCCAGGTCCCGCTCACCGAGGGCTCCCTGTCGCTCTTCGGCACCGAGTTCAAGCGCTTCCGCGACTGGTCGCGCATCGGGTACGTCCCGCAGCGCACCACGGCCGCCAGTGGCGTCCCGGCCACCGTCCGCGAGGTCGTCTCCTCCGGCCGGCTGGCCCGCACCCGCTTCGGCCTCCTGCGCAAGGCCGACAGGGCCGCCGTCGAGCGCGCCCTGGCCCTCGTGGACATGGACGGGCACGCCGACGTCTCGGTCAACGCCCTCTCCGGCGGCCAGCACCAGCGCGTGCTCATAGCCCGGGCACTCGCCGGCGAGCCGGAGCTGCTGCTGATGGACGAGCCCATGGCCGGCGTCGACCTCGCCAACCAGGAGGTCCTCGCGGCCGCCCTGCGCGAGCAGGTCGCCGTCGGCACCACCGTCCTGCTCGTCCTGCACGAGCTGGGCCCGCTGGAACCCCTGATCGACCGGGCCGTCGTCCTGCGTGACGGCTGCGTCGTCCACGACGGCCCGCCCCCGGAGGCCGTGGGCCAGCACGCCCTGCCCGGCCACGACCACGTACACCCCCACGCGGCGCACGACGCCGAGCCTCTGCGGACGGGACTGCTGAGCTGATGGACCTCCTCGACCACGCCTTCATGCAGCGGGCGCTGATCGCCGCCGCCCTGGTGGGCATCACCGCGCCCGCCATCGGCACGTACCTGGTCCAGCGCCGCCAGGCCGTGATGGGTGACGGCCTCGGCCACGTCGCCATGACCGGTGTCGCCCTCGGCTTCGTGCTCAACAGCAGCCCGGTGTGGATGGCCACCCTGATCGCCGTCATCGGCGCCGTCGGCATGGAGCTGATCCGCTCCCGCGGCAAGACCAGCGGTGACGTCGCCCTCGCCATGCTCTTCTACGGCGGCCTCGCCGGCGGCGTGATGATCATCAACGTGGGCGGCGGCTCCACGACCAACCTGCTCAGCGCCATGTTCGGCTCGATCACCACCGTCGCGTCCGAGGACGTCACCGCGATGGCGATCCTGGCGGCCTTCGTCCTCGCCGTCACCATCGGCCTGCGCCGGCAGCTCTTCGCCGTCTGCCAGGACGAGGAGTTCGCCAAGGTCACGGGGCTGCCGGTGCGCGCCCTGAACCTGCTGATCGCCGTCACCGCCGCCGTCACCGTGACCGTCGCGATGCGCATCGTCGGCCTGCTGCTGGTCAGCGCCATGATGGTGATCCCGGTCGCCGCCGCCCAGCGGCTCACGCGCGGGTTCGCCGCCACGCTGGGCCTGGCCATCGCGATCAGCCTGGCCGTCTCCCTGACGGGCACGGCCACCACGTATTACGTCAACGCACCCTCGGGTGCCATGATCGTCCTGCTCGCGATCGCCGTCTTCATGGCACTGACCGCGCTGTCCGCTCCGCTGGCCCGGCGCCGGGCCAGAGCCGCCGTGGCGGCGGAAGAGGTCTGCACTCGGGACGATGTGAAGGTCTAGCGGACTGGCACAATGGCCGCAGGCCGATACGAGGAGGAACCGGTGGCGACTGCGCCTGGCGAGACGAATGCCGCGCCAGTACGAGGACGATCCACCCGGCAGCGGGCCGCCGTGGCGGCGGCGCTGGACCAGGTGGACGAGTTCCGCAGTGCCCAGGAACTCCACGACATGCTCAAGCACCGTGGCGATTCCGTGGGCCTGACCACCGTCTACCGCACGCTCCAGTCGCTCGCGGACGCCGGCGAGGTCGACGTACTGCGCACCAGCGACGGCGAGTCCGTCTACCGGCGCTGCTCCACCGGCGACCACCACCACCACCTGGTCTGCCGCAAGTGCGGCAAGGCGGTGGAGGTGGAGGGCCCGGCCGTGGAGAAGTGGGCCGAGTCCATCGCCGCCGAGCACGGCTACGTGAACGTGGCCCACACGGTGGAGATCTTCGGCACCTGCGCGGACTGCGCGGCCGCGGGCTGACCGGTACGGGCGCCCGCGCCCCGGGCCCGTCCGGCGGCGCCGGAGCCGGCCACGGCCGCGCCTAAGGGCTGTCCCGTAATCCCCGGCGGGCGCACGACGCCAGCTACGGCACCTCGCTGCGTTGCCGGAACGCCCGAATACGCCCAGTATGGGGGCGCCCCTCCGCCTTGCGATGCACCGCATCTGACGCCGTGCGCTGACCCACCGGGGATTACGGGACAGCCCTTAGATCCGACGCAGGTTCGCGTCCAGGAGCGCCCGCAGACGGTCGACGTCGGCCGGTTCCCGGACGCCCCGCTTGGGCAGGACCGTCATGGCCACCGCCCCCTTGTCGTCACTGAGCATGACGAACGCCTCGGCCGTCTCCGCGTACCTCGGCTGCGCCTCCCAGCCGATGCGCGTCTGGGACGCGGCTGTGCTCACCTGGACCCCGGCCCCGTCGACGACGGTACGGGCCTCCCCCGCCTTGTCCAGCAGCCCGCCGAAGGCTCGCGCCTGGAGCCGCGGGCCGAACAGCACGAAGGCCCACAGCACCGCCCCGCCGACGAGGAAGCCCGCCGGTCTCCCCGGCGCGATCTCCCCGTCCACCAGCGCCAGCAGGCCGAGCCCCAGCAGCAGCGTCCCGGCGAAGATCAATACCCCGCGCCGACGGCGTCCCTGAGCCGTGCGCGCGTCCCGGACTCGCAATGCGTGCGCGAGGTCCGCCTTGGTCGTCCGGTAGACGAGCTCGACGGCCTGCCCGTCCTGCCGTGCCGTCTCCTCATTCGTGCCCGCGTTCATGTCCATGACAGCGGAGCCTATCGCCGGGGCGCGCGGCCGCCCGTCAGCCGGTGGGGCCCTCCGCCTGGTTCGGGACCGCGCCGCCGAAGCGGCGGTCGCGCTGGGCGTACTCCAGGCAGGCCTGCCAGAGGTTGCGCCGGTCGAAGTCCGGCCACAGCACGTCCTGGAAGACCATCTCGGCGTACGCGCTCTGCCAGAGCAGGTAGTTGGAGGTGCGCTGCTCGCCGCTCGGCCGCAGGAACAGGTCCACGTCCGGCATGTCCGGGTAGTACATGTACTTCGCGAAGGTCTTCTCGTTGACCTTCGACGGGTCCAGCTTGCCGGCCGCCACATCGCGGGCGATGGCCTGGGCCGCGTCCGCGATCTCCGCGCGGCCGCCGTAGTTCACGCAGAAGTACAGCGTCATCGCGTCGTTGTCGACGGTCTGCTCCTGGGCCACCTGGAGCTCCTGGACGACCGACTTCCACATCTTCGGCATGCGGCCGACCCAGCGGATCCGGATGCCCAGCTCGTTCATCTCGTCGCGGCGGCGCCGGATGACATCGCGGTTGAAGTTCATCAGGAAGCGGACCTCGTCGGGCGAGCGCTTCCAGTTCTCCGTCGAGAAGGCGTACAGGGAGAGGTTCTTGACGCCCATCTCCAGGCAGCCCTTGAGCACGTCGAGCACGACGCCCTCGCCGACCTTGTGACCCTCGGTACGCGGCAGGCCGCGCTCCTTGGCCCAGCGGCCGTTGCCGTCCATGACGACCGCGACGTGGTTCGGGACGAGGTCGCCGGGGATCTTCGGCGGGCGCTCACCGGACGGGTGCGGCTCGGGAACCTTGTACTCGCGGCGAGAGCGTCCCAGAATCCCGCGTCGTGCCATGTGCCCAGCTCCTATTTCTCGACGTATCGCAGGGAGCGTAGCCCGCGCTCCAGATGCCAGTGCAAATAGGCGGAGACCAGCCCGCTGCCCTCCCGCACGTGACGCGCCTCGCACGCGTCGGCATGGTTCCAGTCGCCCGTCAGCAGCGCGCTGAGCAGGGCGATGGCCTCCGACGAGGGTACGACGCTGCCGGGCACCCGGCAGTCCCCGCATATCACCCCGCCCGCGGCGACGGAGAAGTGCCGGTTGGGGCCGTGGATCCCGCACTTCGCACAGTCCTCGAAACTGGGCGCGTAGCCGTTGACGGCGAGGGAGCGCAGCAGGAACGCGTCGAGGATGAGGTGGGGTTCGTGCTCGCCGCGCGAGAGCGTGCGCAGGGCGCCGACGAGCAGCAGGTACTGCTGTACGGCGGGCTCGCCCTCGTTCTCGGTGAAGCGCTCGGCGGTCTCCAGCATGGCGGTGCCGGCGGTGTAGCGGGCGTAGTCGGTGACGATGCCGTTGCCGTACGGGGCGATGATCTCGGTCTGGGTGCAGAGCGGCAGGCTGCGCCCGATCAGCTCGCTGCCGCGGGCGAAGAACTGCACGTCGGCGTGGGAGAAAGGTTCCAGCCGGGCACCGAACTTGGACTTCGTACGCCGGACCCCGCGGGCGACGGCCCGCACCCGGCCGTGGCCGCGGGTCAGCAGCGTGATGATGCGGTCCGCCTCACCCAGCTTCTGGGTGCGCAGCACGATGCCGTCGTCGCGGAACAGACTCATGCGCCCATTGTCACCCGCACCACGGACAGCGATGGCCCCCCGCCCGGACCAGAGTCCGGACGAGGGGCCAGCACCCCTTGGGAGGATCAGGAGGCGGGCGTCTGCGCCTCGTCCGTCTCGACCGCCTTCTCGGCCTCGACCGGCTCCTCGGCCTTGTCCGCCTTCTCGGCCTTCTCGGCGTCCGCCGGGGCTGCCGTCGGCTGGGCGGGCAGCTCGACCGCGGCGACGGCCGGTGCGTCGTCCTTGGTCAGACCGTTGAAGATCAGGTTGAGGACGATGGCGGTCGTGGCACCGAGGGTGACACCACTGTTGAGGAGCGAGGACAGGTCCGCGTCCATGTGCTTGGTGAAGAAGACCGGGACGGTCGCGGGGAGCAGGGCGAAGGCGAGGGAGACGCCCACGATCAGCGCGTTCTTCTCCTCCTTCAGGTCCACCTTGGCCAGGGTCTGGATACCGGCGAGGGCGACCATGGCGAACATGACGGTCGCGGCGCCGCCGAGGACTCCGTGCGGGACGGCGGCGACGATCGCGGCGGCCTTGGGCAGCAGCCCCAGGATGATCATGAACACACCGGCGGCCACGACCACGAACCGGCTCTTGACCTTGGTCATCCGCACCAGGCCGACGTTCTCGGCGAAGGCGACGTACGGGAAGGAGTTGAGGACACCGCCGAGGGCGGTCGCGGCGCCGTCGGCGCGCAGGGCGCGGGCCACGGTCTCGCTGTCGACGTCCTTGCCGACGATGTCGCCGACCGCGTACGTGTCACCGGTCGTCTCGACCATGGTGATCAGCATGACGATCAGCATCAGGACGATCGGGAACCACTCGAACTTCGGGACGCCGAAGTGGAAGGGCGTGGTGACGCCGACCCAGTCGGACTTGCTCACGTCGCCGAACTTCGCGTCCCCGAGGAGGAAGGCGACCACGGTGCCGGCCACCAGGCCGAGCAGGATGGAGATGCTGGAGAGGAACTGCTTGCCGATCTTCATCAGGACGAGGATGAAGAGCATCGTGCCGCCGGCGTACGCGAAGTTCTTCGGGTCGCCGAAGTCGGGGCTGCCGAGGCCGCCCGCCGCGTCGTTGAGGCCGACCGGGATCAGGACGATGCCCAGAACCGTGATCACGGTGCCGGTGACGACGGGCGGGAAGAGCCGCATGACCGTCCGGAACGCCTTCCCCGGCAGCCATGCGAAGGCGAAGGTCGCGATGCCGGCGGTGATGACCGCGCCGTAGATGACCAGCAGCGCGGCGGTTCCGCCGCCCGCGCCGAGGCCGATGGCGATCATCGGGGAGACGGCAGTGAAGGTCACGCCCTGGATCAGCGGCAGTCGCGCACCGATCCGGCCGATGCCCCAGGCCTGGATGATCGAGGCGATACCGCAGGTGAAGAGGTCCGCGTTGATCAGGTAGACCAGCTGTTCAGGGCTCAGCTTCAGCGCGTTGCCGACGATGATCGGAACGATCACCGCGCCGGCGTAGAACGCGAGTACGTGCTGGAAGCCGTACAGCGCGAGCTTGGGGAGGGGGAGCACCTCGTCGACCGGGTGCGTGCTCTGCTCTCCGTTTTCGGAAAGCCGGGCGGCGACACGTGCCATCTCTGCCTTGCCCTTCAAGAGGTGAGGTAAGTGAGAGGAGATCTGGTTGTCCCTGGTCGAAGTGGGTCGCTAACCCGTTGGTCCGCCAGGGTTGTCAGTACGTTCACGTGAATCGAAGCCCCGCTGTGTTAACGGCGGCGTCTCGTCGTGTGACCGGAATTGAACGCCTGTGAAGGGCCTCACAGATATCGTCGACTTCCACAAACTGTTGACGTCCACGGCGGCCAGATCTGTAGGTTTCTCCAGTGGTGGAGCTCAGCACACAGGAGTAAACGGGGTGCCGTCCGGAGGCAGGCGTTCCTACGGCACGACCACGGCTCGACCGCACCGCACCTACGGGTTGACCTGCGTATACAGCCCTCGCCTGGATGCGGGCAGGCGCACGCGAAGGGGCCCGCTCCGGTGGTCCAAGGGGTGGACGGTCCGGGCACGGAGCGATCGGCTCCGCGGTTCACCGGACGCGCGAAAATCTTGAAATCGGCCCCACGTGGCCGGATCGTTACGTCTGGGGAGCCCGTTTCGGGCCGTTTCGGGGGTGGCGGAAGAGCCCGGCTACGGCGCGCGCACCGCCGACAGGAGCCGGGCCACGTCGTCCGCGTCGATGCGCAGCGCCGCCCCGACCGTGGAGAGCACCTCGCGCTCGGCCGGGATGTACGGGCCGTCCGCGAGCGCGATCCGCGCGCCCTGGAGCAGGATCGACTCACGGCCGGGGCCCGCCAGGTGCGGGGCCAGCGGCTCAAGCGCCTCGTGGAGTTCGATCGACAGCGCGGCCCCGCAGCACTCCGGGACGTCGTACAGCCCGAGCCGCCCCTCGTCGGTGGACAGCGCGTCCACGAGGGACTCCAGCTGCTCCTCCGTGCACTCCTGGAAGCCCGCGGCCCGTACGGCGCTCACGGCGGCCTCCAGCGCGCTGCGCGAGCCCGTCCCGCCCGCCGCGAGCACGGCCAGCGCCACGGTGTGCACGGCGTCGCGCAGCATGGCCGTGAAGCGGGTGGTGGTGAGGTGGTCCAGGACCTCGGTGTCGAAGCGCTCCCGGCAGCCCTGGCACTCGACGACGGGCCCGGCGCTGCCGCGCGGCAGCAGCGGCACACCGAGGACGGTGAAGCGGCGGCGCCCGGTCCGCCTGCGGTAGTTGCGGTCCCCACCGCAGGCGGGGCAGAAGAACTCCCCGTCGCCCACGGTGCTCCAGGTGGTGCGGATGCCCCAGACCATCAGCTTCCGGCCGTCCCCACCCCGAACTGGCAGCACGTCGCACCTCCGTCACTCCCCCGTAGTCCTGCGGACACGGGCGGGGCCCCCGCCCGGCAACATCGCCGGACGGTTTCGCGTGATGTTAGCCACATCGGTGAGGATGCGTCAGTCGTGCGACAAGACAACATGCCGCGCGACGCGGACTTGGCCGATCTGCGCCCCCGCCGTCCCCGCGCCACCTCGCCCTTTTCCCTACCCTCGGCCACATGAACGAGAAGTCCTGTCTGGTGACCGGCGCCGCGAGCGGCATCGGCCGTGCCACCGCCCTGCTGCTGGCCCGCTCCGGGGGCCGGGTGACCGCGACCGATGTCAACGCCCCCGGCCTGGAGGCCCTTCGTACGCAATTGGCCGAAGAGGGTCACGAGATCACCGTCGTGGCCGGTGACGTCTCCGATCCGGGGGCCAACCGCACGATGGTGGCCGCCGCGGTCGGCGCGTACGGGCGGCTCGACGTCGCCGTGGCGAACGCCGGGGTGCTCCCCCTTTCGGACGTACGGGAGACCAGCCCCGAGGACTGGGACCACGTGATGGCCATCGACGGCCGGGGGATGTTCCTGACCTGCAAGTACTCCATCGAGGCGATGACCGCGCAGCCGCGGCCCGGCGGTGCGCTGGTCTGCGTCTCGTCGATCTCGGGGGTGGCCGGGCAGGCCCGGCAGGCGGCGTACGGGCCCGCGAAGTTCGTGGCGTCGGGTCTGACCAAGCACCTCGCCGTGGAGTGGGCCGCGCACGGGATCCGCGTCAACGCGGTGGCCCCGGGCACCATCCGTACGGAGCGGGTCGTCGCGCTCGAGGACGAGCCGGGCGGGCCGGAGTACCTGGAGGAGATCACCGAGGCCCACCCGATGGGCCGGATCGGCGAGCCGGAGGAGGTGGCCCGGGTCATCGCGTTCCTGGCCTCCGACGCGGCCTCGTTCGTGACGGGCGTGATCCTGCCGGTGGACGGCGGCTACCTCGCGCGCTGAATCCGGGAACGACGGAACCCCGCCCCTCCGGAGGGAGGGACGGGGTTCACGTACGAGGGGTCAGCGGCCCGCGCGGTTGACGGCGGAGATGACCGCCTTCAGGGAGGCGCGGGTGGTGTTGGCGTCGATGCCGATGCCCCACAGGACCCGGCCGTCGATCGCGCACTCGATGTACGAGGCGGCGACGGCGGAGGCGCCCTCGCTCATCGTGTGCTCGGTGTAGTCCAGCAGGCGGGCGTCGACGCCGATGCCGGCCAGCGCGTCGAAGAAGGCCGAGATCGGGCCGTTGCCGGTGCCGTCCAGGACCGTCTCCACGCCGTCCACGACCGCCTCGACGGTCAGCGTGTCCGTGCCGTCCTTGTCGGTCGCGGTCGAGCCCGAGCGCAGCTGGATCCGGCCCCACGGGTTCTCGGGGTTCGGCAGGTACTCGTCGGAGAAGACGTCCCAGATCGCCTTCGGCGTGACCTCGCCGCCCTCGGCGTCGGTCTTGGCCTGGATGATCCGGGAGAACTCGATCTGCATGCGGCGCGGCAGGTCCAGCTTGTGGTCGTTCTTCAGGACGTACGCGATGCCGCCCTTGCCGGACTGCGAGTTGACCCGGATGACCGCCTCGTAGGAGCGGCCGACGTCCTTGGGGTCGATGGGCAGGTACGGGACCGCCCACTCGATGTCGTCGACGGTCTTGCCGGCGGCGGCCGCGTCGGCCTCCATCGCGTCGAAGCCCTTCTTGATGGCGTCCTGGTGGGAGCCGGAGAAGGCGGTGTAGACCAGGTCGCCCGCGTAGGGGTGGCGCGGGTGGACCTCCATCTGGTTGCAGTACTCGCTGGTGCGGCGGATCTCGTCGATCTGCGAGAAGTCGATCTGCGGGTCGATGCCCTGGGAGAACAGGTTCATGCCCAGGGTGATCAGGTCGACGTTGCCGGTCCGCTCGCCCTGGCCGAACAGGCAGCCCTCGATGCGGTCGGCGCCGGCCATCAGGGCCAGCTCGGCGGCGGCGACGGCGGTGCCGCGGTCGTTGTGCGGGTGCACGGAGATGCAGACGTGCTCGCGGCGGGTCAGGTTGCGGGCCATCCACTCGAAGCGGTCCGCGTGGGTGGACGGCGTCGAGCGCTCCACGGTGGCGGGCAGGTTCAGGATGATCTCGCGGCCCTCGGCGGGCTGCCAGACGTCGCAGACGGCCTCGCAGACCTCCAGGGCGAAGTCCAGCTCGGTGTCGGTGAAGATCTCCGGGCTGTACTGGTAGCCGAAGACGGTCTCGGGGCCCAGCAGCTTGCCGGCGTACTCCATGACCAGGCGGGTGCCGTCGACGGCGATCTGCTTGATCTGCTCCTTGGAGCCGCGGAAGACGACCCGGCGGAAGGTCGGGGCGGTCGCGTTGTACAGGTGCACGGTGGCGCGCTTGGCGCCGACCAGGGACTCCACGGTCCGCTCGATCAGGTCCTCGCGGGCCTGGGTCAGTACGGAGATGGTGACGTCGTCCGGGATCGCGCCCTCTTCGATGATGGAGCGCACGAAGTTGAAGTCGGTCTCGCCGGAGGACGGGAAGCCGACCTCGATCTCCTTGTAGCCCATGCGCACCAGCAGGTCGAACATCTCGCGCTTGCGGGCGGGGGTCATCGGGTCGATCAGCGACTGGTTGCCGTCACGCAGGTCGGTGGACAGCCAGCGGGGAGCCTTGGTGACGCGGGCGTCCGGCCAGGTGCGGTCCGGGATCTCCACCTGCTCGTACCGGCCGTACTTGTGGATCGGCATCCCGGAGGTCTTCTGGGTGTGGGTCGCGTTGGTGATGGGCGTGGGGCGACCGACAAAAGGCTGCTGGCTCATGGCGTTGGGCTCCTCGCGTGTCCGCGTGTAGTTCGCTGGAACGGCCGACGGCGGTCGTAAAAACCGCAACACCAAACTCCGCGGGGAGGGGGCCGGCCTACGACTACAGACCCTCGCCGCGGCAGCTAAGGAGAAGCAGCCCGAAACTCATGATGGGCCGAGCCTAGCCGAGCCGCGCTGTACGCGGGGGACCTGTTTCAGTATGCAAGACCCGGTGGTCCGTTTTGTACCAAATGTGAGCTAGGCCTCTTTCGCTCCCATCCAGGTCAGGTCGATCCGTCAACCTGCCGTTACGGCTTTCGGACAACCGAATGAATCATGGTCGCAGGTAGTGACACCGTCATGACGCACTGCCACATTGCCGGGCATGAATGCCTCCCACACTCACCACCGCCACTCCGTCTTCTGCACCGTCGTGCCGCCCCACCTGCTCGACAAGGCCGCCCTGTCCGCGGACGCGCGGCGGGCCGATCTCGCGTTGCGCACCCTGGAGCGCGACGCCCTGCTGCGGACCCGGCGCCGGGTCACCACCGCCCGCGGCATCGTGCCCGCGCTCGTCGAGGTGCCCGGCCAGGACGGGCCGAGCCGGACGATCTACGACGCCCAGCACCGCACCCGGCTGCCCGGGAAGAAGGTCCGCGGGGAGGGCGACCCGGTGGGCAAGGACGCCACCGTCAACCGCGCGTACGCCGGGCTCGGGGCGACGTACGAACTCTTCCTCCAGGGCTTCGGACGGCGCTCGATCGACGGTTCCGGGCTGCCGCTGGACGCGACCGTCCACTACAGCGAGGACTACAACAACGCCTTCTGGGACGGCCAGCAGATGGTCTTCGGCGACGGGGACGGGGACCTCTTCCTCGACTTCACGGTGTCGGTGGACGTCATCGGGCACGAGCTGACCCACGGGGTGACGCAGTACACCGCGAATCTGACGTACCACGGGCAGTCGGGCGCCCTGAACGAGTCGATGTCCGACGTCTTCGGCTCGCTGATCAAGCAGCACTCGCTGGAGCAGACGGCCGACGAGGCCGACTGGCTGATCGGGGCCGGGCTGCTGGGGCCCAACGTGACCGGGGTCGCGCTGCGGTCGATGAAGGCGCCGGGGACGGCGTACGACGACGACGAGCTCGGCAAGGACCCGCAGCCGGCGACCATGGACGACTACGTGGAGACCTCGCGCGACAACGGCGGGGTGCACATCAACTCCGGCATCCCCAACCACGCCTTCTACGTCGTGGCGACCGAACTGGGCGGCAAGGCCTGGGAGCGGGCCGGGCAGATCTGGTACGACACCCTCACCGGCGGGCAGCTGGCCTCGGACGCGGACTTCGCGGACTTCGCCCGGCTGTCGACGGCCGCGGCCGTGACCCGGTTCGGGGAGGGGGGCGCGGAACACCAGGCGCTCCAGAAGGCGTGGTCGGCGGTGGGTGTCCCGCTGGCGGGGTAGAAGGGCACCCATGCGGATTCAGGTGGTACGGACGGGCGGTTTCACGGGCATCGAGCGCCGCGTCGAGGTGGACACCTCGGGCCTGGCCGACGAGGCCGAGTGGCAGGCCCTGGCGCAGCTGGCGCTGCGGCCCGGTCCGCCCGGTCACACCGGCGGACCGGTACGGGACGGGTTCTCGTACCGGATCACGGTGGACGGGCGGACCGTGTCCTGCCAGGAGCCGAACCTGTCGGACGCACAGCGGGCGCTGATCTCACGGGTCTTGAAAGAAGGTGCCTGAGCAGCGCCTCTTTGCTTGGATGGCCCGATGACCGACCACATGATCGATTCGACGCTCTCCGAGCTGGAGCGCTACTACGACACGGTGCCGCGGGTGGGCGGGGCACGGGCCGAGGACTTCGGTCCGCTGACCCTGTTCGTCCAGGAGGGCGCGGGCTGGCAGTACTACGCGCGGCCCGCGCTCGACGCCGGCGGCGGCCCGGGTGCGAGCGCGGCCGACGTGGAGCGGGTGCTGGCCCGGCAGCGGGAGCTGAAGGTCCCCGAGTCCTTCGAGTGGGTGGCTGAAAACAGCCCCTCCTTGCGGGCGGCCGTGGAGGCTGCCGGACTGCACGTCCACGCGCATCCGCTGATGGTCCTGGACCAGGCCGCCATTCCGACCCCCGCGCATCCGGAGGTACGGCTGTTCGGCGCGGACGACCCGCTGCTCACTGCTGCGGTGACGGTCCCGGCGCTGGCCTTCGCGGACCCGGGGACGGCCGTGGGCGAGGCCGGGCCGGCGGAGCTGGCGGCGGCGACGGCCGCTCCGGAGGCGGCGGAGCGCCGGGCGCGGGTGTCCGGGATGCTCGCGTCGGGCCGTACCGCGATGGCGGCGGCCGTCCGCGACGGCGTGGTGCTGTGCTCGGGCCAGTACAACCCGGTCGGGGACGTGGCCGAAGTGGTGGGCGTCGGCACGCTCCCGTCGGCGCGCCGCCAGGGCCTGGCCCTCGGGGTCACGGCGGCCCTGGTCGCGCAGGCCCTGGAACGCGGCGCCCGTACGGTCTTCCTCTCCGCTGGGGACGAGGACGTGGCCCGCGTCTACGGGCGCATCGGCTTCCGGCGCGTGGCGACGGCGCTGATCGCGGAGCCCCCCGCCTGAGGCCCGGCGGGTTTGCCGGAACGGCAACGGTATTTGCGCGCGCGAGCGGTACCGGCGCAGCATCGGCCGTATCGGCAGACCCGAACAGGAAGAGGCAGCCCCCATGTCCGACCATCAGCACCGCCACCACGACGAACCCGCCGCGGGCGAGGAGTTCTGGGACGCCCGCTACCGCGAGAGCAACCGCATCTGGAGCGGCAAGGCCAATGACGTCCTGGTCCGCGAGGCCGCGGACCTCACCCCCGGCCGCGCCCTCGACCTCGGCTGCGGCGAGGGGGCCGACGCGGTGTGGCTGGCCCGGCAGGGCTGGCACGTCACCGGGACCGACATCTCCGGGGTGGCCCTGGAGCGGGCGGCCGAGCACGCCGCGGAGGCGAAGCTCTCCGACCGCGTCGAGTGGCAGCGGCACGACCTCGCGGAGTCCTTCCCCGCCGGGGAGTTCGACCTGGTCTCCGCGTGCTTCCTGCATTCGTACGGGGACTTCCCCCGCGAGCGGATCCTGCGCACGGCCGCCGCGGCCGTGGCCCCCGGCGGGATCCTGCTGATCGCGGGCCACGCGGGCGGGCCCTCGTGGGACCCGGACAAGCACGCGGACATCGACTTCCCGACCCCGGACGAGGTCCTGGCGCAGCTGGAGCTGCCCGAGGGCGGCTGGGAGGTCCTGCTCGCGGAGGCGCACGTACAGCCCCTGACCGGCCCTGACGGCCGGCCCGGGAGCCGTCCGGACAACGCGCTGAAGGTACGGCGGCTGCCGTAGCCCACTGCCGGGCGGCCGGTACCGGCCGCCCGTCCCGGGCCGAGAAGGATCAGAAGCCGAGCTTGCGCAGCTGCTTGGGATCCCGCTGCCAGTCCTTGGCGACCTTCACGTGGAGGTCGAGGAAGACCGGGGTCCCGAGCAGCGCCTCGATGTGCTTGCGCGACTTCATCCCGACCTCCTTCAGGCGGGCGCCCTTCGGGCCGATGATGATGCCCTTCTGGCTCGGCCGCTCGATGTAGACGTTGGCGTGGATGTCGAGCAGCGGCCGGTCCGCAGGGCGGTTCTCGCGCGGGATCATCTCCTCGACGACCACGGCGATGGAGTGCGGGAGCTCGTCCCGTACGCCTTCCAGCGCCGCCTCGCGGATCAGCTCGGCGACCATGACCATCTCGGGCTCGTCGGTGAGGTCGCCCTCCGGGTACAGCGGCGGGCTCTCCGGCAGCAGCGGCGCGATCAGGTCGGCCAGCAGCTGGACCTGGGTGTCGCCGACCGCCGAGACGGGGACGATCTCGGCCCACTCGAAGCCGAGCTCCTCGGCGAGCTGGTGGACGGCGATGAGCTGCTCGCCCACCACCTTCGACTCGACCAGGTCGGTCTTGGTGATGATGGCGATCTTGGGGGTCTTCTTGATCCCCGCGAGCTCCTTGGCGATGAACTTGTCGCCGGGGCCGAGCTTCTGGTCGGCGGGCAGGCAGAAGCCGATGACGTCGACCTCGGCCCAGGTGGTCCGCACGACGTCGTTGAGGCGCTCGCCGAGCAGCGTGCGCGGCTTGTGCAGGCCGGGCGTGTCGACGAGGACGAGCTGGGCGTCGGGGCGGTGCACGATGCCGCGGACGGTGTGGCGGGTGGTCTGCGGCCGGTTGGAGGTGATCGCGACCTTGGTGCCCACGAGTGCGTTGGTGAGGGTCGACTTGCCCGCGTTGGGGCGGCCGACGAAGCAGGCGAAGCCCGCGCGGTGCGGGCTGGTGGACTCGGGGGAACGATCGCTCATACGGGCCATTCTCCCCGATGCCGCTCCCAGCGCCGACCAGGTCATGGCTGCGAGGACGCTCGCGGCCGCGAGGAGGGTGCCGAGGAAGGGGTGTGCGGCGTAGGCGGCACGGCCCTGAGCTGTGGTTCCGCCGTCCGCGGCGCGGACCGTCACCTCGGCCTGTTCGGCAGTGGGCGGGTCGTCCCAGCGGGCGTGGAGCCGGACTTCCTGACCGGGCAGCAGTTCGGCGGGCAGTCCGGTGAGGGCACGGCCGAGCAGGGGTCTGCCGAGGGCTCCGGAGGCGGTGAGGCCGGCGCGGGGGCGGAGGGTGACGTTGCCGATGTTGTGGAGCGTGTACGCGACCTCCGCGCCGGAGCCCTGCCGGTGGACGGAGACGTCCCGGACGACGAGGGCGGGGGCGGTGGGGCCGGTGACCCGCAGGTACACGCGGGCGGCGACGGCCTGCTGGACGCCGATCCCCTGGGCCGTCGCGGCGGCGGGCCGGTCCTCCAGGGCCACGATGGCTCCGGGGTGGTCGCCGGGTTCCGCCCGGTCGGGGACGGTGAGCGTGAAGGCGACGCTGACCGACCCGCGGGCCGGTACGGTGACCCGCTCCCGGTCGAGCTTCGCCCACGCGGCGGTGGCCAGCCGCGGCTCCTCGGGGCCGCGGAGGGCGAAGCCGCCGTCCCGGGGGTGTTGTACGCGTCGGCCGCGTAGAGCGTGAAGGTGCGGGGCCGGTCGGTGCGGTTGGCGACGGTCACGGAGTCGGTGACGGACTGGCCGGGCGCGGCGGCGAGGTAGAAGTAGGGCCGCTGCCCGACGGTGTTGGCGGCGGGCAGCACGGACCACTGCCCGTTGTCGGCGGCCGCGGCCGTCCCGGCGGGCCCGGCGGTCCCGGCGGTCCCGAGGAGTACGGCGGCGAGCACCCCCAGCAGCCCGAGGCGCCGGATCCGGAATCCCGGGGTCACGACAGGGTCAGCGTGAGGACCGACGTGTACGCGCCCGGCGGGGTGTACGCCGGGACCTGGAGGGTCACGGTCGCGTCGACCGTGAAGGTGCCGCCGACCAGGGGGGCGTCGGGGGTGGAGGCCAGTACCGCGCCGTCCTGGCCGACCACGCCCGCGCTGCCCGGCGTACAGGGACTCGGACTGCCCGCCGCGGCGGTGCACGAGGGGGTCCAGGAGAGGGAGGCGCCGGGGATGCGGACGCCGCCGGGGCCGGTGAAGTCGGTGACCTTGCCGATCAGGGACCAGCCTGCCGGGCCGCCGCGGGCGTCCTTGACGGTGACGGTCCCGATCCGGCCGGGGGCGGCTCCGCCGTCTCCGTAGGACACGGCGCCCAGGGCGATGTCCTCGCCGGTCTGGGTCATGCCGAGGGCGCCGGGCTCGACGGTGGCGCTGAGCTTCTGGGTGCCGGGCGGCAGCGGGGCGGCGTCGATGACCGTGTACGCGGCCGGGCCCGAGCCCTGCCCGGCCGTCCAGGCCGCCCCCTCATAGGCGACGACCGCGGTGGTGGCCTTGTCGGTGACCGGCAGCTCCGCCCGGACCACGCCGAGCTCGTCCGCGGCGGCGGCCACCCGGTCGGCGGTCTCGGCGGCGCCGGCCCGCCCGGCCACCGTGACGGCCGCGCCCGGGGTGAATCCGGCGGCGGTGACCTTGACCTTGTCGCCCGGTTTCCCGTGGGCCGCGGCGAGGAGGACGCTGCGCAGGTTGGCCGTGGGCAGCGGGGTCGCGGTGAGGCGCTCGGAGACGGGGGCCCCGGCGTCGGCCGTGCAGACGGTGTCGAGGTCCAGCGGGTGGCTCGTGTGCAGGGTGTAGGCGCCGGGGGCCAGCGTGATCTCGCCGGGCGCGGTGACGGTGAAGGTGCCCGTCATGGTGACGGCGGGGAGGGGCGCTCCGGCAAGGACCGGGTCGTTGCGCTGTGCGCCGACCACGGTGACCTCGCCGCTCTGGGCGCCCCCGAGCAGGATCCGGCCGGTCGGGGTCAGTGCGTCGGCGGGCAGTTCGCCGCCGGCCGGGTTGACGGCGGGGTTGGCGATCACCTGGTAGGTCACCGTGACGGTGTCGCCGACCCGCGGTGCCGGGTTGTCGACGGTGAGCCGGGCGGTGGTCGGCCCGTCGGCGGGCGGGAGTCCGGCCTCCTGGGGCGGCAGGCAGTGGGTCGGGAAGGTCACCACCGGCTCCCCTTCGGCGGCGGCGGGTGCGCTCAGCGCGCCCCCGGTCGCGGCCGCCAGCACGGCCATGCCCACGGCCGCCGGCCATCTCCTGCTGCGCGCCCCTGTTCGCACTGCCCGCCCCCTGGGTTCCGTCGCCCCGACAGGGAGCCATTCACGAGCGGGCGGCGGGAGAAGTCAATGCGCTGGCCGGGCATCAACTGATGACCCATCAGGAGATGGCAAGGACGGCGGGGATGGCGGGGACGTCAGGGTGCCCGACTCCCGGAACGTGCGCCGGTAGGCCGTCGGGCTCACCCCCAGGGCCGCCTGCACGTGCTTGCGCAGCGACTGCGCCGTCCCGAAGCCCGCGTCCCGCGCCACCTGCTCCATCGGCAGGTCCGTCCGCTCCAGCAACCGCCGGGCCCGCTCCACCCGCTGGCCCAGGATCCACTGGCCCGGGCTGACCCCCGACTCCTCCCGGAACCGGCGCGTGAAGGTCCGTACGGACACGGCCTCCTGCCGGGCCAGGTCGGTCAGGCGCAGCGGTTCGTGCAGCCGGTCCAGCACCCAGGCGCGGACCGCCGTGGTGCTGGCGAGCTGCGGCTCCGGCATCGGGCGCTCGATGAACTGCGCCTGCCCGCCGTCCCGGTGGGGCGGTACGACGGTCCGCCGGGCCACCTCGTTCGCGACGGCCGCGCCGTGGTCGCGGCGCACGATGTGCAGGCACAGGTCGATCCCGGCGGCGACACCGGCCGAGGTGAGCACGTCCCCGTCGTCGGTGTAGAGCACGTCCGGGTCGACCCGGACGGCCGGGAACAGCCGCTGGAAGTGGTCCGCGGAGGCCCAGTGGGTGGTGGCCCGGCGGCCGTCGAGGTATCCCGCGGCGGCCAGCACGTAGCCACCGGTGCAGATGGAGACGAGCCGGGTGCCGGGCCGGATGTGCGCGAGGGCCTCGGCGAGCTCCCCGGTCAGCCGGCCGTACTCGTGGACCGGCCCGAGTTCGTACGAGGCCGGCACGACCACCGTGTCGGCGGTGGCCAGCAGTTCCGGGCCGTGCTCGACGTGGATCGCGAAGTCGGCGTCCGTCGGCACCGGCCCGGCGGCGAGGCCGCAGGTCAGGATCTCGTACAGCGGCCGCCCGGCCGGATCCTTGGCGCGCCCGAAGATCCGGTGCGGGATGCCGAGTTCGAAGGGCAGCAGCCCGGCGAGGGCGAGGACGACGACGCGGTGGGTCTGGGCTTGCGGCTCCATGGCCCGATCATATCGAAGCATGACAGTCAGGCCACTGTCGTATGCGGCGCCGTGGCCGGAAGCTGTCGGGGTGACCCAGACAGCCCCCGCCTCCACGGCCATCCCGCGAACTCCCCGGCAAGCCGGGCGCGTCCACCGCGCCTGGTTCGTCGCGGCCGTCGCCTTCGTGACGATCATCGGCGCCGCCGCCTTCGCCTCCCTGCCCGGACTGCTCATCGAACCGCTGCACCAGGAGTTCGACTGGTCGCGCGGCACGATCGGGTTCGCCATCTCCGTGAACCTCGCGCTGTACGGGCTCACCGCGCCGTTCGCGGCCGCCCTGATGGACCGCTTCGGCATCCGCCGGGTCGTGGCCCTGGCCCTGCTGGTCATATCCGGCGGCTCGGTCGCCACGGTCTGGATGACCGCCGCCTGGCAGCTGGTGCTGTTCTGGGGCGTCCTGGTGGGTCTGGGCAGCGGCTCGATGGCCCTGGCCTTCGCGGCGACGGTGACCAACCGCTGGTTCACCGCCCGGCGCGGCCTGGTCACCGGGATCCTGACGGCGGCCGGGGCCTCCGGCCAGCTGGTCTTCCTGCCGCTGCTGTCCTGGCTGGTGGAGCACCACGGCTGGCGCCCGGCGGCGGTGACGGTCTCCCTCGCCGCCCTGGCCGTGGCCCCGTTCGTGTGGCTGCTGCTGCGCGACCACCCGGCGGACGTGGGCCTGGCCCCGTACGGGGGCACCTACGCGGACAAGCCCGCCCCGGTGCCGGGAGCCGCCCGGCGGGCGGTCACCGTCCTGTTCAAGGCGGCCCGGACCGGTCCCTTCTGGCTGCTGGCGGGCACCTTCGCGATCTGCGGCGCCTCCACGAACGGCCTGGTCAAAACCCACTTCGTGCCGGCGGCCCACGACCACGGCATGCCGGTGACGGCGGCGGCCGGACTGCTGGCGGTGATCGGCGTCTTCGACGTGGTCGGCACGGTGGCGTCCGGCTGGTTCACGGACCGCTTCGAGGCGCGGCGGCTGCTGGCGGTCTACTACGCCCTGCGCGGGGTCTCGCTGCTCTTCCTGCCGATGCTGCTGGCCCCGTCCGTGCAGCCGCCGATGATCTTCTTCATCGTCTTCTACGGCCTGGACTGGGTCGCGACCGTGCCGCCGACCATCGCCCTGTGCCGCGAGCACTACGGGGAGGACGGCGCGATCGTCTTCGGCTGGGTGCTGGCCTCGCACCAGGTGGGTGCGGCGGTCGTCGCCTTCCTGGGCGGGCTGGCCCGGGACGTGTTCGGCTCGTACGACGTGGTCTGGTACGCCTCGGGTGCGCTGTGCGCGATGGCGGCGCTGATGTCGATGGTGATCCGGCGTCGCCCGGCTCCGGCCGCGACGGTGGTCCCGGCCGGAGCGTAGGGCGTATGCCGCAGGGCCGTCAGCCTGCGGGAGTGGTGGACTTCAGGGCGCCGTCCGGGCCCGCCAGCAGCACCGGGGTGTCCGGGCCGCCCAGGTCACGGACGGCGGCGCGGTCGGCCTCGGCCGGGGCATCGGCGGCGCTGACGACGGCGGCGGCCTCGAGTGACCGGGCCCCGCTCGCCACGGCCATCGCGACGGCGGTCTGCAGGGCGCTCAGCTTCAGGGAGTCGAGCTCCACCGTGCCGGCGACGTAGGTGCGGCCCGTCTCGTCGCGCACCGCCGCCCCCTCCGGCACTCCGTTGCGGGCCCGGGCGCTGCGCGCCAGCGTGATGATCTTGCTGTCCTCGGGGTCGATCCCAGTGGTGTCGGTCATGGGCGAAGCATAGGGAGCGCCCGTGCGGGGCCGTACGACGGCCCCGCCGGAGCGCGTCACGGCCGGTCGAGCCGCAGCCGCTCCGCCTTGGGCAGACCCGCCACCACCAGGTCGTACGAGTCCTCCACGAGCTCACGGACCAGCGCGTCCGGCAGGCCGCCCGGCCCGCCCGCGGTCACCGTGTTCCAGTGCCGCTTGTTCATGTGATAGCCGGGCACGATCGCCTCGTGCTCCGCCCGCAGCCGTACCGCCAGCTCCGGCTCGCACTTGAGGTTGACCTTCAGCGGCTCCGCGTCCAGCGCGGTGAGCGCGAACACCTTGCCCAGCACCTTGAACACCGAGGTCTCCGGGGTGAAGGGGAACTCCTCCACCGCCGCGTTGAAGCTCAGACAGAATTCCCGCAGCTGCGCCGGGGTCATTCCCCCTCCTCCCCCGCGGCGTCCGCCGCGGCCACCGGTTCCACCAGCACCGTCACGATCTTGTTCCGCCGCCCGGCCGGGGACTCGGCCGTCAGCCGCAGCGGACGCCCGTCCGGCAGCTCCACCAGCGCCGAGGCGCCCGCGATGGGCACCCGGCCCAGAGCCTTCGCCAGCAGTCCGCCGACCGTCTCCACGTCCTCGTCGTCGAAGGCCTCGACCTTGAACAGCTCACCGAGGTCGGTGATGTCCAGGCGCGCGGTCACGCGATAGCGGTCCGCGCCGAGGTCCTCGACCGGCGGGAGCTCCCGGTCGTACTCGTCGGTGATCTCCCCGACGATCTCCTCCAGGATGTCCTCGATGGTGACGATCCCGGCCGTGCCGCCGTACTCGTCGATGACGACGGCCACGTGGTTGCGCACCTGCTGCATCTCGCGCAGCAGGTCGCCCGCGTTCTTGGTGTCCGGCACGAAGACCGCCGGCCGCATGGCCGTGGAGACCAGGTCGGACTCCGCCTCCCGGCTGATGTGGGTCTTGCGGACCAGGTCCTTCAGGTAGACGATCCCGACGATGTCGTCCTCGTTCTCCCCGGTCACCGGGATGCGCGAGAAACCGGACCGCAGCGCGAGGGTGGTCGCCTGACGGATCGTCTTGTAGCGCTCGATGCAGACCAGGTCGGTTCGCGGCACCATCACCTCGCGCACCAGGGTGTCGCCGAGCTCGAAGACCTGGTGCACCATCCGGCGCTCGTCGTCCTCGATCAGCGATTCCTTCTCCGCGAGGTCCACCATCGCGCGCAGCTCGGCCTCGGAGGCGAACGGCCCTTTGCGGAAGCCCTTCCCGGGCGTGAGCGCGTTGCCGATGAGGATCAGCAGCTGCGGGATCGGCCCCATCACCCGCGCGAGCGGTACGAGCACGTACGCGGCCGCCGTCGCGGTGTTGAGCGGGTGCTGGCGGCCGATGGTGCGCGGGGACACGCCCACGGCGACGAAGGAGACCAGCACCATGACCGCGATGGCCACGAGCAGCGCGGTCCAGGTCTCGCCGAACTCGTCGAGGCAGACGTAGGTGACGAGTACGCCGGCCGCCATCTCGCAGGTGACCCGGACCAGCAGCGCCACATTGAGGTAGCGGGTGGGGTCCCCGGTCACCTGGGCGAGCTTCTCGCTGCCGCGCCGGCCCTCCCGTACGGCCTGCTCGGCGCGGAAGCTCGAAATGCGGGCGATCCCGGACTCGGCACACGCCGCGAACCAGGCCACGACCACCAGCAGGACGGCACCGGTGATCAGTTGTGGGGCGTTCACGAGACGGTCGGCGCCGGGGACGGGCCGGTCATGCCACGCTCGGTGCGCCAGCCGTCGACGATCGCCGCCTGGAGGCCGAACATCTCCGCCTTCTCGTCGGGCTCCTCGTGGTCGTACCCGAGCAGGTGCAGCACCCCGTGGACGGTCAGGAGCTGGAGCTCCTCGTCCATGGAGTGCTGCGTCGCGGCGTCCTCGCCCTGCTTCTTGGCGACCTCGGGGCAGAGCACGATGTCACCGAGGAGCCCCTGCGGGGGCTCCTCGTCGTCCTTCGCCGGGGGACGGAGCTCGTCCATCGGGAAGGACATGACGTCGGTGGGTCCGGGCAGGTCCATCCACTGGATGTGGAGCGCCTCCATGGCGTCCTCGTCGATGACGATGACGGAGAGCTCCGAGAGCGGGTGGATCCGCATCCGGGCGAGCGCGTAGCGGGCGATGTCGAGGATCGCCTGCTCGTCGACCTCGGTTCCGGACTCGTTGTTGACGTCGATCGACATGGTGCGCTGGGTTCTACTTCCGCTGGTGGCCGTTCGCGGCCTGCTGGCCGTCGTCGTACTTCTCGTACGCGTCGACGATACGGCCGACCAGCTTGTGCCGGACGACATCCTCGGACGTGAGCCGCGAGAAGTGGATGTCCGGAACCCCTTCGAGGATCGACTGGACCTCGCGCAGACCGCTCTTGGCGCCGCCCGGGAGGTCGATCTGCGTGACGTCGCCGGTGACGACGATCTTCGAGTCGAAGCCGAGGCGGGTCAGGAACATCTTCATCTGCTCGGCCGTGGTGTTCTGCGCCTCGTCGAGGACGACGAACGCCTCGTTGAGGGTGCGGCCGCGCATGTACGCGAGCGGGGCCACCTCGATGGTCCCGGCCGCCATGAGGCGCGGGATCGAGTCCGGGTCGATCATGTCGTGCAGCGCGTCGTAGAGCGGGCGCAGGTACGGGTCGATCTTGTCGAAGAGGGTGCCCGGCAGGAAGCCGAGCCGCTCCCCCGCCTCGACTGCGGGCCGGGTCAGGATGATCCGGCTGACCTGCTTGGACTGCAGGGCCTGGACCGCCTTGGCCATGGCGAGGTAGGTCTTGCCGGTACCGGCGGGGCCGATGCCGAACACGATCGTGTTCTTGTCGATCGCGTCGACGTACCGCTTCTGGTTGAGGGTCTTGGGCCGGATGGTGCGGCCGCGGCTGGAGAGGATGTTCTGGGTGAGCACCTCGGCGGGCGTCTCCTCGGGGCCGCCCTCGTTGCCGTTGCCGCTCGCCTTGAGCATGGCGATCGAGCGTTCCACTGCGTCCTCCGTCATCGGCTGCCCGGTGCGGAGCACCAGCATCATCTCGTCGAACAGGCGCTGGATCAGAGCGACTTCCGCCGCTGCCCCGATCGCGCTGACCTGATTGCCCCGAACATGGATGTCGGCCTTCGGGAAGGCCTTCTCGATCACGCGCAACAGGGCGTCACCGGAACCGAGCACCGTCACCATCGGGTGCGTGGCCGGTACCGTGAAGTGGGCTCGCGCCTGGCCCGGCGCTGGGATGTGGGCTGTCGGTGTCTGAGTCATGGGCCGGCACTGTGGCCTGCGCATACCTCCCGCTGAGGGGCCGCGCCGATCGACGACCTCCGGAATATCAAGCGTACGTCGCCTTCGGGGCTTCCCCGAGAGGTTTTCGAGCGGCGCCCGAGCGCCCCGGGCCCGCCGGGCCGGGCGCGGGCTACGCGGAGTGCCGGAAGCCGATCGTGGGCACCGCCCTGCGCCGGGCCGCCGGGGTCGAGCCCTGCGGGATCAGGTCGTCCAGGAACGCGTACAGGCCGCGCAGCTCGACCGGGGCCGACCGCCACCAGTGGGCCACCTCCGGCCAGCCGGGGGCCGAGAGGGAGCCGCCGAACTCCTGGACCGACAGGGCAGCCGTCAGCCCGGCGAACGCGAGGCGGTCCGCCAGCGGCCAGCCCGCCAGGGTGCCCGTGACGAAGCCGGCCACGTAGACGTCGCCGGCCCCGGTCGGGTCCAGCTCCTCCACCGTGATCCCCGGGACCTGGGCCGTCTCGCCCGTGCGTCCGTCGACGGCGTACGAGCCCTCCGCGCCCATCGTCACCACCGCGATCGGCACGTGATCGGCCAGCGCCCGGGCCGCCGCGCGCGGGCAGTCGGTCCGCGTGTACCGCATTGCCTCGCCCGCGTTCGGCAGGAAGGCCTCGCAGTGCGCCAGGTCGGCCAGGGCCCCCAGCTCCCACCGCCCGCTCTCGTCCCAGCCCACGTCCGCGAAGACCTGCGCGCCGCGCCGCGCCGCCTCCCCGATCCACGGCTCGCGCCGGCCGGGCTCCAGCGAGGCCACGGCGGCGCGGGCGCGCGGCGGGCACTGCGGGAAGGGCCCGGGGCCCCCCGGCGGGGGCGCCTCGTGGCCGTGCGAGATCATCGTGCGCTCGCCCTCGTAGGCCATCGAGACGGTGACGGGGCTGTGCCAGCCGGAGATGGTCCGCGACATGGAGAGGTCGATGCCCTCGCCCTGTTCGAGGGCGTCCCAGCAGTACTCGCCGTAGTGGTCGTCGCCGAAGGCCGCGGCGAGCGAGGTACGCAGGCCGAGGCGGGCCAGGGCGGTGGCCATGTTGGCGACGCCGCCGGGGCTGGAGCCCATGCCGCGCGCCCAGGACTCCGTCCCGCGCACGGGGGCGGAGTCGAGGCCGGTGAAGATGATGTCGAGGAAGACCGTGCCGGTCAGGAAGACGTCGCAGGCCGGTTCCTGGGGGTTGCGCAGCGGACCGAGCGGGTCCACTGCTGCCGCACGGCTGTCGGCGTCGTCCCGACTGGTCACGGTGTACTCCCCGTTGTCTTGAAGGGTCGTTTCCTCAGGAGGGTTTCCGGAGGAGGATTTCCGGAGGAAAGCTGCCAGCCCTGCCCGGCTCGCACGAATCCAAACCCAGTGTGTCGCAGATCACTGCAGGGACGCTCTTTTCCCGGTATCGGGCCACTTGATAAACAAGTGGCCCCGCTCACTCTGCGGCGGCGCCGCGCAACACCGCACCACCTGGAAAACGCACGTGCACGACCGCACCCCCGCGCCGCTCTCCGCGCCGCCCGCCGCCTGGCCCCTGGTGGCCCTCTTCACCGCCGGCTACGTCGCCCCGTACCTCCTGCCGACCGTCGTCGGACGGCTCGACGCCCACCTGCCGCTGAGCCCCGCGCAGGCCGGTCTGATCGGCACGGCCTTGCTGCTCGGCTCCGCCGCGGCCGGTTTCACCCTGGCCTCCCGGATCGGCCGGCACGGACCCCGCCGGCCGGCCCGCCTCGGGCTGCTGCTGGCCGTCGCCGGATACGGCACGGCCGCCGCGACCTCGCTGCTGCCGCTGGTCGTCGCGGGCGCCGTGGTCGGCGGCTTCGGCTCCGGGACCGCGACCGCCGTGGCCGCCTCCGGGATCGCCGGGCAGCGCGACCCGCACCGCACCTCGGCCCTGGGGCTGCTGTCGGTCTCGGCGACCGCCGGGGCGCTGTACCTGACCCTGCCGCGGCTCGGGGGCGGCCACGGGCTCCCGTTCGCCGCGATCGCGCTGGTCGCGGCGGTGGTCTGGCCGGCCACGGGCCGCCTGGGCGGCTCCGCCGCACAGGCCGTGACCGGGGTCGCCCCGGGCCGGCTGCCGTACCCGCGCGCCGGGGTGGTCCTGGCGGGCTCCCTGATGCTGTGGTCCCTCGCGCAGAACGCCCTGTGGGGGGTCAGCGGCCGGATCGGCGCCCAGCAGGCGGGCCTCTCGGAGGTCACCCTCGGCGTCGTCTTCGCCGCGGCGCTCGGCGCGGGCCTGCTCGGGGTCACGGCCGCCTCGGCGCTCGGCGCCCGCCTGGGCCGCGCGGTCCCGATCGGCGCGGGAACGGCGGTGATCGCCTGCTGCGTGGTGATGTCCTCGTCCGCCCGCGGCCTCGGCAGCTTCGCCACCGGGGAGATCCTGTGGAACGCCGTCTACCCGGTGGTGCTCTCGTACGCCATCGGCCTCGCCGCCGCACTGGACCCGCGCGGCCGCTGGGCGGTGCTGGCCGGGTCGGCGTCCTCGCTGGGCGTGGCCTGCGGGCCCGTCACCGGCAGCCTGCTCGCCGAGGCCACGGGCTTCCCCGGCATGGGCCTGGTGCTGGGCGCGCTGCTGCTGGCGGTGGCCGGGCCGATGACCGCCGTCGCGCTGCACGCCGGTGGCCGTCCGCTGACGGCCGGCTCGGTCCGCCGCCGCGGTGGCGCCCCGGCGGCCGTCCTCGCCGCCGGAGCCGGCACCCCGTCGGGGGCGATCCCCCGCGTCGGCGCCGCGGAACTGGAAGTCGCGGAGATCCGGGTCCGTCGCGTACGGACGGCAGGGCGTCGGGTTGTGCTGCGCGCACGTTCGGGCCGGCATCAGCAAGAATCCAGCCTCGCCTGGGGGTCCCCCCGGACGGAGTCTGGGGGAGTTTGAGGCGCGGGGTCTGGGGCGGAGCCCCAGCAGCGGACCCAGGGCCCAACCCGTCAGCGGCGCTTCGGAAGCGGCACGCGGACCAGGTCCGCCGCCACCGTCAACTCACCCTCGAACCCAGCCGCACGGGCCTGCCGTTCGAACTCCGAGGGGTCGGTGTAGCGCTGCGAGAAGTGCGTCAGCACCAGGTGCCGTACGCCCGCGTCCCGCGCCACCCGCGCCGCCTGCCCGGCCGTGAGGTGCCCGTGCTCGGTGGCCAGCTGCTCGTCCTCGTCGAGGAAGGTGGACTCGATCACCAGCATGTCGCAGCCCTCGGCCAGCTCGTCCACGCCCGCGCAGAGCCGGGTGTCCATGACGAACGCGAACCGCTGCCCGGACTTCGGCTCGCTGACCTCTTCCAGCGTGACCGCGCCCAGCCGCCCCTCGCGCTGGATCCGGCCCACGTCCGGCCCCTTGATCCCGTGCCGCGCCAGCAGCTCCGGCACCATGCGGCGCCCGTCCGGCTCGGTGAGCCGATAGCCGAAGGACTCCACCGGGTGGGAGAGCCTCCTGGCCTCCAGGACGTACGAGGCCCCGCTCGCCAGCGCCCGCATCCCGTCCCCGGCCACCGGCTCCTCGGCCAGCGGCACCGTTTCGCGGTAGGCCGTGGCGTAGCGCAGCCGGTCGAAGAACTTCTGCCCCGAGGCCGGGTAGTGCGCGGTGACGGGGTGCGGGACCCGGTCGAGGTTGATCCGCTGGATCACCCCGGCCAGGCCGAGACTGTGGTCACCGTGGAAGTGGGTGACGCAGATCCGGTTGATGTCGTGCGCGGCCACCCCGGCCCGCAGCATCTGGCGCTGCGTGCCCTCGCCCGGGTCGAAGAGGATGCCCTCGCCGTCCCAGCGCAACAGGTAGCCGTTGTGGTTGCGGTGGCGGGTGGGCACCTGACTGGCAGTGCCCAGCACCACGAACTCGCGTACGGACACTGGCTATCCGGGGGGCCACTGGAGGCCGCGGCCGCCGAGGACGTGCGCGTGGGCGTGGAAGACGGTCTGGCCGGCACCGGCGCCCGTGTTGAAGACGACCCGGTAACCGTGGTCGGCGATCTTCTCGTCGAGCGCGATCTGCCCGGCCTCGGCGAGGAGGCCGGCGGCGATGGCGGGCTCGGCCGCGGCCAGCGAGGCCCCGTCGGGGTAGTGCACCTTGGGGATGACGAGGATGTGCGTCGGCGCCTGCGGGTTGATGTCCCGGAAGGCGACGGTCGTCTCGGTCTCGCGGACCACGGTCGCCGGGATGTTCCCCGCGACGATCTTGCAGAACAGGCAGTCGGCCTGCGGTTCCCCGGCCATCAGTTCGCCTCCGTGTCGTTGATCGCTCCGGGCATCGTATCCCCGGAGCGCGGACGGGAGTTCCGCCAGGGGACGTCCAGGGGACGTCCAGGGGGTTCCTAGGCCCAGCGCCCGGTACGGGCCAGCAGCACCGCCGTCGCGGCCGTGCCCGCCGTGGAGGTCCGCAGGACGGAGCGGCCCAGGCGGTACGGGTGGGCTCCCGCCTCGGCGAAGACGGCCAGCTCCTCAGGGGAGACCCCGCCCTCCGGGCCGACGACCAGCACGACGGACCCGGCTGCCGGGAGCTTGGCCTCGGCCAGGGCCTCGGAGGGGGTGTCGCGGTCCTCGTGGAGGACCATCGCCAGGTCGGCGCCGGCCAGCAGGGCCGCCACCTGCTTGGTGGACATGGCCTCGGCCACCTCCGGGAAGCGGACCCGGCGGGACTGCTTCCCCGCCTCCCGGGCGGTGGCCCGCCACTTGGCCAGGGACTTGGCCCCTCGGTCGCCGCGCCACTGCGTGATGCAGCGCGAGGCCTGCCAGGGCACGATCGCGTCCACGCCCGTCTCGGTCATGGTCTCCACGGCCACCTCGCCCCGGTCCCCCTTGGGCAGGGCCTGGACCACGGTGATCCGGACGGCCGGTTCGGCTTCCTCGAAGACCCCGGACACGGTCACGACCAGCCGGTCCTTGCCCTCCGCCGCCTTCACGACCGCGTCGGCCCAGCCGCCCCGGCCGTCCGTGAGGACCACCGCCTCGCCCGCGTTCAGCCGCTTCACGGACACCGCGTGCCGGCCCTCCGGGCCGTCCAGGACGAACTCCGGTCCCGCCGGGACCTCTTCGACCACGAACACCGGGGCCGTCATGACGCACTCCTCATCTGCATTGCCTTCAACGTGCTCTGTGCCTCGGCCAGTTCGGCCGCCAGCACCTCCATCAGCTCCCCCGCCGGCAGCGCCCGCGCCAGCCGGTGCCCCTGGCCCGCCCACAGCGCCATGCCCTGCGGGTCCCCGGCCGCGGCGGCCGCCTTGCGCAGCCCCGAGGTCAGGTAGTGGATCTGCGGGTAGGCGGCGGGGGCGTACGGCCCGTGCTCGCGCATGAACCGGTTGACCAGGCCCCGCCCCGGCCGCCCGGAGAAGGCCCGGGTCAGCTCGGTCCGGACGAACAGCGGGTCCGTCAGCGCCTTCTTGTGCAGCGGGTCCGCCCCCGACTCCGGGCAGGCCAGGAAGGCCGTCCCGAGCTGGGCCGCCTCCGCGCCCGCCGCCAGCAGCGCGGCGATCTGCGAGCCCCGCATCAGACCGCCCGCCGCGATGATCGGGAGGGCGACCGCCTCCCGTACCTGGGCCACGAGCGCGAGCAGGCCCACCGACGCCGTGCCGTCGGCCTGCGGATCGTCCCGGTGCGTGCCCTGGTGGCCGCCGGCCTCCACCCCCTGGACGCAGACGGCGTCGGCCCCGGACTCCTGCGCGCAGCGGGCCTCCTCGACGGAGGTCGCGGTGACGACGGTGTACGTACCGGCCTTGCGCAGCGAGGCCAGGACCGCCGGGGCGGGACAGCCGAAGGTGAAGGAGACGACCGGGACCGGGTCCTCCAGAAGAATGGCGAGTTTGGCGTCGTAGCCGTCGTCGCAGGTGCCGATGATGTCCTCGTCGGCGAGGGAGACCTCGTACCAGCTGGCCTCGCCGGCCAGCTGGCCGCGGTACGCCTCCACGGCGGCCGGGTCCACGTAACCGGTCTGCGGCATGAAGAGGTTCACCCCGAAGGGGCGCCGGGTGAGCGCGCGCACCTGCTTGATCTCCTGGTACATGCCGTCGGCGGTCTTGTACCCGCCGGCCAGGAAGCCCAGTCCGCCCGCCTCGCACACGGCGGCGACGAGCGGCGGACACGAGGCGCCGCCCGCCATGGGGGCCTGCACGATCGGATAAGCGCAGAGACCGTTCGGTGCCGAGGACATGCACTGCATCGTGCCATGTCCCGCTCAGGGGACCGAATCACGGCATTCGCCTGGCATAGTCCGCTTCCCGGCGCGGCCGGATCACATACGACGAGCCCGGCCGGGGGCATCCCCGGCCGGGCTCGTCGATGAGAGGTCGCAGACGGTCAGCGACCGTTGAACGCGTCCTTCAGGCGGCTGAACAGCCCCTGCTGACCAGGCGCGAACTGGCCCATCGGCCGCTCCTCGCCCCGCAGCTTCGCCAGCTGGCGCAGCAGGTCCTCCTGCTGGGGGTCCAGCTTGCCCGGGGTGGTGACCTCGACGTGGACGATCAGGTCGCCGCGCCCGCCGCCCCGCAGGTGGGTGACGCCGCGCCCGTGCAGCGGGATCGCCTGACCGGACCCGGTACCAGGCCGGATGTCGATCTCCTCCAGACCGTCCAGCGTCTCCAGCGGGCACTTGGTGCCCAGCGCGGCCGCCGTCATCGGGATGGTCACCGTGCAGTGCAGATCGTCCCCGCGCCGCTGGAAGGTCGGGTGCGGCAGCTCGTGGATCTCCACGTACAGGTCGCCGGCGGGGCCGCCGCCGGGGCCGACCTCACCCTCGCCCGCGAGCTGGATGCGGGTGCCGTTCTCGACACCGGCCGGGATCTTGACCGTGAGGCTGCGGCGGGACCGGACCCGGCCGTCGCCCGCGCACTCGGGGCACGGGGTGGGGACCACGGTGCCGAAGCCCTGGCACTGCGGGCAGGGGCGCGAGGTCATGACCTGGCCCAGGAAGGACCGGGTGACCTGCGAGACCTCACCGCGGCCGCGGCACATGTCACACGTCTGCGCGGAGGTGCCGGGGGCGGCACCCTCTCCGGAGCAGGTGGTGCAGACGACGGCCGTGTCGACCTGGATGTCCTTGGTCGTCCCGAAGGCCGCCTCGTCCAGCTCCAGGTCCAGACGGATCATGGCGTCCTGGCCGCGCCGGGTCCGCGAGCGCGGGCCGCGCTGCTGACTCTGGCCGAAGAACGCGTCCATGATGTCGGAGAAGTTGCCGAAGCCACCCGCTCCGAAGCCGCCCGCTCCGCCACCGCCGCCCGAGGAGGACAGCGGGTCGCCGCCGAGGTCGTAGACCTGCTTCTTCTGCGGGTCCGAGAGCACCTCGTAGGCCGCGTTGATCTCCTTGAAGCGCTCCTGCGTCTTCGGGTCCGGATTCACATCCGGGTGGAGTTCACGCGCGAGGCGCCGGAAGGCCTTCTTGATCTCGTCCTGGGATGCGTCGCGGCGCACGCCGAGAACGGCGTAGTAGTCCGTGGCCACTTACGACTCCGCCAGGATCTGTCCGACGTAACGTGCCACTGCGCGTACCGCTCCCATCGTTCCGGGGTAGTCCATGCGGGTCGGTCCGACCACGCCGAGTTTGGCGACCGTTTCGCCGCCCGAACCGTAACCGACCGAGACGACCGACGTGGAGTTCAGTCCCTCGTAGGCGTTCTCATGCCCGATCCGTACGGCCATTCCCGACTCGTTGACCTCGCCCAGCAGCTTGAGGAGCACGACCTGCTCCTCCAGCGCTTCGAGCACCGGCCTGATCGTCAGGGGAAAATCGTGTCCGAAGCGGGTGAGATTGGCGGTACCGCCGATCATCAGCCGCTCTTCTGCTTCCTCGACCAGGGTTTCGAGGAGCGTCGTGAGCACGGTGGACACCGTGCCGCGGTCGTCGGCCTCGAAGGACTCGGGGAGGTCCTGGACGAGCGGGGGCACGTCGGTGAAACGACGGCCGACGACCCTGCTGTTGAGCCGGGCCCGCAGATCGGCCAGAGAGGCCTCCCCGAAGGGGCTCGGGCAGTCGATCAGCCGCTGCTCGACGCGCCCGGTGTCCGTGATCAGTACGAGCATCAGGCGCGCGGGAGCGAGCGAGAGCAGCTCCACGTGCCGGACGGTCGACCGGGTCAGGCTCGGGTACTGGACGACGGCGACCTGCCGGGTCAGCTGCGCGAGCAGCCGCACCGTCCGGCCGACCACGTCGTCGAGGTCGACGGCGCCGTCGAGGAAGTTCTGGATGGCCCGGCGCTCGGGCGTCGACAGCGGTTTGACCCCCGCCAGCCTGTCGACGAAGAGGCGGTAGCCCTTGTCGGTGGGGATCCGGCCGGCGCTGGTGTGGGGCTGGGCGATGTAGCCCTCGTCCTCCAGCACGGCCATGTCGTTGCGCACGGTGGCGGGCGAGACTCCGAGCCGGTGCCGCTCGGTGAGCGCCTTGGAGCCGACCGGCTCCTCCGTCCCGACGTAGTCCTGGACGATGGCGCGCAGCACTTCGAGTCTGCGTTCGCTGAGCATCGCGCACACCTCCAGCTGTGGTCCGTTGCCATGTTGAAGCTCGGTCGTTGGCACTCTGGTCGTTCGAGTGCCAGAGATCCCCCGCTCAGTGTACGGCCGGGTAGTAAGACCCTGGCAAGGGAGGCCCGCCAGGGTAGCGTCGCGGCATGGACGTGCGTTGGGAAGAGGCGGGCTGGGAAAGGCTGACCGGACGGACCGGCCGTCGGCGGCTCCCGGTGTGGGACTGCACGGTGGGGCTGGTGGTGGGGGACGATTCCGTCCTCCTCGTCGACCCCGGTTCGTGCCTGCGCGAGGGCGCACAGGTGAGGGCGGAGGCCGAGCGGCTGGCGGGCCGGCACGTGACCCATATCGCATTCACGCACGGCCATTTCGACCACATCCTGGGCGCGGCGGCCTTCCCCGGGGCCGAGGTGTACGGGGCGGTCGGGCTGGACGCGCTGCTCGCCACGGGCCGCCAGGAGCTGCGCGGAGACGCGGTGCGGCACGGTCTGGCAGACGCGGAGGCCGCGGAGGCGGTGGACCTGCTGGTGACGCCGAAGCACCTGGTGTCGGGCGAGTGGACGCTGGAGCTGGGCGGGGTGCAGGTGCTCCTGGCCAATGTGGGGCCCGGGCACACGCGCCACGACCTGGCGGTCTTCGTGCCGGGCGAGCGCGAGACGGTGTTCTGCGGGGACCTGGTCGAGGAGTCGGGCGAACCCTTGGCCGGCCCGGACGCGGTGCCCCGGCAGTGGCCCGCGGCCCTGGACCGGCTGCTGGCGCTGGGCGGGGACGACGCGCAGTACGTGCCGGGTCACGGAGCGGTGGTCTCCGCGGCCTTCGTGCGTGCGCAACGCGCCACACTGGCCGCCCGTTTCGGCGTGTCGGGGGCATGACGGCCGCGGCTCTCCTAGTGTCGGCCGGATGCGCGAGTACTCCCCCGACCTGACCCCCCAGTGGAAGCGTTCCAAGGCCGTGCCGGAGGTGGCGGCGGAACCCGATCTGGTGGTCGAGGTGGCCGGTACGGACTTCTGCGGCGCGGTGGTGGCCTGCGAGGCGGGCACGGTGACCCTGGAGGACCGCTTCGGCAAGCGGCGGGTGTTCCCGATGGAGCCGCGGGGGTTCCTGCTGGAGGGCGCCGTCGTCACCCTGGTCCGCCCGTCCCGGGGCCCGGCCGGACCGGCCCGTACGGCCTCCGGCTCGATCGCCGTCCCGGGCGCCCGGGCCCGGGTGGCGCGGGCGGGCCGGATCTACGTCGAGGGCCGGCACGACGCCGAGCTGGTGGAGCGGGTCTGGGGTGACGACCTGCGGATCGAGGGCGTGGTGGTGGAGTACCTGGAGGGCATCGACGACCTCCCGGCCATCGTGGCGGAGTTCGCCCCGGCCCCGGACGCCCGCCTGGGGATCCTGGTGGACCACCTGGTGCCGGGCTCGAAGGAGTCCCGGATCGCCGCGTCGGTGACCTCTCCGGACGTCCTGATCGTGGGCCACCCGTACGTGGACGTCTGGCAGGCCGTGAAGCCGTCGGCGCTGGGCATCCCGGCGTGGCCGGTGATCCCCCGCGGCCAGGACTGGAAGACGGGCATCTGCCGCTCGCTGGGCTGGCCCGAGAACACCGGCGCCGCCTGGCAGCACATCCTGTCCCGGGTGACCTCGTACCGTGATCTGGAGCCCACCCTTCTGGGCGCGGTGGAGCACCTGATCGACCACGTCACGGCCTGACCCGGGGGCGACCGCCCGGCCCGGCGCTCACCCCGGAGGCGTGCGGGTGACCCGGCGGTCGGCGGAGCGCAGTGCGAAGGCCATCACCACTTCGAACACGCCGAGCAGGACGAGCCACAGTCCCAGCAGCCGCGTCAGGGCGACCGCGGAGTCCACCGGGAAGCAGAGGACGACGATTCCGGCGACGGCGCCGAGGGCGCCCAGGCCGAAGGTCAGGCCACGGTGCGGGAGCGCGCGGTCGGCGATCGCGACGTACGCGGTGAGCACTCCGGTCATCAGCCAGAACACGCCGACGACCAGGGACAGCGCGCCGATCGTCTGCATCGGATGCCGCAGCACCAAGACGCCGGCCAGGAACGCCAGCAGGGCGATCAGGACGGCCGCCAGCCGGCTGCCGCCCCCGTCGGTGTGCGAGAAGGCCGTCACGAAACGGAAGCCACCCGCCACCAGGAGCTGCAGGCCGATGATCACGGCCAGGATGTGCAGTGTCTCGTCGGGCCAGACGAGCACCAGGATGCCTGGTATCAGGGTCGCGAGGGCGAAGCCGAGAGCCCAGTGCCACGAGCCTCCGACCTGCTTGAGGACGTCCTCGGGGTCACTTTGCGTGTGCATCGGTGACGCGTCGGAGGGTACGGTCATCACGCCTCCCGGGCCGGCCGAACGGCCTGTAGGGGCACCTCGAAGCCGCCGGACGTACGTTATTTAGCCTTATCGGCCATATTAGGTCGGTTCGTTGCGGCTCGCTGCCCGGGAGGATCCCAGGTCGGACAGGACCCAGGCCGGACGGGGCCTAGTCCACCAGGTCCCGGACCACGGCGTCGGCGAGCAACCGCCCGCGCAGGGTCAGCACGGCCCGCCCTGCCTCGTACGGCCCCGCCTCCAGCAGTCCGTCGGCCAGGGCGCGGCGGGACGCCGCCAGCCCGGCAGGCGCCAGCAGGGACAGCGGGACCCCGTCCACCAGCCGCAGCTCCAGCAGGATCCGCTCCACCCGCCGGTCCTCCTCGGAGAGGAGCTCGCGCCCGGCCCCGGGAGAGCGCCCCTCCGCAAGTGCGGCGGCGTACGCTCCGGGGTGCTTGACGTTCCACCACCGCACCCCGCCCACGTGCGAGTGCGCGCCCGGCCCCGCGCCCCACCAGTCGGCGCCGCGCCAGTACAGCTCGTTGTGCAGGCAGCGCCCGGCCTGCGAGGTGGCCCAGTTCGACACCTCGTACCAGGAGTACCCGGCCTCCGCCATGACCGCGTCGGCGATCAGGTAGCGGTCGGCGTGCACGTCGTCGTCCGTCATCGGGACCTCGCCCCGGCGGATGCGCCGCGCCAGCTGCGTGCCCTCCTCCACGATCAGCGCGTACGCCGAGATGTGGTCGGGGCCGGCGCCGAGCGCGGCGGAGAGCGACGCCCGCCAGTCCTCGTCCGATTCCCCGGGCGTCCCGTAGATCAGGTCCAGGTTGACGTGCTCGAAGCCCGCCGCCCGCGCCTCCGCGACGCAGGCCTCCGGGCGGCCGGGGGTGTGCGTGCGGTCCAGCACCTTAAGGACGTGCTGCTTGGCGCTCTGCATGCCGAAGGAGATCCGGTTGAAGCCGCCGGCCCGCAGCTCGGCCAGGTACTCCGGGTTCACGGACTCCGGATTGGCCTCGGTGGTGATCTCCGCGTCCTCGGCCAGGCCGAACTCGTCCCGGATCGCCGCGAGCATCCGTACGAGGTCCCCGGCGGGCAGCAGCGTCGGAGTACCGCCGCCCACGAACACCGTCCGTACGGCCCTCGGGTCGTCCCCGAGCACCTTCCGGGCCAGGCGCACCTCGTCGATCAGGGTGTCGGCGTAGTTCTCCCGCGAGGCGAGCACACCACCGGTACCCCGCAGCTCGGTGGCCGTGTAGGTGTTGAAGTCGCAGTACCCGCACCGCGTGGCGCAGTACGGGACGTGCAGGTAGAAGCCGAGCGGCCGGTCTCCCGCGCCCGCCAGGGCGTGCGACGGCAGCGAGCCGTCTTCGGGCATGGGTTCACCGTCGGGCAGTGCGGAAGGCATGGACCCATTGTCCCGCACTGCCCCATGGTCGTTTCACGCCTCGGGCTACGCCTCGGGCTACGCCTCGCGCGCGCCCTCGTACATCTCGTCGATCAGGTGCTTGAACTCACGCTCGACGACCGGGCGCTTCAGCTTGAGGCTGGGCGTCAGATCACCGTGCTCGACGTCCAGGTCGCGCGGCAGCAGCCGGAACTTCTTGACCGTCTGCCACTTCTGCAGGCCCTCGTTCAGGGTCTGGACGTACGTCTCGATCAGCCGGGCGGTCTCCGGCGCGGCCAGCACCTGCGCGTACGTCTTGCCCTCCAGCCCGTTCTCGGCCGCCCACGTGAGGATGGACGGCTCGTCGAGCGCGATCAGGGCGGTGCAGAAGTTCCGGTCGGCGCCGTGCACGACGATGGTCGACACGTACGGGCAGATCGCCTTGAACCGGCCCTCGATCTCGGCCGGGGCGACGTACTTGCCGTTCGAGGTCTTGATCAGGTCCTTCTTGCGGTCCGTGATGCGCAGGTAGCCGTCGGGCGACAGCTCGCCGATGTCTCCCGTGTGCAGCCAGCCGTCGGACTCCAGCACCTCGGCGGTCTTCTCCGGCTGCCCGTGGTAGCCCTGCATGATGCCGGGACCGCGCAGCAGCACCTCGCCGTCCTCGGCGATGCGGACCTCGGTGCCGGGGAGCGGCTTGCCGACGGTGCCGGTGCGGTAGGCCTCGCCCGGGTTGACGAAGGAGGCCGCGCTCGACTCGGTGAGGCCGTAGCCCTCGAGGATGTGGATGCCGGCGCCGGAGAAGAAGTAGCCGATGTCGGGCGCCAGGGCGGAGGCGCCTGAGACGGCGGCGCGCAGCTTGCCGCCGAAGGCCTCGCGGAGCTTGGAGTAGACGAGCGCGTCGGCGATCTTGTGCTTGGTGGCGAGGCCGAACGGGGCGGTCGCCTGGCCGGTGCGCCGGAAGTTGTCCTGGGTGACCTTGGCGTACTCGCGGGCGACGCCGACCGACCACTGGAAGATCTTGTACTTGGCTCCGCCGCCGGCCCGGGCCTTGGCGGCCACGCCGTTGTAGACCTTCTCGAAGATGCGCGGAACGGCCGCCATGTACGTCGGCTGCACGATCGGCAGGTTCTCGATGATCTTGTCGATCCGGCCGTCGACGGCGGTCACGTGCCCGACCTCGATCTGGCCGGAGGTCAGCACCTTGCCGAAGACGTGGGCCAGCGGCAGCCACAGGTACTGGACGTCGTCCGAGTGGATCATGCCGGTGGCGACGGTGGCCTTGGCCATGTACGACCAGTTGTCGTGCGGCAGCCGGACGCCCTTGGGGCGGCCGGTGGTGCCGGAGGTGTAGATGAGGGTGGCGAGCTGATCGGCGGTGATGGCCCCGATCCGCTCCTTGACCGCCTCGGGGTGCTTGGCCAGGTACTCCTTGCCGCGCGCCTCCAGATCGGCGAGCGAGAGCACCCAGCCCTCGGGGTCGCCCTCGGCGGCGACCGCGTCCGCGGCCTCCATGACCACCACGTGGGCGAGTTTCGGCAGGTCGGCACGGCGCTCGCGCGCCTTGGCCAGCTGCTTGCCGTCCTCGGCGATGAGCACCCGGCTCTCGGAGTCCGCGAGGATGAACGCCGACTCCTCGGCGTTCGTGCTGGGGTAGATCGTGGTGACCGCGCCGCCGGCGCACATCACGCCGAGGTCGGCGAGGATCCACTCGACCCGGGTGTTGGAGGCGAGCGCGACCCGCTCCTCCGGCCCCAGGCCGAGGTCGGCCAGCCCGGCGGCGATGGCGAAGACCCGCTCGGCCGCCTGGCCCCAGCTGAGCGACTTCCAGTCGTCGGGGCCCTGGCCGTCGGCCGCGGGCACCGGGTACCGGTACGCCTCCGCATGAGGCGTGGCGGCCACGCGCTCAAGGAAGAGGGCCGCCACGGTGGGCGGGCGGTTCTCGATCAAGGTCTGTGTGTCGCTCACGACATCCTCCGGACCGGACCACGCGGCAGTGCGTGGGCGTGGGGCGCTTGGGCGGGCGCTTCGGGACTGGCGGGGTTTGAGACATAGCCAGCAGGTGACTGGCGAGTAACCATCGAGCAGTGATCAGACTAAAGGCCGTCCGCCGCCTGCGTAAGGGCCCGCAAGCGGCCGGTTCATAACGAAAGAGGCCCCCACGCCAGAGCGTGAGGGCCTGCTTCCGCAGCGGTCGCGGGCGGCGCTACTTCTTCTTGCCGCCGGACTCGTCGCTGGAGAGGACGGCGATGAAGGCCTCCTGCGGGACCTCCACGGAACCGACCATCTTCATGCGCTTCTTGCCTTCCTTCTGCTTCTCCAGCAGCTTCCGCTTACGGGAGATGTCACCGCCGTAGCACTTGGCGAGGACGTCCTTGCGGATGGCGCGGATGGTCTCGCGGGCGATCACACGGGAGCCGACGGCCGCCTGGATCGGGATCTCGAAGGCCTGCCGCGGGATGAGCTCGCGCAGCTTGGCGACCAGGCGCACGCCGTAGGCGTAGGCGGCGTCCTTGTGGCAGACGGCAGAGAAGGCGTCGACCTTGTCGCCGTGCAGCAGGATGTCGACCTTGACCAGGCTGCCGGACTGCTCGCCGGTGGGCTCGTAGTCGAGGGAGGCGTAGCCACGGGTCTTGGACTTCAGCTGGTCGAAGAAGTCGAAGACGATCTCCGCGAGCGGGAGCGTGTAGCGGATCTCGACCCGGTCCTCGGAGAGGTAGTCCATCCCGAGGAGGGTGCCGCGGCGCTGCTGACAGAGCTCCATGATCGCGCCGATGAACTCGGAGGGCGCGAGCAGGGTTGCCCGGACGACCGGCTCGAACACGTCCGAGATCTTGCCCTCGGGGAACTCGCTCGGGTTGGTGACGGAGACTTCCTTGCCGTCCTCCATGACGACGCGGTAGACCACGTTCGGCGCGGTGGCGATCAGGTCGAGGCCGAACTCGCGCTCCAGGCGCTCGCGGACCACGTCCAGGTGGAGCAGGCCGAGGAAGCCGACGCGGAAGCCGAAGCCGAGCGCCGCCGAGGTCTCCGGCTCGTATACGAGCGCGGCGTCGTTGAGCTGCAGCTTGTCGAGGGCCTCGCGCAGGTCGGGGTAGTCCGATCCGTCGAGCGGGTACAGGCCCGAGAAGACCATCGGCCGCGGGTCCTTGTAGCCGCCGAGCGCCTCGGTGGCGCCGTTGTGCAGGCTGGTGATGGTGTCACCGACCTTGGACTGACGGACGTCCTTCACGCCGGTGATGATGTAGCCCACCTCGCCGACGCCGATGCCGTCGGCCGGGGTCATCTCCGGGGAGGAGACGCCGATCTCCAGCAGCTCGTGCGTGGCGCCGGTGGACATCATCCGGATGCGCTCGCGCTTGTTGAGCTGGCCGTCGACGACACGGACGTAGGTGACCACGCCGCGGTACGAGTCGTAGACCGAGTCGAAGATCATCGCGCGGGCCGGGGCGTCCTTGGGACCGACCGGGGCCGGAACCGTGGCGACGATCTTGTCGAGCAGCGCGTCGACGCCGAGACCGGTCTTCGCCGAGACGCGCAGCACGTCCTCGGGCTGGCAGCCGACCAGGTTCGCGAGCTCCTCGGCGAACTTCTCCGGCTGGGCGGCCGGCAGGTCGATCTTGTTCAGGACCGGGACGATCGCGAGGTCCTTCTCCATCGCCAGGTACAGGTTGGCGAGGGTCTGTGCCTCGATGCCCTGGGCGGCGTCCACCAGGAGGACCGTGCCCTCGCACGCGGCGAGGGAGCGCGAGACCTCGTACGTGAAGTCGACGTGTCCGGGGGTGTCGATCATGTTGAGGATGTGGGTCTTACCCTGGCCCTCGCCCACGGTCGGCGACCACGGCAGTCGGACGGCCTGGGACTTGATCGTGATGCCGCGCTCACGCTCGATGTCCATGCGGTCGAGGTACTGGGCGCGCATCTGCCGCTGGTCGACCACACCGGTGAGCTGGAGCATCCGGTCGGCAAGCGTCGACTTGCCGTGGTCGATGTGCGCGATGATGCAGAAATTGCGGATCAGCGCCGGGTCGGTACGGCTCGGCTCGGGCACGTGGCTGGGGATCGCGGGCACGCAGTGTCCTGATTCTCGGTCGCAGTCGGAACTCGGAACGAAGTCTGAGTCCTCCCATGGTCCCATGGACGGAGCAGTGCGCTCGGTTTGGGCCGCCAGGAGCGTGCCTGGTAGCCTGGGCAGCTGTGTCTCGTATGCCCTCTCAGCTGTCGAGGCACAATCCGAAGATCAAATCTCTGAACCTGAAAAGGCTCTTTCGTGGCGAACATCAAGTCCCAGATCAAGCGGAACAAGACGAACGAGAAGGCGCGCCTGCGCAACAAGGCCGTCAAGTCCTCGCTCAAGACCGCGATCCGCAAGGCCCGCGAGGCCGTCCTCGCCGGTGACGCCGAGAAGGCCACCGTGGCTTCTCGCGCCGCCGCGCGTGCGCTCGACAAGGCTGTCTCGAAGGGTGTCATCCACAAGAACGCCGCCGCCAACAAGAAGTCGGCGCTGGCCACCAAGGTTGCCTCCCTGCAGGGCTGAGCTCTGATGTGATCGCCGGAACGGACCCAGCGGGCCCTCTCTCCCGCTCCTGACCGGCACCCCGCGCCGTACACGAAGCGTTCGCCACGCGGGTACGGCGCACAAAGGCAATACGACGAAGGCCCCGGCCGGCACCCTTCCCCAGGGTGCGGCCGGGGCCTTCGTGCTACCCGGACAGGTCCGGACAGGGCCTAGCCGCGCTGGGGGCGGGCCGCGCGGGCCACGGCCACGACCGCCTTCTCCAGAGCGTACTCGGGATCGTCGCCGCCGCCCTTGACCCCGGCGTCTGCGGCGGCCACGGCGCGCAGGGCGTCAGCGACGCCGTCGGCCGACCAGCCGCGCATCTGCTGGCGGACCCGGTCGATCTTCCAGGGCGGCATGCCCAGGTCCCGGGCGAGGTCGCCGGGGCGGGCCCCGCGCGGGGCGGAGGCCAGCTTGCCGATCGCGCGCACCGCCTGAGCCAGGGCGCTGGTGATCAGGACCGGCGCCACCCCGGTGGACAGGGACCACCGCAGGGCTTCGAGGGCCTCCGCCGCACGCCCCTCGACCGCCCGGTCGGCGACCGTGAAGCTGGAGGCCTCGGCCCGGCCCGTGTAGTAGCGGCCGACCACGGCCTCGTCGATGGTGCCCTCGACGTCCGCGCACAGCTGCGCCGCCGCACTCGCCAGCTCCCGCAGGTCGCTGCCGATCGCGTCGACCAGGGTCTGGCACGCCTCCGGGGTCGCCGACCGGCCCAGCGTGCGGAATTCGCCCCGTACGAAGGCCAGCCGGTCCGCCGGCTTCGTCATCTTCGGGCAGGCGACCTCCCGGGCGCCCGCCTTGCGCGCCGCGTCCAGCAGGCCCTTGCCCTTGGCGCCGCCCGCGTGGAGGAGGACGAGGATGATCTCCTCGTAGGGCGCGTCGAGGTACGCCTTCACCTCCTTGACCGAGTCGGCGGACAGGTCCTGCGCGTTGCGCACGATCAGGACCTTGCGCTCGGAGAAGAGCGAAGGGCTCGTCAGCTCGGCCAGCGTGCCGGGCTGGAGCTGCTCGGAGGCGAGGTCGCGGACGTCCGTGTCGGCGTCGGCGGCGCGGGCGGCCGCCACCACCTCCCGTACGGCACGGTCGAGCAGCAGGTCCTCCTGCCCCACCGCGAGGGTGAGCGGGGCAAGCGGATCGTCGGTGGAGTTCTTCCTGGTGGCCATCGGCTCCAGCATCCCATGCCGCACTGACAGCCCCCGGCGGCGCGGCCCCCCTGACCCGATGCTCGAGAATGGTCGCGTGAACGTGCGACATGTACTCGTCCTGCCCGACCGTGACGCCGCCGAGGAGGTGGCGCAGGAGGCCCTCGACCGCTTCGGCCTCCCGGAGGAACCGCAGTTGGTCCGCGACGCCCTGGCCGGTGAGGACGACGCCGAGGACGCCCAGTGGCTGGTGGTCGTCGAGGACCCGCGGGAGCTGCTCGACACCGCCTCGCTGGACGCCCTCGCCGCCGAGTACGAGGGCTGGCTGGAGGCCCCGTAGAAGGAGGGGCCGCAGAAGGAGGGCCCGCCTCAGGCCTTGTGGACGATCTGCACGTCCAGCGTCACTTCCACGCTCGAACCGATCGCCGCGATGCCGTGCGCCAGCACCGACTGCCAGTTCAGGGTGAAGTCCTCGCGGTGCAGTTCGGTGGTGGCCCGGCAGGCGGCGCGCGGCTCGCCCTCCAGTCCCGTGCCCAGCCCCAGGTACTGGGTGTCCAGGGTGACGGAGCGGCTGGCCCCGTGGAGAGTCAGGGCGCCCGCGACGGCCCAGCGGCTGCCGCTGCGGTGGATGAACCGTTCGCTGTAGAACTCCACCGTCGGGTACCGGGCGGCGTCCAGGAAGTCGCCGGACCTCAGGTGGTCGTCGCGCAGCCGCACCCCGGTGTCGATGCTCGCCGCATCGATGATCACGTGCATGGAGGAGTCCTCCATGCGGTCGGCTATCCGTACCGCGCCGGCGAAGGTGTTGAACCGGCCGCCGATCCGCGCGAAGCCGATGTGCCGGGCCGTGAAGGCGATCGACGAGTGCGTCGGGTCGAGCTCCCAGTGGCCGGGCTGCGGCAGCAGCGGCGGCTCCACCGCGTCGAGGATGATCTCCCCGGTGCCGGGCTGCGCCGGGTCCCCCACCAGCGTCGCCCCGTGGAACGGCGCGTACCCCTCGGCGGTGACGGAGAGCCGGTACTCGCCCTCCGGCACGGCCGCCGTGAACCCGCCGTACGGGTCGGTCTCGCCCCTGACGATCCGGCGCCCGATCGGGTCGGTCACCTCGAACGTGGCCTGCCTGACCGGCTGGTGGACGGTGTCGAGAACCCGGCAGCTGAGCAGACCCGCCCTCGGTGGCAGTGTCAGTGTCGCGGATGTGTGCGGGCTGGAACTTCCGGCCGTCTCCATCCCCCGTCGGCGTCCGAACATGGCTGATGCACCCCCGTGCTGTGTGGACTTGGACCGTTCTGGCGAAAACGCATTCGATCATGCTGCCGGGTTGTGGGCAAACAGAATGACCGCCCCCGCGATGCCCGCGACGCTCCCGCCGCCGGCCGGCCGGAAACACCCGCATTTCCGGGCCGCTGCCGGACACGGCGATCGACCCGTCGGTGTCGGTGCGCAGTACGGCCGCCCCCGACTCCCGCAGTCGGGCGAGCGTACCGGGTGCGGGGTGCCCGTAACGATTGGCCGCGCCGACGGGGACCACGGCGAGCCGGGGCCGGAGCCGCGCGTACAGCTCCGGGTCCTGGTGCGCGGAGCCGTGGTGCGCGACCTTGACGACATCCACCGGACCCAGGTGCGGATGGTCCCTCAAGAGGGCCTGCTGCGCGGCCGGTTCGAGATCGCCGAGCAGGAGCAGGGTCAGCCCCGCACCCCGGACCAGCAGGGCGACGCTCGCGTCGTTGGGACCCTCGGGCGGCGGCCCGGCCGCCGGCGGCCAGAGCACCTGCCACTCGAGCGGTCCGGCCCGCCACCGCTCCCCCGCCACCGCCCGTACGACGGGTACGCCCGCGCCGGCCGCGGTCCGGTGGACCAACTGCGCCTGCCCCGGCGGCTCTTCCAGCGTGGTGGTCTGAATCACACCCACCGACCGGCCCCGCAACACTCCGGACAGGCCTCCCACGTGGTCGGCGTGAAAGTGCGTCAGCACCAGCATCGGCACCCGGCGCACGCCCAGGGCACGCAGGCAGGCATCCACGGGAGCGGGATCGGGCCCGGCGTCCACCACCAGGGCCTCGCCCGGGCCGAGGGCCAGTACCGCGGCGTCCCCCTGCCCCACGGCGCACTGCACGTAGCTCCAGTCGGGCGGCGGCCAGCCGGTGAGGGTACGGGTGAGCTGCGGCGGCCGCAGTACGGCCAGGAGCAGCAGCACCGCCAGGGCGGAGCAGACCCACCGCCGCCTGCCGATCCGGGCGCCGAGCAGTACGACGGCCACCGTGGCGGCGGCCAGCAGCAGCCCGCCGGTGAGCCCGCCCGGCCAGGCCAGTTCCGCGCCCGGGAGCCGCGCCCCGGCCCGGGCCACGGCGGCGATCCACCCCGCGGGCACCCCCGCGCACCAGGCGAGCACCCGCGCGGCGGACATCCACAGCGGGGCCACGGCGAGCGCCGCGAAGCCGAGCACCGTCGCCGGACCGGCCGCCAGCTCGGCCAGCAGGTTGCACGGCACCGCCACGAGGCTGACCCGGGCGGAGAGCGCCGCGACCACGGGCGCGCACACCGCCTGGGCGGCCGCGGCGGCCCCCAGCGCCTCGGCGAACCGGGGCCGCATCCCGCGCCCGCGCAGGGCCACGCTCCACCGGGGCGCGAGGGTGAGCAGGGCGCCGGTGGCCAGGACCGAGAGCAGGAATCCGTAACTGCGGGCCAGCCAGGGGTCGTAGAGGACCAGCAGCAGAACGGCGGCGCCCAGCGCCGGGATCAGGGACCTGCGCCGCCCCGTGGCGAGGGCCAGCAGGGTGACCGCCCCGCAGGCCGCGGCCCGCAGCACGCTCGGCTCCGGCCGGCACACCACCACGAACGCCAGCGTCAGGGCCGCCCCGCACAGGGCGGTGGCCCGCAGCGAGAGCCCGAGCCGGGGCGCCAGCCCGCGCCGCTCGGCCTGCTGCGCACGGGCCGGGGGCCCGATGAGCAGGAACAGGACCACGGTCAGGTTGGACCCGGACACGGCCAGCAGGTGCAGCAGGTCGGTGGCCTTGAAGGCCTCGTGCAGATCGGGCGGAACCCTGGACGTGTCCCCGACGACCAGCCCCGGCAGCAGGGCCCTGGCATCCGGCGTCAGCCCCTCGGTGGCCTCGCGCAGCCCGGCCCGCAATCGCCCGGCGAGCCGCTGCGCGGTGTCCGGGCCGCCGGTCACCGCAGGCGGGGTGTCACCGGCCGGCCGCAGCAGTGCCGCGGCCCGCTCGCCCTCCCGCGCCGGGGCCAGCCGGGCGACGACCGCCACCCGGGTGGAGGGCAGCAGCCGGGCCCATCCGGGGTGCCCGGCCAGCACCCGCACCGGGGTCTCGACCCGGGTCCGCGCCCCGTCGGGCCCGGTCACCCCGGTCACCACCGCGTCCAGCACCACCACCGGCGGCCCGCTTCCCCTCCGGGTGACCCGCGGATCGGAACCGACGGTGAGCTCCGCGAGGACTCGGGCGTGCTCCCGGGCCAGTTCCGCCACGGGCCCGGCCCGTGCCTCGGCCCGCTGGAGCCCGGCCACCCCGGCCCCCGCGCAGGCGCACAGCAGGGCCGCGGCCAACGCCGGGGCGGCTCTCCACCGGGGTCCGGGACTCCGGCACCCGGTCAGGAGCAGCAGCCCCGCTCCGGCCACGCCCACGCCCACCCCGACGGCGGTCGGTCCGGCGGGCGCGTCCAGGGCGAGGGCGGCCGCCGCCCAGGCGGCCAGGGCCGGCGCCACCAGGCGGAGTCCGCCGGCCCCGCGGCCTCGAGGCGGTTCACGGCCGCACCAGCGTGCGCAGGTCGGCGAAGCGCCGTTCGCCGATCCCGTTGACCTGCCGGAGCTCCTCCACGGAGCGGAAGCCCCCGCGGGCGGTGCGAAAGTCCACGATGTGCTGCGCCAGCACCGGCCCGACCCCCGGCAGGCCGTCCAGCTGCTCGACGGTGGCCGAGCCGAGGCTGAGCGGGCCCGGACTCGGCCCTCCCCCGCCCGGCGGAGGCTGCGCAGGGGCTCCCACGAGCACCTGCTCGCCGTCCACCAGCACCCGGGCCCTGTTCAGTCCGGTGGTGTCCGTACCGGGCCGCACACCCCCCGCGGCGGCCAGTGCGTCCTCGACCCGCGAACCCGCAGGCAGCCGCCGTACGCCCGGGTCCCGGACCTTGCCGCCGATGTCGACGACGACCCGCGCGGCGCCTCCCGCCAGGGGCGGTGCGGTCGCCGCGGCCGCAGCCGGCGCCGCCGCCGGGGTGATCACCGCGGGCGCTGTCACCGGCCTCGGCCGGGCCGACCAGAACTGCTGCGCGGCGAAGCCGACCGCGATGACCAGCACCACCCCGGCCGCGGCCACCGTGCGCGGCTCGACCCCGCAGCGGGCCTGGAACCACACCGGCAGCCGCTCCCGCAGGGCCAGCCTCCGCGCCACATCGGGAGACAGCCCGGCGGTCTCCTCGGCCGGGGGCCCGGGATCGGCCTCGGGCGGGGGCGGCGGCGGACTGCTGCCGCCGAGCAGGGCTTCGGCCCGACGGCGCACGGCTTCCGGCTCCGCATGAGGGGCCCGGTGGCCGCGGCGGAGGCCATGGCCGCGGCGGTGTCGCAGACGGCCGTCGGAGAGACGGGGTCGGCCCGGGCCGCTGGTGGCGCCCGACGGAGGCGAAGTACGCGTTCGAAGAGTCATGCCACGACGGTAGGTACGAATCCCGACCCCCGTTCGGAACCCTCAATTCCGGTGGACAACAGCCCCGTTGTGGATATCCGTGCCACTCGTTCCGGTGATCCGCACGGCGATCCACACAACGCTCAGCCCCGTGCTCGCCCCGGCGCTCAGCCCCGTGCTCGGCTCCGCCCCGCTGTTCAGCGCGGCGAGACGACCGCCGCCAGCAGCCCCGGCCCGGTGTGCGCGCCGATCACCGCACCGACCTCGCTGACGTGCAGTTCGACCAGCCCAGGAATGCGTTCCCGCAGCCGCTGGGCGAGCTTCTCAGCACGCTCCGGCGCCGCCAGGTGGTGAACCGCCACATCGACGCTGCCCGACCCGGCGCGCTCCACGGCCAGCTCCTCCAGGCGGGCGATGGCCTTGGAGGCCGTACGCACCTTCTCCAGCATCTCGATCCGCCCGTCGGCCAGGGTCAGCAGCGGCTTCACCGCCAGGGCCGAGCCGAGGAGGGCCTGGGCGGCCCCGATCCGCCCGCCGCGGCGGAGGTAGTCGAGGGTGTCGACGTAGAAGTACGCGGACATGTTCGCCGCCCGCTTCTCGGCGGCGGCCACCGCCTCGTCGACGGAACCGCCCGCCTCGGCCACCTCGGCGGCGGCGAGCGCGCAGAAACCGAGGGCCATCGCGACCATGCCGGTGTCCACGACACGGACGGGCACGGGCGCGGTCCTCGCCGCGACCACGGCGGCGTCGTAGGTACCGGAGAACTCGGCGGACAGGTGCAGGCTCACGATGCCGGTCGCACCCGCGTCCGCGGCCGCCCGGTACGCCCGGACGAACTCCTCCGGGCTGGGCCTCGAGGTGGTGACCGAACGGCGCTTCTGCAGGGCCAGGGCGAGGCTGCGCGCCGAGATCTCGGTGCCCTCCTCCAGGGCCTCGCCGCCGAGTACCACGGTGAGCGGGACGGAGGTGATTCCGTGCCGCGCCATGGCCGGTTGGGGCAGGTAGGCCGTGGAATCGGTGACGATGGCGACATGGCGGGACATGAGCCGGAGGTTACCGCCAGTGGGGGTGGGACGGCAGCCTGGGCCCCTCGGCGGGGCCGCTGACCGGGTCCCGGCAGCGGCCAGAGCCTACGGCACCCAGGTCACGGCATCCGGCCCCGCACGCCCCGGATCAGGTGGTGCTCTCCGGCCGGCGTGCCTTCTGCCAGGGGTACTGGGGCGCCGGAGCGGCCCGGTTCAGCGCCGCCGGCCCCGGCCCCGAACCCGCACCCCGGCCATGCGCCGCCTGCGCCTGCGCAGCGCCCTGTGCCGCACCCTGCGCCTGCGCCGCGTCCCACGCCGCGGCCGCCGCCGTCAGGTCGTCCACCGACTCCCGCGACCAGTCCCGCAGCGCCCCGGACTCGACCTCGATCTGCTCCGACAGCGTGGACAGGTCGTCGGCCGCGAACCGGCGCGCACGATCCCGCGCGGCCCACCGCAGCGAGTCCGCCGCCTGCGTGATCTTGGCGGTGCGCTCGCGCAGGTCGGGCAGGCTCTCGGCGATCCTCTGCCGGTCCGGCTCCTGCTCCAGCCGCTTCAGCTCTGCGTCCAGCTCCTGCCCGTGCTCGCTCAGCCGCCGGAACAGCCCGATGGACTCCTTCAGCGAGGCATCCGACCGGACCCCGTCGGACAGCGCCTGCTGTGTCGCCCGCATCGACATCCGCAGGTCCAGCCGCAGCTGCGCCAGTGCCCCCGCGACCCCGACCTGGCCCAGGCTCCTGGCCCGCAGCGTGGTGTCCTCCACCGTCCGGCGGGCCTGTGTGATCGTACGATCCACGCCGCGCTTGGCCGCCTTCACCACCTTGACCGTGGCGTACACGCCCAGCCCCAGGAAGGCGAAAAGCACCATCAGCGCGAAGATGATCAACGCGGCCTCCATGAGTGTCCCTTCCCCGGTCCCCGCTGCTCTTGTCCGTCCCCTCCACCGTAAACGCCACAGGCAGGTTGAGGGTTCCAATCGAACCCCCAACCTGCCCGTACGGGATGTCCCCCATGGCAAGCGGGTGACTCAGATGACGATGTTCACCAGCTTCGGCGCGCGCACAATCACCTTGCGGATCTCCGCACCGCCCAGGGCCGCGACCACGCCCTCATCGCTGACCGCCAGCTGCTCCAGCTCCGCGTCCGAGATCGTCGGCGGCACCTCCAGGCGCGCCTTGACCTTGCCCTTGACCTGCACCACGCACGTCACGCTCTCGTCCACGACGTACGCCGGGTCCGCGACGGGGAAGTCCTGGTGGACCACCGTGTCGCTGTGGCCCAGGCGGTGCCACAGCTCCTCCGCGATGTGCGGGGCCAGCGGGGCGACCAGTCGCACCAGCGCCTCGGCGACCGGCCGCTCCAGCGGGCGCCCGGCCTTGGTCAGGGTGTTGTTCAGCTCGGTGATCTTCGCGATGGCCGTGTTGAACCGCAGCCCCGCCATGTCCGAGCCAGCCCCGTCGATGGCCTTGTGCAGCGCGCGCAGCGTGTCCTCGCCGGGCTCCCCGTCCACGACGGTGACCTGGCCGGTCTCCTCGTCGACGATGTTGCGCCACAGACGCTGCAGCAGCCGGTACTGGCCGACCACGGCCCGGGTGTCCCACGGGCGCGAGACGTCCAGCGGGCCCATCGCCATCTCGTACAGGCGCAGGGTGTCCGCGCCGTACTCCTCGCAGATCTCATCGGGCGTGACGGCGTTCTTCAGGGACTTGCCCATCTTGCCCAGCTCGCGCTTGACCGGCTCGCCCTCGAAGTAGAACTTGCCGTCGCGCTCCTCGACCTCCGTGGCCGACACCGGGAAGCCGCGCTCGTCGCGGTAGACGTACGCCTGGATCATGCCCTGGTTGTAGAGCTTGTGGAACGGCTCGACCGACGAGACGTGACCCAGGTCGAACAGCACCTTCGACCAGAAGCGGGCGTACAGCAGGTGCAGCACCGCGTGCTCGGCGCCGCCCACGTACAGGTCGACACCGCCGTGCGGCTGACCCTCGCGCGGGCCCATCCAGTACTGCTCGATCGCCGGGTCGACCAGCGCCTCGGAGTTGTTCGGGTCCAGGTAGCGCAGCTCGTACCAGCAGGAACCGGCCCAGTTCGGCATGGTGTTGGTCTCGCGCCGGTAGCGCTTGACGCCCTCGCCGCGGCCCAGGTCCAGCTCGACCTCGACCCAGTCCGCCTTGCGGGACAGCGGGGTCTCCGGCTTGGAGGTGGCGTCGTCCGGCTCGAAGGTGCGCGGCGAGTAGTCCTCGACCTCCGGCAGCTCCAGCGGCAGCATCGACTCGGGCAGCGGGTGGGCGACGCCGTCCTCGTCATAGACGATCGGGAAGGGCTCGCCCCAGTAGCGCTGGCGGCTGAACAGCCAGTCGCGCAGCCGGAAGTTGACCGTGCCCTCGCCGATGCCGCGCCCGGCCAGCCAGTCGGTGATGGCGGCCTTGGCCTCGACGACGCCCAGGCCGTCCAGGGAGATGCCCTCGCCAGCGGAGTTGACCAGCTTCGCCTCGGAGGAGACGAAGGCGTCGTCCCACTCGGCCGGGTCGGTGCCCCGCCCGTCGTTCGGCTGCACGACGCAGCGCATCGGCAGCTCGAAGGCGCGCGCGAACTCGAAGTCGCGGCCGTCGTGCGCCGGTACGGCCATGATCGCGCCGGTGCCGTAGCCCATCAGCACGTAGTCGGCGATGAAGACCGGGACCTTCTCGCCGCTGACCGGGTTGACCGCGTACTCACCGGTGAAGACACCGGTCTTGTCCTTGGCCTCGGCCTGACGCTCGACGTCGGACTTCGAGGCGGCCTGCTTGCGGTACGCGGTGACGGCGTCGGCCGGCGTGGCGTGTCCGCCGGTCCACACCTCGTGGGTGCCCTCGGGCCAGGCGGCCGGAATGAACTTCTCGACCAGCGGGTGCTCGGGCGCCAGCACCATGTAGGTGGCGCCGAACAGGGTGTCCGGGCGGGTGGTGAAGACGGTGATCGCCTCGTCGCCCAGCGGGAAGTCGACGCGCGCGCCCTCGCTGCGGCCGATCCAGTTCCGCTGCTGCAGCTTGATGGCCTCGGGCCAGTCCAGCGCGTCCAGGTCGTCCAGCAGCCGGTCCGCGTAGGCGGTGATGCGCATGTTCCACTGGCTCAGCTTGGCCTTGAAGACCGGGAAGTTGCCGCGCTCGGAACGGCCGTCGGAGGTGACCTCCTCGTTGGCCAGTACGGTGCCCAGCCCGGGGCACCAGTTGACGGGCGCGTCCGAGGAGTACGCCAGCCGGTACTCGTTCAGTACGTCGGCCCGCTCGCCCGCGGTCAGGTCCGCCCAGGCGCGGCCTCCGGGCACCTCACGGGAGCCGCTCTCGAAGTCGGCGACCAGCTCGGCGATCGGACGGGCCTTGCGCGCGTCCGTGTCGTACCAGGAGTTGTAGATCTGCAGGAAGATCCACTGGGTCCACTTGTAGTAGTCCGGGTCGATCGTCGCGAAGGACCGGCGCTTGTCGTGGCCCAGGCCCAGCCGGCGCAGCTGGACCTTCATGTTCTCGATGTTCGCCTCGGTCGACACGCGCGGGTGCGTACCGGTCTGCACCGCGTACTGCTCGGCCGGCAGGCCGAAGGCGTCGAAGCCCAGGGTGTGCAGGACGTTGTGCCCGGTCATCCGCTGGTGGCGGGCGAAGACATCGGTGGCGATGTACCCGAGCGGGTGGCCGACGTGCAGCCCCGCGCCGGACGGGTACGGGAACATGTCCATGATGAACTTCTTGGGCCGTGCGACCACCGCGGCCGCCTGAATTGAATCAGTACCGGCCAGGTCACCCGTCGGGTTCGGGGCCTCGTACGTGCCCTGCGCGTCCCATACGTCCTGCCAGCGTGCCTCGATGTCGGCGGCCATGGCAGCCGTGTAACGGTGCCCCTCGGCCGCCTCGGGGGCCGGGGTGTTCGTCTCGCTCATGATTTCTGAAGCTCCATCGATCGTCTCTGCCGTCTCTGCCTGCCCAAACGAAAAAACCCCTCGCACAGGAGGGGACGCCGCGCCGATGCCGACCGTCTGGAAGGGTCGGTACTGATCAGCGCGGCTCGGTAAGCAGAAGGCGTACGGCACGCATGGCGTCAGGGTACCGCAGCGGCCCCCGCCGACGCTCTGCCGTTCCGAACGGTGAGCACACGACGAGAAGCGGGCCACCCGATCCGGGTGGCCCGCTTCTTCACTGTGGAGCTAAGGAGAATTGAACTCCTGACCTCCTGCATGCCATGCAGGCGCTCTACCAACTGAGCTATAGCCCCTTGTCTTGCCTGCCGCCCGGCTTCCGTTTCCGGCTCTCCTTGGCGACGTCCCAAACATTACACGGTCATGGCCCTGGTCCAAAAATCGGTTTCCGTCGACCGAAGGCCATGCCCGATTTGACCTATCCGTCACGCTCTTGCGAACTGATAGAACCGCTTGAGCGTGCAGTGCTCGTCGAGCAGCCGGCCGTAGATCGGCTCCCCCTCCAGCTCACGGTACGTCTCGATCGGGTCGCCTTTTATGATCAGCGCCCGCGCGCATTCCTCGCACCAGTACTGGTAGTCGGGGTTGACCGGGTCCATGTCCCGCACGATCGGCGTGCCGTTGTTGCACCAGTCGCACCGGCGCCGGTGTGCACCCATCCGTCAGCGACTCCCTCCCGCATCGGGCCGTCGTCTCCCCCTCCGGCCGTCCGATTCTGCCATGCAAGTGCAGGCCGGGTCAGCAATCGCAAAGGGTACAAAAACAAGGATCCCGCCCCCTGTTGGGGACGGGATCCTGATTGTGGAGCTAAGGAGAATTGAACTCCTGACCTCCTGCATGCCATGCAGGCGCTCTACCAACTGAGCTATAGCCCCGCTCTCCGCCGCGCTCCCCCCGTCTCCGGTGTTCCGCGCTGCGAACAAGAAGAACTCTAGCCTGTGACCAGCCGGAAAGTGAAATCCGGGTGGCAGCCCCGGCGGGGAGCGGCGGAGGAGCGGCGGACAGGCCGCCGGGAGCTCGGCTCAGTCGTCGTCGCCGAGCACCGGTTCCGGCAGCGTGCCGGCGTTGTGCTCCATCAGACGCCAGCCGCGCGCGCCTTCACCGAGGACGGACCAGCAGCAGTTGGAGAGCCCGCCCAGGCCCTCCCAGTAGTACGAGTCCAGGCCCAGCAGGCGGCCGATGGTCGTACGGATGGTGCCGCCGTGGCTGACCACGACGAGGGTGCCGCCCTCCGGCAGCCGGTCGGCGTGCTCCAGCACCACCGGCGCGGCGCGGTCGGCGACCTCGGTCTCCAGCTCACCGCCGCCTCGGCGGACCGGCTCGCCGCGCTTCCACGCCGCGTACTGCTCGCCGTACTTCCCGAGGATCTCGTCGTGCGTCAGGCCCTGCCACTCACCGGCGTACGTCTCGCGCAGCGCCGCGTCGTGCGTCACGGTCAGCCCCGTGACGGAGGCCAGCTCCTCGGCGGTGGCCGCCGCGCGCTGGAGGTCGGAGGCCACGATGGCGTCCGGCTTCAGCGAGGCGAGCAGCCGAGCGGAGCGGCGCGCCTGCGCCACTCCGGTCTCGGTCAGCTCGATGTCCGTGGAGCCCTGGAAGCGCCGCTCCAGGTTCCACGCGGTCTGGCCGTGCCGCCAGAGGACGATCTTCCTGCCGGACTTGCCCGTGGTGGTCGTGCTCAGAACAGATCACCGTCCAGTTCGTCGTCGCCGGCCGCCTCGCGCAGCTTGGCGTGCTCCTCGGCCTTGCCGATGGTGAGCTTGGCGTCCTCGGGCAGCTCGATCTCGGGGCAGTCCTTCCACAGGCGCTCCAGCGCGTAGAAGACCCGCTCCTCGCTGTGCTGGACGTGGACGACGATGTCGACGTAGTCGAGCAGGATCCAGCGGGCGTCGCGGTCGCCCTCGCGGCGCACCGGCTTGGCGCCGAGCTCCTTGAGCAGGCGCTCCTCGATCTCGTCCACGATCGACTTGACCTGGCGGTCGTTGGGCGCCGAGGCGAGCAGGAAGGCGTCGGTGATCGACAGCACGTCGCTGACGTCGTACGCGATGATGTCGTGCGCGAGCCGGTCAGCCGCGGCCTGGGCGGCGGTGGTGATGAGCTCGATGGAGCGGTCCGTGGCGGTCACTGGCCATGCTTTCGGGTTGGCGGGCAGATCCTTACAAGGGTCTCATGTACCGCCGACACCGCCCGCGCGGAACGTTCCGCGCGGGCGAAACCACATGTCAGAGCCTCGGATCCGGGTCAGGACGCCTTGTAGTCCTTGCCCAGGATCACCACGACGTCCGCGTTCACGGCGTTCTCGGCCTTCTTCACGGCCGTCTCGGGCAGCCCCAGCGTCTTGGCGACCTCGATCGCCCGGTCCTTCTGGGCGTCGTCCTGGTACGTGATCTGCGAGGCGGCAGCGGTCTTGTCCGCCTTGCCGCCGTCCACGAAGTCGTAGCCGCCGTTGAGCAGCGCCGCCTTCGCCGCGATCTGTGTCTTCTCGTCGCCGGTGGCGTCCTTGAGGCCGACGCGCGGGGCCGCACCGGGCTGAGCCGCCGCGACCGAGCCGCCGAGCACCTCCTTGACGACCTTCTGGGTGGCGTCGTCCGTCAGGGCCCCGTCGGGCTTCACCCCGAGGACGTCGGTGCGGTACGCGCCGACCTTGGCGTGCGCGCCGAGCCGCGACAGCAGGGCGCCGAGCGTCTGCGAGTTCAGGGCCGGGTCGAGGATCTGGCCCATGCTGTCGACCGTCACCGCGGCCGCCTTCGGGTCGCTCGGGACCTTGCGCAGGACCGCGTACAGCACCTTGCCCATGCGCTCCAGCTGCTTGGCCTCCGGCTCGCCCTGGGCCCGGTACGTGGCGTACGCGACGGCCATCGGGCCGCTCAGGCTCTGCTTCTGGCCCTGGGCGACGGCCGGTGCCTTCGCCGCGTCGTCGGCCGGGACGGCCGCGTCGGTGTCGACCTCGATGCCGCCGACCAGCTCGACCAGGTTCTCCAGGAAGGGGGTGTCCAGCCGCCAGGTGCCGCCGATGTGCGTGCCGAGCACCGAGTCAAGGGCCTCGCGGGTGCCGAGGCCGCCCCCCTCGACGGCCTTGCCGAGTCCCGTGGCGGTCCCGTCCGAGCCGGGCACGCCGAGGGTGTTGGGCAGCAGGACGGTGGCGCCCTGCTTGGCGGTGACGTTGTCGACGAGCAGCGCCGAGGAGGTGCCGCCCTTCTTGGTGTTGTGCACGTGGACGACGATCATGTCGCGCTTCTGCGCCCCGGCGTCGGCGGTCGCGGCGTTGTTCTTCTGTCCGGGACCGTCGAGGAAGGGCAGCTTGCCCGCGTACCAGAGGTAGCCGAGGCCGGCGACGACGAACACGGCGAGGACGACGATCAGCGCCACCACCCGGTTGCGGCCGCGGCGGCGGGCCTCCTCGCGGCGCTCGGTCCGGCTCTCGGTGAACTTGAGCCAGTCGATGACGTCCTCGGAGTCCTCGTCCGGCTGGTCGATGAAGGCGAACATCTCGGTGCGGTAGTCCCGCCCGGCCTGGGGCTCGGTGTCGGGCCGGCGCGGTTCGGGGACCTGCGGGGTCCGCTGCCGCTCGGGCTCGGGCTCCGGGGCGGTCTGCTGCGGGATCCACTGCTGCGTCTGCTGGACCTGCTGGGTCTGCTGCGTGTCGTACCCGTAGGCGGGCGCCTGCTGGTACTCCTGCTGCCCGTAGTCCTGTGCGGGCTGGGCCTGCTCGGCGTAGAACTGCTGCTGCGGCTGCTGGCCGTACCCCTGGGCCTGCGCCTGGTAGTCGTAGCCGTACTGCTGCTGTCCGTAGTCCTGGGCGGGCTGGGCGGGCTGCGCGGGCGCCTGGCCGTACACCGGCCGCCCGTACGCGTCGTAGCCGATGAGCGGCTGCTCGTGGGCGTACGGGTCGTACGGATCCTGTCGGTCGTTCACCGCGGGCCCCTCTCTCCGGAAGCTCAGGCTCCCCGGTACAGCTCACGCTTGTCGATGTAGCGCACCACGCCGTCGGGCACCAAGTACCAGACAGGATCCCCCTCGGCGACCCGTGCGCGGCAGTCCGTGGAGGAAATGGCCAGCGCGGGCACCTCGACCAGGGAGACACCGCCCTCGGGCAGTCCGTCGTCGGTGAGGACGTGGCCGGGCCGGGTGACCCCGATGAAATGGGCGAGCGAGAACAGCTCTTCGGCGTTTCGCCAGGTCAGGATCTGGGCGAGCGCGTCGGCACCCGTGATGAAGAACAGGTCGGCGTCGTCGTTCAGCGCCTTCAGGTCCCGCAGGGTGTCGATCGTGTACGTCGGCCCGCCGCGGTCGATGTCGATGCGGCTCACCGAGAACTGCGGGTTCGAGGCCGTGGCGATGACCGTCATCAGGTAGCGGTCCTCGGCGGGCGACACGGCACGCTGCGACTTCTGCCACGGCTCGCCGGTCGGCACGAACATCACCTCGTCGAGGTGGAAAAGCGAGGCCACCTCACTGGCGGCCACCAGGTGTCCGTGGTGGATCGGGTCGAATGTGCCGCCCATCACCCCGAGCCGGCGCTTGACCGGGCCGGTAGGCGTCTCCTGCTCTCCCATGAGCGCAGAGCCTACTGGCCCGGGGGACCCGGCGGTCCAGGCCGGGTCGACCTAGCGGTCGCGGTTCAGGCGCGTGGTGACCCAGAGCATCAGGAGGAGGATGAAGAGCGCGCCGCCGCCGGTGAGGTAGGGGTTGAGGCTGTCGTGGTTGCCGCCGTGCTGCTCGGCCCCCTCCGAGGCGAGGACGACCAGGTTGTGGGCGGTGGAGGAGAGGCTCATCAGGCAGGTACCTATCGAGTCGGGGAGCGGGCGGAGACTTCGCTCACATCGTATGCGGGGGCCTGGGGCACGCTCGCGCCGACTCAGGCGTTGGAGAGGATAGACGCAGGGCCACGAAGGTCGATCCAGGGGAGGGCGCTATGACGCAGACAGGGTTCGAGAAGGTGCCGGCGCGGGACCGCAGGAGGTTCCCCGGCATTTCCTCGCGGGCGTACGAGCACCCGGCGGACCGCTCGGCGCTGGTCGCGCTGCGCAAGCTGAGCGGCTTCGACACGGTGTTCAAGGCGCTGAGCGGGCTGCTTCCGGAGCGCAGCCTGCGGCTGCTGTTCCTGTCGGACTCGGTGCGCGTCGACGAGACCCAGTTCCCGCACCTGCACGAGATGCTGCGCGACGCCTGTTACATCCTGGACCTGGAGAAGGTCCCGCAGATGTACGTGCAGCAGGACCCGCGGCCCAACGCCATGTGCATCGGGCTGGACGAGCCGATCATCGTGGTGACGACGAGCCTGGTCGAGCTGCTCGACGAGGAGGAGATGCGGGCGGTGGTGGGCCACGAGGTGGGCCACGCGCTGTCGGGGCACGCCGTGTACCGCACGATCCTGCTGTTCCTGACGAATCTGGCCATGAAGGTGGCGTGGATCCCGCTGGGCAATGTGGCGATCATGGCGATCGTGACCGCGCTGCGGGAGTGGTTCCGCAAGTCGGAGCTCTCCGCCGACCGGGCCGGGCTGCTGGTGGGGCAGGACCTGCAGGCCTCGATGCGCGGTCTGATGAAGCTGGCGGGCGGCAACCACATCCACGAGATGAACGTGGACGCCTTCCTGGCCCAGGCCGAGGAGTACGAGGCGGGCGGCGATCTGCGCGACTCCGTACTGAAGATCATGAACATGCTGCCCCGGACGCACCCCTTCACCACCGTGCGGGCGGCCGAGCTGAAGAAGTGGTCGGAGAACCGCGACTTCCAGCGGATCATGGACGGCCACTACCCGCGGCGGGACGAAGACAAGGACACCTCGGTGACCGATTCCTTCCGGCAGTCCGCCGCGCACTACGCCGACTCGGTGCGTACCAGCAAGGATCCGCTGATGAAGCTGGTGGGCGACATCGCGGGCGGAGCGGGCGACCTGGGCGGCAAGCTCCGCGACAAGTTCACGGGCACCGGCGCCGCTGCCGGTGGCGCCTCGGAGGGCAAGGGCGGGGCTACGGAGCAGGGCTGACGGGGCTGACCGGGGTCGTCGTCGCCGGCGGGGTCGTGGGCTGCGCGAGCACGCCGCACAGCCCGGCCGTGCGGCGCGGCTGGCCGCTGGCGTACGGGTCGCTCGCGGCCGGGCCCACCGTGGTCGGGCCTGCTCCGGCCAGCAGCGGGCGGAATCCGTCGGCCGGGTCGCTGGAGCAGGCCTGCGGCCCGGCCATCACGTAGGCCGAGGCCAGCTCCGTCCGCCGGGCATTGAGGTCCTCCCGGTCGAAGCGCAGCCGAAGCTCGCGGCGGACGGTGAAGAGCGAGGCCCCGTCGGCCGCGGCGGGTGCTCCGGTCGCCGGGCGTACGGCGTACACGAAGGTGTGGTCGGTGGTCACTTCCAGAACATCGGGGGTGACCTCCTCGAAGGCGAGGGTGCCCCGCACCCGCACCCGGGAGTCGGCCACGACGGCGGTGCCCGGGTCGAAGCGGACCAGCCAGCCGGTGGTGGCGTGGCGGCCGTCACCGGCGGGCGAGGTCATGCTGCGGTCGAACTGCGCCAGCTGGTCGGGGTCGAGCAGGACCCGCACCGGCCGGGTGGCGGCGCCGGCCAGGATGTCGGGGTCCAGCGAGGACTGCACCAGGTAGTCCTTGGCGATGGACAGCGCGGTGATGACCTGGGCGTCGGTGAAGTGGTGCGTGCGGCGCACGGCCGGCAGGGCGATTCCGGCCGCCCCGACGCGGTAGTCGGCGGCAGGGCTGTTCGCGTACAGGTCGGCGGGCCGCCCGCCGGGCACGGCCGCGGCGGGTGCGAGCGGGACGACGGTGCTGCTGAGCGGCTCGGCGGGACCCCCGGCCGGGGGGACGTACGGGTTGCGCAGCCCCATGTAGACGGCGCAGGAGAAGGCCGTGGCGATGAGCAGCACGAGCAGCATGCCCTGGCGGGCGCCCCGCCCGGGGGTACTGGTCCGGGAGCCGGAGCCGCCGCCGGCCGACCAGACGGAGCGGCTGCGGACGGCGCGGGCGTGTTCGCCCATGCGCTCCTGTGCGGAGAATTCCTGGAGCCGGGCAGCGCGGACGAAGTCCTCGTCGAACACCACCGAGCGGAGCTCCTCCGACCGGAATTCGTCGTCACCCCCTCCGATGCCCTCGGGGGTGCCGTTGGGTGGATCTCCTGGCACGGCCATCGCTTCTCCCCGCTGTCCCCGCTTCAGAGAAGCCCCCAGCTCCGGCGTATGCGAGTGGGGTCGTTACCTTCAGGGTTGGCGGTCGGAGGGGTACGTAAACGCACCGACGCCGGTGACTTCCCTCAGGGGGGTGCTGGCGGGCGCCGGGGCGGGGTCCGCCTCGCCCGCGGCGCTTCGGTAGACGGCGCTGAAGGCGAGTGCGACCATGCCGAGGCCCATCACGAAGGCGAGCACCCAGGCGACGGGACGCAGCCAGGGTGCGCGGCCGCGGTAGGGGCGCAGGCTGCCGCCGTAGGCCCCGTACGGGCCGTCGGCACTGCCGTAGCCGCGGTCGTGGTCCCAGCCGTTGTCGTCGAGGCCGTACCCGTCGGGGTGGCCGTATCCGTAGCTGTCGTAGTCGTCGTCGCCCGTCCAGCCTCCGGCGACGGCGCGGGCGGCCTCCGCCTCGGCGCGCGCCCGGTCGGCCGCCCGCTGGCGCTCCGCGGCGCTCGGTTCATGGATCTCGGCGTTCCGGACGAAGTCCTCGTCGAACACCACGGAGGCGAAGTCCTTGTCCGCGCCTCCGCGGTCGTCGTCGGGCTCCCCGTCGTCCGGGAACGGCTTGCCCCCCACGTCGTCCGGCACAGGACCAGCGTAGACCTGGGGGGCTGCTTTGGGCAGGGTGTCCGCCGAAATCCGGCCACACCGTGTTCAGTCGCCGATTACCTGACGTGACCGTCGCCGGTGACGATGTACTTGGTGGAGGTCAGCTCGGGAAGGCCCATCGGGCCCCGGGCGTGCAGCTTCTGCGTGGAGATTCCGATCTCGGCGCCGAAGCCGAACTGGCCACCGTCCGTGAACCGGGTGGAGGCATTCACGGCAACCGTGGTCGAGTCGACCAGCTGGGTGAAGCGGCGCGCGGCGGCCTGCGAGGTGGTGACGATGGCCTCGGTGTGCCCGGAGGTCCAGCGGCGGATGTGGGCGACGGCGTCGTCGAGGGAGTCCACGACGCCGGCGGCGATGTCGTAGGACAGGTACTCGGCGGCCCAGTCCTCGTCGGTGGCGGGCAGCGCGGTGACCTTGGTGTCCTCGGCGGCGGCAAGGACCCGGGCGTCGCCGTGGACGGTGACGCCGGCGTCGGCGAGGGCGTCGAGGGCGCGCGGCAGGAAGGCGTCGGCGATGTCGCGGTGGACGAGGAGGGTCTCGGCGGAGTTGCAGACGGAGGGCCGGCTGGCCTTGGAGTTGACGAGGATCTCCACGGCCATGTCGAGGTCGGCCTGCGCGTCGACGTAGACGTGGCAGTTGCCGGTACCGGTCTCGATGACCGGGACGGTGGACTCCTCGACCACGGTCTTGATGAGGGAGGCGCCGCCGCGCGGGATGAGCACGTCGACGAGGCCGCGGGCGCGCATCAGCTCGCGGACGGAGTCGCGGGACTCGCCGGGGACGAGCTGGATCGAGTCGGCGGGCAGCCCGGCTGCGGCGACCGCGTCGCGCAGGATGCCGACGAGCGCGGTGTTGGAGGCGTACGCGGAGGAGCTGCCGCGGAGCAGGACGGCGTTGCCGGACTTCAGGCAGAGGGCGGCGGCGTCGACGGTGACGTTGGGGCGGGCCTCGTAGATGATGCCGACGACGCCGAGGGGTACGCGGATCTGTCGGAGGTCGATGCCGTTGGGGAGGGTGCTGCCGCGGACGACCTCGCCGACGGGGTCGGGGAGGGCGGCGACGTCCCGTACGTCGGAGGCGATGGCGGCGACCCGCTCGGGGGTCAGGGTGAGGCGGTCGATGACGGTCTCGCTGGTGCCGGCGGCGCGGGCCTTGTCGGTGTCGACTGCGTTGGCCGCGATGATCTCGGCCGTACGGGCCTCCAGGGCGTCGGCGATCGCCAGCAGGGCCGTGTCCTTGGCGGACCGCGGGAGCGGGGCGATGGCGGCGGCCGCGGTGCGGGACCGCTGCGCTGTGGCGAGGACGGGCGAGGTGGCAGCATCGAGCGAGGTCATGCCGCCAGGGTAATCCCCGGCCGGACCCTGGCCGATGGGGTTTCCAGCCCCCGAGACGGCCGGGCTGCGCCTCGATCGCTGGCTCAGCTCAAAGACCTGGGGGCTCCGCCCCCAGACCCCCGCGCCTCAAACGCCGGCGGGGCTGGATTGTCAGTACGGGTGTACACCGACCGGGTGGGCCGGCGGCGGGCCGTAGCCCTCGGCCACGCGTTGGTGGTAGGTGGCGCGGTCGATGACCTCCAGGCCGACGATCTCCCAGGGCGGGAGCTGCGCCGACGAGCGGTGTTCGCCCCACAGGCGGAGGGCGACGGCCGCCGCGTCGTGGAGGTCGCGGGCCTCTTCCCAGTACCGGATCTCGGCGTGGTCGTCGGCGTACCGGCTGGTCAGCAGGAAGGGGTGGTCATGGGCCAGTTGTTCCAGTCCGCGCCGGACGTCCGACAGCGGGGCCGGTTTGCCGGAGACGCTCAGGGTCACGTGCCAGAGGCGCGAGTCGTGGTTCTGCTCGTCCCCGCCGCCGCCGTCACCGTCCCCCGGACCGACACTGGTCAGCGCTCGTCTCACCAGCCGCCTCCTGTCTCCGCCACGCGTGTCCGCCCGCCCCTCACAGTTGACCAGCCCACGGCCCGCCGCGCGGCGGTTTTGCCGAACCTCAGCCCTCGAGCAGGACCAGATCGTCCCGGTGGACGACCTCCCGCTCGTACGCGGGTCCGAGTTCCCGTGCGAGCTCTCGGGTGGAGCGGCCGAGGAGTTGCGGGAGTTCCTTGGCGTCGAAGTTGACCAGGCCCCGGGCGACGGCGCGGCCGTCGGCGGAGCGCAGCTCCACGGGGTCCCCGGCGACGAAGTCGCCTTCGACCGCCGCGATCCCGGCGGGCAGCAGCGAGCTGCCGCGCTCGGTGACCGCGCGCACCGCGCCCTCGTCGAGGACCAGGTGCCCCTGGGGCGTGGACGCGTGCTGGAGCCAGAGCAGCCGGTCCGCCGAGCGGCGGCCCGTGGCGTGGAAGTGGGTGCCCGTGGCGCGCCCGGCCAGCGCGTCGGCGGCCTGGCTCGCGGAGGTCAGGACCACGGGGATGCCGGCGGCGGCCGCGATCCGGGCCGCCTCGACCTTGGTGACCATGCCGCCGGTGCCCACGCCCGCCTTGCCCGCGCTGCCGATGGAGACGTGCGCGATGTCCTCGGGGCCGCGGACCTCGTCGATGCGGGTGGTGCCGGGCAGCGACGGGTCGCCGTCGTAGAGGCCGTCCACGTCGGACAGCAGCACCAGCAGATCGGCCCGGACCAGGTGGGCGACCAGGGCCGCCAGACGGTCGTTGTCGCCGAAGCGGATCTCGTCCGTGGCGACGGTGTCGTTCTCGTTGACGACGGGCAGCGCGCCCATGGCCAGCAGCTGGTCCAGGGTCCGGTAGGCGTTGCGGTAGTGCGCCCGCCGGCTGGTGTCGTCGGTGGTGAGCAGCACCTGGCCGACGCGGACCCCGTACCGGGCGAAGGAGGCGGTGTACCGGGCGACGAGCAGCCCCTGCCCGACACTGGCGGCGGCCTGCTGCCGGGCCAGATCCTTGGGGCGGCGGCGCAGTCCGAGCGGGGAGAGTCCGGCGGCGATGGCTCCGCTGGAGACGAGGACGATCTCCTTCTCCCCGCCGCTGCGGGCCTTGGCCAGGACGTCGACCAGAGCGTCCACCCGGTCGGCGTCGAGTCCGCCCGCCGCGGTGGTCAAGGAGGAGGAGCCGACCTTGACCACGATCCTGCGGGCGTCCACGACACCTTGCCTAGCCGCTGACACGTCTGTCCCCTTGCCCCTTGCCGGAATGCCTGCCTGGTCAAATCTACGGGGTGGGAAGGGGCGGCTGCTCGGGGGTTTCAGCCCCTGGACCGCCCGGCCTCCACGGGCTCCGGCTCCGCGGCCCGGGCCGCCCCCGGGACGAGGATCCTGCGCGAGATCAGGAAGGTGAACGGGATGGCCACGACCGCCGCGACCAGCGGGGCGATCCGGGTGTCCATCCCGGCCCAGGCCACCAGCGCGTAGAGGCCGACCGACTGGATCACGTAGTTCGTGATGTTCGTCAGCGGGAAGAGGAAGAACTTCTTCCACGTCGGCCGGGTCCGGTAGGTGAAGTAGGTGTTCATGAAGAAGGAGCCGACCATCGCCAGCACGAAAGCGAGCGAGTAGGCGGCGAAGTACGGCATCCACGGGTGCAGGAGCAGGTAGATGCCGAAGAAGGTGCCGGTGTTGACCCCGCCCACGAGGGCGAAGCGGAAGATCTGGCCGAGCTGGTCCTTGCGGCTGCTGTTCATCGGGGGCTGCGCTCCGAGCTGCGCTCCACGACCGATGCCTCCACCGCGCGGGCAGCCACGCCGTCGGCGCGCGCCGCGCCGCCCGTGCGGACGACACCGTCCGCACGCTCCGCGCCGTGCGATTCCTTCACCAGGAAGTGCGGCCGGCGCTTGGTCTCGTAGTAGATGCGGCCAATGTACTCGCCGATGAGGCCCAGCATGATCATCTGTACGCCGCCGATGCCCGCGATCATCGCCACGAGGGTGACGTACCCCGGGGACTCGACGCCGTTGGTGATCGCCATGACGGTGATCCACAGCGCGTACAGGCCGGTCAGGGCGACCAGCGACACGCCGAGCCAGATCCCGATCCGCAGCGGCCGGTTGTTGAAGGAGATCAGGCCGTCCATGCCGTAGTTCAGCAGGGAGCCGAACTTCCACTTCGTCTCGCCGGCCTCGCGCTGCGCGTTGCGGTAGTCGAAGTGGACGGTGTCGAAGCCGATCCAGGAGAACAGGCCCTTGGAGAAGCGGTTGTACTCCGGCAGCGACAGCAGCGCGTCCACGGCGCCGCGCGAGAGCATCCGGAAGTCACCGACCCCGTCGGCGAGCTCGACGTCGACCCAGCGGTTCACCCCCCGGTAGTACAGGCGGCTGAGCGCGGAGCGGAGCTTCTTGTCGCCCTCGCGCGTACGGCGGGCGATGATCTGGTCGTGGCCCTGCCGGTAGTGGTCGAGCATGGTCGCGATGAGCTCCGGCGGGTGCTGGAGGTCCGCGTCCATGATCACGACGGCGTCGCCGGTGGCCTCGCGCAGGCCGGCGAGCATGCCGGCCTCCTTGCCGAAGTTGCGGCTGAAGGAGACGTACCGGGTCTGCTCGCCGTGCTCGGCCGCGATCTTCCGGAGCTTGCCGAGAGTGCCGTCGCGGCTGCCGTCGTCGACGTAGCAGACCTCGTACTCGACGGGCAGGGCGTCCAGAACCCTGCGGATCTCCACGTCGAAGCTGTCGATGACGGCCTCTTCGTTGTAGCAAGGGACAACTACGGACAGCTTCGTCATGAACACTTCCTGCTGGATCCGAACGGGTGAATGTCAGCGACCGGACCCGCCACTCACCACTTCCTTAGAAGTATGCACGCCGAGAGTCGGCCTGCCTGAGACGAGTGCGGCGCACGGTAGCGTGGACGAGATAAGCGGAATGAGCTGAACGAAACGAAACGAAACGAAGGGATCGAGGTGCACGTGCCCGACGTCTCCGTGGTCGTCATCGTCTACAACGACGCAGAGCGTCTGTCGACAGCAGTCCAGTCGGTTTTGGACCAGACCCTGCACGGGGTCGAAGTCGTGATCGTCGACGACTGCAGCAAGGACCGGTCCTACGCGGTCGCCCAGGAACTGGAATCCGCGCATCCGGGGAGAGTGCGCGCCTTCCGGCTGCCGGAGAACAGCGGCGGCTGCGGTGCGCCCCGCAACCACGGCATCCAGCAGGCCACCGGAACGTACGTCATGTTCCTGGACAGCGACGACGTCCTTGAGCGCAACGCCTGCCGGAACATGCTGGACGCCGCCGAGCGCACCGGCTCCGACCTGGTCTCGGGCATGTGCGTGCGCGTGCACCTGGACAACCGGTGGAACAAGACCACCGAGTGGTACCCGTGGATCTACTCGCGCACGCGCACGCTGGAGTCGATCACCGAGTTCCCCGACCTGCTGGTCTACGACACCCTCTCCACGAACAAGTGCTACCGGCGCTCGTTCCTGCTGGAGCAGGGCCTGGAGTTCCCGGTCGGGATCCACTACGAGGACCTGCTGTTCTCGGCCCAGGCGTACGTCGCCGCCCGCCGCATCACGCTGATCCCGAACCACGTCTACTTCTGGAACGTGATCGAGAAGGCCGCGGCGAAGTCGATCAGCAACCGGCGCCACGAGATCGCGAACTTCGTCCACCGGATGGAGATCCACCGCCGCGTCGACGAGCTGCTGGCGTCCAAGGGCCACACGGACATCAAGTCCGCGAAGGACGCCAAGTTCCTCAAGCACGACCTGGTCCTGCACCTGCGCGACCTGCCGCTGCTGAGCGACGCGTACCGCCAGGAGTTCGCCCGGCTCGCCAACGGCTACCTCGCCGGAATCGACCCGGCCGCGTACGAGAACGTCACGTACCTCCAGGCCATCTGCGCCTACCTGCTGGGCAAGGAGGACTGGGACAACCTGCTCCCGGCCGCCGACGCCATGACCAACAAGGGCCGGCTCACCTCGCCGCTCGCCGAGCGGGACGGGCGCGTCTACTGGTGCGGCGAACACCTCGACGACGCGGAGGCCCGCCGGATACTGGACGTCACCGAGCAGGGCTTCCACACCACCCCGCTCACCTCCCTCACCCTGGGGAACCGTCTCACCTCCTACGAGGACGACGGGCGCGGCAGCGTCACGCTCTCCGGCACCGTCGTGAACCCGCTCGGCCGGATCCCGGACGACGCGGAACTGAAGGCCTCGCTCGAGTTCCGGGCCCGCCGGCAGATCGGCGTGCGTTCTTTCAGCTTCCCGGTGGCAACCGTGCGGCACGCCGGTGACACGATCGAGTGGACCGGTACGGCCGACATCGGCAGCACCGTCCGCCCGCTCGGCATCATCGACGCCGTCTGGGACGTCCGGCTGAAGCTGACCGCGGGGAGCGACAAGATCACCACCCGCGTCTCGGTCGGCGGCCTCGACCTGGATTCGGCGGCCCGCCTGCGCGTGCGGCCCCGGCTGACCCGGCTGGTCTCCGACCGCTTCGAGCCGGAGGTCACCAAGAAGGGCAACCTCTCCTACGTCCTGACCGCCGAGAGCGCCGCCGCCGTCCGCACCCAGAGCCTGATCAACAACGCCATACAGGGCAAGGCGGCCAACGTGGTCAAGCGGGGCCTGCGCAAGGCCCTGCGGGTCCGCCGGAGCATGGGCTCCGGCGAGCAGAAGGTGAAGGTCTACCACGAGGTCTTCTCGAAGCTGCCGGTCAAGAAGGGCACGGTCGTCTTCGAGAGCCACATGGGCAAGCAGTACAGCGACAGCCCGAAGGCGATCTACGAGGAGCTGGTGCGCCAGGGCGCCCCGTTCGAGGCGATCTGGTCCTACGCGGGCGCCCGGCCCACCGGCTTCCCCAAGGAGGCCACCCTGGTCCGGCGCTGGAGCTGGCCCTACCTGCGGGCGCTGGCCCAGGCCGAGTTCTGGGTCGACAACCAGGGCTTCCCGCTGGCCCTGGCCAAGCGCCCGGGCACCACGTACATCCAGACCTGGCACGGTTCCGCGCTCAAGCGGATGGGTTTCCACGAGCCCCGCACCAAGGCGCAGGGCCGCGCGGGCCAGGCCCGCTTCCAGGCGGCCGTCGACCGCTTCGACCACTTCCTGATCCGCTCGGAGCACGACACCCGCACCCTCGCCAAGGGCTTCAGGCTGCGCGACGAGGTGCTGCTGCGCACGGGCTACCCGCGCAACGACGCCCTCGTCGAGGCGCACCTGAGCGAAGCGGACAGCGGTGAGCGGGTGCGCGGTCCGCTGGCGGCCGAGCTCGGCATCGACCCGGAGAAGAAGGTGCTGCTCTACGCGCCGACCTTCCGGGCGGGTGCGGACGGCGCGGTGGAGGGCTTCACCTTCCCCTTCGACGTGGAGGAGTTCGCCGACCGGCTCGGCGACCGCTTCACGCTGCTGGTGCGCACCCACTACCTCAACAGCGTGTCGCTGCCGCCGTCGGTCGCGGGCCGGGTGATCGACGTGTCCCGGCACCACGACATCACCCCGCTGCTGGCCCTCGCCGACGGACTGATCACGGACTACTCGTCCGTGATGTTCGACTACGCGGTCCTGGACCGGCCGATGCTGTTCTTCGCGTACGACTACGAGAAGTACGCCAACGACATCCGCGGCACGTACTTCGACCTGAAGGAGAAGGCCCCGGGCCCGGTGGTGGCGACGGCGGACGAACTCCTGCAGGCCCTCTCCGCCTTCGAGGAGGCGGACGCCAAGTACGCGGAGGCGCGGCAGCGCTTCCTCACCGAGTTCGGCGAGTACGACCGCGGGGACGCGGCCCGCCAGATCGTCGAGAAGTTCTTCACCAGGAGCGGCAAGTGAGCCAGCAGACCGCCACCCCGGGCGGCCGTGACATCTTCCTCGTCTCCAACAACGTCGACGAGCTCGGTGGCGTGACGACCTGGTCGCACCAGATGGCCCGGCTGTTCACCGAGCGCGGGCACAAGGTGCACATCGTCGGCATCGCCCCGGTCGCCGAGGAGATCCGGCAGAAGCTGCCCGCGGACCTCCCGTACCAGATGACCACCCTGTACGAGGCCCACCCGCCGGCGGCGCGCCGGCTGCACGGGATCAAGGGCCGGCTGAACGCGCCCGAGCGGCGCCGCCAGGCGGCCCGGCGGGCGCGGATGCGGGCCAAGGCGGAGCAGCTGAGCGAACTGTTCCGCGCCGCCCGCCCCGGCAGTGTCGTGATCGTCACCCAGGTCTGGGCGATGGAGTGGGTGGCGCTCGCCGACACCAAGGGGCTCAGCGTCATCGGCATGAGCCACGAGTCGTTCGAGGCCAGCCAGAAGTCCACCCGCGGCGAGCGGGTCCGCCGCCACTACCCCGAGGTCGACCGGCTGCTGGTGCTGACCGCCGAGGACGCGGACCTGTGGATCCGGGCGGGCATGGAGAACGTCGGGAGCATGCCGAACCCGCTGCCCTTCATGCCGGACTCCCCCGCCCCGCGCACCGAGAAGGTCGTCGCCAGCGTCGGCCGCCTCGCCTTCGAGAAGGGCGTCGACCTGCTGCTGGACGCATGGGCCGACGCCGCCCCGCACCACCCCGACTGGGTCCTGCGGATCTACGGGGCGGGCCTGGAGGAGCCGACCCTGCGGGCGCACTGCACGGCGCTGGGGCTGGACGACTCCGTGGAGTGGATGGGCAGCACCGACGACGTACTGGGCGCCCTGCGCGGCGCCTCGGTCTTCGCGCAGGCCTCGCGCGCCGAGGGGTTCCCCATCACCCTGCTTGAGGCGATGGCGGCGGGCGTGCCGGTGGCCGCCTTCGACTGCGCGCCGGGCGTACGGGAGATCGTCACGCACGGCGAGGACGGGCTGCTGGCCCGGCTGGGCAACACGATGGAGCTGGCCGGGCACCTGAACGCGCTGATGTCCGACCGCGAGCTGCGCGACCGGCTCGGCGACACCGCCTTCCAGACGGTGAAGCGGTACTCCAGCGCCGAGATCACCGACCGGTGGGAAACGCTGTTCGCCTTCCTGGAGCGCTGACCGCAGGTACGACGGAGCCGCCCGCCCCGGACTCGTCCGGGGCGGGCGGCTTCGTGTGTGGCCGATGGAGTCTCAGGCCTTGTGGACGTCCTTGTGCGCGTCCTTGTGCGTGTCCAGGCGGGCGGCCTTGTTGGCCTCCCAGCCCGCCCAGGCGGAGGTGACCATCTCGCGGACGTCGTGCCGGGCCTTCCAGCCCAGCTCACCCGTGATCTTGTCGGCCGAGGCCACGACCTTCGCCGGGTCGCCGGGACGGCGCGGGCTGATCACCGGGGCGAGGTCGTGCCCGGTGTTCTTGTTCAGGAGCTCGACCATCTCGGCGACGGAGACGCCCTCGCCGCGCCCGATGTTGACGGTGAGGTCCTTGTAGTCCCCGGCCGAGGCCCACTCGGCGAGCTTGCGGGCGGCCGCCACGTGGGCCTCCGCCAGATCCTCGACGTGGATGTAGTCGCGGATGCAGGTGCCGTCCGGGGTCGGGTAGTCGTCGCCGAAGATCTTGGCGCCCTGGCCGGCGTCGTAGCGCTCGAACACCATCGGGACCAGGTTGAAGACGCCGGTGTCGGCGAGCTCGGGGGCGGCGGCGCCCGCCACGTTGAAGTAGCGCAGGCAGGCGGTGGAGATGCCGTGGGCCTTGCCGGCGGCGCGCACCAGCCACTCGCCGGCCAGCTTGGTCTCGCCGTAGGGGCTCAGCGGCGCGCACGGGGTGTCCTCGGTGACCAGGTCCACGTCGGGCATGCCGTAGACGGAGGCGGAGGAGGAGAAGAGGAAGTTGCGGATGCCCGCGGCCGCCACGGCCTGGAGCAGCACCGTCAGGCCCTGCACGTTCTCGTGGTAGTAGTACAGCGGCTTCTCGACGGACTCGCCGACCTGCTTCTTGCCCGCGAGGTGCACCACACCGGTGATCTTGTGCTCACGGATGGTCTTGTCGAGGATCAGCCGGTCCAGGACCGAGCCGACCACCAGCGGTACGCCCTCCGGGACACGGTCCTCGTTGCCCGTGGAGAGGTCGTCGAGGACGACCACCTTCTCCCCCGCGAGCAGCATCGCCCGGACGACGTGTGCGCCGATGTATCCGGCGCCACCGGTGATCAGAAACGTCATGTGTATCTCCTTGGTCCTGTCCGAGTTCGATGTGCGGCGCTTGTTGTGAAGGAAGCGGCCTTCAGCCCGCCCCGTGGCCTGCCCTGGCCCGGTGGAGGCGGTTGCGTACGAGGTACAGCGCGCCCTCGGCGCCGGGCGCGAGGCGCAGCGCGAGCGCGCCGGCCCCCGTGCGGTAGGGCTGTGCCAGCAGAACACCGTACCGGCTGCTGGGCAGGGCCCGGCGGCGGAGCAGCCGGCCCCGGGGGCGCAGGGAGGTGAACACGGAGGTCCCGTCGGCGCACTGCACGCCCACCCCCACGTTCCACGCCTGCATCCGGCGCAGCCCCTGGCGGCGGCCCGTGGCGGCCACGTCGGCGAGGCGGAAGGGCAGCAGCGCGACCCAGCCGCCCGTCGGGTCGGGATGCAGCTCCACGGGCTGGGCGAGGACCGGCTCGCCGCCCGCGCGGGGCAGGAAGCGCAGCTGCACGGTGCGCGGACCGGCCTCGGCGAGGCGCCCGTACAGGTCGTGCACGCGGATCCGGACGGCCGCGCGGCCGGCCGGCTCGGCGTCGACGGTGAGGGGCAGCCGGTCCGTCGGCAGCCCGGCCAGCCCGTCCAGCTCGACCGGGAGCTCCTCGCTCCACACCGGCGTCCCGTCGGCGGCGGCCGCGTACGGGGGCAGCAGGCGCGGCGGCTCGGCGGCCAGCCGGGTGAGCCGCTCGATGTCGGCGGGCGGGGCCGGGGTGGCGCGCAGCACCCGTACGATCCAGCGGGCGTGGGCCCCGGCGGCCTCGACGTCGGCCTCGGCGAAGGTGTCGAGGTACTCGCGGGTCAGGGTCCACCAGGCGGCCTGGTAGTCGGGGTCCTTGCCGAGCTCGCGCAGGTACATGCGCAGGTCGTACTCGAGGAACTTCACCTGGCAGGCGCTGCCCAGTGCCGGGGAGGCCGCCGCGAGGGTGCGCGAGGCCGTGCGGTGGGCCTCGATGCGCGAGCGCCAGTTCGAGACGTCCTTGCGGTCCAGGGAGATCGACACCTGGGCGGCACTGCGGCGCACGTGCCAGACGTAGACGAGGTCGCCGATGACGGCGATGCGCGGGGCGGCGGCCAGCACCCGGGAGGTGAAGACGAAGTCCTCGTAGACGAACCGGCCGTCGGGGAAGCGCAGTCCGTGCTCCTCCAGGAAGGAGCGCTCGTACAGCTTGTTGACGCAGAGGGTGTCGCGGACCAGCTCCGGGCGGTCCGCGGGCCGCTCGATGACGTCGCCCGGGGTGTAGAGCCCCGGCATCCACGGCACGTCGTGGTGGAGCGGCAGCTCGCGCCGTACGGCGGCGCCCACGGTGACCGGGGCGCGGTGCTGGACGGCGGCGCGCACCAGCGCCTCGGCCGCACCCGCCGGCAGGATGTCGTCGCTGTCGAGGAACAGGACGTACGGACAGGACGCGACGGCGATCCCGTCGTTGCGCGGAGTGCCGCACCCTCCGCTGTTCTCCGTACGGTGAACGACCTTCAGGCGGGGGTGTGCGGCAGCCAGCTCGTCCAGCACCCGCGCGGTGCCGTCGGACGAGGCGTCGTTCACGGCGATGACCTCGGCGACCACCGGGCCCTGGGCGAGGGCCGAGGAGACGGCCTCGCCCACGAGCCCGGCGTCGTTGTACGCGATCACCACGACGGAAACGGTGGGGAGGTTGGTGCTGTTCACCCGAAGGATCCTAGGCGACCGACGTAAAGACGCCTTCAATGCCGCCCGGGTGCCCTCCGGGGGAACGGAACTAGAACGGCCGGAATTCGTCGTACTCCTGCTGCGCCGAGTCGCCGCGCTTGGCGTCCTTCTCCTTGCGGCGCGTGGTGGCCGGGCGCGGAGCCTCCAGTCGGTGGTCCTCGCCGCGGCGGCCCAGCATCTCGGCGCCGGCCATCATGGTCGGCTCCCAGTCGAAGACGACCGCGTTCTCGTCGGAGCCGATGGCCACGCCGTCGCCGGCGCGGGCGCCGGCCTTCCTCAGCGCTTCCTCGACACCGAGGCGGTTGAGGCGGTCCGCCAGGTAGCCGACGGCCTCGTCGTTGTTGAAGTCGGTCTGGCGGACCCAGCGCTCCGGCTTCTCGCCGCGCACGTTGTAGACGTCCTCGGCCTCGTCGTAGGTGACGGTGAAGCCGGAGTCGTCCACGGCCTTCGGGCGGATGACGATACGGGTCGCCTCCTCCTTCGGCTTGCGGGCGCGGGCCTTGGCGATGACCTCGGCGAGGAAGTAGGAGAGCTCCTTGAGGCCCGTACGGGCGACCGCGGAGACCTCGAAGACCTTGTAGCCGCGCGCCTCCAGGTCCGGGCGGACCATGTCGGCGAGCTCCTGGCCGTCCGGGATGTCGACCTTGTTCAGGACGACGAGGCGCGGGCGCTTCTCCAGGCCGCCGCCGTAGAGCCGCAGCTCCTCCTCGATGACGTCGAGGTCGGCGATCGGGTCGCGGTCGGACTCCAGCGTGGCGGTGTCCAGGACGTGCACGAGCACCGAGCAGCGCTCGACGTGGCGCAGGAACTCCAGGCCCAGGCCACGGCCCTGGCTGGCGCCGGGGATCAGGCCCGGGACGTCGGCGATCGTGTAGACGGTCGAGCCAGCCGTGACGACGCCCAGGTTCGGGACGAGGGTGGTGAAGGGGTAGTCCGCGATCTTCGGCTTGGCAGAGGAGAGCACCGAGATCAGCGAGGACTTGCCGGCGCTCGGGAAGCCGACCAGCGCCACGTCGGCGACGGTCTTGAGCTCCAGGACGATGTCGCCGGTGGTGCCGGGGACGCCGAGGAGCGCGAAGCCGGGGGCCTTGCGGCGCGCGGAGGAGAGCGCGGCGTTGCCGAGGCCGCCGCGGCCGCCCTCGCCGGCGACGTAGGTGGTGCCCTGGCCGACGAGGTCGGCGAGGACGTTGCCCTCCTTGTCGAGGACGACGGTGCCGTCCGGCACGGGCAGGACCAGGTCCTGGCCGTCCTTGCCGGAGCGGTTGCCGCCCTCGCCGGGCTTGCCGTTGGTGGCCTTGCGGTGGGGGCTGTGGTGGTAGTCCAGCAGGGTGGTGATCGCCTGCTCCACCACCAGGATGACGTCGCCGCCACGGCCGCCGTTGCCGCCATCGGGGCCGCCGAGCGGCTTGAACTTCTCCCGGTGAACGGAGGCGCAGCCGTGGCCCCCGTTACCCGCGGCGACATGCAGCTCGACGCGGTCCACGAAGGTGGTCATGGGTGTTCCTCCAGATACATACGGGAATGTCCCGGGCAGGCCTTGCTGCCCATTAAACGTGTCTATGTGACAACGCGCCGAGGGCGGACCTCTCTTCCCGGCTTGCGCCGGGAAGAGCTGAGATCCGCCCTCGGGAAGTTACGAACGCTTGATCAGCAGAAGCTGGATCAGGCGGCCGGAACGATGTTGACGACCTTGCGGCCACGGTGCGTGCCGAACTCGACGGCACCCGCCTGCAGCGCGAACAGCGTGTCGTCGCCACCACGACCGACACCCGAACCGGGGTGGAAGTGGGTGCCACGCTGGCGGACGAGGATCTCGCCGGCGGAGACGACCTGACCGCCGAAGCGCTTCACGCCGAGCCGCTGGGCATTGGAGTCGCGCCCGTTCCGGGTGGACGATGCGCCCTTCTTGTGTGCCATGTCTCAGTCCCTCTTACTTCGCAGCCGCGGGGATACCGGTGACCTTGATCGCCGTGTACTGCTGGCGGTGACCCTGGCGACGGCGGTAGCCGGTCTTGTTCTTGTACCGAAGGATGTCGATCTTGGCACCCTTGTGGTGGTCCACGATCTCGGCCTGGACCTTGATGCCGGCCAGGACCCACGGGTCGCTGGTCACGGCTTCGCCGTCGACAACGAGCAGGGTCGAGAGCTCGACCGTGTCGCCAACCTTGGCAGTGGGAATCTTGTCAACTTCAACGATGTCGCCGACAGCAACCTTGTGCTGGCGACCACCGCTGCGCACGATGGCGTACACGCGGATCTCTCTCTCACTCGGGACGGATGCTCCTGAAGCCAGCCGCTCAGTCGGGCCGGGGGCCCGCGACTGATCCGGAATGGACGAGCGGCCTCTCCGGGCAGGGCCCGAAGGAAGGTGCTCAGGAGCGCGGCGCGCTAGACGTTATTCGTCTAAGCATGCCGACGGTCTAGGTTACGGGGCCGGTTCCAGGGGGTCAAACCGGCTCCCGCACGGCCGTGGGCCCCGCCTCGCGGCGGGGCCCACGGCTCTGAAGCGGATCAGGCTTCGGTCGGAGCCGAGACGGAGGGCAGCGTCTGCTGCTCGGCCGCCGCGGTCTTCTTCGTCGCCCGCTTCGCCACGGTCTTCTTGGTCGTGGCCGCCTTCTTGGCCACGGTCTTCTTGGCCGCCGTCGCCTTCTTGGCGGTGGTGGCCTTCTTCGCCGCGGTCGCCTTCTTGGCCGGAGCCTTGCGGGCGGCCTTCTTGGCCGGAGCGGCCTCGGCCGTCTCCTCGGCGGTCTCCTCGGCCGGAGCCTCGGTCACCGGGGCCTCGACGACCACCACGGCGGCCTCGGCCGCGCCTGCCGGGGAACCGGCGGGTGCGGTGGCCTTACGGGTGGCACGGCGGCGCGGACGGGCCGGCGCGGCCTCGGCCACGGGCTCCACGACGGGCTCGGGCTCGACGACCGGCTCCGGCTCGACGACCGGCTCGGGCTCCGCCACGACGACCGGCTCCGGGGCCACCTCGGCCGCGGGGGCCGGGGCACCCGCCGGGGCGGTGGCCTTGCGGGTCGCCCGGCGACGGGTACGGCCCTTCGGCGCGGCCTCCTCGACCGGGGCGGCCTCGACCGTCTCCGGGGCCTCCACGGCCTCGGCGACGACCTCGGCGGCCGGCTCCAGGACCGTGTCGGCCGGCTCGGTGACCGGCTCGGCCTCGACGGCGGGCGCCGGGGCCGGAGCCTGGGCGGCCGCACCGCGCGGGGCGCCCGCCGGAGCGGTCGCCTTGCGGGTGGCACGGCGACGGTTGCGGCGGCCGCTCAGACCCGCGGCGGCCTCCGCCTCGGCCGGGCTGCCGTACAGCTCCTCATCCGCGACGAACTCGGGCTCGGGCAGGGCCCGCGGCGCGGCGGCCTCGGCGGCCACCTCGGCCTCGGACTCGAACTCCGCCTCGACCGTCTCGATCTCGTGGTCGTGCTGGTCGAACTCGGCCTTGCCGCCGCGGCGCTTGGCGCGCTTGCCGTTGCCCCCGCCGATCGCGGTCGGCGTCTCCATGTGCACGATGACGCCGCGGCCGTTGCAGTGGACGCAGGTCTCGGAGAAGGACTCCAGCAGACCCTGGCCCACCCGCTTGCGGGTCATCTGGACCAGGCCCAGCGAGGTGACCTCGGCCACCTGGTGCTTGGTGCGGTCGCGGCCCAGGCACTCGAGCATGCGGCGCAGGACCAGGTCGCGGTTGGACTCCAGGACCATGTCGATGAAGTCGATGACGACGATGCCGCCCAGGTCGCGCAGCCGCAGCTGGCGCACGATCTCCTCGGCCGCCTCCAGGTTGTTCCTGGTGACGGTCTCCTCGAGGTTGCCGCCCTGACCGGTGAACTTGCCGGTGTTGACGTCGATGACGATCATCGCCTCGGTCTTGTCGATCACAAGCGAGCCGCCCGAGGGCAGCCACACCTTGCGGTCGAGCGCCTTGGCGAGCTGCTCGTCGATCCGGTACGTCGCGAAGACGTCGACCTCGGAGGTCCAGCGGGACAGCCGGTCGGCCAGGTCCGGGGCGACGTGGTTCACGTAGCCGTGGATGGTCTCCCAGGCCCCGTCACCGCTGACGATGACCTTCGAGAAGTCCTCGTTGAAGATGTCGCGCACGACGCGGACGGTCATGTCCGGCTCGCCGTACAGGAGGCTCGGCGAAGAGGTCGAGATCTGCTTCGACTTCTTCTGGATGTCCTCCCACTGGGCCTGCAGACGCTCGACGTCGCGGCGCAGCTCGTCCTCGCTCGCGCCCTCGGCGGCGGTGCGCACGATGACGCCCGCGTCCTCGGGGACGATCTTCTTGAGGATGGTCTTCAGGCGCGCGCGCTCGGTGTCGGGCAGCTTGCGGCTGATGCCGGTCATCGAGCCCTCGGGCACGTAGACCAGGTAGCGGCCGGGCAGCGAGACCTGGCTGGTCAGGCGGGCGCCCTTGTGGCCGATCGGGTCCTTGGTGACCTGCACGAGGACCGACTGGCCGGACTTGAGGGCGGACTCGATGCGGCGCGGCCCGTTGGCCATGCCGAGCGCCTCGAAGTTGACCTCACCGGCGTACAGGACCGCGTTGCGGCCCTTGCCGATGTCGATGAAGGCGGCCTCCATGGACGGCAGCACGTTCTGGACCTTGCCCAGGTAGACGTTGCCGACGTACGAGGTGGCTTCTTCCTTGTTGACGTAGTGCTCGACGAGCACGTTGTCCTCGAGGACGCCGATCTGGGTGCGGTCGCCGTTCTGGCGGACGACCATCACGCGCTCGACGGCCTCGCGGCGGGCCAGGAACTCGGCCTCGGTGATGATCGGGACGCGGCGGCGGCCCTGCTCGCGGCCCTCGCGGCGGCGCTGCTTCTTCGCCTCCAGGCGGGTCGAGCCCTTGATGGACTGGACCTCGTCGGAGGAGGTGGACTCGCCGCGCTCGCGGGCCGGACGCGGCTCGCGGACCTTGACGACGGTGCGTACGCCGTCCTCGTCGCCCGCGGCGGACTCGCCATCGGTGTCGGCGGGCTCACCGCTGCGACGGCGGCGGCGACGGCGGCGACGGCTGGAGCTGGAGCCCAGCGCCTCGGCGTCCTCGCCCTCTTCGTCCTCGCCCTCTTCCTCGTCGGACTCCTGCTCGGCGGCCGGGGCCTCGGTCTCCTCCTCGGCGGACTCGTCGAGGTCGGCGGCCTCACCGCGGCGGCGGCGACGGCCACCACGACGGCGGCGGCGCGACGGGCGCTCGCCCGACTCGTCGCCCTCTTCGAACTCGGCGGACTCGTCCTCGAGCTCGGCGGCCTCGGCCTCGGGCTCCTCCTCGGCGAGCACCTCGGGGAGGGACACCGGCGCGCTCTCGGCGGCGGCGCCGCGGCCACGGCGGCGGCGACGGCCGGCCGGCTGCGGGGCGGGGGTCTCGACGACCTCGGCCTCGAGCTCGGTCTCGGCCTCCTCCTCCGCGTCCTCGGCCTGCACGGCGGCGGCAGCCGCCGCGGCGGCCATGGCGGCGGTCTCGGGGGTCTGGAACATCGGCTCGGCGAACACCGGGGCCTGGAACACGGCGACGGCGGGACGCGCGGCACGGCGGGCACGGGCCGGGGCGGCGGGCGCCTCGGGCTCGGCGGCGGGCTGCGGCGCGGCGGCCGCGGCACCGGCGCGGGTGGCGCGGCGGCGGCCGCCGCGCTTCGGGGAGTCCAGGGCGTCGGCCACGGTGAAGGCACGGGCGGCGGCCTTGGGGGCCTCCTCCGCCTCGGCGGGAGCGTCGTCCACGACGGGGGCGGCAGCGGGAGCGGCCGGGGCGGTCACGGCGCGGGTGGCGCGGCGACGGGCACGGGCCGGGGCGGGCGCGGCGGGCTCCTCCTCGGCGACGGCCGGAGCCTCGACGACCGGAGCCTCGGCGACGGGGGCCTCCACGACCTCGGCGGCCGGGGCGGTCACGGCGCGGGTGGCACGGCGACGGGCACGGGCCGGGGCGGGAGCGGCCGGAGCCTCCTCCTCCACCACGGGCGCGGTCTCGACGGCCGGAGCCTCGGGGGCGGTCACGGCGCGGGTCGCACGGCGGCGGGCACGCGGAGCGGGAGCGGCGGGCTCCTCCTCGGCGGCGTCCGGAGCCTCGGCGGCGGGAGCCTCGGGAGCGGTCACGGCGCGGGTGGCGCGGCGGCGGGCCCGCGGGGCGGGAGCGGCGGGCTCCTCCTCGGCGGCGGCCGGGGCCTCGGCGACGGCCTCTGCGGCCGGAGCCTCGGGGGCGGTCACGGCGCGGGTCGCACGGCGGCGGGCACGAGCGGGGGCGGCGGCCGGAGCGGCCTCCTCCACGGGGGCGGCCGGAGCGGCCTCGGTCACCGGGGTCGTCTCGGCGGCGGTGGCACCGGGCGGGCCGGCGGGCCGGGAGGCGGCGCGGCGGCGCCTGCGCGGAGGCAGGTTGTCGCTGGGGCTGCCGTTGTCGGCGTTGGTGGTGTTGGTGTCGTTTTCGTTGTTGAGCATTGCGGGCGGTTCTCCCGTCACGCTCCCGGGCGCCGCGGCTGACTTCCGGTCCGGCACGGCTCCGCGTAATGAGCGCGGAACCGGCCTCCGGGGCGCGTTCGCCACACGGGAGCTCAGTTTCATGGCCGCCGGTTCCGTACGTGTTGTCCGTACGGCCTGGCGGAAGTCTTCAGGTCGTGTGCGCGGCCCGACCCAGGTGGCTCCCGAGTGCCAGGGCTGCGCGACGACGGCGTTCCTTACGCGGCGGGACCTTCCGGCGCCTTCGCGTCGGCGGCTACGGCGGCCGTGGGTGTAGCGGCCGTATCAGCCTCGCGGTCGGGCGCGAGCGGGTCGGTCACCGTGCCGGACTCCTCGTCGAAGAGCCCCTGCGCCAGCCTGGTCACCGCTGAGGGGACCGGCGGCGCCAGGTCGGCCACAGCTCGGAGACCGGACAGGACGTCGTCGGGTCGCACGGCAGGTGTCAGATGCCGAACAACCAGGCGCAGTATCGCACAGGCATTGTCCAGGGGCCTATCAGCCTGGGCAGGAAGTGCCTCGAGACTGACTACAGCGCCGCGCGTGTCGAAGGTCCGGATGCCGTTCTTGGTACGTCGCTGCACCTCCACGGTCTCGGCGGCGAGGAAGGCCGCCACGGCCCGCTCGGCCTCGGAGGGCTCCACGCCGTCCAGGCGCAGCTCCCAGACGGAGGCCGTGAGCCGGTCCGCGAGGCCCGAGGTGCGGGCCTCCACGGCGTCGATGATGTCGAGCCCGGCCGGCATCGACTCGTCGAGCAGCTCACGGAGCTTCTCGGGGTCGCGGGGCTCGGCGAGGGCGATCTCCAGGTACTCGGCCTCGCTGCCGGTCCCGGTCGGGGCGGCGTTCGCGTACGAGACGCGGGGGTGCGGGGTGAAACCGGCCGAGTACGCCATCGGCACCTCGGCGCGGCGCAGGGCCCGCTCGAAGGCGCGCTGGAAATCGCGGTGGCTGGTGAACCGGAGGCGGCCGCGCTTGGTGTAGCGCAGTCGGATGCGCTGCACCACCGGTGCGGGAGGCGGGCCTTCGGGCTGTCGCTTGCCCAGTGGTTCTTCTCCTTGTGCGGGGCTCCGCGGCTCGCGCGTCGCCCTGAGCGTCTGTGGGGCCTGCGGGCCACGCCCTGCCTCCGGCTCACCCCTGCCGTTCGTGGAGGGAGATCTCGGGAGCGGGCGTCTTGCCTGCGGCTGTCGTACTACCCAGAGTACGCGCCCGTGACCTCGCCGGTTCCCGGGGAGGAGTACCGAAGAGCGCCTGCCGCACCCCGGCCCGCGCCTCTCGGACGGCGCTGCGGGCGGTGTGCCACACCTCGCGTGCCGCGGCGCGGGAGGTACGCCACACCTCGCGTGCCGCGGTCCGGGAGGCGCGCCACACCTCGCGGACCAGATGTCCGGCGGGCGTGGCCACCTGCCGGTAGGCCCAGGCCGCGGGGCGGGCGACGCAGCCGCGCCAGAGCCACACGAGCCCGCGGCCCAGGGCGCGGCTGACGCGCCCGGCGAGCCGCCAGGTGGAGGCGGCGAAGTGGCCGAGGGGCGTCAGCACGTACCGGTACAGGCCCCGGGCCAGCCAGGCGGCGCCGTGCCCGAGCGGTGTCAGCAGGTACCGGTGGGTGGCGATCGTGGCCGGAACGAGGACGTGGCTCCACAGCGCGGCCCAGGGCCAGACGAACAGCGCCTTGCCCAGCCAGCCGAGTGCGGCCCAGGTACCGCGGGCCAGCCAGGCGGCGCCGTGCCCGCCGGGGGTGAGGACGTACCGGTACAGCGCCACCCACGGCCACACGAACACGGCGGCGAAGGCTCGCGGCAGGAACCACACCAGGGCGTGCCCGGCCGGGGTGAGGACGTACCGGTACAGCCTGCGGACCAGCCAGGCGATGCCCCGGACCGGCGGCACGAGCAGGTACCGGTAGACGGCGGTGACCGTCCAGGCCACGGCCGCGCCCGACGGCTTCAACAGGTACCGGACCACCGCCAGGACCACCCATTCGAGCCCCTTGCCGGCCGGCCTCAGCAGGTACCGGTACAGCGCGGCGCCGGCGGGGACGAGCAGGTACCTCCACAGCGCCGCCCACGGCCATACGAACAGCGCCTTGGCCAGCCACTCCAGCCCGACGGCGGTTCCCCGGCCCAGCAGGGCGATCCCCTTGCCGAGCGGTACCAGGATCCAGCGCCACAGGGCGGCCCCGGCCGGCGCGAGCACGTACCGCCACAGCCCCGCCCAGGGCCAGTAGAAGACGGCCAGCGCCGCCCACTTCAGCACCAGCCCGGTCCCCCGCGCCAGCCAGGCGAGGGCGCGCCCGACCGGGGTCAGCACGTACCGCCGCAGCCAGGCGCAGGCGCGGGCCACCGCGTCCCCGGCCGGGCGCAGGGCGCGCCGGTACACGGTGCGCGCCGCGAGGACGAGCAGGTCCCAGACCACCCGCACGGGCAGCACGATCACCACGGCCAGGATCCGCACCGGGATCCGGACCATCGCGAACACGCACCCCTGCCCACCGGGTTGGGGCTCACGCGGCTCGTGCGCTGCACGTTTTTCCAGGTCCATGCCTGTGACGACGCACATGTGCCCCCCACCGTTCCCGGTGGGGGGCACATGTGGGCGGGTTCAGCCCGAGGTCACTTCACGACCGACAGCGGCAGCAGCTTCTTGCCCGTCGGGCCGATCTGGATCTGGGTGTCCATCTGCGGGCAGACGCCGCAGTCGAAGCACGGGGTCCAGCGGCAGTCCTCGACCTCGGTCTCGTCGAGGGCGTCCTGCCAGTCCTCCCAGAGCCAGTCCTTGTCGAGACCGGAGTCCAGGTGGTCCCAGGGCAGGACCTCCTCGTACGTGCGCTCACGCGTCGTGTACCAGGCCACGTCCACGCCGTAGGCGGGCAGCGTCTTCTCCGCCGCCTGCATCCAGCGGTCGTACGAGAAGTGCTCGCGCCAGCCGTCGAAGCGGCCGCCCGACTCGTAGACGGCACGGATGACGTCGCCGATGCGGCGGTCACCGCGCGAGAGCAGGCCCTCGACGATGCCCGGCTTGCCGTCGTGGTAGCGGAAGCCGATGGAGCGGCCGTACTTCTTGTCCCCGCGGAGCTTGTCGCGGAGCTTGCCCAGGCGGGCATCCGTCTCCTCGGCCGACAGCTGCGGCGCCCACTGGAACGGGGTGTGCGGCTTCGGCACGAACCCGCCGATGGACACCGTGCAGCGGATGTCGTTCTGGCCGGAGACCTCGCGGCCCTTGGCGATGACGTTGACCGCCATGTCGCCGATCTGGAGGACGTCCTCGTCGGTCTCGGTCGGCAGGCCGACCATGAAGTACAGCTTCACCTGGCGCCAGCCGTTGCCGTACGCGGTGGCGACGGTCCGGATCAGGTCCTCTTCCGAGACCATCTTGTTGATGACCTTGCGCATGCGCTCGGAGCCGCCCTCGGGGGCGAAGGTCAGACCGGAGCGGCGGCCGTTGCGGGTCAGCTCGTTGGCCAGGTCCACGTTGAAGGCGTCCACGCGGGTCGACGGCAGGGACAGGCCCACCTTGTCGTCCGTGTAGCGGTCCGCGAGGCCCTTGGCGATGTCGGCGATCTCCGTGTGGTCCGCGGAGGAGAGGGAGAGGAGGCCGACCTCCTCGAAGCCCGTGGCCTTCAGGCCGCGCTCCACCATCTCGCCGATGCCGGTGATGCTTCGCTCCCGCACGGGGCGCGTGATCATGCCGGCCTGGCAGAAACGGCAGCCGCGGGTGCAGCCGCGGAAGATCTCCACGGACATGCGCTCGTGGACGGTCTCGGCGAGCGGGACCAGGGGCTGCTTGGGGTAGGGCCACTCGTCGAGGTCCATGACCGTGTGCTTGGACACGCGCCACGGCACGCCGGAGCGGTTGGGCACGACACGGCCGATGCGGCCGTCCGGCAGGTACTCGACGTCGTAGAAGCCCGGCACGTAGACGTTGCCGGTCTTCGCCAGGCGCAGCAGGACTTCCTCGCGTCCGCCCGGCCGCCCCTCGGCCTTCCAGGTGCGGATGATCTCGGTCATGTCGAGGACGGCCTGCTCGCCGTCGCCGATGACCGCGCAGTCGATGAACTCCGCGATCGGCTCGGGGTTGAAGGCCGCGTGGCCGCCCGCGAGGACGATCGGGTGGTCGACCGTACGGTTGCGGGCCTCCAGCGGGATGCCCGCGAGGTCCAGCGCCGTGAGCATGTTGGTGTAGCCCAGCTCCGTGGAGAAGGACAGGCCGAACACGTCGAAGGCCGAGACGGGGCGGTGGCTGTCCACGGTGAACTGCGGCACCTTGTGCTCGCGCATCAGTTCCTCGAGGTCCGGCCACACGCTGTAGGTGCGCTCGGCGAGGACGCCCTCGCGTTCGTTGAGCACCTCGTAAAGGATCATGACGCCCTGGTTGGGCAGCCCGACTTCGTACGCGTCCGGGTACATGAGCGCCCAGCGGACGTCGCAGCTCTCCCACTCCTTGACCGTGGAGTTGAGTTCACCGCCGACGTACTGGATGGGCTTCTGCACATGCGGAAGCAGGGCCTCAAGCTGAGGGAAGACCGACTCGGTCATCACGCGACTTTCGTGAAGCGGGCAGGGGGCAGCTCTCAAGCGTACCTCTAGGCCCAGCTGCCCTTGGGCCGCCTCTTTCGGATCACGCCTGGCCCGCGACGCCTGGCACCGCACCTCGCCGCGTTGTCGGGGCGCCCAAGTACGTCCAGTACACGGGCGCCCCTCCGCCTTGCGATGCACGGCACCAGCCGCCGCGGGCTTTACCGGCATGATCCGAAAGAGACCGCCCATCCACATGATCATCCCAGGGCGGCCCGCAGCCCCGGCTCGGAGGTCTTGCCCCAGACGTCCGGAAGCTCCCGTTCTCGCCGCTCGGCCAGGGCCTCCTCGCGGGCGTAGAGCACGCCCCAGGTGAAAGCCGATTCGCCCGCGGCCGCCGCCTGGACGCCGAGGCCGCGCAGGGCCTCGCGGGCGACCACGCTGTCCTGGTGGTCGCCGAGCAGGGTCTGGACCGCCTTCACGGCCTTGGCCAGGCGTTTCGCCGGTTTGCCGAGGGCCGGGGTGGCCGCCTCCGCCGCGTAGCGGGCACGCTTGGCCGCCTTCCGGGCCTCGTGCAGGGCCAGGTCGCGTTCCCCGCCCGGTTCCATGGCGAGCGCGTCCTCGACCCGGCCTGCGAGTCGCTCGTAGTCGCGCAGCACCGCCTTGGGCAGGACCCGCTCCGCGCGCCCGCCGGAGGCCTTGAGCAGCGGCGGCGCGTCCAGCACGGCGTCGAGGGAGTCCAGCAGGGCGAGGTACCGGGCGCTGTCGAGCACGGCCAGAGCCCGGCGGCGCGATCCGGAGCGGCGGGTGTTGTTCCACGTCCGCAGCCGGCTGCGGACCGGGCCGAGCAGCAGGGTGCGCGGGAGCTCGTCGAGGCGGGTCTGGATCCGCTCGAGCAGAACCTCCTGATCGCGGTCGACGCCGAGTTCGGCGGCCAGCCAGCGCAGTTCCTCGCCGATCGGGTCGGTCACGGCCCGGTCCAGCACCTTGCGGTACGTCTTGAAGGCGCTGCGCAGGCGCCGGGTGGCGACCCGCATCTGGTGGACGGAGTCCGGCAGGCCCCGCCGCACGGCGGGGTCCAGGGTGATCAGGGCGTCTCGCTGTTCGCGCAGGTACGAGAGGACGTACGCGCCCGCCGTGCCGTCACCGGGATCCGCCACGGGCGGGGCCGCGGGCTCGGCGCCGGGCTCGGCCTCGGTCTCGGCGTCGGTCTCGGCGTCGGTCTCGGTGAGGGCCCGGGCGAGTTTCGAGGGGGCGTCGGAGACCCGGAGCCCGGCCTTGCGGAAGGCCTTCTCGACCGCGTCGAGCAGCTGGGGGTCGACCCCGTCGGCGAGTTCCACCTCGACCTCGGTCCAGGCGGCGGTGGCCTCGCCGCGCTCCGCCCGGACCGTGTCGGTGCTCAGTTCCGCGAGCAGGGCTCCGTCGGCGTCCAGGAGATGGCTGAGCTTGCGCGAGGAGAGGAGTCTGACCTGCGGCTCCAGCCCGGCGCCGCGCACCCGGGAGCGGAGCAGGGCGGCCAGTGAGCCGGGGATGGTGTCGCTGAGCGCGGCCCCGATCTCGTCGCGTACGCCCGGGGAGACGGGCAGTTTGAGGTGCCAGCCCGCGTCGCCGCCGCCGGTTCGGCGCCGCAGGGTGAGACCGTCGGCGGCGAGCCGGTGGTCCGGGGTGTCGTAGTAGACGGCGTCGAGGTCGACCGTGCCCTGGTCGGAGACGGCCGCGATCGCGGCAGTGCCCGTCAGGTCCGGCACCCCGCGCCGGGCCGCCGACGCCTTAGTGAACTCGAATTTCCGCTCGATCTCGCGCTTCGTGTCCGCCATAGACCGAACTTAGTCCTGAACGGATCACGACGGCAGGGTGAACGGGACATCAGGCCGACAATGGCCGTTGCACCTTGATCGACTGCAACAGCCCGATGGCCACCCACACGGCGAACATCGACGAGCCTCCGTACGAGACGAACGGCAGCGGGAGCCCGGCCACCGGCATGATCCCGAGGGTCATCCCGATGTTCTCGAAGGACTGGAAGGCGAACCAGGCGATGATTCCGGCGCACACGATCGTCCCGTAGAGCTCGGTGGTTTCGCGGGCGATCATGCACGCTCGCCACAGCACCACGCCCAGCAGCAGGAGGATCAGCCCGGCTCCGAGGAAGCCCAGCTCCTCCCCCGCCACCGTGAAGACGAAGTCGGTCTGCTGCTCCGGCACGAACTGGCCGGTGGTCTGCGAGCCCTTGAAGAGGCCGGAGCCGGTCAGCCCGCCGGAGCCGATCGCGATGCGCGCCTGGTTGGTGTTGTATCCGACGCCGGCGGGGTCGAGTTCGGGGTTGGCGAAGGCCGCGAAGCGGTTGATCTGGTACTCGTCGAGGACGCCGAGCTGCCAGATCAGGATGGCTCCGCCCGCGCCCGAGCCGAGCAGGCCCAGCACCCAGCGGTTGGAGGCGCCGGAGGCCAGCAGCACGCCGAGCACGATGACGACCATGACCATGACGGAGCCGAGGTCGGGCATCAGCATGACGATGCCCATGGGGGCGGCGGCCAGGCACAGGGCCTTGACGACCGTGCGGTGGTCGGGATGGGTGAGGTCTCCCGCGTCCACCCGGGCCGCCAGCAGCACCGCCATGACCAGGATGATCGTGATCTTCACGAACTCGGAGGGCTGGAGGGAGAATCCGCCGCCGATCACGATCCACGCGTGGGCGCCGTTGATCGTGGCGCCGAGCGGGGTGAGCACCGCGAGGATCAGCACGAGCGAGAGCCCGTAGAGGATCGGCACCGCGCCGCGCAGGGTGCGGTGGCCGAGCCAGATGGTGCCGATCATCAGCACGAGGCCGATGCCGGTGTTCAGGGCGTGCCGGGCGAGGAAGTAGTACGGGTCCCCCTGGTTCAGCTGCGTCCTGTTGCGGGTCGCCGACCACACCAGCAGGGCGCCGATGAAGGACAGCGCGAGCGCGGAGAGGAGTATCGGCCAGTCGAGCCGGCGCACCACCGAGTCGCGGGCGGTGAGCCGGGCCACCGCCCCGCGCTGGGGCGCGTACCGGGAGACGGAGAACTTGTTGGCGGTCTGCATGGTCGTTCGGTCCTCGGTCCTCAGTCCTGACGCGCGGGGGGCGGGGCGGGCGGCCCGGCGAGCGCGGGCGGTTCCGGCTCCTCCGGGGACGGCGGTACGTACGGCCGGATCTCCGGGGAGTCGATGGAGCCGTCGGGGTGGATCTTGGGCAGTTTCGCCTCCGGCTTGAGCAGCAGGGCCTTCTTCAGGTCCTGCTTGCCGGCCATGTCGAGGCCGTAGATGGCGTTGTAGATGTTGCGGACGGCGGGGCCGGAGGCTCCGGAGCCGGTGCCGCCCTGGGAGATCGTCATGACGATCGCGAACTCGTCGGTGTAGGTCGCCAGCCACGAGGTGGTCTGCTTGCCGTAGACCTGGGCGGTGCCGGTCTTGGCCCGCATCGGGATCTTGTCCAGCGGCCAGCCGATGAACCGCCAGGCGGCGGTGCCGCCGGGCTCGGCGACGGAGCGGAGTCCCTTGTCGAGGTTGCCGATGGTCTCGGCGTCGATCGGCAGCCTGCCGTGGGCCTGGGGCTTGATCCACTCGATGTGCTTGCCGTCGGGGCTGATCACGGCCTTGCCGACCGTGGGGTTGTAGAGGGTGCCCCCGTTGCTGATGGCGGAGTAGGCGGTCGCCATCTGGATGGGGGTGACGAGCACGTCGCCCTGGCCGATGGCGAAGTTGATGCTGTCGTAGGCCTTCAGCTGATTGCCTTCGAGGCAGCTCTCGTAGGCGATCTGCTCGACGTAGGTGCCGCCCCGCTTGCCCTGCTTGCACCAGGAGTCCTTGTTGGCCGCCCAGAAGCTCTGCTTCCACTTGCGGTCGGGGATGCGGCCGGTGACCTCGTTCGGCAGGTCGACATGGGTCTCGGAGCCGAGTCCGAATTCGCGGGCGGTCCGGTAGAACCAGTCGTGGGCGTCCTTCTTCGGCTTGAGGCCGCCGTCGCGGTTCCACTCCTTGTGACCGAGGGCGTAGAAGACGGTGTTGCAGGAGAACTTGAGGGCGTCTCCGAGGGTGATGGGGCCGTGTCCCTTGGACTCGAAGTTCGCGAAGCTCCGGCCGCCCATGTTGTAGGAAGCGCTGCAGTTGTACTTGCCGTTGAAGTCGTAGCCGGCCCGCACGGCCGCGCTCGCCGAGACCACCTTGAAGATGGAGCCGGCGGGAGCCTGGCCCTGGATGGCCCGGTTGAGCAGCGGGTAGTTGGAGTTCTTGCTGGTGAGGCGGGCGTAGTCCTTGCCGGAGATGCCGCCGACCCAGGCGTTGGGGTCGTAGTCGGGCTGGGAGGCCATCGCGACGACGCGGCCGGTCTTGGTCTCCATGACGACGACGGCGCCCGAGTCGGCCTCGTACTTGCGGCCGGTGATGTTGTCGGTCTCGTGGCGGACGACCTTCATCGCCTGCTGGAGCTCGAACTCGGCGACGGCCTGGACCCGGGCGTCGATGCTGGTGATGAGCGTGGCCCCGGCCACACCGGGGTCGGACTTGGTCTGGCCCATGACCCGGCCGAGGTTGTCGACCTCGTACGAGGTGACCTCCGCCTTGCCGCGCAACTGCTTGTCATAGGTGCGTTCGATCCCGGAGCGGCCCACTTGATCGGACCGCAGGTGCGGCGAGTCCGTGTCCTTGGCCTTCTGGATCTCCTCGTCGGTGACCGGCGAGAGGTAGCCGAGCACCTGTGAGGTACGGGCTCCGCCGGGGGCCGGGTAGCGGCGCACGGCGGTGGGCTCCGCGGTGATGCCGGGGAATTCCTCGGGGCGTTCGCGCAGCTGCAGCGCCTGCTGCGTGGTGGCTTCGAGGGTGACCGGAATCGGCTGGTACGGGGAGCCGTTCCAGCAGGGCGCAGGGGTCTGGGAGTCGCAGAGACGGACCTTCTCCATGACCTCCTTGGGGGTCATGCCCAGGACGTCGGCGAGGCGGGTCATGACGGACTTGCCCCGGTCCTTCATCTTCATCAGCGAGGTGCGGCTGGCGGAGACGACCAGGCGGGTCTCGTTGTCGGCGAGCGGGACCCCGCGGGCGTCGAGGATCGACCCCCGCACCGCGGGCTGGACGACCCGCTGGACGTGGTTGCTCTTCGCCTCGTGGTAGTACTCGTCCCCGTTGCGGATCTGGAGGTACCAGAGGCGACCGCCGAGGGTGACCAGCATCGACAGGACGAGTACCTGGATCATGACGAGCCGGATCTGCACCCGGGAAGTGCGGCCGGTCTCCGGGATGTTGGTCACGTCCGCTCCTCCCTCACAGTTTCTTGACGCTCTTCACGATCTTGACCGCCTTGACGCCCTTTATCCGGCCGGCCCGGTTGGCGCGGCCGCGCGCGGTCTTCAGCCGCAGGCCGCCGCGCTGGCTGCCGATGCGCAGGCCGGTGCCGCCGGCCAGCCAGCCCGAGGACACGTCCTTGCCCTGCGGCGGTCCGCCGCCGGCCTCGACGGCCATCGGGTCGTTCTCGGCGCGCCGGGCCAGCGCCATGATGAAGGGCACGGTGAACGGCGCGAGCAGCAGGTCGTAGAGGGTGGCGGTGAACAGCAGCCCGGTCAGGCCCACGTGGCGGGCGGCGGTGTCGCCGACGAGGGCGCCCACGCTCGCGTAGAGCAGGGTGGAGCCGATCGCGGCGGCGACGACGGTGAGCAGGGGGCCCCAGGCGGAGCGGAACCGTCCGTTGTCGGGGCGCACCAGGCCGCACACGTAGCCGATGACGCACAGGACGAGCGCGTACCGTCCGGCGGCGTGGTCGGCGGGGGGTGCCAGGTCGGCGAGGAGACCGGCGGCGAAGCCGATGAGGGCGCCGCTGACGTGCCCGTACACGAGTGCGAGGGCGACCACGGTGAGCAGCAGCAGGTCGGGCACGGCGCCGGGCAGTTGGAGCCGGCCCAGGACGGTGACCTGCACGACGAGGGCGACCACGACGAGCGTGGCCGAGAGCAGGATCCGGTTGAAGCGCATGGTCGGTCTGCTCCTACTCGTCGGCCGGCGTGCCGGGCACACTGGCGGACCCGGACGGGGTGACCGTGACGGTGACCGTCGGGGTGGGCTTGGGGGCCTCGGGCTTGGGCGGCAGGACGGCGTCGCGCGGGTCCTCGCGCGGCGGCATCACCACGACGCCGACGATGTCCAGTCGCGAGAAGCCGACGAACGGACGCACCCAGACGGTGCGGGTCAGGTCGCCGCGGGCCGGGTCGACCTTGACGATCTCACCGATCGGCACGCCGGGCACGAAGGGCTTGTTGCCGTGCGAGCCGAAGGTGAGGAGGCGGTCTCCGGGGCTGACCTTGGCCTTGCCGTTGAGCATCTGGACGGACAGGGCGCGGTCGCCCTGGCCGGTGGCGAAGCCGAGTTCGCCGGTCTTCTCCAGGCGGGTCCCGACCGTGAAGTCGGGGTCGTTGGCGAGGACGACGGTGGCGGTGTCGGGGCCGACGGTGGTGACCCGGCCGACGAGTCCGTCCCCGTTGAGGACGGTCATGTCGCGCTCGATGCCGTCCTTGCTGCCGGCGTCGATGGTGACGGTCCAGGAGAAGCCCTGGGCCGCTCCTATGGCGATGACCTCTGCGCCCTTGATGCCGTACTGTCCGGCGCCGGCCCGCTTGAGCATCTCGTCCAGCTCGTGGATGCGGCTGCGGGTCTGGTCCTCGCTGCCCAGCTTGGCCTTCAGGGCCGCGTTCTGCTGCTCCAGCACGGCGATGCGGTTGTGGCGTTCGCCGGAGTCCCGTACCGCCCCTATGGCGTTGGCGACCGGGTCGACGGCGGTGGCCACGCCCTTCTCGACCGGGCCGAAGACCGCTGCGGCGGCCTGCCGGGCACCGTCGACCGGCGACTCCTCGCCTGCCCTGATGTCCACCGTGATCAATGCGAACGCGATGGCGATCAGAAGCACCAGGAGCAGCCGGCTTTCTCGTGTGTCCCTCACGTGCGGCGGCCGTGCCTTCCTCGTCGGAATGTTGTTTTGCCTGTATATCAACGATCCGCCGCACGGGCCCGGTAGCACCCGTACGGCGGATCCTTGTGTGTTCCGCATGATCCCTCCGGCGTGGAGGGGTGTCTGTCAGCGACGGGGCTGGGCGTCCAGGACCTGCTGGAGGGCCTCGAACTCCTCGACGCACTTGCCGGAGCCGAGTGCGACGGAGTCGAGCGGGTCTTCCGCGATGTGGATGGGCATCCCGGTCTCGCGCCGCAGCCGCTCGTCGAGGCCGCGCAGCAGGGCGCCGCCGCCGGTCAGGACGATGCCGCGGTCCATGATGTCGCCGGAGAGCTCCGGCGGGCACTTGTCGAGGGTGGTCTTGACGGCGTCGACGATGGCGTTGACGGGTTCCTCGATGGCCTTGCGCACCTCGGCGGCCGAGATGACGACCGTCTTGGGCAGGCCGGAGACCAGGTCGCGACCCCGGATCTCGGTGTGCTCGTCCTTGTCGAGGTCGTACGCCGACCCGATGGTGATCTTGATCTGCTCGGCGGTGCGCTCGCCGAGGAGGAGCGAGTACTCCTTCTTGATGTGCTGGATGATCGCGTTGTCGAGCTCGTCGCCGGCTACCCGGATGGACTGTGCCGTGACGATTCCGCCGAGGGAGATGACGGCGACCTCGGTGGTGCCGCCGCCGATGTCCACGACCATGTTGCCGGTGGCTTCGTGGACGGGCAGGCCCGAGCCGATGGCGGCGGCCATGGGCTCTTCGATGATGTGCACCTGGCGGGCGCCGGCCTGCGTGGACGCCTCGATGACGGCGCGTCGCTCCACTCCGGTGATGCCGGAGGGCACGCACACCACGACGCGCGGGCGGGCCAGGTAGCGGCGCTTGTGGATCTTGAGGATGAAGTACCGGAGCATGCGCTCGGTGATCTCGAAGTCGGCGATGACGCCGTCCTTGAGGGGCCTTACGGCGACGATGTTGCCGGGCGTGCGCCCGATCATCTTCTTCGCCTCGGAGCCGACCGCCAGAATGCCGCCGGTGTTCGTGTTGATGGCGACCACGGACGGCTCGTTCAGGACGATCCCCCGGCCCCTCACGTACACCAGCGTGTTGGCGGTCCCGAGGTCGATCGCCATGTCACGGCCGATGAACGACATAGTGTTCCCCTTGTTCCCCATGAGGAGCGTCTGGCCTTCCAGTTGATAGCGGCTGCTGTCAGGTCGGCGAGGTGGGTGTGTGGGTGGAGGCCCCATCGTAGTGCCGGGAGTACGGACACCGCTCGACGGGACTCCGGCAATCCCGCCGGAATGGATACCCGCCCCCTTAGTGGTGACGACGTGTCCTGCCCAGGCGTTCCCGGTATCGCCCGGAAATACCGCAGGGCGACCGAAATTACTTCGGTCGCCCCAGGTCATGAGCGCTATTCGGCTGATGTCACGTCAGGAAATAGTGCTCACGGAATATTCACGAATGGTCAGAGAGCCGGGAAGAACAGCTTCAGCTCGCGCTCCGCGGACTCCTCGGAGTCCGAGGCGTGGATCAGGTTCTCCCGGACGATGGTGCCGAAGTCCCCCCGGATGGAGCCCGGCGCCGCGGCGATCGGGTCGGTGGGACCGGCCAGCTGGCGGACACCCTCGATCGCGCGTTCCCCTTCGACGACCAGGGCCACGATCGGACCACTGGCCATGAAGCCCATCAGGGGCTCGTAGAACGGCTTGCCCTTGTGCTCGCCGTAGTGCGCCTCGAGCGTCTCCTGGTCCAGCGTGCGCAGCTCCAGCGCGGGGATGGTCCAGCCGGCCTTCCGCTCGATACGGCCGATGATCTCGCCCACCAGACCGCGACGGACGGCGTCGGGCTTCAGCAGGACGAGGGTGCGCTGGGTCATGTTGCGGCTCCTTGCGGCATACGGGTGCGGTAGGACGAATCTACAGGGCCGTTCCGGGGACCTGTCACACAGCGTCAGGCGCCCCGGGGGCCGCCGACGCCTCCGCCATGGCCGCCCACCGGGCCTTGGCCGCGTCGATCTTGCGGCCGTAGTGCACCGAGCACCACCACAGCCCCGCGAACACCGCGCCGAGGAAGAACATCGCCGGGACGACGAACCCGCTCACGATCAGGCCGATCTGCAGGGCCCAGCCCAGCTGGACCGCCCCGGGACGCGAGAGCATCCCGCACAGCAGCACCGAGAGCAGCATCGTGACCCCGCACACCGTCCACACCGCGGTCTGGGTCAGGTCGGGGTTCTTCATGGCCACCAGGCCCGCGAAGCCGATCACGAAGAACTCGCCGATCAGCGTGCTCGCACACAGCGTGCGCATCCTCAGCCCCTCTTCAGCAGCAGGCGGGCCTCGCCCACCGTGATCACGGAACCGGTCACCAGGACCCCGGCCCCTCCGTACTCGGCCTCTTCCTCCGCCAGGGTGATCGCCGCCTCCAGTGCGTCGTCCAGCCGCGGCTCCACCTGCACCCGGTCCACGCCGAACACCTCGACCGCGACGGCCGCCAGCTCGTCCGCGCCCATCGACCGGTGGCTGGAGTTCTCCGTCACCACCACCTCCGCGCAGATCGGCTCGAAGGCCTCGAGCACCCCGCGGACGTCCTTGCCCTCGCTCGCGGCCACGACGCCGATCAGCCGGCTGAAGCCGAAGGACTCGGTGACCGCGTCCGCGGTGACCGCCGCCCCCGCCGGGTTGTGCGCCGCGTCCAGCACCACCGTCGGGCTGCGCCGCACGACCTCCATGCGGCCCGGCGAGGTCACCGAGGCGAAGGCCTTCCGCACGGTGTCCAGGTCCAGCACGCGCGCGTGCTCCTGCCCGCCGGTCCCGACCCCGAAGAAGGCCTCGACCGCGGCCAGCGCCACCGCCGCGTTGTGCGCCATGTGCGCCCCGTACAGCGGCAGGAAGATGCCGTCGTACTCGCCGCCGACCCCGCGCAGCGTCAGCTGCTGGCCGCCGACCGCGACCTCGCGCGTGACCACGCCGAACTCCATGCCCTCGCGGGCCACCGTCGCGTCGACCTCGACGGCCTTCTTCAGCAGCGCCTGCGCCGCGTCCACCGGCTGCTGCGCCAGGATCACGGTGGCGCCCTGCTTGATGATGCCGCCCTTCTCCAGGGCGATCTCGCCGGGCGTGGTGCCCAGCCGGTCGGTGTGGTCCAGGCTGATCGGGGTCACCACGGCGACCGAGCCGTCGATGACGTTGGTCGCGTCCCAGGTGCCGCCCATGCCGACCTCGACCACGGCCGCGTCCACCGGGGCGTCCGCGAAGGCCGCGTACGCCATCCCGGTCAGCACCTCGAAGAACGACAGCCGGAACTCCTCGGCGGCGTCGACCATCTCCACGTACGGCTTGATGTCGTGGTACGTCTCGACGAACCGCTCGGCGGTGATCGGCGCCCCGTCGAGGCTGATCCGCTCGGTGACCGACTGGACGTGCGGGCTGGTGTAGCGGCCGGTACGCAGCTCGAAGGCGTTCAGCAGGGACTCGATCATGCGGGCCGTGCTGGTCTTGCCGTTCGTGCCGGTGACATGGATGGAGGGGTACGCGCGCTGCGGATCGCCCAGGACGTCCATCAGCGCGGCGATCCGCGTCACGGACGGCTCCAGCTTGGTCTCGCCCCAGCGGCCGGCCAGCTCCTGCTCCACCTCCAGCAGCGCCTTGGCGACCTCCGGGTCGACGGGCCGGGCGGGCACCGGGTCGCCCTGCGGCGGTCCGGCCTGGGCGCGCAGGGTGCGGCTGCCGGCCTCGATCACCGCCAGGTCGGGGTCGCGGTCGGACTCTTCCGCCACGATCTGGTCGAACTCGTCGGATTCGTCGAAGGCGCCATCGCGGTCACGGTCGTGGCTCTCGGGCTGCTGCTCACTCACGGGGCCCAGTCTACGGACGAGGACCGGCGGGACCTTCGACCCGGGCGTTTCAGGACCTGCGACCGGCAAAGCGACCAGATCGTTATGCAAGCCTTGCGGGCAGGAGATTGGGGAACAAATGCCGCAGGCCAGCAGCAACAAGACAGCATCCAGCCGCGACATAGGGATGGATCTGGGGACCGCGAACACCCTGATCTACGCACGGGGGCACGGAATCGTCCTCAATGAGCCGTCCGTGGTCGCCGTGAAGGCGGGCACCACCACCGCCCTGGCCGTCGGGACGGAGGCCAAGGAGACCATCGGCCGAACCCCCGGCTCCATCACCGCCATCCGCCCCCTCAAGGACGGCGTGATCTGCGACTACGAGGCCGCGGAGGAGATGATCCGGCACTTCGTGCGCAAGGCGGTCCCCGGCCGGCGGCCGCGCACCCGCATGGTGATCTGCGTCCCGTCCGGGGTCACCCCGGTCGAACGGCGCGCCATCGTCCACGCCTCCACCCGGGCCGGGGCCAGGACCGTCCACCTCATCGAGGAACCGATGGCCGCGGCCATCGGCGCCGGGCTCCCGGTGGCCGAACCGCGCGGCTCGATGGTCGTGGACATCGGCGGCGGCACCTCGGAGGTCGCCGTCATCTCGCTCGGCGGCATCGTCACCTCCCGGTCGCTGCGCGCCGGCGGAGACCGGCTGGACTCGGCGATCATGGACTACGTCCGCAAGGAGCACGCGCTGCTCATCGGCGAGCGCACCGCCGAGGACATCAAGGTCGGCATCGGATCGGCCTGGCCGGTGCCCGGCCGGCCGGAGCTGGAGACCCGCACCTTCACCGTGCGCGGCCGCGAGAAGGTCGGCGGCATGCCCAAGACGCTGGAGCTGACCGCGCCGGACGTACGGGCCGCCCTGGACGAGCCGATCGAGGCGATCATCGCCGCCGTGCGCACCACCCTGGAGGAGTGCCCGCCCGAACTCTCCGGCGACGTGATGGAACACGGCATCGTCCTGACCGGCGGCGGCGCGCTCCTGCCCGGCCTCGACCTGCGGATGGCCTCGGCGACCGGCATCCCGGTCTTCGTCGCCGACAACCCCCTGGACTGCGTGGCCCTGGGCTCGGGCCGCTGCGTCGAGGACCTGGACACCCTGAACAGCCTGCTGGCCCCGGCGAAGGCGTAGCGCGCGGCCCGGACACGCCCTAGTGGCGCGGCAGGGTGGCGACGACCTCGTACGAGTCCCGCGTGCGCGTCGCCGTCAGGTCGCCGCCCAGGCTGCGCACCCGCTCGGACATGCTCGCCGTGCCCGAACCGGCCGAGACCGGGGCCCGGCCGGGGGTCCGGGCGGGCAGCGCGTTGCTGACGGCGATCCGCAGCCGCGGGCCGTCCGCCTTGACCGACACCTCGATCGTCTCGCCGTGCGCGTGCTTGGCCGCGTTCGTCAGGCACTCCTGCACGACCCGGTAGACCGCCGCCTGCCGCAGCGGCGACAGCGCGTGTACGTCCGGGTCCACGGCGAGCCGTACGGGCGAACCGGCCCGCCCGCTCTCCTCCGCGAGCGCCGGCAACCCGTCCACCCCCGGGGTCGAGGCCCGCTCCCCGCGCAGCACGATGATCTCGTTGAGCACGAGATGGGCCCGGCGCGCGGTGTCCGCCAGCTCCTCGAAGTCTGATCCGTACGCCGTCTCGCGCGCCCGCGTCGACAGCACCTCGGAGCGCACCGTCAGCAGGGTCAGCTCCCGCCCGACGAAGTCGTGGACGTCGCTGGCCACGGAGGTGCGCTCCTGCTGCACGGCCTGGAGCACGGCGGACTCGGCCCGCCGGGCGGTGAGCTCCGACACCAGGTCGTGCCGGTAGGCGGCGATGCCGACGGCCGAGGCGAGCACACCGATGGGCACGACCAGGCTGAGGAAGGCGCTCAGGCTCTCGGCCTTCGGCCCGGGCCAGCCCGGCACGCTGAACACCACCAGCGCGAAGCCCACGTACCCGAGGGTGGCGAGGATCCCGGCCCGGCGCCCGCGGTAGCGGCCGACCGAGTAGAGGGCGAACTGGATCAGGGTGAGCTCGTGCAGCCAGCCGATGAAGAGCAGCGCGGCGAAGTACGAGATCCAGGGCGCCCGGCGGCGCACCAGCAGGCTCGAACAGCCGACGGCGAGCACCACGGCGGCGAGCGGCCCGTTGAGGGAGTTGTCGGCGGCGGCGAGGCCGGGGAGGTCCAGCGCCATCAGGGCGAGGCAGCTGAGCGCCGTCAGCACGTCCAGCGCCCGCGGTGAACCGGCCCAGCTCTCGGCGAGCCGGCGGCCGGAGGCCGCGGCCCAGTGGAGCGCCGAGACGACGGGCTTGGCCTGCATGCCCTCCATCATCCGTGGTCATCCCCTCGGATCGGGGTCCCCCCGGACCAGATAAGGAGTGATATAGGGCACTTCGGACAGGCCGGAGGTCCCTGCGCACCCCGGATGACTCCTGTGACGCCGGCCCCCGCGCGGGGAAGGCATACGGGGAAGGCCCCCACATCGACCGACGGTGTGGGGGCCTTCACTCGCTTGCGGGCGGCTACGCGGGCGGCAGCGTGTCCAGCTGGGCCTGGATCCGGGCGATGTCCGCCTCGGCCTTGGCCAGCCGGCCCTTGATCTTGTCCACGACGTTGTCGGGAGCCTTGGCGATGAACGCCTCGTTCCCGAGCTTCGCCTCGGCCTGCTGCTTCTCCTTCTCCGCGGCCGCGAGGTCCTTGGAGAGGCGCTTGCGCTCGGCGGCCACGTCGATGGTGCCCGACAGGTCGAGCGCGACGCTCGCGCCGGCGACCGGGAGGGTCGCGGTGGCGCTGAAGGAGTCGCCCTCCGGCTGCAGACGCAGCAGCTGCCGGATGGCGGCCTCGTGCGCGGCCAGCGCGGTGCCGGCCAGGTCCAGGCGGGCCGGGACCTTCTGGCCGTCCTGCAGACCCTGCTCCTTGCGGAAGCGACGGACCTCGGTGACGACCGACTGGACGTTCCCGATCTCGGCCTCGGCGGCCTCGTCGCGGAAACCGCTGTCCTTGGGCCACTCGGCGATCACGAGCGACTCGCGGCCGGTCAGCGTGGTCCACAGCGTCTCGGTGACGAACGGGACCACCGGGTGCAGCAGCCGCAGCATGACGTCGATGACCTCGCCCAGCACCCGGCCGGAGACCTTGGCCTGCTCGCCGCCCGCGAAGAAGGTCGTCTTCGACAGCTCGACGTACCAGTCGAAGACCTCGTCCCACGCGAAGTGGTACAGCGCCTCGCTGAGCTTCGAGAACTGGAAGTCCTCGTAGTACGCGTCGACCTGCGCGACGGTCTTGTTGAGCCGCGACAGGATCCAGCGGTCGGTCGCGGACATCTGCTCCGCGGCCGGCAGCTCGCCCTCGATCGTCGCGCCGTTCATCAGCGCGAAGCGCGTGGCGTTCCAGATCTTGTTGGCGAACTTGCTGGAGGCCTGGACCCAGTCCTCACCGATCGGGACGTCGGTGCCGGGGTTGGCGCCCTTGGCCAGGGTGAAGCGGACGGCGTCGGAGCCGTACTTGTCCATCCAGTCCAGCGGGTCGACCACGTTGCCGAAGGACTTCGACATCTTCTTGCCGCGCTCGTCGCGGACCAGACCGGTCAGCGCGATCGTCTTGAACGGGGCCTCGCCGTCCATGGCGTACAGGCCGAACATCATCATCCGGGCGACCCAGAAGAAGATGATGTCGTGCCCGGTGACCAGGACGTCCGTGGAATAGAACTTCTTCAGGTCCGGGGTCTGCTCCGGCCAGCCGAGCGTCGAGAACGGCCACAGCCCGGACGAGAACCAGGTGTCGAGGACGTCGGTGTCCTGGACCCAGCCCTCCCCCGTCGGCGCCTCGTCGTCCGGTCCGACGCAGACGACCTCGCCGTCCGGGCCGTACCAGACCGGGATCCGGTGGCCCCACCACAGCTGGCGCGAGATGCACCAGTCGTTGAGGTTGTCGACCCAGTCGAAGTAGCGCTTCTCCATCTCCTGCGGGTGGATCGCGACCCGGCCGTCGCGGACCGCGTCACCCGCGGCCTTGGCGAGGGTCTCGACCTTGACCCACCATTGGAGGGACAGGCGGGGCTCGACGGTGGTGGAGCAGCGCGAGCAGTGCCCGACGGAGTGCATGTACGGACGCTTCTCGGCGACGATCCGACCCTGCTGGCGCAGGGCGCCGACGACGGCGGAGCGGGCCTCGAAGCGGTCCAGGCCGAGGAAGGGGCCGTGGACGGTGATGACGCCGTGCTCGTCCATGATCGTCAGGTTGGGCAGGCCGTGCCGCTGCCCGATGGCGAAGTCGTTCGGGTCGTGGGCCGGGGTGACCTTGACGCAGCCGGTGCCGAACGCCGGGTCGACGTGGGTGTCGGCGACGACCGGGATGGAGCGGTCGGTGAGCGGCAGCTTGATCAGCTTGCCGACCAGGTGCTTGTAGCGCTCGTCGTCCGGGTGGACGGCGATGGCCGTGTCACCGAGCATCGTCTCGGCGCGGGTGGTCGCGACGACCAGGGTGTCCTCACCCTCGCCGTACTTGATCGAGACGAGCTCGCCCGCGTCCTCCTGGTACTCCACCTCGATGTCGGAGATGGCCGTCAGACAGCGGGGGCACCAGTTGATGATGCGCTCGGCGCGGTAGATGAGCCCGTCGTCGAAGAGCTTCTTGAAGATCGTCTGGACGGCCTTGGACAGCCCTTCGTCCATCGTGAACCGCTCGCGCGACCAGTCCACACCGTCGCCCAGCCGCCTCATCTGGCCGAGGATCTTGCCGCCGTACTCTTCCTTCCACTGCCAGACCCGCTCGACGAACTCCTCGCGGCCCAGGTCGTGGCGGGACTTGCCCTCCTCGGCGAGCTGCTGCTCGACCTTGTTCTGGGTGGCGATGCCGGCGTGGTCCATGCCGGGCAGCCACAGCGACTCGTAGCCCTGCATCCGCTTGCGGCGGGTCAGGGCGTCCATGAGCGTGTGCTGGAAGGCGTGCCCCAGGTGCAGGGAGCCGGTGACGTTCGGCGGCGGGATGACGATGGTGTACGCGGGCTTCTCGCTCGCGGGATCGGCCGTGAAGTAACCACGTTCTACCCAGCGCTCGTAGAGCTTCCCCTCTACCTCGGCCGGCGCGTACTGGGTCGGCAGTTCGGAGTTGGGGCTGCTGGGTGTCTGCGTGTTCTCGGTCACGGGGTCAGTTTAGAGGCGTAACGGTCCGGTACTGAAACCGGTATTCAGGTGACCCGGCGAACCCGGAGACTTCGGCTTCCGACAGGATGTGTGGAACGTATAAGCAACCTCATTGGGGGACGCGGGATGAGCTACAACCAGCCGGGACCTTACGGACAGCAGCCGCAGCAGCCCGGACCGTACGGGCAGCAGCCCCCGCCGCCGGGGCCCTACGGTCAGCCCGCGCCCCAGCCCGGTTACGGCTACCCGCAGCAGCCGGGCGTCCCGCCGCAGGGATACCCGCAGCAGCCCCAGCAGCAGCCGGGCTACGGCTACCAGCAGCCCCCGTACGGCGGGATGCCCCCGCAGCAGCCGAAGAAGTCCAAGGCCGGCGTGGTCATCGCGGTGGTCGTCGCGGTCGCGGTGATCGCGGGCGGCGGCTGGTACTTCCTGGGCGGCGGTTCAGGGTCGGTGGGCTCGGACACCAAGGGCTACAAGCTGGCCTACCCCGCTGCGGTCGACAGCTACCAGAAGGCGCCGGACGCCGCCGGTGCCCCCGCGGCCGACACCCCGGTCACCGGTGAGGGGAAGACCAAGGCCGAGGCGCTCGGCGTGAAGAACGCACACAATGCGACTGCCCAGTACAAGATCGGTAAGGACGAGAAGGGCAAGCAGTTCGCGGCCAACGGCCTCTGGGGCGAGATCGCCGACCCGGAGAAGGCGGTCGACAGCTACTACGCCGGGATCGGCCAGAACAACAAGGAAACCGAGAAGATCGGCTTCAAGTACGAGCTGGTCGGCACTCCTAAGGAGTTCACCCCGGCCGGTTTCAAGGGCGCCGTGATGAAGTGCGCCAACGTCAAGATGATCAGCACCAAGCCCGGCGCGAGCAAGGCGCCCAAGGACATCGAGATCCCCTCCTGCGCCTGGGGCGACCACTCGACCCTGGTCGGCATCAACGCCGTCGATCCGGTTGCGGCCGCGCTCGGCGGGAGCAGCGGCACCCTCGACGACGTGGCCGCCCTGACGGCGAAGCTCTACAACACCGGTCGCACCAAGGCCTGATCGCGCCAGCGGCCTGCACGGGCACTCGTTTCCGTGCAGGCCGGCCGCAGCCAGACAACTACCACTTGGCGGCGTTGCAGGCCTCGACGGCGTGTTCCTGCCTCACCCCGATGCCCGTCAGCCCCATGAGGCACTGGCCCCAGCCTGCCGGGTTCCAGCGGTCGGCACCCGTCCCGCAGGCCGACTCCACCTTCGGACCGACGTTGTAGCCCCTGTCGAACAGGTAGAGCTGGCAATCACCCTGATCGGCCGACGCGGGCGCAGCCACCACAATCGGCAGCGCAGTAGCGGCGACTGCCACCGCCAGGACTCCCACTGCACGCTTCATCTTCATGTCTCGTTCCCTTCGCTGAAAGACGACGTCGAGACAAAGTTGATCAAGGAAGCGGCCAACCACACCCGGCCATGCGAACTTTTGTCCGATTATCGATCAAGGTAGTCCGGAACGCGAGGAGGGGCGCCCCAGATATCTGGGGCGCCCCTCCTTGTACGTACTTCGGGCTACGCCGACTTCTCCTGCGGGCCCTGGTCCTTCGGGACGATGCGGGGGACCAGCGTCGGGTTGACGTTGGAGCGGACCACGTCCGAGGTGATGACCACGCGGGCCACGTCCTTGCGGGACGGGACCTCGTACATCACCGACATCAGGACCTCCTCCATGATGGCGCGCAGGCCGCGCGCGCCCGTCTGGCGGAGGATCGCCTGGTCGGCGATGGCTTCGAGGGCTTCCCGCTCGAAGTCCAGTTCCACACCGTCGAGTTCAAACAGTCGCTGGTACTGCTTCACCAGGGCGTTACGCGGCTCGATGAGGATCTGGAGCAGGGCCTCGCGGTCCAGGTTGTGCACGGAGGTCAGCACGGGGAGGCGGCCGATGAACTCGGGGATCATCCCGAACTTCACCAGGTCCTCCGGCATGACCTCCTGGAACTGGTTGCTGGCCTCGATCTCGCGCTTCGAGCGGATCGTCGCCCCGAAGCCGATGCCCTTGGAACCCGCACGCGACTCGATGATCTTCTCCAGGCCGGCGAAGGCGCCGCCCACGATGAAGAGCACGTTCGTCGTGTCGATCTGGATGAACTCCTGGTGCGGGTGCTTGCGGCCACCCTGCGGCGGGACGGAGGCCGTCGTGCCTTCCAGGATCTTCAGGAGGGCCTGCTGAACGCCCTCGCCGCTCACGTCGCGCGTGATCGACGGGTTCTCGCTCTTGCGGGCGACCTTGTCGATCTCGTCGATGTAGATGATCCCGGTCTCGGCCTTCTTGACGTCGTAGTCCGCCGCCTGGATCAGCTTCAGCAGGATGTTCTCGACGTCCTCGCCGACGTACCCGGCCTCCGTCAGCGCCGTCGCGTCGGCGATGGCGAACGGAACGTTGAGCATGCGGGCGAGCGTCTGCGCGAGCAGCGTCTTGCCGGAGCCGGTGGGGCCGAGCAGCAGGATGTTGGACTTCGCGAGTTCGATCGCGTCGTCCCGGCCCTGCGCGCCGCCGTTCTCGCCGGCCTGGACCCGCTTGTAGTGGTTGTAGACCGCGACGGAGAGCGCCTTCTTCGCCGGCTCCTGGCCGACGACGTAGCTCTCCAGGAACTCGTAGATCTCACGGGGCTTGGGGAGTTCCTCCCACCGGACCTCGGAGGTCTCCGCGAGTTCCTCTTCGATGATCTCGTTGCAGAGGTCGATGCACTCGTCGCAGATGTACACACCGGGCCCTGCGATGAGCTTCTTCACCTGCTTCTGGCTCTTTCCGCAGAACGAGCACTTGAGCAGGTCGCCGCCGTCACCGATGCGTGCCACGAGGTGCTTCCCCTTCGCCTGGGAGACGCCTGGTTCAGCGCTCCTGGTGCCTCATATCCGACGGTACCTTGCCGGGGGCCCCGTGCGGGGCCCCCTTGACGTGGTTCACACCGCCGAATCCGGCAGCGTGCCCACGCCAACTGGAGGCAAGGATCAGGCCGAGCTCTTGCGGGTGGAGACGACCTGGTCGATCAGGCCGTACGCCAGCGCGTCCTCGGCAGTGAGGATCTTGTCGCGCTCGATGTCGTCGCGGATCTTCTCGATCGGCGTCGTCGAGTGCTTGGCCAGCATGGTCTCCAGCTGGTCGCGCATGCGCAGGATCTCATTGGCCGCGATCTCCAGGTCGGAGAGCTGCTCACGGCCGGTGCCGCCGGACGGCTGGTGGATCAGCACGCGGGCGTTCGGCAGGGCCATGCGCTTGCCCGGGGCACCGGCGGCGAGCAGGACCGCGGCGGCGGAGGCCGCCTGGCCCATGCAGACCGTGGAGATGTCCGGCTTCACGAACTGCATCGTGTCGTAGATGGCCGTCAGCGCGGTGAAGGAGCCGCCGGGGCTGTTGATGTAGATCGAGATGTCCCGGTCCGGGTCCATCGACTCCAGGCACAGCAGCTGCGCCATGACGTCGTTCGCCGAGGCGTCGTCGATCTGCACGCCGAGGAAGATGATGCGCTCCTCGAAGAGCTTCGCGTACGGGTCGTACTCGCGCACGCCCTGCGAGGTGCGCTCGACGAAGCGCGGGATGACGTAGCGGTTGTCCACCTGAGCGCCGGTGTAGAGGCCGCTCGCGGGAGAGAGGTTGTTCATGTGCATCTGGGTGTTCACCATCCTGGTGGCGTTCTGCGGGCTGAGGCTTGCCTGTACGGGCGGGCGTACGAGAGGTCGCGCGCCGGGATCAGGCCCCGGTGCCGCCGCCGCCCGGCACGTTGGACGCGGCCGAGATGATCTCGTCGATGAGGCCGTACTCCTTGGCCTCCTCGGCGGTGAACCAGCGGTCGCGGTCGCCGTCGCGGATGATCGCCTCGACGGTCTGGCCCGAGTGGAACGCGGTGATCTCGGCCATGCGCTGCTTGGTGCGCAGCAGGTACTGGGCCTGGATCTTGATGTCCGACGCGGTGCCACCGATGCCCGCGGAGCCCTGGTGCATCAGGATGTCGGTGTTCGGCAGGGCGAAGCGCTTGCCCTTGGCGCCACCGGTGAGCAGGAACTGGCCCATGGAGGCCGCCATGCCCATGCCGATGGTGACGACGTCGTTCGGGATGTACTGCATGGTGTCGTAGACCGCCATGCCCGCCGTCACGGAGCCACCGGGGCTGTTGATGTACAGGTAGATGTCCTTCTCCGGCTCGGCGGCCAGGAGGAGGAGCTGTGCGGTGATCTTGTTGGCGATGTCGTCGTCGACCTGCTGGCCGAGGAAGATGATGCGCTCGCCGAGCAGCCGGTTGTAGACATGGTCGCCGAGGCCGCCACCGATGGACGGCTCACCCGCGGCGTAAGGCTTCAGATTCGTCACGTATCCACCTGCTCGTCTCCGACGGCCATGTGCCGTCTCAGCGTCTCGTTCTGGGGCGCGGTCCGGCCGGTGCGGACAAGTCCGCCGGCATCCGGGTACTCACGTGCCCTCGTATTCATGGACCCTAACGCGCAGGTAGGACAACGCCATCCCGCTTCCCGAACTGTTCGCTCGGAGCGCAAGGTACGGGAGCCTTTCGGCGGCAGTGCCGAAGGGCCCGGACGCGACGGCGTCCGGGCCCTTCGGGGTACTGCTCAGTGGGCTTCGCCCTGGGTGTTACTTGGCCTCTTCGGCCTTGTCCTCGGCGTCACCCTCGACGGCGGCCTCGACCGTCTCGACGGCCTGCTCCTCGTCCTCGTCGGAGAGGTCGACGACCTCACCGTTGGTGTCGACGACCTTGGCGGCCTCGACGACGACCGCGAGGGCCTTGCCGCGGGCGACCTCGCCGACCAGCATCGGGACCTGGCCACCCTCGACCACGGCCTGGGCGAACTGGTCGGGGGACATGCCGGAGGAAGCAGCGCGGCGCATGAGGTGCTCGGTGAGCTCCTCCTGGTCGACGCCCAGCTTCTCCTTGTTGACCAGCGCGTCGAGGACGAACTGCGTCTTGATGCCCTTGATCGCCTGCTCGGAGGTCTCGGCGTCGAACTCCTCGACCGTCTTGCCCTGGAACTCCAGGTACTTCTCGATGGTCAGACCCATCTGGCCGAGCTGGTGGTGCTCCAGGTTGTGCTTGCGGGTCTGGACCTCGTCCGCGAGGAGCTTCTCGGGGATCGGGACCTCGACGAGCTCCAGCAGCTTCTCCAGGACGCGCTCCTGGGCCTGCGTGGCCTGGTCGTACTGCTTCATGTTCTCGAGGCGCTTGCGGCTGTCGGCCTTGAGGTCCTCGAGGGTGTCGAACTCGCTCGCCATCTGCGCGAACTCGTCGTCCAGCTCCGGCAGCTCGCGGGCGGAGACCTTGGTGACCTTGACGGTGACCTCGGCGTCCTTGCCCTCGGCGGAGCCGCCCTTCAGCTGGGAGGTGAAGGTGGCCTCGCCACCGGCCTCCAGGCCCTTGACGGCCTCGTCGATGCCCTCGAGGAGCTCGCCCGAGCCGATGGTGTAGGACACGTCGGAAGCGACGCCGTCCTCCAGCACCTCTCCGTCGACCTTGGCCTCGAGGTCGAGGGTGACGACGTCACCGTCCTGGGCGGCGCGCTCGACGTCCTTGGTGGACGCGAAGCGGCCGCGCAGCTGCTCGACGGACTTCTCGATGTCCTCGTCGGAGACCTCGATGGCGTCGACCTCGACCTCGATGCCGGAGTAGTCCGGAATCTCGATCTCGGGGCGAACGTCGACCTCGGCGGTGAAGGCCAGCAGCTCGCCGTCCTTCAGCTCCGTGATGTCGACCTCGGGCTGGCCCAGCGGGTTCAGGTCGGCCTCGTTGACCGCCTCGGTGTAGAACTTCGGGAGGGCGTCGTTGACGGCCTCCTCCAGCACCGCACCGCGGCCGAAGCGCTGGTCGATGACGCGGGCCGGGATCTTGCCCTTGCGGAAGCCCTTCACCGTGACCTGCTGGTTGATCTTCTTGTACGCCGCGTCGAGGCTGTCCTTGAGCTCCTCGAAGGGCACCTCAACAGTGAGCCGAACCCGAGTCGGGTTCAGGGTCTCCACGGCGCTCTTCACGGTTCGGTCTCCTTGTGGCTGACTGCTGGGGGTTCTGCCGTCACGCTGTGATTCAGCGGTTCAGCGGACTTCGGCCCGGTACATCAGACACACGGGCACGCAGCTTGCATAGTAACCGCAAGCGGCAATCAGCCCACAACGCGATCTTGTGGAGGACCCTCGATGGGATCGGAGGGGACACTGCTGGTGGTCGGGGTGGCCGGATTCGAACCGACGACCTTCCGCTCCCAAAGCGGACGCGCTACCAAGCTGCGCCACACCCCGTCGGTGCGACACGTAGGGTACATGCCCGGAGACCCTCCGATGTGCGGGGTTTCCCGAGTTTCCCGGCCGGCTTCTCGGCAGGTCCTCGCGGCGGGCTCGAATGCGGTGTGCGCTCCCCCCGCGCGACCCGCTAGGATGCTGTCCGTGCCGCGGTCCCCGGACCTGCGGCGCGCGCGTTGCGGGCGTAGCTCAATGGTAGAGCACTAGTCTTCCAAACTAGCTACGCGGGTTCGATTCCCGTCGCCCGCTCTGAGTACTCGAGGGCCAGGTCGGAGGATATTTCCTCCGACCTGGCCCTCAGTCGTTCCCGGTTCGGCCAACAGGCCCCGGCAGACGGTGGGTTGACTCCGCACGAGTTCGCCGGTCTACTCCCACGCATGCCGGAGGCGAGCAAGGCCGAGCGCTACGTGGACACCAGGCTTTCCCAGTACCAGAAGTGGTACGACCGGAAGGCCGTCAAGATGAAGGCCATGCATCTCAGGATGCGGACCGTGTCGGTGGTCGGGGGTGCGATGGTGCCCGTACTGGTCAACATCGACCTGCCGTTCGCCCGGCTCACCGCGACGGCGCTCAGCCTGGTCGTCGTCGGCTCCGTCTCGCTGGAGAGCGTGTACCGCTACCGCGAGCAGTGGAAGAACTACCGGTCGACCGAGCAGCTGCTCGGCCACGAGAAGGTCTACTTCCAGTCGGGCGTGGGCCCCTATCTCGGCCTGTCGGAGAGCGAGTCCTTCACGACCCTGGTGGCACGGGTGGAGAAGGCCATAGCGAGCGAGAACTCGGCCACCTTGAACGTCATGACCCTGGGGGGTCAGGTGAGCGCCGACCTGCAGCCCGCGGACGTCACGCCGCCTAGAGCTTGATGTTCGCGATCATCGTCGCGAGGGAGTTGAGGAAACGGTTCACGTCGTCCGAGATCGAGCTGGACGCCAGGAAGAAGCCGAAGAGGGCCGCGACGATGGCGGGGCCCGTCTTGATGTGGTTGCCGCGGATCAGCACCACCAGGATGACCGCCAACAGAACCACCACTGACAGCGAAATGGCCACTACTGATCACACCTTCGGTCGTCCCCTGGTCGGCCCGGGGCGTACGGCCACGCACACCCACATGGACCATCCTCCCACCAACGGGCCCCGGCTATCCGCCCCGTGACGAATCGCCATCGTTCCGTTTCTTCCGGCCACCCTGGCGACGGGGTCAGGTGAGGCCGAGGAGCGAGCGGACATACGCGTACTTCGCGGACAGCCGCTCACGCGTGGGGCCGTCCAGCACGGAGAGCCGTACGGGATCTGCGTTGTGCGCGAGGTCGGCCTCCTTGACCAGCAGGGCGCCCGGGGTGGCGAGGATCCGGGCCGCGTACTGCTCGACCGGTTCGCCGGGGCGCTTGGTGACGGCGAGGACCATGTCCTTCACGGGCTGCGGCAGGGCGGCGGAATCCAGCCAGGTGAGGCTGAGCGCCTCGTCCTCGATCGCGTCGTGGAGCCAGGCCGCCGCCTGCTGTTCGGGGCTGCCGCCGCGCAGGCGGACGCCCTCGGCCACGGCCGCGAGGTGCTCTGCGTACGGCCGGCCGGCCTTGTCGGTCTGGCCCTCGTGCGCGGCGCGGGCGAGCGCCTCGACCTCGATGAGGGTCAGGGGGCTGCTCGTCATGCGATCTCCCTTGCCGCTGTCCGGAGGGCCTCCGCGGCCCGGTGTACATCCGCCTGCGTGGTACGCCAGTTGGAGAACGCGGCGCGCAGGGCGGGGGTTCCCTCGTAGACGGTCGGGGTGACGAAGACCTCGGCGGCGGCCGCCTCGCGCAGAGCGGTCAGCCGGGCCGGGGTGGGGTCGGCGGCGAGGGTGAAGCAGACGACGTTGAGCCGGACCGGGGCGAGCAGGGTGAAGGCGGGGTCCCGGGAGAGCCGCTCGCCCAGCGCGCGGGCGCAGGCGATGTCGCGTTCGACGATCTCCCGGTGGCCCTGGCGGCCGTACGCGCGGAGCGTGAACCAGGCGGCGAGGGCGCGCAGCCGGCGGGAGTTCTCCGGGGTGAGGTGGACCAGGTCGGGGTCGTCGCCGAGGGGGCCGAGGTAGGCCGCGGAGTTTTGGAAGACGCGGGCCTGGAGGTCGCGCCGGCGGGTGAACTGGACGGCGCTGTCGTAGGGGACGTTGAGCCACTTGTGCAGGTCGACGCAGAGGGAGTCGGAGGCGTCGAGGCCGGCGGCGAGGTGGGCGTGGTCCGGGGAGAGGGCGGCGAAGGCGCCGAAGGCGGCGTCGGTGTGCAGCCAGAAGTCGTGGCGCCGCTTGAGGGCGGCGACGGCCCGGAGGTCGTCGAAGTCGACCGTGTTGACGGTGCCTGCGTTGGCGACGACGACGGCCGGGCCGGGGGTGTCGGCCAGTGCCCGGTCCAGGGCGGCCGGGTCCACGGCCTCGCGGCCGGGCAGGGTCGGGACCTTGACGAGGGAGCTTCGGCCCAGGCCGAGGACGGAGAGGGCCTTGGCGATGGAGGAGTGCGGGGCGCCGGAGAGCACGCGGACGGCGCCGAGGGCCGCGACGCCGTCCTCGGCCGGGGAGACGCCGAGGCGTTCGCCGAGCCATTCGCGGGCGATGGCGAGGCCGGTGGTGTTGGACATGGTGGCGCCGCTGACGAAGGTGCCGGAGTGGTCGGGCGAGAGGTCGAAGAGGGCGCGGAGCCAGCCGACGGTCTCGCGTTCGAGGTCCTGGCCGGCGCCGTCGAGGGCGGAGTTGGAGTTCTGGTCGTGGGCGGCGGTGAGCCAGTCCCCGGCGAGGGCGGCGGGGGTGGCGCCGCCGGTGACGAAGCCGAGGTAGCGGGGGCCGGCGGAGGCGGACAGCCGCGGCTCCCAGCGGTCCCGGAAGGCGGCGAGGGCGGCTTCGGCGCCCGCGCCGAGCTCCGGGAGGGCCTCGGGAGCCTCGTCCGGCTTCCCGGCGGGCGGTACGACGGGACGCGCGTCCAGGGCTGCGAGGGCGTCGGCGGCGGCGCGGCGGGTGGCGTCGAGGAGGTCGGGGAGCCGGGCGAGGTCGGCGGCGAGCGTACGGTCCATGGGGGCACGTTAGGCCTCGCCGGGGCCGCCGGGGCGGGCCAATCCGCGCCGAGTGGCCCACCTCCGCCCGCCCCGCCCGGGCTTCCTCAGGCCGCGTACGCCTGGGCCGGGCGGGCCGTGAGGGCGGTCATGCGGGCGGCGACGGCCGCGGCGGAGCTGCGCGGCAGCCGGTCGGCGATGAGGCCGTCGGCGAGGAAGAGCACCTGGTCGGCGTGGGCGGCGGCGGCCGGGTCGTGGGTGACCATGACGACGGTGGCGCGCAGGGAGTCGACGGCGGACCGCAGCAGCCCGAGGACCTCGGCGGCGGTGGTGGTGTCGAGGGCGCCGGTGGGTTCGTCGGCGAAGACCACGTCGGGCGAGGTGACCAGCGCCCGGGCGATCGCCACCCGTTGTTGCTGCCCACCGGAGAGTTCGGCGGGCCGGCGGCCGCCCTTGCCCTCGAGGCCGACGCGGGCGAGCAGGTCGGCGGCCCGGGCGCGGCCCTGGTGCGCGGACCGGCCGCCGGCCAGCCGCATCGGGAGCAGCACGTTCTGCTCGACGGTCAGCGACGGCAGCAGGTTGAAGGCCTGGAAGACGAAGCCGAGCCGGCTGCGGCGGAGTTCGGTGAGCTCGTTCTCGTTCATGCCGGTGATCTCGGTGCCCCCGAGGCGGACGGAGCCCTCGGTGGGCAGGTCGAGTCCGGCGGCGCACTGGAGGAAGGTGGACTTGCCGGAGCCGGAGGGGCCCATCACGGCGGTGAAGCTGCCGCGCGGCAGGCTGAGGTCGATCCCGCGCAGGGCGTGCACGGCCTCGGCTCCGCGTCCGTACCGCCGCCGTACGCCGCGCAGCTCGACGGCGGCCGCGCCGTCGTACGTGTGTGCCGCGTCGTCGCTGGGCCGCTTGTTTCGCCGGATTCCCATGGTGGGCCGCCTCTCGATGCCGTCCTGGTCGTGGCTCCGACGCTACGGATCACGGCGGGGCGGCGGCCATGGCGGAGCCCGGCGGGCCGGGGGTGGGGCAAACCCCACCCCCGTCAGGGAGAGCGGCGGATCAGGAGCAGGGCGCGGTCGTCGTTGACGTCCTTGGCGACCTTTTCGATGAGGTGCCAGGCGGCGCCCTCCCAGCCGGCGGCGACGTAGCGGTCGGCCTCGCCCGTGAGCCGGTCGATGCCCTCGCTGATCTCGCGGTCGGCCGTCTCGACCAGGCCGTCGGTGAAGAGCATCAGGACGTCGCCGCGGCGGAGGTTCCCGCGGGCGGGGGTGAATTCGGCGGCGTCGTAGACGCCGAGCAGCGGGCCCTCGCCGGTCTTCTCCTGCCAGCGGCCGGTGCCCGCGGAGAGCTGGAGGGCGGGGAGGTGGCCGGCGGAGAGGAGTTCGTAGTCGCCGGTCTGCAGGTCCAGGACGAGGTGGATGGAGGTGGCGAAGCCCTCGTCCCAGTCCTGGCGGAGCAGGTAGCCGTTGGCGGCGGGCAGGAAGCCGTGCGGCGGCAGCGCCCCGAGCAGGCCGCCGAAGGCGCCGGACAGCAGCAGGGCCCGGGAGCCCGCTTCCATGCCCTTGCCGGAGACGTCGGTCAGGACGATCTCCAGGGTGCGGCCGCCGTTGGTGCGGGCCGCGACGACGAAGTCTCCGGAGAAGGACTGGCCGCCGGCCGGGCGCAGGGCCATCTCGCGGTGCCAGCCGCGCGGCAGGGCGGGCAGCTTGCTCTGGATCCGGATCCGTTCGCGCAGGTCGAAGAGCATGGTGCCGCCGCGCCGCCAGGGCACGCCGACGCGGCTTCGGAACTGGGCGATGACCAGCCCGAAGAGGCCGCAGGCCGCGACGACCAGGACGGTGCCGGGGGTGACGCGTGCCGGTCCCTGGGTGTAGGGGCCGAGGACGAGGGCCTCGACGATCAGTGCGGCCGCGGAGGCGGCGTACAGCGCGAGGAGGCTGGCGGGGCGCAGCAGCAGGCCGCCGGCCACGATCGGCAGGACGAGCGCCGCGGGCGAGAACCAGACCGGCAGCATCATGGTGCCGCAGGCGATGGCGGGGATGGTGATCAGCAGCCCGGCGAAGGCGAGCCAGTCGGAGGCGTCTCCGCGGAAGTAGTCGACGGCGGATTTGCGCAGGGAGGTGCGTGCCCGGTGCGACAGCATGCGCATCCGGGCCATGACGGTGTCCACGCGTGCTCCGGCCATTGCATCGGGACCCTATCCATCCCGGCTGTGGATGCGCAGGGGTACCCCTCGTCCTGGGGTCCCGCGGCGCCCGAAAACTCTTCGACTGGGACCGAATGCCCTGATAGGGATGGCCATATGTCTCTTGAGATGCGCGTTTTGAAGTGGGATGAGTGGGATGCCTGGTTCGATCATCTGGAACTGGCGTTCGGCGGAGTGCCCGAGCTCGCGCAGGGCCGGGAGCTCTACCGGTCCTTGACCGAGCCGGAACGCTCGCTCGCCGTCTGGGACGGCGAGGACTGCGTCGGCTCGGCCTCGGCGTTCAGCTTCCGCGTTTCGGTGCCGGGCGGGGGGCTGGTGCCCGCGGCCGGGGTCACGATGGTGGGCGTCTCCCCCACGCACCGGCGGCAGGGCGTGCTCAGCTCGATGATGCGGCGCCAGTTGGACGACGTACGGGCGGCCGGTGAGCCGCTCGCCGTGCTGACGGCCTCGGATCCGGCGATCTACGGGCGTTTCGGCTACGGCACGGCGACGTACGCCCTGTCTCTGGAGATCGACACGACCCGGGTACGGCTCTCCGTGCCGCCGGGGACGGACGGGGTGCGGCTGCGGCTCGTCGACCCGGAGAAGGCGCTGGCCGACTGCGAGCGGGTGTACGCCGAACTGGTCACCCGGCGGCCCGGCATGCCGGCCCGGCAGCCCGGCTGGGAGCGGCAGGCGCTGGTGGATCCGCCGGAGGGCCGCGAGGGCGCTTCCCCGCTGAAGTGCGTGGTCGCCGAGGGCCCGGACGGCGAGGTGGTCGGGTACGCCCGCTACCGGGTCAAGCCCGAGTGGGGCCCGTCCGGCTCGGACGGCAAGGTCGAGGTGGTGGACCTCGACGCGCTCGACCCGGCGGCGACGGCGGCGCTGTGGCGCTATCTGTTCGGGATCGACCTGACCTGGACGGTACGGGCGCACAAGCGGCCGGTGGACGATCCGGTGCTGCACCTGGTGAGCGATGTCCGGCGGTCACGGGCGATCTCGCGCGACGCGCTCCACCTACGGCTGGTGGACGTGGCGGCGGCGCTCGGGGCGCGGACGTACGGGGCCGCGGTGGACGTGGTGCTGGAGGTCGAGGACGCGTTCTGCCCGTGGAACGAGGGGCGGTGGCGGCTGGTGGCCGACGGGGCGGGCTCCGCGGTCTGCACGCGGACCGGGGAGCCGGCGGACCTGGCGCTGTCGGTCCGGGAGCTGGGCTCGGCCTACCTGGGCGGGATCACGCTGGCCTCGCTCGCCGCGGCAGGGCGGGTGCGCGAACTGCGTCCGGGCGCCCTGGCCCGGACCTCGCGCGCCTTCGCCGGGGACGTGGCGCCCTGGCTGCCGCACGGTTTCTAGCCGACCCCGTCTAGCGCTGCTGGCAGGCAGGGCACCAGAAGAGGTTGCGGGCGGCGAGGTCGGCGGTGCGGATCTCGCCCCCGCAGATGTGGCAGGGCAGGTTCGCCCTGCGGTAGACGTACACCTCGCCGCCGTGGTCGTCCACCCTCGGCGGCCTGCCCATCGCCTCGGGCAGGTGCTCGTCGCGGACGGTGTCGATCCGGTTGTTCCGTACGCCCTCGCGCATCAGCGCGGCCAGGTCGGCCCACATGGCGTCCCACTCGGCGCGGGTGAGGTCCTTGCCCGGCCGGTACGGGTCGATGCCGTGGCGGAAGAGGACCTCGGCGCGGTAGACGTTGCCGATGCCCGCGACGATCTTCTGGTCCATGAGCAGGGCGGCGACGGTGGTGCGGGAGCGGGAGATCCGCTTCCAGGCCCGTTCGGGATCGTCGTCCGGCCGCAGCGGGTCCGGCCCGAGCCGGTCGTGTATCGCCTTCTTCTCGCCCTCGCCGATCAGCGCGCACGCGGTGGGCCCGCGCAGGTCGGCGTAGTGCTCCTCGTTCAGCAGCCGCAGCCGGACCGTGTCGGTCGCGGGCGGCGCCGGGGCGGGGCCGAAGCCGAGCTTGCCGAAGAGGCCGAGGTGGATGTGGATCCAGGCGTCGCCCAGCTCGAGGAAGAGGTGCTTGCCGTGCGCCTCGGCGCCCTCCAGCTCGCGCCCGTCGAGCAGTTCCGCGCTCTGGGCGAAGCGGCCCTGCGGGCTGCTGACCCGGACCGGGCGGGCGGCGAACCGCTCGGTGTGGTCCTGGGCGAGGCGGTGGATCGTATGCCCCTCGGGCACGGCAAAGCTCCTCGGGAAAGAGAAACCGGCCGCACCGCCCCGGAAGGCGGCACGGCCGGAAGCGGAATCAGCCCTGCGGGTGGTGGGCCGGGATCGGGGGGAGCTCGCCGGTGGTCTCGTACGCGGAGAGCATGTCGATGCGGCGGGTGTGGCGCTCCTCGTCGGAGTACGGGGTCGCCAGGAAGGCCTCGATGAAGCTGACGGCCTCGTCCTGGGTGTGCATCCGGCCGCCGACGGAGATCACGTTGGCGTTGTTGTGCTCACGGCCGAGCTGGGCGGTCTGGACGCTCCAGGCCAGGATGGCGCGGACGCCCTTGACCTTGTTCGCGGCGATCTGCTCGCCGTTGCCGGAGCCGCCGATCACGATGCCGAGGCTGCCGGCGTCCGCGGCGGTCTTCTCCGCGGCGCGGAGGCAGAACGGCGGGTAGTCGTCCACCGCGTCGTAGATGTGGGGCCCACAGTCGACGGGCTCGTGGCCGTTGTTCTTGAGCCAGTCCACCAAGTGGTTCTTGAGCTCAAAGCCGGCATGGTCGGATCCGAGGTACACGCGCATGGGTCGAGTGTGGCACGAGGGGGCCCGGCAGCCCGCAACGGGGTGTCGCGTAAGTCACTTCTAAAGCTCAAGTAAACCCAAAGAACGCAGATGGGACACGGCGGGGCTTTGGTCCGGGACGTTCGTCCCTACGCAACGATCCGGACTGAGGTCTTCCGTCCTGCGTTCATCTCAGGTTTGAATGCCGGGGCTCGCAACCCGAGAACCTAAGGATCCGTCCATGAGCTCCACGACGACCCTCCAAAAAGAAGGCAACCCCACCGGTAACTCCGGTGAGGGCCAGCCCTCCGATGGTCTGAAGGCCGGTCTCAAGAACCGCCACCTGTCCATGATCGCCATTGGCGGCGTCATCGGCGCCGGCCTCTTCGTCGGCTCCGGTGGCGGTATCGCCAAGGCCGGTCCCGCCATCCTGATCTCCTACGCGCTGGTCGGCGCGATGGTGGTCTTCGTGATGCGGATGCTGGGCGAGATGGCCGCTGCCAGCCCGAACTCGGGCTCCTTCTCCGCCTACGCCGACCGCGCGCTCGGCCGCTGGGCCGGCTTCTCCATCGGCTGGCTGTACTGGTTCTTCTGGGTCGTCGTTCTCGCCGTGGAGGCCACCGCCGGTGCCGCCATCCTGGAGAGCTGGATCCCGGCCGTCCCGCAGTGGGCCTGGGCACTGATCGTGATGGCGGTGCTGACCGCCACCAACCTCGGCTCCGTCGCCTCGTACGGCGAGTTCGAGTTCTGGTTCGCGGGCATCAAGGTCGTCGCCATCGGCGCGTTCGTGATCGTCGGCATGCTGGCCGTCTTCGGCCTGCTGCCGGGCTCGGACAACCCGGGTGCGGGCTTCGCGCACCTGACCGACGCGGGCGGATTCTTCCCCAACGGCTACGGCGCCGTCCTGACCGGCGTGCTGATGGTCGTCTTCTCCTTCATGGGCAGCGAGATCGTCACGCTGGCCGCGGGCGAGTCGGAGAACCCCCGCAAGGCGGTCACCCGCGCCACCAACTCCGTCATCTGGCGGATCGGCGTCTTCTACCTCGGCTCGATCTTCATCGTGCTGACCCTGCTCCCGTGGAACGACAAGTCGATCACCGAGAAGGGCTCGTACGTCGCCGCCCTGGACTCGATCGGCATCGCGCACGCCGGCACGATCATGGAGGTCATCGTCCTGACCGCCGTGCTGTCCTGCCTGAACTCGGGCCTCTACACCGCCTCCCGCATGGCCTTCTCGCTCGGTGAGCGCGGCGACGCGCCGAAGGCGTTCGCCAAGGTCAACTCCAGGGGCGTGCCGGTGGCCGCGATCCTCGGCTCCACGGTCTTCGGCTTCGTCGCCGTGTACTTCAACTACGCGTTCAAGGACACGGTCTTCAACTTCCTGCTGAACTCCTCGGGTGCCATCGCGCTCTTCGTGTGGCTGGTGATCTGCTTCACCCAGCTGAGGATGCGCGGGATCCTGGTCCGCGAGGCCCCGGAGAAGCTGACCGTGAAGATGTGGCTCTTCCCGTGGCTGACCTGGGCCACCGCCGCACTGATCACGTTCGTGATCGGCTACATGTTCGTGGACGACGCCAACCGCGAGGTGGTCACCCTGTCCACCCTGGTCGCCGGCCTGGTCGTGCTCGTCGGCGTGGTGCTGGACTTCCGCCGCAAGCGGGCGCTGCAGGGCTGACCCCTGATCGCGTACGTACGACAGAGCCCGGCCCGCCGTCACGGCGGGCCGGGCTCCGGCATGTTCGGGAACCGCTCGGCCGGGAACTGCTCGGCCGGGTTCTGCTCAGCCGGGTTCTGCCCAGCCGGGTTCTGCTCAGCCCCTGCGGCCGACCAGCTTCCAGGCGGCCGGCAGGGCGCCCATCGCCAGGGCGGCCTTGAGCGCGTCGCCGATCAGGAACGGGGTCAGGCCCGCCGCGACGGCGGCGCTCAGGGACATCCCGGTGGCGGCCATCAGGTACGGCACGCCCACCGCGTAGATCACCGCGGAGCCGAGCACCATCGTGCCCGCCGTGCGCAGGACCGAGCGGTCGGCGCCGCGCCGCGCGAGGGCGCCGACGACGGTGGCGGCGAGCAGCATGCCGAGCACGTAGCCGAAGGAGGCGCCGCTCGCACCGGAGGTGCCGTTCGCGAACCAGGGCATCCCGGCCGCGCCGAGCAGGGCGTACAGCCCCAGCGCGAGGAAACCGCGGCGGGCGCCGAACGCGGTGCCGACGAGCAGCGCCGCGAAGGTCTGGCCGGTGACCGGGACCGGGGAGCCGGGCACGGGCACGGCGATCTGCGCGGCCAGTCCGGTGAGTGCGGCTCCGCCGACGACGAGCGCGATGTCGCGGACGCGGCTCGCGGGCAGCAGATCGGCGAGGACGGCGCCGGGCCGGAAGGAGACGGAAGCGGTGCTCATCGGGGGCTCCGGAAGGGTGGTGGTGACAGGACGATCACCGACGTTAGTCCGAGGCCCGCCGCGCCCCCACCGCCGCCCGGTACAAAGGCATACTCCTCGGTTTGGTGGAGACCACACAAAGACCCTCACTCACACCCGTGTTCGCGTGATCCGCGTCACGGGGAAGATCCCACAACACGTCCGTTTTGCACGCAAGGCCGCCGCTCAGCGAGACTGTAGGGTCCCGCCAATCCTGAGGCGAAGCCCCCACCGCCGCTGGGCCGAACGAGAGTACGAGCACCCCCTCATGCGCGACCGCTTGCCCGAAGCACCTCCGATGACGGGCGACCTGCCCGCGGAACCCCTCAGTCACAGCCTCAAGCAGCGCCACCTGACCATGCTGGGCCTCGGCGGCGTGATCGGCGCCGGGCTCTTCGTCGGCTCCGGCGCCGGCATCGGCATCGCCGGACCGGCGATCATCTGCTCCTACCTGCTCGCGGGCGTGCTCGCGATGCTGGTGATGCGGGCGCTCGGCGAGATGTCCGCGGCGATGCCCGCCTCCGGCTCCTTCTCGGTCTACGCGGAGAAGGCCCTGGGCCGCTGGGCCGGTTTCTCGGCGGGCTGGCTCTACTGGTTCCTGCTGGTCGTGGTGCTCGCCGTCGAGGCCACCGGCGCCGCGAAGATCGCCAACGGCTGGGTCCCCTCGATCGACCAGTGGGTCTGGGTGCTGCTCTTCATGGTGGTCTTCACCGTGAGCAACCTGGCCGCCGTACGGAACTTCGGCGAGTTCGAGTTCTGGTTCGCCGCCCTCAAGGTCGGCGCGATCGTGCTGTTCCTGATCCTCGGCACCCTCGCGATCTTCGGCGTGCTCCCCGATACCGACCCCGTGGGCATGGCCAACCTGACCGGCCACGGCGGCTTCTTCCCCGAGGGCTTCGGCGGAGTGGTCGCCGGCATGCTGGCCGTCATCTTCGCGTTCGGCGGCCTGGAGGTCGTCACCATCGCGGCCGCCGAGTCGGACGACCCCGCTCGGTCGGTGTCCCGGGCGGTGCGCAGCGCGGTGTGGCGCATCCTCTTCTTCTACGTCGGCTCGATGGTGGTCATCGTGACCCTGCTGCCGTGGGACTCGCTGAAGCCGGGCGAGAGCCCCTACGTCGCGGTCCTCGACTCGATCGGCATCCCGGCGGCCGGCGAGATCATGAACATCGTGGTGTTCGTGGCCCTTCTGTCGGCGCTGAACGCGAACCTGTACGGGTCCTCGCGCATGGTGTTCTCGCTGGCCGAGCGGGGCGAGGCGCCGAAGGCGCTGCTGAAGGTCTCGGGCGGCGGGGTGCCGCGCCGCGCGGTCTTCGCCTCGGTGGCCTTCGGTTTCGTGTCGGTGGTGCTGAACCTGCTGTGGCCGGACACGATCTTCCTCTACATGCTCAACGCGGTCGGCGCGGTGCTGCTGTTCGTGTGGGCGCTGATCGCGGTCTCGGAGCTGAAGCTGCGCCGCGTGATCGAGCGGGACATGCCGGAGCGGCTGACCCTGCCCATGTGGCTGTTCCCGTACGCGACGTGGGCGGCGCTGCTGGGCATGGCGGCGGTGCTGCTCCTGATGCTGTTCGACGACGCGACCCGCCCGCAGCTGCTGTGGTCCACGGGTGCGGCGGCCCTCGTCCTCGTGGTGGCCTTCGTACGGGAGCGGCGCACCCCGAAGTCCTGACCGGCCACCGGCCCGAGGCCCCCGCGCCGGGTGCGCGGGGGCCTCGGCGCGTCAGGTGCGCAGGTACGAGGCTCCGTTGACGTCGAGCACGGTGCCCGAGCTCCAGCGAGCGGCGGGCGAGGCCAGGTGCAGCACGGCGGCGGCGACCTCCTGCGGGGCGCCGACCCGGCCGAAGGGGCTCTGCGCCCGGATCCGCTCGCCCTCCTCCCCTTCGAGCCGCCCGGCGACCCGCTCGGTGGCCACGAATCCGGGCGCCACGGAGGCCACGGCGATGCCGTGCGGAGCCAGGGAGACGGCGAGGGACTGGCCGAGTGCGTGCAGGGCCGCCTTGGTGGCGCCGTAGGCGGGGTGGTCGGGCTCGCCGCGGAACGCCCCGCGCGAGCCGATGTTGACGACGCGGCCCTCCCGCCGGCCGGCGATCATGTGGCGGGCGACGCAGTGGGTGAGGTTGGCCGGGGCGAAGAGGTTCACCGCGGCCGTCTGGCGCCAGGCCTCCTGCCAGTCGGCGTACGAGGTCGTGGGCAGCGGGTGCGCGAGCATCACGGCGGCGTTGTTCACGAGGACGCCGATGCCGCCGAGCGCCTCCTCGGCCTCGGCCGCGAGGGCTTCCACGCGGTCCGGGTCGCGGAGGTCGCCGCTGACGAGGACGTGGCCCTCTCCCGGCAGTTCCGCGAGGGTGCGCTCGGCGTCCGCCTGCCGGGCCGTGCAGTGCACGGCGACCCGGTCGCCCTGCCCTGCGAAGGCGGTGGCGATGGCCCGTCCGATCCCGCGGGAGGCCCCGGTGACGAGCACCCCCCGGCCCGTCGCCGGCAATTCCCGTATGACGTGGTCCGTTCGGTCGTTCATCGGTCCCCCTGTCGTCGCGTCAGCGCGTCCTGTCGGCAGCGTACGGGGATGATCACGGCCGGTCATCCGGCTGTCCGAATATCGGACGTCGACCATCCGAAGATCGGACAGAGGTGAGACTGGGGCACCTCATCACGTCCCCCGCACACCGGACAGGCACACCCCAATGAGCCAGAGCACCATCACACCCCCCGGGCAGCAGGCGCCGCCGCTGACCGACGCCGGATCCCCCCTCGGCAACGGACTCAAGCAGCGCCACCTCTCGATGATCGCCCTCGGCGGTGTCATCGGCGCCGGGCTCTTCGTGGGCTCCGGCGCGGGCATCGCCGCCGCCGGCCCCTCGATCGTGCTCGCGTACGCCGCGTCCGGGATCCTGGTGATGTTCGTGATGCGGATGCTCGGCGAGATGTCCGCCGCGGATCCCGCCTCCGGCTCCTTCTCCGTCCACGCCGAGCGAGCCATCGGCCCGTGGGCCGGATTCACCGCCGGCTGGATGTTCTGGACGCTGCTGTGCGTGGGCGTGGCCATCGAGGCCATCGGCGCGGCGCACATCATGACCGGCTGGTTCCCGGGCACCCCATCCTGGATGTGGGTGCTGGTCTTCATGGCGGTCTTCTGCGGGTCCAACCTGGCCGCCGTCTCGAACTTCGGCGAGTTCGAGTTCTGGTTCGCCACCCTCAAGATCGGCGCCATCGGGCTCTTCCTGGGCCTGGGCGTGCTGGCCGTCCTGGGCGTGCTGCCCGGCGCCGGCTCCCCCGGCACCGCCAACCTGCTGGACGACGGCGGCTTCCTGCCCAACGGGGTGGAGGGCCTGCTGGTCGGACTGCTGGCCTCGGTCGTCGCGTACGGCGGGCTGGAGACGGTGACCATCGCGGCCGCCGAGTCCGAGAACCCGGTCAAGGGCGTGGCCAAGGCGGTAAAGACGACCATGTGGCGGATCGCGGTCGTCTACGTCGGCTCCATGCTGGTGATCGTCACCCTGCTGCCGTGGAACGACCCGGCGGTCACGGCGGACGGCCCCTACGCCGCGACCCTGGACCACCTGGGCATCCCGGCCGCCGGCGAGATCATGAACGTGGTCATCCTGATCGCCCTGCTGTCGGCGATGAACGCCAACATCTACGGCTCCTCGCGCATGGCCTACTCCCTCGTCTCCCGCGGCCAGGGCCCGAAGGCGCTGGGCAAGGTCACCGGCCGCGTGCCGCGCCGCGCGGTGCTCGCCTCCTCCGGCTTCGGTTTCGTCACCGTGCTGCTGTCGTACTGGTACCCGGACACCCTGTTCGCCTGGCTGCTGAACATGGTCGGCGGGGTGATCCTGATCGTCTGGGGCTTCATCGCCGTCTCGCAGTTCGTGCTGCGCCGCCGGCTGGAGCGGGAGGCTCCCGAGAAGCTGGTCGTGCGGATGTGGGGGTTCCCGTATCTGACCTGGGTGGCGCTGGCGGGCGTGGCCGGGGTGCTGGTGCTGATGGCCCTGGGCGAGGACACCCGGATCCAGGTGATCTTCACCGGCGGCCTGACGCTCGCCCTCGCGGCGACCGGCTGGGTGCTTCAGAAGCGTGCACTCCAGCGCCGGGCCGCCGCGCGCGTCTGACGCCCCGACGGCAACCGAGGGCGGGCCCCGTGCACAGGCACGGGGCCCGCCTTCTTCGTGCGCCCCGCACTCAGGTAACCCTTATATGTGGGCAGGAATAGATACTGCTAGCGTGCAGTTGCGCATTGATTGCAATAAGCAGTTGGCACGCCGAGGGGACCGGATACACGCATGGCCATCTACACGCTTCCTGAGCTTCCTTACGACTACGCGGCGCTGGAGCCGGTGATCAACCCGCAGATCATCGAGCTGCACCACGACAAGCACCACGCGGCCTACGTCGCGGGCGCCAACACCACGCTGGAACAGCTGGAGGAGGCGCGCGACAAGGAGAACTGGGGCGCACTGAACGGCCTGGAGAAGAACCTCGCGTTCCACCTCTCCGGCCACATCCTGCACAGCATCTACTGGCACAACATGGCCAGCCCGAAGACCGGTGAGGGCGGCGGCGTCCCGGACGAGAAGGACGGCCTGGGCGAGCTCCCGGCCGCGATCACCGAGTCCTTCGGCTCCTTCGCCGCCTTCAGGAAGCAGCTGACCTTCGCGTCCTCCGCGACCCAGGGCTCCGGCTGGGGCGTGCTCGCGTACGAGCCCGTCAGCGGCCGCCTGATCGTCGAGCAGATCTACGACCACCAGGGCAACGTGGGCCAGGCCTCCGTGCCGATCCTGGTCTTCGACGCCTGGGAGCACGCCTTCTACCTGCAGTACAAGAACCAGAAGGTGGACTTCATCGAGGCGATGTGGAACGTCGTCAACTGGCAGGACGTCGCGAAGCGCTACTCCGACGCCAAGGCGAACACCCCGCTGCTGATCCCCGCGAACAGGGGCTGATCAGCCCCACCAGCCCTCCCCCGGCTACCGCTGGGAGGTGCCCCCAGCCTCGTGATCGTCTTCTCAGCCTTCACCGGGCGGGGGTGGACAGGAGAAGACCCCCGTGAGGACATGACTCACGGGGGTCTTCTGTGTGCACCGGCAGGGACTACTCGAAGGACGGGCCCTTGGTGCGGGTGCGCTTGATCTCGTAGAAGCCGGGGGTGGAGGCGACGAGCAGGGTGCCGTCCCACAGGCGGGCCGCGGCCTCGCCGCGCGGGGCCGGGGTGACGACCGGGCCGAAGAACGCCACGTCCTCGCCGTCGGCGCCGGGCACCGAGATCACCGGGGTGCCGACCTCCTGGCCGACCCGGTCGATGCCGTCGTTGTGGGAGGCGCGCAGCACCTCGTCGTACTCGTCGGAGTCGGCGTACGCGAGCAGCTCGGCCGGCAGCTCGAGCGCGGCGAGCGCCTCGGCGATCACTTCGCGGGTCGCGCCCTTGTCCTCGTTGTGGATGCGGGTGCCGAGCTCGGTGTAGAGCTTGCCGGTGATCTCGTCACCGAACTTCTGCTGGGCCGCGACGACTACGCGCACCGGCGCCCAGCCCTTGGGGCCGAGCAGCTCGCGATAGCGCTCGGGCAGCTCGTCGAGCTTGTTCTCGTTCAGCACGGCCAGGCTCATCACGTGCCAGCGGACCTCGACGTCGCGGACCTTCTCGACCTCCAGCATCCAGCGGGACGTCATCCAGGCCCAGGGGCAGAGCGGGTCGAACCAGAAGTCGACCGGAGTCTTCTCGCGCACCTGGGTGTCGGTCATGTCTCTCCTCGCATTGCTCACGGCGTCGTTCGTGGTGTCCCCCTCCCCAACCAGCACGCGTTCGCACGCATTCCCTCCATGGGAGGATTCGATCGAAGAACGCGACCACGCACGAAGGAGTGCATGTGCCCGGAGAGAATCTGTCCCGCGACGAGGCCCGCGAGAGGGCCGAACTGCTGTCCGTCGACGGGTACGAGGTGGTCCTCGACGTCAGGTCCGCGGTGGACGAGGCCGAACCGGCCGAGGGCCCCCGGACCTTCCGCTCGGTGACGACGATCCGCTTCCGGGCCGCAGCCTCCGCCACCGACACCTTCGCGGACCTGATCGCCCCCTCCGTGAACTCCGTGACCCTCAACGGGCGCGCGCTGGACGTGGCCGCCGTCTTCGACGGGGCACGGATCGCCCTGGCCGGCCTGGCCGCCGAGAACGTCCTGGTGGTGGACGCGAACTGCGCCTACAGCCGCACCGGCGAGGGCCTGCACCGCTTCGTGGACCCGGAGGACGGCGAGGTCTACCTCTACACCCAGTACGAGCCGGCGGACGCCCGGCGGGTGTACGCGAACTTCGAGCAGCCGGACCTGAAGGCGCCCTACCGCTTCGAGGTGTCCGCGCCCGAGGGCTGGCAGGTGTGGAGCAACGGCGCGGAGGAGTCGCGGGAGGGCGGCGTCTGGCGGTTCGCCGAGACCGCGCCGATCTCGACGTACATCACCTGTGTGGTGGCGGGCCCCTACCACTACGTGACGGACTCCTACACGCGCGGGGACCTGACGATCCCGCTCGGCGCGATGTGCCGCAAGGGGCTCGCGAAGCACTTCGACGCGGACGACGTCTTCCTGGTCACCAAGCAGGGCTTCGACCTCTTCCACGAGATCTTCGACTACCCGTACCCCTTCGGGAAGTACGACCAGGCCTTCGTGCCGGAGTACAACCTGGGCGCCATGGAGAACCCGGGGATGGTGACCTTCCGGGAGGAGTACATCTTCCGCGGCAAGGTCACGCAGGCCTCGTACGAGCGGCGCGCGAACGTGATCCTCCACGAGATGGCGCACATGTGGTTCGGCGACCTGGTCACCATGAAGTGGTGGGACGACCTGTGGCTGAAGGAGTCCTTCGCGGACTTCATGGGCTCCTTCGGGCTGGTCGAGGCCACCCGCTTCGACCAGGCGTGGGTCACCTTCGCCAACAGCCGCAAGGCGTGGGCCTACCGCGCCGACCAGCTGCCGTCCACGCACCCGATCACGGCCGACATCCGTGACCTGGAGGACGCGAAGCTGAACTTCGACGGGATCACCTACGCCAAGGGCGCGGCGGTGCTCAAGCAGCTGGTCGCCTACGTGGGGCGGGACGCGTTCCTGGAGGGCGCGCGGCGCTACTTCAAGGCGAACGCGTACGGGAACACCACGCTGGACGACCTGCTGTCGGTGCTGGCGGAGGTCTCCGGGCGGGACATGGCCGAGTGGTCGCGGGCCTGGCTGCAGACGGCGGGGGTGAACGTGCTGACGCCGGTGGTGACCTACGACGCGGGCGGGCGGGTGACCGAGCTGGCGGTGCTGCAGGAGGGCGAGGAGCTGCGGCCGCACCGGGTCGCGGTCGGCCTGTACCGGCTGGAGTCCGACGGCACCCTGGTCCGCTACGCGCGGGCCGGGACGGACGTGTCGGGCGCGCGGACCGTGGTCACGGAGCTGGCGGGCCGGGAGCGGCCGGACCTGGTCCTGGTCAACGACGAGGACCTCACCTACTGCAAGATCCGCTTCGACGAGGGCTCGCTGGCCACGCTGCGGGCGCACCTGGGCGACCTGACGGACCCGCTCGCGCGGGCGCTGAGCTGGTCGGCGCTGTGGAACCTGACGCGGGACGGGCTGATGCCCGCGCGTGACTTCATCTCGCTGGTACTGGCGCACGCGGGGCGGGAGACGGACGTCGGCGTGCTGCAGATGCTGCACGCGCAGGCGCTGACCGCGATCACCCACTACGCGGCGCCGGACTGGCGCGAGCAGGGCGGCCGGGACCTGGCGGCGGGTGCGCTGCACGAACTGCGGCTGGCGGAGCCGGGGTCCGAGCACCAGCTGACCTGGGCCCGCTTCTTCGCGGCGAGCGCGGCGACGGAAGGCGACTTCCAGCTGCTGCTGGGACTGCTGGAGGGGTCCGCCCGGGTCGACGGACTGGACGTGGACCAGGAGCTGCGCTGGGACTTCCTGCTGCCGCTGGCCGCGCACGGGGCCGTGGACGAGGGCGTGCTCAGCGCCGAACTGGCGCGGGACGACACGGCGTCAGGCAAGCGGCACCAGGTGCGGTGCCTGGCGGCGCGGCCGTCGGCGGCGGTGAAGGACCAGGCGTGGGCGGCGGTGGTCGAGTCGGACGCCCTGTCGAACGCGTTGGTGGAGGCGACGATCGCCGGTATGCAGCAGCCTTCGCAGCGGGGCCTGCTGGCGGCCTGCTCGGAGCGCTACTTCGAGGTGATCGAGCGGGTGTGGGCGGACCGGTCGATCCAGATCGGCATGGATGTGGTGAAGGGGCTGTACCCGTCGCTCCAGGACTCGGAGTCCACCGTCTCGGCGACGGACGCCTGGCTCTCCGCCCATGTGGATGCGGCTCCGGCACTGCGCCGCCTGGTGCTCGAGTCCCGCGACGACCTGGCCCGGGCCCTGCGCGCGCAGCGCTGCGACGCGGCGGCGGGCAACTAGCCCGCGGCGCCGCTGCTGGGGCTCCGCCCCAGGACCCCGCGCCTCAAACGCCGGCGGGGCTGGAATTGCCCTCCGGGCAATCCAGCCCCGCCGAGCCTGTTCAGCGGCGCACCCCATCGGCAGTCGAACGCCCGTACTTTAGCCCCGGCTTGTCCCGATTTGCCGACGGGCGTGTAACAGGGGTTAGCGAGGCCATGGCCTGAGGGAATCACCGCGTCATGAACCACAACGCACCCCTCCCCCTCGCCCACCTCACCGGCACCCGCCCCCGCGTGCTGACCCTGGCCCAGCTGCGCGAGCACGGCATCACCGCCTCCGACGCCGCCGAGCGGCCCTGGCAGCAGATCCTGCCCGGGGTGTTCCTGCTCCACTCGGGGCCCGCGACCAGCGAGGAGCGGCTGCACGCCGCGCTGCTGTACGCGGGCCGCCGCGGCAGCGGCGAGGCCATGATCACCGGGCTGGCGGCGCTCGCGCTGTACCGGTTCAGCTCCGCGCCCGCGCTGCTCGTCCTCTCCCACATCGACGTACTGGTGCCCGGGACCCGGCGGCTGCGCTCCACCGGCGACGTCCGCATCGTCCGCTCGCACACCCCGCCGCGTTCCCAGGAGGTGACCGGCCTGCCGGTGGCGCCCGTCGCGCGGGCCGTGGCCGACGCCGTCGCCCAGCTCTCCGACGCCGGCACCGTACGCCGCCTGCTCAGCGAGGCGGTCCGCGCCGGGCACTGCGAACCTGCCGCCGTCGTACGGGAGCTGACGGTGGCCCGGCTGCTGAACCGCCCGCACGTGGTCGACGCCGTCGAATCGCTGCTCGCCGAGGGCCGCGCCTTGGCCGAGGACCGGCTCTACCACCTCGTACGGGGCCACGACCTCCCCGAGCCCGTCTGGAACGTGGACCTGCGCCTGCCCGGCGGCCCCCACCTCGGCGGGGTCGACGCGTTCTGGCCCGAGCACTCCGTCGCCCTGGAGATCGACACCCGCGCCCCGCGCCAGGGCGAGGACGAGCAGTGGTCCGAGTGCGTCCGCAAGCGGGAGACCCTGGAGCGGCTCGGGGTGACCGTCATCCACATCACCCCGCGCAAGCTCCGCGACTGGCCCGAGCAGCAGGCCGCGGTCATCAGGACCGCCCTGACGGCGTCCGGCGACCGCGAACCCGCCTCCTATCTGGTGGTGCTCCCCAGGTGAGGCGAGTACTCCGGGGCGCTCCACCGCAGCCGCCCCGGATGCAGACTCTCCACCACCGACTCCACGTGGAAGCGGACACGCCGCTCCCCGTCGGCCCCGAACTCGGTTTCCGCCCGGCCGCTGAGCTGGAGCAGCGCCCCGCTCTCCCAGTCGGGGAAGAGCAGTCCGGCCCGCGGATCGGCCGTCAGGTTCCCCAGGGTGAGGAACATGCCGTTGCCCGCGTAGTCCGGCCAGCTCAGCTCCCCGGGCAAGGACACCTCCACGAAGCCCGGGAGCCCGCCCCGGTGGCTGGCGTCGGCCCCGTCCGCCTCCGCCGTGGTGGCGACAAAGAAGGTGTCGGCGGCGCGGACGGCCCGCTCCTGGCCGGGGGTGAGCGCGTCCCCGCGCCGCACGACACCGGCTCCCTCGGCGGCCAGGTCCAGCGGCTGCCGCTGCTGCAGGTACTTCGGACAGTTGGCGAACACCTGCTCCGCCCGCACGGCGAACCCGCGCCCGGTCACCTCGAGGGTTCCGTTCAGCCTCATCCGGCGCCGGGTGCGCGGGTCGAGCGCGATGGTGCCGACCCGGGTGCCCGCGGTGGCCAGCGCCTCGGCGAGCGGGTCGCCCGCCGGTAGTCCGCCGGCGACCGTGATCCGGTCCGGCCCGGTGGCCCGTACGAATCCGGGCGCCCCGGTGAGCAGCGAGGCCCACATCCGCCCCGCGCCGTCGGCGGCGCCGACGACCAGGTGGGGCTGGAGGCCCAGGAAGGCCGCGGCGACGTCCCGGATGCCGGTGCCGATCGAGCGGCCGACGTGCTCGGCCAGGTCCCGTACGCCGACCCGTTCCTGCACGGCCAGCGGACCCCAGTGGTACGCACCCGTGCTCATTAGAAGAATCCGCAGGTCGGCGCCCCCGCGGTGGGGGCGGAAGCACCCTCTGCGCCGGTCGGTACGGAGATTTCCAGGCGGGTGCCGTCGGGGTCGTGGAAGAAGATGCCGCCGGAGGCCGCGCCCTCGCCGTGGGCGACGACTCCCTCGTACGCGAACTCCACGCCCAGCGACCGCAGCCGCTCCTCGTACGCCCGTACCTCCTCGATGGCGCCGGCCGAGAGCGCCAGGTGGTGCAGTCCGGCCGAGGCCGGGGCGAAGGCGCCGTCGGCCTGCTGCCACAGGGTGAGGACCAGCTCGCCGTCCTGGCCGAGGAATGCGAAGCGGCGCCCTTCCTCCTTGCCCTCGCCCAGCACCTGGAATCCGAGGGCGTCCCGGTAGAAGGCGAGCGACCGGTCCAGATCGGTGACGTTCAGGCCCACGTGGCCCGTGCGGAGCTTGCTGATGACGGTCGTCATGGCAGTACCTTCCCCAGAGGATTTTCTCTAACCTTCTATATCGAGATTAAAGGTTAGGCAGAACGGCGTCAACCGGTCACGTACTCTTGAGGGGTTAGCGGCAAGGCGGCGAGAAGGGTTCGGGGACATGACGGCGGCGGCGGACCCACGACCCCTGACCGGGGAGCCGGTCGCGCTCGACCTGCTGAACACCCGCTGGATCGGCGACGGCGAACCGCTCGACCTCTTCGCGGGAGCCGCCGGGCTGACCCGGATCGAGGGGCTCGCGGTCTGGCTGGAGAGCACCGGCCTGGCCGGCCGCTTCCGCGCGGACGCCCCGACCCTCGTCCACCTGCTGACCGCCCGCGAGGCCCTGGCACGCGCGGTGGCCGACCCGGCCCGCGAGAGCGCGCGGGCCCTGGTCGACGCGGTGCTGGAGCACGGCCGGATCCGGCCCACGCTGACCGCCGAAGGCACGGGCGAGCGGACCGAGTTCGACGACCGGACCTGGGGTCCGGCCTGGACGGCCGCCCGGAACTATCTGGAACTGCTGGACTCCGCGCCCGACCGGATCCGCAAGTGCGCCTCCGAGACCTGCGTCCTGCACTTCCACGACGTCTCGCGCAACGGCACCCGGCGCTGGTGCTCGATGGCCGCCTGCGGAAACCGGGCGAAGGCCTCTCGTCATTACGCGCGCACGCGCGAGCGCTGAAACCCCGAAAGTTGTCACACCTGATCCGGCGGCGAGCCCTGCCTCACTCCTGACGCGCCGTCGGAGAGTCTACAAATCTACTCTCCAGCCCTTTGGTTCGTCCCGGTCTGTTCTGGTACGGCCGCACTGGCGCATGCTCCGCACTGGCGAGAGTCCGCCATGGCAGGTCTCGGTCAATAACAACTCTCCCCAAAGACCTTGCTCTTGCGCAAAGCTGACCGGTCATCCGGCACCGAATTCCGGACCATTTCTTCCACTGACCAGGGATGCAGATGACCCTCGAATCCCCCAGCTCCATACCCGGGGCCAGACGGCGCGCCGCGCGCGTCGCGGCAGCGGCCGGCCTGGTCGCCGCGCTCGCGGCCACCGGCTCCGTACCCGTCTTCGCGGCCACCGGCACCGACAACCCGGGTGCCAAGGCGGCCGTGAAGTCCGCCGACCAGAAGCTCGGTTCGGCCGACGCAGAGCTGCTCCAGGCGGCCAAGACCAAGGGTGACGCGACCGTCACCGTCATGGTCGCGACCGCCCCCGGCGAGACCAAGCAGGTGGCCGACCAGCTCGACGCCGTCCAGGGCGCCTCGGTGGGCCGGACGTACGACAAGCTCGGCTACGTCCGCGCCACCCTGCCCACCGGCAAGGCGGAGGCCGCGCTGAAGGCGGCCGCCAAGCTGTCCTCGGTGCACGGCATCGACCTGCGGCACGAGATCCAGCTGCCGGACCCGCGCCCCGACGCCCACAGCGAATCGGGTGCGGCCAAGAAGACCGCGGCCGAGACGTACGCGGCGCCGGACAAGAACACCCCGGCGAAGAACCCGTACAACCCGTCCTTCGAGACCGGCGCGGTGGACTTCGTCGCGAAGAACCCGCAGGCCGACGGCCGTGGCGTGACCATCGGCATCATGGACTCGGGCGTCGACCTCGGCCACCCGGCCCTGCAGAAGACCACCACCGGCGAGCGCAAGATCGTCGACTGGGTGACGGCGACCGACCCGATCACCGACGGCGACGCCACCTGGCGCGCCCAGATCACCCCGGTCACCGCCGCCGGCGGCAGCTTCACCGCGGGCGGGGCGAGCTGGAAGGCCCCCGAGGGCAGCTTCCAGTGGAGCCGTTTCAGCGAGTCGATCACCGCCAACGGTGACGCGAAGGGCGACGTCAACCGCGACGGGGACACCACCGACCGGTTCGGCATGCTCTACGACGTCGCCGCCGGCACCGTCCGCGTCGACACCGACCAGGACAACGACTTCACGAACAACGAGCCGATGAAGCCGTACAAGGACGGCTACCAGATCGGCTACTTCGGCACGGACAACCCGGCGACCGACGTCGCCGAGCGCATCCCGTTCGTGATCGAGATCCGCAAGGACGTCCCGATGGACCCGCTGGGTGGTGACTGGGTCGGCAAGAAGGCCGACTTCGTCAACATCGGCATCATCGAGTCCGAGCACGGCACGCACGTCGCCGGCATCACCGCCGCCAACAGCCTCTTCGGCGGCAAGATGAACGGCGAGGCGCCCGGCGCGAAGCTCGTCTCCTCGCGCGCCTGCTCCTGGTCCGGCGGCTGCACCAACATCGCGCTGACCGAGGGCATGATCGACCTCGTCGTGAACCGCGGCGTCGACATCGTCAACATGTCGATCGGTGGCCTCCCGGCGCTGAACGACGGCAACAACGCGCGTTCCGAGCTCTACAAGAACCTCATCGACACCTACGGTGTCCAGCTCGTCATCTCGGCGGGCAACGAAGGTCCCGGCGTCAACACCATCGGCGACCCCGGTCTCGCGGACAAGGTCATCTCCGTGGGTGCCGCGGTCTCCAAGGAGACCTGGGCCGCCAACTACGGCTCCGGCGTGGCCAAGAAGTACAACATGTTCCCCTTCTCCTCGCGCGGTCCGCGTGAGGACGGCGGGTTCACGCCGACCATCACCGCCCCCGGCGCATCCATCAACACCATCCAGACCTGGCTGCCCGGCGCCCCGGTGAAGGAGGCCGGCTACAACCTCCCGGCCGGTTACGGCATGCTCCAGGGCACCTCGATGTCCTCGCCGCAGGCGGCGGGCGCCAGCGCCCTGCTGATCTCGGCCGCCAAGCAGCAGAACATCAAGCTGACCCCGGCGGGCCTGCGCGTGGCGCTCACCAGCACCGCGAAGAAGATCGACGACGTCCCGGCGCACGCCCAGGGCTCCGGCCTGATCAACGTCGTCGACGCGTGGGAGTCCATCCAGCGCGACGCGAAGGCCAACGAGTTCACCGTCCAGGCGCCGGTCGACACCGCGATCGACCAGTTCCTGAAGACCCCGGGCTCCGGCACCGGCCTCTACGACCGCGAGGGCGGCCTCAAGGTCGGCCAGAAGAAGGTCTACAACGTCGTCGTCACCCGCACCACGGGCGTCAAGTACGGCACCCGGCACAACCTGAGCTGGCGCAACAACGACGGCACCTTCAAGGTCATCGGCGGCTACGACTACGTCACCCTGCCGCTGAACAAGCCCGTCACCATCAAGGTCGAGGCCAACGCCAAGTCGGGCGGCGTCCACAGCGGCATCCTGCAGCTGGACGACGAGACCACCGAGGGCATCGACAAGCAGATCCTGACCACGGTCGTCGCCGCCACCCCGCTGGCGAAGCCGTCGTTCACGCTGTCGGACACCTCCTCCGTGCAGCGCAACAGCCACAAGTCGTACTTCGTGACCGTCCCGGCGGGCGCCAAGACCCTCGAGGTCGCCCTCGGCGGTCTCGCGGCGGGCAGCCAGACGCGCTTCATCTCGATCCACCCGTACGGTGTGGGCGTCGAGGACAGCGCCACGACCCAGTGCTACCCGAACTACGACAACCCGGCGAACACCTGCCGCCCCGACCTGCGCTCGTACGCCGACCCGCAGCCGGGCGTCTGGGAGATCGAGGTCGAGTCGCGCCGTACGTCGCCGCTGCTCGACAACCCGTTCAAGCTGGACGTCTCCGTGCTCGGCGCGGCCTTCGACCCCGCGGTCAAGGTCCTGCCCGAGGTGAAGCAGGGCACCCCCGCCCCGGTCCAGTGGTCCGTCAAGAACGACGCCGCGGCCATCTCCGGCGGCAAGCTCCAGGGCGGCCCGCTCGGCTCCGCGAAGGTCGCCAAGCCGACCATCGCCGCCGGTGAGACCCAGACCACCGAGGTCACGATCGGCGAGGGCGTCTCCCGCCTCGACATCGCGATCGGCAAGGTGTCCGACACCGCCGCCGACCTCGACCTGGACGTCTTCAAGGACGGCGTCAAGGTCGGCTCCTCCGCCGACGGCGACTCCGAGGAGGCCGTGAGCCTGGTCAACCCGGCCGCGGGCACCTACACCATCCAGGTGTTCGGCTACGCGATCCCGTCCGGCTCCACCGCGTACGACTACCGCGACGTGTACTTCTCGACCGCCCTGGGCTCCGTCCAGGTCGACGAGACCACCGCGGTGAACCTCGCCAACGGCGCCACCGCGCAGGTCTCGGCGAACGTCCTGGTCAGCAGCGCGGCCCCCGAGGGCCGTCAGTTCTTCGGCCAGGTCCGGCTGCTCAACGCCCGCGGTACCGCCGCCGGCACCGGCAGTGTGCAGATCGAGAAGGTCCTCCCGTAACGCACGTGACCCGCGTGACCCGCGTGACGGTGTGACCGCATGAAGAAGGGGCCGGTGCTCGATTCGAGCACCGGCCCCTTCGCGCTGCCTCAGCCCTTCAGCGAGCTCAGGTCCTGGGCGTACGTGCCCACCGCGTGGGCGATGACGTCCAGGTTGGTGTCGAAGACCCTGAGGTCCAGGTTCTTCAGGTCGTCGCCCGCCCCGTGGTAGTTCGGGTCGTACGGGGCCCCGGCCGTGCCGCCGTACCGCGCGGCCTGCTCGGCGGTCTTGATGCCCTCGGCGCCGGTGAAGGTGCCGCCCGCCGGGATCCCGTTCGCGATGAACGGGCCGTAGTCGGAACGGCCGTCGAAGTCGCTGCCCTCGTGCGGCTTGCCCTTCTTGTCGAGGAAGCCGTTGATCAGCGCCTCGATCTGCGCCGAGCCGGCCGGGCCCGCGCCCGCTCCGGTCTTGTCCGAGTCATCGCCGTCGTAGACGAACTGCGCCGGGTTCGGCGAGGCGATCATGTCGAAGTTGAGGTAGAGCGCGATGTCCTTCTTCTGCTTCTCGGACAGCTGCGCCACGTAGTGCTCCGAGCCGAGCAGGCCCAGTTCCTCCGCCGACCACCAGGCGAAGCGGACCTTGTTGGCGGGCTGCTTGCCCTTGCCCTTGTTGTTGGCGCCCTCGTCGGCCAGCCGGAGGGCGACCTCCAGCAGACCGGCCGAGCCGGAGCCGTTGTCGTTGATGCCCGGGCCCTCGGCGACCGAGTCCAGGTGGGCGCCGACCGTGACGACGCGGTCTGCGCGGCCCCCGCGGGTCTCGGCGATCACGTTGCGGGTGGTCTTCTTCACGTGCTCCTGGTCCAGGTCCAGGCGCACCCGCACCTCGCCCTGGCCGGCGGCCGCGGTCAGCGCCTCGCCGTCGGCGAGCGTGATGCCCGCGCTCGGGATGACCCCCTCGGCGGGCGAGGAGAACCCGCCGCGCACCGGCGTGGTGCCGCTGTGGTTGTAGACGATGACGCCGAGCGCACCGGCTGCCGCGGCGGCCTTCTGCTTCTCCACGAAGGTGCAGGCCCCGCGCTTGACCAGGGCGATCTTGCCCGTGAAGGCCCCGGCCGGGTAGTCGTCCGCGGTGCAGCCGGGGGTCTCGTCGACCCGTGCGAGGGCGAGCGGCGCGCTCAGGCCGCCCGCGGGGGTGGACGGGGTGAAGGTGAAGGCGGCGGTGGCCAGCTCGCGGCCCTCCGTACCCAGCACCGTGGTCTTCTCCGTCTTCGTGTGCGCCTGGTAGATGTCGAAGTCCTGGTACGAGACCTGGTACCCGGCCTTCTTCAGGGTGTCGTGCACATACGCGGCGGAGGCCGCGTGGCCGGGCGTGCCGGTGGCGCGGTTGCCGCCGTTGGCGTCGGCGATCTGCTGGAACTTCGCCAGGTGGCGGTAGGCGCCGCGGGCGGTGACCTCCTCCACCAGTTCCTTGGCGAGCCTGCCCTCGCGCGGGTGGGCCTGCGCCGGAGTGGCGGCGAGCAGGACGGGTGCGGCGGCGACGGCGGCCGCGAGTGCGGCGAGGGCCGGTATGGACCGGCGGCGGTGGCGGATGGCGCCCACGGTTGTTCTCCCCGAGTCAGGTGTTTCGGTCAGCGGACACCGGATCCGGATTACGGACCCGACAGAACGGAAGCTAACCGGCTGTGACCTGCCAAAACGATGTTTGATGGGTGCCGCAACAGGCCCGCCACACACTCGTCACGGGGGTTCACATTCAGGACACCGTCCGTTCCTCGGACAATGGATTGGACAAGGCTCGTGGGGTCGAACGCATGATGGCCTCACGCGCGCCCGCGTCGTAGGTACCAGAAGGAGTCACCGTGAGGGTCGGAATCGTCGGAGCCACCGGACAGGTCGGCGGAGTCATGCGCGGCATCCTCGCCGAGCGGAAGTTCCCGGTGGACGAGCTGCGGCTGTTCGCCTCGGCCCGTTCGGCCGGCTCGACCCTGGTGTGGGAGGGCCGGGAGATCACCATCGAGGACGCCTCCACGGCCGACTACTCGGGCCTGGACATCGTGCTGTTCTCCGCGGGCGGCGCCACCTCCAAGGCCCTCGCCGAGAAGGTCGCCTCGCAGGGCGCCGTCGTGATCGACAACTCCTCCGCCTGGCGCAAGGACCCCGCGGTCCCCCTCGTCGTCTCCGAGGTCAACCCGCACGCGATCAAGAACCGCCCCAAGGGCATCATCGCGAACCCGAACTGCACCACCATGGCCGCGATGCCGGTGCTGCGGGTGCTGCACGACGAGGCGGGCCTGAACGCGCTGATCGCCACCACCTACCAGGCCGTTTCCGGCTCCGGTGTGGCCGGCGTCGCCGAGCTCGACGGCCAGGTCAAGGCCGTGGCCCCGCGCGCAGCGGAGCTGGCCCACGACGGCGAGGCCGTCGAGTTCCCGGAGCCCGCGGTCTACAAGCGGCCCATCGCCTTCAACGTCGTCCCGCTCGCCGGCTCGATCGTGGACGACGGCTCTTTCGAGACCGACGAGGAGCAGAAGCTCCGCAACGAGTCCCGCAAGATCCTGGAGATCCCGGAGCTCAAGGTCTCCGGCACCTGCGTGCGCGTGCCGGTCTTCTCCGGCCACTCCCTCCAGGTCAACGCCCGCTTCGACCGCCCGATCAGCGTCGAGCGCGCGTACGAGCTGCTGAAGGACGCCCCGGGCGTCGAGCTGTCCGAGATCCCGACCCCACTCCAGGCCGCCGGCAAGGACGCCTCGTACGTGGGCCGCATCCGCGTCGACGAGACCGTCGAGAACGGCCTCTCGCTCTTCGTCTCGAACGACAACCTCCGCAAGGGCGCGGCCCTGAACGCGGTCCAGATCGCCGAGCTCGTGGCCGAGGAGCTGCGCGGCTGATCCCGCTCGCACGGCTGAGGGGCGGCGCCGTCAGGGCGCCGCCCCTCTCCCCTGTCAGGGCCTGCGCACCTCGAACTGGAAGCAGCCGAACTCGGCGGCCCTGACGTGCACTAGCGCGACCTGCGGATCGCCGAAGGCCTCGTCCAGGGCCTGCCCGAGCACGGCTTCGGGGTCATCGCCGAGGTCGAGCACCCGCCCGCCGAGTATGTGCCCGCGGGCGCTGTACCGGCGGGCGGTGCGCTGCAGGCCCGGCCGGGTGAAGGGGTACGACTCCGCGCCACCGGCGGGCCCGCCGCAGTCCTCGGCATGGACGAAGACCGGCCCCTGCTCGTCGTACGCACCCGGCTCCGCCCCGGTGGCGGCGGCCCAGCGGCGCAGCGGTGCGTACGAGACGAGCACGATCCGCTCACCGGCCGCGCTCGGCCGCAGGCAGCACCTCAGCGGCGCGCCGCCCTCGTCGTCGGTGTACGGGACGGGCTCCCGCCCCGCGTCGTCACGTACGCGGAGCTCTTTGAGCGCCGCCTCCTCGATGGGCCTCGCCCAGTACCTGATGCTCATGCCCACCAGCGTCGCGCCGCCGCCCGCCGCCGTCTGGCAGGTTTCCGACCTCGCGTTCGCCCGTGGATTACTCCGGCACGGTGACCCGGCCCTCGTGGAAGGATGGCGGGCAACGTAACCATCGAAGGAGATGACCGCGTGCCAGGCACGAATCTCACCCGTGAAGAGGCTCAGCAGCGGGCAAAGCTGCTGACCGTCGACTCCTACGAGATCGAACTCGATCTCAGCGGCGCGCAGGAGGGCGGTACGTACCCCTCCGTGACCACCGTGCGCTTCCAGTCGGCCGAGGCCGGGGCCGAGACCTTCATCGACCTGGTCGCCCCGGCCGTGCACGAGGTCGTCCTGAACGGCAAGTCGCTGGACGTCGCCGCCGTCTTCCGGGACTCGCGCATCGCCCTGGAGCACCTGGCGGCCGGGGCCAACGAGCTCCGGGTCGTCGCGGACTGCGCGTACACCAACACCGGCGAGGGCCTGCACCGCTTCGTCGACCCGGTCGACCAGCAGGCCTACCTGTACACCCAGTTCGAGGTGCCGGACGCGCGGCGGGTCTTCGCCAGCTTCGAGCAGCCCGACCTGAAGGCCACGTTCCAGTTCACCGTGACGGCCCCCGAGGGCTGGACGGTCATCTCGAACTCGGTGACGCCGGAGGCCGCGGACGTCAAGGACAACGTGTGGGTCTTCGAGCCGACCCCGCGCATCTCCTCGTACATCACCGCGCTGATCGTCGGCCCGTACCACTCGGTGCACAGCTCCTACGAGGGCCCGGACGGGCAGTCCGTGCCGCTCGGCATCTACTGCCGGCCCTCGCTCGCCGAGTTCCTCGACGCGGACGCGATCTTCGAGGTGACCCGGCAGGGCTTCGACTGGTTCCAGGAGAAGTTCGCCTACGCCTACCCGTTCACCAAGTACGACCAGCTCTTCGTCCCGGAGTTCAACGCCGGCGCCATGGAGAACGCGGGCGCCGTCACCTTCCGCGACCAGTACGTCTTCCGCTCGAAGGTGACGGACGCCGCCTACCAGGTGCGCGCGGAGACGATCCTGCACGAGCTCGCCCACATGTGGTTCGGCGACCTCGTCACCATGGAGTGGTGGAACGACCTGTGGCTGAACGAGTCGTTCGCCACCTACACCTCGATCGCCTGCCAGGCCTACGCCGAGGGCTCGAAGTGGCCGCACGCGTGGACCACCTTCGCCAACTCCACGAAGACCTGGGCGTACCGGCAGGACCAGCTGCCGTCCACGCACCCGATCATGGCGGACATCCGTGACCTGGACGACGTCCTGGTCAACTTCGACGGCATCACGTACGCCAAGGGCGCCTCGGTGCTCAAGCAGCTCGTGGCCTACGTCGGCATGGACGAGTTCTTCAAGGGCGTGCAGGCGTACTTCAAGGCGCACGCGTTCGGGAACACGCGCCTGTCCGACCTGCTGGGCGCCCTGGAGGAGACCTCGGGCCGCGACCTGACCGCCTGGTCGAAGGCGTGGCTGGAGACCGCGGGCATCAACATCCTGCGCCCGGAGATCGAGACGGACGCGAACGGTGCGATCACCGCCTTCGCGATCCGCCAGGAGGCCCCGGCGCTCCCGGCGGGCGCCAAGGGCGAGCCGGTACTGCGCCCGCACCGCATCGCGGTGGGCCTGTACGAGCTCCAGGACGGCCGCCTCGTGCGCACCGACCGGATCGAGCTGGACATCGACGGCGCGCTGACGGCGGTGCCGGAGCTGGTGGGCCGCGCCCGCCCGGCCGTCGTGCTGCTGAACGACGACGACCTGTCGTACGCGAAGGTCCGCCTGGACGAGGTCTCGCTGGGATGCGTGACCGCGCACCTGGGCGACTTCACCGAGTCCCTGCCGCGCGCGCTGTGCTGGGCCTCGGCCTGGGACATGACCCGGGACGGCGAGCTGGCCACCCGTGACTACCTCGCGCTGGTGCTCTCCGGCATCGGCAAGGAGTCCGACATCGGCGTCGTCCAGACGCTGCAGCGTCAGGCGAAGCTGGCCGTCGACCTGTACGCCGACCCGGCGTGGCGCGAGGAGGGCCTGGCGATCTGGACCGAGGCCGCGCTGGAGCACCTGCGTGCGGCCGAGCCGGGCAGCGACCACCAGCTGGCGTGGGCACGTACGTTCGCGGACACCGCCCGTACCGAGGGTCAGCTGACGTACCTGTCGGCGCTGCTGGACGGCGCGGCCGTGCTCGAGGGCCTGGCCGTCGACACGGAGCTGCGCTGGACGTTCCTGGAGCGCCTGGTCGCGACGGGTGTCTCCGGCGAGCCGGCCATCGCGGCCGAGCTGGAGCGGGACTCCACGGCGGCGGGCGAGCGCCACGCTGCGACCTGCCGGGCGGCGCGCCCGACGGCGGAGGCCAAGGCCGGGGCGTGGGCCTCGGTGGTGGAGGCCGATGACCTGCCGAACGCGGTGCAGGAGGCGGTGATCGCCGGCTTCGTGCAGACCGACCAGCGCGAGCTGCTCGCCCCGTACACCGAGAAGTACTTCGCGGCGGTCAAGCAGGTCTGGGACACCCGCAGCCACGAGATCGCCCAGCAGATCGCGCTCGGCCTGTACCCGGCGCTCGCGGTCTCCCCGGAGACCCTGGCCGCGACGGACGCCTGGCTGGCCTCGGCCGAGCCGAACGCGGCCCTGCGCCGGCTGGTCTCGGAGTCCCGCGCGGGCGTCGAACGCGCCTTGCGGGCCCAGGCAGCCGACGCCGCTTCCGCTGCCGCTCGGGTCTAAGCCGCCTCAGTCGCCGGCGGGGCAATTTCAGCCCCGCCGGCGTTTGAGGCGCGGGGTCTGGGGCGGAGCCCCAGCAGCGGCGGCGCGCAGGGCCGTCAGGGCGTGGGACACCGCCGGCGCGGACTCCGCGCCACGGCGGACCGCCGCGATGACGTGCCGCGTCGGGCGGTCGTGGGTGAGGACCCGGACCGCCACGCCCGAGGCGCGGCTCGACACCATGCGGGGTACGAGGGCCACGCCCATGCCGGCCTCCACCATGGCCAGGATCGCGGTCCAGCCGGACGCCGAGTGCGCCTGCTCCGGGACGAAGCCCGCCGCCTCGCACGCGCCCACGGCGATCTCCGACCAGGGGCCGCTGCCCCCGTAGATCCACGGGTCTCCGGACAGGTCCGCCAGCCTCAGGTCCGGCGCGGCCGCCAGCGGATGCCCCGGCGGGAGGGCCACGTCCAGCGGGTCCTCCATCAGCGTCACCCGGGTGAACCGGGGATCGCGCGCGGTCGGCGCATGGGCCGCCAGTGAGAGCGCCAGGTCCACGCCGCCGGCCGACAGGAGCTCGTACGACTCCGCCGCCTCCGTCTCCCGGATCCGGACCTCCACCCCCGGGTGGGACCGCCGCAGCGCCGCCACCGCCGGGACCACGAGCGCCGGCACGGCGGTGGAGAAGGCGCCGATCCGCACCTCCCCCGCGTCCCCGGCGAGATACCCGGCCAGCTCCGCGTCGGCCCGCTCCAGCTCCGCGAACACCGCCTCCGCGTGCCGCAGTACGAGGTGCGCCGCGTCGGTGAGCCGGACCCGGCGGCCCTGGGCCTCCAGCAGCGCCACCCCGAGCTGCCGCGCGAGGTTCGTCAGCTGCTGCGAAACGGCCGAGGGCGTCATGTGCAGCGCCTCGGCCGTCGCGGTCACGGTCCCCTGTTCGGCGAGGGTCCGCAGGATCCGCAGCTTCTTGATGTCCCACTCGGTCATGGGGCCGAACCTACCGCCGTGCTCCCAGTGCCACGCCGCCCAGGATCAGCGCCATGCAGAGCAGTTGGGTCGGGCCGGTCTGCTCGCCCAGCAGCAGGAAGCCGAGGCCCGCCACGCACACCGGCTGGAGGTAGTAGACGACTCCGGCGCGGGCCGCCCCGATGACCGAGATCGCCTTGTTCCAGGCGAAGAAGGCGACGGCCGAGGAGAACACCCCGACGTACAGCAGCGGTCCGGCCGTTCCGGCGGTGACCTCGAAGCCGCCCTGCACGGAGACGGAGATCGCGTAGGCGGGGGCCAGCATCAGCGCGCCGAGCACGAAGGTGGTGATCAGGAAGGCCAGGCCGCCCAGTTCGGCGGGCTTGCGCTTGAGCAGGGCGCTGTAGCTGGCGAAGGACAGGGCCGCGCCGAACATCCACAGGTCGCCGGCGCCGAAGTCGAAGCCGAGGGAGCCGTCGCCGACGAGCAGCAGCACCCCGAAGGCGGCCAGCAGCAGCCCGAAGGTGCGCCGGGCGCCGAGCCGTTCGCCGCCGAGCCGGGCGTAGAGCGCCATGACGACGGGCGAAGCGGCCATGATCATGCCCATGTTGGAGGCGGATGTGGTCAGTCCGGCCTGGTGCACGAGGGTGTTGTAGAGGGTGACGCCGAACAGCGTGGCGAGGGCGACGAAGCCGAGGTGCGCCCGGATCAGGGCCCGCTGCTGCCAGGCCTGGCGGGCGGCGAAGGGGGCCACCGCGAGGGTGGCGATGATCCAGCGCCAGAAGACGGCCTGGACGGGCGGGACGCTGTCGGCCATGTCCCGGGTGGCGACGAAGCTGCCGGACCAGACGACCGTCGCGAGCAGGGCGAGGAGTACGCCGAGTCCGGCGGCCCCCTTCTTTCCCGTGGCTGTGGGCTTGCCGTGCGAAGCGGTACGGACGCGGTCCATGACGGCCACTGTGTGTCTCCCCCTCGGGGTCGGGTCTGTCTGTCGTGGGGACTACCGTCGCACCCTCTCATCGCTCAGGTCCATCGAAATGTTTCGATCGTTCTGTTCAGTTGAACTGAACGGTTGAGCGGTACGGGCGACCACGATCTGGCCTGCGACGGTGGCTCCGAAGGCGATCGCCATGCCCACCAGCTGTACGGGGGTCAGCGCCTGTCCGAGGGCGGCCCAGCCGATGACGGCGGCGGTGAGCGGCGAGAGCGGGCCGAGCAGGGTGACCGAGGTGGCGCTGAGCCGGCCGATCCCGCGGAACCAGAGCCAGTACGCGATACCGGTGTTGATCAGCATCATGTAGCCGTAGCCGAGCAGGGCCCTGCCGTCGAGCGCGGGCGGCGCCCCCTCGACGAGCGCGGCGACGGGGATGATGACCAGCCCGCCCACGGTGAGCTGCCAGCCGGCCATGGCCAGCGGGCCGACCCCCTCGGGGCGGCCCCAGCGCTTGGTCATGACGGTGCCCGCGCCCATGGAGGCGGAGGAGATCACCCCGGCGAGGATGCCGATGAGGTCGAGCTCGGCCTCGGCGGTGAGGACGACCATGCTCACGCCGAACGCGCCCGCGACGGCGGCGAGCACGGTGCGCAGGCTCGCCCGCTCCCCGAGGAGGAGGGCGGCGAGCCCCACGACGAACAGGGGTCCGGCGGCGCCGAGTACGGCCGCGACACCGCCGGGCAGCCGGTACGCGGAGAGGAACAGCAGCGGCATGAAGGCGCCGATGTTGAGGGTGCCGAGGACGGCGGACTTCCACCACCATGCGCCCTTGGGCAGCGTACGGGCGAGGGCGGTCAGCAGCAGCCCCGCGGGCAGGGCCCGCATGACCGCGGTGAACATGGGCCGGTCGGGCGGGAGCAGTTCGGTCGTCACGGCGTAGGTCGAACCCCAGGAAACGGGGGCGAGGGCGGTCAGGGCGACGGTGGCGATGCGCTTCATGGCAGGCGACTCCTCGGAAGAGGGGATCAGGCAGCAGGGTTCAGGCGAGGCGTTCAGGCGGCGGCCGGCGCGAGCGTGCGCGGCGCCGCGGCCGGCGGCTCGGCGTGCACGGCCTCCGCGGGCAGGTGCCGCTCCAGCCGGAGCAGCGCGAGGGCGGCGCCCAGCGCGGCGACGGTCAGTACGGCCCAGGGCAGGCGCCCGTCGACGGAGAGCAGGGCGGTGAACAGGGCGGGGGCCAGCGCCGTGGCCAGCGAGTACGAGAGCTGGTAGGTGGCCAGGTAGCGGCCGCGGACGGCTTCGGGGGCGGCCGAGACCGACAGGGCGCCCCCGGACGGGCTGTGCACCAGTTCGCCGAGGGTGTAGACGACGACGATGGCCAGCAGCGCGACGAGGGTGACGGTCTGCCCGGGGCGGAGGGTCCCGAGCACGATCTGCCCGACGAAAGCGGCGGCGAAGAGCAGCGCGCCGAGGGCCGCGGAGCGGGTGCGGCGGGCGCCGGAGCGGCGGACCCGGCCCGCGATCAGGACACCGACGCCCGCGCAGAGGGCGGTGTTGACGGTGAAGGCGGCTCCGGTGAGGGAGTCGGGGGCGGCCAGCCAGGTGGAGAGGTAGAGGGGGAAGAGCACGGAGAGGGCCGCGTAGCCCAGCGCGGTGAGGAAGTTGGCGGCGGTGAGCCCGAGGAAGGGCCGGTCCCGCAGGACGGTCCGGTAGCCGGCGGGCGCCGGCCGGGCCGATCCCGTCGCGGCGGCGCGGACCGGGCGCACCCGGCTGACGAGCAGTCCGGCGAGGGCGAAGGCAAGCGCGTTGGCCCAGGCGGTGTAGGTGAACCCGCCGGTCCCCCACAGCCCCAGCACCCCGGAGACGAGCAGGGCGCCCGCGCCCATCCCGGCGTTCTGCAGGGCCCGGGTGGAGGCCTGGAGCCGGTCACGGGCGGAGCCCTGCGCGACCTCCCCGATCAGGGACTGCTGGACGACTCCGAAGGACCGGTCGGCGAGGGCGGTGACGAGGGCGACCGCGGCGAAGGCGGGCAGGGAGCCCGCGAAGGGGTAGAGGGCGAAGCCGACCGCCCGTATCCCGTAGAGCACGAGGTTGACCTTCTTGGCGCCGAACCGGTCGACGGCCGTGCCCGCCAGCGGCATGAAGATCAGTCCGGCCACCCCGGTGACGGTCAGGACCAGGCCGACCAGGGTGAAGGAGAGGCCCGTGACGTGGTGGAAGAAGACGAGCGAGAACGGGACGTACATCCCGATCCCGACCGCGCTGATCCCGATACCGAGGAGCAGGGACCGCTCCCCCTCCACCCGTGCCGCACTGACTGCGTTCACGACGCCTCCCCCAAGTCGGTTGCTGGTAAGTAGCTTACCGCTAAGCCACTTAGCATCAAGCAACTTTCTTGCGAACGACGGAAGGGAACCGGATACTCCAGCCATGAAGGACGAGAGGGACGAGAAGTCCGAGAAGGACGCCGTCGACGCGATCGCCGCCCAGTGGTACGCCGTGCGCCCCGACCTGGACACGGCCCCCATGGCCGTCTTCGGCCGCATCTACCGGATCGCCAGGGGCATGGGCGACGCGATGGAGCAGACCTACGCCCGCTTCGGCATCTCGCGCGGGGAGTTCGACGTCGTGGCCACGCTGCGCCGCTCCGGCGCTCCGTACACGCTCTCGCCCCGCCAGCTGTCGGCCACGCTCATGCTCACCACGGGCGGCATGACCGGGCGCCTGGACAAGCTGGAGAAGGCCGGGCTGCTCTGCCGCAAGCCCGATCCCCACGACCGGCGCGGGCTCCAGGTCACGATCACCGAGCGGGGCCTCGCGCTCATCGACGAGGCCGTCGGCGCCGGTCTGGAAGTACAGCGCGCCGCGCTCACCGGGCTGGACGAGGAGGAGGTCGAACTCCTCACCGGCCTGCTCCGCAAGCTGCTGGCCGGGGTCTGAGCACGCCCGGAGACACGACAGGGCGCCGGGGGTCGCCGCACGGCCGAAACGAATCGGCGGTGCGGACCCCCGGCGCCCGGGAAGTCCTGTGGTCCCGACCCCGCGGGGTCGGACCGGCTCAGGCCTGCTTCTGCTGCCTGTCGGACTTGTCGAGGACCATCACGAGGCCCGCGATGACCAGGAACAGCACGATCGGCAGGGCCACGAAGAGGCCGAGCGTCTGGGCAATGCTCAGGCCCGGGCCCGGGTCGTCACCGTCGTCGCGGGTCAGCGCGAGGGCGGGAGACGTCATCAGCAGCATCATCAGCGTCGTTCCGGCCGTGACGGCGCCGGCGCGCAGAGCGTTCTTCTTGTCCACGGTGCAAACGTAGCGAACACCTAAACGGGGCGCGCGCCCGGGGGTGCCGTACGAGGTCGCACGCCCTCCCCCACCGCGCTCAGCAGGGCGTTCGCCCGGGGCGAGGCGACCAGCTCCTCCAGCGTCAGCGGCCGCCCCGCGGCATCGGCGACCGGCAGCCGCCAGTTGGGGTACTGGTCCCACGTACCCGGCAGGTTCTGCGGCCGCCGGTCCCCCACCGCGTCCGGCAGCCATACGCCGACCAGCCGCGCGGGGGTGCGCAGCAGGAAGGCGTACAGGGCCCGTACGGCGGCCTCCTCGCCCTTGGTGTCCAGGCCGAGGCGGTCCAGTACGGCCAGCCACTCGGCGGTGTCGGCGGCGTCCTGCTCCCGCTCCCGTTCCAGCGGGCGGGTCAGCAGGCCCAGCCGGTCGCGCAGTTCCACATGGGCGCCGGCCAGCTTGGCGGCCGTGGGCGGCAGATCGTGGGTGGTGGCGGTGGCCAGGCAGTCGGCCCGCCACGCCCCCGGGGCCAGCGGGCTCCCGTCGCCCGCCCAGTCCCGCTCGAACCACAGCACCGAGGTCCCGAGCACCCCGCGCCGGGCGAGCGCCGCACGGACCCGCGGCTCCACCGTCCCGAGGTCCTCGCCGATGACCAGGGAGCCGGCCCGGTGGGCCTCCAGCACCAGGATCGCCAGCATGGCCTCGCCGTCGTAGCCGACGTACGTGCCCTCGGCGGGCGGGCTTCCCTCCGGGATCCACCAGAGCCGGAACAGGCCCATCACGTGGTCGATCCGCAGGGCGCCGGCGTACCGGAACACCCCGCGCAGCAGGGCCCGGAAGGGGGCGTATCCGGCGGCGGCCAGCCGGTCCGGGCGCCACGGGGGCAGGCCCCAGTCCTGGCCGCGTGCGTTGAAGGCGTCCGGCGGCGCCCCGACGCAGATGCCGCGGGCGTGGAAGGGGCCGGTACGGGCGTCCGATCCGTCGGGGTGCACTCCGACGGCGAGGTCGTGCACGATGCCCACGGCCATCCCGGCCCCGCGGGCGGCCTGCTGGGCGGCGGCGAGCTGAGTGTCGGTCAGCCAGACCAGCCAGCGGTGGAAGTCGAGCCGCTCATCGGGGTCCTCCCCGGCCGCGGCCGCGCACCAGGCGGCGTGCTTGTCCAGCGGCGGGCCCTGTTCGGCACGGAACTCCGCGTAGGCGGCTTCTCTTCCGGGCGTGCGCGGGACGGCGTACAGCAGCTCCAGGGCGGCCCGCTTGAGCGCCCACACGGCGTCCCGGTCGATCAGCGCGCCCTTCTCCAGGACCTCGCGGCGCAGCTCCCCGCCCCGGGCGGCGAGTTCGGCGAGGGCCTCGCGGTCGGGGCAGTCGGCGTACTCGGGGACGTCCTCGATCCGCAGGTGCACCGGGTCCGGGAAGCGGCGGGAGGAGGGGCGGTAGGGGGACGGGTCGGTCGGGGTGCCGGGCACCGCCGCGTGCAGCGGGTTGACCTGGATGAACCCGGCGCCGTGGGTCCGTCCGGCCCAGCGGGCGAGGCCGGCGAGGTCGCCGAGGTCGCCCATGCCCCAGGAGCGCTCGGAGAGCAGGGAGTAGAGCTGGACGAGCAGCCCGTGGGTCCGCCCGGGCGCGGCGGGGGCCCGGTCCGGGGCCTCGATCAGGGTGGCTTCGGCGGTGCGCCCGTCGGGCGCCTCGGCGGCCACCCGGTGGACCCCGAGGGGCAGTGCGGGACTCCACGGCACGCAGGCCCCGGTGTCCTCCAGCTCCACCCGGACCCGGGTCCCGGGCGGCAGCCCGGCCAGGGCGGGCGGGGCGGGATCCCCCTGCCAGTGCACCAGGGTCGGCGGCAGCAGCCGTACGGCCTCCTCCCGCTCGGCGCCGTCGGCCTCCGCCCGGATGTCCCCGGGCGCGGCGGTGACCACCCCGAGCAGGCCGAGGACGGCCTTGACGGTGGCCTCCGGGACCTGGACGGTGACGTCCGCGGCGGGCTGGTAGGCGGTGGCGATGCCGTGCAGGGCCGCGAGCCGGGCCAGGTCGTCCATCTACGGCACTCCTTCGTGCATGAGGGGAAATCAGAAGCGTGGTGCAGAAGGGTGGAACACCGCCTGGGAACACCGCAGAACACCGCAGCTCTACCCACTCGGAGGCATCGCATTCCTGGCGTATACCGGTCAGATCGCCCGCTCGCATTGACACTCCAGCCGCACGGGTGGTGGGCTCGGGCTCATTCGTACGAGCGGGGGACGTCTCGGGACGAGGAGACTCTGTGCAGCTCAGGGGCAGGAAGCGGGCGACGGCCGCCGCCATCGCGGTGATCGGATCACTGCTGGGCGGGGCCGTGGCGGCCGCGCCTCGCGGGGCCGCCGCGGCGCCCTACGCGCCGGCCGCACCGGGCAATCCGGCCACGGATCCGTCGTACGGCGCCGCCGACGGGCCCGTGCTCGACCCCCGGACCGTCGCCGTGCGCACGCCTGCCGAGGGCCCGGCCGTGTGGCCCCGGCCGCAGTCGATGGCCGCCGACCCGGCGCGCGAAGTGCCGTTGGGCGCGGAGGCCTTTCTGGTGGCCCCGTCCGACGCCGATCCGTACGCGGTCCAGGTGGTACGGGACGCCCTGCGCGGAGCGGGCGTACGGACCCTGCACGAGCGGGCCCCCGGGGCGCCGCTGCCCGAACGGGGCACCGTCGTACGGCTCCAGGGCCCGGACGCGCTGGAGGCACTGCGGGCGCTGGGCGCGGCCGACGCCGGTGACCTGCCGGACGGGGGCTACCGGCTGGCCGTGGGGCGGCCCGGCGGCCGGGACACCGTCGCGCTGGCCGGCGTGGGGGATGACGGGCTGTTCCACGCGGCGCAGACACTGCGCGCGGTCCTCGCCGGGGGCGGGGCGAAGGTGCCCGGCGTGCTGGTGCGCGACTGGCCCGCCGCGCCCGTACGGGGGATCGCGGAGGCGTTCTACGGGCAGCCGTGGACGCGGGAACAGCGGCTGGCGCAGCTGGACTTCATGGGCCGCACCAAGCAGAACCGGCTGCTGCTCGCGCCCGGCGACGACCCCTACCGGACGACGGCCTGGCGCCAGGAGTATCCGCGGGAGCAGCAGGAGGAGTTCCGCGCGCTGGCCGAACGGGCCCGCGCCAACCGGGTCGTCCTGGGCTGGGCGGTGACGCCCGGGCAGTCGATGTGCCTGTCCTCGGCGGCCGACCGGGCGGCGCTCGCGCGCAAGCTGGACGCGATGTGGGAGCTGGGCTTCCACGCCTTCCAGGTGCAGTTCCAGGACGTCAGCTACACCGAGTGGGGCTGCGAGGAGGACCGGGAACGGTTCGGGAAGGGCCCGAAGGCGGCCGCGAAGGCGCACGCCGAGGTCGCGGGCGAACTGGCGGCGCACCTGGCGGCGCGGCATCCGGGGACGGCCCCGCTGTCGCTGCTGCCGACGGAGTTCTACCAGGACGGCGCCACCGCCTACCGGACCGCCCTGGCGGCCGCGTTGGACGAACGGGTGGAGGTGGCCTGGACGGGCGTGGGCGTGGTGCCGCGCACGATCACCGGCAAGGAGCTGGCCGGGGCGCGCTCGGCACTGGGCCACCCGATGGTCCTCATGGACAACTACCCGGTGAACGACTGGGACCCGGGCCGGATCTTCCTCGGACCGTACGCGGGCCGCGAACCGGCGGTCGCGGGCGGCTCGGCCGCGCTGCTGGCCAATGCCATGCCGCAGGGCACCCTGTCCCGCATCCCGCTGTTCACGGCGGCGGACTTCGCCTGGAATCCGCGCGGCTACCGGCCCGGGGAGTCCTGGGCGGCGGCGGTGCGCGAGCTGGCGGGCCCCGACGCGCGCACGCGTGAGGCGGTCGCGGCGCTGGCCGGAAACAGCGCCGGGTCGGGTTTGAAGCAGGAGGAATCCGCGTACCTGGCGCCGCTGGTCGAGCAGTTCTGGAAGGCCCGCGCGGCGGGCGACCCGGCGGCCGGGACCGAGCTGCGCAAGGCGTTCACCGTCCTGCGCGAGGCCCCCGGCCGGCTGCCGGCCCTGGCGGGCGAAGCGGGGCCGTGGCTGGAGCGGCTGTCGCGCTACGGGGCGGCGGGCGAGCTGGCGGTCGATGTACTGCGGGCCCAGGCCCGCGGGGACGGGTCGGCCGCCTGGCAGGCCTCCCAGGCGCTGACGCGCGCCCGGCAGGAGCTCGCCGAGGAGGGCGCGGCCCGGGTGGACCAGGCCGTCATGGACCCCTTCCTGAAAAAGGCGGTGGAGGAGGCGGACGCCTGGACCGGGGCCGCCCGTCCGACGGGCGAGGTGACGAAGGACGCGCAGGCCTGGACGGTACGGCTGGACGCGGAGCGCCCGGTGGCCGCGGTGACGGTGATGACGGAACCGCTGCCGGCCGGGGCCCGGGGCGCGGCGGTGGAGGCCCACGTGCCGGGCGAGGGCTGGCGCAAGGTCGGCGAGGCCGCGGCGTCTGGCTGGACCCAGGTGGACACGGCGGGGCTGCGCGCCGACGCGGTGCGGCTGTCCTGGGCCGGGGCCGGGGCGGCTCCGGCCGTGCACGGGGTGGTCCCGTGGCTGGGGGACGGCCCCCGGGCCCGTTTCGAACTGGCGGACGGGGGCCGGGCGGACGCCGAGGTCGGCGGCGCCCCGCGGCGGGTCTCGGCGGAGCTGGCCGCCCTGGGCCCCGGCGAGGTCCGCGGGCCGCTGTCGGCGCGGCCGCCGCAGGGCATCGAGGTCCGCCTGCCGGCGACCGCGGTGGCCCCGCGCGGCGGGCGGGCGTCGATCCCGTTCGAGGTCGTGGTCGGTCCGGCCGTCGCGCCAGGCACCTACCAGGTGCCGGTGGTCTTCGACGGGGAGTCCCGCACGCTGACGGTCCGGGCGGTGCCCCGTACGGGCGGCTCGGACCTGCTGCGGGGCGCGCGGGCGAGCTCGTCGGCGAACGAGACGCCGGACTTCCCGGCCTCGGCGGCCCTGGACGGCTCCCCGGCCACCCGCTGGTCCTCACCGCCGGTGGACGGCGCCTGGTGGCAGGCGGAACTCCCGTCCCCGGCCCGGGTCGGGCGCCTGGAGCTGCACTGGCAGGAGGCGTACCCCTCGGCGTACCGGGTGGAGACCTCGCCCGACGGGGCGACCTGGCACCCGGCCGCCACCGTCCCGTCCTCCAAGGGCGGCCCCGAAACCGTCCGCCTGGACGCCCCGGACACCCGCTTCCTCCGCGTGACGTGCGAGCGCCGCGCCACGCGGTACGGCTGCTCCCTCTGGTCGGCCGAGGCCTACGCGGTCACGCCGTAACCCTGCGGGCCCGCTGCCGGGGCTCCGCAGGGTCAGGAGGCCGCGACTCCGATGCGCTCCAGCGCATCCTCGGCCCCGTACGGCTGGAGGTACGGCATCCACCGCGGATCCCGGTGCCCCGTCCCGATGATCCGCCAGGCCAGCCCGGACGGCGGAGCCGGCTGGTGGCGCAGGCGCCAGCCGAGGTCGACCAGGTGCCGGTCGGCCTTGACGTGGTTGCACCGGCGGCATGCGGCGACGACGTTGTCCCACACGTGCTGACCGCCCCGGCTGCGCGGGATGACGTGGTCGACGCTGGTGGCGACGGCACCGCAGTACATGCAGCGGCCGCCGTCCCGCGCGAACAGGGCGCGCCGGGTGAGCGGAACGGGCCCCCGGTAGGGGACCCGCACGAAGCGCTTGAGCCGGACCACGCTGGGCGCGGAGACGACTCTGGTCGCGCTGTGCAGATAGGCGCCGGATTCCTCCAGGGAGACTGCTTTGTTCTCCAGGACGAGGACGAGCGCGCGGCGGAGCGGTACGACGCCGAGGGGCTCGTACGACGCGTTGAGGACCAGGACGTGCGGCACGGACTGCCTCCTTGTACGTCGGCGGCGCGTGGCTCGCGCCGGGACGATCTGCTCTCCAGTCTCTCCTTACGGCTGGTCGAAGCGCCACCACGCGCCCGTAACGGGTCCGAGGTGTTTTCAACCACACCCACGTCATCCCCAGGTGAGCCTGGTCTCTCCCTCGAACACTGCGTCGGGGTGAAGGTAATGCCCCGTTAGTGTGGTTGTTCTGCCCGCCTATCCCTTCTGCGGGCAGACCGCTACACCTGGAGGTTTTCCGCCGTGCCCTGGCCTGCCGCCCTGCTGCCCCTGGCATCCAACACCCCGGACGCGTCCACGACGCTCAAGGAGACGCACGAAAGCGTCAACGAGGCCGCGAGCTTCATCGAGGAGAACTGGGCCACCTGGCTGAGCATCGGCCTGCGCATCCTGCTGATCGTCGTAATCGCGGCGGCCCTGCGCTCGGTGGTCCGCAAGGCGCTGACCAAGCTGATAACCCGCATGAACACCAGCGCCGAGGCGGTCGAGGGCACCGCGCTCGGCGGGCTGCTGGTCAACGCCGAGCGGCGCCGCCAGCGTTCGGAGGCGATCGGCTCGGTGCTCCGTTCGGTGGCCTCGTTCCTGATCCTCGGCACGGCCGCGCTGATGGTCCTGGCCGCGCTGAAGATCGACCTGGCGCCGCTGCTGGCGAGTGCCGGTGTGGCCGGTGTCGCGATCGGTTTCGGCGCCCGGAACCTGGTGACGGACTTCCTGTCCGGCGTGTTCATGATCATGGAGGACCAGTACGGCGTCGGGGACAAGATCGACGCCGGGGTGGCCTCGGGCGAGGTCATAGAGGTCGGCCTGCGGGTGACCAAGCTGCGCGGCGACAACGGCGAGATCTGGTACGTGCGCAACGGCGAGATCAAGCGGATCGGCAACCTCAGCCAGGGCTGGGCCACGGCGGGCGTGGCCGTCCAGGTCAAGCCGTCGGAGAGCCTGTCCCGGATCCGCGAGGTGGTCAAGGAGGTCGCCGACACCCTGGCGAAGGAGTCCCCCTGGGACGAGCGCCTGTGGGGCCCGGTGGAGGTGCTGGGCCTGGACGAGGTGCTGCTCGCCTCGATGACGGTGAAGGTGTCGGCGAAGACGATGCCGGGCCAGCAGTTCGCGGTGGAGCGGGAGCTGCGCTGGCGGATCAAGGAGGCCTTCGACGCGGCGGGCATCCGGATCATCGGCGGCCTGCCGGCCGGGGACGAGGAAGAGGAGGCGGCGGATCCGTCCGCCGCGGTCGCCGCGCCGTCCGCGCTGTCCAACCCGGCGTCCCCGCAGTCCCTGGCCACCACGCCGATCCCGCCGCCGGCCGCGCCGGGGGGTCCGCGCATCACCAAGTAGCCACCCCTCGCTCCGTGCCGCCGCCCCGCAGGAAGATTCCTGCGGGGCGGCGGCATTGACACAGCTCAAACGGCGATAGGAAACTTACCTAACAGTTCACCCCGGTGAAACGCCGGTGAGGGAGAGAGAGTCAGCATCATGCCCGCCGCCACGCCCGGAACACCCAGCCTGCTGCGCGCCATGAACGACCGGGCCGCGCTCGAGCTGCTCCTGACGCACGGACCGCTGTCCCGGACCCGGATCGGGCACCTGACCGGGCTGTCCAAGCCCACCGCCTCCCAGCTCCTGGCCCGCCTGGAGGCCGCCGGGCTCGTCGTGGCCACCGGCACCGACGGCGGCCGCCCCGGCCCCAACGCCCAGCTCTACGAGGTCAACCCGCGGGCCGCGTACGTCGGCGGTCTCGATGTCACCCCGGGCCGAGTACTGGCGGCTGTCGCCGACCTCACCGGCACCGTCATCGGCACCCACGAGGTCCCGTACTCCGAGGACAAGGACGCCATCGAGCAGGTGACCGAAGCCCTCGGCGGAGCCGTCAAGGCCGCCGGGCTGCACCGCTCCGACCTGCACCGGGTGGTCATCGCCACCCCCGGCGCCTTCGACCCGCAGACCGGCCGGCTGCGCTACGCCAGCCACCTCCCCGGCTGGCACTCCCCCGCCCTCCTCGAGGAGCTGGCGGCGGCCCTGCCGATGCCGGTCGAGTACGAGAACGACGTCAACCTCGCCGCCGTCGCCGAACAGCGCCTCGGCGCGGCGCGCGGCCACGAGGACTTCGTCCTGCTGTGGAACGAGGAGGGCCTGGGCGCCGCCCTGGTGCTCGGCGGCCGGCTGCACCGCGGCTGGACCGGCGGCGCGGGCGAGGTGGGCTTCCTGCCCGTGCCGGGGCACCCCCTGGTCCGCCAGGTCACCCGCGCCAACACCGGCGGCTACCAGGAGCTCGCCGGCGTACAGGTGGTGCCCGGGCTCGCCGCGGAACTGGGCGTCGAGGCCGAGCCGCTGCCGGCCCCCGGCGGGCCGCACAGCGCGGAGGTGGCCGCCGCCGTCGCGCTGCTCGGCCGGGCCGCGGCCGCGCCCGAGGGGGCCAACCTGCGCTTCCTCCAGTCGTACGCCACCCTGCTGGCCACCGGTCTCGCCTCGCTCGTCGCCGTGCTGGACCCGGAGATCGTGGTGCTCTCCGGGGCCGCGATCGTCGCCGGCGGCGACCCGCTGCGCCGCCTGCTGGAGGCCGAGCTCGCCGAACTGGCCCCGTCCCGGCCCCGGCTGGTCCCCGGCGGGGTACCGGAGCGGCCGGTGCTGCGCGGCGCGCTGGAGAGTGCGCTGGCCACCACCCGCGAAGAGGTGTTCGACACCTCCCGCTGAACCGCCCCTCCGAGCCGCACCTGAACCGCACCACCCCTCACGTCCGTTCACCGTTCGCCCCTTCTGCACCCCTCCGAGGAAGTTCCCCCGCGCAGAGAGTGACATCGCCATGCCCAGAACCTCCCGCCTGAACACCGCAGCCGCCACAGCCGCCGCCCTCGCGGCCATATCCCTGCTCGCCACCGCGTGTACGGGTTCCACCGAGAACGCGGCGGGTGACGACCCCACCAAGGACGTCACCATCAACTTCTGGCACGGCTGGTCCGCGCCCAGCGAGGTCAAGGCCATCGAGGACAACATCAAGCGGTTCGAGGCGGCGCACCCGAACATCAAGGTCAAGGTCACCGGCAACATGACCGACGACAAGATCAACCAGTCGCTGCGGGCGGGCGGCGACAAGGCTCCGGACGTGGTGTCCTCCTTCACCACCGACAGCGTGGGCAAGTTCTGCAACTCGGGCGCGTTCGCCGACCTGAACCCGTTCATGGAGAAGTCGAAGGTCGACAAGGCGAAGGTCTTCCCGCAGTCGCTGCTGAACTACACCTCGTTCAAGGGCAACCAGTGCACGCTGCCGCTGCTGAACGACGCCTACGGCCTGGTCTACAACAAGGACGCCTTCAAGGCGGCGGGCATCACCGCCGCGCCCAAGACCTGGAGCGAGTTCGTCGAGGTCGCGCAGAAGCTCACCAAGAGCAAGGGCGACTCGTACGAGCAGGTCGGCATCATGCCCACCTTCCACGGCTACGAGACCACCCCGATGCGGCTGGCGGCGCAGTGGAGCCCGGCGTACTTCACCCCCGACGGCAAGTCCGGCCTGGCCAAGGACCCCGCCTTCGCGAAGATGCTGACCGCGCAGAAGGACCTGGTCGAGAAGCTCGGCGGGTACGAGAAGCTGGAGAAGTTCCGGGCCTCCTTCGGTGACGAGTGGGGCGCCGAACACCCCTTCCACAAGGGCCAGGTCGCCATGCAGATGGACGGCGAGTGGCGGTCGAGCATGGCCAGGGAAGCGGGCGTGACGTTCGAGATAGGCACCGCGCCGCTGCCCGTCCCCGACGACCAGGCCGCCGACTACGGCAAGGGCTACGTCTCCGGCACGATCATGGGCATCGCCGCGGGCAGCAAGAAGCAGAACGCCGCGTGGGAACTGGTGAAGTACATGACCACCGACACCGAGGCGGTGGTGGCCTTCGCCAACGGCATCCACAACGTGCCCTCCACCATCGAGGCGCTCGCCTCGCCGAAGCTCGAGGTGGACGAGAACTTCAAGACCTTCATCGACATCGCGAAGCACCCGAAGTCGAACACCACCCCGCCGCAGGCGGACGGGGGTACGTACCAGCTGACCTTCACCGACCTGGCCTACCAGCACGAGAAGGGCGCGGTCAGCGACCTGCCCGGCGCCCTGGCCACGACGGACACGCAGATCGACACGGACATCGCGAAGGCGAAGTAGCCCCGGATGACCACACACACCCTGCGCACGAAGCGCCGCCGCGCGGCGCTTCGCACGGCGGCCTTCATGTCGCCCTGGCTGATCGGGTTCGCCGTCTTCTTCGCCTACCCGCTCCTGTCCACCGTCTACTTCTCCTTCACGAAGTACGACGGCTTCCGGCCGCCCGTCTTCAACGGCCTGGACAACTGGACCTACGTGTTCACGCAATACCCGCTGTTCTGGCCGGCGATGCGGAACACGCTGTGGCTGGTCGTGGTGATGGTGGCCTGCCGGGTCGTCTTCGGACTCGGGATCGGCATGCTCATCACGAAGGTCAAGACGGGGACCGGGATCTTCCGCACCCTGTTCTACCTGCCCTACCTGGCCCCGCCGGTGGCCGCCACGCTGGCGTTCGTGTTCCTGCTGAACCCCGGCACCGGCCCGGTCAACACCCTGCTGGACGGGGCGGGCCTGCCGCAGCCCGGCTGGTTCACCGACGCCGACTGGGCCAAGCCCGCACTGACCATGCTCGCCGTGTGGGGCGTCGGCGACCTGATGGTGATCTTCATGGCCGCGCTGCTCGACGTACCGAAGGAGCAGTACGAGGCGGCCGAGCTGGACGGCGCGGGGGCCTGGCAGCGGTTCCGCCACATCACCCTGCCGAACATCTCGCCGATCATCCTGTTCGCCGTCGTGACCGGTGTGATCCAGGCGATGCAGTACTACACCCAGCCGCTGGTCGCGGGGAAGGTGGCGGCCGGCGTGATCGGCGGCTCCGGGCAGCAGTTCGAGCCCGGCTACCCCGACAAGTCCACCCTCACCCTGCCGCAGATCGTCTACAACGTCGGCTTCCAGCGCTTCGACTACGGCACCGCCTGTGTGCTCGCCCTCGTCCTGTTCGCCCTCTGCATGGCCTTCACGGCCCTGTTGATGCGCCGCCGCGGCGGCCTGATCGGAGGTGGGCACTGATGACGCCCGCGCACCGGCGCAGAGCCGTACTCCAGTGGATCGCCGTGCACTCGCTCGCGATCGCCGCCGCCCTGTTCTTCGTACTCCCCTTCGTCTTCGTCTTCCTGACCTCGCTGATGACCGATCAGCAGGCGCTCACCCGCGACCTTGTGCCGGACACCTGGGTCTGGGAGAACTACACGAAGGTGTGGAACACCCCGGGCTTCCTGACCTGGTGGCGCAACACCCTGCTGTACGCCGGGCTGGGCACGCTGCTGACCCTGGCGTCCTCGATCCCGGTGGCGTACGCGCTCGCCAAGTTCCGCTTCCGCGGGCAGCGGGTGTCGCTGCTGCTGGTCATCGCCATGATGATGCTGCCGCCCCAGGTCGTGATCATCCCGATGTACCTCTTCTGGGCCAAGCAGCTGGACCTCTCGGGCACCCTGTGGCCGCTGATCATCCCGCTGGCCTTCGGCGACGCCTTCTCCATATTCCTGCTCCGGCAGTTCCTGCTGACCATCCCCGACGAATACCTGGACGCGGCCCGCGTCGACGGCTGCGGCGAGCTGCGCGCGCTGCTGCGGGTCGTGCTCCCGATGGCGAAGCCGGGCATCGCCGCGGTCGCGCTGTTCTCGTTCTTCTGTCTGTGGAACGACTACTTCGGCCCGCAGATCTACGCCTCCGACAACCCGGCCGCCTGGACCCTCAGTTACGGACTGGAGTCCTTCAAGGGGGCGCACCACACCAACTGGAACCTGACCATGGCCGCGACCGTGATGGTCATGGCACCGGTGATCGTCCTCTTCTTCTTCGCCCAGAAGGCGTTCGTCGAGGGAGTCACCCTGACCGGAGTGAAAGGCTAGGCATGAAACTCGCAGTGGTGGGTGGCGGTTCCACCTACACCCCCGAGCTGATCGACGGCTTCGCGCGGCTGCGCGACACCCTGCCCGTCAGCGAGCTGGTGCTGATCGACCCCGCCACCGAACGGCTGGAGCTGATCGGGGGCCTGGCCCGGCGCATCTTCGCCCGGCACGGGCACCCGGGGCTGATCACCACCACCTCCGACCTCGACGCCGGAGTGGAGGGCGCCGACGCCGTCCTGCTCCAGCTGCGCATCGGCGGGCAGGCCGCCCGGCTCCAGGACGAGACCTGGCCGCTGGAGTGCGGCTGCGTCGGGCAGGAGACCACGGGCGCCGGCGGGCTCGCCAAGGCACTGCGCACCGTCCCCGTGGTCCTCGACATCGCCGAGCGGGTCCGGCGGGCCAGCCCGGACGCCTGGATCATCGACTTCACCAACCCGGTCGGCATCGTCACGAGGGCCCTGCTCCGGGCCGGTCACAAGGCCGTCGGGCTGTGCAACGTCGCGATCGGCTTCCAGCGCAAGTTCGCGGCGCTGCTGGACCTGGCACCGGCCGACATCCACCTGGACCACGTGGGGCTCAACCACCTCACCTGGGAGCTGGGGGTGCGCCGGGGCGGCCCGGGCGGCGAGGACCTGCTGCCGCGGCTGCTGGCCGAGCACGGGGAGGCCATCGCCGGGGACCTGCGCCTGCCGCGTGCGGTACTGGAGCGGCTGGGCGTCGTACCGTCGTACTACCTGCGGTACTTCTACGCGCACGACGAGGTCGTGCGCGAGCTGGCGACCAAGCCCTCCCGGGCGGCCGAGGTCGCCGCAATGGAGCGGGAACTGCTCGCCCTGTACGGGGACCCCGCGCTGGACGAGAAGCCCGCGCTGCTGGCCAAGCGGGGCGGGGCCTTCTACTCGGAGGCAGCCGTGGACCTGGCGGCCTCGCTGCTGGGCGACGGCGCCGGCGGCACACCGGCCGTGCAGGTGGTCAACACGCTCAACAACGGCACCCTGCCCTTCCTGCCGGACGACGCGGTCGTCGAGGTACAGGCACGTGTCAACGGCTCGGGCCCGGTGCCGCTGGCCGTGCCCCGGCTGGACCCGCTGTACACCGGGCTGATCTCACACGTGACGGCGTACGAGGACCTCGCCCTGGACGCGGCGCTGCGCGGCGGCCGCGAGCGCGTCTTCCGGGCGCTGCTGGCCCACCCGCTGGTGGGCCAGACCGACCGTGCCGAGGGGCTGACGGACCGGCTCCTCGCGCACAACAAGGAGCACCTGGCATGGGCGTGACCCGGCCCCGGCCGGCGGCGGTGCTGGCCATCGACGCGGGGAACAGCAAGACGGACGTGGCGGTCCTCGGCCCGGACGGCTCGGTGCTGAGCTCCGGTCAGGCCGGGGGCTTCCAGCCGTTCCGTACGGGGGTGGCTGCGGCCGTCGACGTGCTGGCGGAGGCGATGGCCGCCGCGGGGCTGGACCCCCGCCCGGGCAACGGGCCGTGCGCCGAGCACGTGTCGGCCTGTCTGGCCAACGCCGATTTCCCGGCGGAGGAGCGGGAGCTGGAGCTGGAGATCCGGAGCCGGAACTGGGGCAGCTCCACGGCGGTGTACAACGACACCTTCGCCCTGCTGCGTGCCGGGCTGCCCGCGGGCGCCGGGCCGCGCGGCGTCGCGGTGGTGTGCGGGGCGGGCATCAACTGCGTCGGGATGACTCCGGACGGGCGGACCGCGCGCTTCCCCGCGGTCGGCCGGATCTCCGGCGACTGGGGCGGCGGGGGCGGCCTCGCCGAGGAGGCCCTGTGGTGGGCGGCCCGGGCCGAGGACGGGCGGGGCGAGCCGACCGAGCTGGCCCGGGCGCTGCCGGCGCACTTCGGACAGGAGTCGATGTACGCGCTGATCGAGTCGCTGCACCTGGGCCGGATCCCGGGCGAGCGGCGGCACGAGCTGGCCCCGCTGCTGTTCTCGGTGGCGGCCGCCGGGGACCCGGTGGCCGTCGCGCTGGTGCACCGGCAGGCGGACGAGGTCGTGGCCATGGCGGCGGTGGCGCTGGACCGCCTGGAACTGCTCGGCGAGGAGGCTCCCGTGGTGCTCGGCGGCAGCGTGCTGGCCGCCCGGCATCCGCAGCTCAACGACCGGATCGCGGCGGGCCTCGCCGTACGGGCACCGCACGCCCGGGTGTCGGTGGTGACGGCTCCTCCGGTCCTGGGGGCCGGACTGCTGGGGCTGGACGCGCTCGGGTCCCCGGACGGCACCCACGGAAAACTCCGTGCCCATTTCGGGTGAACCGGCCCCGGGGGGCGGCCGGTCTGGAACCGTGGCGGTCATACGGACGTATTGACGGTGAAGGGGCGGTGGGGGCGGCCCCCTGGGGCGGATCACCCGAGATCCGGCACCGGGTGGTGTGGCCGACCGTCGATACGGCCATACTGCTGCGGAGCAAGGACCAAGGGGGAGGTCACGGTGGCCATCACATCACGCGCGCCCGCGCCCGGGGGCGGCGGCGCCGTGTCGCCCGCGGGGCCGCCGGCGACGCCGCCCGGTGCGCCGCCGGGGCGGAGAACCGCCTGGGCCGAGGGCGTGGAGCAGCTGCGCCGCGCGGCCACGACCGAGCCCGGCCGGCTGCGGATCATCGGCGCCGCACTGGCCGCCCTGATCCTGGTGTTCGGCACGGTGGGGCTGTGGGAGATCTCCGGCCGGACCACCGCCGCCGAGGACGTCGTGGGCCGCAGCCAGCCGCTGAGCGCGGACGCGGCGAGCATCTACCGCTCCCTCGCGGACGCCGACACGGCCTCCTCCAGCGGCTTCCTGCTGGGTGCCAAGGAGGAGCGCGAGGTCCGCCTGCGGTACGAGAAGGACATCGCCAACGCCTCCCGGCTGCTGGTCAGCGCGGCCGCCAACACCGGCGGCAACCAGGACTCCCGCGACCAGATCACCCTGCTGAGCGAGCAGCTGCCGCGGTACACCGGCCTGATCGAGCAGGCCCGGGCTGCCAACCGGCAGGGCCTCCCGCTGGGCGGCGCCTACCTCCGGTACGCCAACGAGCAGATGACCACCCAGCTGCTGCCGGCCGCGCAGCGGCTGTACGAGGCGGAGACGGGCCGGCTCTACGCGGACTACGACGACTCCCGGTCCTGGCCGCTGGCCTCGCTCGCCGCGGGCCTGGTCGCACTCGCTGCCCTGGCGTGGGCGCAGCGGCGCAACTACCGGCGTACGAACAGGGTCTTCAACCACGGACTGCTGGCGGCGACGGCCGCGTCCGTGGTGGTGCTGCTGTGGCTGGCCGTGGGGCACACGGTGGCGCGGGCTTCGCTGAGCGAGGCCCGAGCGCAGGGCCAGGAGTCGCTGAAGGTGCTCAACGACGCGCAGATCGCCTCCCTCCAGGCGCGGGCGGGCGAGAACCTGACGCTGATCGCGCGCGGCGCCGTCCTGGCCGCGGACACGAAGTCCGACAAGTACGACGTGGATTTCACGACCAACATGAAGGAGCTGGACGCCGGACTGGCGACCGCGCTGCTGCTGGCCGACGACCAGGCCGGCCGGGAGCCCGTGACCCGAGCCGCGGACGGCGTGAAACTGTGGAAGCAGCGGCACTCGGCGGCCCGGGAGGCGGACTTGAAGGGGGACTACGAGGCCGCGCTGGCCCAGGTCGTCGGCGACAAGGACCACAAGGACAGCAGCGGGGCCGCCTTCGACACGGTGGACGCCTCCCTGGAGCAGGCGGTGGCCCACGAGCAGCGGGAGTTCACCCGGGCGGCCCGGGACGGTCTCGGCGCGCTGGGCGGCCTGCTGACCGGCACGGCGGCCCTCGCCGTCGTCGGCGCGGCGGCGGCGCTGCTCGGCATCGGGCGCAGGCTTTCGGAGTACAGGTGAGAGCGATGCGGATACGAGCGATGCGGGCCTCCGAAGGCAGCGAGAACCACCCGGGCGCGCCGTCCGGGCCGCAGCGGCTCACGAGCCGGCTGCGCGGCTGGGGCGGGGTGAGCGCGATGGCCGTGGCCTGCGCCGTGACCGCCGCGACCGTGCTGCTGCCGCTCGCCCGGGCGACACCGGAGGCCGCGGGCCGGGCGCCGGTCCGCGAGCCCGCGTCGATGGCCGTGGCCCCGGCCGCGCCGCGGGGACCCGCCGACACCTGCCAGGATCCGGAGGCCAGCCTGCGCCCGTCCGGTCTGGACGGCGCGGCGATCGCCCGGATCAAGGCGGCGGGCAAGCTCGTCGCGGGCGTGGACCAGAACAGCTACCGCTGGGGCTACCGCAACCAGGCCAAGGAGGGCAGCGGGCTCGACGGCTTCGACATCGACCTGGTGAAGGCCATCGCCCAGGACATCCTGGGCGATCCGAACGCGGTCATCTACCGGGCCATCCCGACCAGCCAGCGCGTCCCGGCGCTCCAGGAGGGCCGCGTCGACATCGTCGTGCGGACCATGACCATCAACTGCAAGCGGCTGGAGGAGGTCGCCTTCTCGACCGCCTACTTCGAGGCCGGGCAGCAGGTGCTGGCCCCCAGGGGCTCGCCGATCACCGGGTACGACACCTCGCTGAAGGACAAGCGGATCTGCTTCGCCTCCGGCTCCACGGCCGAGACCACCCTGAAGGCCCAGTCGTACGGGTCCGTACCGGTCACCGTTCCCAACCAGCTGGACTGCCTGGTGCGCCTCCAGCTGGGCGAGGTGGACGGCATCGTCACGGACAACGCCCTCGCGGCCGGCCAGGCCGCGCAGGACCCGTCGGTGCAGCTGGTCGGCTCGCCGTTCACCCGCGAGTTCTACGGCGTGGCGATGAACAAGGACGCCTCCGACCTGGTCCGCCGGGTCAACAAGGTGCTGGAGGAGTACCGTTCGGGCGGCAATGAGAGCCTTTGGATGAAGTCGTACCTCAAGCACCTGCAACCCGTACTGCCCGGCGTGACCGCGCCGCCCGCACCCAAGTACCGGGACGGCTGAGGCCGGTGGCGGGCACGGAGTCGGACACGGAAGCGGAGGCACAGTCGTTGGAGTCGTGGTCGTCGGCAGTGATGGACCGGGACGGTGTCGACCGCGCCCTGGCCCGGCTGGGCGCGGAGCACGAGGCCGTCGAGACCTCGCTGCTGGCCCTCCAGGACCACGCCGGGCGCCGGCTGCTGGAGGGCGCCGGGCTGACCGGTGTCACCAAGGAGCGGTGGACGGCCGCCGACGCGGACATCACCCGGCTGTGGACGTACTTCGACGCCTACAGCGGGGCCCTGACCGCCGCCCGGGAGGTCCGCGAACGGCGCCGCTGGCCGAACCGCGACGACCTGGTCGAGCTGACCGAACGGCTGCGCGGGCCCGGGGTGCTGATCGCGGGCGCCGCCGTGGAGGGCGCCGCACTGGCGGAGCGGCTCTCGCTCGCCGAGCTGGTGGCCCGGATGAACGAGCTGTACGCGCGCTCCCTCGACGTGGTGGTCGCCGCCGACGCGGTGTGGTCGGCGCTGCCCGCGCGGATCGACCTGCTCGCCGCCGAACTGCACCGCACCCGCTCGCTGGCCCACTCGGTGGGGGTGCGCCCGGGCGAGCACCCCTCGGGCGACGACCTGGAGGACATCACCGCCGAGCTGGCGGAGCTGCGGGCCGAGGTGATCGCGGACCCGCTGGCGTTCTGGGTGCCGGCGTCGGGGAGTTCCGCGCCCGGCGGCGGCCGCCCGGACACCGGGCGCTACGACCGGGCCGCGCTCGCGCTGGAGGACGTACGCCGGGAGGTCGAGGCCGTGCTGGACGTCCGGCAGGACGCCGAGCAGCGGCTGATCAGCCTGCGGGACGTACTGTCCCGGGCCGACCGGACCCTGGCGGAGGCGCGGACGGCACGCGGTGAGGTACTGGCGAAGATCGCCGCGTCCGAGGTTCCCGCGGTGAGCGGCCCGCCGACCGTGCTGCAGGAGCAGCTCGCGGCGGCGGCCGAGCACCGCCGCCGGTCCCGCTGGCACCGGCTCTCCCCGCTGCTGGAATCCCTGGAGGAACGGGCCGAGGAGGAACTGCGACGGGCCCGTGAATCGTTGACAGCTGTGACGGCACCTCTCGCGGTGCGGGCCGAGCTGCGCGGGCGGCTCGACGCGTACAAGGCGAAGGTGGCCCGGCACGGGCTGGCGGAGGATCCGCTGCTGATCGAGCGGTACGACACGGCCCGGCGGATGCTGTGGAGCGCGCCCTGCGACCTGCGGGCCGCCGAACAGGCCGTCCTGCGCTACCAGCAGGCCGCGGCCGATGCGGTGCGGGGCACGGGGACTCCCGGAAAGGAGGGCGCATGAGCCTGATCGGAACGGCGTGCGTTCGCCCCGGCTGCCCGGGGACGTACGAGGACATGGGCGGCGGCGAGGTCTACTGCGACACCTGCGGGCTCGCGCCGATAGGCGCGGTCGCGGCCGGTGCGGAGGAGCTGGTGTCGCCGCCGACGGGGATGACGAGCGCGGCGCGCGGCGCGGCCCTGGGCTCCGCCGGATCGGCCGGGTCCCGGGGGTCGATGGGCTCGCAGGGTTCGCACGGTTCGGCGCGGTCCTCGGCCTCGGCGCGCTCCTCTTCGGCGCGCTCGTCGGCGTCCCGCCGCTCCGTGTCGGGGCGGCTCTCGCGCGCGCTGTCGGGTCCCGCGTCCACCCGGTCGGTGTCGGTGCGCAGTTCGGGCTCGGCGCCCTCGGCCTCGGGGCGCGGCCGGCTCGGCGCCGGGCTGGTCAACGTACCTGAAGTGCCGCGTCCGGATCCTTCGGCGGCGGTCCTGGAGAACCCGGAGGTGCCGGAGCGCAAGCGGTTCTGCTCGCGCGCCGAGTGCGGGGCCCCGGTGGGGCGCGCCCGCGGCGACCGGCCCGGCCGGACGGAAGGGTTCTGCACCAAGTGCGGGCACCCGTACTCCTTCGTGCCCAAGCTGCGCGCGGGCGAGGTGGTGCACGGCCAGTACGAGGTGGCCGGCTGTCTCGCGCACGGCGGGCTCGGCTGGGTGTACCTGGCGGTGGACCGGGCGGTGTCGGACCGGTGGGTGGTGCTCAAGGGCCTGCTGGACACCGGGGACGAGGACGCGATGGCGGCCGCGATATCGGAGCGGCGCTTCCTCGCGGAGATCGAGCACTCCAACATCGTGCGGATCTACAACTTCGTGGAGCACCTGGACCAGCGGACCGGTTCGCTGGACGGGTACATCGTCATGGAGTACGTGGGCGGCAAATCCCTGAAGGAGATCGCGAACGAGCGGCGCCGGCCGGACGGGCGGCGTGACCCGCTGCCGGTGGAGCAGGCCTGCGCGTACGGCATCGAGGCACTGGAGGCGCTCGGTCACCTGCACAGCAGAAACCTCCTGTACTGCGACTTCAAGGTCGACAACGCGATCCAGCAGCAGGACCAGCTGAAGCTGATCGACATGGGCGCGGTCCGCCGGATGGACGACGAGGAGTCGGCCATCTACGGCACGGTGGGCTACCAGGCCCCGGAGGTCGCCGAGCTGGGTCCCTCGGTCGCCTCCGACCTGTACACGGTGGCGCGCACCCTGGCCGTCCTGACCTTCGACTTCCAGGGCTACACCAATGTGTTCGTGGACTCGCTGCCGGACCCGGAGCACATCGAGGTGTTCGGGCGGTACGAGTCCTTCTACCGGCTGCTCGTCCGGGCCACCGATCCGGACCCGGGGCGGCGGTTCGCCTCCGCGCAGGAGATGGCGGACCAGCTGACGGGCGTGCTGCGGGAGGTCGTCGCCCTCCAGACGGGCCGGCCTCGGCCGCAGCTGTCCACCCTCTTCAGCCCGGAACTGCGCGTTCCGGACACCCGGCTCTTCGCCGAGACGGCGGGGGCCGAGGTCTCCCGGCTCGGCGCGCGCACGATCACCTCCCGCTGGGGCGGACTGTTCGGCCCCGGCCGCACCACCCCGGCCGTCGCCGGGGCCGCCGCCCCGGCGAGCCCTGCCGTGACCGGCGCGCCGGGCGGTGTCGCCCTGTACGCGGCACATCCGGTGGCCGGGCATCCGGGGGGCCCGGCTCCGATACCGGCCTTCACCCCGCCGGGCGGGGCGCCGGTGGCCGGACTCGGGACCACCGCCACGCATGTGGCGGCGGCTCCGGTGCCCGCGCCACGGCAGGCCCGGTCCGCGCCGGCCCCCGTCACCGCACCGCCGCCCGCCGCCATGGCAGCGGTGCCCGCGGCCCCGGCCGCAGCCGGACCGGCCGGGCTCGACGCGCGCGACACGGCGCTGGCGCTGCCCGTACCGCTGGTGGACCCGGCCGACCCCAACGCCGGTTTCCTGGCCGGTCTGCTGGCCTCCGCACCCGGAGACCTCCTGGGAGCCCTCGGCGCGGCGCCCGCCGATTCGGCCGAGCTGCGGCTGCGGGAGCTGCGGGCCCGCCTCGAGCTGGGCGAACTGGCCGCGGCCGGCGGCACCCTGACGGAGCTGGAGGCACGGCATCCGGACGACTGGCGGGTGGTGTGGGCCCGCGGCATCGCCTCGCTGGCCTCCGGGGAGGACGAGATCGCGGCCCTGTCCTTCGACGCGATCTACGACGCCTTCCCGGGCGAGCCCGCGCCGAAGCTGGCGCTGGGGCTGTGCGCGGAGGTCCTGGGGCAGCTGGACAACGCCGCCGAGTACTACCGCCTCGTCTGGATGACCGACCCCGGATTCGTGAGCGCCGCGTTCGGGCTGGCCCGGGTCCAGCTGGCCGCCGGCGACCGGGCCGGAGCCGTGCTCACGCTGGAGTCCGTACCGGAGGCCTCCATCCACTACACCGCCGCGCGGGTGGCCGCCGTACGCGCACGTCTGCGCGACCGGTCCCCTCAGGAGCCGCTGCTGGCCGACCTGGCGGCGGCCGCCGGGCAGGTGGAGGCCCTGCGGCGGTTCGGGCTGGATCCGGAACGCCACGAGCGGCTCACAACGGAAGTTCTGGGCTCGGCCCTCGACTGGGTACTGTCGGGTAGCCGGGGTTCCGATCCCGGAAGCACCTCGCTGCTCGGCAGTCAACTGGACGAACGGGGACTGCGCTTCGGGCTGGAGCGCTCGTACCGCGTGCTCGCACGGCTGGCGCAGCGGGGCGAGGAGAGGATCGAACTGGTGGAGCGGGCAAACCGTTTCCGTCCACGGACGTGGGTGTGAGTGATGTCGATGCATCGGCCGTCGGGCTGCCCCAGCTGCGCGGAACCCCTTGAGGAGGGTGACCGTTTCTGCGGCGTCTGCGGCTACGCCGTCTCCGCTGCCGCTCCGGTAGGCCCTGCCACCCCGGCCGGCGGTCCTCCGGCCCCGCCCGCACCAGGGAGCGAAGCCCCCGTGCCCTGGGGGTCCCCCCGGACGGAGTCTGGGGGAGGACACCCCGGCCAGGAGCCGGACCATCCGACGATCCCCCTCCCGACGGCACCGCCGAGCGGCTCCTCCGGGGGCTACGGCGCAGCCGGGACCGCCCCCGGGTGGGGCAGCAGTGCGACGGCCGCGCCGACGCTCGTCGACGCCCCGGCCGAAGCCCGGTACGACGTGCCCGGCGGCGCCGGGACACCCCCGGAGGAGACCCCTTGGGACGCGGGCGAAGCCCCGTACGGGATCTCGCCGCAGGCGGCGGACGGGCCGTCAGCCCGGTACGACCTGCCCGGCGGTACGGGGGGAACTCCCCCCGAGGGGAACCCCTGGGGCGCGGGGGACGGCGGCACCACGCCCGAGGACATCCCCGCCGAAGCCCCGCAGGGGACCGGCGGGAAGACCTGCGTCGCCTGCCGGACCGGGTACGTCGACACCGACGGCTACTGCGAGCACTGCGGGCACGCCCAGCCCCGGGAGCGGGACCACCTCGAGGAGGAGCTCGGCAGCGTGGCCGCCGTCAGCGACCGGGGGCTGCGCCACCACCGCAACGAGGACGCGTTCGCCGTCGCGGCCACCGCGCTGCCCGACGGCTCCGCCGCCACCGTGGCCATCGTCTGCGACGGCGTCTCCTCCGCGAGCCGCCCCGACGAGGCATCGGCCGCCGCGGCCGCCGCGGCCAACGAGGCCCTGCTGGACGCGCTTCCACGCGGCGCCCACCCCCAGGAGGCCATGCACGAGGCGATCCTGGCCGCCGCCGCCGCGGTCAACGCGCTGGCACCGGAGACCCCCGGCGCACAGAACGCCCCCGCCTGCACCCTGGTCGGCGCCGTCGTCAGCGGCGGCCTGCTCACCATCGGCTGGGTGGGCGACAGCCGTGCCTACTGGGTCCCGGACGACCGTGCCGCCCTGCCCCGCCGGCTCACCGAGGACGACTCCTGGGCCGCCCAGATGGTCGCGGCCGGCCTGATGGGCGAGGCCGAGGCCTACGCCGACGTCCGGGCCCACGCCATCACCGGCTGGCTCGGGGCCGACGCCTACGACCTCGAACCGCACACCGCCGTCTTCAAGCCGGACCACCCCGGCGTGGTCGTCGTCTGCACCGACGGCCTGTGGAACTACGCGGAGGCCGCCCGGGACCTGGCCCAGGTGCTGCCCCCGGACGCCGCCGTCCGGCCCCTGCACAGTGCGCAGGTCCTGGTGGGGCACGCCCTGGACGGCGGCGGCCACGACAACGTCACCGTCGCCGTCGTGCCGTTCGCCGCGCAGCCCGAACCGGAGCCGGGACCGGAACCGGAACCGGGCGCCGGACCCGGAGCGGAACCGGAAGCGTCTCCCCGGGCCTGACCCGCCCGACTCGCCTGTCCGAGCCCCTAGGAGCCCCACCGATGGCGAACTTCGCCAAGCCCAGCGCCCCGCGCTTCAGCGTGGAGGTGTACCAGAACGAGTTCCTCCCCCAGGGCGGGCGGGACGTCCACGCCATCGTCACGGTCACCTCCACCGGCGGTGCCACCGCCACTCGCGCGGCGGCCGACCGGGGCACGGCGGCCGTCGTGATCATGGTCGACTGCTCGGGCTCCATGGAGTACCCGCCGGAGAAGATGCGCGGCGCCCGAGAGGCGACGGCCGCGGCCGTCGACACCCTGCGCGACGGCACGTCCTTCGCCGTGATCGCCGGCACGCACGTGGCCAAGGAGGTGTATCCGGGCCAGGGCCGGCTCGCGGTCGCCGACCCGGTGACCCGCGCCCAGGCCAAGGAGGCGCTGCGCGGGCTCAGCTCCGGCGGCGGCACCGCCATCGGCACCTGGCTGCGCCTCGCCGACGGACTGCTGCGCCAGTCCACCGCGGCCATACGGCACGGCATCCTGCTCACCGACGGCCGCAACGAGCACGAGGACCCGGCCGTGCTGCGCGCCACGCTCGACGCGTGCGCGGGCCGCTTCACCTGCGACGCCCGGGGGGTGGGCACCGACTGGGAGGTCAAGGAGGTCACCGGCATCGCGAGCGCGCTGCTCGGCTCCGCCGACATCGTGGCCGACCCGGCCCACCTCGCCGGGGACTTCACCCGCATGATGGAGAACGTCATGGGCAAGGAGGTCGCGGATGTCGCGCTGCGCCTGTGGACCCCGGTCGGGGTGGAGATCCAGTACGTCAAGCAGGTCGCGCCCGCCGTCCAGGACCTGACCGCCCGCCGCACGGAGGCGGGGCCGCGCGCCGGCGACTACCCGACCGGCTCCTGGGGCGACGAGTCCCGCGAGTACCACGTGTGCGTCCGCGTCCCGAGTGCGGGCGTGGGCCAGGAGATGCTCGCGGCCCGCGCCACGCTCGTCCAGCCGGGAACGGCGGGCGAGCCCGCCGCCGTCCTCGCCCAGGGGCTGGTGCGGGCGGTGTGGACGGACGATCTGGCCGCCTCCACCGCCATCAACCCGCAGGTCGCCCACTACACCGGGCAGGCGGAACTGGCGCAGGCTATCCAGCAGGGCCTGGAAGCCCGCAAACTGGGCGATCTGGACGGGGCCACGGCCAAGCTCGGCCGCGCCGTGCAGCTGGCGAATGTCTCCGGAAATGCCGACACCGCACGACTCCTGTCGAAGGTGGTGGATGTCGTGGATGCCGCTGCGGGTACTGTGCGGCTGAAAGCGAAGGTGGCCGACGCGGACGAGATGACTCTCGAAACGCGTTCGACGCAGACCGTCCGAGTGAAGAAGACCTGACGCGATGACGCAGGGAGAAAGGGGAAGCGCCGCCATGCCGACCTGCCCGAACGGGCACCAGTCCGCCTCCGACGACTGGTGCGAGGTCTGCGGCCACCGCATGGCTGCCCCCGAAGGCCCCCCTGCGGCGCCGTCCTACGGATACGGCTACCCCCCGACCGCCGGTGAGCCGACCGCCCAGGCCGAGCTCTGCCCGCAGTGCCGGACCCCGCGCGAGGCCATGGCCCCGTTCTGCGAGGAGTGCCGGTACAACTTCCTGACGCGTTCGGCGACTTCGTACGCCCCGCTCGCCCCGGAGACCGGGGCCCAGGGGACCGCCGCCGCGGCCCCGTCCACGCCTCCGCCGCCCGTGGCGTACGCGCAGGACCACTTCGAGTACCAGGGCTCCCGGCCCTCCCGGGTCAACCGGCCGGCCGAGCCGCTCCAGCGCGAGGACGACTGGCTGCTGCCGCCTCCGGCGCACGAGCCGCCGCCGCAGCCCCAGTACCAGCAGCAGCCCCCGCCGCCGCCTCAGCGGGAGTACCAGCAGGAATACCAGCACCAGCCCCCGCAGCAGTACCAGCCGCCCCAGCAGCACCAGCAGCCTCCCCAGCACCAGTCCTTCCCGCCCCAGGGCGGCTCCTGGACCGCGACGATCGGCCCCGACCGCTCGTACTTCATGGCGATGATGCAGCGCAGCGGTCCCGAGGCGGCCGGGCTCAACCTGCCCGCGTACTCCCCGGAGCAGCACCTGCCGCTCGCCGGCGGCCAGATCACCATCGGCCGCCGCCGCGCCTCCACGGGCGAGTCCCCCGACATCGACCTGTCGGTGCCCCCGGAGGACCCGGGCGTCTCCCACCAGCACGCGGTCCTGGTCCAGCAGCCCGACCTCGGCTGGGCGGTGGTGGACCAGAACTCCACCAACGGCACCACCATCAACGGCGGCGAGGAGCCGATCCAGCCCTACGTCCCGGTCCCGCTCACCGACGGCGACCGCGTGCACGTCGGAGCCTGGACCACGATCACCATCCGCCGGGGCTAGTTCAGCCGCCCGTTTCCCCCAGGGGCCACACGTACGGGCCCTGGGGGTCGTCGAGCCACGCCCACTGGCCCTCGGCGCTGACGGTGACCCCGAAGCGCTCACGGGACGGCCGGTCCTCGCCGCGCCACAGGTCCAGGGCCTCCCGGGGGTGCAGGACGCCCTCGGTGAGCACGAGCATGAACTGGAAGCGCTCGTTCTCCACCAGCTCGTACGGGAGCCCGTGCGGCACCCCGGCGACCGGCTCCCGCGGCGGCGCCGCCGTGGCCCCGCGCAGCGGCACGAAGTACGCCGGGGTGTGCAGGAAGCGGCCCTCGGCGAAGTCGGCGTCGCGGACCGTGAGGGCGATCAGCCCGGTGGACAGCGGGGCCAGGATCCGCGCCCCGGGCCGGCACTGGGCCGTCCAGGCGTGCGGGACCATCGGCAGCGTGCAGGTCACCAGGATCCGGTCGAACGGGGCCCGGGAGGGGCAGCCGCGCGCCCCGTCCCCGGTCACCACCACCGGGTGGTAGCCGACCTCGGCCAGGTGTGTCCGCGCGGACTCGGTGATCTCCTCGTCGAGGTCCACGGTGGTGACGAGGTCGTCGCCGAGCCGGTGGCAGAGCAGGGCGGCGTTGTAGCCGGTGCCCGCGCCGATCTCCAGCACGTTGTCGCCGTCGCGCACCTCCAGCGCCCGGAGCATCTTCGCCATCAGCGAGGGCTGGCTGCTGGAGGAGACCAGCTGGCCGTCGCGCAGCCGGGTCGCGAGCGGGGTGTCGGCGTAGACCCCGCGCAGCCAGCGGGCCCGCTGCTCGGGATCGGGGTCCTGCGCCCAGAGCCGTTCGTGGCCGGCTCCGCGGCCGGTCCAGAAGTAGGGGACGAAGACGTGCCGGGGCACGGCTGCGAAGGCCGCCCGCCAGGCCTGGTCCTCCAGTACCCCGGCGGCGGTCAGCTCCCGCACCTGGGCGGCGTGCGCGGTCTCGCGCAGGTCCCGTACCTCGGTGGTGCGTGCGGTGTGTGCGCCCATGCCTCCACTGTCCTGCGCGCGGCCGTCGCGGGCGAATGCGGGGGTCCTAGGGCCCCGATCCTCCGTCCGGGCGTCTGAGACGATGGTCGGGTGAATGAGATTCCGCGGGGCACGCTTCAGGAGCAGACCTTTTACGAGCAGGTGGGCGGCGAGGAGACCTTCCGCCGTCTCGTCCGGCGCTTCTACCAGGGGGTCGCGGAGGACCCGCTGCTGCGTCCGATGTACCCGGAGGAGGACCTGGGCCCGGCCGAGGAGCGGTTCACGCTGTTCCTGATCCAGTACTGGGGCGGCCCGACCACCTACAGCGAGCACCGAGGCCATCCGCGCCTGCGGATGCGGCACGCCCCGTTCCAGGTGGACGCGGCGGCGCACGACGCCTGGCTGCGCCACATGCGGGTCGCGCTGGACGAGCTGGGGCTGGCCCCGGAGCACGAGGCCCAGCTGTGGAAGTACCTGACCTACGCCGCCGCGTCGATGATCAACACGGCGGGCTAGACCTCACGGGCGACCTTCCGGGGGACCTGCCGGCTCAGACCGGCCGGACCTGGAGGGCGCCCAGGCCGGCGGCGCCGCCGGGGCGGCGCATGGCGACGGAGCCGTACGGGGTACGCAGGCGCAGCCAGCTCCCGGCGGCGAGCAGGGCCACCGGGTCGGGGCCTCCGGCCGCGGGGGTGGCGGCGGGCACGGTGGACCGCACCGGCCGCAGGAAGCCCAGGGACTGCGCGGCGTGCACGGCGCGCAGCGGGAGTTCGGTGTCGCCCAGCGTACGGGACCAGATCTCACGGCCGATGCGGTCGCGCTCGGAGCGGGTCCGGTGCTGCGCGGGCAGGGCCTCGTCGCGGGCGCGGAACTCGGCGACGGCGCCCGCCACGGCCGCCCGCATCTCCTCGGGCGCGGGCAGCCCGGCCAGTTGCCGCCAGCCCCCGCGGGGCGGGAGCACCCCGGCCCAGGGCGGGCCGGTGACCGGCCCGGGCACGGTGGCCTCGGCCGCGGCCTCGTCCACCGATTCCAGGAACTCTCCGGCGGAGACCGTCAGGTCCAGCGGGGTGGCGAGGGGCGCGGCGAGCCGCACCGTACGGATGGCCAGGACCTCGAATGACGGCGGCCGGCCGAAGACGGCGAGCGCGCCGCCGCCGCCCTGCAGGCGGACGGCGGCGGCGCGGTCGTAGTGCACCAGCCGGCCCAGGAAGGCGGCGAGGTCCGCCGCCTCCCCGGAGTCGGCGAAGTGCAGCCGTTCGTTCATGCCGCGAGGCGTCCTTCCGAGCCGGCCGCCGGCTTGCCCGGCGTGTCGAGGTACTTCTCCAGGAAGTACCTCTCCTCGGCCGTGATGCGGCGGGGCCGCCCCTCGGCGAGGTTGTAGGGCACGACCACGGTCGAGGCGCGCACGTAGATCTTCTCGGGCGCCTCGTCGGTCGCCTCGTCCTTGACCTCGTAGCCGATGGTCAGGGACGCGGCGCCTATCCGGGTCACCCAGGACTCGATGAGCACCGGCTCGTGACGGTGCACGAGGGGCAGCTTGTAGTCGATCTCGTGACGGGCCACGACGGACCCGCCCGTGAAGGACTCGCTGCCCTCCCCCGGCGCCAGCCGGAACATGAAGTCGATCCTCGCCTCCTCCAGGTAGCGGAGGAAGACCACGTTGTTCACGTGGCCGAAGGAGTCCATGTCCGACCAGCGCAGGGGGCACCGGTAGTGGTGTCTTGCCATGGTGCGGGCCTCAGCCTCGGGTGAGCTTCTTGTAAGTGGCACGGTGCGGGCGGGTGGCGTCCGCGCCGAGACGCTCGACCTTGTTCTTCTCGTACGACTCGAAGTTGCCCTCGAACCAGTACCACTTGGAGTCGCCCTCGTACGCCAGGATGTGCGTGGCGACCCGGTCGAGGAACCAGCGGTCGTGGGAGATGACCACGGCCGCACCGGGGAACTCGAGCAGCGCGTTCTCGAGCGAGGACAGGGTCTCGACGTCGAGGTCGTTGGTGGGCTCGTCGAGGAGCAGCAGGTTGCCGCCCTCCTTGAGCGTCAGCGCCAGGTTGAGGCGGTTGCGCTCACCACCGGACAGGACGCCGGCCGGCTTCTGCTGGTCCGGGCCCTTGAAGCCGAAGGCGCTGACGTACGCGCGGGACGGCATCTCGACCTGGCCCACGTTGATGTAGTCCAGCTCGTCCGACACGACCGCCCAGAGGGTCTTCTTGGGGTCGATGTTGGCGCGCGACTGGTCGACGTAGCTGATCTTGACGGTGTCGCCGACCTTGACGGAGCCGGAGTCCGGCTCCTCAAGGCCCTGGATCATCTTGAAGAGCGTGGTCTTGCCGGCGCCGTTCGGGCCGATGATGCCGACGATGCCGTTGCGCGGCAGCGTGAAGGACAGGTCGTCGATGAGGACCTTGTCGCCGAACGCCTTCGAGAGGTTGTTGACCTCGACCACGATCGAGCCCAGACGCGGGCCCGGCGGGATCTGGATCTCCTCGAAGTCCAGCTTCCGCATCTTGTCCGCCTCGGCCGCCATCTCCTCGTAGCGGGCGAGACGGGCCTTGGACTTGGTCTGGCGGCCCTTGGCGTTGGAGCGGACCCACTCCAGCTCTTCCTTGAGGCGCTTCTGGCGCTTCTCGTCCTTGCGGCCCTCGACCTTCAGACGGGTGGCTTTCTTCTCCAGGTACGTGGAGTAGTTGCCCTCGTAGGCGATGGCGCGGCCGCGGTCGAGCTCGAGGATCCACTCGGCGACGTTGTTCAGGAAGTACCGGTCGTGGGTGACGGCGATGACGCAGCCCGCGTACTTCGAGAGGTGCTGCTCCAGCCAGTTCACCGACTCGGCGTCGAGGTGGTTGGTGGGCTCGTCGAGGAGGAGCAGGTCCGGGGCCTCGATCAGCAGCTTGCAGAGCGCGACGCGGCGCTTCTCGCCACCGGAGAGGTTGGTGACCGGCCAGTCACCGGGGGGGCAGCCCAGGGCGTCCATGGCCTGCTCCAGCTGGGCGTCGAGGTCCCAGGCGTTGGAGTGGTCCAGGTCTTCCTGGAGCTTGCCCATCTCGTCGAGGAGCGCGTCCGAGTAGTCGGTCGCCATCAGCTCGGCGACCTCGTTGAAGCGGTGGAGCTTCTTCATGGTCTCGGCGGCACCGTCCTGGACGTTCTCCAGGACGGTCTTCGACTCGTCGAGCTTGGGCTCCTGCATGAGGATGCCGACGGTGAAGCCGGGCGAGAGGTACGCCTCGCCGTTGGACGGCTGCTCCAGGCCCGCCATGATCTTCAGAACGGTGGACTTACCGGCACCGTTCGGGCCGACCACACCGATCTTCGCGCCGGGCAGGAAGTTCAGGGTGACGTCATCAAGAATCACCTTGTCGCCGTGCGCCTTGCGCGTCTTGCGCATGGTGTAGATGAACTCAGCCAAGAGAAACCGTCCGGCAGATCGATGGGTGGGCAGATACACCCCATCTTGCCAGCCGTCCATACCTGCGGGCGAATGGGTAGGTCAGCGCCCCCTGGCCGGCACGGTCCCGTACCGCCCGCCGCGGCGACTTCTCGTGGGCCGCCCCGCGGCGGCGGCCCACGAGGCAGGATGCCCCTGAAGACGACGGGAACGACCGGCCGGGGGGCTCCATGGGGAACACGCTGCCGGCACTCGCCGTGGTACTGGTCGGCCGCGGTCCGGGTTGCCCGTCAGGCGGACGGTCACGCCCGCGGCCGGTAGACGGTGAGGGCGTCGGGGAGCGCGTCGAGGACCAGGCCGGGCGGGGCCTGTGCGTACTCGCCGTCGTACGCGAGCGGGGTGCCCGGCGGGATGTCGCCGATCCGCAGGCTGCGCAGCCGGGTGGACGCGTGGACCGGGGAGCGGGTCAGGGGGCCGGCGAGGGCGGCGGCCAGCAGGCGGGGGCCGGGGCGGCCGCCGCCGTGGACGAGGCGTACGTCGAGCAGGCCCTCGCCGAGGTCGTCGCGGCGGCGGGGGGTGGGGCCGGTCCCGTGGTAGGTGCCGTTGCCCGCGAAGAGCAGCCAGACCTTCCGGGGCCGCCCGGCCAGCCGCAGCGGTACGGGGCGCTGGGAGCGCAGCACCCGCCAGGCCGCCACCAGGGCGGCGGGGCCGCCGCCGATGCGCGGGGCCCAGCGCAGGCGGTGGCCCAGCAGCTCCGGGTAGGCGCCGATGCTGAAGGTGTTCAGGAAATGGCCGGACCGGCCCTCCGGTCCCGGGGTGAAGCGGCCCACGCCGATGTGGACGGCGTGCCCGGCGGCCAGGGCGCGGCAGGTGTCCTCGATTCCGCCGAGGCCGAGGTCCATCGCGAAGTGGTTGAGGGTGCCGCCGGGGAAGACGGCCAGCGGCACCCCCGCGCGCAGGGCGGCGGTGGCGGCCGCGTTGACGGTGCCGTCGCCGCCGCAGACCCCGAGGACGGTGGCGCGGGAGGCCGCCGACTCCAGTGCGGCGGCGAGCTCCGGGCCCCCGCACTCGATCACCTCGGCCTCGGGGAGCCGGGCGCGCAGCACGTCGAGGCGCACGGCCGCGGCCGTGCCCGACGCGGTGTTGACCACCACGGTGAGCCCGGCCCCGTCGGGCAGCGCGGGCGCGCCGTCGGCGCGCCGCTCGGTGCCCGGCACGATCCTTGCCTCCTTGGCGTCGCGCGCGAGCCGGTCCACGACGAAGCCCGCGGCCACGCCCAGCGCCGCACCCGCGAGCACGTCGGAGGGGTAGTGGACCCCGGTGTACACCCGGGAGAAGGCCACGGACGCGGCCACCGGAGCCAGCGCGGCACCCCAGCCCGGGGACTCCAGCGCCAGCCCGGCGGTGAACGCGAAGGCCGAAGCCGAGTGCCCGGACGGGAAGGAGGTGGTCTGCGGCTGCGTCGCCAGCTGCCGCACGGCGGGCACCCCCTCCAGCAGCGGCCTCGGGCGGCGTACGGACCATTTGCCGACGGTGTTGATGGTCGCGGAGGCCAGCGCCAGCGAGGCGACCCCGCGCACGGCGGCCTTGCGGGCCCGGGCCGATCCGAAGGCGGCGAGCGCGACGGCGGCCCCGCCCCACAGCACCCCGTGGTTCGCGGCCCGCCCGAGCCTCGGCAGCACCCGGTCGGCCCCCGGCCAGTGCCGCCGGGCCACCACGTCGAACAACTGCCGGTCCCACCGCACGACCGCGCCCTGCCAGGTCAGCTCCTGATCAGCCATGGTCTGCCTCTACCCCGGGCACGGACCCGGACACCCCCTAGTGATCCTCTTCATCCAGGGGTCGCTTGCGGAGCAGGAGGACCACCAGGCCGCCCAGGACCACCAGGCCCACCGCCAGGGAGGCGATCACCGGGGTGGCCGCCGAGCTGCCACTGGAGGCCAGCCGCTCCTCGTCCGGGGAGTCCGGTGTGGTCTGGCCCGTCAGGGCGGCCTGACCGTTCGGACCGCCCTGCCCGGCGGGCTGGATGCCCGGCTGCTGCCCGGCGTCCGCGGTGGCCGGCTGGACCGCCGGAGGCTCCGGCCAGACCGCCGTGGCCGTGGCGGCGGCCGCCGACTCGCTGGAGCCCGCCACGATCTGCGCCTGGGCCGGCACCCCGCTGGTGAAGACCCGCCCGACGGGAACCTTGGTCGCTCCCTGGACGGTGACCGAGGCCGCGCCGTCGGGAGTGCCCGCGGGCACCTCGAAGTACAGCCTGGTGCCGTTGACGGCGGTGTCCAGCGGCCGCCCCTCTGCGTCCACCACGCGCACCCTCATCGCGACGGCCGCCGCGTCCGGCACGACGGACACGCTCCGCGCCCCGGTCCGCACGGTCACCGGGCCGAGCCTGGTGCCGACCGCCCCGGACACTCCGCCCGGGTCCAGCCCCAGCGAGGCCGGCGGCTCGGGCAGCTGCCCGGCCTCCCGCTGCAGATAGTCGGCCAGCTTCTCCGCCGCCGGGTCCGCGGCCTCGACCTGCACCCCGTCCGCCAGCCGCCAGATCGCCACCTGGGTCCCCGCCGCAGCGCTCTCCGCGGTCAGCGCACCGGCCCCGGCCACTTTGGCGAGGCCGGCCAGATCGTTGAGCTGCGGGTAGGAGTGCTCCAGGACCCAGCGGATCCGGCCCGCCTCCCGCTTCCCGGCCAGCGGGCTGCCGCTCCAGCCGCTCTCCGTGTAGCGGGACTGGGGCTGCGCGCTGCCCTCGACGCCGACCCCGTACGTCTGGAGCATCCCCCCGCCGTCGACCCGCATCTCGTAGAGCCCGGCCGGGATGTGCCGGACCGACCCGTCACCGGAGTGCAGGACCGCCTGCCCGTACGTCTTCAACCCGTCCAGCACGGCGCTCGCGCCCTCCGGGGCCCGGGACACCGCCGGGTCGGAGTCCGCGGCCGCCCGGGCGGTGCCGGGCGCGGCGGTGAGGGCCGCGGCCAGCAGGGCCACGGCCAGCGGGCGGCGCGCGGAGCCCCGTACGGCCACGGGTGAAGGAACGGAATGCGGGACTGATTGCTGGACTGAATGATGAACGCAAGCAGGAGCGGAATCAGGAGCGGAGGATGCGGGAACGGCAATCGACACAGTCTTCCCCTTCGGGCCAAAGACCCAGGTGCCCGTGAGTACCGGGGAATCCTATCCGCCTCGAACACTCAGACCACCGCCGCCTTCTGAGTGGCCATCAGCGGCGTATCGGTCTTGACGACCCGGCGGAACGCGGCCGTTCCCCGGTTCAGATCGTGGCCGATGGCCGTGGCGTCGATCTCCGCCGCGACCCACCGGTGTCCCTCCGCGTCGGGCGGGTCTTCCCGCACCCGCAGCCGGCCGTGCACCACCAGTGGTTCGCCCACCGACACGGAACCCGCCAGATTCACCGCCAGCGTGCGCCGCGCCCACACCGTGTAGAAGCTGGTGGACCCATCGGTCCAGGCCTCCTTGCGCCGGTCGAAGTACCGCGGCGTCACGGCGAACCGGAACCTCACCGACGGCCCGTTCAGCGTCTCCTTGTAGTCGAGCTGCGTGGCCACGTATCCCACCAGCGTCACCAGGGTGTCGTTCATGCCGGCCGCCCTCCCCCGCGATTCGCACCCGTACGGACCATCCGCACGAGGTACGCACCATGCTGGGGCCGGCCGCCGGTTCCCGCTCCGGCCTGTGGATTACTGGCGGGTTGTGGACAACTTCGTCCCCCCTGCGGCGACGGCGGCGTACTGCTCCCGCACCTCCCGGTAGCGCAGCAGCTCCGCCGCGACCGGCTCCAGCACCCGGCCCCGCCCGCACCCGGCCGCCGCCTGCCGGAGCCTTCGCTCCGCGTCCTGTCCGTACCTGCGCGCCGGTCCCCGCGCCGCGATCGAGCAGGCCCACTCCACCAGCGGCCCGCCGATGATGCCCGCCACCATCAGCAGTACCGGCGGCAACAGCTGCGGCTCCAGGACCCCGATGATCTGGCCCAGCAGCCACAGCCCGCCGTAGATCTGGAGGAGTGTCATCGCCGCCTGCCCGAGCACCGCCGCCGGCCACCACGTGGGCCGCGGCGGCTTGACGCTCGGCACCGCGACGGCCGCCCCGAGGGTCACCGCCAGCTCGTCCAGCGCCTCCGGGAGGCGTTCGGCGCCGCGCACCGCCGTCTCCCGTACCGCCTGCGCCCATGGTTCGGGCAGGCCGGTGACCGCCTCGTCGGCGACCGCCCGTACCGCCTGCTCCACGCGCTGACGCGCGGTCACCTCCTCCTCGACCGGCGCCTCCGGGACCGTCGTGCCCCTGCCGCCGATCGCCGCGAGGGCGGCCAGACCCGACAGCGTGCGCGGGGCGCGGCGGCCCTCGTACCACCGCCACAGGCGCAGCCACGGCGTCCCGCAGGCCTTTCCGGCATTGCGCCGCCAGGCCCGCTCGGCCGCGAGCCCGGCCGCATACGCCCCGACCGCCTCGGCCAGCCGGTCCTCGAACTCGGCGCGCGCCGCCTCGCCGATCTCCGGCCCGGAGTGCCCGTCGGCCACGTACAGCGGCCGCAGGCGCACGGCCGCGCGGTCGACGTCGGCGGAGATCCGCCGGGTGGCGGCGCCCCTCTCCTGGGTGAACTGTCCGAGCAGCTCCCGGAGTTCCCCGACGCCCTCGCCGGTCAGCGCGGACAGTCCCAGCACGGTGGCGCCGGGTTCCTCGTGCTCGCCGAGCGCGATGCCGTCCTCGTCGAGGAGCCGGCGCAGGTCGTCCAGGACGAGGTCGGCGGCCTCCCCGGGCAGCCGGTCCACCTGGTTGAGCACGACGAAGGTCACCTCCGCGTGCCCGGCCAGCGGCCGCAGGTACCGCTCGTGCAGCACCGCGTCCGCGTACTTCTCCGGGTCCACCACCCACACCACGGCGTCGACGAGCGCCAGTACGCGGTCCACGTGGTCGCGGTGCGCGCCGACCGCCGAGTCCAGGTCGGGCAGGTCGACGAGGACCATCCCGCGCAGGGCCTCGGCCTCCGAGGTCTCGCGGGGCCGGCGGCGCAGCCGTCCGGGGATCTCCAGCCGGTCCAGCAGTCCGGCCGCGCCGTCGGACCAGCTGCAGGCGATGGGGGCGGCGGTGGTCGGGCGGCGCAGCCCGGTCTCGGAAATCTGCACCCCCGCGAGTGAATTGAAGAGGGTGGACTTGCCACTTCCGGTGGCTCCGGCGATCGCCACGACCGTGTGCTGCGGTGACAGTCCGCGCCGCGCGGCCGCCTCGTCCAGTACCCGGCCGGCCTCGGCGAGGGTCTTGCCGTCGAGCCTGGTCCGGGACAGTCCGACCAGCTGGCGCAGTGCGTCGAGGCGCAGACGCAGGGCCTGCCCCTCGGGGCTGAGCGGGGGTGTGGCCGACTTGCCGCCGTCGTTGCCGGCGCCGGAGACGGCCCGCACGAGCGCCTCGTCGCCTTCGTCGCCTTCGCCGCACTCGTCGCACCCGTCGCACTCGCCGTGCTCGCCGAGCCCGTCGAGCCCGTCGGCCGCACCCGCCCTCGCCCGGCGCGAGCGCGCGATGAGTCCGTCGTCCCAGCGGTCCTCGGTGCGGTCGGCCAGGGAAGTCACCGCGTCACCTCTCCTTCTGCAGTAGGGACAGCGCGGCAATCAGTTCGGCCTGCGGTTCCGGGGTCACTTCGAGGGCCTCCAGCGGGGCGAGCCGGCGGTCGCGTTCGGCGCGCAGCACCTGGTCGAGGTGGTCGCCGACCAGCTCCGCGCCCCGGTCGCGCAGCCGCAGCGCGGCCTGGGCCCCGATCCGTTCGGCGAGCTTCTCCCCGGCGGGCCGGGCCCGTTTGCCGCCGAGGAGGGCGGCGACGAGCAGGGCCGCGACGCAGTCGGGGTCGGGCGAGGGCTGCCGGTCGAGCCGTGCGACCTCCTCCTCCGCGAGTTCCTCCAGCACCCGCCGCCAGCGCCGTACGGCCATGCCGATGCGGTCCCCCGCCTCCCTGTCGGGTGTGGGCAGGGGCACCGCGCCGGCGGCCGGCTCGCGCCGCCAGGCGGTGGCGATCCGCTCGTCGGCGGCGGCGACGGCGCACTGGAGCAGCGCGGCGAGGGATTCGGCGAGCGAGTCGAGGAGTTCGTCGGCGCTCGTGTCGAGCGGATAGCCGCGCCACCGGGTCAGCGCGTCCCCGGCCAGTACGGCGCCCTGGTCGAGGCGGTTGCGGACGCGTCTGCCCTCCCGCTTGTAGGCGTCCTCCACGGCCGATGTCAGCCGTACGGCGGCAGCGTGCTGGGCGGCGACGGCGGAGGCGAGTTCGGGCATCCGGCGCCCGAGGGAGTCCAGCGCGCCGAGCGCGGTGCGCCCGACGGCGTACTGACGGGCCGCGGGATCCTGCGCGTGGTGGGCGAGCCAGGCGTACAGCGGCGCGACGGCGCTGGCAGGGAGCAGCCCGCCGCCCCCTGCCGACTCCGGGAGTTCGGGCACGGTGAAGCGCGGTACGTCACCCAGCCCGGCCCGGGTGAGCAGGGCCCCGTACTGGCGGGAGACCTCGGCGAGCACCTGGTGCGGTACCCGGTCGAGGACGGTGATGAGGGTCGCCTTGTACTGCTTGGCGGTGCGCAGGAGGTGCCAGGGGACGGCGTCGGCGTACCGCGAGGCGGTGGTGACCATCACCCAGACGTCGGCGGCGCAGATGAGTTCGGCGGCCAGTGTCCGGTTGTCGACCACGAGGGAGTCGATGTCGGGGGCGTCGAGGATGGCGAGCCCGCGCGGCAGGGTGGATACGGTCTCGATCCGCATCTCGCGGGTGGCGTGGCCGGGGCCGGGGCTCCGGTCGTACCCCCGGGAGGTGACCGCGGGGGCGGGTTCCTCCTCCCCGTGCGGCACCCACACCCGCATCAGGTCGGGCAGTACCCGCATCCCGGCGAACCAGTGATGATCATCCGGATGGCAGACGAGCACCGGTGTGCGCGTGGTGGGGCGCAGCACCCCGGCCTCGCTGACCTGTCGTCCGACGAGGGAGTTGACGAGGGTGGACTTGCCGGCCCCGGTGGACCCGCCGACGACGGCGAGCATCGGCGCCTCGGGCGCCTTCAGCCGGGGTACGAGGTAGTCGTCGAGCTGCGCGAGCAGCTCGGCTCTGGTCTGGCGGGCGCGCGGAGCGCCGGGCAGGGGCAGCGGCAGACGCACGGACGCGACCCGGTCGCGCAGGGCGGACAGGGCATCGAGCAGCTGAGGCCGAACATCCAAGGTCACCACATGCGAAGAATGCCCAATTTAGGACCATTTTTGAAGCTTATACGTCCTCTGCGCGCCGACCGCGACTCCAGTGGGACATCTTGGACACGACGGACGAGTGGGGCGCAGGCATAACGAGTGCACAACACCCAGGGCGCCGCGGCGCAAAAGCGATGCGAGAATCGCACCTGCCTGCGATTATCGGGACCGCTTCACCGAACCTCCACATCGTGGCACGCGAGTGAAGCAACCGGGACAAGGCAACCGGAGCCCTATCCTTGACCCGGCACGGACCGCAGTCTCACCCCCACCGGGGGCTCCAGGCCCACCAAGGCCACCTTCCGGCCCCCGTAGCTCAGTGGATAGAGCAGGTGCCTTCTAAGCACTTGGCCGCAGGTTCGAGTCCTGCCGGGGGCACTCTTTCTCCACCACCGCAAGCCCTCCCCCTGGGAGGGCTTTTGTGCAGGTCAGAGGACAATAGCGGGATCCGTGTAGAACGGCCGTAAGCCCCGGAGCCTCTCTGGGGAGAGTCCGGGGCTGTCCGGCCGGCGCGGGTTGCTGCAAAGCCGAACTGCGGGCCGCCGCGTTGGGCTCAGGTCAGGAGCTTCTGCTTCGCGCGGTCGAACTCCTCCTGGGTGATGTCGCCCTTGTCCTTCAGGGCCGAGAGCTTGTGCAGCTCTTCCGCCGGGCTCGCGGACGGGGCCGCCGTCTGGCGGACGTACTGCTGGAAGGCCTCTTGTTGTTCCTTGGCCTGCTCCCGGTCGCGTTCGGCCATGCTGCGGCCGCGCACGATGAGGTAGATCAGGACGCCGATGAACGGCAGGAGGAGCACCAGGATCAGCCATCCGGCCTTCGCCCAGCCGTTCATGCCGTGGTCCCGGAAGAGGTCCGTGATCACCTTGAAGAGCAGGAAGAACCACATCACCCACACGAACAGCCACAGCATCGTCCAGAAGAGTTCGAGCAGCGGATAGTCGTCCATGCCGGGCTCCGATCTTCTACGCGGATCTCCATTACTACGCCGGGTCCACGGGCTTCGCACTCCGGGCCGTCAGCCGAATCGGCCCTCCACGTAGTCCGCCGTGCGGGGGTCGGAAGGCGTGGAGAACATGGCCGGGGTGGGGCCGTACTCGACGATCCGGCCCGGAGTTCCCTGTTCCGCGAGGAAGAAGGCGCACTGGTCGGAGACGCGCGCCGCCTGCTGCATGTTGTGGGTGACGATCACGAGGGTGACCTCGTCGGCCAGGTCCCGGATGGTCTCCTCGATGCGGCGGGTCGAGGTGGGGTCCAGGGCCGAGCAGGGTTCGTCCATCAGGAGGATGCGGGGGCGGACCGCCAGGGAGCGGGCGATGCACAGGCGCTGCTGCTGGCCGCCCGAGAGGGCGCCGCCGGGCTGGCGGAGCCGGTCGCATACCTCCTTCCACAGGCCCGCCTTCGTGAGGCACTCCTCCACCAGGTCGTCCTTCTCCGAGCCCGCGACGCGCATGCCCGTGAGCTTCAGGCCCGCCGTCACGTTGTCGTAGACCGACATCGCCGGGAAGGGGTTCGACTTCTGGAAGACCATGCCGATGCGCCGGCGGGCGTCCGTCAGGCGGCGGCCTCGGGCGTAGATGTCCTCGCCGTCCAGCAGGACCTCGCCCGCCAGTTCGACTCCCGGGATCAGCTCGTGCATCCGGTTCAGGATGCGCAGGAAGGTCGACTTCCCGCAGCCCGAGGGGCCGATCAGGGCGGTCACCTGGCCGCCCGGCATCGTCAGCGAGACCCGGCTCAGGACCTTGCGGCCCCCGAACCAGGCGGACAGCGAGCGGGCGTCCAGGAAGGAGGCCCCGCCGGCGGTGGTCTGGGGCAGGGTGAGCGTCTCGGTCATGGGGGCCTCGATCACAGGAGGCTGGGCAGGAGCAGGGCGGCCTGGTCGGACACCGCGAGTGCGAGGGCGGCCAGTACGGGGAACCCGACCAGCCAGGTGTGCGCGCGGCCCCAGCGGACCCGGGCCCAGGCCAGGGCGGCCGCCGCGAGCAGCAGGGCCTGGCCCCAGAGGATCAGCGGGACCCAGGCCGAGGCCTGGCCCGCCATGGGCGCCTCCTCGGCGGCCAGCCGGCCGGGGGTGCGGCCGCCCGACTGCTGGGCGGGCGAGAGCAGTTCGGCGTCGACCTGGAGCACGCCGCGGGGCATGTACGGGGTCCCGTCCCCGGTCATCAGGATCAGCAGGCCCGCGTCCCCCGTCGGCTTGGCGGGCTGCGGGTCCCCGGCGCGCCGGACGCCGAGCACCCGGTACTCGTGCTCCCCCTGCCCCGTCGTGACGGTGAAGGTCTCGCCCCGCTCCAGGTCGCCGATGTGCCCGAACGGGCCGCCGTAGCCCGCCTGTCGGCCCATCAGGATGCTGGTCCCGGGCTGGCCCGGGAGCACGGTGTCGCGGCGGTGTCCGGGGCCCGACGCCAGCACGTCGGCGGTGGTCGCCTCGCGCACGACCTCCCGTACGCCGATCTGCGGGATGGCGAGCAGCGCGACGGGCGCGCCGGCCTCGGTCGGGCCCACCGGGGCGGTGACGTTGGCGAGCTTGTCGCGCAGCTCGGGACCAGGCCCGCGGCGATCAGTGCGAGGGTGGTGGCGTCGGTGCCGGTGTCGGCGAGGCCACCCTTGGCGCCCGTGCCCGTGCCCGTACCCGCACTCGTACCCGCGCTCGTGCCCGCCGCCGTACCCGCGCTCGTGCCCGTACCGCCCCCCGTGACCGTGGTGGAGACGCCCACCCCGGAGCCACCGCTCGTCGTGGACGTGGGGGTGGGGGACGTGGAGTCCGAGGGGGTGGGCGTGGGGGTCGGCGTCGGGGTCGGCGTGGAGGTGGTCGCGGTGCTCACAGCGGACCTCCCCCGCGTACGGCCAGTCCCGGCGCGTCACCGGCGCCGGGCAGGCGCAGGCCGCGCAGCCGCCGGGTGTAGGTGACCCCCGCGACGACCTGCGCCTCGGCTGCGGCGGAGAGGAAGAGCTGGAGGCTGTGGCGGCACTCGCGCTGACGGCGGAAGGTGCGTACCGCCACGGCCACGCAGTGCTCGTCGAGCGTGAGCTGCCAGGTCCAGGCTCCGGTGCCGGCACCACCCCCGGCGCCGGGGAACATCACCACGAGGGCGGTGACCTGCTCGGCCCGCGCCCGCAGCCGTTCGACGGCGGCGCAACAGGCGCCGAGGCTGTGGTGAACGTGCGGACTGCGGCCGAGCTCGTGGTTGTTGGCGCCGACGAGACGCCAGGTCACGGCCTCGGAACCAGCGCCCGGGCCGTGCTGCTCCGAAGCGCCCCCGGCGCCCGGCCTCGTGCGACATCCACCCACAACACGAACAGAAAACATGGCCGAGACATCCGGGCCGCCTCCCTTCCCCACAACCGTGCGTGGCCTGAAATCAGCCACCCACCCATGGCTGCGGGCATGACAATCCACGGGGCGTAGGACTGGGGAGCACACGGAACGGTGAAGGAGAAACGGAGAACATGTGAACGCGAGGAGGGGCGCGCGGGGAGCGCTCCTCGGGGCCGAGCCCGTACGCCCTTTGGTGCGCGGGCCGTGTCGGAGCGTCCGGGCTAGGAGATCCCCAGGATCCGGACGGCCTGGTAGTACGTCCACGCGGTGCTGTCGCAGGAGCCTCGGCGGACGCCCGAGTACTGTGCGCAGACCCTCCTCAAGTCCGCGTGGAAGACCTCGTCCAGCCGGGCTTTGGCGGCTGGAAACAGACCTGCCGCACGGTGGTTGCGGTAGCCGAAGTCGTGGCGTGCGCAGGCCATCCGGAAGGGGAAGCCCAAGGGGTTGTCCGGGGAGCCGGTGCAGTAGTCGGTCGACCAGTCGAAGCCGTACGCGGCCCACTCGGTCCGCTTCTCCCGCGCCTCGGCCCACGCCCCGTAGCTCGCGGCGTCGGCTTGCGTCCAACGGCTCAGCACCTGCGGCTTGTCGGCCGGGACCCCGGGTGCCGCCGCGGCGGCCGGCGCGAGGGTGAGCACGGCGGCCGCGGCCGCCGACGCGAGAGCAGGGACGATACGGCGGGTGGCACGACGGCGCATGGCATTCCTCGGGGCCGGGGGGTGTGGCGGGGCAGGTCGCCCCCGGCCAACTCCCCCGGGCGCCGGATGGTTACTGCGCGCGGCCGCCGGTCTGCGTCAGGGCCGCCGCGACGGCCCGGGCGAAGCCGTCGGGGTTGTCGAGCATGATGTTGTGCCCGCAGTCGGGGAGGGACACCACGGAGACCCCCGCCGCCTCCAGGGCGTCGGTGCCCGGGAGCGGGCCGTCCGCCTCGGGCAGCAGGAAGCAGCGCGGAACCTTCAGTTCCAGCAGCAGCTCGCGCATGGTGGGCGTCGTACCCGCGGCCAGGTGCACGGCGCTGCGGTACAGGGCGGTGCGGCCGGCCAGCCGCATGGTGGCCCACCAGTGCGCGCCGACCCGGTCGCGTACCTCGGCCCAGCCGCCCGCCAGGAACTCCTCCTCGCCATAGGCGGCGATCCCGCTGCTCCCGGCCGAACCGGGGGTGCGGGGCAGCGGATCCAGGTTGGCGTCGACGAGCACCAGCCGGGAGACCAGGTGGGGGTGCCGGTCGGCGAGCACGATGGCGACGGCTCCGCCCATGCTGTGCGCGATCAGCTCGGCGCCCTCCGCCCCGGCCCCGGTGAGGGCTGCCGCCAGCGCGTCGGCATGCGCCTCGAGGGTGTAGGAGAACTCCTCGGGCCGGTCGCTGTGCCCGTGGCCCAGCAGGTCGACCAGCAGTGAACGGCGCCCGGCCAGCAGGGGATGGACGGCGCTCGCCGCGAAGTAGGCGGGCGAACTCGCCCCGAGCCCGTGCACGTACACCCGGGCCGGCTCCTCCCCCGGCAGCTCCACCCAGCGGATCCGGTCACCGTTCGCCGTGACGGCAGCGCTGTGCACGATGTACTCCCCCCGTAGTCCCACGTCCTGGTGCGGACGAGGATAGCCAGCGCCGCACGGCCGCATCCGCCTCGTCTACCCTCGGTCGGGTGATCGACTACGTGAACCGGCTCGGCGACGGCGCACCGCTGATCGGCCCGCCCCCCAAGGGCGCGGCCGTGGCCGTGTGGTCCCTGGACACCCGGCTGGACTCGGTCGCCGGACACCCGGTCGCCGAGGCCTCGGCGGTACTGGACGCGGCCGAACAGGAGCGGGCGGGAAGGCTCGTGCACCCCGCCGACCGGCACCGGTACCTCGCCTCGCACCTGGGCCTGCGCGCGCTGCTCGGCGGCTACCTGGGTCTGGCTCCGCACGAGGTCACCCTGGTCCGGGAGACGTGCCCGTGCTGCGGCGGCCCGCACGGGCGGCCCGCCGTGGCCGGCGGCGCGATCCACTTCTCCCTCTCGCACAGCGGCGACGTGGCCTACCTGGCCTTCGCCGGGGTGCCGGTCGGCATCGACGTGGAGGAGACACCGAGTACGGAGGCACTGACCGACGTACTGCCCCTGCTGCACCCGGCGGAGATCGCCGAGCTGAACGCCCTGCCCGAGGCGGACCGGCGGACCGCGCTGGCCCGCGTCTGGTGCCGCAAGGAGGCCTGCCTCAAGGCCGACGGCACGGGCCTCGCCCTCGGCTTGGTAGACCCGTACGTGGGCTCGGCCCCGGCCCCGGCCCCCGTCCCGGGCTGGACCGTCCGCGACCTCCCGGCCCCCACGGACTACGCGGCGGCCCTGGCCGTGCGGGCCTAGACCCGCCGGCCGCGTTCGACGGCGACCGTCGTCTCGGGCTCGGTGAGCACCGCCCCCACGGCCTCGGGCGTCTGCCGCCACGCCGCGGCGAAGTTCTCCTCACCATGTGTCATCCCCGCATTATCGTGGCCGCCATGGACATCCGCCGGGCCCTCACCCCCGCCGAGCTCACCGCTGCCGAGCCCCTCTTCGACGGGCCCGCCCGCGAGGAGTGGGCCGAGCGCTTCCTCGCCGCCCCGGGGCATCTCCTGCTCATCGCCTATGTGGACGGCGTGCCCGCCGGGATGGTCTCCGGCGTCGAGATGACCCACCCCGACAAGGGCACCGAGATGTGCCTGTACGAGCTCTCCGTGGACGAGGGGTACCGCCGCCGCGGGATCGGCCGCGCCCTGACCCTCGCGCTCGCGGACGAGGCCAAGGCCCGTGGCTGTTACGGCATGTGGGTGGGGGTCGACTCGGACAACGAGGCGGCCCTCGCCACCTATGCCGCGGCCGGAGCCCGCGACGAGGGCGTCTTCGCCATGCGCGGCTGGCCCCTCACCACCTCGTAGCCCGCGCGGCGGCGTGTCGTGCGCCCACTCGGCGCACCCTCCGCGCGCCCCCGCCACCGTTCGCCGAGCATCGGCCACATGACCGCATTCGCCGCCCTCCTCCCGGCCGCCGCCCTCCTCGCGACGGCCGGCACGGCCACCGTCCTGCCCCCGCCGCACTTCGACGCCGCCGCTGCCACTGCCACTGCCGGGACCGCCCCGTACGTCGTCGTCCTGAAGGACACCGCCTCCCGCGCTCCGGCCCGCGCCCTGGCCTCCGAGGCGGCGGAGGCCGGGGACGAGGTCTCGGCCGTCTACGACACCGTCCTGAACGGCTTCGCCGTCCGCACCACCGCCACCCGGGCCGCCGCCCTGGCCGCCGACCCCCGGGTGGTCTCGGTGGAACCGGACGCGGAGTTCCACACCACCGACACGCAGCCCCAGGCCCCTTGGCCGCTGGACCGGATCGACCAGCGCGAGCTCCCGCTCGACGGCTCGTACACGTACCCGAGAAGGGCCGTCGGCGTCACCGTCTACGTCGTGGACACCGGGATCAACGTCCGCCACCGGGAGTTCGGCGGCCGCGCCCGGGCCGGCTACAACGGGCTGTTCCTCCAGACCTCCGGCGACTGCAACGGCCACGGCACGCACGTCGCGGCGACCGTGGGCGGGGAGACGTACGGGGTGGCGAAGGGGGTCTCGCTCGTCTCGGTGAAGGTGGCCGACTGCCAGGGTTCCGGGCGTCTTTCGGCCATGATCGGCGGCATCGAGTGGATGGTGAAGAACGCCGCCAAGTCCCCGGCCACCCCGGCGGTCGCCAACATGAGCATGGGCGGCACCCCCAGCCGCGCCCTCGACGCGGCGGTCACCCGGGCCATCGCCTCCGGGATCACCTTCGTCGTGGCCGCCGGAAACGACGGCAAGAACGCCTGCGCCGGATCCCCGGCCCGCGTCCCGCAGGCCGTCACGGTCGGCGCTACCGACGCCGAGGACCGGCACGCGCGGTTCTCCAGCCACGGCCGCTGCGTGGACCTCTCGGCGCCCGGCGTGTCCGTCGTCTCGGCCTGGAAGGGCTCCACCACCGCCACCGCCCGGTCCTCCGGCACCTCGATGGCCACCCCGCACGTGGCCGGAGTCGCGGCTCTGATCCGCGCCGACGGCACCGGGAAGACCCCGCAGCAGGTCGCCGGGGCGCTGCTGCGCAGCGCCGTGCCCGACCGGATCACGGGACTCCCGGCAGGCACCCCGAACCTCCTGCTCCACACCCCCACCGAACGCTGAGGCCCCACCGACCAGTCGGTATCCGACGTGTCATCAGACCTGCCCTGATGGCACATCAATTTCTGTGTGCTTCAGGCGAAAACAAGTCATTGACTTCTCATCACGGCGACGCGTCAATGTCGGCCACCGCACCGGCTCGACCTCCCCCACACAGCGGGTGGGGGGAGGGGTTCGTCATGACGAAGGAGTCGCGACCCAGTGAGTACGAATACGCTCAGACGAAGAGTGCTGGCCGGGGCAGGAGCCCTTTCCCTGGCCCTGACGGGCGGTGTGGTGGGCCTGGCCGGCTCCGCGCAGGCCGCGACGAAAACCACCCCCGTCTTCGAGAACTGTGACGCCCCGGCCCCGCAGGCGGACGGTTCGGGCAACCAGAACTACACGATCACCCTGCCCGACGGCGCGAAGGCCGGCGACGTCGTCCCGATCACCATCGACCCGGGTGCGAGCCCGCTGGTCCCGGGCTTCTCCGTCACGACGGTGAACACCTCCAAGATCACCCTCAAGGTCGGGGCGACCACCCAGGTGGTCACCAGTCCGCCCGAGACCGTCAGCGTCGTGGCCGGGCAGCCGCTCGACCCCAAGGCCTTCTCCGGAACCATCAAGATCCCCGACGGCACCGAGGGCACCACGGTCAATGTCGCCCTCGACCTGGCGGTGACCGACGCGGACCTCTCCGGTTCGATCTTCACGACCACCTGCACTCCGGCGCCGCGCCCCAGCGCCTCCCTCGGCTCGGTCGCCGTGGAAGCCCTGCCCAAGGACCCGGTCACCACCAAGCTGGCGCCCAACAGCGGCCCGGCGGGCACCGCCGTCGTCGCCACCGGCGCCAACTTCCCGGCCGGCCCCGTCACCTGCTCCGCCCTGCTCGCGGGCGCGGCGACCGGTGACACCGGTGCGGGAACGGCGGACGCGTCGGGCGCCGCCACCTGCAACATCACGGTCACCAAGAAGGCCGACACGATCAAGATCGACGGCTCGATCACCCCGTACAAGGCCTTCGTGTTCCTGGAGGAGCAGGCGGGCGTGAAGAACCCGGTCGACGTCGAGGTCCTGCCCGGACCGCTGGCCCTCGGCCCGAAGGACGGCCAGCCGGCCGTCAGCTTCGGTGCGGTGACCATCAACGGCAAGTCCCAGTCGGTGGTCGGCGTCTTCAACGCCGCGACCGTCCAGGACTTCCGCGGCGGCTCGCTCGGCTGGGACGTGACGGCGACCCGTACGCCGTTCCTGAACCAGGCCACCGGCCACTCGATGGCGAAGGCGCAGATCGGCATCCAGCCGTCCTGCACCGTGACCAACCCGGACAGCCCGAGCACCTGCACCGCGGGCACCCCCGGCGCGATCTCCGAAACCCCGATGAAGGTGGCCTCCCAGGCGGCCGGCGGGGATGAGCTGACCGGTGGTGAGTTCGCCGTCGGCGGCGCGGGGATGATCCAGCTCCCGCCGTTCATGTTCGCCGACACCTACCAGTCGGTGGTCACCTTCTCCATCGCCTGACCCGGTCCGACCGGTCCCAGGGTGGTGCGGCGCTCCGGCGCCGCACCACCCCTTCCCTCTTTCCGCGACGGCTGGAGAACCCGCCCATGCGCACCCGCACCTCTCTGTACGGTCTGCTCGCCGGCCTGCTGCTGCTGGGCGCGGGCCTGCTCCCGGCCGCCACCGCGACGGCGGCGGACAACGGCACCTGGGGGGTGTTCCCCACGCCCTCGGCGGGTGCGGCGATGACCGACCGCGCCTACTTCTTCCACCAGGGCGCGGCCGGGTCCACCGTCCAGGACAGCGCGACGATCCTGAACTCCTCCGACAAGGAGCTGACGTTCCAGGTCTTCGCCACCGACGCGATGAACACCCCGGCGGGCGGTGCCTTCGCCCTGCTGCCGGTGGAGACGGAGCCCAAGGACGTCGGCGCGTGGATCGGGCTGCCGCCGGAGACGGCGACCACGGTGACCGTGCCGGCCAAGGGCCGCAAGGACATCCCGTTCACCGTGAAGGTCCCGGCGGACGCGACGCCCGGCGACCACGTCGGCGGGATCGTGGCCCTGAACACCGCCGTGGAGGGCGTGCAGCAGGAGGGCAAGGTCCAGGTCGGGGTGAAGCGCTCGGTGGGCGCCCGGCTGTACTTCCGGGTGCCGGGCCCGGTGACCGCCGGGCTGAGCGTGGAGGACGTGAAGGTCAGCCGCTCGGCGCCACTGCTGCCGTGGGTCGGGGACGCCCGCGCCACGATCTCGTACGCGCTGGTCAACCGGGGCAACGTGGTCGTGGAACCGAGGGTGACGGTCACCGCCGAGGGACTGTTCGGGCGCGAGGTGCTGAACCGTCCGGCCCGCGAGCTGAAGCTGGTGCTGCTGCCGGGCCAGCGCATCGAACTGACCGAACCCTGGCCGGACGCCCCCCAGTCGGACTGGGTGACGGTCACCGTCGCGGCCGGCGCCGCGGCCTACCCCGATCTCGCCTCGGAGTCCGCGACCGACTTCGTCGCCGTACCGTGGCCCGCCGCGGGCGCGGCCCTGGTACTGGCGGGCGCGGCCATCGCCTTCTGGGGGCTCCGGCGCCGCCGCCGCGCGGCCGGGGAACAGCCGGAAACCTCCCCGGACCTGGCCCGCACGCACTGACCGGCCGCGCGACAGCAGGAACCCCCGGCCGGTGAGGGTTGGCCGGGGGTTCTGCGTACCGGGGCGACGGGCAGGCGTCAGTGGTTGCGGGGGAAGCCCAGGTCCACGCCCGCCGGGGCGTCCGAGGGGTCCGGCCAGCGGGTCGTGACGACCTTGCCGCGCGTGTAGAAGTGGATGCCGTCGTTGCCGTAGATGTGGTGGTCGCCGAAGAGCGAGTCCTTCCAGCCACCGAAGGAGTGGTAGCCCACCGGCACCGGGATCGGGACGTTGACGCCGACCATGCCCGCCTCGATCTCCAGCTGGAAGCGGCGGGCCGCGCCGCCGTCGCGGGTGAAGATCGCGGTGCCGTTGCCGAACGGCGAGGCGTTGATGAGCGCCACGCCCTCCTCGTAGGTCTCCGTGCGCAGCACGCACAGCACCGGGCCGAAGATCTCGTCGCGGTAGGCGTCGGAGTCGGTCTTCACGTTGTCGAGCAGGGACAGGCCGATCCAGTGGCCGTTCTCGTTCCCGTCGACCGTGTAGCCGGTACCGTCCAGGACCACGTCGGCGCCCTGGTCGGCCGCGCCCTTCACGTACGAGGCGACCTTGTCGCGGTGGGCGGCCGTGATCAGCGGGCCCATCTCGGAGGTCGGGTCGTTGCCGGGGCCGATCTTGATCTTCTCGGCGCGCTCGCGGATCTTGTCGACGAGGGTGTCGGCGATGGAGCCGACGGCCACGACGGCGGAGATCGCCATGCAGCGCTCACCGGCCGAGCCGTAGGCGGCGGAGACGGCCGCGTCGGCGGCCGCGTCCAGGTCGGCGTCCGGGAGCACCAGCATGTGGTTCTTGGCGCCGCCCAGCGCCTGGACGCGCTTGCCGTTGGCGGAGGCGGTGGTGTGGATGTGGCGGGCGATCGGGGTCGAGCCCACGAAGGAGACGGCCGCGATGTCGGGGTGGGCCAGCAGGGCGTCCACCGCGACCTTGTCGCCGTGCACCACGTTGAGCACGCCCGCCGGCAGACCGGCCTCGCTCATCAGCTCGGCCAGCTTGTTGGAGGCGGAGGGGTCCTTCTCGCTGGGCTTGAGGATGAAGGTGTTTCCGCAGGCCACGGCCAGCGGGAACATCCACATCGGCACCATCGCCGGGAAGTTGAAGGGGGTGATGCCCGCGACCACGCCCAGCGGCTGGCGGATGGAGGAGACGTCGACGCGGTTGGAGACCGAGGTCGACAGCTCGCCCTTGAGCTGCGTGGTGATCCCGCAGGCCAGCTCGACGATCTCCAGGCCGCGCGCGACCTCGCCCAGCGCGTCCGAGTGGACCTTGCCGTGCTCGGCGGTGATCAGCTCGGCGATGGCGTCGCGGTTGGCGTCCAGCAGGGCGCGGTAGGCGAACAGCACCTTGGTGCGGGCGGCCAGCGAGGACTGGCCCCAAGTCTGGAAGGCCTCCTTCGCGACCTGCACGGCCGCGTCGACCTCTTCGGCCGAGGCGAGCGCGACCTGGGTGGTGACCTCGCCGGTGGCCGGGTCGGTGACCGGGCCGTAGTTGCCCGACGCGCCCTCGACGGTCTTGCCACCGATCCAGTGGTTGACGGTCTTCATTTGCCTTGCTCCTTCACAGATGGCGACGTCGCTGCGCGGCTTGCCGGTCGTACTCTTCACGGGCCGCGGCCGCCGCCTTGCGGGTCGCGGTCTCGGCCACAGGAACATCCCACCACGCCTGTGCGGGGGGTGGGCCCGACACAGTGTCGGGCGTTCGGGTCTGTGTGTAGACACATGTGGGACGGTCCGCCGAGCGGGCCTCTGCGAGGGCTTCGCGCAGGTCACGCACGGTACGGGCGCGGAACACGGCCATCCCGAGGGAGGCCGCGTTCGCCGCGAGGTCCACCGGAAGGGGGTCCCCGCCGTACGAGGCGTCGGGCCCCCGGAAGCGGTACGCGGTGCCGAAGCCCTCGCCGCCCACCGCCCCCGACAGGCCGCCGATGGAGGCGTAGCCGTGGTTGTCGAGGATGACCATCCTGACCGGGATGCCCTCCTGGACGGCCGTGACGATCTCGGTCGGGTTCATCAGGTACGTGCCGTCGCCGACCAGCGCCCACACCGGGCGGCCGGGCGCGGCGAGCGCGACCCCGATCGCGGCCGGGATCTCGTAGCCCATGCAGGAGTAGCCGTACTCCACGTGGTACTGGTCCGCCGAGCGGGCCCGCCACAGCTTGTGCAGGTCGCCGGGGAGCGAGCCGGCCGCGTTGATCAGGATGTCCGTCTCGTCGACCAGGGCGTCCAGCAACCCGAGGACCTGGGCCTGGGTGGGCGGGAGGTCCTCGTCGGGGGCGGCGAAGGCCCGGTCGACGCGTGCCTCCCAGTCCGCCTTCCCCTGCCCGTACGCCGTCTCGTACGCGGGATCCACCCGGTGGCCGGCGAGCTCCGCCCTGAGCTCGTCGAGCCCCTCGCGCGCGTCGGCGACCAGCGGCAGGGCGGCGAGCTTGTGGGCGTCGTACGGGTCGAGGTTGAGGCCAATGAACCGGACGATCGGGTTCCGGAAGAGGGTCGCGGAGGCGGTGGTGAAATCGGTCAGCCGGGTCCCGGCGGCGATGACGAGGTCTGCCTCCCGGGCGAGGCCGTCGGCGGTCGCCGTCCCCGTGTGCCCGATCCCGCCGACCTCGGCGGGGTGGTCGTACGGGAGCACGCCCTTGCCCGCCTGGGTCGTGGCCACCGGGATCCCGGTGGCCACGGCGAACTCCGCCAGAGCCGCCTGGGCCGCGCTGTGCCGGATCCCGCCGCCCGCAACGATCAGCGGGCGCGCGGCCGACCGTACGGCCTGGGCCGCCGCGGCCAGCTCGGCGCGGTCGGGCCGGGGCCGGCGCACGCCCCACACGCGCTCGGCGAAGAACTCCTCGGGCCAGTCGTACGCCTCCGCCTGCACGTCCTGCGGCAGCGCCAGGGTGACGGCCCCGGTCTGGACGGGGTCGGTGAGGACCCGCATGGCCTGGAGGGCGGCCGGGATCAGGGCCTCGGGGCGGGTGATCCGGTCGAAGTGGCGGGAGACGGGCCGCAGGGCGTCGTTGACGGAGAGGTCCCCCGCGTACGGGACTTCCAGCTGCTGCAGGACGGGGTCGGCGGGCCGGGTGGCGAAGGTGTCGCCGGGCAGCAGGAGCACCGGGATCCGGTTGATCGTGGCGAGGGCGGCTCCGGTGACGAGGTTGGTGGCGCCGGGCCCGATGGAGGTGGTCACGGCGTGCGCGGAGAGCCGCCCGCTCTGGCGGGCGTACCCGACGGCGGCGTGCACCATGGCCTGCTCGTTGCGTCCCTGGAGGAAGGGCATCGACTCGTGGCCGGTCTCCAGGAGGGCCTGGCCGATGCCCGCCACGTTCCCGTGCCCGAAGATCCCCCAGGTGGCCGCGATCAGCCGGTGCCGCCGGCCGTCGCGTTCGGTGTACTGGCGGGCGAGGAAGGCGACGAGGGCCTGCGCGACGGTGAGTTTCATCGGGGTGCCTCCGTCTGCGGGTACGCCTGGGGGTAGGGCAGCCGGGGGTCGATGTCCTGGCCGTCCCAGGTCGACCGGATCCAGCCGTGGTCGGGGTGGTCGCGGATCAGCCACTCCCTCGTCGCGCCCGGACCCGCCATCACGTTGAGGTAGTACATGTCGTGCCCGGGGGCGGCGATGGAGGGCCCGTGCCAGCCGTCCGGGATGAGCACGGCGTCCCCGGTCCGCACCTCGGCGAGGACATCGGTCTTCCCGGCCGGGGAGGGGGTGACGCGCTGGTAGCCGAGCCCGGGGGTGTCCCCGTGCGGGGCGATCTCGAAGTAGTAGATCTCCTCGAGCCGGGACTCCTCGCCGGGGTGGTGCTCGTCGTGCTTGTGGGGCGGGTACGAGGACCAGTTCCCGCCGGGGGTGAGCACCTCGACTGCAATGAGCCGGTCGCAGTCGAAGCCACCCGGGCCGGCGGCGGCGAAATTGTTGACCTGCCGGGAGCACTGCCCGGCGCCGCGCAGCTCGACGGGGACGGCCTCGGCCGGTCCGTACCGGGCCGGCAGCACCGTGTCGCAGCGCGCGCCGACGAGCGCGAAGCGGCCGCCGTCTGCGGAGGTGACCTCGACATGGCTGTCGCGCGGCACGTAAGCGAAGTCGGTGACGGAGTCGAACACCCCCGTCCGCCCCCGCAGTTCGAAGACTTGCGGTCCGCTGCCGGGGGCTCCGCCCCCGGACCCCCGCGCCTCAAACGCCGGCGGGGCTGGAATTGCCCTCCGGGCAAGCCAGCCCGCCGGCGTTTGAGGCGCGGGGTCTGGGGCGGAGCCCCAGCAGCGGACCTGGCAGGCGCCCGAGAGCGGGAGCACGATCCACTCGGCGTCCCCGCAATCGTGCGCGTACACCTCCCCCGGCTCCAGCGCCAGCACCCGCAGCCGCGTCCAGGCCATCCCCCACTCAGACACCACCGGCACGCCCTAGCACCTCCTCCACCTCGTGAGAGAACGGCATGGCCGTCGAGCACGCCAGCCGCGAAGCCACGATCGCCCCGGCCGCGTTCGCGTACCGCATCACCCGCTCCGGCTCCCACCCCGCGAGCAGCCCGTGGCACAGCGCACCGCCGAACGCGTCCCCGGCCCCGAGGCCGTTGACCACCTGGACGGGAACCGGCGGGACCTCCGCCACCGTTCCGTCGCGGTGGACCGCCAGCACGCCCTCCGGGCCCCGTTTGACCACCGCCAGTTCCACCCCGGTGGCGAGCAGTGCCCGCGCCGCCGCGTACGGCTCCGATTCGCCGGTGGCGATCGCGCACTCCTCGGTGTTGCCGACGGCCACCGTCGCCAGGGCCAGCGCCCGCTCGTAGTACGGGCCGGGCTTCTCGCGCCACAGCGTCGGCCGCCAGTCCAGGTCGAAGACGGTGGTCCCGGACTTCGCGCGGGCCTCCAGCGCGGCCAGTGTGGCCGCTCGGCTCGGCTCCTCGCTCAGGCCGGTGCCCGTCATCCAGAAGACGCGGGCCTCCCGTACCGCCTCCAGGTCCAGGTCCTCCGCCCCGATCTCCAGATCGGGGGCCTTGGGCAGCCGGTAGAAGTACAGCGGGAAGCGGTCGGGCGGGAAGATCTCGCAGAAGGTGATCGGCGTGGGGTAGTCGGCGACCTCGGCCACCCACCGGTCGTCCACCCCGAACCCCCGCAGCTCGGAGCGCAGGTACGCGCCGAACGGGTCCGCGCCGGTGCGGGTGATCATCGCCACGCGTCGGCCCAGCCGGGCGGCCGCGACGGCCACGTTCGCCGGGGAGCCGCCCAGGAACTTGCCGAAGGTGTCCGCTTCCTCCAGTGGTACGCCGGTCGTCAACGGGTAGAGATCCACCCCGATCCGCCCCATCGTGATCAGGTCGAACGCCAACCTGTCGCCGGTCACAGTCAGTCCTCCCACTCGTCCCACCGTCTTCACCGTCCCTTCGAGCCTCGCACCCTAAGGTGGCCGCTATGACGTCCTCCCCGCCCGCGTTGACCCGTATCCGCGTCGGTTCGGCTCCGGACTCCTGGGGTGTCTGGTTTCCCGACGACCCCGCGCAGACTCCCTGGGAGCGTTTCCTCGACGAGGTCGCCGACGCGGGGTACGAATGGATCGAGCTCGGCCCCTACGGCTACCTGCCCACCGATCCCGCGCGACTCGCCGAGGAAACGGCCAAGCGCGGGCTGCGGGTCTCGGCCGGCACCGTCTTCACCGGACTCCATCACGGGCCCGCCGTGTGGGAGGACACCTGGGAGCACGTGTCGCGGATCGCGGCCCTCACCCAGGCCATGGGCGCGGCCCATCTCGTGGTCATCCCCTCCTTCTGGCGGGACGACAAGACGGGCGAGGTGCTGGAGGACCGCACCCTCACCCCCGGGCAATGGCGTGAACTGGCCTCCCAGACCGAGCGGCTGGGCCGGGAGGTCCAGGACCGGTACGGCCTGCGGATCGTGGTCCACCCCCATGCCGACACGCACATCGACACACCTTCGAACGTGGCCCGGTTCCTGGACGCCACCGACCCTGGCCTCGTCTCCCTCTGCCTGGACACCGGTCACTACGCGTACTGCGGGGGCGACAGCGTCCAGGCCATCGAGACCTTCTCCGAGCGGATCGGCTACCTCCATCTCAAGCAGGTGGACCCGCGGATCCTCGCCGAAGTGGTCGCGGAGCAGCTGCCCTTCGGTCCGGCCGTGGGGCGCGGGGTGATGTGCGAACCGCCGTCGGGGGTGCCGGCCCTGGAGCCGGTGCTGGCGGCGGCCCAGCGGCTCGGAGTGGACCTGTTCGCCATCGTGGAACAGGACATGTACCCCTGCGAGCCCGACCGGCCGCTGCCGATCGCCCGCCGCACCCGCGCCTACCTGCGCTCCTGCGGCGCCCGCTGACTTCCCGGGAGGAACACGACATGAGCACGCTCGGCATCGCCGTCATCGGTACGGGGAAGATGGGCGCCGACCACGTCCGCCGGATCGGGCGGACGGTCGGCGGGGCCCGGGTGGTGGCGGTGGCCGACCCGGACGGGGACCGGGTCAAGGAGGTCGCCGGCGCCCTGGACGGAGCCGGTGCGCACACCGACCCGGCGGCCGCGATAGCAGCGCCCGGGGTGGAGGCCGTACTGATCGCCTCCCCGGGGCCCGCGCACGAGGAGGCGATCGGGCTCGCCCTGGAACGGGGGCTGCCCGTGCTGTGCGAGAAGCCGCTGACCCCGGACCCGGCGGGGGCGCTGCGCATCCTGGAGGCCGAGCAGCGCCTGGGGCGGCGGCTGGTCCAGGTGGGGTTCATGCGCCGGTACGACGCCGAGTACGAGCGGCTGAAGGAGCTGCTGGACGCGGGCGGGATCGGGCGGCCGCTCTTCCTGCACTGCCGGCACCGCAACGCCTCCTCGCCGTCCTTCTTCACCAGCGACATGCTGATCAGCGACTCCGTGGTGCACGAGGTGGACGCGGCCCGCTGGCTGCTGGGGCAGGAGATCACGGCGGTGTCCGTGCTCTCCCCCACCCCTTCCTCGGCGGCTCCCGAGGGGCTGCGCGATCCCCGGCTGGTGCTGCTGGAGACCTCGGGCGGGGCCGTCGTGGACGTGGAGATCTTCGTCAACTGCGGCTTCGGCTACCAGGTGCAGTGCGAGGCGGTCGGCGAGTCCGGCAGTGCCCGGATCGGTGACGGTCACGCGATGGTGGTGCAGTCGGCGGGCCGGTGGGGCGGCGAGATCGACCAGGACTTCACGGTGCGCTTCGCCGACGCCTACGACCGGCAGCTGCGGCGCTGGGTGGCCGCGGCCGCGCGGGGCGGGGTGGCCGGTGCGGACGCGTGGGACGGCTACGCGGCCGCCGCCGTCTCGGAGGCGGGCCTCGCGGCCGCGCGCAGCGGCGTACGGACCCCGGTGGAGCTGGTTGAGCGGCCGGCCCTCTACCGCTGAAACCCTGCTGCCGCTGAGCCACTTGTGCACCCCTGTGCCGCATCTGTCACAGGGGTCGCCTTTGTGTCACACATATCCGCATTACGCGGGTTTTCCGTCACAGGCGTTCGACAGCCCCTCCCCTGCCCTCACCTCGCGTCGTTCCCCGGGCACAACCCGAGTGATCGGCAGTGTCCACGCGCCGGCTCCCCCGACGGCCTCCCGGCCGGCCCCCGCGGCGTGGACAAGGAGGTGCGTCATGAGCGACCGACAGCTGTGGTCGTACAAGGAGATCGCTGCTCACATCCGGGTCCAGCCCGACACCGTGCGCTCCTACCGGAAGCACGGCCTGCTCCCCCCACCCGACCATGTGGAGGGCGCAAAGCCCTATTGGTACGCCGACACGATCCGCACCTGGGTGGCCCGACGCCCGGGCAACCGGGGCCGCCGCGAGGACTGACCCGCCCGCGGTTGCGGTACGGGGCCACGCGGGGCCCCGTACCGCACCGCGGTCTTTCCCCTCAGCCCCTGGCTAGGCCGCCCCGGCAGGCACCTTCTCCGAATCCGAGTCCGGCTCCGGCTCCGGCTCCGGCTCCGCCACCGGCGGCAGGGACTCCCCTTCGCTCAGTCCGAACCTCTCGTGGAGCCTGCGCAGCGGGCCCGGGGCCCACCAGGTGGCCTTCCCGGTCAGCTTCATGACCGCCGGGACCAGGAGGCTGCGTACGACCATGGCGTCCATCAGCACCGCCAACGCGATCCCGAGCCCCAGCATCTTGGTGTTGGTCACCCGCGAGGTGCCGATGGCCACCATCACCACGGCCAGGATCACGGCCGCCGCGGTGATCAGCCCGCCGGTGCGGGCCAGGCCGGTGCGCACGGCCCCCTCGTGGTCCCCGGTCCGGTCGTACTCCTCCTTGATCCGGGATATGAGGAACACCCCGTAGTCCATGGAGAGTCCGAAGGCGATGCAGAACATCAGCACCGGCAGGGTGGTCTCGATGTCGCCGGTGGAGGTGAAGGAGAGCAGTCCGGAGAGGTTGCCCTCCTGGAAGACCCACACCACCGCCCCGAACATCGCGGTCAGGCTCAGGGCGTTGAGCAGGATCGCCTGGAGCGGTATGAGCAGGCTGCCGGTGAGCAGGAACACCAGCAGCAGCGTGGCGAGCACCACCAGGGCCAGCGCCACGGGCAGCTTCTCGGCTATCGCCTTCTGGGCGTCGACGAGGACCGCCGCCTCTCCGGTCACGGAGGTCCGGAAGTCCGCGTCCACCTTCCGCACCTCGCCGACCAGGTCCTGGGCCTGCTGCCCCACCGCCTCGCCTTCGGTGGCCACCGAGAAGTAGGCGTACCGCTCCCCGTTCGCGGCGCTCACCGGCCCGTCGACCCGGACCACTCCGGGCAGGAGAGCCAGGTGTTCCCGGTAGGCGGCGAGCTCGGCGGGTCCGGCCGCATCCTCGGTGAGGACGGTGACCGTTCCGCCGGCGCTGCCCGGGAAGGAGTCCCGGATCTGCTGCTGGACCACATGCGACTCCGCGGTCTTCGGCAGCTGCCGGTCGTCCACGGTGCCGAACTTCACGCCGAGGAAGGGCAGTCCGAGGAGCAGCAGTCCCGCCGTCGTGGCCACCGCGAACACCGGGGCCCGGCGCATCACCAGAAGAGCCACTCGTGCCCAGCCCCGTCCCGGTTCCGCCGGGGCGCCGGCCGGGCGCCCGCGCAGCCACAGCCGCCGCAGGTCCAGGGAGTTGACCCGCTCGCCGAGCAGCACCAGGGCCGCGGGCAGCAGGATCAGCGCGGCCGCCGCGGCGAGCAGGACCACCGCCACCCCGGCATAGGCGAAGGAGCGCAGGAAGTACATCGGGAAGAGCAGCATCGCCGAGAGCGAGACCGCGACGGTCAGCGCCAAGAACAGCACGGTGCGCCCGGCGGTGCGCAGGGTGGCTCCGACGGCGGCCACCGGGTCCCGTCCGGCGGCGAGTTCCTCGCGGAACCTGCGGACGATGAACAGGGCGTAGTCGATGGCGAGCCCGAGTCCGAGCGCGGTGGTCAGGTTCTGGGCGAAGACGGAGACGTCGGTGAACTCGGTGAGGCCGCGCAGCACCGCATTGGTGCCGAGGATGGCCACGATGCCGACGCCGAGGGGCAGCAGGGCGGCGACGGCGCTGCCGAAGACGAGGATGAGCAGGACGAGGGTGACCGGCAGGGCGATCACCTCGGCGCGCAGCAGGTCCTCCTGGATGGTGGCGGTCACCTCGCGCTGGACCGCGACCGGCCCGCCGAAGGAGACCCGCACCGGACCGTGCTCACCCCGGAAGCGCGGGGCGATCCGGTCCAGCACCCCGGTGGCGGTCTTCTCGTCGCCCAGGACCCGGGCTGCGATGAGGGCCTGCCGGCCGTCCTCGGAGCGCAGGGCGGGCAGCTGCGTGCGCCAGTACGAGCCGACGCCGATGACCCCCTGCTCGGCGGCGAGCTGCGCCGTGAGCCGCTCCGCCTCGGCGGCGACGGCGGGATCGTCCACTCCGGCGGCCCCCGGGCCGGAGTCGACGAGCAGCAGCAGATTGGGCTGGGAGGCCGGGAACTCGCGCTCCAGCGCCTTGGCGGCGTAGGTGGACTGGGCGCCCGGGTCCTCCCAGCCGCCGCTGCCCATCCGTTCGGCGGCGCCGCCGCCCGCGAACACGGCCAGTGCCGTGACCACCAGGGCGAGCAGCAGCGAGAGCCGCGGCCGGGCCGTGACGAACCGGGTCCACCTGCCGCTCTCCCCGGACGACGGCGGATTCTTGACTTCGGACATGACTCGGTGTCCCCTTCACCGTGATTGCCAGGCCGAATAGACTTGGCAAACACGAGCAGTCGCTCGCGTTTCCTCAGAATGCGAGCGATCACTCGCGTTTGTCAATCACCCACGGGAAGCAAGGGATTGGACATGCCGGGGACTCCCACGGGCAAAACAACCCAAAGCGGTGAAACCGCCGCGCCGCGCCGCCGCCAGGCACGTGGTGAGCGACGGGTCTCCCAGCTCCTGGCCGCCGCCGCCGGGGTGTTCTGCCGTACCGGCTACGCAGCGGCCAGCACCAACGCCATCGCCCGCGAGGCCGGGGTGTCGCCGGGCACGCTCTACCAGTTCTTCCCGAACAAGGAGGCCATCGCGGTCGAGCTCGGCGGCCAGCTGCTCCAGCGCGCCCACGAGATGCACGGACAGGCCTTCCTGCCCGAGAACCTCCAGCGGCCCCTGCCCGAGCTGCTGGATGCCGTACTGGACCCGGTCATCGCCTTCAACTGCGAGAACCCGGCCTTCTGGGCGCTCATGCACGGCTCCGGCATCCCCGGCGCCATGACCCAGGAACACGAGGAGCTGCACTCCGGACTCACCACCCGGGTCGAGGGCGTCCTGCACACCTTCTGCCCGGAGGCCACGCCCGCCGAGCTCGCCCACACCTCGAACATGATCCTGGGCATCTTCAAGGCCTCGCTGGACCTGATCCTGGCCCACGAGGGCACGGAACGCGCCGCGTACATCGCGGAGCTGAAGACCGTCCTGCTGCGCTACCTGGAGCCGATGGTCACCACGCCCCACTCCCCCTGACCCGCCCCCCGGCCCGACCCTCCGCACACCGGCCTCCCCTCCCCCGTACGGGCAGGCATGTCCAAAGAGCGGGCGCAGACACTCGCATTGATACCCCCTAGGGGTATAGTCTCGAAGTGTCGGGAGGACGGTGGAGTGACTCGCCGTCTTCCGGCGACCGCACACGCCCTCGAAGAGGAGAACGACATGACCGCCGAGACGGACACCCAGACCACCACCGTCTACCGCGTGACCGGCATGACCTGCGGGCACTGCGAGGGCGCGGTGACCACCGAGCTCTCCGCCCTGCCGGGCGTCCGCTCGGTCAAGGCCGTCGCCGCGACCGGCGAGGTCACCGTGACCTCGGCCGCCCCGCTGGCCGACGAGGACGTACGCGCCGCCGTGGACGAGGCGGGCTACGAGTTCGCCGGCCGGATCTGAGCCGATCCGAGCCTCCCCTTCGGCAGTACCCGCCGGGGCGCGCCGGCCAGCTCATACTGGTTCCATACGCCCCGGCCCTCCCCCTGGAGCCGGAAGATGACCAGCACAGTGCACGACGGACCCATAACGGCGGTCGAACTCTCGATCGGCGGGATGACCTGCGCCTCCTGCGCGGCCCGCATCGAGAAGAAGCTGAACCGGATGGACGGGGTCACCGCCACGGTGAACTACGCCACCGAGAAGGCGAAGGTCTCGTACGCGGGTGACGTACAGGTCGCCGATCTCATCGCGACCGTCGTGAAGACCGGGTACACCGCCGAGGAACCCCCGCCGCCGGAGCCGGAACCGGATCTCGACGCTCCGCGAGCGGAGCAGGCCCAGGAAACCGCGGCGGACGTACGGGACCCCGCGCTCGCCGCGCTGCGCCAGCGGCTGCTCGTGTCCGCCGGCCTCGCCCTCCCCGTCGTCCTGCTCGCCATGGTCCCGGCCCTCCAGTTCGACAACTGGCAGTGGCTCTCGCTGACCCTCGCCGCGCCCGTCGTCGTCTGGGGCGCCCTCCCCTTCCACCGGGCCGCCTGGACGAACGCCCGGCACGGCGCCGCCACCATGGACACCCTGGTCTCGGTGGGCACCCTCGCCGCCTTCGCCTGGTCCCTGTGGGCCCTGTTCTTCGGCCACGCGGGCATGCCCGGCATGCGGCACGGGTTCGCCCTCTTCACAGTTCAGGGGGGCACGATCTCCCGTACGGACGGCTCCTCCGCCATCTACCTGGAGGTCGCGGCAGGCGTCGTCAGCTTCATCCTGCTCGGCCGCTACCTGGAGGCCCGCTCGAAGCGCAAGGCGGGCGCGGCCCTCAAGGCCCTGCTGGAACTGGGTGCCAAGGACGTCGCCCTGCTGCGCGAGGGCCGGGAGATCCGCATCCCGGTGAGCGCGCTCGCGGTCGGCGACCGGTTCGTCGTCCGCCCCGGCGAGAAGATCGCCACCGACGGCACGGTCGTCGAGGGCAGCTCCGCCGTGGACGCCTCCATGCTCACCGGCGAGTCCGTCCCGGTCGAGGTCTCCGTCGGCGACTCCGTCACCGGCGCCACCGTCAACGCGTCCGGCCGGCTGGTCGTCGAGGCCACCCGGATCGGCTCCGACACCCAGCTCGCCCGGATGGCCCGGATGGTCGAGGACGCGCAGAACGGCAAGGCCGAGGTCCAGCGCCTCGCCGACCGGATCTCCGCGGTCTTCGTGCCCGTGGTCCTGCTGCTCGCGCTCGGCACCTGGGTCACCTGGCTGCTGATCACCGACAACCCCACCGCCGCCTTCACCGCCGCGGTGGCCGTCCTGATCATCGCCTGCCCGTGCGCCCTGGGCCTGGCCACCCCGACCGCGCTGATGGTCGGCACCGGCCGGGGCGCGCAGCTCGGCATCCTGATCAAGGGTCCCGAGGTGCTGGAGTCCACCCGTCGCGTGGACACCGTCGTCCTGGACAAGACCGGGACCGTCACCACCGGCCGGATGACCCTGGCCGGGGTGCATCCCGCCGAAGGGGTCGACGAGAAGGAACTCCTGCGCCTCGCGGGCTCCCTGGAGCACGCCTCCGAGCACCCGATCGCCCGGGCCATCGCCACGGGGGCCGCCGGACGGGTGGGCGAGCTGCCGGTTCCGGAGGGCTTCGAGAGCCTCGCCGGGCTCGGCGTCCAGGGCGTGGTCGACGGACACGCCGTCCTGGTGGGCCGCGAACAGCTGCTGGCCGACTGGTCGATCGCCTTGCCGGCCTCCCTCGCGCGGGCCAAGTCGGCCGCCGAGGCCGCGGGCAGCACCGCCGTCCTCGTGGCCTGGGACGGCGCCGCGCGCGGGGTGCTGACCGTGGCCGACGCGGTCAAGGAGAGCAGCGCCGAGGCGGTCGCCCGGCTGCGGGCCCTGGGACTCACACCGGTCCTGCTGACCGGCGACAACAAGGCCGTCGCCGAGACGGTGGCCCGCGAGGTCGGCATCGACGAGGTGATCGCCGAGGTGCTCCCGCAGGACAAGGTGGACGTCGTACGCCGCCTCCAGGCCGAGGGCCGTACGGTCGCGATGGTCGGCGACGGGGTCAACGACGCGGCCGCGCTCGCCCAGGCCGACCTGGGCCTGGCCATGGGCACCGGCACGGACGCCGCCATCGAGGCGGGCGACCTGACCCTCGTACGGGGAGACCTGCGGGTGGCGGCGGACGCGATCCGGCTGTCCCGCCGGACCCTGGCCACCATCAAGGGCAACCTGTTCTGGGCCTTCGGCTACAACGTGGCGGCCCTGCCGCTGGCGGCCGCCGGCCTGCTCAACCCGATGATCGCGGGGGCGGCCATGGCCTTCTCATCGGTCTTCGTGGTGACCAACAGCCTCCGGTTGAGGTCCTTCCGGTAGTGGATCGCCTTCGCATCCCTCACACATCTCCTTCACAGGAGACGCAGATCACAGTGATGCCAACGTAACCATCCGGGGTCGGCACGGGTCTAATGGGGCGGTGCCAGGAACGTCTTGGGGGACGTTCCACGGAGGTCTTGGGGGACGTCCACGGGCACCGGCCGGCCGGGACACGTGCCCGCGGGAGGCTTTGAGCGGCCCTCCCGACCCGAACGGGTCCCGGCAGACACCGACGCCCCGGCTCGGGTCCCGTGGGGGGAATCCGTACCGGGGAAAGGAAAGCGCCCCGACCGTCGACCCGTGGGGGGATCGACGGCGGGGCGCTTTTCGTATGTCTGTGCGCGAGCCTCGGGTCAGCGGGACTCGACGGGCACGAAGTCGCGCAGGACCTCGCCCGTGTAGATCTGGCGCGGGCGGCCGATGCGGGATCCCGGCTCCTTGATCATCTCGTGCCACTGGGCGATCCAGCCGGGGAGCCGGCCGATCGCGAAGAGCACGGTGAACATCTCGGTCGGGAAGCCCATCGCCCGGTAGATCAGACCGGTGTAGAAGTCCACGTTCGGGTAGAGGTTGCGCGACACGAAGTATTCGTCGGCCAGCGCGTGCTCTTCCAGCTTGAGCGCGATGTCGAGCAGCTCGTCGCTCTTGCCGAGCGCCGAGAGGACATCGTGCGCCGCCGCCTTGATGATCTTCGCCCGGGGGTCGAAGCTCTTGTAGACGCGGTGCCCGAAGCCCATGAGGCGGACGCCGTCTTCCTTGTTCTTCACCTTGCGGATGAAGGCGTCGACGTCGCCGCCGTCGTTCTTGATGCCCTCGAGCATCTCCAGAACCGACTGGTTGGCGCCACCGTGCAGCGGACCCCACAGGGCCGAGATGCCGGCGGAGATCGAGGCGAACATGTTCGCCTGCGAGGAGCCGACCAGACGCACGGTGGAGGTCGAGCAGTTCTGCTCGTGGTCCGCGTGCAGGATCAGCAGCTTGTCGAGCGCCGAGACCACGACCGGGTCCAGGTCGTACTCCTGGGCCGGCACGGAGAAGGTCATGCGCAGGAAGTTCTCGACGTAGCCGAGGTCGTTGCGCGGGTAGACCACCGGGTGGCCGACCGACTTCTTGTACGCGTAGGCCGCGATCGTCGGGAGCTTGGCCAGCAGCCGGATCGTCGAGAGGTTGCGCTGCGTCTCGTCGAACGGGTTGTGGCTGTCCTGGTAGAACGTCGACAGCGCGCTGACCACGGAGGACAGCATCGCCATCGGGTGCGCGTCGCGCGGGAAGCCGTCGTAGAAGCGCTTCACGTCCTCGTGCAGCAGCGTGTGCTGGGTGATCTCGTTGCGGAACGACGCGAGCTGGTCGACGGTCGGCAGCTCACCGTTGATCAGCAGGTACGCGACCTCGATGAAGGTCGAACGCTCGGCCAGCTGCTCGATCGGGTAACCGCGGTAACGCAGGATGCCCTGCTCACCGTCGAGGTAGGTAATCGCGGACTTGTAGGCCGCGGTGTTGCCGTAGCCGCTGTCCAGAGTGACGAGCCCGGTCTGGGCCCTCAGCTTCGAGATGTCGAAGCCCTGGTCACCGACGGTGCTCTCGACCACCGGGTAGGTGTATTCACCGTCCGCGTACCGGAGTACTACAGAGTTGTCGCTCACGTCATCCCTCACCGACGTAGTGCCTCTTCTTCGAGGTGCCCTGACTGCCTCTACCTTCCCCCATTTGGCGCAGGAGAGTGCACTCGGGGTCGGCCTTTGGTGCTTTTGACGGCACTGAGTGCCGCCAAGCTGCTCATCCTGCCCCCTCCGCACCGGTGGTGGAACCCCAAATGATCGATCATCTAGGTGATGTTTCCCACCGGTATCCGGCCGGACAGCCTGGGCGCCACCGCCGTGTACCTCCTGCCTGCGGAAACGGTACGCACCGCCTGGCCGAGGGCCTTGCGGGACCCGACGAGGACGACCAGTTTCTTCGCCCTCGTCACCGCCGTGTAGAGAAGATTTCGCTGGAGCATCATCCAAGCGCCGGTGGTGACCGGGATCACCACGGCGGGATATTCACTCCCCTGGGAGCGGTGGATGGTGACGGCGTAGGCGTGGGCCAGCTCGTCGAGCTCCGAGAACTCGTAGCCGATCTCCTCGTCCTCCTCCGTCCGTACCGTCAGGCGCTGTTCGTCCAGGTCGAGGCCGGTGACCACGCCGACCGTGCCGTTGAAGACGCCGTTGGCGCCCTTCTCGTAGTTGTTCCGGATCTGGGTGACCTTGTCGCCCACCCGGAAGACCCGGCCGCCGAACCGCTTCTCGGGCAGGTCCGGCCGGGCGGGCGTAATGGCCTGCTGGAGCAGGCCGTTGAGGTTTCCGGCGCCGGCCGGGCCGCGGTGCATGGGCGCGAGCACCTGGATGTCCCGGCGCGGGTCGAGACCGAACCTGGCCGGAATCCGCCGGGCCGCCACGTCCACGGCGAGCCGCCCGGCCTCCTCGGTGTCCTCCTCGGGGAAGAGGAAGAAGTCCGGCAGCCCGTCGGTGATCGGCGGCACACCGGTGTTGATCCGGTGGGCGTTGGTGACCACGCCCGATTGCTGGGCCTGCCGGAAGATCCGGGTCAGCCGGACCGCGGGCACCGGCCCGCCCTCGGCCAGCAGGTCGCGCAGCACCTCCCCGGCGCCGACCGAGGGCAGCTGGTCCACGTCCCCGACCAGCAGCAGGTGTGCACCCGGTGCCACCGCCTTGACCAGCTTGTTGGCCAGCAGCAGGTCCAGCATCGAGGCCTCGTCGACCACGACCAGGTCCGCGTCCAGCGGCCGTTCCCGGTCGTACGCGGCGTCCCCGCCGGGTTTGAGTTCCAGCAGCCGGTGCACCGTGGAGGCCTCGGCCCCGGTGAGCTCGGCCAGCCGCTTCGCCGCCCGGCCGGTGGGGGCGGCGAGCACCACCTTGGCCTTCTTGGCCCGGGCCAGCTCGACGATGGAGCGCACGGTGAAGGACTTCCCGCAGCCGGGCCCGCCGGTCATGACGGCGACCTTGCGGGTCAGTGCGAGCCGGACGGCGTCGCGCTGCTCGGGGGCGAGGGTGGCCCCGGTCCGCCCGGCGAGCCAGCCCAGCGCCTTGTCCCAGTCCACGTCCCGGAATCCCGGCATCCGGTCCTCCTCGGCCTGCAGCAGCCGGCGTACCTGCCCGACCAGCGACAGCTCGGCGCGGTGGAAGGGCACCAGGTACACGGCGGTCAGCGGGTCCGGGCCGCCCTGCGGATCGGGCACGGGCTCCCGTACGACGCCCTCCGGGTCGGCGGCGAGCTCGGCCAGGCAGTCGATGACCAGCCCGGTGTCCACCTGGAGCAGCTTGACCCCGTCGGCGATGAGCCGCTCCTCGGGGAGGAAGCAGTGCCCCTGGTCGGTGGACTGCGACAGGGCGTACTGGAGCCCTGCCTTGACCCGCTCCGGGCTGTCGTGCGGGATGCCGACGGCCTGGGCGATGCGGTCGGCGGTGAGGAAGCCGATGCCCCACACGTCGGCGGCCAGCCGGTAGGGCTGGTTCTTCACCACCGAGATGGAGGCGTCGGCGTACTTCTTGTAGATGCGCACCGCGATGGAGGTGGAGACACCGACTCCCTGGAGGAAGACCATGACCTCCTTGATGGCCTTCTGCTCCTCCCAGGCGGCGCCGATCAGCTTGGTCCGCTTGGGGCCGAGTCCGGGGACCTCGATCAGCCGCTTGGGTTCGTCCTCGATCACGTCGAGGGTGTCGGTGCCGAAGTGCTCCACGATCCGGTCGGCGATCTTCGGGCCGATGCCCTTGATCAGACCGGAGCCGAGGTAGCGGCGGATGCCCTGGATGGTCGCGGGCAGCACGGTCTTGTAGTTCTCCACCGTGAACTGCCTGCCGTACTGCGGGTGGGAGCCCCAGCGACCCTCCATGCGCAGGGATTCGCCGGGCTGGGCGCCCAGCAGGGAGCCGACGACGGTGAGGAGGTCGCCGCTGCCGCGGCCGGTGTCGACGCGGGCGACCGTGTACCCGGTGTCCTCGTTGGCGTAGGTGATGCGCTCGAGCACCCCCTCGACCACCGCCAGTTGCACGACCTGCGCCGCCTGCGCCCCGTTCGTTGCCATGACCCGAAGCTACCGTCCGGCGCCGACAGCGCGTCAGGCCTGTGGACAACGCCCGGGGATACCAGAAGGGGGTCCGGCCTCGCGGCCGGACCCCCTCACGGTTACCCCTCCCTCGTCGGACTTCCCGATCCCCCCAGATCCCCTCCCGGAAGTCCCGACGCACCGTACGACCCCCAATCACGGCGGAGGGTTGCACCCGGATGCGGAGTTTTATGTTTCCGTTACCCAACGCCCCACCCGAGGTGCCTGTAAATCGGCACAGAAGTAGCGTTTCAGGCATGAGCGAATCCTCATTTCAGAAAGACGTGCTCGACGAGCTCGGCGACGAAAAGCTGACCGAGATCGCCGGACTGCTCGACACCGACACCGACGGCGCCCGCGACACCGTCGAGCAGACGGTGAGCGCGATGACCGGCACCCTCCAGGAGAAGGCCGACGCCGATGACGACGACGAGGTCCGCCAGGCCGTCGCGGAGGTGGCCGAGCCGCCGTTGCAGGGCGTCGCCACGCTCGGCGGCGGCCTCGGCGGCATGCTCGGCGGCGGGATGATGGCCGGGGTGCTCGCCAAGGTGAGCAAGCCCGTGGCCAACGCCGTCTCGAAGAAGACCGGCATCCCCGCCCCCGCCATCAGCCGGGTCATCGAGCTGCTGATCCCGGTGCTGCTGGCCGTGTTCGCCAAGCGCGCGGCCGCCGGCAAGGGCGCGGGCGCCCCGACGGCGGGCGGCGCACCCGGCGCCGCACCGGGCGCAACACCCGGCGCCGCACCGGCAGAGGGCGGCGGCCTCGGGGACCTGCTCGGCAGCATCCTCGGCGGCGGCAAGAAGTAGCCCGTTCGAGGGCTCGCGCTCACCCGGGGCGCCTAGAGTTGGCGCATGGCTGAAAGCGTGCGGCTGCGGGACCCGGAACCGGGAGACCTGGGGTGGATCGTGCAGCGCCACGGCGCGCTGTACGCCTCCGAGTACGGCTGGAACTCCGACTTCGAGGGCCTGGTCGCCCGGATCGTCGCGGACTTCGCCCAGGACCACGACCCCTACCTGGAACGCGTGTGGATCGCCGAGCTGGACGGCCGGCCCGTCGGCTCGGTGATGTGCGTACGGGAGGACGGCGCGCCCGGCACCGCCCGGCTGCGGCTGCTCCTGGTCGACCCGGAGGGCCGCGGCCGCGGCATCGGCAGCCTGCTGGTCGACACGGTCGTCGGCTTCGCCCGCTCGGTCGGCTACCGCGAGCTGGTGCTGTGGACCAACGACGTACTGACCGACGCCCGCGAGCTGTACCTGCGCGCCGGGTTCACCCTGATCGCGGAGCGGCCGCACCGCTCGTACGGAGCGAGCCTGACGGGGCAGGACTGGCGACTGCCACTGCAGGAGGGCTCCCCGCGCTGACGCCCGAACCGACCCCCGTACGGTTCGAGGCGCGCGCGGGTGCCAGCGAGGTGAGGCCCACGCCGCCGACCAGCAGCACGGCCGCCAGCCAGCGCAGTCCCGAGACGGACTCCCCGAGGACCAGGGCCGCCGAGGACATCCCGAAGACCGGGACCAGCAGGGAGAACGGCGCCACCGAGGAGGCCGGGTAGCGGCGCAGCAGGTAGCCCCAGGCCCCGAAACCGAAGACGGTGGACACCCAGGCCACGTAGCCGATGACGGCCGCCCCGGACCAGTCCAGGGCCCGCAGCGCGGCCAGGTCCCGCTCGGGGCCCTCCAGCAGCAGCGAGAGCGCGAACAGCGGCAGCACCGGCACCGTGCACACCCACACCATGAAGTTCAGCGCGTCCGGCGGGGAGGCCTTGCGGGTCAGCACGTTGGAGACGCCCCAGCAGGCGGCGGCCGCGACGACCAGGGTGAAGCCGAGCACCGGCCCGGACGTTCCGCCGTCCACGGCGGCCACCGCGATCCCGGCGAGCGCCACGCCCATCCCCAGCACCCGTACCCGGCCGGGCCGTTCGCGCAGGACGACCGAGGCGAGGACGGCGGTGAAGACGGCCTGGATCTGGAGCACGAGGGAGGACAGCCCGGCCGGCATCCCGGCGGCCATGCCGGTGAAGAGCAGGCCGAACTTGGCGATGCCGAGGGCCAGGCCGACTCCGAGGATCCACTTCCAGCCGACCTTGGGCAGCCCGACGAAGAACACGGCGGGCAGGGCGGCGACGAGGAAGCGCAGGGCGGACAGCAGCAGCGGCGGGAAGTGGTCGAGTCCGATCTCGATGACGACGAAGTTGAAGCCCCAGACGGCGGCGACGAGCACGGCGAGTGCGGTGTGTACGGGACGCATGATCCGAGCATCGGCGCCGTGACCGTGTAGCACCAGCGCGGATCTCTTCCGGGATGGATGAAGCGTTGCTTACGATCGGCCCGGGTGCCACGATGGAGGCATGCTCGATCTCGCCCGGTTGCGCGCCCTGCACGCCGTCTCCGTCCACGGCTCGGTCGCGGGGGCGGCCGCCGCCCTCGGCTACACCCCCTCCGCGGTCTCGCAGCAGATCTCCAAGCTGGAGCGGGAGACCCGCACCACCCTGCTCGAGCGGCGCGGGCGCGGGGTCGCGCTCACCGAGGAGGCCCGGCATCTGGCCGACACCGCCCAGGAGTTGCTGGCGATCGTGGAGCGCGCCGAGACCACCCTGGAGGAGCGGCGCGGGCAGCCCAGCGGGCTGCTGACGGTGGCCGCGTTCGCCTCGGCGGCGCGCGGGCTGCTGCCGGGGGTGCTGGCCGATCTGGCCCGCCGCCATCCGGCGCTCGACGTACGCCTCACGGAGGTGGACCCGCACCTCTCGGTGGACCTGGTGGCCCGGGGCGTCACCGATCTGGCGGTGGCCCACGACTGGGACATCGCCCCGCTGCCGGCCCCCGAGGGGGTCGAACAGGCGGTGATCGGGGACGACCTCTGCGATCTGGTGGTGCCGGCCGGGCATCCGTTCACCACGCGGGACGTCATCCGGCGGGCGGACCTCGGCGGCGAGCGCTGGGTGTGCCAGCCGCCGGGGCGGGTCTGCCACGACTGGCTGGTGCGGACCATGCGCACCGCCGGCTTCGAGCCCGACATCGCGCACGTGGCGGAGGAGAACCACACCATCGTCGCCCTGGTCGCGGCCGGGCTCGGAGTGGCCGTGGTCCCCCGGCTGGGCACCGGCGCGCTGCCGCCGGGCGCGGTGGCCGTGCCCCTGGAGCCGGGCCCCGTACGCCGGCTGTACGCGCTGTGGCGGACGGGTGCCGCCCGCCGCCCCGCGATCACCGAGGCCGTGCGGACCCTCCAGGAGCACTGGACCGCGTAACGGGTCATCCGGGGGAACTCCGAGTGTCCGTCACTCATCGGGCGTAGCCCCGCAGTAGGGTCCGGCGCGTGCCGAACCACGCCTCCCGCCGGACCCTGCTCGCCGCGGCCGCCATGGTCGCCGTCGCGGGCACCGGGGCCGCCTCCTCCACCGTGGGCGCCGATCGCGCCCCTGACGACGCGCGCAACCCCGGCCGCGCCCCCGGCCGGTCGGCGCGCCGCCTGCTGGACCGGATGAGCCTCGACGAGAAGATCGGGCAGCTGTTCGTCTCCCGCGCGTACGGGCATGCGGCGACCGAACCCGACCCCGCGGACGCCGAGAAGAACCTGGAGCTGTTCGGCGTGCGCACCGCGGCCGAGCTGGTCTCCCGCTACCACCTCGGCGGGATCATCTACTTCGCCTGGGCCCACAACACCCGTACCCCGCACCAGATCGCCGCGCTCTCGGCCGGCCTCCAGCAGGCCGCCCTCGCCTCCGGACCCCGGATCCCGCTGCTCCTCTCCACCGACCAGGAGCACGGCGCCGTCGCCCGCGTCGGCAAGCCCGCGACCCTGCTCCCGGGGGCGATGGCGCTCGGCGCTCAGCACGGCGCGACCGGCTCCGCCGACGACGCCCGCCTCGCGGCGCGCATCGCGGGGGCGGAGCTGGCGGCCATGGGCATCCGGCAGGACTACGCGCCGGTGGCGGACGTCAACGTGAACCCGGCCAATCCGGTGATCGGCGTACGGTCCTTCGGCGCCGACCCCGGCGCCGTGGCGGAGCTGGTCGCCGCCCAGGTCAGCGGCTATCAGGAGGCCGGTGTCGCGGCCACCGCGAAGCATTTCCCGGGGCACGGTGACACCGAGACGGACAGCCACGTCGGGCTGCCGGTGATGCGGCACAGCCGCGCCGTCTGGGAGGAGCTGGACGAGCCGCCGTTCAGGGCCGCGGTGCAGGCGGGCGTGGACGCGATCATGACGGCGCACATCGTCTTTCCCGCGCTCGATCCCTCCGGGGATCCGGCGACCCTGTCCCGGCCGATCGTGACCGGCATCCTGCGCGAACGCCTGGGCTTCCGCGGGGTGGTGGTCACCGACGCGCTCGACATGGCCGGGGTCCGCCAGAAGTACGGGGACGACCGGGTGCCGGTCCTGGCCCTGCTGGCGGGCTGCGACCAGCTGCTGAACCCGCCGGACCTGGGGCTCGCGTACCGCAGCGTGCTGGCGGCCGTGGAGAGCGGCGAGCTGGCGGAGGAGCGGATCGACGAGTCGGTGCTGCGGATCCTGGAACTGAAGGCGCGCCGGGGCCTGTTCGACGAGGCGGGCACCTCGGCCGGGGAGGTGGACACGACCGTCGGCATCCCGGAGCACCTCGCGGCCGCCGACGCGATCGCGGCCGGCACGACGACGGTGCTGGCCAATCCCGCCGGGCTGCTGCCGCTGGACGCGTCGGCCGCCCCCCGGCTGCTGGTCACCGGAGCCGACCCGCTCTCCCCCAGCGGCACCACGGGGCCCCCGACGGCCGTCCTGGCGCGGGAGCTGACCTCCCTGGGCTGCCGGGCCACGGCCGTGCCGCCCGCCCGCGCGGCGGCCGCCGCGCCCGGTCACGCGGCGGTGCTGGTGTGCACGTACAACGTGCCCGAGGGGGAGGACCCGCAGCGCACCCTGGTGGCGAGCCTGCTGGCCACCGGAGTGCCGGTCATCGCGGTGGCGATCCGCAATCCGTACGACGCGGCCCGGCTGCCGGCCTGTGCGGCGGAGGTGGCCACGTATTCCTGGACGGATGTGGAGATGCGGGCGGCCGCCCGGGTGCTCACCGGTGCGGTACGGCCGGCCGGCCGCCTTCCGGTCCCGGTGCCGGGCCGCTACCCGCTGGGCCACGGGCTGACGTACTAGACGTCGGCCCGCGGCCCGACGGGGAACGGGGCTACGGCCGCAGCTGCGGCTCGCGCTCCAGGTCGCGCTGGTCGAGCTGCGCGTCCGGCGCGGCCAGCGGCGCCGCCTTCGCCTCGTCGGCGATCGCGGCGGCCGGGGACACCCCGGCCCACTGGAGGATCTTCGCGGTCGCGAGGGCCTTCTCACCGTCGAGCAGCTTGGCGACGTTGGCCCCGTGGTTGGCGCCCGGCGCGATCATCACGTAGCTGTCGCGCACCCCGTAGCCGAGGTGGAACGGCTCGGCGCCCCACGGGTCGTTCTGCCCGTACACGAACAGCATCTGGTCCGCGTTGTTGCGCACCCAGTTGTCGACGTCCTTCATGACTCCCGGCTGGAAGGTCATGGGGATGTCGCGGGGCACGAAGTTGCGCGGCGGCTGGTAGCCGTAGCGGCTCAGGTTGCCCAGGTGGGGCTGCTTGATGTCGGGCGAACCGAGCTGCGTGCCCGCCTGGTAGTAGTACGGCGTGTACGTCTCCACGCCCTGGTCGGCGTAGGCGGAGAAGCCCGAGATCGCGTCGACCGTGTCCCAGATCTCCTGGTCGCTCGCGGTGGCGGCGGCCGGGATGGAGGCGCAGTCGGCGAGCAGGCTGTACTGCCAGAAGGCCCACACGTAGTCGAGTACGACGGCCTCGTAGGCCTTGTCGAGGTTCCCGACGGTGGTGAAGGTCCAGCCGTTCTCGGCGGCGGCGGCCGCGTACTTGGCCTCCAGCGGCTCGCGGCGTACGAGCGCCTCGCGCTGCACCGCGTTCAGCTTGTCGCGGCACTCCTTGGTGCCGACCTTGCTGAAGAACCGGTCGTAGGCCGAGTCCTCGTTGTTGACGACGTCGTTGGGCGCGACGTAGGCGACGACACCGTCCATGTCGCGCGGGTAGAAGCGCTCGTAGTACGTCGCCGTCATACCGCCCTTGCTGCCGCCCGTGGCCAGCCAGTTCTTGGTGTAGATCTTCTTCAGGGCGCCGAAGATTCGGTGCTGGTCGCTGGCGGCCTGCCAGATGTCCAGGTTCGCCCAGTTGGCCGGGTCGGGCCGGGAGGGCGTGAAGAATCGATACTCCATGGACACCTGGTTGCCGTCGACGATGGTCGTCGGCTCACTGCGGCGCGGGCTGGTGTTGACGTTGTAGCCGGACGTGAAGAACACCGTCGGCCGCGAGACGTCCTTGTGCAGCAGGGTCAGACGCTGCTTGAAGGTGCCCTTCCACGGCTTCCGGTGGTCGACCGGCTGCTCGTAGTTCAGTACGAAGAAGCGGTAGCCGGGGTACGGCTTCTCCTCTATCAGGCTCATGCCGGGAATTCCGAGGATCTGGTCCTTGATGTCCGTGGCGGCCGCGGGCCCCGCGGCGGTGGCCGCTTGTGCCGTGAAGCCGGCCGCGCCCATGGTGCCGATGAGCACCACGAGCGACAGCAGCCATCCGAGCGTCTTGCGCATTCACCCTCCCCTTGAGTTCACTTCGGTCGCGGTGAACCTAGCGGGGCGAACACACTGCTGAACAGACCTAGTTGGGCCGGTCCGTCAGCACAGGATCCAGCCGGATTCGGCCGATTCGGCCCCTACGCTCCCCTTTACATACACGCAGCGGCCGATCGCCCCCACGGTGACGGGACCGGCGTAACGGGTGAATCGCCCCATATCGCGGATCGGCGCCCCGCCACGGCCCTGGACGCTCACCGCCATCTTCCGCCGCTCGCCGGGGACCCGGGCCACGGTGAGCGCACACACCTGGGTGCGGCTCTTGTACACGCGCACCTCACCCGCCGCGAACGGCAGCGTCGTGGCCAGCCGGCCCGTGCAGCCGCCGGTGGCGGCCTGTTCGGCCGACTCCACCTGGGCAACCTGCGCCGCCTGCGCGGGCGAAGCCGCGAACAGCCCGCCGACGCAGAGCCACAGCGCGGCCGCGAACACCCCGAGGGGCGCGGCCCACCGGCCGCTCCCCCGCCACCCCCTCGACCCCTGCAACACCCTGTCCCCCGATCGGTCGTACGTACAACGTGCGTACGCACGTACGACGCCTGGATCCCCCCGAAGGTTGCGACGGGACGCCCATCGCTCGTAAGGGTGCATCCACAACCCCCCGGCGGGAGAACGGGAGTTCACGATCGGGCGGGCGATTACGCTGGGTGACACATGCCCCGCCATCCGTAGCCGTGAAAGGCACTCACGTGACGAACGACCTGCTCGACCGCAAGCTGGAGCGCTCCTTCAACCGCCTCGACGCGGACGGGAGCGGTGTGATCGACGCGACCGACATCATCGCGCTCGGGTCCCGCCTGCTGACGGCCTTGGCCGAGCCCTCCGACTCGCCCAAGGCGGACGCGGTGATGAAGGGGATCGTCAACTTCTGGCAGGACCTGTTCACCGAGCTCGACATCGACCGGGACGGCAAGGTCACGCCCGAGGAGTACAAGGTGGGCATGACCCGCCTGTACGGGCAGGGCGGTCCCGCGTACGACCGCTCGTTCCGGCCGATGATGCAGGCGATCCTCACGGTGGTCGACACCGACGGCGACGGGCGGATCAGCCCGGAGGAGTTCCACAAGGCCCAGGAGGCCTTCGACACGGAACTGAGCCCCGCCGACGCCGAGGCGCTGTTCCGGCGGATCGACGCCAACGGGGACGGCACCCTGACCGTGGACGAACTCCTCGACGCCGTACGCGACTACTACACCGGCACCGACGAGGACGCCCCGGGCAACCTGTTCTTCGGCGAACTCTGACCCGCTCGGCGGTCAGGCGGCGGCGCGCTCGTCCTCCCCGACGAAGGTGCGCCACAGCTCGGCGTACCGGCCGCCGCGCGCCAGGAGTTCGGCGTGGGTGCCGTCCTCGACGACCCGGCCGCGGTCCATGACCACGACCCGGTCGGCGCGGGCGGCCGTGGTCAGCCGGTGCGCCACCACCAGGGTGGTGCGCTTGCCGGCGAGCCGGTCGGTGGCCTGGTTGACCTGGGCCTCGGTGGCCAGGTCCAGGGCGGCGGTGGCCTCGTCGAGCAGCAGCACGTCCGGGTCGACGAGTTCGGCCCGGGCCAGTGCGATCAGCTGGCGCTGCCCGGCGGAGAGGTTGCGTCCGCGCTCGGCGACGGTGTGCAGGTAGCCGCCGTCGAGCGTGGCGATCATGTCGTGGGCGCCGACCGCGCGGGCGGCGGCCTCCACCTCGGCGTCCTCCGCGTCGGGCCGCCCGTAGGCGATGGCGTCGCGGACGGTACCGGGGAAGAGGTAGGGCTCCTGGGGGACGACGCCGAGCCGGTGGCGGTACGCCGTCAGGTCGAGCTCCCGCAGGTCGGCCCCGTCGGCGGTGATCCGGCCGGAGGTCGGGTCGTAGAACCGGGCCACCATCTTGACCAGCGTGGACTTGCCCGCTCCGGTCTCGCCGACGAAGGCGACGGTCTGCCCGGCGGGTATGCGCAGGCTGATTCCGGCCAGTGCGTCGGCCTTCTCCCCCCGCTCTTCGGCGGTGCCGTAGCCGAAGCGGACGTCCTCGAAGGCGATCTCGCCGCGCAGTTCGGGCAGCGCGCGGGGCTCTTCGGCGTGCGGGGTGGTGGTGGGCTCGCGCAGCAGCCCCTGGATGCGGCCGAGGGAGACGGTGGCCTGCTGGTAGCCGTCGAAGACCTGGGACAGCTGCTGGACGGGGGCGAAGAACAGGTCGATGTAGAGCAGGTACGCGACCAGCGCACCGGTGGTGAGCGTGCCGGCCTCGACCCGGCCGGCGCCGACGATCAGCACGGCGGCCGCGGCGCCCGAGGACAGCAGCTGCACGAAGGGGAAGTAGACGGATATCAGCCACTGGCCGCGGACCCGGGCCTCGCGGTACGAGTCGCTGCGCTCCGCGAAGCGGCGGGCGCCGGAGCCCTCGCGGCGGAAGGCCTGGACGATGCGGAGCCCGGCGACGGACTCCTGGAGGTCGGCGTTGACCAGGCTGACCCGGTCGCGGGCGAGCTCGTACGCGACGACCGACTTGCGGCGGAACACGATCGTGCCGAGCACCAGCACGGGCAGCGTGGCGAAGACGATCAGGGCGAGCTCGACGTCGAGGGCGAGCAGGGCGACCAGGATGCCGAAGAAGGTGAAGACGGAGACGACGGCGGTGACGAGACCGGTCTGCAGGAAGCTGGACAGGGCGTCCACGTCGGTGGTCATCCGGGTCATGATCTTGCCGGTCAGTTCGCGCTCGTAGTAGTCGAGGCCGAGGCGCTGGAGCTGGGCGAATATCTTGACGCGGAGCGAGTACAGCACGCGTTCGCCGGTGCGGCCCGTCATCCGGGTCTCGGCGAACTGCGCGGCCCACTGCCCGATGACGACCGCGAAGGCGAGGGCGGCGGCGGCCCAGACCGCGCCCAGGGCGGCCTTCTCCACGCCCTGGTCGATGCCGTTCCGGATCAGGATCGGCAGGAGCAGCCCGGAGCCCGCGTCGAGGGCGACGAGGGCGAGGCTGATGGCGAGCGGCGCCCAGAACCCGCGGAGCAGGCGGCGCAGGCCGTAGCTCTCCTCGGCGGCCGCGGCGCGGGTCTCGTCCACGTCGGGCCGGTCGTCGGCGGGCGGCAGGGCGGCGACCTGCTCGAGCAGCTCGGGGGTGGCCGGCATGCCCGGGACGGCTGCGGAGGCGGCGGCGTTCTCGGACTCCTCCTGCCGCCTCCAGAGCTCGGGGGTGATCCCGCCCGAGACCCGGCGCTTGGCGTTGACGGGCTCGGAGTCGATCTCGGCTTCGATCTCGATGTCCCGCTCGATGTCCCGCTCGAACTCGGCCATCGGCAGGGCGGAGCGGGTCCGCGGCGAGCCGGCGCCGAGCTCGTCGGGGTCGGTCAGCAGCCTGCGGTAGAGGGCGGAGCGGCGCTCCAGCTCCTCGTGGGTGCCGATGTCGGAGAGCTGCCCGCGGTCGAGTACGGCGATCCGGTCGGCCAGCGCGAGCGTGGAGCGGCGGTGGGCGATCAGCAGGGTGGTCCGGCCGGCCATCACGGAGCGCAGCGCCTCGTGGATCTCGTGCTCGACGCGGGCGTCCACGGCGGAGGTGGCGTCGTCGAGGAGGAGCAGCCGGGGGTCGGTGAGGATGGCCCGGGCGAGCGCGACGCGCTGGCGCTGGCCGCCCGAGAGGGTGAGCCCCTGCTCGCCGACCTTGGTGTCGTACCCGGCGGGCAGCTCCCGGATGAACCCGTCCGCCTGGGCGGCGCGGGAGGCGGCCTCGATCTGCTCTTCGGTGGCCTCGGGGTGCCCGTACGCGATGTTCGCGCGGATGGTGTCGGAGAAGAGGAACGAATCCTCCGGCACCAGTCCGATGGCGCCGCGCAGGGACCCGTAGGTCAGCTCGCGCACGTCGTGCCCGCCGACCCGTACGGATCCGCCGTCGGCGTCGTAGAAGCGCGGCAGGAGCAGCGAGACGGTGGACTTCCCGCTGCCGGAGGCCCCGACGACGGCGACGGTCTCTCCCTCGGCGACGGCCAGCGAGAACCCGTCGAGGACGGGCCGCTCGGGGTCGTACCCGAAGCGGACGTCGTCGAAGTCGATGGTGGCGGGCGCGTCGGCGGGCAGCTCGTGCGTGCCCTCCTGGATGACGGGCTCGGTGTCGATCAGCTCGAAGACCCGCTCGACGCCGGCGCGGGCCTGCTGGCCGACGGTGAGCACCATGGCGAGCATGCGGACGGGGCCGACGAGCTGGGCGAGGTAGGTGGAGAAGGCGACGAAGGTACCGAGGGTGACCTGGCCGCGGGTGGCCATCCAGCCGCCGAGCGCCAGCATGGCGACCTGGCCGAGGGCGGGTACGGCCTGGAGGGCGGGGGTGTAGCGCGAGTTCAGCCGGATGGTCCGCATCCGGCCGGCGAACAGCCGCCGTCCGGCGGTGCGCAGCTTGGAGGTCTCCTGCTCCTCCTGGCCGAAGCCCTTGACGACGCGGACGCCGGTCACGGCGCCGTCGACGACGGTCGCGACGGCGGCGGCCTGGCCCTGGGCGTACCAGGTGGCGGGGAAGAGCTTCTTGCGGCTGCGCTTGGCGATGAACCAGAGGGCGGGGGCCATCAGCAGCGCGACGAGGGTCAGCAGCGGCGAGAGCGCCAGCATGATCCCGAGGGATATCCCGAACAGGAGGAAGTTCCCGATGGTCATCGGGAGCATGAAGAGCAGGCCCTGGATCAGTTGGAGGTCGCTGGTGGCCCGCCCGACGACCTGTCCGGTGGACAGCTCGTCCTGCCGCCGCCCGTCGAGGCGGGCGATGGTGCCGTACATGTCGGTGCGCAGGTCGTGCTGGACGTCGAGGGCAAGCCGCCCGCCGTAGTACCTGCGTATGTAGGTGAGCCCGTAGACGAGGACGGCGGCGGCTATGAGCATGCCCGCCCAGGGCCCCATGGGCTTGGACCGGTCCCCGATGACGTCGTCGAGGATCACCTTGGTGACCAGCGGCACGAGCGCCATGACGGCCATGCCGGCCAGCGAGGACCCGAGCGCGAGCAGCACGTTGACCTTGTAGCGCCACGTGTAGGCGGCCAGCCGCCTGCCCCAGCCCTGTTTCTCCCCAGCCGCCTTCACGTGGTGCCTCCCCGTTTCGTCCTGTCCTGCCGGAAGCGCCAACGCCCCGACCGGCGGATTTCATCCCGCCGCAACAATCGCACTGGGGTCCGGGCCGTGCGAGCGGGCTTCACCCGTCGGGGCGTTCCCGCTCAGAGGTGGGTCGGCGCGAACATCTTGAGGGTGGCCGGGAGGACCACGACCGAGGGGCCGGGGGTGGTGAGGGCCTTCTTGAGGTCCGCCGTCAGGGTTTCCGGGGTGGTGGTGGTCGCCGGGATGCCGAAGGACTGGGCCAGGGCTGCGAAGTCGGGGCGGGTCAGGTCCGTTCCCGTTGCGCGGCCGAAGGACTCCGTCATGTACTCGCGCAGGATGCCGTAGCCGCCGTCGTCCACGATCAGCCAGGTGACGTCCAGGTCGTGCTGGCGTGCCGTGGCCAGCTCCGCGATGGAGTACATCGCGCCGCCGTCGCCGGAGACCGCGAGGACGGGGGTGCCCGGCTCCGCGACGGCCGCGCCGAGGGCCGCCGGGAAGGCGTAGCCGAGGCCGCCCGCGCCCTGGGCCGAGTGCATGGTGTTGGGGTGCTTGGCGTCGAAGGCCGACCACGCCCAGTAGGACAGGATCGTCATGTCCCAGAAGGACGGGGAGCGCGGCGGGAGAGCGGCCCGGATCGAGGTCAGGAGCTCCTGCTCCAGGGCCACGTCCTGGGTGGACAGGCGGTCCGCGATATCCGAGAGGACCATCTTCACGCGGTCCGGAGCGTACGGGTCCGGGCGCTCGGTCACCGTCTCCAGCAGGGCCTGGAGGGCGAGGCGGGCGTCCGCGTGGATGCCCAGGGCCGGGTGGTTGGACTCCAGCTTCCCGAGGTCCGCCTCGATCTGCACGACCCGGCCGGTGGGGAAGAACGTGTGGTAGTTCGACGACAGTTCGCCCAGGCCTGAGCCGACCACCAGCAGGACGTCCGCGTCCTCCAGGAAGTCGGTCATGTGGCGGTCCTCCAGCCAGGACTGGAGGGAGAGCGGGTGGGTCCACGGGAAGGCGCCCTTGCCGCCGAAGGTGGTGACCACGGGGGTGTTCAGGCGTTCCGCCAGCTGCTTGAGCTTGCCCGCCGCGTCGGAGCGGATGACGCCGCCGCCCGCGATGATCACCGGGCGGGAGGCGTTCTGCAGCCAGTGCGCGGCCAGCGCCGTGAGCTCGGGGCGCGGAGCCAGTTCGTGCGGGGTCGCGTCCATGCCCGTGACCTGCGGGATGAGTGTCTCGGCGCGGAGCACGTCCTCCGGGATCTCCACCCAGACCGGGCCGGGCGGGACCGTGAGGGCCGACTCCCAGGCCTCGGCGATGACGGAGGGGATCTGGGAGGGGGTGCGGGCGGTGTGGACGGACTTCACCACGTCACGGAAGGAGGCGGACTGGTCGCGCAGCTCGTGCAGGTGGCCGCGGCGCCCGCCGCCCAGGCCCGCCGAGGGGACCTGGGAGGAGAGGGCGAGCACCGGGGCGGACGCGGCGGCGGCCTCGGCGAGGGCGGGCAGGGACGTCAGGGCCCCCGGGCCGGTGGACAGGAGGAGGGGGACGGCCTCTCCGGTGATCCGGCCGTACGCGTCGGCCGCGAAGCCCGCGTTGTTCTCCACGCGCAGGGTGACCAGGCGCAGGTCGGAGCGGCCGACCGCGTCGAAGAGGCCCAGCGCGTGCTGCCCCGGCAGACCGAAGACGGTGGTCGCGCCGAGGCCGCGCAGCGTCTCCACGACCAGGTCCCCGCCCGTCCGCCCCGGCGGTGGCGCGAGTGCGGCCGCCGTCTGGGCTTCGGTGGGACGGAGTACCAGGTCGTGGTCGTGCGTCACGTGCGCTTACTCGCCCTTCGGGTTCGCCTTCGCCGCAGCGATCTGGCGGCTCATGATCGTGGTGAGCTCGTACGCGGTGTGCGAGGCCGCGACCGAGGTGATCTCGGCGTGATCGTACGCCGGGGCCACCTCCACCACGTCGGCGGAAACGAGGTTGCAGGAGGACAGTCCGCGGATGATCTCCAGCAGCTCGCGGGAGGTCATGCCGCCCGCCTCCGGGGTGCCGGTGCCGGGCGCGTGGGCCGGGTCCAGCACGTCGATGTCGATCGAGATGTACAGCGGACGGTCGCCGATGCGCTGGCGCAGCTGGTCGGCCACCTCGTCGGCGCCGCGCCGGTAGACGTCGGCGGAGGTGACGATGCCGAAGCCCATCTTGGCGTCGTCGTCCAGGTCCTGCTTGCCGTACAGCGGGCCGCGCGTACCGACGTGCGAGAGCGCCTCGGTGTCGAGGATGCCCTCCTCGACGGCGCGGCGGAACGGGGTGCCGTGGGTGTACTCGGCGCCGAAGTAGGTGTCCCAGGTGTCCAGGTGCGCGTCGAAGTGGAGCAGCGCGACCGGGCCGTGCTTCTTGGCGACCGAACGGAGCAGCGGGAGGGCGATGGTGTGGTCGCCGCCGAGGGTCATCAGACGGGAGCCGGCACCGAGCAGCTCGTCGGCCGCGGCCTCGACCGTCTCGACGGCCTCGTTGATGTTGAAGGGGTTCACAGCGATGTCGCCGGCGTCCGCGACCTGCGCGAGGGCGAAGGGGGAGGCGTCCTGGGCCGGGTTGTACGGGCGCAGCAGGCGCGAGGCCTCGCGGATCGCGTTTCCGCCGAAGCGGGCGCCGGGGCGGTACGAGACACCGGAGTCGAAGGGCACGCCGACGACGGCGACGTCGGCGGAGCCGACCTCGTCGAGGCGCGGCAGCCGGGCGAAGGTCGCGGGGCCCGCGTAGCGCGGGATGCGGGAGGAGTCGACGGGGCCGCGCGGCTGCGTGCTCATGGGGGGTGCCCTTCTGGTGGTCCTGCGGTGCGGTCCTTCGAGCGTAAGCGGACGCCTCGGGGCCGCGAAGTGTACGTTTCATCCACTGTTCGGCACCGACATGTACGGAGTATCCATGGAGGCCCCGCTGACCCCGCCGGTCCCGCTGACCGCGCTGACCGCCGACCGGGAGCTGGGGCTCCGGCTCCTCGCGGGTCCCGGCGAGGCGCGGGTGTACGGGGTGCACGCCTCGGAGATGGCGGACCCGTCGCCGTACCTGCTGGGCGGGGAGCTGCTGCTCACCGCCGGGGCCGGGCCCGCCGGGGACCCCGACGGGTACGCGGCCCGGCTGGCCGCGGCCGGGGCCGCCGCCCTCGGCTTCGGCGTGGCCCCGGTCCACGAGGAGGTGCCGCCGGCCCTGGCCGAGGCCTGCGCCCGGCACGGGCTGCCGCTGCTGGAGGTTCCGCCGCACACCCCGTTCACGGCCGTCGCCCGCGCGGTGTGGCGGCTGATGGCGGAGGCCCGGACGCGGGAGCTGCGCCGGGTCGCCGAGGCGCAGCAGGGTCTCGCCGCGGCGGCGGCCCGGCCGGATCCGGTCCCGGCGGTCCTGTCCCGCCTGGCGGCGAGCCTGGGCGGCCACGTCGTCCTGGTCCCGGCCGGGCGAACGGCCGGGCGGACGGCGGGGCGCCCCCTGCCGACGCAGACCGCCGAGGCCCTGGCCGCCCTGCTGGCCCGCGTCGGTCCGCCCGGCGGCGCGGCCACCGCCACCGATTCCGCGGCGGGCTGGAACCTGGCCGCGTACTCCCTCGGCGACGGGCCCGTCCTCGGCGTCGCCCGCCCCGACCGCACCCCCGGCGACCACGCCATCACGGCCATCGCCGCCGTGCTCCTGACCCTGCTCACCGCGCCCCGGCCCGAGGGGGACGCGGCGGCCGCCCTCACCCGGCTCCTCCTCGACGGCGACCCCGCGGCGGCCCTGGCCCCCGGGCCCTGGCACGTCGTACACGCCAGGGGATCCGGCGACCCGCGGGCCCTGGCGGCGGCGCTGGGCACCGTACTGCTGGACCCGCACGGGGACGACGTACGCCTGCTCGCCGAGCGGGAGCCCGGCCCGCAGCCCGGCTGGCGCCTCGGGGTGAGCGCACCGGCGGCGCCCGCGGAGCTGCGTACCGCCGGGGCACAGGCCCGGCGGGCCCTGGACCGGGCGGAGGCGGCCCGTACCGCGCTGGCCCGCCACACCGAGGGCGGCCTGGGCACCCTGCTGGACCCGGCCGAGGCCCACGCGCACGCCGAGGCCCTGCTCGCCCCGCTGAACCCGGCCCTGCGGGACACCCTGCGCGCATGGCTGGCGCACCACGGCAGCTGGGACCGCTCCGCGGCCGCCCTGTCCGTCCACCGCAACACCGTCCGCCAGCGTGTGGCGCGCTGCGCGGACCTGCTGGGACGGGACCTGGACGACCCGGACACCCGGATGGAGCTGTGGTTCGCCCTGCGCTGGGAACGGCCCCCGGCGGGCCCTTCCGCTCCGTAACCCCGGCCGGGCGGCTGACCGGGGCCCGGCGCCGCTCGCGCGGTCAGCCGCCCGTGCGAGCCGCGCGCCTACGATGTGCCGCATGTCCGGGATGTCCGCATCGACGTGGAACCGCGCCCTCGGCGAGCGCCTGGCGCCGGCCGCGCGGCTGGTGGTGTGCGCGGCCCTCCCCTGGTACGTGTGCGTGTGGCTCGGTACGAGCACGGCTCCGGTGGCCGCGGCCCTGCCCGCCGTCCTGGTCCTGCGCGAGGACCTGTTCTCGGCGCCCCGGATGGCCCTTCAGCGGCTGCTGGGCGTGATCGCGGGCGTGCTGCTGAGCGCGGTCGTCCTGCACTGGCTGCCGACGGGCTCCGCGTCGTTCCTGGTCGTCCTGGTGTGCGGCTGCGCCGGGATGTACCTGCTGCGCCACGAGGGCTCCCCGAACCAGCAGGTCCTGATCACCGCTCTGATGATCTACGCCACGCCGACGCCGGGTTACCCGCTGGCCCGGCTGGAGGAGAGCGCGATCGGCATCGCCGTCGTGATGTTCCTCGGCCCACTGCTGTGGCCCCCGGATCCGTACCGGGAGGCGGCCGGCGGCCTGGAGGCGTACCGCTCCGGACTCCGCGCCCGCCTGGAGCTGATCGCAGCCACGGCGGCCGGCGGGCGGGCGGGCCCCGTCCCCGCCGACCCCTTCGCCCTGTGGCACTGGCCGCACGAGCTGTCCGTCACGCTGGAGCGCAGGACGGGCCGCACGGTGCTCCTGCCGCCACGGCGGCCTGCGGCCGGGGAGGCGGACACTCTCCGACCCCGCCTGCGGCTGGCCGCGCGGACGGCTCCGGCCCTGCTGGTGCTCTCGCGGGAGGTGGAGACCCGATCCGCCGGACCGGAACGCGAGGGGGCCGCCCCGGCCGGGCCCGGCGAGGCGGTGCGCGCCATGGCCCCGCTGATCGAGGCGACGGCCCGCGCCCTGGACACCGCCCTGCGCGGCGAGGACTGCGCGGCCGGACTGCGCCGGGCCCGGGAGCTGACGGAGGCGCACCGGGCCGCCCATCCCGGCCGCCGCGACACCGTCCTGCGGGCCGGAGTGGACCTCACCCACGAGGCGCTGGCCGACCACCTCGGCCCGTCGGCGGGCTGACCGCGCCCGGTCGCGTCGCACAGGTGTCCCCCCTCACTCTGGACAGGCGGGACAACTCGCCGGTAACTTATTCTGAGCAAGCGCTTAGGCATAAGCGGCGGACCGCCGCGACGAAGGGAGTCCGGCGATGCGCCGTACCGTATTCAACGAGGACCACGAGGCGTTCCGCGAGACCATCCGCGCCTTCATCGAGGCCGAGGTCGTCCCCGTCTACGACGAGTGGTTCGCCGCCGGCCAGGCACCGCGCGAGTTCTACTACAAGCTCGGCGAGCTGGGCATCTTTGGCATCAACGTCCCCGAGGAGTTCGGCGGCGCGGGCCTGGACACCCACAAGTTCGAGGCCGTCCTCTACGAGGAGACCTCGCGCGCGGGCGTCAACTTCGGCGGTTCCGGCGTGCACGTGCTGCTCGCCCTCCCCTACATCAAGATGCTCTCCACGGACGAGCAGAAGAAGCGCTACCTCCCGAAGTTCGTCAGCGGTGAGGAGATGTGGGCCCTGGCGATGACCGAGCCGGGCACCGGCTCCGACGTCGCGGGCATGAAGACCACCGCCAAGCTCTCCGAGGACGGCTCCCACTACGTCCTCAACGGCGCCAAGACCTTCATCACCGGTGGCGTCCACGCCGACCGCGTGATCGTCTGCGCCCGCACCTCCGCCCCGCGCGAGGACGACCGCCGCTTCGGCATCTCCCTGTTCGCCGTGGACACCAAGTCCGAGGGCTACTCCATCGGCCGCAAGCTGGACAAGCTCGGCCTGCGCACCTCCGACACCGCCGAGCTGGCGTTCGTCGACGTGAAGGTCCCGGTCGAGGACCTGCTCGGCGAGGAGAACAAGGGCTTCTACTACCTCGGCGCCAACCTGCCCTCCGAGCGCTGGGGCATCGCCTTCGGCGCCTACGCGCAGGCCAAGGCCGCCATCCGGTTCGCCCAGCAGTACGTGCAGGAGCGCACCGTCTTCGGCAAGCCCGTCGCGCACTTCCAGAACACCAAGTTCGAGCTGGCCGCCTGCCAGGCCGAGGTGGACGCCGCCGAGGCCGTCGCCGACCGCGCGCTGGAGGCCCTGGACGCCGGCGAGCTGACGGCCGCCGAGGCCGCCTCCGCGAAGCTGTTCAACACCGAGGTCGCCCACCGCGTCATCGACAAGTGCCTGCAGCTGCACGGCGGTTACGGCTACATGAACGAGTACCCGATCGCCCGCCTGTACGCCGACAACCGCGTGAACCGCATCTACGGCGGCACCAGCGAGGTCATGAAGTCCATCATCGCCAAGTCCATGGGCCTGTAAGGAAGCCGGGCGCTTAGCCTTCCCCCATGAACGAGGCACTGACAACGCTCCTCGATCTGCTCGACCTCGAGCAGATCGAGGAGAACATCTTCCGCGGTACCAGCCGTTCGGCGCTGGTACCGCGCGTTTTCGGCGGTCAGGTCGCGGCCCAGGCACTGGTCGCGGCCGGCCGCACCGTGCCCGGCGACCGCACCGCGCACTCGCTGCACTCGTACTTCCTGCGCGCCGGGGACCCGGGCGCGCCCATCGTCTACTCGGTGGACCGGATCCGCGACGGGCGCTCGTTCACCACGCGCCGGGTGGTCGCCGTCCAGCACGGGCAGCCGATCTTCCACCTCTCCGCGTCCTTCCAGACGCACGAGGAGGGCCTCGACCACCAGGCCGCCATGCCCTCCGCGCCCGACCCGGAGACGCTGCCGACCGCGGCCGAGTCGCTGCCCGCGTACCGGGAGATCTTCCGCGACCCGGGCACGGTGGAGCGGCTGATCGAGGCGCGCGGCGCGGTGGACCTGCGGTACGCCACGACCCCGCCCTGGGGCAGCATCGGCGAGCCGGTGGAGCCGCGTACGCAGGTGTGGTTCCGCACGGACGGCAAGCTGGAGAGCGACGACGCCCTGCTGCACACCTGCCTGGCCACGTACGTCTCCGACATGACCCTGCTGGACTCGGTGCTGCTCGCGCACGGGCGCGGCGGGTGGGCGGTCGGCGACGTGGTCGGCGCCTCGCTGGACCACGCGATGTGGTTCCACCGGCCGTTCCGCGCGGACGAGTGGCTGCTGTACGACCAGGAGTCCCCGTCGGCGGCCGCCGGCCGGGGCCTGGGCCAGGCCCGCATCTGGACCCAGGACGGCCGGCTGGCCGTGACCGTCATCCAGGAGGGTGTCGTACGCGTTCCGCGCGCGTGACCGGCCCCTGACGCCTCCTCAGTCCCACCAGAAGCCCCAGTGGCCGCTCCCGGTGACCGCCTCGTCCGCGTAGGCGCGGACGCTGCCCGAGCCCTGCCAGATGTTGTCGGGCGAAAAGGCGAAGTGCTCCGCGGCGACCGGGAGCGCGTGGGCGAGCGTACGGGGCGGGGCCGCCACCGACACGTGGAGTTCGTCGAAGCCGAGGGCGACGACCCGGGCGCCGAAGCGGTCCTCCCAGGAGCGCAGGACCGTGCTGATGAGGGCGGTGTCGTTCTCGTGGTTGGCCGGTCCGCACCAGCCCATCGCCGTGGGTACGTCGGCTCCCCGGCCCGCGGGGACCAGCGCGAGCCGCGGGCTCGGCAGGAAGCCGGTCCCGATCAGCTCGTCCGCGAGGGCGCAGGCCGCCGTCTCGGGGTCCTCCCCCGCGGCCCCCACGGATCCCGATTCCGCGAGCCCCGGCCAGTCCCGGCCGAAGGGGGCGATGAGCTCCTCGCCGTCCTCGCCCTCCTCCTCGGGGTCGGGGATGACGGCGTTCCAGAACTCGCGCAGGACCGGCTCGACATGGTGGTCGTCCGGGTCGGACATCCGCTCCGGCCGCAGGCCCTTGGTCAGCCACCACTCCTCCAGGCCGCGCCGCTCCTGGAAGAGCACCGCCTGGAGGCCCGCGGCGGCCAGGCCCGGGCGGCTCCGGTACGAGGCCAGCGCACCGGCGCCGACGGGCCCGTCGGAAACCCAGAGCAGCGGCCTGCGCGCCGTCCCGAGGAGCGTTCCGGGCGGCAACTCCAGCCCCAGGGACAGGCCTTGCGGGTCGTCGGCCAACGCGGACAGGGGGTTGGATGTCTTCGGCATGGTGGCGAACGTAGCCGCCGCCACTGACAACGCCCGGACAGGGCCTACGAGTCCAGCAGGCCCGCGCCGTCCAGCAGGTACGCCACCATTGCGTCGTAATGGCGCGGGTCGCGGACGTGGTCGTCCAGCGGGACGGCCACCTCGAGGGTGCCCTCGGCCTCGCCGAGGAAGAGCGCCGGGTCGTTGCAGTCCGCGTACCCCACCGCGTCCAGGCCGCGCTGGGCCGCACAGCCCGCCCATCCGTGGTCGGCGACGACCAGGTCCGGCTGCGGGCGGTTCGCCGCCGTGAGCCCGTCCAGGATCGCGGCCATCGGCTCCGGCGAATGCGTGTGCCACAGCGTCGCTCCGCGCTCCAGCACGGCGACGTCGGCGAACTGCCACACCGAGCCCTCGTCGGCCGTCAGCCCGGCCGGGATCACCACGATCTCGCAGCCCGCCGCCCGCAGGGCCGCGGCCGTGGCCCGGTGGACGTCCAGCAGCCCGCCCGGGTGCCCGGTGGCGAGCAGCACGCTCTGCCGGTCCAGCGCGGCCTTCCGCAGCCGCGCCGCCAGCCGGTCCAGGCCGGCCACCGTCAGCTCCGGGTCGATGGTGTCCTGGCCGTAGCGGTACGCCGGGTCGTCCACGACCCCGCAGCGCTCCGCCATCACGGCGAGCACGTCCTGCTCGTCCGTCCAGCGGTCGCCCAGCTCCAGGCCGAGCCAGTAGTGCCGGTCGCCGTTGGCGAGCTTGCGGTAATGGGAGAGGTTGTTCTCGCGCGGGGTGGCGACCTGCCCCGCGATGCGCGTGCGGACCAGATGGTCGATGAGTTCTGCGCGGCTGGGTACGGGCGTCTCTATCGGCTTCGGCATGGGGCCCATTCTGCCGCCGCCGAGGCCCAGGCGCCGCGTCCATCCCGACCGGCGGACGCGCCGGTTCACACCGACAGCGCCCCGAACGCCCCGTGCGCGAGCCGCCGGAGCAGTGACTCCGTCGCCTCCCGCCCCAGGGCCGCCAGGTGCGGGGTGGAGTTCAGCAGGCCGAAGACCGCGTGCACGCAGACCCGCACCTCCGTCTCGCCCACCTCCGCGTGCAGTTCCCGTACGACGGCCACCCACAGCTCCACGTACTGCCGCTGCAACTGCCGTACGAGCTTGCGGTCGGTGTCCCGCAGCCGGTCGAGCTCCCGGTCGTGCAGGGTGATCAGCGCCCGGTCGTCGAGCGCGAAGTCGATGTGTCCGTCGATGAGGGAGGACAGGACCAGCGCGGAGTCGCCCCCCGCCTCCTCCACCCGGCGCCGGCCGCCGGTCAGCAGCCGTTCGCTGATGCCGACCAGCAGCTCGGCGAGCATGGCGTCCTTGCCCGCGAAATGCCGGTAGAGACCGGGGCCGCTGATGCCGACCGCAGCCCCTATCTCATCGACCCCGACGCCGTGGAATCCACGCGCGGCGAAGAGGCGGGCGGCCTCGCTGAGGATCTGCTCGCGACGGGTCGGGGCGGCGGCACTGGTGCTCATGGGAAACCATTCTAGACAGGGCCGTTAGCGGTCGTTAACCTAGGCGGTACATGCGTTAACGCTCATTAACAGCGTGCACCGAGCAAGGGAGCTCGACCGATGCAGCAGGCACCAGTGCTGACGAGCGCCGCGGACCCGGCGTCCGAGGCCTGGCGGACCAACGAGGCCGCCCACCGCGAGCTCACCGAGGGCCTGCGGGCCCGGCTCGACGCGGCCCGGCTCGGCGGCGGCGAGAAGGCCCGCGCCCGCCACACCGCCCGCGGGAAGCTCCTCCCACGCGACCGCGTGGACGCCCTCCTGGACCCCGGGTCCCCGTTCCTGGAGCTGGCTCCGCTGGCCGCCGAGGGCATGTACGGGGGCGCGGCCCCCGCCGCCGGGGTCATCGCGGGCATCGGCCGGGTCAGCGGCCGCGAGTGCGTGATCGTCGCGAACGACGCCACCGTCAAGGGCGGCACCTACTACCCGATGACCGTCAAGAAGCACCTGCGCGCCCAGGAGGTGGCACTGGAGAATCGTCTCCCCTGCCTCTACCTGGTCGATTCGGGCGGCGCCTTCCTGCCCATGCAGGACGAGGTCTTCCCGGACCGGGACCACTTCGGCCGCATCTTCTACAACCAGGCGCGCATGTCGGGGGCCGGCATCCCGCAGATCGCAGCCGTCCTCGGCTCCTGCACGGCGGGCGGCGCGTACGTCCCCGCCATGAGCGACGAGGCCGTCATCGTCCGCGGCCAGGGCACGATCTTCCTCGGCGGCCCGCCGCTGGTGAAGGCCGCCACCGGTGAGGTGGTCACGGCGGAGGAGCTGGGCGGCGGCGAGGTCCACTCCCGGATCTCCGGCGTCACCGACCACCTGGCGGAGGACGACGCGCACGCGCTGCGGATCGTACGGAACATCGTGGCGACCCTGCCCGCGCGCCAGGCCCTGCCCTGGCCGGTCGAGGTGGCGGAAGCGCCCAAGGTGGACCCGCACGGGCTGTACGGCGCGGTCCCGGTCGACTCCCGCACCCCCTACGACGCCCGCGAGATCATCGCGCGGATCGTGGACGGCTCCCGCTTCCAGGAGTTCAAGGCGGAGTTCGGGCAGACCCTGGTCACCGGCTTCGCCCGGATCCACGGGCACCCGGTCGGGATCGTCGCCAACAACGGCATCCTGTTCTCCGAATCCGCCCAGAAGGGCGCCCACTTCATCGAGCTGTGCGACCAGCGCGGCATCCCGCTGCTGTTCCTCCAGAACATCTCCGGGTTCATGGTCGGCCGCGACTACGAGGCGGGCGGCATCGCCAAGCACGGCGCCAAGATGGTGACGGCGGTGGCCTGCACCCGGGTGCCGAAGCTGACGGTGGTCGTCGGCGGCTCGTACGGGGCCGGCAACTACTCGATGTGCGGGCGGGCGTACTCGCCGCGGTTCCTGTGGATGTGGCCCAACGCCAAGATCTCCGTGATGGGCGGGGAGCAGGCGGCCTCGGTGCTGGCCACGGTCAAGCGGGACCAGATCGAGGGCGCGGGCCAGGAGTGGCCGGCCGAGGACGAGGAGGCCTTCAAGGCCCCGGTCCGTGCGCAGTACGAGGAACAGGGCAACGCCTACTACGCCACGGCCCGGCTGTGGGACGACGGGGTCATCGACCCGATGGAGACCCGGCAGGTGCTGGGACTGGCCCTGACCGCGTGCGCGAACGCCCCGCTGGGCGATCGCGGCTTCGGCATCTTCCGTATGTGACGTGAGGACCTCACTGATGTTCAGCACTGTTCTGGTCGCCAACCGGGGCGAGATCGCGGTCCGGGTCATCCGTACGCTGCGGCAGCTCGGCGTGCGGTCGGTGGCCGTCTTCAGCGACGCGGACGCCGACGCCCGCCACGTACGGGAGGCCGACACGGCCGTCCGGATCGGCCCGGCGGCGGCCGCCGAGAGCTACCTGTCGGTGGAGCGGCTGCTGGATGCCGCGCGGCGGACGGGCGCCGAGGCGGTCCACCCGGGCTACGGCTTCCTCGCGGAGAACGCGGCCTTCGCGGCGGCGTGCGCGGAAGCCGGTCTCGCCTTCATCGGCCCCCCGGCCTCGGCCATCTCCCTGATGGGCGACAAGATCCGGGCCAAGGAGACGGTGAAGGCGGCGGGCGTGCCCGTGGTCCCCGGCTCCTCCGGAAGCGGACTGTCGGACGCCGAACTGGTCGCGGCCGCCGAGGAGATCGGCATGCCGGTCCTGCTCAAGCCCTCGGCGGGCGGCGGCGGCAAGGGCATGCGGCTGGTGCGCGACCCGGCCGTACTGGCCGAGGAGATCGCGGCGGCCCGCCGCGAGGCCCGATCCTCCTTCGGCGACGACACGCTCCTGGTCGAGCGGTGGATCGACCGGCCCCGGCACATCGAGATCCAGGTCCTCGCCGACTCCCACGGGAACGTGGTCCACCTGGGCGAGCGCGAGTGCTCGCTCCAGCGGCGCCACCAGAAGGTGATCGAGGAGGCGCCGTCGGTCCTGCTGGACGAGAAGACCCGCGCCGCGATGGGCGCGGCGGCGGTGGAGGCGGCCCGCTCGTGCGGGTACGTCGGCGCGGGCACGGTGGAGTTCATCGTCCCCGGCAGGGACCCCTCCTCGTACTACTTCATGGAGATGAACACCCGCCTCCAGGTCGAGCACCCGGTGACGGAGCTGATCACCGGCCTGGACCTGGTGGAGCTCCAGCTCCGGGTGGCGGCGGGCGAACGGCTGGGCTTCGACCAGTCGGAGGTCCGGCTGACGGGCCACGCGATCGAGGCCCGCGTCTGCGCGGAGGACCCGGCGCGGGGGTTCCTGCCCTCCGGTGGCACGGTCCTCGCCCTGTCCGAGCCGTCGGGCGGTCCGGTCCGCACGGACTCCGGCCTGACGGCGGGCGTCCCGGTGGGCTCCACGTACGACCCGATGCTGTCGAAGGTCATCGCGTACGGTCCCGACCGCGCGGCGGCCCTGCGGGTGCTGCGGAGCGCCCTCGCGGACACGGTGATCCTGGGCGTCCAGACCAACGCCGGTTTCCTGCGTCGCCTGCTGGCCCACCCGGACGTGGTCTCAGGCGACCTGGACACGGGCCTGGTCGAGCGCGACCTCCCGTCCCTCCTCCCGGAGGGGGTCCCGCCGGAGGTGTACGCGGCGGCGGCCCTGCTAACCGACACCCCTGCGCAGGCGCAGGGGTGGGTCGACCCCTTCGACGTCCCCAACGGCTGGCGCCTGGGCGGCACCCCGGCCTGGACCGTGCAGCACTTCCGCCTCCCGGGCCAGGATCCGGTGCAGGTCCGCACCCGGCCTCACGGAGCCGCATCAGAGCTGCTCGTTTCCGACCCCGCCGACGCAGATTCAGCCTCGCCGGCGATTGAGGCGCGGGGTCTGGGGCAGAGCCCCGGCGCACCGGCCCGCGGCCGGATCGTGGCCCGCACCACCGACACCGTCACCGTCGAACTCGACGGCGTCACCCACCGCTTCGCCTACGCCGCCTCCCCGGACGGGGTCTGGCTCGGGCGCGACGCGGACAGCTGGCACGTCCAGAGCCACGACCCGGTGGCCGCATCCCTGAGCGGGGCCTCGAGGGGAGGCGCCGACACCCTCGCCGCCCCCATGCCCGGCACCGTCACCGTCGTCAAGGTGGCCGTCGGGGACAAGGTGGCCGCCGGCCAGAGCCTCCTGGTCGTCGAGGCGATGAAGATGGAGCACGTCATCTCCGCCCCGCACGCCGGGACCGTCACCGAACTCGACGTCACCCCCGGCGCGACCGTCGCCATGGACCAGGTCCTGGCCGTCGTCACCCCGGAAACGGAAGAGGAGGCGACCGGATGAACGGCCTGCCCATGACCGTCCCGGCCCCCGGCCTGCCGGCCCGGGTCCGGATCCACGAGGTCGGCGCCCGCGACGGGCTGCAGAACGAGAAGACGGCCGTCCCCACCGCCGTCAAGGCCGAGTTCATCCACCGGCTGGCCGCCGCCGGCCTCACCACCATCGAGGCCACCAGCTTCGTCCACCCGAAGTGGGTTCCGCAGCTCGCCGACGCCGAGCAGCTCTTCCCGCTGCTCGCCGACGTCGACGCGGCGCTGCCCGTGCTCGTGCCCAACGAGCGCGGCCTGGACCGCGCGCTCGCCCTCGGGGCCACCCGCATCGCCGTCTTCGGCTCGGCCACCGAGACCTTCGCCTCCCGCAACCTCAACCGCACCGTCGCCGAGTCCCTCGCCATGTTCGAGCCCGTCGTGGCCCGCGCCAAGCAGGAAAAGGCCCACGTCCGCGGCTACCTCTCGATGTGCTTCGGCGACCCCTGGGAGGGCCCCGTACCGGTCCACCAGGTGGTCCGCGTCGCCAAGGCCCTGTTCGACCTCGGCTGCGACGAGCTGAGCCTCGGCGACACCATCGGCGTCGCCACCCCCGGCCACGTCCAGGAACTGCTGAGCGGCCTGGGCGAGGCGGGCGTCGGCACCGACCGGATCGGCGTGCACTTCCACGACACCTACGGCCAGGCCCTGTCCAACACCCTCGCCGCGCTCCAGCACGGCGTGACCACCGTCGACGCCTCCGCAGGCGGCCTCGGCGGATGCCCGTACGCGAAGAGCGCCACCGGCAACCTCGCCACCGAGGACCTGGTGTGGATGCTCGACGGCCTCGGCATCGAGACCGGTGTCGATCTGGCCGCCCTCACCGCCACGAGCGTGTGGATGGCCGAACAGCTGGGGCGACCCAGCCCCTCCCGTACCGTCCGCGCCCTCTCCCACAAGGAGTAACGAAGACATGTCCCTCGACCACCGGCTCACCCCCGAGCACGAGGAACTCCGCCGTACCGTCGAGGCGTTCGCGCACGACGTCGTCGCGCCCAAGATCGGCGACCTGTACGAGCGGCACGAGTTCCCGTACGAGATCGTCGCCGAGATGGGCCGCATGGGCCTGTTCGGCCTGCCCTTCCCGGAGGAGTACGGCGGCATGGGCGGCGACTACCTCGCCCTCGGCATCGCCCTGGAGGAGCTGGCCCGCGTCGACTCCTCGGTCGCCATCACCCTGGAGGCCGGGGTCTCCCTGGGCGCCATGCCCCTCTACCTCTTCGGTACCGAGGAGCAGAAGCGGGAGTGGCTGCCGAAGATGTGCTCCGGCGAGATCCTGGGTGCCTTCGGCCTGACCGAGCCGGGCGCCGGAAGCGACGCCGGCGGCACCCGCACCACCGCCGTCCGCGACGGCGACGAGTGGGTCATCAACGGCTCGAAGTGCTTCATCACCAACTCCGGTACGGACATCACCGGTCTGGTCACGGTCACGGCCGTGACGGGCCGCAAGGCGGACGGCCGCCCGGAGATCTCCTCGATCATCGTCCCGTCCGGCACCCCGGGCTTCACCGTGGCCGCCCCCTACTCCAAGGTGGGCTGGAACGCCTCGGACACCCGCGAGCTGTCCTTCGACGGCGTACGGGTCCCCCTCGCCAACCTGGTCGGCGAAGAGGGCCGCGGCTACGCGCAGTTCCTGCGGATCCTCGACGAGGGCCGGATCGCCATCTCCGCGCTGGCGACGGGCCTGGCCCAGGGCTGTGTGGACGAGTCGGTGAAGTACGCGAAGGAGCGGCACGCCTTCGGCAAGGCCATCGGCGACAACCAGGCCATCCAGTTCAAGCTCGCCGACATGGAGATGCGCGCCCACATGGCCCGCATCGGATGGCGCGACGCCGCTTCCCGGCTGGTCCGCGGGGAGTCGTTCAAGAAGGAGGCGGCGATCGCAAAGCTGTACTCCTCCACGGTCGCCGTGGACAACGCCCGTGAGGCCACCCAGATCCACGGCGGCTACGGGTTCATGAACGAGTACCCGGTGGCGCGCATGTGGCGGGATTCGAAGATCCTGGAGATCGGCGAGGGCACCAGCGAGGTCCAGCGCATGCTCATCGCCCGCGAACTGGGCTTCTCCGCCTAGTCGCAGTCCGCTCGTGTGCCGGGGGTCCTAAGAAAACTTAGGGCCCCCTTACCGTTTTCGGCCAAGGTTAGGCTAACCTTCCCTCCGAACGGCTCAGTGGCCGCCCGGCACGCACGAAATCGGACATCGACATGCCCAAGTCCCGAACCTCCTCCTTCACCCGTCGCGGATTCATCGCGGCCGGCGGCGCCCTCGGCCTCGTCGCGGCACTGGCCGCGTGCGGCGGCACCGATTCGGCGAAGGGCGACGGCGGAGCGGACAAGGGCGCCGCGGCGTCGGGCCCCTGGACCTTCAAGGACGACCTCGGCAAGGACGTCAGCACCAAGGCGAAGCCGAAGAACATCGTCGCCTTCACCGGCACCGCCGCCGCGCTGTACGACTACGGCATCCCGGTCAAGGGCGTGTTCGGCCCGACCAAGACCGCCGACGGCAAGCCCGACGTCCAGGCCGGCTCGATGGACATCTCCAAGGTCGAGATCATCGGCAACGTCTACGACGAGTTCAACGTCGAGAAGTACGCGGCCCTCCAGCCCGACCTGCTCGTCACCAACACCTGGGACGGCACCTACTGGTACGTGCCCGAGGCCTCCAAGGACAAGATCCTGCAGCTGGCCCCGGCCGCCGCCATCTCCGTGGGCGGCGACGCCACCCTGGACAAGGCGCTGGAGCGCACCGCGGAGCTCGCCAAGTCCCTCGGCGCCGACATGAACGCCAAGAACACCGTCGACGCGAAGGCCCGCTTCGAGTCGGCCGCCGGGAAGGTCCGCGCGGCCACCAAGGCCAACCCGGGCGTCAAGGTCCTCGTCGGCTCCGGCTCCGCCGACCTGTTCTACGTCTCCACCCCGGACACCTCGGCCGACCTGAAGTACTTCAAGCAGCTCGGCGTCGAGTTCGTCACGCCCGAGAAGCTGGACGAGGGCGGCTTCTTCGAGAGCCTCAGCTGGGAGAACGCCGGCAAGTACAAGGCCGACGTCGTCCTGCTCGACAACCGCACCGGCACCCTGCAGCCGGAGGACCTGAAGGCGAAGGCCACCTGGGCCGAGCTCCCGGCGGTCAAGGCCGGCCAGATCACCCCGCGCGTCACCGAGCCGATCTACTCGTACGACAAGTGCGCCACGATCCTCGAGGAGCTCGCGAAGGCCATCCAGAACGCCAAGAAGGTCAGCTGACCGCCTTTCCTTCCGGCTGAATCCCAGGGGGGACTCTCCGCATGACCGTCACCGCGTCCGACGTCCCGGCCGTCGCGCACTTCCGATTCTTCGCGCTCGACGTGCTCCGCACGCGCCGCCTCGGCCACTCGTTCCTGCGGGTCACGTTCGGCGGCGAGTCCCTCGCGGACTTCCGCTCGGGCGGCTTCGACCAGAGCCTGTCCCTCTTCCTGCCCCCGTCCGGCCAGGAGCACACCGTGCTCCCGTCCACGGACGAGGACACCTGGTTCGCCGCCTGGCGCGGGATGCCGGACGAGGAACGGCCGGTGATGCGCTCCTACACCGTGCGCGAACAGCGCCGTACGGCCGAGGGCGTGGACGAGGTCGACATCGACTTCGTCCTGCACGGGGACTCGAGCCCCGCCTCCCACTGGGCGGGCCGGGCGGTGACCGGCCGCCGGATCCTGGCGATCGGCCCGGCCGTCGCGGAGAACAAGTCCGTACGTTTCCGCCGGCCGGCGGGCGCCGACGCGGTCTGGATGTACGCGGACGAGACCGCCCTGCCGGCCGCGGCCGCGATCCTGGACCGGCTGCCGGCCGGGACCCGGGTCCGCGCCTGGTTCGAGGTCCCGCACGAGGACGACCGGCTCGCGCTGTCGACGCTCGCCGAAGCGGACATCACCTGGATCGTCCGCGAGGGCGACGGCCGGGAGCGCACCGAGCAGGTGCTGGGCGCGCTGCGCTCGGCCGGGTCGCTTGCCGCCGAAGCCCCGTACGTGTGGCTGGCGGGCGAGGCGGGCACCGTGCGCGCGACGCGCCGCCACTTCGTGCAGGAACGATCCGTCGACCGCCGCTCGGTGAGTTTCACCGGCTACTGGCGGCTCGGCGCGAGCGAGGAGCAGCTCCTCGCCGAGGCGTACGCGGGCAAGGCCCCCAGTGAGGACCCCGCTTCCGAGCTGTAGCCAACCCCCGTACGTCACAGGGAACTTCAGAGATGGGCCCCGGCTTCCGGCCGGGGCCCATCTCCATTTGGCTTGAAACTTAGGTTAGGCTAACCTAAGCAACACACCCCACCCCCCTTCTCCCCCTGCCCGGAGGAAAGTTGATGCGCTCGCATCTGCTGAACGAGACGACCGCGGACCTCTACCGGCGCTCCGTCACCGAGGGCGTCGAACGTGTCGCCGCCAAACTCGCGACCACGGAACGGCCCCACACCGGTATTTCCGTCGCCGAACTCGCCCCGGTCATCAACGGGATCGACCTGGACAAGCCGCTCGAGGACCCGGCCGCCGTCCTGGACGAGCTGGAGGACGTCTACCTTCGCGACGCGGTGTACTTCCACCACCCGCGCTACCTGGGCCACCTCAACTGCCCGGTCGTCATCCCGGCGGTGCTCGGCGAGGCGATCATCTCGGCCGTCAACTCCTCCCTCGACACCTGGGACCAGTCCATCGGCGGAACGCTCATCGAGCGCCGCCTCATCGACTGGACCGCGCAGCGCATCGGCCTCGGCCCCGACGCGGACGGCATCTTCACCTCCGGCGGCAGCCAGTCCAACTTCCACGCCCTGCTGCTGGCCCGCGACGAGGCCTGCCGCATCGTGATGAAGCGCGCGCTGGACGAGGGGCGCGAGCTGGCGAAGTCCGAGGTCCTCCCCAAGCTGCGCATCTTCACCTCCGAGGCCAGCCACTTCAGCGTGAAGAAGTCGGCCGCCATGCTCGGACTCGGCTACGAGGCCGTCATCGCCGTCCCGGTCGACCGCAACCGCCGGATGGACACCGCGGTGCTCGCCCTGGAGCTCGAGGAGTGCGCCACCGAGGGCCTCTTCCCGATGGCCGTCGTCGCCACCGCCGGCACCACCGACTTCGGGTCCATCGACCCGCTCCCCGAGATCGCCCGCCTGACCGCCGAGCACTCCGCGTGGATGCACGTGGACGCCGCCTACGGCTGCGGACTGCTGGTCTCCCCCACCCGCCGGCACCTCCTCGACGGCATCGAGCACGCCGACTCCGTCACCGTCGACTACCACAAGTCGTTCTTCCAGCCCGTCAGTTCCAGCGCCATGCTGGTCCGCGACCGCGACACGCTGAAGCACGCCACGTACCACGCGGACTACCTCAACCCGCGCCGCATGGCCGAGGAGCGCATCCCCAACCAGGTGGACAAGTCCATCCAGACCACGCGCCGCTTCGACGCGCTCAAGCTCTGGATGACCCTGCGCGTCATGGGCGCCGACGGTGTCGGCTCCCTCTTCGACGAGGTCATCGACCTGGCCGCCGCGGGCTGGGACATCATCGACGCCGACCCGCGCTTCGAGGTCGTCGTCAAGCCCCAGATCTCCACCCTCGTCTTCCGCTACGTGCCGGAGGGCGATGTCCGCGGGGACCTGGTCGACGAGGCCAACCTGCACGCCCGCAAGGCCCTGTTCGCCTCGGGTGAGGCCGTCGTCGCCGGCACCAAGGTGGACGGGGACCAGTACCTGAAGTTCACCCTTCTCAACCCTCAGACCACGACGGCCGACATCTCGGCAGTCCTCGACCTTCTTGCCGCACACGCCGAGCAGTTCCTGGGAGAATCCCTTGCCGTCCACCGTTAAGCCCCGTGACTTCATCGGCATCGGCCTCGGTCCCTTCAACCTGGGACTCGCCTGCCTGACCGCGCCGATCGACGAGCTCGACGGCCTGTTCATCGAGTCGAAGCCGCACTTCGAGTGGCACGCCGGAATGTTCCTGGACGGCGCGCACCTGCAGACGCCGTTCATGTCGGACCTGGTCACCCTCGCCGACCCGACCTCGCCGTTCTCCTTCCTGAACTACCTGAAGGACCAGGACCGGCTGTACTCCTTCTACATCCGGGAGAACTTCTACCCCCTGCGGGCCGAGTACAACGACTACTGCCGCTGGGCCGCCGACCGCCTCGACAACGTCCTGTGGTCCACCTCCGTCACCGGGGTCACCTACGACGAGCAGGCCGGTCTCTACGAGGTCCGCACCGACAAGGGCGAGACCCACCTGGCCCGCCGCCTGGTCCTGGGCACCGGCACCCCGCCCTTCGTCCCGGAGGCCTGCGCCGGTCTCGGCGGCGACTTCCTGCACAACTCCGCCTACATGCAGAACAAGGCAGAGCTCCAGAAGAAGAAGTCGATCACCCTGGTCGGCTCGGGCCAGAGCGCCGCCGAGATCTACTACGACCTCCTCGCCGAGATCGACGTGTACGGCTACCAGCTCAACTGGGTCACGCGCTCACCGCGGTTCTTCCCGCTGGAGTACACGAAGCTGACGCTGGAGATGACCTCCCCCGAGTACGTGGACTACTTCCACGCCCTCCCCGAGGACACCCGCTACCGGCTGGAGACCCAGCAGAAGAACCTCTTCAAGGGCATCGACGGCGATCTGATCAACGCCATCTTCGACCTGCTCTACCAGAAGAGGATCACCATGCCGGGCCCGGTCCCCACGACCCTGCTGACGAACACCTCGCTGAACAGCACCGCCTACGACACCACCACGGGCACGTACACCCTGGGCCTTCGCCACGAGGAGCAGGAGCGGGACTTCTCCCTCGCCTCCGAGGGCCTGGTCCTGGCCACCGGCTACAAGTACACGGTCCCGGAGTTCCTCGCCCCCGTGCGCGACCGGCTGAACTTCGACGGCCGAGGCCGGCTGGACGCCGCCCGCAACTACAGCGTCGACAGCACCGGCCGCGGGGTCTACCTCCAGAACGGCACGACCCACAACCACTCCCTCACCTCGCCCGACCTGGGCATGGCCGCGTACCGCAACGCGTACATCATCGGCGAGCTCCTCGGCCGCGAGTACTACAAGGTCGAGAAGTCCATCGCGTTCCAGCAGTTCGCAGTCCCGGAAGGCATGCACGCATGAGCACCACCGGCTCCACCACCGAGATCCTGTACTCCCGCACCGACGCGGCCCTCGGCACCTTCGCCGTCCGCCCGCTGGACCCCTTCGCCGACGCGGAGCTCCTGCACGGCTGGGTCACGCACCCCAAGGCCTCGTTCTGGATGATGCAGGACGCCTCGCTGCCGGACGTCGAGCGCGAGTACATGAAGATCGCCGCGGCCGAGCACCACCAGGCCTTCATCGGCCTCCACGAGGGCCGTCCCGCCTTCCTGATGGAGACGTACGACCCGGCCCGCCTGGAGCTCGTCGGCCTGTACGAGGCCCAGCCCGGCGATGTCGGCATGCACTTCCTCGTCGCGCCGAGCGAGCAGCCGCTGCACGGGTTCACCCGCGCGGTCATCACCACCGTCATGGCGGCCGTGTTCGCCGACCCGGAGTCGCAGCGCGTCGTGGTCGAGCCCGACGTCCGCAACACCGCCGTCCACGCCCTGAACGAGGCGGTCGGCTTCGTGCCCGACGGTCCGGTCACCAAGCCGGAGAAGGAAGCCCTCCTCAGCTTCTGCACCCGCGCCCAGTTCGAGTCGGCCACCGGCCTCATCAAGGAGCTCTCGATATGAGCCTCGCCGACGCCGTCTCCCACCTCTCCCCCGAGCTGTGGGCCCGCGCCAACCGCGCCCTGGTCCGCAAGGCCCTCGCGGAGTTCTCCCACGAGCGCCTGCTGACGCCGAAGCCGCTGGACTCCGGTCTCTACTCGGTCCTGAGCGACGACTCCTCGGTGGAGTACCGCTTCGCGGCCACGCACCACGCCCTGGACCACTGGTCGGTGGACGAGTCGTCCATCACCCGCCACCAGGACGGTGCCGAGCTTCCGCTGGACGCCCTGGACTTCCACATCGAGCTGCAGCAGTCCCTGGGTCTCAGCGCCGAAGTCCTTCCCGTCTACCTGGAGGAGATCTCCTCCACCCTGGCCGGTTCGGGCTTCAAGTACACGAAGCCGCAGATCTCCTCCGCCGTCCTCGCCAAGTCCTCCTTCCAGGACATCGAGACCGGCATGACCGAGGGCCACCCCTGCTTCGTCGCGAACAACGGCCGCCTCGGCTTCGGCGTGCACGAGTACCTCTCGTACGCCCCGGAGACCGCGAGCCCGGTCCACCTGGTGTGGGTGGCGGCCCGCAAGGACGTCTCCACCTTCACCGCGGGCGCGGGCCTGGACCACGACTCCTTCATGCGCGCCGAGCTGGGCGACGAGACGCTCTCGGCCTTCTCCGCCAAGATGACCGCCCTCGGCCTGGACCTCGCGGACTACCACCTCTTCCCGGTCCACCCCTGGCAGTGGTGGAACAAGACCACGATCACCTTCGCCGCCGAGATCGCCAACCGCCGCCTGGTCCTGCTGGGCGAGGGCACGGACGCGTACCTGGCGCAGCAGTCGATCCGCACCTTCTTCAACACCAGCGCCCCCGAGAAGCACTACGTCAAAACGGCGATCTCGGTGTTGAACATGGGCTTCATGCGGGGCCTGTCGGCCGCGTACATGGAGGCCACCCCGGCCATCAACGACTGGCTCCACCAGCTGATCGAGTCGGACTCCGTGCTGCAGTCCGTCGACTTCTCGATCATCCGCGAGCGCGCGGCGATCGGCTACCACCACCGCCAGTACGAGCGCGCCACCGACCGATACTCCCCGTACCGCAAGATGCTGGCCGCGCTCTGGCGCGAGTCCCCGGTGAACTCCCTCCAGGGCGACGAGCGCCTGGCCACGATGGCCTCGCTCCTCCACGTCGACGCCGAGGGCAAGTCCTTCGTCGGCGCCCTGATCGCGGAATCGGGCCTGACCCCCGCCGAGTGGCTGCGCTCGTACCTGCGGGCCTACCTGGTCCCGCTCCTGCACTGCTTCTACCAGTACGACCTCGCCTACATGCCGCATGGCGAGAACACGATCCTCGTCATCGAGGGCGGCGTGGTGAAGCGGGCGATCTTCAAGGACATCGCCGAGGAGATCGTGGTCATGGACCCGGACGCGGTGCTGCCGCCCGCGGTCGAGCGGGTCCGGGCGGACGTCCCGGAGGACATGAAGCTGCTGTCGATCTTCACGGACGTCTTCGACTGCTTCTTCCGCTTCCTCGGCTCGATCCTGACGACGGAGGGCATCTGCGAGGAGGACACCTTCTGGCAGGCGGTCGCGGACTGCGCCCACGAGTACCAGGACTCCCTGCCGGCCCTGTCGGACCGCTTCGAGCGCTACGACCTGTTCGCCGAGGAGTTCCAGCTCTCCTGCCTCAACCGCCTCCAGCTGCGCAACAACAAGCAGATGGTCGACCTCGCCGACCCCTCCGCCGCACTCCAGCTGATCGGCACCCTCAAGAACCCCGTCGCGCCGTTCGCTGCGCGGCGGTAACAGGCCCGGGCGGCAGCCGACACGGTCCCTCGTCTGCCGCCCGTCTTCTCGGGGCTCCGCCCCGAACCCCGCGCCTCAAACGCCGGCGGGGCTGGATTTGGCTGATGCCGTCCGGCAGGCACAACCCAGCCCCGCCGGCGTTTGAGGCGCGGGGTCTGGGGCGGAGCCCCAGCAACGGCGCCGCGCCCTAAGACCAGGGCACGTCCGGCGCCCGGTAATAGTTGACGTCCTGGGCGTCCAGACGCGGCCCCTGCGCGGCCAGGCGCAGGCTGTACGACGCCCAGTCGAGGGCGCCCGCGGGCGACCACCCCAGCTCCGCCAGCCCCAGCACCCGCGGAAACGCCATCAGCTCCCAGTCCGCCCGCGTGGCGATCGTCTCCGTCCACAGCGGCGCCTCCACGCCCAGGACGGCCGACTCCGGGAGCCCGGCCAGGTAGGCCCCCGGGTTCCACGAGTACGACCTCTTCACCGGGACGAACCCGGCCCACGCCAGGCCCGGCTTCGTCGCCAGGTCGTACTTCATGTCCAGGTACAGCCGGTCCGCCGGCGACAGGATCAGCGGGTGCCCGGCCTTCGCGGCCGCGACGACCCGCGCCTTCTCCGCGGCCGGGGTCCGGTCGTGCCCCCAGTACTGCAGCACCGCCCCCGCCGCCGGCCGCGCCGCCGCGAGCTGGTGCCAGGCGACCACCGTCTTGCCGTACCGGCCCACCACCGCCTGCGCCCGGTCCATGAAGGCCGCGTAGTCCGCCGCCGGCGTCGAGTGCGCCTCGTCGCCGCCGATGTGCAGGTAGCGGCCCGGCGTCAGCTCCGCCAGCTCGCCGAGCACCTCGTCGATGAACTCGTAGGTCCGCTCCTTGGCGACGCACAGCGAGCTGAAGCCCACCTTGATCCCGGTGTACCTCGCCGGGGCCTTCCCGTCGCAGTTCAGCTCCGCGTACGAGGCGAGCGCCGCGTTCGTGTGCCCCGGCATGTCGATCTCCGGGACCACGTCCACGTACCGCTCCCCCGCGTACGCGACGAGCTCCCGGTACTCGTCCTTCGTCCAGTGGCCGCCGGGTCCGCCGCCGACCTCGCTGCCGCCCCCGTACTCCGCCAGCCGCGGCCAGGAGTCGATCGCGAGACGCCACCCCTGGTCGTCGGTCAGATGCACGTGCAGGGTGTTGACCTTGTACTGGGCGAGCTGGTCGACGTACCTCTTCACCTGCTCCACCGTGAAGAAGTGCCGCGCGATGTCGATCATCGCGCCCCGGTACGCGAAGCGCGGCCGGTCGGAGACGGTCCCGCCGGGCACCGTCCCGGGCCCGGTCACCGGTACCAGCTGCCGCAGCGTCTGCCCGGCGTGGAACAGCCCGGCCGGGGTCCGTGCGGCGAGGGTGATCCCGTCCGGTCCGGACTGCAGCCGGTACCCCTCGTCCCCGACCCCCTCGGCCTCCTCGTCGACGCGGAGCCGGATCCCGTCCCCCTCGGCCCCGTCGACCACCGGCAGCGGGAGCCCGCTCGGGCCGCGCAGCTGCTCGGCGAGGAGCTCGCCGAGCCGCCGGACCTCCTCGTCGGGTCCCGGGCCGGTACGGATGACCGTGCCCGCCCCGAAGGAGTACCCGGGGCCTTCGGCGCGTGCGGAGACGGGCGCCGGCAGGAGCCGTTCGAAGGGGGTCAGGGCGGCGGCGGGGGCTTCGTCGCCGGGGCTGGCGTCGTCACCCCGGGCGGTCGTACAGGACGCTGCCGCGCCGAGCACGGAGAGGACGAGGAGGGTGCCGAGCGTGCGTCGCAGGACTCTCATGGCTCAGGTATAGGCCAATTGGGCCGCCACGGCCGGTGCGAGAATCGTCGGATGGCGGAAATCATCCAGAAGGACGGCACTTGGAGCTTCGACGGGGACACGGTGCGCATCGTGCCGGGCCGCGACAAGGGGGTGGGCCTGCTGCGCCAGACGCTCGGCGAAGTGGCCGTCCCGCTGCGCGCGCTGGCCGGGATCAGCTTCGAACCGGGGCGCAAGGCGGGCCGGTTGCGGCTGCGGCTGCGTGACGGCGCGGACCCGCTGCTCCAGGTGACCGGCGGGCGGCTGCCGGACGCCTCCGACCCGTACCGGCTGACCGTGGAGACGGACCGGACCGGGGTGGCGGAGTACTTCGTGGACGAGGTGCGGGGCGCGCTCCTGCTGGACCAGGTGGAGACCGGGCCCACGCGCGAGTACCTGCTGCCGGGCCCCGCGGTGCCGATCACGGCGGGCGCGGGCGACGGGACCGTGGCCTTCGACGGGGACCGGGTGTCCCTGGAGTGGAACTGGACGGCCGAGGAGGCCAAGCGCTCCGGCGGGACGCGGGCGTTCCGGGTGGCGGACCTGCGGTTGGTGGAGTGGTCCCCGTCCAAGGGGCTGACGAGCGGCTGGCTGCGCTTCCTCCAGGCGGGCACCGCGGCGCCCGCGTCGCCCAAGTACGACCCCTTCACGGTGGAGCTCTTCGGTTTCAAGAACGACCCGCTGATGGCGCTGGTCGCGGCGGCGGTGGCGGCCCGGATGCCCCACCCGGCGGCGGCTCCGGCCGATCCGGCCGCCCCCGCCGGGGCCCTGGGCGCCGGCCCGGCCGCGCGGCCGGCGGGGTCGGCGGAGGATGCCGCGGCGGACCACGACACCCTCCTGCGCCGCCTGCGCGAGCTCGGCGAGCTGCACCAGTCGGGAATCCTCACGGCCGACGAGTTCGCGGCGGCCAAGCAGGCCGTTTTGCGGCGTTTCTGACCGGATCCATCCATTCCACTGGTCCAGACCAGAAGGATCCTGCCCGATTTCGGGCAGGATCTTTGCGTTCGGCGCCCTGACCCGCCAGTATCTACGGGTGCTCGATCGCCGCCCGTCGCATGACGACCTCGTCGACCACCTGGTGCGCAGCACCTCGCTGCAGCGGGGTGAGGCCGCCCGGGTGGTGCTCGACGTGCTCGCGTACTTCGACGAGACGACCGAGGAGTTCGTCCGCCGCCGCCACCGGGAACTGCAGTCCGGCGGAGCGGTCAACGCGGAGATCTTCGAGCGGATCGCGGCCGAGCTGCCGCACCGCGCCGTGGCGCCTCCGGAGCTCTCGCTCCGGCAGCTGCGCCGCATCGTCTACGGCTGACGCACGGCTGCGACACCGGCTGAGACCCAGCCACCCGAGCACACGTACCGAACTTCAGGAGGGGCATAACCGTATGTGCGGAATCGTCGGTTACATCGGCAAGCGTGACGTTGCACCACTGCTGCTGGAAGGCCTGCAGCGCCTCGAGTACCGCGGATACGACTCCGCGGGCATCGTCGTCAACAGCCCGAAGGCCGCGGCCCTGAAGGTCGTCAAGGCCAAGGGCCGGGTCCGCGAGCTGGAGTCCCGCGTCCCCAAGCGCTTCGCCGGCACCACCGGCATCGCCCACACCCGCTGGGCCACGCACGGCGCCCCGAGCGACATCAACTCCCACCCCCACCTCGACGCCGAGAACAAGGTGGCCGTCGTCCACAACGGCATCGTCGACAACGCCTCCGAGCTGCGCGCCAAGCTCGAGGCCGAGGGCGTCGTCTTCGTCTCGGAGACCGACACCGAGGTGATCGTCCACCTGATCGCCCGCTCCCTGGCCGACTCCCTCGAGGAGAAGGTCCGCGAGGCCGTCAAGGCGATCGAGGGCACCTACGGCATCGCCGTCATGCACGCCGACTTCGCCGACCGCATCGTCGTCGCCCGCAACGGCTCCCCCGTCGTCCTGGGCATCGGCGAGAAGGAGATGTTCGTCGCCTCGGACGTCGCCGCCCTGGTCGCCCACACCCGCCAGGTCGTCACCCTCGACGACGGCGAGATGGCCACCCTGAAGGCCGACGACTTCCGCACCTACACCACCAGCGGTGCCACCACCACCGCCACCCCGGAGACCGTGGAGTGGGAGGCCGCCTCCTACGACATGGGCGGTCACGACACCTACATGCACAAGGAGATCTCCGAGCAGCCCGACGCGGTCGACCGCGTGCTGCGCGGCCGGATCGACGACCGTTTCAACACGGTGCACCTGGGCGGCCTGAACCTGGACCCGCGCGAGGCGCGCGGCATCCGCCGGGTCAAGATCCTGGGCTGCGGCACCTCCTACCACGCGGGCCTCATCGGCGCCGGCCTCATCGAGGGCATGGCCCGGATCCCCGCGGACGCCGAGCCGGCCTCCGAGTTCCGCTACCGCAACCCGGTCGTGGACCCCGACACCCTCTACATCGCGGTGTCCCAGTCCGGTGAGACGTACGACGTGCTCGCGGCGGTGCAGGAGCTCAAGCGCAAGGGCGCCCGCGTCCTCGGCGTGGTCAACGTGGTCGGCTCCGCGATCGCCCGCGAGGCGGACGGCGGCGTGTACGTGCACGCCGGCCCCGAGGTCTGCGTCGTCTCCACCAAGTGCTTCACCAACACGGTCGTCGCCTTCGCGCTGCTGGCCGTGCACCTGGGCCGCATCCGGGACCTTTCGGTCACCGACGGCAAGCGGATCATCGAGGGCCTGCGCAAGCTGCCCGCGCAGATCCAGGAGATCCTCGACGGCGAGGACGACATCAAGAAGCTGGCGGCCGAGTTCGCCGAGGCCAAGTCGATGATGTTCATCGGCCGGGTGCGCGGTTACCCGGTGGCCCTGGAGGCCTCCCTCAAGCTGAAGGAGATCTCCTACATCCACGCCGAGGCCTACCCGGCCTCCGAGCTCAAGCACGGTCCGCTGGCGCTGATCGAGCCCTCGCTGCCGACCGTCGCGATCGTCCCGGACGACGACCTGCTGGAGAAGAACCGCGCGGCGCTCGAGGAGATCAAGGCGCGCAGCGGCCGGATCCTGGCGGTCGCGCACCGCGAGCAGGAGAAGGCGGACCACACCATCGTGGTCCCCAAGAACGAGGACGAGCTGGACCCGATCCTGATGGGCATCCCGCTCCAGCTGCTGGCGTACCACACGGCCCTGGCCATGGGCCGGGACATCGACAAGCCGCGCAACCTGGCGAAGTCGGTCACGGTCGAGTAGTCGGCGGCCTGTTGGCCCGAGACATGCGAAGACCCCCGTGCGCACCGCGCACGGGGGTCTTCGCACAGGGTGTTCAGCCTGCGGCGACCGCGCCGCGCCTCGAGCCCTTGCCCACCGCCATCGGCCAGTGCGCCAGTGCCGCGGTGGCTCCGTACCAGGCCAGCAGCCCGGACACGGCGGCGACCCAGCCGCCGGCCTTGGCGAGGCCATCGCTGCCCGCGAACGAGCCTATGGCCAACAGGAGGAGGGACAGGGTCAGCAGGGCATAGACGCCCTGGCTGAACAGACCGCTCGCCGCGGCGACCGTGAGGGTCAGCGCGAGCAGGGCGAAGAGGACCAGAAACGTTCCGGCGGCTTCGTCGGAAACCGACGCCCCGGCCCCCTTGGCCCAGGTGAACCAGAAGACGCCGAGGCCCGCGAACGCGGTGCCGTTGAACCCGTTGCCGCCGCGGTACTCGAGGAGCCCGAGGAGGAAAAGGGCCGCGCCGCCGACGTACATCGCGAGCGACACGGAATTGGCGGCGGTCACTCCGTCGATGACACCGGTGTGGCCGATACCGAACGCGAGAAGGGTGAGACCCAGGGCGATGTTCCCGAGGGTCGAAGTCGAGGCCGTGCTTCCCGCAGAGACACCATTGTCCACGGCGGGCTCCCTTCGATCTGCAGTTGTTTGCTGCGTCCCAGCAGCATTTATCTACCCTTTACACGGGTGCACAACCGCACAATCGGCTTAACAGGCGGTCACGGAATGACAACGACCGGTCGCTGTGCGCGCTTGGCCAGCCGGCCCGCCACGGACCCGAAGATCCGGCCCACGATCCCGTGCGTGGAGCCGACCACGATGGCGTCGGCCGAATACTCCCGGCCGACCTCCTCCAGCTCGTGGCAGATGTCCCCGCCGCGCTCGACCAGGATCCAGGGCACCTCGGCCAGATAGTCCGCGCAGGCGAGCTCCAGCCCGAGCACCTCGGTGCGGTGGTCCGGCACGTCCACGAAGACGGGAGGCTCACAGCCGGCCCAGACGGTGGTGGGCAGCCGGTTGGCGACATGGACGATGATCAGACCGGAGCCGGAGCGACGGGCCATGCCGATCGCGTACGCGAGCGCGCGCTCACTGGACGTGGATCCGTCGAATCCCACAACGACCCCGTGCCGGAAGGCCGGATCGCAGGGTAGGCGTGTCTGTTCCACCGCGCGCAGATCGGCGGCCGACGCAGGGTCGGCGACACGTTTGCGCTTGCGGTCCGCGGGTTCGGAGAATTCGTGACCGGCCATCGGTATCTCGGCGAAGAGGTCCTTGGAGGAAGCAACAGGGGCGAAATTCGGCGACGCTGGGTAACGGGGCTCTGTCCGGGAAGCATCTTCCCAAGCCCATACCCACCAGGGTACGGCGACACTCCTGTCCTGCACAGGGCTTGCCGCCCTTGGAGAGCGTCCCAGGGAGCATGCCGGAGCGAGCCCGCCTTGGCAATGCCCGCTGTCCCCTACAGCCAGTGACGATCGGGCCCGGCGCCACCCGTGCGCGCAGTGACCGAGCCCGGCCGAGCCGCGTTGGGCATGGGTCCGACCGTCCAGGAAGAGCCCGCAGGGAGCACGCCGTGCCCGGCCATCCGGTACACCCCGTCCAGCCAGCTCAGCCGACACAGTCCGTCCACCAGTACGCCGACGCCACCCCGCTCCACGCCCCTTCCCACCGTTCCGCTCTTCACTCGTCCGTGCACCCCGCCGGACGTCGTCACGACGACCCCGCGGGTGACGTCGTGCGCTGGGCCGCCTTCAGCTGCCTGCTCGTCCCCGTGGTCCTCGTCGTCTACGGAACCTCCTTCGGCGGGGCCGCGGTCGCCACCCTCGGCCTGTTGGCGGTGACGGCCGCGTGCCGGGTGCTGCTGCGCTACTCGGAGAGGACGGAGCGGGCCACGGCTCGAGGGCCGGTGGAGGAACGGCTCGGGTCCGCCCCCCGCGGCCGGCACTCGCGCGGCGGCTCCGGTGGACATCGCGTCTGCGGCGGTTCCGCCCCGCGCGCGGCGCCGTCCCCGCACGACTGACTCATTCGCACACCCACACCCGCATGTTTTCAGCCAACTTCCCGCCAGGGTGGCCTTCTTGCCGGAATGTCCCCCCAACCCCCCTACCACCAGCGACGACAGACGCCGGGGGGCGCTTCGACCCTACGGGTACTGGCCACGAGCGGACCGGACGCTTCCCACCCAGGTAGCGGAGTGGAACGCTTCCTGATCGAATGCTTTTCGCCAAGTTGAGAAGTCGACATAGCGCTGCGTGCTGAACTTGTCACGCCGACACCACGGGACGCAGTAGATTCGATCATGTATTTACGGCGGGGGATCCACGTGCAAGGCCGAGGGGAAACGTGCAGGTGCGACCAGACCAAGGAGTCGCGACACCCAAGGGGGGCTTAGCGCCATGAGCCAGGATTCCACCGCCGTCGTCGCGGACGCCGGCAGGAAGCTCGCGGGGCGTCGCCGCAGGGAGATTGTCGCGGTGCTGCTCTTCAGCGGCGGACCGATCTTCGAGAGCTCCATTCCACTTTCCGTGTTCGGCATTGACCGGCAGGACGCGGGAGTTCCACGCTACCGATTGCTCGTGTGCGCCGGTGAGGACGGTCCGCTCAGGACCACCGGCGGACTCGAACTGACCGCGCCATACGGGTTGGAGGCGATCGCCCGGGCAGGCACGGTCGTCGTGCCCGCATGGCGTTCCATCACTTCACCACCCCCTCCGGAGGCGCTCGACGCACTGCGTCTGGCGCACGAGGAGGGAGCCCGGATCGTCGGACTGTGCACGGGAGCCTTCGTGCTCGCCGCCGCCGGTCTGCTGGACGGCCGGCCCGCGACGACGCACTGGATGTACGCGCCGACGCTGGCCAAGCGGTACCCGTCCGTCCATGTCGATCCGCGCGAGCTGTTCGTCGACGACGGAGACGTGCTCACGTCCGCGGGCACGGCGGCCGGAATCGACCTGTGCCTGCACATCGTGCGCACGGACCACGGCAGTGAGGCGGCCGGGGCCCTGGCCCGCAGGCTCGTCGTCCCGCCGCGCCGTACGGGCGGACAGGAGCGCTATCTCGACCGGTCGCTGCCGGAGGAGATCGGCGCCGACCCGCTGGCCGAGGTCGTCGCCTGGGCGCTGGAACACCTCCACGAGCAGTTCGACGTGGAGACCCTGGCGGCCCGCGCCTACATGAGCAGGCGCACCTTCGACCGCCGGTTCCGCTCGCTGACCGGCAGCGCGCCGCTCCAGTGGCTGATCACCCAGCGGGTGCTCCAGGCACAGCGGCTGCTGGAGACCTCCGACTACTCGGTCGACGAGGTCGCCGGTCGCTGCGGGTTCCGTTCGCCGGTCGCCCTGCGCGGGCACTTCCGGCGGCAGCTGGGGTCCTCCCCGGCCGCCTACCGCTCCGCCTACCGGGCACGACGGCCGCAGGCCGACGTGGCTCAGGTGTCCCAGCTCCAGGAGAGCCCGGTTCCGCACCAGCGCACTCCGCAGCCCCAGCGGGCGGCGGCGGCCCTGGCCGCGGCGGGCCCGACGGTGACGGAGCTGTACGCCCCCGGCCGGGTCCTGCGGGAACACGCGTAACCCACACAACGGGTACGGCAAGCGAAGGTCCTCCATCGGTCACCGCCGATGGGGGACCTTCCGCATATGCGGTCCGGGCCCGAGGGGACCGCATAAGGTGGGACACATGAACGATCGCATGGTGTGGATCGACTGCGAGATGACCGGGCTCTCGTTGACGGACGACGCACTTATCGAGGTGGCCGCACTGGTCACCGACTCGGAGCTCAACGTGCTCGGCGAAGGCGTGGACATCGTGATCCGCCCGCCGGACGCGGCCCTGGAGACCATGCCCGACGTGGTGCGCGAGATGCACACCTCCTCCGGACTGCTCGAAGAGCTGGCCGGCGGGACCACCCTGGCGGATGCCGAGGCGCAGGTCCTGGCATACGTACGGGAGCACGTGAAGGAGCCCCGCAAGGCGCCCCTCTGCGGAAACTCGGTCGGCACCGACCGCGGGTTCCTGCTGCGTGACATGGCGGCGCTGGAGAGCTACATGCACTACCGGATCGTGGACGTGTCCTCGGTCAAGGAGCTGGCGCGCCGCTGGTACCCGCGGGCGTACTTCAACAGCCCGCCCAAGAACGGCAACCACCGGGCGCTCGCGGACATCAAGGAGTCCATCGCCGAGCTGCGGTACTACCGGGAGGCGGTCTTCGTTCCGCAGCCCGGGCCCGACTCGGACACGGCTCGGAGCATCGCCGCCAAGCACGTCCTGCCCGCCGAATAGCCGACCCGGAGCGAGGGGCGCGATAAGGGGGGAGCGAGCACCCTCCCGGACCCTGTACCCTTTTCTTCGGCCGGTCGGTTCTCCGACCGGACATGGTGGGTGTAGCTCAGTTGGTAGAGCACCTGGTTGTGGTCCAGGTGGCCGCGGGTTCAAGTCCCGTCACTCACCCTGATGAGAAGGTCCCGGTCCGCGAAAGCGGACCGGGACCTTCTGCGTTCACGAGGACTGCTTCACGAGGACTCCCGGACCACCAGCCGGTTCGGCAGCACGACGGCCGCGTCTCCCCCCGGTTCCCCGGCGATCCCGGCCAGCAGCACCCGCGCCATGGTCCGGCCCATCTCCTCGATCGGCTGCCGGACGCTGGTCAGCGGCGGGTCCATGTGCCGGGCCACCACCGAGTCGTCGAAGCCGACCAGCGCCACGTCCTGCGGAATCCGGTGGCCGGCCGCGCGCAGCTCCCGCCGGGCGCCCGCCGCCATGACGTCCGAGGCCGCGAAGACCGCGTCGAGCGCCGGGCGGCGCTCCAGCAGCTCGCGCATGGCCCGGCGGCCGCCCTCCTCGGTGAAGTCGCCGACCGAGATCAGCCCCTCGTCGGCCAGGTGCCCGGCGGCGGCCAGGGCCTGCCGGTAGCCGTCGAGTCGGCACTGGGCCCCGTACACGTCCAGCGGTCCGGTGATCGTGGCGATCGCGCGGCGGCCCCGGCCGACGAGGTGGCGTACGGCCTCGGCCGCGCCCCCCAGGTTGTCCGAATCCACCGAGGGCAGCGTCTCGGCGGCGGAGCGGCGGCCGCTGATCACCGTCGGGATGCCGAGCTCGGCCAGCAGCTCCGGCAGCGGATCCCCGGCGTGGACGGAGACGAGGAGCACCCCGTCGACGCGGTGCCCCGACAGGTACTGGGAGAGGCGGCGGCGCTCGCGGTCGCTGCCGGCCAGGGTGAGGACGAGCTGGACGTCGGTCTCGGCGAGGGCGGAGCCGACCCCGCGGACCACGTCGGAGAAGTAAGGCTCGGCGAAGAAGCGGGCCTCCGGCTCGGGAATCACGAGAGCGATGGCGTCGGTACGGTTGGCCGCGAGGGCGCGGGCCGCGCGGTTGGGCACGTAGCCCAGCTCGGCGACGGCCGCCTCCACGGCGGTCCTGGTGTGGTCGCTGACCTTGGAGGAACCGTTGATCACCCGGGAGACCGTGCCGCGCCCGACTCCGGCGCGCACCGCGACCTCCTCCAGGGTCGGCCGTCCCCCTTTGCGCCCTTGCTCCTTCATGGCTTCCTCCCGGCTGTGAATCTACCCCTTGACGACTGTGGGAGCGCTCCCACACTGTGGCACACGACACCCGGCACGTCCCGTCCTTCAAGGAGGATGCACATGCGAGCCCCAGCCCGAGTCCCCGTCCGAGCCCGAAGAACCCTTGCCACGGCAGTCACCGCGATGGGAGCGGCGGCCCTGCTGCTCACGGGGTGCGCGCAGGATCCGGCCGAGAAGTCCGAAAGCGGCGCCCCGGCCGGCGACAAGGGGAAGACCACCCTCACCGTCGGGGTCTTCGGGGCCTTCGGCCTCCAGGAGGCCGGCCTCTACGACGAGTACATGGCCCAGAATCCCGGGATCCGCATCGAGCAGACCTCGATCGAGCGGAACGAGAACTACTACCCCCAGCTCCTCACCCACCTGGGGACCGGGAGCGGGCTCGCAGACATCCAGGCCGTCGAGGTCAACAACATCGCCGAGATCACCGCCACCCAGGCCGACAAGCTGGTCGACCTGGGCAAGGCGCCGGGGGTGGACAAGGCCGCGTACCTGCCCTGGAAGTGGGCGCAGGGCACGGCGAGCGCGGCGAAGGGCGGGGCCACGGTCGGCCTGGGCACCGACATCGGGCCGCAGGGGATCTGCTACCGCAAGGACCTCTTCGAGGCGGCCGGGCTGCCCAGCGACCGGGCGGCGGTCGGGGCGCTGTGGGCGGGCGACTGGAACAAGTACCTGGAGGCGGGCAAGGCGTACAAGGCGAAGGCGGGCGAGGGCAAGGCCTTCGTGGACTCCGCGTCGGGCGTGATGGCGGCGGTGACCGGCAGCAGCGCGCAGCGGTTCTACGACGAGCAGGGCAAGGTCGTCTACAAGACCAACCCCGCGGTGCGCGGGGCCTTCGACCTGGCGGCCTCCTTCGCCACCGAGGGGCTCAGCGCCAAGCTCCAGCAGTTCACCCCGGCCTGGGACCAGGGCTTCGCCAACGGGTCCTTCGCCACGGTCTCCTGCCCGGCCTGGATGCTCGGCTACATCCAGGACAAGGCGGGTCCGGCCGGCAAGGACAAGTGGGACGTGGCGCAGGCGCCGAAGCCGAGCAACTGGGGCGGCTCCTTCCTGGTGGTGCCGAAGGCCGGCAAGCACGCCCAGGAGGCGGCGAAGCTGGCGGCCTGGCTGACGGCTCCGGCGCAGCAGGCGAAGCTCTTCGAGAAGCGGGGCAGTTTCCCGAGCGCGAGCGCCGCCTACAAGCTGCCGACGGTGTCGGGCGCGCAGCACGCGTACTTCGGCGGGGCCCCGATCGGCGAGATCTTCGCGAAGGCGGCGGAGGGGGTGCCGGTGACTGTGGTCGGTCCGAAGGACCTGGTGATCTCACAGAACCTGGCGGACATCGGGATGCTCCAGGTCGACCAGAAGGGCCGCAGTCCCCAGGAGGGCTGGGAGGCCGCGGTGAAGGCGATCGACAACGCCTTGGACCAGTGAGGCTCAGGTGACGGACGAGACGGCTGTTCTGTCCCCCTCCGCCGCCGGCTCGAAGGAGCCGGCGGCGGAGGGGGGCGCCCGGGGCCAGATATGGCGCTCACGCCGCTACCGGTGGGACCTGCGCTGGAGCCCGTACGCCTTCGTGGCGCCCTTCTTCCTCTTCTTCGCCGTCTTCGGGCTGTTCCCGTTGCTGTACACGGGCTGGGCGGCGCTGCACCAGGTGGAGCTGACCGATCCGGATTCCATGACGTGGGTGGGGCTGAAGAACTTCACCCGGCTGTGGGACGACGAGTTCTTCTGGAACGCGCTGCGCAACACGGTCACCATCGGGCTGCTGTCCACGGTGCCGCAGCTGGCGATCGCGCTCGGTCTGGCCCATCTGCTCAACTACAAGATGCGCGGCTCCGCCTTCTTCCGGGTCGCCGTCCTCACCCCGTACGCGACGTCGGTGGCGGCGGCCACCCTTGTGTTCGTGCTGCTCTTCGGCCGGGACTACGGGATGGTCAACTGGGCGCTGTCGGCGGTCGGTCTGGGGGCGGTGGACTGGCAGAACGGCACCTTCGCCTCCCAGCTCGCGGTCTCCACCATCGTGATCTGGCGGTGGACCGGCTACAACGCGCTGATCTACCTGGCGGCGATGCAGGCCGTGCCGGGCGAGCTGTACGAGTCGGCCGCGCTGGACGGGGCGTCGCGCTGGCAGCAGTTCCTCCACGTGACCGTGCCCTCGCTGCGGCCGACGATCCTCTTCACGTGCGTCGTCTCGACGATCGGGGCGACCCAGCTGTTCGGCGAGCCTTTGCTGTTCAACGGCGGGGCGGGCGCGACGGGCGGCTCGGAGCACCAGTTCCAGACGCTCGGGCTGTACCTGTACGAGCAGGGCTGGGTGAACCTGCACCTGGGGCGGGCCTCGGCCATCGCGTGGGCGATGTTCCTGATCCTGCTGGTCATCGCGGGCGCGGCACGGCTGCTGCGCGGACGGGGGGCTTCCCGATGAGATCGCTGCGTGCGGGCAGGCTCACCTACGTGGTGTTGGCCCTGTTCACCGTCGGCTCCCTCTTCCCGCTGGTGTGGACGGCGATCGCGGCCTCCCGGAGCAATACGCGGCTTGCGCAGACCCCGCCGCCGTTCTGGTTCGGCGGGAACCTGGGCCGCAACCTCCAGGTCGCGTGGACCGACGCGAACATGGGCACCGCCCTGCTGAACACCGTGGTCGTGGCCGGCACCGTCGCCGCGGGAACGGTGGTGTTCTCCACCCTGGCGGGCTTCGCCTTCGCCAAGCTCCGCTTCCGCGGCAGCCGGCTGCTGCTCGGGCTGGTGATCGGGACGATGCTGATCCCGCCGCAGCTGAGCGTGGTCCCGCTGTACATGCTGATCGCGGAGCTGTCGTGGACCGACCGGCTCCAGGCGGTGATCCTGCCGACCCTGGTGTCCGCGTTCGGCGTCTTCTTCATGCGGCAGTACCTGGCCCAGGCCCTGCCGATGGAACTGGTGGAGGCGGCACGCACGGACGGGGCGAGTTCGCTGCGGATCGTGTGGCACGTGGTGTTCCCGGTGGCCCGGCCCGCGATGGCGGTGCTGGCCATGCTGACCTTCGTCATGGCCTGGAACGACTTCTTCTGGCCGATCGTCGCGCTGACCCAGAACGGCAGCCCGACGGTGCAGGTGGCTCTGACCGGGCTGGGCCGGGGCTACATCCCCGACCAGTCGGTGATCATGGCGGGCGCGCTGCTGGGCACGCTCCCGCTGCTGCTGGTGTTCCTCGTCTTCGGCCGCCAGATCGTCGGCGGCATCATGCAGGGAGCGGTCAAGGGATGACGACTGTGCCGATGGAGAGCGTCCGCTTCCCGGACGGGTTCCTGTGGGGTGCGGCCACGGCGGCCTTCCAGATCGAGGGCGGGGCCGCCCTGCGCGGGCCGTCGATCTGGGACACGTTCTGCCGTACGCCGGGCAAGGTGTACGGCGGCCACACGGGCGAGGTGGCGGTCGACCACCACCGGCTGTGGCGGGACGACGTGCGGCTGATGGGCGAACTGGGGCTCGGGGCCTACCGCTTCTCGGTGTCCTGGCCGCGGGTGCTCTCCGGGGGGATCGGCTTCTACGACGCCCTGGTGGACGAGCTGCTCTCGTACGGGATCCAGCCCAGCGTGACCCTGTACCACTGGGACCTGCCGCAGGAGCTGGAGGACGAGGGCGGCTGGCCCGAACGGGAGACGGCCTACGCCTTCGCCGCATACGCCGAGCAGGTCTCGAAGGCCCTGGGTGACCGGGTGGAGCTGTGGACCACCCTCAACGAGCCCTGGTGCAGCGCCTTCCTCGGCTATGCCTCCGGGGTCCACGCCCCCGGCCGCACCTCCCCCGCCGATTCCCTGCGCGCCGCCCACCACCTCAACCTGGCCCACGGCCTGGCCGCCGCCGCCCTGCCCGCCTCGGCGCGGGTCGGGATCGCGCTCAACCCGAGCGCGGTGCGGCCGCTGACCGGCTCGGCGGCCGACCTGGACGCCCAGCGCCGCATCGACGCCCTGGCCAACCGGATCTTCACCGGACCGCTGCTGCGCGGGGCCTATCCGCAGGACCTGCTCGCGGACACCGCCGCCCTGACGGACTGGTCCTTCGTCCGCCCCGGCGACGAGGCGCTGATCCACCAGCCGCTGGACTTCCTCGGCGTGAACTACTACACCCCGGCGGTGGTTTCGGCGGCTCCCGCCGGCTCCGGCCCCCGCGCGGACGGCCACGGGGCCACGGGCCACTCCCCCTGGCCGGGCGCCGACACAGTGGCCTTCCACCAACCCCCGGGCGAGCGGACCGACATGGGCTGGTCGATCGACCCGACGGGCCTGTACGACCTGCTGATGCGCTTCTCCCGGGAGGCGCCGAACCTGCCCCTGCTGGTCACCGAGAACGGCGCGGCATACGCCCCCGACCTGCACGACCCGGCGCGGATCGGATATCTGGAAGCCCATCTGACCGCCGTCCACCAGGCCCTGGCGGACGGCGCCCCGGTGAAGGGCTACTTCCTCTGGTCGCTGTTGGACAACTTCGAATGGTCCTACGGCTACAGCAAACGCTTCGGCATCGTCCACGTGGACTACGAGACCCAGACCCGCACCCCGCGCTCGAGCGCCCACTGGTACGCGCAAGTGGCCCGGACAGGGTCCTTCTGACCACTGCGCGGCTCGGCTACCCGACCGGGGCGGCGAAGGCGTCGGCGTGGTCCTCGGCCCACTGCCCGAAGGTGCGGGCCGGGTGGCCGGTGAGCCGCTCGACGGCGTCGGTGATCTCGACCGGGAGGCCGTCGGTGGAGGCCCAGTACTCGAGGAGCGCATCGGCATACGGCCCGGGTATGTAGCCGTCGACCTCGGCCTTCCACTGCTCGGCGGAGACGGCCTCGAACGGCAGGGGCCGGCCGAGGACCTCGCCGAGTATGCCGAGCTGGGCCGCGAACGTCAGCGACTGCGGTCCGGTCAGGGTGTAGGCGCGCCCGCCGAGAGCCGGGTCACTGAGGACCGCGAAGGCGGCCTCGGCGAGGTCCGCCTCGTGGACGGGGTCGCAGTACGAGCCGGGGTAGGGAAGGTGGACCGGGCGGCCGGACTTCAGCGACCAGGCCCAGCCCAGGGCGTTGCTCGCGAAGGACCCCGGGCGCAGCAGGGTGGTGCGCAGCGGAGAGGCCGACAGGGCCTGCTCGACGGCGAGATGGGACGCGGACAGCGGGCTGTCGGCGGCGCCGGGGCTCAGCACCGAAGAGGAGGACAGGAGCACGACGTGCTCCACTCCGGCGGTGACGGCCTCCTTCACGAAGGCCTCGACACCGGACGCCTCGGCGTAGAGGAAGACGGAGCGGACCCCGGCAAGGGCGCCGGGGAAGGTCGCCGGGTCGGTGAGGTCGCAGCGGACGGTACCGGGACGGTCCGGCTCCCGGGATCCGAGCCGGTGCGGGAGGCCGTGGGAGGTGAGGAGGGCGGAGAGGCCGCAGGCAACGGCGCCGCGGCCGCCGGTGACGAGGATCGACATGACTGGCTCCTTTTCATAGGATGGGTACGTGACACAGATTCTGCGCGTCGCATTCTCTGCGTCACACAGGTAAATTTGGAGCATGGAGAAGCCGATGTCAACCGATTCCCCTCGTACGGGTGATGAGTGGAGCCGCGCCGAGCTGCTCGCGCGCATCGTCACCGAGAGCCAGCGCCACTACGCCGACTACTCCCTCTTCAACCAGGCCATGGCCGACCACGTCGGGCTGCACCCCACCGACATGCAGTGCGTCGCCCTCCTCGACATGGAGCCCGGCCCGGTCAGCACCGGCGACATCGCCCGCCTCACCGGCCTGACCTCCGGCTCCGCGACCCGCCTCGTCGACCGGCTGGTCAAGGCGGGCATCGTGGAGCGGCATGCCGACCCGCACGACCGCCGCCGCTCCCTGGTCTCCCTCTCCCCCGAGGCCCGCGAGCGGATCGGCAAGGCCTGGGACACCCCCGGCCGGGCCTTCGGCGCCGTACTGGAGGGCTACTCCGACGCCGAACTCGCCGTCATCGGCGACTACCTGCACCGCGCCGCCGAGGTCGGCCGGGCCCAGGCCAAGAGGCTGGCCTCGGGCGAAGCCGGCTGAGGGCCCGTCCGGCGACCGGACCGCGACCGGGCCGCGACCGGACAGGGGGCTTCCGTGGCACCGGCCGCACCGGATACGGTCCCCGGCAACGGGCAACGGCGCGCGCCGGAGAAACGGGAGGGTCGGCGTGCGGATGGAGGTTGTCCGTGACCCGATCCGCCCGCCCCACCCGACCCAGCCGACCCGCCCAATCCGCCCAACCCCCCCGACCCGAATCGGCAGCCGCAGCATCACCCGCCCCGCCGCCCGCCGGCTTCCGCGGGGTGCTCGCCCTCGGCGGCCCCGCCCTCCCCTCTACGCGTTCCTCGCCCGCCTGCCCGCAGCGCTGTGCCCCATCGGAACGCTCCTGCTCATCAATGAGCGCGACGGCATCGGCGACGCCGCCGCCGTCGCCGCCGCCCTCTGGCTGGGCCAGGCCCTCGGCGGCCCCGTCATCGGCCGGCTCGCCGACCGGCGCGGCCACCGCCCCGTCCTGCTCCTCGCCTGCGCCGCCAACGCCGCCGTGCTCCTCGCCCTCGTGGCGACCGTCCTCGGCGGGCTGCCGCCGGCCGCCCGCATCACACTCGCCGTCGCCGCCGGGCTCACCGTCCCGCAGGTCGGACCGCTGGCCAGGGCCCGCTGGGCGCGGCTGGCCGGCGAGGACAAGAAACTGCTGGGCTCCGCCCTGTCCTTCGACACCACCCTGGACGAGGTCGGGTTCATGGTCGGGCCCGCGCTGGCCGGGATCCTGGCCGTGACCGTGCATCCCGCCTCGGCGCTGCTCCTCGCCGCCGCGCTGATCCTCGTCTTCGGGACCCTGTTCGCCGTGCATCCGACCGCGCCGGGCCCGACGCTAACCGCCCCCGGCGCGCGGGCCGCCGTACGGCTGTGGTCGCCCGGGCTGGTTCTGCTGTTCGCGATGGCCGTGCTCCAGGGGGCCGCCTGGAGCGGGGCCAACACCGGGGTCAACGCGCTCGCCGACTCACTGGACGAGGCGGGCGCGGCCGGGCTGGTGTGGGCCGCCATGGCCGTGACCAGCTCGGTCGCCGGCTTCGTGACGGTGGCCCGGCCGGGGTCTGCGGACCTGCCCGTACGGCTGCGGTGGACGATCGCCGTCCAGGCGGTGCTGACGCTGCCCCTGCTCGCGGTGTCGGGACTGACCGGCGCCACCCTCGCCGTCGCGGGCATCGGGCTGGCCGTGGCCCCGCACCTGATCGCCCTGTTCGGGCTGGTGGAACGGACCGGGCCCGCCGAGCGGATGGGCGAGGCCATGACCGTGGTCGGCAGCGGCCTGATCCTCGGCCAGGCGGCGGCAGCGCTGGCCGCGGGGCTGCTGGCTCAGGCGTACGGGTACCGGGCGGCGTTCGCCGTGTCCTGCGCGGCGGCCGCCGCCTCCGCCGTGGTGGCCCTGACGGCCACCGGAAAGGGCCGGCTCGGCCCGCGACCGGCTACGCCGAGGACCCCATCGCCGCCAGTCCCTTCGCCAGGTCCTCGGCGTTCATGACCGGACCGACCTCGAGCTCGGCGTTGAACTGCGTGAACAGGTCCTCCATCAGCGACGGCATCTGCGCACTGTCCTGGAGGTCGAAGACCATCCAGCAGGAGCGCACGCCCTCGTGCAGTCCGAAGTAGGCGGCCTCCGGCTTCACCTTGTCCATCAGCGACTTGATGGCCTGGGGCAGGGCGCCGGTCTTGATGCCCTCGTTGGTGGCAGCCGTGTCGAGGTGGGCGCGGAGCATGACTCTCATGCTGACTCCTTCCGTCACGCCCACCCTGTGCGGCCCGGACGGAGGCGGCAACATCTCGGCCACCGTCCGGGGTGCGGAGGACTGCGTACCGCACGCCTAGCCCAGGAACCCCACGTCGTAGAAGAACTGGTACCGGCTCGGGTCGTCCGGCAGGAACCAGTGGAAGCCCTCCTCGAAGAACACGGCCACGATGTTGACGGCGATGACCAGCCCCAGGAACCCCAGCGCGAACGTCCCCACCGCCCGCAGCGGGCCGGGCCCGGTCGCCGGTACGGACCGGTCGGCCGTCGAGTGGGCGAAGGCCAGGGCGATGCCGATGGCCACCACCGAGGCCTGGAAGAGGATCCAGGCCCACACGTACAGGTGCAGGCCGAACACCTCGCTCCCGTACCCCTTGTCACCCGGCAGGACGTGCAGCATCGTCTGCCGCCAGGACGCGAAGGAGCCTGCGATCACCGCCACCAGGGACATGCCCCAGCCCGTCATGTAGTCCCGGCCGGTCACCGTGCCGTACGAGAGCGCCGTCCGGACGATGTACGCCGCGCCCATCGCCGCCAGCAGCATGAACATCCGCTGCACGATGCAGAGCGGGCACGGGTACTCCCACAGCCCGAACTGGTAGAAGAGGCCACCGCAGACCACACCCGTCCAGCCGATGGCGAAGAAGCAGGCGAACCAGAACTGGACCCGCCCCAGCAGCCCGCCCGTCGGCGTCTCCTCCGGGAGGAGGCTGTGCATGACGGCCACGGTCAGTAGCTCAAGGTCAGGGCGAGGCTGCTGGTGATGTGGTGCGCCATCAGCAGGATCACGGCGAGCAGCATGACCCACCACGCTCCGAGCACGACCGTCCGGGACGACTCCCGGTACATGGCGATCAGCGTGGCGAGGAGGCCGCCGAAGATGAGGGTGTCCATGCCGCGGACCGTATCGATCCACGGACATACCACCCGCGAGGCGCGCCCCCGCCCCATCCCCGTTACGTCAGTTGCTGCGCCGCTTGCGCCGGCCGCGCCGGGTCCGCACCCCGCCCGAGCCGCCGCGGGTCCGGCCGTCCAGGCCGATCCAGACCCGTACCTCGGTGCCGCCGAGCATGGAGCGCCCCAGCCGGACGTCGCCGCCCGTCGACTCCGCGACCCTGCGCACGATGTCCAGGCCGAGGCCGGTCGAGCCGTCGCGTCCGCCGTCGTTGCCGCGGCGCAGGGCGGCGTCCGGGTCGGCGATGCCGGGGCCCGCGTCGGAGACGAGCACGATGACCGCGTCCGAGGCGTCGTGGACGTCGACCGCGAAGGGGGTGCCCTCGGGGGTGTGCCGGAAGACGTTGCCGAGCATGGCGTCCACGGCAGCGGCGAGTTCTGGCCGCGCCACGGGGATCCGTACCGTACGGTCCACTCCCGCGAGCCGTACCTCGCGGCCCTCGTCCTCCGCGAGCGCCGACCAGAAGGCCATCCGGTCGCGGATGACCTCGGAGGCGTCGCAGCCGGCGCCGACCCCGGCCCCGGCGGCGGTCGCGCGCTGTTCGCGGGCCGTACGGATGATCGTGTCGACCTCCCGTTCCAGCTGCTCCACGGCCTCGCGGGTCTGCTCGGCGGCCGGGCCGTCCCCGAGCGAGGCCGCGTTGAGCCGCAGCACCGTCAGCGGCGTCCGCAGCCGGTGCGACAGGTCGGCGGCCAGTTCCCGCTCGTTGGCGAGGAGTTCCACCACCTGGTCCGCCATCGCGTTGAACGCGGCGGCCGCCGAGCGGAGTTCCTTCGGGCCGTCCTCCGGCACCCGCGCCCCGAGCCGGCCCTCGCCGAGCTGGTGCGCCGCGTCCGCGAGCCGCTCGGCGGGCCGTACCAGCCGGGCGCCGAGCCGGTCGGCTACCCCGACCGAGCCCACGATCAGCGCCAGCCCGACGCCCGCGAGGACCATCCAGGCGGTCGTGACGCCGTTGCTGACCTCGCTCTCCGGTACGAAGACCTCCACCACCGCGATGTCACCGGACCCGAGCGCGGTCGGCTGGAGCAGCGCCGAACCCCCGCCGGGCACCGAGGCCGTCGTGGCCCGGCCGATCCGCCGGGTCTCCGCGACGGCGTGCGCGCCCGCCCGGCCCTCGCCGATGTCCACCGGCGGGCTGTCGCCGATCGCGGGCACGTGGACGGCCATCCGCCGGGCCGCGCCCATCTGCGTGGATTCCACGGCCCTGCGCAGCTGCACCGGGTCGGTGGTGATGGACAGGGTCGGCCCGATGGTCGCGGCCTGCCGCTCGGCGTTGGAGAAGGCCCGGTCGCTGGCCATCTCCTGCACCACCAGCCCCAGCGGTACGGCGAAGGCCACGACCACCATGGCGGTGACCGCGAGGCACACCTTGACCAGCGCCCATCTCATCGCGGCATCACCGCGGCGGCTCGAGCTTGACCCCGACACCCCGCAGCGTGTGCAGGTAACGCGGCCGGGCGGCGGTTTCGCCGAGCTTGCGGCGCAGCCAGGAGAGGTGGACGTCGATGGTCTGGTCGTCCCCGTACGACTGCTGCCAGACCTCGGCGAGCAGCTCGCGCCGGGCCACGACCACCCCGGGCCGCCCGGCGAGGAAGGCCAGCAGGTCGAACTCCCGGCGGGTGAGGTCCAGTACCGTCCCGTCGAGCTCGGCCTGGCGGCGCAGCGGGTCGATGGCCAGCCCGCCGACGCGCAGTACGCGGGAGGGCGGTTCGGCCCCGGCGGCGGCGCGGGCGCGGCGCAGGACGGCGGCCATCCGGGCCGAGAGGTGCTCCACGGAGAAAGGTTTGGTCAGGTAGTCGTCGGCGCCGTCGTTGAGCAGCCGGACGATCTCCGCCTCGTCGTCGCGCGCGGTCGCGATGATCACCGGCACGTCGGTGATGCCGCGCAGCATCTTGAGCGCTTCCGACCCGTCGAGGTCGGGCAGCCCGAGGTCGAGGATGACCACGTCGAAGCGGTGGTGGGCGACCTCGCGCAGTGCCTCGAGGGCCGTGCCGACGCTCCGCACGGTGTGCGAGGCCTCGGTCAGGTGCCGGATGAGGGCGGAACGTACGAACTGGTCGTCCTCGACCACGAGCACACTTGCCATGGCCCGCACCGTAGTCCATTCGGGGGACCCGGGGAGGTGCCGGGCCACCTCTGTGACGGGTGGTGCAGTATGTCCCCTGATGCAGCGAGGTCTTGTACATGCCATGGCTTGGACGCTGGCGACCGGAGCAGCGGTGACGCTGTCGTGGTGGGGCGTGCACACCGTCATGTCCGGCACGGCCTACGACCGCCCGCTCGCGGTCCCGCTGGCCACACAGCCGCTGTCGTCCTCGACGCAGCACTCGAAGTCCCCCTCACCGGAGGGCTCCCCGTCCGCCTCGCCGAGCCCGCAGGCGTCGGCGTCGGCGTCCGCCTCGTCGCCCTCCGCCGAGGCATCCTCCGCCAAGCCCTCGCCGAAGCCGTCCGCGCGCGGGGGCAATGTGAAGGCCTACCCGGTCTCGGGCGGCCGGGTGGTCTTCGACCTGGGCGCTTCCTCGGCCGAACTGGTCTCCGCGACCCCGGCCGCCGACTGGCGGATGCAGGTGTGGAAGCAGGACTACTGGATCCGGGTCACCTTCACGCGGGACGGCCGTGAGGTGTCGGTGTTCTGCACCTGGCACGACCACCCGCCGGTCGTCGAGATCGTCGATCCCTGATCTAACGGAAGACCGAGGGCGGCGGCTGCGGCGAGGCCACCGCCGAGGCGTCCGCCACGGGCACGGCGCCGCCCGCGAAGTCCGCCAGGGCCCGGCCGTGCTCCACCCGGCCCGGATGCGGATCGCTCGCGACCCGGCGGGTGAATTCCGCGACGGGCAGTTCGCGGTCGGCGGCCACCAGGACGGCGTTGCCGAAGCGTTTCCCCCGCCAGACCACTGGATCGGCCGCCAGCGCCAGCTCGGCGAACCGGGACGCGGCCGTCGCGATCTGGCCCCGCAGATGGGCCAGGGGCGGACCGTCCGCGAGGTTGGCCACGTACCACCCGCCCGGCGCGAGGGCACGGCGTACGTCGTCCAGGAACTCGGCGCTCGTCAGGTGCGCCGGGGTGCGCGCACCGCTGAACACGTCCGCGATCACCAGGTCCGCCCAGCCGTCCGGCACCTTGGCCAGGCCCGCCCGGGCGTCCACCGCGCGGACCCGGATCCGCGCCTGCGGGTCCAGCGGCAGGTGTTCCCGTACGAAGGCCACCAGCGCGGCGTCGATCTCCACGATCTGCTGCGTGGAGCGGGGGCGGGAGGCGGCGGTGTAGCGGGCGAGGGTGAAGGCGCCGCCGCCCAGGTGCACCACGTTCAGGGGCTGCCGGGCGGGCGCGGCGAGGTCGATCAGGTGGCCGATCCGCCGCTGGTACGCGAAGTCCAGGTACCCGGGGTCGGCCAGGTCCACGTGCGACTGCGGGGCGCCGTCGATCAGCAGGGTCCAGGCGTCCGCGCGCTCGCGGTCGGGCGCCAGCTCCGCCCGCCCGCCGGCCACCTGCCCGACGACCGGCTCGGCGCCGCCGCGTCCGCGCTGCTGCTCGCCCTTGTTCCGGCTCTTGCCTCTGTCTTTGCCTGCCACCACCCCATTGTGGCCGGTCAGCGGCAGTTGTCGGCGGCCTCGATCAGCCGGGCCGCCTCCCCGAGCGCCTCGCGCAGCACCGCGGGGTCGGTGACCGGCCCGACGGCCTCGGGCGGGAGCAGCCAGCCGGTGGCCCCGGTGGCGGGCGGGACCGCGTCGCCGAAGCGCATCCCGCGCCCGTTGGTCTGCGTACACGCGCTGCCCGGCATGTCCCAGGCGTCGGCGGTGCCGGGCGGGACGAGGAAGCCGAGGGTGTCGCCCGATCCGTCGTGCAGGACGGGTCCCACGCCGCCGGCCCGGCTGGCACGGCGGATGATGTCCACCGCCTCCAGCCCCTGCCGGGTGGGCACGGTCACCAGGTCCGGGGCGTCGATCGCGGTCACCGTCGCGGGCACCGTCGCAATCACGGTCGCGGTCACGGTCGCGGTCACACCGGGCTCGGGCGCGGTGTTCGTTCCAGTGCTCTCCATGCCGGCCTCCACCAAGGGAACCCCTCCTCGATCCGCGTACGAGCGGGGAGCGGGAGTCGCCTCCCACTCCGCATGGGTTCAACGCCCCGGAACGTCAACGGGTGCGGTGGCAAGACGCTGCAAAGGATGGCAGTTCATGGCAGATCGCGGGTGAGATATCCGTTTTGTAAACAAACATCGCATGAAGGGACCCTCACTGGCGGTACGTTCATGCGCGCCGGGCACACCCTCGCACCTCACCGTACCGGCGCTGCGTTCCTTGCCAGAGAGGCCACGTCCATGGCGGCGTCCCCCCACTCACCCAACTCCATGTTCCGGCGGCTGCGCGGGCAGCACTCCCCGGCCGAGTTCGCGGCGCTGGTGCGCCGGGCCGCGAAGGAGATCGGCGAAACGGTTTCCTGCGACGCCCGCTACGTCGGCCGGGTCGAGTCCGGCGAGATCCGCTGCCCCAACTACGCGTACGAGCGGGTCTTCCTCCACATGTTCCCCGGTCGCACCCTGGCCGACCTGGGCTTCTCACCGCGCGAGGCCGTCCGCGGCCGTTCCGCCCTGCGCGACCCGTCCGCCCCTTCCCCCCACCCGTCCCCTTCCCCTTCCCGTTCCAAGGAGAGCGACGTGCTGCGTCGCGCGTTCATGGCGGGCGGCTCCGCGACCGTGGCGGCCGCGACGCTCAGCCTCACCCTGCTCGGCGACACCCGCCGACTCCCGTACCGCGCCGGAGAGTCCGAGGCTGCGGCCGTCGAGGACGCCGTACGCCAGATCCGGCTGCTGGACGACCGGCACGGGGCCGACGCGCTGTACCGCAGGGCCGCCGAGCCCCTGCGCGCCGCGTACGCGCTGCTCGACGCCGGGGCCGCCCGGCAGTCCACCGAGGACCGGCTGCACGCGGGCGCCGGCGAACTGGCCGTCTCCGTCGGCTGGCTCGCCCACGACTCGGGCCGCTTCGACGACGCCCGCTCGCACTACGCGGAGGCCCTGGCGACGGCCCGGGTGTCGGGGGACGCGGGCCTGGAGGCGCACGCGTTCAGCAACATGGCCTTCCTGGCCCGGGACTGCGGCCGCTCCCGCGAGGCGGTACGGGCGGCCCAGGCGGGCCGCCGCGCAGCCCGCTCCCTCGGTTCCCCGCGGCTGCTGTCGCTGCTCGCGCTGCGGGAGGCGGGCGGCTGGGCGGGCCTGGCCGACCGCAAGGCCTGCGAGGAGGCGCTGGCCCGGGCCCACACGGAGTTCTCCCGGGGCGGGGCGGGCGCCGACCCGGAGTGGATGTCCTTCTTCGGCGAGGCCGAGCTGGAGTCCCTGGAGGCCAGGTGCTGGGCGACGCTGGGCGAGCACGCCCGTGCGGCCCGGCACGCCCGGCGCGCCGCCGACCTCCAGGATCCGCACTTCGCCCGGAACGTGGCCCTCTACACCGCCGAGCTGGCCGGTGACCTGGCCCACGCGGGAGCCCCCGACGAGGCCGCCTGGGCGGGCGGCCGGGTGCTGGACCTGCTGGCCGAGGTCCAGTCCACCCGGGTCCGGTCCCTGCTCTCGGAGACGGCCCGCACCCTGGTCCCGCACCAGCGCTCGCCGCGCGTGGGCGCCTTCCTGACCCGGCACGCCGCCGTCTGACCCGCTTCCGCGTCAGCCGCCGAGGTACTCGTAGACCCCGCCGTCGGGATGGCGGACCACCGCGCGGCGCCCGTTGGGCGTGGGCGCGGGGGCGGCGATCACCTCGCCCCCGGCGGCCGCGCAGTGCGCGACCGCCGCGTCCAGGTCGGCCACGGCCAGCGTGGCCGCCACGCCCGCGAACCGCTCGGCGATCGCGTCGGGCCCGCTGAACAGCAGGAACGGCCCGACGGTCGCCAGGTCCAGGCCGGCGAACTCGAACCGGGTCGCCGGCTGACCGGTCAGCCGTACGTAGAAGTCCAGGGCCGGACCGAGATCGTCCACGCGCCGCCGCAGCACCACGGAAGTAATCGTCATGGACCCATCCTCGCAGCCGCGCGAGGACCCAACTCCCTTGCGTCCGTGGCCTTTTCGGCGAATCGTCGGCCAACTACCCGGCCAACCGCCCGGCCCCGGACGGAGCCTGGGAGGCTACGAGTCCAAGTGCCCGGTGTCGTTCCAGCGCTCCAGCGCGGGGGCCCCGTACGCCCAGCCGAGGACCGACAGCGAGGTGGGTTCCAGGCGGATCCGGGCGCCGAAGGAGGCCTCGAAGCCGAGCCAGCGGGCGGCCAGGGTGCGCAGGATGTGCCCGTGGGCGAAGACCAGGACGTCCCGCTCGGCCGAGCGGGCCCAGGCGACCACCTCGTCCGCGCGCGCCGCGACATCGGCGACGGACTCGCCGCCCGGGACGCCGTCACGCCAGATCAGCCAGCCGGGGCGGACCGCCTGGATCTCGGCCGGGGTCATGCCCTCGTAGTCCCCGTAGTCCCACTCCATCAACGCGTCCCACGGCTCGGCCCGGACGCCGAAGCCCGCGAGGTCGCAGCTCTCGCTCGCGCGGACCAGCGGGCTGGTGCGGACCTCCAGTCCGGGCAGGCCCTTCCACGGGTCACGGGCCAGCCGCTCGCCGAGCAGCTTGGCGCCCCGCTTGCCCTCCTCCAGCAGGGGCACGTCCGTGCGTCCGGTGTGCTTGCCGAGCTGGGACCACGCCGTCTGGCCGTGGCGGGCCAGCAGGATGCGGGGGGCCATGTGAGTTCTCCCGGTACATATGCGTTCGTGCGCTTTTACGGCGATTCTGTCGTCCGTACATCATCCAACACATGACCGGCGGGCTCATCCGCGGCCACCCCACGGCAGTCCACAGCCCCTTTCTGCCGTAAGTGCACGATTGTCAGTGGCGGATGGGACACTTCCGCGGGTGAGCTCCTACCCGCCCAGCAGCGCTCCGCAGACGACACTGCGGCAGCGGCTCGCCGGCCTGCGCGGCCCGGCCGTGCCGCCCCGCCCGCTCGACGCCCGGGCCCTGGCCGCGCTCGCCGCCAATCCGGGCTGCGGCAGACGCGCCCTGCTCGACGGGGCCGGCGTGGACAAGACCGCGCTCGCCTCGGCCCTCGGCTCCCCCGCGCCCTTCGGGCAGTCGCAGTTCGCCATCGTCCGCGGGAACTCCTTCGAGGCCAAGGTCAAGGGCGACGGCGGGGCGGAGCTGCTGCGGCTGGTCCACGGGCACCTCGGCGGCGGGGCCGAGCTCCCCGGTGCGCGCGCCCGCGTCCCCGACCTGACCGCCGCCGGGCCCGAGGGCCGTGCCGCGCGGACGGCGCTCGCCCTGCGCGAGGCCACCGCCGCCGGGCGGGACACCGGGGCGTGGACGCTGCTCGACCACCCGATGCTGGCCCTGGAGGTCGCGGGCACCCCCGCCTACCTGGAGCCGGACGCCGTCGTCGTGCATCCCGACGGCCGCTGGACCGTCGTGGAGATCAAGTCGTTCCCGATGATCGACGGGGCCGCCGACGCCGCGAAGGTGGGCGCCGCCGCCCGCCAGGCTGCCGTCTACGTGCTGGCCCTGGAGAAGACCGCCGAGAAGCTGGCCGGCGCCGAGGTCGGGCACACCGTGCTGCTGGTCTGCCCCAAGGACTTCTCCAACCTGCCCACCGCCTCGCCCGTCGACGTCCGCCGCGAGCGCTCGGTGACCCGGCGCCAGCTGGAGCGGCTGACCCGGGTCGAGGAACTGGCCGCGGCGCTGCCCGCAGGGCTCAGCTTCGACCCGGCGCGCACCGCCGAGGAGCTGGCCGATGCCGTGGCCGCGGTGGACGCCTCCTACGCCCCCGAGTGCCTGGCCGCCTGCGAGCTGGCCTTCCACTGCCGGGAGCGGGCCCGCGCGAGCGACGAGGTGACCGCGCTGGGCCGTTCCGTACGGGGCGAGCTGGGCGCGCTGACCACCGTCGAGCAGGCCCTGGCGGCGGCCGCCGGGCAGGGCCCCGCCGGCGATCCCACCTCCGAGGCGCTGCTGCGGGCGGCCCGGCTGCGCGCCGAGGCGCTGGAGGCGTCCGGATGAGCCTGCTGACGACCCTGGCCCGGCTGGATGCCCTCCGGGCTGGCCGGGCCCAGCCGCTGGCGACCGTGCGGCACCGGCATCTGAGCGAGCGCCCGCTGGTCCTCGTACCGCTGACGACCGCGGGTGAGGCCGGGGCTCCGCTCGGCGCGCTGGTCGGCACGGACCGCGCGGAGCCGCGGCTGCTGGTCGTGCCGCAGCCGCGCGACCGGGACCTGCGGTGGGCCTTCCTGGCGGAGCTCGCGGGCGAGGTGCTGCCGTACGTGGACTCGTACGGCGACGCGGTCGAGCTCGTGGAGCGCAGCGAGACCGACCCGGAGACGGGCCGGAAGTCCAAGGTCGAGGCCGAGCTGTGCCTGGACGCGCCGCAGCTGATCGTGCCGAGCCGGGCGGGCGTGGAGTACGTACGGCTGCTGGGCCGGTCGATGCGGTTCCGCCGGACGGCCGAGGAGGATCCGGAGAATCCGTATCCGGCGCCCGCGAAGGTGCCGCTGCTGGGCCGCTGGTTCACCCACCTCGGCGAGCGCGCGCGGGTCCCCGGTTCCTCGATGCTTCTGTCGGCGACGGACCTGCTCGGGCGGCACTGGGCGAGCGGCCAGAGCAATCTGGAGGACCAGCACCTGGGCGCGCTGCTGGCCTGGATGGATCCGCCGGAGGGCGGATCCGGGGCCGAGGCCGCGCTGCGGGCCGAGCTGGCCCGGGACCGGGACGGCCAGTTGCTGGTCCCGCCCGCCGGGCCGGCCACCGACCCGGCCTTCGACAACCGGCTCCTCGCCCCGGCGATCGCCCGCTACGACGCGGCGCGCACCTCGGGCGGCCCGGACGCGGCGGAGCGCACGGAGCGGGCCGAGCAGGCGGTGCGCTCGCTGGTCGTGGACCAGATGCGGCCCACCTGGGAGGCGGTGTGGCAGTCCCTGGACCTGCTGCGCGCGCTGCCCGCCGGGGAGCGGGCGGAGGAGCGCTGGACGCGCGACCGCTGGTCCTACACCGGCCACCGGGACCGGGTGCGGGCGGGCGAGCCGCCGCAGCCGCGCCGCGACGACGCGGTGACGGCGGCGCAGAAACTGGCCACGCGGGAGACCGAGCAGGTGCGGCTCGACGCCCAGGAGGCGCTGGACGACCCCCTGGTGATGGCGGGCCGCCGCCTGGCGGGCGAGGCCTTCGCCGGTGAGGTCACCGAGGTGGTGATGGAGTGGACGGAGTCGAAGCGGCCGAGCCCGCGCCCGCTGGTGACGGTGGCCACCGAGGACCGGCCGCAGCTCTCGGACGGGGGCGGCGGGAAGGTCTACCGCTCGCTGGACGGGCGGCCGCAGAGCGCGCAGTTCGTCCGCTTCGAGGAGGACGGGCGGATGGTGCTGCGCCTGCTGGACAAGATGGGCCGCGGCCGGGAACCGGAGCCGGGCTCGGTGCCGGAGAAGGGCGACCGGGTGTGCTGGACGCTCTTCGAGCACGACGCCCGCGGCGGCCCGAAGCTGCCGGATCCGGAGCGGACCCCGTGGACCCACGGCGGCCCGCCGGGATCCGCTGCCGCCCCCGCGCTGCCCGACGCCGTGACCGACGAGGACATCCTGTGACCACCGCCTTCGACCCGGGGGCCGCCGCCTCGCGGGCGACCGCCGCCATCCTGCACGACACCCTGCACGGGACCGAGCGGGGCGTGGTCGTCGACTCTCCGCCCGGAGCCGGCAAGTCCACGCTCGTCGTCCGGGCGGCCCGGGAACTGGCCGCGGCCGGGCGCCGGCTGATGGTGGTGGCGCAGACGAACGCGCAGGTCGACGATCTGGTGCTGCGGCTCGCCGACAAGGATCCGGAGCTGAAGGTCGGCCGGCTGCACAGCAGCGACGGCGACGCCTACGACCCCGCGCTGCGCGAGCTGCCCTCGGTCACGCTCTCCGCCAAGCCGGGGGACCTCGCGGAGCTGCCGATCACCATCTCCACGGCGGCGAAGTGGGCGTACGTCAAGGACGTGGAGCCCTGGGAGCACGCCATCGTCGACGAGGCGTACCAGATGCGTTCCGACGCGCTGCTGGCCGTGGCCGGGCTGTTCGACCGGGCGCTGTTCGTGGGCGATCCGGGGCAGCTGGACCCCTTCAGCGTGGTGGGCGCGGAGCAGTGGGCGGGCCTGTCCTACGACCCCTCCGCCTCGGCGGTCAGCACCCTGCTCGCCCACAACCCGCACCTGCCGCAGCACCGGCTGCCGGTGTCGTGGCGGCTCCCGGCGACGGCCGCGCCGCTGGTCTCCCGGGCGTTCTACCCGTACACGCAGTTCCGCAGCGGTACGGGCCCGGGCGAGCGGCGGCTGTCCTACGGGGTCCCCTCGGACGGGTCGGGTCCGGACCGGGTGCTGGACGAGGCCGCCGAGTCGGGCTGGGGCCTGCTGGAACTGCCCGCGCGGCACACCCCGCGCACCGACCCGGAGGCGGTGGCCGCGGTGGCCCTGGTGGTCCGCCGGGCCCTGGACCGCGGGGCGGTGACCTCCGACGAGCAATCGGCGGGACCGGCGCCGCTCACCGCGGACCGCGTCGCGGTGGGCACCGCGCACCGCGACCAGGCGTCGGCGATCCGGGCGGCGCTGGCCTCGCTCGGGGTCACCGGGGTCACGGTGGACACCGCGAACCGCCTCCAGGGGCGGGAGTACGACCTCACGGTGATCCTCCACCCGCTGTCGGGCCGCCCCGACGCGACGGCCTTCCACCTGGAGACGGGCCGCCTGTGCGTACTGGCCTCCCGGCACCGGCACGCCTGCGTGGTGGTGGCCCGGGCGGGCATAGCGGAGCTCCTGGACGACCACCCCTCGACGGAGCCGGTGCAGCTGGGCGTGACGGTGAAGTTCCCGGACGGCTGGGAGGCGAACCACTCGGTCCTGGCCCACCTGGCGGAACACCGGGTGCGCTGGAAGCCCTAGCCCCGGCCCGGCTCGGGCACCGCCACCGCCGGACGGCGTCCGGCACGCCGCCGGAGGCGGCCAATGAACACGGTCCGGACGGCTGGGAGGCGAACCACTCGGTCCTGGCCCACCTGGCGGAACACCGGGTGCGCTGGAAGCCCTAACCCCAGCTAGCCGCGCTTGCGCTCGGCGCCCATCCGCAGGCGGAGCACCTCGCCGACCTCGGCCAGGGTGCGGAGCTGCTGCGGCGTCAGGACGTCGATCAGGTGGCGGCGTACGGACTCCACGTGGAGCGGGGCCGCGGTCATGATCGTGTCCACGCCGGTCTCGGTGAGGACCACCTCCGCGCCGCGGCCGTCGCCGGCGACCTCCTCGCGGCGGACGATGCCGCGCTGTTCCATGCGGGTGAGCTGGTGGGACAGCCGACTGCGGGACCAGTGCATCAGGCCTGCCAGCGCGCTGATCCGCATGCGGTGGCCGTCGGTGGAGCCGAGCACCGACAGGACGTCGTAGTCCGCTTCGGAGAGGCCGCTGTCCTGGCCGAGGTCCCGTGCGATCTCCGCGTTGACCAGCGGAAACATCCGCCGCCAGGCGTACCAGGCGTCCTGTTCGGGCTCCGTGAGCCAGCGGGGCTCGGATGCGGGGGTCATGCCGGAACTCTAGCCAGGTCGGTGACACATCACCTAGCTGGTTGACATGTCACACATATCCCGGGTTTTATAGGTGACACGTCAACAACCACGCGCACCGATCGGGAGTCCACACCGTGACCCGTCTCCACGTCATCTCCGCCGCCACCCGCCCCACCTCCTCCGGCCGTCCGCTCGCCCGGTGGGTCGTCGAGCAGGCCCGCGCCCGCGGCGGCTTCGAGGTCACGCCCGTCGACCTCGCCGAGATCGCGCTGCCCTTCCTGGACGAGCCCGAGTACGCCTCCAGCGGTGTCTACACACATCAGCACACCCGGGACTGGAGCGCGCTGATCGACGCGGCGGACGCCGTCCTCTTCGTGCTGCCGATGTACAACGGCGGCTTCACCGCCCCCTTCAAGAACGCGATCGACTTCCTCTACCGCGAGTGGCAGGGCAAGCCGGTCGGCATCGTCAGCTACAGCGCCGGCCCCACGGGCGGCGCCCCGGCCGCCGAGATGCTGCTCCCGGTCCTCACCCGGGTCGGCATGCGGCCCGCCGAACGGTCCCTCGCGGTCCCCGGCATCCCGGGCCTGGTCGGTCCCGAGGGGTTCGCGGCGCCGGAGGGGCTCGCGGACGAGCTGGCCGGCGTCCTCGACGACGTGGCGGGACTGGCGGCGGAGCGCGCAGCCGAGGCCCTCACCGTGTGAGCCCCGTCTCGGTGCGGTCTTGCGGGGCGTTGGACAATGGACGGTGGCCCGGAAGCATTTCGCACGCGCAGCAGGAGGACAGGCATGGCAGAGCCCGAGCGGACCGAGCGGAGGCTTCGGCCCGCACCACTGCTGTTCGAGCCCTCCGAGGCCGCCACGGACCCGGAGCACTTCTTCGACCTGGAGTCGATCGAGGACCCTCGTGAGCTGCTGGCCCGCGCGACGGAACTGACGATGGCCTTCCGGGCCGCGCAGGAGCGGGCTGTGGAGTTCCAGGCTCTGGCGGCGGCGCAGCTGGCGGACCCGCGGCGGTTCGACCGGCTGTCACCGGCGCTGATCGCGGAGCAGGCGGAGTGGACCGAGGACTACGCCCGCAAGATGATCGAGTTCGGTGAATCCCTCCAGCGCGACGCGGGCCCGGAATCCACCTGAGGCCCGGCGGCTGGCATATGCGGGGCGCAACATACTCCAGTGAAGCCCGCCCTGTCCCGGTTTCCGGTAACTCCTGGAAACCGGAACGTTACGGCGGGTAGACCTGGAGTATGACGACGCTGACGACGGCCCCCGGATGCCCCGCCCTCGACACACGCACCGCACCCGCCACCCACGTCACCGCGCAGGGCGCCGCCTGGCTCGTCTCCGCGTGCGCCCACCCGCACAGCACCCTCGCGGCCTGGGAGGCCCGGCCCACCGCGCCCGCCGCGCTGCCCTGCGGGAACGCCTTCGACGTCGTCAACGTCCCGGTCGTGTTCGGGCGCCGGATCCTGGACCTGCTCTGGGCCGAGGGCCCCGGGTCCGGCCCGGTCGCCGTGCACCGCGGCCGGATGCTGCTCTTCGCCGCCACCGGTACCGCCCACCGGCTCCCTGCCCTGCTGGCGTGGGAGGAGTGGGGAGGTTCCCGTACCGCCCCGGCGCCGCTGTGCCACGGGCACGGCGACGCCGTCACCGTGCCGCCGCTGGCCGCCGTCCCGGGCCCGTCCCGCTGGCTGGTGGCGCCCGACGCGCGCACGCCCTGGCTCCCCGGGCCCGAGGCCCTGCTGTGGGCGTTCGTCCGCGCCGCCCGAGCTGCGGATATCAATTTTTAGTTCCACGGAACCTCCTGGTAATGTCTACGACGTCAGCAGGCGCCGCTAGCTCAGTTGGTTAGAGCAGCTGACTCTTAATCAGCGGGTCCGGGGTTCGAGTCCCTGGCGGCGCACAGACGGAAGAAGGCCCCCACTCCTCGGAGTGGGGGCCTTCTTCGTTCCGGGAACGGCCGGCTACGTCGTGATCTTCACCGTGTACGCGCCCGACTGGGTCCGGTCGGCCACCTCGATCCTGATCCGCTCCCCCGGCACGGTGTACGTCTCGCCCACCTCCAGCGGCGCGTCCGCGAGCGGCGGGTACACCGAGCGGTCCCAGCACGCCTCCGTCGACGGATGCGCGTCCAGGACCTCGATCGGGCCGCCGCCCGACGACGCCTCGTTGCGCACCCGGTAGACCAGGACCCCTTCCGTGCAGGTGTCCCCGTCGTTGCCGGCGGATCCCCGCGCCTCGACGGCGATCGCGCTGCCGGGGCCCGTACGGATCACGGCGAGCCGGGTCCCTCCCGTGCCGCCCCGCACCGGGACCTCGGCCAGCGGCTGGAGGGTGTGCAGCGAGGAGCCCGACTGGACGCAGTCCACCTGGGCGGGGTCCAGCCAGCCGAGCTTCCACTTGTGCCAGGCGAAGAGGTCCGGGGCCATCCCGAACTGGCTGCCCATCACGTCCCAGTCCCCGACGTAGGTGTCCCAGTCGCCCTTGCCGTCCGTCGGCCGGTGGTAGAGGTCGGGCAGGTCGAAGACGTGCCCGGTCTCGTGGGCGAGCACGTTGCGGTCCGGCGGGTGCCGCTCGAAGACGGTGACGATCCGCCGCAGGTCCGTGCCGTCCGCGCGGATCGGGCGGTCGAAGTTGACGACCTTCGTGGCATCGGAGTCCACCCCGGGCGCGTCCGGGTCGGCGACGAAGTAGACGACGTCGTACTTGCCGAAGTCCACCTCGGGGTCGGCGGTCCTGACCGCGTCCCGCAGGTAGGCCGCCCGGTCCTCCGGGGCCCAGTCGCGCTGTATCCCGTACGCGGTGGACGGCTTGGGCATCCGGATCCACTGCTTCTGCGGATGCGGGACCAGGCGGAACCGGCCGTACGAGGCCCGCTCGAAGAAGTCGCTGGTGGCGGGGAAGTAGTCGCCGGCGATCTCCTCGGGGGCGAGGGCGGTCCGGTGGTCGGGGAAGGAGAGGAAGACCATGACCGCGTTGAGGGTGCGCTCGGGCCGCGGGTAGGCGCCGTTCCAGGTGTCCAGGCCCAGTGAATGGTGTGCGGCCGTACGGGTCAGTGCGCAGGGACCGGCCCCGGAAACGGCCACCGCGGGCCCCGCGACGAGCGACATGGCGGCGAGCGCCGTCAGGGAGGTGAGGGCTGCCGCCGTACTTCGGATGCGGGAACGGTCCACTCCCCCGGGTGTCAGCTGTCGCGCCACATCGACCTCCCGTGGTGGATTCGTACCTGTTCATCCACCTTGAGGCGCTTGTCTTACCAATGCCCTGTTCCGCTGCCCCACACGAGTGAGCAATCCGGCAAGCCAGTGACCCTCGACCTTCACGCACCTGCCTACAGAACGTCACGTCCGATCACGCGAGATCAGCAGGGGGCTCCGCATGCTCACAGCCGCGCAGAAACGATCGCCCGGGATTCGGCCGTCACTCCGTCATCACGCCGAACTCCCGCCCCCCGCACGGCGACGCCGCTGGATAGGGCCTCCCGGCAGCCTCTATGATCGGCACACTTTCCTGCACGGACACTCACGAGCACTGCGGGAGCGAACGGTGAGCGGAACCCCAGAAGGAACCGGTTCGGCGGCCGACAGCATCCGATCGGCCATTACGGAGCGTCACGCGGCAGTGTCGGCAACGGCAGTTCCGCCGCGCGCCGAGTCCGAGCGGCGCGACTACCGGGCCGCCTTCAACGCGGCCCACCTCCCCATGGCCGTCGTCGACCGCGACGGATACGTCGTCACCGCCAACGAGGCCTTCGCCGGCCTGCTCGGCGCCGAACCGCACGCACTGGTCCACCGGTGCGCCGCCGACCTGGTGGACCTGGCCGCGGAGGCCCGCACCTGGGCCGCCTACCAGGAGGTGCTCCGCGGGCGGCAGGCCCGGCTGCGCTGCACCCGCCGCCTCAAACACCCCGACGGGCACTCGCTGTGGACCGAGGTGACCCTGGGGCCGGTACCCGGGACCGGCGACGTCCTGCTGTCCGTCGCCGACATCAGCGACCGGCGCGACCTCCAGGCGCGGCTGCGCCACCTCCAGATGCACGACCCCGTCACCAGGCTGCCCAACCGGGCACTGTTCTTCGAGCGGCTCTCCGCCGCGCTGGAGGCCTCCTCGTACGATCACGGCGGCGGCACCGGCCGGATCGGGCTGTGCTACCTGGACCTCGACGGGTTCAAGGCGGTCAACGACACCCTCGGCCACCGGGTCGGCGACCGGCTGCTGACCGCCGTCGCCGCACGGCTGACCCAGTGCGCCGACCAGTCCGGATACGGACGCACGAGCGGGCACCTGGTCGCGCGGCTCGGGGGCGACGAGTTCGCCCTGCTGGTCGAGGACTCCACGGGCACGGAGCAGCTCGCCGACCTGGCGCGGAGCGTACTGGCCGCCGTCCAGGAACCGTTCGACCTGGCCGGGCAGCGGCTGTCGGTCTCCGCGTCGATCGGGGTGGTGGAGCGGTCGACGGCCGGCACCTCGGCGACGGGGCTGATGCAGGCCGCGGACACGACGCTGTACTGGGCGAAGGCGGACGGTAAGGCCCGCTGGACCCTCTTCGACCCCGAGCGCAACGCGCACCGGATGACGAGGCAGGCCCTGTCCTCGACGCTCCGGCCGGCCGTGGAGCGGGGGGAGTTCGAGCTGGAGTACCAGCCGCTGGTGGACCTGGAGAGCGGGACGGTGCGCGGGGTCGAGGCCCTGGTGCGCTGGAATCATCCGCAGTTCGGGACATTGACGCCGAATCGGTTCATCGGCATCGCCGAAGAGGACGGATCCATCGTCCAGTTGGGGCAGTGGGTGCTGCGTACGGCCTGCCGCCAGGCGCGGCGCTGGCAGATCGAGCAGCCGAGCGACTCCCCGGTCTTCGTGTCGGTCAACGTGGCCGTGCGGCAGGTGTGGGACTCGGACCTGGTCGGCGACGTCGCGGAGATCCTGGCCGAGACGGGGCTCGCGCCGCAGCTGCTCCAGCTGGAGCTGACCGAGTCGGCCGTGATGGGCTCGGCGGGGCGGCCGCTCCAGGCCCTCCAGGCGCTCAGCGACATGGGCGTGCGCATCGCGATCGACGACTTCGGCACCGGGTACTCGAACCTGGCCTACCTCAGCCGCCTGCCGGTGTCGGTGCTGAAGCTGGACGGGTCCTTCGTACGGGGCTTCCGCTACGAGGAGGGCACCCACCCGAACCCGGCGGACGAGACGATCGTCGAGGCGCTGGTCCAGCTCGCGCACCGGCTGGGCCTGACGGTCACGGCGGAGTGCGTGGAGACCGCGGGGCAGGCGGCCCGGCTGCGCCGCGTCGGCTGCGACACGGGTCAGGGCTGGCTGTACTCCCGTGCGGTGGCCCCGGACGTGATCGCCCGCATGATCGGCAACCAGACGGCGGCCGCAGCGGCGGCGGCCGAGGCGGCCGCCGCACAGCCCGACGAGCCCGCCCCGCACCCCCTCGTCTGAGAACCGGGAGGGGTACGGGACGGGCTCCGCTCAGGGCCGCCCGGACACGTTCTATCCGTTGACGACCTTGTCGTAGCGCAGGGCGACGTAGCCGGAGGCGGCGTGGCCGGCGATGCGTCCGTCGCTGCCGCCGTTGAGGTAGTCCTGACCGCGCATCATGTCGTCGTTGGTGTTGGCCTCGTGGATGTAGGAGAACTTGCCGGCGGCCTTGTCGACCCACTTCTCGAAGAGCACCACGTGCCCGTCCTGGGTGTTCAGCGCGTCGCCGGGCAGGAGGTCGGACTTGGAGATGGTGGTGCTGACGCTCGGCAGGCTGTAGGTCGTGTAGCTGCTGGCTGCGTGCCAGGCCATGGAGACGAAGCCGGAGCAGTCGGTGCGGTAGGTGTGGTCGCCGTCCGGGTCGGTGGCGTAAGCGCCCTGGTTGTACGGGATGTCACGGCCCAGCCAGTTCACGGCGCGGCTCATGATCTCGCTGCGGGCGATCTGCCCGCCCTTGGTGGAGGGGGTGGGGGTGGGGGGCGCCGGCGGCTGGTAGGTGCAGTCGTTGGCGAAGGCGGAGAGCAGGCTCTGGGTCCAGCCGCTCGCGTCGACCGGGTCGGCGGGGTGGTAGGCGATGTCGTCGCCCTTGCCGTCGGTGGGGTCGGCGTCGTGGTACCAGTACATCCCGCCGTTCGTACGGCCGTAGTAGAGGCCGCCGCCGGGCGAGACCAGGTTGTCGACCGCCGACCAGCCGGAGCTCTTGAGCTCCGAGCTCTCCCAGTCCCCGACGCCGTTGATCTGGTAGGAGAGCAGCCGGCCGTCGGCCGTGCTGGCGATGAGGACGTCATCGCCAGCGGCGGCCAGCGTCTTGAGGACGAAGCCCGTGTCGATCACCGCGTGCTTGGCGATGTGGGCGGGCCCGCTGGGCTTGGCCTGGGAGACGTTGTAGCGGTGGAGCTCACCGGCGACCGTGCCGTAGAGGTGACCGGCGCCGTCGTAGGTCAGCTTGTCGAAGGTCCAGCCGCTGTCCCAGATCTTGGTGACTCCGGCCAGGGCCAGGGCGCTGTCGTTGGTCTGGATGTCGACGCGGTACAGCTCGCCGGCCGTCGACGTCACGAGGACGGTGTTGAAGTTGAGGGTGGCCATCGCCTTGGGCGTGAAGCCGAGGTTCGCGCCGATCAGGGTCTTGACGCGGTCGCCGGTGTTGGGGGCTATCGCCGTGTAGGTGAGGCGTCCGTCGGGGAGGGTGCCGTAGATCGACACGTTGCCGCCGCAGATCGCGGCGGCCTGGGCCGGCGCCGAGGTGAGGGTGACCATGCCGAGGGTGGTGGCAGATACGGCCAGGGTGGCGGCGAGGCGGCGCTTGAGGGATGACGAGAACATGGGTGTCTCCGGGTTCTGGGCAGCCCTGACGTACGCGCGCCGGGCCGGGGCATGAGGGGGGAGAAGAGGGAGGGCGAAGGGAGAGCGGGAGCGACGCGGGGGCGGCTCAGTACCAGTTGTTGTTCAGGAAGTGGTTCCAGGCGCCGCAGGGCGTGTTGTACCGGCCGTCGATGTAGGACAGGCCCCACTTGATCTGGGTGATGGGGTTGGTGCGCCAGTCATCGCCGAAGGCGTCCATCTTGGAACCGGGCAGGGCCTGGGGGATGCCGTACGCCGTGGAGCCCGGGTTGTCGGCCCAGTAGCGCCAGCCGCTCTCCTTGTCCCAGAGCTGCTCCAGGCAGTTCCACTGGGTGGTGCTGTTCCAGGCACCGCCGTCGTACTTGTTCATCAGATCGCGGCCGGCCGCCTTCACCGCAGGTATGTCGGTACCGTCGAGCGGGTCCGCGGTGGTGGTGCAGCTGAACGTCTCCGGCTGGGCGGACAGCAACTCCTGTGTCCAGCCGCCCGTGTTGACGGGTGTGTCGTTGTGGTAGGCGATGTCGGCGCCGGTGCCGTCTGCCGGGTTGGCGTCCTTGTACCAGTACATGGCGCCCGTGGTTTCGATCCGGCCGTAGTAGAGACCCCCACCGGGCGATACGACCTGGTCGAAGCCGGACCAGCCCGAGGTCTTGAGGTCGTCGCGGTCCCAGCTGCCGTCGCTGCCGATCTTGTAGGAGTAGAGCGCGCCGGCCGACGTGGTGGCGAGCAGCCGGTCGTCGCCGGCGGCCGTCAGGGTCTTCAGGACGAAGCCGCTGCCGATCTCCCTGCGCTGGCCGATGTGCGCCGAGCCGGTCGGCTTGGGCTGCGAGACCAGGTACTGGAGGAGGAGGCCGCCCGCCGTGCCGTACAGATGCCCGTGCCCGTCATAGGTGAGCTTGTCGTGGGTCCAGCCGCTGTCGAAGATCTTGACGGGCGGGCGCTCCAGGACGAGGGACTCGTTGTTGGTGAGGACGTCGAGGCGATAGAGCGCGCCGCTCGTCGATGTCACCAGCACCGTATTGAAGTTGAGGGTGGCCATCGCCTTGGGCTCGAACCCCAGGGCCGCTCCGATGCGCACCTTCTTCAGCTCGCCGGTGGCCGGGGTGATGGTGCTGAAGGTGAGCCGGCCGTCGGGGAGGATGCCGTAGATCGAGGCGGTCCCGCTACAGGTGGTCGCGGCCAGTGCGGCCGGGGCGGCGGCAACGGACGCGGCGGTCAGCAGTCCGGCGCCGATGACGCCGGAGAGGGCGGCGACCGCGCTCTTACGGGCAGCCTGACGGAGGGTGGGGGTCACTGCGTTCTCCTTGGGGAACGGCGGTCAGTGGTGCGGCTCGGTGGTGCTGAAGCCGTGCGCCCGCAGCGGGGCGCGGGCGCCGTCGAGGATGGCGTGGGCCTGGGTGAGGGCTGCGGCTTCCGAGGCGGCGCGCAGGAAGAGGTAGACGTCCACGCCGTCGGCGGCGGCTTTGGCCCGCAAGTGCTCGAGTCCGTGCGCCGCGGGAGTGTGGGCCCAGATCAGATCGGAGACGAGCGCGAGCACCGCCCTCTCGTCAGGGTCATGACAAGGCCCTGAGAGGGAGGCCCGGATGACGCGCATGCCGGCTAGTCCCAGTTGATGCTGTCCGTGATGGACGTGGGCGCCGTGTCCCAGTTGATGCTGCCGTCACCGGAGGCGCTGATGTGGTGGCTTTCGGCGGAGGCGGTCACCGAGGTGATGGTGGTGACGGCGGCGGCGCACAGGGCGGTGAAGACGGCGGCGACAGCGGCGAAGCGGGCGGTGCGGGACATGGTTTCCCCCAAGGTCACAGGCTCGGATGCGATGCGGTCGGTGCGGTGTGCTGCGCGCTGATCCGGATCGTCCTTGCGGCTCTGGCCTGAGTCGGGGACTTTCGTCCCCGCCGTCCCGGTGAACACCATGTTGCTGCCCCCGGACCCTGCGAAGAAGAGGTTCCGGCTGTCACCAACAGGCCTGGCACCTTGGTGCCAGACTTCCCCTACGATCACGGAGGCGGCGCTCGCCGGGGGCGGCCCAACTACAGCCGGGGGGCTGGGACATGCTGCAAACGCTGGGTCTCGGAGCCGAAGTGGAAGCCGTGTACCGGGGCATGCTGGCCGACCCTTCGGGAGGCATCGCCGAGCTGAGCACCCGCCTCGGCCTCACCCAGGCGCAGGTCCGCGAGGGCCTGGACCGGCTCGTCGACCTCGACCTGCTCAGACCGTCACGGGACAGCCCGGGCGCGCTGCGCGCGGTGAGACCCGAACGGGGCCTGGAACTGCTGCTGCGCCGCCAGGAGGAGGAGCTGGCCCGGCAGCAGCAGGAGCTGGCCCGCAGCAAGGCCGCCGCGGCGCAGGTGGTCTCCGAGTTCGCGGAGCTCAGCCCGAACACCGAGGTCGACGGCGCGGAACGGCTCGTGGGGATGGACGCCATCCAAAGCCGACTGGAGCAGCTCGCCCATGGACTGACCCGGGAATGCCTGGCGATCCTGCCGGGCGGCGCGCTGTCCGAGGCGAGCCTGGAGTCCTCCCGGCCGCTGGACCAGCGTGCGCTGGCCCGCGGCATCGAGATGCGCTCGGTGTACCAGGACAGCGCCCGCAACGATCCGACGACGCTGGCCTACGCCCGATGGCTGACCGAGCAGGGCGGCCAGGTCCGCACCAGCCCGCTCCTTCCGCCACGCCTGCTGATATTCGACCGCGCCGTGGCGGTCGTCCCGATCGACCCCGACCACTCCCGCCTGGGCGCCCTGTGCACCAGCGCGCCGGGGATCGTGGCCTCCCTGGCCACCCTGTTCGAGCAGACGTGGGCGGCCGCCGTACCCCTCGGAGCCGACCGCCCCCGCCCCAGCGACACCCGCCCCACCGCGACGGAACTCGAGCTGCTGAAGCTCCTGGCCTCCGGCATGACCGATGAGGCGGCCGGTAAGCGCCTCGGGGTGTCCTTGCGTACCGTCAGGCGCCAGATGTCCGCCCTGATGGAACGCCTCCACGCGACGAGCCGCTTCGAAGCCGGCCTCAAAGCGGCCCAGCAGGGCTGGCTCTAGAGGCTTCGCACGAAGGTGGTGAACGCCTCCGGGGCCACGGTGAAGGCCGGGCCTTCGGGGTTCTTGGAGTCCCGGACGGCCACACCGCACGGCTGTGCGGCTACCTCGACGCAGTCTCCGCCTGTCCCGCCGCTGTACGAAGCCTTGCGCCAGGCGGCTCCGCCGACGGGGGCGCACTCCACGCAGTCGCCACCGCTGGAGCCGCTGTAGGACGACTTACGCCACAGCGCGCCCGCCAGGTTCTGGTTGCTTCCCATAGCGTTCCTCCATTACGCGAGCGATCAGCTCTGCCGACGCCCGGGGAGAGAGGGACTCGGCCTGCAAGCGAGCGTAACCGACCGAACGCTCCTTGATCACTTGCGGGTTGGCCGTCATATGGCCGCAGTCGTAGCTCTCGCTGTAGTGGATGTCCGGGTCGCCGTCGAACCGCAGAAGGTTGAACGAGCCCATCATTCCCGCGTGCTGGCCCGCCTTGAAGGGCAGCACCTGGATTTCCAGCCACTGGCGATCCTGAAGGCTCAGCAGGTGGGCCAGCTGGTTGCGCATGACCTCGCGGCCACCGATCTCCCGGTGGAGCGCCGCCTCGTCCAGCACCACCCACAGCACCGGCGGATTATCGCGGGCCAGCATGCGCTGCCGATCCATGCGCGCTGCGACGGCAGCGTCGAGCGTATCGGGCTTCTCGACGCCCATAACGGCCCGCGCATAGTCCTCCGTCTGCAGGAGCCCGTACACCAACTGGCACTGGAAGATGGAAATGAACGTCGCCCGCGCCTCCATCTCCGCGTACGCCTGGAACCACGTCGGCAAGACGCTCCGCAGGACCAGCCCCACCAGTCGGGAGAAGTGCCCGTCCGTGCCGAGCGCCGCGTCCACGCGTTCCGAGAAGTCGCGCGTGGGGACCCTGCGGCCGTTCTCGACCATGCCGATCAGGGAGCCCGTGCAGTAGATGATGTCGCCCAGCTGCGACTGCTTCAGCCCGGCCCCTTCTCTCAGGCGGCGCAGTTCGTAGCCGTAGTAGTCCAGCGGCGAGGCACTGGGATCGATTTCACGGGCCTGAACCATGAGACGGCACCCCCAAGCGGAGAACGAACTTGTCGCCGAGCGTAGCGATATCGACACGCAGCGGTGTCGGGAATCCGGCAACCATGTGACACACCTCCGCCCCACACCCGGGAGGCGGGGGCGGGGCGGAGGCGTCGCTCGGCGCGGGGTGGGGGGAGATCAGCAGGCGCCGAGGTCCTTCCAGACACCCCATTCACCGGTGGTGCCCGGCGTCTCGTTCTGCGTCCACCACTGGGCCTTGTACTTGCGGCCGTTGTAGGAGACCTCGTTGCCGGCGGTGTAGACCGTGCCCGCGACGTACGCCAGGGTCGAGCCGCAGCCGGTGGGCGGCTGGGTCGCCGGAGGCGTCGTGGTCGGCGGGGTGGTCGTCGGAGGCGTGGTGACCGGCGGCTGCGTGGTCCCGCCGAGGGCGTCCGAGATCTGGTTCAGCAGCGTGGTGTTGTTGTCAAGGCCGAGCAGGGAGTACATCATCGCGCCGGCCAGGCCGCGCTGCTTGCCGTAGTCGACCCGGGCCTGGATGGACTTCTGGTTGAGGCCGGTGAAGAACTCGCCGTCCTTGTAGAAGTACGAGGCCTTGGCCTGGTCGTCCCAGAAGGTGCTCGCCGAGTTGTCGACGATGCCGCCGAGCTCCTTGTAGTTGGCGATGCCGGCCTGCTGGCTGGTGGGACGGGCGGCGGAGGCGCCGGTCGCGCTCTGGGCGAGGCCGTTGTTCGCCCCGGCGGGGACGCCCTTCCAGCCGCGGTAGTAGAACTCGTAGCCCAGGGTCAGCTTGCTGGCGGGGAAGCCGCCCGTGATCCCGTAGGCCGGGTTGCCGTCGATCCAGGAATCGATCGCGTTGTCGATGCTGTACTTCTGCGTTCCGGGGGCGATCACGTCGGTGGGGTCGCCCGCCGGGGAGTAGAGCGGGGACTGGTGGTACGTCGGCCCGTCGCCGTCCCAGGCGCCGTGCATGTCGTACGTCATGATGTTCGCGTAGTCGAGGTACGCGCCGATCTTGTCCGTCTCGATGTACTTGATCTTGTCCTGGCCGGCCGGGAGGGCGGAGGTCAGCAGGTACTTCTTGCCGCCGTTGGCCGTGCCGTAGGCGTCGAGCTGCTCACGGAACTCCTTGAGCAGGAGCGTGAAGTTCTGCTTGTCCTCGGGGGCGTAGTGGTTGCCGAGGTGGCCGCCCGCCGAGCCCGGGTACTCCCAGTCGATGTCGATGCCGTCGAAGATGCCGGCCGCCGCGCCCGCGCCGCCGTAGCCGCCCTCGACCGGCAGGTTGCCCTTGATGTACTGGTCGATGCAGGAGGAGACGAGCTTCTTGCGGGAGGCGTCGGTCTTCGCCGCGTCACTGAAGAACTTCGAGTACGTCCAGCCGCCGATCGAAATGTTGATCTTCAGGTGGGGGTACTTGGCCTTCAACTGCTTGAACTGGTTGAAGACGCCGACGATCGGCTGGTCCCACTTGTCGGCGACCCCGCTGACGCTGTCCGCCGCACTGAAGGACTTCTGGTAGTCGGCGTACGAGTCGCCCGCGCCGTCACCGGCGTTGGGGTTGTTGTCGTCGCCCGCCGCCTTGTTCGCCTCGAAACAGGTGAGGTTGGTGGGGTGGATGTTGCCGAACGAGTAGTTGATCACGTCCAGCTTGCCCGCTATCCCCCGCGTGTCGAGGTGCTTGGGGTAGAAGGCGTTCCCGTACACGCTCCACTGGTCGTAGTAGGCGATGCGGACGCCGCCGGCTGAGGCGGTGACGGAGGCGTCGGCGGCCTGGGCCGTACCGAGCCCCGCGAAGGAGGCGAGCGCACCGGCTGCCAGCGCGGCCGTGGCGGCGGCCGCGATGAGGGGTTTACGGATGTGCATGAACCGGCTCCGTGGGGGTGGGAGGGGAGAGCATCAGCTTCAGGTGAGAGAAGTGATAGCGATCGCTCCGTGCCCCAGTCAATGGTTTGGACCAAAGAAGGACTAGACCACTGAGCAACCAAACATGCTCGTCAGAGACCTGAGCGCACATCAGAAACCGCTCGCCACCCCGGGTGACGAGCGGTTTAAGGGTGCCTTAGGACACCCTCCGGCAAGGTTTCGGCAACAAACCAGCCGAACCCCGTTCGCCTGCGGTCACACCTGGACCGAGCCCTCCGCCGGCAGCCCGTACGCATCTGCGACGAGTGCATAAGAACGCAACCGGGCCGCTCCGCTGTGGGCGTTGGCGGTCAGCATCAGCTCGTCCGCGCCCGTCCGCTTGGCGAGGCCGTCGAGCCCGTCGCGCACCTCGTCGGGGGTGCCGTGCACGATGTTCGCCAGCCAGCCGTCCACGAACTCCCGCTCCAGCGGGGAGAACGGGTACGCCGCCGCCTCCTCGGGCGTCGGGACCAGCCCGGGCCGCCCGCTGCGCAGCCGCAGCATCGACAGGGCGCCCGTCAGCACCTGGGCGCGGGCCTCCGCCTCGGTGTCCGCGGCCAGCGCCGAGACCCCTATGAGGGCGTACGGGGCGTCCAGGACGGCCGAGGGGCGGAAGCTCTGCCGGTAGAGGTCGAGCGCGGGCAGGGTGCCGGCCGCCGAGAAGTGGTGGGCGTACGCGAAGGGCAGGCCGAGCTGGCCAGCGAGGCGGGCGCTGAAGCCGGAGGAGCCGAGCAGCCACAGCGGCGGCCGCCCGGCGGGCCCCTGCACGGGGCCCGGCACCGCGTGCACGCGGGCGTACGGGTGCCCGTCGGGGAAGTCGTCGTCGAGGAAGCGGGTGAGCTCCGCGAGCTGCCGGGGGAACTCCTCCGCGGCCTCGTCGAGACGGCCGGGCCCGCGCAGTGCGGCGGCCGTGCGCCCGTCGGTGCCGGGAGCCCGGCCGAGGCCGAGGTCGATCCGCCCCGGCGCGAGCGCCTCCAGGGTGCCGAACTGCTCGGCGATGGCGAGCGGGGCGTGGTTGGGCAGCATGACCCCGCCCGAACCGAGCCGGATGCGGGAGGTGTGCGCGGCGAGGTGGGCCAGGATCACGGCCGGGGAGGAGCTGGCGACCCCGGGCATGGAGTGGTGCTCGGCGATCCAGTGCCGGTGGTAGCCGCGGGACTCGGCGAGCCGGGCGATGTCCACGCTGGTGCGCAGGGAGGCGTGGGCGGTGCTGCCGGCGCCCACGGTGACGAGGTCCAGGACCGAGAGCGGTACGGGTGCGCTGCCCCGGGCCGTGCCGTGGATGGCGTCGCCGCCCTCCTGTCGATACGCGTCCCCGGTGTCACTCATCGTCGCTCCCGTCTCGGTTCCTCGTCCGTACGACATCCGTACGACATCCGTACGAAGAACTCGAACCGTCGGCGGTGCCTGGGCATTCCCGGCCCACCGGGGCAGTGGGCATGCCCGTGGCATATGCCAATGGAGTAGATCCTGGCAGGGCGACGTGATTGAGCCATCAATCTCCTCAACAGGCGCTCCACATGGGCCTCTTGATGGCTATCGTGGTAGGGCAAGCGGTAACAACCTGGTAGGGGGAAACCGTGGCGCTGAAGCCCGAGCCGACCGCGCCGTTCCACTCGGTGCAGTACGCACTACGCGTACTCGAAACGATCGCACGGCACACCGGTGGTGTGACCGATGTGCAGATCGCGCGTGAGACCGGCCTGCCCGCAGTCCATCTCGCCCCGATGCTGCTCATGCTGCGCCGGGAGGGATATGTCCTGCAGGTGTCCGACGGCGCCTATGCCATAGGGGACTCCCTCGTCCTGCTCGGCTCCGGCGTCGACCGTCAGCAAGCGCTGACGGACAAGCTCCAGGAGACCCTTGACCGGCTGCGGGACTCCGTGGGGGCGGCGGTCTACATCAGCCGGTACGTGGACGGCGAGGTCAGAATCACGCAGTTCGCGGACAGCCCGCGCACCCCGAAGGTCCACGAGTGGGTCGACTTCCGCTCCGCCGCGCACGCCAGCGCGGTCGGCAAGTGCCTGCTGACCCAGCTCGACCTGAACGGGCGGCGCGACCACCTGTCCCGCCACAAGATCGCGCGGCTCACGTCGAAGACGATCGTGAACGAGCGGATCCTGTTCTCCAAGCTGGACGCCCAGCCGGCCACCGTGCCGATGCTCGACCTCCAGGAGTACGCCGTGGGCACCGTCTGCGCGGCGGTCCCGATCACGGCCGGGGCCTCGGTGGGCTGCCTGGCCCTGTCGATGCCGGTCGAGCACGCGCACCGGCTGCGGGCCGCGGCGGACACCCTGAACCGGAAGGCCGCGCCGCTGCTGCTGTCGCTCACCCTGTAGCACTCTCCGGCGAGGGCGCCGGAAAACACTTCGGGCGGTTCCCGGTGAACCGGAAACCGCCCGAAGGACAGGTGCGCCGCCAGGGACTCGAACCCCGGACCCGCTGATTAAGAGTCAGCTGCTCTAACCAACTGAGCTAGCGGCGCCTGCTGACAGAGAAAATACTACCTGGTCCTCAGGGGTGCTCAAAACCATTACCCGGCAGCGGCGCCGCGCCCTAGCGGTCCAGCAGGTCCGCCCGGCCCTGGGCCTCGTACGCGGCCAGGAGTGCGGCGCGGCCGGGCTCGGACAGGGGGCGGTATCGCCCGGTCGGGAGGCGGTGCCAGACCGGGTCGGGGCAGAGGAAGCCGGCGCGGCGCAGGGCCACGCGGTGGACCTTGTTCGTCGCCGTGACCGGCATGGCCTGCACGATCCTGACGTACCGCGGGGACATCTTCGTGCCCAGGTCCGGCTGCGCGGCCAGGAACGCCGCGAACGCGTCGGGGTCGAAGCCGGCCCCCTCCCGGAGGGCGACGGCGGCCATCACCTGGTCCCCGGCGACCTCGTCCGGGACCGCGTACACCGCGACCGCCGCCGCGTCGGCCCAGCGCGCCAGGATGTTCTCGATCACCGCCGCGGCCAGGTTCTCGCTGTCGACCCGCAGCCGGTCGTCCGTACGGCCCGCGAAGTACAGGAAGCCCGCCGCGTCGCGGAAGAAGAGGTCGCCCGTCCAGTACCAGCCCTCCCGCGTACGGGCGGCCTCCGCGTCCGGGTTGCGCCAGTACCCCTCGAACAGGCTGCGGCCCCGGTTGACCAGTTCGCCGATGGCGGCCGAGCCGTTCAGCAGGCGGCCGTCCGCGTCCAAGACCGCGGCCGGGCACTCGGCGCCCGTCTCCGGGTCGATCACCGCCAGGTCGTCCCCCTCCCCCGCCCGGCCCAGCGCGCCCGGCGGGGTGTCCGGCGTGTGCTGGACGGAGGCGCCGCCCTCGGTGGCCCCGTAGCCCTCCACCAGCGGGACGCCGAACCGTTCGGCGAAGCGCGCCGCGTCCACCGCCCCGGCCTCGGTGCCGAAGCCGAGCCGCAGGGTGTGCTCGCGGTCGTCGGGGCGGGGCTCGGTGGCCAGCAGGTACTGGACGGCCCGCCCGACGTAGGTGAAGTACGTCACTCCGTACGCCCGCACGTCGTCCAGGAACGCGGAGGCGGAGAAGCGCCGGCGCAGCGCCACCGACGCCCCGCCCGCGAGCGCCGGGAGCCAGTCGGCGATGACCGCGTTGCCGTGGAAGAGCGGCATGCAGACGTAGTGGACGTCCTGCGGGGTGACCGAGAAGCGCCGGGCCAGCGCGGACCCGGCCGCCGCGAGCCGGCCCTGGGTGCAGATGGCGGCCTTGGGGGCGCCGGTGGAGCCGGAGGTGAAGTAGAGGAGCAGCCGGGAGGACGGGCCGGGGGTGCCCAGCGTCGCCTCGCCGGGCTTGGCGGCGGCATAGGGGGCGAGCAGGGCCTCGTACTCCTCGGTGCCCGTGACCAGGAGGCGTACGCCCGGCAGGTCGAGGCCGCGCAGCAGCGGCAGGTGGGCGGGCTCGGTGACCAGGATCCGGCAGTCGGTGTGCAGGATGTCGCGCGCCAGCTCGGGACCGCGCCGGGTGGGGTTGATCCCGGCGACGGCGGCCCCCGCGAGGGCCGCCGCGCCGAGCCAGAACGGGAACTCGGGGGTGTTGTCCAGCAGCACCCCCAGGTGCGGCTCGGCCCCCGGAGGCATCAGGTCGACGAGGAGCGCGGCGCGCGCGGCGGCCTCCTGGGCGGTCCGGTGGTGGCTGAGGACGGTGTGTCCGGTGTCCTCGTACTTCAGCCCCGGCCGGTGGTCGCCCCATTGGCGCGCCACGAGCTCCGCGACGGTCTCGGGTGCAGTCGTCGTCCGCATGCCGCCGGAGATTAGCTGACGTTACGTCAGAACTGAACGTCGGAGCAGGCGTAGAAGGCGTTGGCCGTGTCGTTGACGGTCCAGACCGCCAGGATCATGTGACGGCCGGTCCGGCCGCTCGGCATGGCGCCCTGGTGGACGGTGGTCATGGCGGGCCGGGCGCCGTTGTAGGCGACGGTGAGGAAGGGCTGGGGTTCGAGGTCGGCGCGGGTGAGGGCCTTGGTGCCGTTCCAGCCGTTCTTGGTGACGTAGTACTTGAAGTCGGTGGTGGAGTGGTTGGCGGTGAACTGCCACCGGAAGCTGTAGCTCTGCCCGCTGGTGACCTTGGTGGTGGGCCAGGCGCCGCCGCGCGGGTTGTCCAGCTCCGCGAACTGCGGGAGACCGGCGGAACATATCTTGCCGTCGGCGGGCCCGGCGGCCGGGAAGCCCTTGAGGCCCTCGACGCTCTGCGGTTCCCACTGGATGGCGCCGCAGTCGGAGACGGTCTTGTTGGCGCAGAGCTTCTGGCGGCTGATGGGGGTGTCGGTGTAGCCGTGACTGCTGGCGCTGGGGGCGCTGAGGAGGCTTATTCCGGCGACGAGGCCGAGGCCGAGCGCGGCGGCGCCCGCCCGTCCGGGCATGCGGAGGTTACGCATGATGCTCCTTGAACGTGGGGGGAGTTCGGCGAGAGCGTGCGCACGCGTGGGGATGATGTTCAGATCTGTCGGATCTTAGGTCTAGACCAAGTCTCAGACTATTGACGGGAGTTGGCCATGTCCATACCAAACGAAGAACGGGTGGTCCGGTCCGATCCGGCCACCCGTTCCTCCCGTACCGCCGGACCCGCTACTCGCAGCGCCCCGTGTAGAAGGCGACCGTGAGGTCCTTCACCAGCGCCTTGCGCTCGTAGTCGTCGAGCTCGACGAGCCCGCGCGAGGTCAGCCGGTGGACGGTGTCGTCGACGGCGTCCACGACCGAGGTCAGCACGGTGTCCCGGTGCTTGGCGTCGATCGCCGCGACCCGGCGGCGGCGCATGGCCTCGGCGACCTCGGCCGCGTACTCGATCCGGGTCGGCTGGGCCGAGAACACGTCGATCCCGACGGCCTCGGTCTCCGCCGCCAGCATCCGGGTCAGCGCGTCACCGACGGCCTCGGCGTCGCGCAGGGTCGGGGCGTCCTCGTGGAAGGCGTCGGCGGGGAGCTGGGACAGCACGCGGGCCATGGCGGATTCGACCTGTTCGGCCAGGTACTCCACGTGGTCCGCGACGGCCAGGGCTGCCCTGGCGGTGTCCTTGACCTGCCAGACGACCTGGACGACGACCTGGAGGGCGAGCCCGCCGGAGTCCACGGCGGGCATGGGCTCGCTGCGCCAGTGCCGCAGGCGTACGTCGACCCGGCGGCGCAGCAGCAGGGGGCTGATCCAGGTGAGTCCCGTACGGCGGACCGTGCCGCGGTAGCGGCCGAAGAGGGTGAGCACCCAGGCATGGCCGGTGCGGGAGCGGCCGAGTCCGCCGAGGGCGAGGAGCGCGACGATGCCGAGGAAGGCGAGCGGGGGCCAATGCGTGGCACGCAGTCCCTGGTAGGCGCGCGGGGTCGCGCCGAAGGCGGCCACGATCGTGGCGGGGACGGCCCCGGCCCGCCAGAGCACGGCCGTGCAGCCCGCGAGGGCGAGCCCGCCGATGCCCACGCCGATCCAGCCGGGCAGCACGGGGCCGCGGTGCTCCCGGAGCCGGTCGTCACCCCGGGGGACCCGGCGGCCGGGGGCGGGGCGGGGGGCGACGGCCGGCCGGGGGGCGGGGGCCGAGCGGGCCGGAGCGGCGGCCGGAGCGGGCAGGCGCTTGGGCTCACCGTGGAACGGCAGGTGCACCGGCACCTCGGTGACGGCGGCGCCGCGCAGCGGTGGGGCCGGGGGGACGGGGATGTCCTGGGGGTCGTCCTCGTCCTCCTTCTCCTTCTCCAGGCCGCGCGCCACGGCCTGGGCGACGATCTCGGCCACACCGGGCCCGGGCACACCGGAGTGCGCGGCTTCGGCTTCGGCTTCGATCTCGACTTCGGGCTGGGGGTCCGGCTCGGGCTCGGGCTCCGGCAGCTCCGCGGATGGTGCGGCGGCCTCGGCGTCGGTGATCCGCAGGCGCAGGGTGGCCACTCCGGCGTGGGCCGCCTCGTCCTGCGGGTGCGGGATGTCCAGGCCCGCGTGCACCGGTTCGGGCTCGGCCTGGGCCCGGGCGGCCGGTACCTCGGGCACGGCCGCCAGCAGGACCGCCGGCGTGGTGGCCCAGCCGGTCGAGGTCTCGCCCGAAACCGAGACCGGAAGCGAGGCCGGAACCGGAACCGCCTCGCGGGGCGCGGCGACACCCCACACCGGCGCCGGAACAGGGGCGGGAACAGGGGCGGAAGCAGGGACGGGAACGGGAGCGGGAACGGGAGCGGGAGCGGCGACAGGAGCGGGGCCGGCCACCGGTGGCACCCGGAAGGTGCCCGTGGCCGAGGTGGTGCGCGTGGGGTACATCGTGTCCTCCGTCATGCGAACAGCCGGCGCCAGGTTTCCGGGCCCGGGTAGCCGTTGGCCGAGGCACCGCGCCAGCCCTGCGCGCGCTGGAAGGCCTCGACGTTGCGGCGGTCCGCCTCGCTCCAGCGAGGCCCCGGACCGGATGTGTAGTGCTTGCCGAAGCCCTTCTTGATCAGTTGGCGGCCGAGGGCGGTGATCGCCTCGTGCGACCGGCCCGGGCGGAACACCGAGGCCCCGGGGTAGGCCCGTACGCCGCCAGGCCCCGGCGCGGCCCCGACCGTCGGCGGGATGTCGATGCCCTGACGCTCGACCAGCAGGCGCCAGGTGTGCGCGCCGGGGGTGCCGTCCGCGTCGGCGCCCGTCCAGCCCTGGGCGCGCTGGAAGGCCTGGGTGGCGAGCTTGTCGTGGTCGCTCCACGTCCGGTCGGCCACCCCCTTGGGGTAGAACCGGTACGCGCCGCGCTCGATCAGCATCCGGCCCAGCTGGGCCACGTGGTCGTTGGTCTGGCCCGGGGCGAACTTCGCGGCGCCCGGGAACACCGTCGAGTCCCCCGGCTTGGGGCCCGGCACCGGCTCTTCGGGCAGGATCCCGCCCGTGACCCCGTTGAACCGGTAGGGGATGTACTTCGTCGCGTTGGCCCAGTACCCGTAGGGCGTGGCCAGCTTGCGCGTCGTGGGCCGCGTCTGCTCGTACGCGATGTAGTGCGTCTGCGTCTCGTCGACCCAGCCGCCGAAGACGACCACGTGCGAGCCGTTGTTGGGGTCCGCCGGGTTGTGGAAGAGGAGCATGTCCCCCGGCAGCAGATCGGCCTTGGTGATCTTGGTGGCGAACTTGTCGAGGCTGCCGGTCCACTCGTTCGTACCAAGGTTCCAGACCATCGAGACGTAGCCCGAGCAGTCCTGCCGGTATCCGTCCGTCCAGTACTCGGACATGCTGTACGGGACCTTCGCGTCCAGCCACAGCTTCGCCCGGTTGATGATCGTCGTCCGGTCGATCCGCTTCAGGCCGGAGGGCGCCCCGGGCTTGCCGACCGGGCCCTTCTTCGGGCCGTGCAGCGGGGCGCGCCCGCCCTGCGGGGAGCCGGGGTCGTCCAGGGCCACCGGCCCGGTGGCCGGGGTGGTCACCGCCACCGCGGCCGCGCCGCCACCGCCGAGGACCACACCGGCGGCGGTGGCCAGGACCAGCGCCCGGCGGGCCCCTCGAGCGGCGGGGTGACCCCCGTCCCGCAGCGGTATGGCCCGCGCGCGGGCAAGGGCGCGGCGGCGCTGGGCGCACCCCCGGCACGCGCAGTCGCCCGCGGGCTCGTACTCCTCGAAGGCGGGCATCGGCATCGGCGTCTGCACATGCGTCGGAGGCTGCATCGTCATGCGGTTCCGTCCACTCCCCTGCTCGTCCACTGGTCAGCCGGAACCACATCTGGCGGGTCATCAGATGCGGCACGGCCACACATATCGTGCACGACAAACCCCGTAAACATGGGTTAATCGGACAAGGCGGGCGTGGCTGGTCACGAGCACCGCTCGAGGTGGGGTAGAGTTTTCCCTGTCAGCAAGCGCCGCTAGCTCAGTTGGTTAGAGCAGCTGACTCTTAATCAGCGGGTCCGGGGTTCGAGTCCCTGGCGGCGCACAGACGGAAGAAGCCCCTCGCAGCGAAAGCTGCGAGGGGCTTCTTCGTTTCGCCCGGTTCACCCGGTTCACCGGTTCACCCGGCGAGACACTCCCTACGCCGCCGTGCCCGGCCGGACCCCGGCGCCCGTCAGATAGGCGGAGACCACCACGTTCGCCGTGTACTCCTTGGCCGTCTTGTCATAGGAACCCCCGCAGGTCACCAGCCTCAGCTCGGCGCGGCCCTTCACCCGCTGGCCGTACGCCTTGTGCGGGTCGAAGGCCGCACGCTCGTAGACCCGTACGTCCTCGATGGTGAACTCGGCGACCGAACCGTCCGCCCGCACCACCCGCACCTTGTCGCCCGGCTGCGCCGAGCTCAGGCCGTAGAACACCGCCGGCTTGGACTTCGTGTCCACGTGCCCCACCATCAGCGCGGCCCCGGCGGCGCCGGGCTGCACACCGTTGCTCCACCAGCCCACCGTGCCCGGGCTTTCGTACGGGGGCGCCTCGATCGCGCCGTCCGCGTCCAGACCCCGGGAGATCACCGGGGCCTGGATGCCTATGGAGGGCACGTCGACGCGCTGCGGCAGGGCCCCGGCCAGGGGGGCGCGGGCCGCGGGCAGAACCGGGCCCACCACCCCGCCGGCCTGGCCGGTGAGAGGGGCCGGGACCCCGGTGATCTGCCGGCCCCACAGCCACAGGCCCAGGACCAGCACCGTCCAGGCGGCGAAGGTCAGCAGTCGGCCACTGCCGGAGGACTTGCCCTCGCTCATGCGCCCCTCGCTCGTGCGCCACTCGTTCATGCGCCGCTCGTTCCGTCGCCGCTCGCCCGGTCTGCGTCCCGTCCGTTCAGTCGCCGCTGCGGCGGCGGCGCAGGGCCAGCGCCCGGCCCGCGACGGCCAGGGTGGCGGCGGCGGCCAGGACGGCGCCGATCACCGTATGCGGGAGCCCGGGACCGTCGTCGCCGTGGTCCTTCTTGGCCGCAGCGGCCAGCCGGGAGCTCTCCGCGAGTTCGGCGGACATGCCGCCGCCGCCCGCGTGGACCGGCCAGACCGGCGAGGGGTGATGGCTCGGCCGGTGGTGGGCGATCTCGATGGAGCCGCTGACCTTGTCGTGGCCGTCGCAGGTCACCCGCACGGAGTGCCGGCCCGGCTGGACGTGCGAGCTGATGATCGCCTCGCCGTAGAGCGGGCTGCGGCCGCTGTCGCGGCCGTACAGTTCGGCGTCCGCCACGAAGACGGAGGACTTGGCCGCGCCCCTGGTTCCGTCGCAGCCGCTGACGCGCAGCTTGACCTGCGCTCCCGGGTGGGCCGGGTCCGGCTCGACCGAGATGCTGCCGCGGTCGCCGCTGCCACCGCGGTCCTCCTCACCCGCGAGGGCGGTGGGCGCGGTCACCGCGGAGAACGCCGTCAGGGCGACGGCCACCCCGGCGGCACGGAGAGCGATGTGAACACTGCGCATGGTGAACCTCCTCAACAAGGAGATTCACGCGCGGGACGCCGCCCCGCATCCGGAGCGGCGCCGTACGTGTCAGCCGTACGACTTACACGAGGTCCACCAGGTCGGCGATCGAGTCGACCGTCCTGGTCGGGCGGTACGGGAACTTCTCGGTGTCCGCGACCGAGGTCAGACCGGTGAGGACGAGGAAGGTCTGCATGCCCGCCTCCAGGCCGGCCAGCACGTCGGTGTCCATCCGGTCGCCGATCATCGCGCTGGTCTCGGAGTGCGCGCCGATCGCGTTGAGGCCGGTGCGCATCATCAGCGGGTTGGGCTTGCCCGCGAAGTACGGCTTCTTGCCGGTGGCCTTGGTGATCAGTGCGGCGACGGCGCCGGTGGCCGGGAGCGGGCCCTCGGTGGAGGGGCCGGTCTCGTCGGGGTTGGTGCAGATGAAGCGGGCGCCCGCGTTGATCAGGCGGACGGCCTTCGTCATGGCCTCGAAGCTGTAGGTCCGGGTCTCGCCCAGGACCACGTAGTCCGGCTCGTGGTCGGTCAGGATGTAGCCGATGTCGTGCAGGGCGGTGGTCAGACCGGCCTCGCCGATGACGTACGCGGTGCCGCCGGGGCGCTGGTCGTCGAGGAACTTCGCGGTGGCCAGCGCGGAGGTCCAGATGTTCTCGACGGGGACGTCGAGGCCCATGCGGCTGAGGCGCGCCTGCAGGTCGCGGGGGGTGTAGATGGAGTTGTTGGTCAGCACCAGGAAGGGCTTGCCGGACTCGCGCAGCCGCTTGATGAAGGCATCGGCGCCGGGGATCGGGGTGCCCTCGTGGATGAGGACCCCGTCCATGTCGGTGAGCCAGGATTCGATCGGCTTGCGCTCTGCCACTGGACTGTTCTCCGCTCTCGGTGGCGTCTGACCTCTGTGACCTCTGGTCTCTACCACCCTATCGGGGCCGGGTCGGGGACGCTCCGTGCGTCCACGGCCCGGACCCCGGGGGCCTGGGCTCAGCCCAGGCGGACGTTGTCGACGGTCCAGTACCAGTTGTTGCTGCCGCTGTAGCGGAAGCGGATCTGGACGTCCGTGGCACCGGCCGGGACCTGGAGGTTCAGGGACTCGGTCTTGGCCACCGCGTCGGCGGTGTAGCTCTTGACGACGGAGGGCGCACCGCCGTTGTAGGAGACCAGAACCTGGGCGGTCTGCCCGGCCTCGTGGCGGTAGTGCGTCTGGAAGGACAGGTTCTTCGTGGTGCCTCCCGTGACCGCCCACTTCGGGGTGATCAGGGTGGAGTCGAAGCTGCCGGTGTGGGTCTTGTCGTCCCACTCGTCGGAGTCGGCGACGGCGAAGACGTCACGGGAGCGGACGTTCAGCTCGCGCCACTGGTCGCGCTGCGCCTGGCTCCAGAACTCGTCGGTCGCGAAGGCCCATCCGGCCCACTCGGTGACACCGCCCGTGCCCATCTTGGAGTTGTCGACGGACCAGCCCGCCGGCGGGGTGTGGGTGAAGCCCTTCACGCCGGCCGGGATGCCCGTCTCGTCCACGCGGGCCTGGAGATTGGGGCGCAGGGTGTCGAAGGGGTCGCTGTCGGGGGCATCCAGCGGGACGCCGTCCAGCGCGGCCGTGGGGACGCCGACCTGCGCGAGCGCGGTCGCGGCCACGTCGACCAGCTTCACGTCGTCCCGTACCGAACCGGCCGCGATGCCCGCGCCCTTGGCGATGACGAAGGTGCCGCGCTCCTGGATGGTGGAGCCGCCGTGGCCACCGGAGTTGGTGTGGCCGTGGTCGGTGGTGACCAGGATCTTCCAGTTCTCCTGGCTGTAGGTCGGGCGGTTCTGGACGGCGGTCAGCACCTGGCCGATCAGCGTGTCCACGCGGCCGATGGCGTCGAGGTACTGCTGGCTGGCGGCGCCGTAGGAGTGGCCGGCGACGTCGATCTCGCCGAGGTAGACGAAGGCGGCGTCCGGGTTCTGGCCCTGCAGTTCGGCGGCGGCCGCGGCGGCGATCTTGGGGTCCTCGCTGCCGTAGCCGTCGCGGTCGCCCTTGAGGGAGAGGCGCTTGTCGACCTTGGCGGAGAAGATCGGGCCGCCCGCATCGGTGGAGGTGATGGGCTCCCAGTCGGCGGCCGCGTAGGTGTTGAGCGCCGGCTTGGCGTTCTCGATGCGGGTCAGGAAGTCGGGGTAGGCGGTGTAGTTCTTGCCGGCGAAGGAGTTGTCCTTCACGCCGTGCTTGTCGGGCCACACGCCGGTGGCGATGGTGGACCAGCCGGGGCCGGAGGAGGTCGCGGCCATCGGGTTCGCGTACAGGGTGCTGCGGGCGGTCAGGCCCTGGGCCATCAGGCCCTTCAGGTTGGGGGCGTTGGCGGCCTTGACGCGGTCGAGGACCGCGCCGTCGATGCCGATGACGAGCACCTTGTCGGTGGTGGCCGCCGCGTCCGCGGCGCCGGCCGGGGTGGCCAGGGCGGAGGCGGCGATGAGGGCGGCGGCAGAGGCGGTCACGGCGATGACGCGTCGTCCGGGCAGGGCAGTGGACACGTACTCCTCCTGGGGAGCAAGTGAGCGGCGAAGGGTGCGGGGGCAATGCACCGAGCCCGGACCGAAGGGCATTTCGGTCCAGACCCGTTATGCAAGCGTCACTTTCCCGGACCAGGGTGGCCGGGAAGTAACCGATCAGCTGCCGGTTGCCGACTTCCACGCGTCGACGTAGCCGGTGAGGTTCGCGTCGATGTCGGCCCAGTTCGGCTCGAAGATCTCGACGCCCGTCATGATCTTGGTGAGCTCGACGGCGTTGGCGTCGGTCGGCTTGACGTCGGTGCGCGCCGGGAAGCCGCCGCCGACCCCGCTGACCAGCTGCTGGGCCTCCTCGCTGAGCAGGTGGTCGAGGAGCTTCTTGCCGTTCTCGGTGTGCGGGGCCTTGTCGACGAGGCCCGCCGCATACGGCAGGGCGAAGCTGGTGGGCTTGCCGCCCTCCTTCGCGGGGAACCAGATGCCCAGGTTCGGCATGGACTTGGACTGCGCGAAGTTCATCTGGACGTCGCCGTTGGCGACGAGCAGCTCGCCCTTGTCGGTCTTCGGCGCCAGCTTGCTGGTGGAGGAGGACGGGCCGACGTTGTTGGCCTGGAGCTTCTTCAGGTACTCGTTCGCCTGCTCCTTGCCACCGAAGTCGTGCATGGCCTTGATGAGGACGGCGGTGCCGTCGCCCGCGACGCCCGGGGTGGAGTACTGCAGCTTGCCCTTGTACTTGGCGTCCAGCAGCTCCTCCCAGGTCTTGGGGGCCTCGGCGAGCTCCTTCTTGTTGTAGATGAAGCCGAAGTAGTTGTTGACGACCGAGGTCCACTTGCCGTCGGCGGCCTTGTCGGCGCCGTTGACCTTCTCGGAGCCCTGCGGCTTGTAGGCCTGGAGGAGGCCCTTGCCGTCGGCCTGCTGGATGAAGGGCGGCAGGGTGATCAGTACGTCGGCCTGGGTGTTGGTCTTCTCGCGGACGGCACGCTGCACCATCTCGCCGGAGCCGCCCTCGACGTACTTGACCTCGATGCCGGTCTTCTTGGTGAAGTCGGCGAAGACCTTGTCGTACCAGCCGTCGCCCTTCTCGCTCTTGAGGCCGTCGGCGCTGTAGACGGTGACGACCTTCTCGCCGCCGTCCTTGCCGCCGGAGTCGGCGGTGGTGGAGCCGCCGCACGCGGTGAGTGAGAGGGCCAGGGCAAGGCTGCCGGAGACGGCGGCGGCGGTACGGAGCAGGAGCTTGCTGGGCATGGAACTTCCTTACGGGGAAAGGGAGTCAGCAGGGGATCAGCGAGGGGTTACGGCGGTGCGGGGGTGCGGGGTTCAGCGGTAGGAGGCTTTGGTGCGGATGCGGGAGACGGCCAGCAGCACGAGCAGGGTGGTGGCCATCAGGACCACGGCGACGGCGGATCCGCTGAAGAGCGAACCGCGGTCGGTGGCCGTGAAGATCCGGACCGGGAGGGGCATCCAGTCCGGCGGGTAGAGCATCATCGTGGCGCTCAGCTCGCCCATGGACAGGGCGAAGCAGAGCCCCGCCGCCGCGGTGAGGGACGGCAGCAGGAGCGGGAGTCTGACCCGCCACAGCACGTAGCCGGGGCGGGCGCCGAGGGAGGCCGCGGCCTGCTCGTACGCGGGGTCGAGCCGTACGATCGCCGCCGAAACCGACTGGTAGGCGAACGCCGTGACAAGGATCGTGTGCGCCAGGATGACGATCGAGCTGGTGCCGTTGAGGAGCAGCGGCGGCCGGCTGAAGGCCACGAGCACGGCGAGGCCGACGACCACGGACGGCACGGCGACGGGCAGCACGAACAGCGCGTCCAGGGACCGCTTCCCGCGCTTGCCGAGTGCGGCGCCGGCCAGCGCCGCCCAGGTGCCGACGGTGAGCGCGAGCAGGCTGGCGGCCACGGCGGTGACCAGGCTGGTGGTCAGGGCCTGGAGGGACTCGCCCTGCACGGCGGAGGCGTAGTTCGCGGTGGTCGGGCCGGAGGGGAAGGCGCCGGACCAGTGGGTGGCGAACGAGGCCGCGACCACGACGAGCAGGGGCAGGGCGAAGAGGGGCAGGAAGAGGAGGCCGAAGAAGCTCCAGACGGCCCACCGGCCGGTCTTGCTATGCACCAGCACGCTTGCTCACCACCCGGTAGAGGCCGAACAGGCCGACGGAGATCACGATGTTGACGACGGCGACCACGCAGGCGGCCGCGTAGTCGGATTCGAGGATCGCCTTGCCGTAGATAAGCATCGGGAGGGTCGTGACGTCCTTGGCTCCGGTGAACAGGACGATCCCGAACTCGTTGAGGCACATGACGAGGACGAGGCTGCCGCCCGCGGCCAGGGCCGGGAGCGCCTCGGGGAGGATCACCTGCCGGATGATCCGGGCGGGCCGGGCGCCGAGACCGGCGGCGACCTCCAGCTGGGCGGTGTCCAGCTGGGAGAAGGCGGCGAGCAGGGGGCGCATCACGAAGGGCGTGAAGTACGTGATCTCCGCGAGCAGGACGCCCCAGGGGGTGGTCAGGAAGTGGAAGGGCCCGTCGGCGGCGCCGGTGAAGTCGGTCCAGACGCCGTTGGCCATGCCGACGGTGCCGTAGATGAAGAGCAGGGCGAGGGTGATGAGGAAGGAGGGGAAGGAGAGGAAGACGTCGATGAACTTCGCGACGGCGCGGGCCCCCGGGAAGGGCACGAAGGCGATGACGAGCGCGAGCGCGAAGCCGAGGACGAGGCAGCCGGCGGTGGCTCCGACGGCGAGCCAGACGGTGGTCCCCAGGGCCTCGCGGAAGCTCTGCGAGGCGAAGACGGAGGCGTACGCGTCGAAGGCGCCGCCGCCGTTCTCGGGCGTGAGCGACTGCTGCACCACCAGTGCGAGGGGGTAGAGAAAGACGAGCGCGAGCACGGCGACGGGCGGCACGGTCCACACCCACCGGGGGATCCCGCGCCGAGCGCCGGCGCCGCCTCCGTTGTGCGGCTCCGCCGCGCTTTTCAGCCCCGCCGGCGTTTGAGGCGCGGGGTCCGGGGCGGAGCCCCGTGCCTCCCCGGAGGGGGCTTCACGCGTGGCCGGGACGGCCATGGCCCGGCGCGTGGCGTCAGGCATCGGACACCCCAGCGGCCAGCAGCACGGCGTCGCGCGGCTCGAAGTGCAGCGTGACCCTGTCCCCCAGCGCCGGAGTCTCCCGCAGCTCGGGCAGGTCCGCCTTCACGCGGTGGCCGTCCACGTCGACGTACAGCCGGTGCGTCGAGCCGCGCCACTGGACCTCGGCGATGCGGCCGCTCAGCGCGTTCGGGCCGTCCCCGAGGCCGAGCAGGTGCGGCCGTACGCACAGGGTCGCGGTGGACCCCGGCGTGGCGCGGCCGCGGTCGAAGGCCAGCGGGCGGCCCTCGAAGACCGCTCCGGTCTCGGCCACGGTCACCGGCAGCAGGTTCGCGTTGCCGACGAAGGAGGCGGTGAACTCGGTGCGCGGGGCCCGGTACAGCTCCTGCGGGGTCCCGCAGTCCTGGAGCCGGGCCTTGTCCATGACGGCGATCCGGTCGGCCAGGGTGAGCGCTTCGACCTGGTCGTGGGTGACGTACAGGATGGAGACGTCGGGCAGTTCGCGGTGCAGGCGGGCCAGTTCGGCGAGCATCCCGGAGCGCAGCTGTGCGTCGAGCGCGGACAGCGGCTCGTCGAGCAGGAGCACCCCGGGGCGGATGGCGAGGGCGCGGGCGATGGCCACGCGCTGTTGCTGTCCGCCCGACAGTTCGCGCGGGTAGCGCTTGGCGTAGGCCGCCATGCCGGTCATGTCCAGGGCCTCGGCGACCCGGCCGGGGATCTCGGCCTTGGGCGCCTTCTGGGCCTTCAGACCGAAGGCGACGTTGGCCTCGACCCGCATGTGCGGGAAGAGCGCGTACTGCTGGACGACCATGCCGATGCCGCGCTTGTGCGGCGGGAGCGCGGTGACGTCCCGGCCGCCGATCAGGACCCGGCCCGCGACGGGCCGTACGAAACCGGCGACCGCCCGCAGCGCCGTGGTCTTGCCGGAGCCGGAGGGGCCGAGCAGCGCCATCACCTCGCCGGGCTCGACGGTCAGGTCGAGGGAGTCCAGGACGGTGTTGCCGCCGTAGGCGACGCTGACCCCGTCGAAGCGGATGCCACTCACGCCGACTCCGCGAGCAGCTGCGGGAGTTCGGCGACGGAGCCGAGGACGTGGGTCGCGCCGTGCTCGGTCAGGGCCGCGCGGTCGTGGGCGCCGGTGAGGACGCCCGCCACGGTCCCGGCGCCGGAGCGGCGGCCGCTGAGCATGTCGTAGGCGGTGTCGCCCGCGACGACGATCTCCCGTACGTCGGCCACGGCGCCCGTGCGCAGGAACGCGGCCAGCACCATGTCCGGGTACGGGCGGCCGCGGCCGCCCGCGTCGGCGGGGCAGAGGGTGAGGTCCGCCAGGTCCTGCCAGCCCAGGGCGTCGAGGATGGCGTCCTGGGTGACACGGGCGAAACCGGTGGTCAAGGCGACGGTGCGGCCGTCGGCGCGGAGCTTCTCGATGGCCTCGCGGGCGCCGGGTATCGGGGCGATGAGCCCGCCGTCGACGAGTTCCCCGTACGCCTCCTCGAAGGCGGAGTTGGCGCGCTGAGCGAGGTCCTCCGTACCGAAGAGGTGGCGGAAGACGGAGATCTTCGACTCGCCCATGGTGTCGCGCACGTACTGGAGCTTCTCGGCGTGGTCGGCGCTGCCGGGCTCGACGCCGAGGCGCTCGGCGGCGCGCTCGAAGGCGCGCTCGACCAGGCCGCCGTCGGCGACGGTGGTGCCGGCCATGTCGAGGACGATCAGGTTCTTCTTGGTGTTCTCGGTCATCTGACTTACCAGCCCAGTTCGTTCGCGGTGGTCTCGGCTATGGCGGGCGAGCAGGTCATGCCGCGCCCGCCGGGTCCGGTCACCAGCCAGACGCCGTCGGCCACCTGCTGGCGGTGGACGACGCGGGTGGTGTCGGTGCACTGCGCGTACACGCCCGCCCAGCGGTGCCTGATCTTCGGCAGGGGGCGGCCCAGGAAGGACTCGACCACCTCGGTGAGGTGCTCGTAGGGGTCTTCGAGGGTGTCGAACGCGAAGGGGTGCTCGTACTCGTGGGTGTCGCCGATGGTCAGTCCGCCGTCCAGGCGCTGGACCATCAGCAGCTGCATCTTGTGCGCGGCGGCTATCGGCGCCTGCGCCTGCCCGGCGTTGAGCTCGTCGAGCGCGGCGGACTTGTAGGCCGGGTAGTAGCGGAAGCTGTCGGCGTCCGCGACGGAGGTGGTCAGCCGCTCGCCGAGCGGGGCGGTCTGCATCATCTGGAGCCGGACGCGGCGCACGGGCAGCTCGGGGACCAGCTCGCGGACCAGGCCGGACAGCCAGGCCCCGGTGGCCAGGACGACCGCGTCGCCGCGGTGGACGTCGCCGTGGTCGTCGCGGACGGCGCCCGGGCCCGCGACCTCGCGTACTTCCCGCCCGGGCAGGAAGGCGTAGCGGCCGGTGGCCTTGAGGGCCTCCCGCAGGTGGAGCTGCGCGGTGCGCGGTTCGACGGCCGCGTCCCGCTCGCACCACAGCGCGGCCTCGAATGTGCCGCGCAGGGCCGGGTTGATCTCCCGCGCCTCCTCGGCGGTCACCAGCTTGTAGCCGCGTGCGGCGGCGTCGGGGCGGGCCACGGCCGCCTCGGCGACCGCGTACTCACGGGCGTTGCGGACGGGGGTGAGGGAGCCGATGGCGCGGAAGCCCAGGCCGGGCACCTCCGCGCCGATGCGCTCCCAGAGCTCGCGGGCCCGCAGGGCGGTGTCGAGCTCCTCGCCCCCGGCCCGACCGCTGACCCAGATCTGGCCGAAATTGCGCAGCGACGCGCCGCGGGCCTCGGCCTCTCGCTCGATCTGGACGACCTCGTGGCCGCGTTGGACTGCTTGCCAGGCGTGCATGGTGCCGACCACGCCGCCTCCGACGACTATGACTCTCACGCCGTTCACGGTGGGCGCGCCCCGTGACCCGGGAGGATCCGGCGGGCAACGCGCCGGTGAACAGCCCCCCAAGCTTGGACTAGACCCGTTATCTTTCTGTGATCTGAATACGCCCCTTTATGGCCGGTAAGGGTGGGTTGGCTCGGGACTATTCGGGCCGCAGACGGGTCGTGAAGCTGAACCGGTCGCCACGGTAGAGCGAACGCACCCGTTCCAGCGGCCGGCCGTCCTGATCCCGCGAGAAGCGGTGGATGAGCAGCATGGGAAGGGCCGGCGGGGTGCCGATCAGCAGGGCCTCGCGGGGCGTCGCGAGGACCGTCTCCAGCTTCTCGTCGGCGTCGCCGAAGGAGATGCCGAGCCGGTCGCGGAGGTATCCGTAGAAGGAGGAGTCCGGCTGGAAATCGCTGTCGAGCCGGGGAGCCCGGGCCACCCGTACGTACGTGCTCTCCAGGCCGACCCGCTCGTCGTCGGCCAGCAGGACGCGCTCCAGGTGCCAGACCGGCTCGCCGGCCTCGGCGCCGATGCCGGGGGCGAGGTCGGGCGGGCACGGGAACTGCTCCAGCCCGATGAGGTGACGGCCCGGGCGGCGGCCCTGGCGGCGAACTCCCTCGGTATAGCTCGCCAGCGACAGCGGCTGCTCCAGCTTCGGGCCGGCGACGACGGTCCCGCGGCCGGCGCGGCGCAGGCGGCCTTCCAGCAGCAGCTCGCGCAGGGCCTGGCGGACGGTCTCGCGGGACACCTCGTACCGCTCGGCGAGATCGCGCTCGGTGGGCAGCGATCCGCCCTCGCCGAGCTCGTCGAGGAGCTCGGCGATGCGGGCCTTGACGGCGTAGTACTTCGGGATGCGGCCGTGCTCGGGAATGCCCGAGCGGACGGGCGAGCCGGGGCGGTGGTGCTGGGTCTGTTCTTCCACGCTGGGACTCTATGCGGGCCGGATGTACGGAGGTCAGCGGGCGGGGGCGCGCAGCCGCCGGGCCCCGATCACCAGTCCGCCGCCGACGGTGAGGGCGGCCACGGCACCGGCGCCGGCGCCGTGCGCCAGTTCGCGGGGGCCGGTGTGCGCGAGGGAGCCCGCTTCCTGGGGATCCTCCGGGCCCTCGACGGAGAACCGGTAGCCGCCGGCCTCGCCGATCCAGTCGCCGTCGTCGCCGTTGCGCTGCACGAGGGCGGCGTCGGCGACGACTTCACCGGTGGGCGCGTCGGGCGCGAAGGCGAGGCCGACCCTGACGGTGAGCGACCCGCCCGCGGCGACGGTGAAGCCGGGGAAGGCGGAACCGCCGTCGAAGACGGCGATGATCTCGTCGCGGTCGGTCCGCTCCAGGCTGACGGGGAGGGTGCCGCTCGGGGTGTCGAACTCCATCCGCAGGTGGGCGGGGCGCAGGGCGCGGGCCTTGTCGGTGAGGACGACCACGGGGTGGATGGCCGTGCACAGGGAGTCCGTGGTGTTGGTCAGGTCCAGGTACCAGGTCTGCGGTCCGCCGCCGGTGCGGTACACGGCCGGTCCGCCGCGGATCCGGGCCCCGATGGGGAAGGCGGTGCTCTTCCCGTCCCCGCAGGTGGCCTTCGCGCGGGACGGCAGCGCGGGCGCGGGCCGGGCCCCGCCGCCCGTACCGATGTCCGCGGCCGCGGTGGGGGCGGTGGTGGTGGCGGCGACCAGGGCGGCGGAGAGGACGGCGCCGAGGGCAAGGGCTTTGCGCACTCGCATGGAAGACCTTCGCTGCTCGCCGGACGGGTCAATGGTCGGACCAGGTGACAATCACCCCGGTCCCAGCCCGCACCCTGCCACGCGCGCGCGACCCGCTACCGCCCGCCGCGCCCGAGTCGTTCCGGTTTACGCCCAATCAGCGCAACCCGTCAAGCGCCGCCCGGCCCCTTTCAGCCCCGCCCGGCCCCTTTCAGCCCCGCCTGGGGGTCCCCCCGGACGGAGTCTGGGGGAGTTTGAGGCGCGGGGTCCGGGGCGGAGCCCCGGCAACGGCGCCGCACCCAGCACGGCACGGCACCGCCACGACGTCACCCCGCCCGCCCGAACACCGGCCCGAGCGCCAACTCCGCCGCCCCCTCCGCCACCCCCGCCCCCGCCAGGGCTACCACCGGCCGGGTCGGATCAAGCGCGCGGGCAGCGAGAACGGCGCCGACCCCGGCCACGAAGACGTCCGGCGCCGCCGCCACCACACGCCCGCCGAGCAGCACACGGTCCACATCCAGCAGCGCCACCAGATTGGCCGCGGCCTCGCCCAGGATCCGCGCCGCCTCGGGAAAATCACCTCGGGCAACCGCCCCCAGGCACAGCGCCTCCACGCAGCCGCGCGCCCCGCACCGGCACGGCGGCCCGTCCAGCAGGAGCACCTGGTGCCCGAACTCCCCCGCCGCCGAGCGCTCACCGCGGTAGACCTCGCCGCCCAGCCACAACCCCGCGCCGAGCCCGGTCCCGACATGCAGGTACACGCAGGTGCGGGGCCCTCCGCCGGCAAACGGATACGCATGCGCATCCGGCGCGGCATCGGCGACACGCCCGGCATCCGCATCCGGCCAGGCGGCCCGGAGCCACGCCCCTGCCGCCGCGGCCGCGCCGGCGTTCGTGTCCTTGTCCAGCAGCACCGGCAGGCCCAGCCGCCCCTGCAGCACCCCCCGCAGCGGAAAGCCCTTCCAGCTCGGGAACCCCGTCACCCGCCCCATCGTCCCGGCCCGGTGGTCGAGCGGCCCCGGTGCGGCCACCCCGACGCCCAGGGGCGGCAGCCCGGCCGGGTCTCCGACCCGCGCGACCGCCCGTACGACCGCCTCCACCACCGACTCCGGGCCGAGACCGAAGTCCAGCGGACCACCGCCCTCGGCGACGACGCGGCCCGCCAGGTCCACCCGTACCGCCCGGAGCTCGTCGCGGTCCAGGTGCACTCCGACGGCGTGATGTACGTCCGGCACCAGCCGGAGCAGGGTGCGCGGTTTACCGCCGGTGGACGCGGCTCGCCCGGCCTCGGCGACCAGCCCGTCCGCGCCGAGCCGGGCCGTGATCTTACTGACGGCCTGCGGGGTGAGTCCCGTACGGGACGCGAGCTCGGCGCGGCCCAGGCCCGCCGGGCCCGCGCCGCGCAGCAGATCCAGCATCAGCGCCTCGTTGTGCCCGCGCAGCGCCGGCAGGTTCACCCCGCCGCGCCCGTCCCCGCTACCCCTGTTCACGAGTCCATTGTCCACCTTCCTTGCACTTTGGCAACACTGTTGCCAAAGTGGTTCCATGAGCAACCCCGCCTCCCCTTCCTCCCCCGCCCCCCTCCGCGTCGGCCTGGTCGGCTACGGACTCGCCGGCTCCGTCTTCCACGCCCCCCTCGTGACGGCCACCGACGGGCTCGTCCTCGACACGGTCGTCACCTCCGACCCGGGCCGGCAGGCGCAGGTCCTCGCCGAGTTCCCCGACGTCCGGATCGCCGCCTCCCCCGACGAGCTGTGGGAGCGCGCGGGCGGCGCCGACGCCCTCGACCTCGTCGTGATCGCCTCCCCCAACAAGACCCACGTGCCGCTCGCCACGGCCGCCCTGACCGCGGGGATCCCCGTCGTCGTGGACAAGCCGCTCGCCGCCACCGCCGCCGAGGCGCGCGAACTCGCAGCCCTCGCCGAGCGGACCGGAACGTTCCTGTCCGTCTTCCAGAACCGCCGCTGGGACAACGACTTCCTCACCGTCCGCCGCCTCCTCGCGGACGGCGAACTCGGCGAGATCCAGCGCTTCGAGTCCCGCTTCGAGCGCTGGCGCCCGCAGCTCAAGGGCGGCTGGCGCGAGTCGGGCGCCCCGGAGGAGGTCGGCGGCCTGCTGTACGACCTGGGCAGTCACGTCGTCGACCAGGCACTGGTGCTGTTCGGCCCGGCGGTACGGGTCTACGCGGAGGCCGACGTGCGCCGCCCGGGCGCCGAGACCGACGACGACACCTTCATCGCCATCACGCACGCGAACGGGATCCGCTCCCACCTCTACGTCAGCGCCACCACCGCCCAACTCGGTCCGCGGTTCCGCGTCCTGGGCTCGCGGGCCGGCTACGTGAAGTACGGCCTCGACCCCCAGGAGGGCGCCCTGCGCGAGGGAATGCGGCCGGACGGGGACGTGCCGTGGGGCGAGGAGCCCCCGCACCTGTGGGGCCGGGTGGGCTCCGGGGAGTCCCCGCTGACCGGCGCCGGAACCCCGGTCCCGACGGAGCTGGGCGACTACCCCGCGTACTACGCGGCGGTGGCCGCGGCCCTGCTCGAGGGCGGGCCCGTGCCGGTCACGGCGTACGAGGCCGCGCACTGCCTCGACGTACTGGAGGCGGCCCGTGCCTCGTCCCGGGACGGAGTGGTCGTGGAGCTGTGAGCCAGGGCTCATGAAAATCGGCGTTTCCGGGGCGGACAAACGATCTATCCTGCACAGGCTGCCATCACGATCATCACATGTGTGAAGAATGGAATCCTCTGTGAAGCTGCCCCGGATCGCGTCGGTCGTCGCTGCCGCCGCGATGGCCCCGGCCGTCCTGCTCTCCTCGCCGGCCTTCGCCGCTGACGCCCCGTCGCCGTCCACGCCGTCGTCTCCGACCGCGCCGGACCGGGCCTCCGAGGGACAGCCGCCCGCGGAGAAGCCGGCGGAGAAGCCCGCGGAGGACCCGCAGGCCGCGAAGGACCGGGCCGCGATCCAGGCGATCCTGGCCGACCCGGCGAGCGGGCCGGGCGTGCGCGAGGCGGCCGAGAAGGCACTCAAGGGGACGGCCGCGGACATGCGGCACTTCCTGGAGGTCGACTGGCAGAAGGAGCAGTACGTCGACGACCAGGTCCTGGTCTCCCGGATCCACAGCGCCGGCGGCGTCGCCGTCAAGCGCGAGGCGGAGAAGGCCCTGCGGGCCGGAACCCACGCCGCCCTGAAGGAGTTCCTCGCCGTCGGGCAGCACAAGGCCCGGTACGAGGACGACCAGGTCGAGCTGTTCCGCATGCTGAACGGCGCGGGCCGGGGCATCCGCGAGGCCGTCGAGAAGCTCCTGCGCAGCGGAACCCCGGAGCAGGTGCGCGAGTTCATCGAGACGGGCCAGCACAACATCCGCGCGAGCGACGACCGCGTCGAGCTCTCGCGCATGTACGAGAGCGCCGGCCCGGGCCTGAAGGCGGCCATCAACGCACTCCTCAACGGGCACCCGTCCAACGCGGAGCTGCGCGAGTTCGTCAAGACCGGCCAGCACAAGCTGCGCGACGAGGACAACAGCGTCCTGATCTGGGCGATGCTGAACAACGCCGGCCCGGAGCTGAAGAAGGCCGCCATCGCCGCCATCAAGGGAACGCCCGAGGACCGCGCGGCGTTCCTGAAGACCGGCCAGCACGAGGCGCGCGCCAAGGACAAGGCCGCTGAGGACGCGGCCGCCAAGGCGGAGCAGGACAAGAAGGACAAGGACGCGAAGGACAAGGAAAAGAACGGGTCCACGGGCACCGGCACCACCGGCGGCGCCACTCAGGCCGCGGCCCAGGGCACCGGCGGCAACGGCAACGTGACCGCGGCGGGCGGGTCCGCCCCGCTCGCGAACACCGGCGCCGGTTCCGAGAACGTCTGGTTCGCGGGCGGCAGCGCCGCCGCGCTCGCCGCGGGCGCCGGCCTGGTGCTCGCCAACCGCCGTCGCCGCACGTCGGCCGAAGGCTGAGCCGGGATCGCACACCACGCACGCGGAAGGGGCGGGCTGCCGATGGCAGCCCGCCCCTTCCGCGTTCTCACTCGCCTCGGCTAGGCGCCCTTGAACTCCTGGCGCTGGCGGCCCAGGCCGTCGATCTCCAGCTCCACGACGTCACCGGCCCGCAGGTACGGCTTCGGTTCCGGCTGGCCCATGGCCACACCGGCGGGCGTACCGGTGACGATGACGTCGCCCGGGTACAGGGTCATGAACTGGCTCAGGTACCGGACGACCTCGCCGACCGGGAAGATCTGGTCCGCGGTGTTGCCGTCCTGCTTGAGCTCTCCGTTGACCCACAGCTTCACGTCCAGGACCTGCGGGTCCGGGATCTCGTCGGCCGTGACCAGCCAGGGGCCGAGCGGGGTGAAGGTCTCGCAGTTCTTGCCCTTGTCCCAGGTGCCGCCGCGCTCGATCTGGAACTCGCGCTCCGAGACGTCGTTGACCAGCAGGTACCCGCCGACGTGTGCGAGGCCTTCCTCGGCGGAGGCCAGGTAGCGGGCGGTGCTGCCGATGACGACGCCGAGCTCGGCCTCCCAGTCGGTCTTCACGCTGCCGCGCGGGATCAGCACGGTGTCGTCCGGGCCGACCACGGTGTCCGCGGCCTTCAGGAACAGGATCGGCTCGGCCGGCGGCTCCGCGCCGATCTCGGCCGCGTGCCCGAAGTAGTTCAGCCCGATGCCCACGATCTTGCCTATGCGGCCGACCGGCGCGCCGATGCGCAGCCCTTCGGCGTCCAGGACCGGGAGCTCGCCCGCTTCCGCCGCGTCCCGTACCCGGGAGAGCAGCGAGTCGTCGGCGAGGAGAATGCCGTCCACATCCGTGATCAGGCCGGACAGGTCACGCAGGGTGCCGTCCTGGTCGAGCAGCGCGGGGCGCTCCGACCCGACGGGTCCGACACGCAGCAGCTTCATGGGCATTCTCCCGTGGTCGTGGGTGGTCGGCGCATGGGCGTGCCCAGGCGCCGGCCGATGGGTTGCGGCCATCGGAGGATTGGTTGATCCTCCAAGAAGTCCGACCAATCCGCAAGACCCTGTTCACAGGCTGGAACGCGCCGCTCCGGCAGCCGCCCGCTCCTTGCGGTGCTGCAGCCAGGCGCGCTCCGCCACCGACCATGCGGTGGTGGTCAGCAGGTACAGCCCGGCCGCCAGCGGCACCACGGCAGCCGTGATCAGCGTCCCGAAGGACAGCAGGGGCAGTACGCCGCCCAGCTTGCGCATGACCTCCTGCTGCTCGGGGCTCATCCCGGCCGGAGCGGCCGGGGCCCCGGTCGGGGCAGCCGGGGCCGGGGCGAGCGCGGCCGCGGCGGCGGCCCGGCGCCCCCGTACCGCGCTCCACGCGGCCACGACCCCGATCGCCGCGAACAGCCCGAGGAACACCAGCCCCTGCGCCCCCAGCAGGCCGCCCTCCCCCAGCGCCTCGGTCCACCGGGCGCCCAGCGGCGCGGCGAACAGCCGGTGCGCCAGCAGCTCGTCACCCGAGGTGAAGGCCTGGTACATCAGGAAGAACACCGGCAGCTGCAGCAGCACCGGCAGGCACCCCGCCACCGGGGTCGCCCCACGGAAGGCGGCACGGCTCAGCGGATGCAGGGCAAGCCGTACGAGCACGGTGAACAGCACGATCGCGGCAGCGGTCGCGGACTCGGCCAGTACCGGCTCGAGAAGCCGGCCCAGCTCGGCAACAAGGTGGGTGAAAACGGACACGTGGGCCCTCCGAAGGGTCTCGTCGACGTCGAAAGAGATGCAGGGAGATGCATTTCGGCGTGACGACCCGCGAGGGGCGACAACAGTGATCAGAGAAGGCGTGAGGTTACTGCGCGCCCCTACGCGGCCGTCGGGACCAGACGGCCGGGCGCCCTGGGCCGCGACCGGCCCGAGGCATCGGGATCGCGCTGCGGCAGGAACGCCGTGCGCTGCTCGCGATCACGGATCGCGGTGCGTATTCGGTGCGGCGGCACGGGCCGCACCAGACGTGCGGCGGCGGCCAGGGCCTCGGCGCCCACGGCAACGGTGGCGGCCAGAGCGACAACGACCGCTCCCAGCCCACCCTCCCCGGCGAACAGCCCGAGGACTCCCCCGAGCAGCACCAGCACCAGTGAGGTCCGGGCAAACAGAAGAAGAAAGCGCCGAGCCATTCGGACCTCCCCCTTCCACTCCCCCGCGCGAACCTCCGTACGAGACCCGCTCCTTGCGATCGATACTAACCGGCCCCACTGACAACGAGGTCGGATCAAGACCTCAGAGTCCCCCACACCACGAGCCGGTACTTGGACGTGTACTCGGGCGTGCAGGTGGTGAGCGTGATGTACGCACCGGGCTCGCTGTACCCGTAGTCCGGCTTCACCAGGCTCCGCGGCACCGGCGCGATGACCCCGGTGTCCCGCTCGGTCGTCTCACCGAGCACCTTCCCGACGACGTACGTGTACCGCTGCCCGCGCACCTCGACGATCAGTTCGTCCCCGGCCCGCAGCCGGTTGATGTACCGGAACGGCTCCCCATGCGTATTGCGGTGCCCGGCCAGCGCGAAGTTCCCCTGCTCCCCGGGCCGCGCGGTCCCGGGGTACTGCCCGGCGTAGCCCTTGTCGAGCACGGCCCGCTTGTCGATCCCCTGAGCGACGGGGACGGTGAGACCGAGCCGGGGGATCCGCAGGACGGCGTACGCCTGGTCCCGGGCCGGCGGCTTGGCCGCAGGGGCACGGGCCGGCACGGTCGCAGAGACCTTCGGCGACGGCGACGAAACGGATTCCTCGTCGCCGGAAGGAGCGGAAGCAACCGGATCGGTGGGCTCCTCCGGACCATCCGGCGCACGGGCCCAGTCACTCTCCAACTCCCTGACCTGCTCCTGCGCGGCGGCGACGGCCTGCCGGTTGGTCCACCACACCTGATGCACCACCAGCAACAGGACCACCACCCCCACAGTGACGGTCAGCTCGGCGGCCGCCCACAGCACCCCCGCGAGACCGACCCGGCGCACCCGCCGGCCGCTCCCCTGAACCACCACAGGTATGTGATCCCGCACGGGCGGCACCCTAAGTCCTCCCCCGTCAACTGACCAGCAGCAGTACGGTGTGATCCATGCGCCCTGACACGCCTGCCGAGCACATCGCCGAAGCCGAGCGCCTCATCCGCACGGCGACCCGCTATCCCGAGGACCAGGAGCCGTTGCTCCTCCAGGCCGCTGCCCACCTCGAGTTGGCAGACGCACGGGACCGCGCCAGCGCGCTGTACGACCAATTGCTCTCCGCCTCGCCGGCCAACCCGCACCTGATCAAGGCCCTGCAGGCGGCGAACCTCTGGGAGTACGGCCACGAACCGGAGGCCCGCGCCCTGATCTCGGGCATCCGCGCCGCCTCCCCGAAGGACCCGGCGCCGTGGGAGGTCATCGCGGAGGCCCTCGAGACCCACGACGAGTTGGAGGCCTCGCACGACTGCTTCACCGAGGCGGCGACCCTCCTCATCTCGGAGAACGACCCGCTGACCCCGGCCACGACCGCCCTCCTGACGGGCCGCCACCGGGTCCGCCGCCTGCTCGGGCGTCCGCACGACGACTGGGACATGGTCGCCGACACCCGCCACATCGGCCCGATCCCCCTCGACGAACTCCACGACCCGAAGCGCATCTGGGCCCTGGGCTCCGACGACCCGGCCGAACTCCGCGCCGAGATCGCCCGCCTCCGCGCCGAACTGGGCGACCGCCGCGCGGCCCTCTCCCGCCCCTTCCCGGTGGCGATCCTCCACTGGCCGGCCCGCGAGCTGGCGGAACTCCTGACCTCGTACCCCACCCTCGCGGCGGAGTACCCCTCGCACGAGGTCCACCTGACGCAGGTGGAATCCTCCCTCCGCGCCCTCGCCGCCTCGGGCACGACGAACCTCGGCATCGTCACGGGAAGCGTCCCGTCGTACGAGGCCTTCGCAGCCTCGGAGAAAACCTCCCCGGCCTCCCCGTCCCTCCTGGCGGAATACGCCACCACCTTGGCCGCCCGAGGCAAGGCCACCCCCTGGCCCCCCACCCCCACCAACCCCTGCTGGTGCACCTCAGGCAAGCCGTACGCGGAGTGCCACGGGGTCACCGGCCCCTGATCCCACTGTCGACGATCCCGGCCGTATTCACCCAGACCTGCCGCAGGTGACACGCGCGGATTAGGCTCGTCCTCGATTCGACGATCCCCGAGGCAGGTAATGACCGACGACTGGCAGTTCGAAGTTCCCACCACTGGCAGCAAGCACCTCCCTCCTGACGCCCGGTACATGGAGGCGCTCAGCAGCCAGGGATACGGCTTCGAGGTGGCCATCGCCGATCTTGTCGACAATTCCATCGACGCCGGGGCCCGGGACGTGGTGATCCACTTCCTGCGCGACGAGGACCGGCTCGTAAGCCTCCTCGTCATCGACGACGGGAAGGGGATGACCGAGGAGGACCTCGATGTCGCCATGACCGTCGGAGGCCGGCGCGACTACGCCTCCGAAGCCCTGGGGATGTTCGGCACCGGTTTGAAGTCCGCATCGCTGAGCCACGCGTCCGCGGTGACGGTCGTGAGCAAGACGCGCAGGACCAGGGCCGTGGGCCGCCGTTGGCTCATGGAGCGGGCGGTGAACGGGTACGAGTGCGACATCGTGGCCGCCGACTACGCGCAGACACTGATCGACCGGTACGCCCAGCGGCCGATCACCTGGCAGGGCACCGTCATCCGCTGGGACGGGGTGAAGAACTTCCCCCGAAACGGCGGAGGCGGCCAAACCGACCGCTACCTGCACCGGACCATCAACCGACTCGGCCTCCAGCTCGGTCTGTACCTGCACAGGTTCCTCGCCAGGGACGACTTCAACATCACGATCGCGGTCGAGGATGTGAACACCGGTACCGAGTACATGAACTTCGGAGTCGAGCCCCTCGACCCGTTCGGATATCCGGTCCCGGGTCACGCAGAGTACCCTCGGCGCTTCACCGTGGACCTCGCTTCCATCCTCCCCGTATCCCTCGACGCCCACGTCTGGCCGGCGAAATCGACCCTGGACGGATACAAGGCGGTCGGCTCCGTCCTGGAACGCCAGGGTTTCTATTTCTATCGACACAATCGGCTCGTGCAGGCAGGTGGGTGGAACAATTTCCGCCAGCCGGATCAACACCTCTCGCTTTCCCGTGTGGCCATCGACCTTCCGTCGCATGGAAGCGACGTGTTCCGTCTGACCGTGAAGAAGGAAGGCGTAGAGGTCTCCCCCGAGTTCGTCTCCGCCTTGGAAGAGGCGCGGGACGCCGAGGGTCGGCGCTTCGTCGACTATGTCGCGGACGCCGAGTCGGTCTATCGCGAGGCGCGCAAGCGGGCGGGAACCGCTCGAAAGTCCGTCATCGGGCCGGGCAAGGGTTTCGACCCCGCCGTGCGGGAGGCGATCGAAGACGAGCTGCCGCTGCTGCCGGGTGAAGAACCCATCGCCATCCGCTGGCAGACATTGGACAACAGCCTGTTCTTCGACATCGACAGGGAGAACCGGACCATCGTCCTGAATCACCACTACCGGTCGGCGATTCTCGGTGGAAGGCGCGGCGGCCTCAACGACGCACCAACCTTGAAGTCACTCATGTACCTCCTGCTCCACCAGGTATTCGAGAAGGAATACAGCGGGAGTCGGGAAAAGGACAACCTTCAGTTGTGGCAGTCCATCCTGGTGGCCGCCGCACGCACCGAACTGGAACGCATGGGCGACGATGACTGACTCCGGCGGATACCCGGAACTCCCCTGGTCGACCGTCGAGCACTATCTCGGGGAACGGCAGGCAGCCAGCTATCGGCTCTCCGCACCGACCGCGGAGCGCGCGGTCTGGTACGAGATCGGGGACGGCGGGCAGGAGATCTCGCTGCAGGTGGAACTCGACCGGCACCAGCAGCCACCGCGCTCACCGCTGCCGGCGGTGACCATCGACCAGGTGCGGCGCGGCGGAACTCGGATGGCGCGCATCCACACCACCCAGGTGGCGTTGATGCGCGACTTCCACGATCTGCTCATCGCCGTCGCGGACCGCATCGTCACCGGCGAGCGCGACCTCGGGCAGGCCTTCGAGGAAACGGTCCAAGCCTGGGGCCGGCTGCTCGACCAGCCGCGCGGCCTCGGGGCGGAGCGTCGCATAGGGCTGCACGGCGAACTCGCGGTATTGCTCGCCGTGGCCCGCTCCCACGGGTGGGCGCAGGCGGTCGAGGCGTGGACCGGCCCCAAGGCGGAGCAGCACGACTTCGGGCTGCCCGAGTCCGATCTCGAGGTGAAGACCACCGCCTCCGAAAGGCGTCGGCACACCGTTCACGGGATACACCAGCTCACGGAGAGCTCCGGGCGACCCTTGTGGTTCGCCTCTCTCCAGCTGACGCGCGGTGGCCTCGCCGGCCGCTCCCTGGGTGAGTCGGTGGCCTCGGTGATCCGTGACGCCCGCGCGGCGCACCGCATCGCGTCCGTGCGCCTGGAGAGCGCCCTCGCGGCCGGCGGCTGGAGCGAGAGCGACCCGGACGATGAACGTTGGACCCTGCGCACGGCGCCCTTGCTCGTCCCGGCCGGGCAACTGCCGAGGTTGACCGAGTCGATGATTCCCCTCTCCGTCCGAGAGCACGTCTCGTCGATCGACTACCGCATGGACGTGACCCATTTGAGCTCGGTACCCGGCTCGCCGGTCGACCTCACCGACTTCCGTCTTCCGTGACCGACGAGGACCCCCAATTGACAAGCACCGAAACCTTCCGGCTCGAGCTGCACAGTGCCGTGCTGTCCGATCTCGACGGCAGCAAGCCGAAGAACCTGGCCCGCGCCCTGGCGTACCAGGCCGAGGACATGGCTCCGGAAGCCGCGGCGTACGCCGACGAGGCGGACTTCCAAGCAGCGCTGAAGGGATCCCGCTCGACGCATCAGTTGGTCGAGCTCTGGCGCAAACAGCTCACACGATGGGACTACGCCGACCGGCCGGCCTGGACCGAAACCCCGCCGCGTACGGACGAGCGCAGGGCCGAGATCCATCGCCTGCTGAAACTCGAGGAGACCACGCGCGCGCTGCTCGACGGGCTGATTCCCGTATCGAAAGCGGCGGTCTCCGTGGTGATCAGCCCGGAGCACAAGCCCTGGTACACGCCCCAGTCTCAACTCAGCCGGCCTCACTACTGGCCCGCCTATCGTGGACTGCTCGCCGCCAAGGGGTGGCCGGCCGATGCCGTGGCGGCGTTGGACGTGGCGACCGACCAAGTGATCGAGCGGCTGGCCGACCCGACCGACTCGGCGGTGTACCAGTCCAAGGGTCTGGTCGTCGGCTACGTGCAGTCGGGGAAGACCGCGAACTTCACCGGCGTCATGGCCAAGGCCGTGGACGCGGGCTATCGACTGGTGATCGTTCTCGGGGGAACGCTCAACATGTTGCGAGCCCAGACCCAGCGGCGCCTCGACATGGAGCTCGTCGGCAAGGAGAACATCCTCCGAGGCGCCGACGAGCTGGAATCGGACTACGCCGACGACCCGGCCTGGGCGGCCGGAAAGTTCGTGACCTTCGGCAGCCTTCCGTCCGCACTCGGGGCGTTCGACATCGTGCGGATGACCACGCGGGACGACGACTACAAGAGTCTGCTGCAGGGCATCACCGCCTTGGAGTTCGAAAAGCGGGAACCGGCCCTTCCGCTGTACGACCGGGAGAACCTGCACCGCTCTTCGGCACGTCTGATGGTGGTCAAGAAGAACAAGACGGTGCTGGCCAAGCTCGTCAAGGACCTGGGAAAGATCAAAACCCCGCTGGCCGAGATCCCCGTCCTGATCATCGACGACGAGTCGGACGAGGCCTCGGTCAACACCGCGAAGCCGGACGTCCAGCGCAGCGCGATCAACGAGCAGATCTCGAAGCTGCTGAACATGCTGCCCCGTGCGCAGTACGTGGGCTACACGGCGACGCCCTTCGCGAACGTCTTCGTGGACCCGAGCGACACCGAGGACATCTTCCCCAAGGACTTCCTCATCTCCCTGCCCCGGCCCGATGGATACATGGGGGCTCGCGACTTCCACGATCTCGACAGCGAGGTGGAAGAGCACGAGCGCACCGTCGCCAACTCCAACGAGAAGGCGCACGTCCGAGACATCGTCGACGACGCGGAGGACGACACCTGCCTGCAGCAGGCCATGGACATGTTCGTGCTGACGGCCGCCATGAAGCTGTACCGGGAGGAGGCCGGCGGGCTCGGTGACGGCTACTTCGAGCACCACACGATGCTCATCCACGAGTCGGTGCGCACCGGAGTCCACCGTGATCTACACGATCGGGTCCTGAATCTGTGGCACAACGCGGGCTACACCGGCCCCCGCGGTCACGAGCGGTTGCGGAAACTCTTCGAGACGGATGTCGCCCCGGTGTCGGAGGTCCGTGCCGACGGGCAGGCGGTACCCGCTTCCTACGGCGAGTTGATGCGCTACGTCGGGCCGGCGAGCGTACGGATCGGCGGTGACGGCCAACCCATCATCGTCGTGAATGGCGACAAGGACCTGGAGACGGGCGAGGCCGACTTCGACAAGCGTCCGATCTGGAAGATCCTCATCGGGGGCCAGAAGCTGGCACGCGGATTCACGGTCGAGGGGCTGACCGTGTCGTTCTTCCGCCGCCGGGCCGGAAACGCCTCCACGCTGATGCAGATGGGACGCTGGTTCGGATTCCGCAGGGGATATCGGGATCTGGTGCGTCTCTACCTCGGACGCAAGGAGACGATGGGGCGGACCGAGGTGGACCTGTACGACGCCTTCCAGGCGATCTGCCTCGACGAGGAGGCGTTCCGTTCGGAGCTGCACCGATATTCCGTGATGGTGGATGGCCGGCCGCAGATCACACCCGCCCAGATCCCTCCCCTGGTTTCCCAACACCTACCGTGGTTGAAGCCGACCAGCCCGAACAAGATGTACAACGCCAGACTGGAGCTTGTGCGGTCCGCCGGACGCTGGGAGGAGCCCACCGCCTATCCACAGAAGGGCGAAAGCCTCCGGCGTAATACCGAGCTGTGGCTTCCCTACCTCGAATCCCTCGGATCACAGGCGAATACCTACGCATACCACTTCCCGGAGAAGGGCCTCGTACACCGCTTCCGCGCCCTGAGTGGAATCTTCTCCGCCGCCGCGATCCTGGACACGCTCCGCAGTCTGCGCTGGGAGGTTCCCGAGCAGTTCCCTCCACACCTTCGGTACATCTCGGAGATCACCGAATCCGGCAAGGTGGACGACTGGGTCGTACTGGCTCCGCAGCACGCCTCGGGCACGGAAGCCAAGACCGTCACCCTCGGCTCGGCAGGTCGGTCGTACTCGTGGTTCTCCCGTGACCGCCGCGCGGACCGGGGACCCCTGTTCGGAGCGATCAGCGACAAGAAGCACCGCGGGGTGGCACACCGGATCGCGGGAGCCCTGGAGAACTCGGGGGACGGGGCCACGGAGGCTCTCGTCTCCGAACGCCGCGGCGCGATCGTCGTGTACCCGGTCATCGAGACGGCTCATCAGGGCTCCATCGGCGCGGATCGACGCATCGATTCGGACAAAATCGTCATGGCGTTCACCTTCGTGGCACCGGCATCGGCCCACAGCGCCAACGGACAGGTCGTCCAATTCACGACGATCTCTTCCAAGCCCAGTGCGATCATCGACGTCACTGAGATCGACAAGGGTTGATCTCCTGGTAAGGCGGTGGCGGCGAGGCGGGCAACCCGTCTCGCCGCCACCCCCACTGGGACTCCGGGGGCGGCATGAACGCAGGCACAACGGGACGGCTTCGTTCCCTGGACATCTGCTCGGGCGCCGGTGGACTGGCCCTGGGCCTCGAGGAGTCCGGCTTCGACCCCGTCCTCCTGCTCGACAACCGCGACGTCGCATGCCGCACCCTGCGTGCCAACCGTGCTTCCTGGAACGTCCTCGAAACGAACCTGCTCGACTTCGACCCGTCCGAGCACACCGAGACCTACGACGTGGACCTGCTGTCGGCGGGCCTGCCGCGGGTAAAGGCGACGGCCACCGTGGCCCGCCGTGACAGCGAGGCCGAACTGGAACTGCTCCGGGCCACGATGCTGCTGCTCCACGGGGTGCAGCCCAGAGCACTGCTCGTCGAGAACGTGCCCGACCTGGTGACGAAGCCGGCCTACGAGGCGATTCGCTCGTACGTCGCGGAGGAACTGTCACACCTGGGCTATCGGCATGCGTGGTTCGTCTTGAATGCGGCTGATTTCGGTGTCCCGCAAACCCGTCGTCAGGGAATTCTGGTGGCCTTCAAGGCCGATGTGCTCGACGCCTTCGTCGAGCCCACTCCGACGACCGATCCGCACAGGACGGTCGGTGAGGCGCTGCTGGAATCGATGTCCGCCGGCGGCTGGGCCGAGGCGCGCAGGTGGGCGGCGCAGGCCGACCAGCCGGCACCCACCCTCGTCGGTGGTTCCTGGGAACGTGGTGGTGCGGACCTCGGACCGACGGGGTCAAAGCGCGCATGGGCCCGCATCGGGGTCGATGGAGCGACCGTGGCGGACGCCGTCCCGGACGCCGACTTCCGTTGGGACCCGGCGCTCGGCCGGGCGGGCATGATGCCCCTGACCGTGGCCCAGGCCGCACTGCTCCAGGGATTCCCTCCCTCGTGGCAGATCGAGGGCCGCAAGACCGCGAAGTACCGGCAGGTGGGCCATGCCTCGCCGCCTCCGGTCGGACGTGTGCTGGGCACGGCCATCGCTGCCGCGCTGCGAGCCTGACCGACCGGGAGAAGGGCGCAATGAGCCTGTGGCTCGGTGACTACACTTGACCCTCATGACCAGAAAGCAGCCCCAGCCGTCTCAACCTGGGCAGATCCGCGTCATGGATCTGTTCGCCGGGGCTGGAGGCTTCTCCTCGGGATTCGGCCGGTACACCCCCGAGGCGGGGGCGAGTCCGTTCACCTCGGTCGCCGCCGTCGAGTTCGACCGGGCTGCAGCGGCGACCTACGCGGCCAATTTCGGCGGTGCTCACGTCTTTGCCGGTGACATCGCGAGGTTCGATCCCACCCCCTTCAAGGGCCAGGTCGACGTGATCATGGGCGGTCCTCCCTGCCAGGGCTTCTCCGGTCTCGGCAAGGAGGACCCGACGGACCCTCGCAACGAACTCTGGCAGGAGTACGTGAGTGTGGTGGCCAAGGTCCACCCCAAGGTGTTCGTCATCGAGAACGTCGACCGCTTCCTGAAGTCCCCGCAGTACGCGGAACTGCTTTCGGCTTCCGCGACCCCCGGGCATCCGCTCCACGACTACACGGTGGTGCCCGCCGTGATGAACGCGGCCGACTACGGGGTCCCGCAGGCCCGACGTCGGGTCATCGTCATCTGCACCCACAAAGACTTCGCCGAGCCGTTGCGGCACCCCGCACCGACGCACCACAAGAACGGATACGAGTCGACCGACGCACAGGACGCCCTCTTCGACTCGATTCCCGGTGGTCATGCCCTGCCGCGCTGGGTTTCGGTTTCAAAGGTCTTCGACGTCTCCGCGAAGCGCCCGATCCTGGAGCGCATGCCCGATCCTCGCGACGGGACGGATTCCGCCGGCCCCGTCCCCGGGCACTACCTCACGACGGACCTCCACTTCGGCCGAAACCCGGAGGATCTTTCCCGCGCCCGGTACATGGCGATTCCCGAGAACGGAAACCGGAAGAACCTCCGCGGGGTCAGCTATCGCATCGACCGGACGGGCCGCATTCGGCTCTCCACCGAGAAGGACTACGGCCGACTGAAGGGGCAGGAGTTCTATCTCTCCACCGAGAGCTGGGACAACCACAATTCGGGATCCGGCGACGTCATGGGCCGCATGCGGAAGAACGCGCCCTCCGTGACGATCCGGACGGAGTTCTACAAGCCCGAAAAGGGACGCTACCTGCACCCGACGGAGCATCGCCCGATCACCCACTACGAGGCCGCCCTCATCCAGGGGTTCCCCGAGACCTTCAAGTGGTACGGAACCAAGATCGAGATCGCCCGGCAGATCGGCAATGCCGTACCCGTCGGCCTCGGCAGGACGCTGGCGGAGACCATCCACACCTTCCTGGCCCGCCACAGCTGACCCGCGCCGTCGGACCGCCCCGTCAGAGCCGGTCCGACGGCTTGGTCAGGCTCACCCCTGCCGGCACCCGAGGCGCGGGAACGTTCTTCTTCCCCGCCGAGCGGTCCCGCAGCGGAGCCTCGGCCAGCAACTGCTCGAAAATCGGGACCAGCGCATCGACCGAGGCGCGGCTCACCTCACCGTCCCCAGGGCCCTCCGGCAGCCGATCCCAGGGAGCCGCCGCCGCGTCCTCCGCCTCGTCGATCCAATCCTGGAGCGCATCGGTGTCGGCCGGCCGGTCCGGTGCCAGCACGTCGTACACCAGGGTGCTGCCGGCGGCGTTCACAGCCGCGGAGAGCGCGTTGACCTGGTCCCCGGGCCGAGACACGCCTGCGGCAAGTTGCCTCTCCAGCACCTTCAGGATCGCCTGCGCGGTCGGTCGGTGATCGATGACGTCCAAGCGCATCGTGGTCTGCAACACGTCCTGCACCCGGCAGGCGGTCTCGACCGAGCCGTAGTCCGGCCCGTCGCGGAACAACTCCGCGGCCCACCAAAGTCGGGAGAACGCCTGCGTGTAGTGCGGTCCGCAGAAGCGGGCGGCCGTCGCCGCGCCCGGCCCGCCAGCCGTATCGGATCCCCGATGCCGCCAAGCGACGTAGTCGGGGGCGACGACCATCGCGATGAAGTTCCACAGCCGGCCGTCCGCGGCCTCGGCCCGCGTCATGCGCAGGGTGGCATGTAGCCGGGGCGCGAACCAGCCGTCCGCAGCCGTGCGATGGTCCTCGAAACGTCGCATCGCCTCGTCGACCAGGACACGCACCGGTTCGGTCCGCCACCGGTGCGCACCGCCCAGCGTCTCCGCCGCCCTTCGGAGCGCGACCTGGGGCGGTCGCTCCTGGCCGGTCTGCACAGCCCGACCGAGATACTTGGCCACCGATACATCCGCCAACAAGCCCAACCTCGAGGGGAGTTCCCTGCCGTCAACTCGATTCACCGCGTACCACCGGCCCCTTCGAGGTTCTGCACGGACCGCACAGCATTGGTCAGGTTCCTCGTCGCGCGGCTTCGCCTCCCGGCTGCGAACTGCACGCCGGTCTGGATCTCCGCCCATCCGTAGCCCTTGGTCCGCCGGTCGACGATCTCATAGAGCGCGTCGGTCGGTTGGCGGCCCGGCAGCACGTCCGGGAGCATGGACCGCAACACCGATTCCTGCCACCCCTTCGGCAGTATCGGAGTTCCGTCCTCGTCCGCGTCCAGATCGCTGATGGCCGTATGGAACATCGCGGTCCAGGCGTCCTGAGCGATTTGAGTGGCCGCAAGATCACGCAGCATCCGCTCCGCCGGGCTGCCACCCGACCCCCCGAGCACCTCCATCAACCCCTCGACGGCTCCGGTGTTGAGGTAGACGGTAGGAACGTCACCCGTGGTCTCGACGATCCAGGCAGACTCCTTGTAGGGGCGAAGCCAATCGTGCTCACCCTCCTTGAAGTCCACCTCGACGATCTCGATCTCGCGCTGCCTGGCAGGTGTCGAGGCCGCCAGATCGACGTACCAGTCATTGATGGCCGACCCCACCAGCCGGCCTGCCATGCCCTCCACCGTCGCGACCACCAACACACCCAGCGTGGCCCGCCGCAGGTACCCCACGCTGTCCAGCTCGATGGTTCCCTGCATAGTCCCGTCCGCCGCCCGGGACAGCACCGCGGTCGTACGAGCGTTGGTCGCCTTCTCCGAAAGGACGCCGAGAAACACCACATCGGACCACGGCCCCGATCGGAGCTCCGCCTCCGGGAAGGTCACGGAGAGCCGAAGCCGGGCCCGATCCCACGCGCCACGCCCCGCCTGGTGCAGGGCGACCGCCCGATCGGAGGCGGAGATCATCGAGTAGGGGAGCTCCCGGTTGTCCACCGAGACGGACACGACTCTCAGCTCCACGTCCCCGAAGAGCGTCGGATAGGGAAAAACCGCTGTCACGCCGAACCTCCGCGAGCCTTCTGGACCTCCACCACGAGTCGGGCGTATCCGCTGCGCACCGGGTGCGTGGCGGCATCCGTCACTCCGCGGAAGACCGCCCTGCGCACGCCGGGCTCGACGACGAGGTCACCCTTCTCCACGCGGCAGTCCTCCTCGGCTGCAAGGGCCGCCCAGGCCACCACCGGACGGCCTCCCGAACGCACATCGAACTTCGCGACGGGCGTCAATCGCCACGGGTCCTCGGCAAGGGGGAGCCTGACCTCCACGGTCACGCTCCAGGCACCGGATTCCTCCACGCGTGCCATCACTCCGCGAACCGTGGGAAAGCCCTGGGTCCGCCGTGTAGGGCCAGTGTGCGCGTCCCAGGTGAGCAGCTCCCGCAGCGCCGCGGGGCCGCCTGCCCGCTTCGTCTCACGCCTGCCCACCAAGGCACGCACGGCCTTGTCGACATCGCTGCGGAACTCCTTCAGACGGCTGACGGCGCCCCGCTCGTAGAGCGAGGTGAGTTCCTCCGTCCGGTCCCAGCGGTCGTGCTCGGGTGGCTCCGAGGCGCGCAGGAATTCCTCGGCCAGGGCCACGTCATCGCCGTCCCGGTCCGTTGCGTAGCCGGCCAGCAGCACGGCCTGGAACGGCATCGTCCCCAGAGGCAGTTCGCGCGGCCGATGCTCCGTGATGGTCATGCGGTTGCCGCGCATGCAGACCACACGGCTGTGTCGCTCGTCCGCGTCGGCCGCCGGTGTGAGCAGGAGGACCGCCAGGTGCTCCCGGCCCTTGTCCCGCGCTCGTCCCTTGCCCTTCAAAGGCGTCACGATCAGAGGCACCTCGGCACGCGCCACCTGGTCCTCCGACGTCAGGCTGTCGACCGTGTGGCCGTCGAGGTGGGCTTGGAGGGCGCGACTCAAGGCAGGGTGGCGGGAGTACGGATCGACCCGCTCCTCGGGCACGACCACTTCCCCGTCGCGAAACGTGGACACGCGCGCCTCCAACAGGGGGCCCGCTGCGGCGCCTCCGATCATCGCCGCCCAAAAGCCGTCGGCCAGCGATCGCACGACTTTGTCGTGGAGGTCACGCAACTCCTCGGCGTCGCCCGAGGCGTCGTGGGCGCCGACCACCAGGAACGACGTGCCGGGTTCGCCGGTGTGCCGCTCGAGGTGCAGACTCCGCGCCGTCTCCTCGTCGGCCCACCACGACCGCGACACGTCCTTGTGCGCCGGGTCCGTATCCGGCTCGCCGAACCAGGCCGGGCCCGCGAAGGCCTCGCCGTCGACCTGACGCCACGGCAGGTCGAGACGTCCGATGACGCGTCGTTCGGTCCTGCCCTCGTGCTGCTCGGAGAGTGTGGAGTTGATGAGGACGAGACCGAAACGGCTGGCCGCCCACAGCGTTGCCTTGCCCAGTCCGTAGGACCCGCCCGCACGGCCTCCGGACTGTTTGTGACTGTCGAGCTGGCGCCTGACGACGGCGGCGAAGCGACCGTCGTGATACTCCGGTCCGGTGAGCCCGTTGGCGTTGAAGTCGTCCACCCGCAGCAGAAGCAGGGAGTTCTTCGACTCCAGTTCGTCCAACGCGGCCCGCAGGCTCCTCGACACCTTCTGCTCCGCCGCGGCCGCCCGATCGTAGTGCGGGCGCAGCTCGTCCCATTGGAGTGCGGCCAGGAACGCGGACAGGTGCCGGCCCGTCAATTCGTGCAGGGTGTAGTGCACTCGAACCGGCGCGTTGACGTCGAGTCGCTCGTCAAGCGCGTTCTGGGTGGCCTCCCTGGCCAATACGGCCATGTCCGCGTCGAAGGCGAAGGCAGCAGCATTGCCGTACTCGCGCCCGCCGTCGGCATGGGCCGTGCGATGGTGCCACCGCAACGGCCGATTCGTCGATATGTCGCTCGTCCGACTGTCGACGAGGTCGGGGTTGGTGCCGAACACCTCGGCCAGCGACCGTTTGGTCTCCTCCCGAGGCTCCGCTCGCCCGTTCACCCAGGCGGAAACAGCCGCACGGGTCAACCCGAGTCGGGCTGCCAGGTCGGATTGCGACATGTCCATCCGATTCAACTGCCGCGCGAGCCAGGGGCCGAAATCCTCACCTCGGTGCTCCATGCATCGCCCTCCGCTGTTCGGCTCGCCACGGCGTACGTCGCGATCACCCTAACAGGGCTTATTTGACAAAGAGGATGCTGTCAAATATTCGAGATGGATCCCTGCTCTCGCCTCTTGGGGCGTCCACTCGCGCGACGACTCGCGACGACGGCCAGCACGCGCGCCGCCGCCTCGTCCGCCCGCTCATGCTCCCAGACGCGCACGGCCAGCCACCCGGCCTCGGCCAACCGGGCGTCCGTGTCCAAGTCCCGACGCCGATTCCCCTCGATCTTGGCGCGCCAGAACTCGGCGTTGTTCTTCGGCCACGTGGCGTGAACGGGGCAGCCGTGCCAGAAACAGCCGTCCACGAACACCGCCACGCGTGCGGGCCCGAACACGATGTCGGCCTCGCGTCTCACGCCCTTCACCGGCTTCCGGTGGATCCGGTACCGAGCCCCCTTGGCGTGCAGCGCCTTGCGCAAGGCCACCTCCACGCCGGTGTCGCGGCTCTTCTGGCGACTCATTCGAGTACGCACGGTGGCCGTCGTTGCCAGTTTCTCCACCCCACCATTGTGAACCGGCCGAGCGCGGGCTCGCTCAGAACGGCAGCGGGAGTTGTTGGTGGCCGCGGGCCAGGGCTGTGGGTGGGGCGGGGCGGGTGGCTGCCAGGGTCAGGAAGGTGCGGAGGGCTGCTAGGACCTCCGTTGGGGTGTCTCGGAGTATCGAGGGGGTGGCGCTGATCACCAGGATGCCGTGGGACTCCAGGCGGAGGCGGCGGCGGAGGGTGGCGTGCCAGGCGTCGCGCGTGTAGTGGTACTCCGCCGAGTCGATCTCCAGGGCGACGCCCTCGTCGGGCCAGTAGGCGTCCGGGCTGGCCAGGAAGGTGCCGTCCGGGGTGTAGAGGCGGGCGTTCCACAAGGGGGTCGGGAGGTCCGTCGCGGTGAGGACGTCGCGGGCCTGGGCCTCGGCGATCGAGCGGACGCCGGCGAGGAGTTCGGACGCGGCCGCGCGGATCGCGGGGCGGGCCAGGAGGCGGGCCGCGCGGAGTTCGGCGTGCAGGTCGTGCGGGTGGCACCAGCCGGCCTGGACGACGTGGGCGAGGACCGAGCGGATCCGGTCGGGGTGTTCGGTGCGGGAGGCGAAGTCCGCCGCCGCGCGGACCGGGCGGGTGCTGGGGATGCCGCAGACCGTGATGGTGCGCGGCCAGCGCGAGGTGGGGAGCGGGCGGACCGCCGGGGTGCCGGTGAGTCGGCGCGGGGCGCGGATCAGTACGTCGGCTGGCATGGATGCGGCCTCGCGGATGCCGAGGAGGGCGAGGGCGGCGCCGCCGGTGAGGGCGGCCGTGTCGCCGGACAGGGGGTCGGCGGCGGGCTCGGCGGCGTACAGGACGGCGGCGAGGGCGCGTTGACGGTGGTCCGGGGGCCCGGTCTGGAGGAGGTAGACCCGGGGCAGTAAGCGCTGCCAGGGGCCGCCCGGGCGGGTGCGGGAGGTGATCGTGCCGTCGGGGACGCCGGCCGCGGTGAGCTGGTGACGCGTGGCCACGTTGAGCTGGCGCCGGGGCGCGCGGGCGTGCCGGGCCGACTGGGGCGGCTTGGTCTGCCGGGCCTGCTGCCGGGTCTTCTGCCGGGGCTGCTGCTGGGTCTGGTGCTGGGTCTGCCGGGGCGTGATCATGCGGCGGGTATGCCCCGCCGGGGTACGGCGGACACCACAGGTTCTAGCGGTTCGGGTGGTCCGGGGAGAGGAAGACGATCACGCCCGTCTCCGTGCCCGGGCGGGCCGGGACCTCGTGCCAGCCCAGGCGGCGGTACGTGGCCACGGTGTCGGTGGCCAGGCGGGAGGTCAGCAGCCAGGCGCGCCGGTCCGGGGCGTCGGCGGTGATCTCGGTGAGCAGGTCCCGGCCCGTGCCGCGGCCGCGCGCGTACGGGCGTACGGCGAGTTCGTCTATCTCCAGGGCGCCGGTCAGGAGCTCCTTCACGCGCTCGGGGCCCAGCTGCGCCGCGACCTGCGCGTACGCGCGGTTCTTGGGGAAGGTGGCCGGCGTGATCCAGCCCGTGGCGAAGCCGTCGATGCCTGTCGCGGACTGGGCGAGGGCCGTACGGAAGCCACGGCGCCGGGCGTCCACCGGGAGGCGGGCGGCGAACTGGCGAATGGTTTCTTCGTCCTCGTTCCAGGGCGGTCCGGAGAAGACGTCGGCGTAGGCGTCGACCAGTTCGTCCACGAGGTCGAGGACGGCCTGTCCGTAGCAGATCACGATGTCCTGGCTCCTGAGAGTGGTAGCGGGGAGTGTGGATTTTCCCCTTTGGGTGGGGAGAGTGAATTTATGCCCTTCGGGTTCCCGGAGCGCACACCGCACGGATCCGGCGAGTGTGCGACAAATCCCCTCCCCGCCCTCCGTGTCGGGAGGCCCGGCGCCCGCGTTGAGCAGCCGTGGACAGACTGCTTCGGGCGGCCGGCCGTTGCGCGCTCGCCTTTCTTCTCGTCCTGGGCGTCGTGGCGCTGCTGCCGCGCGCCGTACGGGACGCGGTGCCGGACGCCCTGATCGGCGGAGCCGTGGTCGTGGTGGTGTGGGTGCTGGGCGCCCGCCGGATGGCCGGGCGCCCGCGTTAGCCTCGTAGGACCATCGATACGACCGTCGACACGGCCACCGACACGGCCGTCGACACAGCAAGAGAAACCGAGGAGTTCGACATGGCGCGGGTACCGAGTTCCGTGGTGGCGGCCGCCGGGCTGGTCGGCGGCTACGCCGTCGCCCGCTGGACCAACAAGCGGCCCCTGGGCGGTGTCGTCCTCGGCGCCGCCGGGCTCGCCGCCGGACGCGAGTGGCACCGCCGGGGCGGCGCGCCCGCGGCCGCCGGGCTCGGGGCGCTGTACCTGGCCGGCTTCGCGGGCGCGCACCCGCTGGCCAAGAAGGTCGGCGCGTGGCCGGCCGTCTTCGGGGCCGCCGGGGTCGTGGCCGCCGCGTCCTGGGCCGTCGCCGACCGCCCCTGATCGCCGACCGCCCCTGATCAGCGGGACGGCCCCGAAGAGCCTACGCGCCGAACGCCCGGGACACCGTGTAGATCAGCAGGCCCGCCAGGGCGCCGACCACCGTGCCGTTGATGCGGATGAACTGCAGGTCCCGGCCGATGTGGGCCTCGATCTTGCGGGACGTGTGCTCGGCGTCCCAGCCCGCCACCGTGTCCGTGATCAGCGAGGTGATCTCGGTCCGGTAGTTGGTGACGACGTAGACGACCGCGCCCTCGATCCAGCCCTCCACCTTGTCCTGGAGCCGCCCGTCGGTGGCCAGCCGCGCCCCCAGGGACATCAGCGAGGAACGGACCCGCAGGCGCAGCTCGCTCTGCTCGTCCTCCGCCGCCGAGATGATCATCGATCGGATCGCGGTCCAGGCGGAGGCGATCACGTCCTGGACCTCCCCGCGCGCCAGCAGCTCGGACTTGAGCCGCTCGACCCGCGCCCGCGTCTCCGTGTCGGACTGCAGGTCGGCCGCGAAGTCCGTCAGGAACCGGTCCACCGCCCCGCGCGCCGGGTGTTCGGGCATGTCCCGCATCTCCGTGACGAAGCGGAGCAGCTCCTTGTACACGCGGTCGCCGATCTTGCGGTCCACGAACCGCGGGGTCCAGCCGGGCGCCCCGCCCTGCACCGCGTCCATCACCGACTCCCCGTGCGTGACCAGCCAGTCGTGGGCCTTGGCGCACACGAGGTCGACGGCGCGGTGGTGACCGCCGTCCGCGACGACCCGCTCCAGGGTCTTGCCGATGCCCGGCGCGATCTCGGCCGTCTCCGCGCGCCGGGTGATGGCCTCGCCCACGACGGCCTGCACGTCGGCGTCGCGCAGTACGGTCAGCGCTCCGCGCAGGGCGGTGGCCAGCTCCGCGGTGACCCGGTCGGCGTGCGCGGGCTCCGCCAGCCAGGCGCCGAGGCGGCCGCCGATGCCGAGGGAATGGAGTCGGGCCTTGACCACGTCGGAGGAGAGGAAGTTCTCGCCGACGAACTCCCCGAGGGAGATCCCGAGCTGGTCCTTCTTGGTAGGGATGATCGCCGTGTGCGGGATGGGCAGGCCGAGGGGCCGCCGGAACAGGGCGGTGACGGCGAACCAGTCCGCGAGCGCGCCGACCATGCCGGCCTCGGCGGCGGCCGCGACGTAGCCGGCCCAGCCGCCGGCGCCCCATGCGTGCTGGGCGTACTTGGCCAGTACGTAGACCAGCGCGACCAGGATCAGCAGGCCGGTCGCGGTGGTCTTCATCCGGCGTACGCCGCGACGGCGCTCCTCGTCGGCGGCGCTGAAGACGAAGGCGCCGCGGGCGGGCGGGGTCGCTGCCGCTCGTGGTGTCCGTGGCGGTGTCGGTGGCGGTGGGGCGGCACCTCCGACGGTGGTGCGGTGGTCCACGTGGTCCTGCCTTCCCCCGGGGGCGCCGGTTTTGTCTGCATAGCATCCGACTCCTGGGAGCCGCGAGGAGTTCCCGGCACGCCGTTTCGCGCCCCCGAGGCTCGGGCCCCGAGGCTCGGCGTGGGGGGCGGGCACTACAAGCCCCTGCTACAGCCCCTTGTCCAGCGAGGGCCCGGACTTCGGGCGCTTCGGCGGCTTGACCTTGATGTCCACCCCGCCCCAGAACGCGAAGCCCGTCACGACCACCCGCGGAGCGCCCGGCTCCGTCGGACCGCTGCCGACGCGCTGGTCGAAGGCGCCCATGACGCCGATGCCCCGGACGTCGACGGCCACGCCCGGTGGCACCGTGATCTCGATACCGCCCATGATCGCGACACAGTTGATCACGACCTCGGGCTGCGCGAAGTTCGCCTCGCGCAGGTCCAGCTCCCCGCCGCCCCAGAACGCCACCGCGTCGAAGCGGGCGGGAACCGTCCATGCCCCTTTGCGCTGGAACCCCGACATGACGGCCACGGCCGTGGTGGACGTACCCGCCCCGCCGATCCTCGCCGGCCAGGACGAGCCACCCGCCGGGGCGCCCACCGGGACGGCCGGGGAGGCCGCCCCCACCGCCGGCAGGTCCCGCGTCAGCGGTTCCAGTTCCGCGTACGTCCGGGACTTGTACGCCGCCTCCAGCCGCTCCTCGAATTCCTCCATGTCGAGCCGGCCCTCGGCGACGGCGTCCCGCAGACGCTCCACCACCCGGTCCCGGTCGGCATCCGACGCCCTCAGCTCCGGCAACGGCTTCTCCGGCCGCTCGTCACTCATGCGGACCAGCCTATGCAGGGATCCAGGAGAGTTGTACGGGTTGAACCCCTGTCCGACTCGGGGTTGCCCCTGATTTCCCCCCGGCCCGCCAACCCCGCCCCAACCCCCGCCCGCCCGCCCGCCAACGACCGCCCGCTACCCCCGCCCCGCGTACATCCGCGCGATCACGTCCTCGATGTCCGGTTCCCGCACCGACAGGTCCACCAGCGGGTACCGCGCCGCCACCGCCGCGACCAGCGGCGCGGCCGAAGCCCCCGCCGGGAACGCCAGCCACTGCCGCGGCCCCTCCACCTTCACCACCCGCGCGCCCGCCACCTCGATCGGCGCGAGCTCCCGCTCCAGGTCGACCACCAGGGTCCGCTCGCTCTCCCCCACCGACCCCGCCGAGTGCAGCCCGGCCAGCGCCCCGTCGTACATCAGCCGCCCGTGGTCGATGACCATCACCCGCTCGCACAGCTGCTCGATGTCCTGGAGGTCGTGCGTGGTCAGCAGCACCGTCGTGCCGAGCTCCTCGTTCAACTGCCGCAGGAAGCCCCGTACCTTCGCCTTGCTCACCACGTCCAGCCCGATCGTCGGCTCGTCCAGGTACAGCACGTCCGGATCGTGCAGCAGCGCCGCCGCGATGTCCCCGCGCATCCGCTGCCCCAGCGACAGCTGCCGCACCGGTACGTCGAGCAGCTCGGCCAGGTCCAGCCGCTCCACGCAGCGGTCCAGGTTCTCCTCGAACCGCGCCCGCGGGATCCGGTACATCCGCCGCATCAGACCGTACGAGTCCTTCAGCGGCAGGTCCCACCACAGCGTCGTGCGCTGCCCGAACACCACCCCGATCCGGTGCGCGAGCCGCAACCGCTCCCGCGCCGGGTCGATGCCCGCGACGCGCAGCCGGCCGCCGCTCGGGGTCAGGATCCCCGTCAGCATCTTGATCGTGGTCGACTTCCCGGCGCCGTTGGGCCCGATGTAGCCGACCATCTCGCCCCGAGCCACCTCGAAGCTGATCCCGTCCACCGCCCTGACCTGGCGTTTCTCCCGGCGCATCAGGCCCACTCGACGCCGTACGTCGAAGACCTTCTCGACCCCGTCCAGCGAGATCAACGCATCCGACACAGCTAGCTCCCCGTGCTTCGGTACGAACGGACTCCCGCGCGCCACGCCAGCGACGCGGGCAGGAACACCACGAAGGCCACCAGCGGGCTCAGGAACGCGACCCACCCCGGCAGCCCCAGCGGGTCGGGCCGCCCCAGCACGTACAGCGCCGGCAGCCAGTTGACGAAGGCCAGCGGGACGATGAAGGTCACCCCGCGCAGCAGGTCCTGCGCGAAGATCGTCGGCGGGTACTGGAGCATCGCGTTCCCGCCGTACGTGAAGGAGTTCTGCACCTCCGCCGCGTCCCCGGCGACGAACTGGAACGCGGCCCCGGCCACCATCACCGCCGCGAAGATCGCCGCCCCGGCCACGATCATGACGGGCACCAACAGCGCCTTCCCGACCGACCAGTCCACGTCCAGCGCCGACACCGCCCAGCCCAGCACCGCCAGCCCCTGCCCGATGCGCCCCAGTCGGCGCAGCGCGAACCGGTCCGCCGCGACCTGCGCGAGCACCGGAACCGGGCGCACCAGCATCGTGTCGAGGGAGCCGTCGCGGACGCGGACGCCGACCCGGTCGGTGTTGCCGAGCAGCAGGGTGGCCAGTCCCAGCGAGGCCGAGCAGGACCCGTACAGCAGGGCGATCTCGGGCAGCGAGAAGCCGCCCAGCGCGTCCACGTGCCGGAACATGATCCAGATCCCGATGAAGTCGAGCATCTGGATCGCCGCGTTTCCGAACACCGAGAGGAAGAAGGACGTCCGGTACGTCATCGTCGACCGGATCCACATCGCGACGATCAGCCCGTAACCGCGCAGCCCCTCCCGCACCCGGCCGCGCCGGGGCACCTCCACGACATCGAACTTCCGCGCCGGCTCCCGCTCCAGCACCGCCTCAGCCACCCTGGACCACCACCTTCCGAGTCGCCGCCGACTGCAACAGCCGCCCCGCGCCCAGCAGTACGCACGCCCACACGCCCTGGAACCCCAGCGCTCCGGCGGCGCTCCCGGCTCCGGAATGCTCGCCCAGCAGCACGTCCATCGGGACCTGGAGCATCGCCGACCACGGCAGGCTCCGGACCAACTCCCCGAAGCCGCCCGGGAACACGGTCAGCGGCAGCAGCACCCCGGAGAAGAAGATCGCGACGACGTTCGCCATCAGATTGACCCCGGACCCGTCCATCAGCCAGAACGCCGCCAGCCCCAGCAGATAGCGCAGCGCGAAACTCACCGTCAGCCCGAGCACGACGGAGACCAGGAACAGCAGCCAGCGCAACGGATCGGCGGGCAGCGCCAGCCGGAACGCCAGCGCCCCGACCGCCAGCGGGACCACGCCCCGCCCCGCCAACTGGAAGGCGGCCCGCCCCAGGTCGGCCGCGAGCCACCACATCTGCAGGTCCGCCGGCCGGTACAGGTCGACGGCGATGTCCCCCGTACGGACACGTTCCTGGAGCTCCTCCTGGAAACCGCCCCCGATCAACGCCCCGGCGGCGAGCAACGACTGGCTCACCCACACGAAAGTCAGGGCCTGCGCCTGGTCGTAGCCGCCGAGTCCGGGCCGCTCGTCCCACAGCGCGATGTACGTGTACGCGACGATGAAACCGAACACGGTGTTGGTGAACACACCGGCCGCCGTCGCCGTCCCGTAAGTGGCGTAGCGCCGGAATCCGCCTGCCCCGACAGCCAGGTAGAGCCGCACCCGATCACACGCTCTCTGACGCACCGTATCCCTCCGTTTCCCACGTCGTTCCTACGTCGGCCAAAGCGCGCGAGCTTAGTGCGGAGGGGCGAGCCACGCGACCGATTTACCCCCGTCCGGCGCGTAATCACCGGTCATCGGGTAGACACCATGAGGTACAGAAGTGGATATTTCGCACGGCGTCGAGGAGTCCTGGAGATGAGCGACCAGTCACCACCCCCGGGCTGGACCCCTCGCGACCCGGACACACCGCCCGAGGGATCGCCGACACGACCGCAACAGCCCGGCGCGGCACGGAGGCCCGGCACGGCACAGGGGCCGCCCGGCACGGCACCGAGGCCCGGAAAGAAGGCCCGCCGGAAGCGGACCGGCTGGCGCCGCGCCCTCCCCACCTGGCGCATGGTCCTGGGCGCCGTCCTGCTCCTCGCCCTGCTGCTCGGCGGCGCCCTCGTCGCCGGGTACCTGCTCGTGGACATTCCGCCGGCCAACGCCGCCGCGACCGCGCAGTCGAACGTCTACCTCTACTCCGACGGCTCCCAGCTCGCCCGCGACGGCGAGGTCAACCGCGTCAACGTGCCGCTCTCACAGATCCCGCGGACCGTCCAGGAGGCCGTACTGGCCGCCGAGGACCGGGACTTCCACTCCGAACGGGCAGTGGACCCGAAGGCGATGCTCCGCGCCGCCTGGAACACCGCGACCGGCAAGGGCACCCAGTCCGGTTCGACGATCACTCAGCAGTACGTCAAGAACTACTACTTGGGCCAGGAACAGACGATCAAACGGAAGGTCAAGGAGTTCTTCATCGCGATCAAACTCGGCCGCGAGAAGTCCAAGAACTACATCCTCGAGGGATACCTGAACACCAGCTACTTCGGTCGCAACGCCTACGGCATCCAGGCCGCCGCCCAGGCCTACTACGGCAAGGACGTCGCCAACCTCACCACCGCCGAAGGCGCGTACCTCGCCACCCTCCTCAACTCCCCCAGCGCCTTCGACGTCGTCTCGCACCCCCAGAGCCGCCCCCGCGCCCTCGCCCGCTGGAACTACGTACTCGACGGCATGGTCAAGAAGGACTGGCTGCCGGCGGCCGAACGCGCCACCACGCAGTTCCCCGAACCCGGCAAGGTCCGCGCGGCCGCCGGACTGTCCGGCCAGCGCGGGTACCTCGTGGAGGCCGTCAAGGACTACATCACCGAAAACAAGATCCTCGACGACAAGACCCTCGCCGAGGGCGGCTACCGCATCACCACCACCATCGACAGACGCCGCCAGAACGCCTTCGTCGAAGCCGTCGACAGCCAGATGGTCGGCAAACTCGACCCGGAGAAGCGCAAGGCGGACCGGGTGGTCCGGGCCGGCGGGGTCTCCATCGACCCGGCCACCGGCAAGGTCGTCGCCATGTACGGCGGCATCGACTACACCAAGCAGTACGTGAACAACGCGACCCGGCACGACTACCAGGTCGCCTCCACCTTCAAACCGTTCGTCTTCGCCGCCGCCGTCGAGAACGACTCCCGCACCCAGGACGGCCGCCGGATCACCCCGAACACCGTCTACAACGGCGACAACAAGCGCCCGATCGTCGGCGGCCGGATCCGCTTCGCCCCTGAGAACGAGGGCCAGGTCTCGTACGGGAACATCACCGTCAACACCGCCACCGACCTCTCCGTCAACGCCGTGTACGCACAGATGGCAGTCGACGTCGGCACCCGCAAGGTCAAGGAGACGGCCGTCGCCCTCGGCGTCCCCGAGGACACCCCCAACTTTGAACCCGTCCCGGCCATGGCGCTCGGCACCCTGCAAGCCAGCGTCCTGGACATGACACAGGCGTACGCGACCCTCGCGGACCACGGCCGGCGCACCCCGTACACCTTCCTTGAGAAGATCACCAAGGAGGACGACACGATCGCGCTGCCCGAGCGCGCCGCCACCCAGGCCGTCAGCCGCGAGGCCGCCGACACCACCACCTCCATGCTCGTCAGCGTCGTCGACAACGGCACCGGCACGGCGGCGCTCGCCGCCGGCCACCCGGCGGCCGGCAAGACCGGGACCGGCGAACTGGACCGCTCCGCCTGGTTCGCGGCTTACACCCCGGACCTGGTCACGGTGGTCTCGATGATGGGCCAGGACCCGGACACCGGCTCCCTGGAGTCGCTGTACAACGCCCTCGGGGAGAACCGCATCGGCGGAGGCGGCTACCCGGCGCGGATCTGGGCCGCCTACACGAAGACGGCCCTGGAGGGCACCGACCCCGTCGACTTCGACCTGGAACTCCAGCCGGGCGCGGCCCAGCCCCCGCCGTCGCCGCCGTCGTCGACCGAGTCGGGCGAGCCGGAGGAGACACCGGACGGCGACGGCACGCCGACCGCCCCGGTACGGCCGAGCCCGCCCTTCCCGCCGACCCCGCCGAACGGCGGGCAGAACAACGGAGGCCAGGACAACGGAGGCCAGAACCAAGGCGGGCAGAACCAGGGAGGCCAGAACAACGGCGGCCAGACCCAGGGCGGACAGACGCAGGGCGGGCAGACCCAGGGCGGACAGACCCAAGGCGGGCAGACCCAGGGCGGGCAGACCCAGGGCGGCACCACTCAGGGCCAGACCACCCAGGGCGGGCAGGGCACGGACAGCGGCGCCACCGGGGGCCGGCGCCCGCCGTCCGCGTTCCTGGAATGACAGGTCAGTGACCGGAGGTCATCTTCAGCCCCACCACGGCGACCAGCAGCAGACAGATGAAGAAGATCCGGGCGGCGGTGACGGGCTCACCCAGCACCGCCATACCGAGCACGGCCGCACCGGCCGCGCCGATGCCCACCCACACCCCGTACGCCGTACCGATCGGCAGCGTCTTGGCGGCGTACGAGAGCAGCACCATGCTGGCGACGATCCCGGCGCCCGTGAACACACTGGGCCACAGCCGGGTGAAACCTTCGGTGAACTTCATCCCGATCGACCAAGCGACCTCGATCAGACCGGCGACGAGCAACAGAACCCAGGCCATGACGGCACCTCCGAGACATCAAGCGATACGGGGTGCGTCGTCTTGTCGTACCCGGTACGGCGCGTCTCGTCGGGTTCCCCTCAACCGTAGCAAAGGGCAGCGAAAAGGGCTGGTGACCTCGGCCACCAGCCCCGTCCACGAATCAACGGTCAGAGATAAAGGCCCGTGGAGTCCTTCGACCCCTCCAGCCGCTCGGCGGCAACGGCGTGCAGATCCCGCTCGCGCATCAGCACGTACGTCGCACCCCGCACCTCGACCTCGGCCCGGTCCTCGGGGTCGTACAGCACCCGGTCACCGGGCTCCACGCTCCGTACGTTCTGCCCGACCGCGACCACCTCAGCCCAGGCCAGCCGCTTGCCCACCGCGGCCGTCGCCGGAATGAGGATGCCGCCGCCCGAGCGGCGCTCGCCCTCCGGCAGGTCGGACTTCACGAGCACGCGGTCGTGCAGCATCCGGATGGGCAGCTTGTCGTGGGTGGTGTTCTCGCTCACGTCCCGAACCTACCTGCCCTCGTAAGACCCGCGCTCCGCAGGGTCATCAGCGCTTGCGCCGCGCCGAGACCACGAGCAGCCCGACCACACCGGCCGCGAGCAGCGCGACGGGCACGATCCGCCCGACGCGCGGGGCCCCGTCGTCGTGGCGCAGGCCGTCCTTCATGTCCGTCACGAGACGGTTCACCGCGACGAAGGCACGCCCGGCGGTGTTGTCGATCGTGGAGGCGACCCTGGCCTTCGCGTCCCCGATGATCGTCTTCGGGTGCATGCGCACGCCGATCTCGTCGAGCGTCTCGGCGAGCTGCTCGCGGCGGCGAACGATGTCCGCCTCGATCTGTGCGGGGGTCCTGGCTTCCGGCACCGCGCTGCCTCCGTCGTCGTCGTGGGTCGTCCGTGGGGGCGTAGTCCGCCATGAACAGTCTGTCAGCAGCTTAGTCTCGTGCCATACCGATCCCCTCGTGAGGAGACTGCCGACATGAGCGAGCGACTTCAGCCGGGCGACACCGCCCCCGCCTTCACCCTGCCCGACGCGGACGGCAACGAGGTCTCGCTGGCCGCCCACAAGGGTCGCAAGGTCATCGTCTACTTCTACCCGACCGCGATGACGCCGGGCTGCACCAAGCAGGCCTGCGACTTCACGGACAACCTGGCCGTCCTGGCGACGGCCGGCTACGACGTCATCGGCGTCTCCCCGGACAAGCCGGAGAAGCTCGCGAAGTTCCGCGAGAAGGAGCACCTGAAGGTCACCCTGGTCAGCGACCCGGAGAAGGAGACCCTGACCGCCTACGGCGCGTACGGCGAGAAGAAGCTCTACGGCAAGACGGTGACCGGGGTCATCCGCTCGACGGTGGTCGTCGACGAGGACGGCAAGGTCGAGCGCGCCTTCTACAACGTCAAGGCCACGGGCCACGTAGCCAAGATCATCAAGGACCTGGGCATCTGACCCGCCCTCTCCCGAACGGAGCGGCCCGCACCCAACCGGTGCGGGCCGCTCCGTTTATCGGACGAATTGAGCCGCAACCGTCCGACTATCGGCCCGCTACTCCGTACGAAGGCCGCACGTGCGGCCGGTACGTGGAGGGGGACGCGGATGCCGATCAGTCCGTACACGAGGGAACGCCTGGCGGAGGCGGCGAGTGCGTCGCGCACGCTGACGGAGGCGTTGGAGCACCTGGGGGTGGATCCGAAGAGCGGCTCGCGGCGCTATCTGCACGACCGAATGCGGAAGCTGGGCGTGGACATATCGCACTTCGAGCAGGACGGGGTGAAGTGGACCAGGGAGGTGCTGGCTGAGGCGGTCGCCGCCTCGACGACCATGTGCGACGTACTCCGACGGCTCGGCCTCGACGTCGTGGGCGGGCACCACACTCACATCACCCGCAGGGTGAGGGCCTTCGGCATAGATACCTCGCACTTCAAGCTGCCCTCGCCTGCCGGTCGCACCAAGGTCCGCCGGAGCCCGGAGAACGTTCTGGTCAAGCAGGACGGCCCTCATGCCCGTCGCGCACAGAGCGAGCAGCTGAAGCAGGCCCTGGCCGCGCTCGGCGTTCCGAACGCGTGCCGGATGTGCGGCATGCCGGCGACCTGGCAGGGCTATCCGCTGCCCCTGGAGGTGGACCACATCGACGGCGACTGGCGCAACAACCTGCCGGAGAACCTGCGGCTTCTGTGCCCCAACTGCCACTCCACGACGGACTCGTACCGAGGCAGGGGCAAGGTGCGACCGTGAACAGCCGACGCCATGAACGGCCGTCGCGAGAAGAACTGGCGCAGGCGATAGCCCAGTCGGTCAGCATTGCCGGAACCCTTCGAGTCCTGGGCTTTCCCGACCACGGCGGCCAGCGCGCCCACTTGCGCGGTTGGATCGCGGAGGGAGGGCACGACACATCGCACTTCCTCGGGCAGGGACACCAGCGCGGCAAGCGGGGGCCCGGCCCCTGAGGCCCGCGGCGGAGATCCTGGTCAAGCACGACGGCAAGCGAAGGACTCGGAAATCTGCGGCTCCTCTGCCCCAACTGCCACGCGGTGACGGACACCTGGTGCCGAGGAGGACGGCGTAGTCGTTAAATCGCGGGTGCGTCAGCGACACGCGTGGCATGCGCAGTAGAGTGTTTCTGCTTGCGCCCGTACGCGACCTGGTTAGCGGTGGTCTTTAGGTGGCCACGTATGTCGGTTCGAATCCGACCGGGCGTACCAGGACGCGGCCGGGCCCCCGAGATCAGGGGACCCGGCCGCGCCGCGTCAGCCCAGGAGTTCCCTGACCACCGGCACCAGGGCTCGGAAGGCCTGGCCGCGGTGGGAGATGGCGTTCTTTTCCGCCGGGGTGAGTTCCGCGCAGGTGCGGGACTCGCCGAGGGGCTGGAGGATCGGGTCGTAGCCGAAGCCGCCCGTGCCCGACGGGGTGTGGCGGAGGGTGCCCAGGAGGCGGCCCTCGACGACGCGTTCGGTGCCGTCCGGGAGGGCCAGGGCCGCCGCGCAGAAGAAGTGGGCGCCGCGGTGCTCGTCGGCGATGTCGCCGAGCTGCGCCAGCAGGAGCGCCAGGTTCGCGGCGTCGTCGCCGTGGGCGCCGGCCCAGCGGGCCGAGAAGATGCCGGGGGCCCCGTTCAGGACGTCCACGCACAGGCCCGAGTCGTCGGCGACGGCCGGCAGGCCGGTGGCCTGGGCCAGGGCGTGGGCCTTGAGGAGGGCGTTCTCGGCGAAGGTGACGCCGGTTTCCTTGACGTCCGGGATCTCGGGGTACGCGTCCGCGCCGACCAGCTCGTGCGGCAGGCCGGCGTCGGACAGGATGGCGTGGAGTTCGGAGATCTTGCCCGCGTTGCGGGTGGCCAGGATCAGGCGCGGCGGCGTGGAGGTCATGGCGTCATTATTCCGGCCCGCCGAAGCCCCTCAGCCCGGGGTGCAGACCTTGGAGATCTCGCTCGCCGCGTCCGCGACCGGCTGGATGTCCGGGGTGGCGTCGCCGTTCTCGATGGCGGTGCGGACGTTCTTGACCGCCGTGTTCATCGAGTTGATGGCCTTGCCCAGGTCGGCGTTGTCCGTCTGGTCGCCGATCTTCTTGAGGTTCGTCTCGATCTGGTTGAGCGCGTTCTGGGCGTCCTGCGGGCTGTTGCCGGCCTGGGAGACCGCCTGCTGCAGGTCGTTCGCGCCGTCCGTGATGGCCACGGCCGTGTTCGCGCAGTCCATCGCCGTGGAGATCGCGTCGCAGGCGGAAAGGGCCGGGAGGGTCAGAGCGGCGGCCAGGGCTATGGCGGCGACGCGGTGCTTCGGCTTCATCTGGGTCCCCCAAGAACTCGGTATACGTGGACGGGCACACGGCTGTGACACCGTGCGCCCGTACCCGGACAGACGCGGATTGCCGACCCTACAGTTCCAGCGCGCCCAGCTGGATGGCTTCCAAGTCCGCGCAGCCGCCGGCCGCGAGGTCCAGGAGGGCGTTGAGTTCCTTGCGGTCGAAGGGCTCGCCCTCGGCGGTGCCCTGGACCTCGACGAAGCGGCCGTCGCCGGTGCAGACGACGTTCATGTCGGTCTCGGCGCGCACGTCTTCCTCGTAGCAGAGGTCGAGGAGCGGTTCGCCGTCGACGATGCCGACGCTGACGGCGGCGACGGTGCCGGTGAGCGGCTTGCGGCCGGCCTTGATGAGCTTCTTCTGCTGGCCCCAGGCGACGGCGTCGGCGAGGGCGACGTAGGCGCCGGTGATCGCGGCGGTGCGGGTGCCGCCGTCGGCCTGGAGGACGTCGCAGTCCAGGACGATGGTGTTCTCGCCGAGGGCCTTGTAGTCGATGACGGCGCGCAGCGAGCGGCCGATGAGGCGGGAGATCTCGTGGGTGCGGCCGCCGATCTTGCCGCGTACGGATTCGCGGTCGCCGCGGGTGTTGGTGGAGCGGGGCAGCATCGAGTATTCGGAGGTGACCCAGCCTTCGCCGCTGCCCTTGCGCCAGCGCGGGACGCCTTCGCTGAAGGAGGCGGTGCAGAAGACCTTGGTGTCTCCGAAGGAGATGAGGACGGAGCCCTCGGCGTGCTTGCTCCATCCGCGTTCGATGGTGACCGGGCGGAGCTGTTCGGGCGTACGGCCGTCGATGCGAGACATGGCTCCGAGCCTAGTCCCTGGCAGTGGAACGCGAGGACCCCGTCCGGATGTCCGGGACGGGGTCCTGTGGTACTGCGGCGGGTGGTATTGCGGTGCGGGGCCGAGCGGGTGGGCTCAGCTCACATCATGTCTTCGATCTCGCCGGCGATCGGGTCGGCGTCGGTGCCGATGACGACCTGGATGGCGGTGCCCATCTTGACGACTCCGTGGGCGCCGGCGGCCTTCAGGGCGGCTTCGTCGACCAGGCTCGCGTCGTGGACCTCGGTGCGCAGGCGGGTGATGCAGCCTTCGACTTCTTCGATGTTGTCGATACCGCCGAGCCCGGCGACGATCTTCTCAGCCTTGGTGGCCATGTGTTTCTCCTTGGGGGTCCCCCCGGACGGAGTCTGGGGGAGTTACGAAGAACGAGTCTCGGCGTCCGGTGCGCGGGCAACTGCCCATGCAGGCCGCTTTGTCACGGTAACGCACGGTTGGCCCAGCTACGCGAGCGCGTGACCGGTATCTGCCGAATGATAACGATCAGCAGCAGCCTGCCCACGACTGGTCTACACCAGTGTGCCGCACGTGTTGCGACTGCCAAAAACGGGCCGGTCAGAGAGGACGCCGATGAGCGCGAGCAGCGCCGCAGCAGAGCCACGTCACCAGTGGTGGAACGGCTTGTTCCAGGGGCTGCAGAAGATGGGGCGCAGCCTCCAGCTGCCGATCGCCGTGCTGCCCGCGGCGGGCATCCTGAACCGCCTGGGCCAGCCCGACGTGTTCGGCAAGGACGGCCTCGGCTGGACGGACGTCGCCAAGGTGATGGCGGCTGCGGGCGGTGCGCTGCTGAACGCGGACCTCGGTCTGCCGCTGCTCTTCTGCGTCGGTGTCGCGATCGGCATGGCCAAGAAGGCGGACGGTTCGACGGCTCTGGCGGCGGTGGTCGGCTTCCTCGTCTACCGGAGCGTGCTGCGCGTCTTCCCCACGGCCTGCCCGGAGGGGACGCGGGACGTCGGGGGCGGCTGCCTGGGGCCCGACTACACCCTCGCCGAGTACACCTTCCAGAACCCGGGGGTGTTCGGCGGGATCGTCATGGGCCTGCTGTCCGCCTGGTTCTGGCAGCGCTACCACCGGGTGAAGCTGGTCGACTGGCTGGGCTTCTTCAACGGCCGCCGGCTGGTCCCGATCATCATGACGTTCGTCGGGATCGCCTTCGCGGTGCTGTGCCTGTGGATCTGGCCGCCGATCGGTGACGGGCTGGAGAGCTTCTCCGACTGGATGGTGGGCCTGGGCTCCGGGGGCGCCGGCATCTTCGGCGTGGCGAACCGCGCGCTGCTGGTGATCGGCCTGCACCAGTTCCTGAACGTGCCGGTGTGGTTCCAGTTCGGGAGCTACACGAACCAGGACGGCCAGGTCGTGCACGGTGACATCCCGATGTTCCTGGCGGGCGACCCGAACGCCGGGCAGTTCCTGTCCGGCTTCTTCCCGATCATGATGTTCGCCCTCCCGGCGGCGGCGCTGGCGATCACGCACTGCGCGAAGCCGCAGCGGCGCAAGGAGGTCGGCGGTCTGATGCTGTCGGTCGCCCTGACCTCGTTCGTCACGGGCATCACGGAGCCGCTGGAGTACTCGTTCCTGTTCGTGGCGCCGATGTTGTACGTGGTCCACGCGGTGCTGACGGGTGTGTCGATGGCGGTGACGTGGGCCCTGGGCGTGCACGACGGGTTCAGCTTCTCGGCGGGGCTGATCGACTACGTCATCAACTGGGGTCTGGCGACGAAGCCATGGCTGATCATTCCGATCGGTCTGGGTTTCGCGGTGGTCTACTACGCGGTCTTCCGCTTCGCGATCACGAAGTTCGATATCCCGACGCCGGGCCGGGAGTCGGACGAGGAGATCGAGGAGATGCAGAAGGACAACGTCAAGGCGTAGGCCCCGTCCGGCAGTACGCCGGGCCCTTCGGCCCGCCGCCAAGGCCCTCGGATCTTCGGATCCGGGGGCCTTGGGCATGTACGAACCTCCTGTGGTGTAGACCACAGGAAATCGAAGGTTCCTTATCTAACCCCGACCGTGTTACAACTGGTCTACACCATCAACTGGTGTAGACCACGTGGGCCTGTCTGCGCTCGCGTACCCCCCTTTTACGAGACGTCGCCGTCCCCCGGCTCACCCCTGGCGGCGCCTTGCCCACTGGAGGAAGTTGTGACCACGGCTGCCGCCCCCGCGGCGGAGAAGAAGAAGGGCGCTGGCGTGATGGCCGTCATGCAGCGCATCGGCCGGAGCCTCATGCTCCCCGTAGCCGTGCTGCCTGCGGGCGCACTCCTGCTCCGCCTGGGCGCGGACGACATGCTCGGCGACAAGGACGTCTTCCCGACGTTCGTCCTCAAGATCGCCGGGTACATGGCCGCCGGTGGTGGCGCGATCCTCGACAACATGGCGCTGCTGTTCGCCGTCGGCATCGCGATCGGCTTCGCGAAGAAGTCGGACGGCTCGACCGCCCTCGCGGCCGTCACCGGTTACCTGGTCTTCCAGAAGGTGCTCGCCACCTTCACCGACAGCAACCTGCCGCAGGTCGCCAAGGTGGTCGGCGGCAAGATCGTCATGCTGGACGCCCCGGTCAACGCCGGTGTCCTCGGCGGTGTCGTGATGGGCATCATCACCGCCCTGCTCTACCAGAAGTTCTACCGGACCAAGCTGCCGGACTGGGCGGGCTTCTTCGGCGGCCGCCGCCTCGTCCCGATCCTCTCGGCCCTGGCGGGTCTGGCCACCGGTATCGTCTTCGGTCTCATCTGGCCGGTCCTCGGCTCGGGTCTGCACGGCCTCGGTGAGTGGCTGACCGGTTCCGGCGCCGTCGGCGCGGGCATATTCGGTGTCGCCAACCGCGCACTGATCCCGATCGGCATGCACCACCTCCTGAACTCCTTCCCGTGGTTCCAGGCCGGTTCCTTCGACACCCCGACCGGCGCCGTCCACGGCGACATCGGCCGCTTCCTCGCCCACGACCCGACCGCCGGACAGTTCATGACCGGCTTCTTCCCGATCATGATGTTCGCCCTCCCGGCGGCCTGCCTCGCGATCGTGCACTGCGCGCGCCCCGAGCGCCGCAAGGTCGTCGGCGGCATGATGTTCTCCCTCGCGCTCACCTCCTTCGTCACCGGTGTGACCGAGCCGATCGAGTTCACCTTCATGTTCATCGCCCCGGTGCTGTACGCGATCCACGCGGTGCTGACCGGTGTCTCCATGGCGCTGACCTGGGCCCTGGGCATGCGTGACGGCTTCGGCTTCTCCGCCGGCCTCGTCGACTACCTGTTGAACCTGGGAATCGCCGACAACCCGCTGGGCCTGGCCGGCGTCGGCCTCTGCTTCGCGGTCGTCTACTACTTCGTCTTCCGCTTCGCGATCACCAAGTGGAACCTGCCCACCCCGGGCCGCGAGTCCGACGAGGAGCTCGCCGAGCTGGCGAAGGCCGAGGCCAAGTAAGCCTCCCGCCATACGCAGTCATCGGGTCCGAAGCCCCTGCCTTTCCTTCCGAAAGGCAGGGGCTTCGGCCTGTCCGCGCTCGACTCCTTCACCGAGCTGGCCCGGGTGATCGGGCGGCCGGTCGGCGTGAACCTGGAGCCCGGCGACGTACCGGAGATCCGGCGCGCGAAGCCCGAGTACGCCAAGCGCCTCATCGGCATGGGAGCGGCGATGCTGTGCATCCCCGCGAACCCGGGCACGGGCGGCTCGTACGGGGCCATGGCGCGGGTCACCGAGGAGCTGCGACGCGGTCTGGGCGACGACGCGGCCCTGTGGTCGGGGACTCGTGCATCCCCGGCATGTGCGACCCGGAGGTGATGTACGCGTGCTCGCTGGCGATCCGCGGCCGCCGGCACACCTGGACCCGGATGGCGCTCGGCGGCCGGCAGGCCCGGCCCGCCGCCTTCTAGACCTCGTAGACGGCGCCCGCGTAGGCCAGGTCGACCTGGCCGTCGTAGACCGCGCGGGCGTCGGCGATGTTCTGCTGCGCGTCCGTCCACGGCGGGATGTGGGTCAGGACGAGCCGGCCGACCCCGCCGCCCTGCGCGTACTGCCCGGCCTCCCGGCCGTTGAGGTGGAGGTCGGGGATGTCCTCCTTGCCGTGCGTGAAGGAGGCCTCGCAGAGGAAGAGGTCGGTGCCCTCGGCGAGCAGTGCCAGCTCGGGGCAGGTTCCGGTGTCGCCGGAGTACGTGAGCGAGCGGCCGCCGTGCTCGACGCGGATGCCGTACGACTCGACGGGGTGGGCGACCCGCTCGGTGCGGACCTGGAAGGGGCCGATCTCGAAGGTGCCGGACTTCAGGGTGCGGAAGTCGAAGACCTCGCTCATCGAGCGCTCGTCGGGTACGTCGTCGTAGGCGGCGGTCAGGCGCTTCTCGGTGCCCTCGGGGCCGTAGACGGGGATGGTGCCGCAGCGGCCGCCCTCGTGCCGGTAGAAGCGGGCGACGAAGTACGCGCACATGTCGATGCAGTGATCGGCGTGCAGATGGCTCAGGAAGATCGCGTCGAGGTCGTAGAGACCGATGTGGCGCTGGAGATCGCCGAGGGCGCCGTTGCCCATGTCGAGGAGCAGCCTGAAGCCGTCGGCCTCGACGAGGTAGCTCGAACAGGCCGATTCCGCGGACGGGAACGAGCCCGAACAGCCGACGACGGTGAGCTTCATGGAGCGTGAACCTCCGTGGACGGTCCGTGGACGGAATGCGGGCCGTGCGTGGGTCGAGCGTAAGGCGCGAAACGACCGGTCGCTCCTCCACGGCGGGCCGTTGTGGGGGGAATCACCTGTGCTGTCACTCGGGGGAGTGCTCATGGGCACGGGCGTTGCCATGCCGGGGCGTTCCCGCACGGCTACGGTCGAAACATGGACACGTCCTGGTGGCCCGCGGTGGCCGCGGTCGTGGCCCTGGCACTGGTGGTGCTGGTCGCCGGGAGGCGGCTCGGTCTCCCCCGCCGGTCCAGGCCCGCGCCCGCGCACGGTCCCGGGCCGCCGCCGCGGCCCCGGCCGGGTGAGCTGTGGTCCCTGGCGGACGGCAGGCTCTGCCTGGTCATGGCGATCGCGCAGGTACGGGGGCACCGGGCGCGCGTCGTATGGATCACCGGGAAGTACGACGACCGGCGGGCCGGTGTGATCCCGCTGCCCCCGGGGACGGTGGGGGCGCAGGGCCGGACGAGCTACCTGGAGGCGGACCGGCCGGAGGAAGTGTCGCTGTGGGAGTTCCGCAGGCGGGTGGGCATGCTGGATCCGGCCGTCTGGGACGAGGTCAAGGGACTGGGAGGCGGGCGGTGATCCGGATCCGGCGGATCTACGACCCCCCGGAGCCGGGGGCGGACGGCGTCCGGGTGCTCGTGGACCGGCTGTGGCCGCGGGGGCTGGCGAAGGAGGCGGCCGCGGTGGACGAGTGGCCGCGGGCCGTGACCCCGTCGACGGAGCTGCGGAAGTGGTTCCACGGTGGTGGCTCCGCCGGGGAGTTCCGGCGGCGGTACGAGGCGGAGCTGGCGGAGCCGTCGGCGGTGGCGGAACTGGACCGGCTGCGGGGCCTGGCTGCGGTGGGGCCCCTGACCCTCCTGACCGCGGTCAAGGACCCGGCGTCCAGCCACGCCGCGGTGCTCGCGGAGCTGCTGGGGGGCTAGGCGGGGCGGGTGCCGCTGCGCGGTGCCTCCCGGGCTCCGCCCGGACCCGCGCCTCAAACGCCGGCGGGGCTGGAATTGCCCTACGGGCAATCCAGCCCCCGCAGCGGCTACGCCCAGAGCTGGCCCTGGAGGACCTCGATGGCCTCTTCGGTCGTCGCGGCCGTGTAGACGCCCGTCGACAGGTACTTCCAGCCGCCGTCGGCCACGACGAAGACGATGTCCGCCGATTCACCCGCGGCCACCGCCTTGCGGCCGACACCGATCGCCGCGTGCAGCGCGGCCCCGGTGGAGACGCCCGCGAAGATGCCTTCCAGCTGGAGCAGTTCCCGGGTCCGGGTGACCGCGTCCGCCGAGCCGACCGAGAAGCGGGTGGTGAGCACGGAGGCGTCGTACAGCTCCGGGACGAAGCCCTCGTCCAGGTTGCGCAGGCCGTACACCAGGTCGTCGTACCTCGGCTCGGCCGCGACGATCTTGACCCCGGGCACGTTCTCGCGCAGGTAGCGGCCGACGCCCATCAGGGTGCCGGTCGTGCCCAGGCCCGCCACGAAGTGGGTGATGGACGGAAGGTCCGCGAGGATCTCCGGGCCCGTGGTGGCGTAGTGGGCGCCCGCGTTGTCCGGGTTGCCGTACTGGTAGAGCATCACCCAGTCCGGGTGCTCGGCCGCCAGTTCCTTGGCCACCCGCACCGCGGTGTTGGATCCTCCCGCCGCCGGCGACGAGATGATCTCGGCTCCCCACATGCCGAGCAGGTCGCGGCGCTCGTGCGACGTGTTCTCGGGCATCACGCAGACGATGCGGTAGCCCTTGAGCTTGGCCGCCATCGCGAGGGAGATTCCGGTGTTGCCCGAGGTGGGCTCCAGGATCGTGCAGCCGGGGTACAGCCGGCCGTCCTTCTCCGCCTGCTCGACCATGTGGAGCGCCGGGCGGTCCTTGATCGAGCCGGTCGGGTTGCGGTCCTCGAGCTTCGCCCAGATGCGGACGTCGTCCGACGGCGACAGCCGGGGCAGCCGGACCAGCGGCGTGTTGCCCACGGCTGCCAGCGGGGAGTCGTAACGCATCAGACAGCGCCGCCGGCCACGGCCGGAAGGATGGTGACGCTGTCGCCGTCCGTCAGCGCGGTGGAGATGCCGTCGAGGAAGCGGACGTCCTCGTCGTTGAGGTAGACGTTCACGAAGCGGCGCAGCTGGCCGCCGTCGACGATGCGCTCCTCGATGCCCTTGTGCCGCGTCTCCAGGTCGGAGAACAGGTCGGCGAGGGTGGCGCCCTCACCGGACACGGCCTTCTCGCCGTCGGTGTAGGTGCGGAGGATGGTGGGGATGCGGACCTCGATGGCCATGGCTGGCTCCAGTCGTGAAGGAAGGCGTGAGAACGTGAAGGCGCGCGGTGCGTCGGCCCCCCGCGCGAGAGGGCTCTGGTGCTCAGACGGCAGGACAGATCGCGCTGGCGAGGCGGCACAGGTCGACGTGCAGCCGCGCCACGAGCAGCAGCCTGCCGGGCGTCTCGATGCTCACGTCGTGGGAAACCATGCGGTCATGTTAACGATTCCCGGTCCCGCGTTTGGAGTGGTATCCCGCATCGTGGACGGTATGTGCTCACATGGTGGTCAGTAGGCCTCGACGACCTGCACTTCCTCCTCGGTGATCACGCCGTCGACGATCCGGTACGAGCGGAACTGGAACTCCCCGAGGCCGTCCTTGTCCGCCGTCGAGACCAGCACGTAGTGCGCTTCGGGCTCGTTCGCGTACGTGATGTCCGTGCGCGAGGGGTAGGCCTCGGTCGCGGTGTGGGAGTGGTAGACGATCACCGGCTCCTCGTCGCGGTCGTCCAGCTCGCGGTAGAGCTTCAGCAGGTCCTTCGAGTCGAACTCGTAGAACGTGGGCGAGCGGGCCGCGTTGAGCATCGGGATGAAGCGCTCGGGACGGCCGGTGCCCGCCGGGCCGGCCACGACACCGCACGCCTCGTCGGGGTGGTCCTGGCGGGCGTGCTCGACGATCTGGTCGTACAGGGCCTGGGTGATGGTCAGCATGAGCGACAGGATAAGCAGACGGGCCCTCCCGTACCGAGGAGTGGTACGGGAGGGCCCGAATGGTGGACAGACCTGGTTCAGGAGGCCTTGGTGAAGGCGGCACCGCGCGGGTTGCGGGACTTCAGGGCCAGGTAGGACAGGCCCAGGATGAGACCCCACAGCGGGGCGCAGTACAGCGAGACGCGGGCGTCCTTGTCGATGCCCATCATCACGATGACCATGCCGATGAAGAGCAGGGCGAACCAGCTCGTCCAGGGGGCGCCCGGCGCCCGGAAGGCGGACTGCGGCAGCTCGCCGCGGTCGGCCTTGGCGCGGTAGCGGATCTGGCAGACCAGGATCATGATCCAGGCCCACATGCCGGAGATGGTGGCGAAGGAGACGACGTAGTCGAAGGCCTTGCCCGGGGCGACGTAGTTGATCCAGACGCCCACCAGCATCAGCGCGGCGGAGAACGTGGTGCCGATCAGCGGGGTGCCGCTCTTGGTCAGCTTGGCGAAGAACTTCGGGCCCTGGCCGTTGAGCGCGAGGTCGCGCAGCATGCGGCCGGTGGAGTACATGCCCGAGTTGCAGGAGGAAAGGGCCGCGGTCAGCACGACGAAGTTGACGATCGCGGCGCCGACGCCCAGGCCCATGCGCTCGAAGGCGGCGACGAAGGGCGAGACGCCCGGCTGGAAGTGCGTCCACGGGACGACCGACAGGATCATGATGAGCGCGCCGACGTAGAAGACGGCGATGCGCCACGGCACGGTGTTGATGGCCTTGGGCAGGGTCTTCTCGGGGTCCTTGGACTCGCCGGCGGTGACGCCGACCAGCTCGACCGCGAGGAAGGCGAACATCACGATCTGCAGGGTCATCAGCGTGCCGCCGATGCCCTTGGGGAAGAAGCCGCCGTCGTTCCACAGGTTGGTGACGGTCGCGGTGTCGGCGGCGTCGGAGAACCCGATGGTGAGGATGCCGGCGCAGATCAGGATCATGCCGACGATGGCGGTGACCTTGACCATGGAGAACCAGAACTCCAGCTCACCGAAGAGCTTCACGGAGATCAGGTTGGCGGCGTAGAGGATGACCGTGAAGATCAACGCGTAGGCCCATTGCGGGAAGCTGTCGTGGGTCCAGTACGACATGTACTGCGCGGCCGCGGTGACCTCGGTGATGCCGGTGACCACCCAGAAGAGCCAGTACGTCCAGCCGGTCACGTACCCCCAGAAGGGGCCCAGGAACTCGCGGGCGTAGTCCGAGAAGGAACCCGCGACGGGGCGGTACATGAGCAGCTCGCCCAGGGCCCGCATGATGAAGAAGATGACCAGGCCCGCGATGGCGTAGGCCAGGATCAGGCTGGGTCCGGCCTTGGAGATCGCCTTGCCGGCGCCCAGGAAGAGGCCGGTGCCGATGGCTCCGCCGATCGCGATCATCTGGATCTGGCGGGCGCCGAGCGTGCGGTGGTAACCCTCGCCGCCCTCGCCCTGAGTGCCCTCGCCGGGCGTCTTGCCGTGCTGCTCGACCTGCACAGAGGTCATGTCTGGTGCGCCTTTCTCCACGCCGACCCGCGCCTTCTGGTGGCTGCGGATCGGGTCCTCGATCCCCCCGGATACGGATGGAGTTGCACGCCGGCGATCCGCCGGTCCAAGCAGGCCGCGGGACAGGGGTGGCGTCCCGGCGGCGGTCGTGAAGATTTATCACGGGTTTATGGGCGACCGAGGGCGCGAAATGTGACGTGGGGCACAGGAAATTCGGAACAAAGATCCAGAAATGGATCAGACCACCGAGTCGCGGTGATCTGATCGTTATCCGGATTTGAGCGTCCGCTGAGCGAACACTGTTCGCCCTTGAGGATCTTCAGAGGGTCACAGCGTTTCGACGAGCGTCTCCTGGAGTCCACCGAGCCACAGGTACGCCATCACCATCGGCTTGCGCGGGTCGTCGTCCGGCAGCCGGAACAGCACCGCGCTCTCGTCGTCCTCGGTGATGTCGAGGCGGGCCGCGAGGGTCAGGCGCAGGTCGTTGAGCGCGCCGAGCCAGCGCAGCGGCAGCTCCCCCGTCAGCTCCAGCACCGCCGCCCCGTCGCCGGCCGGGGTGAGCCCGTCCAGGCTGCGCACGACGGCCAGCGCGTCCTCCCGCTTGCGGGTGCGCAGGTCGTTCTCGGTGAAGCGGCGGAACTCCGCCGAGCGGGCGCGCAGCTCCTCGGCGTCCTCCTTGAGTCCCGGGCCGCCCGGGCCGCCGTAGGCGTCGGGGAAGAGCCGGGCCAGCGCCGGGTCCGACGGGGGCTCGGTGGGGCCGTCGGAGGCGAACAGCGCGGCCAGCGGGTCGGCGTCCTCGGCGGGCTCGGGCTCGCCGGGGCCGATCAGCTCCAGCAGCTGGACGGCCAGGGAGCGCAGGATGGAGATCTCGATCTCGTCGAGCGCGATGGCGGAGCCGCCGCCCTTCAGGGACTGGAACGTGCCGCCCATCAGTTGCGGTCCTGGGAGAGGGTCGCCCACAGGCCGTAGCCGTGCATGGCCTGCACGTCGCGCTCCATTTCCTCGCGGGTGCCGCTGGACACGACCGCCCGCCCCTTGTGATGGACGTCGAGCATCAGCTTGTGCGCCACGTCCTTCGAATAGCCGAAGTACGCCTGGAACACGTACGCCACGTAGCTCATGAGGTTGACCGGGTCGTTGTGCACCAGGGTCACCCAGGGGACGTCGGGTTCGGGGACCGCGAAGGTCTCTTCGGCCGATTCGGTGCGTTCGATCTCTACAGGAGCAACACTCACTTGTCCCATGCTGCCACCGTGACGGGCCCGTCGCACAAACGGGTCCTAGATCTCGTCACTTTGACGAAATGTGCGCTAGCATCCTGGCCATGAACCCTGCGGACCTGGGCCTGCCGGTGGACGTGCCGTCGACAGCGCTCTTCACGGACCATTACGAGCTGACGATGCTGCAGGCCGCCCTGGCGAACGGCACAGCCGACCGCCGCTCGGTCTTCGAGGTTTTCACCCGGCGGCTGCCCGAGGGACGCCGTTACGGCGTGGTCGGCGGAACCGGCCGGGTGCTCGACGCGGTGGAGAACTTCCGCTTCGACGGCGCGGTGCTGGACTTCCTGCGCGAGCGGGCGATCGTCGACATGCGGACCCTGGACTGGCTGGCCTCGTACCGCTTCTCCGGCGACATCTGGGGCTACCCGGAGGGGGAGGTCTACTTCCCCGGCTCGCCGATCCTGCGGGTCGAGGGCAGCTTCGCCGAGTGCGTGCTGCTGGAGACCGTGATCCTGTCGATCCTGAACCACGACTCGGCGATCGCCGCGGCCGCGTCCCGGATGTCCTCGGCGGCCGGCGACCGGCCGCTGATCGAGATGGGCGCCCGGCGCACGCACGAGCTGGCCGCCGTCGCCGCGTCCCGCGCCGCGTACGTCGGCGGCTTCGCCTCCACCTCGGACCTGGCGGCCGGATTCCGGTACGGCATCCCGACGGTCGGTACCAGCGCCCACGCCTTCACGCTGCTGCACGACAGTGAGCGGGACGCGTTCACGGCGCAGGTGGCCTCGCTCGGCAGCGGAACCACCCTGCTGGTGGACACCTACGACGTCGCCGAGGCGGTACGGACGGCCGTGGAGGTGGCCGGGACCGGCCTGGGCGCGGTCCGGATCGACTCGGGCGACCTGCTGCTGGTGGCCCACCGGGTGCGCCAGCAGCTGGACGAGCTGGGAGCCACGGAGACGAGGATCGTGGTCACCTCGGACCTGGACGAATACGCCATCGCCTCGCTCGCGGCGGCGCCGGTGGACGCGTACGGCGTGGGCACGCAGCTGGTGACGGGCAGCGGGCACCCGACGTGCTCGATGGTCTACAAGCTGGTGGCGCGGGCGACGTCGGCGGACCCGAAGGCGGCGCTGGCGCCGGTGGCGAAGAGGTCCACGGGCGGCAAGACCTCCATCGGCGGCCGCAAGTGGGCTGCGCGGCGGCTGGACTTCGAGGGGATCCCGGAGGCCGAGGTCGTGGGCGTGGGCCCGGCCCCCTCGGCCCTGGCGGACACGCAGCTGCTCGTACAGCTGGTCAAGGCCGGCGAGGTGGTCGCCCGCGAGCCGCTGGAGGCCGCGCGCGACCGCCACCGGGCCGTCCTCGCGGGGCTCCCCCTCTCGGCGACCCAGCTCTCGCGCGGCGAGGCCGTCATCCCGACGGAGTACGCGTAACCCGCCGGGCACGCCCCGGCCCGTCCGGCGTTCGAGGACCGGGGTGTGGGGCGGAGCCCCGGTTTCGGGAAGGGGCGGGGTGGGGGAAGAGCCCCGCAGGGCCCCGCCGCCGCACATGCACACTGAGCCGAAGGACAACGTCATGCACCGCGCACTGATCGTCGTCGACGTACAGAACGACTTCTGCGAGGGCGGTAGCCTCGCGGTCACCGGCGGAGCCGACGTCGCCGCCGCCATCACCGACCTCATCGGGCAGGCCACCCCCGGCTACCGGCACGTGGTCGCCAGCCGGGACCACCACATCGACCCCGGCGGCCACTTCGCGTACCCCCCGGCCGAGCCGGACTACGAGACCTCCTGGCCCGTCCACTGCGTCGCCGGAACCGAGGGCGTCGGCTTCCACCCGAACTTCGCCCCCGCCGTCGCGTCGGGCGCCGTCGGCGCCGTCTTCGACAAGGGGGCGTACGAGGCCGCGTACAGCGGGTTCGAGGGGACCGACGAGAACGGGACGGACCTCGCCCGGTGGCTGCGGGAGCGGCACATCACCCACGTGGACGTGGTCGGCATCGCCACCGACCACTGCGTCCGGGCCACCGCCCTGGACGCCGCCCGCGCGGGCTTCACCACCCGCGTGCTGCTGCACCTGACGGCCGCCGTGGCCCCGCACACCACCGCCCGCGCCCTGGACGAGCTCCGGACCGCCGGAGTCGCCCTCGTCGGCGGCTAGGGACTCGCTAGGCCCTGTCCGGGCGATCTTCGCGGGCCCGCGCGGCCTGGCACGGCGCCTCGCCACGTTGTCGCATCGCGCGAGTACGGCCAAGTACGAGCTGCGATGTCCCCCAGCTACCGCTGGGAGGTGCCCCCACCGCCTTGCGATGCACCGCACCAGACCACGCGGGCTGACCCACGAAGATCGCCCGGACAGGACCTAGGTGCCCAGCAGGGCCCGGATCGGGTGCCAGAGCTCCTCCGCGACATCGGGCGCACAGCGCCAGAGCAGGCCGTCCGGGTGGTGCAGGACAGCCGTGACCTCGTCCGGGGTCGGCGGCTGTGCGTTGCCCCGCAGGTACACCGCCCGCATTCCGAGGTTCCGCAGCCTGGTCAGGGCGCGGGCCCGGTTCGCGGCGTGCACCAGCACGCGGACATTGCCGCTCTCGCCGTCCTCTCCGGACGGCCTCGGCAGCGTGAGCGCGACCACCACGCTGCCGCCTGGCAATCTGACGAAACCTCCACCGGGCATGGCTGTCATCTCCCCCGTCAATAAGAAACTCGCACCACGCATCTAAACGCGATCGGCCGCCGCCCGCTAGAGGGCGACGGCCGATCATGCTTTGACCTGCGGTTTTACCGAATTACTTCGAGGCGGGACCGACCTCGACCGTCATGACGAGACCGTCGTAGGTCTCCTTGGCGATCTTGATCTTGGTGTTGGTGTCAGTGACCTTCACCGAGCCGGTCGGGTTCTCGTCGTAGTAGTACTTGCCCTTGTGGTCGTCGAAGACCAGGTTGGCGGGCTTCGGCTTCAGGAACAGCGACTCGCCGTTCTTGTGCAGCGTGAACGCGTCCGTCGAGTAGGCGCTGAAGGCAGCGTCGTACGGCTGGATCTTGTTCCGCAGCAGGGTGCCGTCCGCCCACTTCATGGGCTTGGCGTTGGCGTCGATCGGCAGGATCAGACCCTGGCCCGGGTGGACGCTGGTGTTGTTGTCCTTCTGGCTGGTGTCCCACTGCCAGATCAGCAGACCGTCCTGGTACGGGTAGTGCTCGACCCAGTCCGGCTTGGTGTTGCCGAAGCCGAAGTTGTACGGGCCCACCTTGAGGGTGGAGTCGTACGAGACGTAACGGCGGTTCTCGGCCAGGTAGTACTGCGCGTACTCCTTGGTGAAGCCGCCGCCGATGCGCGAGAAGCCCTTGCCGGTCCAGCCGTTGTCGCCGCTCTCGGCGCCGTCGGTGAACAGCGTGGCGCCGTCCGCGGTGATGTTGACGGCGTCGGCGGTGAAGCCCTTGCCGCCCGCGCCGCCGTCCGTCTGGTAGCGGAAGCGGAGGTCGACCTTCTTGCCCGCGTAGGCGTCGAGCGGGAAGTTCAGGTTCTTCCAGGCACCCGAGACACCGGTCAGCGACGGGCTGCCGCCCGCGTCGACCGGGAGGGCCACGCCGTCGGCGGTGCCGGCGAGGACGGTCCAGTTGGCGCCGCCGTCGGTGGACACCTCGGTGTAGAGGAAGTCGTACTCGGCCTCGATGTCCCACCAGCCCTTGAGGGACAGGGCGGCGGACGTCTTGCCCGTCAGGTCCACGGAGCGGGTGAGGGTGTTCTTGAGGTCGTCACCCATGTTGCTCCACCACTGCGAGGAGCCCTCGGCGGGAGCGACGACGTCGGTCTTGACCTGCTTCTTCGGCAGCTCGACGACCAGCGCCTGCTTGTCCTTGGTGTTGTACTCCGACACGCCCAGCTTGTGGGTGGACTTCGTCGCGGCCTTGGCCGTGTCGTAGTTCAGCCAGCCCAGCTGCAGCTTGTCCCAGGCCGTCATGTCGCCCGGGAGGTCGCCTATGGAGTCCTTGCCGGTGCCGAGCCAGGAGCCAGCCGACATCAGGGACCAGAAGCCGACCGAGTTCTCGCCGCCACCGGAGGTGTCGTAGAGGTCCGGCAGGCCGAGGTCGTGGCCGTACTCGTGCGCGAAGACGCCGAGGCCGCCGTTCTCCGGCTGCATCGTGTAGTCGCCGACCCAGATGCCGGTGTCACCGATCTGGGTGCCGCCGGCCTTGTTGTTCTCCGGGCCGGCCTTGCCCGCCGCGGTGCCGTAGGCGTACCAGCGGTGCGCCCACAGCGCGGTCGTGCCCTGCACGCCGCCGCCGGCCGACTCGTCCTCGCCCGCGTGGACGATCTGGAAGTGGTCGATGTAGCCGTCGGGCTCGTTGAAGTTGCCGTCGCCGTCGAAGTCGTAGCGGTCCCACTGGTCGTACTGGGCCAGCTGCGCCTTGATCTGCGCGTCGGTCTTGCCCGCCTTCTTCTGGGCCTCCGTCCACGCCGTGACGCCGTCCTTGACGGTGTCCCACACGTTGGAGCAGTTGGTCTGGCCGCAGTAGTTGGAGCCGTAACGGCCCTCGTTGTACGGGACCTTGACCCAGTCGGCGACCTCGCCCTCGACCGAGTAGCGGCCCGAGGAGGTCTTCTCGTAGTAGGTCTTCAGCGAGTCCTTGCCCTGACCCGTACCGAAGTACAGCTCCTGGAAGTAGTCGCGGCTGAAGTCCTTGCGCCAGGCGGTGCTGTTGTCCTTGGCGCGGTCCGGCTCGGCGATCGTGTTGTGCATCGGGCCGGGGGTGCCGCCGTACTTCTGGACCGGCGGCTTCGGGCCCGGGCCGTCCGGGTCGAACATGGTCGTGTCGTCGACCTGGTCGCCAAACTCGACGAGGATCGTGAAGATCTTGTCGGTCTTCTCGCGGCCGAGCTCGACGTACTTCTTGTCATCGAGCTTGACGACCTTGGAAGCACCGCGCTGCTCGACGTCCTTCTTGCCCGTCAGCACCTGGTCCAGGGCGGCCTTGCGCTGCTGCGCCTGCTGCTCACTGAACGGGCCCTTGAGGTCGTGCTCGACGACCTTCGAAGGAGCGGTCGGGTCCTGGCGGTCGGCCGCCGGGGCTCCGGGGCCCTTGTTGTCGGCCTGGGCCGAGAAGAAGAAGGCGCCCGATGCCGCGGTGGCGGCCATGGTCACGGCGACGGCGGTCGCGCGGAGCGCACGCCGTCTGGCGGAATTGCTGGTCACTTGATGTCGTTCCCCTCCCGCGGCCGCAGCGTTGGTCGGAACGTCTCCATAGGAGCGGGGGGTTCCGCGCGGCGCGCGTCTCAAGTGACGACATTTGACCGGAGAGTCGAAAGAAAAGACAGACCTTGACTTGTTCCTTACAACTGCACTATGCGGTCAGCCAGTTCCGCTATTCGGACGTTCCGCTGCCATATGGGGCGAAGGGCGCGTCACGGGCGCCGTCTCGCGCCTCCGCAGGGCATTTCGGGTCCGCCACGGGCGTGCGGAATGACCCCGTGCGCCCCCTGTGCTCCGGCACCGTGGGTTAGGTCACGCTTACTGGCGGTTCCGCTCGGGCATCCCCCGTCGTAGAGTCACTTGACGCGCGACCGAGTTGAGCCGACTCCCCCTCCCCTCCCTGAGGACGGATATCGCCATGCCGCGTCCGACTGCCGCACAGCTCGCCTACGGGTCCGCCACCGTCGTCGTGTCGACGATCGCCATGCTGCTGCTTTCGCAGACGAGTTCGGGGTTCGGGATCGCGGTCATCTCCGCGGCCGCCCTCGCGCTCGGTCTGCTCGTCGCCGTCACCGTGCCGCTCCCGAGGCGCCGGGGCCGTCACGCGGCCCGCCCCGGCTCGGCCGCGGCCACCCCGGCCCCCGCGCCCGTCCCCGCGCACCTCCCGTACGAGGACACGCCGACGGCCGCCCGGGTACCCGAACCCCGGACGGCCGCTGCCGAACATCCCGTTCACCACTGAGGGACTACGTGGTGGACTGCACCACCACCGTCTTGGCCACCTTGTCGTGGAGGCCCTGCTTGTACGGCTTGTCCACCAGGATCGAGACGATCAGCGCGATCGGCCACAGGCAGAAGCAGCAGATCAGCGTCGGCAGCCAGAGCACGGCGGCGCGGGCGAGGGACGCGTTGGACTGCGGGACGCTGCCGTCGTTGAGCATCGCGACGCGCAGGCCCAGCGCCTTCTTGCCGACCGTCTGGCCGTTCTTCTTGGTGAACCACCAGTCGTAGCCGACGTACGCGACGATCGAGATCAGCGTCATGATCAGGCCGCTGCCGCTGTAGGACCGCGTGAAGACCTCGCTGACGTCCTCGCCCTGGTTCGTCTCGACCATGTACCGCTTGGTGCCGAAGGCCAGCTGGATGAGGAACAGCGGCACGGCGACGATGATCACGTCGATGACGCGGGCGGCGAGCCGCTTGCCGAAGTCGGCGAGCGGGGGCATCCCCGCGAGCGGATCGGGCATGCCGTAGCCGCCGCTCCCACCGTACGGGTCGCCGCCACCGCCGTACGGGGGCGGAGGCGGGGGCGGATATCCGCCGCCGCCCGCGCCGCCGGGGGGCGGGGGGCCGGGGGGCGGCGAGCCGTACGGCGAGCCGCCCGACGGAGGCGTCGGTTCCTGGGGCTTCTTGCGGAACGGGTCTTCCTCCGGCGGTTCGCCCGGCGGCGGCTGGTCGGTACTCATGGCCCGAGTCGAACCCGGCTCCGTCAACCCCGCAACGGGACGGCGTCCATCCGGGGGACGAGCCGGTCCGGCGCCCCCAGGACACCCCCGAGACGCCCCCAGGGCGCCCCCGGACGGGGCCTAGCGGGCCACGTACGTCTTCGCGGCCTTGTCGTGCCAGCCCCGGCGGCGCGGGCGGTCCACGAGGCACCAGAGGCTGCCGGGGAGGCCGAGGAAGGCGAACACCAGCCAGCGGCGCAGGGACGCGCCGACGGTGGGCGGGCGCAGGGTGGCGGCGGCCAGCACCCGCACGCCGAGCAGCTTCTTGCCCGGGGTGCGGCCCCAACGGGCGGTGGGCAGGGCCTCGTAGAAGACGCCGAAGAGCAGGACCACGCCGAGGACCAGGCCGAGTTGGCCCGTGATGGTCCCGTCGAGCAGCCAGACGGTGGTGCTGCCGCCGCTCGTGCGGGCGGCGTCCACCTTGGCCTGGACGTGGGCGGTGGCGGCGGGGATCTGGGGCCAGGCGGCCGCGGCCGCGACCGCCGCGAGGACGAGGGAGTCCACGGCGCGGGCCACGGCCCGGCGGACCAGGCCGGCGGGGCGCACGGCGCGCTCGGCCATCCGCTCGAACACGGCCCGAGGTGTGCCGGCGCCCTCCCGACGGGTCGCCGGGGCCTCGGCCCGGGGCTCCGCCGGGGCGGCCTGCTTGGTGGCCGGGGCCGCCGCTCTGGTGGCCGGGATCGACGGGCGCACGCCGGCGGACCGGGGCGGCCAGGGCTCGGGGCGGACCGCGGCGGGCGGGGGCTCCGCGGCGGCGGGCGCCGACTCGGGCCAGCAGGACGTCAGACCGGACCGGCCGGAGCCGCCGGACCCGCCGGGCGCATCGGGCCATGCGGGGGCCGGAGCCGGAGCCGGAGCCGCCGCTGCCGCCGGGGAGCGGGCCGACAGGATCCCGGCCGCGGCCGACGGCGTACGGGCGAGGGAGATCCCGGCGGCCGGGGCCCGAGCCGGACGCGGGGCTTCCCGCTCGGGCTCGCGTGCCGGCTCGGGCTCGCGTGCCGGCTCCGGCTCCGGCTCGGGTTCCGGCTCGGGCGGGCTGCCCCACGACACCCGATGGTCGCGCGGCCCGCCGAAGCCGGCCTGGTGAACGCGGTCGGCCTGCCACACCACCTGCTCCGCAGCCCGCTCGACGGCCCGCTCCACGGCCCGCTCGGCAGCGTCATCCGCCACCGCCGCCGTCGCCGAGGTCTGGTCCAGGAACACCGGCCCCGTCTCCTCCACGGAGACCGGGACCGGGGCCGGGGCAGGGCGGCTCGTACCCGGAACCCAGGCGGCACCGTTCCAGTACCGGACGTACCCGGGGATGGACGGATCGGGGTAGTAGCCCTCGCGGGCCGCGTGCTCGCCGTCACCAGGGGAGGCCGTCAATGTCCCCAACTCCGATCGTGGCTTGAGGCATGTGCAAGGCAGGACCATAGCCAAGAACCGCCCCCCGACAGGTCCGGTAACGGGAGATTGCAAACCTTCGGGCGAACCTCGGGCCATGCGGCTGTTTTCGGTCACCCGACAGAAATCGGCCAACCTTCGATTCCCCGCCCGAAGTCGCGTCATACCCGGGCACACTGCGGCTCTCTCCGGGTGTGGGGCGCGATCCGGCCCCGCGCACCGAACCGAAGTGAGGCCGTCATGCACCACCCCGTCATCGAGCGCGAGCTGGAACTCAAGCTGGTCCTGTCCCCCGAGCGCAGCATCGCCGTACCCGCGCGGCTCCTCTACCTCACGGACGACCCGTACGCCGTCCACATCACCTTCCACACCGGCTCCAACGCCCCCGTCAACTGGACCTTCGCCCGCGAACTGCTGGTCGAGGGGGTGTTCCGCCCGTGCGGCCACGGCGACGTCCGGATCTGGCCCACCAAGATCGACAACAAGGCGGTGCTCTGCATGGCGCTCAGCTCGCCCGACGGCGACGCCCTGCTGGAGGCCCCCGCCGCCTCCGTGTCGGCCTGGCTGGAACGCACCCTGCGCATCGTCCCGCCCGGCACCGAGGCCGAGCGGCTGGGCCTGGACGCCGCGCTGGCCGCGCTGCTCGCCCCGACCCCGGCAGACGAGCTGTGGCTGCGCGACCCCTGGCCGTCGGACGAGTCGGCCGACGGGGAGCTGTGATGCCGGCCGAGGGATCAGAGGGATCAGAAGAGCTTGCCCGGATTCAGCAGGCCCAGCGGGTCGAACGCGGCCTTGACGGCCCGCTGCATCTCCAGCCCCACCGGGCCGAGTTCGCGGGCCAGCCACTCCTTCTTCAGCACGCCCACCCCGTGCTCGCCGGTGATGGTCCCGCCGAGCGACAGCCCCAGCGCCATGATCTCGCCGAAGGACTCACGGGCCCGCCGCGTCTCGTCCTCGTCGGCGGGGTCGAAGCAGACGATCGGGTGGGTGTTGCCGTCGCCCGCGTGCGCGCAGACCCCGATGAGCAGGTTCTGGGCGCGGGCGATCGCGGCCGTCCCGTCCAGCATCTCGGCGAGCCGCGAGCGCGGTACGCACACGTCGTCGATCATCGTCGCCGGCCGCAGCGCCTCCAGCGCGGGGAAGGACATCCGGCGGGCCTGGAGCAGCAGTTCGGACTCCGCCTGGTCCTCGGCGGGGACGACGGCGGTGGCTCCGGCGGCCGTGCACAGCTCCCCCACGGCCGCGAGGTCCCCGGGGGCGTGCGGGGTGTCGAAGGCGGCGAGCAGCAGGGCCTCGGTGTCCTCCGGGAGGCCCATCTTCCCGAGCTCGTTGACGGCCCGGACGGTCGTACGGTCCATCAGCTCCAGCAGCGAGGGGGTCAGGCCCGCCTCCATGACGGCGCAGACGGCCTCGCAGGCGGCCGCGACGGAGGGGAACTCCGCGGCCATCGCGAGCTGCCTGGGCGGCGCCGGCCGCAGCGCGAGGACGGCCCGGACGACGATGCCGAGGCTGCCCTCGGAGCCCACGAAGAGCCGGGTGAGGTCGTATCCGGCGACGCCCTTGGCGGTACGCCGGCCCGTACTCATCAGCCGCCCGTCGGCCAGGACCACGTCGAGGCCCAGCACGTACTCGGCGGTGACCCCGTACTTGACGCAGCACAGCCCGCCGGAGGCGGTGCCGATGTTGCCGCCGATGGTGCACTGCTCCCAGCTGGAGGGGTCGGGCGGGTAGTACAGGCCCTGTTCGGCGACGGCGCGCGAGAGCACGGCGTTGACCACTCCCGGTTCGACGACGGCGATCCGGTCGACGGCGGAGATCTCCAGGATCCGGTCCATCTTGACGAGGGACAGCACGATGCAGCCGTCGGAGGCGTTGGCGCCGCCCGACAGGCCCGTACGGGCGCCCTGCGGGACCACGGGGATCCGTAGGGCGGTGGCGGTGCGCATCACGTGCTGGACCTGCTCGACGGTCCGGGGCAGGACGACGGCTGCGGGGGTGCCCGCAGCGCAGAAGCTGGCCATGTCGGTGGCGTAGGAGGCGGTCACCTGGGGGTCGGTGAGCAGTGCCTCGGCCGGGAGCCCCGCAAGCAGGCTCGTGCGCAGACGTGCGAAGAGGTCGTCATCCATGGGGCCAGCGTGACACCGGGGGCCATCGGTGTGAACACGGCCGCGACCGGCTTCGGACACCTCGGAGAGCTCTTCATATTGACGCACAGTGAGCCCATGGACCGTATCGACCGTATCGACGAGGAATCGTTCACCCCGGCGCCGCCCGTGACCTTCACCGGCCGCAAGACGCTCGTGGCGGCCGCGGTCGCGGTGGTCCTGATCGCGGGGGCCCTGCTGATCCGGCCGGCCCGGACCGGCGACGACGCCCGCCCGCCGGGACCGAGCGAACGGGCCGCGGCGGCGGTCGGGATGGGCGCGCCCGCGGCGGCGGTGGACGTGACGGCGCTGGTCGCGGACCGGGAGAAGTGGGTCGCCGGGCATCCGGACGACGACGCCTCGTGGGCGGTCCTGGGCGCCGCCTACCTGGAGCAGGCGCGGCGCTCGGCGGACCCGGCCTGGTTCCCGAAGGCGGAGAAGGCCCTGAAGAGGTCGCTGGAGGTCCGCCCCGCCGAGAAGGGCAACTTCGACGCGATGACGGGCATGGGCACGCTGGCCAATGCCCGGCGGGACTTCGGGACCGGGAAGAAGTGGGGCGAGCTGGTACGGGCGCAGTCCGCGCAGCGGTGGACGGCGTACCCGGTGCTGGTGGACGCGTACACGGGCCTGGGCGACTACAAGGCCGCGCAGAAGGCGATGGAGCGGCTGCTGGAGCTGCGGCCGGGCCTGGCGGCGTACGTCAGGGCCTCGCAGGTGTACCGGGACCGCGGCTGGCGCGAGGACGCGGTGGTCGCGATGGAGCACGCGGCGGGCGCGGCGAAGGCCCCGGCGGAGAAGGCGTACGCGCTGTTCCGGCTCGGGGAGCTGTCCTGGGAGCGCGGTGACCCGGCGGAGGCGCTGCGGCTGTACGAGGGCGCGCTGCGGACGGATCCGGCGCAGTCGGAGGCGCTGGGCGGCCGGGCCAGGGCGCTGGCCGCGCTGGGGCGCGGCGGGGAGGCGGTCCGGGACTACCGGATGGCGCTGGGGCGCACTCCGGCGCCGCGGCTGGCGCTGGAGCTGGCGGAGCTGCTGGACGCGCTGGGCCGGGGGCAGGAGGCGCGCGTGCCGTACGACATGCTGGGCGCGCTGGCGGTGCGGGACGACACGAACGGCGTCGACGACGACGTGGTGCTGGGCCTGTACGAGGCGGACCACGGTGATCCGGCGGCGGCGGTGAAGCGGCTGTCGGATGAGTGGTCGCGTAACAAGAGCGTGCAGGTCGCGGACGCACTGGGCTGGGCGCTGCACAAGACGGGTGAGGACTCGGCGGCGCTGGAGTACGCCACGAAGGCGACCGAGCTGGGGTTGCGCAGCGCCGACTTCGCCTACCACCGGGCGATGATCGAGCGCGGGCTGGGGGACGAGGCGGCGACGCGGCGCCACCTCCAGGAGGCGATGCGCACGAACCCGCACTTCTCGCCGCTGCGGGCGCCGCTGGCGAAGGCGGCCCTGGCGACGATCGGTCAGCCGCCGTCGGGCGGCCCGGAGAACATGCAGCCGGCCACTCCGTGGGTGATGCCGGAACTCCCGAAGGCGGCCAAGCCGAAGCCGGCGGCCGCGCCGAAGCCGAAGCCGTCCCCGTCGTCCCGCTGACGGAGCCCCTCGGCGGCGGTACGGGCCGGCCCCCCGGCGGGAGCCGGGGGGCCGGAGCTCCGCGTCCTACAGGTTGCCGCGCTTCTCCTGCTCGCGCTCGATCGCCTCGAACAGGGCCTTGAAGTTGCCCTTGCCGAAGCCCATCGACCCGTGCCGCTCGATCATCTCGAAGAAGACCGTCGGCCGGTCCTGCACCGGCTTGGTGAAGATCTGCAGCAGGTAGCCGTCCTCGTCGCGGTCGACGAGGATCTTCAGCTCGCGCAGGGTCTCCACGGGCACCCGGGTCTCGCCCGCCCAGTCGCCGAGGGTGTCGTAGTACGAGTCCGGGGTGTCCAGGAAGGTGACGCCCGCCGCCCGCATCGACCGCACGGTCGCGACGATGTCGTTCGTGGCCAGCGCGATGTGCTGGACGCCCGCGCCGCCGTAGAACTCCAGGTACTCGTCGATCTGCGACTTCTTCTTCGCGATCGCCGGCTCGTTGATCGGGAACTTCACCTTCAGGGTGCCGTCCGCGACCACCTTGGACATCAGCGCCGAGTACTCGGTCGCGATGTCGTCGCCCACGAACTCCTTCATGTTCGTGAAGCCCATGACCTTGTTGTAGAAGGCGACCCACTCGTTCATGCGGCCGAGCTCGACGTTGCCCACGCAGTGGTCGATGGCCTGGAAGGTGCGCTTGGCCGGGGGCTCGACCATCGGGCCGACGGCGACGAAGCCCGGCAGGTAGGGGCCGGTGTAGTCGCCGCGCTGCACCAGCGTGTGGCGGGTCTGGCCGTAGGTGGCGATCGCGGCCAGCGTGACCGTGCCGTGCTCGTCCTTGACCTCGTACGGCTCGTCCAGGCCGCGGGCGCCGTGCTCGACGGCGTAGGCGTACGCCGCCCGCACGTCCGGGACCTCGATGGCGAGGTCGATCACGCCGTCGCCGTGGTCGGCGACGTGCTCGGCGAGGAAACGGCCGTGGTCGGTCGTCGCCTTGATGACCGAGGTCAGGACGAAGCGCGCGGCGCCGTTGGTGAGGACGTAGCTGGCCGTCTCGCGGACGCCGTTCTCCGGTCCGGAGTAGGCGACGAGCTTCATGCCGAAGGCGGTGGAGTAGTAGTGCGCGGCCTGCTTGGCGTTGCCGACGGCGAAGACGACCGCGTCCATGCCCTTCACCGGGAAGGGGTCTGCCTCACGCGCGGTGTGGGGGGTGGTGTCGAGGGTCTCAGTCATGACGGCAGAGTCCCGCCGATCCACAAGCTGCGCAATAGTTTCCTGTTTGGCTGTACAGACTGCCCAGCTGGGCCGGAGACTGGCTGAAACATCTGTGCACTATGACCACCTCTGAGGACCCCGGAGCGCACTCATGGGAATCGACGACCTCGACGGCCGGCTCATCGTCCTGCTCGCCCGCGAGCCCCGGATCGGGGTCCTGGAGGCCTCGCGCCGTCTGGGGGTGGCACGCGGAACCGTGCAGGCCCGTCTCGACCGGCTTCAGTCGAACGGAGTCATCCGCGGCTTCGGCCCGCAGGTCGATCCGGCGGCCCTCGGGTACCCGGTGACCGCCTTCGCCACCCTGGAGATCAAACAGGGTCAAGGGGCCGATGTACGGGCCCACTTGGACGGGGTGCCGGAGGTACTGGAGCTGCACACCACCACGGGGCACGGGGACATGCTGTGCCGGCTCGTGGCCCGGTCCAACGCCGATCTCCAGCGGGTGATCGACCGTGTCGTCGGATTCGAGGGCATCGTGCGGGCTTCGACGGCGATCGTCATGGAGAATCCCGTGCCCTTGCGGATCATCCCGCTGGTGGAACAGGCGGCCGAGGACGACAGCCGATAGGGCGATGGGGCGCCAGGGAGGGGTGAACGAGTTCCAAAGAATCTGTTGCAAAGAAATCCTTGCAGAGAAGTCTTTGCAACTCTACAGTTGAGGCATGCCCGAGAAGCCCGACGCCCAGCCGAACGTCCGCACCCTCGACGCCCACGCCCTGCGTGGCCTGGCTCATCCCCTGCGCATGCGCCTGCTGGCCGCCCTGCGCCAGGACGGCCCGGCCACGGCCTCCCAACTGGCCGAGAGGCTCGGCGAGTCCAGCGGCGCCACCAGCTACCACCTGCGCCAGCTCGCCGCGCACGGCTTCGTCGAGGACGCGCCCGAGCACGGCAAGGGCCGTGAGCGCTGGTGGAAGGCCTCTCACGACGGCACCGCCTTCGACGAGGGGCTGATCTTCGACGGCGACGCGGCGACGCGCGGCGCGGCGGACGTCTTCCTGACCGAGATCGCGCGGATCCACACTCAGGAGCTGGACACCTGGCTCGGCACGGCGCACGAGTGGCCCACCGAATGGCGCGGCGCCTCGGACCTCAGCGACTTCACGCTGAAACTCACCGCCGGGCAGAGCCACGAGCTGATCCACAAGATCCACGACCTGATCAACAGTTACCGCGAGCTGCCGCCCTCGGACGACATGGAAACGGTCCGTTTCCACACGCACGTCATCCCGCGCCGCACCGCGGAATAGCACCCTCTCGCAGCCTCTCGCGTCCTTTCGCAGCCTTTCGCAGAAGGAGTCCTGCCATGCACGCCTTCACCCATGCCCGGATCCACGCAGCCCGCACCGCCGAACTGGCCGCCGAGGCCGCCGCCTGGCACCTCGCCTCTTCGGCCGACACCACCCCCGCCCTGCGCGACCGCCTCGGCGAGGCGCTGGTCGCCGCCGGGATGCGCCTGATGCAGCCGGCCCACATCCACGCCCGCCTCCGCCAGCAGCACGCGGCATGAGCAGAGGCCCGTTCACGGCGGTCCTGGCCGCCAACACCATTTCCATAGCCGGGAGTTCGCTCACCCTGATCGGCGTGCCGTGGTTCGTGCTCCAGACCACGGGCAGCGCCGGGCGGGCCGGGATCGTCGCCTTCTGCGCCACCCTGCCCGTCGTCGTCGCCGCGCTCGTCGGCGGCCCGGTCATCGACCGGATCGGCCGTCGGCGGGTCTCCGCGGCCTCTGACCTGATCTGCGCGGTCTCGGTCGGCGCGATCCCGCTGCTGCACTACGCGGGCCTGCTCGAGTTCTGGATGCTGTGCGCGCTGATGGCCGTCGGCGGGCTCGTGCACACCCCGGGCCTGACCGCCCGGTACGTGCTCCTGCCGAGCCTCGCCGAGCACGCGGGCACCACGGTGGCCCGGGCCGCCAGCCTCTACGACGCCGTCTCGCGCGGGGCCCGGATGATCGGGGCCGCGCTGGCCGGCGTACTGATCGCGGCCTTCGGGGCCGAGACCGTACTGCTGCTGGACGCGGTCACCTTCACGGCGTCCGCCCTGCTGGTCGCCGCGTTCCTGCGCGGGGTGCCGGCCGCTGAGCCGCAACGGGCCGCCGGGAAGGTGTCGTTCGCCGGGTACTGGGCCGAACTGGCCGAGGGCTGGGCCTTCCTGACCCGCTCCCGGCTGCTGATGGGCATCACCGTGATGGTGATGATGACCAACGGCCTGGACCAGGGCTGGTCCTCCGTCCTGCTGCCCGTACACGGCGACGCGGCCTTCGGCGGCGCCACCACCCTCGGCCTGATGATCTCCCTCTTCGGCGGCTTCGCGCTGCTGGGCGCCCTGCTCTACGGGGTCTGGGGCGAGCGGTTCCCCCGCAGGGCGGTGTTCGCGGCCGCGTTCCTGCTGTGCGGGGCGCCCCGCTACGTGACGGCCGCCTTCACGGACACCCCGCTGCCGCTCGCGGTGACCATGGCCCTGTCCGGGCTCGGCGCCGGCGTGCTCAACCCGATTCTGACCACCGTCGTGTACGAGAACGTGCCGGAGGAGCTGCGCAGCCGGGTCTCGGGGGTGAGCACGGCGGGCTGCGAGCTGGCCATGCCGATGGGCGGGCTGGCCGCCGGCCTGCTGGTCGACGGGTTCGGGGTGACGCGGGCACTGCTGCTGTTCGGCGGCACCTACCTGCTGACGACGCTGGCCCCGCTGGTCTTCCCGGCGTGGCGCGGGCTGAACGGCACGGCCGCCGCCATCAGCAGGACGGAGCGTCCTCTCCCCGGTTCAGTGCCCGCAGAGCGTTCACGGCATCCGTCAGAGAGGTGACGGGGACCAGCCGGAGCCCCTCGGGGAGTTCGGACTGCGCGTCCGAGCACTCGGCCTTCGGTACGAGGAACACCGTCGCCCCGTCGCGCCGCGCGGCCTGGGTCTTCAGGGCCACCCCGCCGACCGCGCCGACCTCACCGTTCGCGGCGATGGTGCCCGTACCGGCGATGGTGCGTCCGCCGGTGAGGTCGCCACCGCTGCCGTCGCCGTCGAGCTTGTCGACGATGCCGAGGGAGAAGAGGAGCCCCGCGCTGGGACCGCCGACGTCGGCGAGGTTCAGCTCGACCTTCACGTCCTTGGGGTCCTTGTGGAGATAGCCGAGGGCGGCGTCCGCGGCGGCCGACTGGGATTTGACCATTTCTTCCAGATTGTGCTGCTCGATCTCCTTGTCGGTTCCGCCCGAGGAGTAGACGGCCTCCTTGGGCATGACGGCCCGGGAGCTGTCGAACCAGTTGTCGAGGAGATCGGGCAGGTTCACCGTCGTGGAGGGACCGGTGGCCTGGATGGTGGTCATGCGGAGCTGGCCCGCGGTCGGCCGGGTCGGGGCGCCGGCGACCGTGATGACGGGCTTGCCGTCCCGCTCGCCCAGCACGTCGGCCGTGAGCCCCGGCTGGGCGACCACGAAGGGCAGCGGCGCGAAGACGGCGACGGCGAACAGCCCGACCACGGGCACGGCACAGACGGCCAGGGCGGTGGGACGCGGCAGACGCATGAGACGAGAGGGCACCCGGCCAATCTATCTGCCCGCCCCGACGGCACTATCCGGCCTGGCCGCACCAACCAGCCTTGCCGGGCAAATGCAGCCCCGCCTGGGGGCCCCTCCCAGCGGTAGCTGGGGGAGTTTGGGGCGCGGGGGTCCGGGGCGGAGCCCCGGCAACGGCGCCGCTCCCGGCCCCGAACCCCGCCGCGCGGTCGGCGAAGGGCGGTCAGCGAAGGGCGTCCGCGACCTCGCGCGCCGCGTCGACGACCCGCGGCCCCACCCGCTCCGGCACCGCATCGGCCAGCATCACCACACCGACGCTGCCCTCCAGCCCGGTGATCCCGACGAGCGGCGCTGCAGCGCCACTGGCGCCCGCCTCCAGCTCCCCGTGGGTGAGCGTGTACCCGGGTTCGATCAGGGCCCCCTGACGGGCGGCCAGAATGGCCCGCCCGGCGGCCCCGCGGTCCAGCGGGTGGCGGAAGCCGGCCCGGTAGGCCACGTGGTAGTCCGTCCAGGTCGGCTCCACGACGGCGACGGCCAGCGCCTCGGTGCCGTCGACGAGGGTCAGGTGCGCGGTGGCACCTATGTCCTCGGCGAGGGACCGCAGCGCGGGCAGGGCCGCCTCGCGTACGAGCGGATGCACCTGTCGGCCCAGCCGCAGCACCCCGAGCCCGACCCGGGCCCGGCCGCCGAGGTCACGGCGGACCAGGGCGTGCTGCTCCAGGGTGGCGAGGAGCCGGTAGACCACGGTGCGGTTCACACCGAGGCGGTTGGAAAGCTCGGTGACGGTCAGACCGTGGTCGGTGTCGGCGAGCAGTTTGAGGACTCTGAGTCCTCTGTCGAGAGTCTGGGAGGTTTCCGCGGTCACGACGCCTCTCCCTCTTTCGGTGGGCGGCGGTGACTCTCGGGGTGGAACGCCGCCGGTCCCGCGGCGGCGCACGGAGAGGCCGCCGGTAGCGGCCATGGCACCGGCTGCGCTCCCGCGGCGGCGCTGCCACGGTGCGTTCGATGCGGGGACAGTAGCGAGCAGGTCCGCTCAGCGGAAGGGCTCGTCCAGAATCCGGGCGCGTGCTACCGCTTTGTGCCGGTTCTTGATCGACCTCGGTGTCAATTCGTGACCTCGTTCCCTCCAAGAGCTCTTTACCCCGCCATTACTCTGATCCTGTTCAAAGCGACGCCGACCGGCTCCGGGGGGAAGCGGTACACGTGAAGCCCAAGCGGCCGGGCACGCGAACGGGGCCCGCGCGCACCTGCGCACGGACCCCGATTCACACGCTGCGGACAGGACTCACCGCGATCACCGCATCCGGGTGGCCCACTCCTGAACCTTCTTGATCCGCTCGCGCAGCTGCCCCGCCGTCGCCTCGGCGCTCGGCGGCCCGCCGCACACCCGGCGCAGCTCCGTGTGGATCACCCCGTGCGGCTTGCCGCTCTGGTGGACGTACGCGCCCACCATCGTGTTCAGCGACTTGCGCAGCTCCAGCAGTTCCTTGTGCGAGACCACGGGCCGCCGGTCGGCCGGCAGCTCCAGCAGGTCGGCCTCCGCGTCCGGCTTGCGCCGGCTGTGCGCGATCTGCCGCGACTGGCGCTTCTGCAGCAGCATCTGCACCTGGTCCGGCTCGAGCAGCCCGGGGATGCCGAGGTAGTCCTGCTCCTCCTCGCTGCCCGGGTGCGCCTGCATGCCGAACTCGGCGCCGTCGTACAGCACCCGGTCGAAGACGGCGTCGGACTCGAGCGCCTCGAAGGACATCTGCTCGTCCTCGCCGGTGTCCTCGTCCTCCTGCCGGTTCGCCTCGTCCATCTCCTTCTCGGACTCGGCGTACGGGTCCTCCTCGCCCTGCTTCTTCGGCTTGTCGAGCACGTGGTCGCGCTCGACCTCCATCTCGTTCGCGAAGCCGAGGAGGTAGGGAATGGTCGGAAGGAACACGGACGCGGTCTCGCCACGTCTGCGCGATCGCACGAAGCGCCCGACGGCCTGGGCGAAGAACAGCGGGGTCGAAATGGTCGTGGCGTACACCCCGACCGCGAGCCGGGGCACGTCGACGCCCTCGGACACCATCCGGACCGCGACCATCCAGCGGCTGCCGTCCGCGCTGAACTCGTCGATCCGCTTCGACGCGCCGGTGTCGTCGGACAGCACTACGGTCGCCTTGCTGCCCGTGATCTCCCTCAGCAGCTTGGCGTACGCGCGCGCGGAGTCCTGGTCGGCGGCGATGACCAGGCCACCCGCGTCCGGGATGCCCTTCCTGACCTCCGTCAGCCGCTGGTCGGCGGCGCGCAGCACGTTCGGCATCCAGTCGCCGCGCGGGTCCAGCGCCGTGCGCCAGGCCTGCGAGATGGCGTCCTTGGTCATGGGCTCGCCGAGCCGCGCGGCGATCTCGTCGCCCGCCTTCGTCCGCCAGCGCATGTTGCCGCTGTAGGAAAGGAAGATGACGGGCCGGACGACACCGTCCCCCAGGGCGTTCCCGTATCCGTAGGTGTAATCGGCGGACGACCGCCGGATCCCGTCGTTCCCCTCCTCGTACGTCACGAAGGGGATGGGATTGGTGTCGGACCGGAAGGGCGTACCGGTCAGGGCCAGGCGCCGGGTCGCCGGGTCGAAGGCCTCCTGGCAGGCCTCGCCCCAGGACTTCGAGTCGCCGGCGTGGTGGATCTCGTCGAGGATCACCAGGGTCTTGCGCTGCTCGCAGCGGTTGCGGTGCAGCATGGGCCGTACGCCGACACCCGCGTAGGTGACGGCGACGCCGTGGTAGTCCTTGCTGAGCGGCCCGGCGGAGTACTCGGGATCCAGCCGGATGCCTATCCGCGCCGCCGCCTCCGCCCACTGCTTCTTCAGGTGCTCGGTCGGCGCGACCACCGTCACCTGCTGGACGACGTGGTGGTGCAGCAGCCAGGAGGCGAGGGTCAGCGCGAAGGTGGTCTTGCCGGCGCCGGGCGTGGCGACCGCGAGGAAGTCCCGCGGCTGGGTCTGGATGTAGCGGTCCAGCGCCCCCTGCTGCCAGGCACGCAGCGCACTGGCGGTACCCCAAGGGGCACGGCCGGGGAAGGCGGGTGAGAGGTGGTGGGAGGCGGTAGTAGTCACGGTCTCCGGTTCGTCGCTCTCGGCAGTCGTACGTAGGACAACCGGGCCACCTTACCGGGACGGGCCCGCCCCTCGCGGAGGGACAGGCCCGTGACCTCGCGCGGTGCGGCGAGCGTCACATTCCGCGGGTCACCGGGCGAACTTCGGCAGCTGCGCTGCGATCTTGGGTACGTCCAGCGAGCCCTGACATACGTCCAGCACGAAGCGCTCGGCCTCGTCGACGTCGAAGTCGGCGTCCAGGGGGTGGCCGTTCATGTGCAGGAAGACCCAGGTCGCGTACCAGGCGATCCGCTTGTTGCCGTCCACCAGCCCGTGGTTGCGGGCGAGCGATTCCATCAGGGCTGCAGCCTTTTCCCAGATGTCCGGGTAGGCGTCCTGACCGAACACGCTCGACTGGGGGCGCGCCAGCGCCGAGTCGAGCAGCCCGTAGTCACGCACCTCGCTGGTCCCGAGCCGCTCCGCGAGGTTCAGCACCTCGGGCAGGGTCAGGTAGTGGGTCACGCAAGCCTCCGGTTCAGCTCACCGCTGACCTTCAGGACGTGCTCGGCCGCTTCGTTGAACAGCCGGGAGTGTTCGTTTATGGCCCTGATCACCGCCTCGTGCGCGAAGGACTGCATGCTGCGGCCCTCCGCCTCGGCGCGCTCGCGCAGGGCGTCCAGCTCTTCTTCGGTGAACCTGACGTTGAGACCAGCCATGGAACGACGGTACCGCGCGGTACCACCCGGTGTCACGCGGGTTCGGGAACCGGCTCCAGCCGGGTCGCGACCCAGGCGCCCACCAGCGCGACGGCGGCCATCGGCAGGAAAACCACCACGAACGCGGCAGGATGCGAAGCGGACCCCTCCGCGGTGACGGCGTGCGCGGCCCCCACCGCACCACCACCCAGCGCGGCGAACGCGGCGCCCCCGCAGGCCAGCAACACCACATTGGCCAGCGCATCGGAAATCTGCAGCGCGGCGGAGTTCGCCCCGGCCTCCTCCGGCGCCGACAGCTTCAGCAGCAGCACACTGGTGGAGCCGATCACCAGCCCCATCCCCAGGCACCCCACCGCCCAGGCCAGCGCCAGGGTCCACACCGGCACGGAGTCGATCAGCACGGCCGGTGCCGCGGCGATGGCGAGGGCCACCATCACCATCCCGCCCACCATCAGCCGTTCCCGGTACGGAGCCATCCGCCCCTTCGACTGGACCCACGAGCCGCCCGCCCACGTCAGCCCGCCCAGCGCCAGCGAGAACCCGGCCAGCGTCGGGCTCAGCCCGCGCTGGGTGACCAGCATCAGCGGTACGAAGGTCTCCGCCGCGATGAACGACCCCGCGGCGACCCCGCGCAGCAGCACCACGGACGGCAGCCCGCGCCGCGCCAGGTAGGTCCCGCGCGGCAGCAGCCCGAGCACGGCGGGCACCAGCAGGGCCACGCCCGCCGCCGCCGGGAGCAGCGACAACCACCGCAGGTCCTGGGCGGCGTACTGGAGCAGCCCGGCGCCGACCGAGATGCCGAACGCCAGCCGGATCCGCCGCCGGTCGAAGGCGACGGGCGCCGCGTCCACCGGCCCGGAAGCGCTCCTACGTATCTCGGGCAGGGCGACGACCAGGGGAACGACGACGAGGACCGGAATCCCGAGGAACACCCACCGCCAGCCGAGGTGCTCGGTCACGGTCCCGGAGGCCAGCGGGCCGACGATGGACGGGACCACCCAGCTCGCGGCGAAGGCCGCCATGATCGCGGGCCGCAGCCGCTCCTCGTACGCCCTGCTGACCACCACGTACAGGGCGACGATCACCAGCCCGCCGCCGAACCCCTGCACGGCCCGGCCGAGTACGAACAGCCCCATGACCCCGGCGGTCCCGGAGACCACGAGCCCCGTGGCGAACGAGGCGATCCCCACGGTCAGCGGCCGCAACGGCCCCTGCCGGTCGGCCCACTGCCCTGACAGGACCATGCCGAACAGGCTGGTCGTGAAGTAGGCGGAGAAGGCGAAGGCGTAGAGCCCGATCCCCTCCAGCTCCCGCGCGGCGACGGGCATGGCCGTCCCCACGGCGGTGGCCTCGAAGGCGATCAGAAAGACGACGGAGATGATCCCGATGCTGAGCGTCCGGTACGCGGGCCCGAGGATCCCGCCCTGCGAGGGGGGCGGGAGCGGCGCGGCTATCTGGGGCACACGGGGTTCAAGGGCACTCATCGCCCCAGGGTAAGGGGCGTGACTTGGTTTGGACCCTGTCAATTCGACGGATCCCGCCTCGGCCATCGGACCTAGGACCTAGAACCATGAACGCGGCATGGCAGTCACATTGCACCCGCCGCCCAACCCTTCCCCCACCCCCGGACCCCCCGTACGGTCGTGCACATCACCACCCCACAGCCGTGTGCCCGAGTGGTTGAGGGACTCGCCTGCAAAGCGAGTTACGCCGGTTCGATTCCGGTCACGGCTTCACGGCAGGCCGCTCAGGAGAATCCTGAGCGGCCATTGCCGTGCCGGGCCACCGGCCCGGCGCGGGCCCGGCTGTTCCGGGTCCGCTCCGTGGCTGCCCAGCGGGCGTGCTCCCAGCTAGGCCCCGCAGCCTGTCTGCTGCTTGGCGGCTTCCAGGTACTTCGCCATGAGCGTGGTGAACACAGGGCGCGACGTGCCGGGCTTCATGTGCTCCACCGAACCCCCGAGGGTCAGCAGCAGCTCGAAGGAATCAGTGGGGCCATTGCAGGTGAGCGCGACGCGGGCACCCGTGTTCCACACGATGCCCTTGTCCCCCAGGGGCAGTGCATCCGCTGCGGGCTGGTTCGGATCGGTGGGCGGCCAGGTGAAGTGCTGGCCCAGTGGTTGGCGCGTGGCCGATACGAGGAGCCGCGGCTGGCCGTCGACGTCCACGTTGCAGGTTGCCGAGCGGCGGTCCGCCGACAGCTTGACGTCGGCCGGCGAGGTTTCGTTCACCGTCTTGCCGGGCCCCATCAGAGGCGCAAGATCGGTGGGCGTGAAAATGCCGAAGCAGGTGCGCTCCGGCAACCGGGGGGCAGGGGCCTCCCCCGCCTCCGCACAGCCGGCCAGCGCGCCTGCGGCGACGAGGATCGCTATGGAGGCATGAGCCGCGCGCATCAGGAGCCGCCGTTGGACGTGACGACCTGGCCTCGACCGACCGCATGCGCGTTGGCCGTCTCTGTCGACGCCACGCCCGCGAGGGCATCGATGGTCCGCTGGCTCATGCCCGTTCCCTCCACCGCCTTCCGAACCGATTGCGCCGCCGACTCGCCTGCCTCAGTCTGCGCATTCGTGTAGTCGAGCACCGCCTTGTGATCGGCCTCGCCCGTCTTCTCCGCTTGGTCCTTCTTGGCGCGCTCCACGACACCCTCCGTGATGTCCTCCTGGAGCCACTCCACGACGTCCCCGGCGAGCGGCACCATCTCCAGGTATTTACCACCGGCCGCGCTGATTCCGCGGTTGATCCACTTGGCGTTGTCCTCGACGCCCTTGACGTATTCCTCCGCCTTGTGTCCGTTCTCGGCGAACGTGCCTTCGGCCCGAGCCTCGGACAGGATGCCGGCGATCTGGCCGCCGGGGTGCACGACGCTCTTGATCGCCGCGTCCAGGTCCTCGTACTCGGTCCGGTGCGCGACGACGTCGTTGATGAGGGTGGTCGTGAACGCCCGCTGGGAGTTGGTGATGGCGCCGTACGCGTCCGGGTCCTGCCCCACCGCCCCGATGAAGGCAGCCATGTCGGCCTTGTGGAAATCGGCCATCACACCGTTGGCCTTGATCATCCGACTGCCGTTCTCCGCCGAGGCCTGCAGGTCCGGCATGTATTCGGCCGCCATCTGGCCGAAGTGGCCTGAGAGCCCCTTCAGCGGACCGTCCGGCTCGCCCGGCTTCGCGGCTACCAGTTCCGGCTTGTCGCCGATCTTCTCGACGACGCGTTCCATGACCGCCGTCATTTCCTTGGTGTGCGGCACCGGCTTCGCGTCCTCGTCGCCCGCCGCGCGGCCGCTCACCGCCGCCTCCAAGGCGCCACCGAGAGCCTCCTGGGCCGGTCCTGCTTCGCCGTAGGGGTGGTCGGGGGTCCGGTCGAAGCCGTCGGCCCACGACTCCTTGTCGAGCATGTAGTCGACCATGCCCCGGGCCTTGCCGTGCTGGCCGTCGACGACCTTATCGGCCGTGGTGACGATTCCGTCGCCGTTGCTGTCCTGGCGGACTGGCTCGTTGAAGAAGGCAGTCGCCGCGTCAGGGTTGTGGGACATCGCGTCCATCAAGCCCGTCAGCGGGTAGAAGCCCCGACTGCCGTCCTTGTCCTGGCTGAGCACTGTCTTCGGGTCGTACGGGGCCCCGTGCTCCCAGGCCTTCGGGTTCTCGCGGTCGAAGGCGACCATGTCCCGGCCGACCGAGGTCAGGAAGTCCTTGTCGTACTTGCCCTCGTGGAGCAGCGCGCCCAGCGCCTGGTAACCGTAGATCTTGCTGGTCAGATCGCCGGTGACCTGCATCTCCTTGCGGCCGGCCTTCATCAGGTCGGTCGTCCACGCCGCGTCCAGGTAGTTCGGCGAGCTCTTCTGCGTGGCAAGCCCCAGCATCGCGCCCATGTCGTTCTGGATGTTGCCGACCATCGCCAGGCGGTCCTTGCCCGCCTCGCCCAGGCTCGACGCGTCGATGGACAGCTTCGCGTACGCCTCGAGCGTGCCCTCGGGGCCGAGCTTGCGGTAGAAGTCCGTCGAGAAGTCGGCATCGTTGCGGTTGTCGTCGAGCAGGTCCTCCAGCTCGCGCAGCGCCTCGGGGTTGCGGGCCACCCCGCCCTGTTCCTTGCTGAGCTTCTTCATCAGCTCGGCCGCGCGGTCGGCCTGTTCGCCGTCCAGGGTGGTGTACTTCGGCGCGGTGAAGTTGTGGTCGTCCGAGACGTTGGCGCGCAATGCGCGGGCCAGGGAGTCGTCGGCGTCCGCGCAGTCCTCGACGAGCCGGTCCACCCTCACCTGCCAGGCTTTGCGGTTCTCTTCCTGCTTCCGCCTGAACTCGGGGTACTCCGGGTCGTGCCGGGCCGCGTACTCGGTCTTCGGGTCCATCGGGATGGCCGAGACCTTGCCGGCCGCGTCCACTCGGAACCCGGCGGCCGGGGCCTCCTCGTCGACGGCCTTCTTCAGCGCATCCCGAGCCGTCTTGATGGTGGTGTGGGCGTCGCTGAGGATCTGGTGGACGCCCTTGGCCTCCTTGGCCGCGTCCTCGAACTCCTTGGCCGTCTTGGCGACGAACTCCCGCCCCACGCTGGCGGTGACCCCGTTCCACTCGGCCTTGTCGGCCTTCACCTTCATGCCGTTGCGCGCCACCTCGGCCAGCTCGTCCAGCTTGTCGACCATCGCCTTCCAGTCGGTGACGGCCGTCTGGAGCTTGTCCAGAGGTGCGTGCATCACGTTCTCGTACGTCAGCATGCGGGCGCCTACTTGAGGTAAGAGTTGATGGCTGAAGCCGTGAAATCGGCTTGGAGTTGCTGCTCGTCCTTGGCGTGGGAGGAGAGCGAGTAGTTCAGCCCGTTGGAGATGATGGCGCAGGCGGCCACGAGGGTCTTCACCTGGCTCTCCCAGAGGGTGTTCGCCTTGAGCAGCGCCGCCCCGCTCGCGAAGTTCTCCTTCGTGAGCGCGCCCGCGGCTTCGGCGGTGGAGGTCGCGGCGTGCTTGCCGTCCGTCTGCAGGCGGGTGTGGAGCTTGTACGCCTCGGAGCCGATGGCGCCGATGTGGTCCTGATTCAGATCGAGGTCGCCGCCACCGCCGCCGCCCGGATCGACGGGGACCTGGTTGAGCCGCATGGAGACGTTGGCGGCGGCCGTGGCGCGTGCCGCCGACCACTCCTCGTCGAACGACATCGCGTGAACTCCCTTGTCAGGTGCGGTCAGCGGTAAGCAGCTAGCGGTTACGGCGTACGACGACGGCCGTGACGGCCCCGCCGATCAGCAGGCAGGCTCCCAGCCCGAGTCCGATCCAGGGAAGGAGGCTGCCGTCGTTCTTCTCCTCGGCCTGGGGCGCCGGCTTGGGCGATGCCGCCGAGTCGGGGGCCTTGCCGTCTGCGGAGGCCGAGGGGGACTTGGCCCCTACCTCGGCTGCCGCCAGGTCGGGCAGCGGGAACTCGTTCGCCGGGCCGGGATCGCCGGGGGTGGGCACGGCGACGCGGGGGCGGACTACGCCGTAACCGACGAAGTCGTTGCGCTGGGAGCCGTCGGTCGGCTTGCCCGCGGTGTTCAGGAGGACCCGGAGCACCTGGTTGTTGGTCCAGTCGGGGTGGGCGGACCAGAGGAGAGCGGCGGAAGCGGAGGTGAGGGCCGTCGCGTCGCTGGTGCCGTGAGTGTTGCACAGCCCTGTCTTGCCCTTGCAGGCCGTCACGATGTCGATACCCGGGGCGGCCATGTCAATGAACGGGCCCTGCTGTGACTCCTTGGTCGGCTCCCCGTTGGCGTCCACTGCTGCGACCCCGACCACCCCGGGGGTTGCGGCCGGGTACATGACCGTCCTGTCCCCGTCATTGCCGGCGCCAGCGAAGATCAGCTTCCCCTTGGAAAGCGCATACCTGACCGCGTCGGCACGGTCCCGATCATCCTCCGGCTTGCCGCTGATCGCCTTGGAAATGTTGATGATCTTCGCGTCTGAGTCTGCCGCGTATCGAATGGCCGCGACCATCGACGGGGCCTTCGCCGGCTCTAGTACGTCGGGCACGCGAATCGGCAGAATCTTGGCACCTGGTGCAAGCCCGTAACCACCGTCACCACTCGGGTGCTTTCCGGTGCCGGCGATGACTGCAGCCATGATGGTGCCGTGGCCGTCATAGTCATTGTCTTTGCCACCCTCGGCACTACCGACAGGAAACGCCACGCCGGGGAGGACCTGACCCTCAAGCTCCGGGATGGCATTGACGCCGGTGTCGATCACCGCGACGGTGATGCCCTTGCCGGTGCTGATCTTCCAGATGTCGTCGGCCTTCATGGCGTCGAGATGCCACTGCTGGGATCGAATGGTCTCCGCGTGGGCCGGGGTCGCGGCGACCCCGGCCAGCAGAAGACCCACGAGGGCCGAGGTCGCCTTGCGCATGCGCATCCCGTACAACGTCCGTTCTGCTCAGTCGATCACCGGCGGAACAACACGACGGTTGCCCTGCCAGGTCTCTTCGTCCTCGGCCAGGTAGTCGGGGCGTTCGCCCCCCTGGTCATCGCGTCGTCGGCCCGGAGTGCGCCCGCCCGCACTAGCGTGGCCCGTGGGACCCGCGCCGATGCCACCGGCGTTGTTCCGCACGAGGCCCGAGCCGCCCTGGGTGAACGGCGTCGCGCGTCCACCGGCCGCGGGCTGACGCCCGCCGACGATACCTCCCGGCTCCGAGGCCAGCCGACGGCCCCCCGCGGGGCCGCCCATGGCACCGTGGGCACCGCCCATGCCGCCACCCATCGGACCGTTCATGCCACGGCCGGCATGAGCGCCTTCGCCGATGACCGTGCCGCGCGGAATGCCCGAGCTGGGGCCGGTGGGGGTCACCGGGCGGCCCCCCGTGATGCCGGGGTCACGCGGGGGCAGGCCGATTTTGCCGAGGGGGCCGTTCGTGCCCGGGGTCGGGCCTCCGGGCGGGAAGCCGACGGGGCCAATGCCGGGGATCGTCTTCATGCCGCCGACCGACGGCAGCGACACAGGCGGGACGAGGCTGACAGGCGGGGGACCGCCAGGGCCTGTGGGCAGCGGGCCGCCGGGCGGAGTCGTCACCGGAGGCAGGGTCGGGTTCGGAAGCGTGGTGACGGTATCGAGGCCCACGTTCACCTCGCGGTCCGGGGTCACCACCACGGGCGCCGTCGGCGGGAGGGTGCTGTCCGGCTTCGGCGGGTGCCCAGGGTCCCAGCTAGGTTCGTTCGAGGAGCCGCTACCACCTGGTGCCGACGATGCGTACGAGGAGCTTCCTGAATAGCTTCCCGATCCCGAACTGCCTCCCGGCCGAGCCATATCCGTTTGTCCGACGACCACATCTGGCACAAACCTCGCCGGCGGCGGCGGAAACGTCGGGATCTCCGCCTTGTTCATCTGCGTCGAGGACTGCTCGTACGACTCAGCAAGGGCTTTCATCAGCTTCACGGCCTCGGAGTGGTCCGCGTTCAGCTTCGAGTTCGCCTCTTGGCGGATCTGCTGCGAGTCCGGGTCGTTGTGGAACTTGCGGGCCGCTTCCAAGTTTGCGGCGGCGTCCGTGTCGTAGGCAGGCATCTTCGATGCCTCGACCATCTTCTGGACGGCGTCGGTCAGCCACTTGGAGCCCTCGGCGCTGTACTTGCTCAGCCGGAGCGTCGCGTTGCCCGCCCGGCCCACCCACTCCTGGAAGGCGACGGCTGCTTCGCCCTCCCAGCCGGTGACACGGTGGTTTTTGAGCTTCTCCGCGATCTTCGCGATGTCGTCGGAGGCCTTCTTGAGCTGCGCGGCCCTCGTCTTCGCCGTCTCCGGGTCCAGCGAGGCGATCATCGCCTTCAGCTGCTGGTGCGTGTAACCCTCGAAATCCGTCGCCATCAGATCGTACCGCCCGTCCCGTTGCCGTCATGGGCAGGAGGCGGCGTGCCGGCGTTCTTGCTCTGTTCCTCGGGGTACGGGTCCCGGTCCGGAACGTAGTGCTGCTTCGCCTCCTTGGCGATGGCGGCCATACGACGCTTCGTCTCCTCGTCCACGTCCACGTAGCCCTTGCCCGCCGTCAGGATCGCGATGCCCAGGCCCTCGATCTGATCCGCCAACCCCTTCGAGAGCTTCTCCAGCTCCGTGATGACCGTCGTGTACGACTTGTAGAGGGCGTCGGCCTCGGGGAATCCCTTGCCCAGCGAGCCCTCGCGCAGGGTGCCGTGGGCCAGCTTCTTGTGGTCCGCGTCCGATCCGCTCAGCTCTTCGAGCAGGGCATCGACCATGCCCCTGTATTCCTTCAGCGTGTCGTGCTCGATCTTCAGCGCCGCGGCCCTCGACTGCGCCGCCGCCTGCGCCCGGATCGAATCCGCCAGACCCGCCGTAAGGCCTGGTCCGAACAGACCTCCGTTGTCCTGTGCCACGATGGCCTCCCCGACTCCCCGTCCCCGTTCGCACGCGCGCGTACGCAATCTCACCGATCACTGTAGCGACCAGCACCGACAGCCCCAACTCCCGGGTTGCAGGTGCAATGCGGGTCACACGGTCACGAGTTGGGCGCTGCAACCGCCGCCGATGGCCGGATCGGGAGCCTGTTCACCGGTCGGCCCGTGGCCGAGCGGACCGCCGAGGCTACCGCCGCGGGCGCCGTCACCACCGGGATCGCGCTCGCCGCCTTCGCGCCGAAGGGGGCCACCACGTCCCGTTCCTCGACCAGTTTGACGATGCGGACGGTCGGGGCGTCCAGCGACGTCGGCAGGGCGTAGCCCGTCAGGTCGGGGTGGCGGACCAGGCCGGAGACCGTGCGGAGGTTCTCCGTCAGGGCCGCGCCCACGCCCTGGGTGACGCCCGCCTCGATACGGGCCTCCAGCTGGCGGGGGTTGAGGACGCGGCCCACGTCCTGGGCCACCGCGAGCTCCACGACCCGTACCGAGCCCAGCTCGATGTCCACGTCCACCACCGCGCGGATCGCGCAGAAGGCGAGGCCCACGAAGGCGTCGCCCTGGCCGTCCGCGTCCAGGGGTTCCGTCGGGTGGGGGCGGCACTGGGCCGTCGCCCAGAGTTCCTTGCCTTCTATGGCCTCGGCGACCGTCATCGAGAAGGCGCCGTCGTACGACGTGATCCGGCCATCCGTGATCTGCAGCAGCTCCGTGGACATGCCCAGCTTGTGGGCCATCGGCTGGAGGAGCTGGGTGCGCACCATCTTGGCCGCGCGCTCCACCGCGCCGCCCGACACCCACGTGTGGCGGCCGTGCGCCGACGGGCCGGCCGGCGGCTGGTCGGTGTCGACCGGAGCCGTCGTCACCTCGTCGACGCCCAGCACCTCCTGGACGATCTGACGGGCCAGCGTCGCGAAGCCCTGGCCGGTGTCGACCGCCGCGCAGATGACCGTCGCCACGCCGTTGACCACCTTCACGGTGGCCGTCGACACCTCGTCGGCGCCCTCCGCGCCCAGCATGTGCACCATGCCGACGCCGTACCCGACCCCGCGCCGCACCGCGCCCGGCTCGCCCGCGCCCTCGGGGCCGCCCGGCAGCAGCCACTCGTCCTCCGGGGTGTCCTTCGGGAGGGCGGGCAGCTCGAAGTCCCGTACCGCACGGACCAGTTCCGCCACCGGCGCCGGGCAGGTCACCGTCTGGCCCGTCGGAAGGAGGTCGCCCGTCGCCAGCGCGTTGCGCAGGCGCAGTTCGGCGCCGTCGATGCCCAGGGCGGCCGCGAGCTTGTCCATCTGGCCCTCGTACGCCGCGCACACCTGCATCGCGCCCTCGCCCCGGACGTGGCCCGACGGCGGGTTGTTGGTGCGTACCGCCCAGCCCTCCACGAAGGCGTGCGGGACGACGTACGGGCCGCAGGCGAAGGCCACCGCCGCCGCCAGGGACTCCGAGGACGCGTCGGCGTACGCGCCCGCGTCCATCAGGATCTGGGCCTCGACCTTGACCAGGCGGCCCTCCGCGTCCGCGTGGTGGCGGTAGCGCAGCAGGGTCGGGTGGCGGTGGGTGTGGCCGAGGAAGGACTCCTCGCGGGTGGCGGCCAGCTTGACCGGGCAGCCCGTGCGCAGGGCCAGCAAGCCCAGCGGCAGCTGGAAGGCGGCGTCCTCGCGGTCCGCCGTCGCGCCCGGCACGCCTGTGACGACGACCCGCACGCGGTCCGGTTCCAGGCCGAAGCAGGCGGCCGCCAGGTCGCGGTCGGTGTGCGGGTCGGTGGAGGCGGTGTACAGCTCCACGCCGCCGTCGGGCCGCGGCACGGCCAGCCCGGCCTCGGCGCCGATGGGCGCGGGGTCCTGGCGGCCGATCCGGTACAGGCCCTCGACGACGACCTCGCCGGTGGCCTCCGGGTCGCCGTAGCGGAGCGGGATGTGCCGGATCAGGTTGCCGTCGGGGTGCAATGCGGGGGCGCCGAAGGACTGCTCGGGGTCGGTGACCGGGTCGAGCAGCTCGTACTCGACGGCGATCGCGGCGGCGGCGAGCCGGGCGGTGTCCGGGTGGTCGGCGGCGACGGCGGCGATGGGCTCGCCGTGGTGGCGGACGACGTCGTGCGCGAAGACCGGCCGGTCGGCGATGCGGCGGCCGTGCGTGGTGGCGCCGGGGACGTCGGCGTGGGTGACGACGGCGCGTACGCCGGGCATCTCGGCGGCGGCCGAGGTGTCGATGGAGAGGATCCGGGCGTGGGCGTGCGGGGAGCGCAGCACGGCGGCCCACAGGAGGCCTTCGGCCCACAGGTCGGCGGCGTAGGGGAAGGTGCCCTCGCTCTTGGCGCGGGTGTCGGCGGCCGGGACGGACGCTCCGATTCCGCTCGGTGCCCGCTGCTCGGCGGCCGCTGCCTCGGCGTCCGCCGCCAGGGCGGTCACCGTGGGGTTCACCGTTGTCGTCGCAGTCGCCGCGTCCTGCCCGCTCACGCCGTGCCTCCGTGGTGGATGCCGCCCTCGCCGGGCGCTGCCTGGTGCGGAATGCGGGGCTCCGGCGTTACCGGAGCATGGGCTCCCTCGGCCGCCGTCGCCTCGCGCTCGGCCACGACCTCGCGCACGGCGTCGATGACCCCCGCGTAGCCGGAGCAGCGGCAGAGGTTGCCGCACAGGGCCTGACGGGTCTCCAGCTCGCTGGGGGCGTGATTGCCCTCCAGCAGGTCGTGGATGGTCATGGCCATGCCGGGCACGCAGAATCCGCACTGCACCGCACCCGACCTGCACAACGCTTGCTGCACGTCCGAGAGTTCCCCGCCCGTCGCGAGACCCTCGACGGTACGGACCTCGCTCCCCGCGGCGGTCGCGGCGGGCACCAGGCAGGAGGCGACGAGCCGGCCGTCGACCTGCACGGCGCAGGCGCCGCATTCGCCCTGGGAGCAGCCGTCCTTGGCGCCGGCGAGGCCGAGGCGCTCGCGCAGCACGTAGAGCAGGGACTCGCCGATCCAGGCCCCGGTGACGGGACGGTCGGCGCCGTTGACGCGCAGGACGTAGGAGGCCTGCGGGTGCTCGTGATGGGCGACACGGGCGACGGCCTCGGCTGCCACCTCGTCTTCTTCGTACGTCGGCACCTCGGCCGGGAAACCTCCGGCGGTGTCCTCGGCCGGGGGTGCCACAGCGATGTCGGCGGTGTCCCCGATCGGCGTGGACCCGGCCGGGATCACGGCGGGTGCCGGCCCGACCCCGGCAAAGCCGTGCCCGTCCGTACCCCCGGGCTCCGCGAACGGCCCCGTCTCGGCCACAGCCTCGGGCTCCGCCGCCTCAGGCTCCGGCTCCGGTTCCGGCTCGGGCTCGGGCTCCGCCTCAGGCTCGGCAGCCGCCTCGAGCCTCGTTCCGCCGAACAGATCCAGGCCGCCGGAAGCCACCGGGTGCGGCCGCTCCTCCTCGACCGGCATCGCCGCCGGACCGTGCGCGGCCTCGATGTCGTGCGGGGCCGGGTGCACCGGCTCGCCCGCCTCCGGGAGCGGGGTGCCCACGCCCGGGCCGCCCAGCACGCGCGGCCCGCGCCGCGAAGGGGCGCCGACCCCGGGCCCGCCGAGCAGCCGCTCGGCGGCCGCCGCGGAAGCCACGGCGTCGTCCGTGCCCGGCAGCATCCCCAGCTCCGGCTCCGGCTGCTGCGCCTGCGCCGCGTAGTCGGGGTGGTTGGCCCACGGCGCCGCGGCGCCGCCCGGCAGCGTCGCCGGGGCCTGGCTCCAGTCGGCGGCCCACTGCCCGGTCGACGAGGCCTCGTCGGGGAACCGCCACTCCGCCGTCGCCCCCGAATCCCGGTCCGGCTCCGGCTCCGTCTGAGCCTCCGGCTCCACCTCGGCGAACGCCGCGGCCACCGATGCCGGAATCGGGATCGAGGCCGGAATCGGCCCGCCGACCGGAGCCGGAGCCTGGGCCGCGGCCGGAGCCGATGCCCCCGCCTCCGGCCACTGCACCGGGATCGTCCACGTACCCGTGGCCGCCGGATCCGTGCTGGCCGAGCCGAGCGGCACGATCATCGGCGGCGGCACGTACCCGTGCCCGGGCGCGGCGAGGGGCTCGCCGGTCCCCAGCGCGTCCAGCATGTCCTGCGGCAGCTTCACGAAGGCCGTCGCGTCGGAGTCGTACTCGGCGCCCTGCGGCACCGGCTCCCAGCCCCAGCTCGCCGTACCGTTCCCCTGGGTCACGTTCTCGTTCTCGTTCCCGCTCATGAGGTCAGCGCCCTCCCCAGGGCCCTGCGCGCCAGCACGGCCACCGTCCGCCGCAGATGCAGTACACCGGGGGCCACCGGTTCCCCCTGGTCGGGCACGCAGGCGGCCGCGACGTACTCGCCGAAGGCCTCCAGTGCCTCGGGGGCCAGACTCCGCTCCCCGTCCCAGTCGATCAGCGAGGCCACCCACTGCTCGGCCTCCAGCGGGCGCAGCGGCATCGGGGCGACCGCCCCGATCGCGCAGCGCACGCCCCGGCGCGCGGGATCCAGCACCAGCCCCACGGACGCCACCGCGCGCCCCGGTCCGGTACGCCCCGTGGCCTTGAGGAACACCTGCGGCGCGTGCAGCAGCGGCACCCGGACGAAGCCGATCAGCTCGCCGGGCCGCAGCATTTCGCGGCCGGCCAGCAGGTGCGACACGGGGATCTCCCGCGATCCGGCCGGGCCGACGATGACGAGTACGGCCTCCAGCGCGGCCAGCACGGGCAGTGCGTCGCCCGTGGGCGCGGCGGTGGCGATGTTGCCGCCGAGGGTGCCGGCGTTGCGGATCTGCGGGGGCCCGGCGGCGCGCGCGGCGGCCGCCAGCGCGGGGATCAGAGCGGCGAAATCCGGCCGTCCCATCCGCGCGTGGGTGAGGCCCGCTCCGAGCAGCGCGTGGCCGTCCTGGTACTGCCAGCCGCGGATCTCGTTGATCCGCCCCAGGCCCACCAGCGCGGCGGGGCGCAGCAGCCCGGCGTTGACGGCGGCCATGAGGTCGGTGCCGCCCGCGACGGGCACGGCGGCGGGCATGGCGGTGAGTGCCGCCACGGCCTCGTCGAGCGAGGTCGGCAGCGTCACGGACTGCGCCGCCTGCGGTGCGTGCGTGGTCAACCCAGCTGCCCCTTCCCGATGTCCCGGTCCCGGCGCTCACGCCTGTTCCGCCGTACGGTACGTGCTCACCTCCGGGAGGTGGCAACTCTGGCACATCTTCCCGGACGCCCGGCGCGAGGGTAGGCCGGGCGCCCCCTCGCCCGCAGCCCGCCCAGAGGCTCCCTGCCCCGCCGCCGCCCGGACCCGCACACCTCAGGCCGATCGCCCGTTTTTCCCCGTATCACCGGAAATCCAGCCAGAGTTCCGGTTCTCGTTGTCACACGTTCGGGGGCGTTCCCTCCTGCGGCCGCCCGAGCACCCCCGGGCGCCGCTGCCACGGCAGCGGCCCGCCCGGTGGCCGGTAACCGACCCCGAGCGCGTCCAGCCGCGCGTAGTGCGCCGCCATCCGCGTCTCGAACCGGGCGAAGTCGCGCTCCTCCGGCGCGGGCTGCCAGGACCACACCACCTCGGCGAACGCCGCCAGCCGCGGGAACACCTGGTAGTCGACGCGGCCCTGGTCCTCCATCACCTCGGTCCACACGTTGGCCTGCGCGCCGAGCACATGGGCGGCCGCCTCGGGCGACAACTTCGGCGGAACCGGCTCAAACCGGTACACGTCCTCCAGTGTGCGGACGTACGCGATGGGCATCGGCTCCTCGGCGCCGCCCGCCTGCCGGTAGTCCAGGTAGACGTGCTGCTCGGGGCACATCACCACGTCGTGCCCGGCCTCGGCGGCGGCGATCCCGCCCCCGTACCCCCGCCACGAGGAGACGGCCGCCCCGGGCGCGAGGCCGCCCTCCAGGATCTCGTCCCACCCGATCAGCCGCCGCCCGCGTTCGGCGAGCCAGGTGTCGAAGTGCCGGATGAACCAGGACTGCAGCCCGTCCTCCCCGTCCACCCCCAGCTCGCGGATCCGCTCCTGCGCGGCGGCGGAGGCCTTCCACTGCGCCTTGGGGCACTCGTCCCCGCCCACGTGGACGAAGGGCGAGACCTCGGCGGGGAACAGCTCCAGCAGTTCCTCGAAGACCCCCTCGTAGAACCGCAGGACGGCCTCGGTCGGCGCGAGCACGTTCTCGTTGACGCCCCAGTCGTCCCACACCTCCAGCGCCGAGGTGTCGACCACGTCCGCGTTGCCCAGTTCCGGGTACGCGGCGATCGCGGCCTGCGAGTGGCCCGGCACGTCGATCTCCGGGACCACCCGGACGTGCCGCTCGGCGGCGTACGCGACGATCTCCCGGATGTCGTCCTGCGTGTAGTAACCGCCGTGCGGGGTCTCGTTCCACAGCGGCGAGGCCCGGTGGCCCCACCGGCTGCGCGCCCGCCACGCGCCGACCTCGGTCAGCCTCGGGTAGCGCTTGATCTCGACCCGCCAGCCCTGATCGTCCGTCAAGTGCAGGTGCAGCACGTTGAGCTTGTGCGCGGCCAGCAGGTCGATGTACCGGAGCACCCCGTCCTTGGGCATGAAGTGCCGGGCCACGTCGAGCATCAGCCCGCGCCACCCGAACCGGGGAGCGTCCGCGATCCGTACGTACGGCACGCTCCAGGTGCGACCGGGCAGCGGGGCCTTGCGGTACACGTCGGGCCCCAGCAGCTGACGCAGCGTCTGGACGCCCCAGAACAGCCCGGCCTCGCTCGCGCCGGTCAGCTCGACGCCCGCCGCGTCGACGGTGATCCCGTACGACTCGGGCGCCGCCCCCTGCCCCTCCCCGGCCTCCGGGTCGATCCTGAGCCGTATCTCGGCGGCCACGGCCGGCTCCGCGGCCTGCAGGCTCCAGCCGGTGGCATCGCCGAGTTCGCGGCGCAGCCGGCGCGCGGCGCCCTCGCAGCCCGGCCCGGCGGCGAGCACCGGCGCGGGCCCGAACTCGAAGCGGAGCCCGCCTTCATGGAAATCGGCGACCCGGGGTGCGGGGATCAGGTCCATGCGTCAGCCCTTCGCAGCAGCCTGTTGCGCCCTGCGCAACGCCCGTTCCGCAGAGTGCTCGTCGCGCTGACCCTAGTACGCCGAAGGCCCCCGGGGTACGCCGATGCGCACCCCAGGGGCCTTGGTCCTGCGGCGGAATGGCCGGACTACTTGTCCTTGCCGCCCTTGTCCTTGTCCTTGTCCCCGCCGGGGCCCATGGACTCGTAGATCTCCTTGCACATGGGACAGACCGGGTACTTCTTCGGGTCCCGGCCCGGCACCCACACCTTGCCGCAGAGCGCGACGACGGGGGTCCCGTCGAGCGCGCTCGCCATGATCTTGTCCTTCTGGACGTAGTGGGCGAAGCGCTCGTGGTCGCCGTCGCCGTGGGACACCTGTGGCGTCGGCTCTACGAGGGTCCCCGTACCAGTCCCGCGCTCGGGCTCAAGAGTGCTCATAAAAACCAGGGTACTGAACGCGGCGGTGGTCAGTTGAGCGACGGGTCGTCCGGATAGGTGGCCACCATCGCGAGGTCGCTGCGCTGGCGGCGCAGGACCGCCCGCCACAGCCGCTCGGGGTCCGGAAACGACACGTCACCGGGCTCGGAATCCACGACGTACCAGGCGCCGTCGCCCACCTCGTCCTCCAGCTGGCCCGGGCCCCAGCCCGAGTAGCCGGCGAAGATCCGCAGCGAGCCCAGCGCCGCGGCCAGCAGTTCCGGCGGCGCCTCGAGGTCGACCAGCCCGATCGCCCCGTGCACCCGGCGCCAGCCGAGCGGGCCCTCCTCGCCCGGGATGACCGCCACCCCCAGGGCCGAGTCCAGTGCGACGGGACCGCCCTGGAAGACCACGCCCGGGTCGCCGGCCAGGGGCGCCCAGGGCAGCAGGATGTCGCCGACGCCCACCGGGGTCGGCCGGTTCAGGACCACGCCGAGGGAGCCCTGCTCGTCGTGGTCGAGCAGCAGCACCACCGCGCGGTCGAAATTCGGGTCCGCGAGGGCGGGGGTGGCCACGAGCAGCCGCCCTGTGAGGGAGGACACCTCGGTCATGCCGCCATGATCCCGCACAATCGCCCGTTGCGGGGACCCGGCGGCGAGATCGGATCGCCCGCAGCTCAGGGCGCACGGCAGCAGGAGGGAGGGCGCGCGGACGGCGCGAGCGGAACGCAACACTCCGCCATGTGGTGGGTACGGAGGGTGTTGTACCGAATTCATGACAGTTCCAGGGCCGCGTCAGCCATACAAACAAAGGGGTCGGGACCCTTACTCTTTTCCCTGGCCCCCTGCCCACCCCACTCCGGAACGCGAGATTCATGACCGGCACAGTCAGTGACGATGTACTGCTTGTCCACGGCGGTACCCCGCTTGAGGGCGAGATCCGTGTCCGCGGTGCGAAGAACCTCGTGCCCAAGGCCATGGTCGCCGCTCTGCTCGGCAGCGAACCCAGCCGGCTGCGCAACGTTCCCGACATCCGTGACGTCCGGGTCGTGCGCGGGCTGCTCCAGCTGCACGGGGTGACGGTCCGTCCCGGCGAGGAGCCGGGCGAGCTGGTGCTCGACCCGACCCACGTCGAGAGCGCGAACGTCGCCGACATCGACGCCCACGCGGGCTCGTCGCGCATCCCGATCCTGTTCTGCGGCCCCCTGCTGCACCGCCTCGGCCACGCCTTCATCCCGGGTCTGGGCGGCTGCGACATCGGCGGCCGGCCGATCGACTTCCACTTCGACGTGCTCCGCCAGTTCGGCGCGACCATCGAGAAGCGCGAGGGCGGTCAGTACCTGGAGGCCCCCCAGCGCCTGCGCGGCTGCAAGATCCGCCTCCCCTACCCGTCGGTCGGCTCGACCGAGCAGGTGCTCCTGACGGCCGTGCTGGCCGAGGGCGTCACCGAGCTCAGCAACGCCGCCGTGGAGCCGGAGATCGAGGACCTCATCTGCGTGCTGCAGAAGATGGGCGCGATCATCTCCGTCGACACCGACCGGACCATCCGGATCACGGGTGTGGACCGCCTCGGCGGCTACAACCACAAGGCGCTCCCGGACCGCCTGGAGGCCGCCTCCTGGGCGTCCGCGGCCCTGGCGACCGGCGGAAACATCTACGTGCGCGGCGCGCAGCAGCGTTCGATGATGACCTTCCTGAACACCTTCCGCCGGGTCGGCGGCGCCTTCGAGATCGACGACGACGGCATCCGCTTCTGGCACCCCGGCGGCCCGCTCAACGCCATCGCGCTGGAGACGGACGTCCACCCCGGCTTCCAGACCGACTGGCAGCAGCCGCTCGTGGTCGCCCTGACGCAGGCCTCGGGCCTCTCGATCGTCCACGAGACGGTCTACGAGTCCCGGCTCGGCTTCACCTCGGCGCTCAACCAGATGGGTGCTCACATCCAGCTGTACCGCGAGTGCCTGGGCGGCTCGGCCTGCCGCTTCGGCCAGCGCAACTTCCTGCACTCGGCGGTCGTCTCCGGCCCCACCAAGCTGCAGGGCGCCGACCTGGTCATCCCCGACCTGCGCGGCGGATTCTCGTACCTGATCGCGGCGCTGGCGGCCGAGGGCACCTCGCGGGTCCACGGCATCGACCTGATCAACCGCGGCTACGAGAACTTCATGGAGAAGCTCGTGGAGCTCGGCGCGAAGGTCGAGCTGCCGGGCGGCGACCTCGTCTGAGCCGTTCGCCGGCGCAGCGGTACCGGCCCGTCAGGCCGTCGGACCGTCAGAAAGCCCCCCTGAGGGCCCGCAAGGGCCTCAGGGGGGCTTTCTCGTGGCCTCAGAGGGCCCCTTGGTGCCTTGGGGCCCTCAACAGGCCGTGGGGCTCAGCAGGGCCCGTGGGCCGCAGCAGGCTCCTGGGGCTCGACGCATGCTCCTTGGGCTCGGCGGCAACCGCCGGGCCCGGCACGGCCGAAGGGCGGCCACCCCGCCGGGGTGGCCGCCCTTCGCCGTACTGCTGCCGTTCCAAAGGCCCGTGCGGCCTTCGGCGCCGGGGCAGGACTACTTGCCCTTGGCGGCTTCCTTGAGCTTGGAGCCCGCGGAGACCTTCACGCTGTAGCCGGCCGGGATCTGGATGGGGTCGCCGGTCTGCGGGTTGCGCGCGGTGCGAGCGGCACGGTGGGTGCGCTCGAAGGTCAGGAAGCCGGGGATGGTGACCTTCTCGTCGCCCTTGGCGACAATCTCGCCAACGGTCTCGGCGAGCGCGGCCAGAACGGCGTCGGCGTCCTTGCGGGTCACCTCGGCGCGCTCGGACAGAGCGGCCACCAGCTCACTGCGGTTCATGTTGTACTCCCGTGTTCAACTTGCCTTAGAGGCGTGAGATCGAAGCCGATGCTGCCAGGGCCCTCGGACAGTCCCCGGACCCGGGTCTGAACGTCAGACCCTCTCGCCCGGTTACGCATCCTGCCCCCACCAGCGGCGGGAAAGCCAATCCGGCACCCGCCGGGGTCACACGAAAAGCGCCACAGTCACCCCGCGGTGACGCTCCGTCCACGCCCTCGCCCGCACGCTGCTGCGGACCGCGGACCTCGCGGGCATCCCCGCAACCCTAGAGGCGGCCCGCGCGGCCCGCATCTCGCGACGCGCCGGGATCAGGCGCCCGTGAGGGCCGTCACAGACGGCCCTCACGCGCCTCGAACCCCTCAGGCCGTGGTGGCGGCCTTGCGGACGGCTCCGGCGACGGCGCCGGCGACCTTGTCGTTGAACACGGACGGGATGATGTAGTTCGCGTTCAGCTCGTCCTCGCCGACGACGTCGGCCAGGGCGGCCGCCGCGGCCAGCATCATGTCGGTGTTCACCGTCCGGGACTGGGCGTCCAGCAGACCGCGGAAGACACCCGGGAAGACCAGCACGTTGTTGATCTGGTTCGGGAAGTCGGAGCGGCCGGTGGCGACGACGGCGGCGGTCTGACGCGCGACGGCCGGGTCCACCTCGGGGTCCGGGTTCGCGAGCGCGAACACGATCGCGCCTTCCGCCATCGCGGCGACGTCCTCGCCGGAGAGCACGTTCGGGGCCGAGACGCCGATGAACACGTCGGCGCCGACCACGGCCTCCTTCAGGGTGCCCGTGTAGCCCTCGGGGTTGGTGTTGTCGGCGATCCAGCGCAGCGGGGAGTCGGGGGCCGCGTCGACGAGGTCGGGGCGGTCCGCGTGCACGACACCGTGGATGTCGGCGCTGACGGCGTTCTTGACGCCCGCCGCGAGGAGCAGCTTGAGGATGGCGGTGCCGGCCGCGCCGGCGCCCGACATGACCACCTTGACGTCGCCAACTGCCTTGCCCACGACGCGCAGTGCGTTGGTGAGCGCGGCGAGCACGACGATCGCCGTGCCGTGCTGGTCGTCGTGGAAGACGGGGATGTCCAGGGCCTCGCGCAGCCGGGCCTCGATCTCGAAGCAGCGCGGCGCGGAGATGTCCTCCAGGTTGATGCCCGCGAAGCCGGGGGCGATCGCCTTGACGATGGCGACGATCTCGTCGCTGTCCTGGGTGTCGAGGCAGATCGGCCAGGCGTCGATGCCGGCGAACCGCTTGAAGAGGGCCGCCTTGCCCTCCATGACGGGCAGCGCGGCCATCGGGCCGATGTTGCCCAGGCCCAGCACGGCCGAGCCGTCCGTCACGACTGCGACGGAGTTGCGCTTGATGGTGAGGCGGCGCGCGTCCTCGGGGTTCTCGGCGATCGCCATGCACACGCGGGCCACGCCCGGGGTGTAGATCATCGAGAGGTCGTCACGGTTGCGGATGGGGTGCTTGGACGCCATCTCGATCTTGCCGCCGAGGTGCATGAGGAAGGTGCGGTCGGAGACCTTGCCGAGGCTGACGCCCTCGATCCCCCGCAGCTTCTCGACGATCTCGTCCGCGTGCGCGGTGGAGGTCGCGGCGATGGTGACGTCGATCCGGAGCTTCTCGTGGCCGGAGGCGGTCACGTCGAGGCCGGTGACCGAGCCGCCGGAGGACTCCACGGCGGTGGTGAGCTGGGAGACCGCGGTTCCGCTCGCGGGCACTTCCAGGCGGACCGTCATCGAATACGAGACGCTGGGCGCCGTTGCCATGGCCGTGTTCCTCTTCTGTCCCTGGTTCGCTGTACACACAGGGCCCGGCACACCGCTGGCGTGGCAGGACCTGTTGTCCGATCGTCCCACCTACCCGCCGGTACAAGGTAACCAGCTACAAATTTCGGAAGAACACTTCCACCATACGAGATATCTGGGGTCCGCGGAATGGTGGGTCCATACAAAACAGGTCCGCGCCCCCCACTGAGTGGAGGGCGCGGACCTGGTGATGCATACGTATAAGACACCGACCCGCCATGCTCGCCTCGCGGCAAGTGGTCGCTCTAAGCGACGAAGGTTGGGCCCGGGGGCTTGGATCGAGTCGGTGCCTTCACCAGGCTAACAAAGGATCGCCGAATGCGGTCCCCCTCCCGGCAGCCGGTTCCGCTCACCACGCTCCTGGCCGCGGACCATACGGCCGTACGGCCGGGAGACCTTACGGAAGCAGCAGTTCCGGCACCCCGGACGCGTCCGGCTTGTCCCGCCCCGCCGAGACCACCGTGAGCTGCTGCGTCGCGCGCGTCAGCGCCACGTACAGCACCCGCAGGCCCGCCGGGGACTCGTCCGCGATCTCCGCCGGGGAGACGACCACCGTGGCGTCGTACTCCAGGCCCTTGGCCTCCAGGCTGCCCAGCGCCACCGCCCGCTCGCCGAGGTCGGCGAGCCAGCCCGCGGCCTCCGCGCGCCGGTCCATGGCCACGACCACGCCCACCGTGCCGTCCACCTGCTCCAGCAGCCTGCGGGTCTCCTCCCGCACCGCTGTGCCCAGATCGCCCTTCGCGGCCGTGAAACGGGGCTCCAGGCCCGTGGAGCGCACCGCCGACGGCGGCTCCATGCCGGGCATCGCCAGGCGCAGCACCCGGGAGGCGACCTCGGCGACCTCCGCCGGGTTCCGGTAGTTCACCGTCAGCGTGAAGCGCCGGCGCGGCCGGGACCCGAGGGCCTCGTCGCGGGCCGCGGCCGCCTCGTCCGGGTCGGTCCACGAGGACTGCGCCGGGTCGCCGACCACCGTCCACGTGCCGGTCCGGCCCCGCCGGCCCACCATCCGCCACTGCATCGGCGTCAGGTCCTGGGCCTCGTCCACGATGACGTGCGCGTACTCGGTGCGTTCCGCCGCGAGCCGCTCGGCCCGCTCCCACTGGGTCTCCTCGCGGGTCGGCATCAGCTCCTCCAGCCCGCTGAGCTGGTCCAGCGGGTCCATCTCCCGCCTGCGCTTGGGCCGCGCGGGCGCGCCGACCAGCTGGAGGAGCTCGTCCAGCAGCGCCACGTCGTGCACCGACAGGGGGCCCTTGCCGTCCGGGCCCAGCCGGCGCAGGGAGCGCGCCAGCTGGCGGGTCTCGCGCGGGTTGAGGTCCCGGCGCGACCAGCGGCCGAGCTTGCGCTCGTCGGCCATGGCGGCGAGCACCGTGCGCGGGGTCAGCTCGGGCCACCAGGCGTTCAGGAAGCCGATGAAGTCGTCCTCGGTGGAGATGTCCTCGTCGAAGGCGGAGCGCAGCTCGGCGGCCAGCTCCGGGTCGCTGTGCCGGCCGGCGCCGCCGGACTTCGCGTACAGCGCGTCGAGCAGCAGCTTGCGGGCGCGCGGGCGCAGCATGTTGACGGGGGTGGTGGCGCCGAGGATGTTCTGCCGGATCCGGTTGAGCTCGTCGGCCTCCAGCTCCTGGCGGCGCCCGAAGGCCACGACCCGCAGCCGGTCGGGGGCGTTGCCGAGCTCCAGGGCGCCCCGTACGGCCTTGCGCAGCACCTTCAGCATCCGCGAGGAGCCCTTGATCCGGGCCACGGCCGGGTCGTCGTACGTGGTCGCCTCGGCGCCGTCGACCAGCGAGCCCAGCGCCCGGATGGCGACCTGGCCCTCCTCGCCGAGCGAGGGCAGCACGCCCTCGGTGTACGCGACGAGCAGCGGGGTCGGGGAGACGATCAGGATGCCGCCGGAGTAGCGGCGCCGGTCCTGGTAGAGCAGGTAGGCGGCGCGGTGCAGGGCGACGGCGGTCTTGCCGGTTCCGGGCCCGCCCGCAACCTCGGCGACGGAGGCGGCGGGGGCCCGGATGACGAGGTCCTGCTCGGCCTGGATGGAGGAGACGATGTCCCGCATGGAGTGCGTACGGGCCCGCCCGAGCGCGGCCATCAGGGCGCCGTCGCCGATGGCGGGCAGCTCCTGCCCGTCCAGGAACGCGGTGACCTCGGGGCGCATCAGGTCGTCCTCGACGCCCAGCACCTTGCGGCCCTTGGAGCGGATGACGCGGCGGCGCACGACGCGGCCGGGCTCCTTGGGCGTGGAGCGGTAGAACGGCGCGGCCGCCGGGGCCCGCCAGTCGATGACCAGCGGCGCGTAGTCGGAGTCCAGGACTCCGATGCGGCCGATGTGCAGCGTCTCGGCGATGTCGGCGGTGAGGTCCTCCCGGATCGCGTCCTCGGCGGGCGAGACGGAGGTGTAGGCGCCGTCCGCGCCGCGCTCCCCGTCCTTGCCGAGCACCAGGTCGATGCGGCCGAAGAGGAAGTCCTCGAACTCGTTGTTGAGCCGGTTCAGGTGGATACCCGCCCTGAAGACCTGCGCGTCGCGCTCGGCGAGGGCACCGGGGGTGCCCACCTGACCGCGCTTGGCGGCGTCGTTCATCAGGAACTCGGCCTCGTGGATCTTCTCCTCGAGGCGTGTGTACACCCGGTCGAGATGCGTCTGCTCGACCGCGATCTCCCGATCTCGGACGGAATCCGCCGTGCTGTCGACAGCGGCATTCTGCGCGGCCACCAAGGCCCCCTTCTGACGTGCATGGGCGACCGTCAACCGTACGCGAATCGGCACCCTGTCCGCACGCCCGTTCCGGAACCGCTGCACGGAACCGCCTACACGGACCCCCCGGCCAGGACCCGGCGGCGGTGCCGGGCGACGCGCTCCCGGTTGCCGCACAGCTCGCTGGAGCACCAGCGGCGCCGGTGGCCCCGGGAGGTGTCCAGGTAGACCCGGGCGCAGCCGTCACCCTCGCAGGCCCGCAGCAGGGCCCGGTCGCCGGGGTCGGTCAGCAGCTCGACGGCGTCCCGGGCCACGGCGGCGAGCAGGGCCCCGCACTCCACACCGCCGCACAACTCCCGTACGAGGTGGCCCTCCTGGTCCCGAACGGCACACAGGCCCGGGGGTGGACCGGCGGCCAGCGCGTTGACCCGGGCCAGGGCCCGCTCGTCCGGTTCGCCGCCGTCCAGTTCCGCCCGTACGAGGGTCTCCACGTCGGCCCGCAGTGACCGGAAGGCCTCGGCCCAGTCCGGGCCGACCCGGGCGAGCGGCGTCCGGTCGGGCACCAGCCCGGCCCCGGCGAGCCACAGCCGCAGCTCGTCACCGTCCGGGATCCCCTCCTGAGGGGCGAAAGTGGCCACCAGGTCCAGGCAGACCCGGCCGGAGTCGAACCGCATGCCCGTCACCGCCTCGCGTCGTGGGGCGCCCCACCAGAGTGCCGCCCCCCGCCGCCCAGCGGAACCCCCCGAGCGGGTGCGGGGGCCGCCGGGCGGCTAGGCCCTGTCCGGGCGGACAGGGCCTAGCGGCCGGGTGGGTCGTCGTGCAGCAGGCGCTGGAAGAGCCGGTGGTCGCGCCAGGCCCCGTTGATGTGGAGGTAGCGCGGCGCGACCCCGTACGCCTCGAAGCCCGCCTTCGCCAGCACCCGCTGCGAGGCCGGATTGTCGAGCAGGGTCCCGGCCTCCACCCGGTGGAGGCCCACCTCGTCGCGGGCGACCCGGCACACCTCCTCCAGGGCGGCCGTGGCCAGACCCTTGCCGTTCCAGTCCTGGTCCACCCAGTAGCCCACGCCACCGCTGCACAGCGGGCCGAGCGCGATGGAGCCGAGGTTGATCGCGCCGACGGGCGTGCCGCCCACGGCCTCGACCAGCACGTACGGGACCATCCGCCCGGCGTCCCGGTCCGCGAGCATGCCCTCGATGCGGGCCCGCTGCCCCTGCTCGGTGTAGAAGTCCTCCGGCCGGTCCGGTTCGAAGGGCGCCATGTACGCCCGGTTGCGCGCGTAAGCCCCGGCCAGCCCGGCGGCGTCGCCGGGCTCGAGGCCCCTCATCTCCACCCCGTCAATGATCATTGCCGCACGCTAGCCGAGGAGTTCCCCACCCGTCACGGGGCGGGCACCTCCCCGTACTTGGCCTCGCCGCCCGCGTCCAGCGACAGCCGGTACCCCCGCTTGACCACGGTCTGGATCAGCTTCGGCGCCCCCAGCGCCACCCTGAGGCGGGCCATCGCCGTCTCCACGGCGTGTTCGTCGCGCCCCGCCCCCGGCAGCACCCGCAGCAGCTCCGCCCGGGCCACCACCCACCCCGGCCGCCGGGACAGGGCCCGCAGCAGGGCCATCCCGGCCGGCGGCACCGGCCGCAGCTCCGCGTCGACCAGGACCGCGTGCCCGCGGATCTCCAAACGGTGCCCGGCCACCGGCAGCACCCGCGCCCGGCCCGGCAGCTCCTGGCAGAGCAGCTGCACCAGCGGGCCCAGCCGGAACCGCTCCGGCTGCACGGTGTCCACCCCCTGCGCCTGCAGCGGCACCGCGGTCACCGGCCCCACGCACGCGGACAGCACCCCGCCCCGCAGCGCCTCCAGCACGGATTCCCGTACTCCGCGCTCCTCCGCCCGGGACAGCAGCGAGGCCGCCGCCGGCGCCGAGGTGAAGGTCACCGCGTCCACCACGCCGCCCACCACCGCGTCCAGCAGCCGGTCCAGCGGCGCGAGGTCCTCGGGCGCCATCCACCGGTACACCGGGACCACCACCACCTCGGCCCCGCCGGCCCGCAGCGCCTCGACGAAGCCCGGCAGCGGCTCCCCGTGCAGCTGGAGGGCGATCCGCCGCCCGGCGACCCCGGCCGCCAGCAGCCGTTCCAGTACCTCGGCGAGCGATTCCGACTCCGGGGACCAGGTCTCCACCAGCCCGGCGGCCCGGATGGCGCCCTTCACCTTCGGTCCGCGCGCCAGCAGTTCGGTGGTCCGCAACCGCTCCAGCAGCTCCTCGCCGATCCCCCACCCGTCGGCGGCCTCGATCCAGCCGCGGAACCCGATCGCGGTGGTGGCCACCACCGCGTCCGGCGCGCAGCCGATCAGCTCCTTGGTGGCGGCGAGCAGCTCGCTGTCGTCGGCCAGCGGAACGATCCGCAGCGCGGGAGCGTGCAGCACGGAGGCCCCGCGCCGGCGCAGCAGGGCGATCAGCTCGTCGGCCCGCCGTGCCGCGGTGACTCCGATGGTGAAGCCCGCAAGCGGGCCGGTCTTGGTGTCGTCCATCGTGACCTGCCTTGTGACGCATGGGGGCCGTACGGGTGGACCGAGCCTGCCAAGGTGGCGTGTCGGACTCGGTTCACCCGTATTTCGCCGCGGTTACACCGACGTGAGCTGCGGTTTCGCTGAGGCCCCGGCCGTCTGGATCACCGCGGCCGCGGCCGGCCGGCGAAGGTATACCGCCCACGTGACGGCGCAGCACACCGCGTAGAAGCCGAGGAAGGTGACGAAGGCGGCGGTTCCCGACCCGGAGGTCTTGAAGGCCTCGCGGAAGACGAGGTTGATGCCGAGTCCGCCGAGTGCGCCGACCGCGCCGATCAGCCCCATGGAGGCGCCGGACAGCCGCCGCCCGTACGAGGCGGCGTCCTCGCCGCCCATGCCGCGGGCCAGCGCCTTCGCCTGGAAGATCCCGGGGATCATCTTGTACGTGGAGCCGTTGCCGAGCCCGCTCAGCGCGAACAGCGCCACGAATCCGACCAGGAACACGGGCAGCGACTCCCGTACCGAGGCGAGGATGACGACCGCGGTCGCGGCGCCCATCGCCACGAAGGTGGCGAGCGTGATCCGCGCCCCGCCGAACCGGTCCGCCAGCGCCCCGCCCACCGGCCTGATCAGCGAGCCGAGCAGCGGCCCGATGAAGGTCAGCGAGGCCGCCTGGAGCGGGGTCCGGCCGAACTGCGTCTGGAGCACCAGCCCGAAGGCGAAGCTGTAGCCGATGAAGGACCCGAAGGTGCCGATGTAGAGGAAGGCCATGATCCAGGTGTGCGGCTCGCCGACCGCCTCGCGCACCGCGCCGGTGTCGTTGCGCACGGGGGCCAGGTTGTCCATCCGCAGTGCCGCGAGCACCGCGGCGATCACGATCAGCGGTATGTACGCGGCGAGCAGCAGCCGCGGGTGCCCGGCCCCGGCGGTGCCGATGACCAGCAGCGCGGCGAGCTGCACCACGGGGACGCCGATGTTGCCGCCGCCCGCGTTCAGCCCGAGCGCCCAGCCCTTCTTGCGCAGCGGGAAGAAGGCGTTGATGTTCGTCATCGACGAGGCGAAGTTCCCGCCGCCGACGCCGGTCAGGGCGGCCACGGCCAGGAAGGTGCCGTACGAGGTCCCGGGCTCCATGACCACCAGTGCGGCCACGGTCGGCGCGAGCAGCAGCAGGGCGCTGACGATCGTCCAGTTCCGGCCGCCGAAGCGGGCGACGGCGAAGGTGTAGGGGATCCGCACGAGGGCGCCCACCGCCGTCGCGGTGGCGATGAGGAAGAACTTCCCGGCGGGGTCGATCCCGTACTGCGGTCCCATGAAGAGGACCATCACGGACCACAGCGACCAGATGGAGAACCCGATGTGCTCGGAGAGCACGGAGTAGATCAGGTTGCGGCGGGCGGTCCGCTCCCCCGTCTCCTGCCAGAACGTCTCGTCCTCGGGGTCCCACCGCTCGATCCAGCGGCCCCCCTTGCGCGGTGCGGTCGTACCGGTCATCACACGCCTCCACAGCTGTCGCGTCCGTGGTGGCGATCATAGGAACGGCGCGTTTCGGCCCCGGTCCCCGCCGGATGACCGCCGGGAAACCTTGCTCTCACCCGGCACCGGGGCCGTGTGTGAGCCGGGCGGGGACCCAGCTTCCGGGCGGCGGTTCGAGCCATCCCCGCTCGGCGGCCAGTGCGCCGGCCGCGGCGTGCAGGGCGTCCAGTCCGGGATGGCCGAAACCGCGCCGCCACACCATCGACAGCGGGGACAGCGGCACGGGGTCGGTGAGCGGGCGCTTCACGCAGCCGGGCATGTCGAGGAAGTCCACGGTCACCAGGACCGGATTGCCGGTCTTGGTCATCACCCGGCGGAACTCCTCCTTCCCCATGGCCATGGGGGCGGGCGGCGCCATCTCGATCCCGCGCCCGGCGAACAGCTCGCGCGCGAGCCCCGTCCACTCCAGGGTCCGCGGGTTCCCGGCTCCGGCGTACACGGTCTCGCCGGCCAGCGCGTCCAGGCGTACGGCGGCCTCCGCGGCCAGCGGGTGCCCTTCGGGCAGCAGCACGGCGAGCGGCTCGTACCGTACGGGCGCCTGCGCGAGCCGTGCCCGCAGCGCCGGGTCCAGCCCGTCGGCGTACCCGAAGGCGACGTCGAGCCGGCCGGCCGCGATCTCGGCGGCGGAGTGTGTGAGCCCGCTCTCGAAACGGGCCATCAGCTCGCAGTCCGGGGCGAGTTCGCGGGCGCGTTCCAGCACCCGGCGGCCCGTGCTGGGGCCGTCGGTGTTCAGGTCTACGAGGAGCGCGCGCGGGGCGGTGAAGGCGGCGGCCAGCTCCTCGTGCGCGGCCAGCACCCGCCGGGCGAGCGGCAGTAGCCGCACCCCGTCGGCGGTCAGCTCGACCGCGCGGGTGGTCCGTACGAACAGCCCGGTCCCCAGGGCCTGTTCGAGCCGCCGGATATCGCGACTGAGGGCCTGCTGGGCCGTGTAGAGGCGGGCGGCGGCACGGGTGAAGTGCAGCTCCTCGGCGGCGGCGACGAACCCGCGCAGGAGCCGGGGGTCCAGATCACGGGGATTCACCCCCGGAGACTAACAACAGAAAGCGGTGAATGGGCCCCGAACAGGTGTTGGACGCCGAACCCGGTCCCGGCCGAGGGTGGTTGTCATGCCCCTCATGACCGTCACCGGCACCACGCTCGTCCTCGCCGCCCCGGCCACCCCTGGCCCTGCGCCTGCCCCTGCCCGGGGCCGGGGCCGCGCCGCCGGCCCGTACCGCCGCCTGTTCGCCCTCCCCGGCACCCGCGCCTTCACCGCCGGGAACCTGCTCGCGCGGCTGCCCATGGGCATGTTCGGGATCAGCGCGGTCATGATGATCGCCGGCCAGCGCGGTTCGTACGCCCTCGCCGGGGCGGTCACGGCGACCGGCATGGCCGCCACGGCGCTGGTCGCGCCCTGGACGGCCCGGCTGGTCGACCGGCACGGGCAGGCCCGGATCGCCGTTCCAGCCACTCTGATCGCGGTCCTCGGCTCCCTCGCCCTGATCGTCTGCGTCCGGACCGAGGCCCCGGCCTGGACCCTCTTCGCCTCCTACGCGGCCACGGCCACCACCCCCAACATCGGGGGCATGTCCCGGGCCCGCTGGACGCACCTGCTGCGCGACTCCCCGGCCTCGCACCACACGGCGATGTCCTTCGAACAGGCCGCCGACGAACTCTGCTACCTGCTCGGCCCGGTACTGGCCGCCTTCCTGTGCACGGCCGTCTTCCCCGAGGCCGGGACCCTCGCCGGCGCGGCCCTGTTCCTCACCGGGATGCTGGTCTTCACCGCCCAGCGCTCCACGCAGCCCCCGGCGACGGGGTCGGCGCCCCGCCAGGGCTCGCCGCTGCGCGCCCTCGGCCCGCTCCTGGCCCTCTTCGGCTGCCTGGGCCTGGTCTTCGGCTCGATGGAGGTCACCTCGATCGCCTTCCTCGACGCCGCCGGGCTGGGCGCCGCCTCCGGCCTGGTCCTGGCCCTCCAGGCGGCGGGCTCCTGCGCGGCGGGCCTGCTCTACGGCACCCTGCGCCCCCGCACCCTGCGGACCTGCGTGTGCGCGCTGGCCGCCCTCATGGCCCTGCCCTGGGCCGCGGCGGCCACCGGCTCGGTGCCCGCACTCGCCGGGGCCCTGCTCCTGGCCGGCATGGCCACGGCCCCGACGATGGTCACCGCGATGTCCCGGGTCCACGCCCTGACCCCCTCGGGCCGCCTCAACGAGGGCATGACCCTCGCGGTCACCGCCATCCTCACGGGCATCGCGGCCGGTTCCGCCACGGCGGGCCTGACGATCGACCACCTCGGCCCGCCGACGGCCTACCTGCTGCCCGCGGCGGCCGCCCTCGCCGCCGTGGCGGCCGCCGCCGGTCAATCCACCCGGCGGGCGGGCGATCGTTCCCGCGCGGTACGCACCACGGCCGCCCATGATCCGCAATAACCCGACCCGGCCGGTCCCGCCGGACCGAAGGGGCCGGTTTCGTCTGCCGGTCCCGCACTATGAGCACGTACAACTCAGAGAGGGTGGACGCCATGTCCATAAGCGCCAGCGAAGCCCGAGCTACGCTCCTTCCGCTGATCGAGCGTGTCAACACCGACCACGACCCGGTGCGCATCACCTCCGAGAACGGCGACGCCGTCCTCATGTCCGCCGACGACTACGACTCGTGGCAGGAGACCGTCTACCTGCTCCGCGCCCCCGCCAACGCCCGGCGGCTCATGGAGGCCGTCGCCCGTGACCGCGAGAGCGCACCCTAGGTCGCCAAGACCACCGACGAGCTGAGGGACCAGGCCGGGGGCACGGCATGACAAAGGCCCCGCAGCCGAGAGGCTGCGGGGCCTTTGCCCACATGGGATGAGTGGAGATGGCGGGAATCGAACCCGCGTCCAACGGTGCAGAAGCAGGGCTTCTCCGAGCGCAGTCCGCTGCGCTTTTCTCAGCCCCGGAGATCACACGGACAAGTCTCCGACGGGCTCAGTCACTGTTTGATTTCCCTCCAACCCCCGTGACCGGGGCTAGAGGTTTAGATCCCTAATTGACGCCAGGATCCGGACCGGGACCACTTCCGGGCTGACGCTCCTCACAGAGGCTTCAGCTCACTGTTATTAGGCAGCGAGGGTGAAGCGGGAGTTATCGCTCTTGGAGTTGGCGATTATTGTTTGCGACATATGGTTAGCGAGATCATTGCCGCTTCCTCGGCTCGCTTCCCCTGCATCGACATCCGCTGTCGAAACCGATCATCCCCATGTTTTTTTAACAAACAGCTTCCCCCGCAAGCGGGGGGTGCTGACGCCATGGTACGCGAAGTGGACCACTGCGTGCCAGGAGATTAAACCGTACCCCGCTGCTTGCGGCGGACCGCCGAGATCGCCCGGTTCGTCTCGCGGGTGTCCTGCTTCTCCCGCAGCGTCTGCCGCTTGTCGTACTCCTTCTTGCCCTTCGCCAGCGCGATCTCGACCTTCGCCCGGCCGTCCTTGAAGTACAGCGACAGGGGCACGATGGTGTGACCCGACTCGTCCGCCTTGCGCTCCAGCTTGTCGATCTCCTCGCGGTGCATGAGGAGCTTGCGCTTGCGCCGGGCGCTGTGGTTCGTCCAGGTGCCCTGGCTGTACTCCGGCACGTGCACGTTGTAGAGCCAGGCCTCGCCGCCCTCCACCGACACGAAGCCGTCCACGAGCGAGGCACGGCCCTGGCGCAGGGACTTGACCTCGGTGCCCGTGAGCACGAGACCGCACTCGTAGGTGTCGATGATCGCGTAGTCGTGCCGCGCCTTCTTGTTCTGGGCGATCAGCTTGCGCCCTGTTTCCTTAGCCATAGTGCGGTCATTTTCGCACTACGGACCCACCCCGAGGCCACCCAATACCTGCGCGGCCCGCTCCTCGGCTCCCGCGCCCGCCGCCACGTCCGGGGTGATGCCGCTGCCCTCCAGGCTGCGGCCGCCCGGCGTGCGGTACGTGCCCACCGTCAGCTCGGCCACCGAGCCGTCCGGGAGCTCCGTCGGCATCTGCACCGAGCCCTTGCCGAAGGTCCGGCTGCCCACCGCCACGGCCCGGCCCCGGTCCTGGAGGGCGCCCGTCACCAGCTCGGCCGCGCTCATCGTGCCGCCGTCCACCAGGGCCACCAGCGGCCGGGCGGTGTCCCCGCCCGGGTCCGCGTACAGGGCGCGCTGGTCGCCCCGTACGTCGTACGTCGCCACGAGCCCGCCGTCCAGGAACGCGGAGGCGGCCGCCACCGCCTCGGCGACCAGCCCGCCCGGATTGCCGCGCAGGTCGAGCATGACCCCGGCGCCGGGCGGGGCCGCGCGGACGGCGGCCTTGACCCGCTCGCCCGAGCCGCGGGTGAAGGAGGCCACCTTGATGACGGTGATCCCGTCGCGGAGCTGCCGTACGGTCACCGGCTCGGTGCGCAGCTGCTCACGGCGGACGGTTTCGGTGAGGTCGGCGCCGTCGCGGCTCAGGCTCAGCACGACGGGGGTGCCCGCCGCGCCGCGCAGCAGGGCGATCACGTCGGCGACGGCGAGGCCGGAGACGGCGTGCCCGTCGACGCTCAGCAGCCGGTCCCCGGCGCGTACGCCGGCCCGGGCGGCGGGGCCGGCGGGCTGGACCTTGTCGACCTCGATGCGGCCCTCGGGGCCGCGCCGGGCCCAGAGCCCGACCCCGGTCCAGCGGCCGTCGAGGCCCTCGGCGAAGGCGGCGTACTCGCCCTGGTCGTAGACGGTGCCCCAGCGGTCTCCGCTGCGGCTGACCACCTCCTGGGCGGCCTTCTTGCCGGACTTCCCGTCGGCGACGGCCTCGGCGGCGGCGCGGGCCACGGCCTCGCGGTCGGCGGTGCCCGTGGCCCTGGGCGGATCGGGCGCGACGGCCCCCGTACGGACGCCGAGGGCGGCGGCGGTGGCGTCGTCGCGGTCCCAGCAGCCGGTGCTCGCGGCGGTTCCGACGGCCGCGAGGAAAACCAACGTCAAAACGGCCCCGCGACGCATGTCGCGGGGCCGGAGACTGGAGGCGGGAATACTCGGCAAGCCCAGCATGGCGCCGAGTCTAGGACAAGCCCCGCGCCGGTACGGATGGTTGACCGGACCGCTCGCGGGGCGCTTGTCACACCTTCAGGTACTTGCGCAATGCGAGGAAGGCGGCCACCGAGGGCATCAGGAGGCCGATGAAGAGCACGTACGGCAGCTTGCCGAGGACCGAGGTCCAGCCCATGAAGTCGATGAGCTGGATCTTGTCCCGCAGGCCGACGCCGTGGTCGATGACGAAGTACTGGCCCGAGACGAGCATCACGCAGGCGAAGACGGCGCCGATGAGGCCGGCGACGGCCGCCTCCATGATGAAGGGGACCTGGATGTAGAAGCTGGAGGCACCCACCAGCCGCATGATCCCGGTCTCCCGCCTCCGGCTGAACGCGGAGACGCGCACGGTGTTGACGATCAGCAGCAGCGCCACGATCAGCATGATCAGCATGATGGCGAGCGCGGCGATGTTGAGGTAGTTGAGGATCCGGAAGAGGTCGTCGATGGCCTGGCGCTGGTCGTCGACGGTGTGGATGCCGTCGCGGCCGGCGAAGGCGGAGGTGACGACCTTGTACTTCTCCGGGTTCTTCAGCTTGACCCGGAAGGACTCCTGCATCTGGTCCGGGGTGATGGAAGAGGCGAGCGCGGTGTTGCCGAACCGCTCCTGGTAGTGCTTGTACGCCTCGTCCGCCGACTCGTAGGCGACGGACTTCACCAGGGACATCTGCTTGAGCTCGGTCTCGATCTGCTTCTTCTGCTCCTCGGTCACCGCGCCCTTGCGGCAGGTGGCGACGCCCGCGGCGGCTGCCCCCGAACCGTCGGGCTTGGCGGCCGCCTCGGTGGCCTCCTGGGCGTCCTGCTTGTTGCAGAGGTAGATCGAGACGTTGGCCTTGTCGTACCAGTAGCCCTTCATCTTGCTCACCTGCTCGCGCATGAGTAGGGAGCCGCCGAACAGGGCCAGCGAGAGGGCCACGGAGATGATGACCGCGAAGGTCATGGTGAGATTGCGACGGAGGCCGACGCCGATCTCCGACATGACGAACTGGGCGCGCATGACGTCTCAAGGGCCTTTCAGTGCTGGTAGCCGTAGACGCCGCGCGACTGGTCGCGCACGAGTCGGCCCTGTTCGAGTTCGATGACGCGCTTGCGCATCTGGTCGACGATCTGCTGGTCGTGGGTCGCCATGATCACGGTGGTGCCGGTCCGGTTGATCCGGTCCAGCAGCTTCATGATCCCGACGGAGGTCTGCGGGTCGAGGTTGCCGGTGGGCTCGTCCGCGATGAGCAGGGCGGGGCGGTTGACGAAGGCGCGGGCGATGGCCACGCGCTGCTGTTCACCGCCGGAGAGCTCGCCGGGCATCCGGTCCTCCTTGCCGCCGAGGCCGACGAGTTCCAGGACCTGCGGGACGGCCTTGCGGATCTCGCCGCGCGGCTTGCCGATGACCTCCTGTGCGAAGGCGACGTTCTCGGCCACGGTCTTGTTGGGCAGCAGGCGGAAGTCCTGGAAGACGGTCCCCAGCTGGCGCCGCATCTGCGGGACCTTCCAGTTGGAGAGCTTGGCGAGGTCCTTGCCCAGGACGTGGACCTGGCCGTGGCTCGCCCGCTCCTCGCGCAGGATGAGCCGCAGGAAGGTGGACTTGCCGGAGCCGGAGGAGCCGACGAGGAAGACGAACTCGCCCTTCGCGATGTCCAGGGAGACATCTCTGAGTGCGGGACGGTTCTGCTTCGGGTAGGACTTGGAGACGCTGTCGAATCGGATCACGGGTGCACCACGGTCGCCGGGAGTAGGTGTGCGTGACCATACGCGAACGGGCGCGGGGTGTGGACCCGGCATCCGGAGTTGCCCCTTTTATCCCCTGGTCCGGGGGGATCCGGGGGGTCCGGGGCGGGTCGGGACCGCGATTGCCCGGACGGGCCGCGCCGAATGTCGGCGAAGCTGGCACAGTGGTAGGGGGAACGGTCTCGTTCCCCGACGCGTTGTGTCTAATGAAGTACGGCCGAGGGGACGAGAGGAGGAGCGCATGACATATGACCGGCTCGTGTGCGCGAACTGCGCGGCACCCGTCAGCCAGGGCCGCTGCCCTGTGTGCCGGGCGAACCGGGAGCGCCTCCAGCAGGAGGGCCCCTTCTCCGGCCTGAATCCCGTGGCACTCATCGCCCTCATGGTGATCCTGGTGGCGGCGCTGGTACTGGTGGCCCAGCAGACCGCGTAGACGCACCGATCATGGCGAGAAGGGCCCGGACACGAGGTGTCCGGGCCCTTCACACGTGCTGGGGGGTTACGCGGTCTGCTCCTGCTGCTTGCGCCAGCGGATGCCGGCCTCGAGGAAGCCGTCGATCTCGCCGTCGAGCACCGCCTGCGGGTTGCCGACCTCGAACTCCGTCCGCAGGTCCTTGACCATCTGGTACGGGTGCAGGACGTAGGAGCGCATCTGGTTGCCCCAGGAGCTGCCGCCGTCCTTGAGGGCGTCCATCTTGTCCTTCTCCTCCTGGCGACGCCGCTCGAGCAGCTTGGCCTGGAGGACGTTCATGGCGCTGGCCTTGTTCTGGATCTGCGAGCGCTCGTTCTGGCAGGAGACCACGATGCCGGTCGGCAGGTGCGTGATGCGCACCGCGGAGTCGGTGGTGTTGACGCCCTGGCCGCCGGGGCCGGAGGCGCGGTACACGTCGACGCGCAGCTCGGCCTCGTCGATCTCGACGTGGTCGCTGGTCTCGACGACCGGGAGCACCTCGACACCCGCGAAGGAGGTCTGGCGGCGGCCCTGGTTGTCGAAGGGCGAGATCCGCACGAGGCGGTGGGTGCCCTGCTCGACGGAGAGGGTGCCGTAGGCGTACGGGGCCTTGACGACGAAGGTGGTCGACTTGATGCCGGCCTCTTCCGCGTACGAGGTCTCGTAGATCTCCGTCGAGTAGCCGTGGCGCTCCGCCCAGCGCAGGTACATGCGCTGGAGGCGCTCGGCGAAGTCGGAGGCGTCGACGCCTCCGGCCTCGGCGCGGATGTTGACCAGGGCCTCGCGCTCGGCGTACTCGCCGGAGAGCAGGGTCCGGACCTCCATCTCGTCCAGCGCCTTGCGGACGGCGACCAGCTCGGTCTCCGCCTCGGCCAGGGTGTCCGCGTCCTCCATCTCCTGGGCGAGCTCGAAGAGGACCGCGAGGTCGTCGATGCGGCCGCGCAGGCTCTCGGTCTTGCGGACCTCGGCCTGGAGGTGCGAAAGCTTGCTCGTGATCTTCTGAGCGGCGTCCGGGTCGTCCCACAGGGACGGCGCGGCGGCCTGCTCCTCGAGCACGGCGATATCTGCCCTCAGCTTGTCGAGGTCCAGGACGGCCTCGATCGACCCCATGGTCGAGGAGAGGGACTTCAGCTCTTCGGAAACATCGACGACTGCCACGGGTCCAGCGTAGCCGGTCCGCGGACGAGGCCGTCCGGGCAGGCCGGATCACCCGTACTGATGACTTGTCGTACGGGCGTACGCTCACGGTATGACCGTTCTCTTCGTCACGCGCCTCGTCAAGCGCCGGCATGTCGACCACATGCGCGTCACGACGTCGAGCTGTCTGCCGCCGGACCATCCCCAAGCCTGATCCACCCCGATCCGACTTGGTCCTGTAACGCGGCCCAAAGCGGTCCCGGCGCCATCCCTGCCGGCGATCCTCCCCACCCGCGGCCCCCGCCACCTCTGGGGAACAGGACCCCGTGACATCCGAAACGGAGCCGTCATGCCGTCCGCGCACTCCTCCCTCCCCGTCCTGGACCTCTCCCAGGCGGACGACCCGGCCCAGCGGGCCGACTTCCTGAAGAAGCTGCACGCCGCAGCCAGGGACACCGGGTTCCTGCACCTCACCGGGCATGGCATCACCGATGCCGAGAGCGCCCGCATGCTGGAGCTGACCAGGGCCTTCTTCGCCCTTCCGGAAGCCGACCGGCTGGCCGTGAGCAATCTGAACTCCCCGCACTTCCGCGGCTACACCCGGATAGGCCACGAGCTGACCGGCGGGGCCTCCGACTGGCGGGACCAGCTGGACGTCGGCGCGGAGCGTCCGGCGCCGGCGGTGGGGCCGGACGACCCGGCGTACCTCTGGCTGGAGGGCCCGAACCAGTGGCCGGCGGCGCTGCCGCAGCTGCGCGACGTGGTCCTGGACTGGCAGTCCCGGCTGGCCGCGGTGGCCCACCGCCTGCTCCGGGAGATCCTGACCTCGATCGGCGCCCCGGCGGACTTCTTCGACTCGGCCTTCGCGGACCGCCCCCACCTGCACACGAAGCTGATCCGCTACCCGGGGTCCGCCCCGACGGGCACGGACCAGGGCGTGGGGGCGCACAAGGACTACGGCTTCCTCACGCTGCTGCTGCAGGACTCGGTGGGCGGCCTCCAGGTCGTACGGGACGGGGGCTACGTCGACATCCCGCCGCTCCCGGGAGCCTTCGTCGTCAACCTGGGCGAGCTGCTGGAGATCGCGACGGAGGGCTACCTGACGGCGACGGACCACCGGGTGGTGAGCCCGCCGGGGGCGGTGGAGCGGTACTCGGTGCCGTTCTTCTACAACCCGCGGCTGGACGCGGTGGTGGAGACGGTCCCGGGCGACTACCTCCGGTCGGCGCCGGGGGTCGCCCACGACGCGTCGAACCCGCTGCACGCCGAGTACGGCCGCAACGAGCTGAAGGGCTGGGTCCGCGCCCACCCCGCCGTCGCGCGGCGCTGGCACCCCGAACTGGTGGCGTAGCCCCGTCCCCGGACTCCGCCCGGACCCGCCTGGCGGAGCCCCCGGCAGCGGCGTCGCTGCTACGGGGTGCGGGGGCCCGACTGTTTGCTGTCCTGCTGCTGCGGCGCGGGGTCTTCGCCCGAGGCGGCGAGCCACGCGCCCAGGCCGGCCGCCGCGGCCAGCGCGACGGCCGCGGCCGACAGGGCGAGGCGCCGCTTGCGGGCGGCCTCCGCCCGGTGACGCGCAGCGCCCGGCCGGTGCCCGCCGGCCGGCCGCGGGACCCGGGCCGTGCCCAGCGCCCCGCCCGCCAGCTCGTCCGGCCCCGGCACCCGCATCGAGGTGTGGGTGTCGCGGTTGGAGTCCGTCGAGGACCCCGGGACGAGGGGGACCACGCCCCGGCGGCGCACCGGATCGGCGGCGGCTGAGGCCGGTTCCTCCGAGGGCTCCGGATCCGGATCCGCGTCGTCCGGCTCGTCCACGTCCAGCGGCGGCATCCCGGCCAGCAGCGGCAGCAGGTCCCGCAGCCGGACGGACAGCTCCGAGGCGCGCAGCCGCGACGCCGGCGCCTTGGCCAGGCACTGCACGATCAGCTGCCACAGCTCGTCGGGGATCCCCGGGAGCGGGACGACCGTCTCGGTCACGTGTCGGCGCAGCACCGCGCCCGGATGCCCCCCGCCGAAGGGGGTGAATCCGGCCAGCAGCTCGTAGAGGACGGTCGCCAGGGCGTATATGTCCACCGCCGCCCGCGGGGGCAGCCCCTCGACGATCTCCGGAGCCAGGTAGTCCGGGGTGCCGATGATCCGCGTGGTCGGGGCCGAGGCCCGGCTCGCGGAGGCCCGCCGCGGGGTATCGATCAGCTTGGCCACGCCGAAGTCGGTCAGCAGCGCCGGGTGCGAACCGCCCGGGCCGAGCGGGCCCTGCATGTCCAGCAGGACGTTCTCGGGCTTGACGTCGCGGTGGACGACCCCGGCCGCGTGCGCGGCCGCCAGCGCGTCCGCGACGTCCGCGACGATGGCCACGGCCGCCTCGGGGGCGAGCCTGCGCTCGCGGTCGAGGCGCGTGCGCAGGTCCGTACCGCGAACGAGGTCCATGACGAGGGCGAGGTCGTTGCCGTCGACGACGAGGTCGCGGACGGAGACGACGTGGGGATGCTCCAGGCCGAGCAGCGCGCTGCGCTCCTGGACGAACCGTCCGACCAGCTCCTGGTCGGACGCGAGGTCCTCGCGCAGCAGTTTGACGGCGACGGGGCCGTCAGGCCCCTCGCCCAGCCACACCGTGCCCGCGCTGCCGCGCCCCAGGATCTGGTGCGCGGTGTACCGGCTGCCGATCTTCCGTGCCACGACTGCTCCCTCAGCGGCTGGCGTACGTGCCAAAGCTACGCGGCCGGGTGGGCGTTGGAGGCCAGCAGGGGCCCGGATTCGCGGCGACCTTCACTTCTGCGGGCGAAATCACGTCCCAGAAGTCGACAAATCCACGACCTCGGCGCTACGGGGGTCCGATTCAGGGCTGGGTGGAGCCCGTGGCGTCCCCGATGGCGCCGATCCAGTCGGCGATGCCGGTGCCCCAGCTCCACACCTGGTCCCACCATCCCTTGCCGGTGCCGACCCACTCCTGGAGCGGGGTCAGCTCCCAGATCAGCCATCCGCCCACGAAGAGCAGCACGATCATGACCAGGCAGCCCTTGAGGCAGCCGAGGCCGGGGATGTGTACCGGGTTGGCGCTGCGGCGGCGCGGCTCGCGCGGCTCGCGCGGGGCCTGCTGCCGGGGCGGCGGACCCTGCGGAGGCTGCTGCTGCGGCGGCTGCGGCTGCCGGTACTGGGGCTGCTGCGGGGGCTGCGGCTGCTGGTACGGCTGAGGCTGGTGCTGCTGCGGCTGGTAGTGCTGCGGAGGCGGCGGAGGCGCGTACTGCTGCGGCGGCGGCTGCCGGTACTGCGGCTGCTGCTGGTACTGCTGCGGCGGAGGCTGCTGGGGCCGGTGCTGCGGCGGCGGGGGTGCCTGCCGCTGCGGGCGGCGGCGCAGGGGGTCGTCGTTCGGGTCGAGGTACTGGACCTGCGTCTGCTCGTTGCGGTCGCGGGCGGCCCGCATCTGCGTCTGCCACGGGTGCGGCTGGTCCGGCTGCTGTACGGGCGGCATCACCGAGGTCGGGTCGGCCCCGCCGGCCGCTCCGGCCGCGCCGACCGGCGGCATGACGCTGGTCATGGCGTTCGGGTCGTAGGCGCCCATGGGCGAACCGGCGCCCCCGGGCAGCACCTGGGTGGCGTCCGCGGCCCCCACGATCCCCGGTGTCTCCGGGACCGGAGCCGGCGAGGGGTCGGGCGCGAGCAGCGCGCCGACGCCGAGCGCGGCCTCCACCTCGGCGGCCGTGGAGTGCACGCCGATGCCGGCGGCGACCACGCGCAGTCCGCGGGCCAGGTTCTCGGCGCTGGGCCGCTCGTTCGGCTCCTTGCGCAGGCAGCGCTCGATGACGGTCCACAGCGGCTCGGGCACGCTCGCGGGGCGCTGCGGGTCCTCGCTGAGGTGGCGGTGGAGCACTTCGAGCGCGGTGCCGCCCGCGAACGGCGGCCGGCCGGTGAGCAGCTCGTAGAGCAGGATGCCGGCGCCGTAGATGTCGACGGCGGAGGTCTGCGGGCGGCCCTCGGCGGACTCGGGGGCCACGTAGGCCGGGGTGCCGACGAACTCGTGGGTGCGGGTCAGGCCCGGGGAGTCCGCGAGACGGGCGATGCCGAAGTCGGTGAGCATCGGCTTCATCTGTCCGTCGCGCTCGTCGAGCAGCACGTTGGCGGGCTTCAGGTCGCGGTGGACGACGCCGTCGGCGTGGCTGGCGGCGAGCGCGTCCGCGATCTGCGCGGTCAGCAGGCTCGCGGCGACGGGCGTGAAGGGGCCGTTCAGGCGGAGGTACTTGTGCAGGTCCGGGCCGTCGATCAGGTCCATGACCAGCGCCAGCAGATCGCCCTCGACGACGAGGTCGCGGGTGCGCACGATGTTGGGGTGCGTCAGGCGCAGCAGGACGGAGCGCTCCCGCAGGAAGCGCATGACGATGTCCGCGTCCTGGGCCAGCTCCTCCTTGAGGACCTTGATGGCCACGGTCTCGCCGGGCTGCCCGGCGACGGCCGCCTCGGCCCCCGCGGTCTCACGCTGGCGGGCACGCCAGACGGTGCCCGTGGCGCCGCGCCCGAGCGGCTCCTCGAGCAGGTACTTGCTGCCGACTGGCCGCACGTCTCGCGCTCCCCTGCTGTCGTCTTCTGTCGTCCGGATTTTCCGACCCACTCTAGGGGGTGTCCCCATGAAGGACGTCGGGCGCCGGAGGTTGGTTGCCGCACATATGTACGAAGGATGATGTTTGCGGGGTATGCCGGAGGCGATTTTCCCCTGCTTGCTGTCCGATCCGAGTGAGGTCCGCGCCATGCCGCGACCGATCAAGATCAATTGTCGCCGGGTGCCGGGCGTGTTGTCGGCGACAGGTGCGAGGATGCACCCATACGGAACGGCACGGGCGGGAGCCGCGCCTTCCGGCAGACCTGACCGGACGACGCGTCCGTGCCGGGCGGGGGGCGGTCGGGCAGCCGTGTGCCGACGTTCCCCTGCCGGGCGCACGCACCGCGCACCGCGCAGAAGGGACCGCTGACGGCGATGCAGATCCGGCTGACCGTCCTTGGGTCGCGCAGCGGCCACCAGCCCTCGACCGCCCCCGTGAGCTGTGACGTGCTCGTCACCGCGCCCGCCGGTACCGCGCTGGCCGCGGTCGCCTCCGGGCTCGCGGCGACCGTCGGCGGACCCGACACCGGGGGCGCCGTGATCCTATACGCCGGAGCCGAGCGGCTCGACCTCCAGCGGCGGGTGCTCGGCGAACCGCCGCTGGTGGACGGGGCGGTGGTGGCCCTGCACGGCCCGGTCCCGGACGTCCTGCCCGAGGAGAGCCTGGGCGCGCCCCAGTTGCACGTGGTGGCCGGGCCCGACGCGGGCGGGGTGCACCTGCTGCACAGCGGGCAGATCAAGGTGGGCCGCTCCGCCGACGCCGACGTCCCGCTGGACGACCCCGACGTGTCCCGGCTGCACTGCTCGGTGACCGTGATGCGGGACGGGCGGGCGGCGGTGGCCGACCTGGACTCGACGAACGGCACCACGCTGGACGGCTCCCCGGTGGGACCGCAGCCGGTGGCCCTGCCGCCGGGCGCGCTGCTGCGGGTGGGCGAGTCCACCCTGCGGCTGGCCCCCGCGGCCGCCCCTCCCCTGCCGGTGACCCCGGACCTGGAGGGCCACCTCGCCCTCGGGGGCCGCGGCTCCGCCGCTTCCGCCGCCACACCGGCCCCGCCCCCGGGGCCCCGCCCCGCCCTGCCCGGCGCGGGCTGGACCGGCACCCCCGGCTCGGCGCCGGACCCCTATGCCGACGACTCCTCCGGCGGAGAACCCGCGGCCGCACCGGAGCCCGCCGCACCGCAGCCCGCCGCCGCGAGCGCACCCGGCGAACCGGCCGCCGGCCGCCGCAAGGGGCTCGGCGCCTGGGCCCGCAAGTGGGTGCGGGGCGAGGAGGCCGCCGAGGCCCCGGCCGGGCCGGCGGCCGTGGCCACCGCCGCGGTACCCGACCCCGACGACCCGGCCGCGCTGCTGCTGGCCGCGCTGGGACCCACCGAGCGGCTGTGGTCCCGTACGCCCGGACACCACGGGGTACTGGACGTGGGGCTCGGAGCCGGCAGCCGGGTGCCGCTGCGCACCGTCGGAGCCCTCGGCATCGCCGGCCCGCGCCCCCGGCTGGCGGGGGTGGCCCGCTGTGTGGTCGCGCAGCTGGCGGCGCTGCACGCGCCGGCGCAGCTGGAGATCGTGCTCGTCTCCACCGACCGGGCGCGCGCCCTCGCCGAGCGGCGCCGCGACTGGGGCTGGCTCGGCTGGCTGCCCCACGTACGGCCCGCGCACGGCCAGGACTGCCGGCTGCTCCTCGCGTACGACCGCGACCAGGCGGCCGCCCGTACCGGTGAGCTGACCCGGCGCCTGGACGACAGTCCGCTCGGTACGCACTGGGCCGCCGCCGATCCCGAGCGGGTGCGGCAGGCCGCCGACGCCTACGAAGGCCCGTACACCCTCCTCGTGCTGGACGGCGATCCCGGCGCCGGTGCGCTGCGCGACATCACCGGGCGGCTCGCCTCCCACGGCCCGGCCGCCGGGATCCACGTGCTGGCGCTGGCCGAGGCACCGCCCGCCACGCCCGCCTCCCCGGTCGCCGAGACGTACGAGGCCGCCTGCGCGAGCAACCCGGCCTTCCGGGACTGCGGCGCGGTCTCCCTGCTCAGCGGGGACGTGGCCACGACCGTACGGACCTTCGCGGTCAGCGGCGGCAGTCCGGCCCCGAGCGGCGAGACGGCCACCGCCGACGCCGTGTCCGCGGCCTGGGCCGAGCGGTTCGCCCGGGCGCTGGCACCGCTGCGCGCCGACGGCGCGGGCACCGCCGAGCCGTACCGGCCGGCCGCCGCCACCCTGCCCGCCACCGCCCGGCTGCTGGACGAGCTGGGGCTGGCGCGGGCCACCCCGGCCTCCCTGATGGCCCGTTGGGCCGCCGCCACCGAGCAGGGGCAGGGGGTCGGCGGCCTGGCCGAGCTGGTGCTGGGCAGCGGGCGGCGCGGCCCCGTCGGCACCGAGCTGGTCCACGACGGCCCGCACCTGCTCATCGAGGGACCGGCCGGCAGCGGGCGGACCGAGCTGCTGCGGTCGGTGGCCGCCTCGCTGTCGGCGGGCGCCCGGCCCGACCGGCTCGGGCTGGTCCTGCTCGACGGGGCGGGCGGCGAGCGCGGCGACGGGCTGCTGCCCTGCACCGAGCTCCCGCACGTCTCGGCCCATCTGGTCGCCTCGGATCCGCTGCGGATGCGGGAGTTCGCCCAGGCGCTGGGCGCGGAGCTCAAGCGCCGTGCCGAGCTGCTGGACGGGACGCCGTTCGCCGAGTGGCACGGACGGCGCGAGCTCTCCGACCGGATGGTCTCGCCCCGCCAGCCCACGGAGGGCGAGCTGAGCGGCGACCTCGAACCCCAGCGTTCGGGCACGCTGCGGCTGCGCGCCTCGCTGTCGGCCCGTACCGACCCGGGCGGGCCCAGTCCGCTGCCCCGCCTGGTGGTGCTGGTGGACGACTTCGACGCGCTGGTCGCGCCGGGGCTCGGCAGCACGGGCCGCCCCGCCGCCGGTTCGGTGGTCCGGGCGCTGGAGGCGGTGGCCCGCGAGGGCGCCCGGCTCGGGGTGCACCTGGTGGCCACGAGCGCCCGCCCGGACCGTACGGCCGACACCGTCCTGGCCCGGCTGTCGACCCTGCGCGTGGAGCTCGACGCCCCCGACCAGCCGGGCCCCGGCCGCGGCCGGCTCCGTTACCCGGACGGCCGGACGGTCCCCTTCCAGGCGGGCCGGGTCACCGGCCGGATCCCCAGGACGGCGACCCAGCGGCCGACCGTGGTGCCGGTGGAGTGGGAGCGGATGGGCGACCCGCCGGCCCGCCGCCCGGTGCGCGAGCTGGGCAACGGGCCGACCGACCTCGCGCTGCTGGCCAGCGCCCTGGACCGGGCCTCGCACCTGGTCTCGGCGATACCCGTGCTCTTCCCGCCCGCGCCGTAGGGCCGCTCCGGCCCGCGCGCGCCCCACCCCGGCGCCACCCCTGCCACCCCGACGCGGTATTGCGGGGGCGCGCGGGTCGGCGTAGACCTTGTGGTCCGGGACACACCACGGGCATCGGGGGCACAGCCATGCGCAGGCACGGATCGAGCCGTACGACACTCAGCTGGGCGGCACTGGCCGCGGCGGGCGCGCTCACGCTCGGCGCGTGCGGCGGGGGCGAAGGCGAGAAGGAGAAGCCGGCCCCGGGCGGTGCGGTCCAGACCCCGGGGGTGGCGTTACCCCAGCTGAACGGCGAGAAGCTGGAGGTCGCCGCGGTCTGGACGGGACCGGAGCAGGAGAACTTCACCAAGGTCCTGAAGGAGTTCGAGAAGCGGACCGGGGCTTCCGTCACCTTCGTACCGGCCCAGGACCCGATCGTCACCTTCCTCGGTTCGAAGATCGCGGGCGGGGCGCCGCCGGACGTGGCGCTGCTCCCGCAGGTCGGCGCGCTGGTCTCGGCGGTGCAGAACAAGTGGGCGCAGCCGGTGGGCCCGGAGGCCCAGGCGCAGCTCGACAAGAACTACTCGGCGGGCTGGAAGACGCTCGGTGCCGTCGACGGCACCCAGTACGGCGTCTACTACAAGGCCGCCAACAAGTCGCTGATCTGGTACAACGCGAAGGCCTTCGAGGCGGCGGGCGTCAAACCCCCGGCGACCTGGAAGGAGCTGCTGACCGCGGCCGACACCCTGTCCGCCTCCGGCACCCCGGCGGTGTCCGTGGCCGGTGCGGACGGCTGGACCCTCACCGACTGGTTCGAGAACGTCTACCTCTCCCAGGCCGGTCCGGTGAAGTACGACCAGCTGGCCAAGCACCAGATCAAGTGGACGGACGACAGCGTCAAGCAGGCCCTGACCACGCTGGGCGAGCTGTTCGGCCGCAAGGACTTCCTGGCGGGCGGGCCGAGCGGAGCCCTGTCCACCGAGTTCCCGAAGTCGGTGACCCAGACCTTCACCGGCGGCGACCGTCCGGCGGCCGCGATGGTCTACGAGGGGGACTTCGTGGCGGTGAACATCGCGCAGACCGAGGCGAAGGTGGGCGAGGACGCGCTGGTCTTCCCGTTCCCGGCCGTCGGCGCCAAGGCACCGGTGGTCTCGGGCGGTGACGTGGCGGTGGCGCTGAAGCCCTCGAAGGGCGCGCAGGCTCTGCTGACCTTCCTGGCCTCGGCGGACGCAGCCGCCATCCAGGCCCGCGAGGGCGGTTTCATCTCCCCGAACAAGGCGGTCGACCTGGCCGCGTACCCCAATGACATCCAGCGCAACATCGCCAAGGCGCTGATCGCAGCGGGCGACGACTTCCGCTTCGACATGTCCGACCAGGCTCCGGCGGCCTTCGGCGGGACCCCGGGCGCGGGCGAGTGGAAGGCGCTCCAGGACTTCCTGGCGAACCCGTCGGACGTGGCGGGCACCCAGGCGAAACTGGAGGCGGACGCGGCCAAGGCCTACGGGAACTGATCCCGGTGACGGCCAAGGCCACCACCCCGGCCGCCGGCCCGGCCGCCGCCGCAGGCAGGACCGCCCGCTCGGCCGAGGCCAGGCGCCGCCGCCTGATCGCGGCGGCGTTCCTCCTGCCGGCCCTCGTGCTGCTCGGCGCGCTCGTCGTGCACCCGATCGGCTACTCCGTCTACCGCAGCTTCTTCGACCGCCCCGGGACCGGCTTCGTCGGCGGGGACAACTACCGGGAGATCCTGAGCGACAAGACCATCCGCACCGCCCTGACGAACACGGCGCTGTGGGTGGTGCTCGCCCCGACCACGGCCACCGCCCTCGGCCTGATCTTCGCGGTGCTCACCGAACGGGTGCGCTGGGGAACGGCGTTCAAGCTGCTGGTGTTCATGCCGATGGCGATCTCGATGCTGGCGGCGGGCATCATCTTCCGCCTCGTCTACGACCACGACCCCGACCGGGGCGTCGCCAACGCGGTCTGGGTCGGGGTCCACGACACCTTCGCGGAGTCCTCGGCCTTCCCCAAGGCCCGCCCGGGCCGGGACTCCCCGCTGACGGACGCCGGCGGCGGCGCTTTCGTGACCCGTGATCCCGTCCGGGCGGGCACCCCGGTGCTGCTGCCGCTGGTCGGCGTGGCCCCGGAGGCCCTGCCGGAGGGCACTCGTACGGCCAGGGCGGCGGCCGCCGAGCCCGGGAAGATCACCGGGACGGCCTGGCAGGACTTCACCCGTGGCGGGGGCGGCCGTACGAACGCGGTCGACCCGGCCGAGCAGGCCTTCGCCGGGATGCGGATCGAGGCGGTCAAGGACGGCCGGGTGGTCGATACGGCGACGGCCCGCGCCGACGGCACCTTCACGCTGTCCGCGAAGGCCGACGGGGCCCGGCTGCGGCTGCCGGCGGCGAACTTCCGCGAGGCGTACTCGGGGGTCCAGTGGCTGGGCCCGACCCTCGTCACCCCGGCGGTCATCGGGGCGTACGTATGGATGTGGGCCGGTTTCGCGATGGTGCTGATCGGGGCCGGGCTGGCCGCCGTACCGCGGGAGCTGCTGGAGGCGGCGCGGGTGGACGGGGCGAACGAGTGGCAGGTGTTCCGCCGGATCACCGTCCCGCTGCTCGCTCCCGTCCTGGCGGTCGTGCTCGTCACCCTCGTCATCAACGTGATGAAGATCTTCGACCTGGTCTTCGTGATCGCGCCGGGGGCGGTGCAGGACGACGCGAACGTGCTCGCGCTCCAGCTGTACCGGACCTCCTTCGGCACGGACGCCCATCCGGGCCTGGGCAGCGCCATCGCCGTGCTGCTGCTGGTGCTGGTGGTCCCGGTGATGCTGGTGAACATCCGTCGGCTGCGGAAGGAGGGGTCCCGATGAGCGCTCCGGTGAACGCCCGGGTGAGCGCCCCGGCGAAGGCCCCGAAGAGCACCCCGGCGGCTCCCGGTGCGCGCGGCGGCCGGCTGGCGGCCCGCGTGGCGGGCGGAGCGGTGCGCGTGTTCCTGGTCGCGGCCGCGCTCTTCTGGCTGCTGCCCACCCTCGGTCTGCTGATCTCCTCCTTCCTCTCCCCCACCGACCTCAACAAGGGCGGCTGGTGGCAGATCCTGACCGCGCCCTCGCGGCTGACCTCCGGCAACTACGAGCGGCTGCTGGCGAACGACACGATCACCGGCTCGCTGCTGAACACCGTCGCGATCGCGGTCCCCACGACCCTGCTCGTCCTCGTGCTGGGCTCCTTGGCCGGTTACGCCTTCGCCTGGCTGGAGTTCCCCGGGCGGGACTGGCTCTTCCTGGTCGTCGTCGGGCTGCTGGTGGTCCCGGTCCAGGTGGCGCTGATCCCGGTCTCCGAACTCTTCGGTGCCATCGGGCTGTTCGAGACCACTGCGGGCGTGGTGCTCTTCCACACCGCCTTCGGGCTGCCGTTCGCCGTGTTCCTGCTGCGGAACTTCTTCGCGGAGATCCCGCGCGAGCTGCTGGAGGCGGCCCGTCTGGACGGGGCGGGCGAGCTGCGGCTGTTCACCCGGGTGGTGCTGCCGCTGGGCGGCCCGGCGATCGCCTCGCTCGGCATCTTCCAGTTCCTGTGGGTGTGGAACGACATGCTGGTGGCGCTGGTCTTCGCGGACTCCGCCAACCCGCCGGTGACGGTGGCGCTCCAGCAGCAGGTGCGGCAGTTCGGGAACAACATCGACGTGCTGGCGCCCGGCGCGTTCCTGTCGATGGTGGTTCCGCTCGTCGTCTTCTTCGCCTTCCAGCGGCAGTTCGTCTCGGGGGTGATGGCGGGGGCGATCAAGTAGGCGGTCAAGCAGGCGATCAGGCAGGAGGGGTCGGTTGACGTGCGGCGTTGACGCTGCGTAACCCGATTGCCGCACGCTGCGTAACCCGATCGCCGCGCCGGGGGTTCCTGGGCAATATGCCCGCGCCGACCCCTGGATGTGCCGTGCCCCGGTTCAGCGTCATCGTGCCCGCGTACAAGGTCCAGGCGTACCTCCAGGAGAGTCTGGACTCGGTCCTGACGCAGTCGTACCCGGATCTGGAACTGATCGCGGTCGACGACGCCTCCCCGGACGCCTGCGGCTCGATCATCGACGAGTACGCGGCCCGGGACCCTCGCGTGACCGCCGTGCACCTGGCGCACAACCTGGGGCTGGGCCCGGCCCGCAACGCGGGCCTGGCCCGGGCCACCGGCGACTACCTGGTCTTCCTCGACGGTGACGACACCCTGGCCCCCGGCGCCCTCCAGGCCATCACCGACCGGCTGAAGGCCACCGGCTCACCCGACGTCCTGGTCTACGACTACGCGCGCACCTTCTGGACCGGCGAGCTCGTGCGCAACCGCCTCTCGCACCGGCTCTCCGAGGAGGGCCCTGCCAGCTTCCGCCTCGCCGACCGGCCGGCCCTGCTCGGCATGCTGATGGTGGTGTGGAACAAGGCGTACCGCCGCGAGTACGTGGAGCGCGAGGGCTTCGAGTTCCCGCCCGGCTTCTACGAGGACACCCCCTGGACCTACCCGGCGCTGCTGGCCGCGGAGTCCGTCGCCGTCCTGGACCGGGTCTGCGTCCACTACCGCCAGCGCCGCACCGGCTCGATCCTGACCACCTCCAGCCGCCGCCACCTCGACATCTTCGAGCAGTACGACCGGGTCTTCGGCTATCTCGCAGGCCGCCCCGAGCTGGAGCGCTGGCGCCCCGCCGTGCACCGGCGGATGGCCGAGCACTTCTGCGCCCTGTACGCCGACCCGCGCCGCCTCCCGCGCGGGAGCCGGGCCGAGTTCTTCAGCCGGGCCTCCGCCCTGCTGCGCCGCTACCGGGCCCCGGGGGCACGGCCGTTGTCCCTCTCCCGGACCGACCGGATCCGCCACCTCCTGATGCGGCTGGGGGTCCGGCGCACGTACCGGCTGCTGTCGGCGCTGCGTTCGTGCGGGCTGTCGACGGGCCGCGGCGCCTCCGCCCTGGGCCGGGGGCTGCGCGAAACGGCCCTCCGCCTCCACTACCGCGTCCAGCGCCTGCTGCCGCTGCGCCCGGAGCTCGCGGTCTTCTCCGCGTACTGGCACGGCGGTTACGCCTGCAACCCGGCGGCGATCGAGGCGAAGCTGCGGGAGCTGGCGCCCCGGATGCGCACGGCCTGGATCTGCGACCCCGCGCACGCGGCGACCCTCCCCAGGGAGACGAAGGCGCTGCGCCCGGGCTCGGCGGCGTACTGGACGGCCCTGGCCAGGGCCTCGTACCTGGTCACGAACGTCAACTTCGAGCGCACCCTGGTCAAGCGCCCGGGCCAGATCGTGGTCCAGACCCAGCACGGGACCCCGCTCAAGCGGGTCGGGCTCGACCTCCAGGACCGCCCGGCGGCCACACCGACCACGGATTTCGCGGGCCTGCTGCGCGGCGCCGACCAGTGGGACTACCTGCTCTCCGCGAACCGGCACTCCACCCTGGTCTGGGAGAAGGCGATCCCGTCCTCGTACACGACGCTGGAGTACGGCTACCCGCGCAACGACGTCTTCCACCGGGCCACCCAGGCGGACGTCCTCGAACTCCGCGAACGCCTGGGCATCCCGGCGGGCTCGACGGCGATCCTGTACGCGCCGACGCACCGCGACTACCGGCGCAGCCGGCCGGACCACCTGGACTTCGAGCGGGTCCTGCGCGACCTGGGCCCGCGCTTCACGATCCTCACCCGCACCCACCTCACGTACGCGGACGCGCCGTCACCCGTGGAGGCCCACTCCCGCCTCCTGGACGTCTCCTCCCACCCCTCGGTGGAGGAACTCTGCCTGGCCTCGGACGCGTTGGTGACGGACTACTCGTCCCTGATGTTCGACTACGCGGCGCTGGACCGGCCGATCGTGATCCACGCGGACGACTGGGAGGCGTACGAGGCGGCCCGGGGCACCTACTTCGACCTGCGCTCGTGCCCGCCGGGCGCGATCGCCCGGACCGAGGACGAACTGGTGGACATCTTCGCCACGGGCCACTGGCAGGGCTCGCGCTCGGCCCAGCTCCGGGCCTCGTTCCGCGCGCGCTTCTGCTCGTACGACGACGGCCACGCGGCGGAGCGCGTGGTGCGCCGGATCTTCCTGGGCCAGTCCACCCCGATCCCGGCGATCACCCCCCTGCAAGACCGCCGCCCCACGCCCGCGGCCCCCGCTCCGACCCCGGAACCGACCCTGACCCCCGCCTGGCCGTAGCCGCCTGGGCGGGCCCTCAGGCAGGGCCCGAGCCCGCCTTCAGGCCCGCCACCACCTGGTGCGCCAGGGTGTTCAGGTGGGCGGACGTCACCGCATCCCGGACGACCACCTGGCGCCAGTAGAGCGGGCCGATCAGCAGGTCCAGGGCGTGGTCCGGGCTGATGTCCGCAGGGAGTTCACCGCGGGCGACCGCGTCCGAGACGATCCCCTCGGCCATCCGCCGCTGCCCGTCCAGCAGCGCGCCGCGCACCGCGTCCGCGATCTCCGGGTTGCGGGCCGCCTCGACCAACAGGTCGGGGATCACCGCCGAGGCCACCGGGTGCCGCAGTACGTGTGACATGACCTCCAGCAGGGCCCGTACGTCTCCGTACAGCGAGCCCGTCGCCGGCACCGGCAGCCCGTCCACCGCGAAGGCGCCGACCAGGTCCAGCACCAGGTGCAGCTTCGACTTCCACCGCCGGTAGACCGCGGTCTTCCCGACGCCCGCCCGGCGCGCGATGCCCTCGATGGACATCCGGGAGAAGCCGACCGCGGCCAGCTCCTCCACCACCGCCTCCCTGATCGCCTCGGTCACGTCCTCACGCAGGACGGCGGCCCCGGCGGGGGCACGGCGGGCTGGGGTGGCGGCAGGGTCGGTGGTCATGCACAGAGCATAGCGGCGCACGCCAGCACCCAGCCGTCACGACGATACGGTTGCGTTCCGACGCGTGAGGTCCTAACCTCGCCGTAGCGACGATACGGACCCGTCCCATCGGCTACGACGCCCTGACCCCCGTCGAAAGCGACCTCTGTGACCACCGCGACCGCACCCCCGACCGCCCCGCCGACCCCGGCGGAACTGGCGGCCGCCCACGGCCTGACCCTCAGCGGCGCCCGCCCCTCCCTCCCCCGCTACATCGCGGAGCTCTGGGACCGGCGCCACTTCGTGACGGCGTACGCCACCGCCCGCATGCAGGCCACGTACAGCACGGCGAAGCTCGGCCAGGTCTGGCACCTGGTGACCCCGTTGCTCAACGCGGCGGTCTACTACTTCATCTTCGGCCTCGTCATGCGGGCCAGCCACGACGTGCCCGACTACGTGCCGTTCCTGATCACCGGCGTCTTCGTCTGGGACTTCATCGGCAGCTCCATCAACGCCGGCACCCGTGCCGTCCACAGCAACCTCGGCCTGGTCCGCGCCCTGCACTTCCCCCGCGCGAGCCTGCCGCTCTCCACCGTCATCCAGCTCTTCCAGCAGCTGCTCGTCACCATGGGCGCCCTGGTCATCCTGCTGCTCGCCTTCGGCCAGACGCCGAGCCTCTCCTGGTTCCTGGCCCTCCCGACGCTGCTGCTGACAGCCGTCTTCGCGGCCGGCTGCGCCATGGTCATGGCCCGCATCGGCAGCAAGAGCCCCGACGTCAGCCAGCTGATGCCGTTCGTCCTGCGCACCTGGATGTACTCCTCGGGCGTCATGTGGTCCATCGACCAGATGCTCAAGACCGACCAACTGCCGCACTGGGTGTCGATGCTGCTCAAGCTCAACCCGGCGGCCGTCTACATCGACCTGATGCGCTTCTCCCTGATCGACAGCTTCACGGCGCACTCGCTCCCGCAGCACGTGTGGCCGATCGCCATCGGCTGGGCCCTGCTCGCCGGGGCCGGCGGATTCGTCTACTTCTGGAAGGCCGAGGAGGAGTACGGCCGTGGCTGACACTTCGACCACTTCGACGAAGACCCCCACCGTGATCGCCGACGAGGTCCACGTCGTCTACAAGGTCCACGGAGGCGGCCGCAAGGGCGGCGCCACCGCCGCCCTCAGCCGGATCTTCTCCCGCAAGCCCGCCCCCGGCATCCGTGAGGTCCACGCCGTCAGGGGCGTCAGCTTCACCGCGTACAAGGGCGAGGCCATCGGCCTCATCGGCTCCAACGGCTCGGGCAAGTCCACGCTGCTCAAAGCCATCGCCGGCCTCCAGCCGGTGGCCCGGGGCGCGGTCTACTCGCACGGCCAGCCGTCCCTGCTCGGCGTGAACGCCGCGCTGATGAACGACCTGACCGGCGAGCGCAACGTCGTACTCGGCGGCCTCGCCATGGGCATGAGCCGCGAGCAGATCAAGGAGCGCTACCAGGACATCGTCGACTTCTCCGGCATCAACGAGAAGGGCGACTTCATCTCCCTGCCCATGCGCACGTACTCCTCCGGCATGGGCGCCCGGCTCCGGTTCTCCATCGCCGCCGCCAAGGACCACGACGTCCTGATGATCGACGAGGCCCTGGCCACCGGCGACGCCGCCTTCCAGCGGCGCAGCCAGGACCGCATCGAGGAACTCCGCGAACGCGCCGGCACCGTGTTCCTCGTCAGCCACGGCATCAACACGGTCCGCGAGACCTGCGACCGCGCGATCTGGCTGGAAGCGGGCGTCCTGCGCATGGACGGCCCCGCGTCGGAGGTCTGCGACGCGTACGAGGCCTTCTCCTCGGGCCGCTGAGGAACGGAAACGGGCCGGGCCCGGGACCACAAGGTCCCGGGCCCGGCCCGTTCCGGAATTCCCCGGCCCGATCAGGTGTGCGCGCGCAGCAGCGAACGCATCGTCCGCATCGCCACCGACAGGTTCGCCAGGTCGAAGTCGTCCGAGCCGCGGATCTCGTCCAGGGTCGTCCGGGCCCGGCCGATGATCGCCGCGTTCTTCTCCTCCCAGGCCTTGAAGCGCTCCTCGGGAGTCGAGCTGCCGTTGCCCACCGACAGCACGTCGGCGGTCAGGGCCCCGTGCGCCGCGAACAGGTCCTCGCGGATGGAGGCGCGGGCCATCGACTGCCAGCGGTCGGACCGCGGCAGCTCGATGATCCGGTCCATCAGCTGGGTGATGTCCAGGCGGTCGGCGAGGTCGTAGTAGACCTCGGCGACGTCCAGCGGGGCCACCCCGGTGCGGTCCGCGATCGCGACGACGTCGAGCGTCGGGAAGGCGGAGGAGAAGCCGGCCACCTTGGCCGCCAGTTCCTCCGGCACGCCCTCGCCGATCAGCTCGTCCATGATCGACTGGTACCACTCGAGGTCGGCGCCGCGCACCAGCTTCGGCAGCTCCGCCCAGACGTGCGCGACCCGCTCCGCGAAGAAGTCGATGGTCTCGGTGATCTGGAGCGGCTGCGGCCGGTTGTTCAGCAGCCAGCGCGTACCGCGCTCGACCAGGCGCCGCGAGTGCAGCCGGATCCGGGTCTGGACACTGGCCGCGACCTTGTTGTCGAGGGCCTCGACGTCGTCCCACACCTCGGCCAGGCCGAAGATCTCGCGGGCCGCGAGCTGCGCCCGGACGATCTCCTCCGTGGAGGCTCCGGTCTCCTCGCGCAGGCGGTGCAGGAAGGTCGAACCACCCGTGTTGACGGTGTCGTTGACCAGCAGCGTGGTGGTGATCTCCCGGCGCAGCGCGTGCCCGTCGACCTGCTCGGGGAACTTCTCCCGCAGGGCGGCCGGGAAGTACGCGAAGAGCAGGCGGCGCAGGTACGGGTCGTCCGGCAGCTCGGTGTGGATGAGCTCGGCCGCCACCGTGATCTTGGTGTAGGCGAACAGGACGGCCAGCTCCGGCTGGGTCAGGCCCCTGCCGTTGCTCAGCAGTTCACGGATCTGCCGGTCGGTGGGCAGGAACTCCAGCTCCCGGTTGAGCAGCCCTTCGCGCTCCAGGCGGCGCATGAAGCGCTGCTGCGCGTGGAGCAGGCTGGGGGCCTGCGCCGCGCCGTTGGCGAGCGCGGTGTTCTGCGCGTAGTTGTTGCGCAGCACCAGCGAGCCGACCTCGTCGGTCATCTCGGCGAGCAGCTTGTTGCGCTGCTTGACGGTCATGTCGCCGTCCACGACGACCGCGTTGAGCAGGATCTTGATGTTCACCTCGTGGTCGGAGGTGTCCACGCCGGCGCTGTTGTCGATGGCGTCGGTGTTGATCTTGCCGCCCTGGCCGTCCGCGCCGGTCCGGGCGAACTCGATGCGGCCGAGCTGGGTCAGACCCAGGTTGCCGCCCTCGCCGATGACCTTGGCCCGTACGTCGGATCCGTTGACGCGGATGGCGTCGTTGGCCTTGTCGCCGACGTCCGCGTGCGTCTCGGACGTGGCCTTGACGTAGGTACCGATGCCGCCGTTCCACACCAGGTCCACGGGGGCCCTGAGGATCGCCTGCATCAGCTCGGCCGGGGTCATCTTGGTGACGCCCGCCTCGATGCCCAGGGCCTCGCGGACCTGCGCGGTGACCGGGACGGCCTTCGCGGAACGCGGGTGGATGCCACCGCCCGCCGAGATCAGCGAGGTGTCGTAGTCGGCCCACGAGGAGCGCGGCAGCTCGAACAGGCGCCGGCGCTCGGCGTACGAGGTGGCCGCGTCCGGGTTCGGGTCGAGGAAGATGTGCCGGTGGTCGAAGGCCGCGACCAGGCGGATGTGCTCGGAGAGCAGCATGCCGTTGCCGAAGACGTCGCCGGACATGTCGCCGACGCCGACGACGGTGAAGTCCTCGGTCTGGCTGTCGTGGCCGAGCTCGCGGAAGTGCCGCTTGACGGACTCCCACGCGCCGCGGGCGGTGATGCCCATGCCCTTGTGGTCGTAACCGGCCGAGCCGCCCGAGGCGAAGGCGTCACCGAGCCAGAAGTTGTACTTGAGGGCGACCTCGTTGGCGATGTCGGAGAACGTCGCGGTGCCCTTGTCGGCGGCGACGACGAGGTACGCGTCGTCCTCGTCGTGGCGCACCACGTCCTCCGGCGGCACGACCTCGCCCGCGACCAGGTTGTCGGTGATGTCGAGCAGCGCCGAGATGAAGGTGCGGTAGCAGGCGATGCCCTCGGCGAGCCAGGCGTCACGGTCCACGGAGGGGTCCGGGAGCTGCTTGGCGACGAAGCCGCCCTTGGCGCCGACCGGCACGATCACGGTGTTCTTGACCATCTGCGCCTTGACCAGGCCGAGGATCTCCGTACGGAAGTCCTCACGCCGGTCGGACCAGCGCAGGCCGCCGCGCGCGACCTTGCCGAAGCGCAGGTGCACGCCCTCGACCCGCGGCGAGTACACCCAGATCTCGTACGCCGGGCGGGGCGCCGGCAGGTCGGGGATGGCCTGCGGGTCGAACTTCATCGACACGTAGTCGTGCCACTCGAAGCCCTTCGCCTCCTGGAAGAAGTTGGTGCGAAGGGTGGCCTTGATGAGGGTGAGGAAGGCCCGCAGGATCCGGTCCTCGTCGAGCGAGGCGACCTGGTCCAGGGCCCCGTCCAGCTCCTCCAGCATGGCGTCCACGAGCTCGCTGCCGGCGGCCTGGCGGCTGGGAGACAGCCGCGCCTCGAAGAGGGAGACCAGCAGCCGGGTGGTGTGGACGTTGTTGCGGAGGGTGTCCTCCATGTAGTCCTGGCTGAAGGTGGAGCCCGCCTGGCGCAGGTACTTGGCGTACGCGCGCAGGACGACGGCCTGCCGCCAGTCCAGCCCGGCGCTCAGCACCAGGGTGTTGAAGTTGTCGTTCTCCGCCTGGCCGGTCCAGACGGCCGTGAAGGCCTCCTGGAAGCGCTCGCGGGCGTCGTCCCCGAGGTACGCGTCGCCGTTCGCGCCGACGGCCGGCATCCGCAGGCCGAAGTCGTAGATCCAGGCGCTGACCCGGTCGGAGCGGCGCAGTTCGTACGGGCGCTCGTCGGTGACCTCGACGCCCAGGCGCTGGAGCACGGGCAGGACCGCGGAGAGCGAGACCTGCTCACCGGTGCGGTAGATCTTGAACCGGCGCTCGCCGGGGCCCGCGCCGACGGGCTCGTACAGCGAGAGCGCGAACGGGCGGTCGCTGGCGGAGAGCCGCTCCAGGTGGCAGAGGTCGGCGACGGCCGCGCGCGGCGAGTGGTCGGCCTTGTAGCCCTCGGGGAAGGACGTGCCGTACTTGCGCAGCAGCTCGGCGGCGCGCTCCTCGCCGAGTTCGGCGACCAGGGCCTCGGAGAAGCCGTCGGCCCAGGAGCGGGCGGCCTCGACGAGGCGGCCCTCGATGCGCTCGACGTCGGTGTCGGTGAGGACCGGCAGGTCCTTGCCCTGCGGGACGCGGACGACGAAGTGGATGCGGGAGAGGATCGACTCGGTGTTCCAGGCGGTGAAGTCGACGCTGATGCCGTCGAGCTCCTCCTTGAGGATGTCCATCAGGCGCAGCCGCACGCCGGTGGTGAAGCGGTCGCGCGGCAGGTAGACCAGCGCGGAGTAGTAGCGCCCGTACTCGTCCTGGCGCAGGTACAGCCGCAGCCGGCGGCGCTCCTGGAGGTACAGGACGGAGGTGACGATCTCGCGGAGCTTGTCGACCGGGGTCTGGAACAGCTCGTCGCGCGGGTAGGTCTCGAGGATCTGCGTCAGGTCGCGGCCGTCGTGGCTGGACGGCGCGAAGCCGGCGGCTTCGAGGACCTCGGAGACCTTGCGGCGGATCACCGGGACGCGGCGCACGGACTCGGTGTACGCGGCGGAGGAGAACAGGCCGAGGAAGCGGCGCTCGCCGACGACGTTGCCCTCGGCGTCGAACTTCTTGACGCCCACGTAGTCGAGGTACGAGGGACGGTGCACGGTGGAGCGGCTGTTGGCCTTGGTCAGCACCAGCAGACGGTGCTCGCGGGCCTTGGCGCGGGCGTCGGCGGGCAGCCGGTTGAAGGACGGCGAGACGGGGTGGCCGTCGTCCTTGCCGCTGTGGTGCGGGTCGGAGCGCAGGATGCCGAGGCCGGTGCCGGGGATGGCCGAGAGGGCGTCACCGTCGACGAGGTTGTACTCGCGGTAGCCGAGGAAGGTGAAGTGGTCGTCGGCGAGCCAGCGCAGCAGCTCGCGGGCCTCTTCGAGCTCGTACTCGCGCAGGTCCGGGGCGGTGGGCTCGTCGGGCAGGCCGTCGGCGATGCGCAGCGCCGCGTCGCGCATCTTCTCCCAGTCCTCGACGGACTCGCGTACGTCGGACAGGACGCGCAGCAGGTCGCCGGTGATCTGCTTGAGGTCGGCCCGGTCGGTCTCGCGGTCGATCTCGACGTGGATCCAGGACTCGACGAGGGAGTCGTGGGGGCGCGCGGTCTTGGGGCCGTGCGCGTCGCAGTCGGGGCCGAGGATCTCGATCAGCTTGCCGGTGACGTCACGGCGGACGACGACCTGCGGGTGGATCACGACGTGGATGCCGCGGCCCTGGCGGGACAGCTCGTTGGTGACGGAGTCCACGAGGAAGGGCATGTCGTCGGTGACGACCTCGACGACGGAGTGGCTGGAGGTCCAGCCGTTCTCCTCGACGGTCGGCGTGTTCACGCGCACGTTCGCGGTGCCCTGCGGCCGCTTCTCCGCGAGCCGGTAGTGCGAGAGCGCTGCCCCGAACACGTCGACCGGGTCCCGGTCCAACAGGTCCTCGGGGGCGGTGTGCAGGTAGTAGCGCTGGAGGTAGGCGAGCACCGTGTCCTGATCTGGACGCTCCCCCTGCTCGGACCCAGTCGGAAGTAGCCCCCCGGCCGGGCTGTTCTCAGCTACCCGGGCCGCCCGCGCGAGCAGCTCGGCCTTTGCTTCGTCCAGCTTGGTCTGCATGTCCTCTGGCTCCTGTCGCGCGCCATTGCGTGACGTAGGTGAAGGAAGGAATGGCATAGCTCCGCGAGGCGGGATGTCCGTTCGGGATCGGCGCTACGCCGTCGAGAGAGCCGACCGGGAGGGAATGAGCCATAGGCGCCACGTCCCGGCAGCGGGGACCAGCGAGGGCCCGGGCACGGTGGTGCCTCGGGCGCAGGCCGGAGGCTTCGGTGCCCCCGATGACTATCGCGCTGATCACGGGTACCAGGCTATCTCCACCCACCCCACACACGTCATGGATGTGTACAAAACTTGAGGTTTAACTTTGACGTTCTGGACAGCGACGGGACGGCAACGGGGGCGAGGCGGCGGAGCAGTCGCTATTCGGCCAGTTCACGAGCTGTAAGGACGGCCTCCGCCAGGGTGTCGACGACGGGCACACCGGCCGATTCCAGACTGCTGCGGCTGTGCGAACCGCCCGTGTAGAGGACGGCCCGGGCACCGACGTGGGCCGCGGCGAGCGCGTCGTCCACGGCGTCTCCGATGAGGACCGTACGGTCGGCCGTCACGCCCGTCCCGTCCAGGGCGGCCATGTGCCGTACGAGGTGACCCGCCTTGCTGGTGTGGGAGGGCCCCGTCCGACCGTCGACGCGCAGGAAGTGCCCGTCGATGCCGTGGAAGCGGACCAGCGGTACCAGCTTGTCGTGGGGCGCGAGGGACAGCAGGGACTGCGTGAGCCCGGCGCGCTGCCAGTCCTGGAGCAGCTCGCGGGCGCCCTCGGCGAGCCCGGCGTCCTCGGCGGCGGCCCAGTAGTGCCGGTGGAAGGTGTCGTCCATGACCAGCCACTCGTCCTCGGTGGGCAGCCGCCCCATGAGGCGCTCGTAGAACTTGGGCACCGGTACGACGTACAGGTCGCGGTAGGTCTCGAGGGAGATCGGCGCGAAACCGAGCTCCGCGAAGGAGGCGTTGGTCGCGGCTATGACGGCGTCGATGTCGTGCAGCAGCGTCCCGTTCCAGTCCCAGACGATGTGGGTGCTCCGGCCGGTCACTTCAGCAGCCCCGGAATCTCCTGCACCCCGAACCACAGCAGCTCGTGGTCCTCGGCGCCGTCCACGGTGAACTGCGCGTCGCCGTCCCCGCCGTCGGCGGCCTCGACGGCCCGCGCGGCGGCGGACACGTCCGCCTCGGCGTCGTCGGCGTCGACGTGCACGGCGGCGGCCACGGCGAGCCGTACGGCGTCGGCGAGGGCGACCTGGCCGAGGGTGGCCTCGTCCACGCCGGGGGTGGCGGTGGCGGCCTTGTCGGCGACGTCCAGGGCCACGACGACGCGCCTGGGCGGCGCGGCCCGGTCGGCGGCGATCAGCCGGAGCGAGGCGGCCGCGGCGCGGCTCAGGGCCGCGTACTCCAGCTCCTCGATGTCGTCCGACACGTACCACTCGCGCAGCCCGGGGGTGACGGCGTACGCACGCAGCGGGCCGGGGCCCAGCTCACCCGCCTGGTGCGCCTCGGCGAGCCCGGGGAGGGTCAGGGGGACGTACACGCGCATGGCCGGCTGCTTTCGGTAGTCGGAAACGCACCCAGGATACGACCGCGCTGCTTTCCGACGCAGCCCTCGCCCCTCCGGGTGACGGCCTCGTCCCCCTTCGAGGTGCGGGAGCTGAGCCTGCACCCGTCCACCCCAGTCCCTCTGGGCCGCCGCCGAGGCGCTGGGCAGCCCCGCCGGACACTCGGATAGGTGAACCGGGGCCGGGGCCGGAACGGAGTGACCGGCGGTTGCGGAGCGTGTTCGGCCGACCGTAGAAGATCCCCATCAAGTTACCGCCCGGTACCGCTCCGGGCCCGGACTGTTCGGGGGCAGATCGCGATGGACACCACGATGCGCGGCACGATCGGCGGCGAGGCGGCCCGACGCCGGACCGGCGGCCAGTCCCGGACCCGACCTGCTGGCCGGCGTGACACCCGGCGCCCGCCGGCCCCGCCGCGGGCCGTGCGGCTCGGCCCCCACCACTGGTTCGCCGAACGCCTGCTGGCGGTCGTCAGCGGCCGGCGGCCCGTCCACTCCCTGCTCGGCCACACCGTCGGCCCCGCCTACCAGCAGCTGGTCACCCTGGCCCCGGCGGAGCACCTCCGCGACCGGCTGAGCCCGGTCGTCCGCCAGTGCGGCCGCTTCACCCCGGGCCCGGGCGTCATCGAGGCCTTCGCCCGCATCGCCACGGGCGACCGGGTGACGGCGATGGCCTTCCGCCTGGAACAGGGCCCGGACCTGCGCTGGCGCTGCGCGGCGGTCGAGATCCAGAGCCCCGGCGGCTCCGGCCCCGCCGGCCGTTGAGGCACGGGCCGCCGATCCTTCAGCCCCGCCGCACCCCCCAGCCCCGCCGGCGTTTGAGATGGGGGTCCCCCCGGACGGAGTCTGGGGGAGGGTCTGGGGCGGAGCCCCGGCAACGGCGCCGCACGGGCCCGGCAACGCGGCCGGGGCCGGACACCGCGTACGGTGCCCGGCCCCGGCCGGCGGATCAGCCCCGAAGGGGTTACTTCTTGCGGCGACGCCCGCCGGAGGCCTTCTGCGCCTTGCGGCGCTCCGCCCGCGTCATGCCGTCGCCGTCACCGGCGGCCTCGGACTCGAAGTCGCCCTCGACCACACCGCCCTCACCGTCGACGGTCGGCGCCGAGAAGTGCAGCCGGTCCGGCCGCTGCGGAGCGTCCAGCCCCTTCGCCCGGATCTCCGGACGGGCCGGCTCCTTCGTCAGCGACGGCGCCGCGTCCTGCACCGGAACCTCCTCGACCTGCTGCTCGACCTGGACCTCCAGGTTGAACAGGTAGCCGACGGACTCTTCCTTGATGCCGTCCTGCATGGCGTTGAACATGTCGAAGCCCTCGCGCTGGTACTCGACCAGCGGGTCCTTCTGGGCCATCGCCCGCAGGCCGATGCCCTCCTGCAGGTAGTCCATCTCGTAGAGGTGCTCGCGCCACTTGCGGTCCAGCACCGACAGCACCACGCGCCGCTCCAGCTCGCGCATGATGTCGGAGCCGAGGGTCTTCTCGCGCGCCTCGTACTGCTCGTGGATGTCGTCCTTGATGGACTCCGCGATGAACTCGGCGGTGATGCCCGCCCGGTCGCCCGCGGCCTCCTCCAGCTCCTCGATGGTGACCTTCACCGGGTAGAGCTGCTTGAAGGCGCCCCACAGGCGCTCCAGGTCCCACTCCTCGGCGAAGCCCTCGACCGTCTCGGCCGCGATGTACGCGTCGATGGTGTCGTCCATCATGAAGCGGACCTGCTCCTGGAGGTCCTCGCCCTCCAGGACGCGGCGGCGCTCGCGGTAGATGACCTCGCGCTGGCTGTTGAGGACCTCGTCGTACTTCAGGACGTTCTTGCGCGTCTCGAAGTTCTGGGTCTCGACCTGCGACTGGGCCGACGCGATCGCGCGCGTCACCATCTTGTTCTCGATCGGCACGTCGTCCGGCACGTTCGCCATCGCCATGACGCGCTCGACCATCTGCGCCTTGAACAGGCGCATCAGGTCGTCGCCCAGCGACAGGTAGAAGCGGGACTCGCCCGGGTCGCCCTGACGGCCGGAGCGGCCGCGCAGCTGGTTGTCGATACGGCGCGACTCGTGGCGCTCGGTGCCCAGCACGTACAGTCCGCCGAGGTCCTTGACCTCCTCGAACTCGGCCTTCACGGCCGCCTCGGCCCTGGTGAGCGCCTCGGGCAGGGCGTGCGCCCACTCCTCGATGTGCTCCTCCGGGTCCAGGCCGCGCTGGCGCAGCTCGGCCTCGGCGAGGTCGTCCGGGTTGCCGCCGAGCTTGATGTCGGTACCGCGGCCGGCCATGTTCGTGGCGACGGTGACGGCGCCCCGGCGGCCGGCCTGGGCGACGATCGTCGCCTCACGGTCGTGCTGCTTGGCGTTGAGGACCTCGTGCGGGATGCCGCGCTTGGAGAGCTGCTGGGAGAGGTACTCGGACTTCTCGACCGACGTCGTGCCGACGAGGATCGGCTGGCCCTTCTCGTGCTTCTCCGCGATGTCGTCGACGACGGCGGAGAACTTCGCGACCTCGGTCCGGTAGATCAGGTCCGGCTGGTCCTTGCGGACCATGTCGCGGTTGGTCGGGATCGGGACGACACCGAGCTTGTAGATCTGATGGAACTCGGCGGCCTCGGTCATGGCCGTACCGGTCATGCCGGACAGCTTCGAGTAGAGGCGGAAGAAGTTCTGCAGGGTGATCGTGGCGAGGGTCTGGTTCTCGTCCTTGATGTCCACCCCTTCCTTCGCCTCGATCGCCTGGTGCATGCCCTCGTTGTAGCGGCGGCCGGCGAGGATACGGCCGGTGTGCTCGTCGACGATCATGACTTCGCCGTCGATGACGACGTAGTCCTTGTCGTTCTTGAAGAGCTCCTTGGCCTTGATCGCGTTGTTCAGGTAGCCGACGAGCGGGGTGTTCACCGACTCGTAGAGGTTCTCGATGCCGAGCCAGTCCTCGACCTTGGCGACACCGGCCTCGTGGATGGCTACCGTGCGCTTCTTCTCGTCGACCTCGTAGTCGCCGGTCTCCTCGATGCCCTTCAGCGGCTGGCCGGGCTCGCCCTTCTTCAGGCGGGTGACCAGCTTCGCGAAGTCGCCGTACCACTTCGTGGCCTGGTCGGCCGGACCGGAGATGATCAGCGGGGTACGGGCCTCGTCGACCAGGATCGAGTCGACCTCGTCGACCACGGCGAAGTTGTGGCCGCGCTGGACCAGCTCGTCCTGCGACCACGCCATGTTGTCGCGCAGGTAGTCGAAGCCGAACTCGTTGTTCGTGCCGTAGGTGATGTCGCAGCTGTACTGCTCGCGGCGCTGCGCCGGCGACATGTTCGCCAGGATGCAGCCGACCTCGAGGCCGAGGAACTTGTGTACCCGGCCCATCATCTCGGAGTCGCGCTCGGCGAGGTAGTCGTTCACCGTGATCAGGTGGACGCCCTTGCCGGACAGCGCGTTCAGGTACGCGGGCAGGGTGCCGACGAGGGTCTTGCCCTCACCGGTCTTCATCTCGGCCACGTGGCCGAGGTGCAGCGCCGCGCCGCCCATGATCTGGACGTCGTAGTGCCGCTGGCCGAGGACGCGCTTGGCGGCCTCGCGCACGGTCGCGAACGCCTCGGGCAGCAGGTCGTCCAGGCTCTCGCCGTCCTGGAACCGCTGCTTGTACTCGTCCGTGAGCGCCCGCAACTCGGCGTCGGAGAGGTTGACGAAGTCCTCTTCGATGGAGTTGACCTGGTCCGCGATGCGGTGCAGTTTGCGCAGGATCTTGCCTTCGCCTGCACGCATGAGCTTGTTGAAGACGGACACCGAGGTTTGTCTCCTTGCCGGTCGGGCCTGGGCACTGTTCGTACACGGGCACGGCAGGTGGGCCCCACCGCAACGGCCATCGTAAGCGAGGACGTGGTCGCGTCGGGAGGTCCGCCGTAGCCGCGAGGGCGTGGGCGCCCGGATTGAGAACGTACGGGGGGCGCCGAAGGTGCCGCTGTTCCTGCCCGTGGTTATGAAAAAGAGTTCCCCCGGCACGCGTCCGGGGACCAGAATCCGTTCATGGAGCCCACGACACTGAACACGGCCCGACTGGAATTGCGGCCTTTCGTCCCCTCTGACGAGGACGAGGTGTACGCCGCCTGCCAGGACCCCGATGTCCAGCGCTGGACGCTGGTCCCCTCCCCCTACGAGCGCGCGAACGCGCACGCCTTCGTGAACGAGGTCGTACCGAACGGCTGGCTCGAGAACACCGCGTACGCCTTCGCCGTACGCCTGGGGCCCGGCGGCCCGCTGGTCGCCGCCGTCGGCGTGCACGTGCACGGAACGGACTCGCACGAGATCGGCTACTGGGCGGTGAAGGAACACCGCGGGCAGGGCTACATGACCGAGGCCGTGGCCGCGGTGGCCCGCTGGGCCTTCACCGAGGTGGGCGTCGTACGGCTGGAGTGGCGCGCCGAGGCCGGCAACGCCGGCTCCCGCATGGTCGCGGAGAAGGTCGGCTTCCGCTTCGAGGGCGTCCTGCGGGCCGGCCTGATCCGCAACGACACCGCGCGCGACTGCTGGATCGGCGCCCTGCTCCCCTCCGACCTGGACCTGACCCCTGCCCTCCCGTACCTGCCCGCCGATGTCAGTGGTGCGTCCTAGGCTGCGGATCATGACGAGCCTGCCGCAGCCGACCCTGTCCCTGTCCGCCGACGAGGCGCGCCGGATCGCCCTGCGCGCGCAGGGCTTCCTCGGCGCGCCCGACCGGCGCGGCGGGGTCCGCGGCGTCCTGCGCCACCTGGGCGCCGTACAGCTGGACACGATCTCGGTGCTGGCCCGCTCGCACGAGCTGATCCCGTACGCACGCCTCGGCGCGGTGGGCCGGGACGCGGTGGAGAAGGCGTACTGGTCGGACCGGCACGCCTTTGAGTACTGGTCGCACGCGGCCTGCATCCTGCCCATCGAGGAATGGCCGCATTTCGCCTTCCGGCGCCGGGCCAACCGGGTGCGCGGGCACCGCTGGCACGTCCTCCAGGACAAGGACCGCTCGACGAAGGCGGTCCTCGACCGGCTCCGGGCCGAGGGCCCGCTGACCTCGAGCGAGCTGGGCGGCGCCAAGAACGGCGGCGAGTGGTTCGAATGGTCCGAGACCAAGATCGCGGTGGAGTGGCTGCTCGACACCGGCGAGGTGGTGTGCAGCCAGCGCCGCGGCTGGAAACGGGTCTACGACCTCCCCGAGCGCGCCGTGCCCGAGGCGCTGCTCCACGACGACCTGGACGACCGCGAGTGCATGCGCCGCCTGGTCGCCCTGGCCGGGCAGTCGCTGGGCGTGGGCACCCGCGCCGACATCGCGGACTACCACCGCCTCAAGGGGGAGCAGGTCGATGCGGTGATCGCGGACTCCGGGCTGGTCCCGGTCGAGGTGGAGGGCTGGGGGAAGCGGGCCTGGGCGGACCCGGCGGCGCTCGCGACGACCCCCCGGGGCCGCCACCGCACGACGCTGCTCTCCCCCTTCGACTCGCTGGTCTGGGACCGCCCCCGCACGGAGCGGATCTTCGGCTTCACGCACCGCCTGGAGGCCTACGTCCCCAAGCCGAAGCGGATACACGGGTACTTCGCGATGCCGCTGCTGGCGGGCGGGCAGCTGCGGGGCCGCGTCGACCCGGGCCGCGAGGGGACCACCCTGGTGGCGCGTCAGCTCTCCCTGGAGACGCCCGGGGCGGCCGCGGCCATGGCCGAGGCCCTGTGGGAGGCCGCCCGGTGGGTGGGGTGCCAGGAGGTGCGCGTCGAGCGCGCCCGGACCCCGCAGGAGGCGGAGGCCGTCACGGCGGAGCTCAGAGCGCGGCGCGGGTAGAGCAGGCGACGGGCAGCGGCCGGCAGCGGGTGGCGGCTAGCGGATCTCCAGGATCTTCTCGCGCATCGCGTAGACCACGGCCTCCATCCGGGAGTGCAGCTGCAGCTTCTCCAGGATGTTGCGCACGTGGTTCTTCACGGTGTTCTCCGAGATGAACAACTCCTTGGCGATGTCACGGTTGTTCATGCCGGTGGCCACCAGCTTCAGGACCTCCAGCTCCCGGTCCGTCAGCCTCGGCGCCGGCACCAGCCGCCGCTCGTCGGTCCGCTGGATCATCGACTTGAACTCGGTGAGGAGCTTGGACGCCATGGACGGGCTGATCTGCGACTGGCCGTCCGCGACCGCCCGGATCGCCGTGGCCACCTCGTCCGTGGAGATCTCCTTCAGGAGGTACCCGGTCGCGCCCGCCTTGATCGCGTCGTAGAGGTCCGCCTCCTCGTCGCTGATCGTCAGCATGATGATCTTCGCGGAGGGCGCCACCTCCTTGATCGAGGTGCACGCCTCGATCCCGCCGCGCCTGGGCATCCGTACGTCCATCAGCACGATGTCCGGCAGCAGGTCGGCCGCCTTGTCCACGGCCTCCGCGCCGTCCCCCGCCTCGCCGACGACCTGGATGTCCTCCTCCTGCGCGAGGACGATCTCCAGCCCGCGCCGGAACAGCGCGTGGTCGTCGACCACGAGGACCCGGATGGGCTCCCCCGCCGACGAGTCGGCGGACTCCGCCGCAGGGTCCGCCTCACGGCAGCCCGCACCGTCGTCACCGCGCACCGGCCCGAAGCTGTCCGCCATCGTTCCTCCCCCTGCATGTGCCGAGCTGCTGGGCCAACCGGACCGGCTGCGCCGACGGTTGACTGCCCGCCATGATTCCATGCCCGCGGCACGGCGCGGGGGGCTGCCGGTGACCGCCTGGCGCATACGCGCCATACACAGGCCCCCCGCGGGACGCCGGAACGTCCCGCGGGGGCAACGAAACGAGGTGCTCAGCCGCCGAGCGCGCCCCCGGCACCGCCGCGCGGCTGCTCCGAGCTGGAGGCCCCGTCGGGGTTCACGTGGATCACGCCGTAGTCGTACGCATGACGTCGGTAGACAACGCTGGGCAGCTTGGTCTCGGAGTCGACGAACAGATAGAAGTCGTGTCCGACCAGCTCCATCTCGTACAGAGCCTGGTCGAGTGACATGGGTGCGGCCGAGTGGGTCTTCTCGCGGACGATGAGCGGGCCTTCGCCCTGCACTTCGATGGAACCGATCCGGGTGATCGGAACTCCGTTCGCCTTCTCCTCGGAGAACGGCTCGCCATTCGCGTTCAGCTGCGCGGCGTCCGGCACTACGTCGGCGACCTCTGCCGCCGAGATCCGGCCCGCGCCCCTGCGGGTGTAGCGCTTGTCGTGCTGCTTGCGCAGCCGGGCCTCCAGCTTGTCCTGAGCCAGGTCCAGCGCCGCGTACGGGTCGGCGGCGGCGGCCTCGGCACGGATCACCGGGCCCCGCGAATGCAGAGTGATCTCCACGCGGTCGGAACGGTCGGCCTGGCGCGGGTTGTGCTCCTTCGACACCTCGACGTCCAAGCTGATCACCTTGGCGTCGAGCTTCTGGATCCGCTCCGGATTCAGCTTCTCGGCCACGTGCTTGCGGAACCGGTCGGGCACCTCGGTCTTGCGGCCCTTGACGACGATGTCCACGCAGAACTCCGTTCCCGGATAGCTCCGCCCGACGGGGCGAAGCGTCTCCCTTTCGCACCAGACTCCGGTGAAGGCCGGAGCCTCGGACTTGGCGACTTTCACCTCCTCCTCCCCCATCGGCAAGATCTACACCCCACCGATTTCGGAGTCGAGCGACAGCGATGCGTGGGGCCGAAGGCTCGCCAGTCCTCACAACCGAACATATCCCTCTATGGCGGTTGTCGGCACCCGCTACCGGAACGTACTTCCGTTCCGGTGGCCATCCACTCTTACTACCTGCAACGATGGGCCTTCCCACGCAGTTCCAAATCTATTCACAAGATTTTTGGTCTGTCCGGGTTGCGGCCACCACCGCGGCCCGGGGCGCTGTCCCCTGGGCCAGACCTGCCGCCCGCACCGCCCGGGCCGCCTCGGCCAGCGTGGCTCCCGTGGTGATCAGGTCGTCGACGAGCACGAGCACGGCCCCGTCCGTCAGCCGCGCCGCGCCCGGGCACGCTTCCAGCGCCCCCGCGAGGTTCTCCCGGCGCTGCCGCGCCCCCAGCCCCGCCTGGTCCCGCACCGCCCTGCGCAGCCGCAGTACGGGCGCCACGCGCGCGGGCACACCGGCCCGCCGCAGCCGCCCCGCCGCGGCCAGGGCGATCCTGCGCGTGGGATCGTGCCCGCGCGCCCTGACCTGCCGCCGCGCCGACGGGACCGGCACCAGGACCATCTCGCGCTCCCACGGACCCCCAGAGCCACCCCTGCCCGCCAGCACCGCCCCCGCCAGGGCGGCGCCGAGCGCACCGGCCAACGGCAGCGCCCCGCGCTCCTTGTGCGCCAGCAGGACGGCTCGTACGGGCCCCTCGTACGCGGCGGCGGCATGCACCACCGGCAGCCCCTCGGGCCGCGGAAACAGCCGCGCCCGCACCGCCCCGGCCCCGCTCAGCGCCTCCCGGCAGCCGGCGCACAGCAGCACCCGCGCGGCCCCGCAGCCCGCGCAGTCCACCGGCAGGACCAGCCCCGCGAGCTCCTGCCACCACCCCCGCATGCCTCCACTCTGCCGGGCCCCACCGGGACCCGCCAGCCCTGTGGACAACTCACGGACGCGCAGGTCAGCCCGGGTACACCGGGGCCCGGCCGCCGGCCGCCACCGTGCGCCACTGCGCCCCCGGCGGCAGCACCACGATGCCGTCCTCCGCCGAGTACCCCATCACCGGCTTCGGCTTCGACTCGTCCTCCGAGGCTGCCACCGCGACCGCGCTGAGCCCGGTGGCCCCGGGCAGGGTCGCCGCCACCACCGAACCGTCCACCAGCATGTAGCGGGCCTGCACGACCCCGCCGCTCTCCCGGCCCACCACCAGCAGCCGGCCCCGCGGCGCCCAGCTCATCGCCGTCACGTCCGCCATCTGCGGGGCCGCCCGGCGCAGCTCGCGCACGGACACCGCCGAGACGTCCCCCTTGCCGTCGGGCCGTTCTATCCGCCCGACCCACAGGTTCTTGCGGCCGCCCACCTTCTCCACGAGCAGCGCGATGCGCACGCCGTCGGACGAGGCCTTCAGTGAGGTGATCCGCCCGTCGAGCCCGGCCACCTGCACCTTCTCGGGGGTCCCGGTCCCGCCCGGCACCCGCCACAGCCCCGGGTGCTGCGGATCCTGGTCGGCGACCCACAGGTCGCCCGCCGCGTCCCAGCTGGGCGCGGTCAGCGTGTTCGACTTCCCCTTGCCGGGCAGCAAGGGCTGCGGCATGGCCCCGGATCCGGTCATCGACACGACGTACAGCCCGTCCTCGGAGATCACGGCCGCGCGCCGCTCGTCGTAGGACACGGCCGCGGAGAGGACCTTGAAACCGGGCGAGCCGGGCGAACCGGGAGCGCCGGAAGCGGTGGACAGCGGCCCCGGCACCTGTTCGGCCCGCGGCTGCTGGTCCTCGACGGTGACGTCGAGCTTCGTCCGGACCAGCCGGCTCTCGCTGTCGACGAAGTACTGGTACTCGGGCGTATGGGGCCGGTTGGCGATGACGGCCGCCGTCACCTCGGTCACGGAGCACAGCGAGGAGGACTTGCCGTCGGAGCGCAGCAGTTCGACCCGGTCCAGCCGGGAGGCCGTCAGCTCCTTGACCGTGTAGAGGAGTTGGGTCGCCATCTTCTGGCACTGCGGCTGCGCGACGTTGTCGGCCTTGTCGTTGAGCGGCACGCGCAACGTGTTCTGGCCGTCGTACGAAAGGGACTTGGTGCCCTGCCGCAGCTCCGTCCCGGTGGGGAAACTGGACTCGACGACCGGCCCGAGCCACCTGGACGGCCCGGCCAGCAGCGACTGCACGGTCTGCGTGGTGGGATCCATCCGCGAATCGGGGTCGCTGCGCTGGCGCACGTACACGGGATCGGCGACCAGGGCGCCGCCCGCGAAGTAGTACTTGTTGACCGGCATGTAGATGCGCTGGAAGTCCGATTCGCTCAGCACGAGGCTGCTCGGCGGACTCGAGATCCGCCACTGCTTGTCCTCCTGGACCAGCTGGAGGAACTCCTCGTACTTCGGGCCGTCGGCCTCCGGCTGGTACGCACTGCGCTCGTCCACGGTCGCGAGCTTCTCGCCGGTCACCTTCCAGCGGGGCCCCTCGGGGTCCTTCTCGGTGCGGACCGGGAACCGGTCGAGGCCGGCCGCGAGCACGGTGACGGCGGAGCCGGGCCGCCAGCTCTTCGCGGCGTCCTCGGTGAGGTACTTGCGGGCGGTCTCCAGCTGCGGGTCGTCGCTGGTCATCGCCTCCAGGAAACCGTCGACGATCTCGCCCGCGCTGGCCTTGTCGGCGGGCGGTACGCCGAACACCCGGACCTGGGAGTCGACGCCCTGCGAGGCCTGCACCCTGCGGATCTCGCCGTGGTCGGGCATCGAGGCGCACCCGGCCAGCAGCAGCGCGGCCACCCCGAGTGCGTACGCCCGCAGGGTGCGCAGCCGTCTGCCGCGGCCTGCGGCGCGCACGCTCCCGGGCCCGGGCCCGGCCCCCTCAGCGTCCGTCGGCATCGGCATCGCCCTCGGCATCAGTTCGATCCTCCTGTGGTGCCTGCTCGGCCGGACGGGCCACGACCCTGGCTCCGCTGCCCGGCAGGGCCGTCGGGTCGGCGGGTACGGACAGCGCCGAGGCCACCGCCGACCGCGGCGGTATCGATGACCGGTCCCCCGCGTCCGCCGGCTGCTGCCGGTCCGCCGCGCTGCCCGCGGCATCGGCGACGGCCCTGGCGCGGTTGGCGCGGGAATCCTCGGGTTCCAGCGGGATGGGCGAGCCCCGCAGCGGCTCGTCGGCCGTACGCGGCAGGGTGAGGCGGAACTGCGAGCCGCCGCCCGGCTCGCCCCAGGCCTGCAGCCAGCCGCCGTGCAGCCGGGCGTCCTCGACGGCGATGGACAGGCCCAGGCCCGTGCCGCCCGTCGTCCTCGCCCGTGCCGGGTCGGCCCGCCAGAAGCGGTTGAAGACGCGGGTGGCCTCGCCGGGCTTGAGCCCGACGCCGTAGTCCCGTACGGCGACCGCGACGGCCCCGCCCGCGGACGCCAGCCGAACCACCACATCGCGTCCCTCGCCGTGCTCCACGGCGTTGACGACCAGGTTGCGCAGCACCCGCTCCACCCGCCGCGCGTCGGCCTCGGCGATGACGGGCTGGGTGTCGCCGAGCACCCGGATCCGGCTGCCCTTGTGCTCCGCGAGCGGCTCGGCCCCGTCGATGACGCGGCGTACGACGTCCCGCAGGTCGATGGGCTCCGCCTCGAGGGCGGCCGCGCCCGCGTCGAACCGGCTGATCTCCAGCAGGTCGGCGAGCAGCGACTCGAACCGGTCCAGCTGCCCGGCGAGCAGCTCGGCGGAGCGCGCCGTGATCGGGTCGAAGTCGACCCGGGCGTCGTGGATGACGTCGGCGGCCATCCGTACCGTCGTCAGCGGGGTGCGCAGCTCGTGCGAGACGTCCGAGACGAACCGGCGCTGCATCCGCGACAGGTCCTCGAGCTGCTGGATCTTGTTCTGGAGGTTCTGGGCCATCTTGTTGAAGGCCTCGCCCAGCCGCGCGATGTCATCCTCACCGGTGACCTTCATCCGCTCCTGGAGCCGCCCGGCCGACAGCCGCTCGGCGATCCCGGCGGCCATCCGTACGGGCGTGACGATCTGGCGCACCACGAGCCAGGCGATGGCGCTGAGCAGCACGACGACGAACAGCCCGGCCGTGGCGATGGTGCTCTTGACCAGGTTGAGGGACTCCTCCTCCTGGGTGAGCGGGAAGAGGTAGTACAGGTCGTACGGGTCCCCGTTGATGTCGGTGAGCCGCTTGCCCACGACCAGCGCGGGCTCGGGGGCCTTCTCCCCGGCCCCGGTGGTGTACCGGATCTCCGAGAAGGTCTTGAAGGTGCCGGCGGAGTGGTTGACGGCCCGGCGCAGGTTGACGGGCACGCTGGCGGTCGGATCCACGTTGCCCGAGGCGCGGGCGCCCTTGACCCCCTGGGTGCCGGGCAGGACCTGCTCGCCGGTGCCGGCGCCGAGCGCGACCACCTCGAAGGCGGTCTGGCCGCCACTGGCCAGCTGTTTGACGAGGGAGTTCATCCAGGTACTGGCGTCGAGCCCGACCTTGTTGTCGGCGGCATCGGGCCCGTCCACGGTCGCGGGGGCGTTGGCCTTCTCCTGTGCGACCGCGAACCCGCCCGCGGCCTGGCTCTGCGCCGCCTCCTCCTTGGCGTCCAGGAGGCCCTTGCTGACCTGCGCGATGACGACGAAGCCCAGCGCGAGGACCACGGCGAGCGACATCAGCAGGGTGGCGGCGACCACCCGGAGCTGCATGTTGCGCCGCCACAGCCGGACAGCCGGAAGCAGCGGCCGGCGCACGAGGCGTACGCACAGCCGCAGCACGGAGGCACCGGGCGTTCCGTCCTGGAACAGCCGGCCGGCCCGCAGGCTCCCCCAGCGGGAGCCGCCCCGGCCCTTGCCGGACTGCACCTCAGCTGGGTCCGGCCTTGTAGCCGACACCGCGCACCGTCACGACGATCTCGGGGCGCTCCGGGTCCTTCTCGACCTTGGAGCGCAGCCGCTGCACATGCACGTTCACCAGGCGGGTGTCCGCCGCGTGCCGGTAGCCCCAGACCTGCTCCAGCAGCACCTCACGGGTGAAGACCTGCCAGGGCTTGCGTGCGAGCGCGACCAGCAGGTCGAACTCCAGCGGGGTCAGGGCGATGGAAGCACCGTCCCGCTTGACCGAGTGCCCGGCCACGTCGATGACGAGGTCACCGATGGCCAGCTGCTCGGGGGCGGGCTCTTCCGACCGGCGCAGGCGGGCCCGGATGCGGGCCACCAGCTCCTTCGGCTTGAACGGCTTCACGATGTAGTCGTCGGCACCGGACTCCAGGCCCACGACGACGTCGACCGTGTCGCTCTTGGCAGTGAGCATCACGATCGGCACGCCGGACTCGGCCCGGATCAGCCTGCAGACCTCTATGCCGTCCCTTCCGGGCAGCATGAGGTCGAGCAGTACCAGGTCCGGCTTCGCCTCCCGGAAGGCAGCAAGTGCCTTGTCACCGTCTGCAACGAACGACGGCTCAAAACCTTCTCCACGCAGCACAATGCCGAGCATCTCGGCCAGCGCGGTGTCGTCGTCGACGACAAGGACGCGTCCCTTCATGGTTGACATCATCCCATTAGCTAATCGTTACCTGGCGGTGAGCTGTCCCACAGCCAAAAGGGCTGGAAATCGCCCCTCGGACCTGCGTGGAGATCAGGTCGACCAGTCTGCCCCGGATCCGGGTGACAATTGAAGGTACGGGCTGTCGATGATCCGGGGGGATCGCTGGTCCGTTCGTGTACCCCACGTGGCACGATGGCAGCGACCAGCGCCCCCGCCGCAGCAGGTGCACGTGAAGGAGCGACGATGAACGACTCTCCGGGCTGGGCTACGCCCGGATCCGATCCGTCCGACGGCGAGCGGCCCGGGGCGCCCACCGACCGGCCGGTTACCGGCGACCCCAAGTGGTCCGCCGAGCAGCCGCCGCCCGGCCAGTGGACCAGCCCGACCCCCGGCCAGACCCCGCCTCCGCAGGCACCGCAGCAGCCACAGCAGCCGGGCCAGGGCTGGGGATCGCACGGAGGCCAGTACGGAAGCCCGTACGGGGGCCAGTACGGCTACCCGGGCGGCCCCGGCCAGTGGGGCCAGCCCCCGGCCGCCAAGCCCGGCGTGATCCCGCTGCGCCCGCTCGGCCTCGGCGAGATCCTGGACGGCGCGGTCGCCACCATGCGCTCCCACTGGCGCTCGGTCCTGCCGATCACGCTGGTCGTGGCCACCGTGGTGCAGGTGCTCAGCCTGCTCGCGCAGAAGTACGCGATGTCGGACCTCACCGTCGCGACGGAGCCCGGGGCGGACCTCGAGGAGTCGCTGAACTCCATCGCCGTCGCCATGGGGGCCCTCATCGGAGCCTCGTTCATCGCGGCCCTCGGCGGCATCGTGGCCACGGCGATGCTCACGATGATCTACAGCCGGGCCGTGCTCGGCAACACCTCCACGATCTCCGGCGCCTGGCGCGAGTCCCGGTCCCAGCTGCTGCGCCTGTTCGGCCTGACGCTCCTGCTGGGACTCGGCGCGGTCCTCCTGGCCGCCGTGCTGATCGTGCCCGGCGCCCTGACCCGGAACGCGGGTCTGATCGCCGTGGGCATCTTCGCCGTGATCCCGCTGATCACCTGGCTGTGGATCAAGTTCAGCCTGGCCTCGCCCGCGCTGATGCTGGAGAAGACCACCGTCTTCAAGGCCCTCGGCCGCTCCTCCAAGCTGGTCAAGGGCACCTGGTGGCGCATCTTCGGCATCACCCTGCTCACCAACATCATCACGGGCATCGTCGCGGCGATCATCGTCTGGCCGCTCACGATGATCGGCATGGCCGTCTTCGGCGGCGGCCTGGGCGGGATCGAGGACGGCACCGCCGCCACCGCCTGGGGAGCGCTCATCCTCTCCGGCATCGGCGCGATCATCGCCCAGACCATCGTGATGCCGATCCAGGCCGGCGTCACCGTCCTCCTCTACGTCGACCAGCGCATCCGCCGCGAGGGACTCGACCTGGAGCTCGCCCGGGCGGCCGGCATCGAGAACTACGGCACGACCGGAGGCTGACACACCCATGATGAGCACGGGGGGCCTCATCACCCGCACCACGGCGCTCCTGCCGGGCGCCGAGACACCACCGGTCACGACACCGCGCGAGCCCGCCCAGGAGGCGGCGGAGCGCGAACTGTCCAAGCCGATGTACCACGAGAACGACCCGGGGCTGCTGGACCGCGCCCTGCGCAAGTTCTTCGAGTGGATCGACGACCTCTTCGGCGCGGCCTCCGGGGCGACCCCCGGAGGCACGCTCGGCCTCGTCGTGATCGTCCTCCTGGCGATCCTGGCCGCCGGCGCCCTGTGGTGGCGCCTCGGCGCCCCCAGCCGGATACCCGCCGGAGCGGGCGTCCTCTTCGACGACGGCATCCGCAGCGCCGCCGACCACCGCACGGCCGCCGAGGCCCACGCCGCCGCCGGCCGCTGGACCGAAGCCGTCCAGGAACGCATGCGCGCCGTCGTCCGCTCCCTGGAGGAGCGCACCGTGCTCGACCCGCGCCCGGGCCGCACCGCCGACGAGGCGGCCGCCGAAGCCGCGGTCTCCCTCCCCGACCACGCCGGGGACCTGCGCGCGGCCGCCCGTACCTTCGACGACGTCACCTACGGCGGCCGCACCGCCGACGCCGACACGTACGCCCGCCTGCGCACCCTCGACCTCACCCTGGACCGCGCCAAGCCGCTCCTGACGGGACCCACCGCATGACCGGCCCCACCGCGCCCACGGCCCCCTCAGCCACGCGGACCCGCCGCATCCGCCGGACCAAGCGCGTCCTCGGCGTACTGGCCGTGCTCGCCGCGGGCGCACTGGCCCTCGCCGCGCTCGGCTCAGGAACCCGCCACGGCCTGCTCGACCCGCGCTCCGCCGACCCCTACGGCAGCAGGGCCGTCGCAGAGCTCCTCAAGGAGCGCGGTGTCACCACCCGCGTGGTCACCACCGCCCGCGAGGCCGCCGACGCGGCCGGCCCCCGCACCACCCTCCTGGTCACCGACCCCGACCGCCTGGGCACCAGCCAGCGCGGCCTCATCCGCTCGGCCATGGACCTCTCCGGCGGCCGCACCGTCCTCCTCGCCCCCGGCAGTCACAGCCTTCCCGACCTGGCCCCCGGCGTCCGCACCCAGGGCCCCGCCGACGCCGACACCCTCGCCCCGGCCTGCGACCTGCCCGCCGCCACCTCCGCCGGCCGCGCCGGCACCGGCGACGACCTCCGCTACTCCACCGCCCTGCCCCGGGCCACCGCCTGCTACCCCAGCGGCGGCCACCCCACCCTCCTCGTCCTCCCGGCCGGGACCGGCGGCGACACCGTCCTCCTCGGCTCCACCACGATCCTCCTCAACGAGAGCCTCGCCGAGGACGGCAACGCCTCCCTCGCCCTCCAGCTCCTCGGTTCCCGCCCGAACCTCGTCTGGTACATGCCGTCCCTCGCGGACTCCGACCCCGGCACCGAACCCGCCGAGGACAAGAGCCTCGTCGACCTCATCCCGGCCGGCTGGTCCTGGGCCCTGCTCCAGCTCTTCGTCGCCGCCGCCCTCGCCGCCCTCTGGCGCGCCCGCCGGCTCGGCCCCCTCGTCACCGAGAAACTGCCGGTCGTCATCCGCGCCTCCGAGGCCACCGAAGGCCGCGCCCGCCTCTACCGCAAGGCCGGGGCCCGCGACCGCGCCGCCACTGTGCTCCGCGCCGGCACCCGCGAACGCCTGGCCGCACTGGTCGGCGTACCGGCCTCCCAGGCCCACGACCCCGTCGCCCTGGTCCCCGCCGTGTCCACCCGGCTCGGCGACGGCGGCCACGACGTGACCACCACCCTCTTCGGCCCCACACCCTCCGACGACGCGGCACTCGTCGCGCTCGCCGACCACCTCGACGCCCTCGAAAGAGAGGTCCGTACGTCATGACGTACCCGGCCACCGAGTCCGCCGGCGCGGACATCGCCCGCGCTTCCCTCGAAGCGCTCCGCACCGAGATCGGCAAGGCCGTGGTCGGCCAGGACTCCGCCGTCACCGGCCTCGTCGTCGCCCTCCTGTGCCGCGGCCACGTGCTGCTCGAAGGCGTCCCCGGCGTCGCGAAGACCCTCCTCGTACGGGCCCTCGCCGCATCCCTCGAACTCGACACCAAGCGCGTCCAGTTCACCCCGGACCTGATGCCGAGCGATGTCACCGGCTCCCTCGTCTACGACGCCCGCACCGCCGAGTTCTCCTTCCAGAACGGCCCGGTCTTCACCAACCTCCTCCTCGCGGACGAGATCAACCGGACCCCGCCCAAGACCCAGTCCTCGCTCCTCGAAGCGATGGAGGAGCGCCAGGTCACCGTCGACGGCACGCCGCGCCCGCTCCCGGAGCCCTTCCTCGTCGCCGCCACCATGAACCCCCTCGAGTACGAGGGCACTTACCCCCTCCCGGAAGCCCAGCTGGACCGCTTCCTCCTCAAGCTCACCGTGCCCCTCCCCTCCCGCGCGGACGAGATCGGTGTCCTGACCCGGCACGCCGCCGGCTTCAACCCCCGTGACCTGCACGCGGCGGGCATCCGCCCGGTGGCCGGCCCGGCCCAGCTCGAAGCCGCCCGCGAGGCCGTGGCCAAGGTCTCCGTCTCCCCGGAGATCGCCGGCTACGTCGTCGACATCTGCCGCGCCACCCGCGAATCGCCGTCCCTCACCCTCGGCGTCTCCCCCCGCGGCGCGACCGCCCTGCTGGCCACCGCCCGCGCCTGGGCCTGGCTCACCGGCCGCGACTACGTCACCCCCGACGACGTGAAGGCCCTGGCCCTGCCGACGCTGCGGCACCGCGTCCAGCTGCGCCCGGAAGCGGAGATGGAGGGCGTCACGGCCGACGCCGTCATCACCGCGATCCTCTCCCACGTCCCCGTCCCGCGGTAATGGCCCTCACCGGACGCGCCGCCCTGCTGGCGGCCCTGGGCAGCATCCCCGTCGGCATCCTCGAACCGAGCTGGACGGGGATGCTCGCGGTCAACGGCTCGCTCGCACTTGCCTGCGCGGTCGACTGCGCCCTGGCGGCGCCCGTCCGTGCCCTCGGCCTCACCCGTTCGGGCGACACCTCGGTCCGCCTCGGCGAACCTGCCGACGTCCACCTCACCGTCACCAACCCGAGCGGCCGCCGGCTCCGGGCCCAGCTGCGCGACGCCTGGCCCCCGAGCAGTTGGGTCCCGGGCACGGAAACGGCCGCGTCCCGCCACAGGCTGGACATCCCCGCCGGCGAACGCCGCCGCCTGACCACCCGTCTGTTCCCCACCCGCCGCGGCGACCGCCAGGCCGACCGCGTGACGATCCGCTCGTACGGGCCCCTCGGCCTGTGGGCCCGCCAGGGCTCGCAGACCATCCCCTGGACGGTCCGGGTACTGCCGCCCTTCACCAGCCGCAAGCACCTCCCGTCCCGGCTGGCCCGCCTGCGCGAACTGGACGGCCGTACCAGCGTCCTGACGCGAGGTGAGGGCACCGAGTTCGACAGCCTGCGCGACTACGTCCCCGGCGACGACACCCGTTCCATCGACTGGCGAGCCACGGCCCGCCAGCAAAAGGTGGCCGTCCGCACCTGGCGCCCCGAGCGTGACCGGCACATCCTGATCTGCCTGGACACCGGCCGTACTTCGGCGGGCCGCGTCGGGGACGCCCCCCGCCTGGACTCCGCGATGGATGCCGCCCTGCTCCTCGCCGCCCTGGCGACCCGCGCCGGCGACCGCGTGGACCTGCTGGCCCACGACCGCCGCCCCCGCGCCCAGGTCCAGGGCCGCCCGGCGGCCGACATCCTGCCGTCCTTCGTCAACGCGATGGCCCCTCTCGAACCGGAACTGGTCGAGACGGACGCCCGCACCCTGGTCTCCACCATCCTCCGCAGCGCCCCGCGCCGCTCCCTGGTGGTCCTCCTGACGAGCCTGGACGCGGCCGCCGTCGAAGAGGGCCTGCTCCCGGTGCTCCCCCGCCTCACCCAGCGCCACACGGTCCTGCTGGCCTCGGTGGCGGATCCCCACGTGGCCGAGATGACGAGGTCCCGCGGCAGCGCGGAAGCGGTCTACGAGGCCGCCGCCGGCACCCAGTCCCAGTCCCAGCGCCGCCGCACGGCCGACCAGCTCTCCCGCCACGGCGTCCACGTGGTCGACGCCACCCCGGACACCCTGGCCCCGTCCCTGGCCGACGCCTACCTGGCGCTCAAAGCCGCCGGCCGTCTCTGAGCACTTCAAGCCCCTCGCGCGATGACCTCCGAGGTAATCGCGCCCTGCGGCCTGCCCGGCCAAGAATGCTGTTCTCTCCGCGTCGGCATGACGCGGGCCCCGAACCGGAGGGATCAGCCATGGGCGAGACCATGCCCACGAACACGCGCGCCGTAGTGGAAGAGCTTCTGCGCCGCATCGGCGAGGGCGACGCCGGACACATCGCCGAGCTGTATGCGGAGCACGGCGACTGGAAGCTGGCCTGGCCGGAGACCGAACACGGCCGCGCCGCCACCCCGTGGATCCGGCACCGGTCCACCCGCTCCGACGCTGCCGCCCATTTTCGCGAGCTCGCCGAACACCACGTGCCCGGCAAAGCGGCCACCGAGATCGAACGCATCCTCATCGACGGCGCCGACGCGGTCGTACTCGGTGAGATCCGTCAGACCGCCCGCCCCACGGGCCGTTCCTATCGCGCCCGGTTCGCCCTGCACCTCACGGTCGAGAACGGCAGGATCACCCGCCACCACGTGTACGAGGACAGCCTTGCCGTCGCCCAGGCATTCACCGGCCCCTGAACGCAGAAAAGCCCCGCACCGAACCCGTAAGGGTTTGGTGCGGGGCTTCCCGCAATGATTGTTCGGCGGCGTCCTACTCTCCCACAGGGTCCCCCCTGCAGTACCATCGGCGCTGAAAGGCTTAGCTTCCGGGTTCGGAATGTAACCGGGCGTTTCCCTAACGCTATGACCACCGAAACACTATGAAATTTGAACGCTGGCATGGACACAGCTGTTCGTTATTTCAGAACTAACACAGTGGACGCGAGCAACTGAGGACAAGCCCTCGGCCTATTAGTACCAGTCAGCTTCACCCGTTACCGGGCTTCCACATCTGGCCTATCAACCCAGTCGTCTACTGGGAGCCTTACCCTCTCAAGGAGGTGGGAATACTCATCTTGAAGCAGGCTTCCCGCTTAGATGCTTTCAGCGGTTATCCCTCCCGAACGTAGCCAACCAGCCATGCCCTTGGCAGGACAACTGGCACACCAGAGGTTCGTCCGTCCCGGTCCTCTCGTACTAGGGACAGCCCTTCTCAATATTCCTACGCGCACAGCGGATAGGGACCGAACTGTCTCACGACGTTCTAAACCCAGCTCGCGTACCGCTTTAATGGGCGAACAGCCCAACCCTTGGGACCGACTCCAGCCCCAGGATGCGACGAGCCGACATCGAGGTGCCAAACCATCCCGTCGATATGGACTCTTGGGGAAGATCAGCCTGTTATCCCCGGGGTACCTTTTATCCGTTGAGCGACGGCGCTTCCACAAGCCACCGCCGGATCACTAGTCCCGACTTTCGTCCCTGCTCGACCCGTCGGTCTCACAGTCAAGCTCCCTTGTGCACTTACACTCAACACCTGATTGCCAACCAGGCTGAGGGAACCTTTGGGCGCCTCCGTTACCCTTTGGGAGGCAACCGCCCCAGTTAAACTACCCATCAGACACTGTCCCTGATCCGGATCACGGACCGAGGTTAGACATCCAGCACGACCAGAGTGGTATTTCAACGGCGACTCCACCCCAACTGGCGTTGGGGTTTCAAAGTCTCCCACCTATCCTACACAAGCCGAACCGAACACCAATATCAAACTATAGTAAAGGTCCCGGGGTCTTTCCGTCCTGCTGCGCGAAACGAGCATCTTTACTCGTAGTGCAATTTCACCGGGCCTATGGTTGAGACAGTCGAGAAGTCGTTACGCCATTCGTGCAGGTCGGAACTTACCCGACAAGGAATTTCGCTACCTTAGGATGGTTATAGTTACCACCGCCGTTTACTGGCGCTTAAGTTCTCAGCTTCGCACGCCCGAAAGCGCACTAACCGGTCCCCTTAACGTTCCAGCACCGGGCAGGCGTCAGTCCGTATACATCGCCTTACGGCTTCGCACGGACCTGTGTTTTTAGTAAACAGTCGCTTCTCGCTGGTCTCTGCGGCCACCCCCAGCTCAGGAAGCAAGTTCCCTCACCAGTGATGGCCCCCCTTCTCCCGAAGTTACGGGGGCATTTTGCCGAGTTCCTTAACCATAGTTCACCCGAACGCCTCGGTATTCTCTACCTGACCACCTGAGTCGGTTTAGGGTACGGGCCGCCATGAAACTCGCTAGAGGCTTTTCTCGACAGCATAGGATCATCCACTTCACCACAATCGGCTCGGCATCAGGTCTCAGCCTTAATGAGGGACGGATTTGCCTACCCCTCGGCCTACACCCTTACCCCGGGACTACCACCGCCCGGGCTGGACTACCTTCCTGCGTCACCCCATCGCTTACCTACTACAAGTCTGGTTCGTCGGCTCCACCACTTTCCTTTCCCCGAAGGGTCCGGAACGGCTTCACGGACTTAGCATCGCCTGATTCGATATTGGGCGTTTCAAAGCGGGTACCGGAATATCAACCGGTTGTCCATCGACTACGCCTGTCGGCCTCGCCTTAGGTCCCGACTTACCCTGGGCAGATCAGCTTGACCCAGGAACCCTTAGTCAATCGGCGCACACGTTTCTCACGTGTGTATCGCTACTCATGCCTGCATTCTCACTCGTGAACCGTCCACAACTAGCTTCCGCTGCTGCTTCACCCGGCACACGACGCTCCCCTACCCATCACAGCGGGCGTTGGCCCTATTGCTGCAATGACACGACTTCGGCGGTACGCTTGAGCCCCGCTACATTGTCGGCGCGGAATCACTTGACCAGTGAGCTATTACGCACTCTTTCAAGGGTGGCTGCTTCTAAGCCAACCTCCTGGTTGTCTCTGCGACTCCACATCCTTTCCCACTTAGCGTACGCTTAGGGGCCTTAGTCGATGCTCTGGGCTGTTTCCCTCTCGACCATGGAGCTTATCCCCCACAGTCTCACTGCCGTGCTCTCACTTACCGGCATTCGGAGTTTGGCTAAGGTCAGTAACCCGGTAGGGCCCATCGCCTATCCAGTGCTCTACCTCCGGCAAGAAACACACGACGCTGCACCTAAATGCATTTCGGGGAGAACCAGCTATCACGGAGTTTGATTGGCCTTTCACCCCTAACCACAGGTCATCCCCCAGGTTTTCAACCCTGGTGGGTTCGGTCCTCCACGAAGTCTTACCTCCGCTTCAACCTGCCCATGGCTAGATCACTCCGCTTCGGGTCTAGAGCGTGCAACTCAATCGCCCTATTCGGACTCGCTTTCGCTACGGCTTCCCCACACGGGTTAACCTCGCTACACACCGCTAACTCGCAGGCTCATTCTTCAAAAGGCACGCAGTCACGACCGTTGTTCCGAAGAACAACGGCGACGCTCCCACGGCTTGTAGGCACACGGTTTCAGGTACTATTTCACTCCGCTCCCGCGGTACTTTTCACCATTCCCTCACGGTACTATCCGCTATCGGTCACCAGGGAATATTTAGGCTTAGCGGGTGGTCCCGCCAGATTCACACGGGATTTCTCGGGCCCCGTGCTACTTGGGAGATTCTTAAGCAAGCCGCTGATGTTTCGTCTACGGGGGTCTTACCCTCTACGCCGGACCTTTCGCATGTCCTTCGACTACATCAACGGTTTCTGACTCGCCGACCGGCCGGCAGACCGATCAAAAGAATTCCCACAACCCCGCATGCGCAACCCCTGCCGGGTATCACACGCATACGGTTTGGCCTCATCCGGTTTCGCTCGCCACTACTCCCGGAATCACGGTTGTTTTCTCTTCCTGCGGGTACTGAGATGTTTCACTTCCCCGCGTTCCCTCCACATGCCCTATGTGTTCAGGCATGGGTGACAGCCCATGACGACTGCCGGGTTTCCCCATTCGGACACCCCCGGATCAAAGCTCAGTTGGCAGCTCCCCGGGGCCTATCGCGGCCTCTCACGTCCTTCATCGGTTCCTGGTGCCAAGGCATCCACCGTGCGCCCTTAAAAACTTGGCCACAGATGCTCGCGTCCACTGTGTAGTTCTCAAACAACGACCAGCCACCCATCACCCCACCAGACAAGCTAGTGAGTTCACTGGGGCCGGCACTGAAGACATGACCTCACGGCCGTACCTTCAGGACCCAACAACGTGCCAGACACGATCCCGTCCACTGTCACTGTTTTCCACGCCGAAGCAGTACTCACAGGAAGTTTCAGAAACCGTGCCAAATAATCAACGTTCCACCCATGAGCTGACCGTGCAGAACATTTGTCTGCAATCGGTACTGTGCTCCTTAGAAAGGAGGTGATCCAGCCGCACCTTCCGGTACGGCTACCTTGTTACGACTTCGTCCCAATCGCCAGTCCCACCTTCGACAGCTCCCTCCCTTACGGGTTGGGCCACCGGCTTCGGGTGTTACCGACTTTCGTGACGTGACGGGCGGTGTGTACAAGGCCCGGGAACGTATTCACCGCAGCAATGCTGATCTGCGATTACTAGCGACTCCGACTTCATGGGGTCGAGTTGCAGACCCCAATCCGAACTGAGACCGGCTTTTTGAGATTCGCTCCACCTCACGGTATCGCAGCTCATTGTACCGGCCATTGTAGCACGTGTGCAGCCCAAGACATAAGGGGCATGATGACTTGACGTCGTCCCCACCTTCCTCCGAGTTGACCCCGGCGGTCTCCTGTGAGTCCCCATCACCCCGAAGGGCATGCTGGCAACACAGGACAAGGGTTGCGCTCGTTGCGGGACTTAACCCAACATCTCACGACACGAGCTGACGACAGCCATGCACCACCTGTATACCGACCACAAGGGGGGCACTATCTCTAATGCTTTCCGGTATATGTCAAGCCTTGGTAAGGTTCTTCGCGTTGCGTCGAATTAAGCCACATGCTCCGCCGCTTGTGCGGGCCCCCGTCAATTCCTTTGAGTTTTAGCCTTGCGGCCGTACTCCCCAGGCGGGGAACTTAATGCGTTAGCTGCGGCACCGACGACGTGGAATGTCGCCAACACCTAGTTCCCAACGTTTACGGCGTGGACTACCAGGGTATCTAATCCTGTTCGCTCCCCACGCTTTCGCTCCTCAGCGTCAGTAATGGCCCAGAGATCCGCCTTCGCCACCGGTGTTCCTCCTGATATCTGCGCATTTCACCGCTACACCAGGAATTCCGATCTCCCCTACCACACTCTAGCTAGCCCGTATCGAATGCAGACCCGAGGTTAAGCCTCGGGCTTTCACATCCGACGTGACAAGCCGCCTACGAGCTCTTTACGCCCAATAATTCCGGACAACGCTTGCGCCCTACGTATTACCGCGGCTGCTGGCACGTAGTTAGCCGGCGCTTCTTCTGCAGGTACCGTCACTTTCGCTTCTTCCCTGCTGAAAGAGGTTTACAACCCGAAGGCCGTCATCCCTCACGCGGCGTCGCTGCATCAGGCTTTCGCCCATTGTGCAATATTCCCCACTGCTGCCTCCCGTAGGAGTCTGGGCCGTGTCTCAGTCCCAGTGTGGCCGGTCGCCCTCTCAGGCCGGCTACCCGTCGTCGCCTTGGTGGGCCATTACCCCACCAACAAGCTGATAGGCCGCGGGCTCATCCTTCACCGCCGGAGCTTTCAACCCCTGCCCATGCAGGCAGGAGTGGTATCCGGTATTAGACCCCGTTTCCAGGGCTTGTCCCAGAGTGAAGGGCAGATTGCCCACGTGTTACTCACCCGTTCGCCACTAATCCACCCCGAAGGGCTTCATCGTTCGACTTGCATGTGTTAAGCACGCCGCCAGCGTTCGTCCTGAGCCAGGATCAAACTCTCCATGAATGTTTACCCGTAATCGGGTGCACACATCACGTAGAGCGGGCCAGTCATGGTCGGAATAAGACCGACTGACCACTGCGTCCTCGCTGTGTAATTGCCTGCAAGCACCCCGAAACGGAGCCTCACAGGTCTTTTTCAAAGGAACCTCATCCACCGAAGTGGACGGGGTATCAACTTTTGGCGTTGATTTTTGGCACGCTGTTGAGTTCTCAAGGAACGGACGCTTCCTTTGTACTCACCCTCTCGGGCTTTCCTCCGGGCTTTCGTTCTGTGTTCTTGCGTTTCCGACTCTATCAGACTCTTTCGGGCCCGATTTCCTCGGTGCTTTCCAGGTCCTGCGCTTTCGCGCTTTCCCTTTCCGGCGGTTCCGACTCTATCAGAAGATTTCCACCGGATTTACCGGCTTCGGATTCCTGAATGAGGAGTCGATTGCACCCTGCACTGGAATTCGATTCCTTGCAGGGGCGAGAGAGATTGTAACCATCGCTGCCGAACTTGTCCAGTTCGAGGCAACCGTTCGAATCTACCTCCCCGTTCGCCCTGTGTCAACAGGGCTTCCGGGACAACGGGGAGACTAGCAGCTCAGCGGGCTTGTACGCACGTCAGGCCGCGGTGGGGAGCGTCGCCGTGCGGTCGGCTGCCTCCACGTCGCCCGCCTCACCGGCGCGGGAGGCCCTGGCACCCAGGATGAAGACGTAGAGCAGGAAAGCTGCCTCGGCGACGACGCCGATGGTGATGCGGGCCCAGGTGGGCAGGCCGGACGGGGTCACGAAGCCTTCGATCAGGCCTGAGACGAAGAGGACCACCGCGAGGCCGATGGCCATGCCGAGGGCCGCGCGGCCCTGTTCGGCGAGGGCTGTACGGCGGGTGCGGGGGCCCGGGTCGATGACCGTCCAGCCCAGGCGCAGCCCGGTGCCCGCGGCGACGAAGACCGCCGTCAGTTCGAGCAGGCCGTGCGGGAGGATCAGGCCGAGGAAGACGTCGAGACGGCCGGCGGAGGCCATCAGACCGAGGCCGACACCGAGGTTGGCCATGTTCAGGAAGAGGATCCACAGCACCGGGATCCCCAGGAACGCGCCCAGGACCAGGCAGATCGCGGCCGCCTGGGCGTTGTTCGTCCAGACCTGGGCGGCGAAGGAGCCCGCGGGGTGGCTGGAGTAGTACGTCTCGTACTCGCCGCCGGGCTTCGTGAGTTCCTTGAGGTGCTCCGGGGCCGCGATGGCGCCCTGGACCTCCGGGTGGGTGGCTATCCACCAGCCGATGAGCACGCCGAGCGCCGTGGAGAGCAGCGCGGTCGGTATCCACCAGCGGCGGCTGCGGTAGACCGCGGCCGGGAAGCCCACCGTGAAGAACAGGACCGCGTCGCGCCAGCCGGCCCGGCGGGTGCCCGTCACCGTGGCACGGGCCCGGGCCACCAGCTGGGTCAGCCGGCCGGTGAGCATGGGGTCGGGGGCACTGGACTGGACGAGGGAGAGGTGGGTGGAGGTGCGCTGGTAGAGGGCGACGAGTTCGTCGGCCTCGGCGCCGGTCAGCTTGCGGCCGCGGCCCAGGAGCTGTTCCAGGCGGTCCCATTCCGCGCGGTGTGCCGTCACGAAGACGTCGAGATCCATCCGGTTGCCGCTCCCCTGCCCCAGTGCCCCTGCTGCTGGCTATTCCTCGTGTGGTCAGCTTGGCAGACTGGATGCCGCAGGGGCGGGGCAGGTCACGTGAAAGGTGCTGTGGTGAGCGATCTGGTGACGGGGGACGCGGTTGTCCTGGGGTTGAGGCCGGCGAGGCTGCCGAGCCGGGCGCTGGCGATCGTCCTCGACCTGGTCGTGTACGTCGCCGGGTACCTGATCCTCTCGATCGGTCTGGCGTTCTCGATCGCCTCGCTCGACGAGGCCGCTCAGGCTGCCGTGACGGTGGCGTCCTTCGTGCTGCTGCTGGTCGGTGTGCCGATCGCGGTGGAGACGCTCTCCCACGGGCGGTCGCTGGGCAAGCTCGCCTGCGGGCTGCGCGTGGTGCGGGACGACGGCGGGCCCATCCGGTTCCGGCACGCGCTGGTGCGCGGGGCCATGGGGGTCGTGGAGCTGCTGATGACCTTCGGGGCCGTGGCGTGCATCGCCTCGCTGGTGTCGGCGCGCGGGCGGCGGCTCGGTGACGTGTTCGCGGGGACCCTGGTGGTCCGGGAGCGGGTGCCGGGGGCGCGGGTGATGCCGGTTCCTCCGCCGCCGCCGTGGCTGGCCGGTCGGTTCACCGGGCTGGATCTGTCGGCGGTGCCGGACGGGCTGTGGCTGGCGGTACGGCAGTACCTGACGCGGATGAACCAGCTGGATCCGGCGGTGGGCGCGGCGATGGCGGCGCGGCTCGCGGACGATCTGGTGGCGCGGACGGGGGCGCCCGCACCGGTGGGGGTGCCGGCCGCCGCGTTCCTGATGGCCGTGGTGCACGAGCGGCAGTCGCGGGACGCGGCCCGGGCTTTCCGCCCGTCCCCTTCGGTTCCGGCCGCCACCGGGTTCGGGCCCGCGCCGATACCCGCGTCCCATCCCGTGCCACTTCCGCAGGTCGCTCCCGCGCCGGTGGCTCCCGCGCCGGTGGTGCCCGTGGAGGCGCCGCGCGCCGGTGGGTTCGCGCCGCCCGCCTGAGGGGTCACTCCTCGAATGCCGAGGGCGGGGTCTCCAGGTGTTCCAGCTCGATGCCCGGCGCGGACAGGACCACGTCGCCCGCGATGTGGACCGTGTGGACCTCGCCGGTGTCCAGGGCGCTGACCTGGTACTCGTCCACCATGAGCGGACCGCTGTCGGTGGGGTGCTCCTCGCGGCGCAGCAGGGCCCAGGCCTGGTCGACCGTACGGGGGGCCAGTACCGGGTCGGTGAGGGCGAGGAGCCGGACGCGGGTGGCGGGGGCGCCGGGGGTCAGGCGCAGCAGGCGGGCCGTCGCGATGAGGAAGGCCGGTGAGGTGCCGGTGAAGCCGGGGGCGTGGACGTTCCCCTCGGTGGCCTCGGCGCCCGTGGGGTCGGTACGGACCCAGGTGACCCCGTCGATGGCGGCCCCGCGGACCTGCCAGCTCGACGCGTTCACCTCGAGGCGGATGGGGCGGCCCAGTTCGTCGATGGCCAGGTCCACGGAGCCCCGGTGGTCGCCGTTCGGGGCGGTCAGCTGGGAGACGTAGCGCCAGCCGGAGGGTCCGGGGGCGCAGTGGAAGTGCTCCTCGCCGAGGGGGGCGTGGTCGTGCGGGTCGTGGAGTGAGTAGCGGCCGCGGGGCATCGTGTCGGTCCTTGGATGGGTACGGGGCAGGCCCCCGGCATCTCCGCCGGGGGCCTGCGTGACGTGCTGCCGCTACGGCCGCGTGGGGATCAGTAGCGGTAGTGGTCCGGCTTGTACGGGCCCTCGACCTGGACGCCGATGTAGGCGGCCTGCTCGGGACGCAGGGTGGTGAGCTTGACTCCCAGCGCGTCCAGGTGGAGGCGGGCGACCTTCTCGTCCAGGTGCTTGGGAAGCACGTACACGTCGGTCGGGTACTCCGACGGCTTCGTGAACAGCTCGATCTGGGCCAGCGTCTGGTCCGCGAAGGAGTTCGACATCACGAACGACGGGTGACCCGTCGCGTTGCCCAGGTTCAGCAGACGGCCCTCGGACAGCACGATCAGAACCTTGCCGTCGGGGAACTTCCACGTGTGGACCTGCGGCTTGACCTCGTCCTTGACGATGCCCTCGATCTTCGCCAGACCGGCCATGTCGATCTCGTTGTCGAAGTGACCGATGTTGCCCACGATCGCCTGGTGCTTCATCTTGGCCATGTCCGCGGCCATGATGATGTCCTTGTTGCCGGTCGTGGTGATGAAGATGTCCGCCGTCTCCACGACGTCCTGGAGCGTGGCGACCTGGTAGCCGTCCATCGCCGCCTGGAGCGCACAGATCGGGTCGATCTCGGTGACGATGACCCGCGCACCCTGCCCGCGCAGCGACTCGGCGCAGCCCTTGCCGACATCGCCGTAACCGCAGACGACCGCGACCTTGCCGCCGATCAGGACGTCCGTGGCACGGTTGATGCCGTCGATCAGGGAGTGGCGGCAGCCGTACTTGTTGTCGAACTTCGACTTCGTCACGGCGTCGTTCACGTTGATCGCCGGGAAGAGCAGGCTGCCCTCGTCCATCATCTCGTAGAGGCGGTGGACACCGGTGGTGGTCTCCTCCGTCACGCCGCGGATCTCGGACGCAAGCTGCGTCCACTTCTGCGGGGCCTCGCCGATGGTGCGGTTGAGGAGCGTGAGGATGTGGGCGTACTCCTCGGAGTCCGCGGTGGACGGGTCCGGGGCCGCGCCGGCCTTCTCGAACTCGACGCCCTTGTGGACCAGGAGGGTGGCGTCACCACCGTCGTCGAGGATCATGTTCGGGCCGCCGGTGGGGGTGTTCGGCCAGGTCAGCGCCTGCTCCGTGCACCACCAGTACTCCTCCAGCGTCTCGCCCTTCCAGGCGAAGACGGGGATGCCCTGCGGGTTCTCCGGGGTGCCGTTCGGGCCGACCGCGATGGCGGCGGCCGCGTGGTCCTGGGTGGAGAAGATGTTGCAGGAGGCCCAGCGGACGTCGGCGCCGAGGGCGACCAGGGTCTCGATGAGCACGGCCGTCTGCACGGTCATGTGCAGGGAGCCGGTGATGCGGGCGCCGGCCAGGGGCTGGGCCTCCGCGTACTCGGCGCGGATCGACATCAGGCCCGGCATCTCGTGCTCGGCCAGCGTGATCTCCTTGCGGCCGAAGGCGGCGAGGGAAAGGTCTGCGACCTTGAAGTCCATGGGTGCTGCTCCTCATGGTTCGAGAGGGTGGGTACGGCTGAGCCGTGCGCCTGCCGTGCCTGAGCAGGGGGCGGCGCACCGAGCACAGTCCGTCGGGGGCCCTCTCTCCCCTCGGCCGGTCACGAGGACCGCCCGACCGCCATCAGCAGCGACGCCTGACACTGATGACGAATCTACACCGATCGGCCCAGCGCTCCCCAGTCGGCGGGTGGCAAGTCGCGGCCGGAATTCGGGTCCTCCGGCCGGCAGGTTCGGGGCCTTTCGGACTTTTGATCCATCCCTTGCCCGGGGAAGGATTCCGATGGATCGGAACACGTGAACGATCGCGCGATCCCGCAGGCCGCAGGCCGCCCACGGCGTAAGGAGATTTCAAGTGACCAGTCCGGCAGGCCCTCCCGCCGGGGGAGGGCAGAAGCGCCTGAAGCTGCTCGCCGTCACCGCGTGTCCCACCGGGATCGCGCACACCTACATGGCCGCGGAGAAGCTGCAGCAGGCCGCCGATCGCCTCGGTATCGACATGAAGGTGGAGACGCAGGGCTCCATCGGGGCCGAGAACGTGCTCACTGACAACGATGTCAGGGAGGCCGACGGCATCATCATCGCCGCCGACAAGGAGGTCGACCGCGAACGCTTCGCGGGCAAACGGGTCCTGTCCACCGGTGTCGCGGACGGCATCCACAAGCCGGAGGAGCTGATCGAGCGCGTGCAGGGCGCGCCGGTGCAGACCGGTACGGCCGTTGGCGCGGGCGGCGGGCGGCGGGCGGCGGGCGGCGGGCGGCGGGCGGCGGGCGGCGGGCGGCGGGCGGGAGCCCAATACCGCCTACAAGGCGCTGATGAACGGCGTCTCGCACATGATCCCGTTCGTGGTCGTGGGCGGTCTGCTGCTGGCCGTCTCGATCGCACTCGGCGGCCATTCCACGTCCAAGGGCATCGAGTTCGACCAGAACTCGTTCTGGTTCTACGTCAACGCCCTGGGCGGTCTCGGCTTCAAGCTGATGCTGCCGATCTTCTCCGGCTACATCGCCTTCGCCCTCGGTGACCGGCCGGCCCTCGTACCCGGCATGATCGGCGGCTTCCTCGCCGCCGATGCCGTCAACATCTACGGGGCCGAGGCCAACGCGGGCTTCCTGGGGGCGATCGCGACCGGCTTCCTGGCGGGCTACCTGGTCGTCTGGATCAAGAAGGTCAGGGTTCCCAAGTTCGTCCAGCCGATCATGCCGATCATCGTGATCCCGATCGTGTCGACGGTCGCGCTCGGCCTGGCGTACATCTACGTGATCGGCCGGCCCATCTCCTGGATGTTCACGCACCTGACCAACTGGCTGAACGGGATGACCGGCTCCAGCGCGATCGTGCTCGGCACGCTGATCGGCCTGATGATCGCCTTCGACATGGGCGGTCCGGTCAACAAGACGGCCTTCCTCGTCGCGGTGGGCCTCATCGGCACCAACAACGCGGTCATGGGCATGGCCGCGGCAGCGATCCCGGTGATGCCGCTCGGCCAGGGCCTGGCGACGCTGCTGCGCCGCAAGGTCTACTCCGACCAGGAGCGGGAGACGGGAATCGCCGCACTGTTCATGGGCTTCTTCGGCATCTCGGAAGGTGCCATTCCGTTCGCCGCGGCGCGACCGGCGCAGGTCATCCCCGCGAACATGCTCGGTGGCGCGGTCGCCGGTGCGATCGCCGGTCTGTCCGGGGTCGAGGACTCGGTGCCGCACGGCGGTCCGATCGTCGCGGTGTTCGGCGCCGTGAGCGGGGTCGCGATGTTCTTCGTCGCGATCGCGGCCGGCACGGTCGTCACCGCGCTGACCACGAACGCGCTGATCGAGATCAAGCAGCGCAAGGGCGACGGGAGCGCGCCGCAAGTGCTCGCCCCCGCGCCGGTCCTGGCCGGTGTGGGTGCCGGTGTGGGCGCCGGTGTAGGTGGGACGGCCGTACGGGCGCAGGCCGCGCCCTCGGCGGCGGCAGCCGCCCCGGCCGGGCGGCCGGAGGTGCTCTCCGGGTACCTGGCCGAGCGGACGGTGAGGACGGAGCTGGCCTCGGACTCCAAGGAGGCGGCGATCCGCGAGATGGCGGAGATGCTCGCCGCCACTGGCAACGTCCGGGACGTGGACGAACTCGTACGGGTCGCGCTCGCCCGGGAGGCGCAGGGTACGACCGGCCTCGGCGAGTCCATCGCGATCCCGCACGCCAAGACGGACGCGGTGACCCGGCCCACTGTGGGCTTCGCCCGGTCCGGCGAGGGCATCGAGTGGGGCGCCCTGGACGGGACGAAGGCCCGGCTGATCTTCATGATCTCGGTGCCGGAGGCCGCGGCCGGAGACGAGCACCTGCGGATCCTGGCGCTGCTGTCGCGCAAGCTGATGGACGGCGGCTTCCGGGAACGGCTGCAGAGCGCTCCGGACGAGCCGGCGATCCTGGACGTGCTGAGCGAGATCCGGTAGCCCTCGCGCGCCGCGCCGTGCCGTCAAGTCGGGCCCCTCACCACCCTGGTGGCGAGGGGCCCGACCGCGTTCCGTACGCTGCCCGCTCACACGGATGCTTCTGAGGGGGACGGGCCGATGGAACGCAGGCGGGGCCGCAGACGCGGCATCTGGGCGATCGTGCTGCTGGTGACCGGCGGACTGCTGGTGCTCGGCGGGGCGTTCTGGGGGGCGGTGTCGGCCCAGCACGGGGAGGTGGTCTACGACAAGAAGACCATCCCGAGCGAAAACATGCGGCCGACGTACGAGCCGGGGGACACCGGCTGGTTCTCCATGGGCACCCACGGCGAGAACTTCGAGGTTTCGCGTGGGGACGTGGTGCTCGTCGAGATTCCGGAGTGGGTGCCGGACGGGCCCCTGCTGTCGCGGGTGGTGGCGATCGGCGGCGACCGGATCGAGTACCGGCGCGGCGAGACGACGCTCAGGCTCAACGGGCAGCCGCTGGACGAGCCGTACATCCTGGACCGGTCGCGGCCGTCGAGCGTGCCCTTCGACGTGACGGTGCCCAAGGGGCGGATCTTCCTGATGGGCGACAACCGCATGAACTCCTTCGACTCCTCGCTGCACCCCGACAAGGACCAGGGCACTCTCGACGTGTCGACGGTGATCGGCGAGGACGTCGCGCGCCCGACGGATCTCCTGGTCGCGGGCGGGGCCCTCGTGGGCGGGGCGGTCGTGTTCGTGGTCGGGGGCGGGCTGGGGATCTGGGCGCTGGTGCTGCGCCGGCGGCGGGCGGAGCCGGTCGCGCCGGTCTGGCCCGCGGCCTGAGCCCTGAGCCCTACGCGACCTCTGGAACGCGGAAGGCCCCCGCGAACCGTGTGCGGCTCGCGGGGGCCTTCCGTACATGCGTGGGTTACTTGGCGGCGTCCGGGCGGTAGATGTCCGGCTCGAGGTAGATGACCCGGGCGATCGGGACGGCCTCGCGGATGCGGGCCTCGGCGGCGTTGATCGCGTCCGCCACCTGCGTCGCGGTGTCGTTGCCCTCGACGGCGATCTTGGCGGCGACCAGCAGCTCCTCGGGGCCGAGGTGCAGGGTGCGCATGTGGATCACGCCGGTGACGACGTCCCCGTCGACGAGCGCGGCCGCGATCTTCTCGACCTCTTCGGTGCCCGCGGCCTCGCCGAGCAGCAGGGACTTGGTCTCCGCGGCCAGGACGATCGCGATGATGATCAGCAGGACGCCGATGCACAGGGTGCCGATGCCGTCCCAGACGCCGTTGCCGGTGGCGAGGGCGATGCCGACGCCCGCGAGGGCCAGGACCAGGCCGACCAGTGCGCCGAGGTCCTCCAGGAGGACGACGGGCAGCTCGGGGGCCTTGGCCCGCCTGACGAACTGGGTCCAGGTCTGCTTGCCCCGGATCTCGTTCGACTCCTTGATCGCGGTGCGGAAGGAGAAGGACTCCGCGATGATCGCGAAGACGAGGACGCCGACCGGCCAGTACCAGGCCTCGATCGCGTGCGGGTGGTTGATCTTCTCGATGCCCTCGTAGATGGCGAACATGCCACCGACGGTGAAGAGCACGATGGAGACGAGGAACGCGTAGATGTAGCGCTCGCGCCCGTACCCGAAGGGGTGCTGCGGCGTCGCCTCGCGCTGGGCCTTCTTTCCGCCGAGGAGCAGCAGCGCCTGGTTCCCGGAGTCGGCCAGCGAGTGGACGCTTTCCGCGAGCATCGACGAGGATCCGCTGAAGACGTACGCCACGAATTTGGCTACAGCGATGGCGAGGTTGGCGGCGAGTGCCGCCACGATCGCCTTGGTACCGCCCGACGCGCTCATGGGTGCAGGGTGTCCTTCCTAGCCACTGACTACCGGCCGCACATTGTTGCAGCTGCCACCGCGGACGCTACGTCAGACCACCACGGTGGCGCGGAACACGGTGCCACTTCCGGACAGTTCGGCCTTTTCGCCCGCCGGTACGAAGACCGACTCGCCGGGAGCCAGGGACAGTTCGCCCACCCGGGGTGAACCGGCCGTGCAGAGCAGGATCTGCGGGGTGGCCTCCGGGAGCACGCGGGAGGCGGCGCCGGGCGCGAGGAGGAAACGGGAGAGCCGGAACTCGTCGATGGGGGTCTCGTAGACCTCCTCGCCGTTGCCCTCGGGACGCTGCACGTTCGGGTCGCCGGACTCGAACTTCACGATCTTCAGCAGCTCCGGCACGTCCACGTGTTTGGGGGTGAGTCCGGCGCGCAGCACGTTGTCGGAGTTGGCCAGCAGCTCGACGGCGAGGCCGTCGATGTAGGCGTGCGGGACGCCCGCGCCGAGGAACACCGCCTCGCCGGGCTGGAGTCGGAAGTGGTTGAGCAGCATGGCCGCGATGACGCCCGGGTCTCCGGGGTAGTCGTGGACGAGGTGGGCGTACGGGGCGTACGGGCCGCCCAGGCGCTCGGCGGCGGCCGCGGCCTCGGTGACGGTACGGGCCATCTGCTCGCGGTCGGCGGTCAGTACGGCGGTGAGCACCTCGCGCAGCGCGGCGTCCTCGGGGTGGGCGCGCAGCAGGTCGGCGTACGGCTTGAGGGAACCGACCCCGAGGCCTTCGAGCAGATCGGCGGACTGCTCCGGGGGCCGGAAGCCGCACAGCCCGTCGAACGGGGTGAGCGCGCAGAGCATCTCGGGCTTGTGGTTGGGGTCCTTGTAGTTGCGGTGGCCCGCGTCTATCGGGATGCCGCGCCGCTCCTCGTCCGCGAAGCCCGCCTCGGCCTGGGCGAGGTCGGGGTGGACCTGGAGGGATAGGGGGGCGCCGGCGGCGAGGAGTTTGAGGAGGAAGGGCAGTCGGGGGCCGAACCTGGCGACGGTGGCGGCGCCCAGTTCGCCCTCGGGGTCGGCGGCGATGACGTCCGAGAGGGCCTTCTGACCGGCTCCGCGGTCGATGCGGGACGGTGCGCCCGGGTGGGCGCCCATCCACATCTCGGCCTGGGGCTCACCGGTGGGTTCGACACCGAGCAGCGTGGGGATGGCGGTGGTCGATCCCCAGGCGTAGGGGCGGATCGTGTTCGTCAGGCGGTCCATCGTCGTCTTCCTGGATAGCGCCGGGCACGGACGTGTACCTCAGCTGTGTCCCCCGGAAGCCAACGCCAGGTAGGCGGTGGCGAAATCCGTGACGGCGAGGAGTTCGGCGAGCTGTTCCAGCTCCACGCCCTCCTCCGGTTCGAGCTCGCTGATGGCCGTGTCGTGGCTGAGGGCGAGCTCGCGTGCGGCGGGGGCGGCGGTGAGGCCGCCGGCCGGCCGGTCACGCAGCAGGACGATGCGGGCGCGCAGAGCCTGGGGCTCTTCCACCCGGTCACGGAAGAAGTCTTCGGGATCGGCCCCGGCGGCGAAGGAGCCGGCGAGCAGCACGCCGTGGGCGGGGAGCGCCTCGGGGAGGGCCGCGGCCAGTGCGGGGCGGCCGGCGAGCTCGGCGAGGGTGGCGGCGAAGCGGCGGCCCGCGGGGCCTGCGCCGGTGCCCTCGCTCCAGATGAGCGGGAGGGTGTCGGCCAGTTCGGCGGCGAGGGTCTTGGCCGGGTTGGAGTACGTGGCGATGGCGGGCCCGCAGCGCTCGGCGGTGCGGTCGAGCCGGTCGGCGACGAGCTGGAGGGTGTCGGGGGCGGCGCTGATCAGGCCGACCTTGTCGAGCAGCACCAGCAGCGGCGTCAGCAGGGCCCACAGGGCGCCGGGTCCGGCCGCGGCGGACTCGTCGTACTCCTGGTACGGGGCCTTGGCCATCGGTACGAGGAGCCCGTGCGCCCCGTCCACGGCCTCGCTCAGCGGTGAACGCTCGGGCGCGACGGCGACGACGGTGCATCCGCGCCGGTAGGCCTGCTCGGCGAGGAGGGCGAGGCCGGGCTCGGCGCCGTCGGTGGTGGCGATGAGCAGCAGGTCGACGGAGCCGGCCCAGCCGGGCAGGACCCAGCGCAGGGCGCCGGAGGCGTGCGCGACACCGGTGGGGTCCAGCCGGATGACGGGCGCGGAGGCTCCGGCGAGGGCGCCGAGCAGGTCGGCGACGCCGGTGGCGGCGGTGCCGGCACCGGCGATCAGGACGGCGCGTGGGCGGCCGTCGGGGCTCAGGTCACCCAGGCCTGCTTCGACCGCGTGCCGGGCCGCGGTGCGGACCCTGGCCCCGGCCTCGGCGGCGCCGCGGAGCAGGCCCCGCCGGTCGGCGCGGGCGAGATCGTCCGGTGCGTCGAGGAGCGACTCGTCGAGCATGGCGGCCTCCGGCGGTGTCGGCGCGTGTGGGATCAGGCGGGGCGGCGGGCCTCGTCCACGAGGAGGACCGGGATTCCGTCACGGACCGGGTAGGCGAGGCCGCAGTCCTGGCCGGTGCAGATCAGCTCGGGAGCCGTCTCGTCTGCCGACTTGTCCTGGAGGGGCGAGTGGCAGGCGGGGCAGGCGAGGATCTCCAGAAGACCGGCTTCGAGCGGCATGGGGCGGGTTCCCTTCGGGGATGCGGGTGGGCCGTGGTCAGCGTACCGCCGAGTCACCTGCGGTGCGGCCTGACGGGGTTCGTGTGCGGCGCCGTTGCCGGCGCTCCGCCCCAGGGGAACCCGGCTCCGCCGGGTACCGGGCTGAGCCGGGCTCTCGCCGGCGCCTGGCGGGGCCGGAGTGCCGCGCAGCGGCAGAACCCGGCCCCGCCGGGGAGGCATCAGGCGCGGATCAGCGCGAGGATTTCGTCGCGGACCTTGGCCAGGGTGGCCTCGTCGCGGGCCTCCACGTTCAACCGCAGCAGCGGTTCGGTGTTGGAGGCACGGACGTTGAACCACCAGTCCGCACCGGTGGCGGTCAGGCCGTCCAGCTCGTCCACCGTGACGTCCTCACGGCCGCCGTAGACGGCCTTGACCGCCGCCAGCCGGCCCGCCTGGTCCGCGACCGTCGAATTGATCTCCCCCGAGCCCGCGTAACGGTCATAGGAAGCCACCAGAGCCGACAGCGGACCGTCCTGGCCGCCCAGGGCCGCCAGCACGTGCAGCGCGGCCAGCATCCCGGTGTCCGCGTTCCAGAAATCCTTGAAGTAGTAGTGCGCCGAGTGCTCACCACCGAAGATCGCACCCGTCTTCGCCATCTCCTCCTTGATGAAGGAATGCCCCACCCGGGTACGGACCGGGGTGCCGCCGTTCTCCCGGACCACCTCCGGCACCGACCAGGAGGTGATCAGGTTGTGGATCACCGTGCCCGTGCCGCCGTTGCGGGCCAGCTCACGCGCCGCCACCAGCGCCGTGATCGCCGACGGGGAGACGCCCTGGCCGCGCTCGTCCACGATGAAGCAGCGGTCCGCGTCCCCGTCGAACGCGATGCCCAGGTCCGCGCCCTCCGCCAGCACACGGGCCTGCAGGTCCACGATGTTCTTCGGATCCAGCGGGTTCGCCTCGTGGTTGGGGAACGTGCCGTCCAGCTCGAAGTACATCGGGACCAGGTCCAGCGGCAGGCCCTCGAACACGGTGGGGACGGTGTGGCCGCCCATGCCGTTGCCCGCGTCCACGACCACCTTCAGCGGACGGATCACCGTCAGGTCCACCAGAGCGCGCAGATGCGCCGCGTAACCGGCCAGCGAGTCCCGCTCGGTGACCGTGCCCGCGACCGTGCCGGCCGCGATCTCCGGGGCGCCCTCATCGGACCACTTCTCCACCAGCTCACGGATCTGCGACAGACCCGTGTCCTGACCCACCGGAGCCGCACCCGCCCGGCACAGCTTGATGCCGTTGTACTTGGCCGGATTGTGCGAGGCCGTGAACATCGCACCCGGCAGATTCATCGACCCCGACGCGTAGTACAGCTGGTCCGTCGAGCACAGACCGATCAGCGTCACGTCCACACCCCGGGCAGCCGCACCACGCGCGAAAGCAGCCGACAGACCCGGCGACGACGGCCGCATGTCATGACCGATCACGATCGCCGAAGCACCCGCCACCTCGACGAACGCGGCACCGAACAGCTCCGCCAACGACTCGTCCCACTCGTCCGGCACGACACCACGCACGTCATACGCCTTGACGATGTTCGAAAGATCTGCGGCCACTGCGTGCCCTCCTGAAGGTTCTGTGCGGTCCGGCCAACCTACCTTGAACGAGGACCCGCTCTTCAGGCGATCGGAGCGTCAGGAATCGGGCGATCTCAGAACGCGCAGGTGTCCGCGACGGGTCTCGCCGGTGACCCGGCCTCCCGGGACGGATCCCCCGGCCTCCGCCGCGCGCCCGGGCGGGCGGGCCGCTTCACGGACGGCGTTGGCGAGGGCTTCGAGGTCGTCGCCGCTGGGGCGCGACGGCCCGGAGCCGTCGGACAGGCGGACGACGTCCCAGCCGCGCGGGGCGGTCAGGCGCTCGGAGTGCTCGGCGCACAGGTCGTAACAGTGGGGCTCGGCGTAAGTGGCGAGCGGGCCGAGAACTGCGGTCGAATCGGCGTAGACGTACGTCAGTGTCGCGACGGCAGGGCGGCCGCACGCGGTGCGCGAACAACGACGTACAAGGCTCACGACGTTGGACGGTACCGCACTCTTGACCGGGCCGCGACGACTCTCCCGCCGCTCACTCCCCCGTGTCGTGCCGAGAGCTACCCTGCGGGGGTGACCGACAGCCCGCTGCCTCCCCGTCCTGCCCAGCCCCCCGTCGGGGCTCCCGCCGAGCCGCGCCCGCGCCGGCGGGACCGGCACGGGCGCGGGATGCGCGGGCCGGTGGCGCCGCCTCAAGTACCGCTGTCGGCGAGCCGGTCGGAGCTGTTCGGGGACCTCGTACGGGACTCCGTGGAGCGGCTGGAGCGGCGCTGGCCGCAGCTGGCCGAGGTGGAGTTCCTGGTCGGTGACGTGCCGGGCCCGCCGGGCGGAGCGGACGCCGGCTGGAACGACGAGGCGGTTCCGCTGGGCGGGGTCTCGGAGCCTCGCGAGGGCCGGCCGGCCCGGGTCGTGGTCTTCCGCCGGCCGGTGGAGATCCGTACCAAGACGCGGGACGAGAAGGCGCTGCTGGTCCACGAGATCGTGGTGGAGCAGGTGGCGGAGCTGCTGGGCCTCTCGCCGGAGACGGTGGACCCGCGCTACGGCCAGGAGTAGGTACCTGGCACCTGGCCGCAGCGCCGTCCGCGGGTCAGCGGGTGAGGACCGAGAGGTCCTCGGCGGCCCTGGGGACCGAGACCGTGGAGTGGTCGTCGGACAGGGTCTGGACGGTGAACATCGAGATGCCCTCGTGCGGGAGGTTCAGCGTGCGGGCCGCGTGGACCGGGCCGCCCGAGAGGGTCTCGACGGTGAGGGCGTAGGAGCCCTTGCCGCCCGCCGGGGCCGCGGCCACCACCTGTGTGGTGCCCGCCTTGACGGTCACCTCCTGGGAGGCCGCCTCGCCGCCGCCGGTACCCGGTGAGGCCGTCACCTTGACCTTCGCGTCCTTGTCGCCCGCCGCCGTCAGCGACAGGACGGTCGCGTTCTCCTCGGGCCGGTTGTCGGCGACGGTCGCCCGCGTGCCCACCGGCGCCGTGGCCTGGACGAAGCCCAGCTCCTGCTTGGCGCCGCTGCCGCGCACCACTCGTACCGCCGCGACGACCGGGGCGGCCTTCTTGGGGTCCGCCGGGGTCAGCAGCAGCGAGCCGGGCTCGCCGCGGGTCACGTCCTTGAGGTCGACGCTCGCGGTCATACCGGCCTTGACGTGCAGCTGTTCGTTGCCCGCCGGGGTGATGGCGCCGCCCGGAGCGGCCAGCCGGACCTTCAGGTCCGCGTCCTCGTCGCCGGGTACGAAGGCCACCAGCCGGACGGAGACCGCATCGGCCGGGATGCCCGGCAGGACCAGCGAGCCCGCCGGGTCCGCGGCGGCAGGCAGCCAGTCGGCGCCCACGCCCTCCTCGGCGACCTGGACCGAGGCGCCGACCCGGCCCGCCCGGGTCGTCACGTGGGCGGTGGCGTCCGCGAGCTGGCTGCCCGGGACCAGGGAGGAGAGCAGGACCGACTTGCTGGACTTGGGGTCGATCCGGATGTTCTCGCTGGTGCCCGCGTCGGGCTTGGCCAGCCCGTCGGGGCCGAACAGCTTGATGTCGACGACGGCCGCGGCGTCGTCGGGGTTGGTGAGGTGGACGTAGTCCTCGCGTCCCTTGGCGGTGCTCACGGCGGGGAACCAGAAGTCGGTGCCGGGCGCGGTGCAGGAGGCGCCGAGGACGCCCCGGGCCCGGCCGACGGAGACCTTGGTGGTCATCTGCGCGGTCCAGCCGGGGGCGAGGACCCCGTCGGCGCTGCCCGTCAGCGCGGGCGCGTCGGCGCCGGAGGCGGTGGCCCCGAAGGGCTTGCCCACCTCCTTGGGCTCCAGCACCGGCTTGGCGTCCTTGGTGGCGCCGAGCAGCCGGGCCGAGCCCTTGCCCTCGGCGGATCCGGCCGCGCCGGGGGTGAACGCCGTGTACGTGGTGTCCGCGATGTCCGAGGAACTGGGCGCCGGGCAGACCAGCAGGGACCGCTCCACCGGCATCCGGGCGGCGGCCGCGGCCTTGCCGTCGGGAGCCGTGCCCCCGGCGGCGGGGGCGGTGAGGGCGGCGATGCCGGTGAGGGCGGCCAGCGCCGCGGTCACGGCCGCCAGCGTGAGGGGTGCGCGCTGCTTCACTGCTGGGGGCTCCCGTCCGGACGCGGGTCGTACTGCGCGTGGCCGTCGTTGGGGTCGTACTGCTCGTACGGGTAGGGGTACTGCTGCTGTGCCTGCTGCTGCGGGTACGGGTACTGCTCGTACTCCGCGGGCTGCGCGTACGGCTGCTGCTGCTGCTGCTCGTAGGTGTAGCCGCCCTGGTCCGGGTAGGCCTGGTAGGCGTACGTCTCCTCCCCGTACACCGGCTGCGCCGGGATGTCCGCGTACGGATCGGCGGCCACCTCGGCCTCCACCGGAGCGGGGGCGGCGACGGGCTCGGCCTCCGCGCGCAGCCGGCGGGCGCGGCGGCCCTCGCCGGGCTCGCCCGGGCCGGACTGGGCCGGGATCGCGGCCTCCTCCTCGGGGAGGTCGTCGTCGAGCCGCTCTCGGCGGCCGGGCAGGGCCATCACCAGCAGCACCAGGGCGAGGAGCCCCTGGGCCCAGTGCCAGCCGGTCCGCAGGAGGGAGCCCTCGTGGACGAGGTCGAGGCGGCCTGCGGCGGCGGGCAGTTCGAAGCCCTGCGCCCAGCCGTCGAGGGTCTTCGGCTTGAGCGGCTTGCCGTCGAGGGTGGCCTGCCAGCCGGAGTCGGCGCGGTCGGCCAGGCGCAGCACGCGGCCCGCCTCACCGGCCGGGATCTTGCCGTGGGCCTCGACGGGGCCCGCGGCGACCGGGATCGGGGCCTCGCCCTGCTTGCCGGAGACGATGACGGCGCGCGGCAGCCAGGGTTCGACGCCCCACAGCGCCGTGCCGTCCTGCTGGTGGCGGCGGCTGAGGCCGGGGGTGGCGTCGAGGACGCGCCGGATCTCCTCGGGGCCGCCGGGGCGGAACATGACGAAGCGGATGGCGTAGGCGCTGAGCTGGCTGGACTGGTCCGCGCCGGAGCCGGCGACCAGGTTGGAGACGACCTTGTCGAGGCGCGGGTCGCCGCCGGTGCGGGCGGCTACCTCGGCGTCGCCGAGGCGGCCGCCGGAGCCGCGGACGAGGCTGTAGGAGACGGTGGCGGGCGGGTCCAGGTCGAGGATCAGGGTGCGGGTCTGGTTGTCGTCCCCGCCCGCGTCGGCGACGAAGGCGGGCACCTGCACCGGGTCGCGGCGCTGGAGCGGGCCGTCGGCGCCGGCGAGGAGCCAGGCGGCCGCGGCGAGCAGCGGTCCGGCCGCGGCGGCCAGCGCGATGAGCGCGGCCAGCGGCTGGCGCCAGCCGAAGCTGCTTGCGGCGACCCGCTCCTTGGCGCCGTCCGCGCCGACCGCGGCGGCCGTCAGCAGGGCGAGCCCGTAGACGAGGGTGGCGGGTCCGGCCCACGCGCTGCGGTTGAGCAGGACGGCGAGGAGCAGCGCGGCGAGGGCGGTGGCCCAGGCGGTGCGGACCGCGAACTGCCGCTCGGCGCGGAGCAGGGCGCCGAGCGCGGCGAGGACGATGCCGAGGAGCAGCAGGCCGCCGGCGGCGCCGGGGCCGCCGGGGCTGATGCCGAGCAGGTCCAGGGCGGAGGCGGAACCGGTTCCGAAGGGCAGTCCGGCCTCGTGCAGGAAGCGGCCGGGGTGCGTGAGCAGGCCCAGCGACCAGGGGGCGAGCACGAGGAGCGGGACGGCGAGGGTGGCGAGCAGCCTCGGTCCGTACGTCTTCCACTGCGCCCGGTGGAAGACGAGCGCGGCGGCCCCGAGGACGGCGGCGAGCGGCCAGACGACGGGGGTGAAGGCGGTGGCCGCGGTCAGCAGCAGGGTGTACGTCCACACGGCGCGCCAGCTGCTGCGGTCGCCGTCGCCGAAGCCGAAGGCGGCGACGGCGGAGCGGGCGATCAGCGGCAGCAGGACGGCGAGGACGGCGGTGCCGAGGCGGCCTCCGGCGAGGGCCCCGGTGACGGCGGGCAGGAAGGCGTAGGCGATGGCGGCCCAGGCGCGCAGCAGCCGGGACTCGACGAGCGGCCGGGAGGCGAAGTAGGCGGTGAGTCCGGCGAGCGGGACGGAGCCGACGAGCAGCAGGGTCAGGGCGGCGTGGGTGGAGCCGAAGAGGAGGGTGGAGAAGGCGCCGAGGACGGCCAGGTAGGGCGGCGCGTCGGCGGTGGAGCCCGTGGAGACGGCCTGCCAGCCGTCGGTGTAGGCGCGCCAGAGGCCGGGGCCGCTGTCGGGGGCGGGGAGCAGCGCGCCGCCCATCAGGGAGCCGCCGCCGATCAGGGCGCGGCAGGCGGCGAGGGAGACGAGCAGGAGGAGGCCGAAGAGGACGGGGGCGGGGTTGCGGGCGATCCGCTTGAGGCGCGCGAAGCGCTCCTCGGCCGCCGGGTAGTCGCCGTCCTCGCCGGGTGCGGTGAGGATGCTGCCGCCGCCGTGCCGGCCGGCGGGGACGGAGTCGCTGTCGCGGGCGTCGCCGAAGTATCCGGCGAGCTGTTCGGCGTTGGCCCGCAGGGAGGCGCCGGGCGGCGGGAAAAGCGGGCGCAGCTCGGCCGCGGGGACGGCGGGGCGGCGGCGGGCCCTGCGGGCGACGAGGACGCGGCCCGGGCGGAGCAGGGTGGCGAGGAGGCCGGTGACCTCGTCGACGGCCTGGCCGGGGGCCTTGCCGACGAGGTAGGCGAGGGTGCGCAGCACGGTGCCGAGCAGGACGCGCAGCAGGACGTACGGCAGGGCGCGGCCGGAGCTGTTGGCGAGCATCGTGTAGACGGCGCCGGCCTTGTCGACGCGGTGCGGGCTGGCGGTGGTGCGGCCGGCGCAGTCGACGGTGCGGCGTTCGCGGGCGGCGGCCTCGGCGTGGCGCATGACGGCGTCGGGGGCGACGAGGACGGTGTGGCCCGCGCTCTGGGCGCGCCAGCAGAGGTCGACGTCGTCGCGCATCAGGGGCAGCCGCTTGTCGAAGCCGCCGAGGGCGTCGTAGACGTCGCGGCGGACCAGCATGCCGGCGGTGGAGACGGAGAGGACGGGGCGGACCTGGTCGTGCTGGCCCTGGTCCTGTTCGCGGCGGTCGAGTCCGGTCCAGCGGCGGCCGCTGCGGGCGATGGTGACGCCGGCTTCGAGGAGCTGCTTCTTGTCGTACCAGCCGCGGAGCTTGGGGCCGATGACGGCGGCGTCGGGGTTCTCGTCGGCGACGCGGAGCAGTTCGGCGAGGGCGTCGGGTTCGGGTGCGCTGTCGTCGTGGAGGAGCCAGAGCCACTGGACGGGCTCGCCGTGGGGGAGCTCGGGGAGGTCGTACGCGTCGTCGCGCCAGGTGCGGCTGACGGGGTCCCAGCCGCTGGGGCGCTTGAGGTACGGGAGGTCCTCGGGGGTCATGGTGCCGGCGGTGCGGACGGCTTCGTCGACGGCGGTGCCGAATCCCGTGCGGCGGGCGAGGTGCAGGACGCGGTCGTCGCCGAAGGCCTGGGTGAGCAGTCGCGCGGACTCGTCGGCGCTGCCGGTGTCGGCGGCCATGTGGTTCTGCGCGGGACGTTCCTGGCCGAGGAGGCCGGCGAGGGTCCGGGGCAGCCAGCGGTCGCCGTCGTGGGCGACGAGGACCGCGGTGACGACGTGCCGGGGGAACTCGGGTGTGGCGGGGGCCTGGTGGGAGGCCGCCGACTGGCTGTGCAGGGACATCGCGCTACTGGCCCTCCGGCCTGGGGGTCCCTCCGGAAGGAGTCCGGGGGGAGGGTCCGGGGGTGGTGTGCCCTCGGAGGCTGCTGGACAGCGCCCCACCCTAACGGCTGGCAAAGCAGCGGTCCGCCTCCTGCGGGGAAGGTGCAGGAGGCGGACCGTTTGCCGTGCTCTTTGCCGTGCTCTTCGCGGTGTTGTTTGCCCTGTTGTCCGCCGTGTTTTCTGCCCGGTCGGCCGTGCGGTTCGATATGTCGTGCGATGTGCGGCAGACGCCCGGCGGGAAGCGCCCGGGGCCTATCAGACCGCTGCCTTTTTCAGCCGGCGGCGCTCGCGCTCGGACAGACCGCCCCAGATGCCGAATCGCTCGTCGTTGGCAAGGGCGTACTCAAGGCATTCGGAGCGGACTTCGCAGGCGAGGCAGACCTTCTTGGCCTCGCGGGTGGAGCCGCCCTTCTCGGGAAAGAAGGACTCGGGGTCGGTCTGGGCGCACAGAGCGCGCTCCTGCCATCCGAGCTCCTCGTCCGCCTCCTCGACCAGCAGTTCCTGAAACAGCTCGGTCATGTGCGCCCCTCGCTCTGTCTGTGCGTCCCCGTGGTCATGCCGTTACTGATCGCTACGTAACGACACGAGTGAAATTACAAGTGCGCGGCTCCGGCGCAGTCAAGCCGAGATCTGCTATTGGGCCCCTTATTCACTCTGCGGAACCAAGCCTATGCAGAAAGTGTTCATATCGCCAAAAATCGTGACACATGCCACAGGCGATCTTGTGATGCACTCCTTCACCTGGGATTCACGCGTCACCCTGTGGCGGGGTTGCGATTCAGCCAAAGAAGCGGCGGAGATCACAGTCCGGTCACGAGATGGCAGGTTCAGGTTTGGGCTCGGCACAGCGGCACATCCCCTGGCGCGGAGTGCACAAACCTTTCTCCGCGCACAGTAACCGGATGAGGTGAAACTTTTGCCCCAAACCAGACATTGGGTTGACAGTCCGACCTCCGACCCGTTCTCCTTGTTCGCATGTCAGTGACCGCAGCCATCACCCGGACCCCCATTCGTGGGTTCCTGTGCGCTGCCCAGGTTCGCTGTTGCTGTTGCAGCTGTTGATGCCTTCGGAGCTTCGGCTCCCTTGAGCTCCAGCCCGCCCCACAGCAACCGCCAGCACCACTGACATCCGTCGAGGACTCCCCACGATGAACAGCACCCCGATCACTGTCGAGAGCGACCTCCAGATCGCCGGCGACATCCTCGCCGTCCAGCACCTCCTCCAGCCCGCCCGCGAGCACCCGGCCACCGTCGCCGAGTTCGTCGGGCTCGCCCGCTCCATCGCCGAGGACCGCGCCTCCTGGGAGCACCTCGTCCGGTACGACGCCACCACCCGCTGGTACCACCGGCTGCGCACCGGCCCCGGTTACGAGGTCTGGCTGCTCAGCTGGGTCCCCGGCCAGGGCAGCGGCCTGCACGACCACGGCCCCTCCTCCGGCGTCCTGACCGTCCTCGAAGGCGAGCTCACCGAGCGCAACCCGCGCGGGCGGCTCACCCTCGGCGCCGGCTCCCAGCGGGTCTTCGCCCCCGGCTACGCCCACGAGGTCGTCAACGACACCCTCGACGGCGCGGTCAGCCTCCACGTCTACTTCCCCGGCCTGACCGAAATGCCGATCCACAGCTGCTCCCCGGCCACGCCGGAGTCCGTACCCGTGTGACCCGGCCGGCCTGACAGACTTCGGTGCATGCGCATTGTTGTTCTGGCCGGCGGTATAGGCGGCGCCCGGTTCCTCCGCGGACTCAAGTCGGCAGTGCCCGACGCGGACATCACGGTCATCGGCAACACCGGTGACGACATTCACCTGTTCGGGCTCAAGGTGTGCCCCGATCTGGACACGGTGATGTACACCCTCGGCGGTGGCATCAACGAGGACCAGGGCTGGGGCCGCACCGACGAGTCCTTCACCGTCAAGGAGGAGCTCGCCGCGTACGGGGTCGGACCGACCTGGTTCGGCCTCGGCGACCGCGACTTCGCCACCCACATCGTCCGTACGCAGATGCTCGGCGCGGGCTACCCGCTGAGCGCCGTCACCGAGGCCCTCTGCGACCGCTGGCAGCCCGGCGTACGGCTGCTGCCCATGTCCGACGACCGGGTCGAGACCCACGTCGCGATCACCGAGGCGGGCACCGGAGAGCGCAAGGTCATCCACTTCCAGGAGTACTGGGTCCGGCTGCGCGCCGCGGTGGACGCGGAGGCGATCGTCCCCGTCGGGGCCGAGCAGGCCAAGCCCGCGCCCGGGGTGCTGGAGGCCATCGCCGCCGCCGACGTGATCGTCTTCCCGCCGTCCAACCCGGTGGTGTCGGTCGGGACGATCCTCGCCGTGCCCGGCATCCGGGACGCCGTGGCCGCCGCCCAGGCGCCGGTCGTGGGCCTCTCCCCCATCGTCGGGGGCGCGCCCGTGCGCGGGATGGCCGACAAGGTGCTGGCCGCGGTGGGCGTCGAGTCCACGGCCGCCGCCGTCGCCCTGCACTACGGGACCGAGCTGCTCGACGGCTGGCTGGTGGACACCGCCGACGCGGACGCCGTCGCCGAGGTCGAGGCCGCGGGGATCACCTGCCGCGCGGTGCCGCTGATGATGACCGACCTCGCCGCCACCGCCGAGATGGCCCGGGCCGCGCTGGAACTGGCCGAGGCCTCCCGGTGACCGCCGTGACGCACGCTTCTCGCGAGCACAGTCCTTCGTACGAGGTGCGGGCCGTCGACGGGATCCCCGAGGTCAGGCCGGGTGACGACCTGGCGAAGCTGATCACGGTGGCCGCGCCCGACCTGCGGGACGGGGACGTCCTGCTGGTCACCTCGAAGATCGTCTCCAAGGCCGAGGGCCGCATCGTAGAGGCGGACTCGCGCGAGGCGGCCATAGACGCGGAGACCGTACGGGTGGTCGCGCGCCGCGGTTCCCTGCGGATCGTCGAGAACCGGCAGGGGCTGGTGATGGCGGCCGCCGGGGTGGACGCCTCCAACACCGTGCCCGGCACGGTCCTGCTGCTGCCCGAGGACCCCGACGCCTCGGCCGCCGCGATCCGCGCGGGGGTGCGCGACATCCTCTCCGTGGACGTGGGCGTGGTCGTGACGGACACCTTCGGGCGGCCGTGGCGCACCGGGCTCACCGACGTGGCGATCGGCTCGTCCGGGGTACGGGTCCTGGACGACCTGCGCGGGGGCACGGACGCGCACGGCAATCCGCTGAGCGCGACGGTGGTGGCGACCGCCGACGAGCTGGCGGCGGCGGGCGACCTGGTCAAGGGCAAGGCGGCCGGGCTTCCGGTGGCCGTCGTACGCGGTCTGGCGCACGTCCTCGGCGAGGGCTCGTCGGCGCGGGACCTGGTGCGCACCCCGGCGGACGACATGTTCCGGCTGGGCACCTCGGAGGCGGTACGGGAAGCCGTGACGCAGCGCCGTACCGTACGGGCCTTCACGGCCGAGCCGGTGGACGGCGGAGCGGTGCGGCGGGCCGTGGCGGCGGCCGTGACGGCCCCGGCTCCGCACCACACGACGCCGTGGCGGTTCGTGCTGCTGGAGTCGGCCGCGGCCCGGCTGGAGCTGCTGGACGCGATGCGGGACGCCTGGGTCGCGGACCTGCGGGCGGACGGCAAGTCCGAGGAGTCCATCGCGAAGCGGGTACGGCGGGGGGACGTGCTGCGGGCCGCCCCGTACCTGGTGGTGCCCTGTCTGGTGACGGACGGCGCGCACGACTACGGGCACGCTCGGCGGGACACGGCGGAGCGGGAGATGTTCGTGGTCGCGATGGGCGCGGGGGTGCAGAACTTCCTGGTCGCGCTGGCCGGGGAGCGGCTGGGCTCGGCGTGGGTGTCCTCGACGATGTTCTGCCGGGAGGTGGTGCGCGAGGTGCTGGGGCTGCCCGAGGACTGGGATCCGATGGGGACGGTGGCCGTGGGGCACGCGGCGGAGCCGCCCCGGGAGCGGCCCGCGCGGTCCGCGACGGACTTCATCCGGGTCCGGTAGCCGGGCGGTCCGGCCGTCAGGCGGTCAGAGCCGGCCGATGTCGCTGCGCGGCATGCGCGGTGCGCGGCGGGGCGGGGTGTGGCCCGCGAGGAGGATCAGGCGGGCGGCGCGGTGACGCTGCCCGGCGTACGGGGCCAGGAGCTCCAGCATGGCGGCGTCGTCGGCGTCGCGGTCCCCGGCGAGGGCGTAGCCGATGATGCCGGGGAGGTGGAGGTCGCCGGTGGTCACGGCGTCGGGGTCGCCGTTGCTGCGCTGGAGGGTTTCGGCGGAGGTCCAGGGGCCGATGCCGGGGACGGCCTCCAGCCGGGCGGCCGCCGGCGCGGGCTCCATGGCGGCGGCCTCCTCCAGGCGGTTCGCCACGCGGGCGGCCCGGACGATGGTGGCGGAGCGCTTGGCGTCGACGCCGGCCTTGTGCCAGTCCCAGGACGGGATCAGGGCCCAAGTGCGGGCGGCGGGCATGACGCAGAGGCCGAGGCCGTGCGGGCCGGGCGCGGGCTCGCCGTACTGGCGTACGAGGCGGCGCCAGGCGCGGTACGCCTCGTCGCTGGTGACCTTCTGTTCCAGGATGACCGGGATCAGGGACTCCAGGACCAGCCCGGTGCGGGTGAGGCGCAGGCCCGGGCGGCGGCGGTGGCTGGCGTGCACGAGGCGGTGGCGGGGGACGAAGGCGGCGGGGTCGTCGCCGGCGCCGAGGAGGGCGGGCAGCTGTTCGAGGAACCAGTCGGCGCCGGGGCCCCAGGCCTCGGCGGTGATCTCGGTGCCGGTGCGGGAGACCCGGAGGGTCGCGGGGCCCTGCGGGGTCTGGCTGGTGCGCCAGAGCGAGCCGTCGGGGGTGGTGCGGAAGGTGGGGTCGGCGGGGCCGCGTCTGAGCGGGCCGAGGGTGAGCCCGAGGTCGACGGGGCCGTCGGGGGCCCAGCGCCGGGCCTTGGCCCCGGCCCCGGCCGCGTGCCCCTGCCCGCCGGGCACGGCGGTGCGGCCGCCGCGCACGTTGGTGCGGGTGAGTGGATCGAAGCGGCCGGCCATGCCTCGAGCGTAGCCCTGCGGACCGTTGCCGGGGCATCGCGTTGCGGCTACGGGCGGCCCTGGAGTTTGGCCGACGTGGTGCGGGTTGACGGGAGTTTTCCGTAGAGCTTCGCGCCCGGGCAGGCCGTCGCGAAGCCGTCGCGGTGGCCCGAGATGACGTTCATCGTGACGTTCTTGCCCTTGGGGTAGCGGTTGCCGCCACCCGAGGTCAGGGTCGTCTTCGCGCGCGGGTCCCGGCTGAAGAGGCCGAGCTTCCAGGCCGTGAGGCGGGCGACCGCGTCGACCGCCGCCGCCGGCGGGGTCGTGGACGTGTAGGTGCCCAGGACCGCGACACCCATGCTGTTCGTGTTGAAGCCCATGGTGTGCGCGCCGAGCACCGCCTTGGAGACTCCGCCGGCCCGGCCCTCGTAGACCGTGCCGCACTTGTCGACGGCGAAGTTGTAGCCGAAGTCCCGCCAGCCGCTGCTGACCACGTGGTAGCGGTACAGGCTGCGCAGGACCGCCGGGGCGTCCTTGCAGGCGTAGTTGTTGCCGGAGGCGCTGTGGTGGACGAAGGCCGCCTTGACCGTGTTCGTGTAGACGAAGCCCGACTCGCGCAGGGACTCGTCCGCGCCCCATCCCTTGCGGGTGACGATCCGCGGGCGCGGGCCGATGAACGGGGCGGCCGCCGCGGTCAGCTCGCCGTCGCTCGCGAAGATCGCGTCGGCGGTGGAGTCGGCCTTGTCCAGTTCGGTGATCTCGTTGGCGCCCAGCTCGGCGTGCGGGATGTTCGCGGCGGAGGACTCCGCCATCTCCATCGTCATGCCGGGCACCACCACCTCGCCCTTGTCGTCGCCCTCGGGGCCGCTGTTCTTGCCGTCCGACCCGGTGGCGGGCGTTTCCGCACCCGGGTCGACGAGCTCGATCCGCATGCCCGTGGGCAGCCGGGCGGGGGCGCGGGTGGACGGGGTGCCGGGCTCCGCCTGGACGCGGACCTCCACGCCGTCGGACTCGCCGACCCAGAGCGGGGCGGTGGCACCGCGGATCCGGCCGGAGCCGCGTTCCACCGCGTCGGGGTCGGCCGCGTGCTCGCTGTTGTGGGTCTCGACGTCCTGCCAGCCGGACCAGGTCGCGGTCTTCGCGGAGCGGGTGCGGACCTGGACGGTGCCGTGCAGCTGGGTGGCAGCATCGTCCCAGACCACGCCGACCAGCGAGAACGTCGTGACCTCGCGGGCGGTCAGGCCCCGCGTCTCGGGGAGGCCGCCCGGCGAGGCGCTCATCCCGGGGACGCCGGGCGTCCGGGTTGCCGAGGGTCCCAGGGGGACGAGCGGCAGCGATTGGGTGGAACCGGCGGGGGTCACGGGGGACGACTCTGCGAGGGCCGCGGTGGGGAACGCGACGGGCAGGGCCAGTACGGCGGCGGTCGCGACGCCGATCGAGGAAGCAAGGAATCCACGCATGAAAAGGATGGTGAGCACCCGCACGGGCGGGCGCCATCCGAGAACTGACGGCCCGTCCGGCCTGCCCCGGCCTGCCCCTCCCCCGTACGGCGGAGCAGCGGGCCGCCGTACGGGGGACGGGCCCGCGTACCCTGTGCCGGGTGAACGCCACTGACCGCACCCCTGCCGACCTGCTGCGATCCGCGCTCGCCGCCGATCCGGGCCGCCCGCTCGTCACCTTCTACGACGACGCCACGGGCGAGCGCGTGGAATTGTCCGTCGCCACCTTCGCCAATTGGGTGGCCAAGACCGCCAATCTGCTCCAGGGCGACCTGGGCGCCGAACCCGGCGACCGGCTCGCGCTGCTCCTGCCCGCTCACTGGCAGAGCGCCGTCTGGCTGCTCGCGTGCGACTCGGTCGGGGTCGTGGCCTCGGTGGACGGGTACCCGGGCGATGCCGATCTCGTCGTCAGCGGGCCGGACTCGCTGGACCGGGCCCTGGAGTGCGATGGGGAGCGGGTGGCGCTCGCGCTGCGGCCGCTGGGCGGACGGTTCCCGCAGCCGCCGGCCGGGTTCGCGGACTACGCGGTCGAGGTGCCGGGGCAGGGGGACCGGTTCGCACCCTTCGTCCCGGTGGAGGCGGATGGTCCCGCGCTGATCGTCGGCGGCGAGGAGTTCTCCCACGCGGAGCTCACGGCGCGCGCCCGCGAGGACGCGGCGAAGCTCGGCCTCGGCCCGGGCTCGCGGGTGCTGACCGGGCTCGGCTACGACACCTGGGACGGCCTCTCGGCCGGGCTGTACGCCGCTCTGGCGTCGGGCGGCTCCGTGGTGCTGTGCCGGAATCTGGACCGGCTGTCGCAGGACGCGGTGGCGCAGCGGATCGAGAGCGAGCGCGTCACCCACACGGTCTGATCGCGGCCTGGAGTCCCGTCACCCAGACTGGTTAATGGCGAGAATGGCCGATTTGTCACCCACATGGCCCTAGACACGCCCCTGCCCCCGGGCTGCCCCGGCCGCCCGGAGGCAGGATCGGCAGTGGCCGTACCCACCCGTACGGCCGTTGTCGGAGCGGGTCGCAGCGGCGAGGGGACGGACGCCAGTGACGGACAGCGCAGGCATACCGGGCGGGACCGGGACGGCCGGAGGCGGCTCGAAGCCTCCGCGCAGTCGTCGGCGCCGACTGCTGCGCTGGATCGGGCTCGGGTCGGCCTTCGTGGTCCTGGCGGGGTCGGCCACCGGCTGGTGGCTCTACAACAAGCTCGACGGGAACATCACCGAGGACACCTCGGCGGCCTCCGAGCTGCGGCGCTACGAGCGCGACCGCCCGGCGCACTTCGCGAACGGCGCCCAGAACATCCTGCTGATCGGCTCGGACTCCCGCTCGGGCAGGGACAACGCCCGCTACGGGCAGGACCGGGGCACCCAGCGCTCGGACACCACGATCCTGCTGCACGTGCCCGCGGACCGGCGGAGCGCGACGGCGGTGTCGATACCCCGGGACCTGATGACGGAGATCCCCGAGTGCCTGATGGCGGACGGGAGTCGCACCCGCGAACAGCGTGCGCAGTTCAACTGGGCCTTCCAGTGGGGCGGGGCCGGCTGCACGATCCGTACGGCCGAGAGGCTCACGGGGATCCGGATCGACCACCACATGGTGCTCGACTTCGGCGGCTTCAAGAAGATGGTCGACGCCATCGGCGGGGTGGAGGTCTGCCTCAAGCAGCCGATCGACGACTCCGAGGCCAAGCTGCGGCTGCCCGCCGGACGTCAGACCCTCCAGGGCGAGCAGGCGCTGGGCTTCGTCCGCGCCCGCTACAGCCTGGGCAACGGCAGCGACACCGAACGGATGGAGCGCCAGCAGCAGTTCCTCGGCTCGCTCGTCAAGAAGGTGCAGAGCAACGGGGTGCTGCTGAACCCGGCCCGGCTGTATCCGCTGCTGGACGCCGCGACCTCCTCGGTGACCACGGACCCGGGGCTGGCCTCGCTGCGCGGCCTGTACGAACTCGTACGGGGCGTACGGGATATACCGACCGACCAGATCAAGTTCCTGACGGTCCCCCGCAAGCCGTACTCGGCCGACCCGAACCGGGACGAGCTGGTGGAGCCGGACGCCGCCCGGCTGTTCCAGCAGCTGCGGGCGGACCAGCCGGTGACGGTCGCCCCGCCGAAGCCCGAGAACGGGATCGAGCCGGTCGAGGCCACGCCGTCCGGAGCACCACGGGACGGCGCGGGCCGTACGGACGGGGGAACCACCGGGACCCCCGTACCCGTCCCTACCTTTACCGGTACCACGGCGGGGATGGCCGACTGCCGGTAAAGCAATCCCAAAAGCCGGTGACCGAACCGAGTGGGATGACCCGTTCGCCCCGTTATAAGGGGAGTGGAATTTGTCACCAGCATGGTTTGCAGCCGAACCTGACGGATATGGTGAGCGATCCGGTGCCCCGCCAGACCAGAGGCCGGGCACCAGCAGCCGGATCGTTGACCGTGCGCCTGGGGGAGGCGCGTCGCGAGGCACCGACGGAGGATTCGAGCAACCGTGGATGCGCAAAGCCGTGGGCGGGCCGACGAGATCGACCCCGCAGACCAGTGGGTGCTCAATCCCCGCACCGGCAACTACGAACTGCGACTGGGTGACTCCACAGCGCATCAGCAGCGGCCCACCGTGGCCGCCCCGCGCAGAGCGCCCTCCGCACCCACCGCACCCTCCCCGGGCGTACCCAAGCCGCGGCGCGGCGACGGTCCGCCCGGCGGCCGGCGCGGCGGCCGCTCCCGCAAGGGCGGTGGCGGCGGACGCCGCAAGAAGGCACTGCTCGTCACCAGCGGGACGCTGGCGTTCCTGCTGGTCGGCGGCGCCGCGGCGGCGTACTTCTACTACGACCACCTGAACGGCAACCTCAGCGTCACCGACATCGCGGGCGCGGGCACCGGCGGCTTCAAGAAGGACCAGGCCATCAACATCCTGGTCATCGGCACCGACAAGCGCAGCGGTGCGGGCAACGAGGGCTACGGGGACAAGGACAGCGTCGGCCACGCCGACACCACGATCCTGTTCCACGTCGCCAAGGACCGCTCCAACGCCACCGCGCTGTCCATCCCGCGCGACCTGATCACCAACATCCCGAACTGTCCGACGAAGCAGCCGGACGGCTCGACGAAGGAGATCAAGGGCACGAAGGGCACCCGCTTCAACAACAGCCTGGGTCAGGAGGGCCGTGACGCGGGCTGCACGATGCGCACCGTCAAGGAGCTCACCGGCATAGAGGTCGACAACTTCATGATGGTCGACTTCAACGCCGTGAAGACCCTGAGCACGGCGGTCGGCGGGGTGCCCGTCTGCCTGGACAAGGCCGTCGACGACGAGGACTCCAAGCTCAAGCTGTCGAAGGGCGAGCACCGGCTGTCGGGCGAGGAGGCGCTGGCCTTCGTACGGACCCGGCACGCCTTCGGCAACGAGAGCGACCTGGACCGGATCAAGACCCAGCAGCAGTTCCTCGGTTCGATGATGCGCGAGATGAAGTCGAAGGAAACGCTGACGAGCCCGAAGAAGTTCTTCTCGCTCGCGGAGGCGGCCACCAAGTCGCTGACCGTGGACCAGGGTCTGGGGTCCATCGACAAACTCACCGATCTCGCGGGCGAGTTGAAGGACATCGACCTCAAGAACATCACCTTCACGACCGTGCCGGTACTCGACAACCCGGCCGAGAAGGTCAAGGCCACCGTCGTGGTCGACCAGGCGCTTGCCGATCCGCTGCTGCAGATGATCCGGGGGGACGTCTCGCTCACGGAGGTCGAGAAGAAGGAGCAGGCCGCGAAGGAGGCGGCCGACGCGGACACGAAGGCCAAGCAGGACGCGCTGCTCCAGGGCAACAAGGCGCCCGCGGCGGACGTACGGGTGGACGTGTACAACGGCGGCGGCCCCAAGGGCGCGGCCTCCACCACCCTGAAGTGGCTTCAGGACACCAAGGGCGTACCCAAGGCCAGCAACCTCGGCAACGCCCCCGCGAAGGTCGGTGCCACGCAGCTGGAGTACGCGCCCAACCAGGCCGACCAGGCCAGGGCGCTGGCGGAGATGCTGGGACTCCCGGCCACCGCCATGAAGATGGGGACGGCGGACGCCTCGGCCAAGACGCCGATGAAGCTGACGCTGGGCCCCGACTTCCAGCAGCCGGGCGCCCCGCTGGCGGCGCCGGTTCCGCAGGAGCTGCCCAAGGACGTCCAGCAGGCACAGGCGGACAAGGCGATCTGCGCCAAGTAACGGGGATTGGCCGGTGATACCGGCACGATTTCGACCAATTGGTATTTCGAGGGGGGACGCGTGAGGCACAGCAACGTGCGGGAGGAGGGGGCGACCGCCCAGGCCGCCGACGGCATATCCGGCGGCGGTGCGGACGCACCCGGCACCGTACCCCCACCGCGGGGCGGCCGGGCCGCCAGGCGGGCGGCCGGCCGTCGCACCAGGAAGGGCCGCCGGCGCGTGCTGCGCTGGGTGTCGTCCGTGCTGTCCCTGCTCATACTCGGGACGGCGGCGGGCGGTTACCTCTACTACCGCCACCTGAACGGCAGCATCAAGACGGACCCGCTGAACCTCGGCGAGACCAAACTGGGCGGGTCCAAGCCCAATTCCTTCGGGCAGACCCCGCTGAACATCCTGCTCATCGGCTCCGACGCGCGCAACGACGCGGCGAACCAGGCCCTCGGCGGGGCCACGGAGACCTTCGACGGCCCGCCGCTGGCGGACGTGCAGATGTTGCTGCACCTGTCCGCCGACCGCACCAACATGTCCGTGGTGTCGATGCCGCGCGACACGATGCTGATGATGCCCAAGTGCACCGAGCCGAACGGCAAGGTGCACCCGGCCAGCAAGGGCCTCGTCCAGACGAACGAGTCCCTCCAGCGCGGCGGACCGGGCTGCACGGTCGCCGCCTGGACCGAGCTGACGAAGATCCCCATCGATCACTTCATGATGATCGACTTCAAGGGCGTGGTCTCGATGGCGGACGCCATCGGCGGCGTCCCGGTCTGCGTCGAGCAGAACGTCCACTCCCGCACCCGCACCGGCGAGGGCTCCGGCCTGAAGCTGGAGAAGGGCGAGACCAAGATCCAGGGCGAGACGGCCCTGCAGTGGCTGCGCACCCGCTACGGGTTCGAGGACGGCACCGACATCGCCCGTACCCACGCCCAGCACCAGTACATGAACTCCATGGCCCGCGAGTTCCGCAAGAACGCCAAGCTCACCAACCCGGTGAAGCTCAACAGCCTTGCGCAGGCGGCCATCGACGCCATGGTCGTGGACCCCGGCCTGAACAAGATCGACAAGCTGTACGACCTCAGCATGGAGCTCAAGAAGGTCCCGCCGGGGCGGATCACCATGACCACCATGCCGTGGGTCTACAGCACGAAGCCCGGCATGAACGGACGGGTGGAGCCCCTGGCGGGCGAGGCCGAGGACCTGTTCCGGATGGTCCGCGAGGACATCGCGCTCGACGGCAAGGGCTCCGGCACCCCGGCGGCCGGCGCCTCCCCCTCGCCGGGCTCCCCCGCGACGCCCTCCGCCCCGGCCCAGCCGACCACCGCCGCGACCACCGCACCTGCCTCGTCGCCCGCGAAGATCGCGGTCTCCGTCCGCAACGCCACCGGCGGCAAGGACGGCGCCGAGGCCAAGGTCAAGCTCCGCGCGACCGACGTCGCCACGCTGCTGAACGGCAAGGGCTTCGCCAAGGCCACCGCCGACACCCAGACGGGGGCCGAGGACGCCACGGTGGTCCGCTTCGCCACCGACGCTCAGGCGGCCGACGCCGCTGCCGTCGCCACCGCGCTCGGCCTGCCCGCCACCGCGTTGCAGAAGACCGACGAGGTCTCCGGGATCGTCCTGTTCGTCGGCAAGGACTGGCGGACCGGCAACGCGCCGACCCCGCCGCCGCCCGCCCCGACGGTGGCCCCGACGTCCGCCCACGCGCTCAACGGCGACAACGACAAGGCCTGCATGCCGATCCAGGAGGGCTTCACCTGGTAGCGCGTACGCACAAGGGGCCCGGCGGGGCGGCTGTCCGGATCACAGCCGCCCCGCCGGGCCCCTTCGTACGTCTCAGACCTGCGAGGCGTCCCGGTGCACGGCCGGGCGGCGGGTCGCGATGAGCTTGTTCGCGAGCGAGCGCGGGCTCGTCAGGAAGCCGTAGCCCCAGCACAGGTGCATCGTGGCCAGGGCGACGGGGATCTGCGCCCGGGCCTTGAGGGAGCGGCCCTTGCCCGCCGGGATGGAGCCCACGGCGATCGCCGCGAGGTAGCCGGCCGGGACGGCGAAGCCGAGCGGGGTGACGGCCGCACCCACGACCACGCCCGCCGCGATCGCGCAGACCAGGGTCGGCGGGGCCAGGTAGCGCACGTTGATGGAGCCCGCGTGGTAGCGGGCCACCACGTGGCGCCACCGCCCGTAGTCCTTGTACTGCTTGGCCAGGGCCTTCACGGAACGGCGCGGGCGGTACTGGACCTTCAGCTCCGGGGAGAACCAGATCAGGCCGCCGGCCTCGCGGATGCGGAAGTTCAGCTCCCAGTCCTGGGCGCGGATGAACTCCTCGTTGTAGCCGCCCTGCTGCTCCAGCGCCTCGCGGCGGAAGACACCGAGGTACACGGTCTCGGCCGGTCCCGCCTGGCCACCGGTGTGGAACGGCGCGTTGCCGACACCGATCTTCGAGGTCATCGCGGCGGCGACGGCCTCTTCCCAGGCGTTCTGGCCTTCGGCGTGCATGATCCCGCCGACGTTCTGCGCACCGGTCTCCTCCAGGAGGCGCACCGCGGTGGCGATGTAGTTCGGCGAGAGCATGCCGTGGCCGTCGACGCGTACCACGATCGGGTGACGTGAGGCCTTGATGGCGGCATTGAGGGCCGCCGGGGTCCGGCCCGTGGGGTTCGGAACGGTGTGGACTCGGGAATCCTCGGCGACGAGCTCGGCGGCGATCTCGTCGGTGCGGTCCGTGGACGGCCCCAGCGCGATCACCACCTCCATCTCGCCCGCGTACTCCTGTTCCAGGATGTGGCGGACGGAGTCGCGGAGGTAGTGCTCCTCGTTGAGCACCGGCATGATCACCGAGACTGCGGGCTGCTGGGCGGGCATGTGGTCCTTCAAGGTCGGGTATCGGTGTCACGTTACCGCGTACGGGGGAACCGGGTGCGCGCCGAGTGAGCGGTACGGACAGAGGCTGATCGTATGGGCCTACTGTTCTGACAAATCAGATCCATGCCGATCGTCCCCCTGCTGTCCCCGCGGAGGTGTCCACCGTGCCCCAGCCGCACCGTCCCACCCGTCCCGCCAGGCCGCCCCAGCCGCAGCGCGTACGGCGCGGCGGTGCGGGCGGCGGTCCGGCCCGGCGCCGGGGCGACAGACCCAGGTGGGGGGTGCGGATCGCGACCGGACTGTCGGTGGTGGTGCTGGGCTGCGGGGCCGTCGGGCATGCCGTGATGACCGGGCTGGACACCGGGATCGAGCGGGTGGACCCGTTCAAGGACATGAAGAACCGCCCGCAGGCCGGGCACGGCCTGAACTTCCTGCTGGTCGGCACCGACGGCCGGGAGAAGATCAGTCCGGAGGAGAAGCGCGAGTACCGCCTGGGCGGGGCGCCCTGCCACTGCACCGACACCATCATGCTCGTGCACCTGTCGGCGGACCGGGAGCGGGCGAGCGTCATCAGCCTGCCCCGCGACAGCTACGCGGAGGTGCCCGCCCACCAGGACCTCGTCACCGGGAAGGCGCACAAGGCGCACCCCGTGAAGCTGAACGCCGCCTACGCGGAGGGCGGGCCCAACCTGACCGTGCGGACCGTCGAGAACATGACCCGGGTGAAGATCGACCACTACCTGGAGGTCGACTTCACCAGCTTCATGAAGACGGTGGACGCGATCGGCGGGGTGGACATCTGCACCGCCAAGACCATGCGCGACCCGAACACCGGCCTCGACCTGCTGCCCGGCACCCACCGCCTGACCGGCGGACAGGCCCTGCAGTACGTGCGCTCGCGCCATATCGACGGGGCCTCCGACCTGGGCCGGATGCAGCGCCAGCAGCGGTTCGTCGCCGCCCTGATCAAGCAGGCGACCAGCGGCGGGGTGCTGCTCAACCCGGTGAAGTTCAAGCAGGTCAGCTCCACGCTGCTCGGCTCGGTCCGGGCCGACACGGGCTTCGGCTCGGAGCAGATGCTGGCGCTCGGGCAGGCGATGCGGGACTTCACCCCCTCCTCCTCGGAGTTCGCCTCCGTGCCGGTCGGCGACCCCTCGTTCCCGGTCAAGAGCATCGGCTCCACCGTGAAGTGGGACGAGCCGAAGGCCGCCAAGCTGTTCGAGGCGCTCCGCCAGGACCGGCCGCTCGCCCCGGCCCGGCCCGGGAAGACCGCGGGCCGGGCCGCGGCGGTGCCCGTGGACGTGCCCCCGCAGCAGGTCCGGGTCCAGGTGGAGAACGGAACCCGGATCGACGGGCTGGGCGGCCGGGTGGACGCGGCCCTGCGCGCCACCGGCTTCGACACCACCCGGGCCCCGGGCAACGGCGCCGGCCGCGACGTCAGGCGCACGGTGATCACGTACGACCCGCGCTGGGACCGCTCCGCCCGGTCGGTGGCGGCCGCGCTGCCCGGCAGCGAGCTGCGGGCGGTGGCGCGCCAGGGCCGGACGGTGGTGGTGATCGCGGGCTCGGACTACCGCAAGGTGGTGCCGGTGCGTGCGGAGGATCCGTACCAGGGCACCTTCGGGGTGCTCACGGGCGACGAGGTGACCTGCGGGCAGTGAGCCGGCACCGGGGCGGCTGCCGGACGGGTGCCGGTCAGCCGTGGGTCATTCGTCGAAGCCCTGGGCGGCCCGCTCCTCGCGCAGGGCCATGATCGCCTGGCGGCGGGCGAGCCGGTGCGTGCGGCGGATCTGGGCCTCCTGGTAGCGCCGCTCGTCCTGCTCGGTCTCCGGCAGCACGGGCGGGACCCGGCGGGGCTTGCCGTCGGCGTCCACGGCCGCGAAGACCAGGTAGGCGCTGCCGACCTGGGTGGCGGGGGTGGACTCGTTCCACCGCTCCGCGAGGACCCGTACGCCGATCTCCATGGAGGAGCGGCCCGTCCAGTTGCACTGGGCCTTCACGTGCACAAGGTCACCGACCCGTACGGGGGCGAGAAAGACCATCTCGTCCATGGAGGCGGTGACCGCGGGGCCACCGGAGTGCCGCCCGGCCACGGCCCCGGCCGCGTCGTCCACCAGCTTCATGATCACGCCGCCGTGCACCGTGCCGAGGAGGTTGGTGTCGTTGGCCGTCATGATGTGGCTGAGGGTCGTACGGGAGGCCGCGGTCGGCTTCCCGGGCAGCTCGCCCGGTATCTCTGTCATACGGACACCTTAGATGCGTTGTGGAGGCATCAGCTCTGCAACAGGACCGGCACGGAAGTCCCCCCGGGCTGTCGGACGACACGCCCGGGCAGGCATCCTAGGGCGCATGAATGACTGGCCTGAAGGTCGTGACGACGGGTACGGGCGCGGCAGCGCGGGAGCGCAGCCCGAGGGCGCGCAGCGGATGCGGCATGTCCAGCGGCAGCAGCCCCCGCGCCCGGCGGTACCGCCGCCCGCCCGGCGGCCCGGGCCGCCGCCCGCACCCGGTGTGCCCCCGCAGCAGGCGCAGGGCCACGACACGTACGGCGGCTACGACAGCGGCTACAACACCGGCCAGGTCTACGGGAACCCCTCGGGCCCCGGCGGTCCCGGCGGCCCCGCGCAGCCGCCCTCGGGGCCCGGCCGCCCCGGGCGGGCGCCCGGACCGGCCCCGGACTGGCGCAAGCGGATCAAGATCGGTTCGATCGTGCTGGTCTCCGCGCTGGTGGTGACCACGGTCTCCACCTACTTCTGGGCGGACTCCAAGGTGCGCCGCGAGGTCGACCTGTCCAAGGTCATCGAGCGCCCGAAGGAGGGCGACTGCACGACGTACCTGATCGTGGGCTCCGACAGCCGCGAGGGCATGTCCGACGAGGAGAAGAAGAAGCTCCACACGGGCTCGGCCGAGGGCAAGCGGACCGACTCGATGATGATCCTGGCGAAGTGCTCCAGCGGGAACACGATGATCTCGCTGCCGCGCGACTCGGACGTGGAGATCCCGTCCTTCGTCGGCTCCCAGTCGGGCAAGAAGTTCCCCGCGCAGGGGCGCCGGGTCAAGCTCAACGCGGCGTACGCGGAGGACGGCCCCGAGCTGCTGGTGCGCACGGTGGAGCACAACACCGGCCTGCGGATCGACCACTACGCGGAGATCGGCTTCGCCGGCTTCGCGAACATCGTGGACGCGCTGGGCGGGGTGGAGCTGGACATCGAGGAGGGCTTCAAGGACGAGAAGTCGGGCGCCGACTTCAAGGCGGGCAAGCAGACCCTGAACGGCGAGCAGTCGCTGGCCTTCGTACGGACCCGGTACGCCTTCGCCGAGTCGGACCTGCAGCGGACGAAGAACCAGCAGAAGTTCCTGTCCGCGCTGGCCAGCCAGGCGGCGACCCCGTCCACGGTCCTCAACCCGTTCGAGCTCTACCCGCTGCTGGGCGCGGGCCTGGACACCCTCATCGTGGACAAGGACATGGGCCTGTACGACATGGGTCAGATGTTCTTCGCGATGAAGGGCGTCAACGGCGGTGACGGCGTCTCGATGAACATGCCGATCTCCGGGCAGCGCGGCGGCAACCTCGTCTGGGACAAGGCGAAGGTGCAGCAGCTGGTGAAGCAGATCCAGAACGACGAGAAGGTCACCGTCCGCGGCAACTGACGGCGACCGCGCCCGCCTCCCCGGATCACGTCTCCCCGGATCACGCGTCCGGGGAGAAGCGGGTCAGGCGTCCGGGGAGAAGCGGATGGCGGCGTCGGGCAGCTGGGCTCCGCACCATACCCGGGCGCCCGCGCGGAGCTCGTTGTCGGCCCCCACGACGGCGTCGTCGCCGATGACGGCGCCGTCGAGCACGGTCCGCGCGCCCACCGAGGCGCGCGCGCCGATCAGCCCGGCGCTCACCTGCGCGTCGGCGCCGATGACGGCGCCCTCCAGCACGATGGAGCCCTGGACGACCGCGCCCGCCTCGATCCGGGCGCCGGCGCCGACGACCGTGCCTCCCGACAGCTTGGCCCCGGGCGCCACCTGGGCGCCGGGCAGTACGAGGGACTCGCCGCGGCGGCCGGGGACGGCCGGGGAGGAGACCACGCCGCGGACCAGGTCGGCGGAGGCCTGGACGATGGCCTCGGGCTTGCCCAGGTCCATCCAGTAGGTGTTCTCGGTGACGCCGTGCAGCGTGGCGCCGGACGCCAGCAGGCCGGGGAAGGTCTCGCGCTCGACGGAGACCGGGCGGCCCGCCGGGATCGAGTCGATCACGCTGCGGCGGAAGACGTAGCAGCCGGCGTTGATCTGGTCGGTGATGATCTCCTCGGGGGTCTGCGGCTTCTCGGTGAAGGCCAGCACCCGCCCCTCGGAGTCGGTGGGGACCAGACCGAAGGCGCGCGGGTCCTCCACCCGCACCAGGTGCAGGGAGACGTCGGCGTCGGCCGCTTTGTGGGATTCGACGAGGCCGGCGATGTCCAGGCCGGTGAGGATGTCCCCGTTGAAGACGAGGACGGCGGAGTCCGGGCCTCCGGTGAGCAGCCGGGCTGCGTTGCGGATGGCGCCGCCGGTGCCGAGCGGCTCGTCCTCGACGACGTACTCCAGGTGGACGCCGAACTCGGATCCGTCGCCGAAGTAGGGCTCGAAGACCTCGGCGAGATAGCAGGTGGCCATCACGATGTGCGTGACACCGGCGGCGGCGGCACGGGCTATCTGGTGGGCGAGGAACGGGACGCCTGCGGTCGGAACCATCGGCTTCGGCGTGTTCACCGTCACGGGACGCAGCCGCGTCCCCTGTCCGCCGACCAGCAGGATCGCTTCCGTCATTGCGTTCTCCCCAACCGACTCCGGCGTACGAAGGTCCAAATTTAGCCCATCCGAGTGGCACCCAAGGGCCTGAGGTGGAGTAACGCACACCAGCGCACACCCGTACAGCCGTAGTGCCCGGCGTGTCCCCAAATGACCGGGCCGCCCCGTCGATCTTGACTCCTACGATCCTTCGCGCGGGTCCCCGGACGCTCGCCGGCCGGGAACGGACCGTGACCATCCTCCGGCACCCCCAGAAGGAGTCGTCCGCATGCTCACCTCGATCACCGGTCTCCGCAGAAGACTCGGCCTGACCTGCACGGCGACCGCAGCGGCCGTGGCGCTCGTGGTCGCCGGGCCGGGCGCGGCGCTGGGGGCGCCGGGCGACCTGGACCCGACGTTCGGCGCGGGCGACGGGATCGTCATCACCGACCTCGCCTACTACGAGGACAGCCCGGACATGGTGCTCCAGCCCGACGGCAAGATCCTCACCGTCGGGACCCTGACACCGGCCGAGGGCGGCGACAGCGCCTTCTCGCTGCTCCGCTACAACGCGGACGGATCCCCGGACACCACCTTCGGCGACGGCGGCGCGGTGGCGACGACCATCAGCTCCGGTGACTCGGGCCAGGCGCTGACGCTCCAGCCGGACGGGAAGATCGTCGTGGCCGGCTCCAGCATCGTCGAGCAGAACGGCATCGCCTGGGGCCAGTTCACCCTGCTGCGCTACCTCCCGAACGGCACCCTGGACACGACCTTCGGCAACGCCGGCCGGGTGTTCCCGGACTTCGGCCAAGGCTCCTCGGGGGCCGCGGTGCGGGTGCTGGGCAACGGCAGGATCCTCGCCGCCGGAGGGGCCCAGGGCGGCTTCGCGCTGGCGCGCCTGATGCCCGACGGCAGCCTGGACAACACCTTCGGCGGCGGGGACGGCCGGGTGACGAGCCCATTCGCGGTCGGCGGCGCATCGGTCCAGGACCTGGCGCTGCAGTCCGACGGAACCATCGTCGCCGTGGGCACGGCGGGGTACGTGCCCCCCGCCTACAGCACCGACGTGGTCATGGCCCGCTACACCCCGGACGGCAGCCCGGACACCGGCTTCGACGGCGACGGGCAGCTGCTCCTCGACTGGGGAACCGCGATCGACGCCGCGAACGGCGTGGTGCTGCAGCCGGACAGCAAGATCGTCGTGTCCGGCTACAGCTCCGAGGGCTTCACGACGGCCCGCTTCAACACCAACGGCACCCCGGACACCACCTTCGGCGGTGACGGCCGGGTGGGCACCACCTTCGAGGCCGGTTCCGGCACCGCCAATGACGTGGCACTCCAGTCCGACGGCAAGATCGTCGCCGCCGGAGGCGGGGCCGGAACCGGGGACCCCCACGACTTCGCGGTGGTCCGGTACAACACCGACGGCAGCCTGGACAGCACCTTCAGCGGCGACGGCAAGGTGACGACCGACGTGGGCCCGTTCTACGAGGACGACTGGGAGCAGGGCCAGGCCCTCGTCATCCAGCCCGACGGAAAGCTCGTCGTGGCCGGCGTCACGGAGGACGGCACCGCGCGCGGTGTGATCCGTTACGAGGTCTCGGGAACCACCCCGCCCCCGGCGACCGCGGACCTGCTGGTGACGAAGACGGGCACCCCCGCCACGGTCGCCCTGGGTGACACGGTGACCTACACCGTGAAGGTGACCAACAAGTCCGCGTCGACCGCGACGGCGACCGGGGTCCAGCTGACCGACTCCCTCACCGGCACCGGTAACGGCACGATCCTCTCCGCCACCACCAGCCAGGGCAGCTGCACCAACACCCCGTCCCAGGCCACCTGCGCCCTCGGCAGCCTCGCCCCCAACACCACGGCCACGGTGACGATCACCGCCGAGCCCTCACGCGTGGGCGCCCTCACCGACACGGCGACGGCGAGCGCCACCCAGAGCGACCCGGTCCCCGCGGACAACACGGCGAGCGCCGCCACCACCGTCAACAACACCCGCGGCTGCACGATCACCGGCACCAGCGGCAACGACACGATCAACGGCACGTTCTCCAACGAGGTCATCTGCGCCCTCAGCGGCAACGACACCGTCAACGCGGGCTTCGGCAACGACACCGTTCACGCCGGACCCGGCAACGACCGCGTCGACGGGGGCTACGGAGACGACACCCTGTTCGGCGGCCCCGGGAGCGACAACCTGATCGGCAACTTCGGCAACGACCGCCTCAACACCGTCGACGGCGTCCCCGCCAACGACACCGCGAACGGCGGCTACAACACCGACACGTGCACCACGGACACGGGCGACACCAGGGTCAGCTGCCCCTGACCCCCGGACACGCGAACGACCCCCGGCGGCATGCCGGGGGTCGTTCGCGTATCAGTGGTGCGGGCCGGGCCGGTTACGGCAGGTTGCGGGCCATGACGATCCGCTGGACCTGGTTCGTGCCTTCGTAGATCTGCGTGATCTTCGCGTCGCGCATCATGCGCTCCACCGGGTAGTCACGGGTGTAGCCGTAGCCGCCGAGGAGCTGGACGGCGTCGGTGGTGACCTCCATGGCCACGTCGGAGGCGAAGCACTTGGCCGCGGCGCCGAAGAAGGTGAGGTCTTCCTTGTCGCCACCGGCGGAAACGCGCTCCGACTTGGCGGCCGCCGCGTACGTCAGCTGGCGGGCGGCCTCGATCTTCATGGCCATGTCCGCGAGCATGAACTGCACGCCCTGGAAGTCGCCGATCGGCTTGCCGAACTGCTTGCGCTCCTGGACGTAGCCCTTGGCGTAGTCCAGGGCGCCCTGCGCGATGCCGAGCGCCTGGGCGGCGATCGTGATGCGGGTGTGGTCGAGGGTCTTCATCGCGGTGGCGAATCCGGTGCCCTCGGCGCCGATCATGCGGTCCGCCGGGATGCGGACGTTGTCGAGGTAGACCTCGCGCGTCGGGGAGCCCTTGATGCCGAGCTTCTTCTCGGGCGCACCGAAGGAGACGCCCTCGTCCGACTTCTCGACCACGAAGGCGGAGATGCCCTTGGAGCGCTTCTCCGGGTCGGTGACGGCCATCACCGTGTAGTACTCGGAGACGCCCGCGTTGGTGATCCAGCGCTTGACGCCGTTGAGCACCCAGAAGTCCCCGTCGCGCACGGCGCGGGTCTTCATGCCGGCGGCGTCGGAGCCCGCGTCCGGCTCGGAGAGCGCGTACGAGAACATCGCGTCGCCCTTGGCCAGCGGGCCGAGGTACTTGGCCTTGAGCTCCTCGGAACCGGAGAGGATCACCGGGAGCGAGCCGAGCTTGTTCACGGCCGGGATGAGGGAGGAGGAGGCGCAGACGCGGGCCACTTCCTCGATCACGATCACGGTGGCGAGGGCGTCGGCGCCCGCGCCGCCGTAGGTCTCGGGCACGTGGACGGCGTGCAGGTCGCTGGCGACCAGGGCGTCGAGGGCCTCCTGCGGGAAGCGGGACTCCTCGTCGACCGCGGCGGCGAACGGCAGGATCTTCGCCTCGGCGAGCGAGCGGACCGACTCGCGGAGCATGTCGTGCTCCTCGGCCGGGCGGTACAGGTCGAAGTCGGCAGAACCCGCCAAGATCTCTCACTCCCCAGGGTGATGCGTGATGCTAACTACCGTTAAGTAACCCAAGCTTAGTGTCCGGTGCGCGGATGGCGGTATGGACGGCCTACGTGAGTTGCGTGACAGAGGGGTCACCTGCCGGAGAACGTCCCCCGTGACGGGCCCGACTATGCTCAGTGGCCGCAAACGGCCCGCACCCCCTGGAGCACCCATGGCCCCCCTCAGGATCACTGTGATCGGCACCGGATACCTCGGCGCGACGCACGCCGCGGCGATGGCGGAGCTGGGGTTCGAGGTGCTGGGGCTGGACGTGGTGCCCGAGAAGATCGAGATGCTGGCGTCGGGCCGGGTGCCGATGTACGAGCCCGGGCTGGAGGAGCTGCTGTCCTCGCACGTGGCCGGGCTGCCGGGCTCCACGGGGCGGCTGCGGTTCACGACCTCGTGGGAGGAGGTCGGGGAATTCGGCGACGTGCACTTCGTGTGCGTGAACACTCCGCAGAAGCACGGCGAGTACGCGTGTGACATGTCCTACGTCGACTCCGCGATGGCCTCGCTGGCCCCGCACCTGACGCGGCCGGTGCTGGTGGTCGGCAAGTCCACCGTGCCGGTGGGCTCGGCGCAGCGGCTGGCCGCGAAGCTCGCGGAGCTGGCGCCGGCGGGCGCGGAGGTGGAGCTGGCCTGGAACCCGGAGTTCCTGCGGGAGGGCTTCGCGGTGCAGGACACCCTGCACCCCGACCGGATCGTGATCGGCGTACAGGGCGAGCGCGGCGAGAAGCTGCTGCGGGAGGTGTACGAGACGCCGATGTCGGAGGGAACCCCGCTGGTGGTCACCGACTTCCCGACCGCCGAGCTGGTGAAGACCGCCGCGAACTCCTTCCTGGCCACCAAGATCTCCTTCATCAACGCGATGGCGGAGGTGTGCGAGGCCGCGGGCGGTGACGTGGTCAAGCTGGCGGAGGCCATCGGCTACGACGACCGGATCGGCGCGAAGTTCCTGCGGGCCGGGATCGGCTTCGGCGGCGGCTGCCTGCCGAAGGACATCCGGGCCTTCATGGCCCGCGCTGGCGAGCTGGGCGCGGACCAGGCGCTGACCTTCCTGCGGGAGGTCGACTCGATCAACATGCGGCGCCGCGGGCACATGGTGGAGCTGGCCCGCGACGCCGTCGGCGGCTCGTTCCTCGGCAAGCGGGTCGCGGTGCTCGGAGCCACCTTCAAGCCGGACTCCGACGACGTCCGCGACTCGCCCGCGCTGAACGTGGCCGGGCAGATCCACCTCCAGGGCGGCCAGGTCACCGTCTACGACCCCAAGGGCATGGACAACGCCCGGCGCGTGTTCCCGACGCTGGGGTACGCGGACTCCGCGCTGGAGGCGGCCCGGGGGGCGGAGGTCGTCCTCCACCTCACCGAGTGGCGCGAGTTCCGCGACCTGGATCCGGCGGAGCTGGGGGGCGTCGTCACGGACCGCCTCTTGCTGGACGGCCGCAATGCGCTTGACCCGGCCGTCTGGCGTGCGGCTGGCTGGACCTACCGGGCCATGGGCCGCCCGCGGGCCTGAACCGTGGCCCTGCCGGGCCGGGTGGGTGCGGCGCCGTTGCTGGGATTCAAGCAGGCGGGCGGCGGTGTTGGGCGGCGCGGGAGGTGAATTCCGCGTCGCGGAGGACTCGTTGGGCGTTGCCCCAGGTCAGCAGGGCCAGGTCGGCTTCGGGCCAGCCGCGGTCCAGGAGTTCCGCGATCAGGCGGGGGTAGCCCGAGGGGTCGGTCAGGCCCGACGGGCGGGGACTGCCCGGCTCGGAGCCGAAGGCGGCCCCGAGGCCGACGCACTCCGGGCCCGCGACGGCCCGTACGTGGTCGATGTGGTCCGCCACCGCGTGCAGGGAGTCCCCGGTCCGGTCGGCGTCGAAGGTGACCATCGCCAGGCCGTTTGCCTCCCGCAGCGCCAGCAGGACCTCGTCGGTGACGTTCCCCGGATGCGGGTTCAGGACGGCGGCGGCCGTGTTGGAGACGATCACCGGGGCCTTCGAGGCGGCCGCGAGCTGGCGGGCCGCCGTCGGCGGGCACCCGGTCAGGTCCAGCACGATGCCCAGCCTGTTCGCCTCCTGGACCACCTCGTGCCCGAAGGCCGTCAGGTCGTGCTGGGCCCAGGGCGCTCCCGCGGGCGCGAAGATCCGTACGCCCAGCGCGTGGAACGCGTGCAGCGCGCTCAGCGAATCGGTCAGCGTACGGCCGGGCACGGGCCCGAGGAAGCAGGCGATGCGGCCTCGGTTGCGGGCGTCCGCCATGTCGTCGGCGGTCAGCGCGAGGCACAGGCTGTCGGGGTAGCGGCGCAGCAGGGCCAGCGCCACGTCGATCTGTTCCAGGGTGTCGGACACCACCTGATCGACGGCCGCGGCCTCGCGCGGGGTGAGCAGCGACCAGAACTGGGCACCCACTCCCCCGGCGCGCAGCCGCGGAATGTCGGTGTCGATTCCGGCGTCGGGGGTGTCGATGTCGTGGTACGGGCTCTGGCGCAGGGTCCAGACGAGCGTGTTGCACCCGTCCGCGACGGGATGCACGGACAGCAGCGCGGCAGCCCGTTCGAGGGCGCCGGCCAATGCTGTGGGGGCGGGAAGGTCTTCCGCCCCGATGCCCACGGAGTGGGGTTCATCCTGCAGGTCGGCCATGGCGTTCGCTCCGGTCTCGGCGGCAGCAGGGAGAGATGGTGCCACCGTGACACGCGGGACGCCCGGGTCGCCCGGCAGGTGTGGCATTCGGGTGTAATCCGCAGGTCACACCCGGTTGCCCCACCCGCCCGGCCTGCTAGATCACCGCGTTCGACGGGCCCCGGGATGCCGACAGGTCCCGCGCCACCGCCTCCGCGTCGCGCAGTACCCGGACCGCGTTGGACCAGGTCAGCTTCGCCAGGTCGGCCTTCGACCAGCCGCGCGCGAGCAGCTCCGCGATCAGGTTCGGGTAGCCCGCCACGTCGTCCAGCCCGGACGGGGTGAAGGCCGTGCCGTCGTAGTCCCCGCCGATGCCGATGTGGTCGATCCCGGCCACCTCGCGCATGTGGCCCAGGTGGTCGGCGACCGTGGCGGCCGTGGCCACCGGGCGCGGGCGCTCCGCCTCGAAGGCCCGGTGCAGGGCCATCGCCTCGGGCGTGGTGTCCAGGTGGTGGAAGCCGTGGGCCCGCAGGTTCTCGTCCGCGGCCTGCGTCCACTCGACGGCTGCCGGGAGGATGAACTTCGGGACGAAAGTGGCCATCGCCACCCCGCCGTTGGCCGGGAGCAGCGCCAGCACGTCGTCGGGGATGTTGCGCGGGTGGTCGCAGACCGCGCGCGCCGAGGAGTGCGAGAAGACCACCGGCGCGGCCGAGACGGCGAGCGCGTCGCGCATCGTCGTCGCGGCCACGTGCGAGAGGTCCACCAGCATGCCGACGCGGTTCATCTCGCGGACGACCTCGCGGCCGAAGTCCGTCAGGCCGCCGTGCCGGGGCTCGTCGGTCGCCGAATCCGCCCAGTCGATGGTGTCGTTGTGCGTGAGCGTCATGTACCGCACGCCCAGCTGGTGCAGGGCGCGCAGGGTGGCGAGCGAGTTGTTGATGGAGTGGCCGCCCTCGGCGCCCATCAGGGAGGCGATCCGGCCGCCGGCGCGGGCCGCCTCCATGTCGTCCGCCGTCAGCGCCCGTACGAGGTCGCCGGGGTAACGGTCGATCAGCTGGGCGACGACGTCGATCTGCTCCAGGGTGGCGCTGACCGCCTCGTCGCCGGCGTAGTCGGAGCGGACGTAGACGGACCAGAACTGCGCGCCGACCCCGCCGGCGCGCAGCCGGGGGATGTCGGTGTGCAGGTGGGCGGACTGGTCGTCCGCGATGTCCCGTTGTGCCAGGTCGTAGCGCACCTGCTGACGCAGCGCCCAGGGCAGGTCGTTGTGGCCGTCCACGACGGGGTGCTCGGCCAGCAGCTCGTGCGCCTCGTCCAGGCGCTGCGCCGCGCTCACTTGCCGAATCCGAAGGACCCCGCGCCCGCGATCTTCGTACGCAGCCGCCTGCCCTTCTCGGTGGCCTGGTCGTTGAGCTCCTGCTGGAACTCGCGCATGCGGCCCAGCAGCTCCTTGTCGTGCGCGGCCAGCATCCGTACGGCCAGCAGGCCGGCGTTGCGCGCCCCGGCGACCGAGACGGTGGCGACGGGAACCCCGGCGGGCATCTGCACGATCGACAGCAGCGAGTCCATGCCGTCGAGGTACTTCAGCGGGACCGGGACGCCGATGACCGGCAGCGGGGTGACCGAGGCGAGCATGCCGGGCAGGTGGGCGGCCCCGCCGGCGCCCGCGATGATCGCCTTGAGGCCGCGGTCGGCGGCCCGCTCGCCGTACTCGACCATCTCGCGCGGCATCCGGTGCGCGGAGACGACGTCGACCTCGTAGGGGATCTCGAACTCGTCGAGGGCCTGGGCGGCGGCCTCCATGACGGGCCAGTCCGAGTCGGAGCCCATGACGATGCCGATGACGGGGGCTGCGGCGGAGGTGCTCATTCGGTGACCGTTCCTCGGAGGTAGTCGGCAGCGTGGCGTGCGCGCTCCAGCACATCGTCCAGGTCGTCGCCGTAGGTGTTGACGTGGCCGACCTTGCGGCCGTGTTTCACGTCCTTGCCGTACATGTGGATCTTCAGCTGGGGGTCGTGGGCCATGCAGTGCAGGTACGCCGCGTACATGTCGGGGTAGTCCCCGCCCAGCACGTTCGCCATGACCGTCCACTTGGCGCGGGAGCGCGGGTCGCCCAGCGGGAGGTCCAGGACCGCGCGTACGTGGTTGGCGAACTGCGAGGTGATGGCCCCGTCCTGGGTCCAGTGGCCGCTGTTGTGCGGGCGCATGGCCAGTTCGTTGACGAGGATGCGGCCGTCGACGGTCTCGAACAGCTCCACGGCCAGGTGGCCGGTCACGCCGAGCTCCTTGGCGATGCGCAGGGCCAGGCCCTGGGCCTCGCCCGCCAGCTCCTCGGAGAGGTTCGGGGCGGGAGCGATCACCGTGTCGCAGACCCCGTCCACCTGGACGGACTCCACGACGGGGTAGGCCACCGCCTGGCCGTGCGGGGAGCGGACGATGTTGGCCGCGAGCTCGCGGACGTACTCGACCTTCTCCTCCGCGAGGACCGGGACGCCCGCCCTGAAGGGGGCCTCCGCGTCCTCCGGGGTGCGGACGAACCACACGCCCTTGCCGTCGTACCCGCCGCGCACCGTCTTGAGGATGACCGGGAAGCCGCCCACCTCGTCCGCGAAGGCCGCCACGTCCGCCGGATCGCTCACGATCCGGTGGCGGGGGCTCGGCGCGCCGATCTCGTCGAGCTTGGCGCGCATCACCCCCTTGTCCTGGGCGTGCACCAACGCATCGGGCCCCGGGCGGACGGGGATGCCGTCCGCCTCCAGGGCCCTGAGGTGCTCGGTGGGTACGTGCTCGTGATCGAAGGTGATCACGTCGCAGCCGCGCGCGAAGGCGCGCAACGTCTCCAGATCGCGATAGTCGCCGATGACGACGTCGCTCACGACCTGGGCCGCCGAGTCCTGTGGGGTGTCACTGAGGATCTTGAATCTGATGCCGAGGGGGATGCCCGCCTCGTGGGTCATGCGGGCGAGCTGTCCGCCGCCGACCATGCCGACTACCGGGAACGTCACTCCTCCAGGGTATCCGGCGGTATTCCGCCATCCGGACGTGACCCTGGCGCGGACGCGTGGTGTGCCGTGCGTCGCACGGTGTCCGAAGGCACAGACGGACCACAGGGGCGACACTTAACATGTGGGGGTTGACGGAGAACAGCGGACGCCCCGCGCGGGGCGGTGACCGACAGGGACTGACCATTCAGATGAGCACGCCGGGGAACGGATCTGTTCTCGAACGCGTACGCGGCCTCGTTCGGGAGGTCGCCAAGTTCGGGGCGGTCGGCGGTCTGGGTGTGCTGGTCAACCTGGGTGTCTTCAACCTGATCCGCAACACGACCGACCTCCAGGTGGTGCGCGCGAGCGTGATAGCCACCGTGGTCGCCATCGCCACGAACTACCTCGGCTTCCGCTACTTCGCCTACCGGGACCGCGCCCAGAGCGGCCGGACCCGCGAGCTGGCCCTGTTCGCCGCCTTCAGCGCGATCGGCCTCGTGATCGAGAACGGCGTGCTGTACACGGCCACGTACGGCTTCGGCTGGGGCGGACCGGTCGCCACCAATGTGTTCAAGTTCATCGGCATCGGCACCGCGACCGTCTTCCGCTTCTGGTCGTACCGGACCTGGGTCTTCAAGGCCCTGCCCCCGACCGCGGAGGCCGAGCCGATACCCGAGCCGGCGCCGCTGCCCAAGCCGGAGCGCAAGCCGATGCCCGAGCCGGAACCGGAACCCGCGGCGAGCTAGCGGGCCCGGCAGACCTGGCGGACCTAGCGGACCGTCTTCTCCGGTTCGCTGCGCTCCGGGGCCGTCCGGCTCAGGAACAGCGCGAAGACCGGCGGCTGCGCCTGGAGCAGCTCGAGGCGCCCGCCGTCCGCCTCGGCGAGGTCCCGGGCCACGGCCAGGCCGATGCCGGTGGAGTTGCGGCCGCTGATGGCCCGCTCGAAGATCCGGTTGCCGAGGTCCGGCGGGACTCCCGGCCCCTCGTCCGTGACCTCCAGCACCGCCTGGTTCCCGATCACCCGGGTGCGCAGGGCGACGGTGCCGCCGCCGTGCATCAGTGCGTTCTCCACCAGGGTCGCCAGGACCTGGGCGACCGCGCCCGGGGTGCCGACGGCCCGCACGCCCTGCTTGCCGGAGCGCACGATGGCGCGGCCGGCGCTGCGGTAGGCGGGGCGCCACTCCTCCACCTGCTGCTTGACGACCTCGTCGAGGTCGAAGGGGACCGCCGAGCCGGTCCGCGGGTCCCGCGAGTTCGTCAGGAGGCGCTGGACCACGTCCGTGAGCCGCTCCACCTGGGTGAGGGCGATGGTCGCCTCTTCGCGCACGGTCTCCAGGTCGTCGGTGACCGTGATCTCCTCCAGCCGCATCGACAGCGCGGTGAGCGGGGTGCGCAGCTGGTGGGAGGCGTCCGCGGCCAGGCGCCGCTCGGCGGTCAGCATCCGCCCGATCCGTTCGGCGCTGGAGTCCAGTACGTCCGCGACCCGGTCCAGCTCGGGGACCCCGTACCGCTTGTGCCGGGGCCGCGGGTCTCCCGATCCGAGGCGCTCGGCGGTCTCGGCGAGGTCGGTGAGCGGGGAGGCCAGCCGGTTCGCCTGCCGTACGGCGAGCAGTACGGCCGCCACGACGGCCAGCAGCGCGACGGCGCCGACCACCACGAGGGTCCGCCCGACCTCCTTGGTGACGGTGGAGTGGGCTTCCTCGACGACCACGATCTCGCCCTGCTCGCCGCGCGCGGTGCCGCGGATGACGTCTTCGTCGATCCGGTCGCCGACCTCCACCGGGGGCTGCCCGGGGATGGTGATCGTGGCGTGGTGGCCGACGTCCAGCTGGTCGGCGAGGGCCGTCGGGGCGACCTGCTTCCTCTCCAGGACGTTCGCCTCGACGATGCCCACCAGTCGCTGCGCCTCGTACTCGATGCGGTCCTGGGCGCTGCTGGTGATGGTCCGGGTCTCCACGATCACCAGGGAGACGCCGAAGACGGCGATCACGACGAGTACGACGGCGAGCGTGGAGTTGATCAGACGGCGGCGCATGGCTTAGAAGGTGCTCAGCTCTTCTCGAAGCGGAAGCCGACGCCCCGGACGGTGGCGATGTAGCGGGGGTTGGCGGCGTCGTCGCCCAGCTTCTTGCGCAGCCAGGAGATGTGCATGTCGAGGGTCTTGGTGGAGGACCACCAGGTGGTGTCCCAGACCTCGCGCATGAGCTGGTCGCGGGTGACGACCCGGCCGGCGTCGCGGACCAGGACGCGCAGCAGGTCGAACTCCTTGGCCGTGAGCTGGAGCTCCTCCTCCCCCATCCAGGCCCGGTGCGATTCGACGTCGATGCGCACGCCGTGGGTGGCGGGGGGCTGGGCCGTCTCGTTCGCGCCGCGCCGGAGCAGGGCCCGGACCCGGGCCAGCAGTTCGGCGAGGCGGAAGGGCTTGGTCACGTAGTCGTCGGCGCCGGCGTCGAGGCCGACGACCGTGTCGACCTCGTCCGCGCGGGCGGTGAGGACCAGGATCGGGAAGCCGTGGCCCTCGGCACGCAGCCGGCGGGCCACTTCCAGGCCATCCATGCCCGGCAGCCCGAGGTCCAGGACGACGAGGTCGACGCCGCCCTGCAGCCCGGCGTCCAGGGCCGTGGGGCCGTCCTCCCGGACCTCGACCTCGTACCCCTCCCGGCGCAGAGCGCGGGCCAGGGGTTCCGAGATGGATGCGTCGTCCTCGGCGAGCAGTACACGCGTCATGTGGGTGATGGTAGTCCGCGGCGGCTGGATCTAGGGGGCCGCAGGAACACCCCTGCCTATCTGGGCTTATGAACTACTAACCGCCTTCGAATATGGTCGAACGGTTCCCGCGCCACCTTGTGATCCATATCTCAAGTCCTTCCTTATGCCGCCCTGTCCTGTCGTATGGTGTCGAGACGCCTGATGCACTACCTCAGGGACCTTTGTGCCGAAAAGCGCGCCGAAGGTCTCTATTTCTGTCCTGACCGAAACGGGCAGTCTTGACGGACTGACCTGTCCGGGCTTGATGACAGTGAATGACCTGTGGGCCGGGCCCGTCGCGCGATGATGCGCGGCCGGGCGTGGATCTCGGTTACGGACATCCCTTCACCCCCGACCCCACGGGGGCGAGACCCCCGGGCGTGGGGTGGGACTTCCGCTGCCGGTGCCGGCCACCCCCCACCGGGCGCTGATGGGCTCACGAAGCCACGCGTCCCGAGCAAGCAAGGATCGACCATGGCTTCCAGCCTGACGAGGGACGCGGCGGATCCGTCCACCGAGAAGACCTTCTTCGGCCACCCCCGTGGCCTGGCCACGCTGTTCATGACCGAGATGTGGGAGCGCTTCTCCTACTACGGCATGCGCGCACTTCTCGTGTACTACCTGGTCTCGGGCGGTGCCGACGCCGCCACGGGCAGCCAGGGCGGCGGCCTCGCGATGACCGCGGCCACCACCACGGCGATCTACTCCGTGTACGTCTCGATGGTCTACCTGATGGCCATGCCGGGCGGATGGTTCGGCGACCGCGTCTGGGGCGCCCGCAAGACGGTCGCGATCGCCGGTTTCGTGATCATGGCTGGTCACCTGTCGCTGGCCCTTCCGGGCCAGGCGATGTTCTTCGTCGGTCTGATCCTGGTGGCGGCCGGTTCCGGTCTGCTCAAGGCCAACATCTCCACGATGGTCGGCCACCTGTACGACGGCCCTGAGGACCCGCGCCGCGACGGTGGCTTCACCCTCTTCTACGTCGGCATCAACCTCGGCGCCTTCGTCGCCCCGCTCGTCGTCGGCACGGTCGGCAAGGAGCACAACTGGCACATGGGCTTCGCCCTCGCCGCCGTCGGCATGGGCCTCGGTCTCGTCCAGTTCCTGCTCGGCACCAAGCACCTGAGCCCGAAGAGCAGCCTGGTCCCGAACCCGCTGTCCCCGGAGGAGCGCAAGGCCGTCCTCACCAAGGTCGTCTTCGCCGTCCTGGGCATCGCCCTCTTCTACGGCGCCGTGGTGGCCCTCGGTGCCTACACGCTCAACTGGGCCCTGGTCCCGCTGACGCTGGCGGGCCTGATCATCCCGATCGCCGTGCTGGCGCGCATCAAGCGCGACAAGGACCTGTCGGGCTCCGAGCAGTCGAAGATGACCGCGTACATCTGGTTCTTCATCGCCGCTGCCGTCTTCTGGATGATCTACGACCAGGGTGGCTCCACGCTGTCCCTGTTCGCGGACGACAAGACCGCCGGCACCGTCTTCGGCTTCGACTTCTCGGCCACCTGGTACCAGTCGCTGAACCCGCTGTTCGTGATGGCCCTGGCCCCGGTCTTCGCCTGGCTGTGGCTGTGGCTGGCCCGCAAGAACCAGGAGCCGAACACCATCGTGAAGTTCGCGATGGGCCTGGTCCTGATCGGTGCCTCGTTCTTCGTCTTCATCGTGCCGATGGGCATGGCGACCGGCGACGTCAAGGTCTCCCCGATGTGGCTGGTCTCGATCTACATGATCCAGACCATCGGCGAGCTGTGCGTCTCCCCGGTCGGCCTCTCCGTCACCACGAAGATGGCCCCGCAGAAGTACGCCTCCCAGATGATGGGTGTCTGGTTCCTCGCGGTCACCGCCGGTGACTGCATCACCAGCCTCCTGTCCATCGGCGGGGTGGACCTCAACGGCACCTCGGTGATCGCCTTCCAGGCGCTCGCCGCGGTCCTGGCCGGTTTCGCGGTCTACTCGTACCGCAAGAAGGTCCAGACCCTCATGGGTGGCGTGCACTGACGCACCCCTCCGGCACGTGAGCGGCCCGGCACACCGAAAGGTGTGCCGGGCCGCTCGCGTTTCCGGGCTAGCGGGTGCCGCGCAGGCGGCGCCACGGGGTGAAGGTGAAGACGCCGGCACCGAGCAGGATCACCGTGCCGGCGACCAGGGCCAGGGCCTTGATGCCGCCCTCGTCCTCGGCGCCGGTCTCGGCGAGGCCGCCGGAGGTGCTGGTGCCGGTGGTGGTCGCCGAGCCGGAGCCGCCCGGCTGGGCGGCGGTGTCCAGCTCCAGCGAGACGCCGCTGCTGGTCGCCTTGCAGGGCACGTTGATCGGCGTGGAGCCCGGGGCCATCGTGACGTCGATGGTCAGCTGGTCCGGGCTCAGCGACACCTTGCCGGTCTTGCCCGGCTTGTAGGTGCCGGTCATGTCGTTGAGGCTGACAGGGGCCTTGTCAGGGATCGGCTCCGCGTTGGCCGGGCCGGAGACCTTGACCGTTCCGCTGTCCGCGCCGCCGAGTTTGACGTTCATCGAGGGCTTGAGGGCCCCCGCCGGCAGGGCCATGGGCGCGGCCATCGCGCCCTTCGCCGTCTTGACGGTCAGGTCGTAGCTGCCGCCGTTCTTCTTCGCGTTGATCGTGACCGGGGTCTTGATGCCCCCGGGGACGACCGGGCCGCAGTCGAAGGCGACCTCGACGGCCTTGCCCGGGAAGTCGGTCTGGCCGCCGCCTCCGCCGGTGGTGGAGCCGCCCGAGGTGGTGGTGGAACCGCCGCCGGTGGTGGAGCCGCCGGTGGTCGCCCCGCCCGTGGTCGTGCCGCCGCTCGTGGTGCCGCCGCTCGTCGTCCCGCCGCTGGAGCCGGCCGAGACATCGATGGTCGCCCCGCCCTTCACCTCGCCGGTCGGCGCGCACTTGGTGACGAAGGTGCCGAAGGAGAACGTGACGGCGACGTCGTACTTGCCGGGGGTCAGGGTGATCTTGCCGGCCTTGGTGAGCTTCAGCTTGCCCTTCATGGGTGACATGACCATGGGGGCCTTCTTCGGGATCGGCGGGTTCTTCTTCTCCCCGACGACCTTCAGCTCGCCCATCCCGCCGCCCACCGCGATCCAGCCGGTGGGCTGGACGGAGTCCTGCGGGATGTCCATCAGGTCCGTGTTGTTCGAGGCGGGCTTCACGGTCTCCCAGACCACGTCGACCTCGTCACCGACCTTGGCGGTGGCCGGGGCCGTGATCTTGGCGGTGGTCTCGCCCTCCACCGGGTCGCCTCCGCCGGCCGGCGGAACGCACTTGACCTTGAATGTGGCCTCGGCGGCCAGGGCAGGAGAAGCCGAAATGGCGATACCCGCGCCGCCGAGCAGCAGCGCGACCACGGCCGCGCTCACCCTCCGTTGGGTCTTCACGAATGTCCCTTCGTCGTCGAACGGTTCTCAGACGGTGCGGACGTCTGTGGTGCTGTCTCCGGCGCGCTGTCCGGGGTGAACCACGGCAGGGCCGCCGTGGGGGTCTCGTGGGTCGCCGAGGAAGTGGCCGGCGGCGGGGTGGCCGCGCGCGCGGGTCCTCGTACGGCGGGAATCCTGGGCAGGCGGCCCGTCACCGCGGCCGCCGCCTCGGGGATGCGGGCTCCCCGGTGGCGGCCGGGGGGCGCGGTGCGCGGCCGGACCTTGTCGACGACGGCCATGCCGACGCGGAAGACCGCGGCCGGGATGACCAGCAGGAGCAGGCCCCAGAACAGCAGGACCCCGTACGGCCGGTCCACGCCCCAGGGCTGGGTGGCCACGACGGTCTCGCCGTACTTGAGGGAGATCGTGTAGTCGCCGTGGGCGCCCGCGGTGAGGGCCACGTCCAGGGCGATCTCCGCCTTGCCGCCCGGCGCGATGCTGCCCTTCCAGCGGACCTCCTCCCACAGCGGTGCGAACACCCCGTGGGCGGTGCCGAGTTGGAAGACCGGGTCCTTGACGGGGGCCGAGCCGAGATTGCCGACGGTGACCTTGAACTTGCGGCTGGGCGGGGCGCCGAACCAGGTCAGCACCCCGTCGTCGCCCTCCAGCCGGACGCCGGTGAGCATCGCGAGGCGGGCCGTGCCGGATTCGGCGGGCAGCTCGGCCACCGGGTGGTCGGTGATCTTCAACGCGGCGGCGACGGTGGACTGGTCGCCGTTGACGGAGGTGACGTTGACGACGCAGGGGCAGGGCTTGGGCGGTGCCACCACGGGCAGCTGCGCGGCGAAGTGCCCGTCGTCGGCGACGGATACAGCGGCGCCGTCGGCGTTGGCGCAGCTGTTGGTACCGCCGATCATGTTCTGCCCGCAGACCAGCAGCATCACCAGGGTCTTGGCCCGCCAGCCGGTGCCGGTGACGGTGATCTCGGTGCCCTTGGCGGCCTCCTGGAGCGAGAGCGCCACGGCGGGCTTGCCCTCGTCGGCCGCGGCCGGGGGCGCCGGGAACAGGGCCAGCGCGCACACCGCCAGCCCGGCTGCGAGCAGGGCTCCGAGTCTTCTCACCTGGAGGCTCCCGTCAGTTCGTGTTCCGGTGCAGGGGCAGGTCCGGCCGCGGGCGGTGCGCCGGCCGGCGCGTTCCGGCGGGGACGGCGGGCGCGTACGAAGTACAGCGCGGCCGCGGTGGTCCCGCCGAGGGCGAGCAGGCCCGCCCCCGTCCAGCCGATGAGGTTCCAGGGCACGAGCCAGCGCGATCCGTCTGCCACCGCGCGGGCGCCGCCGGGGGCGGTGACGGTGAGGGTGACGCGCACCCGGTCCAGGACCGGGGCTCCGGGCCAGGGTTCGGTCAGCTCCACCCGCTGGCCGGGGAGCAGTTCGACGGACAGGGCGCGGCCGGTGCGCCCCGGCACCTCGCCGAAGAGGCCCTCGGCCCGCAGCCCCAGCTCGGGGGCGAGGGCCACGTTGCCGCGGTTGACCAGGGTGTAGGCGACGACCGCGGCCGAGCCCTTGCCCCGTACGGTGACGTCCTCGACCGTGAGGGCGGCCAGGGTGGGGCCGCTGACCCGCAGGTGGACCCGTACGCCGACCTCGTGGCCGCCTTCGGTGGCGACCACGGCGGCGGGGTGGTCGCCGGGCGGGGAGGAGGGCGGAACGGTGAGCGAGAAGGGGACCACCGCACGGGTGCGGGGCGGGATCTTCACGGTGGCTCCGGCGCCGAAGCTGATCCAGGATCCGGCGCCGGTGCCGGGCCCTTCTGAGCGGCCTCCGGCCGCGGGCTCGGCCGGGCGGACCGCGAAGGCGCCGTCGGCGGTGTTGTAGGCGTCGGCCCCGCGCAGGGTGATCGTGCGCTCCTGGTCGGTGGTGTTGGCCAGGGCGAGGCGGTCCTCCAGGACGGTGCCGGGGGTGCCCGCCATGTAGTAGTACGGGCGGACGCCGCCGGGCCGGGCGGTGGCGGTCGTTCCGGCGGCTGGCTCGGCGGTCCAGCCGGGCTCTTCGGCCGCCGCGGGGCTCGCGGCGGCCGTGTACAGCGCGGTGGCCGCGAGGAGCAGCACCCCGAGCCGCTGGAGGGTGTGGAGCACGGGCATGGCCGGGGGTGCTCCGTTCAGGACCGGGCCCGCTGGCCGCGCCGGGTCAGCCAGAGCACGCCGGCCGCGCCGGAGAGCAGCACGGTGCCGCCGAGGGTGCCGAGGGCGAGGGCGGAGTCGGTGGGGCCGGTCTGCGGGAGGGTGTCCTGCCCGTCCCCGCCGCCGGACTGAGCGGCGCCGCCGCCGGGGGCCGTGACGTCCAGCTCCAGGGAGGGTCCCGGGCTGTTGCCGGGGGTGCAGGTGGTCGTGGTGCCCATCGCCTTGATGGTGAGCACTCCGGCGGTGAAGGTGACCTTGCCGCTCTTCTTGGGCGTGTAGGTGCCCGACAGGTCGGTGATCTTGATGGGGGTGTTGGCGGGCACGGCCTCCGGGTTGGGCGGGCCGGAGACCGGTACGGAGGCCTTCTCGGCGCCGCCGACGAGGACGACGGCGCTGGGGCTCATCGCGCCCTTGCCGAGTTCGATCGGGCTGGACGAGACGCCCTTCTGGAAGGACATCGTCAGCTTGTAGCCGTCGCCTTCCTTGACTGCCTTGATCTCGATGGGCGATACCGCCGACTTGTCCCCGATCGGGGTCTTGCAGTCGTAGGCCACGTCGACGACGGCGGCGTGGGCCGCGGGGGCGGCCAGCAGGACCGCCGATCCGGCCAGCGCGGAGGCCAGCGCGAGCGCGGTGGAGCGTTTCCGGTTGGACACCTTCGTCTTCCCCTCGGGCCACAAGTTACTGACGACACATCAGATTGGTGGCTCAAGGTACGCCCGGGGCCTTGCGGAGGGAAGACAAAGGGCAGGCCGGAATTGACTGTTCGTCAGTGCACGCGGACACCCCGCTGCCACACGCCGGAAACGAGCGGGACACCCGGGCGGTAGGCGAGGTGGACGTGGCTGGGCGCGTCGAGGAGGGCCAGATCGGCGCGGGCTCCGGGGGTGACGGCGCCGATGTCGGTACGGCGCAGGGCGCGCGCGCCGCCGGCGGTGGCCGACCAGAGGGCCTCGTCGGGGGTCATCCGCATGTCGCGGACGGCGAGGGCGATGCAGAACGGCATGGAACTGGTGTAGGAGGAGCCGGGGTTGCAGTCCGTGGACAGGGCGACGGTGGCGCCGGCGTCGATCAGGCGGCGTGCGTCGGGCCACTGGGCGCGGGTGGAGAACTCGGCGCCGGGCAGCAGGGTGGCGACCGTGGTGGCGGCCGCCTGGGCCAGGGCGTCGACGTCTGCGTCGGTGAGGTGGGTGCAGTGGTCGGCGGAGGCGGCCTCCAGCTCGACGGCGAGCTGCACGCCGGGGCCGTACGAGAGCTGGTTGGCGTGGACGCGCGGGATCAGCCCGGCCGCGGCGCCCGCGGTGAGGATGGCGCGGGCCTGGTCCCCGTCGAAGGCGCCCTTCTCGCAGAAGACGTCCACCCAGCGGGCGTACGGGGCGCAGGCGGCCAGCATCTCGCCGGTCACGAGGTCGACGTAGCCGGCCGGGTCCTCGGCGTAGTCGGGGGACACGATGTGCGCGCCGAGGTAGGTGACCTCCTCGGTGTGCGCGGCGGCGATGCGCAGGGCGCGGGCCTCGTCGGCGGTGGTGAGCCCGTAGCCGGACTTGGTCTCGAAGGTGGTGGTGCCCTGGCGGCGGGCCTCGTCGAGGTGGCGCACCAGGTTGGCCTCGAGCTCGGCGTCGGTGGCCGCGCGGGTGGCGGCGACGGTGGTGCGGATGCCTCCGGCGGAGTAGCTGCGGCCGGACATCCGGGCGTTGAACTCGGCGGTGCGGTCGCCGGCGAAGACCAGGTGCGAGTGGGAGTCGACGAAGCCGGGGATGACGGCCCGGCCGGTCGCGTCGAACGCGGTGTCGGCGGCCGGGGCGTCGGCGGCGGAGCCGACCCAGGCGACCTTGTCGCCGTCGATGACGACGGCGGCGTCCCGGATCAGGCCGAGGGGGCTGCCGTCGCCGAGGGCGGGGTCGTTGGTGACGAGGCTGCCGATGTTGGTGATGACGGTGGTGGTCATGGTTCCTCTCGGTTTCCTGGGGCTCCGCCCCAGACCCCGCGCCTCAAACGCCGGCGGGGCTGGTTTGGGCTGGGCTGGATTGCCGCGGAGCGCCGTATCGGTCAGCCGCGGAGGGCTGCGATGGCGGAGGCGAGGGCGGACGGAACGTCCTCGACCTGGGCGTGGGCGCCGTCGCGGACCACGTGGCGGCCGCCCACCACCGTGTGGCGGACATCGGCGGCCGTGGCGGCGAACACCGCCGTCTCCGCGCCGAGCCGCGGCAGCGCGCCCGCCGTCCGGACGGAGTCCAGCGCGATCGTGGTGAAGTCCGCGAGCGCGCCCGGCTCCAGGCGGCCCGCCTCGGGACGGCCGAGGGCCGCGTGGCCGTCGGCGGTGGCGGCCGTGAGCAGGGCGTTCGCCGTCCAGTGGCCCCGGGTGCGGCTGCGCAGCCGCTCGTTGAGCTCCATCGCACGGGCCTCTTCGAGCAGGTCGATGACCGCGTGGCTGTCGCTGCCGAGGGAGAGCGGGCTGCCCTCGTGCTGGAGGCGGGTCGCCGGGCCGATGCCGTCGGCGAGGTCGCGTTCCGTGGTGGGGCACATGCACGTGCCGGTGGTGGTGCCGCCGAGGAGGGCGATGTCCGCATCGGTCAGGTGCGTGTTGTGGACGCCGGTGGTGCGCGGGCCGAGCACGCCGTGGTCGGCGAGGAGCTGCGTCGGGGTCCGGCCGTGCGCGGCCTGGCAGGCGTCGTTCTCGGCGGTCTGCTCCGAGAGGTGGACGTGCAGGGGCGCTCGGCGCTCCTGGGCCCAGGCGGCGACGGTGGCCAGCTGGTCGGCCGGGACGGCGCGCACCGAGTGGACGGCGGCGCCGATCAGGGCGTGTTCGCGGGGCTTCAGCGCGCTCGCCCGCTCCGCCCACGCCTCGGCGGTGCCGTCGGAGAAGCGCAGCTGGTGCGGGTTGGGCGCCTGTCCGAAGCCCGCCGAGAGGTAGGCGGTGTCGAGGAGGGTGATCCGGATTCCGGCCGCGGCGGCGGCCTCGATCAGGGCCTCGCCCATCGCGTTCGGGTCGGCGTAGGGGGCGCCGCCCGGGGCGTGGTGGACGTAGTGGAACTCGCCGACGTTCGTGATGCCCGCCAGCGCCATCTCGGCGTACACGGCCCGGGCGAGCGCGAAGTAGGTGTCGGGGGTGAGGTTCTGGGCGACCTTGTACATGACGTCGCGCCAGGTCCAGAAGGTGCCCGAGCCGACCTGGACGGTGGACCGCAGGGCGCGGTGGAAGGCGTGGCTGTGCGCGTTGGCCAGGCCCGGGAGGGTCAGGCCGCGCAGGATCTCCGCGCCGGGCGGCGGGGCGCCGACGCCGGTGCGCAGCGCGGCGATCCGGCCGTCGTGTACGTCCAGGGCGACGCCCGGCTCGACAAGGGTGCCGAGCCAGGCGTGCTCCAGCCAAAACGTCTTCACCGGCACGCGAGACCTTCCAGTACGTCGGCGAGGGCGAGGACTCCGGCGACGCAGTCGTCCTCGGCGGCGAACTCCTTCGGGGAGTGGGAGACGCCGGTGGGGTTCCGTACGAACAGCATCGCGGTCGGGACGGCCGCGGAGAGGATTCCGGCGTCGTGTCCCGCCCCGGTACCGAGGACGGGGACGGCCCCGCCCAGGATCCGGTTCATCTCGTCGCGCAGGGCGTGCTCGAACTCGACGACCGGGGTGAAGGACTCCCGGACGATCCCGAGATCGATGCCGTCCTGGTCGGCGCGCTCGCGGGCGGCCTTCTCGATGGCGGTGACGACCGTGTCGAGGGTGGCCTGGTCGGCGGCGCGCGAGTCGAGCCAGCCGCGCACGAGCGAGGGGATGGCGTTGACCCCGTTGGGCTCGACCGAGATCTTCCCGAAGGTGGCCACGGCCCCGGCGAGGGCCGCCTCGGTACGGGCGGCCAGCACGGTCGCCGCGTACGTGAGCATCGGGTCGCGGCGGTCCACCAGGCGGGTGGTGCCCGCGTGGTTGGCCTCGCCGTGGAAGTCGAACCGCCACCGGCCGTGCGGCCAGATCGCGGAGGCGATGCCGACGCGGTCCCCGCTCAGGTCCAGGGCCCGGCCCTGCTCCACGTGCAGTTCGACGAAGGCGCCGATCCGGCCCAGGCGTTCGGGGTCCGCCCCGATGGTCTCGGGGTCGTATCCGGCGGCCTCCATGGCCCGGGGCAGGCCGATGCCGTCGGCGTCGCGGAGCTCGTACGCCTTCTCCTTGGTCAGCTGTCCGGCGGCGAGCCGGGAGCCGACGCAGGCGAGCCCGAAGCGGGCCCCTTCCTCGTCACCGAAGTTGGTGATGGCAAGTGGCCTGGCGAACTCCGCGCCCCTCCTGCGGAGTTCGTCCAGGGCCGCGAAGGAGGACACCACCCCGAGGGGGCCGTCGAAGGCTCCGCCGTCGGGGACGGAGTCCAGGTGCGAGCCGGTGACCACGGCGTCCCCCGCGAGGGGGTCGCCGAGCCAGGCCCACTGGTTGCCGTTGCGGTCGGTCTCGTACGTCAGCCCGCGCGACTCGGCCTGCTCCTGGAACCAGGTCCGGCAGTCGGCGTCGGCCCCGCTCCAGGCGTACCGGCGGTACCCGCCGGTGTCGGCGTTCCTGCCGATGGGTGCGAGATCGGCCCACATCTCGTGGAAGGTCACGCGTCGTCGCCCTCGCGCATCGGGATGCGGACGCCGCGCTCGTCGGCGACCGACTCGGCGATGTCGTAGCCGGCGTCGACGTGGCGGATGACGCCCATGCCCGGGTCGTTGGTGAGGACGCGGCGGATCTTCTCGCCCGCGAGGGGGGTGCCGTCGGCGACGGTGACCTGGCCCGCGTGGATGGAGCGGCCCATGCCGACGCCGCCGCCGTGGTGGATTGAGACCCAGGAGGCGCCGGAGGCGACGTTGACCATGGCGTTGAGCAGCGGCCAGTCGGCGATGGCGTCGGAGCCGTCGAGCATGGCCTCGGTCTCGCGGTACGGGGAGGCCACCGAACCGCAGTCGAGGTGGTCGCGGCCGATGACCAGCGGGGCGGCGAGTTCGCCGCTCGCGACCATGTCGTTGAAGCGCTCGCCGGCCTTGTCGCGCTCGCCGTAGCCGAGCCAGCAGATGCGCGCGGGCAGGCCCTGGAAGTGGACCCGCTCGCCCGCCATCTTGATCCAGCGGTGCAGGGACTCGTTCTCCGGGAAGAGCTCCAGCAGCGCCTTGTCGGTCTTGTGGATGTCGGAGGCCTCGCCGGACAGGGCGGCCCAGCGGAAGGGGCCCTTGCCCTCGCAGAACAGCGGCCGGATGTAGGCGGGGACGAAGCCGGGGAAGGCGAAGGCGCGGTCGTAGCCGGCCAGCTGGGCCTCGCCGCGGATGGAGTTGCCGTAGTCGAAGACCTCGGCGCCCGCGTCCATGAAGCCGACCATGGCCTCGACGTGCTTGGCCATGGACTCGCGGGCCCGGACGGTGAAGCCGGCCGGGTCCTTGGCCGCGTAGGAGGCCATGTCGTCGAAGTCGACGCCGGTCGGCAGGTAGGCGAGCGGGTCGTGCGCGGAGGTCTGGTCCGTGACGATGTCGATCGGCGCGCCCTCGGCCAGCATCTGCGGGAGCAGGTCGGCGGCGTTGCCGAGCAGGCCGATGGAGAGCGGCTTGCGGGCGTCGCGGGCCTCGACGGCCAGCTGGAGGGCGTGCTGGAGGCTGTCGGCCTTCACGTCCAGGTAGCGGTGCTCGATGCGGCGCTCGATGGCGCGCGGGTCGACGTCGATGCAGATCGCGACGCCGTCGTTCATCGTCACGGCGAGCGGCTGGGCGCCGCCCATGCCGCCGAGGCCGGCGGTGAGGGTGATGGTGCCGGCGAGGGTCCCGTTGAACTTCTTGGCCGCGACGGCCGCGAAGGTCTCGTAGGTGCCCTGGAGGATGCCCTGGGTGCCGATGTAGATCCACGAACCGGCGGTCATCTGCCCGTACATGGTCAGGCCCAGGTTCTCCAGGCGGCGGAACTCCTCCCAGTTGGCCCAGTCGCCGACCAGGTTGGAGTTGGCGAGCAGCACGCGCGGCGCCCACTCGTGGGTCTGCATCACGCCGACCGGGCGGCCGGACTGGACGAGCATCGTCTCGTCCTGCTTGAGGGTCTGCAGCGTGCGGACCATCGCGTCGTACGAGCGCCAGTCGCGGGCGGCCTTGCCGGTGCCGCCGTAGACGACCAGCTTGTCGGGGTGCTCGGCGACCTCGGGGTCGAGGTTGTTCTGGAGCATCCGCAGCGCGGCCTCCTGCTGCCATCCCAGGGTGCTGAGCTCGGTGCCTCGCGCGGCACGTACGGGGCGGGGTCCTGACATGGCGGTGCCTCCTCCGATGTTGGTCAATCTATTCACATCCTGACGTCCTGAATAGATTCAGTCAACAGCTGCGGGCCGCTCCGTCGGATGATGGGATGGCGGGCATGGCTGCCGACATGGACACGCGAGGCGCCGCCGCGCGCCGCGATCTGGCCGTACGGGCCGCCGTCGAGCAGGGTCTCGTCGGCGACGCCGAGAGCGCGGAGCCCCTGGTCTGCCTGCTGGACACGGCCGGGATCCGGGCCTCGGCCGCCGCCCTGACCGCCGCCTTCGCGGCCGCACTGGCGCCCGGCACCCCCGTCCTGCACGCCTTCGCGGTCAAGGCCGCCCCGCTCGTCCCGGTGCTGCGGCTGCTGGCCGGCGCCGGGCTCGGCTGCGAGGTGGCCGGTCCCGGCGAGCTGGCGCTGGCCCGGGCGGCCGGGGTGGAGGCGGAGCGGACCGTTCTGGACTCCCCCGCCAAGACGGCGGCCGAACTGCGCGAGGCCCTGGCCCTGGGCATCGCCGTCAACGCCGACAACCGGCAGGAGCTGGAGCGGCTCGACGCGCTGGTCGCCGCGGCGCCCACCCGGTCCCCGGTCGGCGTACGGATCAACCCGCAGACGGGGGCGGGCACCATCGACGCCCTGTCCACGGCCACCGCGACCTCGAAGTTCGGGATCGCGCTGCGCGACCCGGGCGCCCGCGCATGGCTGGTACGGGCGTATCTGGACCGCCCGTGGCTGACCCGGCTGCACATCCACTCGGGCTCGCAGGGCGTCCCGCTGCCGCTGATCGCCGAGGGCGTACGGGAACTGCACGCGCTGGCCGAGGAGATCAACGCGGCGGCCGGGCGCCGCCAGGTCGACACCCTCGACATCGGCGGCGGCCTGCCGGTGAACTTCGCCTCGGACGAGCAGACCCCGACGTACGCGCAGTACGTGGCCGCCCTGCGCGGGGCGGTACCCGGCCTCTTCGACGGCTCGTACGGCCTGGTCACGGAGTTCGGCCGGTCCCTGCTCGGCAAGCACGGGCTGGTCGTCGCCCGCGTCGAGTACACCAAGGCCGCCGGCTCCCGCCCGATCGCCCTCACCCACGCGGGGGTCCAGCTGGCGACCCGCACGGTGTACGCCCCGGCGGCGTGGCCGCTGCGGATCCTGCCGTACGACGCGAAGGGCACCCCGAAGGACGGCGACCCGGTGGCCCAGGACATCGCGGGCCCGGCCTGCTTCGCGGGGGACCTGCTCGCGACGGCCCGGGAGCTGCCGCTGCTCGCCCCCGGCGACCTGATCGGCGTACCGGACACGGGCGCGTACTTCTTCACCGCCCACTACGGCTACAACAGCCTCCCCCGCCCGCCGATCCACGGCTTCACGGTGACCCCGGAGGGCGAGGTCCACTTCAGCCTTGCCAGGCCGGCGCAGGGCCTGGCCGAGATCGTGGCCGAGGCAGGCGGCGCGCTCCGGGACGCGCTGCTGTAGGCCCGCCGCTGCGCGGAGACTCTCCCCGCCCCGCCCTTTCACCGTTTCCCGGGGCTCCGCCCCAGACCCCGTACGGCGCTCCGCGCCCGCGCCTCAAACGCCGGCGAGGCTGAAATTGCCGCTGCGCGGCTATCCAGCCCGCCGGGCGGCACCTTCGAGCCCAGCTCAGCCAAAATCCAGCCCCGCCTGGGGGCACCTCCCAGCGGTAGCGGGGGGAGTTTGAGGCGCGGGGGTCCGGGGGCGGAGCCCCCGCATCGGCGCCGCATACGTCACTCCACGAAGAGGCCTCGGGCGGCGGCCCTGGCGTCGAAGGCCTCCAGGCGGGCCTGCGCGTCCGGGAGCGCGTCCGCCATCGCCTCCAGCAGCACCCGGCCCAGCAGCATCGGCGCACACGCCGTGTCGAAGGCCAGCCCGGTCCCGACCGGCGCCGGGATCAGCAGGTCCGAGTGGCGGGCCACCGGGGCGAAGGCCGAGTCCGCGACCGTCACCACGGCCAGCCCGGCCCGCCGGGAGCGCTCCAGCGCGTCCACGACTTCCCGGGGATGGCGGGGCAGCGCGAAGCAGAGCAGCGCCGAGGCCCCCGCGCCGGCGGCGGCGTCGATGCGGTCCTCCATCATCGAGCCGCCCTCGTCGAGGAGACGGACGTCCGGGTGCACCTTGGCGGCGAAGTACGCGAACCCGCGCGCCTGCGAGGACGCGGCCCGCAGCCCCAGCACCGGCAGCGGGGTCGAGGCGGCCAGCAGCCGCCCCGCCTCCTGGACCGGCGAGGGGTCGGCGAGCATCGCCGCGAGCTGCCGCAGGTTGTCGATCTCGCCCTGGACCGCCTGCTGGTACTCGTTGTACGCGTCCTCGTGCACGGTGTCCGCCCGCTCGGCGGGGGCCACCTCGCGCAGGTGCCGGCGCAGGGCGGGATACCCGTCGAAGCCCAGCGCCACCGCGAACCGGGTCACCGACGGCTGGCTCACCCCGGCCAGGTCGGCGAGCTCCACGCTCGACAGGAAGGGCACCTCCGCCGCTCCGCGCACCATGCAGTGCGCGATCCGCCGCTGGGTCGGCGTCAGCCGGTGCCCCTCGAACAGCTTCTGCAGCCGCGCGGCCGGGCTGTCGCTCATTCCCGTCCCCTCCGTCCCGGTGAGATATTCAGTCACCGAGCACTCTGCATGTGGTTATGCAGCTCGGCAAGCCGCGCCCGTCATGCGGATACGGGGGCTAGCCCCAGTGCGGGGGCCTGCGGGCGCTTCCTACGGTGGGGGGATGGACGCCCACGCCCGAGAGCTGAAGAAGGAACTCGACGCCACGCTGGACGCCCGGCGGGAGCTGGGTCCGGAGTACGAGACCGCGCTGGTGGACTCGTTCGTCGAGAAGGTCGACACGCAGGTCCGGCGGCGGCTGGCGGAGGAACGGCTCCTCCACGCCCGCGGGGGCCGGCCCGAGCCGGTGGACGGGAACTTCGGCGAACGGTTCGGCTTCGCCATCATCACCCTGGTGCTGGCGATCCCGCTGTCGGCCATCGCGGCCGCGCAGGCGCATCTGAGCGGGCTGCTGGTCGCCTGGGGCGGCATCCTGGGCGTGAACTTCATCCACGCGAGCAAGCGCCTGCGGCGGGGATCCGCCGACACGCTCTAGAGAAGATTGCGCGGGGACCGCCGCACCCCGGTTGCCCGGGGGCGGGACGACGGCGGTCCCCGCGATGGACACGGGCCGGGTCAGGGCCGTCCGCGTCCGGTGGCGTCCACGCGATCCGGGAGCCGCTCCGGAGGTACGCAACGCCGTTCGGTGGTGCCGGCCGGAGCGTTTGTGCCCCTGCCGACAACACCACTGTGCCGGAGCCGTGTTAAGCCGGTGCTGCCGTCACGTGTCCGGCCCGTACCGTTTGTGCGACGCCCGTGCACGGCCCCGTAACGGCTACTTCGCGCCCTTGGCGAGGAACGCCAGCAGGTCCTGGCGGCTGACGACGCCGGTCGGCTTGCCCTCCACCAGCACGATCGCCGCGTCCGCCTCGCCGAGCACCGCCATCAGTTCGGACACCGGCTCGCCGGAGCCGACCTGCGGCAGCGGGGCGCTCATGTGCTTCTCCAGCGGGTCGTTCAGGGACGCCCGCTGCGCGAACAGCGCGGCGAGGAGCTCCTTCTCGACCACGGAGCCGATGACCTCGGCGGCCATCACGTCCGGGTGGCCGGCGCCCGGCTTGACGATCGGCATCTGCGAGACGCCGTACTCGCGCAGGACCTCGATGGCCTCGCCGACCGTCTCCTCGGGGTGCATGTGGACGAGGGAGGGGATGCCGCCCTCCTTGTCGTTCAGCACGTCGCCGATGCGCGCGGCGGGCCCGGCCTCCTCGAGGAAGCCGTGTCCCGCCATCCACTCGTCGCTGAAGATCTTGCTGAGGTAGCCGCGGCCGCTGTCCGGTAGCAGGACGACGACCACGTCGTCCGGGCCGAGCCCCTCGGCGGCCTTCAGCGCCGCGACGACCGCCATGCCGCAGGAGCCGCCGACGAGCAGGCCCTCCTCCTTGGCGAGGCGGCGGGTCATCTGGAAGGAGTCCTTGTCGGACACCGCGATGATCTCGTCCGTCACGTTCGGGTCGTAGGCGGTCGGCCAGAAGTCCTCGCCGACGCCCTCGACCAGGTACGGGCGGCCCGAGCCGCCGGAGTAGACCGAGCCCTCGGGGTCGGCGCCGATGACCTTGACCTTGCCGCCGGACACCTCCTTGAGGTAGTTGCCCGTACCCGAGATCGTGCCGCCCGTGCCGACGCCCGCGACGAAGTGGGTGATCTTCCCGTCCGTCTGCTCCCACAGCTCGGGACCGGTGGTCTCGTAGTGCGAACGGGGGTTGTTCGGGTTGCTGTACTGGTCGGGCTTCCAGGCGCCGGGCTCGCGCGCGAGGCGGTCGGACACGTTGTAGTACGAGTCCGGGTGCTCGGGGTCGACGGCGGTCGGGCAGACCACGACCTCGGCGCCGTACGCGCGCATCACGTTGATCTTGTCCATGGACACCTTGTCAGGGCAGACGAAGATGCACTTGTAGCCCTTCTGCTGGGCCACGATGGCGAGTCCTACACCGGTGTTGCCGCTGGTGGGCTCCACGATGGTGCCGCCGGGCTTGAGGGCACCGCTCTGCTCGGCGGCCTCGATCATCCGGACGGCGATCCGGTCCTTCACGGATCCGCCGGGATTGAAGTACTCGACCTTCGCAAGGACGGTGGCCTGGAGGCCTTCGGTCACACGGTTGAGCTTCACCAGCGGGGTGTTGCCGACGAGGCTGATCATCGAGTCGTGGAATTGCACCATGTTCTCCAAGGAGGGGACTCCACGGGTTCTCCGGGAGGTCGGGCCAGAGTATGCCGAAAGGGATTGGCCGACCGGCCGTACGGGGCAGGAAGGTCAACAAGGACCCGGCACGAGAGCGAGGTGGCCTGAAGGGTGTCCAGGGCGAGAACGGCCCGCCGGATCGCGGCGGGGGCAGCGTACGGCGGGGGCGGGCTCGGGCTGGTCGGGGCCGCCGCGGTGGGACTGGTGCTCGCGGAGGTGCAGTTCGCCAAGCGGACGGTGGGCACCGGACTGGGCGAACCGCCGCGCGCGGACGGGCTGTACGGGAGCGAGTTCGGCGGGCCGGAACAGAGCCCGGGGCCGCTGCGCCTGGGCATGCTCGGCGACTCCACCGCCGCGGGGCTCGGCGTACGGCGGGCCCGCCAGACCCCGGCGGCCCTGCTGGCCTCCGGGCTGGCGGCGGTGGCCGAGCGCCCGGTCGAGCTGCGCAACGTCGCCGTGTCGGGGGCCATGTCGGACGACCTGGACCGGCAGGTGAGCCTGCTGATCGACGGGGCCGCCGACGCCGGGACGGCGCCCCCGGACGTGTGCGTGATCATGATCGGTGCGAACGACGTGACGCGGCGGATGCCGCCGACCCAGTCGGTGCGCTGCCTGACCTCGGCCGTGCGGCGGCTGCGGCTCGCGGGCGCCGAGGTCGTCGTCGGCACCTGCCCGGACCTGGGCACGATCGAGCCGGTGTACCAGCCGCTGCGCTGGATGGCCCGCCGGGTCTCGCGCCAGCTGGCCGCCGCCCAGACGATAGGAGTGGTCGCGCTGGGCGCCCGCACGGTCTCCATGGGAGATCTGCTGGGCCCCGAGTTCGCCGCGAACCCTCGCGAGATGTTCGGCCCGGACTCCTACCACCCGTCGGCGGAGGGGTACGCGACCGCCGCCATGGCCGTGCTGCCGACCCTGTGCGCGGCGCTCGGGCTGTGGCCGGAGTCCGACCGCCTCGACGTGTCCCGCGACGAGGACATGCTGCCGGTGGCCAAGGCCGCCTCGGCCGCGGCCGGCCTGGCGGGTACGGAGGTCACGGCGGCCCGCGGCCCCTGGGCCCTGCTCAAGCACCGGCGGCGGCGCCGGGTCCCGGGCGAGGAGCTGCCGGGCACCCAGACCCCGGACAGCCGGGTGTCGGGCACGGCGTGACGGGCGCGGCCGCACACTGGAAGGGGTGTGGCGGCCGGCCGGTCCGGCCGCCGCGACCCCGCCGCCGCCCCGGAGCGACCGGCATCACACCGCAAGGCCGGTGACCTCGACCGTACGGGGCGGTAACTTCGCTTGCGGTCCCGGTTAGAGCCGCAACACACCCTTGGAGCCCCGATGCCCGAAGCCGTCATCGTTTCCACCGCCCGCTCGCCCATCGGGCGCGCCTTCAAGGGGTCCCTCAAGGACGTCCGACCGGACGACCTGACCGCCACGATCATCCAGGCCGCGCTCGCCAAGGTCCCCGAGCTGGACCCGCGCCAGATAGACGACCTGATGCTCGGCTGTGGTCTCCCCGGCGGCGAGCAGGGCCACAACCTCGCCCGCATCGTCGCGGTGCAGATGGGCATGGACTACCTGCCGGGCGCCACCATCACCCGCTACTGCTCCTCCTCGCTCCAGACCTCGCGGATGGCCCTGCACGCCATCAAGGCGGGCGAGGGCGACGTCTTCATCTCCGCGGGCGTCGAGATGGTCTCCCGGTCCGTGAAGGGCTCCTCCGACGGCCTGCCGGACACCCACAACCCGCTCTTCGGCGACGCGGAGGCCCGTACCGCCTCCGTCGCGCAGAGCGAGGGCGCGGCCTGGCACGACCCGCGCGAGGACGGCCTGATCCCGGACGCGTACATCGCGATGGGGCAGACCGCCGAGAACCTGGCCCGCCTCAAGGGCGTGACCCGCCAGGACATGGACGAGTTCGGCGTCCGCTCGCAGAACCTGGCCGAGGCCGCGATCAAGAACGGCTTCTGGGAGCGGGAGATCACCCCGGTCACCACCCCGGACGGCACGGTCGTCTCCACCGACGACGGCCCGCGCGCCGGCGTGACCCTGGAGGGCGTCTCGGGCCTCAAGCCCGTCTTCCGCCCCGACGGCCTGGTCACGGCCGCCAACTGCTGCCCGCTCAACGACGGCGCCGCGGCGCTGGTCATCATGAGCGACACCAAGGCGCGCGAGCTGGGCCTGACCCCGCTGGCCCGGATCGTCTCCACCGGCGTCACCGGCCTCTCCCCCGAGATCATGGGCCTGGGCCCGGTCGAGGCGTCGAAGCAGGCCCTGAAGCGGGCCGGCCTGACGGTCGGCGACATCGACCTGTTCGAGATCAACGAGGCCTTCGCGGCGCAGGTCATCCCGTCCTACCGGGACCTGGAGATCCCGCTGGACAAGCTGAACGTCAACGGCGGGGCCATCGCCGTCGGTCACCCGTTCGGGATGACCGGCGCCCGCATCACCGGCACTCTGATCAACAGCCTGCAGTTCCACGACAAGCAGTTCGGCCTCGAAACCATGTGCGTGGGCGGCGGCCAGGGCATGGCCATGGTCATCGAGCGCCTGAGCTAGTTCGGCCCCCAGACGCCGCAAGGGATCCGCCTTGATCCCTTGTGGCGTACTGACGCCGAATCTAACCCCGTCGCGGCCGACCTGTGACCGAATCTCCCCCAGGATGTGACCTATCTCCTGGGGGATCGGCATTTGTGCAGGTCAGACGATATGCGGACAGGCCTTTTGGGACGAAAGGCCTGTCCAATTCATGACGTAATGCACTGCATGCCATTCCCAGGTCGGGTCAAGCTGATGTAGGAAGTCGGGGGATCGAATCAATCAGGAGTTAGTCAGTGAGCGCCATGTCTCTTGCCCTGCTGCTGACCACGGCCGCTGCCACGGCCGTGGGCGCTGCTGCGCTGCACGCCGTCCACGGTCTGCGTAAGCAGGTCACGGCCCTGCGCGGTGAGCTGGCCCTGCCGGTCCAGTCGCGCGGTGCGACCGTGCCGCACGCCCGCAGCGCCGTGGAGTCCCCCGCCGCCGAGATACGAGCCGCCGTGGCCGAAGCCCTCGCCGAGGAGCGCGAGCGCGAGCTGGCCGAGGCGCGTGCCTTCTGGGCCGCTCAGGAGGCCCGTGACGCCGCCGACGCGTCCCCCCGCTTCGCCGGGGAGACCCCCGGAGCGCTGCTGGGCGGCCTGCCCGGCCTCGGCGAGGACAGCCCCGTCTTCCTGCCCCGCCAGGCCGACCTGGTGGGTCTGGAGCCGGCGCTGGGCGAGGAATCCCTCGAGGAGTACCCCGAGGACTCGGCCGAGCTGGCCGCAGCCCGCCGGCGCCACCCCTCGCACCCCGACTTCGTGCCGGTCCAGTCGCACCCCGGCGCGGACCACGAGCGCACCGTCAGCCGCCTCGAGGAGCTCGCGGAGGCCCGTACGGCCCTCGCGGACGTCCGGCCGGGCCCCCTGGGCACCCTGGACGTGTACGTCTTCACGGACGGCACCACGCTCTGCATGACCCCGGGACACCGGGAGACCGCGGAGCGGCTCGCCGAGGCCCTGCGTTCGGGCACCGCGCCGGTGCTGCTGGGCGGCTCGGGCATCTCCGGCGCCTACGCGCTCACCTTCTCCTGCGGTGACGCCGAGGACCCGGACAGCAACGTCTACATCCTCGCGGACCGCGTCATCGCATCGCTCTGACTTCCGCCTGCTCCACCCGTCGCACGGCCTCGTCCAGCATCTCGGACGGGGCCTTCGCGCTGCCCCCCTCGCCTGCGGCGCGCAGCGCCTGGGCGAGGTCCTGCCCGGCCACCGCCACCTGGTCCCCGACGACGAAGATCCCCGCGTCCGGCATCTCGTGCGGCGGGAGGTCCTCCAGGTTCCGCGCCCGCGCGGCGAGATCCCGGGCCAGCTCCAGCGCCGCGGCGGCGGCTCCTTGCTGGAGGCGGCTCTGCGGCGCGGCCCGCAGCCGGTCGGCGAAACGTTCCACGACGGCGGTCAGGGGCGAAGTATCAAGCACCCGGCCGACCTTACGCGCCGTCCCGGCACCATTGCCAACGGGCGAACTCTCCGGCACGGTGGCGTGAAGAGAACAGCACGGCGATACCTCCGGAGGCGCCCATGTCCGTAGAGTTCTCCGAGCAGACACACCGCAACATGATCGACAGAATCCCCCAGTGCACCGGTCGTGAGCTCTCCGACTGGCTCCGTACCGTCGACGAAGGCCCCTCCCTCGTCCGGTTCGAGGAGAAGGTCAGCTGGCTGCGCGGCGCGCACGAACTGTCCTACGGCCAGGCCAAGGCGATCATCCACGAGTACGACCTGCGCAGAGCCGCCCGCCGGTTCGGCTGAGCCCTCCCCCCGACTCCCGTACCTCCTAGATGCGGGAAGGCCCCGCGAGCGGATTGCTCGCGGGGCCTTCCCCATGCTGTGCGCAGGCCGTACGGCGTGCGGGTCCTGCTAGTCGTTGCCCGAGAGGATCTGGAAGATGCGGAGCATCTCCAGGTAGATCCACACCAGGGTCAGCGTCAGGCCGAAGGCGGCCAGCCATGCCTCCTCGCGCGGGGCTCCGTACGTCAGGGCGTCCTCGACCTGCTTGAAGTCGAGGGCGAGGAAGCACGCGCCGAGGATGACGCCGATGGCGCCGAACAGCAGGCCGAGGCCGCCGCTGCGGAAGCCGAGGCCGTCACCGCCGCCGAAGAGCGCGAACAGCGAGTTCGCGACCATGAGCAGGATGAAGCCCATGGCGGCGGCCATCACGAAGCCGGTGAAGCGCCGGTTGACCCGGATCCAGCCCATCTTGTAGGCGAGGAGCACGGCGGCGAAGACGCACATCGTGCCCATCACGGCCTGGATGACGACACCCGCGCTGAGGTAGGTGCTGGTCGCCGCGCTGATGACGCCGAGGAAGACACCCTCCAGCGCCGCGTATCCCAGGATCAGGGCCGGGACCGGCTTGCGCTTGAAGGACTGGACCATGGCCAGGACGAACGCCACGAGGGCCGCGCCGATGGCGATGCCGTACGACTTGCCCAGGTTGGCCGGGTCGACCGGCAGCAGGATCCAGGACAGGGTCGCCGTCAGGATGAGCACACCGAGCGTCATGCCCGTGCGGCTCACGACGTCGTCCATGGTCATCGCGTTGGCGCGCACCGGTGCCTGCGGCATGCCCGTGGCCGGGTCGGTCGCATACGGGTTGGTCGCGTACGGGTTGGTCGCGGTCCCGGCCTGCTGGTGCTGGCGCGCGTCGAACCCCGCGTAGCCACCGTTGTCGCGGCTGAACCCCCGTCGCGAGAAGACCGGGTTACTGCTCCTCATCTCACTCCTCCGTGGCCACCGAGCGCGGCCTTGCAACAAGAGTAATGCGCTCGCAAAGAAAGCACCCTACTGCTGAAGGAGGATCTTAGGAGAAGGCAGGGCGAAGCGCAGGGGATAAACCGTCCGACCCTCGCGCCTACGGAGTGCCCGGAGCCGGACTTGAACCGGCACGGCCCGAAGGCCAGCGAGGTTTAAGCTCGCCGTGTCTGCATTCCACCATCCGGGCAGGGCGTGGCGGCCCCCGTGGAAAAAGCCTTGAACGCTGTGCCGAGCCTATCCGGAACGGTCTTGTCGCCAACGGGCCGTCTATCCGATGTTGTCTGATTTTATTGGCGCTTGAGGGGTCGTCAGACGCGAGAACGCACGGTCGGCTGCTTCTCGGCGACGATCACGCCCGACCTGGGAATGACGGGATTTCGATGGCCTGTCCAGGTTCGGCGCCGGGCCCGCGCCACCCCCGCGCGCCACCCTCCCCGCCACCCCCGCGGCTCCGCCCGGTCGTCAGGGCCCTGTCATACCAGAGGAGGAGGCGGACGCGCCCGCGGTCAGACTCGAGTGGCCCTGGGAACGGGCACCGCGGCTGATCCGGAGCGGGGGTGGGCACGGCGACGATGGAAGCGTCCCGCAGATGAGCAGACCGACGCCGGTCCGCAGCCCCCGCCCCGACAGGAGTCGCTTCCGTGACCACCACGAACTACGCCCCGCACACCACCCAGGCCGTGGCCGCCCGCGCCACCGGCCTCTCCAAGGTGTACGGCCAGGGCGAGACCCAGGTGGTCGCCCTCAACAACGTCTCCGTGGACTTCGCGCAGGGCCAGTTCACCGCGATCATGGGCCCCTCGGGCTCCGGCAAGTCCACGCTGATGCACTGCGTCGCCGGCCTGGACACCTTCTCCGCCGGATCGGTGCGCATCGGCGAGACCGAGCTGGGCTCCCTCAAGGACAAGCAGCTCACCCAGCTGCGCCGGGACAAGATCGGCTTCATCTTCCAGGCCTTCAACCTGCTGCCGACCCTGACGGCCCTGGAGAACATCACGCTCCCCATGGACATCGCCGGCCGCAAGCCCGACAAGCAGTGGCTGGACGCGGTGATCAGCATGGTCGGCCTCTCCGACCGCCTCTCCCACCGCCCCACCCAGCTCTCCGGCGGCCAGCAGCAGCGCGTGGCCGTCGCCCGCGCCCTGGCCTCCCGCCCCGAGATCATCTTCGGCGACGAGCCCACCGGAAACCTCGACTCCCGCTCCGGCGCCGAGGTCCTCGGCTTCCTGCGCAACTCCGTCCGCGAGCTCGGCCAGACCGTCGTGATGGTCACGCACGACCCGGTCGCCGCCTCCTACGCGGACCGCGTCATCTTCCTCGCCGACGGCTCGATCGTCGACGAGATGATCAGCCCCACCGCCGACAGCGTGCTGGACCGCATGAAGGCGTTCGACGCCAAGGGCCGCACCAGCTGACCCGGGGTCACCCTCAGGGGGTGTCCGGTCACCCCCCAGCCCTCCTCCAGACTTCCAGCCCCAGGACTGAGACCCCATGTTCCGTACCGCCCTGCGCAACGTGCTCGCGCACAAGGCCAGGCTGCTGATGACGGTGCTCGCCGTCACCCTCGGCGTCGCCTTCGTGTCCGGCACCCTCGTCTTCACCGACACCCTCAAGAAGTCCCTCTCCAGCCAGTCCGCCAAGAGCTACGACGGCGTGGCCGTCTCCGTCACCGCCTACGGCCAGACCCGCGGCGACAACGGCGAGAAGGAGGGTGAGCCGGGCCTCAGCCAGGCGACCCTCGACAAGGTCAAGGCCCTGAACGGCGTCGACTCCGTCTCCGGCCGCGTCTCCGGCTTCGCCGGCGTGGGCGACGAGAACGGCAAGCTGATCGGCGCCGGCTGGTCCAACAAGGGCTCCAACTACACGCCCGTCAAGGACGGCAAGGACCCGCGCTACGCCTTCGCCCAGGGCGCCGGCCCGGTCAAGGCCGACGAGGTCGCGCTCGACAAGGCGACCGCGGACAAGGGCAAGTACCAGGTCGGCGACAAGGTCCGCGTCGCCACCAACGGCCCGGTCAAGGAGTACGCCCTCGCCGGCGTCTTCACCACGGAGGACGGCGCGGTCCAGGCCGGCGGCAGCCTGGTGCTCTTCGACACCAAGGTCGCCCAGGAGCTCTACCTCAAGCCCGGCTACTTCAGCGAGCTGTCGGTGGCCGCCAAGTCCGGTGCCTCCGCCGACCAGCTGCTCGCCGAGATCAAGCCGCTGCTCGACAGCAAGAACACCAAGGCGCAGACCGGCGCGGCGCTCGCCGCCGAGCAGGCGAAGGACATCGAGAAGGGCCTCAGCCAGATGAGCACCATGCTGCTCGTCTTCGCCGGCATCTCGCTCTTCGTCGGCATCTTCCTCATCTACAACACCTTCACCATGCTGGTCACCCAGCGCACCAAGGAGCTGGCCCTGCTCCGCGCCGTCGGCGCCAACCGCGGCCAGGTCATGCGCTCGGTCCTCGCCGAGGCCCTGGTCGTCGGCATCCTGTCCGCCGTCGTCGGCCTGCTCGGCGGCATCGGCCTGGCGATCGGCATCCGCTCCCTGATCGGCTCCTTCGGCGCCAAGCTGCCTGGCGGCGGCCTCGTGATCGCGCCGGGCACCATCGTCGCGGCCCTGGTCGTCGGCGTCCTGGTCACCACGGTCGCCGCGGTCCTGCCCGCCTGGCGCACCGGCCGGATCGCCCCGGTCGCCGCCATGGGCAGCGCCCACCTGCCGGCCAGCTCGAAGTCCCTGGTCCTGCGCAACGTCATCGGCTCCGTCCTCGGGCTCCTCGCCGTCGGCCTGGTCCTGCTCGGCGTCTCCCAGGGCGGGGACGAAGGCCGCATGCTCATCGGCGCGGGCGCGTTCTTCATGCTCATCGGCATGATCGTGCTGCTGCCGCTGCTCTCCCAGCCGGTCATCGGGGCCGTCCGCCCCCTGCTGCAGAAGGTGTTCGGGGTCCCCGGCAAGCTGGCCGCGCAGAACGCCGTGCGCAACCCGCGCCGCACCGCCGTCACCGCCGCCTCCCTGGCGATCGGCCTGACCCTGGTCACCACCCTGTCGGTGCTCGGCATCACCGTCGGCAAGGTCGTCGACCGCATGAGCACCGAGAAGCTCCGGGCCGACTACAAGGTCTCCATGTCGGACGACATGGGCAGCCTGGACAAGTCGGTCGCCGAGACCCTGGCCAAGACACCCGGGATCAAGGCGGTCTCCCCGCAGGCGGCGGGCTACTTCAAGGTCGGCGAGGACTTCCGCTCGGCTTCCGGCGTCACCCCCTCCACCATCGGCCAGATGCTGAACATCGAGGTCACCAGCGGTTCGCTGGACAGCCTCGGCAAGGGCGAGGTCGCGGTCGCCGAGAAGGCGGCGAAGAAGCAGAACCTCGCCGTCGGCTCCACCCTCCAGGTCATGTTCGACGACGGCCAGAAGGACTCCCTGAAGGTCGGCGCCGTCTACAAGGACATGGAGGGCCTGCTCTCCCCGTACGTCCTCGACAACAAGATCCTCAGCGAGCACAGCGAGGACCAGTACATCCCCGAGGTGTACGTCAACGTCGACGGCGGGGCCTCCAAGGCCGGCCAGCAGAAGGTCGTCGACGCCCTCGGCAAGAACCCGGCGATCACCGTCGCCACCCAGCAGGACATGCGCAACGAGATGGGCGGCATGATCAACACGATGCTGAACATCATGTACGGCCTGCTCGGCATGGCGCTGATCATCTCGGTGCTCGGCGTGGTCAACACCCTGGCGATGTCCGTCTTCGAGCGGACCCAGGAGATCGGCATGCTGCGGGCGATCGGCCTCGACCGGAGCCGGGTCAAGAACATGATCCGCCTGGAGGCCGTGGTGATCTCGCTGTTCGGCGCGGTCCTGGGCGTCGCTATCGGCATCTTCCTCGCCTGGGCCGTCGGCAGCACGCTGGCGAAGTCCATGCCGAACTACGAGCTGGTCCTCCCGTACGACCGGATCGGCGTCTTCCTCCTGCTGGCCGCCGTGGTCGGTGTCCTGGCCGCCATGTGGCCGGCCCGCAGCGCCGCCCGGCTGAACATGCTCACCGCCATCAAGACGGAGTAGCGGACCGGCGGTTCAGGACGTGCGGAAGGGCCCCGGGGCGCATGCCCCGGGGCCCTTCCCGTCATCCGTTTCACGCGCCCCAGGTGCGCAGCCGCAGCGGCAGCCCGGAGTCGCCGCCCGCCCCCGGCCGTACCGCGAGGACCTGGTTGACCCCGAGCCGGCCGTGCTCGAAGCCGAGCGCGGAGGCCGCCATGTAGAGCAGCCACACCCGGGCCCGGCCGGGCGAGGTGAGACGTACGGCCTCGTCCCAGTGGGCCTGCAGGCGCGCCACCCAGGCCCGCAGGGTCAGCGCGTAGTGCTCGCGCAGCGCCTCCACGTCCCGGACCTCGAAGCCGGCCCGCTCCAGTTCGCCGACGGTGCTGCCGAGCGGCGAGAGCTCCCCGTCGGGGAAGACGTAGGCGTCGATGAACTCGTCGACCCGGTAGGCCGCTTCGTCGGGCTCCGGGGGCCGGGCGATCTGGTGGTTCAGCAGGCGGCCGCCGGGGCGCAGCAGGGCGTGCAGGGTGCGGGCGTACTCGCGGTAGCGGTCGCCGCCGACGTGCTCGGCCATGCCGATGGAGGAAATGGCGTCGTACGGACCGTCCTTGACGTCCCGGTAGTCCTGGACGCGGATCTCGATCCGGTCGGCCAGGCCCTCCTCGGCGACCCGCTTGCGGGCGTACGCGGCCTGCTCGCGCGAGAGCGTGATGCCGACGGCCTGGACCCCGTACTCCCGGGCGGCGTGCAGGGCCATGGAGCCCCAGCCGCAGCCGACGTCGAGGAGCCGGGCGCCGGACGTGAGGGCGAGCTTGCGGCAGACCAGGTCGAGCTTGTCGCGCTGGGCCTCCTCCAGGGTGGCCCCGGGGTTCCAGTAGGCGCAGGAGTACACCATGGACGGGCCGAGCACATGACCGTAGAACTCGTTGCCGACGTCGTAGTGGTGGCTGATGGCCGCACGGTCGCGGCCCTTGGTGTGGACGGGCCCGCTGCGGCGGGCGGCCTCCTCGGGCGGCGGTGCGGGCGCGGGCCACGGCCGGGCCAGCGCGGCGAGGTCCCGTACGGCGGCCCGCGCGGCCGGGTCGCGCAGCAGCGCCAGGGTGCTGCCGGCCTGGGCGAGGCGGGCGTGCTTGGGCGTCCCGGCGGGCGGGGCGGCGGCGTCCCGCTCCCAGAGCAGCCCGGCCACCCGGTCCAGCAGTTCGAAGAGGTCGCCCTCGACGATCAGGTCCCCGGCGACCCAGGCGCGCGCCAGGCCCATCTCGCCCGGCTTCCACAGCATGCGGCGAAGGGCGCGCCGGTGGGTGAGCACCAGGGTGGGGCCGGTGGGCGGACCGGCCTCGCTGCCGTCCCAGGCCCGTATGCGGACGGGCAGGGGGGCGCCCAGCAAGGTCTCGGCGAGTGCGGCCAGCCGCGGCGCGGCGTCGGTCATCGTAGGCACCTCCAGAAAGCTCCGACGAAACGGCCTACCCATTCCCGGTCCGGGACATGCCGAAGGGGCCGCCCGCACCACGGATGGCGGGCGGCCCCTTCGGGGACGTGCTGGGGGTGTTCCGGTCAGGCCCGGGTCAGGAGGCCTTGGCCTTCTGGGCGGGTGCCGAGGAGGCGGCCGGAGCCGGGGCCGGCTTGGCGGCCTCGTAGAACTCCTCGCGCGGGGTCTCCAGCGCACCCAGCGAGACGACCTCGCGCTTGAGGAACATGCCGAGGGTCCAGTCGGCGAAGACGCGGATCTTGCGGTTCCAGGTCGGCATGGCCATGCCGTGGTAGCCACGGTGCATGTACCAGGCGAGCCGGCCCTTGAGCTTGATCTTCATCTTGCCCATGACGATCATCGCGACGCCCTTGTGGAGGCCGAGGCCCGCCACCGCACCCTTGTTGGAGTGCGAGTACTCGGTCTGCGGGAAGCCCCGCATGCCCGAGATGACGTTGTCGCCGAGGACCTTGGCCTGGCGCAGCGCGTGCTGGGCGTTCGGCGGGCACCAGGCGTTCTCGACGCCGGCCTTGCGGGCGGCCATGTCGGGAACCTGGGCGTTGTCGCCGGCGGTCCAGATGTAGTCCGTGCCCTTGACCTGGAGGGTGGGCTCGGCGTCGACGTGGCCGCGCGGGCCCAGCGGCAGGCCGTAGCGGACCAGCGCCGGGTTGGGCTTGACGCCCGCGGTCCACACGATGGTGTTGGAGTCGACCTCGAGGCCGTTCTTCAGCACCACGTGGCCGTCCACGCAGGAGTCCATGGAGGTGTTGAGGTAGATCTCGATGCCGCGGGACTCGAGGTGCTCCTTGCCCCAGGTGCCGAGCTTGGGCCCGACCTCGGGAAGGATCTTGTCGGCCGCGTCGACCAGGATGAAGCGCATGTCCTCGCGCTTGATCGTGGCGTAGTACTTCGCGGCGTCGCGGGCCATGTCCTCGACCTCGCCGATGGTCTCCGCGCCGGCGAAGCCGCCGCCCACGAAGACGAAGGTGAGGGCCTTGCGGCGGACGTCCTCGTCCGTCGTGGACTCGGCCTTGTCGAGCTGCTCGAGGACGTGGTTGCGCAGGCCGATGCCCTCTTCGACGCCCTTCATACCGATGCCCTGTTCGGCGAGGCCGGGGATCGGGAAGGTGCGGGAGACGGCGCCGAGCGCGATCACCAGGTAGTCGAAGGGCAGCTCGTACGCCTCGCCGACCAGCGGCGTGACGACGGCGACCTTGCGGTCCTGGTCGATGCTGGTGACCCGGCCGGTGAGAACCTCTGCCTTGGGCAGCACGCGTCGCAGCGGGACGACGACGTGCCGAGGCGAGATGCTGCCTGCGGCCACTTCGGGGAGGAAGGGCTGGTAGGTCATGTACGACCGCGGGTCGACGACCGTGACGGTCGCCTCGCCATAGCGCATCTTCTTCATGATCCGCTTGGCCGCGTACAGGCCTACGTACCCACCTCCTACAACGAGGATCCTGGGACGCTCCGTGGTGCTCATGAGAACGAGTATCCAGCACCCAAAGGGGTGTCGCTCGTGAGCCCCTTCACAAGGTGTCGGAGGGCCTCTGCTACACTCCGCCGCCCACGTGACCGAGGTCATGGCGCACAACGGGAACCACGGTGTAACGGGAGTCGTTGTTCACCCGTCCTGAACTGGCCTCCAGCCTCTCAAACGGACTGGACCAGAGGGGCTCGTCCATACCTCCGATACGGAACCCGTCGCGTCCGCCGATCGCACGAACGGCCACGAAAAAGGGCCCGAGGGCCTCGGGAGGGGCCCGAAAGGCCCTTCCGTTGGCCCAGCAGGCCTCTTTTCCTTGTGAAGAACTTCACGAACTTCGTGTGGATCACGGCACCCAGGACCCCTGCGAGGCCCCTCAGGGGACCCCTTCAGGGCCCTCCCGAGGCCTCTACAGCCCCTCGTCCGCCCGCCGTTCAGGCAGCGGACCAGGCGATCCCGTCGAGGATGTCGTGCTCCGAGACGATGACCTCAGAGGCGCCGATGCGCTCCATGATCGCCAGGAGGACCAGGGCGCCGGCTCCGATCACGTCCACCCGGCCCGGGTGCATCACGGGGACGGCCGCGCGCTCGGCGTGGGTCGACGTCAGCATGCGGCCGGTGATCTCGCGGACCTGCTCGTAGGAGATCCGGGAGTGGTGGATGACCTCCGAGCGGTACTCGGGCAGCCCGAGCGCGATCGCGGCGACCGTGGTCACCGAGCCGGCCAGGCCCACCAGCGTGCGGGCCTCGGCCAGCGGGACCGTCTCGGCGGCCAGGTCCAGCGCCGCCTCGACGTCGGCCCGGATGGCGGCCACCTGCGCCTCGGTCGGCGGGTCGGTGACGACCCCGTCCACCACCAGGTGGCGCTCGGTCATCCGGACGCAGCCCACGTCCACGGAACGGGCCGCCCGCACGTGCTCCTCGCCGACCACGAACTCCGTCGAGCCGCCGCCGATGTCCACCACCAGGAACGGCCGCTCCAGGTGTTCGTGTGCCACGAGCTCCTTGGTGGCCCCGGAGAAGGAGAACTCCGCCTCCTGGTCCCCGGAGATCACCTCGGGCTCGACGCCCAGGATGTCCAGGACCCCCCGGACGAAATCGTCCCGGTTCTCGGCGTCGCGCGAGGCCGAGGTGGCCACGAAGCGGACCTTCTCCGCGCCCAGCTCCTTGATCACCGCCGCGTACTCGCGGCAGGCCGCGAAGGTGCGCTCCAGCGCCTCCGGAGCGAGCCGCCCGGTCTTGTCCACGCCCTGGCCCAGCCGGACGATGGTCATCCGCCGGTCCAGCTCGACCAGCTCGCCGGTGCTCGGATCGCAGTCGGCGACGAGCAGGCGGATGGAGTTCGTACCGCAGTCGATGCCGGCGACCCGCGTCACCGCGACTCTTCCTTCTTCTCCGCCTTCTCCGCGCACGGGGTGACGCAGGCGCCCTTGGCCCACCACTCCGGCAGCATGGCGAGGGCCTCGTCGCCGAACGGGTTCACGCCCGGGCCCGCGGCCAGCGAGTGGCCGACCAGCACGTGCAGGCACTTGACCCGGTCCGGCATCCCGCCGGCGCTGGGGAAGCCCTGGAGCACCTCGATGGCGTCGCGGCGCCGGATGTAGTCCTCGTGGGCGGCCTGGTAGGCCGCGGCGAGCTCGGGGTCCTCGGCGAGCCGGGCCTGCATCTCCTTCATCACGCCGTTGGCCTCGAGCGTGCCGATCGCGGAGGCCGCGCGCGGGCACGTCAGGTAGTACGTCGTCGGGAAGGGGGTGCCGTCGGGGAGCCGCGGGGCGGTCTCCACCACGTCCGGCTGACCGCAGGGGCAGCGGTGGGCGATGGCGCGCAGCCCGCGCGGCGGGCGGCCGAGCTGCTGCTCGAACGCCTCGATGTCCGCGTCGGTCGGCTCGGTCCGGTCGGTCTGGGGCGGGGGCGTCTGCATGCCTGGAGGAAGTCTCTTCGTTCTCGTGGATGGGTACTGCGGTACGGATTCAGTCGCCGGGGCGGTCGGCCTTGTCGACGCCGTCCCAGACGTTGGAGTACCAGGGGCGGTCGGACCCGGCCTGGCCGGTCCGGTGCCGCTCGGCCGCCGCCTGGGCCCCGGGGTCGGTCATGATGTAGCCGATCTCCCCCGGGCGCAGGAAGTGCAGGTGCCTGCGCGCCTGCTGCTCCGCGTAGGCGTTGTCCTGCCAGCGGGCCTTCTCGTCGCGGAGCCGCTCCAGGCGGTCCCGCGCGGCGGCGGCGGCCCGCTGCTGCTCCGCGATCTCCGAGCGCTGGGAGACGTACTGGCGCATCGGATACGCGAGGGCGACGACCAGCGTACAGAGGACGAGCACCAGGAGCGCGGCGCGGCCGGTGAGCCGGCTGCGGCGGACCTGGCGGCGCGACTGCGAGCGGTAGACATGGGCGGCGGTCCGCTCGCCGAGCTGCTTGAGTCTGGTCGCGGTGGAGAAGGTGGAGAACCGATCCCGGTTCCCGGCCATGGTCCCGCCTCCCCTGTGTGCGCACTACGCAATACGTCCCCGCACACGGTACGGGACCGAGTGCGGGGACGTACGGAAGCCGGGGCGTGATTAGCCCTTGAAGCGCGGGAAGGCGCTGCGGCCCGCGTACACCGCGGCGTCGTCGAGGATCTCCTCGATGCGCAGCAGCTGGTTGTACTTGGCGACGCGGTCCGAGCGGGCCGGGGCGCCGGTCTTGATCTGACCGCAGTTCACGGCGACGGCGAGGTCGGCGATGGTGACGTCCTCGGTCTCACCGGAGCGGTGCGACATCATGCACTTGAAGCCGTTGCGCTGGGCCATCTCGACGGCGTCGAGGGTCTCGGTCAGCGAACCGATCTGGTTCACCTTCACGAGCAGGGCGTTCGCGGAGCCCTCCTCGATGCCGCGGGCCAGACGCTCCGGGTTGGTGACGAAGAGGTCGTCGCCGACGATCTGGACCTTGGAGCCCAGCTTGTCGGTGAGGGTCTTCCAGCCGGCCCAGTCGTCCTCGTACAGCGGGTCCTCGATGGAGACCATCGGGTACGCGGAGACGAGCTCCTCGTAGTACTCGGTCATCTCGGCGGCCGAGCGGGACTGGCCCTCGAACTCGTACTTGCCGTCCTTGTAGAACTCGGACGCGGCGACGTCGAGCGCGAGCGCGATGTCCTTGCCCGGGGTGTAGCCGGCCTGCTTGATGGCCTCGACGATGAGGTCGAGCGCGGCGCGGTTGGACTCCAGGTTCGGGGCGAAGCCGCCCTCGTCACCGAGACCGGTGGAGAGGCCCTTGGTGTGCAGGACCTTCTTGAGGGTGTGGTAGACCTCGGCACCCCAGCGCAGCGCCTCGGAGAAGGACTCCGCGCCGATCGGGGCGATCATGAACTCCTGGATGTCCACGTTGGAGTCGGCGTGCGACCCACCGTTGAGGATGTTCATCATCGGAACGGGCAGCAGGTGCGCGTTCGGGCCGCCGAGGTAGCGGAAGAGCGGAAGGTCCGAGGCCTCGGACGCGGCGTGCGCGACGGCGAGGGACACGCCGAGGATGGCGTTGGCGCCGAGCGAGCCCTTGTTGTCGGTGGCGTCCAGGTCGAACATGGCCTGGTCGATCAGGCGCTGCTCGGTGGCGTCGTAGCCGACGAGCTCCGGGCCGATCTGCTCGATGACGGCGAGGACGGCCTTCTCGACACCCTTGCCGAAGTAACGGTTGGGGTCACCGTCACGGAGCTCGATGGCCTCGAATGCACCGGTGGAGGCGCCGGACGGAACTGCAGCACGGCCGGTGCTGCCATCGTCGAGGCCCACCTCGACCTCGACCGTGGGGTTGCCTCGGGAGTCCAGGATTTCCCGGGCTACGACGACGTCGATGGACGGCACGAGCATCTCCTTCTGGGATGTGACGCTGGATGTGCGGTGGCGTCAGGCCGTGGGATGGCCTTGCCGCCTAGAGCCTAACCGGCTCCGGGCACTCGACCGGCCGACCGCCCGGGTCCTGGGACGAAAAAGGGTCCGAATACCCCTCTTCCGGGACATAGGACTCTTGATCATCGGGGTTCTGCCCGCACAAAACGCCGCCGCCCGGCGCGTGGGGGGAGACGCGCCGGGCGGCGGGATGGTGCGTGTTGCTCGAAGACGCCGCGGCTATTGCCGCAGTGTTCAGCTGAGCTTCAGCTTCTGACCCGGGAAGATCAGGTCGGCGTCCGAGACGATGTCCTTGTTCAGCTCGAAGAGCTTCTCCCAGCCGCCCTGAACGCCGTTGGCCTCGGCGATGAGGCCCAGGGTGTCGCCGGACTTGACCTCGTACGAGCCGTTGCCGGTCTTCGGGGCCGGGGCCTCGGAGCGCTCGGAACGGGTGGTCGGGGCCTCGGAGCGCTTGGTCTCCTTCTTCGGCTCGGTCTTCTTCGGCTGAGTCTTCTTGGGCTCGGTCTTCTTCTCCTGCTTCGGGGTCTCGGTCGAGCCGCCGCCGGTGTAGGAGGAGTTCGACAGGCCCACGCCGCAGGACGGCCAGGCGCCCTTGCCCTGGCCCTTGAGGACCTTCTCCGCGATGGCTATCTGCTGGCCCTTAGAGGCCTGGTTGGCCTGCGCGGCGTACGACTTGCCGCCGTACGCGGCCCACGTGGAGGACGAGAACTGCAGGCCGCCGTAGTAGCCGTTGCCCGTGTTGATGGACCAGTTGCCACCGGACTCGCACTGCGCGACCTTGTCCCACTCGGACGCGGTGGCGGCGCTGGCGGTACCGGCGGCCATCAGGGGGGCGGCGACGGCCACACCGGCGACACCGGCGAGCGTGACGATGCGGACGGCCTTGGAACCGCGGCGGTGCTTGCCCTTGCCGGAAAGCAGCATGGAGTTTCTCCTCACCGACGCCTACGAGGTGAGCTGTCGGGTTCGGGCGAGTGAGTTGCCCGGCCGTGCGACCTAGCGCACGTCTTAACCCCTAGCCGGTGGCGTGACCGTCTCTCAACGGCCGCTCCCGGCACCTACCTTGGTTCCCCCGCTCCTGCCTTCGGCGCTTGACGCGACGACTGTTTCCTCCGTCCGCCGGCAGGATTCGGCGATGCGGTCGAAGGAGCCCGCGGTGGCGAGCGATTCAGAAGGTAGACAGGTCCCTCCCCGATGTTCAACGAGCACCATCGGGGAGAAACGGCCCCTACTTGCGTCCTTCGCACGGGTGTTTGCGCAGGTGAGGGCAGGGTTTGCGGAAGCCCCCGGGCGGGACACGCCAGTTGACCGGAAGAGACACATGTCTCACTTACAGAAAACGGACAATCAACTCTTTCTGCCCGCCCGAAGTGCCCCTATTACAGGCTTAGATCCAGGTTCTGACCGGGCTTGATCAGATTGGCGTCCCCGCCGATGACCTGCTCATTGGCCTCGTAGAGCGCGTTCCAGCCGCCCTTGAGTCCCTTGGCGTCCGCGATGCCCGTCAGGCTGTCGCCCGCCTTGACGGTGTAGACGGGCGCCGACGCGGCATCAGATCCGGCCGGTGTCTCGGCGGCCGGCGCGCCGCGGTGCTTGCCGCCGCCCTCGGGGGTCGTCACGGGAGGTGCGGTCGGGTCGGCCGAGGCGCCCGGGGCGCCCGGAGTGGCCGGTGCCGTCGGGTCGGCCGGGGTCACGGGGGCGCCCGGGGTCACCGGGGGCTGGCCCGGGGTGGTCGGCGGCGTGGTGGGCGGCGTGGTGGGCGCGCCCGGGTCCGTGGGGCCGGTCGGCGCGGTCGGGTCCACCGGGGCCGGGGCCGTGGTGGGGTCGTCCGGCGAGGGCATGACGGGCAGTCCGAGGGACGGCGAGAGCGGGCTGTCGGGGAGCTCGAACGAGGGGCTGCCGGACGGGCTCGGCGCGGGATCGGTCGGAGCGCCGAAGTCCGTGGACGGCTTGCCGCGACCGGTGGTGGGCACCTTGTCGTCCGGGCGGGACGGCGCGGTGGCGGTCCCGGAGCCGCCGGGCAGGCCGGGGTCGACCTCGGCGGCGGGGCTCTGGCCGTCCAGCCCGGCCGAAGCCGCGCACAGCGGCCACGCCTGCGGACCCTGGGAGGCCAGTACGCGCTCGGCCACGGCGATCTGCTGGGAACGGCTCGCCAGGTCGGCCCGCTTGGCGAAGTCGAGGCCGCCGGAGTTCTTCCACTCCTCCTGCGTGAACTGCAGGCCGCCGTACTGGCCGCTGCCGAAGTTGGCACTCCAGCTGCCACCGCTCTCGCATTCGGCGACCTTGTCCCACGTGGCGGTGTCGGCCGCGGAGGCACTGGTGGCGGCAAGAAGCGGCAGGGCCAGCGCGGAGCCAGTGACTCCGGCGGTGACGACTATCGCGGGCACCTGACGGGGGCGTCTGTGACGGCCGTTCCCGGAACGCATGAGGCTGCACCTTTCGCATAACGGCTGGGTAACGGCAGAACCTAGCGGCCTTCGAACGATTGTCACAACTCCGGTCGACAACTGACTTCGGGTCAGTTGCCCTTCAGATGTTTCGGGGAGTAAAGCGCACGGGAAGGGTGCGCAGGCCACGCATGATCAGTCCGCCGCGCCAGCGCAGCTCCTCGGGCGGAACGGCGAGTTCCAGATCTGGCAGACGCGTGAGCAAAGTCGCAAGCGCCGTCTGTCCTTCAAGTCGTGCGAGCGGAGCACCCAGGCAGTAGTGGATGCCGTGCCCGTATCCGAGGTGCTGATTGTCGGTGCGGGAGAGGTCGAGGGTGTCCGGCTCGGCGAACCGCGCGGGGTCGCGGTCGGCGGCGGCGAGGACGACCAGGACCGGGTCCCCGGCCGCGACCGACTGCCCGCCGAGGGTCAGCGGCTCGGTGGCGAACCGCCAGGTGGCCAGCTCCACGGGGCCGTCGTAGCGGAGCAGTTCCTCGACGCCGGTCTCCAGCAGGCCGCGCTCGCCGGCCGCGAGGGAGGACTGGAGTCGCTCGCGCTCGCCGGGGTTCATGAAGAGGGAGTGGACCCCGTTGCCGATGAGGTTCACGGTGGTTTCGAAACCGGCGAAAAGCAGGATGAAAGCCATGGCGGTGGCCTCGGCCTCCGTCAGGTGGTCACCGTGGTCGCTCGCCCGAATCAGGTCGGAGATGAGGTCATTGCCCAGATCATCCCTTTTGCGGTGGATGAGTTCACCGAGATAGGTGCGCATCTGCTTCACCGACCGGGCGACCCCGCCGCGCGGACCGCCGCCGTGGCGGATCATCATCCCGGCCCAGTCCCGGAAGTCGTCCTGGTCCTCGCGCGGTACCCCGAGCATCTCGCAGATGGCGTAGATGGGGAGCGGGAAGGCGAACTCGTGGATGAGATCCGCCTCCCCCTTCTCAGCGAACCGGTCGATGAGGTGGTCGGTGAGCTCCTGCACGCGCGGGGTGAACTCGGCGACCCTGCGCGGGGTGAACGCCTTCGACACCAGCCGCCGCAGCCGGGTGTGGTCCGGCGGGTCGATGTTGAGCAGGTGCGTCATCAGCTCCGCCTTGCGCTCCCCCGGGATCCCGGTCTTGCCCTTGGCGTGCGCGGGCTCCGCGTGGTGCGCCGGATTCTTGCTGAGCCGCTGGTCGGCAAGGGCCTGGCGGGCGTCGGCGTACCGGGTGACCAGCCAGGCCTCGACCCCGCTGGGGAGCTTGGTGCGGTGCACCGGGGAGTGCTCGCGCAGCCAGGCGTAGGCCGGATAGGGATCGGTCGCGAACTCCCAGTCGAACAGGGTCGGCCCCTGTCGGGAAGGGGAGGCCGAAGGGGTGTCGGCGGGGGTGTCGGCGGGGGTTGCGGGGGTCTGCTCGTGCACCCGATGACCGTATCCCGGCTCCCGGCCCCGATCCCATATGGGTGCTTCGTCGCGGCTGTCCGCAGATCCGCCGTCGCTTGACCTCACCTCGCCCGGCACTCCTACCTTCGGTTCTGTGGATGTGAGGATCTTGAAAAGCAGCTTCGCGGTGGTGGAGAGACGGGCCGAGCACGCGGTCAAGTTCTTCTACTCCCACCTCTTTTGGCACAACCCCGGAGTCCGTGAGCTCTTCCCGGCCTCCTTCGAGGACATGGAACGGCAGCGGGACCGGCTCTTCGCCGCGCTCACCCATGTGATCGCCCATCTGGAGAACGAGAGCCTCGTCCCCTATCTCCGCGACCTGGGCCGCGACCACCGCAAGTTCCGGGCCGGGCCCGAGCACTACGCGGCCGTGGGCGCCAGCCTGCTCGCCGCCCTCGCCGAGACCTCCGGCGAGGCCTGGACCCCGCAGGTGGAGAAGGCCTGGGCCGAGGCGTACCAGGTGATCGCCGACGCGATGACGGCCGGCGCCGCCGCGAGTGACGACCCGCCGTGGTGGGACGCGGAGGTCGTGCGCCACCTCCAGTACGGGGAGGACATCGGCGTGCTGACCCTGAAGCCGCACGCCCCCTTCCCCTATCTGCCCGGCCAGTACACGAGCGTGAGCAGCGAGCGGGTCCCGACGACCTGGCGCACGTACTCCATCGGCAACGCCCCCCGCCCCGACGGCACCCTGGACCTGCACGTCAGCCGGATCGAGCGGGGGCGGCTCAGCACCGCCCTCGTGCGCGACGTACAGCCGGGCGACACGCTGCGGCTCGGCGCCGCGGGCGGGCAGCTGACCTTCCGCCGCGCGGACCGCCCGGCCAGCCTGATCGCCGCCGGGACCGGCTGGGCGCCGGTCCGGGCCATGCTGGAGGACCTCGCCGAGCACCCTCCCGATCAGGACGTACGGCTCTTCGTGGTCGCGCGGGACGCCTCGTACCTCTACGACCGCCCGCTCATCGACGAGTACGCCGCCGCCTGCGGCTGGCTCGGTGTCACCTACATCACGCCCGCGCCCGGGCAGCACCGCAACCAGGCCACCGACCGGCTGGCCACCGCGCTCAGCAACCGGGGCCTGTGGCCCGACCAGGACGTCTACCTCAGCGGACCGCCGCATTTCATCGAGCGGACCGCCTTCCTCCTGGAGGAGCTGGGCGCCCGCCCCGGCCGGATCTTCTACGACTCCATACCCGCCGCCGCCGAGGACCACGGCGTGAACGGCCGTCCGCTCGGCTTCGGGGAGTGGTTCCTGAACCGCCCGTCACCGCACTGGCACAACCCCTCCGGCCGCTCGCCGAGGGACTTCTAGATACGGCTAGTTGCCGGGGGCTACTCGCCGACGCCCTCGGCGGCCCGGATCGCGTCCCGGTAGACGCGGGCCGCCGCGCGCAGTGCGGTCTCGGGGTCGATCCCCGCCGCCTCGGCGCGCGCCGCCAGCTCCAGCAGCTCGTACCCGATGCCCTCGCCGCGGGGCAGCTCCACGGCCAGACCGCCCGAACGGACCCGCCCGGCGAGCTTGGCCGCGAGCGCGAGCCCCGGCTGGCCCAGCGGAATCCCCTCCGTGACGGACTCCCGGCGCTTCTCGGCCGCCTTCGTGCGCTGCCAGTGCGCGCTGACGTCCTCCGGGGTCTCGGCCTTCTCCTCGCCGAAGACGTGCGGGTGCCGGTGGATCAGCTTCTCCACGAGGGTCCCGGCCACGTCGTCGATGGAGAACGCCTCGTCCGGCTCTTCGAAGTCCTCCGCGATCCGGGCGTGGAACACCACCTGGAGCAGGACGTCCCCGAGCTCCTCGCGCAGCTCTTCCCGGTTCCCGTCCTCGATGGCCTCGACCAGTTCGTACGCCTCCTCGATCGCGTACTTGGCCAGGCCCCGGTGGGTCTGCCGGGAGGTCCACGGGCACTCGCGCCGGACCCGGTCCATCACCTGGACCAGGTCGAGCAGGCGGGCGCCCGGCAGGTCGTACGAGCCGGGCAGCAGTTCCAGGTCGGGCATCGCGACCCGGCCCGAGCCGGCGAGGCGGGCCAGCCCGTCGGTGAGCCGCTGATCGCCCTCGCCGCTCAGGAGCACCACGGCCGTGCCGCCCCCGGCGCAGGCCTCGACCAGCGCCTGCGCGTCCGGACTCTCGTGAACGACCTCGACGCCCGCTTCCCGCAGGTACGGGAGCTGCGGGTGGCCCGGGTCGGCGCAGAGCACCCGGTCCGCGGCGTGCAGGGTCTGCCAGGCGGGCCAGGACAGCACGCCGGGGGCGACCCGGTGGCTGGTGGTCAGCAGGACGATGCGGCCGGTGGGCTCGGCCGTGGTGGATTCGGAGGGGTCGTGGTCGGTCACCCTCCGAACCTACCTCCGGTCGGGTCGGTCAGGCTCCGGCGGGTGCCTGCTCGGGCCGGGTCCGCTGGACGATCCAGGGGGTCTCCCCGACGCCGAGCTTGATCTGCTGGACGTCGAAGGAGCCGTAGCGCGGATTGACCTCGATGTGCAGGGCCTTCGCGGCGGTCCTGGCGGGCTCCTCCAGCTTCCCGTTGCCGTACTTGGCGGTCAGCTTGGTCAGCAGCACCCGGTCCCGGAGGAAGCGGTCGACCTGGCCGGGAGCCATGGCGCCCTTCTGCAGCAGCAGTGCCTCGAACTGCTCGGCCCCCTTATTCTCCTCGACGTACGCCTGGCGCTCGTCCTCGATCTCCTTGGCGGATACGGAGATCCCGGCGGTCTTGGCCATCTTGTCGATGATGTGGCTCTGGAGCATCGAGTCGAGCTTCTGGCGCTCCAGGTTGGGGGTGCTCGCGATGAGCTCGGCCGCGGCCTGCCCGGTGCGGTTCTGGGCGGCGCGCACATCGTTCACCTCGGCCTGGAGGGCGGAGGTGGTGATCCGTTCACCGCCGACGACGGCTGCGGTACCGGGGCGCGCCTGCCCCGAGCAGGCGGACAGCAGGGGGGCCGCCAGGAGCAGGGCGGTGGAGACGGAGAGCGCAGTGCGACGGTGCAAAGGAGCCTCCAGGGCCGGGAGATTGTGCGTCGGTGCACAAGCCTTGCGGTGATCGATGTTATGCAGTCAGGGTGGTCCGAGCCACCGGTTCGACCAACGATTCCCGTGGTGTTGAGGTGTGCGTTCACTCCGTGGCCATCCTGCCGTCCCCCGGTGGTGCCAAGGTCGGCGCACCATGTCGACACCGCACCGCTCGCCGCGACGCCTGAGCCTGGCCGGCTCCGCGCTCGCCGCCCTGCTCACGGTGGTGGCCGTGTGTGCCGGGGACGCCGTCGCCCGCGTCTTCCCGTACGGCCCGCGCCACCGCAGCATCAACGACCTCGGCAACCAGTTCGTCCCCTTCCACGCGCACCTGTGGGACCTTCTGCACGGCCGTGCAGAGGGCGGGCTGCTGTTCAACTGGCAGTCCGGATACGGCACGAGCTTCCTGCCGGACCTGGGCACCTATCTGGCCAGCCCCTTCGCGGTGCTGGTCGGGCTGTTCCCGCGCGCGGACATGGACCTCGCGGTGTACGTGGTCACGGTGCTCAAGACGGCGGCCGCCGCGGCGGCCATGACCTGGCTGCTGCGCACGCAGCGCCGGGGGGCCTGGTGGGCGGCGGGGCTGCTCGGGGCCTCGTACGCGCTGTGCGGCTGGTCGGTGATCGAGGCCTCCTACAACCCGATGTGGCTGGACGGGCTGATCGCCTTCCCCCTGCTGTGCCTGACCGGTGAATGGGCGCTGCGCGGGCGCCGGCTCGCGGCCGCCGCGCTGATCGTGGCCGTCTGCTGGACGGCGAACTTCTACACCGCCTACATGGCGACCCTCGGCGCGGCGCTGGTGCTGCTGGTACGGGTGGTGCTGACCCGGGAGGGCGCGCGAGCCGGGCTGGCCGTGATCGGCCGGGCGGCCGGGACGACCGTGCTGGGGATCGCGCTCGCGGCTCCGGTCCTGGCGCCCCTCTTCATCAGCTCCGGGCAGGCGTACCCGGGCTGGGTCAAGGAGTTCCGGCCGGTGTCCTGGGCGGACCTCTTCGCGCGGCTGCTTCCGGCGACGTACTCCTTCTCCTCCCCCGCCGTCTTCGTGGGCACCGGCACGCTGCTGCTGGTGGCCGCGCTGCCCTTCCACCGGGCGGTGCCCGTGCGCACCCGGCTGGCGTGGGCTGGGCTGACGGCGGCCGTGGTGCTCTCCCTCCAGTGGGCTCCGACCCACCTGGCCTGGCATCTGTTCGCGACCCCGAACGGAAGCCCGTACCGGCAGACCTTCGTACTGGCCGGGATCGCCGTGATCGCCGCCTGGGCGGGGCTGTCGGCGGGGCTTCCGGGGCCGCGCGCGCTGGCGGCGGGGGCGGGCCTGCTGGCGGCCGCGGCCCTGTGGGCGAGCGGGAGCACGCTGGTGACGACCTGGGGGTACGTGCTCTTCTGCGGCGGGCTGGCGCTGGCGGCCGCGGCCTGGTGGGCGCTGCGCCACCGCCGTCTGGCGTTCCCGGCGGCCGCGCTGCTGGCGGCCGTCCTCGTCGGACAGGCGGCCGCCACGACCGCGTACGGCCACAAGGGCAAGCTGGGCGGCCTCGACGACTACCCGTCCTGGGGGCGTGCGCACACCGCGCGCGCCGGGGCGGTGGCGGGCGCCGAGGGCTGGCCGGCGTACCGCACCGACCCGAGCCGGCCGGCCCTGACGGGCAACGACCCGCTGCTGCTGGGCGGGGAGGGCGGCTCGTACTACAGCAGCCACACCCCGGACGTGTTCACGCGCACGATGGTCGCCCTCGGGGCCGGCTGGACCTCGCGCGGGCGCAACGTCCAGAGCATCGACAGCCCGGTGACGGACGCGGTCTTCGCGGTCGGCGCGCGCCTCCAGCCGGACGGCACGGTCCGCCGCGCCGAGGTCCCGCCGCTGGTGACGACCCGCCCGCCGGGCGCGCCCGTCTCGTACGGCGATTCGCCCTTCGCCAACCAGGAACTGCTGCTGGGCGCACGGGTGTACGAGGACCCGCTCGCGCCGGGGGTCTGCCGCCCGGGCACGGAGGCCTACCTGTGGGCGCCGGAGTACAACGCGACGGCCCGCCTGGCCGACGGCCCGGCCTTCCGGCTGAACGGCAACGCCCCGCGCAACCGGGCGGCCGTCCAGCCGATGGGCGTCTCCCGGGGCGACTCCTCCCCGCTGGTCTTCGACCAGGCCGCGCCCGCCCGGTGGACGCTGTCCTGTCTGGACCGCGGCCGCCTGGACACGGCCGTTGCCCGGCTGCGGGCCACGGCCGCCACCTCGGTCACGGTCGGCTCCTCGGAGCTCCGCGCGGTGCTCCCGCCGGGCAGCACCGGCACGGCGGTCGTCTCGGTGCCCGCCATCGCCGGCTGGACCTGCAACGACCGCCCCGCCTCGGCCCACCTTGGCCTGGTGGCACTCCCCCTGGACGGCCGCACCCTCACGGTGACCTGCACCTTCCGCCCCCCGGGCCTGCTGCCGGGCACGGCGGTCGCGGGCGCGGCCCTCCTGGTGCTTCTGGCTGTTCCTATCCGAATCCGAATCTGGCGCTTGCGAACCCGTCGGACATCAGATGCGGTGCACGGTGTGCAGCTTCTTCGCGTAGGTGCCGGTGCCGTCGAGGAGTGAGGCGCCGCCCAGGTCGGACATGGTCGGTCCGTTGCCGGTCTTGCGGCTGGAGAGGAAGCGGCGCTTGCCGGCGGCGTCCAGGCCGAGGTAGATGCCGACGTGGTCGACGGTGACGGTCACCGTGTCGTCGCCCGAGTCGGCGTTGAACAGGAGCAGGTCGCCGGGCTGGAGCTGCTGTGCGGCGGGCGGGTTCGTCCCGTCCGTCTGGTCGATCCGGGTGCCGGGGGCGTAGTCCACCATGTCGCGGGACTTGCGCGGGATGCGGGTCTTGGAGGTGTCCTCGCCGGCGGCGACGGGGATCCCCATGTGGAAGCCGTAGACCATGCGCGTGTAGCCCGAGCAGTCGAGGTTGCCGACCTGCTTGCTGGACGGGCCGGTGTAGGTGCCGTCGGGGAAGGTCCAGCCGAGGTTCATGTACTCGTGGAAGTCCGCGCCCTCGTAGCGGTAGCCCTGCGGGTCCAGATAGCCGTATCCGGCCTCACCCATGACCTGCTTGCCCGTGGCCGGGGCCGCCACGGTCGTCACGGCCGGCGCCCCCGCGAGGAACATGGCCGCGTGGGCCAGGACGTCGGGGGCCGGGGATCCGGCCCAGCCGCGGATGGTCTGTTCCAGGGCCGAGGTCCAGGTCCCGTCGAACGGCTCGGGCAGGACCCGTACCCAGGTGTCGTGGGTGACGGCCGGCGGCTGCTGCCAGGTCGCGGCGTCCACCTGGAAGCGGCTCACCACCAGCTTGACCGGCAGGTTCGTGCAGCCCTGGTTGGCCAGTGCGCGCAGGCCAACCCGCCCCTTGGCGAAGGTGGAGTCCGACACGTCCACGGCCCAGGCCGACGGCTCGGCGGTGTCCGTACGCCAGGCCTTGACCCGGATCCGGGCGCCCTCGCGGAGCACGCGGATCGTCCAGTTGGCGCCAGCCGGCACCCCGGTGGCGAGAGTGGTGGCCGTGGTCAGCTGGGTGACCGTGTCGGCGACCTCCTTCTCCACGCGCAGCTCGACCGTGCCCGAGGTCAGGAAGGACAGCCTGGCCCGGTAGTTGTTGTGGGTGTCCTGATAGCCGAAGGACAGCGCGTACGAGCAGGCCTGGCCGGTGGGCACCTTGTCGAACTTCGCCACCGCGCGGACGTCGACGTCGCTGATCTCGTCGTCCCGGAGGGTGGCGTGGCGGCTCGCGTAGTCGGTGGTGAGCGCGAGGGTCGCGCTGCCCGGGACCACCGAATAGTCGGTGTCGGCGGGCCCCAGCGTGGACCAGCTGCCGCCGCCCGGGGAAGTCCCCCAGTACTTCCGGTCCGCGACCGGCAGCGCCAGGTCCGGGAGGGTGCGCTGGAAGTCGTCCACGAAGGACTTCTTGTTCTCGGTGAAGGTGCGCTCGGGACCGGTCAGAACAACGGTGCGCGCACCCTTGGTCAGGACCGCCACCTGCTTGGTGCCGGCGCTGACCGTCAGTCGCTCCGGCGTACCCGGCACCACGCTCGTGGTGAGGGAGCCGAGGGAAACCTGCATGAAATAGGCGGGGTCCAGCGTGCCGATGGTGACGGAGGACCGCGGCGACGTGAGCGACGCGGGGACCGCGGCGGCGGCGAGCACGGACATCGCGGGTCTGGCGACGGCAGGCGCCGAGGATCTGGGCGAGGCCGAGGCGGTCATGGCGCCGAGTGGGACCGTGGCGGCCGCAGAGGCGAAAACGGCAAGGACATTGCGACGGGAAGTATGTGACATGCAGCCATCATCCGATGGGCGCATGTCACAGCAGACGTCGCCCCCACCGGTGCGCCATATCGCGAACCAAAAGGCTAGTGAGCCCAAATATTCGCAAATGACCGCATCCAGCCGCAGGTCGTGATCTTCACCGCTCCCGCCCATCGGCAATTCAGCACGCGATCGAACGTACGTGCGCCACGCACCCTCAGGTGGGCCCCGCCAGGTTTAGAGCGCGCCACCCCGGAAGCGATACGGAGTCGTGATTCTGCCGCTCAGTCAGGAAGCGCCGGACATGAAAACGCCCCGCCGCAGAAAACTGCGGCGGGGCGTTCTGAAGGGCTCGGCGCCGCGAAGCGCTCGCACCCGCCCAGTGTTGCGAAAGCGGGATTCAGCTCTGCTAACGCATCTGTCCGAAGAGCGACCAGTACACCGATCAAACGACGCAGAGCCCTCATCAACCTTACTGGCCGATGAGGGCTCTGGCGCCACTTCTACCACTTCTCTCACAACAAGAGACAGCCCAGAGAATTCACCGGGATGGCTCTGAAAGAAGCCCTGGCGTCAACGACCCTGCACAGGGTCGAGCGTAGATCCAGGTTCGCACCTAATTCTGCACTCGCAGAGATGCTGCAACCTCTCTCACTTCCTGCAATTGACCGGAGAGGAATTTCTTGCGCTTTCCCCATGCCTCCGCTTTACGGATTGCCTCATCCAGGAGGTCGAGCGCTTCTGATCGCGCATCGCCTTCAGGATGCTCCGGAAGCGCCACCTGAACAACAAGTGTCCGAAACTCCTCAAGGAATGTGCCGATCCGGATTCCGGAGAATTTCGGCCCGTACACCTCCCCGGGGACAAAAAACGTCACCGTCAATCCGAATGGATCTTCATTGACGCTCCGGCTTCCCCTGAGCTGCACTTGGAGGTGACTGATGGCAGAAGTCCAAGATTTATCCTCGAATCCTCCCCCGACGACAGACTTGATCGCCAGGGCGGGTGACTCCGAAATATCCATCATGGCAAAACATCCAGTCTCATTCTTCCGCGCCAGGACACCTTGTTCAACGGACCGGGCCAACGCTCCTCTATGTGGCGTTCGATTGCCAGCATAGCCTTCCGAGAGCCACTGGTCAGGATCCTCATCCGGTCCGCCCCCATCGTCGCCATCGCTCTATCCGAATAGCGGCCGGCCGGATTATCCGTAATCCCTACCTTGAGATATGTGTCGTCAGCGGCTTCCAGGACGTAAAGGTAGTTCGTTGCAGTGCTATTACGAGAATTACCGTGAGTGGATGCCGGACGCGCAGGTCGTGGATTGAGGCTTGGTCCCATCTGCCCGTTGGCGAGCCTTGGCTGCGCACCGGCCGCGCAAGCACAGGCAGTTGAGTGGCCCGCCGTGCTACCGCCGCAATTGTGAACCAGGACCGGCGTGGCGCCTGCCAGCACATAGTACGTGTGCAGGTCTTCGACGCTCAGGTCGTAGGTGATGTGCTCGGCCGTGTACGACTTGACCTCGACGATGGCCGTCGGTGCACCATCGCCGTTCTGGAGCTTCTGGCCCGCCTTGAGGTCGCCGGCCTGGGTCCAGGCGTTCTGAGTGGTCTCGTAGAACTGGTGGTGCTTGGTGGTCTGGATCGTCTTCGGACCGTCCTTCGTGGCAACGACGACGTCGACGTAGTCACGGTCGGTCTTGGTGACGATCACCTCCTTGACCCGGTGCTTCTCCTTCTCCTTCTTGCCCGGCTCGGCCGTCAGGACGTAGTCCCCTACCTTCACCTCGGAGATCGGCTTGGACGTGCCGTTGGCCAGCAGGACACCCGTCATGCCGGTGAAGCTGTGCGGAGTGCCAGGAACAGCGCAGCTGGACGGGCCGTCAGAGTTCCGCTGCTGCTTCGACTTCGGGCCGAACCTGCCCGCCGCCGCACCGAAGACACCACCGGTCGCCGCGCCCACGGCCGTGGCCGTGGCCGCGCCGCCGACGCTGCAGCCCTCCTTGCTGTTGACGCAGGAGATTCCGTAGCCGACCGCGCCTTCCGCAGCGCCGCCCGCGGCGCCCATCGCCGCGCCCTGGAGCGCCTTGCCGCCGACACCGGCGAGCAGACGGCCCACCGCGCCGGAAGCGAGACCACCGGCCGCGCCGCCGAGCGCACCGGTCAGAGCACCGACACCGACCGCCATGGCGAAGCCGCCCAGCGTCTTCGGGCCGTCGCTCATCATGTAGCCGACGCCGTTGGCCGCCGCGCCCGCGAGGGCCGCGCACCCGATCGCGCCGACGCCCGCCGTGATGGCGGTGCAGCCCGCGAAGACCGCGACACCGACCGCCACCGAAGCGATGGTCGAGGCGTGTTGCTTGACGAAGTTGGCTGTGGCCTTGGCTGCCTTCTTGACGGCTGTGCCGACCTTCTTGGCTGCCTTCACCACCTTCTTCGCCACGTGCTTGACGGCCTTGGCGACCTTCCGGACCTGCTTCTTTACGTGCTTGACGACCTTGTGGGCGTAGTGCTTGACCCGCTTATAGGTGCGTTTGACGTATCTCTTGACCTTCTTGACGCTGTCATGGACATATCGCACGGTCTTCTTGACCGCTCGGTACGTCCTGTACACGACCTTCTTGACGGCCTGCTTGACCTGCTTCGCGGCCTGCTTGACCACCGTGGCTACGTGCTGGACGGTCGAGACGGTCGCGTGCCAGGCCGTCGAGACGGTCTGGGTGACCTTCGCCGCGACCTTCTTGACGGCCTTCTTCGCCCACTCGAACCAGTGACCCGTCGGGTCGACACCCGTCATCGGGTTGCCGTTCGCGTACGCGTAGCGGTTCGCGTTCACCGAGGCCGGCAGCGGGCTCTGGGCGACCGTGTCACGGCTGTTGAACTGGCCCGTCTGCGGCGAGTACCAGCGCGAGGCCATGTTGACCTTGTCCGTCTCCGGGTCGGTCCAGCCCGACTGGTAGCCCAGCTGGCCGACCATGCCCTGAGACGCCGCGACCTTTCCGAACGGCGAGTACGTCGTCGAACCGGTCAGTGCCTCGCCCGCGGCGGTGAACTGCCCCACCACGTCGTCGTGCAGATCCGTCAGTGCCAGCACCGCCGACACACCCGTCTTCACGCCGAGCAGCGAACCGTCCGCGTCACGGCTGTACGACGTCATGCCGTCCGAGGCCACGTCGTTGCCGGCCCCGCTGTACTGGAACGAGTACAGCGGACCCGAGGTCGGGTCGCTCGCACTCAGCACACGGTCGAGGCCGTCGTACGCATAGGTACGGTCGCCCTCGTTGATCACACGGTTGAAGGCGTCGGCCTTGATCGAGGTCGTCTGGCCACCCTCGGCCGTGACCGAATTCATGGTGCCGCGCGCCGTGTACGCGTACGAACTGTGCCCGTCCGACGTGAGCCGGTTGCGGGCGTCGTACGTGTACGTGTCGCCGCCGACGCGCGTCCGGTTGCCCGACGCGTCGTAGCCGTAGGCCTCCGTCGTGGTCCCGTTGTTCCAGGACGACAGACGGTTCGCCCAGTCGTACGCGTACGTGTTCGCGGACGAACCCGCGAGACCGGACGTCGTCTTCGACGTCTCGTTGCCGTTCTCGTCCCAGCCGTAGGTGATGGACGACAGCTGCGCGCCCGAGGGCGAGGTCAGCTTGTCGTTCGTGACCCGCTGCAGGGAGTCGTACGTGTACGCGCGCTTGGCCTTGCCCGCGCCGTAGTCGATCGACGTGACGTTGCTGTTGACGTTGTAGCCGTAGGTCAGCGTGGTGCCGGTGGCACCGTCGTTGACCGTCTTCAGCCGGCCGGCGGTGTCGTACCCGAAGGCCGACGTGCCGGACGCGTCCGTCCTGGAGGTCATCGCCCCGTCGCCGTTCCAGGCGAAGGACGAGGCACCCGAGGGCCCGGACGTGGACAGAAGCAGACCGCGGTCGTCGTAGGCGAAGGTGTTCTTGTCCTCGCCGGAGCCCGCGACGGCCGTGACCCGGTCGTCGGCGTCGTAGTCGTAGGTGTGGGAGACCGTGGCGGCTTCCGCACCCGTACCGGACTGTGTGGTCAGCCGGCCCTTGACGTCGAACTCATTGGTGAGGACCACACCACCCGGGGAGCGCTGCTCCTTGGGCCGTCCCGCGCCGTCGTACACCGTGGTGAAGGTGCGGTCCGCCGCGTTCGGGTGGGCCGGGGTCGACGGCTCGATGACCGATTCCGGCATGCCCCACGTGTTGTACGTCGTCAGGAACGGATTGCCCCGCCCGTCGGTGAAACGCGTCCGGTTGCCCGCCGCGTCGTAGCCGAAGGTCGTGGTGATCGACTCGGTCGCGGAGACCGGCTGGACCACCTTGGTGATCAGGCCGCTCGCATCGTTCGTGAACGTGCTGGTGTGACCGCGGTAGTCGGTGATCGACACCGGACGACCCGCACGGTCGTACGCCGAGCTGCTGGTGCGCAGTACCGTTCCGGTCGCGTCCAGGTCGCTCGTGGCGGTCAGCTGGCCGAACCCGTCGTACGTGTTCTTGGTGCTGGTGCCGTCCGGGTCCGTCGAGGTGAGGACCTGGCCGTCCATGTCGTAGGTGAACGAGGACTTGCCGCCTGCGGCGTCCGTGACCTCGGTGACCTCGCCCACGTTGTTGTACTTGTAGGACTGCGCGACACCGGTCGGGCTCACGGTCCGGGACAGATTGCCGCCCGGAGCGTCGTACTCGTTGATCGCCGTGAACGCGCGCTGCGTCGGCTGGCGCACGATGTCCGTGCTGGTGACCGGACGTTCCATGTAGTCCCAGGTGGTCTCCTCACGGGCGCCGTTCGGCCGGGTGGCCGAGAGCTGGTCGCCGTTGGTGTCGTAGACGTACTTCGTCGTACCGCCGCCCGGGTCCGTGACCGAGGCCAGGTCGCCGAGCTGCGTGTACGTGTAGGTGGTACGGGCGCCCAGCGGGTTGACCTCGGCCGTGACCTGGCCGAGCTTGTTGTACTCGTTCCAGCTCGTGGCCGTGATCGGGGTCGGGGCCCCCGGTGCGGTGTAGTTCGGCGACGTCGTCGAGGACTCCTGGCCCTCGGCGTCGTACGCGGTGACCACGACGTTGCCGAGCGGGTCGGACGACTCGGTCGACTCACCGAAGGTGTTGTAGCCGGTCATCGACACGGGCCGGACGGAGACCGGGGTCCCGCCGTTCTGCTCCGCGTCGACGGCCGGCTCGGTGACCGTGGTCTGCTGCCCCGCCTCGTCGTAGCCGTAGTCGGTGGTGCTGCCATTGGCATCCGTCACCGACAGCGGCAGACCGCGCTGGTCCAGCCTCCAGGATGTGGAACGGACGGAGCTGCCCGCGGCCGGGAGCGTGCCGCCCTTCACCGCGGAGACCTGCGTCGCGGTCAGTGCCTCGCCGTAGACCTGGACGTCGTCGATACCGCCCTTGAACGGGTAGTCGTAAGTCGACGCGTACTTGTGACGGCCGATCTGCAGGGGACCGCTCGCCTCCCACGGGGAGCTGTGCGCCACTTCCTGGGCGAGCGTGCCGTTGACGTACAGGCGCAGCTTCGCGTCCTGGGCGTCGTACACGCCGACGAGGTGGGTCCAGGCTCCGGCGACCGCCGCGGACGGTGCGGACACCGCCCGGTCGTAGGCCAGCGGCGTCGCGTCGGCCTTGGGCAGGGCGAAGGCCCAGCCGGTGCCGGCCGCGTAGTACAGCACGTAGCCGTACATGTTCTTGCCGTCCTGGGACAGCACGGTCCGACCGGTGGTGAGGTCGTCCAGCTTGGCCCAGGCGGAGACGGTGAAGCTGCCGCTCGAATTGACGGCCGGCCCGGACATCTGCGCGTAGGAGTTGGCGTCGCCGTCGAAGACCGCGCTGCCGCCCCTGTCGGTGTTCCAGTGGACACCGGTGCCGTGGGTACCGGTGTTGTTGCCGCCCGAGGAGTCGCCGACGGAGAAACCCGTCGTCTCGTCCAGCTTGTACCGGGCCACCGGAGCCGTCGTCCCGTCGTGGACCGTGGTCCCCGTGACGTTGCCGAGCTGGTCGTGCCGGGTGTCCTTCGTGCTGACGTCACCCGTTGCCGGGTCGGTCTCCGTCTCCGACACGACGTTGTCGTCCGGGTCGTAGGAGACCTTCGTCGTCCGGGCGAGCCCGGCCGGGTCGAGTACCGACGACGTCGTGCGGTCGGCCGCGTCCACCGCGAAGGTGGTCGTGGTCCGGCCGTCGTTGGTCACCTGCTGGATCAGGTTCCCGGCGGCGTCGTAGGTGTTGGCCTGCTGGGTGAAGGACTTGCCGGTCTGCGGGTCCTTGCGGACCACGGTGGCCGACAGACCGTCGTCGGTGTAGGTGTACGCCGTCACCCAGCCCATCGAGTCGGTGATCGACGCGAGGCGGCCGGCCGGGTCGTAGGCCCGCGACTCCTGGACCAGGGTGGCCGGCGCCGACGGGTTGTTGGGGTCGCCGGTGTGGTTCAGCAGGTTGGTGGTGAGCGGGCGGTTCTCGCCGTCGAAGGTGTAGGTGTTGACGTTCCCCGCGGGGTCCGTCTCCTTGACCTTGTTGCCGTAGCCGTCGTACTCGAACGACGTGGTGTCGCCGCCCGGGTCCGTCCTGCCGGCCAGCCGGTTGTACGGGTCGTACGTCATGGTCGTCGTACGCGCCGCGTCGCCGCCGGTCACGTCGGAGACCGTCTGGGACAGGATGTTACCGTCCGCGTCGAACCCGGTGGTCGTCCTGGCCTGGTGCACCGCGCCGGTGACGCGGTTGGTGACCGCGGGGCCCGTCTCGGTGACGACCTGGTCGTTCTTGTCGTACGTCTGGGACGTGACCAGACCGGCCGGGTTCGCGTCGGATATCTCGGTCCGGGTCAGCTGCCGGCCGAGGTTGTCGTACGTGACCTTCGCCTTGGCGCCGTTGGCGTCGGTGATCTCCGCGAGGTCACCGTTGGCGAAGTAGCTGTACGAGGTCTTCTTGCCTCCTGCCGTCGTCACCTGGTTCACCAGGCCGGCCGGAGTCACGGCAGTGCCGCCCTCGGCCGCCGGGGTGGTGGCCGTGGTGTAGGTGGTGGTGGCGGTGCGGCCGTTCGGGAAACCGGGCACCGGCGGGGTCGTCACCGAGGTGAGCTTGCCGCCCGTGTCATAGGTGTGGGTGGTCAGGTAGGTGTTGTCCGTGGGGCCCGAGGAACGGCCGTCGCGCTCGGTGAGCAGGAGGTCGTTGCGCAGGTCCATCGGCGGGAATGCCGTGGTCGCGTCCGGATAGTAGGTGTAGTACGCGGTCGAGCACTTGTTGGCGGCCGTGTCCTGGCAGCTGGTCTGGGAGACCGCGTTGCCGCGGATGTCATGGCCGGTGACGCTGCGGTTGCCGTTGGCGTCGGTCACGGTGTGCAGGAAGCCCCCCGTGTCGTAGCCGTACGTCGTCCGCTTGCCCTCGGTGTCGATCGCGGCGAGCAGGCGGTTGCCCAGCTCCGCGTCGTACACGTAGGTCAGCGTCTTGTTGCTGGGGTCGGTGAGCGTGACCGTACGCACCGGTGCGACACCGGAGGACGCCTTGTAGGCGGACCAGTGCTGACCGACCTCGGTCTCGCTCAGGCCCTTGGAGTGGACGGCGACCTCGGCGATGGAGCCGTTGAAGAAGCTGACGTCGGCCGGGGAGCTGTACCACTTGCTGAAGCCGGCGCCGATGAAGGTCCGGGTCGTCGCCTGGTCGTTCGGCGCGCCGGTGCAGGTGCCCTGCTTGGCGCCGTCGAGGTAGAGCGTCTGCGTGGTGCCCGCGGCCGAGAGGACCGCGTGGTGCCAGGCGTTGTCGGTGACGGACGCCGTGGAGGCGACGTTCGCGTTGCCGTTGCAGGTGCTGCTCCACCAGTGGCCGCGCAGCTTGCCGTCCGCGCCGACGTAGAGCAGGTCGCTCCAGTCGCCGCTGACGCCGGCCGGGTCGTTCGGGGCCTTGGACTGGTCGCTCATGATCACGCCGGGCTGGCCGGTCTTGAACCAGAGCTCGACCGAGCGGTCCGCCTTCGTGTGCAGCGGTCCGTACGGGACCTCCACGAAGGAGCTGGTGCCGTTGAACTGCGCGGCCGTGGCATCACCGGTGCCGAACGGTCCCGCCACACCCTGCGTGACGGTGTTGTACGTGCCGAAGCCGGTGTGCAGCTCGTTGGCCGCCTGCGCCGCGCCCTGCGTGTCGTCCAGACGCCAGTAGCCGGAGGGGGCGGAGCCCATCACGGACGAGCGGTAGACCTGCGAGGAGCCGGTGACGGTGGCCGGGTTGAGCTTCCAGGTGCCGCCGTTGCCGTCGGTGGCCTGCAGGACCAGATCGTCGGTGGTGCCGTAGGAGACCGACGCCTGGGTCTTGCCGGTCGGCGTGGTGATCTTCTCCAGCAGACCGGCGGACCGCTTGGCGGCCTGGTACTGCGCGCCGATGACGTCCGCGGTGAGCGGCTCGGTGTAGACCGCGGCCTCGGCCAGCTGGCCGGAGAAGTGGCCGAGCTGGTCGCCCGCGTTCATCGCGGGCCAGTTACGGGTGTTCACGCCCGCGCCGAGCGTGATGTACGGGGTGTTCCAGTCCTTGATCTGACCGGTCTTGCTGCCCTGCGAGGCACCGTCCAGGTAGAGGGTCTGGGTGTTGCCCGCACCGGTGAGGGTCGCCTGGTGCCACTGGCCGTCGTTGACGGAGGCGGCGGAGGTGATCGTGGTGGTGCAGACACCGGTGGCCAGGCAGCCGCGCAGCTTGCCGTCGGTGCCGACGTACAGCGCCGGGGTGTTGAACTGGGTCGTGCCGACCGGGTCGGCAACGCTCAGCGGCTTGTCACCGTAGTAGAAGAGGACACCGCCCGCCTGCGTGGTCTTGAACCACAGCGAGATCGTCGTGTACGACGGCGTGGCGCCCGGGGCGTTCGGCATCTCGACGTACGACGTGGTGCCGTTGAAGGTGGCCGTCTTCTGGGTGGAGCCGGCCAGCAGACTGGTGCCGCCCAGGGCCACGTTGCGGTAGAGACCGTTGTACTGGCCCTGGTTGGTGTCGACGGCGTCCTTGGTGACCGTCGCACCCGAGGCCTCGCCGAGCCGCCAGTACGCGTACGGGTCGGCGTCCATCACCGTCGTGCGGTGGTGGTTGCCGGTGGCGTACGTGTAGACCTGGCACTTGGACCAGTCGGCGGGCGGGCACACCTTGGCGAGCTGGTCGCCCGTGTAGTTGTACTGCCAGGTCTGGGCCGTGTTCGAGTCTCCGGCCGTGGACGGGTCGGTGAACACGGTCGCCACGTGCGGGACGGTGGCACCGGCCGGGGTGGCCCAGGTCAGCCCCAGCGAACGGCTGGACGTGGTGTTGGTGATCTTCGTCAGCTGCTTGGACGCGTTGTAGGTGAACGTCTCGGCCCGGCCCGCGAAGTCCACGATGCCGGATATCCCGTAGACGCCGGTCTTCCCGGTCGCCTGCGTGAAGGAGTAGGCAGTGAAGTCCTTGTCGGTCAGCTTGTATCCGCCGCTCACCGTCTCCAGCCGGGCGTAGCGGCCCAGCGGGGGCACGAAGGTCCCGTCGCTGTTGCGGCCGAAGCCGACCTGCTCGCCACCCGGGTAGGTGATCACAACGCTGGTGACGGTACCGGCGCCGTCCTTGGTCTCGGCCGCCTTCATGTCGGCGACCGTGGACCATCCGGCGCCGAAGGCGCTGTCGATCCTCGGGTCGATGCTGTTGTACGAGCGGTCGATCTCCAGCGACGGGCCGACGACGGGTACGTCGGCGTCGGTGTCCTCGGTGGTGTAGTTGCCGTCGGACGGGTCGAACTCATGGCCGTTGGTGTTCTGGGCCAGACCCGAGGTGACGGGTGGCTGCGGCACCGTGGTGGAGAAACGGCTCGCCGAGTACAGCACCGAGTCGTAGCCGTCGGTGACGCTCACGTACCAGGCGTAGTTCTTGCTCCAGCTGAGCTTGCCCGCGGGGACCTTCCAGGCGCGCTCGGCCGTGAGGCCGGAGGTGGCGACGGGGGTCTGGCTCCCGCTGTCGGCGTCGTACACCTCGAAGGAGTACGACAGCGCCCCGGGCCAGTTGTCGGCGTCGCTCGCGTAGACGAGCAGCTCGGGCTGCAGCGAGTTCGACTGGAAGTTCTCCGGCGGGTACTGGGCGTCGACCTGCGGCTTGGTGTTGGCCGTGTAGGTCAGGTCCAGGGCGGGACGCCAGGCGGAGGTCGCCGAGTTGTCGGAGTGGAACTTCTTCCAGTGCAGCGCGTCGTTGGTCGGCGCGCTCAGGGCGAGGCCGTAGTTGGCGCCGCCGAGGGCCACCTGGTCGAACCAGGCGGTCTGGAGCGCCACCGGCATCTTCACGCCGACGCCGGTGCTGCCGGCGGTGTTGGTGCAGGACGCGCCCGGCGCGGGCGTGGCCGAACCGATGGCCGTGCCGAAGCTCGGACCCGGGTAGCTGGTGACGCCGGAGGGGGTCCAGGACTGCGTGACGTGGTGGACCGAGAACGACTCCGGGGTGCAGGTCGAGGACCAGAGCGCGTACACGTTCAGGGTGGCGGCGGTGACCCGCTGCCCCTGGAGCGTGGTGCCCAGCGAGGAGAACTGCAGGAAGGAGTTCGTCTTGTTGGTGCCGGAGTCGTACGAACCGACCTTGATCTGGTTCTCGGTGGAGTGGTCACCCCCGATCGTGTTCTGGGTGTACGTGGAGTTGCTGGCGGTGACGGTCGGATCGACGGTCACCGGGTAGACCCGCTCGGGGGCGTCCAGCCAGGCGCGGTCCGCGGTCATCCGCAGCGCCGGCTTGCCGTCCACGCTGGTCAGCTCGTAGCCGACGGCCCGGGACTGCGCGGCGTCGCCGGAGCGCGGATCGATCTTGGAGTCCTCCATGAACGCGTGCGGGATGGTGGCGGTCACCTTGCCGTCGGCGTCGGTGAACTCCACGTCGCCGTCGGCCGCGATCCGCGGCGTCAGTCCCTTGCTGTCCAGGAGGAAGGTCCAGGAGTTCGTCGCCTTCGCGGAGCGCAGGACGAGGTTCTCCTTGAAGCCCTCGGCGAGCGGCACCAGCTGCACATCGGTGTCGGGCAGCGCGCCCGCGTAGGTCACGGTGCCGTTGGCCGCCACGGTGGGCTGGGTCTGCGCGGCACCGCTCAGCGCGTACGCGAGGGAGCGGCCGGAGCCGAAGTCGACGGAGGCGAGCTGCTGGTCGGCGGCGTTCGGGGCGAACTCGACGTCGAGCGAGTTGGACCGCTCCTGGAGCCTGCCGTCCGTGTCCGCGACCAGCCCGGTGTCGATCTGCTTCCAGGTGCCGTCGCCGGCCTTGAAATTGGTTCGGCCGGGGAAGTGACGGACGGTGGTGGAACCGTCGGCGTTGACGTAGTGGTCCGACGTCGCCGTGGACTTCTTGGCGTCCCGCTTGCTGGTCCGGGCGTCGAAGCTCTGGGCGTTGCCCTGGGCCGCTCCGGTCGTGACCGTTTTGGACGGATCGGTGTACCGCTCGTACGGCTCGAGTTCGCCCTTGCCCTTGCCGGGCTTGCGACCGTTGCCGCCCTTGGCGCTGGTGGCGTCGGCCGAGGCCTGGTGGCCCTTGCCGCGGGCGGTTCCGCCCTGCTGGTCGGGGGTGTCCAGCGGGGACTTGTTGACCCAGCCCATCAGGCCGGTGAAGGACAGTTCGGGCATGCTCAGCGCCGGCAGCGTGGCGCCGTTGGCCGCCGCCGTCTCGGTCGTGAGCATGCAGGAGAAGGAAATCAGGACAGAGAGAGCCGTGGCCCTCGCTCTTCGCCTGCCGGTACGACCCGGGGGGAAGAGGCGAGGGCGACGGACCCAACGAACACGCATGGGTCAGCCTTTACTTACACGATGCCAACAAAAGCCTCGCGAGACTGCCCGACTGACGAACATAACTGCTAGTCAGGATCAGCTGTTTTACGTGATCTTTACCCGACGCGCGGAACCGATGCTTGACCGTTACGCACCCGAGGCTTCGACGGCCTGCCTGATCGCTTCCGCCACGGTCTCCTCAAGCCTGTCACCGGACTTCGCAACGGTGACATTCCCGGCAGATGCCGAACCGTCGACCACGACGAAGCGTGCCTGTTTGTGCTGCTTCGCCCCCTCTTCCGTGACCTCCACCTGGGGAGCCCCGACCGCCAGCACCACGTCGCACTTGCGCTGCATCAGGCTGTTGAAGAACGGACGGGCGTTCGCGGCCGACGGCTCCCCGATGACCGGGACGTACGTAACCCGGGCCCGGGTCTCCAGCGAGGCCTTCTGCATCCCTTCCCACACCGGAGCGGCGGCCGCACCGGCGACGATGCCCTTCTCGTCCGTCAGCAGGCAGGCATCGAACTCCTTGTACTGGCGCGCCCTCGGGTCGGGGGGCCCGTCCTGCCCGCTGCCGACGAACAGCCAGACGCCCACCAGGCCGAGCACCAGCACGGCGGAGGCACCCGCCGTCCATCCCGCACGGCCGCGCAGCGCGCGGGCCGCTCCGGCCAGCACCCGGCCGAGAAGCGCCCCACTACCGGATTCGGGGCGATTGGCCTGCTTTCGCCATGTACGTCGAGTCTTCATCGGGGCTCCGCCAGCAGCCGCTTGACGAGCAGGCAGTGCAGTGCGGCTCCGACCGTGGAGAGGGACAGCAGCAGGGCGTCGGCGCCGAACTGCCAGCCGTGGGTCTCCTCCGGCGCGAGCGCGATCTGGAACCACCAGCCGACCGTCACGGAGGTGAAGACGAGGGCGGCCAGCCAGTCGGCGCGCGCACCCCGGCGCCACGCGATGACCAGCGAAGGCACCGCGCCCAGCACTCCAAGACTCAGCACCGGCACAGCCGCCAGCAGGACCCTGGGAAGCAGCCCGGGAACGGTCCCTCCCCCCGGCTGGTCCGCACTCTCTATGGCGACGGTGTCCTTCACGATCGGCTACCTCTCGGGAACGCGTTGACGAATACGGATGCAGACAGGACGCCGTACGGTACACCGCACGGCGGACGCAACCATTCCGGGGGCTTGATCGCCACTGCCGACGGCGTCAGCGCACCTGGCCCAGCCAATGGAGGGTGCGCCGGACCTCCACGGGGAACGGATGGCCGGGACCGTGCAGGCGTTCCGCGTCGAAAAGGAGGCGGGCCAGGGTGTCGTGGGCCGCCGGGCGGTCACCGAGGGAGAGCAGCAGGTGGGCCATGCGGCGACGGACCTCCAGGGGGAGGCCCGGGTCCGGGTTCGCGTAGTGGTTCTCGAAGAGGGGCAGCAGCGAGCGGTATTCGGCGAGGGCTGCGGCGGGTTCGCCGAGCTGTTCCAGGCACTGGGCCGCGTCGTATCGGAAGCGCAGGGACCGCGGGTCCCCGGCGGGGAACTTGTCGGACAATCGCCGCAGTTCGGGCATGGCGCGGCGGTACTGGCCGTCGTCCATCAGCGTGGCCGCGTACTGCTTGCGCAGCGAGTGGACCACCGTCGAGTGTTCGCCGTGCTGCTCGGCCGCCGCCGGGAGGATGCCGCCGAGGATGTCCACGGCTCGGGTGAGCATGCCCTGGTCCAGGAGCTTCTTCGCCTCCTCCACGGCCGCCGGGACGTCCGGCCGCGCCGGTGCGGGCGGAGTGGCCGGCATCGGCGGGATCGCGGCGGCGCGGTCGGGCCAGGGGGCCTGCGGGCGCAGGAAAGGGCGGGTCGGGTCGAGCGGGCCGGTGGGGGCTCCCGAGCCGGCGTGCGGCAGCAGCGGCACGAGGGCCGCGTACACCTCCTGCGCGGAGGCGGGCCGGTCCTGCGGGTCCTTGGCCAGGAGGTGCAAGAGTACGGCTTCCAGCTGCCGGGGAACGTCGGGACGCAACTGACGCACGGGGACCGGCGGTTCATACAGGTGGCGGTGGAGCACCCCGAGCGCGGTGGATCCGGCGAAGGGGACGTTGCCGGACAGCAGCTCGTAGAGCACCACGCCGAGCGCGTAGAGGTCGGTGTGCGGGCCGACGGCCCCGCCCATGGCCTGCTCGGGCGCCATGTACGCGGGGCTGCCGATCGGCGAACCGGTGCTGGTGAGGCGGGTGGTATCGGTCTCCATCACCGAGGCGACACCGAGGTCCAGGACGAGCACGGTCCCGTCGGGCCGGACCATCACATTGCGCGGCTTGAGGTCGCGGTGCACGATCGGCACCGCGTGAACGGCGGAGAGCACCGCGCACAGTTGGGCGATCACCGAGACCGCCCACGGCCACGGGTACGGGTCGTGCGCGGCGAGGTGGTCGGCGAGGTCGGAGCCCTCGACGTACTGCATGACGAGGTACAACTCGTCCCCGTCGTTGCCCGCGTCGTGCACGGTGACCAGCCCGGGGTGGTCCACCTGCGCCGTGACCCGGCATTCGCGCACGAAGCGGAGGCGCAGCTCCTCGGCCACGGAACCGGGGCCGGCCACCTTGTCGGGGCGCAGCAGTTTGACGGCGACGCGGCGGTCCAGGCGCTTGTCGTACGCCGTCCAGACCTGGCCCATGCCGCCCTGACCCAGGATCGTGGCGAGCTGGTACCGGTCTCCGATGAGGCGGTCCGTCACCGGCCGGTGCCCTCGTGGTGGGGCGGCGTCGGCGGCGGCTGCTTGCGCAACAGCTCGCTCAGCTCGTCGAGTTCGGCGCGGACCTGCCCGATGCGCGGGGGCGTCGGGGGCGCGGGTGCGGGGGCCTGCTGCGGGACCTGCGGAGCGTTCGGGTACCCGAAGGAGGGCCGGGTCTGCTGGTCCTGGGGCGGCGGCGCGTACGGGGCGGGCTGCGCCGGGTACCAGTGCGCGGGCGGCGCCGGTCGGGCCGCCTCCCCGTGCCGGATGTCGGTGACGAGGAAGTACACGCCGACCGCGACACCAGTACCGATCGTGCCGATGGCCCCCGAGGTGCCCTGCCATCCGCTGTTGTCCGGCGTCGGGTCGACGGCGGTCAGCGCCAGCCACACCATTTCGGCCACGCCGGTCGCGACCAGCAGCTTCCAGTCCCGGGGCTTGCGGGTGACGATCGCGAGCCGCAGCATCGTGGCCCACGCGAGGAACCCGCAACTCAGAACGGACAGCAGCGTGAACAGCACGCGCAGCGCCACCACGCCCCCGGAACTGGGCTGGGGGCCTTGCTGCGGCGGGAGGCCGGGGCCGTGCATCGCTGCTCCTGACGGACCGTGTCGACGAAGTGTCGAGGCTGAGCGTATACAGCGTTTCCGGCCGCCAGTGAGGGGATGCGCGCAACCGTTGCAGGGTCGCCGCAGACCTCCGGCGGGCGGATCCCCAAAAACGCGCGTAGCGTCGCAAAAGGAATACGGAAGGGAGCCCTCGCATGCGGATCTTGGACAAGGCCAGGGAACTGCTGCACGGCCACAGCAAGCAGGCGAAGCAGGCGTCCGACGCCGCCGAGCAGCAGATCAACCAGCGCACCGACAGCAAGTACGCCAAGCAGGTCGACCAGGGTCAGCAGCAGGTCGAGAAGCAGCTGGGCATCGACGACGACCCGAACAGGTAGCCCGCGCCCGAGCAGCCCGCGGCGCGGCCGGAGACCCGCAGGTCACCGGCCGCGCGCCTGGCCGTATGAAGACGCTTACGACCCGAGGATCGTGGTCAGGAACTCCCCGGTCCAGGCCAGCAACTCCCGGCCGACCAGCGGCTTCCCGCCGACCTTGGCGGTCTTCGGCCGCGGGATCAGCACCTGCGAGGTGGCCGGCTTGAGCACCGCCCCCGGGTAGAGCCGCTTGAGGCGCAGCTCCTGCGACTCGCGCAACTCCACCGGGCCGAAGCGGATGTTGGGGCCCTGGAGGGTGATGTCACCGACCCCGCAGGCCCGCGCGAGCATCCGCAGCCCCGCCACCAGCAGCAGGTTCTCCACCGGCTCGGGCAGCTTGCCGTAGCGGTCGGTGAGTTCCTCCCGCACGGCCTTGACGTCCGCCTCGGAGTTGGCCGACGCGATGGACCGGTACGCCTGGAGGCGCAGCCGCTCGCCGGGCGCGTAGTCGTGCGGGACGTGCGCGTCCACCGGCAGCTCGATCTTGACCTCGAGCGGCGGCTCCTCCTCCACCCCGCCCTCGACGGCCGCCCGGTAGTCGGCGACGGCCTCTCCCACCATGCGGATGTAGAGGTCGAAGCCGACGCCCGCGATGTGGCCGGACTGCTCGCCTCCGAGCAGGTTGCCCGCGCCGCGGATCTCCAGGTCCTTCATGGCCACGTACATGCCGGCGCCCATCTCGGTGTGCTGGGCGATGGTGGCCAGGCGCTCGTGCGCGGTCTCCGTGAGCGGCTTCTCCGGCGGGTAGAGGAAGTAGGCGTACCCGCGCTCGCGGCTGCGGCCGACGCGGCCGCGCAGCTGGTGCAGCTGCGAGAGGCCGAAGTTGTCGCCGCGCTCCACGATCAGGGTGTTGGCGTTGGAGATGTCGATGCCGGACTCGACGATCGTCGTCGAGACGAGCACGTCGAACTTCTTCTCCCAGAAGTCCACCACGACCTGCTCCAGGGCCTGCTCCGACATCTGGCCGTGCGCGGTCGCGATCCGCGCCTCGGGCACGATCTCACGGAGCTTGGCTGCGGCCCGGTCGATGGACTCGACCCGGTTGTGGATGTAGAAGCACTGGCCCTCGCGCAGCAGTTCACGGCGGATGGCGGCGCCGATCTGCTTCTCCTCGTACGGGCCGACGAAGGTGAGCACCGGGTGCCGCTCCTCCGGCGGGGTGGTGATGGTCGACATCTCGCGGATGCCGGTCACCGCCATCTCCAGGGTGCGCGGGATCGGGGTCGCGGACATGGTCAGTACGTCCACGTTGGCGCGCAGTTTCTTCAGCTGTTCCTTGTGCTCGACGCCGAATCGCTGTTCCTCGTCGACGATGACCAGGCCCAGGTCCTTGAACTTGGTCTCCTGCGAGAAGAGCCGGTGGGTGCCGATGACCACGTCGACCGAACCCTCGCGCAGTCCTTCCAGGGTGGCCTTGGCCTCGCTGTCGCTCTGGAAGCGGGACAGCGCCTTCGTGACGACCGGGAACTGTGCGTACCGCTCGGAGAAGGTGCCGAAGTGCTGCTGCACGAGGAGGGTCGTGGGGACGAGGACGGCGACCTGCTTGCCGTCCTGCACCGCCTTGAAGGCGGCGCGGACCGCGATCTCGGTCTTGCCGTAGCCGACGTCGCCGCAGACCAGCCGGTCCATCGGGACCGACTTCTCCATGTCCTCCTTGACCTCGGCGATGGTGGTGAGCTGGTCGGGCGTCTCCGCGTACGGGAAGGCGTCCTCCAGTTCGCGCTGCCAGGGGGTGTCGGGGCCGAAGGTGTGGCCGGGGGCGGCCATGCGGGCGCTGTAGAGCTTGATGAGGTCGGCGGCGATCTCCTTGACCGCCTTCTTCGCGCGCGCCTTGGTCTTGGTCCAGTCGGCGCCGCCGAGCCGGTGCAGGGTCGGGGCCTCGCCGCCCACGTACTTGGTGACCTGCTCCAGCTGGTCGGTGGGGATGTAGAGGCGGTCGCCGGGCTGGCCGCGCTTGGCGGGGGCGTACTCGACGAGGAGGTACTCGCGGGTCGCGCCCTGGACGGTGCGCTGCACCATCTCGATGTAGCGGCCGACGCCGTGCTGTTCGTGGACGATGTAGTCGCCGGTCTCCAGGGTCAGCGGGTCGATCGTCTTGCGCCGCCGGGTCGGCATCCGGCCGAGGTCCTTGCTGGCGGTGCGCTGCCCGGTGAGGTCCGTCTCGGTCAGTACCGCGATCTTCAGTGCCGGGTCGACGAACCCGTTGTCGATCGTGCCGCACGCGACGTGCACGAGGCTCGGCTCGAGGGCGCGCAGGTCCGCTTCCAGCCGGGCCGGGATGCCCTCGCCGCCGAGCACCTCGACGGTGCGGGCGGCCGGACCGTGGCCCTCGGTGAGGTAGACGGTGTGCCAGCCGTCGGCGATCCAGCCCTTGGTGTCGGCGAGCGCGCGGGCGGTGTCGCCGCGGTAGGCCTCGGGGGCGTGCATGCCGAGCTTCAAGGTGTCCCCGCCGGCCAGGTCCGCCTCGTCGGCGGCGAAGGGGGAGACGGACCACCACATCATGCCGAGCTCGCGGGCGTGGTCGCGTACGTCGGCGATGCCGCGCAGGGAGGCGGCGCCGACGTCGATGGGGGCGTCGCCGCCGCCCGCGGTGGCCGCCCAGGAGGCCATCAGGAACTCCTGGCTGGTCGCGACCAGGTCGGCGGCCCGGGTCCGGACCCGCTCGGGGTCGCAGACGACGGCCATCGCCCCGGCGGGCAGGACGTCGATCAGCAGTTCCATGTCGTCGACCAGGACCGGGGCCAGGGACTCCATGCCCTCGACGGCGATCCCCTCGGCGATCTTGTGCAGCAGCTCGCCGAGCTCGGGGTGGGCCTCGGCGAGGGCCGCGGCCCGCTCCCGTACCTGGTCGGTCAGCAGCAGCTCGCGGCAGGGCGGGGCCCACAGTCCGTGCTCGGCGACCTCCAGCGACCGCTGGTCGGCGACCTTGAAGTAACGGATCTCCTCGACCTCGTCGCCCCAGAACTCGATGCGCAGGGGGTGTTCCTCGGTGGGCGGGAACACGTCGAGGATGCCGCCGCGCACGGCGAACTCGCCGCGCTTCTCGACGAGCTCCACGCGCTGGTACGCGGCGGCCGCCAGCGCCTGGGTCACCTCGCCGAGGTCGACGCTCTGGCCCTGCCGCAGGGCCACGGGCACCAGGTCCCCGAGCCCCTTGACCTGCGGCTGGAGCACGGAGCGGATCGGCGCGACGACCACCGAGACGGGGCCGGCGGCCGGGTCGTCCTTGCTCGGGTGCGCGAGGCGGCGCAGCACGGCGATCCGGCGGCCGACGGTGTCGCTGCGCGGGCTGAGCCGTTCGTGCGGGAGCGTCTCCCAGGACGGGTAGTCCACCACCTCGTCGGGCGAGGGTAGCAGCGACCGCAGTGCGGCGGCCAGGTCCTCGGCCTCGCGCCCGGTGGCGGTGACCGCGAGGATGGTCCGCTCGGTCTGCCGGGCCAGCGCGGCGATCGCGAAGGGCCGCGCGGCGGCGGGGCCGACCAGGTCCACATGCATCCGGTTGCCGTCCCCGGCCGCGGTGACCGCCTCGGCGAGGGCGGGGTCCCGGGTGACGGCGTCGAGCAGTCCGTGCAGGCTCATGTAGAGACTTTCCATCCGGTGAAGGTCGTGAACGGGCAACGCGAAGGACCCGACACGTCGCACGGGCCGGGGGTTCCCACCCTACGACGGCCTCCGCCGCCACGCGCGGGGGATTCGGGTCACCCACGGGGGTGACGGAGCCGGCGCCCGCCGAGCCGAGCGCTCACGCTCGTCACCCGGGACAAGCACATCCCCCTCTACGATGTCGACGTACTGACCGTCCGAGCTCGCCGAGGGAGCACGAGGCCGTGACGAGCGATGCGATAGCCCGCCCCGAGGCCGCGGCCGAACAGGTGCGGGGCACGCCGATTCGGGGCCGGTGGGCCGGGCCGTGGGCGGTGGCCGGCGGGCTGTTCCTCGTCTACCTGGTGCTGTCCGTCGGGAGGTTCCGGCGGATGGAGTGGGCCTCCTGGGACCTGGGGATCTTCGAGCAGGCCATCCGCGCCTACGCGCACCTCCAGGCGCCCGTCGCCGATCTGAAGGGGCCCGGGGCCAACATCCTCGGGGACCACTTCTCCCCGATCATCGCTCTCATCGCCCCCGTCTACCGGCTCTTCCCCGGCCCCCTCACCCTGCTGGTCGCACAGGCCGCGCTGTTCGCGCTCGCCGCGGTCCCCGTCACCCGGGCGGCCGGACGGCTCCTCGGCCGGCCCCGCGGGCTCGCCGTCGGGATCGCGTACGGGCTGTCCTGGGGGATCCAGCGGGCCGTGGAGTTCGACTTCCACGAGATCGCCTTCGCCGTGCCCCTGCTCGCCTTCGCCCTGGAGGCGCTGCTCGACCGGCGCTGGCGGGCCGCCCTGCTGTGGGGGCTGCCCCTGATCTTCGTCAAGGAGGACCTGGGCTTCACGCTCGCCGCGCTGGCCGTGGTCGTCGCCTGGCGGGCCATGCCCACCGACCGGCGGGCCGGCTGGACCGCCCTCGGCGTCGCCGCCGGGGCCGCGGTCTTCGCCGTCCTCGTGTTCACCGTGTTCATACCGGCCTTCGCCACCGCGGGCTACGGCTACTGGGACAAGATCGACGGCGCGGGCCCCTTCGCCGGCATCGACATCAAGCTCACCACCCTGGCCTGGGTGCTGATCCCCACCTCCGGGCTGCTCGCCCTGCGCTCGCCGCTGCTGCTGGTCGCCGCCCCCACCCTCGGCTGGCGGTTCCTGTCCGGGGACGACCACTACTGGTCCACCGACTGGCACTACAGCGCGGTGCTCATGCCGGTCGTCTTCCTCGCCCTCGTCGACGCCATCGACACCGTCCGGCGCAGCGAGCGGCCCTGGCTGCGCTCGTACGCCCTCCAGCTGCCCACCGCCGTCCTCGCCGCGGGCCTCGCCCTCAGCGCGACCAGCCTGCCGACCGAGAAGCTCTCGCAGGCCCGTACGTACGAGAAGCCGGCCCGCGTCACCGCCATCGAGGAACTCCTCGACCGGATCCCCGACGGGGCGACGGTGGAGGCCGACACCGGGCCGCTGACCCGGCTGACCTCCCGCTGCCGGGTGCTCTGGATCGGCGGCAGCAAGGGCGTGGTCCCGGACTGGATCACCCTCGACAACACCTCCAAGTGGGTCGGCGAGGACCCGACCGCCTACGCGCACCAGCTGCATCCCGGCGCGCGGTTCACCCTGGTGGGCGAGGCGGAGGGCGTCGTCCTGATGCAGCGCGTCTGACGGCCCCGACGGCCCAGGCCCAGGCCGCGGACCCGGACCCGGACACGAAAAACACGCCGGTCCGGAACCCCCCAAGGTCCCGGACCGGCGTACCCCCGTACGAACGCGGGCCCTCCTACTCGCTCGCGATCGCGTTCAGGACGTTCATCCGCCCCGCCCGGAAGGCCGGGACCAGTGCGGCGAACAGGCCCACGAAGGCCGAGGCGGCGAACACCCCGAGGATCGTCGGCCACGGGATCTCCAGCACCTTCAGGCCCTGGAGGGCGAGGAGCTGCTGCGCGGTGGCCCCCCAGCCCATGCCCAGCCCCAGGCCGAGCAGGGCGCCGAACAGGGCGATGACCACCGACTCCAGGCGGATCATGCGGCGCAGCTGGCGGCGGGAGAGGCCGATGGCGCGCATCAGGCCGATCTCGCGGGTCCGCTCGACCACCGACAGCGCCAGGGTGTTCACGACGCCCAGGACCGCGACGATGATGGCGAGGGCGAGCAGCCCGTAGACCATGTTCAGGAGCTGGCCGACCTGGTCCTTCAGGGACTGCTTGTAGTCGGCCCGGTTGAGCACCTGGTACTGCGGGTACTCCGCCAGCGCCGCCTTGACCGCCGTGTACGCGGTGTCGGACTGCCCGTCCTTCGCACCGGCCAGCAGCATGAAGGGGCGCGGCATCCGGTCGGCCGGGACGTTCGCCTCGGCGACCGCGGTGCTGATGTACTTCATGCCCTTGTCGAGGTTGCCCTCGTCGCTGGTGATCGCCGCGACCCTGAGCTTGACCGTGTTGCCGCCGGTGAAGGCGACCGCCAGCTCGTCTCCCACCTTGATGCCGTGCTTGGTGGCGTACTCCGAGCCGACCGACATGGAGTCCTTGCCGTACGCCGCCGCGTGCTCGCCGGCGATCATCTTGCGACGGATGTCCTTGGCGTACGTCGGGTCGGTGGCGCCGAGTTCGTCCGTCTCGGTGGAGCCGTCGGGGGCGGTGAGCTTCGCCTCCACCGTGCGGTAGGTGGTGACGTGGTCGAGGTCCCGGACGGACTTCAGCGCCTGCTCGGCCTGCGGCATGACCGGCTGCTGGGTCTGCGAGGCGATCATGTAGTCCGCTCCGACCGACTGGTCGAGCTCGTCGGTGGCGGAGGCCACCATCGAGGAGCCGACCACGGACAGGCAGGCGACCAGCGCCAGGCCGATCATCAGCGCGGCGGCGGTGGCGCCGGTGCGCCGCGGGTTGCGCAGCGCGTTGCGCTCGGCGAGCCGGCCCACGGAGCCGAAGGGCCGCAGCACCACCCCGGAGAGCACCCGCACCACGCCCGCGGCGAGCAGCGGGCCGATCACGATGAAGCCGATGAGGGTGAAGACCACGCCCAGGCCCAGCCAGAGCGATCCGGGTCCGGCCTCGTCGGCGGCGGCGGCGAGGTAGAGGCCCGCGCCGCCGATGCCGGTGAGGACCAGGCCGAGGACGGCGCGGACGACGCCGGCCTTCTTGTCGCCGGGGGTGCCCGATTCGCGCAGGGCTGCCATCGGGGAGACCTTGCCGGCCCGGCGGGCCGGGACGTAGGCGGCGATGACGGTGACGACGGCGCCGAGGAAGACGCCGACGACCGGGGTGGTCCAGGCGACGGTGAGGTCGTCGGTGGACAGGTGCATGCCCATCTGGCCCATGAGCTCCATGAGTCCGACGGCCAGGCCGACGCCCGCGCCGACGCCCAGGACCGAGCCGACGACTCCGAGGAGGAAGGCCTCGACGACGACGGACTTGAGCACCTGTCCGCTGTCGGCGCCGATGGCGCGCATCAGGCCGATCTCACGGGTGCGCTGGGCGACCAGCATGGAGAACGTGTTGAAGATCAGGAAGATGCCGACGAGGAAGGCGATCCCGGCGAAGCCGAGCATCACGTACTTCATGACGTCGAGGAAGGAACCGACGTCCTTGCGGTTGGCGTCCGCGGCTTCCTTGGAGGTCTGGAGCTTGTAGGTGTCCGCGCCGACGGCGGTGGCGACATTCTGCTTGAGCTGCTCGTCGCTCACCCCCTCCTTCGCGGTGACGTTGATGTGCGTGAAGGCACCGGGGGCGCCGAGCAGCTGCCGCTGCGCGGTGGGGGTGTCGAAGTAGACGATCGCCGCACCCGGGTTGGTCACGGTGAAGGTGGCGATACCGCTGATCTTGGCGCGGAAGTCGCCGGTGACGGCGATGGTGCGCAGTTCGTCACCGAGCCCCAGGTGGTGCTTGTCCGCGGTGTCGGCGTCGACCATCACCTCGGTGGGGCCGCGCGGGGCCTGACCCGAGGTGATCTTCATGGACTTGAGCTCGTTGTCGTTCCAGTTGCCCGCGATGGTCGGGGCACCGGTGGTCGAGCCCATGTTCTCGTTCTTGGAGTTGACGACCGTGACGGACATCGACATGACCGCGCCCTCGGCGCCCGCCACGCCCTCGGCCTTCTTGACCTGCTCTACGGCCGAGCCGTCGAGCATCTCGGGCTTGCCGCGGTCCGGGGTCTCCTCGCCGCCCTTCGCGGCCTTCGGGCTGACGGTCACGTCGGAACTGGTGACGGCGAACAGCTTGTCGAAGGTGGTGTTCATGGTGTCGGTGAACACCAGGGTCCCGCAGACGAAGGCGACGGAGAGCATGACCGCGACGGCGGAGAGCGCCATCCGTCCCTTGTGCGCGACGAAGTTGCGCCGGGAGGTCTTCAGGACGGTGTTGCTCATGACGTCCGCCCGCGCGCGTCGAAGTCCTTCATCCGGTCCAGGACCTGCTCGGCGGTGGGCCCGTACATCTCGTCGACGATCCGGCCGTCGGCGAGGAAGATGACGCGGTCCGCGTAGGAGGCGGCGACCGGGTCGTGGGTGACCATGACGATGGTCTGGCCGAGTTCGTCCACGGAGCGGCGCAGGAAGCCCAGGACCTCGGCGCCGGCCCGGGAGTCCAGGTTTCCGGTGGGCTCGTCGCCGAAGATGATCTGCGGGCGGGCGGCGAGGGCGCGGGCGACCGCCACACGCTGCTGCTGACCGCCGGAGAGCTCGGTGGGGCGGTGCTTGAGGCGGCCGGCGAGGCCGACGGTCTCCACGACCCGGTTCAGCCACTCGGCGTCGGGCTTGCGGCCCGCGATGTCCATGGGGAGCGTGATGTTCTCCAGGGCGTTGAGCGTGGGCAGCAGGTTGAAGGCCTGGAAGATGAAGCCGATCCGGTCCCGGCGCAGCTGCGTGAGCTTCTTGTCCTTCAGCCCGGTGATCTCGGTGTCGTCGAGGTGGATCTGCCCGCTGGTCACGGTGTCGAGACCGGCGAGGCAGTGCATCAGCGTGGACTTGCCGGAGCCCGAGGGGCCCATGATCGCGGTGAACTGGCCGCGGTGGATGTCCACGTCCACGTCGTCCAGGGCGACGACCCGCGTCTCACCGGAGCCGTAGGCCTTGACGACCTTCCGCGCCCGGGCCGCGACGGCTGCATGCCCTCCAGTACCCCCGTGCCTGGTTTCGGTCATAGCCGTTGTCACGGTCTTTCTCCTTCTCGGTCTGCCGGGCGGTGTGCGTTCGTCGCCGCGTTCGAAGTCTGTTGCGGACCGGGCTCCGGCGCGCTGGTGCCCATCGCCGTATCCACCCGGGGGTTAACCCCACCCCTCGGGGCTTGCGGCCCCATGTGAACCAGTTAAGGACGCGCCGGAACCTTCCTCCTCCTCCGCCGGGACGAATGACCCCTGGGCCGTTGTGCGGAGCCTCCCCTAGGGGTTCTCCACCCTTCGGCGGACCTGACATGGGGGATACCGGCGCATGCGGCAGCGGTGAGAAGGTGTTCCCCGCGAGTACGTGCAGGGGGAAGGAATCTCGGTGGGGACAGCGGAGAGCACGGAAGGAAGTCCGGACGGCATACCCGCGGGCGCCGCGTCGGGCACGGGGCCCGCGCCGAAGCCGGGCCGGCCGCCCGCCGCCGTGGTGGCCTCGCTGATGCTGGGCATGGCGCTCGCCGCCCTCGAGGGCACCATCGTCTCCACCGCCGTCCCCCAGATCGTGGGCGACATCGGCGGGTTCGCCGTCTTCTCCTGGCTCTTCTCCGGCTATCTGCTCGCCGTCACCGTCACCCTGCCCGTCTACGGGAAGCTGTCCGACACCTTCGGCCGCAAGCCGGTGCTGCTCTTCGGCATCGGCCTGTTCGTCATCGGCTCGCTGCTGTGCGCGCTCGCCTGGAACATGGCCGCCCTGATCGCCTTCCGGATCGTCCAGGGCCTGGGCGGCGGCGCCCTCCAGGGCACGGTCCAGACCCTGGCCGCCGATCTGTATCCGCTCAAGGACCGGCCGAGGATCCAGGCCCGGATGTCCACCGTGTGGGCCACCTCGGCCGTGGCCGGCCCGGCGCTCGGCGGGCTGCTCGCCTCGTACGCCCACTGGCGCTGGATCTTCCTGATCAACCTGCCGCTGGGCGCCCTCGCCCTGTGGATGATCAGCCGTCACCTGAAGGAGCCCGTACGGTCCCCCGCGCGCCGCGGCCCGGTCGACTGGGCGGGGGCACTGTCGATCTTCGCCTGCGGCGGGCTGCTGCTCTTCGCGCTCGTCCAGGGCGGGGTCGCCTGGCCCTGGCTGTCCGCGCCCTCGCTGGGACTGCTCGGCGCGAGCGCGGTGCTGGCCGCGGTGGTGGTCCGGGTGGAACGCCGGGCCGAGGAACCGATCCTGCCGGGCTGGGTGTGGCGCCAGCGCACCATCGCCGCCGTCAACCTCGCCATGGGGGCGCTCGGCCTGCTGATGGTCGCCCCGATGGTGTTCATGCCGACGTACGCCCAGTCCGTGCTCGGACTCGGGCCTGTCGGCGCCGGGCTGGTCATGTCCGTGATGACCCTGAGCTGGCCCATCACCGCCGCCCTCAGCCAGCACGTCTACCGGCGGATCGGATTCAGGAGGACCGCGGCCGTCGGCATGGGTCTGGCCGCGGTGATCCTGTACTCCTTCACCCTGCTCCCGTATCCCGCCCGGCCCTGGCAGCCCGCGCTGATCATGCTGCTGCTGGGCGGCGCCCTCGGCCTCTTCCAGCTCCCGCTGATCGTCGGGGTCCAGTCCACCGTCGGCTGGGCGGAGCGGGGAACGGCGACCGCCTCGGTGCTGTTCTCCCGCCAGGTCGGCCAGAGCATCGGCGCGGCCCTGCTGGCCGCCGTAGCCAACGCCACCATCGCCGCCCGCCTGATCGACGCCCCCGTGTCCGGACTGCCGACCGCCCTGGACGACGTGACGAAGGCCCTGGACCAGCCGGGCCTGCTCTCCCAGGCGGCCGCCGACTACCTGCGCGAGGCCGTGGCCGCCGCCGTGGACCACATCTTCCTCGGCGCGACGGGCGCGGCCGTGGCCTCGCTGCTGGTGCTGCTGCTGATGGCGCCGCGCAGGTTCCCGGTGCTGCCGGAGCACGTGGAGGAGCAACAGCCCTGACCGGGCCGCGACTTGTCATGCTCCGGGTCAACGGGTTAAGTCGGACCCACGACCGTTTCCGGGGGGACGACGCATGGCTTCCGCATTTCTCGCACTGCTGTTACTTGCCGCACTGGCCGGGCCGCTCGCCCGGCGGCTCCACCACCACCCGGCCTTCGTCACCGGCCGCGACGGCAGGCTCTCCACCTCCACGGCACTGGCCCTGGCCTGGACCGTGATCCTGGTCTGGCTGCTGCTCACCACCCTCGGCTACGGACTCACCGCGGGCGGGGGCGTCGGCTGGTTCCGGGGCGAGCACGGCCCGCTGTCCTCGCTGACGACCGTGTACCTGCCGCTGCTCGGGGGCCCGTACGTGGCCATGATCGCGGCGAAGACGGTGGTCGGCATGCGCGTCGAGAACGGCAGCATGGCCAAACCGGCCGCGAAGCCCGCGGCGTCGGGACGGCGGCCGCTGCGGGAGCTCATCGCGAACGACGGCGGGCGCACGGACCTGGTCGACCTCCAGTACGTCGCGCTGAGCGCGGTCACGATGCTCTACGTCGTCCTGTTCTTCCTCTCGGACGTCGGCGCCGGGCTCCCCGACCTGCCCTCCGAGATCTGGGCACTGACGGGCGCCCCGGCGGGGGCGTACCTGGTGAACAAGATGGCCGTCCGCCCGAACCCGGTGATCACGGACGTCACCGTCTCCGACGGCCGGCTCACGGTGGAGGGGGGCGGCTTCACCACGCCCGTCCTCACCGTGAACGACTCCCCCGTCCCGGCGGAACCCGATCCCCTGACCGGCGCCCTGACGGCCCCGCTCCCGGCCTCGGTCACTCCCCCGTTCACGGTGGTCGTCACGGCCCGCGGCCTGCGCAGCGACCCGTACCGGTACGAGGCCTCCCAGGCTTCCTAGACCTCCTGGGCCGTGTCCGCCTTGTGGCGGGCGTAGTACCGGGCCACCCGGGCCCGGTTGCCGCAGACCGCCGCCACGCACCAGCGGCGCCGCGGGTGCGCCGGAAGGAACATCAGGACGCAGTCCTCCGCCTCGCAGGCGCGGACCGAGGTGACCCGGGGGTCCGTCAGGAACTCCGCGACCGCCTCGGCCAGTTCGGCCGCGAGCCGCCGCGCCGGGGCCGCCGCGCGCTGCGGGGCGGCGGTGAGCCCCGCCTCCGCGCTCCAGGCCAGCTCGAGGCGGGCGGGCGCCGCGGCCAGGGCCTCGTTCAGCGCGCGCAGCGCCTCGCGCGGCGGCCGCTCCCCGTCCCGTACGGCCGCGAGCGCCGCGCGCGCGGCCTCCCGCACGGCCCGTACGGCGGCCACCTCGGCCGCACCCGGCTCCGCGACCGGGGTCAGCCGCCCGGCCTGCTCGGCCAGCCACCGCGCGAGATCCGCCGGCGCGGCGACGAGGTCGCCCTCGGCGATCACGGTGTTCAGGAGATCCAGGGCGAGGGGCTCGCCGGTCAGCGGAAAAGTCATGCGACTAATGCTACCTGAAACACTTGACCCATTAGGGATCTTGGGGCGAGACTAATGCCACCCAGCCACCAGGAGGCATGTGATGATCACGTCCGTTCAGCACCGCACCGTCGACGTGGACGGTGTACGCGTCGCCTACCGCGAGAGCGGCCCCGCCGACGGCCCCGTCCTGCTGCTCCTCCACGGCTTCCCCACCGCCTCGCACCAGTTCGCCCGTCTGATGGACGCGCTCGGGGACACGCGGTACCGCCTGATCGCCCCCGACTACCCCGGTTTCGGCCGCACCGAGGCCCCGGAAGGGTTCACGTACACCTTCGACCGGCTCGCCGACATCGTGGAGGGCTTCACCGACGCCCTCCGCCTGGACCGCTACGCCCTGTACGTCTTCGACTTCGGCGCCCCGGTCGGGCTGCGGCTCGCCACCCGGCGGCCGGACCGCGTGACCGGCCTGATCGTCCAGAACGGCAACGCGTACGAGGAGGGCCTCGCGGAGGCGGCCCGCGAGTTCGCCGGGCTGCGGCGCGAGGTGCCGGGCGACGAGGACCGGATCCGGGGCCTGTTCACCGTGGAGGGGACCCGTTTCCAGTACGAGACCGGGGTCGCGGACCCCTCCCTGATCTCCCCGGACAGCTGGACGCTCGACGTCCACTACCTCGGGCTGCCGGGGCGTGCGGACGCCCAGGCCGATCTCGCCTTCGACTACGCCTCGAACTTCGGCCACTACCCGGCCTGGCAGGCCTGGCTGCGCACGGCGCGGCCGCCGGTCCTGGTCGTCTGGGGCGCCGGCGATCCCTTCTTCACCCCGGCGGGTGCGAAGGCCTACCTCCAGGACGTCCCGGAGGCCGCCGTCCACGTCTTCGACGGCGCGGGCCACTTCGCCCTGGAGTCCCACCTCCCGGCCATCGCCCCCCTGATCGCGACGTTCCTCGCCGAACTCCCGTAAAACGCCGGCGGAGCCAGGTCAGCCCTCGGCGGGCGCACGGCCGGTCAGGGCGGCCAGGCTCGAGCGGACGTGGTTCATGTGCGCCCGCATCTCCTCCTCCGCCTCCGCGTGCTCCCGCAGGATCCGCTCCGTCTCCCGCCCCGCCCGTTCCTCCGCCACCCGCGCCTCCGCGACCAGCTCGGCGGCCAGCGCCTCCGCGTCCTCCTGACCGTGCCGCGCCGCCTCCTCCGCCTCCGCGAAGCCCCGGCGGGCCTCGGCCAGACGGGCCTCGGCGTACCGTTCCAGCTCCGCGTGGCGCGCCTCCAGTTCCGCCTCCCGCGCCTGCAGCTCCCGCTCGGCCGCCTCCCACCGCTCCAGCTGCTCCTGCTCGCGCTCCGCCAGCAGCGCCTCCGACCGCCGCCGCGTCTCCGCCAGCCTCGCCTGCGCCTCCGACCGCCACCCCTGCGCGTCGTCCCGCGCCTCCGCCCGCGCGTCGTCCGCCTCCCGCTGCGCCCGCAACAGCCCCTGCCGGGCCCGGACGTCGGTCTGTTCGCGCACCGCCTCCGCGTCCAGGCGCGCCAGCTCCGCCACCCGCTCCGCGTGCGCCTCGGCCGCGCCGATCGCCTCGGCCGCGTCCACCCGCGCGTCGCCCCGCAGGACGTCCGCCTCCTCCTGCGCCAGCAGCAGGATCCGGCGGGCGCGCTCGCTCAGGTCCTCGTAGGTCTGCGGTGCCAGCGCGGACACGGCCTCGCGCAGCCGCGCCGCCTCCCCCTCCATCTGCTTCCCCAGGACGGTCAGCCGTGCCACCCGCTCCCAGGCCTCGTCACGGCTGCCGGACAGCCGGGCGAGATACCGGTCGACCTCGTCCGTGCGGTAGCCGCGGCCGCGCACAGTCGCAATGGGTGCACTCATCCTGGAAGCGCCTCTCTCGCGGGGATTCCTGTCAAGGATGCGTCATTTGGCCCCAGAAGCCGGAATGGCCGGGCCGAGACCCCGTTCGAGGGTCTCGGCCCGGCCATTCAACCGATCAGAGCAGTCCGTCCCACATCTGCTCCAGCAGCACCGACCACCAGCTCTCCGGCGAGGCCAGTGCCGCGCTGTCGAGCCCGGCCAGATTCGCCTGGAAATCGACGGTCCAGCGCCCCGCCTGTTCCGGCGTCAGGTGCTGTCGCAGCCGCCACATGTGACCCAGCATCGCGAGGGACCGTACGAACTGCGGCAGGCTCGAGTTCACGAACTGCGGGGGTACCGGAGCACCGCCCGGACCGCCCTCCACCGGCACGGCCACGATGTTCGCGGTGCCGTACTGCACGCACAGCGCCTTGCCGAAGTCGCTGCCGACGACGAGGTACGACCCCGCGTCCGACGCCGGCTGCACCTGCCGCTGCGCGGCCAGCTCGGCCAGCGTCGGCACCGGCTGGCCCGGCACCGCCTGCGCCCAGAAGAACGGCCCGAAGTCGACGGGCAGGCCCGACCACATCAGCGTCTGCGCCACGATCTCCGGCACGCCCTGACGGGACACCGCCCGCTGGTCGAAGCGGAACACGCCCTGCGGGCCGAACGCCCCCGCCAGCTCCTGCGCGATCGCGTCCAGCGGGATCGCGGGCTGCAGCGGGACCTGCGGCAGGGGCGCCCGTACCGGCGCGGGGCGCGCCGGGCCGTCCGCCACCTGGTGCAGCTCGCCCTGATGGGTGAGCAGATGGCGCATGCCCTGCTGACGGCCCGCGTGGTCCTTGCCGTACGGAGCCACGCTGGTGATCCGCACCTGCGGCCAGGTCTCCCGGATCATCCGGGCGCAGTAACCGCCGGGCAGTTCACAGGACTCCAGCTCGGTGTGCAGCTCCAGCACCTGCTGCGGCGGCACGTTCATGGCGCGCAGCTCGTGCAGGATCTGCCACTCGGGGTGCGGGGTACCGGGCGCGGAACGGCGGATGAGCTGCTGCTCGGAGCCGTCGTGAGCGCGGTAGCGGAGCACGGCCTGGTAGCCGGGGCCGACCGTGGGCACGCCGGTGGGCGCCGGAGGCTGCGGCGCCGGAGCGCCCGGCGGGCCGGGGGGCGCGGGCGGCTGGCCCGTCACGGCCGGACCGGCCAGCATCGTCGCGGCGTGGTGCGCTCCGCCACCGGGAGCCCCCGGCGGACCGGGGGGCGCCGGGGGCTGACCGGTCACGGCGGGACCGGCCAGCATGGTGGCGGCGTGGTCGAGCCCGCCACCGGGAGCGCCGGGGGCACCGGGCGGACCCGGCGGACCGGGAGGCTGCGGCGCCCCGGCACCCGGAGCACCGGGCGGACCGGGAGGCGCCGGCGGCTGACCCGTCACGGCCGGACCGGCCAGCATCGTCGCGGCATGGTCCAGCCCGCGCCCGAGCGACCCGGGAGCCCCGGGCGGACCCGGCGGACCCGGCGGACCCGGCGGACCCGGCGGACCCGGCGGACCGGGAGGCTGCGGCGCCCCGGCACCCGGAGCACCGGGCGGACCGGGAGGCGCCGGCGGCTGACCCGTCACGGCCGGACCGGCCAGCATCGTCGCGGCATGGTCCAGCCCGCGCCCGAGCGACCCGGGAGCCCCGGGCGGACCCGGCGGCGTCGGCGGTTGGCCCGCACCGGGCGTCTGCCCGGCCGGCCGGGAGACCTGCGCCTTGCTCGTCGGCGCGTCGGCGATGGAGCCCGACTCCGGAGCCAGCGCCGGTACGACCGCGGTCCGCGGCAGCTGGCTGCCGCCCGGCATCAGCGTGGTCTTCGCCTCCGGAGCCACCGCGGACGGCGGCGCCTCCTCCAGGTCCGACCCGGACAGCGGCGGCGCGAACACGGTCGCGGGCAGCGGTACGGACGCGTCGTCCGTACCGGAGTTCACATCGGTCCCGGCCCACGGCGTGGACCCGGCCGGCACCCCGTCGTTGGCGGTCGGCTCGTACGGGATCTCGCCCCCGCGCCGCAGCGGCACCGCGTCCACGGGCGCCGGGGCCGGAGCAGCAGCCGGAGCGGGCGCGGCGTCGGCCGGCTCCACCGGAGCGGGAGCCGCAACCTGAGCGGGAGCCGGAGCCGGAGCCGGGGCAGCCGGAGCCGCGGCGGGCGGGATCCCCGCCCGGTCCGCGGCCTCCTGCAGCCACTCCGGCGGGCTCAGCATGAACGAGGTCTGCTCCGAGTCGATCCGCGGCGGCGGAACCGAAGCCTCCGAAGCCGTCGAGGCAGCCGCGGCCCCGTACTCCTCCTCGTACCGGCGGATCACCTCACCCACCGGCAGCCCCGGCCACAGCGTCACCTCCCCGCTGTCCCGCGCGATGACCAGCCGCTGCCGGCCGCCCCCGGAGACCGGACCGGCCGCGCGGTCCTCCGCCCACACCACGAACCCGAGCCCGAACTCCCGTACCCGCACCTCCCGGTGCTGGTACGCGGGGACGTCGCCGTTGATCCATTCCTCGGCGCGCTCCTGCGCCTGCGCAAATGTCACCACCGCGCCATCACCCCTCAACCGAACCGGCACGTGGCGGAACCGTCCCCGCCACGGGAACCGAGCGTGCGAATCCGCCGTCCACCATCAGACCGGCCACCGTCTCCAGCTCCGGCGGGTTGCCCGCCAACCGCTCCAGAAAGGCGTCGAAATCACCGCCGCACGGCAGCAACAGCCGCTCCACGCGCTCCTGCACCGACCAGCCGTCCTGGTCGCGCGCATCGTCGTACGGGGAGAACCACATCGAACCGATGCCCTCTCCCTTCACTTTCAGGGCGAGCAGTCCGCCCTGTACGAAGGCCACGCACAGGTAGTCCTTCGTCAGGTGATCCCGCAGACACTTGTTGACGTAGACGAGGTCGTTGACCGCCGCCTCCTCACGCACTGTGAAGAACGGCTGGTCCACGAGCAGGCCGAGGTCCACGTCCAGCCCCGCGCCGACCGGCGCGCAGCCGCCCGCGGCCTTGAGGAACGAGCGGTACGCCTCCGGCAGCCGGTAGCCGAGGTCCTCCTCGACCCCCTGCACCTGTTCCTCGGAGACCGACACCACGGACTTCGGCAGCCCCAGGTGCGCCGGGCGCACCTCCTGCAACGGCCGCGTCCCGCGCTTCCCGTGGTCCACCGGCGCCGTCGTCAGCCCCGCGTGGTGCCTCAGCAGCGCCTTCACCTCGACCGGGACCAGCTCCATGCGCCGCGAACCCGCGACGTGGTGCCAGGTCCAGCCGTGCGGCGTCGCCACCGGGCCGACCGTGTCCCACAGTTCGTGCCCGGCCGCCTGCATCGCCGCGTTCGCGGAGACGCAGTCCGTCAGCCGCAGCTCGTCCACGCCGAAGCCCTCCGGCGGCTCTGCGATCTCCACCGCCGCACGCGCGTACGCGGAGAAGTCCGGATGCCCGTTGCCGTCCATCCGCACTCCGTGGGGATGCCGAGCGGCCCGGACCGGGTCCGGGAAATGCACGACCTGCCCCGAATAAGCGGCGTTGGGTGGCGCGGCCTGCTGCCCGAGCCGACCTGTCGTCATGGCGGTAGCCCCCTGCTGGATCTGGCTGGTTCACCACAGCCTATGCGCTGGGGCAAGAGGCTCAGCCGCTCACGACCCGCACGCCCGGCCGGTGGCCGGGAACATCCGAATTGATACGAATATTCGACCCCGCTTCCGCATGACAGGTGACATTTGACAGGCTGTCCCCGCGGCACGGGGGCGTGCCCGACAGCGGCCACCACCGCCGCCACGGGAGGGAAAGCACGACCATGCAGAACACGGCAACACGCACAGATCCGGGCGATGCCACCCCGGGAGGCCAGGCGGGCCCGGCAAGCCCGGAAACCTCCGGGCCGTCAGGAACCGCTCCCGAAGCGGGCGGCCCGGCAGGCGACCCCCGCCTGCGCTGGAGCAGCACCGACGGCCGCCCGGCCGTGCCCGTCCTGCGCTTCCGCCGCGACGGCATCCTCCCCACCGTCGCCGCCGCCCTCTCCGTACGCGGCGAAACCCTGACCGGCACCGCCGGCAAGGCCGACCAGCCGCCCGTGCTCCACCCTCTCGTACAGGACTTCCTCGACACGCTGACCAGCGGCCAGCGCGAACGTTTCACCGGCCGATGTCCGGAGGCGATCCTGCTCTCCCGTCACCTGGCCGCCGTGGAGGGCGCCCGCTCCCGGCGCGCCTCCCGCAAGCCCCTCTCCCCGAGCGAAGCCCGCCGCTCCCTCAAGCACGCGAAGATCACCGCCCGGCGCATCCGCGAGGACGGCGACCCCCTCCACGGCAGCTACGCACCCCCCTGCCGGTCCTGCGACGCACTCCTCGCCCACTTCGGCGTACGCCCCGTCGACCTCACCCCCTCCGAGTAGCCATGACCACCGCCTCAGCCTCCTACGACCGCTCCTCGACGACCCGCTTCCCCGTCGCCGTGGACTCCGCCCTGCGCACCGCCGGCTGGGAGCCCGGCCGCTGGGACATCAAGCAGGCCGAGTTCTGGGCCGACGCGCTCCGCGACCACACCACTCCCGCCGGGCACCGGCACACCGTGTTCCCCGCCGCCGTGGAGGCCTGGGCCGAATTCGGCGGCCTCACGGTCGGCGCGCCCGGCCCCGGCCGGCAGATAGCGCCCGTCACGGTCCGGCTCGACCCGCTGACCGGACTGCACCTGGCCCGCACCTTCGCCGACCTGGGCCGTGCCCTGTCCACGCAGCTCTGCCCCCTCGGCGTCGAGGCCGACGGAGGCTCGCACCTGGCCCTCGACCGCGAAGGCCGCGTGTACGGCATCGACCACACGGGCGACTGGTACCTCGGTGCGGGCATCGACGAGGCCCTGACCCTGCTCCTCACCGGCCTCCAGCCGACCCGCCTGACCACCGGCTGAGGGCCGGGCGGCCGGGCGGCTAACCGGCGGGGAGCACCGCCGACACCTTGAAGCCGCCCCCGTCGGTCGGCCCGGACACGAACACCCCGCCCAGCCCCAGCACGCGCTCCCGCATCCCGACCAGCCCGTTGCCCCCGCTCGGCAGGCCGGGCTCGGCGGCCTTCCCGTCGCAGGGCCCGTTCTCCACCTGCATGGCCACCTCCCCGTCCCGGTGCGCGAGCCGTACCGTCACCCGCGCGCCGGGAGCGTGCTTGTGGCAGTTGGTGAGCGCCTCCTGCACCACGCGGTACGCGGTCTGCTCCACCTCCGCCGCGTACACCGCCCCCTCGCCGTGCACCAGCATCTCCACGGCCATCCCGGCCGCCCGCGACTGCCCGACCAGCGCCTCCAGCTCCTCGAGCGAGGGCCCGTCCTCGAAGCTCCCCACGTGGGGGTACCCAGCGGTAGCCGGGCGAGCCACCAGCGCGGCGGCCAGGGCGGCGGGCCTCGCCGGCTTCTCGGCGGCCCTGAGCACGCCGAGCATCTCCCGCAGCTCCGTCAGCGCCTGCCGGCCCATGTCCCCCACCAGGGCGGCGTTCTTCGCGGCCCGCGCCGGGTCCTTGGCCGCGATCGCCTCCAGCGCGGCCGCGTGCACCACCATCAGGGACACCCGGTGCGCCACGACGTCGTGCATCTCCCGCGCGATCCGGGTGCGCTCCTCCTTACGGGCCCACTCGGCCCGCTCCTCGGCCCGGTCCGCCAGCAGCGACAGCTCCCGCTCCAGCGAGTCCGCCCGTTCCTGGAGGCTCTCCATCAGCCGTCGCCGGGCCCCGATGTACAGCCCGAACAGCACCGGCGGCACGGTCAGCGCCACCGCCACGAAGACGGACAGCGAGATCACCAGCGTCTGCTCGTCCGCGTCCCCCCGGGTGCGCAGGTACATCACCACGAAGGTCGCGACCAGCGACATCGAGGCCAGCGTGCCTGTGATCCGCCGGGGCACCTCCGAGGAGGCCAGCGTGTACAGGCCCACCACCCCGAGCAGGAACCCCATCGCGGCGGGCGCCACGGCGATCCCGACCAGCACCACGGCGATCGGCCAGCGCCGCCGCACCAGGAGCACGGCCCCCACCAGGAACCCGAACAGCACCCCGGCCGCAACCGGCACCCCGGCCTCGCGCGCGAAGGCCACGCCCTCCCACGCACACTCGACGGCGGACAGCCCGCCGAGCACCACATCCCCCACGAAGTCCCGCCGGCGCCCCCACCACAACGGCGGCCCAGCGCGGCCTTCCACATCCCCCGTACTGGTCATGCCGTCCAGCGTACGGGCGGCCCTCTCGGCCGCCCCGTGAATTCCCGACGCCGAAACGGCGGGGACGAGTACCGTCGCGGTGAGGGCAGGTGGTGCGGCATAGTAGGGACGGCCAGCTTGATCGGCATCGCGAAATGTCCGATTGAGCCTGACTTGCTATCCCCTGTGGTGTAATTGGCAGCACTGAGGCTTTTGGTGCCTTATGTTCGGGTTCGAGTCCTGACAGGGGAGCTTCGCAGACATTCGGGTCCTGACCTCCGGTCGGGACCCGCGTTCGTTTGGGGGCATTGGGCCCCCGGTATCCTTCACGGGTCCACCCCCGAAGCCGAAGGGCATCCCCGTGAGCGCCAACCGCCCGGCAGCCGTCGTCGTACTCGCAGCGGGTGAAGGCACCCGCATGAAGTCGGCCACTCCCAAGGTTCTGCACGAGATCTCCGGGCGCTCGCTCGTCGGTCACGTCGTCGCCGCCTCCCGTGAGCTGGACCCCGCCCACCTCGTCGTGGTCGTCGGGCACGCCCGCGAGCAGGTCACCGCACACCTCGCCGCGATCGACGCCGGTGTGCGCACGGCCGTCCAGCACGAGCAGAACGGCACCGGGCACGCCGTCCGGATGGCCCTCGAAGAGCTCGGCGGGGTCGTCGGCGGCACCGTGATCGTCGTCTGCGGCGACACCCCGCTGCTGACCGGCGAAACCCTCGAGCAGCTCGCGGCGACCCACGAGGCCGACGGCAACGCCGTCACCGTGCTCACCGCCGAGGTGCCGGACTCCACCGGCTACGGGCGGATCGTGCGCGACGCCGGCGGCGCCGTGACGGCCATCGTCGAGCACAAGGACGCCACCGACTCCCAGCGCGCCATCCGCGAGATCAACTCCGGCGTCTTCGCCTTCGACGGCGCCCTGCTCGCCGACGCCCTCGGCAAGGTGCGCACCGACAACAGCCAGGGCGAGGAGTACCTCACCGACGTGCTGGGGATCCTGCGCGAGGCCGGCCACCGGGTCGGCGCGGCCGTCGGCAGCGACCACCGCCAGATCCTCGGGATCAACAACCGCGTCCAGCTCGCCGAGGCCCGCGCCCTGCTGAACGCGCGGCTGCTGGAACGGGCCATGCTCGCGGGCGTGACGGTCGTCGACCCCGCCAGCACGTTCGTGGACGTCACCGTCACCTTCGGACAGGACGCCCTGATCCACCCGGGGACGCAGCTCCTCGGTGCCACCCACGTCGCCGAAGGGGCCGAGGTCGGCCCCAACACCCGCCTGAAGGACACCCGGGTGGGCGCGGGGGCACGGGTGGACAACACGGTGGCCGACGGCGCGGTGATCGGCGACTCGGCGTCCGTGGGCCCGTTCGCGTACCTGCGCCCCGGCACGGTCCTCGGCGCGAAGGCCAAGGCCGGCACGTACGTAGAGATGAAGAACGCGACGATCGGCGAGGGCACCAAGGTGCCCCACCTGTCGTACGTGGGCGACGCGACGATCGGCGAGTACACCAACATCGGCGCGGCGAGCGTCTTCGTGAACTACGACGGTGAACACAAGCACCACACCACCGTCGGCTCGCACTGTAAGACGGGCTCGGACAACATGTTTGTGGCGCCCGTCACCATCGGGGACGGGGCCTACACGGCCGCCGGGTCCGTGATCACGAAGGACGTACCGCCCGGTGCGCTGGCCGTGGCCCGTGGCCAGCAGCGGAATATCGAGGGCTGGGTGGCCCGCAAGCGTCCGGGAAGCGCTGCCGCGACGGCGGCTCAGTCGGCGGTCCAGGTGGACTCCGACAGCCGTTGAGGTGAACTGACCGGAAACGGGTACGTCAGGGACGGCGTACCGTGATAGGTGCACGCAATTCGGCTGGCTCACCGTGTGCGGGACGGACGCACACGGGGGCGAGCAGCTTTCAACACGTCTGAGGAGACAGTGCTGTGACCGGGATCAAGACGACCGGCGAGAAGAAGCTGATGCTCTTCTCCGGCCGCGCCCACCCCGAGCTGGCCGAGGAGGTCGCGCACCAGCTGGGAGTCGGCCTCGTGCCGACCAAGGCTTTCGACTTCGCGAACGGTGAGATCTACGTCCGCTTCCAGGAGTCGGCTCGTGGCGCGGACTGCTTCCTGATCCAGAGCCACACGGCTCCGATCAACAAGTGGATCATGGAGCAGCTGATCATGATCGACGCGCTCAAGCGCGCGTCGGCACGCTCCATCACCGTGATCGTCCCGTCCTACGGGTACGCCCGCCAGGACAAGAAGCACAAGGGCCGCGAGCCGATCTCGGCCCGCCTGGTCGCCGATCTGCTGAAGACCGCGGGTGCGGACCGCATCCTCACGGTCGACCTGCACACGGACCAGATCCAGGGCTTCTTCGACGGCCCGGTCGACCACCTCTCGGCCCTGTCGGTCCTCGCGGACTACGTCGGCGCCAAGGTGGACCGCTCCAAGCTGACGATCGTCTCCCCGGACGCCGGCCGCGTGCGCGTGGCCGACCGCTGGTGCGACCGTCTGGACGCGCCGCTGGCGATCGTGCACAAGCGCCGCGACAAGGACGTCGCCAACCAGGTGACCGTCCACGAGGTCGTCGGTGAGGTCCGGGGCCGCGTCTGTGTCCTGGTCGACGACATGATCGACACCGGTGGCACCATCTGCGCCGCCGCCGACGCGCTGTTCGCGCACGGCGCGGAGGACGTCATCGTGACGGCCACGCACGGCATCCTGTCGGGCCCGGCCGCCGACCGCCTGAAGAACTCCAAGGTCAGCGAGTTCGTCTTCACGAACACCCTGCCGGACCCGTCCGACCTGGAGCTCGACAAGATCACGGTGCTGTCGATCGCCCCGATGATCGCGCGCGCCGTGCGCGAGGTCTTCGAAGACGGCTCGGTCACCAGCCTGTTCGAAGAGCAGCAGTAGAAGAGCAGCGGTAAGCGTCACAGTAGATCGTTTTGAAGGGCGGCCTCCCCGCCGGGTAGACTCATCGAGTTGCTCGGCGAGGGAGGCCGCACTTTCATGTGCGGGCACTCCGTTATCGACGCGCTCTTCGTAGCAGGCCGTTCCGGCCGGGTGACTGTCGTCCATTTCCGTCACCCCACGAGGAGTGAGCATGTCCGAGATCAAGCTTTCCGCCAAGGTCCGCACCGAGTTCGGCAAGGGCTCTGCCCGTCAGGCCCGTCGTGACGCCCTGACCCCCGCCGTCATCTACGGCCACGGCACCGACCCGAAGCACGTCAACGTCGACGCCCACGCCCTGCAGCTGGCGCTTCGTACCCCGAACGTCCTGATCTCCCTGGACATCGCGGGCGAGGGCAACGAGCTGGTCATCCCGAAGGCCGTGCAGAAGCACCCGCTGAAGCGCTCGATCTCCCACGTCGACTTCCTGATCGTCAAGAAGGGCGAGAAGGTCACCGTCGACGTCGCGATCGTCACCGAGGGCGAGCTGGCCGTCGGCGGCAACATGCTGGAGACCCTCCAGAACACCATCTCCGTCGAGGCCGAGGCCACCCACATCCCGACCGAGGTCACCGTCTCCATCGCGGGCCTCGAGGCCGGCGCCACCATCCACGCCAAGGACCTGGTCCTCCCGGCGGGCACCACCCTGGCTGTCGACGGCGACATCGCCGTCCTGCAGGTCGTGGCCCCGCAGGCCGAGGAGCCGGCCGCCGAGGCCGCCGAGGGCACCGAGGCCTGAGCCTCGCCCTTCCCCCTCAGCAGTTGCTGACCGACCGCCGTCCGGCTCCACTGGAGCGGGACGGCGGTCGTCTTCGTATACGGGCTTAAGGAGCTTTTGATGTCGGACGACGCGGCGCCCTGGCTGATCGTCGGCCTCGGCAACCCGGGACCGGAGTACGCGGGCAACCGCCACAACATCGGATTCATGGTGGCCGACCTGCTGGCGGACCGGATCCGGGGGAAGTTCAAGGCGCACAAGGCCCGGGCCCAGGTGGTCGAGGGCCGCATGGGCCCGCCGGGACCGGCCAACCGCCGGGTGGTCCTGGCCAAGCCGATGACGTACATGAACCTGTCCGGCGGCCCGGTGACGGCGCTGCGCGACTTCTACAAGGTTCCGCTCGACCGGATCGTCGCGATCCACGACGAGCTGGACATCGACTACCCGACCCTGCGGCTGAAGCTGGGCGGCGGGGACAACGGCCACAACGGGCTGAAGTCGATGACGAAGTCGATGGGTCCGGACTACCACCGCGTGCGCTGCGGCATCGGCCGGCCGCCGGGCCGGATGCAGGTCGCGGACTTCGTGCTGAAGGACTTCTCCTCCACCGAACGCAAGGAGCTGGACTGGTTCGTGGACCGGGCCGCCGACTCGGTGGAGTGCCTGATCCAGGAGGGCCTGGAGCGCGCGCAGTCGGCCTACAACTCGTAGTCGGTCAGAGGCTGACGGACACGTCCGGCTCCGGATCCGTGTCCGTCATCCCGAAGGGTGACGGACACGGATACCGGGGCTCGGTGTCAGCCGGTGTTGCGCAGGCCCGCGGCCACGCCGTTGACCGTGAGCAGCAGGGCGCGGGCGAGCAGCGGGTCCGCGTCCTCGCCGCGGGCGGCCGCGGCGCGCTGACGGGCCAGCAGCGAGACCTGGAGGTAGGAGATCGGGTCCAGGTAGGCGTCGCGGACGGCGAAGGTCTGCTGGAGCACCGGGTGGGAGTCCAGGAGCTTCTCGCCGCCGGTGATGCGCAGGACCTCGCGGACGGTCAGCTCGTGCTCGGCCTCGATGCGGGCGAAGACGTGCTTGAGGTCGTCGGGTACGAGGGTGTCGACGTAGTGGCGGGCGATCCGCAGGTCCGTCTTGGCCAGCGTCATCTCGACGTTGGACAGGAAGTTGCGGAAGAAGTGCCAGCGCTCGCCCATCTCGGTGAGGACGCCGTCCTGGCCGGCCTCGCGCAGGGCCTTGAGGCCCGAGCCGACCCCGTACCAGCCGGGGACGATCTGGCGGGACTGGGTCCAGCCGAAGACCCACGGGATGGCCCGCAGGCCGTCGAGGCCGGCGCCGGAGTCGGGGCGGCGCGAGGGGCGGGAGCCCAGGTGCAGGTCGGCGAGCTGGTCGACCGGGGTGGCGGCGAAGAAGTACGCCGGCAGGTCCGGGTCCTCGACGAGCGCGCGGTACGCGGCGTGCGCGGCGTCCGAGACGGTGTCCATGGCCGCGTCCCAGCGGGAGAGGGCCTCGTCGGACTGGCGGGGGGCGGTGTGCAGGGCGGAAGCCTGCAGGGTGGCCGCGACGGTCAGTTCGAGGTTCTCCCGGGCCAGCGACGGCACCAGGTACTTGTCGGAGATCACCTCGCCCTGCTCGGTGACCTTGATCTCGCCCTCCAGGGTGCCCCAGGGCTGGGCGAGGATCGCGTCGTGGGAGGGGCCGCCGCCGCGGCCGACGGTGCCGCCGCGGCCGTGGAAGAGGCGCAGCCGCACCCCGTAGCGGTGGGCTACGTCGCGCAGCCGGCGCTGGGCACGGTGGATCTCCCACTGGGAGGTGGTGATGCCGCCGAACTTGGAGGAGTCGGAGTAGCCGAGCATGACCTCCTGGACGTCGCCGCGCAGGGAGACGAGGCGCCGGTAGGAGGGGTCGGCGAGCATCTCGTCGAGGATGACGTCGGCGGCCTTGAGCTCGTCGGTGGTCTCCAGGAGCGGGACGATGCCGATCTTGGCCCAGCCGCCGTGCAGGTCGATGAGTCCGGCCTCGCGGGCCAGGACGGCGGCGGCGAAGACGTCGTCGGCGCCCTGGCACATCGAGATGATGTAGGACTCGATGACCTCGGGGCCGAACTTCTCGAAGGCGTCCTTGATGGCGAGGAACACGCCGAGGGTCTTCTGTCCGGCGGCGTCGAGGGGCGCGGGGGTGGGGGCCAGCGGACGGCGCGAGCGCAGCTCCTTGGCGAGGAGCTTACGGCGATAGTCGCGGGGCATGTCCGCGTAGCGCCAGGACTCCTCGCCGAGCCGGTCGAAGAGCTGCCCGAGCGCGTGGTGGTGGGCGTCCGCGTGCTCGCGTACGTCCATGGTGGCGAGCTGCAGGCCGAAGGCGGCCAGGGTGCGGATGGTGCGGTCCATGCGGCCGTCGGCGAACAGGGCGCCGCGGTGCTCGCGCAGGGAGGTCTGGATGAGGGTGAGGTCGGTGAGCAGCTCGGCGGTGCCGAGGTAGTCGCGGCCTTCCTCGTGGGGGGTGCCCTTGGCGAGGCGCGCGCGGGTGTTGACGAGCTTCTGCCGGATGCAGGTCGCCTTCAGGCGGTACGGCTCCTCGGCGTTCAGCCGCTTGTAGCGCGGGCTGATCTCGGGGAGGCGTTCGAGGTCGGCCTGGAGGGAGGCGAGGAGTTCCTCGGTGGCGCCGGTGTAGCGGATGGAGTTCGACAGCAGCCCGCGCAGGAAGTCGATGAGCTCGAGGGCGTCGGTGATGCCGTGCTCGTGCTGGAGGATCAGCACGTCCCGGGTGACGTCGGGCGTGACGTTGGGGTTGCCGTCGCGGTCGCCGCCGATCCAGGTGCCGAAGGTGAGCGGGCGCGTCCCGGCGGGGAGCTCGACGCCGACGCGCTGGAGCTCGGCGGCCAGGTCCTCGAGTACGTCGCCCACCGCGCCGGCGTGCAGCTCGTCGAGGTAGTAGATGGCGTTGCGGGCCTCGTCGGCGGGCTCGGGGCGGACCACGCGCAGCTCGTCGGTCTGCCAGACGAGGTCGATGTTCTCGGCGAGGCGCAGGTCGTGGCGGCGGCGGTCGCCGGCGCCGGTGACGGGCTCCTCCAGCAGGGCGGCGATGCGGCGCAGCTTGTTGAGGACGCTGCGGCGGGCCGCCTCGGTGGGGTGCGCGGTGAAGACGGGGCGGACGTTGAGGTTCTTGACCGTCGCGCGCAGGTGCTCGGGGTCGGCGTCCTTGAGCATGTCGGCGGTGCGGGCGAGGAGCCCGCCCTCGGCGGCGCGGTGGGCGCGCAGTTCCTTGCCGCGGTGCACCTGCTCGGTGACGTTGGCGAGGTGGAAGTAGGTGGAGAAGGCGCGCACCAGCTTGGCGGCGGTCTCCAGGTCGGTGTCGCCGAGCAGGGCGGCGGCGGCTTCGCCGTCGGTGCGCGTCAGAGCGCGCACTTGTTCGACGAGGTCGAGGAGGTCCTGGCCCTCCTGGCGTACGAGGGTCTCGCCGAGGAGGTCACCGAGCCGGCGGATGTCCGCGCGCAGCTCTGCGTTGGCGGTGGCGGCCGGGGTGACGGGGGCGGCCGGCTGGGTGGCCAGGGGGGCCTGGTCAGCACTGCTCACAGGTGCGGCTCCTTGCAGTGTTCGAGCGCTACTGGGCGGTGGGCTCCCGACTGTGCGCGGCTCTGCCGCTCCTGATCACAGCCCGGGCTGCCCGTGCGGACCGCGCTGTCCGACGGGACCAGGATAGGTGTCCGATGCGCGTGCCTGGGCAAATGTCTCATCAGGCGGCTCGTGAACTGCTCGGGCGGCCGCCACGGCCCCCGGCAGCGCGGTCCTCTTGCCGCGGGACCCGGCTTTGCCATACTTACGATGCCGTAGGTTACGGGTCCGTAGGGTCCGTGGCCAGGGAGCCTGCCGACATCTCTCACCCCCCAGGGGACCCCCATGACCACCAGTCCCGATCTGATCGAGGACGCCTCCGCGTCCTCCGACACATCTGCCGCGTCCTCCGACACATCTGCGCCGTCCGCGACACTCGGCGGCGAGAACAAGCGGTCCATCGAGCAGATCGCCCTTCTGCTGTTCATCACCGTTCCCTTCCTGGCGCTGCTGGCGGCGATCCCGCTGGCGTGGGGCTGGGGGGTGAGCTGGCTCGACCTCGGCCTGATGGTCTTCATGTACTTCCTGGCCTGCCACGGGATCACCATCGGTTTCCACCGCTACTTCACGCACGGTTCCTTCAAGGCGAAGCGGCCGCTGCGGATCGCCCTCGCCGTGATGGGTTCGATGGCGGTGGAGGGTCCGCTGGTGCGCTGGGTGGCCGACCACCGCAAGCACCACAAGTACTCGGACCACGAGGGCGACCCGCATTCGCCGTGGCGGTTCGGCGAGACGCTGCCGGCCCTGATGAAGGGCCTGTGGTGGGCGCACATCGGCTGGCTCTTCGACGAGGAGCAGACCGATCAGCAGAAGTACGCCCCCGACCTGATCAAGGATCCGGCGATCCGGCGGATCTCGCGCGACTTCATCTTCTGGACGATGGTCTCGCTGGCGATCCCGCCGCTGGTGGGCGGTCTGGTGACGATGTCCTGGTGGGGCGCGTTCACCGCGTTCTTCTGGGGCTCGCTGGTGCGCGTGGCGCTGCTGCACCACGTGACGTGGTCGATCAACTCGATCTGTCACGCGGTGGGCAAGCGGCCGTTCAAGTCGCGTGACCGCTCGGGCAACGTGTGGTGGCTGGCGGTGCTGTCCTGCGGGGAGTCCTGGCACAACCTGCACCACGCCGACCCGACCTCGGCGCGGCACGGGGTGCTGCGCGGCCAGGTCGACTCCAGTGCGCGCCTGATCCGCTGGTTCGAGCAGCTGGGCTGGGCCTCGGACGTGCGCTGGCCCTCGGCGGACCGCATCGAAGCCCGCCGCAGGGAAAACGAGCCGAACGCGGCATGATGGGGGGCGTGGCGATCGACGGCGGTAATTCCAGCAGCGACAAGCCCAGGCGTGGCCGCCGGGTGCGGATGACGGGCGCGGAACGGCGCCAGCAACTGCTGGACATCGGCCGGACCCTGTTCGCGGAGAAGGGCTTCGAGGGCACCTCGGTGGAGGAGATCGCGGCGAAGGCCGGGGTGTCCAAGCCGGTGGTGTACGAGCACTTCGGCGGCAAGGAGGGCCTGTACGCGGTCGTCGTGGACCGGGAGATGCGCCAGCTGCTGGACGGGGTGACGGGCGCGCTGACGGCCGGGCACCCGCGGGAGCTGCTGGAGCAGGCGGCGTTCGCACTGCTGGACTACATCGAGTCCTACACGGACGGTTTCCGGATCCTCGTACGGGATTCCCCGGTCGCCCAGTCCACCGGCACCTTCGCCTCGCTGATCAGCGACATCGCCACGCAGGTCGAGGACATCCTGGGCCTGGAGTTCAAGGCGCGGGGCTTCGACCCGAAGCTGGCCCCGCTGTACGCGCAGGCGCTGGTCGGGATGGTGGCGCTGACCGGCCAGTGGTGGCTGGACGTACGCCGTCCCAAGAAGGCGGAGGTGGCGGCGCATCTGGTCAACCTGGCCTGGCACGGGCTGGACGGGCTGGAGTCGAAGCCGCAGCTGGTGGGCCGCCGCAAGAGCTGAACCCGTGCGCGCGCGTCGCGCGCGGTACGACGGCGCCCCGTCACCGGAGATCCGGTGGCGGGGCGCCGTCGTACGGTCGGCGTCAGCCGAGCGGTTCCTGGCTGTGAGGTTCCAAGAACTCGAGCCGGTTGCCCACCGGGTCCTCCGAGTAGAAGCGGCGGTGGCCCGGCAGGCCGTCGTCCCAGACGACCTCGGCGCCGCGTTCCTCCAGTCTCTTCGCATAGGCATCGATGCCGGTCACCCGCAGCCCGGGGTGGGCCTTGCGGGCGGGCCGGAACCCTCCCCCAGACTCCGTCCGGGGGGACCCCCACTCGACGCCGAGGTGCAGCTGCACGGGTCCGGCGGCGAACCAGCAGCCCCCGCGCGCGGCGAGGAGGGGCGGTTTGGAAATCTCCGTCATGCCGAGGACATCTGTGTAGTACGCGCGGAGCCGGTCCTCCGACCCGGGCGGCGCGGCGAGTTGGACGTGGTCGACTGCGGTGAGCACGGTCAGACCTCCTTGCGGGCGACGGCGAAGATCCGGCGGAACGGGAAGACGGTGCCGCGCGGGCCGGGCGGGTAGGCCTCGCGCAGCCGGTCGCGGTATTCGGTGAGGAAGGCGTCCACGGCGTCGTCGTCGTCTCCCAGCGCGGTGAGGACGGGCCGCAGCGCGGTGCCCTTCACCCAGTCGAGCACCGGGTCGGGACCGTGGAGCATCTGGTGGTAGGTGGTCTCCCAGACGTCCACGGCGCAGCCGAGCTCGGTGAACCGGGCGAGGTATTCGGCGGGTTCGAGCAGGTGGATGTAGCGGGCGCCGTGTCCGGCGAGCCGGGCCCGCCAGCGTGGGGCGTCGCAGAGCTCGGCGAGCAGGGCGTGGCTGGGGGCATTGAAGTTGCCGGGGATCTGGAAGGCGAAGGTGCCGCCGGGGCGCAGGCCGTTGATCCAGGCGCCGAAGGAGGCGGGGTGGCTGGGGACCCACTGGAGGGCGGCGTTGGAGACGATCAGGTCATAGGGCTCTTCGGGCAGCCAGGTGCCGAGGTCTCCGTGCCGGAACTCGAGGTTGCCGCCGCCCGCGGTGGGGCCGGCGTACTCCTTGGTGGCGCGGTGGAGCATCTCGGGCGAGAGGTCGAAGCCGGTGATGCGGGCCTCGGGCCACCGGTCGGCGAGAAGGCTGGTGACATTGCCGGGGCCGCAGCCGAGGTCGGCGATGCGGGCGGGCCGGGTGGGGAGTTCGGGTATGCGGGTCAGCAGGTCCAGGAAGGGCCGTGTGCGATGGCCGGCGTGCCGGAGGTACTGCTGGGGGTCCCAGGTGGGTGCGGAGGGTGCGGTGGCCGTGGGGATCCCGGCCTGCGTGGTATCGGAATACATGTTCGAGCCTCCCTGCTGGCGGGGCGGTCGGAAGCGGAATCAGTTCCGGCCCCCTCCATGCCCCATGGTCGCCGCATTTATATCTCGACGTCAAGATACTTGATCTCGAGATGCATGACATGAAGAGACTTCACGTCGACAGACCCCTTACACTGATCCGCATGGAGGACGAGGTCGACCGACTTGTAGCGGCATGGCGGCGGGAACGCCCTGACCTCGACGTGGAACCGCTCGAGGTGCTCAGCCGCGTCAGCAGGCTCGCCCGTCACCTCGACCGCGCTCGCCGGCTCGCCTTTTCCGAGCACGGCCTGGAGCCGTGGGAGTTCGACGTCCTCACGTCCCTGCGCCGCGCCGGCGCGCCCTATCAGCTCTCGCCCGGCCAGCTGCTGACCCAAACCCTCGTCACCTCCGGGACCATGACCAACCGGATCGACCGGCTCGCCAAGAAGGGCCTCGTCGAACGGCTGCCCGACCCCAGCGACCGCCGCGGGGTCCTGGTGCGGCTGACCCCCGAGGGCCGCGACCGCGCCGACCAGGCCCTCGCCGGGCTGCTGGCCCAGGAGCGGGCGATCCTGGCCCAGCTCTCGCGCATCCAGCGCGGCGATCTCGCCGCGCTGCTACGCCAGTTGACCGCTCCGTTCGACAACGTCCCCGGCTAGGTCGGCCGGTCGTACGCCGGCCCGCCGGGCCAGGGCCACCGCCGCGAGGGTGGAGTGCACCCCGAGCTTGCCCAGCACGTTCTGCATGTGGGTGCGGACGGTGTGCGGGGACAGGAACAGCCGCGCCGCCACGTCCTTGCGGCCCAGCCCCGCCACCATGCAGCGCAGCACCTCGTGTTCGCGCGGGGTGAGCGACTCGACGAGCCGTTCGCTGTCCGTACGGTGCTTTCGCGCGGCGGTCAGCTCACGGAGCACCCCGGTGAGCAGCGCGGGCGGCAGGTGCGTCTCCTCGCGCAGGACCCCCCGGATGACGGCCAGCAGCCGCGAGAGCGAGCAGTCCTTCGCCACCCAGCCGGACGCCCCTGCCTGCAGGGCGTGGGCTGCCCGCCGGGGGTCGTCCCGCTCGGCGAGCACGACCGTGCGCACCCCGGGGTGGGACACACGCACCCCCGCGACCAGTGCGATCCCGTCGGAGGCGGGCGGTGGGCCGGACGCGGACCCCGGCTCCCGCTGGCCGGGCACGCCCCCGGCGACGGCGCCGAGATCGGCGTCGACCAGCATGACGTCGAAGCGGCGGCCCTCGGCCACCGCGCGTTCGAGGCAGCGCAGTGCTGCGGGGCCACTGCCGGCCGCGGACACGTCCACGTCCGGCTCGGCCGCCAGTGCGGCGGCGAGCGATTCGGCGAAGATGCGGTGATCGTCGACCACGAGAACCCGGATACGAACCACAAAACCCCCAAGGGTCGGGGAACGGACGACGGCGGGTACGGCGCCCGGACCGGGTGATCCGCAGCTGCCTCGGCCGCCGCCGTGACATCTCTGCACTACCCCGGACCGGACGCCGTACCCGACTTGTCTCGACCCCTGAATCAACACCGGCCCCCACCGGTGTCACGCATCAGCGTAGGGCGCCGTGCCGCTCACGGTTGGCCGAATAGCAGAAGTTTTCCCGGGGATTTTCCGGCGCGGCCGTAGTGAATGGCCTTTATCGTGGCTTGATTTCGCCCGTACCGAAGGTTCGGTTGGCGGTTTCCTGACCGGCGCGTGCCACGGGCAGTTGCACGGTGTGCATTTCACCCGGCGTGTGCACGCCGGGCGCCCGCGCGCAGCGCCCGGCGCCAGCGCACCGCGGACATGCGCGCGCCCCCCGCACCGGGCAGGTGCGGGGGGCGCGTGGGAAGGGCATGTTCCGGAGGTTCGGAAGGTTCAGGAGGTGTGCGTCCGCGCGAAGTTCCACGCGTCCGTGATGATGCCGGTGAGGTCCGATCGGCTCGGAGTCCAGCCGAGGCGCTCGTGGGCCGTCCTGGCCGAGGCGACCAGCGCCGCCGGGTCGCCCGCCCGGCGCGGGGCGACGACCTCGGGGATCTCCCGTCCGGTGACCTTGCGGACCGTCTCGACGACCTCGCGGACCGAGAACCCGCTGCCGTTGCCCAGGTTGCAGATCAGGTGCTCCCCGGCGGCGGCCGCCTCCAGCGCGGCCAGGTGGGCCTCCGCCAGGTCCGCGACGTGGATGTAGTCGCGCACGCAGGTGCCGTCGGGGGTCGGGTAGTCCTCGCCGAACACCGAGATCGACTCGCGTTCGCCCAGGGCCACCTGGAGGACCAGCGGGATCAGGTGGGTCTCGGGGCTGTGCCGCTCGCCGAACTCCCCGTACGCGCCCGCCACGTTGAAGTAGCGCAGGGACACCGCGGCCAGGCCGTGCGCCACGCACTCCCCCGCGATCATGTGGTCCACGGCCAGCTTCGAGGCCCCGTACGGATTGGTGGGCGCGGTCACCGAGGCCTCGGTCAGCAGGCCCTCCGTCGGCTCCCCGTAGGTGGCGGCGGTGGAGGAGAAGACCAGCTTGTGCACGCCCGCCTCCCGCATGGCGGCCAGCAGGGCGAGCGTGCCGCCGACGTTGTTCTCCCAGTACTTGCCCGGGTTCACCACGGACTCGCCGACCTGCGAGGAGGCCGCGAAGTGCAGCACCGCGTCGTAGGAGGAGTCCAGGTGGCGGGCCGCGTCCTGGATCCGGCCCTCGATGAAGGTGGCACCCGCCGGCACCCCCACGCGGAAGCCCGTGCTGAGGTCGTCGAGGACGGTGACCTCGTGGCCCGCCTCCAGCAGGTGGGCGGCGACCACGCTGCCGACGTATCCGGCGCCACCGGTTACCAGGTACTTGTGCTTCGCCGTCTCGCTCACTCGCCTACTGCCTCTCGCGGGGGAGCACACGCGGGTGCGCGCGCGTGCTGGATCGTGCCGTCAAACTACCGTCTGGCCGGCCCCCGCCGGTGCCGCCCGGTCCAGCAGGCCGGTACGGGCGGCCAGCGCGGCCGCCTCGAGCCGCGAGCCCACGCCCAGCTTCATCAGCACCCGCTGCACATGCGTACGGGCGGTGCTCGGCGCGATGGCCATGCCCGCGGCGATCAGCCGGGTGTCCTCGCCCTCCGCGACCCGGACCAGCACCTCCACCTCGCGCGGGGTGAGCAGCCGCAGCAGCCGGCTGCCCTCGTCGTCGGGCTGGGCGGCGGGGTTGAGCAGCTCCGCGAAGGCGCTCTGCAGCAGCTGCGGGGCGATCGCCACCTCGCCCGCCCGGGCCTTGGCGAGTGCCCGCTCCACGCCCTCGATCCGCTCGTCGTGGCGTACGTACCCCGAGGCGCCCGCGGCGAAGGCGGCCGCGATCCCGCGCGGGCTGGGCACCGGGCCGAGGACGACGACGGCGATCTGCGGGCGCTCCCGCTTGATCCGGACGACGGGTTCGAACACCCCGGGCTCGGCGGGGACGGCGGTGCCGAGGAGGCAGACCTCCGGGGCGCGGCTGATGACCAGTTCGGCGGCTCCCGAGGCCGGGGCGGCAGCGGCGAGCACCCGGTGACCGCGCAGTTTCAGGGCCGAGGCAAGCGCCTCGGCCAGCAGCCGGTGCTCGTCGACCACCACGACCCGTACGCCCATTGCGGCACCCACCCCCGACCCTTCTGCCCCGGCAAGCTACACGCTTGTTCGACGGTGCGCGGGGGTTACCGCGCAGAAGCCCCCGGAAGGCGGACCTTCCGGGGGCTTCGTGGACGCGGGCGGACGGATCAGCTCGCGGTGAAGGAGCTGAAGATGAACTCAGGGTCGGACGTGGCGGAGTACGGCTTCTTGACCGTCACACGGGCGATGAAGAGCTTGCCGTTGTGGTAGCGGTACTCGTGGTGGCCGACCAAGTAGGCCGTCTCGATGCGCTGGGTCGTCTTGTCCGACGGGTTCTCCATCAGGACGGTTTCCTTCATCGTCTTGCCGTCGATGCTGACGATCTGGCCGCCCTTGTCGTAAGGGGGCTCCTTGTAGGCGATGATGTTCGACCCGTCCATGCGCAGCGGGAACAGCTTGTGCCGCTCGCCCGCGAGGGCGGCGTCGTTGGTCTGCTTGCCGGTCTCCAGGTCGAAGGAGAGCAGCTCGTTGGTCTTGCCGTACGGGTCCTGCCCCTGGTGCTCGTACGAGGGCAGGTAGAGCTTGCCGTTGCCGATGACCATGCCGGAGCACCGCTCGACCTCGGTCTCGCACTCACCGCCGAAGGTGCCGGAGGAGAGCGAGATGCGCGCCTTCAGCTGGCCCGCGGCGTCGACGACGAAGAGGTCGCTCACGCCGCTGGCGTTCTTGGCGGTCTTGCCGACGTCGGCGGCGACGATCAGCGGCTTGGTGGAGACGATGCTGGCGTATTCGATGCCCGCGGAGAGCTTGTACGAGGACTGCGGCGCGCCGGTGGCCGGGTCGAGGACCTGCGCGTACAGGGACGGGTTGCCGCTCTTGCCGCACTTGCGCATGACGGCGAGGGCCTCGCCGCCGGCGTAGCCGGCGTCGTAGCAGCCTTCGGCGTCCGTCTTGGGCAGCCACAGGGACTTGCCGTCGGTGAGGTTCCAGGCGGCGCCGCCCGAGGTGCCGCCTGCGGCGACCGTCTGCCCGCTGAGGGTGACCTCGTTGTATTGCACGGGCTTGTCGCCGCTGGTGGCGCTCTTGGCGTTGCCGGTCCAGAGGAGCTTGCCGGCTTCCAGGTCGATGACGCCGACCTCGGTGCACGGCGGGTACTTGACCTCCGGCGTGGCCTTCGTGGGCCGGAAGATCACCGCCGACTTCTTGTCGCTGACGTGCGGGGTGGCGCCGCAGATCTCACCGGGGAGCGGCACCTCCCACTTCTTGCCGCCGTCGACGAGGTTGTAGCCGACGATCTTGAACACATCGGACTTGACGTAGGTGGAGTCGGTCAGCCAGGACCCGGGGACCTGGACCATCTCCTCCGGCGTCGGGCTCGGCTGGTTGAGCAGCACCTTCGACTTGGTGTTGGCGGGCACCTTCTCGGTACCGCCCGCGCCCGCCTGGGCCTTGTCGTCGCCCGGCTTGGCGGGACCTCCGTCCGCGGTGTCCTTCTTGCCGTCACCGTCGCCGGAGACGTACCAGAAGCCGCCGCCGACGATCAGGACGATCGCCAGCAGGGCCGCGCCGACGATCATCAGCTGATTGCGCACGTCGTTGCCGCCGCCGCCCGAGCCGCCGGCCGGGGGCTGGGCGGTGTGCATCGGCGTGGTCGGCGGCCCGAAGGGCGGCGGCGTGCCGGGCTGCTGCGGGTAGCCGTAGCCCGCTCCGGGCTGCTGCGGGTACCCGTACGCGGGCTGCGCGGGCGGCTGCTGCGGCGGCGCCGGGGGCATGGACGGCGGGGGCGGGGCGAACCCGCCCGGGGCAGGATCCTGCGGCGCGCCGAAGCCGCCGGACGGCGGCTGGCTGGGGGGCGGCGGGGTACTCATGCGTTGCTACTGCCTCTCGCTGGGCGGCTCGGTGGCGGCTCGGTGGACGGGTTCACTTGCCGAAGACCATCAAGAACTTCTCGTCCTTGCCCTGGGCCTGCAGACGGATGGCGGAGATGAAGAACCGCCCGTCCACGTAGTCGACCTCCGGGGAGTAGAAGGTGCTCTCCACCTCCGCGGCCGGGCCGGACGGGTGGCGAAGGACCGCGGTGGGCGTGCCTCCGCCCGCCGGGATCGTGAGGACCTCGCCGCCCATTGCGTCCAACGCCGTCCGGTAGATGACCAGCTGGCCGTTCGCTGCCTTGAGCGGCACGATGGTGCGCATGTCCCCTGCGGGAACACGCCACTTGGCCTTGCCCGTGCCCAGGTCGAAGGCGACGACCTCGTTGGCAGTGAGGAGGTCGGTCGTCGTGGGCATGTAGAGGGTGCCCGCGTCGACGACGGCGGTGGCGCAGCCCTGCAGCGAGTCGTCGTGGTTCATCCCGCACTCGGTCGAGAAGCTGCCCTCGCCGGTGACGGTGGCGCGCTGCTTGCCGTCGGGGCCGAGGACCACGATGGAGCGTTCCTTGGAGTTGTTCTTGTTGCCGAGGTCGAGGACGATCGGGTCGAGGGAGAAGACCCGGTTGACCTTCCAGCCCTTGGGGAGCCGGTAGGACCAGGTGCTCTTGCCGGTGGCCGGGTCGATGTCCTGGACCTCGACGGTGCTGTCGGCGTCGTGGCAGGTGGCGATCCCGAGGATCTTGCCGCTGCCCGCGGGGTAGGCACCGGGCATGCAGCCCTCGGTCGGGCTGGCGAAGAGCTTGTCGCCGGTGCTGAGCTTGAAGGCGCTGGCGCGGCTGAGGCGGCTGACGGTGACGATGTCCCCGGTGATGGCCAGTCTGGGGTCGATGAAAAGGTCGAACGCGCCCTCCTTGGGCACCTCCTTCGACCAGCCCTCCTTGCCCGTCTTGAGGTCGATCAGCCGCATCTGGTTGCAGTTGGCGCTGGTCGACTCGCCGTCCCGGTACATGACGACGGTCTTGCCGTCGGCGGTGGTGTGGCGTGTGACGGCGCAGACCGCGGCGGGAAGGGACAGCGTCCACTTCTGCTTGCCGTCGGCGACCGCGTAGCCGGTGACGGCCTTGTCGACGACCTTGACGACGGCGTCGCCCACGACCCACTGGCCCTCGGAGTGCACTCCGGCGGCGGGGCCGTCGATCTTGACGGTCTTGAGCCAGAGGACCTTGTCCTCGCCCTGCTTGCGGCCGGAGTTGAGGTCGGCGTCGCCGCCGCCGTTGCCGCTGCCGTCTCCCTTGTCGATGGAAGGGGAGCCGGAGGGCTTGGCGTCGGGCGAGGTGGACTCCTGCGCGACGGGCGGCTTCGGGTCCTTGTCGTCGCCCCGGAAGAAGGCGAAGTACGTGCCGGCACCCAGGACGAGGACGCCCGCGACCGCCGCGGCGATCAGCGCGGTCGCCTTCTTCTTCGGCGGCGTGCCGGGAGCACCCGGCGGCATCGCGGGCGCGCCGGGGGGCGGCGGCGGGTAGTTGTACGCCGGCTGCTGCTGGACGGTCGGCGGCTGCTGGGCGTACGGGTTCGCGCCCTCCGGCGGGTAGCCGTAACCGGGCTGCGGCGGGCCGGGCAGGTGGCCGTAACCCGAAGGTGTCGGCGGCTGGTTCGGCGGCTGGGGCGGCTCGGTCATCAGCGCATACCTTCGGTGTCAGGGGTCGGGGAGGATGACCTTTCTATCACTCACGCAGGCCATACGCCGGGCCGGTCCACCCCCTGTACCCAAGGGCGGACCGGCCCGTGACGCCGTCGTTATCCGGCCAGTTGGCCTCGCGGGCCGCCGGAGGCTACGCCTCCTCGGCCAGCTCCAGCCAGCGCATCTCCAAGTCGTCGCGGTCCGCGAGGAGTTCCCGGAGCTCCGCGTCGAGCTTGGCCACCTTGTCGTAGTCGGTGGAGTTCTCGGCGATCTGGGCGTGCAGGCCGCTCTCGCGGTCGGAGAGCTTGTTCAGCTGCCGCTCGATCTTCTGGAGCTCCTTCTTCGCGGCGCGGGAGTCCCCCGAGGCGCTGGACTTCGCCGCGGCGGCGGCCGGGACGGGCGCCGGGGTGGCCGCCTCGATCATCCGCTGACGGCGCTCCAGGTACTCGTCCAGGCCGCGCGGCAGCATCCGCAGGCTCGCGTCGCCGAGCAGCGCCATCACGGTGTCGGTGGTGCGCTCGATGAAGAACCGGTCGTGGGAGATCACGATCATCGAGCCGGGCCAGCCGTCGAGGAGGTCCTCCAGCTGGGTCAGGGTCTCGATGTCGAGGTCGTTGGTGGGCTCGTCGAGGAACAGGACGTTGGGCTCGTCCATCAGCAGGCGCAGGATCTGGAGCCGGCGCCGCTCACCGCCGGAGAGGTCGCCGACCGGCGTCCACTGCTTCTCCTTGGTGAAGCCGAACTGCTCGCACAGCTGGCCCGCCGTCATCTCGCGGCCCTGGCCGAGGTCGACGCGGTCGCGGACGCGCTGGACGGCCTCCAGGACGCGCAGGGACGGGTCGAGTTCGCCGACCTCCTGGGAGAGGTAGGCCAGCTTGACGGTCTTGCCGATGGTGACCTTGCCCGCGGCGGGCTGGGCCTCGCCCTGGGTACGGGCGGCCTCGGCCAGGGCGCGCAGCAGGGAGGTCTTGCCGGCGCCGTTGACGCCGACGAGGCCGATGCGGTCGCCGGGGCCCAGGTGCCAGGTGAGGTGCTTGAGGAGGGTCTTGGGACCAGCCTGGACGGTCACGTCCTCCAGCTCGAACACGGTCTTGCCGAGGCGGGCGTTGGCGAAGCGCATCAGCTCGGAGCGGTCGCGCGGCGGCGGCACGTCGGCGATCAGCTCGTTGGCGGCCTCGATGCGGTAGCGGGGCTTGGAGGTCCGGGCGGGGGCGCCGCGGCGCAGCCAGGCCAGCTCCTTGCGCATCAGGTTCTGCCGCTTGGACTCCTCGGTGGCGGCGATCCGCTCGCGCTCGGCGCGGGCGAAGACGTAGTCGCTGTAGCCGCCCTCGTACTCGTGCACGTCACCGCGCTGCACGTCCCACATGCGGGTGCAGACCTGGTCGAGGAACCAGCGGTCGTGGGTGACGCAGACGAGGGCGGAGCGGCGCTCCTGGAGGTGCCGGGCCAGCCAGGAGATGCCCTCGACGTCGAGGTGGTTGGTGGGCTCGTCGAGTACGAGGAGGTCCTGGTCGGCGATGAGCAGCTGGGCGAGCGCGATGCGGCGGCGCTCGCCGCCGGAGAGCGGGCCGATGACGGTGTCCAGGCCCTGCCCGAAGCCGGGCAGGTCGAGCCCGCCGAACAGGCCGGTCAGGACGTCGCGGATCTTGGCGTTGCCGGCCCACTCGTGGTCGGCCATGTCCCGGATGATCTCGTGGCGGATGGTGGCCGCGGGGTCGAGGGAGTCGTGCTGGGTGAGCACGCCCATGCGCAGGCCGCTGTTCTGGGTGACCCGGCCGGTGTCGGGTTCCTCCAGCTTGGCGAGCATACGGATGAGGGTGGTCTTCCCGTCGCCGTTGCGGCCGACGACACCGATCCGGTCTCCCTCGGACACGCCGAGGGAGATGCCGTCGAGCAGGGTACGTGTGCCGTACACCTTACTGACTGCCTCGACATTGACCAGATTGACGGCCATCAGACGCGCTCCAGGGAAAGGGTGTGGATCAGCCCCTCAGCCTAACCCTCCGGGCCGGGCCGGACCGTTCCACCAGGAGCCAGCCGCCCAGTGCCATGCCGATCGCGGCCGGCGCGGTGACCGGCAGGGCGATCAGGGTGGCGCTGTGGCCGTCGAGCAGGCCCCCGAGACCGGTCATCGACAGGCCGAGGATGCCCAGCAGGCAGAGGGTGATGCCGAGGGCGGCGCGGGGGCCGCTGCCGGGGGCGGTGGCGCCGGCGCTCGCGGCCGGGGCCTCGAAGCGCCGGAAGAGGGCGACGAGTACGCCGGTCAGCGCGGCGGCGAGCAGGATCCGTACGGGAACCTGCGCCCACCAGGCCGCGGACGCGGGCTCGGGGAGGGGGACACCCAGCGCGAGCTGGACCCCGTACACGCCGAGCATGGCGGTGAGGTGCCAGAGGAAGGCCGTCATGGCGATCCCGTTGGCGGCGACCACGCCCCGCCAGACGCGGGGGCGGGCGAGCCAGGCGGTGGCGGGCCCGGCAAGGAGCTGGACCGCGCCGACGAGCCACATCCCGTGCGCGAGCAGCGCGAGGGTCGGCGGGGCCATGTTGGACACCTTCTCCCCCGGCATCCCGACCATGGACAGCGGGTACGGCCCGTACGCGACGAGCAGGACCGCCCCGGCGAGCCCGGCGGCGGCCAGGGCGGCGGGCCGGCGGATCCGGCCGTCGGCGCGCAGGAAGCCGAGCTGGTGGACGGCGAGCCAGACGAAGGCGAAGTTGAGGAACTCGACGTACGGGACCCCGAGCGCGAAGCGCAGTACGTCGACGACGGCGGCCGCGGCGACCAGCGCCCCGAAGGCGGCCCAGCCGTGGCGCTCGTGCAGCTTCAGCAGCGGCGGGGTGAAGGCGACCATCGCGAGGTAGATCCCGATGAACCAGAGCGGCTGGGTCACCAGCCGCAGCGCGGCCCCGGTCAGCCCGCCCCCGCCCCGCCCGGCGAGCTGCACGGCGAGCGCGGCGGCGGCCCAGACGAGGACGAAGACGAGGGTCGGCCGCAGCAGCCGCCGCAGCCGGGCCCGCAGGAAGACGGCGTAGACGGGGGCGTCGGTGCGGCGGGCCAGGGAACGGTAGGACAGGGCGTGCGAGAACCCGCCGACGAAGAAGAAGACGGGCATGACCTGAAGCCCCCAGGTGAGCACCTGGAGCCCGGGCACGAGGGCGAGCAGGTTCCCCATGCCGTCACTGCTGACGGCGGCCATCAGCCAGTGCCCCAGCACGACGGTCCCGAGCGAGGCGACCCGCAACAGGTCGACGTACCGGTCCCGCGTGGCGGGCGTGGCGGTGGCCATGGCGCGTGCGCTGACTGTCATGGCCCTAAGGTCGCCGCCGCGGGGCGTCTCCCGACAGGGTGCGGATACTCAACTCCCGCCTAGGTACCCGCTACTGGGGCTCCGCCCCAGACCCCGGGGGCTGGCCCCCGGCAACGGCGGCGCGGGGTCAGGACGGCAGGACAGTGGCGCCCGGGGCCGGGGACGCGGCCACACGGGTGGCACGGCACGTGCCCGAGGCATCCAGCGCGGCAGCCACCTTGGCGGCGGCTTCCGCATCCCGGACCAGGAAGGCCGTCGTGGGCCCGGACCCGGAGACCAGCGCGGCCAGCGCCCCGGCCCCGGTGCCCGCGTCCAGCGTCGCGGCCAGCTGCGGCCGCAGCGACAGGGCGGCCTCCTGGAGGCCATTGGCCAGCGTGGCGGCCAACGCGTCCGGATCCCCCGAGGCCAGGGCCGCCAGCAGGGCCGGCGAGGCCTGCGGCTCCGGGATCCGCGTACCGGCGGTGAGCCGGTCGAACTCGCGGAACACCGCCGGGGTGGACAGGCCCCCGTCCGCCACCGCGAACACCCAGTGGAACGCCCCCGCGTCCACCGGGGTCAGCAGCTCGCCCCGGCCCGTGCCGAGCGCGGCCCCGCCCACGAGGCTGAACGGCACGTCACTGCCCAGCTCCGCGCAGATGTCGAGCAGTTCGGCCCGCGGCGTGCCCAGGCCCCACAGGGTGTCGCAGGCCAGCAGGGCCGCCGCGCCGTCCGCGCTGCCGCCCGCCATGCCGCCCGCCACCGGGATGTTCTTCGCGATGTGCAGGTGGACCGCGGGGGCGATGCCGGCCCGGGCCGCCAGGATCTCGGCGGCGCGCGCCGCGAGGTTGGTGCGGTCCAGGGGGACCTGGTCGGCGTCCGGGCCCGCGCAGGTCACGGTCAGCTCGCCGGCCACGGTCGCCGTGACCTCGTCGAACAGCGAGACGGCGAGGAAGACGTTCGCGAGGTCGTGGAAGCCGTCGGGGCGGGCCGCGCCCACCGCCAGTTGCACGTTGACCTTCGCGGGGACCCGTACGGTCACGGTCGTGCGCTCGCTCACAGCGCGGGCCTCTCCGCCGCGGGCTTGTGCTCGGCGATCGCGGCGAACTCCTCCACCGTCAGCGACTCCCCGCGCGCCTGCGGCGAGATCCCGGCGGCGACCAGCGCCGCCTCGGCTCCCGCCGCCGACCCGGCCCAGCCGGCCAGCGCCGCGCGCAGCGTCTTGCGGCGCTGTGCGAAGGCCGCGTCCACGACGGCGAAGACCTCGGCCTTCGTGGCAGTGGTCTTGATCGGCTCCGCGCGCCGCACCAGCGAGACGAGACCGGAGTCGACGTTCGGCGCGGGCCAGAAGACCTTGCGGCCGATGGACCCGGCGCGCTTGACGTGCGCGTACCAGTTGGCCTTGACGGAGGGCACCCCGTAGACCTTGTTGCCGGGCTCGGCGGCGAGCCGGTCGGCCACCTCCGCCTGCACCATCACCAGGGTCCGCTCGATGCTCGGGAACCGGTCGAGCATGGTCAGCAGGACGGGCACGGCCACGTTGTACGGCAGGTTCGCCACGAGCGCGGTCGGCGCCGGGCCGGGCAGCTCGGTCACCAGCATCGCGTCGGAGTGGACCAGCGCGAAGCGGTCCTTGCGCCCGGGCATCCGGGCCTCGATGGTGGCGGGCAGCGCCGCCGCCAGGATGTCGTCGATCTCGACGGCGGTGACCCGGTCGGCGGCCTCCAGCAGCGCGAGCGTCAGCGAGCCCAGGCCGGGGCCGACCTCGACGACCACGTCGTCCGGCCGCACCTCGGCGGTACGCACGATCCGGCGCACCGTGTTGGCGTCGATGACGAAGTTCTGGCCCTTCTGCTTGGTCGGGCGCACACCGAGTGCGGCGGCCAGCTCCCGGATGTCGGCCGGTCCGAGGAGGGCATCAGAAGGGGTCTCGTTGGGCTGCTGCTCTGCGGTGCTCACCGGCTAAGCGTCTCAGATCAGCGGAGTGATCCCGAGCCGGACTTGGTGTCCGGCACAGAGATCGCTTCCCACCGCGGTGGGGTGGCGTGGGCGTGGAGGTGGAATCCCGCGCCCAGTGCCGCTCCTCGTGGCCGGTGTCGGCGCTCGGTGGGTGTGCTGATCGTCGTCACGTCCTGGTGCCGGTCGGCTGCGCGGGGCAGTCGGGGCCGGTCCGTGTGAGCGTGTCCCTCCGGACGCTGGCCTGCCCGGCCCGAGGGCATGGCAGGGGAGGGTGTCCGGCGTCGCCTGGGCGTCGGACGTGTTGCCTTGTGCCGGGTGGGTCCGGTTTTGGATCGGTCCCGCCGGGTCGTCTGCTCGGCAGCTGGTGTGATGACCGAGGCCGCTTCGAGCGTGTCGACGACGGTGCGGATGGCCATGGCGCCTGTGGTGCGGTCGGTGACGGTCTTGCTCTGGTGGGTGAGACCACGTGCTGCGATGCGCTGCCAAGCACCCTGATCGCGGTCGCCCTGCCAGCCACAGCCCGGGCAGATGGCCCATTTCCAGCCCAGGGTGGTGGGCCGGTCGGGGGCTTTGCGGTGCCGCAGCGGGGTGAGGCACCGAGGGCAGTGCCTGGAGGTGTTCCTGGCTGGGACGGCGACGACAGCTACCCACCTCGGCAGCCAGGTGCCGCATGCGGTCGACGATCTGCCCGCGCACCTGCTGGGAGAGGCACGTGTTCATGGTCCGGCTCATGCCTCTGGCCTCCAGCGAGCGGAGGTCTTCGACATAGACGACGCTCGCCCCGGCGGCCACGGCCTGGTCGACCGCCCACCTGGCGGCGGCCCAGGCCAATGCGTCATTCAGTTTCGACCGCCGCGCGCAGACGCGGCTGATCTCCTCGCTCAGAATGGCGTGCTTCGCGGCCAGGCCGTGCTGCTTTTCGTCTCCGGCAGTGAGCCGCTGGTAGCGGTCAGCCTTGGCGTGCAAGAACTCGGACAGTCGGCGCAGCCGGTGCTGTTTGGAGAGGACACCCGCCGCCCGGAACATGCCCCCGGCCCCCAGGACGGTGATTCGCCCGTTCTCGTTGAGCCGCACTGCTCCGGCAGACAGGAGGGTGTTGAGGCCCCAGTCCACACCGAGGGCCACCGTGTACCCACTGCGAGCCGATTTCGGCACGGCGTATGTGGCGGAGAGATCAACGAGGACCCGCCCCTGATGCGGGCGGAGGGTGGGCAGGTGCAGCACCGCACCGGCGGGGATCGTCGGGGGCAGCGTGATGGGGCAGGTCACCCAGGTCCAGTCGCGTTGGGACCGCGGGTCGGGCCGGGAGGGGAGCTTCAGGCGCAGCAGTGCGCGGCCTGGTACGTCCGCCCGCTCGATGGTGGCCTGCTGCCCGTCGCAGGCCGACAGCAACAGCATTCGAGCTGCCCTGGGCGCGTTCTCCACCTCGAACACGTCAGCAGGCATCCGGCCGTTCTGCCTGATGAAGGCGGCGATCTGCCGGGTGCGGGCCTTGATGACGCTGGACGGCAGATGCCGACCGTGCGGCGCCGCCGCACGCATCGCGTCCCACTCCTGGCCGGTGCGCCTGGCAGGGTCGGCCGGCCAGGTCGCGATCACCGCGCCCGTCAGCTCACCGCGCCACGTCGCCGAGCGCAGGATTCGACCGGCCTGCTCCTGCGCCATCCGAACGATCCGGTCATTGACGCGGCACCCCTCACGTGGCGCGGTGCCCCAGTCCAGCCGACGCAGCGCCATCCACGCGTTCGTCGGCAGCTTCCGGCCACCCGCATCCTCGCCGGTCGCGAGCACTTTCACATCGGCAGCGTTCCAGTGCTCGGCCAGCAGCCCGGCAGCCATGTCCGCCACCAGATCGGCACACCAGCCGACGCGTTCCACCAGCACGGAGGCAGTCAGCGGCTCGCCGGTTTCCGCATCCACACCTGTCCGCAACACACAACGGGCAACGATCGTCCGGGCACTTTCGCCTGCGGTGAGCCGCACCTTCCGTCGCATCCCTCGCCTCCACCACCAGTGCTGTCATCCGACCAACGACACTCATGACGAAAGGTCACTCGTTCGACCCACGAACCCATATCCGGCGTGCACGCCCGACCGGCGCCACGACGAACTACCTGAGCCTACGGCCGCAGTGCGGCCACGGACTCGCCCCCCGCTGCACGTAGAGCTTCTTCGCCCGGTACGTCTGTTCCCCGGCCGGGGCGTCCTGGGGGCGGCCGCTGCCGCCGAGGCTCTGCCAGGTGCGTACGTCGAACTGGTAGAGGCCGCCGTACGTGCCCGAGGAGTCGGTGGCCGAGGGGCGGCCGCCCGATTCGCACTGGGCCAGGGCTCCCCAGTCGAGACCGTCGGCGCCGGAGACGGAGGCCGGCAGCGGCTTCGTGCCGACCTTGACGAGCTGGGTCACGGGCTCGCGGACGGTCTCCTCCGCGATGCGGCGGGGTTTCTGGCGGACCCCGTTGACGGTGCGCAGGCTGTAGGTGACCCGGCGGGCTCCGGGCCGGCCGGCCCGCTCGACGACCTCGGTGCCGGCGAAAAGGGTGGCGTCCTCGACCCGCTGCGTCTCGTACGGGACGCGCTCCTCGCGGACCTCGCGGGTGCCGGTGATGCGCAGCACGGTGATGGTCTGCCCGTCGCGCGGGAAGGTGATGGGGGGCACGGAGGTGGTGTCCTGGCCCTGCAGGGTGATGCCGGCCTGTTCGAGGGCCTCCTGGACGGTGGCGGCGTTGGTGCGGATGGTGCGTTCGCGGCCGTCGGCCATGAAGGTGACGCTGCGTTCGGTGCGGACGCTGAGGACCAGCCCGGCGCGCGGGACGGGGGCGGTGCGGGGCGCGGAGAGGTAGGCGCCCTCGGCGCGGATGCCGAACTGGCGGAGCGCGCCCTCGACGGTGCGGGCGGTGGTCCACACCTGGCGCTGCTGTCCGTCGAGGGTGAGGCGCAGGGGGCGGCCGTAGCGGACGACGACCTGTTCGCCGTCGTCGAGGGGTTCGCCGGGGGCGGGGGCGACGAGGTCGTGGGGGCCGACGTCGAGGCCTTCGGCGGCCAGCAGTTCGTCAACGTCGTCGGCGAAGGTGTGGAGGGTGCGCGGGACGCCGTCGACGGTGAGCCGTACCGACTTGTCGGCGGCGACGAAGGCGGTGGTGCCGCCCGCGAGGAAGGCGACGACCAGGGCTTGGGGCACGATCCGCCGCCAGGTGCCGGGCGGGGGTTCGGCGGGGGTGGTGCGGCGGCGTCTGCCGGTGCCGGGCCCCGGCGCCGGCCACGGCGCGGGGGCGGGTGCGGGCTCCGGCAGCAGGGCGACGGGGGCGGGGGCCCGGCGACGCCCCGATCCGGCGGCTACGGGCACGGCGGTCACCGCCACGGGAGCCATGGGAGTCACGGATGCCACGGAGGACACCGTCGGCGCCTCGGGGTCGGGCCATCCGGCCGACTGCTGCCCGCTCTGGCGTGCGCGGCGGCGGCCCGCCCCGCGCGGGGCCGGCACCCCGGGCTCCGGGGCGCCGGGATCCTCGTACGCCCCCGGAACGGGACCGCCACGGCGGTGACTGCCCTGCGTATCGCTCACGACGCTCGCTCCACTGGTGTTCCGGCACCCGCTGGTTCGGGCACGGCACCATAGCGGAGGAGTCGTCACGCTCCAAAGCCGGGCGGTCACACAGCGTGTCGCCGTGGGGAGTCCGGCGGGGTGGTCAGTAGGCGAAGGCGCGAGCGGTGTTGGCGGCCAGCGCCGTGGCCATCGCGTCCTCGTCGATGCCGCGGACCGCCGCCATCGCCCGTACCGTCAGCGGAATGAGGTACGGGGCGTTGGGCCGTCCGCGGTACGGCGCCGGGGTGAGGTACGGGGCGTCCGTCTCGACGAGCACCAGCTCCAGCGGGGCCACGGCCAGGGCCTCGCGCAGCGGGGCCGCGTTCCTGAAGGTGACCGTTCCGGCGAAGGACATGTAGTACCCGGCGGCGGCGCACTCCCGCGCCATGCCGGCGTCCCCGGAGTAGCAGTGGAAGACGGTGCGCTCCGGCGCGCCCTCCTCCCGCAGCACGCGCAGCACGTCCGCGTGGGCGTCGCGGTCGTGGATCACGAGGGCCTTGCCCTGGCGCTTGGCGATCTCGATGTGGGCGCGGAAGGAACGCTCCTGCGCGGCCATTCCCTCCGGCCCGGTGCGGAAATAGTCGAGTCCGGTCTCGCCGACCGCCTTGACGTGGTCGAGCGCGGCCAGGGCCTCGATCTCGGCCAGTGCCTCGTCGAGCGCGGCCTCGCCGCCGCCGGTCCGGGCACCCTGGCGGGACCAGCCGTCGGGGTCCCCGTGGACGATCCGGGGGGCCTCGTTCGGGTGCAGGGCCACGGCCGCGTGGACGTTCTCGTACGCGGCGGCCGTCTCGGCGGCCCAGCGGGAGCCCTTCACGTCGCAGCCGACCTGGACGACCGTGGTCACGCCCACCGAGGCGGCCTTCGCGAGGCCCTCCTCGACGGTTCCGGACTGCATGTCCAGGTGGGTGTGCGAGTCCGCCACCGCCACCCGGAGGGGTTCGGGCAGCGGCGGCGGTGCGTCCTTGGAGGCTGACGAAGTGCTCATGCGGCCGATCTTATGACCGGCGGAAGATCCCCAGCAGGCGGGAGAGGAGGCCCGGGTGCTTCTCGGCCTCGTCGATGGCGACGGGTCCGGGGGCGTCGTGCGCAGGGGGCGTCTTGTGCGGCTTGGGGGGCTTGGGGGCCCGGGGGACGTTCGCGCCCGCCGGGACGGGCCCGGCGATCCCCGGGGCGATGCGGTGGTGGTAGAGCTGGTCGAGCATGCCGAGCACGGAGGAGACCTGTCCGGCGCGCATGATCCGGACCACGTGGCCGCCGCAGTTGTGGCAGGTCGGGTTGGACAGCGGGGACGGCACCCGCTCGCCGCTGACCTTGTACATGATGAACGGATCGCCCTTGCCGTCCACGTGGTGCTCTATGTCGTAGGCCTGCTCCCAGCCGTACCCGCACCGCATGCACGCGAAGGAGTACGCCTCGTGCACGGTCTGCACGGGCGCGCCGACGGGGCTGCCGGGCGCGCCCGGCACGGCTACGGGTACCGGGGTGTCAGCGATCTCACTCATGCCAGCTCCTCTTGTTCCACTGGTGCCATTGCCAGTGGACGCCTCTTCGGGCGGGAGCGCATCAGGCCCTGTCTAGTGTTGGACGGTCTTTGGGCGACTCATGCCCAAAGCGCCCGGTGCGCGGTCTGAGCTTTGCTTTTCAGGTTAGCTCTTTACCGACTTACGGCACCTTTTGTGCCGCATTCTTTGCCGCGACGACCGCGTCGAACACGTCCCGCTTGGGTACCCCAGCCTCGGCGGCGACAGCGGCGATGGCCTCCTTGCGCCGCTCCCCCGCCTCCTCGCGCACCCGCACCCTGCGCACCAGCTCCTCGTCGTCCACATCGCCGGGGGCGGCCGCCGGGGCGCCCTCCACGACGACGGTGATCTCCCCGCGGACGCCCTCGGCAGCCCAGGCGGCCAGCTCTCCGAGCCCGCCGCGCTTGACCTCCTCGTACGTCTTGGTCAGCTCGCGGCACACGGCGGCGCGGCGCTCGGCGCCGAAGACCTCGGCCATGGCGGCCAGGGTGTCGTCGAGCCGGTGCGGGGCCTCGAAGTAGACGAGCGTGCGCCGCTCGGCCTCGACCTCGCGGAGCCGGCCGAGGCGCTCGCCCGCCTTGCGCGGCAGGAACCCCTCGAAGCAGAACCGGTCCACCGGCAGTCCGGACATGGCCAGCGCGGTGAGCACGGCGGACGGCCCGGGGACAGCGGTGACCTTGATGTCCTTCTCGACGGCGGCGGCGACCAGCCGGTAGCCGGGGTCGGAGACCGAGGGCATGCCGGCGTCGGTCACGAGCAGGACGCGCGCCCCGCCGGTCAGGGCCTCGACCAGCTCCGGGGTGCGCGCGGACTCGTTGCCCTCGAAGTACGACAGGACACGCCCGGTGGTGTGCACGCCCAGGCCCTGGGTCAGCCGGCGCAGCCGCCGGGTGTCCTCGGCGGCGATCACGTCGGCCCGCTCCAGCTCGGTCGCGAGCCGCGGCGGGGCGTCCGCGAGGTCGCCGATCGGGGTGCCGGCGAGTACGAGGACTCCTGCCGGGGAGGTGGGCTCGGTACCGCGGGGCTGGTCAGTCGTCACCCGCCCATCCTCTCAGTCCCGCGCCCTCGAGCTGCCCGGTGCTGGGGTTCACACAGATCCGTTCCCTACGATGACCCGGTGACCAAGACCGCGACGCCGCCGCCCAGCCCCGCGGGGGCCCCGCCCTCCCCGCCGGCGGGACGCGAAGAAGAGCCGCCCACCTGGCTGCGCCGCCTGCGCGCCTTCGGCTACGTGCCGCGCGGCGGTGCCGGCTCGGCGCGCGGCGACGTGCGCGCCCGCCTGGTGCCCCCGTACGCCCAGCCGTCCCCCCAGCTGTGGATGACCTTCGGGCTGCCGCCGCAGGTGTGGGGCACCTGGCAGCGGATCATGTCGTGGGCCGGGCCGCTGCTGGTGGCGCTGGTGGCCGGGGTGCTGCGGTTCGTGCACCTGGGCAGCCCGAAGGCGGTGATATTCGACGAGACCTATTACGCCAAGGACGCCTGGGCCACGATTCAGCAGGGCTACGAGGCGAGCTGGCCCAAGGACATCGACAAGTCGATCCTCGCCAACCCCGACGCGGTCGCCCTCCCGCTGGATCCGGGCTACGTCGTGCACCCGCCCGTCGGCAAGTGGGTCATCGGGCTCGGCGAGTGGATGTTCGGCTTCACCCCCTTCGGCTGGCGGTTCATGACCGCCGTGCTCGGCACCCTCTCCGTGCTGATGCTGTGCCGGATCGGGCGGCGCCTGTTCCGCTCGACCTTCCTGGGGTGCCTGGCGGGTGCGCTGCTCGCGGTGGACGGCCTGCACCTGGTGATGAGCCGCACGGCGCTGCTCGACCTGGTGCTGATGTTCTTCGTGCTGGCCGCCTTCGGGGCGCTGCTCATCGACCGGGACAAGGCCCGGGCCAGGCTCGCGGACGCGCTCCCGGTGGACGACGAGGGCCGGACCCGGCCCGATGTGAAGATCGCCGAGACGCTGGGGCTGGGCTGGCGCCCGTACCGGATCCTGGCGGGGGTCTGTCTGGGCCTCGCCGCGGGCACGAAGTGGAACGGCTTCGTCGTCCTGGCCTTCTTCGGCGTCCTCACCGTGCTGTGGGACGCCGCCGCGCGGCGCACCGCGGGCGCGGGCGCCCCGTACGCGGCGATGCTGCGCCGCGACGCGCTGCCCGCTTTCGTTTCCACGGTGCCGGTGGCGATCGTGACGTACCTGGCCTCCTGGTCGGGCTGGATCTTCAGCCCGGACAACGGCAAGGGCGGCTACCTGCGCGACTGGGCCGCCAAGAGCGACCAGAACAGCGCGCTGTCGTTCCTGCCGGAGTGGCTGCGCAGCCTGTGGCACTACGAGACCGAGGTGTACAAGTTCCACGTCGGTCTGACCTCGGGGCACACCTACGAGTCGAACCCGTGGAGCTGGCTGGTCCTGGGCCGGCCCGTCTCGTACTTCTACGAGTCCCCGGAGCCCGGCACCGACGGGTGCCCGGCGACGGCGGCCGGCAAGTGCGCCCGCGAGGTGCTGGCGCTGGGCACTCCGCTGCTGTGGTGGGCGGGCTGCTTCGCGCTGCTGTACGTGCTGTGGCGGTGGTTCTTCCGCCGCGACTGGCGGGCGGGCGCGATCGCGTGCGCGCTGGGCGCGGGCCTGCTGCCCTGGTTCAACTACCAGGAGCGGACCATCTTCTTCTTCTACGCGGTGGTCTTCGTCCCGTACCTGTGCCTGGCGGTGGCGATGATGATCGGCGCCCTGCTGGGCCCGGCGGGATCGACGGAGCGGCGGCGGACGCTGGGCGCGATCGGGGCGGGGGTCCTGGTCCTGCTGATCGTGTGGAACTTCATCTACTTCTGGCCGATCTTCACCGGCCAGACCCTGCCGATGGACTCCTGGCGGGGCCGCATGTGGCTGGACACCTGGGTCTAGCGACCCGATACGGCAACTACGACGGCCCCGGAGCTCGCGAGCTCCGGGGCCGTCGTAGTTGCCGTACGTCGTTCTCGACTGTCTCTGGACGACCCACAGACTATTTCTGACGTTATGTCACTCATGCAGACCCTTTTTCCGATTTGCTGTCTATTGCTGCGAAATATGCGGGAAGACTCCCGTGTGACGACCCATCACCACCTTTGGCGCGGAGCAGATCTGCGTCCCCTGCTCGGGGGTGAGCCTGCGTGTCGGCGCAGGCAGCGGGCCGGCAGCCCTGACCAGCGACAAGAAAGGTCCTGCAATGGCATTGGATGTCCTCCGGTCGGCTCCACCCGACACAAGCCCTCAACTCGCGCTGTTCAAAAAGGGAGCCTTTGCCCTGCTCCCCGCAGCGTTCCTGGCGGCGGCCACCCTGGTCCCGACCGTCGCCCACGCCGCAGATGCCCCCGTGCTGCTGGGGACCACCGCCAGTTACGGGGTCCTGGCCGGTTCGACGGTCACCAACACGCTCGGCACCGTCATCAACGGCGACCTGGGCCTCTATCCGGGCACATCGGTGACCGGCTTCCCGCCCGGCACCGTCAACGGGGTGACGCGCGTTGCCCCCAACGCCGCCGCCGCTCAGGCGAAGTCCGACCTCGTCGTCGCCTACGACGACGCGGCAGGCCGGGGACCCGGGACCGTTCTCGCTTCGGACGAGATCGGCGGACTGACACTGGGGCCCGGCGTCTACTCGGCCCCGGCGTCCCCGGATTCCCTGCAACTCACCGGGACGGTCACCCTCGACGGCGAGGGCGACCCCAACTCCGTCTTCATCTTCCGGATCCCCTCGACCCTGACCACGGCTTCGGCCAGTGCCGTGGAATTCATCAACGGAGCAAATGCCTGCAACGTGTTCTGGCAGGTGGGCAGCTCCGCCACCCTCGGCACGACCACCCAGTTCAAGGGCACCATCCTGGCCCTGGCGTCCATCACGCTGAACAACAGCGCCGTGATCGAAGGCCGCGCCCTGGCGCGTGAGGCCGCGGTCACGATGAACAACAACACCATTACGGTGCCGACCTGCGCCGTTGGGCCTCCCGGACCGACCGGGCCTACCGGACCGACGGGCTCGCCCGGCCCGACCGGTAGCCCGGGCCCGACGGGCTCGCCTGGCCCGGACGGCTCCCCCGGCCCGACCGGTAGCCCCGGCCCGACCGGTAGCCCCGGCGCGACCGGTTCGCCCGGCCCTGACGGCTCCCCCGGCCCGACCGGCAGCCCGGGCCCCGACGGCAGCCCCGGCGCAACGGGTTCGCCCGGCCCGGACGGCTCCCCCGGCCCGACCGGTAGCCCCGGCCCGACCGGTAGCCCCGGCGCGACCGGTTCACCTGGCCCGGACGGCTCGCCCGGCCCGACCGGCAGCCCCGGCGCCCCCGGCGCGACCGGTTCGCCCGGCCCTGACGGCTCCCCCGGCCCGACCGGCAGCCCCGGCCCCGACGGCAGCCCCGGCGCAACGGGTTCGCCCGGGCCCACCGGTTCCGCCGGACCTGCCGGACCTGCCGGACCCACCGGTTCTGCTGGACCCGTCGGACCTACTGGACCCAAGGGGCCCCGCGGCGACAAGGGCGAAAAGGGTGACTCGGGCAAGCACGACCACGGCCGCCCCGGCCACCACGACGACTACGAGGACGACGAAGACGACGAGGGCCACGAGGGCGACGAGGGCGAGCACGGCGGTCCCGACGACCACGATCAGGGCGAGCACGACGGTCCCGGCGGTCCCGGCGGTCCTGGCGACCACGACCACGGCAAGCCCGGCCACGGTCCCGACAACCACGACCAGGGCAAGCCTCCGTGGGCCGACTTCCTGCCGGGCGGCTTCGACGATGCTCTGGGCCACGCGCTCCCCGGCCACACGGCCAAGAGCGTCAACTTCGCCCCCGTGAGCGCCACCACCGGCCAGCAGCCGAAGGGGGCGTCGCCCGGCCTCGCCGCCACCGGCACAAGCAGCGGGACCGGCATCATGGCCGCCTTCGCGGCCGCGCTGGCATTCGTCGGAGGCTCGGCCCTCTTCACGATGAAGAGGACCCGCCGAGGTGCAGCGACTCGACAGGAGTAGCCGGCACATGGCGGGCGTGACAGCCTCACACGTCTGACCGATCGGTCTCGGATGACCCGCAGCCGAGCCCCTGGACACGTCGTCCAGGGGCTCGGTTCCCGATGTCAGGATGCCTACCGCACGGCGCTCACGGGTTCGGCCGGGACGGCGTGCGGACGTCTGGCTGGAATTCCGTGCCGACGTACGCCCTGATGGCTTCGTTGATGAAATACCGGGTCCTGTCCGGACTCAGCGCCTGGGCCTGCAGGTGGGCATACATATCGCTGTAGATTCTGACGTCGGAACGTTTCTCCAAATAGAGATCGCTGGTGAACCTTTCCAAATACACCACGCTCGTGTCGGTGGCGTCGGCGAACTCGAGCAGCGCGAACTGTCCCGAGACACCCGGGTGCGCCCCCGTGTCGTGGGGGAGAACCTGCATGGTGATGTGCGGCTGGGCTGCGAGCCGGGTCAGATGTTCCAGCTGCTCGCGCATGACCTCGCGGCTGCCTACGAGACGCCGCAGTGCCGATTCGTCCAGTACGGCCCATAAGCGCAGCGGGTTGCCCGGGGCGCTCAACCGCTGCTGGCGCCGCAGCCGTACCTGGAGACGTGTGGCGGCCTGTTCGGCGGTGGCCTGAGGGATCGTTCCTGCAATGACCGCCCGAGCGTAGGCGGGGGTCTGCAGCAGGCCGGGAATCACCAGGGCCTCGTAGCATCGGATCGCTGCGGCCTCGGCCTCCAGGCCGATGTAGGCGCCGTACGGGATGTCACCGTAGGCGGTCCACCAGCCCTGCTGCCCCGATTCCCTGGCCAACTGCATCAGCTGGTCAACGAGCCGCCGGTCCTGGACTCCGTACAGCCCGCAGAGATCGCGCACGTCGCGCGGCTTGATGAGGCGGCGGCCGTTCTCCATGAGACTGATCTTGGGCTGGGAGATCAGCAGGCTCTCCGCCACTTGCGGCGTCGTCATGCCCCTGATCTCCCGGAGCCGACGGAGCTCCGATCCAAGCCGGCGCCTGCTGACGGTGGGATTGACATGGGCACCCACGGGCCGTTTACCTCGCTCAAAAGATCTTGCCATGGCCTGCAGATTGTCACGACCAGCGGGTCAATCGGGTCCACCTTTTCACCGTGTCGCGCACGGCGATGCACCCCCGAGCGAAGAACGACCTGGCGCTTCGTAATACTTCCCGCCTTCACTTCCTAAGTGAATTCAAACTGACCATATTTTCCACTGCGGACAGGCCCATTCTCGTATGAATTTCTGCGCAATATTCCGGGCTGTGGATACGCGGTCGACCCCGCGTGCGGCCGGGCGTCACGAAGCGTCCCTGATGCCGCAGGCGCGCGAGAGACATAGCATGACAAGTGGGCCATTGCACTCTCACGTGTGGCGGCCCGGAAGGGCGGCCCCGGCGTGTGAATGTGCCGGGGTCGTTGCTGTGTCACCCCAGCAGATCCAGGATCTGATCCACGCTCCAGCGGCCGGCCGCGCCCGGGCACCGTGTGAGGTAGTCGGCGATGGACCGCTCGTTCCATGCCCCGGACTCCAGCATGCCCGCCGCCAGGTGCGTGACGTACGCGGCGGACGGCTTGACCCAGTCCACTTCGTGCATCACCCAGGGGGCGGTGAAGGTCAGCACGGGTACGCCTTCCAGCACGCCGGAGCAGATCAGCGTCTCGTAGCGGCCCGGACCCCGCTCGTCCCGTCCCGAACGCAGGACCTCGGTGAGGTCGAGGTCGGCCCCGGGCTCCCGGTACATCTCCTGGGCGGCGATGTCGGAGAACTGCTGCGCCGTCACCAGGTGGGCGCGCGCCCGCGTGCGGCCTGCCGCCGCCGGGTCGTAGAAGGCCCTGCCGCCCGTCCACACGGTCGACTCCGTGGCGAAGTACAGGCGCCCCGGCAGCTCGACCGGCACCGACCGCGCCGGCGCGCGGCGATCGCGGCATCCGGGGTAGCTGCGGGCGGCACCCGGAGGGGTGCCTCCGGCGAGGTACCAGGCCAGCCGGTCCCGGTGCATGTTCGAGCCGTAGGACGTGTACCAGATCAATTCGGGCGCGGCTCCGTCCATGTCGATACGGACCCCTCCCACCGTGTGAACAAGGCTCATCGTGCGATCTATACCGGCATACCGGCCAGACCCTGCCAAGGGACTCCCGGCGGGCGATCATTTTCGGCCATCGATGTTCCGGTCCGGTAACAACAAGGAGACGGTTCGCTCGCAGAGCGTAAGGTCCGCACCAGAGGTTCTTTGAACATGTTCAGGGAACGGGGACTCTGAAAGGGACTCAAATGAACGGGGCAGCGAAGGGCGCCATCGTCGGCGGGGTATTCCTCGCGTTGGTCGGCGGCGCCGGGTACGGGGTGTACGCCCTGGTCGGGGACTCCGACGGCGACGGCAAGGGGAGCGCCAAGGGCGACACCGCCGCGCAGTCGGAGAAGGGCAGCGGTCCCGTCACCGAGAAGGAGACCGCGGCCACCGCGAAGGCCTTCCTGGCCGCATGGGCCGCCGGGGACGCGCGGACGGCCGCCGACCTGACGAACAACGCGCAGGCCGCGCAGACCGCGGTGGGCGATTATCAGACCAAGGCGTACGTGTCCAAGGCCGTGATCACCCCGGGCACGCCGAACGGCACCACCGTGCCGTTCAAGGTCGAGGCGGAGATCACGTACGAGGGCACGACCAAGCCCCTCGCGTACGAGTCCCAGCTGACCGTGGTGCGCGGGCTGACCAGCGGGAAGCCGCTGGTCGACTGGCAGGCCTCGGTGCTCCACCCACAGCTGGGGCAGTACGAGACCCTGCGCGCCGGCGCTCCCGCGAATCCGCCGGTCAAGGCCGTGGACCGCAACAACGAGGAGCTGACCGCGGAGAAGTACCCCTCGCTGCGGCCGATCCTGGACGAGCTGCGCGAGACGTACGGCAGCAAGGCGGGCGGCAAGCCCGGCGCCGAGCTGTGGATCCAGTCGGGCGACGGGAGCGGTCCCAAGCGGACGCTGCTGACCCTGGTCGAGGGCGAGCCGAGCACCATCAAGACGTACCTGGACGCGAAGGTCCAGGCGGCGGCCGAGAAGGCGGTCGCCCGGTTCCCCGAGGCCTCCGTGGTCGCGATCAAGCCGAGCAACGGGCACATCCTGGCCGTGGCCAACCACCGCAAGGACGGCTACAACGCGGCGATGAGGGGCAACCGGGCGCCCGGTTCCACGATGAAGATCGTGACGGCGGCCATGCTGCTGGACCGCGGCCTGGTGGCGGCCGACAAGCCGGCGGAGTGCGCGAAGGAGGTGACCTGGGGCCGCCCGTTCCACAACCTGAAGAACTTCGACCTGCCGGCCGGCACCAACTTCGCGACCTCGTTCGCCCGGTCCTGCAACACCGCCTTCATCAAGCAGATCAAGCCCGTCAACGACGACTCCGCGCTGCCGAAGGAGGCCACGGAGGTCTTCGGCATCGAACTGGACTGGAAGACGGGCATCAAGACCACCGACGGCAAGGTTCCGCCGGCGACGGGCGCGGCGGCGGCCGCCGAGTACATCGGGCAGGGCCAGATCACCATGAACCCGATGAACGTCGCGTCCATCACGGCGACCGCCCGCACGGGCGTGTTCCGCCAGCCGCTGCTCGTCTCCCCGGACCTCGACGGCCGTACGATCGCGACCGCGCAGCGCCGGATGAAGCCCTCGGTGCAGCAGCAGCTGGTCTCGATGATGAAGCTGACGGCGACCAGCGGCACCGCCAGTGAGGCGATGGCCTCGGTCGGCGGCTCGGACAAGGGCGCGAAGACCGGCTCCGCGGAGGTCGACGGCGCGGGCAACCCCGACAGCTGGTTCACGGGCTTCAGCGGCGACGTGGCGGCGGCGGCGATGGTCGAGGCCGGCGGCCACGGCGGCGACACGGCGGGCCCGATCGTCGCCGAGGTCCTGAACGCGGGCTGAGGCGCGGGCTGAGGCGCGGGGTCCGGCAGGTGAAACCGCCTCGCGCCGCCGGCCCGCGCGGCGCTAGCGTCCGCATATGACGACGTCCACGCACCCCTTGTTCGCCGAGGCCCTCGCCGGGCTGGGCCTCGAACTCACCGTCCGGGCCTTCCCCGAGGGGACCCGTACCGCCGCCGACGCGGCCGCCGCGATCGGCTGTGAGCTGAGCCAGATCGTCAAGTCGCTGATCTTCGCCGCGGACGGGGTCCCGGTGCTGGTCCTGATGGACGGGGCCTCGCGGGTCGACGTGGAGGCCGTACGCCGGGAGATCGGCGCGGGGAAGGTGACGCGGGCCGATGCGGCCGTGGTCCGCGAGACGACCGGTTACGCGATCGGCGGGGTGCCGCCCTTCGGGCACCGCACCTGCACCCGGGTGCTGGCCGACCGGCGGCTGCTCGACCACGACGTGGTCTGGGCGGCCGCCGGCACCCCGAACACCGTGTTCCCGATGGGTCCGCAGGAGCTCATCGAGCACGCGGGCGCCACGCTCGCCGACGTACGGGAAGTCACCGGCTGACCGCGCGGCCCCACCCCCGACGGACGGAGTCCGGCGAAGAAGGGCGCGGGCCTCACAGGGCTGAGCGCAGGGCCCGTACGAGTGCCTGGGCGCGCGGGTCGGCGGTGACCGACTGGGCGTGGGCGTTGGTGACGTAGCCGAAGCCGATGCCCGCCTCCGGGTCCGCGAAGGCCAGGGAGCCGCCGCGGCCCGGGTGGCCGAAGGAGGCCGTCGAGAGCAGCGGCGAGGCCGGGCCGTGCAGCATGTAGCCGGGGCCGAAGCGGGTGTTCACCACCAGGACGCGGTCCGGGCCCGCCGAGAGCTCCTTGCCGGCGGAGGCGGTGGTGGCCGGTGTGAAGATCCGCGCGCCGTCCTCCACCACGCCGATGGTGGCCGCGTAGAAGCGGGCCAGGGCGCGGGCCGTGCCGATGCCCGCCGAGGCCGGGAGCTCGGCGGCCCGGTAGGCGGGGTCGTTCTCGTCCGGCAGGGGGTCGATGGCGGCGAAGGCGCGGCGGGTGAGGGAGTCCGGGTCGGCGTAGGCCTCGGAAACGTTTCTCCTCGGCCGGGTCTTCAGCGTGCCCGCGCTCGAAGGCGGGTCGACCGGCGCCACCCGCCCCACCCGGTGGGCCTCGCTCTCCGGCAGGCCGATCCAGAAGTCCAGGCCCAGCGGCTCGGCTATCTCCTCGGCCAGGATGCCCCCGACCGTGCGCCCGGTCGCCCGCAGCACCAGCTCGGACAGCAGCCAGCTGTAGGTCTGCGCGTGGTAGCCGTGCTCGGTGCCGGGCTGCCAGAAGGGCTGCTGCGCGGCGACCGCGCGCGGTCCGGAGACCCCGTCGGCGGCCTCGGCCGCGGTCAGCCCGCGGTCCAGCGCCGGAACCCCCGCGCGGTGCGCGAGCACGTCGCGGACCAGGGTCCGGTCCTTGCCGCCCGCCTTGAACTCCGGCCAGTACGATCCCACCGGCGCGTCCAGGTCGAGGAGTCCGCGCTGGTGCAGCAGCAGGGGTACGGCGGCGGCCACCCCCTTGGTCGCGGAGCGGACGATCTGGGCGGTGTCCTCGGTCCACGGCTCCGTGCCGTTCGCGTCCTTGGTGCCGCCCCAGAGGTCCACGACCTTGCGGCCGTCCCGGTACACGGCCACCGCCGCGCCCCGGTCCCCCAGCACCTCGAAATTGCGCACGAACGCGTCTCTGACGGGCTCGAAGCCCTCCGTCACCACACCCTGGATGTCCACGGCCAGTCCAACAACCCGCGACCAGCGCTTATGCCACCGATGCCTATGCCACCGATACGGAACGCGGGTCGAAGCCGAAGGGCAGCTCCAGACGGTGGGCCCGCATGAGCTGCTCGTCGCACAGCAGGTCCTGGGTCCGGCCGTCGGCGGCGATCACGCCCTCGCTCAGGATGACCGAGCGCGCGCACAGCTCCAGCGCGTACGGCAGGTCGTGGGTCACCATCAGCACCGTCACGTCGAGCGAGCGCAGGATGTCCGCGAGCTCGCGCCGCGAGGCCGGGTCCAGGTTGGAGGAGGGCTCGTCCAGGACCAGGATCTCGGGCCGCATGGCCAGAACCGTGGCGACGGCCACCCGGCGGCGCTGGCCGAAGGACAAGTGGTGCGGGGGCCGGTCGGCGAAGGCCGCCATCCCGACCTGCTCCAGCGCGTCCCGGACCCGTTCCTCCAGCTCGGCGCCGCGCATCCCGGCCGCAGCCGGGCCGAAGGCCACGTCCTCCCGGACGGTCGGCATGAAGAGCTGGTCGTCGGGGTCCTGGAAGACGATCCCGACCCGGCGCCGGACCTCGGCGAGGTTGCGCTTCTCCACCGGCATCCCGGCCACGCGCACGGAACCGACCCCGCCGGCCAGGATCCCGTTGAGGTGCAGCACGAGGGTGGTCTTCCCGGCGCCGTTCGGCCCGAGGAGGGCCACCCGCTCGCCGTGCGCGACGGTCAGGTCGACCCCGAAGAGGGCCTGGTGCCCGTCGGGGTAGGCGTAGGCGAGGCCCGAGACTTCCAGCGAAGGTGCGGTCATAGCGTCCATCCCATCAGACAGACGGCGAGCGCCGTCACCGGTAGCGCGGCCGCGTACGCCCACTGCGCGCGCGTGGCCACGGCTTCGTCGATCACCGGCATCGAACCGGCGTAGCCGCGGCTGACCATCGCCAGGTAGACCCGCTCGCCGCGCTCGTAGGAGCGGATGAACAGCGCGCCCGCGGTCTTGGCCAGCACCCCCCAGTGCCGGATCCCGCGCGCCTCGAACCCGCGCGAGCGCCGTGCGATGGACATCCGCCGCAGCTCGCCGGTGATCACGTCCCCGTACCGGATCATGAACGAGGCGATCTGTACCAGCAGCGGCGGCAGCTTCAGCCGCTGGAGGCCCAGCAGCAGCGCCCGCAGCTCCGTCGTCGAGGCGAGGAGTACAGACGCGGCCACCCCGAGGGTGCCCTTTGCGAGCACGTTCCAGGCGCCCCAGAGTCCGGAGACGCTGAGCGAGAGGCCCAGTACGTCCACCCGCTCGCCCTCGGCGACGAAGGGCATCAGCACCGCGAAGGCCACGAACGGGATCTCGATCAGCAGCCGCCGCAGCAGGAAGCCGGCCGGCACCCGGGCGGCGGCCGCGACGGCGGCGAGCAGCACGGCGTAGGCCCCGAAGGCCCACACCGCCTCGCGCGGGGTGGAGACCACGACCACCACGAAGGCGAAGGCCGCGGCGAGCTTGCAGTGCGGCGGCAGCGCGTGCACCGGTGAGTGCCCGTGCCGGTAGAGCCGGTGGGCGTGGCCCGCACCCACCTCAGACCGCCGAAGCCGCTGCCGCGGCCGGCTGCTCGTCCGTACGGCGGCGGCGGACCACCCAGAAGACGCCGGTGCCGACGGCGACGGTCGCCCCGACCCCGAGGGCGCCCGCGAGGCCGCCGGAGAGGCGGGCGCTGGCGACGTCCTTGACGGCGTAGTCGGCGAGCGGGGAGCCGGCGGCCGCGTGCTCCTCGACCTTGGCGTCGATGCCCTTGTCGGCGGCGACCTTCTCCAGGCCGTCGGGGCTGGCGGAGGCGTAGAAGGAGACGAACCCGGCGAGAGCCAGGGCGGTGACCAGACCGGTGGCCCACACCTTCGTGGTGGAGCGGGCCGCGACCGGGGCGGGAGCGGCGGCCGGGGCGTCGACCAGTACGCCGTCGACGCGCAGCTTCAGCCGGGTGGTCAGTCCGCGCGCCCCGTGGACCAGGTCGGGCCGTACGGCGATCACGGCGCCCACGGTGGCCGCGGTGATGGCGGCCTCGCCAATGCCGATGAGCACGTGCACGCCGACCATCGCGGTGAACACCTTGCCGATGGAGACGTCGGTGGTGCCGCCGATGGCGTAGATCGCGGTGAAGGCGGCGGCCGCGCCGGGCACCGAGAGCAGGGCTCCGGCGAAGGCGGCGACGGTCACGGAGCGTCGGGTGCCGGGCAGCACCTTGAGCAGCCCGCGGAAGACCGCGTAGGAGAGGACGACGGTGACGACGCCCATGACGGTGATGTTCACGCCGAGGGCGGTCAGGCCGCCGTCGGCGAAGAGGATGCCTTGCATGAGCAGGACGACGGACACGCACAGCACGCCCGTGTAGGGGCCGACGAGTATCGCGGCGAGCGCACCGCCCAGCAGGTGCCCGCTGGTGCCGGCGGCGACGGGGAAGTTCAGCATCTGCACGGCGAAGATGAAGGCGGCGACGAGACCCGCCAGCGGCGCCGTCCGCTCTCCCCCTGGGCCTCCGGCCTGGGAGGGACCCCCAAGCTCGCGCCGGGCGCCGCGGAGGCTGACCGCGACGGCGGCGGCGGCCGCCACTCCGGCGGCCACCGACACAGGTGCGTTGATGAATCCGTCGGGCACATGCATGGAGACGCTCCGCTTCTCACCCAGTCGTGAACCGTTCAAGAATAGTGCCCAATTGCGAACCATTGGCAAGAGCGTCCACGTGACAAGTACATCCGTGCGGATCCGGCGGAATGTGCGAGGCTTGGGACAAACGGACGCATATGTTCCGAATAGAGGAGTCTTGTCGTGTCAGCCACCGCCGAGAATCCCGCCGCGAGCGCCACCGCCACTGCGACCGCGACTGCGACCGCGACTGCGACCGCGACTGCGACTGCCGTCGAGGAGCGCGTCACCGCGCGCGTGATCAGCGACGACCCCCTCTACCGGAAGGTTCCGGTGGCCCTGCGCTTCGCCGAGGCCGAACCGCTGGCCGTACGGATCGTCTTCCCCGCGGACCTGTCCCCCGAAGGCACCGACAACGAGTGGGTCTTCCCCCGCGCCCTCCTCGAGGCGGGCCTCCAGGCCCCGACCGGAACCGGGGACGTACGCGTCTGGCCCTGCGGCCGCGTCCAGGCCGTCGTGGAGTTCCACTCCCCCGAGGGCGTCGCCGTCGTCCAGTTCGACATCGCGGCCCTGCGCCGCTTCCTGCGCCGTACGTACTCCGCCACCCGTTAGGCGCAACGCACCCCGGCCCCGTACCGCCTGATCATCAGGCGGTACGGGGCCGGGGTGTCAGCCGTACAGAACGGGGTCAGACGTTGACCAGCTCGCGGTCCTTGTCCGGGCCCTCCGAGGAGCCGGCCGCGTCCTTGAGGTGCCGGCGCAGGCTTTCGCCCTCCACGTCGACGTTCGGCAGCAGCCGGTCCAGCCAGCGCGGCAGCCACCAGGCCTTGTGCCCGAGCAGTGCGAGCACCGCCGGGACGATGGCCATCCGGACCACGAAGGCGTCGAAGAAGACGGCGACGGCCAGACCGAAGCCGATCATCTTGACCATCTGCTCACTGGCCCCGATGAAGCCCGCGAACACCGCGATCATGATGACGGCGGCGGCCACGACCACCCGCGCGCTGTACTGGAAGCCGGTCACCACGGCCTGGCCCGGGCGCTCGCCATGGACGTACGCCTCCCGCATCCGGGTGACGAGGAAGACCTCGTAGTCCATGGCCAGACCGAATACGACACCCACCATGAAGATCGGCATCATCGACATGATCGGACCGGTCTGCTCCACCCCGAAGAGCGAGCCGAGCCAGCCCCACTGGAAGACCGCGACGACCGCGCCGAGGGCGGCGACGACCGAGAGCAGGAAGCCGAGGGCCGCCTTGAGCGGAACCAGGATCGAGCGGAACACCAGCATCAGCAGCAGGAAGGCGAGGCCGACGACGAGCGCCAGGTAGGGCAGCAGCGCGTCGTTCATCTTCTGCGAGAAGTCGATGTTCATCGCGGTGGCGCCGGTGACCATGACGTCGCCCCCGCTGCCGTCGCGGATCGTGTGGACCAGGTTCTCCGTCTGGGTGGAGGACGGGCGGTCCTTCGGGATGACGCTGATCATCGAGGCGTCGCCGGCCTCGTTGGGCATCGGCGGCATGACCGCGGCCACGCCCTCCAGGCCCTTGATCCGCTCGACCGTCCGGTCGGCGAGCGCCTTGTCCCCGTCGACGACGACCATCAGCGGGCCGTTGAAGCCGGGGCCGAAGCCGTCGGACAGCATGTCGTACGCCTGGCGCTGGGTGGTGGAGACCGGCTGGGCGCCGTCGTCCGGCAGGCCCATCTCCAGCTTGCTCGCCGGGATGGCGATGATGCCGAGGCCGATCACACCGGCCAGCAGGACCATGACCGGGCGGCGCAGGACGAAGCGGGCCCAGCGGGTGCCGCCGTTGGCCTTCTTCTCGGCGCCCGCGGGCTTGCCCTTGCCGAACAGCTTGCTCTTCTCGCCGGCCGGCAGGACCTTCTTGCCCGCGAAGCCCAGGATGGCCGGGACCAGGGTGAGGGCGACCAGCACCGCGATGACCACGGTTCCGGCGGCCGCGAAGCCCATCTTGGTCAGCATCGGGATGTTGACGACGGCCAGGCCCACCAGGGCGATGACCACGGTCAGACCGGCGAAGACGACGGCGGAGCCGGCGGTTCCGGCGGCCCGGCCGGCGGCCTCGTCGCGTTCGCGGCCCTCGGCGAGCTCCGCGCGGTAGCGGGAGACGATGAAGAGGGCGTAGTCGATGCCGACCGCGAGGCCGATCATCATCGCGAGGGTGGAGGTGGTGTTGCCGAGGTCCAGCACGTTGGCGAGCGCGGTGATGGAGGAGACGCCGATGCCCACGCCGATCAGCGCGGTCAGCAGCGGCAGCCCGGCCGCGATCAGCGAGCCGAAGGTGATGACGAGGACGATCGCGGCGATCGCGATGCCGATGATCTCACCGGAGCCGGTCTCGGGGGCCGCCATCAGCGCGTCGCCGCCGATCTCGACGGTGAGCCCCTTCGCCTGGGCGTCCTTGCCGGACTCCTTCAGCGCGTCGCGGGTCGCGTCGGTCAGCTCCATGCCGCTGACCTTGTACTTGGTGCTGATGTAGGCGGTGGAGCCGTCCTGGCTCACTGCCTGGCTCTGGTACGGGTCGGCGACCGAGGAGATCTGGTCCTTGCCCGGACCGGACTTCAGGTCTTCGACGATCTTCTCGACCTGGGCCTTGGGCTCCGGGTCGGAGACCTTGGCGCCGGCCGGGGCCTTGATGACGATCCGGGCGGTGGCGCCGTCGGCGGCCATCCCCGGGAACTTCTTGTCCAGCACGTCGAAGGCCTTCTGGGCCTCCGTGCCGGGTATCGAGAAGGAGCCTGAGGTGGGTGCGGACGCCGATGCCGCGCCGAAACCGGCGGCGAACAGCAGCGCCACCCAGATGAGGGCGACAAGACCGCGGCGCCTGAAGGCGCCCCGGCCGAGACGGTAGAGGAAGGTGGCCACGTCGGTGGTTCTCCCGTTCGGGTCGTGGGATGGATCCGGTGCGGATCAGGGCATGGAGAGCCGGCCCGACGACGAGAGCGGCGTGTCAGGAACAGCAGGCGGTACAGCGGGGACGGGAAAGGGGAAGGGGTTCAGACGCCGAGGGCGGGGAAGACCACGGCGTCGATGAAGTGGCCGAGGAAGTTCCGGTCCACCGGGCGGTCCTCGATCAGCGGGAGCGCGATGAACGCCCCGATGAGCATGTGCGGTACGAAGTCCAGAGCCGGACAGTCGGGACGGATCTCGCCCCGGTCCACCGCGCGCTGGAGCATCGCCTGAAGGCCGTTGATCTCCGGGTCGACCAGCAGGTCCCGCAGGGCCTTGTGGAGCTCCGGGCTCTCGTGGACCGCATGGGCCAGACCCCGCATCAGCGCGGTGTCCTTGGCCATCTGCGCGTCGTCGGAGCATTCGACCATGCGCGCGAAGTCCGTGCGCAGGCTGCCCGTGTCGATCTCCCGCAGCGAGACGGGCTGCGTGCATCGCAGGGCCTTGGCCACCAGCTCCGGCTTGCTCCCCCACTGGCGGTAGAGGGTGGCCTTGCTGGACTTGGTACGGGCGGCGACCGCGTCCATGGTCAGCGCCTCGTAGCCCACTTCGCGGAGCAGGTCCAGGACCGCTCCGTGGAGTTCGGCTTCCCGCTCGGGGGTGATCCGGCTGCGCCGAGCCGCCATCGCCTCGGTCATCTCCGTGTCTCCCGTCCGAACGCGCCTCTTATCGAAACGAATGTGTTCCGTACTCATACGACGATACCCCCGACCCAAGCGAAACGAAACCGTTCCGTTTCGCTTCGGGGAGTGGCATGGATCACCTGTACGAGTTGCCGGGCCCCCCTGGCGCGGAAAGCATTGGGGGGTGAGTCACGACGTCGCGTACCTCCGCTTCCCGCACCTGCACGACGACCTGCTGTGTTTCGCCACCGAGGACGATCTTTGGGTGGCGCCCTTGGTTCCCCCTGGAGATCCGGTCGGCCGGGCCTGGCGGCTCACCGTCGACCGGACCCGGGTCAGCCATCCGCGCTTCTCCCCCGACGGCCGGCACATCGCCTTCACCACCTGGCGCAGCCTCGATCCCGAAATCCACCTCGCCCCCGTGGACGGCGGCCCGGCCCGCCAGCTCAGCCACTGGGGCTCCACCGACACCCGGGTCTGCGGCTGGGACCCGGACGGCAACGTCCTGGCGGTCTCCTCGCACGGCCAGCCTTTCTCCTACTACGCCTGGGCCTACAAGCTGCCCACGGACGGCAGCCCCGGCGGACGCCTGCCCTGGGGACCCTGCTCCGACATCCAGGTCACCGACATCGACGGGGAGCACCGCACCCTGCTGCTGACCGGCAAGCCGCCGCACGAGCCAGCCGCCTGGAAGCGCTACCGCGGCGGCGCCACCGGCCGGCTGTGGCTGCACGGCACACAGCTGCTGGAGGACATGGACGGCCACCTCGACTCCCCGATGTTCGTCGGCGGCCGCATCGCCTTCCTCTCCGACCACGAGGGCATCGGCAACCTCTACTCCTGCCTGCCCGACGGCACCGGCCTGCGCCGGCACACCGACCACGAGGAGTTCTACGCCCGGCACGCCTCCAGCGACGGCAGCCGGATCGTCTACCAGTGCGCCGGGGAGATCTGGCTCGTGGAGTCGCTGGCCCCCGACGCCGTCCCGCGCAGGCTCGACGTCCGGCTCGGCGGGCCGCGCGCGGGCCGCCGTACGTACCAGGTGCCGGCCGCAAGCCATGTCGACTCGCTGTCCGTGGACGCCACCGGCCGGGCCAGCGCGGTCGTGGTGCGCGGCAGCCTGTACTGGCTGACCCACCGCGACGGCCCGGCCCGGACCATCGCCGACACCCCGGGCGTACGGGTGCGGCTGCCCGAGATGCTCGGCAGCGGCGGGCAGGTCGCGTACGTGACCGACGCCGAGGGCGAGGACGCCATCGAGATCGCCTACCTGCCGCGGGCCTCCGGGGAGCGGGAGCCGCGCCGGCTGGCCTCGGGCGAGCTGGGGCGCGTGACCGAGCTCCTGTCGGACCCGGACGGGGAGCGGCTCGCCATCGCCTCCAACGACGGGCGGCTGCTGCTCCTCGATGCGACCGAGGGGTCCACCGGAGAGGCCACCGAGCTGATCCGGTCCATCAACGGGCCCGTCACCGACCTGGCGTTCTCGCCCGACGGGGGCTGGCTGACCTGGTCGCACCCGGGCATCGGGCGTTCGCTGCGGCAGATCAAGATGGCGCGGATCTCCGGACCGGGCGGGCGGACCATCGTGGACGTCACCAACGGCCGCTTCGAGGACGAGAATCCGGTCTTCACCCGGGACGGCCGCTATCTGGCCTTCCTGTCGTGGCGCGGTTTCGACCCGGTGTACGACGTGCACACCGGCGACCTGTCCTTCCCGCTGGGCTGCCGCCCGTACCTGGTCCCGCTCTCCTCGGCGACCCCCTCGCCGTTCGCGCTGTCCCCCGAGGGGCGTCCGGCGGCGGGCGGACTCGACCCCGGCGAAGGGGAGCCGGACACCGGCGACGGCGCGGTGAGCGTGGAGGTGGAGGGCCTGGAGAGCCGGGTCACCCCCTTCCCGGTGTCCGCGTCCAAGTACTCGGCCCTGTACCCGGTGCACGGAGGCGGGCTGGTGTGGTTGCGCTGGCCGATCTCGGGCGCGCTCGGCGAGACGTTCGCCAACCCCAACGACATCAGCGGCAAGCCCACGCTGGAGCACTTCGACCTCACCAAGGCCCGCAAGACCGAACTGGCCTCGGGGCTGGACTGGTTCGCGGCCAGCGGCGACGGCACCCGGCTCGTGATCAACGACGACGGCGACCTGCGGGCGGTCCCGGCCACCGAGTCGGGCGACAGCGACTCGACCGTCTACCTGGACCTGCGGCGCATCCTGCACGAGGTGGACCCGGCGGCCGAGTGGCGCCAGGCCTTCGAGGAGGCCGGGCGGATCATCCGTGCGTACTTCTGGGAGCCGAAGATGTGCGGCATCGACTGGGACGGGGTGCTGCGCCAGTACCGCCCCCTGGTCGAACGGGTCGCCTCGCCCGACGAGTTCGCCGACCTGCTGCGCGAGGTCCTCGGCGAGCTCGGCACCTCGCACGCGTACGTCGCCGCCGCCCGCCGCAACGAGGGGCCTCCGCACTACCAGCGGGCGATCGGGCTGCTCGGCGCCAACCTCGTGCCGCGGGACGGGGCATGGGTGGTCAGCCGGATCCTGCCCGGCGAGTCCTCCGACTCCAAGGCCCGCTCCCCGCTGGCTGGCACCGGCATCCGGGAGGGCGCGGTGCTCACCCATGTGGACGGGCGCCCGGTGGACCCGGTCACCGGCCCGTACCCCCTGCTGTCGGCGGCCGGGGGCACCACCGTGGAACTGACCTTCCAGCCCGCGGAGGGCGAGGGCCGGGCCCGCCGGGTGGCCGTCGTACCGCTGGTCGACGAACGGCCGCTGCGCTACCAGGACTGGGTGTCCAAGCGGCGCGCGGTGGTCCGGGAAATCAGCGGCGGCCGGTGCGGCTACCTGCACATCCCCGACATGGGCGGCTCGGGCTGGGCGCAGTTCAACCGCGACCTGCGGATGGAGATGTCCCGGCCCGCACTGATCGTGGACGTACGCGGCAACGCGGGCGGGCACATCAGCGAGCTGGTGGTGGAGAAGCTGACCCGCTCCATCCTCGGCTGGGACCTGACGCGCAACGCCCAGCCGGTCTCGTACGCCTCCAACGCGCCCCGCGGTCCGATCGTGGCGCTCGCCGACGAGGCGACCTCCTCGGACGGGGACATGATCACCGCAGCCATCAAACTGCTGGGGCTGGGCCCGGTGGTGGGCCAGCGCACCTGGGGCGGGGTGGTCGGCATGACCGGCAGGCACACCCTCGGCGACGGCACGGTGATCACGGTGCCGATGAACGCCGCCTGGTTCCCGGAGTACGGCTGGTCGGTGGAGAACCACGGGGTGGAGCCGGACCTCGCGATCCTGCGCACCCCGCTCGACTGGGCGGAGGGGCGGCACGCACAGCTGGACGACGCCGTGCACCTGGCGCTCGAACTGCTGGAGCAGGACCCGGCAGCGGTGCCGCCCGGCTACACGGACGTACCGGACCTGCGGCGTCCGAAGCTGCCGCCGAGGGCGTAGCGCGGGGGCAGCTTCGGAGGAACAGGGCATGCCCGAGGGGCGCGATCCGTACGGATCGCGCCCCTCGGGGCAGCTCGGTGCCGCGGCTCAGGGCCGCAGCCCAGGGCCGCTAGAAGCTGTCGTCGACGTCGTCCCACGACTGGCGCGCCGTGTCCGGCGCCTGCGGGCTCTGGGGGCTCTGGGGCTTCTTGCCCTTCATCTGCCCGGCGCGCTGGGACTTTTCGTCCTTCACGCCCCGCGCGGCCTTCTGCGCCTGCTCGTTGAGCTCGTTCGCCTTGTCGTGGAACTGGTCCTTGATACCCATGCTTGTTCACTCCAGAAGGGGTGTTGGTTGGTTGGGCCTCGACCAGACTTGCATGGGCGGACAAAGCTCGCATTTCGATCAGTTACTCTGCGTGCGCTCCCGCTCGTCCGCGGCCCCGCCCGCTCCCACAAGTCCCTTGGAAACACCGGCCAGCCGCGGCTCGAACCGCTTCATCTCGCGCTGCCCGACCGCCCCGATGACCGCCGGCAGGTAACCGCGCACCCCCTGCATGCCGCGCAGCCACCACTGCGCGTACACGTGCGCCGAGCGCCGCTCGATGCCCGCGACGATCCGGTCGACGGCCGGACCCAGCGGGTACGTGCGGTTCGAGGGCCACGGCAGGCGCTGGCGCAGCTCCCGCATGACCTCGTCCTGGTCGGCCCCGCGCACCATGTCGGTATCGGTCCAGGAGAGGTAGCCGACGCCGACCTTGACTCCCTTGTAGCCGACCTCGGCGCGCAGGCAGTGGGCGAAGGCCTCGACACCGGACTTGGAGGCGCAGTAGGCGGTCATCATCGGCGCCGGGGTGATCGCGGCGAGCGAGGCGATCTGGAGGAAGTAGCCGCGGCTCTCCGTCAGGACCGGCAGGAAGGCCCGGGCGGTGACGGCGCCGCCGATGAGGTTGACCTCGATCACCCGGCGCCAGGCGTCGGGGTCGGAGTCGGCGAAGGGCCCGCCGGCGGCCACGCCCGCGTTGGCGACGACGATGTCGACCTTGCCGAAGCGCTGCTTGATCTCCTGCGCGACCCGGGCCATGGCCTCGTGGTCGGTGACGTCGGCGTACCAGTGGTCGCTGTCGGTGTGCAGCCGCTCGGAGACCTCCTTGAGGGCTTCCGGCTCCAGGCCGACGAGCGCGATCCGCGCGCCGCGCGCGGAGAGTTTGCGGGCCAGCAGCTCGCCGACCCCGCGGGCGGCGCCGGTGACGACGGCGACCTGGCCTTCCAGACTCCTGCGAGCGCTCACGACGTCTTCTCCTTCTGGTCGAGGCCGTGCTGATCCAAGAACTGCGCGGCCAGCTCGCGCACGGCGTTGGTGACGGCCTCCGGGGCCTCGATCGGGGTCATGTGCCCCATGCCGGTGAGCTCGGTCAGGCCCACGCAGTTCGGCAGCGCGGCCGCGAGTCCCCGGGCGTGCACGACGGGCGTGAGCCGGTCGTTCTTGCCGCCTATGACGGCGGTGGGCACGGTGAGCCGGGCCACGTCGGCGTCCAGGTCCAGCCCGGCCAGCACCTGGGACCACGCGTGCCGGACCCGGGTGGGGCAGGCGTGCACGATACGGGCGCACGCCTCGACCTTGTCGGGCGCGGAACCGGGGCCCATGGTGGCGTACTTGAGGATCTTCCTGGCGACGGGCGTGACCGGGCCGAGGGGTGCCCGGGACCCGAGGACCGCGCCGGTGACACGGGTCCGCACGCGCCCGGGGCGCAGCGGCAGGACCTTCGACTCGGCGACCAGCCGGGCGCTGCCGGTGCTGCACAGCAGCGCGGCCGCGGCGTGCTCGGCGAACTCCGGCCGGGCGGCGGCGGCCATGATCGTCATGCCGCCCATGGAGTGCCCGGCGACGACCGCCCGCTCCCCGGGGGCGAGGGCGGCCTTGAGCACGGCCACCAGGTCGTCGGCGAGGGCGGTGGTGCTGTGGGCCAGGGCGGCGGGGCTGCGGCCGTGGCCGCGCTGGTCGTAGGCGATGACCCGGTGGTCCTTCGCCAGTTCCCGTATCTGTGCGGCCCAGAACGCGGTGGAACAGGTCCAGCCGTGCGCCAGCACCACGGCCGGCGCGCCCTCGTCCCCGTGGACCTCGACGTGCAGCCGGGCCCCGTCGGCGGACTCGGCGACGAGCTCGCGCCGGGCGGCGGGCGGTGCGTAGGGCCCGGATATGACGTGCGTCAGGCGGCTCACGCGGCGCCCTCCGCCTCTTCAGCCCCGGACCCCACGGGGGCCGGGACCCGCTCGCGCTCCCGTACCCGTACGACCTCGTACTCCCCCAGATCGACGCTCCGCGTCTCACGGCGGAACTCGCCCGTGGTGCCGGGCCAGACGGTGGTGTTGCGCCCCTGGGCGTCGAGGTACCAGCTGGTGCAGCCTCCGGTGTTCCACACCGTGCGCTCCATCCGGGTCTGGACCTGCCGGTTCCACTTGTTCACGGCCGAGGGCCTGGCCGCCAGCGCGACCCGCCCGCCCAACACGCCCATCTGCCGCAGGTAGTCGGCCATGTAGTTGAGCTGCGACTCGATCATGAGGATCATCGAGCTGTTCCCGAGCCCGGTGTTCGGGCCGATGATCGTCATCCAGTTGGGGAAGCCGGCCGCGGTGGCCCCGCGCAGCGACTGCATCCCGTCCTTCCACTCGTCCGCGAGGGTCTTGCCCTCCGCGCCCACCACCCGGTCGGCGATCGGCATGTCCGTGACGTGGAAGCCGGTGCCGAAGACGATCGCGTCGACCTCGGTCTCCGTACCGTCGGCGGCGACCAGGACCGAGCCGCGGATCTCCTTCAGCCCGGAGGCGACCAGATCCACGTTGGGCCGCGCCAGCGCCGGGTAGTACTCGCTGGAGAGCAGGATCCGCTTGCAGCCGATCCGGTAGGAGGGCGTCAGCTTGGCGCGCAGCGCCGGGTCCTTGATCGAGCGCGCCATGTTGGCCTTGGCCAGCGATTCGATGAGCCCGAGCTGGTTCGGCCGCTTGGTGAAGGCGCTGACCTGCAGTTCCCGGATGCCCCACAGCAGCCCGCGCCGCGCCGCCCGGGTGAAGGGCAGCTGGCGGTGCAGCCAGCGCTCCACGGCCGTTATGGCCCGGTCGGTGCGCGGCATCACCCACGGCGGGGTCCGCTGGAAGAGGGTCAGCCGCTCCACGTCGGGTGCGATGGCGGGCACGATCTGGATGGCGGAAGCGCCCGTACCGATCATGGCGACGCGCTTGCCGGCGAGGTCGTAGTCGTGGTCCCAGCGCGCGGAGTGGAAGACCTTGCCGGGGAACTCGGCGAGTCCCGGGACCTCCGGCATCCTGGGGTCGGACAGCGGCCCGGTCGCCGAGACCACGACGTCCGCGGTGAGCGTTCCGGCCGAGGTCTCGATCTCCCAGCGCAGCTCGTCCGCGTCCCAGCGCATCATCAGGACCTCGTGGCCGAGCCGGATGTGCCGGCGCAGCCCGAAGGTGTCGGCGACGTGCTCGAGGTACTCCCGGATGGCCGGCTGCCCGGAGAAGGTCCGGGGCCAGTCCGGGTTGGGCGCGAAGGAGAAGGAGTACAGGTGCGAGGGGACATCGCACGCGCACCCCGGGTAGCTGTTGTCGCGCCAGGTCCCGCCGACCGAGTCGGCGCGCTCCAGTACGACGAAGTCCGTGATCCCCTCGCGCCGCAGCCGTACGGCCGCGCCGAGCCCGCCGAATCCGGACCCGATCACCGCCACGCGTACGTGCTCGCCCATGCCGCCCATGCCCGCCGCCTTCCGCATCTGCAACATTGCCAGCAATCACTGGCACAATCGGGAGAGTAGAGCAGCCTCGTACTCATGGGTAGGGGTCGCGCCCGGAAAGTTACCGGCAGTACGCCATAGGCTTCGTCCGTGGTGGACAGGGAAGCGGGGACGACAGTGCGCGAATACCGTACGGAGGAGCTGGCCGAGGCGGCCGGCATCCCGGTCCGCACCCTGCGCTTCTACCGCGAGCGAAAACTGCTCCCGCCGCCGCGCCGCGAGGGCCGCATCGCCTGGTACGACGACCACCACCTGGCCCGGCTGCGCACCATCGCCGCCCTGCTGGAGCGCGGCCACACCCTCGGCGGCATCGCGGAACTGACCGCCGCCTTCGAAAGCGGCCGCGACGTCAGCCAGCTCGGCGAGCTGCTCGGCATCGGCTGGTCGGAGGAGACCCCGGTCCGGCTGACCCCCGAGGCGCTGGCCGACTACTTCGAGGGCGAGGTCACCCCGGAGAACCTGGCGGCCTCGCTCGACCTCGGCTACCTCGCCACCGACGGCGACGAGATCGTGCACGTCAGCCGCCGCCTGCTGGACGTCTCCTCGGCCCTGGTTCGCGAGGGCGTACCGCTGGCGGCCGTCCTGGAGACGGGCCGCCGCGTCCGCGAGCACGCGGACGCGATGGCGGCCCTGTTCACCGAGCTGATCTCGGCCCACCTGTCGGAGGACGCCCTCCCGCGCCTGCGTCCGCTGGCCAAGAGCGTGGTCGAGGCCGAGCTGACGATGGCGATGGACCGCCTGCTGGCATCCGGCCCGGGTCAAACACCGAGCTCGTAGGCGACGGTCACCGGCGCATGGTCGGACCACCGCTCCGGGTGCGTCTCGGCCCGCTCCACGAACGCCTTCACGGCCTTCGCCGCCAGGCCCGGGGTGGCGACCTGGAGGTCGATCCGCCAGCCGGCGTCGTTGTCGAAGGCCCGCCCGCGGTAGGACCACCACGAGTACGGGCCCTCCGTGTCGGGGTGCAGCGCCCGCACGACGTCGACGTACCCGGCCTCGTCGTACACCTTCCCCAGCCAGTCCCGCTCCTCGGGAAGGAAGCCCGCGTTCTTCCTGTTCGTCTTCCAGTTCTTGAGGTCGGCTTCCTGGTGGCAGATGTTCCAGTCCCCGCAGACCACGACCTCGCGCCCGTCCGCGGCGGCCCGCGTCTTCAGCGCCTGGAGGTAGGTGTGGAACTCCGCCATGAAGCGGTACTTCTCCTCCTGCTTCTCGGTCCCGGCCTCACCGGAGGGCAGGTAGAGGCTGGCGACGGTCACGCCGGGCAGGTCGATCTCGAGGTACCGCCCGCTCGTGTCGAACTCGTCACTCCCGAACCCCACCTGCACGCGCTCGGGCGCGCGGCGCGTGTAGAGCGCGACCCCGGCCCGGCCCTTGGCGGCGGCCGGCGCGAACACGGTGTGCCAGCCCTCGGGGCTCCGGACCTCGTCCGGAATCTGCCCCTCCTCGGCCCGTACCTCCTGAAGGCAGACCACGTCGGCGTCGGATCCCTCGAGCCACGCCCCGAAGCCCTTCTTGGCGGCAGCGCGGATCCCATTCACATTCACGGAGGTCACGATGAGCATCCCTGCACCATAGCGGCAGGGTTCCGTACGATGTCCGGATGTCTCACGGGATCCAGCTCCAGCCAGTGCCTTACGACCACCCGGACGCGGTCAAACTCAGTGACCAGGTCCAGCTGGAGTACCAGGCGCGGTACAACGACGGCGAGGGCGACGCCACCTTCCTCGACCCCGCCATGTTCGTCCCGCCGCAGGGCCTCTACCTGCTGGCGTACGACGCCGCGGGCGCGCCCGTCGCCAGCGGCGGGTGGCGCGGCCAGGAGCAGAACGACGAGGGCTACTCGGACGGCGACGCCGAGCTGAAGCGCATGTACGTCATACCGGAGGCCCGCGGCCTGGGCCTGGCCCGCCGGATCCTGGCAGTGCTCGAGGACGACGCCCGCGCGGCGGGCCGTACCCGGATGGTCCTGGAGACGGGCGACCAGCAGCCGGAGGCGATATCCCTCTACCTGTCCGCCGGCTACGCCCTGTCCGCCAAGTTCGGCCACTACCGCTTCCACGACTCCAGCCGCTGCATGACGAAACTGCTGCATTCTCCTTCTTGACGCGTCCCTCGCACCGCTCCAGAGGCCCTAACGCGGGAGCCAGGCGGCCCGGTCCGTGCCCCAGCGGGAGGGCCCGCGGGCCCAGTCCCCGAAGGGGCCGGCGGCGTACCGGAGCGGGCCGTATCCCGATTCCGTTTCCCGCAGCCACGGCTCCGCCGCGTACCCCGAGGCAGCGGGCCCGGCCGCCGGGACGTCGCGGACCAGCCACGATGCCGTTCCCGCCAGGGAGAACCGCAGGGCCCGCCCGCCCCCCTCCGCCAGCGCCCGCAGGACACCGGCCGCCACCAGGTACCCCGTGCCGTGGTCGAGCGCCTGCGCCGGCAGCGCCCCCGGCACGCCGTCCGGACCGGCGTACCGCGCGGCGATCCCGTAGCCCGCCTGCACCAGCGAGTCGAACCCCCGCCGTCCGGCCCACGGCCCGTCCCAGCCCCACGCGCACAGCTGGGCCACCACCAGCCCCGGCCGCCGCTCCAGCAGTTCCGCCGCCCCGAGCCCGTGCCGCTCCAGCGCACCCGGCCGGTATCCGGTCACCACCACGTCCGCCTCGGCCAGCAGCCCATCGAACACCGTCCGGTCCGCCGTGGCCGCGAGGTCCAGCAGCGCCGACCGCTTGCCGAAGCCGGTGTCCGCATACGTGTCGGGCGCCTCCGGCAGCCCCGGCGAGTCGATCCGCAGCACGTCCGCGCCCAGCATTCCGAGCGTGCGCGTCGCGACCGGCCCCGCGATCACCCGGGTCAGGTCCAGCACCCGCACCCCGGCCGCGGGCAGCCCTGACGGGGCCCGCCCGAGCGTCCGGCCCGGCGCCCCGGACTCCCCTGCGGCCTCGACCAGCGGCCGCGGGTCCCCGTACTCCTGCGCCACCGCGACCGCGAGCCCGCCCTCCCCGTACACGCGTTCCTGCACCTCGGCGGCCGTCCGGCCCGCCACCGCGGCCCGCAGCGCCTCCGGCGTCGCGGACCGCGGCCCCAGGGCCCGTACCAGCGCGGCCTCGTGGTGCGGATAGTTGGCGTGGGTGCGCACCCAGCCGTCCGCCGCCCGCCAGAAGCCGGACAGCGGCGCGAAGTTCACCGGCTCCCGCCCCCGCACCCGCAGGTGCCGCTCGCTGACGAAGGCCGTGGCCACCGCGCCCTCGTCCACGGCGGACGGCTCCGCGTCGCCCGCCCCGCCCCCGGCCCGTACGGCGGCCAGCTCCGCCGCGGCCAGGGCGCACGCTCCGACGGTGGCCCGCGCCAACTCCCGTACGGGCAGCGGTCCCTGCCCCAGCCCCGGCGCCCCGCGGTACCGCACCCGCCCGGCGAGCTCCGGTGCCCCGCCGAGCGCACCCCACGCCTGCGCCGTCGCGCCGTCCTGCTCACCCGTGATCGTCATGGGCCCATTCTCAGGCCGTTTTTCACGGCCGAGGGGCCCGTCCGATCGCGAGATCGGACGGGCCCCTCGGTGTTCGCACAGGTCGGTCAGGAGGTGAACCAGCCGTTCAGGTCGGCGATCACATCCGCGGAACCGGTGTTGTTGTAGAAGGTCACCCGACCGTCCACGACCGGGACCACGACCAGGTTGGAGACGGTCTGCCCGGCCAGGAAGTTGAGGTTCGACACGTTGGGACGTGCGACCCCGTGCGGCTGGACGATGAGGTGACCGTCCTGGGTGGGGTTGGTGACGGTGACGTTGAGGACCACCGCGGTCACCCCGGTCAGCGGCACGCCCTCGACCCCGGCGACCTGGAGGCTGACGACGCCGCCCTGGCCGACGGCCCCGGCGCGGGCGCCGGTGCCGGTGCGGGTGTCGAGCAGCCGCACCGGGGAACCGGCCGAGAACGTCGACCCGTTCGCCGAGTAGTAGCCCGTGACGTCGGCGATCAGGTCCACCGAGCCCGAGTTGTTGCGCAGGTCGACCTTGCCGTTGACGACCGGAACGGTCACCAGGTTGGGGACGACCTGCCCGGCAGTGAAGTTGAGGTTCGACACCCCCGGCGCCGCCTGCCCGTTCGGGTAGACGGTCACGTGCCCGGCCTCGGTCGGGTTGACGGCGGTCACGTTCATGACGACCGCGGTCACCCCGCTCGCCGGAACCCCCTTCACACCGGCCACCTGCAGGGTCACGACCCCACCGGGACCGACCCGCGCCTTGTTCGCCCCGGTGCCGTCACGCGTGTCCAGGAACCGCGACGGCGTGATCGGCGTGAATGCCGAGCCGGTCGCGGCCTTGTCGGTGAAGTACCCGGTCACGTCCGCGATCAGGTCCACCGAACCGGCGTTGTTGCGCAGGTCCACCTTGCCGTTCACGACCGGGACCGTCACCAGGTTGGGGACGATCTGCCCGGCCGAGAAGTTGAGGTTCGACACCGAGGGCTTCGGCTGCCCGTTCGGGTACACCATCACGTGCCCGGCCTCGGTCGGGTTGACGGCGGTCACGTTCATGACGACCGCGGTCACCCCGCTCGCCGGGACGCCCTTGACGCCCGCGACCTGAAGGGTGACCACGCCACCCGGACCGACCCGCGCCTTCGTCGCCCCGGTGCCGTCACGCGTGTCCAGGAACCGCGAGGGCGTGATCGGCACGAACCGGCTCTTCGCCGCGGTCGCGGCCGCCGTCACCGTGTACGCCTTCGGCAGGTAGCCCGGAGAGGGCACTCCAGGAGTGGACACGTAGCCGTCGCGCACCACGTCGTAGGTGCCCGGCTCCAGCCCGTTGGTGTCGACCAGCACATCGAGAGCGGTGCCGTCGGTGTTCACGGAGAGCACCTTCATGACCGGCCTCGGATCGCCCCCGATGTCACTGCGCACCAGATGGATCTTGCTGTCCAGGGTGAGCCCCGTACCGCGGACGACGGCGTGGGTCTGCGTCCCGGCGGCGCCGGTCGCGGGGCTGATCGACGTGGGCAGAGCCCCCGGTTGCGGGTAGACGCACTCGGAGTCGCACAGTCCCTGCATGCTGAACTCCACGGGCGTGGCACTGCGACCGGCGCTCAGCAGGAGAACGGCCTGGCCGGCCTCGGCGTTCCCGAGGGTCAGGCACCGGGCACCGAACACGCCCCACGACTGGTTGCACTGGAACTCGACGCCCGTGCTCGTCCACTGAGCGGCACCGTGCAGGTTCAGCGACGGGTTCTCGTTGGTGGTCGTGCTGGTGGTGCCGGCGATCTTGAACGCCTGATTGGGCTTCACGTCGATCACGGCGCAGTAGCCCGTCGAGGACTCGGAGAGCACCCCGCTCCGCGCCGGGAAGCCGTTGACCGAGACGGGGTTGGCGGTGCACTCCGGCGCCCAGCCGGCCGCCGTGCCCACCCTCCAGGTGTCCACGTCGGTGTGGATCGGCTTGTCCTTGTAACCGGAGGCCAGCACGATCGCCACGTACGAGGTCGAGCCGGTGACCCGGCAGGAGGCACCGCGGCAGAGGTACTTGCCGTTGGCGTCGACCGCCATCAGCAGCGTCGACGGTGCGTACCGCGGGTCCGCGAGGGTCCGCGAGCTCAGCCAGATCTTGTCCGTGGCCGCGCCGGTGACCCGCACGCAGCGGGCGTCCAGCGCGGAGGTCAGGTCCAGCGGGAGCGACTGGCCGCCGACTGCCGTCGAGGCGGGCGCGGCGCACTTCGCGGTCGCCGATACGTCACGCCGGACCAGCTTGTACGTGTCCGGCTGCCAGCCCGAGAGGATCAGCGGGGCGGTGTAGGTGACACCGGCCGCGAGCGTGCAGATGGTGGTGGAGGAACCGACCGTGGAGCAGGCCTCGTTGCCCGCGGGGTCGACCAGCCGGACCGATGCGTTCACCGTGTTGGCGTTGTTGGCGTAGTCGAGCATCTCCGCGGTGGAGTGCCGGTCCGCCGGCACGCTCATGCAGCGCAGCGGGTCGGCCGGGGTCAGCGAGACCTCGGCGCCCCAGGTGCCGTCGAAACCGGTCTGCTGCCAGGCGGTGCAGCCCGCGGTCTCGCCGGTGCGGTGGACGACCAGGCCGTACGCCAGGGCCGGGGTGCCGCTCAGCACGGCGCGGAACGGCGCGGTGCCGGTCAGCTTGCAGACGGTGTAGAAGCGGCCGTCGTTCTTGCACTGCTCGGCGCCCGCCGCGTCGTAGACGACGACGGTGGCGTTCGTGCCCTCGGCGGGCGGCCGGTTGATCAGGTAGACGCCCTTGCCGGTGGCGGTGGGAAGCGTCAGGCAGAGCTTCTGCCCGGGTCCCCCGAACGTGCCGGCGGCCGGACCGGCCACCAGGCCGTTGTCGTGGGTCGCGGTGCAGCCGCGGGTCTCCTTGGCGGAGTGGAATGCCATCCCGAACGCACCGGCTTCGGCGGCGCTGCGGGGGTCGACGACCCAGGTGCGGTCACCGGGGGCCAGCTGGCAGGTGCCCTGGGCGCAGTCGGCGACCGGAGTGCCGTCGGACGCGAACAGCCCGCCGTACGGGGCGGCACCGGAGGAGACCGGCTCGAAGGCGTACACGCCGGCCTGCGTGACCCGCAGGGTGCGGCAGCGTGCCGTGGAGCTCAGGTCCGGAGCGGTCCCGAACGCCTGCGGCTCCACCACCGCGCAGCCCTCCGGATTGGAGAGCCGCGCCACGGTGACGTCGTAGGTCTGCTCGGCGCCCGAGCCCTGCAGCACCGACATCCGGTACGGCGCGGTGCCCGTGAGCTTGCAGTCGAGCGTGTCGCCCTCGTGGCTCCGCGAGGTGCAGATCTCCTTGCCGGTGGCGTCGTAGACCGTCTGCAGCACCCGGTAGGTGGAGGCGTGCGTGCGCAGCACGTCGTTCGCGGCCAGGTCCAGCGTGTAGCAGTCGCCCGCCGAGCCGACGGCCAGCGAACCGTGGAACACGGTCGGGGCACCGAGCTTGCGGTCGGCGGCGCCGACCGCCTTGCAGGCGGTGGAGGAGAGCAGCGGGACGTACGACACCGCGATGTCGTTCTCCATGCCGCTGTTGTCCCTGACCTCCAGCGTGTACGTCCCCGCCTGGCCGGTGGGGCAGCGGAGCACCCCGTTCGAGTAGGCGGTGACGCTCTCGCAGGTCACCGCCGCGCCGTCCGGCGCGATCAGTTTGGGGTAGGCCCATCCCCGCGTGGCGAGGACCTCGAGGAGCACCACGTCCTTCTGCTGCGGCAGCGCGAGCGTGAAGGAGACCGTCTTGTACGGCTCGACCGTGCAGTTGACGGTCGTGTGCGGCGTGAGGGCCGCCGGGCAGGCCTCCGCCACGTCGCTCTTCTCGAGCGCACGGACGGCGGCCTCGTGGTCGGCCTTCGGGTCCGCCTTCGGCGGGGCCTTGGGCCCGGCCGCGGCCGGCGCGGTGGGCTCGGCCTGCGGCGCGGCGGTGGCCTCGGGCGGCGCGGCCGCCGCGAACGCGGATCCGGTCTGGCCGCCGACCGCGGTCAGTACGGCGAGCAGCAGGGCGCCTGCGGCAACGGCCCCGCGGCCTCTTCCCCGTCTTCCGCGCGTTCTTCTGCCAATGGGCAGCAAGTTCATGAACCCCCCAGTTCAAGCGATCCCGACCCCGGTGCCATCACGGGAGTTACGGGCAGGCGGAGTTTAACCGTCTGGTGCTGGAGGTTCGCAGGGGGTTTACGCGTGAGTACGTACACACCGGGAAAGCGGGTGTCACGAGACCGCGTCGACCGGCTCGGGATGGTCCGACTTGACCTGCGCCACGGCAGCGGGCACGAACGTCGCGACGGTATCGGCCTCTGCCCGGGTCAGCGAGAGGACGGTGCTGATGACCACGAGCGAACTGCCCACGCGTACGACAGTCGCGTCAGCGCGTTGCGAGTCACCCGTGGTGCTCGTCGTGACCACCCCCTGGATGACGAGGCTCTCGTCTCCGAGCCGGGGACCTTCGGCGACGGCGAAACCGGCGGTCTCGGCAGGCTCCCATGACGCGCGTGGCAGATCCACGCTCCGGCACCGGCCCACCAGGTTGCGCATGTCCTGCATCGCCTGGTGCGCACCGTCACCCGGGAACGAGTAGAGCGTTTCCATGCCGGGGATGACGCCGCCCCCAGCGGACTTTCCGCCGCTGAACGTGGCTCTTGCGGACGCAGACGACGCCGTCGTACTCGCATCCACAACAGTCTGCCCGTCGAGAAGGTCCGTACAGGACGGCGGTGTTGCCGCCGCGCCCGAGGCTCCCTTCGGGTTCTCGTCCTCGGGATCCGCCACAGAGGTCCAGCCGCCCGGCAGACTTGCGGGCAGGAGGTGTGTTCGCAGCTCAGCAGCCGACAGCGGTTGCAGCTCAGAGGCCGGCAGCGGTTGTTGAGGCTTCGTCGAGCTTCCACAAGCTGTGACCGACGCGAGCAACGCGAGTCCGGCCACGCACCGGATTCCGGAGTTCGTCACCTCAGCACACCTCCCACCCCAAGTGATCAACCCGCAAACGCCGAGATCCCGCCCAGCCTTTCGGCTGAACGGGATCTCGTGACGATCCTCGAGAGCTACTCGAGAATTGTCGTCTGTGGACCTGTGGGGATTTGAACCCCAGACCCCCTCGATGCGAACGAGGTGCGCTACCAGACTGCGCCACAGGCCCTTGCGACGTGTGAAACATTAGCATCCCGGCGCGGGTGCTCCAAAACGCGTATTCAGGAGCGTCCGCGCAGGTCACCGATCACTCGTTCGCGGCGCGCGGGCGGTCTTCGCTCTCGTACTGGTCGAACAGCGGGGTGCGGCCGCGGTCGCGGCCGCGCGGGCGCGGGTTGCTCGGGGGCTTCGACTCCGTCTTCGGGGCCGGGACCGCGGGCTGGGCGCGCAGGCGGGGTTCCGTCGGCTCGGCCGTGCTGGAGCGGGTCGCGCTCCAGGCGTCCGGGGTCGCCGGGCCGGTGGCGCGCGGGGCGACCGGGGCCGTCACGTACGTGGGCAGCGGGACCGGGACGGGCTCCCAGCTGTCACCGCGGGCGGGGCCGCGTTCGCGCTCGCGCTGCTGGTCCACCCACTCGGCGTGGTCGGTCTGCTCGACCAGCGCGCGCCGTCCGGCCTCCTGCGGGGAGACCGGTGGGGCGGGGTCCGGGTCGCTGCCCACGCCGGCCTCAGGCTCGCGGCGGCGCGGGCGGTTCTCCCGCAGGTGCCGCGCGGCGGCCTCGGCACGGCGCCGGTCCATCGTGAACTCGTAGCGCCGGCGCTCCTGGACCCGCAGGTGCACGATGTACGCGCTCAGCAGCAGGGCGGGCACGGCCGGGGCCCACAGGAAGCGCAGCCCGCCGACCGCCGCGACGACCGCGCCGAGGGTGAAGACGAGGAACAGGAGCGCGGTGGTGCGCCGACGGCGTGCGAGGACCTGGAGGCGCTGCTCGCGCCGGGCCCGCTCCGCGCGCTGCTCCCGCTCGGCGGCAGCCGGTCTCGGCTCCGCCCTGGTCGGGGGCACGACGACGGCCCGGGCGTCGGCGTCAACGGAATTCACCGTTTCCGTCGCGGCGTCCGGGTCCGCTTGGGGCTGGGGGTCCGCCTCCTCGTCACCGCGCTCACGCAGCCCCTTGGCGTAACGGCGCTCCATTCCCGCCCGGCCGGAAAGCAGCCGAATGGCAGTGGAGAAGCGTTCCGTCGGACGGGCTTCGTTCAGCTCGTCCTGCCTCCGGAGCCACATGGGCACCAAGTAGGCGGCCCAGGCCCCGACAATGACTGCGTAGATGAGGCCGCTGCTGCTCACACCTCACACCGTAGAGGGGTACGGGCGAGGGGATCGGCCAATTGGGCCGGTGTGTCGCGCGATCTCGCTGATATCACGGACTTTTTTTGTGACTCTTCGGATCAGGTTATGGGCGAATCGGTTCCGTGCAGGTCTTAATTCGAACGGATATTCGTTTCTTCATTTCGGCGGGGACTGCGAGTGGCGTGACCGGTGCCAGCGGCGCAGCAGCCCCTCCGGCACCTCCTCCGCCGTGACCGCGTACACCAGGTGGTCCCGCCAGGCCCCGTCGATGTGCAGGTAGCGCGGCCGCAGTCCCTCCTCGCGCAGGCCCAGCTTCTCCACCACGCGCCGGCTCGGCCCGTTCTCGGGGCGGATGCACACCTCGATCCGGTGCAGCCCGACCTTCCCGAAACAGTGGTCCACCGCGAGCGCGACCGCCGTCGGCATCACGCCGCGGCCCGCGACGTCGCGGTCCACCCAGTAGCCGATGTGGCCCGCGCACATCGAGCCCCAGGTGATCCCGGCGACCGTGAGCTGGCCGACGAGACGGCCCTGGTACTCGATCACGAACGGCAGCATGCGGCCCGCGTTCGCCTCCGCCCGCAGGTGGCGGACCATCTGGCGGTACGTCGGCCGCTGGATCACCGGCCCCCACGGCGCGGGCGGCGGAATCGTGGCCTCCCACGGCCGGAGCCAGTCGCGGTTGCGGCGGTTGACCTCGCGCCACATCTTCTGGTCCCGCAGCTTTATCGGCCGGAGCGTGACATCGCCGTCCGTCAGGACGACCGGCCAGGATGGACCGTTCAGCTCGTGCTCCCGGAAGGTTCCGCGGGTCTGGGGTGGTCGCCGCCGCGGATCTGGTCCACGGCGTGCGGCAGGATGCGGGACAGGACGGCGAGGCCGTCGCGCACCCCGCCCGTCGAACCCGGCAGGTTGACGATCAGGGTGTGTCCCGCCACGCCCGCGAGGCCCCGGGACAGGGCCGCGGTCGGCACCTTCGCCAGCCCTTCGGCGCGGATGGCCTGCGGGATGCCCGGAATCTCGTAGTCCAGCACCCGCGCCGTGGCGTCCGGGGTGCGGTCGGTCGGCGAGATGCCGGTCCCGCCGGTGGTCAGGATGACGTCGTAGCCGGCGGCCACGCCCTCCCGCAGCGCCTGCTCTACGGGATCGCCGTCGGGGACGACCCGGGGGCCGTCCACCGCGAAACCGAGCTTCTCCAGCGCCTCGGCCAGCAGCGGACCGCCCTTGTCGGCGTACACGCCCTGCGAGGCCCGGTTCGAGGCCGTGACCACCAGGCCGCGCAGCGAGGAAGGAGCCGCAGCGGGCGCCGGGGCCGGGGCGGCCACCGGGGAGACGTGGCTGTGCACCTCGCCACCGCGCGGGGCGTTCACGAGCGCGCCCAGTCGCCGGACTTCCCGCCGGTCTTCTCCTCCACCCGCACGTCCGTGATGACCGCGCCCTTGTCCACGGCCTTCACCATGTCGATCACCGTGAGCCCGGCGACCGCGACCGCGGTCAGGGCCTCCATCTCCACGCCCGTACGGTCGGTCGTCTTCACGGTGGCGAGGATCTCGACGGCGTCGTCGGCGACGGTCAGGTCGACCTTGACGCCCGAGACGGCCAGCGGGTGGCAGAGCGGGATCAGGTCGGGGGTCCTCTTCGCGCCCATGATCCCGGCGATCCGCGCGGTGGCGAGGGCATCGCCCTTGGGGACGCCCTCGCCGCGCAGCAGCTCGATCACCCGGGGGGAGACGAGTACCCGTCCGCTGGCGCGGGCCGTCCGGGTGGTGACGTCCTTCTCCGAGACGTCGACCATCCGGGCCGCGCCGGCCTCGTCGATGTGGGTCAGCCTGCTCTGCGTGCTCATACTCTGCGTGCCGCTTCCGTCCGGGCCCCCGAGGGACCTGTGTGATGCAACACGCTACCCGCACCTGCCGGTCCTCAGCCGAGCAGGACCACTTCCAGCTCGCTCCCGGGCTCCACCGAGGTGACCTCCTCCGGTACGACCATCAGCGAGTCGGCGTGGGCCAGTGCGGCGATCAGGTGCGAGCCCGATCCGCCGACCGGGCTGACCGTCCCGCTCTCGGCGTCGTACTTGCCGCGCAGGAACTGACGGCGGCCGGCCGGGGAGCCGAGCGCCTTGTCGGCCTTGAGGACCGCCCGTACGGACGGCCGGCCCACCTCGGACTCCGGCAGGCCCATGAGCGCGCGGATCGCGGGGCGCACGAACAGCTCGAAGGAGACGTACGAGGACACCGGGTTGCCGGGCAGCGCCAGCAGCGGGGTGTGGTCCGGGCCGATGGTGCCGAAGCCCTGCGGCTTGCCGGGCTGCATGGCGAGCTTGCGGAAGTCGATCCCGCCGCCGGCGATGTCCTCGTCGCCGGCGGCCACCGAGGTCAGCGCCTCCTTGACCACGTCGTACGCGCCGACGCTGACCCCGCCCGTGGTGACCAGCAGGTCGGCCCGGATCAGCTGGTCCTCGATGGTCGAGCGCAGGGTGTCGGCGTCGTCCGCGACGGCGCCGACCCGGTAGGCGATGGCCCCGGCGTCCCGCGCGGCCGCGGCCAGCGCGAAGCTGTTGGAGTCGTAGATCGTCCCCGAGGTCAGCGCCTCGCCCGGCTGGACCAGCTCGCTGCCGGTGGACAGGACGACCACCCGCGGGCGCGGCCGCACCCGTACGGTGCCGCGCCCGATGGCGGCCAGCAGGGCGATCTGCGGCGGCCCGAGGACGGTCCCGGCCGCCAGGGCAAGGTCGCCGGCCTGTACGTCGCTGCCGCGTGCGCGGACGTGCGCCCGGGCCTCGGCGGCGCGGTGCACCCGCACCTCGCCGCCCGCGCCCTCGGGGGCCGCGCTGGCCGGGGTCATCCCGGAGGCCGCGCCCCCGCCCGTGCCGCCGTCGGTCCACTCGACCGGTACGACGGCTTCCGCGCCGGGCGGCAGCGGGGCGCCGGTCATGATGCGGGCGGCTTCGCCGGGGCCCACGGTGGGCAGCTCACCGCTGCCCGCCGCGACGTCCCCGATGACCGTCAGCACCGCGGGGAACTCCTCGCTCGCGCCCTGGACGTCGGCCGTACGGACGGCGTAGCCGTCCATGGAGCTGTTGTCGAAGGGCGGGAGGGCGACGGGCACGGTGACGTCCTCGACCAGGACACAGCCCTGGGCGTCGAGCAGCTGGAGCTCGATGGGCTCCAGCGGCCGGACGGTGGCGAGGATGTCCGCGAGGTGCTCGTCCACGGACCACAGACGGTGGCCGGTGTCCTGCGGTGCGGAACTGGTCAAGGTGCTACATCTCCTCCGTGACGTAACGGTGAAGCCAGGTGCGGAACTCCGGGCCCAGGTCCTCGCGCTCGCACGCGAGGCGGACGATGGCCCGCAGGTAGTCGCCGCGGTCGCCGGTGTCGTAGCGGCGGCCCCGGAAGACCACTCCGTGCACCGGACCGCCGATGGTCTCGTCGGCGGCCAGCTTCTGCAGGGCGTCGGTGAGCTGGATCTCCCCACCGCGGCCCGGCTCGGTCTCCCGCAGTATGTCGAAGATCGCGGGGTTGAGTACGTAGCGTCCGATGACCGCGTAGTTGCTGGGGGCGTCCTCGGGGTCCGGCTTCTCGACGAGGCCGGTGATCCGGACCACGTCCTCCTCGTCGGTGGCCTCGACGGCGGCGCAGCCGTAGAGGTGCACGCTGGCCGGGTCCACCTCCATGAGCGCGATGACGGTGCCGCCGGTGCGGGCGTAGATGTCGGACATCTGACGCAGCAGCGGGTCGCGCGGGTCGATGAGGTCGTCACCGAGCAGGACGGCGAAGGGCTCGCGGCCGACGTGCGGCTCGGCGCAGAGCACGGCGTGGCCGAGGCCCCGGGGGTCGCCCTGGCGGACGTAGTGCATGGTCGCGAGGTCGCTGGATTCCTGGACCTTCTTCAGCCGGTCGTCGTCGCCCTTGGCGATGAGGGCCGACTCCAGCTCGTAGTTCCGGTCGAAGTGGTCTTCGAGAGCGCGCTTGTTACGCCCAGTGATCATCAGTATGTCGTCGAGCCCGGCCGCCACGGCTTCCTCGACCACGTACTGAATGGCCGGCTTGTCCACAACGGGGAGCATTTCCTTCGGGGTCGCCTTGGTCGCCGGGAGGAAGCGAGTACCGAGGCCCGCAGCCGGAATCACGGCCTTCTTGATCACGGGGTGCAACATAGTCATGCCCCGAACGATAGTGGGTCCTGCCGAACCCCAGGCCAGATCGCAGTAGGTAGGTCCACTTATGTGCCGATTTCCCGAGGATATTTGAATCCGCTGTGACAGAGAACCCGCACCCCGCGTCCACCAAAGCTCGACTGCGCCGGGAACTCCTGGCCGCCCGCCGCGCCTTGTCCCCCGACGCCTGCCGCACGGCGGCCGGCGCGCTCGCCGTCAGGGCCCTCGAGCTGCCCGAACTGGCCGGTGCCGACACGGTGGCGGCGTACGTCTCCGTCGGTACGGAACCCGGCACCCACGCCCTGCTCGACGCCCTGCGCGCGGCCGGCAAGCGTGTACTGCTGCCCCTGCTGCTGCCCGACAACGACCTCGACTGGGCGGTGTACGAGGGCCCGCAGGGCCTCGCCGAGACCGCGCACCCGGGGAAGATCCGGCTGCTGGAGCCGACCGGCCCGCCGCTCGGTCCGGACGCGGTGACCACGGCCGGCGCCGTGCTGCTGCCCGGGCTCGCGGTGGACGCCCGCGGGATGCGCCTGGGCCGCGGCGGGGGCTCGTACGACCGGGTCCTGGAGCGGCTGGAGCGCACCGGGGCGCATCCCGCGCTGGTCGTGCTCCTCTACGACGACGAGGTGGTCGCGCGGGTCCCGGAGGAACCGCACGACCACCCCGTTCAGGCGGTGGCCACCCCGTCGGGGGTGGTCCGTTTCCGAGGCCTCGGCCCCGGCCTCACGGCTTGAGCGTGAGGGTGTCGACCGTCGCCTTGTCGACCGCGTCCTTGCCGAACTGCCAGTCCAGCAGCTCGCCCTTGGCCCACATCGTCGTCTGGTCGGTGTAGTGCGAGTTGTACGCGTGCCCCGAGGCGCCCGTCAGGTTGATCCAGCGGGACTTGTCGAGGTCGTTGAGGTTCACGACCATCCGCATCGACGGCACCCAGGTGACCCCGTAGCCGCTGGAGGCGTTCCAGCCGGTCGCGTTGACGGTGGCCTCGCCGCCGCCCAGGTTCCACGGGCCGCGGTTGAGGAGCCACTGCATGAAGCCGGGGCCCTCGGTGCCGATCGTCTGGTTCTTCAGCGTCAGCTGGTGCAGCCGGCCCCAGCTCCAGGTGGACTGGTCCTTGCCGAGCTTGGCGGTCAGCTCCCAGCGGGCGTCCTCCATGGCCCGCGCGAACAGCTCGTCGCGGGTGGTGGTCGCCGGCTGGCGGAACCCCTTCTTGGGCGAGCTCCACCACGCCGACTTCTCGTCCTTGACCAGGCGGCGGACCACCTCGAACCAGCGGTCACCGCCGTCCGGCTGCGCCGAGTCGGAGCCGCGGGCGCCGCATTCGCGGACCACCTCGGAGAGCTCGTCGGCCGGGCCGCTGTCGGCGCGGACGTTCATGCAGCTGCCCTCGATCCGCAGCTCCTTGGGCATCTTGTCGCCGAAGGACAGCTTGAGGATGTTGCGCCAGACCGCGTTGAAGTAGGCGGCGGCCGCCGAGTCGTTCTCCTGGGTGTAGTTCCAGCCCTCCAGGAGCTTCTGCGCGGAGCGCACGTCCGGGTCGGAGACCTCGATCTTGGCCAGCATCGGGGTCAGCAGCGCGGCGATCTCGCTGCTGTTGTCCATCTGCATGGCGCGCATGTCGTCGGTCGAGATCCGGCCGCTGTCCTTGATCTTCGCCTCGATGAGGTCGTTGATCCGCTGGCTGCGGGCGCCGTAGCCCCAGTCGGTGGTCAGCAGGTACGGGTACTTGCCGGCGCCGGTGCCGCTCTCCACGACCGCCTGGTTGGCGGTGACGATGTAGCCGCGCGAGGGGTTGGACTCGTAGGGCAGCTCGTTCTGCGGGATGTACTCGACGTTGCCGTCCTTGCCGGTCTTCCAGGCGTACTTGGAGTCCCAGCCCGGCGCGGGCATCCGGCCGTCGACGCCTTGGCCGCGGACCGGGATCCGGCCCGGGGCCTGGTAGCCGATGTTGCCGGACTGACCCTTGCCGTCGGCGTAGATCAGGTTCTGGGAGGGCACATCGAAGTCGGCGGCGGCCTTGCGGAACTCGTTGAAGTCCTTGGCCTTGTTCAGCTTGAAGACCGCGTCCATCGACTTGCCCGGTTCCAGGGCGGTCCAGCGCAGGGCGACGGCGTAACCGTTGCCGCGGTCGGGGGCGGAGCTGGCGACGGGGGCGCGGGAGCCGACCGTGCCGAGCTCGTCGCTGCGGTCGGAGACCAGCGGACCGTTGTTGGTGATGCGGACCTTCATGTTCTTGCTGGCGCCGCCCGCGACCTTGATCACCTCGTCACGGGTGGCGAAGGGGATCACCTTGCCGTCGTAGACGTAGCCCTCGGGCTTGACCTGCTCGAGGTAGAGGTCGGTGACGTCCGCGCCGAGGTTGGTCATGCCCCAGGCGATGTCGGTGTTGTGCCCGATTATCACGCCGGGCATTCCGGAGAAGGTGTAGCCGGCCACGTCGTACTGGCACTGGGGCGAGGCCGTGCGGCAGTGCAGGCCCATCTGGTACCAGACCGAGGGCAGCTGCGGCGACAGGTGCGGGTCGTTCGCGAGCAACGGCTTGCCGGTGGTCGTGTAGCGGCCCGAGATCACCCAGGAGTTCGATCCGATGCCGCTGCCGTTGGGGCCGAGGATCGCCGGGATCTGGTCCAGGGTCTTGGCGAGGGAGGTCAGCTGGGTGCGCAGGCCGACGCTCGCGCCCTGGGCGGTGGCGTTGTCGGCGAGGCCGCTGCCCGTCCCGGTGGAGGCCTGGGAGCCCTGCGCGGAGCCGCCGCCCGTGGAGGCGGAGCCGCCTGATCCCTGGGGTACGTACTTGCCGCCCTCGATCTTGCCGCCGTCGACGATCGGCTTGTTCCGATCGAAGGGGTAGGGCGGGTAGAGCTCGTCGATCTGCGCCTGCGAGAGCTTGCTCGACATCAGCGCGCGGTCGATCTCGTCCTGCATGTTGCCGCGCAGGTCCCACGCCATCGCCTTGAGCCAGGCCACCGAGTCCACCGGCGACCACTGCTCGGGCTGGTAGTCACCGCTGAGCTTGAGGGCGGCGTGCTCGACGGAGAGGTCCTTGCCGGACTTCCCCTTCAGGTACGCGTTGACCCCGTCGGCGTAGGACTGGAGGTTCTTCTTGGTCTCCGGCGAGAGCTTGCTGTCGTACTCGGCCTGGGCGACCTGGCGCCAGCCCAGCGTGCGCAGGAAGGCGTCGGTCTCGACCTGGCCGGAGCCGAACATCTCCGAGAGCCGCCCGGAGGTCATGTGGCGGCGTACGTCCATCTCCCAGAACCGGTCCTGCGCCTGGACGAAGCCCTGCGCGCGGAAGAGGTCGTCGTCGTTGTCGGCGTAGAGCTGGGGGATGCCGTGGGCATCGCGCTTGACGTCGACGGTGCCGGTGAGCCCCGGCAGCTTGAGGGAGCCGGTCGTCTGGGGGAAGGAGGCGCGCACGCTGTCCACGCCCCAGTACGCCCCGTAGCCGAGGCCCGCGAAGAGCGCCAGGACCAGCACGAGCACGATCAGACGGGCACGTCGTCCCTTCTTCTTGACGGAAGGAGCGGTTTCGTTGGCGGGCATCGCTGTCCTTAGAGGGGCAGGGTGGTCCTGGGAGTGCTGGGAGCAACCATAGGCGCAGGACCTGACTCGTTGATCCGCCAGGGGTCGAGGTGGCAAGGACAAGGGGGAACGGGCGTTTCACAATGTGGCTATCAAGTAAAGGGAACGTCAAAGATTAGGTAAGGTAACGAACTAGCCACTGAACCTGCCGCTGGAGGAACGATCCGCCGGATCCTCCGCGCGCTTTGAGGAAGGGTCGCCCGCTGACTGTCCACACGCTCAATGAGCTTCTGCTGGTCTGCTCGCTCGTGCTGCTCGTCGCCGTCGCGGCGGTACGCATCTCTTCACGCAGCGGCCTCCCCAGCCTGCTCATCTACCTCGGCATAGGCATCGCGATAGGCCAGGACGGCATCGGCAACGTCGTATTCGACAATGCCGAGCTGACGCAGGTCATCGGTTATGCCGCACTCGTCGTGATCCTCGCCGAGGGTGGTCTGGGCACCAAGTGGAAAGAGATCAAACCGGCCCTGCCGGCCGCGATCGTGCTGTCGCTGGTGGGCGTCGCGGTCAGCGTCGGCGTCACGGCCGCGGGGGCGCACTACCTGGTCGGGCTGGAATGGCGCCAGGCCCTGCTGATCGGCGCGGTCGTCTCCTCGACCGACGCGGCGGCCGTCTTCTCCGTCCTGCGCAAGGTCCCGCTCCCCTCCCGGATCACGGGCGTCCTCGAGGCGGAGTCCGGCTTCAACGACGCACCGGTCGTCATCCTGGTCGTGGCCTTCGCCACCGTCGGGCCGATCGACGACTGGTACGTCCTCCTCGGCAAGATCGCCCTGGAGCTGGTCATCGGCGTCGCGATCGGCCTGACGGTCGGCTTCCTCGGCGCCTACGGCCTGCGGCACGTGGCGCTGCCCGCCTCCGGCCTCTACCCCATCGCCGTGATGGCGATCGCCGTGACGGCGTACGCGGCCGGCGCGCTGGCGCACGGCTCCGGCTTCCTCGCCGTGTACCTGGCGGCGATGGTGCTCGGCAACGCCAAGCTCCCGCACTGGCCGGCCACGCGGGGGTTCGCGGACGGCCTCGGCTGGATCGCGCAGATCGGCATGTTCGTCCTGCTCGGCCTGCTGGTCACCCCGCACGAGCTGGTGCACGACTTCTGGCCCGCCGTGGTCATCGGGCTGGTCCTCACGATGCTGGCGCGGCCGCTGGAGGTCTTCGTCAGCCTGCTGCCCTTCCGGATTCCGTGGCGGGAGCAGGTCCTGATGTCCTGGGCGGGCCTGCGCGGAGCCGTGCCCATCATCCTGGCGACCATCCCGATGGTGTCCGGGATCGAGGGCAGCGACCGCGTCTTCAACATCGTCTTCGTTCTGGTCGTCGTCTACACCCTGGTGCAGGGGCCGACCCTGCCCTGGCTGGCGCGCAAGCTGGAACTCGGGGAGACCGACGAGACCGCCTCGGACCTCGGCATCGAGTCGGCGCCGCTGGAGAAGCTGCGCGGACACCTGCTCTCCTTCGCGATCCCGCCGGCCTCGCGCATGCACGGCGTCGAGGTGAGCGAGCTGCGGCTGCCGCCGGGGGCCTCGGTCACCCTGGTGGTCCGGGAGGGCAAGAGCTTCGTACCGCTGCCGTCGACCGTGCTGCGGCGCGGGGACGAGCTGCTGGTGGTGGCCACGGATCCGGTACGGGACGCGGCCGAGGCGCGGCTGCGCGCGGTGGCCCGGGGCGGCAAGCTGGCCGGGTGGCTGGGAACGGGCGGGAACGGGCGGTCGGGCTCGCGCGGGTGACGCGTACCGGTGGAGTCAGACTTTAGAGCGGCGTTCTAATTCAGCCATTTTCGGTGTCGTCTGACCGCTTTTGCCCCTATTTCAGGGGACCTCAAAGACGAAGGTCCCGTTAATCGCAGGTGAAGACACACCTTGTCGCAACAATCACAGGGCGTGGTAGTGGATTCCCCTGTACGATTAAGGCACAACAGATCGAACCAACTCTGCCTGACGCAGAGCTGGCGCGACCGCAAAGCGGCCGTGGCTCCCTCCCGCAGTGGGCGCCCAGGTATCACTCGGTTCTGCGCAAGAGGACAGCTCTCGGGGCTCCCACATGTACGGGCACGGTCGCTCACAAGGCGACGTGCCGTCCGCAGACGGGGACGCTCTACCAGGCAGCGGAAAGGCAAGGCCGTGACATCCGCGGTCACGACCGAAACGTCCGCCACGTCCGCCCGCCCCGGCTACGGGCAGCTCCTGCGCACACCCGGTGCCCTGGGCTTCGTACTTCCCGGCTTCGCCGCCCGGCTCCCCTTCGGGATGCTCACCGTCAGCATCCTGCTGCTCGTCCAGCACACCACCGGCTCCTACGGCAGCGCCGGCGTCGTCACCGCCGTCACCGGTGTGTCCATGGCGCTGTTCGCCCCGCTGATGGGCAAGTTCACCGACCGGTTCGGCCAGAGCGCCGTCCTGGTGCCGGCCGCCCTGACGCACACCGCCTCGGTCGTCGCACTGGCCGCCCTCGCACTCCTCGGCGCCCCGCTGTGGGCGCTGGTGCTGGCCGCCATCCCCGCCGGCGCCTCCGTCCCGCAGGCCGGTCCGATGGTCCGGGCCCGCTGGGCCGCGAAGCTGGAGGGCTCTCCGCTGCTGCCGACCGCGGCCGCGTTCGAGTCCGTCACCGACGAGTTCACCTTCGTCGTCGGTCCGGTGCTCGCCACCTTCCTGTGCACCCAGGTGCACCCCGCGGCCGGTCTGATCACCGAGGCCACGCTGACGATCGTCGGCGGCCTGATCTTCGCCGCGCAGCGCGCGACCCAGCCCAAGCCGGTCGGCCGCGCGGCGAACGGCGAGAAGCACGCCTCCGCCCTGTCCTTCCCGGGCCTGCGCGTCCTGATCGTCGCCTTCATCGGCATCGGCGCCGTCTTCGGCGGCATGCAGGTCTCGCTCGCCGCCTTCTCCGACGAGATCGGCAACCCGGGCGCCAACGGCCTGCTCTACGGCGTCTTCGCCGCGGGCAACATGGTCGCCGGCATCGCCATGGGCGCCATCGCCTGGAAGATCGGCCCGCGCCGCCGCCTGATCCTGGGCTACATCGGCCTCACCGCCGCGGCCTCGGTCCTGTGGGCCGCGAACTCGGTGATCCTGCTGGGTGCGCTCGGCCTGGTCGTCGGTCTGTGCATCGCCCCGGCGCTGATCACCGGCTACACGATGATCGAGCAGCTGATCCCGGCTGCCTCTCGCACCGAGGCCTTCACCTGGCTGACCGGAGCGGTCGCCTTCGGGCAGGCCGTCGCCGTGACCCTGGCCGGTCGCCTGACGGACGCGCACGGGTCCTCGTACGGCTTCCTGGTGCCGATGGTCGCCACCGCGCTGGCCCTGGTCACCCTGCTGGCCCTGCGCGCGAAGCTGGCGCCGAAGGCTCCGAGCCGGATCGTGAACTCATCCGCGCCGGCCGCCGTGCCCGCACCCTCGTCCGCCGCCCCGTCCACTGGCCCGTCGGCCGCCTCGTCGGCCGCCTCGCCGGCCGCCCGGAACCGGGTGAACGAGCGTGGGATGGGTCACCGCGTGCCGGTGACGGTGGACTGATCCGCCGGAATACGTCACCATGGAGCGTCGTTAGCACTCATTGAGTCAGAGTGCCAGGAGGAAATTCGTGCCGACCTACCAGTACCAGTGCACCGAGTGCGGTGAGGGCCTTGAGGCCGTGCAGAAGTTCACCGATGACGCGCTGACCGTGTGCCCGAGCTGTGACGGACGCCTGAAGAAGGTGTTCTCCGCGGTCGGCATCGTCTTCAAGGGCTCCGGTTTCTACCGGAACGACAGCCGTGGCGCTTCGTCGAGCAGCACTCCTGCCTCGAAGCCGGCCTCGACCTCGTCGACGTCCACGGCCGCCGCCCCCGCCGCTTCGTCCTCCTCGACGTCGTCGAGCACGGGCAGCAGCTCCACCTCGGCTGCCTGACCTGCTTCATCGCGTGCGAAAGGCCCCGCCGCCCTCCGGGCAGCGGGGCCTTTCGCACGCCCGGTTAGGGTGGCGGCATGGTGAACGCAGAGATCGGTGTCATCGGCGGTTCGGGCTTCTACTCCTTCCTGGAGGACGTCTCCGAGATCCAGGTGGAGACCCCGTACGGACCCCCCAGCGACTCCCTGTACGTGGGTGAGCTGGCCGGCCGGCAGGTGGCCTTCCTGCCCCGGCACGGGCGCAGCCACACCGTCCCGCCACACAAGATCAACTACCGGGCCAACCTGTGGGCGCTGCGCTCGGTCGGCGTCCGCCAGGTGCTGGGCCCGTGCGCGGTCGGCGGACTGCGGACCGAATACGGTCCGGGCACGCTGCTCGTTCCCGACCAGCTGGTCGACCGTACGAAGGCCCGGGCGCAGACCTTCTTCGACGGGGAGCCGCTGCCTGGGGGTACCTCCCAGGCCGGAGGCTCTGGGGGAGGCAGCGTCCCGAACGTCGTGCACACCACCTTCGCGGACCCGTACTGCCCGGTGGGGCGGTCGGTCGCCCTGGCCGCGGCCCGCGGGCGGGAGTGGGAGCCGGTGGACGGCGGCACGATGGTCGTCATCGAGGGGCCGCGGTTCTCGACGCGCGCCGAGTCGCGCTGGCACGCGGCGGCGGGCTGGTCGGTGGTCGGCATGACGGGTCACCCGGAGGCGGTCCTCGCGCGGGAGCTGGGGCTCTGCTACACGTCGATGGCGCTGGTGACGGACCTGGACGCGGGCGCCGAGACCGGCGAGGGCGTGTCCCACACGGAGGTCCTGAGGGTCTTCGGCGAGAACGTCGGCCGTCTGCGCGAGGTCCTCTTCGACGCGGTGGCGGCCCTTCCGCCGACGGAGTCGCGCGCCTGCCTGTGCACGCACGTCCACGACGGCTGGGACCTGGGCATCGAACTGCCGTAGAGCGGTGGAGCTGCTGTAGAGCGGTGGAGCTGCCGTAGAGCGGTGGCCGCGACAATGACGGCGTGAACAACGGGAACCGGATCATCGTCGCCCTCGACTTCGACGACCGCGGAGCGGCAGAGGCCCTCGTCGCGCGGCTCGGGGATGCCTGCGGCCACTACAAGGTCGGCCTGGAGCTGCTCACCAGCGCGGGGCCCGGGCTGGTCCGGGAGCTCACCGGCCGGGGGCACGAGGTCTTCCTCGACCTGAAGCTCTTCGAGATACCCGACTCCGTCGCCGGCGCGGTCCGGGCGGCGGGCGCGCTGGGCGTGTCGATGGTGACCGTGCACGCCATGGGCGGCACGGGAATCCTGACGGCGGCGGTCGAGGCCGCGCGGGAGTTCCCGCGGCTGAGGGTGCTCGCGCTGACCGTGGTCACGAGCATGACCGGGAGCGACCTCGCCGACGTCGGCATCGCCGCTGGGAGCACAGAGGAGCAGGTGCTGCGCCTCGCCCGGCTCGCGGTGGCCGCCGGGTGTGACGGGGTCATCGCCTCGCCCCGGGAGGTCGGGGCCCTGCGGGCCGCGCTGGGGCCGGAGCCGCTGATCGTCACCCCAGGGGTGACGCTGCCGGGCGCGGCCGAGGGCGGGCACGCCCGGGGCGGCAGCCCGGGAGCCGCCTTCGGGGCGGGGGCCTCCCACATCGTGGTCGGGCGGTCGGTGACGCGGGCCGCGGACCCGGTGGCGGCGCTGGGGCGGGTCCGGGCCGGGATCTGACACCTGCGGGTGACGCCGTTGTCCACAACCTGGGGATCATCCACAGGCCGGAGCGGGATCCGGCGGGAGGCCGGATCGTGAGTTGTGTCCGGGCGCCGGGTCCGGACACAGCGACTCACTCCGACTGGTGGTGCCTCATGTCCCGTACGTCCGCGCCCTCTTCCTCTTCTGCTTCCTCTTCCGTCCCTTCCGCTGTCCCCTCCCCCGCCCCGCCTTCCCTGTGCTCCTCCACGTGTCCTCCCGCGCGCTCGGTGCCCTCCTTCCCGCCGTTGCGGGTCGGGCGGGGTGGCGACCGGCTGCGCAGGGCCCTGCGGCGCAGGCGGCGGGCCGTCTCGGCCGGGCTGGCCGTCGCGGCGGCGGCGCTGGCCGCGGGCGGGACGGAGGCTCAGGCCTCGCGGGGAGCCGCGCCCCCGGAGGTACGGGCCTCCCCGGGCGCGGCTCCACCCGTGGCGGTGCGGATGGTGTCGGCCCCGGTGCGCATCGCGGACGCGGCGACGGTGCGGCTGCTGCGGCCCGGGGACCGGGTCGACGTGGTCGCGGCGGAGCGCGCCGGACCCCCGAGGGTGGTGGCCGCTGGGGCCAGGGTTGCCGAAGTGCCCCCTGCCGACCAGGGTGTTGGGGACGGTGGGGCGCTGGTGGTCCTGTCCGTGCCGCGGGACACCGCGCGGGCTCTCGTGGGGGCGGGCGCGACGGCTCGACTGGCGGTGACGTTGTGTTGATTCGCACACGCGCTCAGTCAAGTCACCTCGAGGTGGGGGCCGATTGGACACGCCGAGGCCGGACTGCCGTAGTTTTCGGAACCGTTGGCTCCGTGTTCGGCACATGTGAAGAAAGGCTCAGTGGTGAGCGAGAAGAAGAAGGAGAGCGTCCTGGCGGGCTTCAAAGCCTTCCTGATGCGCGGCAACGTGGTCGACCTGGCGGTCGCCGTGGTCATCGGCGCGGCGTTCACGAACATCGTGAACTCCATCGTCAAGGGAATCATCAGCCCGCTGGTGGGAGCCATCGGGACCAAGAACCTCGACGTCTACAAGTCGTGTCTGAAGGACCCCTGCGCCATCGACGCGAGCGGTCAGCCCACGGGCGTCGAGATCCTGTGGGGCTCGGTGCTCAATGCCGCGCTCACCTTCCTGATCACCGCGGCCGTCGTGTACTTCCTCATGGTGCTGCCGATGGCGAAGTACCTCGCCAAGGTGGAGGCACGCCGCAAGGCCAGGGAAGGCGTCCAGGAGACCATGGAGATCACGGAGCTGGAGGTCCTCAAGGACATCCGGGACGCCCTGGTCGCTCAGCGGGGGGCCAACGGCGGTGGCACCGGGGCACCGGGGTCGCGCGACGCGTTCTAGCCGGCCGGTCCGGCCGGGCCGCCACGACGGCTCAGATGTGGTGCGGGGGCTTCTCGTCGAGGAAGCGGGCCAGGTCGGCCGCGCTTCCGCCGGCGAGCGGCCGCTCGCCCCAGCCCCGGTCGGTGTCGTCCGAGGACTGCTGGTCCAGCGGGTCGTCGAAGACCAGCCGGGGCCTGGGCTTCGGCGGCACGGCAGGCTCGGTCTGCGGGTCGGAGGCGGCGGGGGTGCTCATGCCTCCAGAGTACGGCCGCCGTCGGCGGCTCCTCCGCTCAGCTGGGAGCCTCGGCGCCCTTGCGGGCGTAGAACCACCAGCACACCGCCAGGCAGCTGGCGTAGAAGCAGATGAAGATCCACAGCGCGCTCGTGACCGTCATGGCGGCGAACATCGCGGGGATGAAGAAGAAGCCGTAGGCGGCGATGGCGGAGGAGAAGCCGGTGACGGCGCCCGCCTCCATCTCGGACTGCTGCAGCGCGGCGCGCTGCGCCTCCGGCCCCTTGTCCGCAGCCTCCCGCATGTGCTGGTCGCGGAAGATCACCGGGATCTGCCGGAAGGTCGAGCCGTTGCCGAGGCCGGAGAAGGCGAAGGCCGCCAGGAAGCCGGTGAAGAAGGCCCAGAAGCTGCCCTGGTCGCCCTGGTGCGGCAGCGCGAAGATGATCACCACCAGCGAGGCCGCCATGCCGACGAAGGACAGCATGGTGACCCTGGCACCGCCGATCTTGTCGGCGAGCCAGCCGCCGGCCCAGCGCATGAGCGCGCCGACGAAGGGGCCGATCCACGCATAGGTGGTGGCCTGGTAGCCCTGCGCCTCGAAGTTGTTCTTGATCAGCAGCGGCAGGCCCGCGGCGAAGCCGATGAAGGACCCGAACGTGCCGACGTAGAGCCAGGTCATCAGCCAGTTGTGCTTGCGCTTGAAGATGATCTTCTGCTGGCTGAAGGGGGCCGCGGCCACCTTGAGGTCGTTCATCAGGAACCAGGCGAGCAGGGCCATGATGACCAGCAGCGGCACCCAGAGGAAGGCGCCGTTCTGCAGCCAGATGTCGGTGCTCTCCTTGGCGTCGTGCTGCGGACCGCCGGCCGGGGCGCCGAGTACGGCGGCGGTCACCACCAGGGGGGCGACCAGCTGGACCACGCTCACGCCGAGGTTGCCGAGACCGCCGTTGAGGCCGTTGGCGCTGCCCTTCTCCCGCTTGGGGAAGAAGAAGCCGATGTTGGCCATCGAGGAGGCGAAGTTCGCGCCGCCGATGCCGCAGACGGCCGCGATCAGCGCCAGTTCCCAGTAGGGGGTGCCGGTGTCCTGGAGCGCGAGGCCCAGCCACAGCATCGGCGCGATGAGGATGATCGTGCTGAAGGCGGTGAACTTCCGCTCGCCGAAGATCGGCCCGATGAAGGTGTACAGGATCCGGAAGGTGCCGCCGGTGATGCCGGGGATGGCGGTCAGCCAGAACAGCTGGGACTTGGAGAAGGCGAAGCCGACGTCGTTGAGCTTGACGACGGTGACCGACCAGACCTGCCAGACCACGAAGCCGAGCATCAGCGCGGGGATCGAGACCCAGAGGTTGCGCTGGGCGACCTTGCGGCCGGTGGACTGCCAGAAGCCGTCGTCCTCGGGCCGCCAGTCGCCGATGGTGGCGCCGGGCTTGTAGGTCTCCGCCCGGTGCGAGCGCACCGCGGAGTCGGTGTTCGTGCGTATGGACATCGTCATCGGTCCTTCGGGTCGAGGAGCCACAGCGCGATCACGACGAGGAAGGACAGGATCAGGAATCCCGCCCCCCACCAGGCCGTGCCGGTGTTGCCCTTCATCCACTCGTTGACGGTCACGGTCAGCGCCCAGAGCTGTCCGATGACCACGGTGAGGGCCAGGGTCAGACGGGCGTTGAGCTTCGAGGACCGCTCCGGCTCCTGTTCGGTGCCGGCTCCCGGGCCGGGGCCCGTGTGCCGGATCCGCGGGTCCCCGTAGCCGCTGGTGGAGCGGATCTGCGGATACCGCTCGCGCACCGGCCGGTTGAGCCGGGGCTGGGCACTCCCCGGGTGGTAGTCGGGGCGCGGAGGCAGCTGTGCGTCGGTCACGTCCGCCCGCTCTCGTTCGAAGTGGCGCGATCGGCTCCGGGGCAGCCCAGCTGGCGGCTCGTCTCGGGGCGGGTATCGCCGAACTGCCGGCACAGGGCGTCCTTGGCCGGCTCTCCCGAGCGGGCGGTGGCGATGGCCCAGACGCTGCCGTCGGTCTGCTCGGTCAGGAAGACCATGGGGAGCGGTCGAGGTGGCGGGCCCGCGGTCACCTCGCCGGTGCGGACGTCGAAGACGCCCTCGTGGCAGGGGCAGTACAGCTCCCCATCGAGGCCCCGGTCCTCGCGCCAGAGCACGCCGCAGGCCAAGTGGGTGCAGACGGCGGAGTAGCCCACGAGGGTGCCGTCGGCCAGCCGTACGGCCAGGGCCCGGTCCTCGTCTCCGGGGAACCGGAAGGCGACGGACTGGCCGGGCGCCAGCTCGGCGGCGACCAGCTTGGGCTCGGGCAGCTTCTCGCTGTCGCCGTGCCGGTGCAGGATGCCGGCGGCGACGCCGACGCCGCCGATGGCCAGGCCGCCGGAGACGGTGGCGACGATCCGCAGGTAGTCGCGGCGGGTGGTGAGGGAGTCGGCGCTGATCCGGTCGCGGAGCTGCTCGGCGGCGGCGTCGCCGTCGGGACCGGGTGCGGGAGGCGGCTGTTCGGTGACGCTCATCGGACGTCCACTCCGTTCACCTCGACCACGGGCAGGCCGCCGGGGACGGGCCACTGGACCTTGTCGGCGGGGACGACCATCGCCACGCCGGTGCTGACCATCACGTCGCCGAAGGCGAAGGAGTCGGCGACCTGGACTCCGGGGCGCTCGGCCTGGAGCTCCTCGAGGGTTCCGTAGAAGAGGGCGCCGGTGGGGCAGACGGTGGCGCACATGGGGGCCAGGCCGTAGGCGGTGCGGTCGTAGCAGAGGTTGCACTTCATCTGCAGCTTCGCCTGGAGGTCGATCTTCGGGACGCCGAAGGGGCAGGCGTTGACGCAGTTGGCGCAGCCGATGCAGCGGGTGGTGTCGGCCTGCTGGACCACGCCGTCGGCGGTCACCAGGATCGCGTCGGCGGGGCAGACCTCGGCGCAGGGGGCGACCGGGTCCTCGCAGTGCATGCAGACGGTCGGGAGGGAGGCGACGGACATGCCGGGTTCGGTGTAGTCCAGGTGGATCATCGACTTGCCGCGGTGGGAGTCGCATTCGCGGCAGGCGGAGACACAGGCCTGGCAGCCGATGCAGCGACCCGGGTCGATGAAGATCGTGCGGCCCATCATGGCGGGTCAGCTCCTCTCCGCCGTGCCACGGCCCTGCGGGGACGTGGGGGGCAGGGGGTCGGTGCGGGAGACCTGGGCCTCCGGGTAGGCCTCCTGGCCCGGGGCGGTGGGCGGCGCGGGGACCTCGTCGATCCGGTCGGCGGCCTCGACACGGGCGGCGCAGACCTTGTACTCGGGGATCTTCGAGCGGGGGTCGAGGGCGTCGATGGTCAGGGCGTTCGCGGCCGTCGGGACGGGCCAGTGGTACGGGATGAAGACGGTGTCGGGGCGGATGGCCTCGGTGACCAGGGCCGGGAAGACCTCGCTGCCGCGGCGGGTGACCACCCGGACCGGGTCGCCGTTCCTGAAGCCGTGCGAGGGGTGGACCTCGACCCAGGGGCGCGGGGTCTGTTCGACGAGGGCGCCCAGGCGGCGGGTCTGGTTGCCGGAGAGGAAGTGCGCGACGGTGCGGCCGGTGGTGAGGGAGAGGGGGTACTCCTCGGTGTAGGCGTCCATGGGCGGATGCCATTCCACGACCTGCATGTGGATCTTTCCGTCGGGGTGGCAGGTCCGGCCGTCCTCGAACAGCCGGGGGGTGCCCGGGTGCTCGGTGGAGGGGCAGGGCCAGGCGATCCCGCCGGTCTCCTCCAGGCGCTCGTAGGTGATGCCGTAGTAGTCGTTGACCGTGCCGGCGGAGGCGACGCGCAGCTCCTCGAACACCTCGCGGGAGCCGGGGAAGTCGAAGTGGTGGCCGGCGCCGAGGCGTCTGGCCAGCTCGCAGATGACCCAGGTGTCGGTGCGCACTCCGGCGGGGGGCTCCTGGGCCTTGTTGTGCTTGACCACCCGGGCCTCGGCGTTGGCCATCACCCCTTCGTCCTCGGCCCAGGTGGTGACGGGGAAGACGACGTGGGCGTTGGCGGCGGTCTCGGAGAGGAAGAAGTCGAACTGGGCGTGGAACTCGGCGGTGTCGTAGCCGTCCTTGACCACCGCGTAGTTGGGGAGGGAGACGAAGGGGTTGTTGCAGATGCCGATGAGGCCGCGGATCTCCCGCCGCTGCATCTGCCAGACCATCTCCATCATGGAGGTTCCGGCGCCCGGGAGTTCGGACTCCTCGATCCCCCAGATCCGGCAGATCTGGGCCCGGTGTTCCGGGTTGGAGATCGAGCGGCCGCCGGGGAGGAGGTCGGACTTCTGGCCGTGCTCGCGGCCGCCCTGGCCGTTGCCCTGGCCGGTGATGGTGCCGTAGCCGGCGCCCGGCTTGCCGATGTTGCCGGTGGCGACGCACAGGTTGATCACCGTGAGGCAGTTCTCGACACCCTGGGAGTGGTGTTCGATGCCGCGGGCGTGCCAGGCCATGGCCTTGTCCGCCGCGGCGAAGACCCGGGCGACCTGGACGATCTGCTCGGCCGGGATCCCGCAGATCTCGGCGGACCGGGCGGGCGGGTAGGCGGCGACGGTCTGCTTGACCTCCTCCCAGCCGGTGGTGTGGGCGGCGAGGTAGGTCTCGTCGGTCAGTCCCTCGGCGACGATCACGTGCAGGACGGCGTTGAAGAAGGCGGCGTCGGTGCCGGGCTTGAGGGCGACGTGGATGTCGGCGGTGCGCGCGATGGCCGTCTCGCGCGGGTCGATGACGATCAGCGAGGCGCCGCGGTCCCGGGCGCCCCACAGGTACTGGGTCATCACGGGAAAGCACTCCCCCACGTTCGACCCGGCGATGAGCAGGCAGTCGGTGAGGAGGATGTCGGAGAAGGGGTTGCCGGCCCGGTCGATGCCGAAGGCGAGCTTGTTGGCCCCGGCGGCGCTGACCATGCACAGGCGGCCGTTGTAGTCGACGTGCTTGGTCTTCAGGGCGACCCGGGCGAACTTGCCGACCAGGTAGGTCTTCTCGGAGAACAGGCTGGCGCCGCCGAGCAGGCCGAAGGCGTCGTTGCCGTACGCCTGCTGGATGCGCCGGATCTCGGAGACGGTGAAGTCGAGGGCCTCCTCCCAGGAGGCCTCCTTGAACTCCTCGTCGCGGGAGCGGCGCATCAGCGGGGCCGTGAGCCGGTCTGGGTGGTTGACCTGCTGATAGGCGTTGATGCCCTTGGGGCACAGCCGCATCCGGTTGATGTCGTGGTTGCGCGGCTCCACGCCGAAGACCTTGCCGTGCTTGTCCACGCGCAGGTACATCCCGCACTGCACGCCGCAGAAGCAGCAGTGGGTGGGGACGAGGGTCTCGCCGTTCTGGTCGGCGTGCCACTGGTCGGCCGGGATCCCGCCTGCGTCGCGGAAGTTGCGGGTGCCGGGTGGCGCGATGGACGGGTCGATGGAAACGGGAACGGGCAGGGACACGGCCTTGACGGGGTCGGTCGCGGTCACTTGAAGCCTTTCTTGACGTCGGTCAGGTAGGCGTTGCCGCGCAGCACCCGCTTGCAGCGCGGGCAGTATTCGACGAAGGCGTTGAAGTCGAGCCCCAGGTCCTGCATGGTGCCGCGCAGGTTCTCGACGTACGGGGTGGTGTCGATCGGCTCCCCGCAGCGCTTGCAGGCGAAGACCTGCTCGTCCTGGCGGGCCGTGTACTTGAACAGCTGCATGCCGACGGCGGCCGGCCGCTGGACGATGTGGAAGAACTTCCCGAACGGGATGTAGATGAGGGTGAACACCACCGACACCATGTGCAGGATGGCGAGGAACTCGTAGCCGCCGCCGTGCAGGAAGATCGACGAGAAGGTCAGCAGCAGCCCGGTCACGGAGATCACGATCAGGCAGATCAGCGGCAGCAGGTCGTAGGCGAAGCGCTGGCCGGTGATGGCTCCGCGGTCCTTCATCCTGCGCCACAGGAAGTACGAGGCCCCGGGGATGACCAGGACCGCGGCGACGTCCAGCCCGTGGAACATCAGCCAGCCCAGGATGTTCAGCGAGTCGAAGCCGAGCACCTTGAAGCCCCAGATCCGCATGTCGTATCCGGGGCCGGAGCCGCTGTCCGAGGTGAAGGTGAACCAGCCCCAGGTCAGCGGGAAGGTGATGAGCGCGGCCAGGATGCAGCCCCAGAAGATGAGCTGGTGGGCGGCCCAGCGGGCGCGCGAGCGGGCGCCGAGGAACTTCTGGAAGCCGAGGTAGGTGGCGATCATCTTGGGCAGGGCGGTGGGCGCCTTGCGGAAGTTGTCGGCCGAGAAGAAGCTGCCGAAGCCCTTCTTGAAGAGGCGGCGCGCGCCGGGCGCGGAGACCCAGACCGTGTACCGGTAGGCAACGCCGAAGGCCAGGAAGACCGTCGCGACCGCGTACGGCAGCAGGGCCGAGTCGAAGTCGCGCAGCAGCCGGCTGCCCAGCACGATCGCGGCGATGAGCAGGAGCGATACGACGGTGCCGGCCAGGGTGGCCCGGGCGGTGACGGATCTCCTGCCCGGCGGCGGGGTCTCGGGTGCCTCCGGCGGTGGCGGGGCTGCGGCGAGTGCTTCTGTGGGCTCGGACACAGCACCACGCTAGGCGGTTCATACCGATTAAGCCCGTTATGCCATGGTCATGGTTACGCCGAACGGGGGTCAGACGGCGGTCAGTCCCCGCGCCTCGAAAATCTCCCTGGCCTCGGCCACCTGCCCGGCGTCGGGCGAGGGCGTGTCGCGGAGGGTGAAGTTCATGCCCAGCGCCTGCCACTTGGCCTCGCCCAGCTTGTGGAAGGGCAGGACGTCGACCCGCGAGACGTTGCCGAGCGAGCCCGCGAAGGCGGCGACCCCCTCGATGTTCTCCCGCGCGTCCGTGAGCCCCGGAACCAGGACGAAGCGCAGGTGCACCTCCTTGCCGAGGTCCGCGAGGCGCTGCGCGAAGTCGAGGGTGGGCCGCAGCGGGCGCCCGGTGACGCGCCTGTACGTCTCCCGGTCCCAGGACTTGATGTCGAGCAGGACCAGGTCCACGTCGCGCAGCAGCGAGTCGGTGGCCCGTACGCCGAGGAAGCCGGAGGTGTCCAGGGCGGTGTGCAGCCCCAGCTCGTGCTTCATCCGGTGCAGCAGATCGCCCGCGAAGACGGGCTGGAGCAGCGGCTCGCCGCCCGAGACGGTGGCCCCGCCGCCGGACGCGGCGATGAACTTCCGGCACTTGGCGGCTTCGGCGATCACGGCGTCGACCGAGGTCCTCTTGCCGCCCCGCATCTTCCAGGTGTCGGGGTTGTGGCAGTACAGGCAGGTCAGCGGGCAGCCGGACAGGAAGGTCACGAAGCGCGTGCCCGGACCGTCGACCCCGGTCGACAGGTCCCAGGAGTGCACCGAGCCCTCGCTCGGCCGCTGGGTCGCGGCGGCCGCGGGGGTGGCGGCGGAGTGGGCGGCGGCGGAGTGGGCGGCGGCCTGGGCGGTGTTCGCGCCGAGGAGGACGGTCATGGCAGGTGCTCCAGACGGGTGGGCTCTAGAGCGAGCCGTGGAAGGTGCGGTTCAGCACGTCGAGCTGCTGGTCCCGCGTGAGGCGGACGAAGTTCACCGCGTAGCCGCTGACCCGGATGGTCAGCTGCGGGTAGTTCTCCGGGTGCTCCATGGCGTCCGTGAGCGTGTCGCGGTTCAGCACGTTCACGTTCATGTGGAAGCCGTCGCCGGCCATGTAGCCGTCGAGCACGCCCGCCAGGTTCTTGATCCGCTCCTCGGGGGTGCGGCCGAGACCGTCGGGGGTGACGGTGTTGGTCAGCGAGATGCCGTCCTCCGCGTCCTCGTACGGGAGCTTCGCGACCGACAGCGCCGAGGTGACGTAGCCGTGGGTGTCGCGGCCGTTCATCGGGTTGGCGCCCGGGGAGAAGGGCTCGCCCGCCCGGCGTCCGTCCGGCGTGCTGCCGGTCTTCTTGCCGTAGACGACGTTCGAGGTGATCGTCAGCACGGACTGGGTGTGCTCGGCACCCCGGTACGTCTCGTGCCCCCGCACCTTCTTCATGAACTCCTCGACGAGCCACACGGCGATGGCGTCGACGCGGTCGTCGTTGTTGCCGTACGCCGGGTAGTCGCCCTCCACGCGGTAATCGGTGACGAGGCCGGTCTCGTCGCGCACCGCGCTGACCTTGGCGTGCTTGATGGCGGACAGCGAGTCGGCGGCGACCGACAGGCCGGCGATGCCGCAGGCCATGGTGCGGCGCACGTCGCGGTCGTGCAGGGCCATCTCGATGCGCTCGTAGGCGTACCGGTCGTGCATGTAGTGGATGACGTTCAGGGCGTGGACGTAGGTCTGCGCGAGCCATTCCATCTGCTCGTCGAACTTGGCCATGACCTGGTCGTAGTCCAGCACCTCGGAGGTGAGGGGGCCGGTCTCGGGGCCGACCTGGGCGCCGGACTTCTCGTCCCGGCCGCCGTTGATCGCGTAGAGCAGGGTCTTGGCGAGGTTCACGCGGGCGCCGAAGAACTGCATCTGCTTGCCGACCGGCATCGCCGACACGCAGCACGCGATGGCGGTGTCGTCGCCGAAGCGCGGGCGCATCAGCTCGTCGGACTCGTACTGCACCGAGGAGGTGTCGATCGAGACCCGGGCGCAGAACTCCTTGAAGCCCCGCGGCAGTCGCGGCGACCAGAAGACGGTCATGTTCGGCTCGGGAGCCGGGCCGAGGTTGTAGAGGGTCTGGAGGTAGCGGAAGGAGCTCTTGGTGACCAGCGGACGGCCGTCCTCGCCCATGCCGGCGATCGATTCGGTGACCCAGGTCGGGTCGCCGGAGAACAGCTCGTCGTACTCGGGGGTGCGCAGGAAGCGGACGATGCGCAGCTTGATGATGAAGTCGTCGACCAGCTCCTGGGCCTGCTCCTCGGTGAGGAGCCCGGCCTCGATGTCGCGCTGGAGGTAGACGTCGACGAAGGTGGAGGTGCGGCCGAGCGACATGGCCGCTCCGTTCTGCTCCTTCACGGCGGCCAGGTACGCGAAGTACAGCCACTGGATGGCCTCGCGGCCGGTGGCGGCCGGGCGGGAGACGTCGTGCCCGTAGGAGGCGGCCATCGCCTTGAGTTCGGCGAGGGCGCGGATCTGCTCGGCGAGCTCCTCGCGCAGGCGGATCGTCTCCTCCAGCGAACGGTGGCCCGCGGGGAGGGAGTTCACCTCCTCCTTCTCCTCCTTCTTGACGGCGATGAGGCGGTCCACGCCGTACAGGGCCACGCGGCGGTAGTCGCCGATGATGCGGCCGCGGCCGTACGCGTCCGGCAGACCGGTCACGACGCCGGCCTTGCGGGCGGCGCGGATCTCGGGGGTGTAGGCGTCGAACACACCGGCGTTGTGGGTCTTGCGGTACTCGGTGAAGACCTTCTCGAGATCCTCGGAGACCGGGTAGCCGTAGGTCTCCAGGGCGCCGGCGACCATGCGCCAGCCGCCGTACGGCATGATCGCGCGCTTGAGCGGAGCGTCGGTCTGGAGGCCGGCGATCAGGTCCTTGTCGCGGTCGATCCAGCCGGGCGCGTGCGCGGTGATCGAGGACGGGATGTCGTGGGCGATGTCGTAGACGCCCTTCTCGCGCTCTTCCGGGAACTTGTCCGTGATCGCCTTCCACACGGCCGCGGTGCGCTCGGTGGGGCCGGCGAGAAAGGTGTGGTCGCCCTCGTACGGCGTGTAGTTCTGCTGGATGAAGTCGCGGACGTCGATGGCGTCGCGCCACAGACCGCCCTTGAAGCCCTCCCAGGCCTCGCCGTTCTTCGTGGTCTCCGCAGGGGTGGCAGTCATCGCCCGCACCTTCTTCGAGTCGCCTCATTGCTTGGTTCCATTGCACGCCTTTTGATCGATCATCTGGCGCCGCGTTGGTCCCGACCTGGAGCCCGAAGGGCCTGCGATCCCCGCCCGACGACCCTCGACACCGCCATGACCTGGGATTTCACCAAGGCCGAAAGTCCTTCCCGCGCTTGTGAACGCCTTCACAAATAGGGGTTCCGCCGGCCGGGCTTGACCCTCGACTTGGTGCAGGGCACAGAGTTCGGGGTGTGGAGAGCGAGATGCGCAGTATCGGTGAGATGGCTCGGGACAGTGGGCTGAGCGTGAGCGCCCTGAGGTTCTACGACGGGGCCGGCGTACTGGTCCCGGCCTGGGTGGACCCGGTGAGCGGCTACCGCTGGTACGGCCCGGAGCAGCTCGGCGAGTCCCGGTTGCTGGCCCGGCTGCGCCGGGCGGGCATGCCGTTGGCCGACATCCGGCTGGTGCTGGCCGGCTGGTCCGCCGCCGACACCGATCTGGTGCGCAAACTGCTCCAGGCGCATCTGCACCGTATGGAACTGGGGCTGTCCGATGCCCGCGGTGAGTTCTCCACGATCCGAGCGCTACTCGAACGCAGGGAGAACCCCATGGCTTTGCCCCGCACCACCTCCGTCCGGTCGGCCGTCTCCGCGCCTGAGCTGGCCGCCGCCCTGGACGCGGTCCGTTTCGCCGCCAGTGCCGACCCGGAGCTGCCGATGCTCGGCGGTGTCCTGTTCGATATCGAGGGTGAGACGCTCCGTGTCGTGGCCACCGACCGGTACCGGATGGCTGTCGCTCAAGCCGCTATCGACGGACAGGACGGGCACGGCGGGCACGACGGGCACGGCGGGCACGACGGGGCCCGTGTGCAGGTCGTCGTACCCTCCCCGCTCGCCGACGCGATGCGGGCGCTGCTGAGTCACGACGCGTCCGTCCGGCTCACCGTGGACGGTGACCGCGTGCTCCTGGAGACGGGGGAGCGTCAGGCTGCCGGCCAGTGCCTCGGCCACGACTTCCCCGATTACCGCCGCCTCGTCCGCCTGCCCGCGGGGCGCCGTGCCCTCGTCGATGTACCGGCCTTCCGGGAGGCGGTGGCAACCGGTCCGGTCCGTGCGAGCGAGCTGCGCGAGGAGGGCGGTCCGGCCTGTGACCTCAGCGTGCTCAAGGTGGCGGCCGATGGCGTGGTGACCGTCTGCGAGGACGGTGACGACGACCGGGACAAGGTCGCCGTCAACCGGGACTTCCTGCTGGACGCCCTCGCCGCCGGAGCCGCCGACCAGCTGGTTCTGGAGTTCGGCGCCCCCAAGGCCCCGCTGGCGATCCGCCGGACCGATACCGAGGACACCTTCTCGCTCCTGATGCCCGTCCACCTGGAGAACTGAGGCCGGGACAGGGCCTAGCTGGGGGCTTCCGCGCCGGGGCGGGCGTAGAACCACCAGGCCACGGCCACGCACGAGGCGTAGAAGGCCACGAAGCCCCACATCGCGCTGGTCACCGCGAAGTTGGCGAACATCGCCGGGATGAAGAAGAACCCGTAGGCGGCGATGGCGGCCGTGAACCCGGTCACCGCGCCCGATTCGATCTCCGCCTGCTTCAGCGCGGCCGCGTACTGCGGCGTGCCCTCCGTCAGCCCCTTCAGGTGCTGCCCCCGGAAGATCACCGGGATCTGCCGGAACGTCGAGCCGTTCCCGATGCCCGAGAAGAAGAACGCCGACAGGAAGCAGAAGAAGAACCCGTAGAAGGAACCGGAATCCGAGCCGGCCGGCAGGAAGGTGATCACACCGATGATCGACACGGCCATGCCCGCGAAGGACAGGATCGTCACCCGGGCGCCACCCAGCTTGTCGGCGACCCAGCCGCCCGCCCAGCGGGCCAGCGCGCCCAGCGCCGGGCCCATCCAGGCGTAGGTGGCCACCGAGTACCCGGGGAAGGTGGTCTTGATCAGCAGCGGCAGGGCCGCCGCGAAGCCGATGAAGGAGCCGAAGGTGCCGGCGTAGAGCCAGGTCATCAGCCAGTTGTGCTTGCGCTTGAAGATGATCTTCTGCTGGCTGAAGGGGGTGGAGGCGACCTTCAGGTCGTTCTGGCCGAACCAGGCCACCGCGGCGAGGACGATCAGCACCGGCACCCACACGAAGGCCGCGTTCTGGAGGTAGATCTCCGAGCCGTTCGCCTTCTTCTGGCCCGCGCCGATCGCCAGGACGGACGAGGTGATCAGGATCGGGGTCAGCAGCTGGACCACGGACACGCCCAGGTTGCCCAGTCCGCCGTTGATGCCCGTCGCGTTGCCCTTCTCCTGCTTCGGGTAGAAGAAGCCGATGTTGGCCAGCGAGGAGGAGAAGTTCGCGCCGCCGATGCCGCACAGCGCGGCGATCGCGATCATCGTGCCGTACGGGGTGTCCGGGTTCTGCACCGCGAAGCCCAGCCAGAGCAGCGGCCCGATCAGCACGACCGTGGAGATCGCCGTGAAGCGGCGCTGCCCGATCATCGGGCCGATGAAGGTGTAGAGGATCCGCGCGGTACCGCCGGTGATGCCGGGGACCGCCGTCAGCCAGAACAGCTGGGACTGCGAGAAGCCGAAGCCGACGTCCTTCAGGTTGGTCGCCGTGATGCTCCACACCTGCCAGACCACGAAGGCCACCAGCAGGGCCGGCACCGCGATCCACAGATTGCGGGTCGCGACCCTCTTCCCCGTGGACTGCCAGAAGGAGGGATCCTCCGGCGTCCATTCGGTGATGGTGCGGCCGGGGCGGTACTGCGCCGGATCGCCGACCAGCGGCCTCTGCGCTTCCTTCGTAGCGGTACTCATTGCACTGCACGTCCTGAATTGCGAGAAGGGTCCTGACCTATCCAGACTCCGCCCCGCACCCGGGCCCGCGGCAGAGGAGAACGCACTGTGGGCGACGGGACAAGGTCCCGCCGCGCACAGTGCGTTGGTCCGTACGCGACCGCCCGGGGCACGCGGGCGCCGAGGGCCGCGCGCCTGGCCTGCTGAAGCCGCGCCCATCTGGTGTGCTGGCCGGCATGGCCTACTCCCCCATGACCGCCCGCAGCCGCGACGAGGACCACCGCGCGGCCACCTCGCTGGAGCTGTTCTTCGACCTCTGCTTCGTCGTCGCGATCGCGCAGGCCGGTGCCCGGCTGGTGCACGCGCTGGCGGAGGGCCATCCCGGCACCGGGGTGATCGGCTACTTCTTCGTCTTCTTCGGCGTGTGGTGGGCGTGGATGAACTTCACGTGGTTCGCCTCCGCCTACGACGTCGACGACGTGCCGTACCGGATCGCGACGCTCGTCCAGATCGCGGGCGTTCTCGTCTACGCGGCGGGCGTGAGCCAGGCCTTCGACGAGAACGACTGGACCGTGGCCGTCATCGGCTACCTGATCATGCGGGTGGCGCTCACCGCCCAGTGGCTGCGGGCCGCCGCCGGGGAGAGCGGCCCGGCGCGCACGACGGCGCTGAAGTACGCGGCGGGGCTGGTGATCTGCCAGGCCGCCTGGGTGGCGCTGCTGTTCGCCCCGGACGACGCCAAGCGCTGGCTGTTCCTCGTCGTGGCCGCGGCCGAACTGGCCGTCCCGGTGATCGCCGAGCGCGGCCACCAGACGCCGTGGCACGCCCACCACATCGTGGAGCGGTACGGCCTGTTCACCATCATCGTGCTGGGCGAGACGATCGCCGCGAGCACGGTGGCGGTTCAGTCGGCGATCAACGAGCACGAGGCCCTGGGCGAGCTGCTGCCGATCGCCGGCGGCGGACTGCTGATCGTCTTCGCCGCGTGGTGGATCTACTTCGCGGTGCCGATGCACGAGCACCTGACCTCCAACCGCGAGGCGATCCCGTGGGGTTACGGCCACCTGCTGATCTTCGCCTCGGGTGCGGCGATCGGGGCGGGCATCGAGGTCGCGGTCGAGCACTCGGTCGGCAAGGCGCACATCTCCCAGCTCTCCGCCAACGCCTCCGTCACCGTCCCGTCCGCGCTGTTCCTGCTGATGGTGTGGCTCCTGCACTCCCGCCACTTCAAACACGGCCTCGCCCAGCAGCTCACCCTGCCGCTCTCCGCCCTCGCCATCCTCGCCTGCACCTGGACGGGCACGTACGCGGTCCTGTTCGCAGGCCTGGTCGCGACAGCCACGGTCGCGATCGGCGTGACCCTGGCCACGAGATCCAGCGCCGGCGTTTGAGGCGCTGGGGGTCCCCCCAGCGGTAGCTGGGGGAGGGTCCGGGGGCAGCGCCCCCGGCAACGGCGCCGCGCCGAACCGTCACCCCCGCGCCCCCGCGGCCGTTTTCCAGGCCATGACACTCCCCGCACAACGCCCCGCCGAAGCCCCCGGCAGGGAACTGGCCGAGCCCGGCTTCTGGCAGCAGCCCCCCGCCCACCGCCTGGCGGCCTTCGCCCGCCTCCGGGCGGCCGACGGCCCCGTCCACATCCCCGAAGGGCAGGGGCCGGGCCACTGGGCCCTCGTCCGCCACGCCCACGTACAGGAGGCCAGCCGCCTCCCCAAGGTCTTCGCCAGCGCCCCCGGTGTGACCACCCCCGAGCCCGCCCGCTGGGTCCGCGCCCTGTTCGGGGACTCGATGGTCAATCTGGACGGCCCCGACCACGCCCAGCTCCGCAAGATCGTGCAACGGGCGTTCACGCCCCGGCTGCTGGCCGCCGCCGAGGAGGACATCCACGCGGTGGCCGCCCGCATCGTGGACGACGTACTGGCCGAGGAGCCCGACGAGTTCGTCTCGGCGGTGGCCTCCCGGCTGCCCCTGGAAGTCATCTGCAACATGATGGGCATCCCGGAGCACTACCGGCCGGAGATCGCCGACCGCGTCAACCACGCCTCCGAGAACATCGGGGTGGAGCGCGCTCTGGCCGCCCGGCTGCGGATGCCCGGGCGCGGTCTGCGGGCGCTCGCCCGGATGCAGCGGATGGTGGCCGGCATCGGGCGCGAGCGGCGCAAGAACCCCACCGACGACCTGATCTCGGCCCTGGTGTGCGCGAACGTCGACGGCCAGGCCCTCGGGGCCCGCCAGCTCGGTGCCTTCTTCTCGCTCCTGATGGTCGCCGGGGTGGAGACCACCCGCAACGCGATCACGCACGGGCTGACCCTGCTGACCGACAACCCCGGCCAACGGGACCTGCTGCTCTCAGACTTCGAGGCGTACGCGGACGGCGCGGTGGACGAGATGATCCGCCACTCGACGCCGATCATCCAGTTCCGCCGGACCGTCGCCGCCGAACACACCATGGGCGGGCACCTGTTCCGCCCGGGCGACAAGGTGGTCCTGTACTACGCCTCCGCCAACCGCGACGAGGCGGTCTTCCCGGACCCCGACGCCTTCGACATCACCCGCTCGCCCAATCCGCACCTGGGCTTCGGCGGCGGCGGACCGCACTTCTGCCTGGGCGCGCACCTGGCCCGGGTGGAGATGAAGGCGCTCTTCCGCGAACTGCTCACCCGGCCGGTCGGGCTGCGCGCGGTGGGCCTGCCGGATCTGGCCGGGTCGAACTTCGACAACCGGGTCCGCTCGCTCAAGTTCGCCTTCGAACGGCCCTGAAGGCGGGGACCGGCCACCGGGCAGGCTGGGAGCCCGGCGGCCGGAGCAGTGGTGGCGGCACGGCCCGGTGCGTCGCGGCTACTTCTGCAGGCGCCGCACGGTCAGGACGCAGTGGGCGCTGCCGGTGAGCACCGACTCGTCGCCCGCGAACGCCTGGAGGGTCTGGGCGTCGACCGGCTGGCCCGGGACCGCCTCGGGCCAGGCGCGCGTGGCGAACAGGAAGTACGCCTGACCGCTCTCGTCCGCCGCGGCGACCCACTCGTCGGGGGCGGTGCACTTGGCGTTCATCCCGGGCAGGGTGAGCGCGATCTGGTTGCCCTCCAGCAGGATCTGCACGGGGAAGGCGGCCGGGTTGCGGGTGCCGTCCATGACGACGTCGCCGATGGGCAGGCCGATCTCCTCCAGCAGCCCGCGGGCCGCCGCCTCGCCAGCCTCCCGGCCCTTCGGGCCGTCCCCGAGGGTGTAGGCGAGGAGGTACGGAATGTCGTGGGCCTCGGAGGGGTCGCCGATCCAGGCGAGCACCGAAAGGGTGCCGAGCTGGGACCGGTCGATTTCGGCTTGAGTAGAAGTCATGCGCCGCACCCTAGTGGTCTGTCGCCCGGCCCTTTCACGGCCTTTCACCCGGGCGGGCTAGACGGCCCAGAATCCCCCTCCGGAATTCGCCTGAATGTTCGCGTCCTGGTACTGGAGCCGCTCAATGCGCGCGTTTTCCGGGATTTCGAACACCACCCATCCCTCGGCCCGCTCACCGACCTCGAGGGAATCGAAGACGAGGGGTTTGCCGGTGGTCAGTTCACCGGTGGGCACCACCGGGTGGCGCTGCCCCGCGCTGTCGTGCGCCCACATGCGTCCGAGCGCCCCGTACGAGGCCCCGCCCACGTTGACGAACGACATCGAGGCGGCCACCCAGCGCTTGCCCGCCGGCGGGGCGAAGTTCTTCTCCACGCTGACCGCGGGGTCCACGTACGCGCTCAGCACCGCCTCCAGGTGCCGGCCGACCTGCCGGCCGTGCACCCGTACGGCTTCACCCACACGGGCATCCTTCACCGCGGGCCGTGCGGGCGCCCCCTCGGCGCCCGGCGCCCCGTCGTCCACCACGACGGCTGGCGCCGCGGCCGGGGCGAGGGCAGCCCCCTCGGGTGCGCTCTGGCAGGCCGTGGCGCCGAACACGAGCAGCGGGAGGAGGGCGGCGGCGAATCGGGGGAGGCGGGAGGTAAAGCGGACAGGGGCGGCGGACTTGCGCATGCAGGATCCCTTCGGGGATGTATTTCGGTCAGTCTCACGCGCCCGGGCGGGCAATTGCACACACCGACACGAGCAGGCCCGGCGAGCGTGTACGCGAGTTGCCCCCGACTGCCAGCACAATTCGTTCCGGCGGAATCCCGCCGCCCGCATCCACCTGGAGGAACGATGGGTATTCACGGAACCCGCATGGCCCTGGCAGCGCTGTCGGCACTGGCCGCCACGGCGGTATTCACCGCGCCCGCCGGCGCCACTTCTTTCGACCAGGGAATTTCCGTACAGCCGTACGGTCATATCTCCGAGGACGGAAAGGTCACCCTTTCCGGCAAGTACCACTGCACGAACCCGTCACCCATGGGGGCGAAGCTCCAGATCGCGGCGGCCGTCGTCCAGGGCGGCACGCGGCTCGCGTTCGGCGGCGGCGAGGCGGAGTGCGACGGACAGGAGCACGAGTGGGAGGCGACCGGCTCGCTCAAGTTCACCCCGGCCGTCCACCCGGGCCCGGCGCTCGCCGAGGCCCAGCTCAACGAGATCCACTTCTCGGGCCTGATGCCGCGCTCCATCGACACGGTCGCGGAGGACCGCCAGGAGATCCGGCTCATCGCCCACCACTAGGCCCTGTCCGGGCGGCTGCTCCCGGCCGAGCGGTGCCCGGCCGGGAGCAGCCGCTACCGGCACTCGGGCGCGACGTCCGTCATCGACATGAACGCCACCGACTGGCACTCGGGGTCCGCGTGCGGCCGCCCCGTCGTCCAGTCCACGACCGTCGGTACCCCGGCAGCCAGCAGGAGCAGGGCCAGGATGCCCGTCGCGGCGCCTTTGCTCAGCCTGCGCACAGCACGATCCGTTCCATATCGCGCATCATCACCCCGCCCCGGGCGTCCCACAACTCGGGGTGACCGTCCGGTCACCCCGCGCTCCGGGGGCTGCCAGCGGCGTCGAACTCGCACCACACGGCCTTGCCGTCACCCCGGGACTCCACTCCCCAGTGCGTGGCCAGCGCGTCCACCAGCAGCAGCCCGCGCCCCGTGGTGGCCGCCTCGCCCGGGGTGCGCCGTCGCGGCCACACGCTGGAGCGGTCCTTGACCCAGAGCCGGATCCGCCGGACCGGCTCGGGCAGCACCTCCATCGTCAGCACCGCACCGCCGTCGGTGTGCAGCAGGGCGTTGACCAGCAGTTCCCCGGCGGCCAGTTCCACGTCGTCGGCGAGGTCCGGCATGCCCCAGTCGCGCAGCGCCTGGCGCAGGGCGTAGCGGGCCTCCGAGAGCCCTTCCGGGTCGGCCTGGTGGATGTACTGGTGGATGCGCGGGGCACGGTGGGTGCCCGGGTCGGGGGCCCGGCGCAGCACCAGCAGGGCCACGTCGTCCCCTGAGCCCCAGCGCTCCCAGAGCCGGTCCGAGAGGTGGTCGGCGAGCGCCCCGGCCTCCTGCGGGCCGCTGCGGACCGCGTGGGCGAGGGCCTCCATCCCCTGGGTGATGGCGGTGCCCGGCTCCTCCACCAGGCCGTCCGTGCACAGTACGAGCGTCTCCCCGGGGACCAGGTCGAGGCGGGTCTCGGGGAACTCCTCCTGCTCGAAGACCGAGGCCAGCCCGAGCGGCAGGCCGCCGCGCACGTTGGGCCAGCCCGTTCGGCCGTCCGTGTGCCGGATCAGCGGGCCGAGGTGGCCCGCGCGCACGGCCCGTACGCCGCCCGTCTCCAGGTCCACTTGGGCGTACATGCAGGTCGCGAAGCGCTCGGTGTCCAGTTCGGCGAGGAAGCGCGAGGCCCGTGCCAGCACGGTGGACGGCGGATGCCCCTCGCCCGCGTAGGCCCGCAGCGCGATCCGCAGCTGGCCCATGATGGCCGCCGCGTGCGTGTCGTGGCCCTGTACGTCGCCCACCACGATGCCGACCCGGTCGCGGGGCAGCGCGATCACGTCGTACCAGTCCCCGCCGACCTCCCGCCCGCTCCAGGCGGAGTGGTAGCGGACCGCGATCTCCCCGCCCGTGATCTCCGGGATCCGCCGCGGCAGCATGGCGGCCTGGAGCCCCGTCGCGAACTCCCGCTCCTGGTCGAAGAGGAGCGCGCGCTGGAGGGACTGGGCCACGATGCCCGCGAGCCCCAGGCAGAGGTTGCGCTCCTCCGGGCTGAACTCGCTGCGCCGCCGGTAGAAGAGGACCAGCCCGCCGATGGCCTGGGCCTGGGCGATCAGCGGCAGGTAGGCGGCCGCGTCGTACCGGATCCGGCCCAGGTAGTCGCTGAGCAGCGGGAATTCCTCACCGAGCGCGGTGAGCGAGGTGACGAAACGTGCCTGCCTGCTGAGCACCGCCTGCGACAGCGGCAGCGAACCGTCCAGCCGGGTGAACCGCCGCTCGCTGAGGATCTCCAGCGATTCCCCGCTCAGCGCGATGATCTTTATGGAGCCGCCCTCGACCAGCCCCAGGGCCAGCCCGTCCGCGCCGAGCCGTTCCAGCGCGCCCGCCCCGGTCAGCGTGGCCGTCACGTCGTCCACGGTCACCGCCCGCGAGAGGGCCTCCGTGGTCCGCTGGACGATGGTCGTCTGCTGGGCCCGGGCCGTCTCCAGTTTGCGCAGCATCGTGGCCTGGGCGAGCTCCGCCGTCGCGTCCCGGACGATCCCCACGATCCGCCGCGGCTGCCCGTCCCCGTCCCGCAGCACCCGGCCCTGGGTGTGCGTCCACTGGTCGCGGCCGTCGCGCCGCCGCACCGTGAAGTAGGCCCCGTACGAGTCCGCGCCGCTGTCCAGGACCTCCGCGACGGTCTGGCGCAGCCGTCCGGCGTCCTCGGGCGGGATCCGCACCCCGACCGCCAGCGGGGTGCCGTCGAACTCCTGCGGCTCCAGGTCGAAGACGTACATCCCGGTCTGGTCCAGGGCCAGCGTGTCGTCGCCCAGGTCCCACTCGAAGCTGCCCATGCCGTTCAGCGCGAGCCGTTCCCCCGGCCCGGTCTCGGGGGACTGCCGGTCCTGCTCGGGACTGTCGCGCTCCGCCGCTGCCACGAGACACACCACCTAACGGCCGGGCCAGCACGGCTGGGAGATCAGCCGCTCCCACTCCTCGTCAGGATGACCCGGAAGGGTGCGCCCGGCCTCCCGCCAGCGCTTGACGAGAGAGAGGTAGATCGGGGGCTGGACGGTGTGGGGCGCCGTCGCGTACGGGCCACGGTCGTACCCGGTGGACCGGGACGTGGCGGGCTGTTCGGCGCGACTGGCGGGAATCCGTACCCAGCCACGGCCCTGTGCTCGCTCCGCGCTCATTGCGGACCCCTCTCACCGCGGGTCTCACTGCGGATCTCACCGCAGATACGTCTTGGGATGCCCGGCTGCGGCCCCTGGGGGTCCCCCCGGACGGAGTCTGGGGGAGTCCCGGGCCTCACCGGTGGAGCCCGGCAGCGGGCCCCGGGCACCGAGCCGCTTGCGGACTCCTCTCACCAGTCTCCCCGCCGTGAAGCCCGCACCGTGCACGAATCGCATGGAAGGGCCGAATGAGGGAGCCGTCAGCAGCCCCGCGAAGAACAGTCCGGGCCACGAGGACTCGAAGCCCGGGCTCAGCTCCGGCGTCCCGCTGTCCCCCACGGTCTCCAGCGCGGCCCGCAGCCCCGCGTCGAGCAGCTCCAGCCGGTCCAGGTCCGGGGTGAACCCGGTGGCCGCGATGACGTGCGCGGTGTCCAGGACCACGGACTCGCCGGCCCTGGTGGTCAGCCCGAGCCGGGTCCGCTCGCCCACCGCGACCGCCCGGTGCAGATGGTGTCCGAGCAGGACGGGGACGCGCCGCTCGAAGCGGTCCCGCAGCCACCAGGCGCCCGCCGGGCCCAGCGCGGTCGCCGCGATCCGCTCCCGGCTGGCGGCGGGCAGCCGCCGCACCGCCCACGGCAGCTCCGACCACACCCAGCTGCGCCAGCCGGTGCCGAGGCCGCTGTGCGGATCGCGCAGGGCGCGCGGCGCGGGGCGGTTCAGCGGCTGCGGCACCGCGTTCCAGTTCAGCCGGGAGCGCCGGGCGACCAGGCACGGCCGGGCACCCTGCTCGGCCAGCAGGGCGGCGGTCTCCAGGGCCGCCTGCCCGGCCCCGAGCACGGCGACCTCGCGGCCGGCGAAGCGCGTCAGGTCCCGGTGGCCGCTGCTGTGCGAGTAGTGGCCCGGCGGCAGGTCGCGCAGCACCGGGGGATGGTGGGCGAACGGCATCACCCCGACCGCGAGGGCGACCGTACGGGTGAGCAGCGGCGGTCCCTCGGCGGTGTGCACGCGGAAACCCTCGCCCTGCGGGGTCACTTCCGTGACGGTCACCTCCTCCACCTCGGGCGCGGCATGGCGGGCGAACCACATCCCGTACTCGCTGAACGTGCCGATCGGCAGCGGAGTGCCGTGTTCCGCGACCAGTCCCCGGGTTTGGCAGAAGTCGGCCAGGGTGTACCGCCCGTCGGGCGCGGACAGGTTGGAGGCCCAGGGCTCCGACTTCAGGTACATGCCGTCGGGCATGTGGTCGCGCCAGGAGGCCATGGGCCGTCCCAGCAGCCGTACGTCGAGCCCCGCACCAGCCGCGTGCGCGGCGATCGACAGCCCGTACGGGCCCGCGCCGACCACCACGAGATCGTCCATCCGGGTCACGGCCTTCCTTCCAGAGTCGTGCTCAACGGGTCACCAGCTCGTCCGGCGCCGCCGGTGCCTCCGGCGGCGCGGACCGGGTGGCGGACCCGCCCTCGGCCGGCGGCTGCTCCCGCGCGCGCTGGCGGGGCGCCCGGACCGCCGCGCGTGCGGTGCGCCGCCCCTGCACCACCGGAACTCCCCTCAGCACCCGGGCGCCCTTGCCGAGCCCCCGGCCGAGGAAGGCGAGGATCATCGCCAGGAACGGCAACAGGTCGTCGGCGGCGAACCAGGCCGCCTCCACGCGCCCGCGCGCGGCCGCCGGTTCGCCGGCCGCCCCCGCAGTCGCCGCGGCCTTCGAGGCCGCCGCGCGGCGCGGCGGCAGCGAGCGGCCGCGCACCGCCGCCAGCAGCGCGTAGTTCTCGGCGACGAACACCCGGCCCGGTCTGCCCGCGGGCGCCGGTACCCGCTGCCCCGTCAGATCCAGGTACATCGCCTGTACGACGTCCAGCCCGGCGGCGTCCGTGAACAGCCGGAACTGCGCACCCGGGCGGGGGTTGAAGTCCACCAGCCGGAAGGTGCCGCGCTCGTCCCGGCGGAAGTCCAGATCCAGGATCCCCTGGTAGCCGAGGCGTTCGGCGAGCCGCAGCCCAGCCTCCTCCACCGCGGGATCCGGCAGCCAGCGGCCAACGGCCGTCAGCCCCGTCCGCACCGGCCACGACAGCTCCTTGCGGCCCGATCCCGCCAGCAGCGGGCGCCCGCCCCGGGCGAAGGCCCCGTGGAAGAACCAGTCGGTGTCCGGCCCGGCCGGCAGGAACCGCTGGAGCAGCAGCCGGCTCCCGGCCTCGGCGGAGCGCTCGTACAGCCGCCGCGCCTCGGCGGCGGTGTGCACCAGCGTGGTGCTGCGCAGGCCGTCGGCCCCGGGCGGCAGCAGCCAGGGCCGGCTCCACTTGGCGACCAGCGGCAGGCCGAGCCGCCAGGCGGCCTCCGCCGCCTCGCCGCCGCTCGCCGGGATGACAGTCTCCGGGTGCGGGATGTCCCAGCGCGCGCACAGCCGCGACAGCTCGGCCTTGTCGGCCACCCGGGCGGGCAGGTTGTCGGGCTGATGGGGAATCCGGAAACGGTCCGTCAGCATCGGCGCGACCCGGGACACCGTGATCGCGCTCAGGTCGTCCATGGCGACGAGCACGGCAGGGCGGCCGATCCGCTCCGACACCCCGGTCAGGCACTCGAGCAGCGTCTCGGGCGCCTCGGGGTCCAGTCCGCCGGCCGGGCCGGGATGCACGGCGCGCAGATAGCGCGAACGCCCCATGGGACCTCCCCCGGCCTCGACGACGGCATGGACCTCCACGCCCTTGCGGCCAAGGGATCTGACGGCGCCAAGGGTTCCGTGGTGGAACGGATTCCGGTCGAGTCTGAGCAGAACGGCGGGCACATGGCTGAGATACGCGTGCATGGCAGCGGTGTCTTTCACCTAGTCGGACCAAGCGGGGATGATGTGCGACTGCGAATGGCCTAGGCGGGCGTCACCGGACAGGCCATTCGTCGGATCTGATGCCTAACGTCTTTGGTAAGCAAACCGATTCAGGAAAGCTCGGGAGACGCCATGCCCAGACCACGCCGCCGCCTGGCAAGCACCTGCATCGGTACGGTCACGGCCGGACTGCTGGCCACCGGAGCCGCACTCTCGACTCCCGACGACGACCGGTACCCGGGCTCGGACGTCGCCATGGGCGCCTATCTCCACTACGGGCCGCCCGGCGTGGCCCGGATCCCGTACCTGTCGCGCTGGCTGGGCGGCAAGGAGATCCGGGTCGGGCACACCTACCTGCCCGGCGACCGGTGGGCGGGCATCGAGGGCAACGTCGACTTCCTGGAGGACTGGGCCGAGTGGCGCCGGGCCGAGGACGACCGGCTGTTCGTCCTCAACGTGCCCATGCAGGCGCGCAACGAGGGCCGGGTGTCCGACTACCAGGTGGCGCGGCTGATCAGGGCGGGCGCGGAGGGCGAGTTCGACCGGCACTTCCAGAGACTGGCGGAGCGGCTGGTGGAAGCGGGCGTGCCGGACACGGTGATCGTGCTGGGCTGGGAGATGAACGGCACCACCTACACCCACCGCTGCGCTCCGGACCCGGAGAACTGGAAGGTGTACTGGAAGCGCATCGTCAACACGATGCGTGCCGTGCCCGGACAGAAGTTCAAGTTCGATTTCGCCCCGAACAGGGGTACGGACGCCATCGGCTGGACCAGGTGCTACCCGGGCGACGACGTGGTCGACATCATCGGAATGGATTCGTACGACCAGGGTCCCGGCCGGACCTTCGACGAGCAGATCTCCCAGCCGTACGGGCTCCAGGACCACGTCGACTTCGCGGAAGCACACGGCAAGCAGATCTCGTACCCGGAGTGGGGGCTGTTCCGGCGCGGGGACAATCCGGAGTACGTGCGGCGCATGCTGAAGTGGATCGAGCAGCAGAAGCCGCTCTACCACACCATCACCGACTACTGCCCGCACGGCGTGTGGCAGTGCAAGCAGAACCCGGAGTCCACGAAGGTCTTCCGCCAGGCGCTGAGGTCGGACCCGTCCGGCCCGGTGATCCCGACCCCGGTGGTGCCCACGCCCGTGGTCCCGACCCCGGTGGTCCCGACCCCGGTGGTCCCGACGCCCGTCGTGCCCTCGCCGGCCGTACCCACACCGGCCGTCCCGACGCCGGCCGTCCCCACACCGGACCTCCCGACCCCGCAGATCCCGACGCCGGCCGTGCCGACCCCGACCCCCGTGGCCCCCACGCCCGAGGTCCCGCTCCCGGTGACCCCGAGCCCGCTGGTCCCGACTCCCGAGGTGCCCGAGCCGACGCCCGTGCCCTCGCCGGACCTTCCGGCGCCGCAGGTCCCCACACCCTCCGGAGCCCCGACCCCCGTGGTCCCGACCCCGGTGCCGTCGCCCGAGCCCACCCCCTCCCCGTCCCAGCCGAAGCCGCAGCCGCTGCCGGAACCGGCGAAGCCGCCGGTCAACAGCAAGGAGTGGTGCATCCCGCTCAGCTTCGGCGAGTGGCTCTCCAAGCTGGTCGGCAAGCAGTCGTTCTGCGTCAAGGTCGACCTGGGCGAGGGCTCCGGCTTCTGGCCCTTCTAGACGGGTCATCGCACCCGCAGTTCGTTGAGCCGCGCCCGCCAGTCCCTGGCGGCCGGCAGCGCCTCCCGCAGCGCGTCCACCGCCCGCTCGCGCCCCGTCACCTGCGACTCGTGCAGCCGCAGCAGGGGCGCGAGCGCGGTGGTCGCCAGCAGGAACCGCTGGTTGACCACGGTCTCGGGTCGCCAGTGGTTCTTGTACGGCTCGTCGCCGCGCAGGAAGCTCACCACCGGGCGGCCCTCGGCGTACGCCCGACCGGCCTCGTGGCGCAGCAGCAGCGTCGCCACGTCCACCTTGCGCGTGCGCAGGTCAGGGTCGGCGCCGTACAGGTAGCCGCCGCTGAGCCCGGCCGACAGCAGCGTGACGTTGGCCGCCACCACCTTGCCGTCCAGCCGGAACTCCGTCAGCCGGCCCTCCCCGGCCCGCACCATCCGCCGGGTGGCCCGGGTCAGGTGCTCGGCGAACCGGGGCCTGAGGTGCTCGGGGGTCACCCCGCGGCCGCGCCACTGCTTCTCGTGCAGCCGCAGCAGGGTCCGTACGGCGCGCGGCACTTCCTGCTCGGCGACATCGTGCTCCTCGATCCCGGCCGCGTCGGTCTTGCGGAGCTTGGCCCGGACCCGCTGGGCACCGGAGGCCGGCATCCGCTTGACCAGCTCGTCGAAGGGCAGCGCGGGCAGCTCCATGCAGGTGGAGTCGGTGAGCTGGGCGCCGACCCCGGGCCAGTGCTTGAACAGCGCCTCGGCCGCGGCACCGGGCCGGACCTCGCGCAGGTCGACGACCGCGCCCCGGGCGGCCCGGTGCAGCCCGCGGGCCAGAGCCGGGACGACCAGGTCGGTGTACTCCGCGGACACGAGCACGTCGAAGTAGTCGGTGATGGGGCCGCCGAGCGGCACCAGCAGCGGCAGCGGCCGGTGTACGAGCATCAGCGCGGCCGCGCCGACCAGCTCCTCGCCGCGCCGCACGAGGACGATCCGGAGCCGGCCGTCCTTCCCGTACGACAGCCACCAGGAGTGCAGCCAGGCGTGGCTCTGGAAGGGGGTCGCGGTGGGACAGGCGCGGACGAGCCGGTTCCACGGCTCCTCCAGCGCGGCGAACTGCCGGGGGTCGCGGCACAGCGTCACCGACAGGGCCGCGGCGGGGCCCGAACTCATCGCACGGACTCCTTCTCCTTGGTCTCGGTGTGCTCACCCTGCGCGGGGAGCGAGGCGTACTCCTCGACGAGCGGGTGCTCCTCCGAGGACTGCGCCCGAACCCGCGTCTGAGCCCGCGGTTCCTCCTGCTCCTTGCGCCGGGCGGGCCGGGCCAGCAGCCACAGCCCGCCCAGCAGGCCGCCGGCGCACATCCCGACGGCGCCGCTGATGGCGGCGGACGGGGAGGCGGGGTCGGTGGGGGCCACGGCCTGGTTGAACAGCAGCAGCTGCACGCCGGTGTTCTTCGCGGCCTGATTGCTGCTCAGGGACAGGGCGTCGGCGACGGCGTTGGCGATGTCGGCGGCCTCGCCGGGGCTCTTGGAGGTACCGGTGATCGCGATCATCGGGGACTCGGGGGAGGTCTCGGCCCGCACCTGGGTCCGCAGCTGGCGCGCGCTGATGCCCGCGCGGGGCTGGGCATAGGCGAGCGTGGAGCTGCTGGTGGCGATCCGGGCGTAGGCCTGGGAGAAGCCGAGGGCGGTGGCCGGCTCGGTGGTGTCGTCCGGCACGGCGACGACGTAGCTGGTGGCGGCGTACTCGGGGGCCTTGAGCACCCCGTACGCCCCTCCCGCGGCCAGCCCGAGCAGGGCGCACGCGGGCAGCGGCCACCAGGCGGGGGGAGGCAGCAACCGCCGCCGGGCCCGCTTCCTCTCGGATCGGTGGTCGGACTTCTTCTCCGACTTCCTCTCGGACTTCCTCTCGGACTTGCTCTCCGACTTGCTCTCGGACTTCTTCTGGTCGGCGCTGTCGGCCATGAGCGTGCTCGCTTCCTGAACGGGGTTCGATTCCTTCGGGTACGTGGGGCCGGTCATTCCAGCCCCACCGGCATGTCCAGCCCCGCCTGGGGGCGCCTCTCGGCAATGGCCGGGGGAGTTCGCGGCGCGGGGTCCGGGGCGGAGCCCCGGGAGCCGGCCCCGGCCAGGGCCAGGTCGTACACGTCCAGCAGCTGCCGCGCGCTGCGGGCGATGTCGTAGCGGCGGACCACCGGCGGCGGGGGCAGCCGGCGGACGCCCGCCTCCATGTGGCCGCGCAGGGCCGCGATCAGCTCGTCCGTGCCGGTCCCGATGCGGCGGGCGCCGGGGGCCTGCGCGGGGGGCAGGTCGTCGATGGCCGGGCAGGTGACGTGCAGTACCGGCAGCCCGGCGGCCAGCGCCTCGACCACGGCCAGCCCGAAGGCCTCCTCCCGCGACGGCGAGACGAAGACGTCCATGGCGGCCAGCAGAGCCGGGATCCCCGGGGTGCGGCCGTCCGCGCTGTCGCCCAGCGGGTTCCGCTCCCCCAGCAGGTGGATCCGGCTCTGCGCGCCCAGCTCGGCGGCGAGCAGCCGCAGCCCCGCGCGCTCGGGCCCGTCCCCGGCCAGCAGCAGGTGCGCCCCGGGCAGCGCGGCCACGGCCCGCACCAGGACGTCGAACCGCTTGCCCGGCACCAGCCGGCCGACCCCGCCGACCACGAAGGCCCGCTCCGGCAGCCCGGTCCGGGCGCGGGTGGAGCGCCGTACGCCCTCGTCGAAGCGGAAGCGGACGGCCTCGATCCCGTTCGGTACGACGTGCACCCGCGCGGCCGGCACCCCCCAGTCCTCCAGCCGGGCGGCCACGGTGTCCGAGACGGCCACGGTCGCGGCTCCCAGCCGCTCGCTGGCCAGGTACAGGGCGCGCACCCCGCGCGACAGCGGCCGGCCCTCGATCTCACCCTCGCCGAGGGAGTGTTCGGTGGCCACGCTCGCCCCGGCGCCCGCCAGCCGGGCCGCGAGGCGCCCGTACACGCAGGCCCGGTAGAGGTGGGTGTGCACGAGGTCGTACTGGCCGCGCCGGATGAACTTCACCAGTCTCGGCAGCGCTCCGAGGTCCCGGTTGCCCCGCATCCCGAGGTGGACGACCCGGACCCCGTCGGCGCGCAGCCCCTCGGCCACCGGCCCTGGGTTGGTCAGCGTCAGGACGTCGCAGCGCATCGGCATGTGCCGCAGCAGCAGCCGCAGTTGCTGCTCGGCGCCGCCGACCCCGAGTCCGGTGATGACGTGAAGTACCTTGGCCGCCGTCACGGGCTGACCACCCGCCGCAGCTCCCGCACCTGGTGGCGCACCTGCTTGATCCGGAGCCGCGCGCCCGCGTCGGCCTGGCTGATGTGCGTACGGGGCAGGGCGTGCGGGCCCGCGAGCCGCCCGGGGTCGATGGCGCAGGCGTACCCGTACCCGGCGGCCCGGGTGGCGTCGACGACCCGGGCGTCGAGGTGCCCGTACGGGTAGCAGAACCCCTCGGGCAGCGTCCCGGTCAGCTCGCGCAGCAGGTCGCGGCTGCCGCGCAGCTCCTGCTGGAGGACGTGGTCGGGGGCCGCGGTGAGGTCCTGGTGGAGCAGCCCGTGCGAGCCGATCTCCTGCCCGGCGTCGGCGACTTCGCGGATGCCCTCGGCGGTGAGCAGGGACTTGCGCGGCCCCAGCGGGTCCCACACGTTGTCCACTCCGAGCCGCCCGGGCAGTACGAAGAGGGTGGCGGTGCAGCCGTGGCGGCGCAGCAGCGGGAGCGCGTGGGTCAGGAAGTCGGTGTAGCCGTCGTCGAAGGTCAGCCCGACCAGCCCGGCCGCGCGTCCGGCCGCCCGGGCCCGGAGCAGCTCGCCGACCGACACCCCGCGCAGCCCGCGGGAGCGCAGCCACAGCAGCTGGGCCTCGAGGGCGCGGGGGGTGACGGTGATGCCGTACGGATCCTCCGCGGGGTCGGTGAACTCGGCGACGGAGTGGTACATCAGGACCCACGGCGATGCGGTCCGGCGGGCGGGGACCACCACGGCGGCGGGCGCCGTGTCGGTGTCAGCGGACATTGCGGAACCTCTGCGTGAACTGGGAGGTGAACCGGTCGATCTGACCGGGCAGGGCGGTGACTTCGAGGGCGCGTATGGCGGTGCCGGTGGCTCCGAACATGGCCGGGACCAGCAGGCAGCCGAGGGCGGCGCTGAGCTTCGGGTCGGGGATCATGGGCCCGGCGATCCAGCCCGTGGCGCAGGCGGCCGCCGCGGACACCGCGAGCCGCCCGATGCTGACGGCGACGCGGCGGACCCGGATGGCGATGATCCGGGAGCCGAGGCCGGTGAGCAGCAGGACGGCGGTGGTGGAGATGCCGGCCGCGTTGGCGGCGGCGATGCCGTAGGTGCCCCACCAGCCGACGGCGAAGGCTCCGGCCACGATGTTGACGAGCAGTCCGGCGCCCATCGCGAGCGCCGGGAACCAGGTGGGCCGGGCGGTCGAGAAGAAGGGCCGGGACAGTGCCCCGACGAGGCAGTGGCCGAGGAGTCCGAGTCCGTAGACCCGCATGACGGAGGCGGTGGCGAGGGTGTCCCGGTGGGTGAACGCGCCGCGTTCGAAGAGGACCTGGATGATCTGGGGCGCGTAGCCGATGACGAGTGCGGTGCCCATCAGGACGGCGAGGCAGGCGAGGGCGAGGTCCTGCTCGACCCGGCGCCGGGCCTTCTCGCGTTCCCCGCCGGCCATCGCCTGGGCGACGACGGGGAAGGTGACGGTGCAGATCATCAGGGAGAGCACCATCGGCATCTGCGCGACCTTCTGCGCGTAGTTGAGGTGCGAGATCGCCCCGGGCGGCAGGGAGGCGGCGAGGAACCGCTCGACGAGCACCTGTGACTGCCGGAAGACGGCGAAGAAGATCACGGGGGCGATCACGCCGAAGGCGATGAGGGTGGGGCGGTCGCGGTCGCGCTGGCTGCGCGGGGCCCCCTTGGCCCGGTGCGGGCCGAAGCCCACGTTCCGGATGAAGGCCGGCAGTTGGACGAGGACCATCAGCAGTCCGCCGGCGGCGACCCCGGCGGCGGCGGCCCGCACCCCCCACAGGGCGTGCAGCGCGACCATGGTGCCGATGATGCCGACGTTGTACGAGACGTAGATCGCGGCGGGCGGCACGAAGGACCGGTGCGCCCTCAGTGCCGCGCTGAAGTACCCGGCGATGCCGAAGGAGATGACGGTCAGCGCCGTCATCCGGGTGCACTGGACGGCGAGTTCCGGGTCGGGCAGGCCGGGCGCGAGCACGGCGACGACCAGCGGCGCGGCCACGACGAGCACGGAGGCCACCGCGGCCAGGAACACGGCGAGGCGCGGCAGGGTCGCCCCCACGAGCAGCCGTACTGGGTCCTGCGCGCGGGCCTCCTTGCGGGTGAGCCCGGCCCGGCTGGCCGCCCGCCTGGCCAGGGCGTGGCTGAAGGCGGGCACCATCAGCAGCGCCATGGCGTCCTCGATGAGCAGCGTCGAGGCCATCTCGGGCACGGTCCAGGCGATCAGGAAGGCGTCGCTGTCGTGCCCGGCCCCGAAGAGGTGCGCGATGGTCTGGTCCCGCACCAGTCCGAACACCGCACCGGCCGCGGTCAGCCCGGCGGTGACGGCGGCGGCCTTGGCCAGGAACCGCCCGAGCGGCGCCGGCCCGTTCCCGCTCGGGGCGGCGGGCGGTCCGGGTGCCGGGCCGCTACGGCCTGGGGATCCGGGTGCCGGGGCGCCGGTCCCGGCGGAGGCCGCGAGGGCGGACGCCGGGCGGCCGGAGCCGCCGCGGGCCGCCACCCGCACGCTGCGCGGTCCCAGCACCCCGCCCGGATGCCCGGCGGCACCGGGCAGCGCCCCCGCCACGAACCCGGGGTCCGGCAGGACGGGAGCCCGGCCGCCGGGCGGCGCGGACGGTACGGCGGCCGGGTCCGGCACGCTCCCGGGGCCCGCGGGGGCGCCCGGCACGCGGGCCGGGCCCGCCCCGGCCGGAGGACCGGAGGCGGGCCGCGTTCCGGTCTGCGGGGTGTCCGTCACCGGGTGGCCGCACCCTCAGGGGCCGAGCCCCGGGCCGTACGGGGAGCGCGGACCGGCGGGCCACCCGGGCCACCGGGATCCGTGTCCCCCCGGGAGGGAAGGGCCCACCAGGCGGCAAGCCCGATGATCACTCCGGTCAGGACGGTGGACGGCCCGCCGATGTCCGCGTACAGGAAGTCGGTCAGCTGCCACACGAACAGCCCGGTCGCGATCAGCCCGCAGTCCCGGATCCGTCCCGCGGCACCGGAGGCGAGCCGCCGCGCCCCCGCCACCAGCAGCGCCGCCCAGCCGCCCGCCAGCGCGGTCAGCCCGATCAGCCCCTGCTCGCTCAGGATGAGCAGGTACATGTTGTGCGGGGAGAGCAGCGGCTGGCGCAGGTACGCCTGCCCCGCGCCCGCGGTGTCACTGCCCGAGGAGAGCCCCAGCGAGGCGTGCCCGTCCCGGTGGGCCGGGAAGCCCTTCAGCCCCACCCCCACCGCCGGCCGCTCACGCCACATCGACTCCGCGGCCGCCCACATCGTGTAGCGGTCGGTCACCGACTGGTCGGGGGCGCTGGAGACCTGCGTGATGGAGGTCAGCCGCTCCGCGACCATCTCGGAGCCGACCCCCAGCCCGCCCACCAGGACGACCCCGGCGGCGGCCAGCGCGAGCAGCACCTTCAGCGCCCGCCGGATGCCGGCCAGCAGCATCACCAGCACCGCCGCGCCGACGGTGGCGATCCACACGCCCCGGCTGAACGACAGCACCAGCGGCAGCACCAGCACCAGCGCCACGCCCCCGGCGATCCGCCGGACCCGCTGCCCCAGCCCCGGCGCCAGCGCAACCGCGGTCGCCACGACCAGCCCGTACGCCACCACGGTGGCCATGCCCATGACGTCACCGGGGCCGAAGGTGCCCACGGCCCGGATGTCCTGGCCCTGGTAGGAGGCCCCGGTGTGGGTCGCGTACTGCACGACCCCCACCGCGCCCTGCACCAGCGCCAGGACCACGAAGCACCCGGCGGCGATCCGGAACTCCCCGGCGTCGCGCACCAGCAGCACCACGGCCGCCGGGACCAGCACGAAGACCTGGAGGTAGCGCACGAAGCCCGGCAGGGCGGCGTGCGGGTCACCCGCGGTCATCGTCGCGACCGCGAGCCCCACGGCGGGCATGCCGAGCACGAGCACGCCCAGCGGGGTCAGCCCGCGCACCCGGCCGCGCAGCGCCTGCACGGCGCAGACGAAGACCAGCAGCAGCGAGGCCGCGTCGGCCGGGCCGACCTTCCCGGAGGCCGTCGCGTCCCCCGCCGGGAGCGGGGCGAGCAGGAAGAGCACGGTCGCGGCGAGCGGCAGCAGCGGCCAGTGCCGCCGCAGCAGCCCCGGCAGGTCGGGCCGGGCACCGTTCAGGGATAGGGATACCGCAAGGCTCATCAGCTGCCCCCCAGCCGGAAGCGGAAGAAGGAGGCCGCGGTGCGGGCCAGGATCCACAGGTCCTGCCACAGCGACCAGGTGTCGATGTAGTGGTTGTCGAACCGGGCGCGGTCCTCGATGGAGGTGTCCCCGCGCAGGCCGTTGATCTGGGCCAGGCCGGTGATGCCGACGGGCATCCGGTGCCGGGCCTCGTATCCGGGGTGGACGGTGGAGAACTTGGCGACGAAGAACGGTCGTTCGGGGCGCGGGCCGACCAGGCTCATGTCACCCCGTACGACGTTCCACAGCTGCGGCAGCTCGTCCAGCGAGGACTTGCGCAGGAAGGAGCCGACCGGGCTCATCCGCCGGTCCCCCGCGACCGTCCAGCGGGTGGCGGACTCGTGCTCGTCGGCGCGCAGGGTACGGAACTTCAGCAGGGTGAAGGGGCGCCCGTACAGGCCGACCCGCTCCTGACGGAAGATCACCCCCGGCCCGTCGCAGGTCCGTACGGCCAGCGCGCAGGCGGCCATCACGGGCGCGGCGGCGGCCAGCGCGACCAGTGCGAGGACGGCGTCGAGGCCCCGCTTGACCCAGCGCTCCAGCGGCCGCGCCGGGCGGGGCAGCAGGGGCTGGACGGCGTACCCCCACAGCTGGTCGGCGGGGTGCGCCACCCGCATCCCGGTGACCTTGGCGGTACCGGCCGGGTCGGCGAGCCAGAGCCGGCAGCCGTGGTCGTGGAAGAGGCGGACCAGGGAGGCGGTGCGCTCATCGGCCTCGGGCGGGCGGGTGAACACGGCGTGCCGCACGGAGTTCTGGATGACCGCGCGCCGGACGTCCTCGTGGGTGGTGAGCACCGGCAGCGGGCCGGTGTCGCCCTCGGCGGCCGTCCCGGTGTCGGCGACCCCGACCGGGCGCAGCCCGTACTCGGGGCGGCCGTACAGGGCGGTGGCCACCGCGCCCGCTCCGGCGCCGGGTCCGACCACGAGGGCGGAGGCCGGCCGGCGGAGGCGCGTGCGGCGGCGGAACTGATTGACGAACCCGCGCCCCGCACACGCCAGTACGACTTGAAGGCACACGGCGGTGAGCAGCGCGCCCCAGCCCAGGGCGTGGGCGGGCTCCACGGCGGCGACGACGGTGGCCGCGCCGCACCACAGCACGGCGGACCGCCCGGCCAGCACGGGCAGTTCGAGGAGCGCCGAGGGCGAGAGCCGCGGCCGGTAGAGCCCGGCCTGCGCGTGCAGTGCGGTGAGCAGGACGGCGATCGGGGCGGCCGCCGGGGCCGGCAGGCCCGTTCCGGGCAGGGCCGTCGCGGTGAGTACGACGGCCAGCGCGTCGGCGGTGAGCAGCGGGAGCAGCCCGTCCAGGCGGCGGACCCGCTGCGGGCGTACGGCGGGCCGGGCCTGGCCGGCCCTGGGCCCGCGCGGAGGGTGGATGGCGGTCGCGGCACGGCGTACGGCAGTGATGCCGGCACCGCCGGCGGGCCCCGTGCCGCCCTGCCCGGTGTGCCGGGCGGGTGCGCTGTCCATCGTCATCGGCTGATGCGCTCCTGGTTCAAGGGCCGGGGCCTGCCCAGCAGTTCGTGGTACAGGCCGGTGACCGCGTCCGTGGTCCGCCGCACGTCGAAGTCGGTCCGGGCGTGCTGCCGGGCCTGCTCTCCGAGTTCGGCGAGCAGCCGCGGTTCGGCGAGCAGCCGTCCCAGGGCCTTGGCCAGCGCCGTCGGGTCCTCCGGTGGCACCAGGCAGAGCCGTCCCTGGCCGGGCGGCAGGCTCTCCCTGGCACCGCTGACGTCGGAGACCAGGACCGGGCGGCCGCAGGCCATGGCCTCGAGCGGGGCGAGCGCCATGCCTTCCCACCGCGACGGCAGTACAACGAGATCGGCGGCCCGAAGCCACGGTCGGATGTCGGGGGCGGCGCCCGCGAAGAGCACCCCGGAGGGGGCGGTGTGGCGCAGCCGTTCGGTGTCGGGGCCGTCGCCGACGAGGGCGAGGCGGGCTCCGGGGACGGTGCCCAGCAGCTCCGGCCAGGCCCGCAGCAGGATGTCCTGCCCCTTCTGGAGGCAGAGCCGGCCCACGCAGACGGCGAGCGGCCCGTCACCCCGGAAGGCCGCGGGCAGCGGCAGCCCGGCGCGGGCCCGTGCCTTGTCCTGGCCGGGGTCCGGGCCGCCGGGCCGGAAGTGGTCGAGGTCCACGCCGTTGCGGATCACCGACCACCGGGCGGTGATCCCCTCGGCCTCGCCCGCGCGGCGCTCGGCCTCGCTGACGCAGAGCACCCGGTCGGCCCAGCGCGCCCCGTACCTCTCCCAGCGCAGCGCGAGTGCGCCGGTGGCCCCGCCGACGGCGTCGAAGGACCAGGCGTGCGGCTGGAAGACGGTGGGGACGGTGCCGCGCGCGGCGAGCCGCCCGGCCAGCCCGGCCTTGGCGCTGTGGGCGTGCAGGAGGTCGGGCCGGACGCGGCGGAGCAGCCGCCGGACGCCGAGCACTTCGGCGGGCAGACCGGGCCCGGGGGCCCGCCCGGCGCGCCAGGTGAGCACTTCGGCGCCGGCTTCCCGGGCGGCGCCGGCGAGCGTTCCGCCGCGCGGGCAGCCGACGACGGCGCGCAGGCCCGCGGCGGTCTGGGCGCGCACGAGATCGGTGACGACCCGGGCGACACCGCCGTCTACGGGCTGGGCGAGATGGAGGACGGTCGTGGGCTGTGCCGCCCATGGCTGTGTGGGCACGTGGAGTGGTCTCCTACGTTCAGCGGCGCGCGTCTGTCTGAACGAAGAGCACACCGAGGAAATGACCCTGACTTTCACCCGTGAACCTGAAGCTCAGACTGCGGGCACCACCGGACAGGGCGGGACTCAGATCGAACACGTCCGCGTCATATCCGAGATTGTTCATATAATCCGGCTGTCGCAAGAATGCTTGCTGTCCGAATTCCGTGATCGTGGAATTCATGACGTCATTGAAAGGGTTTTCCGGATCGCTGAGACTCACCCGGCGGCCACTGTCGGCCGTCACGGTGAGTGAGTCCTCCAAGGTGCCGCGGTCCCCGTCGTACGCGACCACCCCGACCCGCCCGGACGCCCCGGCCGGCGCGTCCAGGCCGTCCAGCTCGACCACCCCGTCGCCCGCCCGGGCGGCGAGCGCCTCGAAGCCTTCCCACACCGAGATCCGGCGCACCGGCTCCTGCGGGTGTTCGTAGGCGACGACCAGCGTCCAGCCGCCCCAGGCCCCGACCTCGGAGTGGCCCATGGCGATGTTGAGCTGCGCCACCGTCCACATCCCGGCGCCACCCTTGCGCACCAGCGGGGTCACGTCGGCGGAGGCCTGGTAGGCATCGCTGCCCGCGTCCGTGCTGTGGCCCATCACGGTGTCGGCGAGGACCTCCTTGTACGCGCCGCCCGGCTCTGCGACCAGCACCCGGCCGTTGTCCTCCGGCGGCTTCTGCTCGCCCACCCGCAGGTTCCCGCCCCAGTAGAGACGGGCGTACGAGACCTTCGCGCCCTGCGGGACCTTGAGCTCGGCCCGGGTGGAGTTGTAGGTGTCCGGGTCCTTGTCGACCTCGCTGTAGAACATCTCGAAGTCGCTGTTGACCCCTGCCGCGCCCCGCTTGACCTCGGCGCACGGCTCGGCCTGCGGGGACTCCTCGCGGCGGCAGCTGATGCCGGAGTTGGAGGCCCGCACCAGCCCGCCGTGCTGCACCGCTTGGTAACGCTGGGTGAATGGAACCCGAGGCATCTCCTTGGGAGCGGGGGGTTGCGGCGCGGGGGCCGCCTGCGCCGCGGGAACGTACGCGGAAAGTGTGAGGCAGGACAGCAGACCGAGCGTGCCGAGGATTCTGCGGGAGGAACCCATGACCCTGTCTCCATTTTCGATCAAGGGGACAAAACAGGAGTGAACTTTGTCAGAAATCGGGCTGGAAATCACGTCGGACTCGCTCGTACGGCCTTTTGGGCGATGGCACGCACCCTCGAACCGAGCGGGTCGTTATCGCTTGCACCATTGTTCGAACCGAAAGGAATTCCGCGCATGCGGCAGGGCGAGGCCGCGGCGAGCGGCTTCGCGGGCGGGACCCAACGGCGTCCCGAGCGGCAGCGTGACACCGAGGGGAACGCCTGAGCGTCAACCGCGCCGTCCGAAACGGCGGCATCCGGGTGAAGTCACGCAACCCCGGCGGGTGCCGGGCCGTTGTTCCTGATGCTCCAGTACCGGGCAATCCTGCTAAAAAGGGACGACAATGATCAAGAAGATGATGGCCACGGCAGCGGTTGCGGCCTCGGTCGTGGGCATGGGCGCCGCCATGGCTCCGCAGGCGATGGCCATCGGGAACGACAACGGCATCAACACCGTGAACGGCAACGGTGCTTCGCAGATCTACGGCAACCAGGCCACCTACGGCAACATGAGCCCGCAGATGGCGCTGATCCAGGGCTCCTTCAACAAGCCCTGCATCGCCCTGCCCGCCAAGGCCAACGTGCAGTCCGTGCTTGCTCTGGTCAACGTCGGCGTCCAGGACATCCCGGTCCTGTCCAGCCCGCAGAACCAGCAGTGCACCGAGAACTCCACGCAGGCCAAGGGCGACGAGGCCCTCTCGCACATCCTGGACAACATCCCGATCCTCTCCGGCAACGTCTCCTCCGGCAGCTGATCGAGGTCCGTGCCAGTGAGGCCGTCGCACCAATTCGGTCGCGACGGCCTCGCCGCATGAATGGGCCGTGAATAGCAACCCAAATAAAGCCCGAATTCCGGGCACCTGGACTGTTTCTTTTCCCGGAGCCGCTCGTTGTTATTTCTGCAGCGGATACGCCTCTGCGGGAAGGATTGAAAATCAAATGACGTACAAGAAGGCAGTTGTCCTGGCCGCCGGCGTTCTCATGGCCGCCGGTGCCGCGGCCCCCGCGATGGCCGACGCCGGCGCCTCGGGCGCGGCCGTGGGCTCCCCGGGCGTCCTCTCGGGCAACGCCGTCCAGGTGCCCATCAACATCCCGATCAACATCTGCGGCAACAGCGTGAACGTGATCGCGCTGCTGAACCCCGCGTTCGGCAACGTCTGCGTCAACCACTGACGCAGCAGCTGCTGACGAAGCGCTTGCGCCCGCAAGGGCAAACCTCCTCGGGGTGGCCTCGGAGTGCACGGCGGTGCACTCCGAGGCCACCTTCGATTCAGCACCGGCACCAGCGCCGGTAGACAGGGAAGGACCCATGCGACAGGTACTGAGCCGACAGGTACTGGGCAAGGGGATGCTCACGGCGGCGGCAGCGTCGAGTCTGCTGTCGATCGCGGCCGGCGCGGCCTACGCGCATCAGGGGGCGACGGCCGAGGCCTCGCACTCCCCGGGTGTGCTGGCCGGCAACAGCGTCTCGGTACCGGTCACCTTCGCACCCAACGTGTGCGGCAACAGCGTGGACGGAGGTGCGGCGCTCAACCCCGCGATGGGGAACACCTGCGTCACCACCACCGGCTCGCACTCCGACGACGGCCACGACTACGGGCGCTACCTGAGCCCCGAGAACGCCGAGGCCTTCGAGCGCTACCTCGAGGAGCGCGAGGGACCGCGGCACGCGGTGCCGGAGCAGCGCCACGAGTCGCCGCGCTACGAGCAGCCGAGGGACGAGGAGCCCCGCCAGGGGCCGCGGCACGCGAAGCCGCGCCAGGAGGAGCCGCGCCAGGAGGGCGGCTACGGCGGCCCCGGCGGGGAGGAGGGCAAGGAGGAGTGCGACGACCACCCCGAGCACGCCCCGCCGCCGCCGGTGCACCACGCGCCCCCGGCGCCCGAGCGGCCGCACCCCATGCCCGAGCCCGTCGCGGAGCACCCGGCCCCGGTCGAGGAGGCGCCCGCACCGAGTCCCGAGGCGCCGTCCGCCCCCGCGCCGGCGGACGAGGCTCCCCAGCCGCTGCCCGCCCCCGCTCCCGGGCCGGAGCCCGTCCCGGAGGAGGCGCCCGTACCGCTCCCGGCACCGGTCGAGGAGGCACCCGCACCGCTTCCCGCCCCGGTCGAGGAGGCACCCGTCACGCTTCCGGCCCCGGCTCCCGCGCCCGCCCCCGTCGTGGAAGAGGCGCCCGCACCACGGCCGCCGCACGGGAGCCAGCCCGTCGAGCACCCGGCACCGGAGGTCGTCCGTCCGGCCGACCAGCCCCCGGCCGCCCCCGCCGGTGACACACCCGTCCACCTGCCCCCGGCGGCCGCGGCACCGACGCCCCTCCCCGCCCCGGCGCCCGGACCGGCACCGGCGCCCGCTCCCGCGCACGTGACCGCGCCGATGCTGGCCGAGACCGGCGCGGGCCAGCCCGCGGCCGCGGCGGCCCTCGCCACGGCACTGATCCTCGGTGGCGCCATTCTTTACCGGCGGTCGCGTATCGCCTGACCGGCAATACCGGTAATCGGAAGAAATATCGGCCGGAGAATCCCTTGTCGGATTCTCCGGCCGCTGTCATGTACCCGCGCGACGCGTTTCCGGATCGGCGGGGAATCGTTACCCATGGCGAAAGCGGCGCGACGGTCGCCGCCGACGCCTCTGCCCACGAAAAGAAGAGGATTTCGATAAATGAAGCTCACGAAGGTCGCCGCTGTCGTCGCCGGCTCCGTAGCCGCCCTCGGCGCCTCCGCCCCCGCCTTCGCCGCCGATGCCCCGTCCGCGGTGCCCATGAGCCTGACGAGCGGGGTGACGGAAGTGACGGAGGCCGTGAACCCCGTCTCCGAGTCGCTCCCCCAGACCGTGGGCGCCGGACTGGCCGAACAGGGCGGCCACCTCAACACGGTCCTGGGCACCGTCCAGAGGGTCAACAAGGTCCGCAACAACCTGCCCGGCGAGGTGCTCGGCCTCGCGAACGGTGCCACCCAGGCGTCCCCGCTCCTCGGCGGCGTGCAGCTCAACGGCGGCGCCCGCTGAGCGGCCCGAACGTGACTGTGGGCGCCACCGGCGAGGCCGGGGCGCCCACAGTCGTTCTACAGCCGACGTCAGTCGTTGACGCAGACGTTGCCGAACGCGGGGTTCAGCAGCGCGATCACGTTCACGGTGTTGCCGCAGACGTTGACCGGGACGTGCACCGGGACCTGGAGCAGGTTGCCGGAGAGGACGCCGGGGGAACCCACGGCCGCACCCTCGGCCGACGAGTCGGCGACGGCGGAGCCGGCGGCACCGGCCGCGGCGAGACCAGCGGTGGCCAGGACCAGAGCGGCCTTCTTGGCAGAGTTCATGGGAAGTGCACCTTCTGTTCGATGTTCTGCCCCGATCCGGGGCTCACATCGAGCGAAACGGTCCATCTTCCCTGACGACACGGTTCCGTCCGCGATCAGACCTGTTCAGCTCAATAGTCGTAACCACGGCGCGTTCCGGACGTTACGGAAGGTCCGGAATCCCCGGGACCTCGACGTCGGGGAGCTCCGGCACGATCTCCGCCGGGTCCGCCGGGTCCGCCGGGTCCGCCGGGTCCGCCGGGTCCGCCGGGTCCGCCGGGTCCGCCGGGTCCGGCAGCGCCGGCGGGGTGAGCGACGGCAGCCCCGGGATCTCCACACCCGGAATCTGCGGGAGTTGGACCCCCGGGATCTCGGGCAGCTTGATCTCGGGGAGCTTGATCTCGGGCAGCTTGATCTCCGGGATCTTAATGTCCGGCAGGCTGATGCCCGGCGGCAGGAGGGCCTTGATGGATTCGAGGATGCCGTTGATGAGGTCGTCGACGGGGCCCGCCGCGGCTCGCCGGCTGAGCGCGGCTCCGCGGTCGCTTTCCACGGCGCCCGCGGGGGCCGCCGCGCCGGACAGTATGACGACGGCGAGGGCCGACGGGACAAGGAGGCGGACGCGGCGGGCGCGGGAGGGCTTCGTGGGGTGCATGGATGTTCCTTCTCGTGGTCGCGCGGATACGGACCTGAGCGATCCGCTCCCTCACCCACCGTGCGAACACCTCGTACGGAGCGCAACCGGAGGCGGGCCGACTGCGCGCTTCGTACGGGCTTCGCGCAGGCGTCCGGGGGCCTCTCACCCGGGCCGGGGAAAACCTCGCGCCACACGGGCCGTTTGAGTGAAGCAGCGGAACCAACCTCCTGGCAGGGCAGTTGACCAGGGCGCTCCGTTAGCGGGCACTCGTGCGACAGAAGGATCAAGATGTTCAAGAAGATCATGACCGCCGCCGCCGTCACCGCCGCCGCGGTCGGCGCGGGCGCTGCTGCTGCGGCCCCGGCCATGGCCATCGGCAACGACAACGGGGTCAACACCGTCAACGGCAACGGTGCCCAGCAGATCTACGGCAACCAGAAGACCCACGGTGACCAGAGCCCGCAGCTCGGCCTGGTCCAGGGCACCCTGAACAAGCCCTGCATCGGCCTGCCGGTCAAGGTCAACGCCCAGTCCCTGTTCGCGCTGATCGCCAACGTCGGCGTCCAGGACATCAACGTCCTGTCGAACCCGCAGAACCAGCAGTGCACCGAGAACTCCACCCAGGCCAAGGGCGACGAGCCGCTCTCGCACATCCTGGACAACATCCCGGTCCTCTCGGGCAACGCCTCCGTCGGCAGCTGATCTCCGGGCCCCGTGCCCGTGGAGCGAAACGACGAGGGCCCCGGCAGCGTCCAGCTGCCGGGGCCCTCTCGCGTTCCGCGCCGTCAGCCGGTCCAGAAGTCCCACCACCGGGTGAGGACGAGCATGGCGATCACCCCGATGTGCAGGGCGGGCGGGGCCCAGCCGAACTCGGCGAAGAAGTCCCGTACCGGGCCGGGCGAAGGCAGGATCCCCGTACGGGCGTTGTACGCGGTGACCGCCCAGAACATCAGCAGCGTGGCCACCCAGGCCAGACAGCACCACAGGCAGAGCGCGTTGATCTCGTACAGCGACTGGACCATCAGCCAGGAGCAGAAGCCGACGCCGAAGAGGGTTCCGGCGTTCAGACCCAGCCAGAACCAGCCGCGGTAGCGCGCGCCGGCCAGCAGGCCCGCGCCGACGCACACCACGACGGCGTAAGTGACCAGCCCCAGCATGGGGTTGGGGAAGCCGAAGGCCGCCGCCTGGTCGCTCTTCATCACGCTGCCGCAGGAGACCACGGGGTTGAGACTGCAGGCGGGCTTGAAATCGGGGTCCTCCAGCAGGAGGAACTTGTCCAGGGTGATGACCCAGGAGGCCAGCACCCCGGCCGCCCCGGTGAGGACCAGCAGCCAGGCCGGCCCCCGTCCGGCGGCTGCCGCGGCGTCCTGTTCGCCCTCGTGCCGGGTGCCGGGCCGCCCCTGCCGGCGGGGGACGCCCACTGTGTTCGTTGCCATGTGGCCCATAGTCCCGCGCTTCATCACAGAGCGGGCGTAACCATGCCCTTCCGTACGGAAGTTGACCTGAAGGTGTGGCGGGAACCCCTGTTGCTTCCCGGACGTTTTACCGAACCCCGGACGTGATGTCAGAGCGAGGGGTTACGTTGAGCTTCCGCGAAGTGACAAGCTGCGACGGCCTGGAGACCCACCTTGAGCGATCCGTACGAGACAACCGAGGCGCACCTCGGCCGGCTCCTCGGCCGCGCCCTGAACTCCTTCGACCTGCCCGACAGGCTCGTCGAGCGCCTCGGCACGGCGCTCGCACACAGCTCTTCGCTCTACACCACCCACCACAGCCCGGCGACGGGATGCTGGCGGGAGACCCACCGGCACACCTATCTGCTGGCCGACGGCGGTTCGGTGTCGCTGTGGGAACTGGTGTACCGGGAGGAGGGCGACCGGACGGTCCGGCACGAGCTCTTCGCGAGCAAGGCGGAGACCTGCCTGGCGGTGGCCCGGCTGTTCGGTGAATCCCCGTCCGAGGCCGCTCTGGACCCGCTGCTGCTGCCGGGTGACGAGGAGCCCGACGACGATGTGGCGCTGCTGAGCGCGCTGTTCGCGGCCTCGGCGTCGACGCGACCGCACCGGGAGTACGCGGTGGAGCAGTCCGCCGACCACGCCCGGCGGGTGCTGCGCCGCGCGGAGAACGCGGACCGGCCCGGCGAACAGGTGGCGGCGCGGCTGCGGTCGGCGTACGCGCACCAGATCACGCAGTCCTTCGGCGGGCGGCAGTGCCCGTCGGGCGGGCGGGACGCCGGCTTCAGCCTGTACGAGCACGCGTTCGTCCTGCTCGACGGGGCCGAGGTCAGCCTGTGGGAGGTCGAGCACACGGCGACGCCGGACGGGCGGCACATGTGCGAGGTGTACGAGAGCGAAGCGGCCGCGCGCGGAGCCATGGAGCTCCGCGCGCGGGTGAGGTGACGCCGACGCCGGTTCGGGCGGCGACGGTTCAGGCCGTGGCGGGTGCCGACAGGGGGAGGTCCAGGGGCAGGTCCTGGGTGATCCGGACCGCTTCGGGACGCAGGTCCGAGGGGGTCGGCATGGTGCTGCCGGGGAGCTGGACGGCGGCCGCGCCGTGGGCCAGGGCCGAGGCAAGGGCGCCGGGGCCGGGGCCGGTGCCTCCCGCGATCAGGAAGCCGGCCAGGGCGGCGTCGCCCGCCCCGACGTTGCTGCGGACCGCGGGGGCCGGCGCGGTGCCGTAGTGGGTGCCCTCATCGGAGACCAGCAACTGGCCGTCGCCGCCGAGGGAGGCCAGGACCGCGCCCGCGCCCAGCGAGCGCAGTTCCTCGGCCGCCTTGACGACGTCGCCGAGGGTGGCCAGCGGCCGGCCGACGGCTTCGGCGAGCTCCTCCGCGTTGGGCTTGATCACGTCGGGGCGGGCGGGCAGCGCCGCCAGCAGGGCCGGGCCCGAGGTGTCCAGGGCGATCCGGGCACCGGCCTCGTGGGTGCGGAGGACGAGGTCGGCGTACCACTCGGGGCGCAGGCCGCGCGGGAGGCTGCTGCAGCAGGCGATCCAGGCGGAGCCGCCGGAGCAGGTCCGGACCGTGTCCAGGAGCAGCGCGGCTTCCCCGGGGGTGAGTTCGGGGCCGACGGCGTTGATCTTGGTGAGGGTGCCGTCCGGTTCGGCGAGGGAGATGTTCGCGCGGGTCTCGCCGGTGATCGTGACGGCGGTGACGTCCACGCCCTGAGCCACGAGGAGTTCGGGGTCGATGCCGGTGTGGTCGGCGAGCCGGGCGGCGGTCGTCTCGCGCTCGGTGAGGTCCGGTTCGAAGTCGAGGCGGCCGGCCGGAATGGCCCCGCCGTGAAACAAAGAGAAACGGACATGCCCGCCAACAAAGGCGGGCATGTCCGTGAAGTGGGGCCGGAAGACCTCAGACGGCCGGGACCTTCTCCTGGACCGTGGCCGGGTGCTCCGAGCCGCCCTCGCGCTGCTCCATCGGGATCGACTTGCGCGGCAGCGCGAACATCACCGCGAAGATCAGGACCATGACGGCCACGACCCACCACAGCGCACCGCGGAAGGCCTCGGTGTACGGCGCCCCGAGGACCATGTCGTCGTCGATGAGCCCGAAGAAGACGACGGAGGTCAGGCCGAGGCCGAGCGCATTGCCCATCTGCTGGGTGGTGTTGATCAGGCCCGAGGCCGATCCGGCGTGCTCGCGGGGCACCTCGGACAGCACGGTGTCGGTGATCGGGGCCACGATGAGCCCCATGCCGATGCCCATGATCACCAGCGGCGCCGCCATCTGCCAGGAGGCGATCTCCATCCCGTAGCGCTGCGACTCCCAGATGTAGAGGAGCAGACCCGCGGCCATGGTCAGCGCGCCCGCCTGGAGCACCTTGCGGCCGAAGCGCGGGACGAGCTTCTGGACCGAGAGGCCCGCGGCAGCCGAGACGCCGAGGGAGAACGGGATGCCGGTGGCGCCGGCGCGCAGCGCGCTCCAGCCGAGGCCCATCTGCATGTACAGCGTCCAGACCAGGAAGAAGATGCCGGTCGCGATGCCGAAGGTCAGCTGGACGGCGACACCGCCGGCGAAGCTCTTGATCTTGAAGAGGGAGAGCTCGACGAGCGGGGAGCCATCCTTCTTGATCTTGTACTTCTCGTACGCGATGAACCCGGCGAAGACGGCCGGCGCGGCGCCCATGGCCACGAAGCCCCACAGCGGCCAGTCGTTCTCCCGGCCGTGGGTGAGCGGGAAGATCAGCATGACCAGGCCGAGGGTCGCGAGCACGACACCGACCAGGTCGAGGCGCAGCGCCTGCGGGGCCTTGGACTCGGTGATGAACTTGCGGCCCATGAGTACGCCCGCGATGCCGACCGGCAGGTTGATCAGGAAGATCGGGCGCCATTCGAGGCCGAACAGGTTCCACTCGGTGAGCAGCGCGCCGAGCATCGGGCCCGAGACGGCACCGAGACCCACGACCGCACCGAACATGCCGAAGGCCTTACCGCGCTCGTGCGGCGGGAAGGTGGCGTGGATGATCGCCAGCACCTGCGGCACCATCATGGCCGCCATGCCGCCCTGGAGGATGCGGGAGGCGACGAGCATCGAGGGGTTCGCGGCGATGCCGCAGAGCAGCGAGGCGGCCGTGAAGCCCGCGATGCCGATGAGGAAGAGGCGCTTGCGGCCGAAGATGTCGCCGAGGCGGCCGCCGGTGATCAGGCCCGCGGCGAACGCGAGGGCGTAGCCGGCGGTTATCCACTGGACGGCGCTGGTGGAGGCGCCGAAGTTCTGGCGCATGCTGGGTATCGCGATGTTGACGATCGTGACGTCGACCAGGTCCATGAAGGCCGCGGTCATCACGATGGCGAGCGCCAGCCAGCGGCGGCGGTCGGCCGGTCCTTCGCCGGGGGCGTGCCCGGGAGCGTGCCCGGGGGCTTCGTGCGACGCTTCACCGTCGCCACGTGCTTCTGCGAGTGCGTTCCGCTCTTCTTGTGCGGGCCCGTTCTCTCTTTCGGGCGATGTCTTGGACGTCTCGGTGCTCATGGAGAGAAACCTAGACGGCATGTAGGTCAGTCGGTGTCCTATTTCGCTGGCAACCTGGAATGCATGACCGACACCCCGGCGCGGCTGCTCTCCTTGCTGTCCATCCTGCAGACCCCGCGCGAATGGCCCGGGAGCGAGCTCGCGGAGCGGCTGCGGGTGAGCCCCCGCACGATCCGGCGCGACATCGAGCGGCTGCGGGACCTGGGCTACCCGGTCGAGGCCACGCTGGGGGCGGAGGGCGGCTACCGGCTGGTGGCGGGGGCGGCGATGCCGCCGCTGCTCCTCGATGACGAGGAGGCGGTGGCGATCGCGGTGGGGCTGCGGGCGGGCGCCGGGCACGCGATCGAGGGGGTGGAGGAGGCCTCCGTACGGGCCCTGGCCAAGCTGGAGCAGGTGCTTCCGTCGCGGCTGCGGCACCGGGTGGGCGCGCTGCAGTCGGCCACGGTCGCGCTGACCCGGGGCGACGGGCCGAGCGTGGACCCGGGGACGCTGACGACGATGGCCTCGGCGGTGGCGGGGCCGGAGCGGCTGCGGTTCGCGTACGAGGCGCGGGACGGCGCCCGGTCCCGGCGGCTGGTGGAGCCGTACCGGCTGGTGAGCGCGGGGAGCCGCTGGTACCTGGTCGCCTACGACCTGGAGCGCGGGGACTGGCGGACCTTCCGGGTGGACCGGGTGGGCGAGGCCTTCGCGACCGGGACCCGGTTCGCGCCGCGGGAGCTGCCGATGGATGCGCGGGAGTTCGTGCGCAGGGGGCTGCGGGGCCGGCAGACGTACGCCGTGGAGGTCACCTTCGCGGCGGGCCGCGCGGAGCTGCCGGAGTGGCTGCGGGAGGCGGCCGCTCCGGGCGCGGGCGACGACGGCACGCGGGTCCGCTTCGAGAGCGGGGACGCTCCGGAGTGGCTGGTGGCGCGGCTGGCCATGACGGGACTGCCGTTCACGGTGCAGGCCCCGGCCGCGCTGTCCACGGCGGCGCACGCACTGGCCGCGCGGCTGGCCGGGGCGTAGGGAGCCCCGGCACCTGGGGGGGATAGGCACCGGGGCTCGTCCGGGGGGCTGCGACGCGGGCCGGTCAGGCCACGGCGTCGAAGCCGGTGTCGCGCGCCATCCGCTTCAGCTCCAGGAGGGCGTGCTTCTCGATCTGGCGGATTCGCTCGCGGGTCAGGCCGTGCTGCTTGCCGACCTCCGTCAGGGTGCGCTCGCGGCCGTCGTCGATGCCGTACCGCATCTTGATGATCGACGCGGTGCGCTGGTCGAGCTTGCCGAGCAGGTCCTCCAGCTCCTCGCTGCGCAGCAGCGAGAGCACGGACTGCTCCGGCGAGATGGCGGAGGTGTCCTCGAGGAGGTCGCCGAACTGCGTGTCGCCGTCGTCGTCCACGGACATGTTGAGGCTGACCGGGTCGCGCGCCCAGTCCAGTACGTCGCCCACGCGCTTCTCCGTCGAGTCCAGCTCGGCGGCGACCTCGGCGTGCTCCGGGTCCCGGCCGTGCTCGCGGTTGAACTCGCGCTGGACGCGGCGGATCCGGCCGAGCTCCTCGACCAGGTGGACGGGGAGGCGGATGGTGCGGGACTGGTCGGCGATGGAGCGGGTGATGGCCTGGCGGATCCACCACGTGGCGTACGTGGAGAACTTGAAGCCCTTGGCGTAGTCGAACTTCTCGACCGCGCGGACCAGGCCGGCGTTGCCCTCCTGGATGAGGTCGAGGAGCGGCAGGCCGCTGCGCGGGTAGCGGCGGGCGACGGCCACCACGAGGCGCAGGTTGGAGCGGATGAAGACTTCCTTGGCGCGCTCGCCCTCGGCGGCCAGCGCCTCGAGCTCCTCGCGGGAAGGTGTCGTGCCCTCGCGCTCTATGACTCCGTCGAGGAGCTGCTGGGCGTACACGCCCGCCTCGATGATCTGGGACAGCTCCACTTCCTTGGCGGCGTCGAGCAGCGGGGTGCGCGCGATCTCGTCCAGGTACATGCCGACCAGGTCGCGGTCTGCGATCTCCCCGCCCACAGCGCGGGCGCTGCTCGTGGACTGACGACGGGCGACGGCGCGGGTTGCCATGCGTGCTCCCTTGCGATGAGTTCGGTCGCGGTGCGGCTGCCGGACGGCCACCCTGGCGGGGTGGTGCGTCCCCGGACACTCTCCCGAGTGCCCGCTTCCGAAGGAAACAACGACTGGAATCGGGACAGAATTCCCACGTTGCCCCCTCTTTTCCGAGATCTTGCAGTATCCTGCCCCGCCACGAGAGGGGGCAGTGTGCCGCAAGAACACGAAGAGGTGCAGGTCAGGCCCGGAACGGAGGCCGACCTGGCAGCGCTCACGGATGTGTACAACCACTACGTCCGCGAGACCGCCGTCACCTTCGACACGGCCGTCTTCACCCCGGAACAGCGCCGCCCATGGCTGCACTCCCACCCTGAAGACGGCCCGCACCGGCTTCTGGTTGCCTGGACCGGCGATCGAATCGCTGGATACGCGACAAGCAGCCCTTTCCGCCCGAAACCGGCCTACGCGACGTCGGTGGAGGCCAGCGTCTACCTCGCCCCGCACGCGGTGGGCCGCGGCGTGGGCACGGTGCTCTACGACGCCCTCTTCACGGCGCTGGCCGAGGAGCCGGTCCACCGCGTGTTCGCCGGCGTCGCCCTCCCGAACGAGGCCTCGGTCCGCCTTCACGAACGCTTCGGCTTCCGCCGGGTCGGGGAGTTCACGGATGCGGGCTGGAAGTTCGGCCGCTACTGGGACGTGCGCTGGTACGAGAAGCCCCTGGGACCGGGCCCGGGCCACCCGTCCGAGTGAGGCATCGGCATATCCCTTCGGCATGGGACAGCACCTCCCTAGCGTCAGAGGGTCGCTTGTGCCGCCCGGCCGGCGACGCCCACACTTAGAGGAGGTGCTGCACATGACCGCTCTCGCCCACGAGACGCTGGAGGCCGTAATGCCGAAGGTCGCGACTCCCCCGTCGGACCTGGACGACGTCCTGTGGCAGGCATGGAAAGCCATGGAACTCCCCGAGGGCTACCACGCCGAGATCGTCGAGGGGTTCATCGAGGTGTCACCCACGGGTCGCTACTCACACGGTCGGATCGCCAATCGCCTGCGGGACGCGCTGGTCGTCTTCCTCGCGCAGGGCGAGTTCGTCGCCCGCCAGGACATGAACGTCATCCACAAGCGCAAGGTCTGGATCCCGGACGTGTTCATCGCCTTGGAAGACGCCGAGGAGCACGTCACCGAGGACGGTCTCGGAATCGATGCCTCCGCGGTCCAGCTGATCGCGGAAGTGGTGTCACCCGGCAAGGAATCCCTCGAGCGCGACCGCGAACGCAAGCGGCGGGCGTACGCGCGGGCCGAAATCCCGGTGTACGTGATGATCGACGACTACGACGGGCACGGCACCGTCAGCGTGCTGACCGGCCCCGTGCCGGGTGAGGCACGGTATGCCTCCGAGGTGCGGATGCCCTACGGGACGGAGGTGATCGTCCCCGAAGGGCCCGCCAAGGGGTTCACCATCGACGAGGCGATCACGGGCGCACTGCGCACGGCCTAGCCGAACTGGAGGGAGCGCTTCGAGAGGCCCATCCAGAAGCCGTCCACCGTGTCCCGGCGGGCGGCGAGGTCGCCGGAGGCCTCCGCCGCGCCGAGCGTGACGAAGAGCGGGGCGAAGTGTTCCGTACGGGGGTGCGCGAGGCGGCCCGACGGGGACTTGACCTCGAAGTCGAGCAGGGAGTCCAGGTCGCCCGCGGCCAGCGCCTCGTGGCCCCACGCGTCGAACTCGGCGGACCAGGCGGGGACGCCCGGGCCCGTGTGCCGCAGCGCGGCCAGGTTGTGCGTGAAGAAGCCGCTGCCGACGATCAGGACCCCCTCGTCGCGCAGGGGCGCCAGCTTGCGGCCGATGTCCATCAGGCGGCGCGGGTCCAGTGTCGGCATGGAGATCTGGAGGACCGGTATGTCGGCCTCCGGGAACATCTCCACCAGGGGGACGTACGCGCCGTGGTCCAGGCCGCGGTCGGGTATGTCCTGGACCGGGGTGCCGGGGGCCTGGAGCAGCTTGCGGACCGACGCGGCGAGCCGCGGAGCGCCCGGGGCCTCGTAGCGGACCTGGTAGTAGTGCTCGGGGAAGCCCCAGAAGTCGTAGACGAGCGGGACCGGCTGTGTGGCACCGAGGGCGAGCGGGGCCTCCTCCCAGTGGGCCGAGACCATCAGGATCGCGGTGGGGCGGGGCAGCTCCGCGGACCAGGCGGCCAGCTCGCCCGGCCAGACCGGGTCGTCCGCGAGCGGCGGCGCTCCGTGGCTGAGGTAGAGCGCGGGCATGCGGGTCGGGGCAGAGCTCATCGGGGCGCTCCTCGGGACGGGGGGGGTCGGGGCCGTGGTGCGGGGCCGACACGAAAAGACTAACCCCGCTTGGTTCAAATTTGAACCAAGCGGGGTGTTCAGTCATTCCCGGACGGGCACTCCCGTCGCCGTCGCCCCCGTCAGTGGGCGATCACCGGAATCTTGATCTCGGCGTCCTCGGCGCCGGAACCGGAGGCCACCGGGCCGCCCGCGCCGGGACGGCCGGTGTTGATCAGCGTCAGCGCGATGGCCGAGCTGGCGACCAGGATGCCGACCGCCCACCAAATGGCGGAGGAGTAGCCCTCGACCATGGCCTGCGCCTGGATCAGCTTGCCAGCCGCGCCGCCCGCCGCGGCCTCGGCCGCGTGGTCGGTCAGGTACGCGGTGGTCGCCGAGGCGGCGATGGTGTTCAGCAGCGCGGTGCCGATGGCGCCGCCGACCTGCTGCGAGGTGTTGACCATGGCGGAGGCGACACCGGCGTCGGCCGGGTTCACCCCGTGCGTGGCCAGGGACATGGCCGGCATGAACGCCGTGCCCATGCCGAGGCCGAGGAGCAGCTGCGCCGGCAGGATCAGCGCCGGGTACGAGGATCCGACCTCGAGCTGGGTCAGCAGCAGCATGCCGGTGGCGGCGAGCAGGAAGCCGGGGCCCATCAGCAGGCGCGGCGCGACCCGGGTCATCAGCCGGGCGCCGATCTGCGTGGAGCCCGTGATCATGCCCGCGATCATCGGCAGGAAGGCGAAGCCGGTCATGACGGGCGAGTAGCCCTTCACGACCTGCAGGTAGTAGGTGAGGAAGAGGAACAGGCCGAACATCGAGATGACGGCCAGACCGAGCGAGAGGTAGACACCGCCGCGGTTGCGCTCCAGCAGGACGCGCAGCGGCAGCAGCGGGGACTTCACCTTGGACTCGACGAAGACGAACGCGGACAGCAGCGCCGCCGAGGCGATGAACATGCCCACGGTCACGGCGTCCGACCAGCCGGCCGACTCGGCGCGGGTGAAGCCGTACACCAGCGAGACGAGACCGAGGGTGGACAGCACCACGCCGGGGATGTCGAGCGGTGCGCGGTTGCGGGAGCCGGCGGCGTCGCGGATGACCATCCAGGCACCCACGGCCGCGATGATCGCGAAGGGGATGTTGACGAAGAAGGTCCAGCGCCAGTTGAGGTACTCGGTGAGGACGCCGCCGAGGATCAGGCCGACGGCGCCGCCGCCGCCCGCGATGGCACCGTAGATGCCGAAGGCCTTGGCGCGCTCCTTGGCGTCGGTGAACATCACCGCGAGCAGGGAGAGGGCCGCCGGGGCGAGGAGGGCGCCGAAGGCACCCTGGAGGGCGCGGGCGCCCAGCATCATGGCCTCGCCGTTCGCGGCGCCGCCGAGCGCGGAGGCCAGGGCGAAGCCGATGAGACCGACGATGAAGGCGTTCCTACGGCCCCACTTGTCGGCGATGCGGCCGCCGAAGAGGAGCAGTCCGCCGAAGGCCAGCGCGTACGCGGTGATGACCCACTGGCGGTTGCCGTCCGAGATGCCGAGGTCGGTCTGGGCGGAGGGGAGGGCGATGTTCACGATGGTCGCGTCGAGGACGACCATCAGCTGCGCCAGGGCTATGAAGACGAGCGCCTTCCAGCGGCTGGGATCTGCGGCCAGCGGCGGTGTCGCGGCTGTTTTTGGCATGGGTGTACCCGTTTCACTGTGCGGAATGACTGAATAGACCGGAAAAACCTAGTAAGGAAGCTCTGGGTGTGTCACATGGTTTTCTGCCTCAGGTCGTCGAACGTGGCGGCCGAACCGGGCAGTTCGGAGCGGGCCGGGGCCCGCAACCCGTCGAGGAAGAGCTGGAGATGACGGTGGACGAAGCGGTCCGTGTCGAGGCAGGCGGTGCCGGGGAGGGGGCGGCTGAGCTGGGAGAGGGCGACCACCAGATCGCCGACGCCGATGTCCGTGCGGACCAGTCCGGCGTCCTGGCCGGTCGTCAGCAGGGCCTCGACACCGGCCTCCAAGGCGCTGCGCACCGCGATGAGTTCGGGGTGTTCGAAGTCGAAGTCGCCGTCGAGCATGGTGCACAGGGCGCCGATCCGCTCGTCCGCGGCGGCGTGCGTGAACCGGCACAGCGCGGCGAAGGCGTCGGGCTCTTCGGCGAGCGCCGCCTCGGCCTGGGCGCTGACCCGCTCCATCACGTAGAGCACGACGTGGTGGACGAGGGTGGGGCGGTCGGGGAAGTGCCGGTAGAGGGTGGCGTTTCCGATGCCCGCCCGGCGGGCGACCTCGTCGAAGGGGGCCGCGGCTCCGAACTCGACGAAGGCCTCGCGGGCCGCCGCCAGGATCCGTTCGCGGTTGCGGACGGCGTCGGCGCGCGGGCGCGGGACGGGGCCCGCGCCGTCGGCCACGCACTGGACCGCGGGCACCGCCAGGTCCACGGCCGCTCCCGGGACGGGCAGGGCCGCCGGGGCGGTGGTGCTGGGGCGCTTCATTCCGGGGCCTTCCTGGCGTGTGATCACGTACGGCGCCCCGCCAAACGGGGAGCCGGTCCCCACTTCGTGGGACTCACGTACAAACGGGGATCCGCTCCCCGGTTATTTCACTCCTCCGTGTGACCTGAGTCACGCACCGATCCACGTTCGGCCTCTCCCGGCGCGCGGGCGCGCCGCACCCGTCGGAGGGTGACGAACAGAGCGCAGTCCGGAGAGGGCCGGCTGCCGCGGACCCGAAGGCGATCTTCATGTCGCAGACCGGCCGGCGGATACGCAGACCACGCCGAACCAGCGCGTACATCGCCCTGACCGCGCTGGCCCTCGGTGTCACGGCGACGGCGAGCACGGGGATATCCAGCCGCGGCCAGTCGGCGGCCGGAGCCGTGGCCACGACCGCCGAGTCGGCACTCGCGCCCTGCCGGATCGCCGGCACGATGGGCGTGCAGATGTCCGAGGGCCTGCCGACGCCGCCCGGGTACGCGCGCTCGACCGGCGAGGTCAAGGCGCTGAACCTGATGATCGACTTCCCCGACGCCAAGGGCGAGGGCACGGCCCTGGACCGGCTGGCGGAGTTCTTCCCCCAGACCTCCAACTGGTTCCGGACCAGCTCCTACGGCCGGCTCAGCTACCGGGCCGAGGCCCCGATAAGGACCTGGCTGCGGATGCCGATGCCCTTCGCGGCGTACGGGATCGAGCGCGGGTCCGCGTACGAACCGGGCTACCGGCAGCTCGTCGAGCACATCGCGAAGGTCGCCGACTCCGAGGTGGACTTCAGCAAGTACGACCTGATCAACATCCTGATCACCCCGAACGCCGGGCCGTCCGCCCTGGACACCGTCCTGTCGGTGACCTTCTCGGGCAACGGCGAGGCGCCGGTCGCCGACGGGGTGCCGCTCGCCAACACGTCCTTCGTCTACAGCCGTCAGGACGACGGCTCCGGCACCTACCGGGAGACCGGCTACCGGGTCCTCCCGCACGAGAACGGGCACATCTTCGGGCTGCCCGACCTGTACACCGCCGACGGTGGGAGCACCGTCGGGCACTGGGACATCATGAGCGAGGACTGGGGCTCCAACAACGACCTGCTGGGCTGGCACAAGTGGAAGCTGGGCTGGCTGGACAGCACGCAGATCAGCTGCGCGTCGAAGTCGGGCGCCAGCGACCACGTCCTGTCGCCGCTGGCGGTCTCGGGCGGGACGAAGCTGGCCTTCGTCCCGGTGTCCGAGAGCGCCGGGTACGCGGTGGAAGTGCGCACGCAGGCCGGGAACGACGAGTCCGTCTGCAAACCCGGCGTCCTCATCTACAAGGTGGACTCCGACGTGGACACCGGGCGCGGTCCGGTGACGGTGTCGGACAGCACGAGCACGAGCGGCGGCTGCACCCGGCGGCCCAACGTGCACGCGGAGCTGTCGGACGCGCCGTTCCGGCCGGGCGAGACGTTCACCGACGAGAAGGCGGGCATCAGCGTCTCGGTGGTGGGCGAACTGCGCAACGGCAGCTTCCAGGTGCGGATCATCCGGCCCTGAGGTTCACGGGCGGAAGCCCCCGGACCCCGGCCCGGCACGTCCGGGCCGGGCCGGGGGCCGCCCGCGTGGCCGGCGTACCGGCGGTCGTGCGGCGCCGACGCGCGTCTAGGGTGGGGCGCATGGAGTCCTACACCATCGGACAGGCCGCGCGACTGCTGGGCGTGAGCGTCGACACCGCCCGGCGGTGGGCGGACGCCGACCGCTTTCCCACCCGCCGGGACGGCAAGCGCCGCATCGTCGACGGCCCCGACCTGGCGGCGTTCTGCGTGGAGGCCGCCCAGGAGGCTTCTTCCGCCGAGGACGCGGACGCCCCGTACACCTCGGCCCGCAACGCCTTCCCCGGGATCGTGACCGGGATCAAGCTCGGCGACGTCGCGGCCCAGGTCGAGGTGCAGGCCGGACCGCACCGCGTGGTGTCCCTGCTGACCCGGGAGGCCGTCGAGGAACTGGGGCTGGAGGTCGGCATGCGGGCCACCGCCCGGGTGAAGTCGACCAGCGTGCACATCGACCGCGACTGAGCCGGCCGACACCCGGCCCTTCTTCTACTTCGCCTGCTTCTTCGCGTCGATCTCATGGCCGCCGACGCGCCGCAGCCCTCGCCGGAGACCGCGAAGCCGCCGAGCGCGTCGAACTCACCCTCCCCGAAACCGGCGTGTGCGGCGGCGCGGGCCTCTACGACGAGCCCGCACCGGACCGGACGGGCGGCGGCTGCTGCGCCACCCCGGCCACTCCGGCCACCCTGCGGATCGGCGCCCCGCCCGCCGTCGGCGGCGGCTGCTGACCTGAACTATTGGGGGCGCATCCGTGCAACACGATCCGCTAGGCTGTCAGCGGTCATCGACTGACCCCCGCCTTCGTAGCTCAGGGGATAGAGCACGGCTCTCCTAAAGCCGGTGTCGCAGGTTCGAATCCTGCCGAGGGCACAACCACGAGGACCCCCCGCCGCAATCGGCTGGGGGTCCTCGTTTCGTTGTGGTTGTATGGCGCCCGTGTCGCGTGACGCCGCCTACTGAGATGTGGGCCGGGCGGTGGTCGGGCAGGCACCTGTTCTTGAAGGACCGGGCCCATGGGCATGTACGCCACCGGCTACGGGTGATCTCCCTCGGTTGTTTCGCTGCCATCGCACGCATACACACCGTGAGGAATCGACACTCCATGTCGTCATCCAGCGCCACATCTTTCAATCAAGCCGTCATAGAAGAGTTCAGGGCGAACGCCGGCCGCGTCGGCGGGCCCTTCGAAGGCTCCGAGCTGATCCTGCTCACCACCACCGGGGCCAGGTCCGGGAAGCCGCACACCGTCCCCCTCGGGTTCGTACGGGAGGACGGTGAGGGCGCGGACGGCGCGGACGGCGGCGGGCAGCTGCTCGTCGTCGCGTCCGCGGCCGGGGCCGACCTGCATCCCGCCTGGTATCACAACCTGCTCGCGCGTCCCCTCGTAGAGGTCGAGACCGGGACCGAGAAGTACGAGGCCGTCGCCGTACCCGCCGAAGGGGCGCGGCGGGACGAGCTGTTCGCGCGCGTCGTGGGCGAGGCGCCCGGGTACGGGGAGTACCAGGAGCGGACCCGGCGGGTGATCCCCGTCGTGGCGCTCCAGCGCACGCACGAGGCGCCCGCCGGCGAGGGCGGGATCGCCGGGAAGCTGCTCGAGGTGCACGGGTGGCTACGGGCCCAGCTGGCCCTCGTACGGGAGCAGGCGCGCGGCGGCGGGCCCGGCTCGCTCGGGCTGCAACTGCGCCAGCACTGCCTCGCGTTCTGCCACACGCTGGAGTTCCACCACCGCAGCGAGGACGCCGGACTGTTCCCGTACCTGGAGCAACAGCACCCCCACATGCGGGAGTTCTTCCGCAGGGTCGATGCCGAGCACCGTGTCATCGCGCGGCTCCAGGAGGAGCTGGTACGCGCGCTGGACGGGCCCGGAGCCGGGTTCAGCGAGCGGGTGGAGCGGCTGAGCCGGGAGCTGGAGGCACATCTCGACAGCGAAGAGGCGCAGTTGCTGCCGGTGCTGCGGGCTCTGGGAGCGTGATGCGGGCCTCGGCGCCGCCCTCCTGCGGATTGCGGAAGCCGAGGGCGGCGCCGAGGGCTCGGGCCTGGCCGGCGGCGATGGTCAGGCCCAGGCCGTGGCCCTTGTTCATGCCCTCCGTACGGAACCGCTGCGGGCCGGCGGTGAGCAGGTACTCCGGATAGCCGGAGCCCGCGTCGGTCACGGTCAGGGTCCGGCCGTCCACCCTGACGGTGACCGGGGCCGCGCCGTGCTTGTGGGCGTTGGCGACGAGGTTGCCGAGGATCCGCTCCAGGCGGCGCCGGTCGGTCTCCACCCGCAGGGACGAGACCACCTCGAGCCGCGTGTCGGTGCCCGAGGCGCGGATCGTGCGGGCCGCCAGCCCGGCCAGGTCGTACGCGTCCAGCTCCACGCGCTCGCTGCCCGTGTCCAGCCGGGAGATCTCCAGGAGGTCCTCGGTCAGCGCGCGCATCGCCTGGACGCGGTCCCGTACGAGTTCGGCCGGCCGGCCCGGCGGCAGGAGCTCGGCGGCCGCGTTCAGGCCGGTCAGCGGGGTGCGGAGCTCGTGGGCGACGTCCGCCGTGAACCGCTGCTCCGCCTCCAGTTTGCGCTGGAGCGAGGAGGCCATCGTGTCCAGGGCCCGGGAGACCGCCGCCACCTCGTCCTTGTTGCGCGCACGGTCGTCGACCCGCGCGTCCAGGTCGCCCGCGCTGATCCGGCGGGCCACCTGGGCCGTCAGGTGCAGCCGCCGGGTGATCCGGGTGACGCCGAGCGCGCCCATGAGGAGGGTGCCGCCGATGGCGAGCACCGAGGAGCCGAGGATGGCCCGGTCCAGCTCGGCGATCGTCCGCTCCGCGGCGGTGAAGTCGACGGAGACGGCTATCGCGGTGTCGTGGTCGGCCGGCGCCGCCGCCCACATCGCGGCGCGGCCGCGGTGTTCGCCGATGACCGTGGCGCGCTTGCCGCTGAGCGCCATTGCGCGCAGCTCCGGGGGCAGGCCTACGGGGTCGATGCCCTCGCCGCGCGCCATCCGCGCGCCGATCTCGTACGCCACGATGGTCCGGTCCAGTTTGGCGAGCGCCTTCTCGCGCGCCGTGCCGACCGTCTGGTGGGTCATGGCGCTGTGGACGAGGCCGCCGAGCAGTGCCGCGAGCCCGCAGCACATGAGGGTGATGAAGACCGCGGCCTTCCAGGTCAGGGTCGAGGTCCAGGCGGGCAGCCGAAGGCTCATGGTGCGCTGGTCTCGTTCATGATCCTGCGGACCCGTCCGTCCCTGACTGGTGCCTGACTGGTGTGGAGACGCGGACGGTCCGTGACCGTCCCCCCGTCAGGTCACGGTAATGCGCCCGCCCGGGCGGGCTCGCGGCGGGCGCCGGATTACGCCACCAGATCGGCGTAGAAGATCACGTTGTTGGTGCGGTGGCCGTCCTTCAGCTCGCCGCCGCAGGTCAGCAGGCGCAGCTCGGGGCGGCCGGTGTCCCCGTAGACCTTGTCGGTCGGGAAGTCCTTCTTGTTCACGTCCTCGATCTCGCGGATCTTGAACTTGGCCGTCTTCCCGTCCTCGCGCGGCACCTCGACGAGATCGCCGAGTTTGATCTTCTTGACGTCCTTCATCAGCGCCGGGCCGTACTTGGTGTCGAAGTGCGCGACGAGGACGGAGACGCCCTTCTCGCCCGGGGTGACGCCCTCGGTCCACCAGCCGGGGCTGTTCGCGTCGGTGTCGGCGTTGGGCACGCCCAGCTCGCCGGAGGCGGCGTCCACCTTGAGATCGACCATCTTCTTCGCGTCCACGCCCGCAGCGTCGATCTTCATGCCGGTCGGCCGGGACCGGGGCAGGGCCGGTGCGCGGCCGCCGGTGTCGGCGGCCGGGGCCGCCGTGCTGCCGACCTTGGGGTCCGGGGGCAGCTCGGGGCCGGAGCCGGAGCCGCAGGCGGCGAGGGTGCCGGTGACGGTGGCGGCGAGGACGGTCACCGCCAGTGCACGGCGGGCGGGGGCGAGGGTACGGGTCATACGGATGACGTTACGAGGGGCACGTGTGGGCCATCCGTCGGCAATGTAACGGTTGTCCGGATGCTCCCCCGCGAAGTCGTGACGGCAGTCGTGACGGCATCGGAAAGCCCTTCCGGCCGGAGCCGGAAGGGCGTCGCGAAAGGGTCAGATCAGTTCAGCTCAGCTCAGCCCTCTGCTGCGCTCGCCGATGCGGTCGCCCTGCGGAGTCCCGGCCCGCTTCAGGGCCGCCTTCGTGTGCGCCCCGCCCTTGACCTTGGTCCGCAACATACCGTCGAAGCCGTGGCCCGCCGGACGCGGCGGCCGGTCCGGTTCCTGAGCCTGGAACGCCGCTCGGAAGTTCTGCTTCTGCTCTTTGCTCATCCCGTCGTCAACTCCCTCGGGAAGCACCCAATCGGACTACTGGGATCGTATGCAGATATACGGACCAACGCACCCGGACCGGACGTAAAAGAATTGTGGATCAAGGCCGGGGCGGCGCCGGCCGCTCCGGCGGCCCCAGCGTGCCGTGGACCAGCTCCTCCGGGCAGGGCGTGCCCCGCGGCAGCTGGTACTTCGCCGCCACCCGGTACTCCCCCGGGGTCGGCGCCAGCAGCTCCGTCCACACGTCGCCCGCCTCGTCCGGAGCGGCCTTGAACAGGCATCCAGCCGTGTTCGCGTACTCCTTCACAGCGGCCGCCTTCGCCTTCGACGCGAAGGTCTCCTCCGGCGGCGCCACCGGCTTGCCCGCCGTGTCCACCAGCCCCAGCCACGGCGAGTGCGGGATCCGCACCAGCACCCGCCCGGCCTGCTTCACGTCGATCACGAGCCGGTCGGCGCCGGCCCGCACCACCGTCGCCGGCCCGGACACCAGGTCCGTCGGCTGGTGGACCTTGAACAGCTGCCAGTTCGTGTCGCCCCACACCTGCTGGAGGTACGGGAGCCCCTCGCGCACCAGCTTCGCCTCGTCCTCCCCGCCCGAGTCCGGTTTGTCGGCGGGCAGCACCACGTAGTGCACCGCCCAGCGCTCCAGCCAGGCCCGGTAGCTGTCGGCGGTCAGCGTGTCGTCGTAGAAGAGCGGGTTCCGCTCCAGGTCGGCCTGCCGGTTCCAGCCGCGCGCGAGGTTCACGTACGAGGGGAAGGCGGAGGATTCGCGGTGACTGCTGGCCGGGACCACCTCGACCCGGCCGCGGTCGGCGCCCGCCTTCTGCAGCTGGTCGACGAGCGGGGCCAGCTCACGGTTCCAGGCGGCCACCGGGGTGGTGCGGACGATGTCCGTGATGCTGTTGGTGGTGATCCAGATGTTCAGCCCAGCGAAGGCGAGCAGCAGCGCGTACCACCGCCGCGAGCGCGGGAACTCGTACGGGAGGGCCGCGAGCAGCACCGCCCCGCCGAAGAGCATGATCAGCCGGGTGACGTTCGAGCCGATCTGGGAGTCGATCGCCCAGGTCAGGAAGACCCCGAAGGCGTAGACGGCCGAGGCGATCCGGACCGTCTTCCACCGCTCGGGTACGAGGAACAGCACCGCAAGCGCGAACACGAAGGGCAGCCAGGCCGAGCCGAACTTCATCGGCTGCGTCCCGGAGAAGGGGAACAGCCAGGCCGACAGCCCTACCACGACCACCGGGGCCAGGCCCAGCGCGTACGCACCCGGCCGCCGCCGGCTCAGGAACAGCGCGGCCGCGATCACCCCGAGGAAGAGCCCGGCGACCGGGCTGGAGGCGGTCGCGAGCCCGGCCAGCGGAGCCGCCACGGCCGCCTTGGCCCAGCGCCGCTCCGACCATTTGCGCGGCCAGCAGAAGACGGCGGCGACGGCGCCCAGCGCGAACATCACGCCGAGGCCGAAGGTGACGCGGCCCGACAGGGCGTTGCAGAGCAGCCCGTACACCCCGGCCAGGGCGGGCCACAGGGGCTCGCGCACGGCGCCGCGGCAGCGGGTCAGGACCAGGGCGAGCAGCCCGGCCGAGACGGTGCCCGCGATCATCATCGTGGTCCGGACGCCGAGCATGTGCATGAGGTACGGCGAGACCACGCTGTACGAGACGGGGTGCATGCCGCCGTACCAGGCGAGGTTGTACGCCGAGTCGGGATGGCGGCCGACGAACTCGGCCCAGGCGTCCTGCGCGGCGAGGTCGCCGCCGCTGTTGGCGAAGCTGAAGAACCAGACGACGTGCAGGACCCCGGCGAGCAGCGTCGACACGGCGACCGGGTGACGGCGGATCCGGTCCAGAGCCCGGGTTCCTATGCCACCGGGAGCGGGGGCGGGGGGCGCGGACACCGCCGCGCCACCGCCGTGGCCCTCGCCGCGCCGGCCCTCCTGCTGCTGCCGCTGCTCAGCGGTGGTCACTGACGTACTCCCCAACACATGAGTCCACACCCGCACACACGTCCACGTCCCTGGACCCAAGACGCGTCCCGGCGCCCCGGGGTTGCCCGGGACGCCGGATTCACGCTCTCACCGACGCTCAGCCGACGCGCGTCAGCTTGCTGCCGATGCCGGGTGCGGCGAGCTCGCTCTGCAGGGCCACCGGCACCTTGACCTGGCTGGCGCCCTCGCCGACGGTCAGCACGCCGATCTCGGTTCCGGCCTTCGCGGTCTGCGGGATCTTGCCGCCGCCGCCGGCCAGCTTCACGTTCACGTTGAGCGAGGCCCAGCCGACCGCCTGCACGTCGGCGGTGGCGACGACCGGGGTCCGGCCGCCGAGCCCGTCGTCCACGTAGCCCACGACGGCGCCCTTCTTCACGACGGGCGCGCCCTCCAGGGCCTTCTGGGTGGCGATCATCAGCTGCTTGCTCGCGGAGATCACGCTGTCGATGATCGGCGGCTTGTGCTGGGCCAGGACGGCTCCGACGATCAGCTGGTTGGTGTTGCCGATCTTCTTCTGGGCTGCGAAGAGGAGGTTTCCGCCGGCCTTCGTCGTCGTACCGGTCTTGATGCCGAGCGAGTCGTTGTACGGAACGAGGCGGTTCCAGTTGTCCCACTTTTTGCCCGACGGGTCGACCCAGCTCGGCTTCTTGGTGATGTCCAGCAGGGTCTCGATCTCGACGAGCTTGAGGCCCAGCTTCACCTGGTCCTCGGCGGTGCTGACCGTGGTCGCGTCCAGGCCCGAGGGGTCGGTGTAGGTGGTGTTGGTCATGCCGAGTTCCTTGGCGGTGTCGTTCATCTTCTTGACGAACGCCTCCTGGGAACCGGAGTTCCAGCGCGCGAGCAGCCGCGCGATGTTGTTGGCCGACGGGATCATGAGGGCGGCGATCGCGTCGTACTCCGAGATCTTCTCGCCCTCCTTGACCGTGTCGAGGGTGGACTCGTTGTCGGTCGAGTTGTTCTTCTTGCCCTCGGTCTCGGCCGTCTTGTCGACGTCGATCATCTGGCCCTGCTCACCCTTCTTTATGGGGTGGTCGCGCAGGATGATGTACGCCGTCATCGACTTGGTGACGCTGGCGATGGGCACCGGCTTCTGCTCGCCGGACTGGCCGAGCGTGCCGAGGCCGGCGGCGGCCATGTAGGCCTGGCCCTCGGTGGGCCAGGGCAGCTGGGGCTTGTCGCCGCCGAAGGTGTACGAGGACTGCGCCGTCATCACGAGCTTCGGCTCGGGCAGGGGGCGCACCAGCTGCACGACGGCGAGGATGATCGCCAGGAGCACGGCGAGCGGGAAGTAGATCTTGAACCGCCGGACGGCGGTGCGGAGCGGGCTCGGCGGCGGGGGCGGGTTGTTCGTGAGGTCCGCCAGCATGTCGAGCGGCGGCTTGGGCGGCAGCGGCTGCTGGGTGGTCCGCTCCGACCGGTCCAGCGAGGCGGGGGCCGGGGCCGTCGCCGCGGCCGCGGGCTTCGGCTGCTGCTCGGGGGTGTCCGTGCGCAGCGGCACGAAGGTGCTGGCCTTCGGCGGTGCGGGCGGCGCGGGCTGCGCGGCCTGCGCCGAAGCGGAATCCGCGGGCCGCTCGGCGGCCGTCGGCGGCTTCACGGCACGGAACACGGCGGTGCGCTCACTGTCGGTGGCGTCCGCATCGGAATCCACCGCCGGAATCCGGAACACGCCAGTCCGCTCGCGCGGGGCGGGCTCCTTGACGGGGGCGTCCTCCGGAGCAGTCGGCTTCACGGCGCGGAAGACGGCGGTGCGCTCGCTGTCGGCGGGCTCGTCCGCCGAAGCGGAATCAGCCGCCGGACCCGCCGGGGCGTCCTTCGGCTCCGCCGGCTTCACCGCGCGGAACGCGGTCGTGCGCTCGTCGGCGACCGGCTTGTCCGCCGAAACGGAATCAGCAGCGGGCGCCGCCGCGGCCTTCTCGGCCGGAGCGTCCTTCGACTCCGCCGGCTTCTCGGCCGGGGCATCCTTCGGGGCCGCCGGCTTCACCGCACGGAAGGCGGCCGTGCGGTCGTCGGCGGCGACCGGCTTGTCCGCCGAAGCGGAGTCGGAAGGCCGCTCGGCGGCAGCCGGCTTCACCGCGCGGAAGACGGCGGTGCGCTCACTGTCGACCGGCGGCTCCTGCGCCGAAGCGGAATCAGCCGCGGGCGCCACCGCGGCCTTCTCGGCCGGAGCGTCCTTCGGCTCCGCCGGCTTCACCGCACGGAACGCGGTCGTGCGCTCGTCAGCGACCGGCTTGTCCGCCGAAGCGGCGGCCGCCGGCTTCACGGCGCGGAAGACGGCGGTGCGCTCACTGTCGACCGATGGCTCCTGCGCCGAAGCGGAATCAGCAGCGGGCGCCACCGCGGCCTTCTCGGCCGGGGCGGCCTTGGGCTCCGCCGGAGCGGAATCGGCACCCGCATCCTTGGCCAAGCCCGGCTCGGCCGCGTCCGCGGAAGCGGAATCCTTGGAGGGCTCGGCGGGCTCGGCCCGCTCGGCCGGCTCGGCCGGCTCCTCGGCCGTGGCGACCCACGCCGCTACCGCGTCCCGGAGCGCGTCGCGCCCGCCGGAACCGTCCGGCTCCGCGTCCGCGTCCACGTCCACGTCCACGTCCGCAGAAACGCCCGCACCCTCAGGATCCCTCGGCCGGAACACCGACAGCCTCGGATCACGCTCCGCGGAGGTCGACGCCGCCCCCGGCGTTCCTTCATCAACCGACTTGTCGGGGGACTCGCCCGCCACCAGTTCCTCCTCCATCGTCGCCACGTCCGGCTGTCCGAATGTCTAACAGTGTCCCGTCTAGGGGGCATCGCCCACGTGATAGACGAGAACGACATAGCTGCGGGTTCCCCCACAAAGCGGCCACGCGCTCTCGACAGATGAATGTGAGAGGCGTCACCCTGTCACTCATCCACGCGGGGAGGCATGGATGGGCAGGAGCCGCAGAACAATTCCGGAGGAGCTTCTGCTGCTCGCCTTGGACCCGGCCACGGGTACCACGGCGCAGCCGCAGTCGCTCGACCTCGGCCTGGCCGGGGCACAGCTAGTGGAGCTGGCTCTGGCAGGACGGATAGCCCCTGACGGGGATCGTATCGCCGTGGTGATGCCACGGCCGACAGGAGATCCGACTCTGGACTCCGCACTGGAACTGCTGCGCAGGCGCGGCAGTCCGGTACGGGCCGTCCACTGGATTGGCGGACCCCGACTGGGACTCCGCCAGATTTACCTCGCTCACCTGGAGCGCTGCGGCATGGTCCATGCCGTCGCGGGCCAGATGTGCGGGGTGCTGCCGACGACTCGCTACCAGGCGACGGACACGGCTATCAGCCGGGAGATCCGTGCCCGGCTGGACACTGCGATCCGCACCGGCGTACCGCCGGACCCGCGGACCGCGGCGCTCGCCGCACTGGCCCACGCGGTCGGACTCGGCAAGCACCTGTACCCCGGCAACGAGGGGCGGTCGTCCAGGTCCCGGCTGCGGGACCTGATCCGGCACGACCCCATGGGCGGACTCGTGGCGCACGCCGTGATGGACGTCCAGAACGGTGTGGCCGCACAGCCACGCCGTGACCGCGCCCCGGTACCGCCCGCCCGGGCCACGGCGAGCAGCGTTCCGCTGCAGCCGCGCCGGACGGGTGCGATGGCCCGCGCGGCCGCGCACTGATCCACCCGTTCGACCTGTTCGACCCGTTCCACCCGTTCCATCGCCGTAACCGACGTCGGCCAAGACCCGGTTCGGAGGCCGCCAGCGCGCGGGGTGACGAGGCCGGTCCACCGGTCCCGACGCCCCGCGCGTCTGTTTTTCCCGGCCGTTCCCCAGCGCCGCCGCACCCTTCGGTGGCAGTCTGCTCAACATCAGACACGCAGAGAGACAGACAGCTGCACGACAGAAGAAGGCGGAGGTGCCGTTCACGTGGCGTCCAATGTCAATCCCACCGTCCGACGCCGCCGACTGGGCATGGAGTTGCGCAAGCTCCGCGAGGACAAGGGCATGACGGCCGAACAGGTCGCCGAGCGCCTCCTCGTCTCCCAGTCCAAGATCAGCCGGCTGGAGAACGGCCGCCGGTCCATCAGCCAGCGCGACGTACGCGACCTGTGCGAGGTGTACGAGGTGGAGGACCCCCGGCTCGTGGACTCGCTCATGCAGATGGCGAAGGACTCCCGCCAGCAGGGCTGGTGGCACGCCTTCGGCGACATCCCGTACAGCGTCTACATCGGCCTGGAGACGGACGCCGCGAGCCTGCGCACGTACGAGCCCCTGGTGATCCCGGGGCTGCTCCAGACGACGGAGTACGCCCACGCCCTGGTCCGCGGCGCGTGGCCGGAGACCGCTCCGGCCGACGTGGAGAAGCGCGTCCAGGTCCGGATGCACCGGCAGAAGCGGCTCTCCGAGACGGAGAACAACAATCCGGAACTCGGGCCGCTGCGCCTGTGGGCGGTCATCGACGAGGCCGCGCTGCTCCGGTGCGTGGGCGACGCCGAGTTGATGATCCGGCAGCTGGAGTTCCTGATAGAGCAGTCGGAGCAGCCGCACATCACGGTGCAGGTGATGCCGTTCTCGCTCGGCGCGCATCCGGGCGTCAACGGCCAGTACGCGATTCTGGAGTTCCCTGACGCGTCCGACTCGACGGTGGTCTACATCGAGGGCGTGACCAGCGACCTGTACCTGGAGAAGGCCAACGACGTGCAGAAGTACAGCGTGATGTACGAGCACCTGCGCGCCCAGGCCCTCAACGTCGACCAGACCCGGCAGTTCATCTCCGGGATCATCGACCAATACGCGGGCAAGGTCGGCGAGACACGATAAAACAGCAGGAAACCCCTGGGGCGACGGGGAGGGCCGGTACCGTACACCGTCACTCCCCGGCCACAGAAGGCCTGAATGGAATATGCCACTCGGTCGGGTGAATGCCTCCTTCACCCGTCAGGAGCTGCGGGTAGCGTCGATCACGTCGGGCCGGAGAACCGGCCGGCCGACACGGCAAACGGAACTACTCGCTGAACCGGAGAGAAACATGGCTATTCGTCAGGGCGCCACGCACAGCTGGACCAAGTCCTCCTACTCCGCCAACGGCGCCTGCGTCGAGGTCAAGTCCCCCGTTGTGGAAGCCATCGCGGTCCGCGACTCGAAGGTGCAGGACGGCCCGTCCCTCACCTTCGCGCCCGGCTCCTGGACCTCGTTCGTCGACGGCGTCAACGAGGGCCGGCTGGGACGCCTCGCCTGAACGTCACGGCATGCTCCCCAACCGACCCGAGTGCGTTAACCGCAGCACAGGCAGTACACGCAGTACCCGCACCACCGGCAGTACCCGCACCACTGACTGGAGCCCTCTCGACCGGCCCGCCGTCCTGGCCGAGGGGGCTCGGCCATGTCCGCGTTCCGGCTACCTCAGCCGGTCGACGTACCGGTCGGTCCCCGGCACCGTGGGGATGAACGGCGCCACCAGCTCCACCCGCCCCAGCCCCGCCTCCGCGACCTCCGCGTCCAGCCCCTGGAAGCGGTCCCAGCAGGTCCGGGGGTCCTGCTCCAGGAACCACAGGAGCGTCAGGCGGGTGTCGACCCCCTCGACCTGCTTGACGTACGTCATCCGGTCGCCGGGCAGCGGCGTGGGGCGGAAGACCGTCACCATCGCGGCCGGGGAGCCGTGCAGCCGCTTCGGCAGGGCGCGTGATCGCAGCCACTCCAGCAGCTCGGCCCGCTGCTCGGGCCCGTCGGCGTCGACGACCTGCACGACAAGACCGGCGTACGGGTGGTCGAGGGCGTGGAAGTCCCGCGGACCGGCGGCTCCGTCGCGGTAGACGGTCGCCTCGTGGTCCTGGAAGGCCGTGAACACGTGGGTGCGGTCCTGGTAGACCCGGCCGTCGCGATTGAGCCGCTTGTTGATGCCGACGGTCCACTTCATGTGCTCGTCGTAGCGGCCCTCGGTGACCCAGTACGTCGATATGTAGCAGCCGGCGGTGACGGGCTGGGCCACGGCCGACTTCTCGGGGTAGCGCAGCTCCTGGAGCTCGCGGGTGGCCACCCAGCGGCGGCCGGCGTACATCCAGGGCATGGCCATGGCGCCGGCGTAGTAGTGGTCGTCCTCGTACCAGCGGTTGTAGGCGTACTCGTGGCCCGGGTGCGGCTCCACCATGGTGATCAGCGCATGGCCGGGGCGGACGCCGTACGGGCCGACGGCCGCGAGCTCGGCGTAGTCCTCGGCGCGGGTGTCCCGCTCTTCTGTCGTCATGGGACCGGTCTAGCTGATGTGGCGTCAGATCACGAGCCCTCGGGGGCCGTTCAGCATGTGACACATACGTGGTGCCTGCATCTTTCGACGGCTACGATACCCGCACCCCACTCCCAGAGGAGCCACCCGTGCCTGCTGCCGCCGCCTCCGCTCTCACGTCGCCGCCCGCGTTCGCCTCGCGCGCCGCCTCGGTGGGGGGTTCTCCCGTACGCGAGATACTCGCGCTCACCGAACGCCCCGGGGTGATCTCCTTCGCCGGCGGCCTCCCCGCGCCCGAACTGTTCGACACCGAGGGCCTGCGGGCCGCCTACGACGCCGCCTTCGCCGTGTCGGCGCGGCGGGCGCTCCAGTACTCGACCACCGAGGGCGCGCCGGAGCTGCGCGAGGCCGTCGCGCGGCGGGCGGCGGCGCGGGGCCTGCCGACCGGCGCCGACGACGTCCTCGTCACCTCGGGCTCGCAGCAGGCCCTCACGCTCATCACCGCCGTGCTGGTCGAGCCCGGGGACGTGGTGCTCGTCGAGAACCCCACCTACCTGGCGGCACTCCAGTGCTTCGGGCTCGCCGGGGCGCGGGTGGTGGCGGTGCCCTGCGACGCGGAGGGGATCATTCCCGAAGCCCTGGAGGAGATCGTCGCCCGGGAGCGTCCCAAGCTGCTCTACACCATCCCCACCTTCCAGAACCCGACGGGACGCACCCTGCCGGGCGCCCGCCGGGCGGCGGTGGCGCAGATCGCGGCGCGGCTGGGGCTGTGGCTGGTCGAGGACGACCCGTACGGGGACCTGCGCTACGAGGGCACGGACGTGCCGTGGCTGGCGGCGCACCCGGGAGCGGAGGACCGTACCGCCCTGCTCGGCAGCTTCTCGAAGGTCATGGCGCCGGGGCTGCGGCTGGGCTGGCTGCGGGCGCCGGAGGCGCTGCGCCGGGCCGCGGTGGTCACGAAGCAGGCGGCGGACCTCCACACGTCGACGGTGGACCAGCTGGCCGCCGCGCACTACCTGTCCGCGGTGGACCTGGACGCCCACGTGGCCACGGTCCGCGCGGCCTACCGGCACCGCCGAGACGCCCTGCTGGCGGGCCTGGCCGACGCCCTCCCGCCGGGCTCGGTCTGGAACCGCCCGGAGGGCGGCATGTTCGTCTGGGCCCGCCTCCCGGAGACCCACGACGCGGCGGCCCTCTTCAAGGCGGCCCTCGGCCACGACGTGGCCTTCGTCCCTGGATCCCCCTTCTTCACGGGCCCCCCGGACCCCCGCACGCTGCGCCTGTCCTTCACGACGCACACCCCGGAGGAGATCACGGAGGGGCTGGCGCGCCTGGCCCGGGCCGCGGGTTAGCGTCAGCCGGTCGGGGAGGCGGCCGGCTTGGAGGCGGTCGGCTTGGGGGCGGTCGGCTTGTGGCCCGGATACACGTGGTCGGGGGTCACGATCCTGGTGATGGCCTCGCCGAAGAGGGTGCTGGGCTCCTGGCCTTCGTGCAGGATGTCGGTGTTGAGCAGCACGACCATCGTCGCCTGGGCCTCCGGCAGGTAGACGGTCAGGGTTTCGTACCCGGGCAGCGAGCCGTTGTGGCCGATCCAGCCCTGGACGTTGAAGATGCCCAGCCCGTACCCGGCGCCCGGAATGCCGTTGATCGAGGTGGTCTTCAGCCGCTCGGCCTGGGTCTTCGGCGTCAGCAGCGTGCCGGTGGCAACGGTGCGCGCCCAGCTGCGCAGGTCCATGAGGTCGGAGATCATCGCTCCCGCGGCCCAGGCCCAGGACGGGTTCCAGTCGGTCGCGATCACGACCTTTCCGGTCGTGTCGTTGGTGTATCCCTGCGGGTGCGGGTCGGGGAAGTGCGCGTCGGTGGGGAAGACCGTCTGCCGCAGCCCGGCCGGCTCCAGCACCTCCTGGCGGATGAACTCCTGGATGGGCTTGCCGCCGACCTTCTCCACCACGAGGCCGAGCAGGATCAGGTTGGTGTTGCTGTACTGCCAGTCGGCGTCCGGCTCGAACTGCACCGGATGCTTGAAGGAGTAGTCGAGCAGCTGCTGTGGCGTGAAGGGCCGTGTCGGACCGGCGGCGAGCGCCTTGTTGAAGTCCTCGTCCAGGCTGTAGTTGAACAGTCCGCTGCGCATGCCCGCCAGTTCGCGCAGGGTGATGCGGTCCCCGTTCGGGACTCCGCTGATGTACTTGCCGATGGTGTCGTCGAGGCCCAGCTTGCCCTGGTCGACGAGTTCGAGGAGCGCGGTGACCGTGAACGTCTTGGTCTCGCTGCCGATCCGGATGTTGAAGCCGGTCTCCATGGGCGAGCCCGTGGCCTTGTCGGCCACGCCGAAGGTCCGTACGTAGCTCCCCTTGCCGGGAGCCCAGAGGCCCACGATCACGCCCGGCACCTGCGCCTCGCGCAGGACCCGCTGTACGGCGGCGTCCAGCTTCGCCGCGACGGCCGGGGTGAGCTCCGGGAAGTACGCGTCACTGTCCGGGGAGGGGGCGGCGGAGGCGGACGGCCCCGGGGTGGGATCCCCGTACGCGGGGCCCGCGACGCCCGGGGTGATGAGCAGACCTGCGGCGGCAGCGGCCACGCAGGCCCGGCGCAACCGTATGTACGTCGGCCTCACGGCATGCCTCCTGTCGTACGGGAAGCGGTACGAATGCACGTAGGAGCACAAGGATCAAGGCAGCAGCACCAGGGTAGGCCCGCACCCCCCACGCCGCGAGGCGAGCGGGCTTCCCCTTGACGGCGGCCACGAGCGATCCAGGGGCGAGACAGATAGTGAAGTTGGCCGACTCCGTGCGCCATGCAAAGGTACGTTCGATCGGGAAGGCGGTGACCGGTAATGGCTGCGCTCGTTTATTTCCGGAAAATCTCCGAGGACCCAGAGCTGGTTCGCTACGAGTTCGGAGATGATCCCGACAATTTCTCGAGGCAACTGACCATGAAAAAGGGCCCTCGCGTGTCCGCCGCCGACGACGGCCTGACCGACTACACCTTCCTGAAGGCATCCAGGAAGATCAATGCGATGCGCGAGGAAGCCGGCCGGTGGCCGGAGCGCGGAATGAGCGTGAGCTGACCGGTCACCGGGTCGACTCCCCACCCCTCCTCACCCTTCCCAAGCCCGGCGCGCTCGCCTAGCCTGACGGGCCGTCAGATAGTCTGCGTCTGGAGGGCGTCATGCTGCTGCGAGGGAAGACCGTCATCGTCTCCGGGGTCGGGGCCGGGCTCGGGCATCAGGTGGCCGCCACCGTGGTGCGGGACGGGGGGAACGCCGTGCTCGGGGCGCGGACCGAGGCGAATCTGGCCAAGTCCGCCGCCGAGATCGACCCCGACGGGGCGCACACCGCCTACCTGCCCACCGACATCGGCGACGAGCGCCAGTGCGAGGCCCTCGCCGCGCTCGCGCGGGAGCGGTTCGGCCGGATCGACGCCGTCGTGCACGTCGCCGCCTGGGACTCGTACTTCGGCGGCCTGGAAGACGCCGACTTCGGGACCTGGCAGCAGATCATCGACGTGAACCTGCTGGGGACGCTCAGGATGACCCGGGCCTGCCTGCCCGCGCTCAAGGAGAACGGCGGCTCCGTCGTCATCATCGGCACGCAGTCCGCCGTCGCCGCGCCCAACGAGGTCCAGCAGGCCGCCTACGCCGCCTCCAAAGGGGCCCTGACCTCCGCCATGTACTCCATGGCCCGCGAGCTCGGCCCGCACCGGATCCGGGTCAACACCGTGCTCCCGGGCTGGATGTGGGGCCCGCCCGTGCAGGCCTTCGTCACCTTCACCGCCCACACCGAGAACGTCCCCGAGGCCGAGGTCCACGCCCGCCTCACCGAGCGCATGGCGCTGCCCGAGCTCGCCACCGACGGGGACGTCGCCGACGCCGCCGCCTTCCTCGCCTCCGACCGGGCGCGGGCGATAACCGGCCAGTCGCTGCTGGTCAACGCCGGTGAGCTGATGCGATGACGATCCCTATGACCATCCCGATGACCTTCCCGTGCCCGTGCGACCGGATCGTATGCTCGGCCCATGACCACTCCGAGTGACGCTCCGACCGAAAACGCGATGCGCCGCGCGCTCCGGCGGGCCCGCGACGGCGTCGCGCTCGACGCGACCGAGGCGGCCGTACTCCTCCAGGCGCGCGGCGAGGCGCTCGACGACCTCGCCGCCTCCGCCGCACGCGTAAGGGACTCCGGCCTCGCCGCCGCCGGGCGGCCCGGTGTCATCACGTACTCGAAGAGCGTGTTCATCCCCCTCACCCGCCTGTGCCGCGACAAGTGCCACTACTGCACCTTCGCCACCGTCCCCGGCAAACTCCGCCGCGCCGGACACGGGATGTACATGTCCCCGGACGAGGTCCTCGACATCGCCCGCCGCGGCGCGGAGCTCGGCTGCAAGGAAGCGCTCATCACCCTCGGCGACAAGCCCGAGGACCGCTGGCCCGAGGCGCGCGAGTGGCTCGAGGCGGAGGGTTACAACGACACCATCTCCTACGTACGGGCCATCTCGATCCGGATCCTGGAGGAGACCGGCCTCCTCCCCCACCTCAACCCGGGCGTGATGTCCTGGGCCGACTTCCAGCGGCTCAAGCCCGTCGCCCCGTCCATGGGCATGATGCTGGAGACCACGGCCACCCGCCTGTGGTCCGAGCCGGGCGGCCCGCACCACGGCTCCCCCGACAAGGAGCCGGCGGTCCGGCTGCGCGTCCTGGAGGACGCCGGGCGTTCCTCCGTCCCCTTCACGAGCGGGCTGCTGATCGGCATCGGCGAGACGTACGAGGAGCGCGCGGAGTCCCTGTTCGCGCTGCGCCGTGTCTCCCGCGCCTACCACGGCATCCAGGAGCTGATCATCCAGAACTTCCGCGCCAAGCCGGACACGGCGATGCGCGGGATGCCGGACGCCGAACTCGACGACCTCGTCGCCACGATCGCCGTCGCCCGGCACATCATGGGCCCGTCCGCCTGCCTGCAGGCGCCGCCCAACCTGGTCGACGGGGAGTACGCCCGCCTGATCGGCGCCGGGATCGACGACTGGGGCGGCGTCTCGCCGCTGACCCCCGACCACGTCAATCCCGAACGCCCGTGGCCCCAGATCGACCTGCTGGCCGAGCAGTCCCGGGCGGCCGGCTTCGAGCTGCGCGAACGGCTCTGCGTCTACCCGGAGTTCGTGCAGCGCGGCGAGCCCTGGCTGGACCCCCGGCTGCTGCCGCACGTCCGCGCGCTGGCCGACCCGGACACCGGGCTGGCCGACGAGTCCGCGCGGGTCGAGGGCCGGCCGTGGCAGGAGCCGGACGAGGGCTTCACCGCGTACGGGCGCACCGATCTGCACACCACCATCGACACGGAGGGCCGCACCGGCGACCGCCGCGACGATTTCGACGAGGTCTACGGCGACTGGGAGTCGCTGCGCGAGGCGGCCGCGCCCGGCATGGTGCCCGAGCGGATCGACACCGACGTACGGGCCGCGCTCGCGCAGGCCGCCGACGACCCGACCGGGCTCACCGACGACCAGGCCCTCGCCCTGCTGCACGCGGACGGCCCGGCGCTGGACGCGCTGTGCCGGATCGCCGACGACCTGCGGAAGTCGGTGGTCGGGGACGAGGTCACCTACATCGTCACGCGCAACATCAACTTCACCAACGTCTGTTACACCGGCTGCCGCTTCTGCGCCTTCGCGCAGCGCCGCACGGACGCCGACGCGTACACGCTGTCCCTGGACCAGGTCGCCGACCGGGCCGCCCAGGCCTGGGACGTGGGCGCGGTCGAGGTCTGCATGCAGGGCGGCATCCACCCGGACCTGCCCGGGACGGCGTACTTCGACATCGCGCGCGCGGTGAAGCAGCGCGTCCCCGGCATGCACGTGCACGCCTTCTCGCCGATGGAGGTCGTCAACGGGGCCACGCGGACGGGGATGTCCGTACGGGACTGGCTGACGGCCGCCAAGGAGGCCGGGCTGGACTCCATCCCGGGCACGGCGGCGGAGATCCTGGACGACGAGGTCCGGTGGGTCCTGACCAAGGGCAAGCTCCCGACGGCGGACTGGATCGAGGTCATCAGCACCGCGCACGAGCTCGGGATCCGGTCCTCGTCCACGATGATGTACGGGCACGTGGACCAGCCTCGGCACTGGCTGGGGCACTTCCGCACGCTGGCCCGGATCCAGCGGACCGCGCTGTCGAACAACGTCGCCGGCTTCACGGAGTTCGTGACGCTCCCGTTCATCCACACGAACGCGCCCGTGTACCTGGCGGGCATCGCCCGGCCCGGCCCCACGGTCCGCGACAACCGGGCGGTGACGGCGATGGCGCGGATCCTGCTCCACCCGTACATCCCCAACATCCAGACCAGCTGGGTGAAGCTGGGCACCGAGGGCGCGGCCGAGATGCTGCGGTCCGGGGCCAACGACCTCGGCGGGACCCTGATGGAGGAGACGATCTCGCGGATGGCGGGATCGAGTTACGGCTCGTACAAGTCGGTCCGGGACCTGATCGCCGTCGCCGAGGCCGCGGGGCGGCCCGCGAAGGCCCGTACGACGCTGTACGGGGAGGTGCCGCGGGAGCGCCAGGACGCGGCCCGCGCCTCGGACGGGCACCTGCCGGAGCTGCTGCCCGTACTGGACTGAGGGCTGAGGACTGAGGCCCTGAGGAACGGGTGGAGCCCGGCCGGGGAGTGATCCGGCCGGGCTCCTGCACTCCTGGACTGGACTGGGCCGGCCGGGCCGGGTCAGCCGACGAGGAGGTCCTTCTTGAGCTGCTTCAGCTCGCGGGCGTCGATGCCGAGCCCGTCCTTGAGGTAGCGGTCGAAGGAGCCGTACTTCGCCGAGACCTCGTCGTAGCCCGCGTTGAGGTACTCGGAGCGCACGTCGAGCATCGGCTTGTAGACGGCGGCCTGCTGGGCCGGCAGGTGGGCGAGGATCGCGTCGTTGGCGGCCTTGCGGTAGTCGTTGCTGGCCAGGTAGTCGGCCTCGACGGTCTCGCGGGGGACGCCGAGGGCGGTCAGCAGGGAGGCGTTGGCCCAGCCGGTGCGGTCCTTGCCGGCGGTGCAGTGGAAGAGGACGGAGCGGCTGCGGTCGCTCTCCACGCCTTCAAAGACCTGCGTGTACGCCTTCTTGCCGCCCTCGCCGGAGACCATGGCCCGCTCCGCGTCGACCATGGCCTTGACGGCCTCGTCGGGGGTCCTGGGCATGGTCTGGAAGGAGCCGGAGCCCGCGAAGACGTCGGCGACGACGTACGTGGCGCCCGCGGGGACCTTGTCGGCGTCCTTGGTGCGCTCGTCCTGCATGCGCAGGTCGAAGACCGTCTTGACGCGCAGGCGCTGGAGCTTGGCCAGGTCGTTCTCGGTCAGCTTGTTGAGGGCGTCGGAGCGGTAGACCTCGCCCATCTTGACCCACTGGCCGGTGGTGGTGCGGTAGCCGCCGGCGTCGCGGAAGTTGACGGTGCCGTCCAGCTTGATCAGGCGGTCGGCGAGGTGCAGGCCCTGGCCGTGCTGCGCCTTGAAGTCGAACCACTGGCGGTCGGCGGCGGGCAGCCCCGTGACGACGGCCTGGCCCTGGGCGCCGCCCTTCGCGACGACCTTGCCGTTCGCCTTGATCTCGACCCGCTTGGTGCCCTGGGCCTTCCACTTGAGGGTGAAGGAACCATCGGCTCCGGCGGTGACGGTGGCCTCGGTGAACGGGATGACGGAGCGGTCGTGGCGGTCCCAGCCGGTGGCGGAGGCGAGCGGGGCCGCGATCAGGGAAGCGGTGAGTGCGGAGGCGACGACGGTCGCGGCGAGGAGTGCCTTCTTCATGCCTGTGAGGCTGGGCGGCCGCGGAGAACGCCGGATGAACGAGGCATGGCTGAAACCGGCCGTCTCGAAGGCGAGTGGCAAAACGTGCCATCAGCCGGGGTGGCGGCCGAAAGCGTTCGCTTTCCGGCCGTTCTCCGCATGCTTACGGACCGCTTGACGGACTGCTTCCGGATTCGAACGAAGCTGTCCACTACAGTGCCCGCCAGTGCTGTCGCAGGTGCGGCGGGCAGGCACGGCCAGGGGGACGGTGAGGGCGGTGGACGCCACGGACGGCGCGGGCGCGGTGATCATTCAGGGCACGGTGGAGGGACCAGGTGAGGCTTCCGGCCACCCCGTTTCGACGGACGGCCACGCCGTTTCCACGGACGGCCGCGGCGCGACGGACGGCCGCGGCCTGACGCACGGCCCGACGCACCCCCGCGGCCCGGCCGCCACCGCCGGGCGCACCGCGTCCCTGGCCGGCGGCCTGTGGGGCCGCTTCGAGCAGCAGGACTTCCGCAGCCGCGTCCGCGGCACCCTCCTCGGCTCCGCCATCGGCGACGCCTTCGGCGCACCGGGCGGCGGACTCTCCCTCGACGCCATCCGCGAGGCCCACGGCCCGGAGGGCCTGACCGCGCCCACCACCACCCCCGTCACCGCCGCCACCCAGCTCACCCTCTTCACCGTGGACGGCCTCATACGGGCCCACGTACGCCGGGACACCGGCGCCTGGCACCCGCCCACCGACGTCCACCGCGCCTACCTCCGCTGGGCCGCCACCCAGCACGACTGGGGCCCCGACGAGCGCCGCAAGGACAACGGCTGGCTCGCGCGGCAGGAGTGGCTCTACGTCCGCCGCGACCCGGACCGCGCCTGCCTGACCGGCTTCGCCGACGAGATCCTCGGCACCCTCGCCCAGCCGAAGAACCCCACCGCCCGCAACGCGGCCGCCGCCGCCCGCTCGGCCCCCTTCGGGCTGCTCGTCGGCTGGGAGCCCGCCCTGGTCCTCCAGCTGTCCGTCGAATGCGCCGCGCAGAGCCACGGCCACCCCGCCGCGTACCTCTCGGCCGGGGCCTTCGCGCTCGTCGTCCACGGCCTGACCCGCGGCGAGTCCCTGGACTCCGCCGTCCAGCGCGCCCTCGGCCTGCTCGGCGCCCGGCCCGGCCACCAGGCCGTCACCGACGCCCTCCAGCACGCCCTGTCGGCCGTCACCCAGGGCGCACCCGGCCCCGCGACCGTCGAAGCCCTCTCCACCGGCGACGCCGAAGCCGCCCTCGCCGTCGCCGTCTACTGCGCCCTGGTCGCCGAGGACATCCCGCACGGGCTGCGCCTCGCCGTCAACCACGGCGGGGACTCCGCCGCCTCCGGCGCCCTGTGCGGGGCCCTCCTCGGCGCCCTCCACGGCGAGACCGCCCTCCCGGCCGCCTGGCTCGCCGAGCTCGAGGGCCGCGCCACGCTGCTGGAGCTCGCCGACGACTTCGCCCTGGAGATGACCCAGGGCCCGGCCCTCCACGGCCCCACGGCCGCCTCCCCGGGCTGGCTGGCCCGCTACCCGCGCGGCTAGGGAGTCTCCGAAGCGGGTGCTTCCGTAGCAGGTGCTTCCGTGGCGGACGCCTGTCGCGGAACCCTTGCCGTGATCAAGTCCCCGACGCCGGCCACCTCGTTGAGGGTCTGGGCGAGCGAGAGCAGCACCTTGCGCACCCTGTCGATCTCGCCCCGAAGTTCCTCCGCCCGCGCCCACCGCCGCTCATGCGAAACGGGATCGACGTGCTCCCCGCGCGTCGCCTCGTGCGCGGTGAGCAGCGGATGCCACCGGCTGAGCAGCGGCCTGATCGAGAGGTTGAGCACGTTGACCGCCAGGACCCCGAAGGTCACGTGCCCCGGCGCAACGCGAGGAGCGACCGCGGGACCATACCGGCGCAGGATCTCCCTCGTGGTGCCGAAGACGGTGTAGAGGGAGGACAGCGCCTCCCGCAGCAGGCCCTCGTCCTCGCCCAGTTCCACGACCGAGATCCGGGTGGCCAATTCGACGTACAGCTCCCAGGCGGCCTCGCGCTCGGAGTCCACAGGCTCCCAGACGCCGCTGATCTCCCCGACGAACGGGATGGCGAGCTTGACCGTGATCTCCTGCGGGCCGAACTTTCCACCGCCACGCCTGCCCCTGCGCCGTAACCCCATCCCCCGACCTCTCCCTTGCAGTGAATCCTTCGTGTAACCCTACGAGTTGAGAGGGATCACACAAGGGGCGGGCGAGCTGGGGGGCAGCCATGGACCGCGAACGCGATGCGTTCATCTCATACAGCCACAAACGGGATATCACTCTGGCCGAGGGGCTTCAGCGCGGCCTGCACCGGCTCGCCAGGCCTTGGACACGCCGTCAGGTCATCAACGTTTTCCGGGACACCACCAGCCTCTCGGCCAACAGCGACCTCGGCGGATCCATCAAGGAGGAGCTGGCACGGTCCCGTTACTTCATCTACCTGGCCTCGCCCGAGGCCGCGGAATCACGCTGGGTGCGCGAGGAGATCGAGTTCTGGGTCGCGAACCGCCCATTGGACCACTTCCTCATCGCTGTCAGCGGCGGCACGGTCTTTTGGGACACACGGACGGGTGACTTCGACTGGGACGGCACGACCGCTCTGCCGCCGGTCCTCCGCAACAAGTTCAGGACCGAACCCCTCTGGGTCGATCTCACCGCATTCCGTGAGTCCGACAAACTCTCCTTACGCCAGGCGGAGTTCCGCGACGCCGTCGCCACGCTCGCCGCTCCCCTGCACGGCCGCAGCAAGGACGCGCTGGACAGCGAGGACCTCCGCCAGCACCGCATCGCCACCCGCATGCTCCGAGGCGCCGTAGCCGCACTGTCCGTGCTCCTGGTGACGGCCCTCATCGCCGGCATTGTCGCCTGGCAGCAACGGGGCGAGGCCGTCGACCGCGCACGGCGCTCCGCCTCCCAGGCCCTCGCGGCCCGCGCCCTGGAAATCGCCGGAACGGACCCACGCAGGGCGGCCCAGCTCGCCCTGTACGCAGAGGCGGTGCAGCCGACCGGAGAGTCGGCGCAGGCCATGGCCCGGGCGGTGGCGGCCAACGAGGGTGTGGCACGGCACTTCGAGGCGGGAAGCGATCAGGTGGCCGAGTACCGCGGGGCGGGGACGGTCCCCAACGCCAATGTCGCGATCAGCCCCGATGGCAGCACCCTCGCCTACTACCGGGACTACGACGACGTACACCTCTACGACATCCGTTCTGGCAAGTCCCTGCCGTCGCTGTCCACTCAGGGACCGCAGAACGGAGGTGCGCTCCAGTTCAGCGCGGACGGAAAGCTGCTCGTGATGGAGACCGCCTTCAACGAGATCGAGCTGTGGGACGTGCCCGGCGCCAAGCTGCTGCGGACCATCGTCGCCAGCGACGGGAGGGAACTGTCCCAAGCGCACAAGAGGCTGCAGGGTCACGCACTGTCCGACGATGGAAAGTGGCTGGCCGCGACCTACTACACCCCAGCCATGGACGGCGAACACCTCAGCGTCTGGGACACCGGTACCGGCACGGCCGTCACCGAAGGCCCCGCCGCTTCGGACGGGATCAGCCTCGCCTTCGACGCCTCGAACCGGCTCATCACCTTCACCGGTGACACGGGCACCGTGCGGGACTACACCCCGGCCTCGAACACGTGGAGCCCCGCGCGCCAGGTACCCGGGCTGCCCACGGGGGAGGAGGCCAGGGGCGTCATGCTCTCTCCCCACGGCGACTGGGCGTACGTCCTCGCACCGAAGAAGGGCGGCAAGGACGAACTGTGGAGTCTGACCGAGGGCAAACGCATCGCAGAACTGGCGGACGGACCGCCGCTGGCCGCCAACTCGACCGGCACGCGCGCGCTCGCCCTGCCCACCGACAGCGGCCGGCTGATCTCGATGTCGGACGGCCAGTCGGTGACCGTCTACGACCCCGCCCTGCGACGGCGGCGCAGCCTGGGCTCGTTCACGTGGCCCGTCCGAAACGTCGCCGGCTCCGCCGACGGCACGTGGGTAGCTGCGGCGGCCGAAAACGGGGCAGTGTCCCTCTTCGCCACGGCGGCCCGGCAGGGCGGCGAGAACCTGCCGAACGAGGACCGGGTCAAACCCGACGAGCTCACTCTCACCGGCATGGCGCTGCGGTCGAGCGCGAACGGCACCGACCTGTGGACGGTCACCGATGGCGACGCCGGTGTTCAGCGCAGGGGACGCATCCCCCGGAAGACCTCCGCGAACGAATCCTCAGTGGCCGTGAACACCGACGGCAGCCGCGCCGCTCTGCTGGAGGAGACGGAGCTGACGCTCTGGGATCCGCGCACGGGAACCCAGGTGGGAGCCTCCCGGACGTTCCCCGAGCAGTCCACCGGCAAGACCACCCCGTTGCTCTTCATGCCGGACGGGATACACGTCCTCGTGCCCGGGGCCGGGCGGCTCCTGCTGCTCGACAGCCGGTCGTGGGAGACACGCCAGGACCTCGGCGAGTACAGCCCCTCGTTGGACGTCGCGGACACCAGCGGGGACGGAAGTGCCGTGGCCGTCCTCGCCGGCAGTGATGTGACCGTGTGGAAGTGGACCACCGAAGCGCGTCTCGCACAGACACGCAAGAGCTCCCTGAGCTCCACAGTGACCTTGGGGACCACCCTTGTCGTCAGCCACACCGGGGAGAAAGTCGCGACCGTCAACGGCAATCGCCTCATCGGCATCCTGGACGTCGGGACCGGGCACGTCACGCGGAGTTCGACCGGAATGCAGTACGGCGATCGGTCTGTCGTCTTCAGCAAGGACGCCAGACTCCTCGTACAACGCGTCAGAAACGGCTCCGAGTGGACCCTGCAGTTCTGGGACACGGCCTCCGGCGACGCCGTGGGCAGCTGGACCATCCCCGACTCGGGCACCGACACTGAGAGCACAGTGCGGCTGCTCTCCGGCCCCGGAGGCGGAGTCCTCTCCCTCAAGGAGGACGGGACCTTCGCACGCCACACCATCGACTTCTCCTCGTGGCGCGAAGCCCTGTGTGCACTCGTGCCGGAGCCGCTCCCCAAGGACGAGTACGACCGCTTTCTCAAGGATGTGGAGGTCGACGCGCCCTGCCGTCCGTAGGCGGAAGCCCGTACCTTGTCTTTCCCACGTCTCGGAGGTGCCAGAAGCCATGCGGATCGCCACGACCATCTTCCTCACCGACCGCACCGTCTCGCCCGTCCGCCTCGCGCGCAGCCTCGAGGAGCGGGGGTTCTCCGGCCTCTACCTCCCGGAGCACACCCACATCCCGGTCAGCCGCGACACCGCCGCCCCCATGGGCGGCGACCTCCCCGAGATGTACGGGCGCACCCTCGACCCGTTCGTGGCCCTCGGCCAGGCCGCCGCCGTGACCGAGCGGCTCCACCTCGGCACCGGCATCACCCTGGTGGCGCAGCACGACCCGATCGACCTCGCCAAGCAGATCGCCACCCTCGACCACCTCTCCGGCGGCCGCTTCACCCTCGGCATCGGCTACGGCTGGAACGTCGAGGAGGCCGCCGACCACGGCGTCGAGTGGCGCACCCGCCGTGAACTGGTCCGCGACCGGATGGCCCTGATGCGCGCCCTGTGGGCCCCCGAACCGACTGCGTACGTCGGCGAGTTCTCCTCCGTCCAGGCCAGCGCCGCCCACCCGAAGCCCGTCCAGACCCCGCGCGAACTCGGCCCGGGCGTCCCGCTGTACGGCCCCCGCACCCTGATCGGCGGCCAGGCCGGCCCGAAGCTCTTCACCTCCATCGCCGACCACGCCGACGGCTGGCTCCCGATCGGCGGCGGCGGCCTCACCGAGTCCCTGCCGGTGCTGCGCCGGTTCTGGGAGACCGCCGGGCGCGACCCGAAGTCCCTCCAGGTGGTCCCGTACGCCGTCCAGCCCACGCCCGGGAAGATGGGCCACTACGCCGACCTCGGCATCGAGGAGGTCGTCCTCCGGCTCCCCTCGGCCCCGGAGGCGGAGATCCTGCGCACCCTGGACGAGTTCGCCCAGTACCTCTGAACCGAGACCTCTGAACCTAGGGTGGGCCCGAGGGAGCAGGTTTCGGCGGGCGGAGTGGTGGCGGCATGGACGAGGTACGGATAGCCGAGCGCAGGAGGAAGTGGTGGGACGGCTTCCCACCAGGCCCCCGACGGACCCGGAACACCCTGTTCTGGGCCACGCTGATCCCGGTGACGGCCACGGCAGGCGGCATCCTCACCCAATTCCCGTACGGCCTGCGCTGGCTCGGCGTGCTCATCGTGCTCGCCGCGGCCGGCACCGGCGCGGCCATGGCGGGCACCGGCTGGCACCGGTCGGGAGTCGCGGCCATCGTCGGCTTCGGCACCCTGACACTCGGCGTCTTCGCCGGGATCAGCCTGTACGAGGCGTACGCGAAACAGCTGGGCGAGCGGGTCGACGCGCTGGTCGTGGAGACCGGGGAGCGTACCGGCCTCAAGGGCGACACCCGCCCCTTCTGCCGCGTGGCCGACCCCTCGGGCACCATCCGGGAAGTCGCCCAGCAGCAGGGCTGCCGTGCCGACTTCGAACCGGGCCGGCGCATCACCCTCTTCGAGGACCCGCTCGGCATCCTCGCCCCCAGGATCGGCACCTCGCCCGACCGCACCCTCGACCCCTTCGGCCCGACGGTCACCGGCGGCCTCTTCCTGCTGGTCACCGCCACCCTCGTCTCGGGCGGCCAGCGCCGCCGCTCCGACCGCGACCTCCTGGAACAACACCGCCGCCGGACGGCCGGAACGTCCGGCAGGCGCTCCCCCGGAAGCGGGGAGTAGCGTGGGTAGTGGTGCACCGCCCGGCCGCTGGCTGTCGGCTGCGTCTCATCCTCTGCGCAAGAAGGACCACACGCATGTCCAGAGCACCGCACCTACCGTCGCAGAAGAACAACGTGCTCGCCGTCGCGGCCTTCGTCTTCGTGCCGCTCCTCGGACTCACCGGAGCGCTGGGCAACGGCCCCCGCACGGTCTCCGTGGACGCGCAGGACCTCCGCACGGGGGACTGCTTCAACACGAACGACGATCTGAAGGACTTCAAGGAGGAGGGCAGCGACACCCTCGACCCCACGGTGAGCACCGTGCCCTGCGACGAGCCTCACGAGGCGGAGGTGTATGCCGTCTTCCCCCTGCCGGACGGGCCGTACCCGGGCGTGAAAAAGATCGTCTCGATCGGCAACGAGAAGTGCACCGCCACGAAGGCTCTCACCGACTACGTGGGCGACGCGGAACTCCCGGACACGCTGAACATCTACTTCTACGGCCCGCATGCCACTAGCTGGGCCCTCGACGACCGCGACATCACCTGCTTCCTGGGCTACGCCAGCGGCACCAGCACCGGCTCGTTCCGCGCCACCGCTCCCTAGCCCAGCTCGGCCCAGACCGTCTTGCCGACCAGGCGGTCCGTGGTTCCCCAGGCGGCGGCGACCGCATCGACGATGCGGAGGCCGTAGCCCGTTTCGGCCTGGTACGCGTGCGGCTGCACAGCGGGTCGCCGGTCGCGGCGGGCGTCGGACACCTCCAGCCGGAGCACGCCCTCCAGCAGGGTCATCCGGAGCTCGAAGTCCCGCCCGGGTACCCGCCCGTGGGCCACGGCGTTGGCGGCCAGCTCGGCGACGAGGAGCCCCGCGTCGGCGGAGAGCGCGGTGGACTCGGGGATCCCCCAGGAGTGCAGCTCGACGAGGGCGAGCTGCCGGGCGAGCCGGGCCCCGCGGCGGGTGGAGCTGAAACGCTGAGTGAACGTGCGTACGAGGGCCTGGGCGTGGCCGGAGGGTGCGTGCATGGAACGAACGTCCCGTGCGGCCAGGGAAGTTCCCAGCAGGGCGACTACTACTTTTCAACTGTAGTAGTCCACTCTCTGGACAGTGACAGTCACCGTGCGTGAACCTGACTTCAGGGAGGTGACCGCTGTGACGAGTGCCGACGAGAGCGGCGACGCCGAGGTCGAGCCGGACGACGACCTGCGGAACTTCGGCGAGACGATCAAGGCGTTCCGCAAACGGGCCGGCCTGACCCAGGAGCAGCTCCGGCCGCTGGTCGGGTACTCCGTCCAGTACGTGGCCTCGGTCGAGCAGGGCCGCCGCCACCCGTCCAAGAAGTTCGTGGACAAGGCGGAGGAGGTGCTGGACGGCTTCGGAGTCATCCACATCGCGGCGAAGAAGCTGTCGCGGCGGCGGGGGCTGGCGAAGTGGTTCCGGCGGTGGGCGGAGTTGGAAGAGGACGCGATCGCCCTCAATACGTACGAGTGCAGGTCGATACCGGGGCTGTTACAGACGGAGGCCTACGCACGGGCCCAGATCCGGGACGTCCCGCCCCTGGCAACAGTGGAAGAGGCGGAGGCGCGCATCGCCTTCCGGATGGCCCGGCAGGTGCTGCTCCTCAAGACGCCATACGTGGCCTTCAGCTTCATCATCGAACAGTCGGTGATCGAGCGGCAGACGGGCGGCCCGGAAGCGACGCGCGAACTGATCGACCACCTGCTGGAGGTGGGGAACCTGCCCAATGTGGACCTCCAGATCATGCCGACGGTCAGCCCAGAACACGCGGGTCTCGACGGCCCCTTCCAGCTCCTCGAAACTCAGGAGCACGAGTGGTTGGGCTACAGCGAGGGCCAGAAGACGGGCCAGGTAATTTCTGACCCGAAAGCCGTCAGCGACCTCCACCAGCGGTATGCCAAACTTCGCATCCAGGCCCTCAATCCTGCGGACAGCGCGGGCCTGTTGATGCGATTGCGAGGTTCCCTGTGAACAGCTCCCGGCTCCAGTGGTTCAAGAGCAGCTACAGCGGTAGCGAGGGCGACAGCTGCGTCGAGGTCGCCCTCTCCTGGCACAAGTCCACTTACAGCGGCAGCCAGGGCGACGACTGCGTCGAGGTCGCCGCCTGTACGGAAGCCGTGCACATCCGGGACTCCAAGGTGACGGCCGGGCCCGAGCTGGGCGTCACCCCCGCCGCCTGGGGCGTTTTCCTGGGCGGGGTAACCGCCGACTGCTGAACTACGCCTCGTACGGGAACCGGGCGAGCGGGGTCTCGCGCTCGAAGAAGGTCTTGGCGCGGACCATCGCCCGCTCGTCGTTCCGCACCTGGCCGGGGCGGGAGCCGTTGCCGAGGAGCACTCCGCCGAAGCGCATCCCCATGTAGGCCGCCGAGTGGTTGAGGCTGGTGACCAGCCCGTCGGCAACCTCCTCCTCTTCGTGGGCCAGGACGGTGACCCCCCACAGCGTCCGGCCCGCCATCCGCTTCTTGAAGTCCATGCCGGGCACCCCCAGCCAGCCCGACCAGTAGTCGAGGTAGCGCTTGGTGTGCGCGGAGAGGGAGTACCAGTACAGGGGTGAGGCGATGACGATGTCGGTGGCCTCCAGCGTGACCCGCCGCAGCTCCTCCTCGGCTTCCCCGACCGGCCAGGACCCGCTCTCGTGCCGGCCGTCCTGGAAGTCGGGCAGCGGCAGCTTCGCCAGGTCCACCCAGCGCTGCGGGGTGCCGGCGGGCAACTGCTCGGCGGCGGCGCGGGCCAGGGTTTCGGTGTTGCCGTCGGGCCGGGAACTGCCGAGGACGAAAAGGAACGAGCGGTCCGTGTCACTGGCCAGGTCGGTCGTCATTGTCTACTCCGGTCTCGGTCGGCGCGTACCTCGCGTGCAACTGCCCCGCCTCGAGGCATATTCCGGCCCCCGCCCGCGTGGGGCCTCGTACCCTGCCGCACATGATCACTTCACAAACCCACATCCGCGTCGCCCGGCCCTCCCTCGACCTGAAGGCCGCCGAGCGGTTCTACGTCGACGGGCTCGGGCTCGACATCCTGTGGCGCAGCTCCGGCGAACACGCGCCCGGCGAGCATGATCTGCTGATGGTCGGGCCCGCCGCGGGCGGCTGGCACTTCGAGCTGACGCGGGACGACGAGAACCCGGTCGCTCCCTCCCCCACCGTCGACGACCTCTTCGTCGTCTACCTCGGCGAGGCCCCCGACGAGGCCCTGGTCCAGCGGCTCGTCGAGCACGGCGGGACCCGGGTCGCCGCCCACAATCCGTACTGGGACGAGTGGGGCGTCACCGTCCAGGACCCGGACGGCTACCGCCTCGTGCTCTGCTCCCGCACCTGGGGCTGAGGCGTCAGGAGCCCGCGGCCCAGAACTGCGACAGGGCCGCCTCCTTGTACGGCTGCGGGCTCACGCTCAGGTCTCCCGCGAAGGGGCGGTCCAGGGCCACGACCAGCAGCAGGCTGAAGCCGATCAGCCCGGCGACCGCCGACACGAACAGCAGCTGCATCTTCAGGCTCCGCAGTCCGAACAGGAACGTGAGCGGCAGGATCACCAGCGCGCCGCCGTACACGAGCACTTGCAGCAGGATCGGCAGTGAGGTTTCTGCCATCGAGACGCGGGCCCGGCGCTGCGCGGCGACGTCGTTGAGGTGGGTGACCGCCTCGGCGTAGAAGGTCTCGGCACGGGTGCCGGCCGGCTCGTACGACTGGAGGGCCTTGTACAGGGCCTGGGTCTGCGGCGCGGTCGCCTCGTAACTCGGCTGTCCCTCGCGCATCAGCGGCCACTGCACCTCGACGACGGCGTGCGCGTACGCGCCCACCGCCTGCTGCACCCGCGCACGGTCGGCCGGCGGGAAGGTGTCGGCGCTGCGCACGACCAGGGCCAGGTCGGTGGCCTCGGTGGCGACGATGTTCTGGGTGTTCTCCAGCTGCGTCCAGAGCGTGACGACGACGAACGCGAGGATGATGCCGTAGATCGCGCCGAACATGCCGAGCGCGACCCCGACCATCTCGTTGTGGTCGCCCTTCGCGAGGTGCGGGAACCGGCGGCGGGCGGCCAGGCTGCCGGCCACGGCGAGGCCGGTGAGACCGCCGACGAGGAGGACGGCGATGACGAAAGTACTGAGGTGATTGAGCAACCAGAGGATCATGCGCTGCTCAACGAGCGCCCTCCCCCGAAAGCCCCGCCTCCTGGGCGTCGATGAGTTCGTCCCAGTGTTCCCGCGTCCACTCGCAGGCAGCGTCCACCGGCCCCAGGAGGCCGCGGCCGAGCGGGGTGAGGGCGTACTCGACCCGGCGGTCGGGGGTCTCGTACGCGACGCGCGTGAGGAAACCGTCGCGCTCCAGCCCGCGCAGCGACTGCGTCAGGGACTTGGAGGTGATGCCGCGCAGCGGCACCTTGAGCTCCGAGAACCGGCGCGGGCCGCCCTCCAGGCAGCGCAGGATCAGCGTGGCCCACTTGTCGCCGATCCGGAACGGGACCAGCGGGGAGGGGCAGACGGGGTCGAACATCTCCGGGTCCAGCGGCGGCGGCGAGGTCGATTCGGTCATGATCCACACGGTAGGCCGGTATCCGATCGGTAACCACACCCTTTCCTAGGCTCGCCCGCATGACGAAGCACAGTGAGAAGAAGCTGATCGTGTTCGGGGCCCGCGGCCGTGTCGGCCGGGCCGTCGTCGCCGAGGCGCGGGCGCGCGGGTACGCGGTCACGGAGGCGGGGCGGGCCGACGGGGACGTGACCTCGGCGGCCGACGTGGCGCGGCTGGCCGCCGGGCACGACGCGGCGGTGGTCACGGTGTACGACGCGCAGGCGGCGCCCGGTGTGTTCTTCCCGGCGACGGCGCGGGCGATGGCGGCGGGTCTCGCGCGGGCCCGGGTCCCGCGGCTGGTGTCGGTCGGGCTGGCCTCCGTACTGCCGACGGAGTCGGGGGCGGCGCTGATGGACACGCCGGGGTATCCGCAGGAGTGGCGGGAGTTCTACGTCGGCCACGGGGCCGGGACCGAAGCCCTGCGGGCTGCCGCGCCGGCGGCCCTGGACTGGGCGGTGCTGTCCCCGGCCGGTGACTTCGGCGACGGCCCGGAGGCCGGCGGGTACGTCTTCGGCCCGGCGGACGCCGCGAGCCGGATCACCCACGCGGCCTTCGCCCTGGCCGTGGTGGACGAGGCGATCGCGGCCCCGACCCGGCACGCGGTGCACGCGGGGGTGGGACCGGCATGACCGCCGAATCCGTGGCCGACAGCCCGAACCCCTGGGTCGCCGACCACATCCGCCGCTTCGAGGAGACCGCCGGGCGGCCGCGCCCGGGGATCTCGGACCTGCTGCTGACCACGCGGGGCCGCCGCTCGGGGGTGCTGCGCCGCACGGCGCTGGCTGGGGGCACCTCCCAGCGGTAGCTGGGGGAGTGCGGGACCCGGACGGGGAGGCGTACGTGCTGACGGCGTCCAACGCCGGTGCGGACCGCCACCCGGCCTGGTACCTCAACCTTGCCGCCGACCCGGCCGTCACCCTCCAGGTCGGCGCCGAGACCTTCGCGGCGACCGCCCGCCGGGCCACCCCGGCCGAGGCGGAGCGCCTGTGGCCGGTGGTGGTGACCGCGATGCCCTCGTACGCGGGCTACCGGGAGGCGACGGACCGCGAGATCCCGCTGGTCCTGGTCACCGCACCGGGTGAGGTCACTTGACCGTCGGGGCGTCGGGGAGACCGCCGGACAGGGCGTTGCCCGCGCCCCCCAGGGAGGACTCGGTGGCCTGGGTGGCGGTTCCGGCGGCCGCGGCGGTCACGCCCACCGCGGTCTTCGTGTCCTCGAGGGCCTGACCGGGGTGGCCGACGATGTCGAGGACGCGCCCGGCGACCGGCGGCGCCTGGGGTGCGGGCTCCGCGGCGTGGGCGGCGACGGGGGTGAGTGCGAGGGCGGCCCCGCCGGAGAGGACCAGGGCGGAAAGGGTGCGCTTCATGGCATTCATGCCCCACCCAACGACCCGGCCACTCCCGGGGTCACCGCCCACCACCACTTTGCCCGAACGCACCCCGGCCCCGGATCGGTGGATCGATCCGGGGCCGGGGTTGACTCAGCGGGAGGGGGTGGGGGCGGGGTCAGTCCTCGACCACCAGAGCCGGGGTGGACTTCGTCAGGATCTCGCCGCGGAAGAAGGCCGGGCTGCGGCGCTCGGTGACGAACATGATCACCAGGCCGAGGGCCAGCAGGCCTACGCCGATGACGAAGACGTTGCCGACGCCGAGGCCCGGGATGGTGGAGCCGGAGCCGTAGGACGGGTCCCAGGCGTCGTACAGGGTCTTGAAGAAGACCGCGGCCAGCAGCAGCCCGCCCAGGACCGGGAAGACGCCCTTGAAGAACAGGTCGCGGGCGGAGCGGCGCAGGTCGCCGCGGAAGTACCAGACGCAGGCGAAGGCCGTCAGCGAGTAGTAGAAGCAGATCATCAGGCCGAGCGCGAAGATCGTGTCGGTCAGGACGTTCTCGCTGACCAGGGTCATCACGGTGTAGAAGGCGCCGGTGGCGATGCCCGCCACGACCGTGGCGCGGCCCGGGGTCTTGAACCGCTCGTGGACCTTGGCGTACGCGGGCGGCAGGGCCTCGTACGTCGACATGGCCAGGACCGTACGGGCCACCGGGATGAAGGTGGTCTGCAGCGAGGCGGCGGCCGAGGCCAGGACCGCCACGAAGAGCAGGATGCCGAGCGCCGGGCCCATCACCGGACCGGCGAGGGCGGCGAAGACGTTGCCGGAGGTCTCCTCGTTGGCGAGGCCGAGACCCTCACCGCCGGCGCCGACGGCCATCTGGGCGGCGACGCCGGTGGCCAGGTAGGAGCCGACCAGGACGACCATCGCGATGAGGGAGGCGCGGCCCGGGGTCTTCGTGGAGCCGGTGGTCTCCTCGTTGGTGGCCAGGCAGGCGTCCCAGCCCCAGTACATGAAGATCGAGAGCGAGAGTCCGGCGGTGAAGGCCGCCATGGACTCGACCGCGAAGGGGTTCATCCAGGACCAGGAGAAGTCCAGGCCGGTGTCGAAGGTGCCGGCGGAGGCCTTCTGGAAGGCCATCGCGACGAAGACGGCGAGGACGAGGAGCTGGAGGCCGACCAGTGCGTACTGGACGCCCTTGGTGGCCGTCATGCCGCGGTAGCTGATGGCGGTCGCGACGGCGATCAGGGTGAGGCAGGTGGCGATGTGGACGAGCTTGTTGTCGTCCAGGGCGGCTATCGACGGATTGCTCGTGATCTCGCCGGCCAGCAGCCAGAAGTAGGAGGTGGCGACGCCGGCCAGGTTGGAGAGCACGATGATCGTGGCGATCACCAGGCCCCAGCCGCACATCCAGCCGATCCGCGGGCCGAAGGCCTTGACCGTCCAGGTGAAGGAGGTGCCGCAGTCCGGCATGGCCTTGTTGAGCTCGCGGTACGCGAAGGCGACCAGGAGCATGGGGAGGAACCCGGCGAGGAAGATCGCCGGCATCTGCATCCCGACCTCACCGGCCGTGGAGCCGAGGGTCGAGGTCAGGCAGTAGACGGGGGCGACGGTGGAGATGCCGATGACGGCGCTTCCCACGAGGCCGACGGAGCCCTTGCCGAGGCCCTTGCCGCGAACGTCGCCCTCGGCGACGCCGCTTACCGTGTCTCCGGCCCGAGGCCGAACGTCCAGCTGAGTCATGAGTCAGGACGTTAGATGGTGCGTATTCCACATCTGGAGGATCGAAGTCCGGAATCCGACCACCCCGAACGCCTTGGAATTCCGAGGCCGAGGCCGTTCCCGAACACTTAATACAAGGTTCACTTCGCCATCCGGCCATGCTTCAGCAGGCTCCCGAGAGAAGCTTTCGGCATGCGGAAACCGCAGCCATGTCCGTTTTGGGCGTTTCCAAACTTTCCCGTGCGAGTTTTCCCCCACCTGGTTTGCCGCGGACATGATCACCGCCCTAGAGTCGCCGCCGTTCAAGGTCATTTACAGGGGGACACCGCGCGCATGCGTTTCAAGCCACTGATCATCACCGTCACGGCCACCGCGGCCCTCCTCTCCCTCACCGGCTGCGGAGGCGGCGGCAACCCGGCGCTCGGCGGCATCGGCGGGGATTCCGTCGCGACGGGCGGAGACAACGCCTACAACGGCACCGGCGACGGCGGCCCCAACGAGGGCACGCTGGACAACCCGACGAAGAACGGCGGCGTCAACGGCAACGCCCCCAAGAACGGGACGGCGTTCCAGAAGCTGCCCAAGGCGGCCACCATGGCCGCGGCCGCCCGCTTCGTCAACGGATTCACCAACTGCGACCCGATCAAGGCCGTCCCCCTGGGCGGCAGCGGATCGAGCACGGGCCCGGACGAGCAGTTCATCAAGTCCGCCACCGTCATCGAGCGCGGAACCTGCGGCAGCAGGGGCCGCACCTCGATCTACATGATCAAGGACCCGAAGGCCTTCCAGACCGCCTTCAAGGCCGAGATCGCCGCAGAGGGCGGCGGGAACCCCAACAGCGGCATCGTCATCGGGCAGGACTTCGCCATGGGATCCGAGAGCTCGGACGCCATGAGCGCCCTGCTGACCCCGCAGGCCGGGCTCCTGATGCTGAACTGCCACGAGGGCTTCACCCCGCCGAGCGGCTACCGGAAGGAACCGGCCCTCGTGAAGGGCTGCGTCCTCACCGACTACTACGTGGACTGAGCGGGCGCACCTGCATGACCGGGCCCGGAGCGCGGCGGCGACCGCCGCGCCCGGGAGCCCCGGGACCGGCCCGGCATCCGCCAGACTGACCCCATGCCCACGGCCGACGAGCTCCTCCGCGCGGAAACCGTCAGAAACCTGGCCCGACTGCTCGCCCGCGCGGCCGGCCGCCGGACCTCACCCGCCCTGCGCGCCCGCGCCGACGCCCTCGACGGGCTGACCTACAGCGGACGCGTCGCCGCCGTCCGCGACGCCGTCCTCGCCGACCTCCCCGAGGACTGGGCTGCCTTCGAGGCCGTCGTACGCACCGCCCTCGCCGACCCCGGCTTCGAGGGCTGGATGACCTTCCCCGTCAACGAGGCCGTCGCCGTCCGCGGGCTGGAGGCGTTCGAGCCCGGCCTCGCGCTGCTCCACGACCTCACCCCCCGGCTGACCGCCGAATCCGCCGTACGGCCCTTCCTGCGCGCCGACCCCGCCCGCGCCCTGGCCGTCGTACGGAAGTGGACGGACGACCCGGACCCGCACGTACGCCGCCTCGCCAGCGAGGGGACCCGGCCGCGGCTGCCGTGGGCTCCGCAGCTGCCCGCCTTCGTGGCCGACCCGCGCCCGGCGCTGCCCGTGCTCGACGCCCTGTACCGCGACGAGTCCGAGTACGTGCGCCGGTCCGTCGCCAACCACCTCAACGACATCAGCCGGGACCACCCCGAACTGGCGGTGGAGACCGCCGCCCGCTGGCTCACCGCGGCCGCGTCCGCGGGGACGACGGATCGCGTCGTACGGCACGGCCTGCGCACCCTGATCAAGGCCGGCCGGCCCGAGGCGCTGACCCTGCTCGGGCACTCCCCCGACGTCCCGGTCACGGTGAAGGGGCCGGTGGTCACCGCCCCGCGGATCGCCGTGGGCGAGTACCTCGTCTTCGACTACGCGGTCACCAACACCGGCGGGCTCCCGGCCGAGCTGGTGGTGGACTACGTCGTCCACCACACGAAGGCGAACGGCTCCCGCACCCCGAAGGTCTTCAAACTCACCACCCGCACGCTGGCCCCGGGCGAAACCCTCACCGGCACCAAACGCCACTCCTTCAAGCCGATCACCACCCGCCGCTACCACTCCGGCGAGCACCTGGTGCAGCTGCAGATCAACGGCCGGGTGCGGGGCGAAGCCGTATTTTCGTTGGACGCGCCCTGAACCGGCCTGGCAGGCTCCGCACATGACCTACCGAATCGAGTCCCACCCCGCCCTGTGAGCGCCCGCGACGAGCGCACGGCGCTCACTGCCGGAACCTCCCTGTACGACTACGCCCTGTTCCGGCAGGGCATCGACCCCGACGGCCCGTTCCCGCGCCGCGGCCACCCCTTGCCCGACGGGCCGCCGGAGCCCAGCCGACGCAGCGGCCTGACCTGGGCCCAGGCGGGGGACGAAGTGGCTGCCGCCCTCGCCCCGTTGCTGGCCGACGCGGATCCCGTACGGGCCGCCGAAGCCGTCCACCTCCGTGCCGACGCGCTGCGGATGCCGTACCGCACCCTCCGCGCGCACGTCGGACGGCTGCCGCTGACGGACGAGGCCGCCGCCCGGCGCACCGCCCGGCGGCTGACCCGTACCGGCACCAGCACGGCGGCCGTCAGCGTCGGCCTGGCGCTGCTGATCCGCCTCGGCGAACCCGAGGACGTGCCCTGCCTCAAGGTCCTCGGGCTCCTGCGCGGCCTCGGCCAGGCGGCTGCCGCAGCGCTCGACCCGCTCGACCGGCAGGCGGCCGCGCTGCTGTTGCTGGCCCACCGCTCCCGGGCCCCGGAAATGGCCCCGCTGCTCGCCGCCTTCTCCACCCGCGACGCGCAGGACGCCCGAACCGCTCTGGTCGCGCTGCCGCCGGACGCGGAGGTGCTCTGGCTCGCCCGGCGGATCGCCGAGGCCGCGGACCTCGAGGGTCTGCTCCGCGCGTATCCGCAGGACGGCGAGCTGCTCGACCGGGCCGGCCGGCTGCTGTACCGGATGGCGAGCCAGCGCGACTACCGGGCCGAGATCCTCGACTACGGGCCGGCCGTGGCCGTGTACGAGGCGCTGGTCGGGCACGCGGACCGGCTGTCCCCGACCCTCGACCACCACGTACTCCTGCTCGTCCTCGCCCTGGACCTCCACACCGGCCCCGGCGTGCTGCTGGACTGGCGGCCGGGACAGCGCGAGGCGCTCCTCGACGCCTTGGACCGGCTGCTGGCCGGGCCCGCGTGGACCGCCGTATCCGTACGGGAACAGCAGGATGCCGACGCACGCCGGCGGGCGGACTGGATCAGGCGCACGCGCCGGCAGCCGTTCGTCCGGCTGCCGGCGCCGAAGCGGTTCCGCCTCGAGGTGGTCGTACGCGATCCGGCGGAAGCGAACGCCGTCGAGACCCGGATCCTGGTGGATGGCCGGCCCCTGGTGACCGAGCACTTCGGGAAGGGCCCGGCCGGCTCCCCCGAGTTGCTGCTCGACACCGGCGAACTCCGCGCCGGGGCCGAGCCGCGGGAGGTGCAGCTCGCCGAGGCGTACTGCACCGAAGGCTGTTGCGGGGCGCTGTACGTGACCATCCGCCGGGACGGCGACGAGGTGGTGTGGGGCGACTGGCGCGGGGCGGTCGGGCCGACACCGCCCGAGTACCGCTTCGCCGCGGCCGCCTACGACGCCGAGGTCGGGCGCGCCGAGCGGGACCGCTCCTGGTGCTGGCCGGCCCGGAACACGGCCCGGCTGATCAAGGCAGGCCTTCGGGAGCGCCCGGACCTGCTGACCCGGTGGGACGTCGAACCGGGCTGGGTCGGCACCAGTTGGCGTGAGCCGGACACGGTGGACGTGGGCTTCAGCATCCGGCCGGAAGCGGAAACGGAAGCGGAATCGGAGGGCGGATCGCGGCGCTACTTCCACTGGACGCTGCGGGACGACGGCCGTCCGCCCGAGGCCCAGGCGGCCGCCGCCCTGGACCGCCTCGCGACCGCCGACCCGAAGACCTTCGCCGACGGCCGCTAGGACATCTCTGATGTCACATTCCCGGCAGCTGTCCTGTCCTACCTCCAGAAGCATCCATCCGTAAGCCTGGAGGCCCGAAATGACCGCCCGCATCTCGCTCGCCCCGCCCCGTACCCTGCTGAACCGCATGGGGTCCTGGTACTCCCGGCGGAAGTACGGCGAGGTGCTCGACCCCGGGCTCGCGATCGGCCACAACCAGAAGGTCCTGCTCAGCTACGTCAAGCTGGAGCGCTCCGTCGCCAAGTGGAACGCACTCGAGCCGGCCCTGAGGCATCTCGCCGTGATGGCCACCGCGGCCCGGATCAACTGCTCTTGGTGCATGGACTTCGGACACTGGGAAGGCAGCGAACTCGGCCTGCCGCTCGACAAGATCTCTCTGGTGCCGCAGTGGCGGCACCATCGCGAGGCCTTCACCGAGCTGGAACTCCAGGTCATGGAGTACGCCGAGGCCATGACCGAGACCGAGCCCGGCGTCACGGACGGACTCGCCGAAGCGCTGCTCCGGCGGCTGGGCGAGGCCGCCTTCGTGGAACTCACCGCCATGGTCGCCCTGGAGAACTGGCGCTCCCGGATGAACAGCGCCTTCGGCCTGACCAGCCAGGGCTTCTCCGAGGCCTGCACGGTACCGTCGCGTACGTGATCGAGATCGCCGACTTCGAACAGCACCGGCCGATGCTCTTCGGCATCGCCTACCGGATGCTCGGCAGCGTCGCGGACGCCGAGGACCTGGTCCAGGACACCTGGCTCCGCTGCAGCCAGGTGCCCGGCCCGGTCGACAACCCGCGCGGCTACCTGGCCCGCACGATCACCAACCTCGCGCTCAACCGGCTGAGTTCGGCCGCCGTCAAGCGGGAGCAGTACGTCGGCCCCTGGCTGCCCGAGCCGCTGGTCACCGTGCCGGACGCCACCGGGGACATGGAGTTGGCCGAGTCGGTCTCGCTCGCCATGCTGGTGGTTCTGGAGAGCCTCTCACCGCTGGAGCGCGCGGTCTTCGTGCTCAAGGAGGTCTTCGGCTTCTCGTATCGGGAGATCGCCGAGACGCTCGACCGCACCGAGACCTCGGTACGCCAGGTCGGTTCCCGAGCCAAGTCGCACGTCCAGGCACGTCGGCCGCGCTACGCGGCCCCGGCCGAGGTGAGGCGCCAGGTCACCGACGAGTTTCTCGCCGCATGCCTCGGCGGCGACCTGAACCGCATGCTGGAGCTGCTCGCCCCCGACGTCACCGCGTGGAACGACGGCGGCGGAAAGGTCAGGGCAGCCTTGCGCCCGCTGCACGGCGCCGAGAACGTGGCTCGTTTTCTCGCAGCCGTGCTCGCCCAGCCGATGGAGGCCCCGCAGCTCGTGGCCGTCGACGTCAATGGCCTGCCGGGCCTGCTGCTCACCACGGCCGGGCGGCCGGACACCGTCGCCTGCGTGGAGGTCGAGAACGGCCGGATCACCGAGATCCGGGTCATCCGCAACCCCGACAAGCTCCGGCACCTGGCCTGACCCGCCGGCTACGTGGTCCAGACGATCGACTGGATCTCGCTGTAGGCATGGAGCGCGTACGAGCCGACGTCGCGTCCCACGCCCGACCGCTTGAAGCCGCCGAACGGCGCCTCCATGTTCCGGCCGATGGTGTTCACGCCGACCCCGCCCGACCGGAGCCGGCGGGCCACCCCGAAGGCGCGCGACGGGTCCCCCGACCAGACGTAGCTGATCAGCCCGAAGTCGGAGTCGTTGGCCAGGGCGACGGCCTCCTCCTCCGTGTCGAAGGGGACGACCACGACGACCGGGCCGAAGACCTCCTCGCGGACCACCCGCATGTCGTTGGTGCAGTCCACCAGCAGGGTCGGGGCCACGTAGAAGCCCTTGCCGTCGGCCCGGACCGCCGGGCGGTCGCCGCCCACCGCGATCCGGGCGCCTTCCTTCTTCCCCAGCTCGATGTAGGACTCCACCCGGTCGCGGTGGGCCGCCGAGATGACCGGGCCGACCACCGTGCCCTGCGCCGCCGGTTCGCCGACCTTCATGAAGGCCAGGTAGCCGGTCAGCTTCTCCACCAGCGCGTCGTGGACGGACCGGTGCACGATCACCCGGGTCGGAGCGGTGCAGATCTGGCCGGAGTAGAAGGAGAAGGTGGTGCCGATGCCCATCATCGCCGCGTCCAGGTCGGCGTCCTCGAAGACGATCGCCGCGCCCTTGCCGCCCAGTTCCATCAGCTGCCGCTTCATGGTCCGCCCGCACACCTCGGCGATGCGCTGCCCGACCGCCGTGGAGCCGGTGAAGGAGACCATGTCCACGTCCGGGGAGTCCACGGCGGCCTCGCCGACCGCCACCGACTGACCGTTGACCACGTTCACCACACCGGGCGGAACTCCCGCCTCCGCGAGCGCCTCCGCCATCTTGAACACCGACAGCGGGTCCTGCGGGGCGGGTTTGACCACCACCGTGTTGCCCATCGCCAGGGCGGGGGCGACCTTGCCGGCCGGGTTCGCCCACGGGTTGTTGTACGAGGTGATGCAAGTGACCACGCCGACCGGCTGGCGCACCTCCAGCGCACCGAGGACGCCCGCCTTGCCCATCGGGCCGGCCTCCGTGACCTGCGGCGGGAGGCCCTTCTCCACGGGTTCGAGGGCTCCGCGCGCGTACCGGCGGAACCGGGCCACGCCCACCCCCACCTGCATGCCGCGGGCGATGCCGGTCGGCGCGCCGGTCTCGGCCTGGGCGAGGGCCGTCCACGGCTCGTACTCCCGCTGGATGATGTCGGCGGCCCGGTCCAGGATCGCGGCCCGCTCCTCCGGCCTCGTACGGGACCACGCCCCGAAGGCCTCGGCCGCGGCCCGCGCCGCCTCCGCGACCTGCGCCGGTGATGCCTCGGGCGCGAGCCCGACCACCGACTCGTCCGCCGGGTTGACCACCTCGTAGTGGCCGCCCTCCGGCTCCACCCACTCGCCGCCGATGAAGAGCTTGGTCACCGCGTGCTCACCGTCCTCGTGTCCCGGCCCGACCGGAGCACGATGCCCGGGATCGCGCCCGTCACTTCGTCGTCGCGGATGGTCTCCACGCCGTTGACCCGTACCGAGACGATCCCGACGGCCCGCGCGTCCAGCCGCGGGCTGTCCCCGGGCAGGTCGTGGACCAGCGTCGCCGGGCCGGCCTCGATGCGCTCCGGGTCGAAGAGCACCAGGTCCGCGTGGAAGCCCTCGGCGATCCGGCCGCGCTCGCGCAGCCCGAACAGTTGGGCCGGGTCGTCGGTGAGCATCCGTACCGCCTGCTCCAGCGGGACCAGCTTGCGGCCGCGCAGGCAGTCGCCGAGGAACCGGGTCGTGTACGGGGCCCCGCACATGCGGTCCAGGTGCGCGCCCGCGTCGGAGCCGCCCAGCATGACGTCCTCGTGCTGCCAGGTCTCGGCACGCAGGGCCCAGCTCGCCGGGTCGTTGTCGGTGGGCATCGGCCAGAGCACCGTGCGCAGTTCGTCGTTGGCGCAGATCTCCACCAGGCACTGGAAGGCGTCCTGGCCGCGCTCGGCCGCGATGTCGTTCACGACGCGGCCCGACAGGCCCTCGTTCTCCTTGCTGTACGTGTCGCCGATGACGTAGCGGCCGAAGTTGGCGAGGCGGCGGAAGACCCCGGCCTCCTTGGAGTCGGCCCGCTTCAGCATCTCGGCGCGTACGGCCGGATCGCGCAGCTTCTCGATCCGCTCGGCGACGGGCAGGGCGAGGACCTCGCCCCAGCCGGGGATGAGGTTGAGCGCGCAGAAGGTGCCGAGCGACATGTTCATGGGGGTGAGGATCGGCATCGTCAGCGCGACGATGCGGCCGCCGGCCTCGCGGGCGCGCTCGCTCGGGATCAGCTGGCGCGGGACGCGCTCCGGGACGGAGGCGTCGATGGTGAGGACGTTCCAGTTCAGGGGCCGTCCGGCGGCGGCGCTCATCTCTACGAAGAGGTCGATCTCCTCATCGGAGAACTGGTCGAGGCAGCCCGCGACGATGGCTTCGAGCTGGGTGCCCTCGTGTTCGGCGACGGCCTTGGAGAGGGCGAGGAGTTCGGCGGGCTTGGCGTGCCGGGAGGCGACGGGGGCGCCGGCCCCGTCGGAGTGGGTGGAGGACTGCGTGGTGGACAGCCCCCAGGCGCCGGCGTTCATGGCGTCGTGGAAGAGGTCGAGCATCTGCTGGAGCTGCTCGGGGGTGGGCTGGCCGCCGACGGCGTCCTCGCCCATCACGTGGCGGCGCAGGGCGCAGTGGCCGACCATGAAGCCGGCGTTGACGGCGATCCGGCCCTCGAGGGCGTCGAGGTACTCGCCGAACGTGGACCAGGTCCAGTCGACGCCGTCCTCCAGGGCCTTGAGGGCCATGCCCTCGACCTTGCTCATCATGCGGCGGGTGTAGTCGGCGTCCTCGGGGCGGTCCGGGTGGAGCGGGGCCAGGGTGAAGCCGCAGTTGCCGCCGGCGACGGTGGTGACGCCGTGGTTCATGGAGGGGGTGGCGTACGGGTCCCAGAAGAGCTGGGCGTCGTAGTGCGTGTGGGGGTCGATGAAGCCGGGGGTCAGGACGAGGCCGGTGGCGTCCTCGGTGGTCCGCGCGTCTTCTTCGACCGTGCCGGGGGGTGCGATGGCGACGATCCGGCCGTCGCGTATGCCGACGTCTGCGGGGCGGGCGGGGGCGCCGGTGCCGTCCACGACGGTGGCGCCCTTGATCAGGTGGTCGAGCATGACGTCCCTTCTGCCGGTGTTCGGGTTGCGGGCCGTGTGCTGGGGCTCCGCCCCAGACCCCGCGCCTCAAACGCTGGCGGGGCTGGATCTGGCTGATGCCGTCCGCCGGGCACAACCCAGCCCCGCCGGCGTTTGAGGCGCGGGGGTCCGGGGGCGGAGCCCCCGCAGCGGCGCCGCACCTGTAAGCGGAGCCCAGGGGCCCCGGCCGGAGGCCGCCCGGCCGGGGCCTGCGGGACGGCGGTCCGGGAAGACGCCGCCCCGACCCCCCGCCGGGTCAGACGGCCTGGCGGAAGCGCGTCGTGCGGTGGACCGGGTCCGTGTCGATCTCGGGGATCACGTGCTCGCCGAGGAGCTTGATCGTGGTCATCGTGTCCTCGTACGACACCCCGGTCGGCAGGCCGAAGGAGAGCTGGTCGGCGCCGGCCTGCTCCCAGCGCTTGCACTGCTGGAGGACCTCCGACGGGTCGCCGCAGATCATCAGTTCCTCGGCGATCAGCAGCTCGATGATCTCCGCGTTGTACTCCGGCAGCAGCTCGGGCCACTGCGGGATGGCCTCCGGCCGCGGGAACGTGTCGTGGTAGCGGAACACCAGCGACTGGAAGCGGTTCATGTTGGCGTTGACGGCGATCTCGATCGCCTTGTCGTGGGTCTCGGCGCAGATCGCGGTCGAGGTGACCATGACGTTGTCGTTGACGAAGGCGCCGATGGCCTTCGCCTCCTGGATGGCCGTCTTGTACTGGTCGAGGACCCACTCCATGTCGGAGACCTTCTGCACGCTGAAGCCCAGTACGCCCAGGCCCTTCTTCGCCGCCATGGCGTACGAGGAGGGGGAGCCGGCGGCGTACCACATGGCCGGGTGCGCCTTGCCGTACGGCTTGGGGAAGATCTTCCGCGGGGGCAGCGACCAGTGCTTGCCCTGGAACCCCTCGTACTCCTCCTGGAGGAACATCTTGGGGAACTCCGCGATGGTCTCCTCCCAGATCTCCTTCGTGCCGTTCATGTCCTCGATGCCGGGCAGGAAGCCGAGGATCTCGTGGCTTCCCGCGCCGCGGCCGGTGCCGAACTCGAAGCGGCCCTTGGAGAGGTGGTCGAGCATGGCGACCTTCTCGGCCACCTTGACCGGGTGGTTCACCGGGGCGAGCGGGTTGAAGATGCCGGAGCCGAGGTGGATCCGCTCGGTGGCGTGCGCGAGGTACCCGAGGAAGACCTCGTTCGCCGACAGGTGCGAGTACTCCTCCAGGAAGTGGTGCTCGGAGGCCCAGGCGTACTTGAAGCCCGACTTGTCTGCCTGGATGACGTACTCGGTCTCCTCGATCAGCGCCTTGTGCTCTGCCTCGGGGTCGACCTTGGACCGTGACTCGGCCACGTATCCCTGCACAAAGAGCCCGAATTCCAAGGGGGTTCACCGTCCTTTGATTTCTGACGTTGCGTCAGATTCGATGTCTCGACTGTTCCACCGCTGGGGCGGGAGCGTCAATACCTGACGCTCCATCAGATACGACTAGAGGATGCTCACACCGGCCATCCAGCCGCCGTCGATGACGAACGGCTGGCCGGTGATGTACGAGGAGTCCTCGCTGGTCAGGAAGAGGGCCAGCTTCGCTATCTCCTCCGGCTGCCCGACCCGGCCCATCGGCACGACCCGCTTGTACAGATCCGCCATCGCCTCCCGCGCCTCGTCCGTCATCCCCGCCGGATCCAGCAGGCCCGGGTTGGCCATCGGGGTGTCCACGGCGCCCGGGCACATCGCGTTGACCCGGATCCCCTTGCCCGCCAGCTCCAGCGCGGCCACCCGGGTCAGGCCGAGGATGGCCGCCTTGGTGGCGGCGTACGTGCCGACGTACGCCATGCCCGTCAGGCCGGTGTACGAGGAGGTGTTGACGATCGTGCCGCCGCCGGCCGCCTCGATCTCGGGGGCCACCGACTTGATCCCGAGGAAGGCGCCCACCTGGTTGACCTGGACCACCTGCTGGAACTCCTCCAGCGGGGTCGCGGTCAGCTCGTTGAAGCGCAGGATGCCCGCGTTGTTGACCAGGCCGTCGACCGGGCCGAAGGCCTCCTTCGCGACGGCGACCGCGCCCGCCCAGTCCTCCTCTCGGCTCACGTCCAGCCGCACGTAGCGGGCCCGGTCCTCGCCGATCTCCTTGGCCACCGCGGCGCCCTGCTCGTCCAGTACGTCGCCCAGGAGCACCCTGGCGCCCTCGGCGGCGAAGAGGCGGGCCTCCTGCTCGCCCTGGCCCCGTGCCGCGCCGGTGATGATGACGACGCGCCCGTCCAGCTTGCCCATGGTCACGACTCCCAGTCGTTGAGGAGGGGGGCCACCTCGGCCCCGAAAGCGGTGATCTGGTCCACGAGCTCGGCGCGGTCGCGATTGCGGAAGCGGACCTGGATCTGGTCCACGCCGAGCGCCTTGTACTCCCGCAGGGACTCGGCGAGCACCTCCGCCTTGCCGGTGAGGGTGCGGCGGCCGGTGTCCCAGCCGGGCTCGCCGACGTACAGGGCCTCGGTGATCGCGCCGAACTCGACGGGGCCGGCCACCCCGGCCGCGGCGCGCAGCTCCTTGATGCGGGCGATCTGCGCCGGGAGCTTCTCGCGCGGGTCGCCCTGCGGGAGCCAGCCGTCCCCGCGCAGCGCGGCCCGGCGGACGGCGGCGGGCGAGGAGCCGCCGACCCATACGGGGATCCGCTCCTGGGCGGGCCGGGGCAGCTGGCCGAGATCCTTGAAGGAGAACAGCTCGCCCTCGAACTCCGGGTACTCCTCGGGGCCGAGCGCCGCCCGCAGCGCGTCGAGGGTCTCGTCGAGGACGGCCCCGCGGCGGGCGAAGTCCACCCCGAGGATCTCGAACTCCTCCTGGACGTGCCCGGCGCCGACGCCGAGGATCAGCCGGCCGCCCGAGAGGTGGTCGAGGGTGGCGTACTGCTTGGCGCTGATCAGCGGGTGGCGCAGGCCGAGGATCGCGACGTGGCTGAGCAGCCGCACGTGCTCGGTGATGCCGGCGAGGAAGGACAGGGTGGCCACCGGGTCGTACCAGACGGTGCTCATGGGTCCGGCGAGCCGCCGCGGGATGGCCACGTGGTCGCAGGTGGCCAGGTACCCGAAGCCGGCCCGGTCGGCGGCCCGCGCCACCTCGGCGAGGTCGGCGGCGGTGGCCGACGCCTCCCAGGGCTCGGCGTAGATGGTGCTCTGCGACTGGACCGGGAGCTGCATCCCGTAGACCAGCCGACCCTCCGGAAACACGCGCGCCATGCCGGACCCGCCTCGCCTTCGTCTGCCGATTCGTCATATCGGTGCCGGGCCATCGTCGTAGCTGACGGACCGTCAGGCAAGGGGGCGGACAGGACCCGGCGCTGTGCCCCGGCCGGGACACCGCCTAGGGTGCGCGGATGGATCTCATACTCACGCTGGTCAGCGGGATCGCCTGGACCGTCGTGTACCTGGAGGCGATCCGCGTCGGGCTGCGCGACCGGACGTACGCGATGCCCGTCGCCGCGCTCGCGCTGAACTTCGCCTGGGAGTCGATCTACGCGGTCCGCGAGTTCACGGACTCCGGGATGACCGCCCAGGGCGTGGTGAACGTGGTGTGGGCGGCGGCCGACGTGGTGATCGTCTTCACCTATCTGCGGTTCGGGCGGGCCGAGCTGCCGCGGTTCGTCACCCGTCCGATGTTCGCCGCCTGGTCGGTCCTGGTGTTCGCCACCGGGTTCGCCGTGCAGGGGCTGTTCCTCGCCCACTTCGGGGCGCACGACGCCTCGCGCTACTCGGCGTTCCTGCAGAACCTGCTGATGTCCGGCCTGTTCATCGGCCTCTTCGCAGCCCGGCAGGGGCCGCGCGGGCAGTCCCTGACCATCGCCGTCGCCAAGTGGCTGGGCACGCTGGCCCCGACCGTGCTGTTCGGGGTCCTCGCGGACGCGCCGTTCATCCTCGGGCTCGGGATCCTGTGCAGCGTCTTCGACCTGGTGTACATCGGGCTGCTGCTCCAGGCCCGCCGACGGACTCCCGCCGCCCCGGTCAGAAGCCTTCCGGACCCATCACGATGACCGGCTTCGCCGCCGGGTCGAGGGTCGCCAGGACCTTCTTCATCGCCTCCTTCGGAATGCCGACGCAGCCCTGTGAGGGGCCGTCGTGGTCCACGTGGAGCCAGATGTTGCCGCCCTTGTCCTCACCCTCCGGCTTGACCGGGTCGAGGGGCGATTTCCCCGGCCTGCGGTTGAAGTCGATGGCGACGACGTAGTCGAAGGACCCCGCCAGGGACTCGCCGTTGACCCCGCGCCCCGTGGCGACGAACGCCCGGTCCTTGTCGTACGGAAGCCGGGTGCCGGGCGGCGGCGCCAGCAGCCCGCCCGCGTCGGTGAGCGCGAAGACGCCCTGCGGGGAGGTCAGGTCCCCGTACGTGCGCTCCGTGGACCAGCCCTTCGCACCGTTGCGGGCCGGCCAGCTCTCGGTCCGCACCCAGTCGGCGCCGGCCGCGGGACGGGTGTAGAGCGCGGCGGTGGACTCCGAGGAGTCCCCGGCCTTGCCGGTGACCAGGACGAGCTGGCGGGACTCGGCCGGGATCCTCGCCAGGGTCTGCTCGCTGATGCCGGTCAGCCCCTGCAGCGGGGCCCGGGGAGCTTCCCGCTGGGCGTCGCGCGCGGCGCGGTCCGGGGCCTGGGGACGGGAGTCGGCGCGTGCCTGCGAGGCGGTGCCGACGGCGTTGTCGTCAAGGGCGTACACCCAGCCGGCCGCGAAGGTCAGCAGGCCGAAGGTCGCGGCGAGGGCCACGCGCCGGGACGTGGGCGAGGACGTACGAGTACTTCCCGGACGAGGCGTACGCGACGTACGGAGCGTGCGGGAGCGGGCTCGGCGGTGCTTGCTCATTGAACCGACCGTACATCAGCCGCCCTTCACTCCGGCTGAACGCTGCCCTGCCGCCGGGCGTCTGCCACCGGGAAGCGGAGCCGGATCGTCAGCCCGCCGTCCGGCGCCGGATTGGCCCGCGCCGTCAGCTCCGCCCCGTGCGCCCGCGCGATTGAGGCGACGATCGAAAGTCCCAGACCGGCGCCCTCACCAGCGGTGTGCTGCCGTTCCGCGCTCCGCCGGAACGGCTCCAGGAGCCTCGGCACATCGGCCGGATCGATCACGGGGCCGGTGTTGGACACCGTCAGTTCCCCCTCGGCGGAGGTGGCCAGGGTGAGCCGCCCGCCCGCGCGGTTGTGACGTACGGCATTGGTCAGCAGGTTCCGGACCAGGTGGCCCAGGAGCGTCCGGTCGCCCGTCACGGCCAGTGGGGCCAGGGTGCGTTCCACCGTCAGGCCCTCCTGCGGGCAGGCCGCCAGTTCGGCGGCGGCCAGCGCCGCAAGATCCACCCGCCCGGTGGACTCCAGCCCCTCCTCCGACACCGCGAGCAGCAGCAGCGACTCGATGAGGTGCTCGCTGGATTCCGCGACGCCGATGAGCCGCTCGCGGATCCGGGCGACCCGCTCCGGCGACGGGTCCCCGGCCAGCCCGATCTCGGCCGCCGCCCGCTGCACGGCGAGCGGGGTGCGCAGCTCGTGCGCCGCGTTCGCCGCGAACCGCCGCTGGGCGGAGACCAGATGCTCCATCCGCCCCAGCATCGCGTCGAAGGTGTCGGCGAGCTCCTTGAGCTCGCCGGGCGGGGCGTCCAGGGCGATCCGCTCGTCCAGGTTCTCGCCGGACAGCCGCCGCGCGGTCCCGGTGATCACGGCGACGGGGCGCAGCACCCGCCCGGCCATCCACCAGGCCAGCCAGATCGACAGGACGGCGAAGACGGCGAGGGCGATGAGCGAGACGATCAGCAGCCGGTGCTGGGCGGCCTGGGTGACGGCGTCCGACAGGTTGCGGGTGAGGGCGTACGTCCTCATCTCCTCCGGGGTGGGCGTCTCGCCCGGGCCCGGGCTCCGGGCGGCCTCGGGGCTGCGGCCTGGGTCCAGGTCCAGCTTCTCGCCCGCGCGCAGCGCGGGGCTGACGGTGCTGACGGCCCCGCTGACGCTCGCGTACAGCCCCTGGCCGACCAGGACGTACACCAGCGCCACCAGTCCGCCGCCCGCCAGGAGCAGCAGGGACCCGTACAGGGCGGTGAGCCGGCCGCGCTCGGTGCGCAGGACGCCCCGCGGGAACCCGGTCATCGGGCGGCGATCCGGTAGCCCGCACCGGGCACGGTCTCGATGAGCGGCGGCTCGCCCAGCTTGGCGCGGAGCTTGCTGAGCGTGACGCGGACGGCGTTGGTGGAGTAGCTGGTGTCCTGCTCCCAGACGTCCTCGATGAGGTCGTCGTTGCTGACCACCGCGCCCTCGGCGCGCAGCAGCGCCTCCAGGACGGCGAACTCCTTGCGGGACAGGGCGAGCCGGCGTCCGTCGCGGGTGGCGCTGCGGCGGGCGGTGTCGACGGCGACCCCGGCGCGCTCGAGTACGGGCGGCAGCGCGGGGCGGGCGCGGCGGCCCAGCGCGAGGACGCGGGCCAGGAGCTCGTCGTAGGCGAACGGCTTGGTGAGGTAGTCGTCGGCGCCCAGGCCCAGGCCCTCGACGCGGTCCCGTACGGTCCCGGACGCGGTCAGCATCAGGACGCGGGTCAGCAGCCGCTCGCGCACCACCTGGCGGCAGACCTCGTCACCGTGCAGACCGGGCAGGTCGCGGTCCAGGACCAGGACGTCGTACGCGCCCAGGCGCAGGCGCTCCAGGGCCTCGAGGCCGTCGGCGGCCTCGTCGACGGCCAGCGCGTCGCGGCGCAGCCCCTCGGCGATCATCTCCCGGAGGAATTCCTCGTCCTCCACCACCAGTACGCGCATGCCGTCCTCTCTACCGGAGATCGGCATTTCGGCGTTGTAAGCACGGTGGGAGAGGGAAGCGAAAGGGCCCTTTGCCGCAGGGTCGGGCCCATGAAGCGATCCCTCATCATGACCACGGCCGTGGCCATCACCGGCCTCACCCTCGCCGTCACCGGGTGCGCGAACGGCTCGGGCGGCTCGGGCGGCTCGGGCGGCTCGGGCGGCGAGAAGAAGGACTCCGCGTCCGGCGGCTCCGGCGGCGGCTCGGGCTCCGGATCGGGTACGGACGCGGACAACGCCGTGAAGATGCGCCAGTGCCTGCGCGAGCACGGCATAGACGCGCCCGACCCCAAGCCCGGCCAGGACCCGCGCGGGATGACGGTCGGCGGCGGCGTCGACCCGGAGAAGATGCAGGAGGCCATGAAGGCCTGCGGGATGGGCGGCCCGGGCTCGGGCAAGGAGCCCACCCAGGAGGAGAAGGACAAGGAGCTCAAGTGGATCCGCTGCATGCGCGAGAACGGGATCCAGCTCAAGGACCCTGAGTACAACGGCGGCGCGCGGACCGGCATCGAGATACCCCAGGGCCAGGAGAAGGCCTTCGAGGACGCCCAGAAGAAGTGCGAAGCGGCCCGCTCGTGAGCAGGCGCGGCAGGTGGCTGCTGGGTTCGCTGGCCGTCGTGCTCGCCGCCTCGGGCGGCGGGTACGCGGTCATGGCCCAGCCGCAGCAGGAGAGCAGGAACGAACAGCGCGGCGACGGCCTGCCGCCGGCCACCGCGCCCGTGCAGCGCGGCGACCTCAGCTCGGGCCTCCAGGTGGAGGGCACCCTCGGCTACGCGCAGGAGCGCAAGGTCAACGCGGCCGGGCCGGGCGTCCTGACCTGGCTCGCGGGCGAGGGCACGGCGGTCGAGCGGGACGGGAGGCTGTACGAGGTCAACGGCAAGGCGGTGCGCCTGATGTACGGGTCCACGCCCGTGTACCGGCCGCTGAAGGCCGGGGACAAGGGCGAGGACGTCAAGCAGCTCAAGCGCAACCTCCAGGCGCTGGGCCACGGGACGGGGCTGGACCCCGAGGACGCCACGTTCACGGCGGGTACGGCGACGGCCGTCAAGCGGTGGCAGAAGGCGCACAAGATGCCGGAGACGGGCGAGGTCGCCAAGGAGGACATCGCCTTCGCCTCGGGGCCGCAGCGGGTGCGGAAGAACGACTCGGCCGTCGGTGACGAGCCGGGGCCGGGCAAGCCCGTGATGACGCTGACCGGCACCGAGCGGGTCGTCCGCTTCCAGATGGACGCGGCGAAGGCGGGCGCGGCGAAGACCGGCGAGCCGGTCACCGTGCGGCTGCCGGGAGGAACCACCGTCACCGGGAAGATCGAATCGGTGGGGGGCACGGCCGCTCCGGACGGGAAGAACGAAGGCGGCGGCCCCGGCGGCGGCTCCGGCGGCGACAAGAAGGCCAAGGTCGAGGTGGGCGTCGCGCTGGACAAACCCTCCGAGGTCAACGCCCCCGACCAGTCCCCGGTGTCGGTCGGCCTGACCGGCGAGATCCGCAAGGGCGTGCTCTCCGTACCGGTCAACTCGCTGCTGGCGCTGGCCGGCGGGGGCTTCGGCGTCCAGGTCGTCGAGGACGGCAGGGCGCGCGAGGTCAAGGTGGAGCCGGGCATGTTCGGCAACGGCCGGGTCGAGGTGACCGGCGACGCCCTCAAGGAGGGCATGCAGGTGGGGATCCCGAAGCTATGACGCACACGCATCCCGTGGTCGAACTGGCCGGGGTCACCAAGGAGTACCCGGGCGGGGTCGCGGCCCTGCGCGGGGTCGACCTGACCGTCACGAGCGGCGAACTGCTGGCCATCGTCGGCCCGTCCGGATCCGGGAAGTCCACCCTGCTGCACATCGTCGGCACCCTGGACCGGCCGACGGCGGGCGGCGTGCGGATCGCCGGTCACGACGTCGCGGCCCTCTCGGACCGCTCGCTGTCGGCGCTGCGCTCCCGGCACGTCGGCTTCGTCTTCCAGTCCTTCCACCTGGTGCCGGGCGTCAGCGCCCGGGCGAACGTCGCCGAGGGCCTGCTCTACTCCGGCCTCTCGCGGGCCGAGCGCGGCCGCCGGGCGGAGCGGGCCCTGGAGCGGGTCGGCCTCGGCGACCGGATGGAACACCGGCCGCACGAGCTGTCCGGCGGGCAGAAGCAGCGGGTGGCGATCGCCCGCGCCGTGGCGGGCACCCCGGACCTGCTGCTGGCCGACGAGCCGACGGGCGCGCTGGACACGGCGTCCGGGGAGTCGGTGATGGCGCTGCTGCACGAGCTGAACGCGGACGGGGCCACCATCGCCGTGATCACCCACGACCACGAGATCGCCGCCAGCCTGCCGCGGCAGGTGCGGATCCGGGACGGCGAGATCGTGGCGGACGTACGGAACGCGACGGCCGGGGCGGGGGTGGCGTGATGAGCCGTGCGCGCACCCGTACCCGAACCCGTACGGCCCGTCGTGCCGGGCGGCTGACCCCGCCGAGGCTGTCCCCCCGCGACGTCCTGCACGTCGGTTCGGCCGGTTTGCGCTCGCGCCCGATGCGGGTGTTCCTGTCCGCGCTCGGCATCGCCATCGGCATCGCGACGATGATCGCGGTGGTCGGGATCTCCTCCTCCAGCCAGGCCAAGCTGCTGCGCGAGCTGGACCGGCTCGGTACGAACATGCTGGTCGCGACGCCCGGGCAGGGGATGTTCACCGGGCAGGACACCAAACTGCCCAAGGACGCCCCGGGCATGATCTCCCGCATCCAGGGGGTCGAGTCGGTCGGCACCACCGGCGATGTGGGCGAGTCCGTACGCCGCTCGGAGAACATCCCCGCGGAGGAGACGGGCGGGATCGTGCTGAAGGCGGCCAAGGACGATCTGCTGGGCACGCTGCGCGCCCGGACGGACAGCGGCACCTGGCTCAACGAGGCCACCGGCCGCTATCCGTCGGTGGTGCTCGGCGACGTCTCGGCGCGGCGCCTGGGCATCACCGAGCCGGGCCAGCAGGTGTTCATCGGCGGCCGGTACTTCACGGTGATCGGCATCCTGGCGCCGGTTCCGCTGGCTCCGGAGATCGAGCGCTCGGCGCTGATCGGCTGGGACGCGGCAGAGCGGCTGCTGGGCTTCGACGGGCACCCGACGGCGGTGTACGAACGGTCGGCGGACGACCGGGTGGCGCAGGTGCGGAACCTGATCGCCCCGACGGCCACCCCCCAGACGCCGAGCGCGGTCGCGGTCACCGACCCCTCGGCGGCCCTCCAGGCGAAGGCGGCCACGGAGGGCGCCTTCAGCACCCTGCTGCTGGGGCTGGGCGGGATCGCACTGCTGGTGGGCGGGGTCGGCGTCGCCAACACCATGATCATCTCGGTGCTGGAACGCCGCCACGAGATCGGCCTGCGCCGCTCGCTGGGGGCCACGAAGGGGCAGATCCGGATCCAGTTCGTGACGGAGTCCCTGCTGCTGTCCGGGCTCGGAGGCCTGGCGGGCATCGCCCTGGGCGCGGCGGCCACGGCCGTCTACGCCCGGGCGGGCGACCTCCCTTGGGTGGTCCCCCTCTGGGCGGTGACCGGAGGCTTCGCGGCCACCCTGGCGATCGGCACCCTGGCCGGCCTCTACCCGGCGGTCCGGGCGGCCCGGCTGTCCCCCACGCTGGCGCTGGCGGCGGGATAACCCGGACGCCGGGAGGGATCACCGGCGTAGGCTGATTCGATGAGAACTCCACGTCACGCAGCGCGCGTTGTCATCCTGTCCCCCGCCGGGTCGGTGTTCCTCTTCCGCGAGGACAACGTGGAGGTCGGCATCCACTGGCTGCCGCCCGGCGGGGGGATCGACCCCGGCGAGAGCCCCGAGGAGTGCGTACGGCGCGAGCTGCGCGAGGAGACCGGCTGGACCGACGTGGAGCCCGGGCGGCTGCTGTGCACCTGGGAGCACGACTTCACGCACCAGGGGATCCCGGTCCGCCAGCACGAGCACATCTACCTCACGACGGGCCCGCACCGCGATCCGGTGCCGGAGTATCCCGGCATCCACTGGCAGTGGCTCTCCCCGCAGCACCTGGCCACCCTCGGCGAACCGCTGTGGCCGCCGCGCCTGCCGGACCTCCTGGCGAACGCCCCTGCCGAGCCGGTCCACTTGGGACTGGTCACCTAGCCCAGTCCAGGACGCGGTGACCGCTCAGCGCTTGGCGGTGGCCTTGGCGTACAGCGAGGCGGCGTACTCGCCGAGGACGGTGCTGGTCGACACGTCGTCGGTGTCGCCGCCCGTCAGGATGCCGATGATCTTGCCGTCCCGGGCGATCCACGCGCTGCCGCTGGTGCCGCCGGGGAAATCGGCGCAGTCGAAGCGCTGTTCGGTCGCGCTCTCGCGGACGGTGACCGCCGTGCAGGTACGGGGAACCTTGCGGTCGGCGGGGTAACCGGTGACGGTGACCTCCTCACCCGAGCGGCCGCTGGTGTCCAGCACGGCCGCACCGGTCACGTCCTCGATGGACCGGCCCGTGGCGTCGGGGGCCAGGCGGGCGAAGGCGAGGTCGTAGCTGTCGTCCGTGCCCTCGGCCCAGCGGTCGTCCTCGAAGGCTTCCTCGAGCTTCCATGTGCCGTACGGGGCGACCCCGTTGGCGTATGCAGGTGCGAAGACGGCGGTGCCGCCGCCCTGGTCCCCGTCGAGCAGGCAGTGCCCGGCGGTGACGATCAGGTTCCGGCCGGGGCTCTGCACCACGGTCGCGGTGCAGAAGTGGTCGCTGTCCAGGCCGTCCGTGAACAGGGCCCCGGTGAAGGCCGCGGGCCCGCCGGGCTGAGGGGTGACGGCGGGCGGCAGGGTGCTCTTGGGCGGGGTCGAGAGCTGCGGCTTCGCTGCTTGCGAACGCGACGGAGCCGTCGCCGACCCCGTCGGCGCGGCCTTCGCCCGCACGGGCGCGACCCCCTCGGGCGGTGGCACCAGCTCGGCCACGGCGGCGGAAGCCCCCAATGCCGCCGCGGCACACAACACCACGGTCACGACGGTCCGCTTGTCCACCGGCATGATGATCCTTCCGCTTTGCCCCGGCGAAGCATGCCCCGCGGGCAGGGCCGGGTGCAAGGCCTCACCCCCCGTACAAGCCCTCGATCTCCCCCGCGTACCGCTCCGCCACCGCCCTCCGCCGGAGCTTCAGCGTCGGGGTCAGGGTCCCCGAGGCGATCGTGAAGTCCTCGGGGAGGACGTGGAAGGCCCGGATGCGGGCCGGGCGGGAGACCGTGGCGTTGGCCTCCGTCACGGCCGCCTCGATCAGGGCGCGGACCGCCGGGTGGGTGGATGGGGCGGCGCCCAGGTCGTGGCCCTCGCGGGCCGCCCAGGCCCCGATCTCCTCCGCGTCCAGGGTGATCAGGGCCACCGGGTGCGGCCGGCGGTCGCCGATCATCACCGCGCGGGAGACGTAGCGCGAGCGCTGGATGGCGAACTCGACCTCCGTCGGGGTGAGGTTCTTCCCCGCCGAGGTGATGACGATCTCCTTCTTCCGGCCGGTGATCCGCAGGTACCCCTCGGCGTCCAGTTCGCCCAGGTCGCCGGTGTGCAGCCAGCCCTCCGGGTCCAGCGCCTCCGCCGTCGCCTTCTCGTTCGCGTGGTAGCCCGGGAACACCATCGCCCCCCGCGCCAGCACCTCCCCGTCCTCCGCGATCCGCACCTCGCAGCCCGCGATCGGGCGCCCCACCGTCCCGTACCGCACCGCGTCCGGGTGGTTGAGGGAGATGACACCGCCCGACTCCGTCATCCCGTACCCCTCGTACACCGCGATCCCGCAGGCCCGCAGCAGGTCCAGGGTCGCCGGGGCGATCGGGGCGCCGCCGGTGAGCGCCCACTTCAGGCGGCCCCCGAACGCGCCCCGGACCAGGGAGTACAGCGATTTCTCGGCCGCCTCGTACTCCTCCCGCCGGGATTCCGGCAGCCGGCCCTCCGCCGCCAGCACGCCCAGCCGTACCGCCTCCTCGAGGCGTTCCCGGCCGCCCTCCCGGGCCTCCGCCAGGGACAGCACCACCGAGTGGAGCTTCTCGAACAGCCGGGGCACGGAAGGGAGATGGGTCGGGCGGACCACCGCCAGCTCCGCCAGCACGTCCTCGATCCTGCCGCCGAAGTAGCAGAGCTCCCCGCCCTCCAGCAGCGTCGAGAACTGGATCAGCTGTGCCAGCAGGTGCGCGAGCGGCAGGTAGAGGTACGTCGAGTCCCCCGGGCCGCCCCTGATCAGCGGGAGGGTGGCGTCCTGGATCGCGCCGAGGTTCCCGTGGGTGAGGCGGCAGCCCTTCGGCAGGCCCGTGGTGCCCGAGGTGTAGACGATCGACGCGTCCGCCCCGGGCGCGACGGCCGCCGCGCGCGCGAGGAGTTCGGCCTCCGGGGCCTGCGGCAGGGACGGCAGTGCGTCCATCCCCACCACCGCCCGCAGCGCGGGAAGTTCGGCCCGCAGCGCCTCGACCCGTTGCGCCTGCGCCGCGTCGTCGCAGACCACGACCACCGCCTCGGAGTCCGCCAGCACCCAGGCGAGCTCCTCCTCCCCCGCCGTCGGATACACGGGGACGAGGACCGCGCCCGCCGCCAGCACCCCGAAGTGGGTGTACGTCCACTGCGGCCGGGTCTCCGCCAGTACGGCCACCCGCTCGCCCGCGGCCACCCCCATCCCGAGCAGCGCCCGCCCGACGGCCCGTACCTCCGCGCCCAGTTCCCCGTACGTGCGGGTCTGCCAGCCGCCGTCTCCCGGCGCCCGGAACCGGAGGGCGATCTCCGGCCCGTACCGCTCCTCGGTCCACTGGGTGAACTGCGCCAGCGTGCTCGGCCGGCCGTCGACGTCCATCGCATGCCCTCCCCGGGAGTTGGTGACCCCCGACGCTAGGCAGCCGCGGCGCCCGAAGGGCATGACCGGAAGCGTCACCCCCACTGACCGGATCGCTCACGAACACCCGCCGTCCGCCCGACCGTTGCGGATGACAGAGTGGGATTTTCAGGTAAGGCGACACGGAGGTTTCACCGATGTCCGATACGCGTTCTCCTCGCACCGCCACCGAGGGCACGTGGGGCGTTCCCCTCCTGGTGCTCGCGCCGCCCGCGGTCATCCGGCTCTTCGCGGAGCCCACCGGCGCGTGGCTCATCGCCTGCTGGGCCCTGTGGATCCTGGCCGCCGTGCTGGTGGCGGCCGGATGGGTCGCGGTGGCGCGCCACGGATCGCGCGGGCGCGCCTGGGGCACCTGCCTGCTCGTGCACGCGGTGCTGGCCTGGCAGTTGGCGTTGCTGCTCATACGGCATTAGCCGAGGCCGCCGCTTCCGTATCGCGCGGCGGCGCGGGGAGCTACCGTCGGACCATGGGGAGGCGGACGATCACCGTGCACCATGTGCGGGCCGTGCTCGCGGGGGCCCGCGGCAGCGGCATCGACACCGTGCCGCTGCTCCAGGAGGCGCAGATCCCGCCGCTGCTGCTGGGCGACGACCGGGCCCGGATCACGCCCGCGCAGTTCGCCCGCCTGTTCCGCGCGCTGTACCGGACCACGCAGGACGAGTTCCTCGGCCTCAGTCCGGTCCCCAGCCGCCCCGGCACCTTCGCGATGATGTGCTACGCCTCGCTCGGCTGCCGGGACCTGGGCGCGGCCATGGAACGCGCGGCCGCCTTCTACGGGCTATTCCCGGGCGGACCCGAGCTGGCGCTCGAAGTCGCGGGCGCCGAGGCCCGGTTCACCGTGCGCAACGACTTCGCCCGGGACGAGGAGCGATTCCTCACCGAGTGCGTGCTGGCCATCTGGCACCGGCTGAGCAGCTGGCTGATCGGCCGGCGCATCCCGCTCGCGTACGCCGCCTTCGCCTATCCCCCGCCGCCGCACAAGGACGAGTACGAGATCCTCTTCGACTGCCCGGTCCGCTTCGGGGAGACCCGTACGGGCGCCGCGTTCGACGCGCACTGGCTGACCGCGCCGCTCGTACGGGACGAGCCCGCGCTCGACGCGATGCTGCGCCGCGCCCCCTTCGACCTGCTGTCGCGGCCGGAGTACGGGACCACGGTCGCGGAACAGGTCCGCCGGACCCTGACCCAGCAGCTGCGCGGTTCACCGCGGCTGCCCGCGCTCGGGGAGGTGGCGGCGCGCCTCGCGGTGTCCCCGGCGACGCTGCGGCGCCGCCTCCAGCAGGAGGGGACCTCCTTCCAGCAGCTGAAGGACCACGTCCGGCGGGACGCGGCGATCGCGGGCCTGGCGGAGAGCGGCGAGCCGATCGCGGAACTCGCGGCCCGGCTGGGCTTCTCGGAGGACACGGCCTTCCACCGCGCCTTCCGCCGCTGGACGGGCACGACCCCGGGCGCCTACCGAATGGCCTCCGGCGGCTAGAACTGGGGCTCCGCCCCAGACCCCGCGCCCGGCAATGGCTCCGGACCGGCGAGGATCAGCGGCGCGAGCCGAACGGGGCGGCCACCGCCGAGAGCAGGAGGCCGAGCAGGCCCAGGGCGGCGACGCCGAGGGTGGCCAGGTGGAGGGCGGTCTCCCAGGTTTCAGGCTTGCCGTAGACCCGGTCGCCGAGGCCGCGGGCCTGCCCGGTGAAGGCGAGCTTTCCGCTGCCGTCCTTCGTGATCTCGTCGGCGTACGCGTAGAGCGTGCCGGTGTGCGACGTGCCGCCGGCGGTCCACCGGGTGCCGTCGCACTTGGCGGTGCCGCGGCTCCCGCTGCCGCCGCGGACGAAGGTCTCCGTACCGCAGCGCGAGGGCAGTTCGACGGTGGCCGGGGAGCCGAAGGCGTAGGCGGCGCCCCAGCCGGCCGGCTTCTGGGAGGCCATGCCGACGAAGAAGAAGATGCCGGCGGCTATGGCCGTCACGGCGAGGCAGAGCGTCGCCCGCTGCTTGAACTTCTCTCCGCGTCCGGCCACGGAATCCCCCCAAGGTGGTTGTGTCCACGTCAAATCGGCGGTTTTCAGCCATCCGAATGGCTGATTTCGGCCCCGGTGTGTCGCGCGTTTGTACCGCACCCGCGCCCCGCCCGACAAGGGTTGCGATTCCCGGCCAGGAAAGCTGAGCTGCGCGGTCAGCGACGTTCCGACCGGTCGGTCACTACCTTCGCCTCACCTACCCCCGCACGGACCCTTGGGAGAGCCGCCCATGCGATTCCGAAGCACCGCCCTGGCCGCCGTCGCCGCCCTGGCCCTCTCGGCCGGGATCCCCGCCACCACGGCAACCGCCGCCGCCGAATCCGAGGCCACGGCCGAATCCGGCCGCCCCGGAGACCTGGTCAGCAGCGCCCCGTCCGCCTTCCACCCGCTGCCCGGCCAGCCCACCAACACCAAGGCCTGGAAGATCCACTACCGCTCCACCACCGCCGACGGCGCCCCGAACACCGTCTCCGGCACCGTCGTCGTCCCGCAGGACGGCCGCACCGGCCCCCGCCCGCTCATCACGTACGCCGTCGGCACCGTCGGCATGGGCGACTCCTGCGCGCCCAGCAACAACCTCCCGTACGGCACCGCCATGGAGGCCAACCTCATCCAGCAGCTCACCCTGCGCGGCTGGGCCGTGGTCGTCACCGACTACGAGGGCCTCGGCACCCCGGGCGTGCACACCTACACGGTGGGCCCCTCGGCCGGGCACGCCATGCTCGACGCGGCCCGCGCCGCCACCCGGCTCCCGGAGGCGGGCCTGCCGGCCGACACCCCCGTCGGCATCATGGGCTACTCCCAGGGCGGCCAGGCCAGCAGCTGGGCCGCCGAGCTGCAGGGCTCGTACGCCCCGGAGCTGAAGGTCAAGGGCACGGCGACCGGCGGCGTCCCGGCCGACCTGCTGAAGGTGGCCGACTTCAACGACGGCTCCTACGGCTCCGGGCTGATCTTCATGGCGGCCGCCGGCCAGGACGCCGCCTTCCCCGAGCTGAAACTGGACTCCTACCTCAACCCGGCCGGCAAACTGCTGGTCGCCGGCATGAAGGAGAACTGCGTGGCGATCGACGCCATCGCCGGCTCCTTCAAGCGGATCTCCGACCTGACGACGCGCAACCCGCTCGACCAGCCCGACTGGCAGGCCCGGCTGAACCAGAGCAGGCTCGGGCGCACCGCCCCGGCCGCGCCGGTGTACCAGTACCACGCGCTCGGGGACGAGTTGATCCCGTACGGGGTGGGCCGCGGGCTGCGCTCCGACTGGTGCGCGAAGGGCGCGAACGTCGAGTTCGACACCATCTGGATCGGTGAGCACGTCAGCGGCGTGATCACCCAGTCCCTCGCGGTCGGCAACTGGCTCGCGGACCGCTTCGCCGGGCGCCCCACGCACGCCAACTGCTAGCCAACGCCCCCGACTCCCCTGCCCCCTGCCCCGCCGGGTCACTCCACGGCGGGGCAGGACCGCGTCCCCGGCGGCAGCCGCCCGTCGATCAGGAAGTGGTCCACGTACTCCCGGACGCAGGGCGAGGAGACGTAACCGGTGTGCCCCTCGCCCTTGTAGTCCACGATCACCGCCGAGCCGAGCCGCTTCGCCGTCTCCTCCGTCCACTCGTACGGGGTCGCCGGGTCCCCGCGGGTGCCGACCAGCAGCATGCGCGGGGCTCCCGGGCGGTCGATCTTCCGGATGAAGTCGGTGCCGGCGGGCCGCCCGTAGCAGGAGAGCACCGTCATCAGCTGGCGCGGGCCGAAGACCTTCGAGGCCTTGAGGAACTCGCCCTTCAGGTCTGCCAGTTCCTTCTCTATGGCCGCCGGGGCGGCCTTGTCGTTCGACCGGTCCGGGTCGTCCGCGCAGTTCACGGCGGCGAGCGCGGCGTCGGCGTTGTCCGCGGACACCGCCTCGGGGCCGTCGTCCTGCGCCCCGCTGCCCGCCCCGCCCTCGGAGGGGCCCATCGGTCCGCCGAGCTGGAGCAGCCCCACCGGGTCGCGGTCCCGTTCGGCCATCGCCAGCGCGTCGGCGAGCGCGGGCCACATGAGCTGCGAGTACAGGGCGGCGCCGATCGCGCCGACGGCATCCTGCCCGGTCACGTAGGAGCCGTCGTGGCCGACCAGCGGCTCCTCGTCGAGCCGGGTCACCAGGGCGCCCACCTTCTCCTTGGCGGTGCGGGTGTTGGTCCCGTAGACGCAGCCCTGCTGGTGGGCGCACCAGGACAGGAAGTGGTCCAGGGCCCGCTGCTGGCCGCGCGCCGAGACGAGGGCCTGCTCCGCCAGCGGCTCGGTGAGGGTGTCCACTCCGTCGAGGACCATGCGGCCGGTGCTGCCGGGGAACTGCGCCGCGTACACGGCACCGAGCCGGGTCCCGTACGAGAAGCCGAGGTAGTGGAGCTTCTTGTCTCCCAGGGCCCGGCGGATCACGTCCATGTCGCGGGAGACGTGCACGGTCCCGATGTACGGGAGGACCGGGCCGGAGGCGAGCTCGCAGCGCCTGACCACGGCGCGCAGGGCGGCCAGCTGCGCGGCGGCGTGGTCTCCCGCCTCGTCGTCGGCCTGCTGGGAGCCGCCGCAGGAGACTGGCTCGCTGTGGCCGACCCCGCGCGGGTCGAAGGCGACGAGGTCGTAGCGCTCGCCGAGGTCGGCGAAGGCGTCGGGGTCGGCGGCCAGGCTCGCGATGCCCGGGGCGCCGGGGCCGCCGTAGTTCAGCAGGAGCGAGCCGATGCGCTTCTTGCGGTCGGTGGCCGGTATCCGGGCCAGGGCGATCTCGACCGTGCCCTTGCCGGGGGCCGCGTGGTCGAGGGGCACCTCGAGCGTCCCGCAGCGCATCCCGGCGGGCACGGGCCGCTCGGGGCAGTCCCCCCAGCGGATGGCGGCGGGAGGTGCGGAGCTCGGGCCGGGGCCGGGGCCGGGAACCGCCCCGAGGCAGGCCGCGACCAGCACACAGGCGGCGGCTATGCGGGAAGGACCACGGGCAGGGCCACGGGAAGGGGACCGGCCACGGAAGCGGGAACGGGATCGGGAACGGTGCACTGCACCCTCCTCGGGTGTCCCCCCGGACCGGTCAGCCCACCATAAGCGCGCCCGCGCGCCCCCGCCCCTCGGCCGGCCTCACCTTGCCGGGCTCACCCCTCGCGGGGCTCACCGCCCGCGGGGCCCCGGTACAGCTCGTCGATCTGGCGCGCGTAGTCGCGGGCGACGGCGCCCCGCTTCAGCTTCAGGGAGGGGGTCAGATGGCCGCGCGCCTCCGTGAAGTCGCCTTGGAGGATGGTGAAGCGGCGGATCGACTCGGCGCGCGACACCAGCCGGTTCGCGTCGTCGACCGCCCGCTGGAGGTCCGCCCGCAGTTCCTCGTCCCGCACCAGCTCGTAGATCGGCACCGTCTGCTTCTTGTGCATCTGGCGCCAGTGCAGCAGGCCGTCCGGCTCCAGGGTGATCAGTGCGGTGATGTACGGCCGGTTGTCGCCGACCACCATGCACTGGCCGACCAGGGGGTGGGCCCGCAGCCAGTCCTCCAGGGGTGCGGGGGCCACGTTCTTGCCGCCGGTGGTGATGATCACGTCCTTCTTGCGGCCGGTGATGGTGAGGTACCCGTCGGCGTCGAGCTCACCGATGTCGCCGGTCGGCAGCCAGCTCCCGTACGGGACGCCGTGCCCGCTGTTCCAGTACCCGGCGAAGACGTGGCGCCCGCCGAGCAGCACCTCCCCGTCGTCCGCGATCCGTACGGCCGTGCCCGGCAGGGGCCAGCCGACCGTGCCGAGCCTCGGCCGCAGCGGCGGGGTCACCGTCGACGCACCGGTCGTCTCCGTGAGCCCGTAGCCCTCGAAGACCTCGACGCCCGCGCCCGTGTAGAACGCGGCGAGGCGCCGGCCGAGCGGGGATCCACCGCTGAGGATGTAGCGGACGCGGCCGCCGAGCGCGGCCCGGATCCGCCGGTAGACGAGCGGCTCGTACAGCGCCCGCGCGATGCGCAGCCCGAGCCCGGGGCTCCTGCCCTCGACGATCTCGCCGAAGCGCCGCGCGATGCGGGCGGCCCGGTCGAAGGACGAGGCACGGCCCATCTTCTCGGCGGTGGCGCGGGCGGTGTTGTAGACCTTCTCCAGGACGTACGGGATGGCGAGGAGGAAGGTCGGCCGGAACCCGGCGAGATCCGCCAGCAGGTCCTCGGTGCTGATGCTCGGCGCGTGCCCCAGCTTCACCCGGGCCCGCAGACAGCCGACGGCGACCATCCGCCCGAAGACGTGGGACAGCGGCAGGAAGAGCAGGGTCGAGGCCGGATCCTTGCTGACCGACTTGAAGACGGGGTGCAGCAGGCCCACCGCGTTGTCCACCTCGGCGAAGAAGTTCGCGTGGGTGATCACGCATCCCTTGGGCTGCCCGGTGGTGCCGGAGGTGTAGATGAGGGTCGCGACGGCCTCCGGCGTACGGGCGGCCCGCCGCGCGTGCACCACCCGGTCGGGCAGGTGCTCCCCGGCCTTGACCAGCCGGGCGAGGGCGCCGGTGTCGAACTCCCACAGGTGGGCCAGCCACGGCAGGTTCGCCCGCTCGGCGCTGATGATCCGCGCCTGCGCGGTGTCCTCGACGGCGCAGGCCACGGCGCCGGAGTCCTGGATGATCCAGCGTGCCTGGAGGGCGGAGGAGGTGGGGTAGATCGGTACGGTGACCAGCCCGGCGGCCCATCCGGCGAAGTCGAGCAGCGTCCACTCGTAGGTCGTGCGGGCCATGATGGCGAGCCGGTCGCCCTCCCTCAGCCCCTCGGCTATCAGCCCTTTCGCGACGGCGAGCACCTCGGCGGCGAACTGGGCCGCCGACACGTCCCGCCAGTTCCCGTCCCGGTCCTTGCGCGCGAGCACCGCCTCGCCGGGCGCCTCCCGGGCGTTGTCGAAGGGGATGTCCCCGAGCGACCCCTTCTGCGGCGGGCCCACCAGCGCGGGCACGTGCACCTCGCGCACCACCCCGTCGATGACCGTCTTGACGGGTTCGACGGGCTCTACGGGCCTGACCAGCCTCAGCTCGGCTTCCACGGCGGACTCTCCTCGGCTGGAATACGGAGTTACCGCCGGTAATCTACGTACCGGTAACCCGTCCGGCCACCCCCCTGACCGCCTTCTTCACGGACGCTCCACGCGACCACCGACTTCGTGACTACGCCGCGACCGCCGTCTCATCGGGCGGACAGTCCCGGCAGCGGCCCGGTTCGGGTGCGCGGAAGGCGCGTTCGCAGCCGTCGCAGTTCTGGAGCGGGTCGGGGCGGCGGACCGGCCGGGCGACCGGGGCCGGCGGAAGGTGCGGCGGAAGGCTCGCCTGGAGGCGGTGCGCGATCAGGCCCGCCGGATGGCGGAGGGGGACGGGCAGGTCTCCGGCCAGGACCTGTCGTACGGCTTCGGGGTCGGCCCCGCGCTCCAGCCAGGCCGCCACTCCGGGCGCGAGTCGCTTCACGTCCTTGTACGCGAGCAACAGCCGGGGGTCGTCGGCACGCAGCCGCGCGAGCAGGTCCTCGGCCTCCTGCCGGAGCCGCGCGGGCGGCGCGTCCACTGCTGGTGGAGGTACGGGCTCGGGCGCGGGCTCCGGAACCGGAGCGGGCTCGGCCACCGGCTCCGGCTCCGGTTCCGGTTCCGGTTCGGCCACGGCCGGCATCCCGCGCGGCCGGTTGTAGGACACGGTCCGGGTGACCACCTGCCCGCCGGCCAGCCGGACGCGGCTGCGCTCCAGGTACCCGAACGCCTCCAGCTCCCGCAGGGCGGCGGCGATCCGGACCTCCCCCTCCGGGAACCGGTCGGTGAGCCTCTTGATGCCGACCTTCGCACCGGCCGGAAGCGACTGGATGTGGAGCGCCAGCCCGATCGCGACCAGCGACAACCCACGGTGCTGCGCAAGGTGGTTGCCGACCACGGTGTAGTGATCGGCGTGCCGGACGTTGACGTGGACGACACCGGATTGGGCGGTCCCGGCACGAACACGGGACGACACGCGCGGGGGCGCGCTAAGCTCGTTCAGAGCCATTGGGAAGGGGCTACTTCCTAGTTGGTCAGGCCCTCGACCGGGATTGCAGTCCCGCCGGGGGCCGTCTCATGTCTGACGTTGTGGGCCGAGCATATGCCCGCCAACCATCCCGAAATCCAGCCCAGTTGGCACAGTTCACCCGTGTGAGTTACGGGAGCCGGAGGGCGAGGCAGGTTGGGTCGGGAGGGTTGGTTTCACCTCCGGTGATTTCAAGGGGTGACGTCCGAGCGCACCGGGTCGCGGGTCCCCGCGTCACGGTTCCCCCCGCCCCACGTCCGCCTCCGAATCGCGGAAATCCGCGACCCGGCCGCCCACCGCGGTGACTATGCGGCGCGACCATTTCGCAGGGCCTGGATGAGCCAGGGGTACACCGGGATCAGGTTCGGCACCACCTGCCAGCCGTTGACGATCCACACCAGCCACCAGTACCGGTCCACGCGGGGATCGTGCGCCTCTTCGAACCGCTGGGCCATCCAGTCCCGGAATTCCGTGTCAGGGGTGCGCGCGAACACCTCGGCGAAGCGGTGCACGAGGTCGTCGATGACGGGTGCTCCCCTGTCGCTGAGCGGGTCGATGCCCGACTCCATGGCCTCGGCCACCTTCTGACGGGTGAACCCCATCAGTTCCTCGCCGATCTCGCTCTCGATGCCGGGCGTGCGCCCGGAGGCCTGGTATGTGGCCGTCCGGCGCATCCGGGCCCGGAAGTCCTCGTCGCCGACCAGCTCGGCGAGTTCCACCCACGCGGCGACCTGCTCGCCGGACGGATCACCGGGGAGGTCGGGAGTGGCAGCGCGAACCATGGCCACCGCGGCCGGGTCGCCATCCACTGTGCTGAAGGTGCCTTCCATGAAATCGTCGATCAAACGCCGGCGTTCCTCGCCGGACAACTGCGTGAGCCTGTGCATGAGCTTGGTCTCCTCGGGACTGGACCCGCGTCCGGCCACGACTCGCAGAACGCTCCGACGCAGTTGCAGCACCCGGATCTGGATGTCCACGGCATCGGCGTGCGCCGCGGCGACTTCCGCCACCGAGCGCTCGCGGTCCAGTACCCGTTGAATCGTGGCCAGGTCCATGCCCAGCTCGCGCAGTGTGCGGAGGAGTTCGAGACGAAGCAGTGCGTCGTGATCGTAGAGCCGATAGCCGGCGGGGCTTCCGGTGGTCGGCGCCACCACCCCCGAATCGGAGTAGAACCGGATGGTCCTCACGGCCAAGCCGGTCCGCCGGGAAAGCTCCCCGATCGAGTAGAGGGTCGTAACGTCCATGTCCCCCACTCTGCTGTCTCCAGTCACTGGAGACTCAAGGCTGTCCTGGGACTCGTTCAGCTAGATGAAGTTCGTGCTCAGGTGGATGGAGAGCCAGACGAGCGAGAGACCCGCCGTCACCAGCACGCCGATGGCGATCAGCCCCGCCCAGCGCCTCGCGGGATCGGCGGCGAGCGCGACCAGCGCCGGACCCAGCGCCATGGCCCCGACGGTCAGGGCCGTGGACTCGGGGAGTTCGTGCCGGGAAATGGCTGCCACGACGACGATGATGAACCACTGGAGGGCGAAGGACGCCGCGACCGTCGTCTTCAACGGCCGTACGTTCAGCATCCACACGGCCCACATGAGCACTGGCACGGCCAGGAGCACCCACAACCCGATCCCTGCGAGCGGGTAGAAGGAAAAGCAGAGCGAGACGCTGTCCGCGCAGCTGCGCTGGTCCTCCGCGATGGCCCACAGCCACAGCGCCCTCGCCATCCAGCCCGTGGCCGCCCCGGCAACCGCGCTTCCCGCCACCACCCCGTAGATCTTGTTCATGCAGCCGAGGCTCGCACCCCGACCGGCCCTGGTCCTGAGTACGGATACTCATTGATGGCATTGATGGCGCCGATGCCAATTTCCCCGCATTAGCATGGACATGATCCATCATTTCCGGGTCAAGTCGGGGGGAACCAGGTGTCGTTCGATGCGGAGTGGGCGCAGCACAAGGCTGCCGCCCTGGCCGGGCAGCAGTCGCCCGCCATGCGGCTCAACCAGGTGGCGCCGGAGGTGAGCGGCAGCCCGGGCAGCCTGCTGGCCGGGGCCGGGTCCATCAACGGCAACGCCAACCTCCTCATCGAGATCGCCGCGCTCCTGCACGAGGGCCGCCCGGACGGCGACGCCTCCACCATGGCCCGCGCCCCGCGGGCACACGCCGACGTCTCGAAGGAAGCCCTCCGCTTCGCCCGGTTCGCCGACGACCAGTTCAAGGACACGATCAGCCTGTTCGCCGCCCTCGCCACCCGTCTCAAGACGACCGGCACCAGCTTCGCCCACGTGGACGACGACACCGCCCGGTCCTTCCTCAACAACCTGCTCGAATCAGGGCAGTACGTACCGCCGGAGTGCAAGTGAGCGGGCTCAGCCATCGCAAGGACGTCGAGTTCCTGGAGGAGTGCAACCCTCCCCTCGTCGAGCGCAACGCCGCCGAGTTCCGCCGGCTGCGCGACCTCCTCGTCCAGGTGGAGGAGCCCGCCCGGCGGGCGGAGACCCGTACGCAGTGGCAGAGCGACGGCAGCCACACGTACACCTCACGCCTCGCCGAGGCCCGCCAGTTGGTGACCCACATGGCCGAGGGCTACGACAAGGCGGCCAGTGCCCTGAACGCCTATGCCCTGGCCCTGGCCACCGCCAAGACCCACTACCGCGACGGCAAGCGCTGCGAGCGGGCACTCGCCGCGCTGATCGGTACGAAGGGCACCGCGATCACCAAGGTCGCGCAGGAGGCCGAGCCCATGCGCCAGTGGGAGGACATGCGCGCCACGACCGGGGTCTTCGACTGGATGGCCGAGGTCACGATGGACGTGGACGACATCCGGGACGAGGCGAACCGGCTCCACGACGGCGCGGGCGGCAGCTTCCAGCTGGCGAAGACCACCGAGCAGGAGGCCCGCAGCACGTGCGTGCACGCGCTCCAGCAGGCGTACGAGTTGCTGCCCGACTTCAAGATGCAGGGCGGCGGCAGCCGGCCCGACCTGTACGCGGCCATGGCGGACATCCGCCGGGAGGCCGCGGAGGCCCGCACCAGCCCGCTGACCCATCTGCCGGGCAGCGGCCCCAAGCGGGAGATGACGGGGCCGCTCGGGAACGCCGAGATGTCGCCGGAGCTGCGTGACATCCGGATGCGGGTCGCAGGGCTGCCGGAGGCGGACGACAACTACTGGGACCCGCCGGGCAACGACAAGGAGAGGGCCGAGTGGATCTCCCACAACAAGGCGATCCTGCGCGCCGCTGCCCAGCGCTCCGGGCTGCCCGAAGAGCTGGTCGCGGGCATCGCCTGGAAGGAGATCGGCGGCCAGTACGGGATCATCGACGACGGTGTCGACACGGCACGCGGTCTGGCCGATACCTTCCTGAGCCCCATCACCCCCGAGAACCTCTTCAGCCGGGCGGGGGGAGCACCCGACGAGACCTCCTTCGGCCCGATCGCCATCCAGGTCCGGCGCGGGGCCGAAGTGCTCGGCTACGATCCGGCGCACCTCACCGGCGACCAGCGCGACCTCGTCGAGGAGTCATTGCAGGACCCGAAGCAGAATGCTTTCATCGCCGCTGGTTTCCTTGCCCAGATCAAGGCGGAGGCGGGCTACGGCGACGTTCCCGCCGACCAGCTGACCGATGCCCAGATGCGGGAGATCGCCGCCCGCTACAACGGCGGCCCGTACTGGGAGTCTGACAAGGCCCAGAACTACGGCAATGATTTCGGCGACAATCTCGGCAAGGTGAAGGACGCGATGCGATGACGGACGGCTGCGGGGACGGCGCCCTGGCCAGGGACCGTCGATGGGTGCGCTGGGTGTTCGGAGTGCCTCTCGGGCTCGTCCACCTGCTGAACGCCGCCCTCGTCTATCTCGCCGTGTCGGCGGGCCCGGCAGGCGAATGGGACACCCAGGGGTACGGCGGAACCGAGCTGGCCTGCCTGCTCGCCGTCTTCCTGAGCGTGACCGGGATCCTGATCACCCTCATCCCTCCCGTCCGCCGGACCATGGGCCTGTGGTGGCTCGCCCCGCCCCTCGTCCTGGGGGTGATCGCGTGGGTGCGTATCGCGACGCTCGGCTGAGGCTGCCGCGCGAGAACATCGACCTGCCCGAGGACCGGGGATGTCTGCGCTGGGTGCTCGGGGTCCCGCTCGGGATCATCCACCTGCTGAACGCCGCTGCCGTGTTCCTGGCCGTGTTCGCCGGGCCGCAGGCCGAATGGGACCACCAGGGCTACGAGAACACCGCCGCGATGTGCTTCGTTTCCGTGTGCCTCAGCGTGCTGGGCCTGCTCATCACCCTCATCCCCAGCGTCCGCCGGGCCATGGGCCCGTGGTGGCTCGCCGTGCCGGTCGTGCTCGGGACGATCGCGTACATCCGCGGGGAGACCCTGGGCTGAGCACGCCGCAGCCCCCGCCCGGACGGGGGCGGGGGCTGCGGCGAGTGCGGAAGCGTCAGGCGGCCACGGGGACCGGGTCCGCCTTCGCGGGCTGCGCCGGGGCGGGCTCGTCCAGCGGGGAGGCCGAGGCGGAGGCGTAGGCCTCCTTGTCCAGGATCCCCTCACGGGCCGAGACGATGACCGGGACCAGCGCCTGGCCGGCCACGTTGGTGGCGGTGCGCATCATGTCCAGGATCGGGTCGATCGCCATCAGCAGGCCGACGCCCGCCAGCGGCAGGCCCAGCGTGGACAGGGTCAGCGTCAGCATGACCGTGGCGCCGGTCAGACCGGCCGTCGCGGCCGAGCCGATGACCGAGACGAACACGATGAGCAGGTACTCCTTGATGCCCAGCTGCACGTCGAAGATCTGCGCGATGAAGATCGCGGCGAGCGCCGGGTAGATCGCGGCGCAGCCGTCCATCTTCGTGGTGGCGCCGAACGGGACGGCGAAGGAGGCGTACTCCTTCGGGACGCCGAGGCGCTCGGTGACCTTCTGGGTGACCGGCATGGTGCCGACCGAGGAGCGGGAGACGAAGGCCAGCTGGATGGCGGGCCAGGCGCCCTTGAAGAACTGCAGCGGGCTGACCTTGGCGACCGTGGCGAGCAGCAGCGGGTACACGCCGAACATCACCAGGGCGCAGCCGATGTAGATGTCGGCGGTGAAGGTCGCGTACTTGCCGATGAGCTCCCAGCCGTACGTGGCGATCGCGGTGCCGATCAGGCCGATGGTGCCGATCGGGGCGAGGCGGATGACCCACCACAGGGCCTTCTGGAGCAGCTCCAGCACGGACTCGGCGAGGTCGAGGACCGGCTTGGCCTTGTTGCCGAGCTGGAGGGCGGCGATGCCGGCGACGACGGCCAGGAAGACGATCTGAAGGACCTTCAGCTCGGTGAACGGCGTGACGATGTCCGTCGGCACGATCCCGGTCAGGAAGTCGATCCAGGAGCCGGCCTTCTTGGGCTCCTTGCCGTCGGCCGCGGTGAGGCCGGTGCCCGAGCCCGGGTCGGTCAGCAGGCCGATGGCTATGCCTATGCCGACCGCGATCAGCGAGGTGATCATGAACCAGAGCAGCGTGCGCGAGGCAAGCCGCGCGGCGTTGTTCACCTTCCGCAGGTTGGTGATGGACACCAGGATCGCGAAGAAGACGAGCGGGGCGATGGCCAGCTTCAGCAGCTGGACGAAGATGTCGCCGGTCTTCTCCAGGGTGGTGCCGAGCCAACTGACGTCCTGGCTGCGGGCGATCCAGCCGAAGAGGACGCCGAGGGCCAGACCGGCGATGATCTGGGCCCAGAAGGGGAACTTGAACGAGGCCTTGGCGGGAGCCTGGGCCTGGGGGGACGCGGACACGGACACTCTCCGGGGGTGCGCACGAAGACAGGGGGAAGTTCTGCGGGGGGGGGTGATGCGGTGCGGCAGCAGCCAGAAGGGCGGCCGGCCGGGACCGCTGCTGTATCGATTCAGCTCGCGATGCGGATCAACAGCAACAGGCCGCGGAGGCGCGGCGGCAGAGGTCGACGTGCAGGCGCGCCACGAGCGGGACGCTCGCGGTCATCGGGTGCGCAACTGTGGTCGACATGTTGAACACGCTAACACTTCCCCTTTGAGAATCTCAAAGGGGTTCTTTGAGACGGCCACGCACGAACGCCCCAGCACTGCGGGCGGTGAACCCGGTACTGGGGCGTTCGGTGTGTGATGAAGCTAACGGGAGGTCAACGCGACCCCGGCGCCAGAAGCTCAGGCGCGCGCGGCGTCGTCGGCCGCGTCCTCCTGGCTGCGGTTCTCGGCGAGCGTCTGCTTCGCGCCCGCCACGCGGCCGGAGATCTGCTGGGACATCTCGTCGCGCTGCTTGCGCAGCAGCACGAAGGAGAGCGGAGCGGAGAGGACGAGGGCCAGCAGCACGATCCAGGCGAAGTTGGCGTCCCCGAGCCCGGCGGGCACCCAGCGGAGGCGGACCAGGACGGCGACGACGACGAGGCATCCGACGAAGATGCCCAGACGCATCGCGGTGTAGCGGATCGTCGCGCTCGGCTTGAGGGACACGGTGACCCCTTCTTTCTCGTCTTCGTACGGCGGCACGTGCCCATCCAGTGAAGCACGCCGCTCGCCCTCTCCGGCCCGCTGGGGGTACCCCCGGCGGCGGCTCAGTGCAACGGCAGCAGCATCGTGATGTCGTCGCGGTCGTCGCCGGGGGCGACGCGGATGGCGTCGGGGACTCGCCCGACCTCCTTGTAGCCGCAGGACGCGTAGAAGTGCTCCAGGCCGTGGCCGCCGCGGCAGCCGAGGCGGATCGCGTCGATGCCCTCGAGGGAGCGGGCCGCGTCCGCCGCCGCGGCCATCAGGTCGCGGCCGTACCCCTTGCCCTGGTGGCGCGGGTGGACCATCACCGTGTAGGCCCACACCCAATGCAGTTGGAGCCGGTGCGTGTTGTGGGTGAGGAAGGCGGTCGCGGCGACCTCGCCCGCCCCGTCGTGCCCGACGAGGAGCCGGGTGCCCCCGTCGGCGACCGCGGTGAGCTGCGTGATCAGCGCCGGGCGGATGTCGTCGGGGGTGACCGGGGGCACGAAGCCCACGGCGCCGCCCGCGTTGGAGACGTCGGCCCACAGCGACAGGATGCCGTCACGCAGGGCGGGGTCGATGACCGGATCCAGAGTGAAAGTAAGGGTCACAGCGAAAGATTATCCATTACCGTCACCGCTGGCAACGAAGCCCCGGCCCGCACATCGGACCGGGGCTCGCCGCATGCCTCGCGCGACGCGGCGTCAGACCCGCATCGCCTGCGGGGTCTCGCGCAGACCCGCGTCCGGGCCGGGGTACTCGCGGATGATCTCGTAGCGCGTGTTGCGCTCGACCGGGCGGAAGCCCGCCTCCCGGATCAGCTCCAGCAGATCCTCACGGCCCAGCTTGTTCGGGGTGCCGTAGTTGTCCGCGTCGTGCGTGATCTTGTACTCGACGACCGAGCCGTCCATGTCGTCCGCGCCGTGCTGGAGCGCGAGCTGGGCGGTCTGCACGCCGTGCATCACCCAGAAGACCTTGACGTGCGGCACGTTGTCGAAGAGCAGTCGCGAGACGGCGAAGGTCTTGAGCGCCTCGGCGCCCGTCGCCATCGTCGTCCGCGCCTGGAGCTTGTTGCGCACCTTGCCGTCCTGCATGTCCACGAAGTCGTGCTGGTAGCGCAGCGGGATGAAGACCTGGAAGCCACCGGTCTCGTCCTGGAGCTCGCGCAGCCGCAGCACGTGGTCCACGCGGTGGCGCGGCTCCTCGATGTGCCCGTACAGCATCGTCGAAGGGGTCTTGAGACCCTTCGAGTGCGCCAGCCGGTGGATGCGCGACCAGTCCTCCCAGTGGGTGCGGTGGTCGACGATGTGCTGCCGGACCTCCCAGTCGAAGATCTCCGCGCCGCCGCCGGTGAGCGACTCCAGGCCGGCCTCGATCAGTTCGTCCAGGATGTCCGAGGCGGACATGCCGGAGATCGTCTCGAAGTGGTGGATCTCCGTCGCCGTGAACGCCTTCAGCGAGACGTTCGGCAGCGCCTTCTTCAGTTCGGACAGCGAGCGCGGGTAGTAGCGCCACGGCAGGTTCGGGTGCAGGCCGTTGACGATGTGCAGCTCGGTGAGGTTGTCGTTCTCCATGGCCTTGGCCAGGCGCACGGCCTCCTCGATGCGCATCGTGTACGCGTCCTTCTCGCCCGGCTTGCGCTGGAACGAGCAGTACGCGCACGAAGCGGTGCACACGTTCGTCATGTTGAGGTGGCGGTTGACGTTGAAGTGGACGACGTCGCCGTTCTTGCGCGTGCGCACCTCGTGGGCGAGGCCACCGAGCCAGGCCAGGTCGTCCGACTCGTAGAGGGCGATGCCGTCCTCACGGGTCAGCCGCTCGCCGGAGCGGACCTTCTCCTCCAGCTCGCGCTTGAGCCCAGCGTCCATGTACCGGTCGCCTCCTCTAGATGCCTGTCCTGCAACCCGACCAACCGTACTCTCAGCCTTCCTCCGGAAGTTCCCCGACCCGGTTCTCCCACTTCGTGGAGAGCACGATGGTGGTACGGGTGCGGGAAACGCCCTTGGTGCCGGAGAGCCTGCGGATGATCTTCTCCAGGCCGTCCACGTCGTTGGCGCGCACCTTCAGCATGAAGGAGTCGTCACCGGCGATGAACCAGCAGTCCTCGATCTCGGCGAGGTCGCGCAGCCGCCGGGCGACGTCCTCGTGGTCGGCGGCATCGGACATGGAGAGCCCGATCAGCGCGGTGACGCCGAGGCCGAGCGAGGCCGCGTTCACGGTCGCGCGGTAGCCGGTGATGACGCCGGCCGTCTCCAGCCGGTTGATGCGGTCGGTGACGCTGGGGCCGGAAAGGCCCACGAGACGGCCCAGCTCCGCATACGAGGCACGACCGTTCTCGCGAAGTGCCTGGATGAGCTGCCTGTCCACCGTGTCCATTACGTGGAGCCTTCCATTATTCGGCGATCCTGCAAGTCTAGGTATAGAATCTAAGGCACACAGGGTCAACACCCTGTGAATCTTTCAACAGATCAATGACGATCTTCAGGAGTGGTTCACCGTGTACACGATCGAGATGGCCTACGCACACATGCGACAGCTCCAGGAGCTGGCCAACCGATCCCGCACCGACCAGCCGTCCGCCGCCCACCGCGTGGACAAGACCCGCAGGCCGAGCAGCGCCAAGAAGCGCTAACCACCGCTTGCCTCCGGAGGCCGGGAGCTCCCCAGCTCCCCCTCCCAACGGCGGTACAGCCGGTGCGGCACCCCTGCCGCGTCCAGCACCCGCCCCGCGACGAAATCCACCAGATCCTGGATGTGCGTCGCACCCGCGTAGAACGCCGGAGAGGCGGGCAGCACGATCGCGCCCGCCTCGTCCAGCGTCACCAGATGCTTCAGCGTCTGCCCGTTCAGCGGGGTCTCCCGCACACACACCACCAGCCGGCGCCGCTCCTTGAGCGTCACGCTCGCCACGCGCTGGAGCAGGTCCTTCGACAGCCCGAGCGCCACCCCCGCCACGCACGCCGTGGAGGCGGGGACGACGAGCATCCCCTTGACGGGGTACGAGCCCGAACTCGGTCCGGCCGCCAGGTCCCCGGCGCCCCAGTACCGCACGTCGCCCGTGACGGGCTCGAACGTCCCCGGCTTGCCGTCGGCGCCGCGCGCCAGCCACTCCGTCAGATCGTCCCGCCAGTGCGCGTCCCGGAAGGCGATCCCGGTCTCGTCCAGCAGGGTGAGCCGCGAGGCCCGGCTGACCACCAGGTCGACGCTCTCCCCCGCCGCGAGCAGCCCGCGGAGCACCGCCGCCGCGTACGGGGTCCCGGAAGCCCCGGAAACCCCTACCACCCACGGGGTGCGCTTGCGCTCAGTCATACCTCCGAGACTATCCGGCCACCACGGGCGGGCACTCGCTAAGGTGGCCGGACGTTCCAGGGGGTGGGACGGCACGACAAGGGGGACGACGGTGAGCACGGCTCAGGACGCCTGGACACAGACCGACCGGGCGAAGGCCGCGGCCAAGCTGATGCTCGGCTGGGTGGCCCTGCTGTGGGTGATCGAGGCGATCGATTTCGCCACCGGCCACGCGCTGGACGCGTACGGGATCTTCCCCCGCGACCCCGACCGGCTGATCGGCATCGCCGCCCATCCGTTCCTGCACTTCGGCTTCGGCCACGTGGCGTCCAACAGCCTTCCGCTGTTGGTCCTCGGCTTCATCGCCGCCCTCAGCGGCATCCGCCGCTTCCTGGCCGTGAGCGCGCTGAACATCGCCGCGGTCGGCATCGGCGCCTGGCTGATCGCCCCTCCGAACAGCGTCGGGGCCGGTGCCTCGGGGCTGGTCTTCGGCCTCTTCGGCTACGTGGTCGTCCGCGGCTTCGTCGAACGCAAGCCGCTGAACGCGGCAGTGGGACTCGCCCTCGCCGCGCTCTGGGGCACCACGGCCTTCCTCGGCATCCTGCCGGCGGACGGCGTCGGCTGGTACGCCCACCTCATAGGCCTCGTGGCGGGCGTGGTGACGGCCCTCTTCTTCCGCCGGCCGGTCCGCCGCCCCGCCATCGCCTAGGGCCTGTCCGGGCCTAGAAGGTCAGGCCCCGGACCGCCAGATCCATCACTGCACACACGAACAGGGCAATCCCGATGAACCCGTTGACCGTGAAGAAGGCGCGGTTCAGACGGGACAGGTCGTGCGGCGTCACGATGGAGTGCTCGTAGAAGAACGCGCAGACCACGATCAGCAGGCCCGCCCAGAAGAACATCCCCGCGTCCGTGGCGAGGGCGTACCAGACCAGCAGGGCCGTGGTCACGACGTGCGCGCCGCGGGCCCCCCACAGGGCGGCCGGGACACCGAAGCGGGCCGGGACGGACTTGACGCCCTCCGCGCGGTCCGCGGCGACGTCCTGGGAGCCGAAGATCAGGTCGAAGCCGCCGATCCACACGCCCACCGCGAGGCCCAGGACCACCGCGTCCCACGACCACTCGCCGGTGACCGCCAGCCAGGCCCCGACCGGGCCGATCGCCTGGGCCAGGCCCAGGATGGCGTGCGGGAAGTTCGTGAACCTCTTGCCGTACGGGTACACCACCATCGGGATCACCGCGACGGGCGCCAGAGCCAGGCATAGCGGGTTCAGCAGCGCCGCCGAGCCGAGGAAGACGACGAGCGCGATCCCCGCCCCCGTCCAGGCCGAGCGGACCGAGACCGCGCCGGTGACCAGCTCGCGGCCGGCGGTGCGCGGGTTCCGCGCGTCGATCTCGCGGTCGATGATCCGGTTGGCGGCCATCGCGAAGGTCCGCAGGCCCACCATGCAGACGGTGACGAGCAGCAGCTTGCCCCAGTGCACGCTCCGGTCGAGCTGGAACATCGCGGTGAGCGCGGCGATGTAGGCGAAGGGCAGCGCGAAGACCGAGTGCTCGATCATCACGAGCCGCAGGAACGCCTTGATCTTGTTGGTGGCCTCGGGTGCGGGGCCGGGCCCGACCACTCCGTCGGCAGTGGTCATCATGCGAGGCTCCCGCGGAACTCTTCGAGGTCGGCCAGCAGCGTGGCCGTGGGGACCGGGTCCGTCTCCAGGATCAGGAAGGCCTCGGCGTCACCCTCGGGCGGGGTGATCCTGGCCGTGAAGGCGTAGTCCTCGCCGACCGGGCGGCCGTCGAGCCGAAGTACGGCGCCGGCCTCGACGGTGAACCGGCCGCCGGCGGCCAGGGCCGCCTGCAGCCGCTCGGCGAAGTCGTCCGCCTCGGAGTCGCGCAGGCCCGGCAGCTCGAAGCCGCCGCCCTCGCCGCCCTCGTCGTCGGCCCAGTCCAGCATCAGCGCCCAGATGTTGCCGGGCCCGGCGAACTCCTCCGGGGAGACGCCCGCCTCCTCGGCGGCCCGCCGGACGCCCGGGTCGGCCGGGTCGAGCTCCGGGCGCACGAGGGCCACGTACGTCTCGCCGCCGAGGAAGAGGGCGGGGCCGCCCATCGCGATCGGGCTCACAGCCCGTATTCCTTCCAGCGGCGGTCCACGAGCGCGGCGGTCGCCGGGTCGGACTCGACCATGTCGGGCCAGCCGCCGTCGCGGGTGTAGCCCTCCTCGGGGAGCTTCTTGGTGGCGTCGATGCCCGCCTTGCCGCCCCAGAACTGCTGGTACGAGGCGTGGTCCAGGTGGTCCACCGGCCCTTCGACGACCGTCAGGTCCCGGGAGTAGTCCGTGTTGCCGAGCGCCCGCCAGGACACCTCGTGCAGGTCGTGGACGTCGCAGTCGGCGTCCACCACGATGATCAGCTTGGTCAGCGACATCATGTGCGCGCCCCAGATGGCGTGCATGACCTTCTGCGCGTGCTTCGGGTACTTCTTGTCGATCGAGACGATCGCGCAGTTGTGGAACCCGCCCGACTCGGGCAGGTGGTAGTCCACGATGTCGGGCACGATGATCTTGAGGAGCGGGAGGAAGAAGCGTTCCGTCGCGCGGCCCAGCGGGCCGTCCTCGGTCGGCGGGCGGCCCACCACGATCGACTGGATCAGCGGGCGCTTGCGCATGGTCACGCAGTCGATCTTCAGCGCCGGGAACGGCTCCTGCGGGGTGTAGAAGCCGGTGTGGTCGCCGAAGGGGCCCTCCGGGAGCGTCTCCCCCGGCTCCAGCCAGCCCTCGATCACGACCTCCGCGTTGGCCGGGACCTGGAGCGGCACGGTCTTGCAGTCGACCATCTCGATGCGCTTGCCGGCGACGAAGCCGGCGAAGAGGTACTCGTCGATGTCGCCGGGCAGCGGCGCGGTGGACGCGTACGTCACCGCGGGCGGGCAGCCGAAGGCGATCGCGACCGGCAGCCGCTCACCGCGCTTGGCGGCCACCGCGTAGTGGTTGCGGCTGTCCTTGTGGATCTGCCAGTGCATGCCGATGGTGCGCTTGTCGTGGCGCTGGAGGCGGTAGAGGCCGAGGTTGCGCACGCCCGTCTCGGGGTGCTTGGTGTGGGTGAGGCCCAGGTTGAAGAAGGAGCCGCCGTCCTTGGGCCACGTGAAGAGGGCCGGGAGCTGGTCGAGGTCCACGTCGTCGCCGGTGAGGACGACCTCCTGGACGGGCGCGGCGTCGCCCTTCACCTTCTTCGGCGGCACGTGCACCATCGAGCCGAGCTTGCCGAAGGCCTCGCGGACCCCGATGAAGCCCTGCGGCAGCTCCGGCTTGAGCAGGCCGCCGATCTTCTCGCTGATCTCGCCGTACGACTTCAGGCCCAGCGCCTTCAGCAGGCGCCGGTCGGTGCCGAAGACGTTCATGGCCAGCGGCATCGCCGAGCCCTTGACGTTCTCGAAGAGGAGGGCCGGGCCCCCCGCCTTGTTCACTCTGTCGACGATCTCCCCCACCTCGAGATGGGGGTCGACTTCGGCCTTGATGCGCTTGAGGTCGCCCTCCCGCTCCAGAGCCCGGAGCAGCGAGCGGAGATCGTCGTAAGCCATAGGGCTCAGTATCCGTCACCAACTACCCTTGAAGGGTCACCGGGGCCCTTCGCGGGCCCGCCGTCACTGCCCGGGAGTCGGTCCCACACCGTGCTGCGCTATCTGCCGTTCCTGCTGATCCTCGCGCTGACCATCTACGCCTTCATCGACTGCCTGAACACGCCGGAGGAAGAGGTCAAGCACCTGCCCAAGGTGGTCTGGGTGATCATCATCCTGCTCTTCTCCATCGTCGGGCCGGTGGTGTGGCTGTTCGCGGGGAAGAAGCGGGCCGCGGCCGGCGGCGGCCGGGCGCGCCGGGCCCAGTGGGTCGCGCCCGACGACAACCCGGAGTTCCTGAAGTCCCTGCGCGACGAGCAGGAGAAGGACAAGGGCACGGGCACGGACTAGCCGCACGGACCAGCCGTTCGCCCGCGCGCGGCTCCTACGCCCTGGAGAGGGACGCGTAGTCCTCGCGCAGCGCGGCCCAGCGGGTGGCGGTCCAGGCGGCCCAGTTCGCCGGCCGTCCGCCCAGCGCGGATTCCAGCAGCTCGAAGTGCGCGTGCCAGCCGGCCAGGGAGTCCAGCCGCTCGCTCTCCGGTCCGCTCCGCTCGTTCACGAAGCGGATGACCGTCGAGTCGGTCCCCACCGGCTCCAGGTGGAAGCGGATCCGCTCGTGCCCGGTCACCGTGTACTCGACGACCCGCTCGACGTCCCAGGCCGTGACGCGGCCGGTGGCCACCGTCCCGATGTTTTGAAAAGGACCTGCCGGCCAGCGGAGCGTGACCGCCCCGCCGAGCCTGCGCTCCAGGACCTCCGCCTCGGCCAGCCAGCCGCGCAGGCCGTCGGGCGTGGTCAGGGCCGGCCAGAGCGCTTCGTAGGCGTACGGAAAGTGCAGCTCGAAGCGGATCCGCCAGCGGTCCTCGCCGCGGCCCTCGCTGGTGCCATGACTCACAGGAGGCATGACACCAGCGTCCCACTCCTGCCGGTCAGACGCCCGCGTACGAGTGCTTGCCGCTGAGCAGGATGTTCACGCCGTAGTAGTTCCAGATCCAGCAGGCGAAGGCGAAGAGCGCCAGGTAGGCGGCCTTGCGGCCCTTCCAGCCGGCGGTGGCGCGTGCGTGCAGGTAGCAGGCGTACGCCACCCAGGTCACGAAGGACCAGACCTCCTTGGGGTCCCAGCCCCAGTAGCGGCCCCAGGCGTCGCCCGCCCAGATCGCGCCCGCGATGATCGTGAAGGTCCACAGCGGGAAGACGGCCGCGTTGATGCGGTAGGAGAACTTGTCGAGCGAGGCCGCCGAGGGCAGCCGCTCCATGACGGACGAGTAGAACTTCCCCGCGGTCCTGCCCGCCGCGAGCCTGCCCTCGTAGGCGTCGCGGAAGAGGTAGAGCACCGCTCCGGCCGCGCCGATGTAGAAGACGGCGCCGCAGAAGATCGCGGTGGAGACGTGGATCCACAGCCAGTACGAGTGCAGGGCCGGGACCAGCTGGTCACTGTCGGTGTAGAGCCAGGTCACGGCGATGCCGAGGTCCAGCAGGACGGTGGTGACCAGGATCAGGCCGAGCCAGCGGACGTTCTTCTTCAGCGCGAGCAGCACCAGGTACGCGCCGACGGCCACCGTGGAGAAGGTGATCGAGAACTCGTACATGTTGCCCCAGGGGGCCCGCTGCACCGACATCGCGCGGGAGACGACGCCGGCCGCCTCGATGAGGAAGGCGAGCGCGGTCAGCGAGACCGCGATCCGCCCGTACAGGTCGCCCTGCGCGGTGCCGCCCGCGGCGCCCGGGCCGTCGGGCACGTCACGCGTGCCCGCGGCGGAGCGGGTGACGACCTTCGGCGCGTCGAGGACGGCCGTACTGCCCGCCTTGCCCCGGACCTTTACGGCGGGGGCGGCGGGCGCGGCGGCGCCCTTGGCCGGGGTCAGCGCGGCGGCCGTACGGGCCACCTTGCTGCGGCTGCCGAAGGTCCACTCGGCGATGTGCGCGAAGAAGGCGAGCATGTAGACCGCCATCGACGAATAGACCAGGTAATTGCTGATCTGAGCCAGGTTCTCGTTGGCTGCGGCAGCGAGCGGCGTCATCCGCGCTCTCCTTCGGGGGTTTCTTCGACAGGTTCGGCGGGCGTCGCGGTCGGCGCCTGCTCGTGCAGCGTGGCGGCGAGCTGCCCCAGCTCCTCGGGGAGCTTGGCGGACTCGCTGCGGCCGAGGCCCGCCATCTCGACGACGGTGACGCCGTCCTCGCCGGTCACCGCGCGGACCCAGATCCGGCGGCGCTGGATGAACAGCGATCCGGCCAGGCCCGCGATGGCGGCGATCGCGCCCGCGAGGGCGAGGCCGCTGCCCGGCTGGTGGGTGACGGAGAAGGTGGCCCAGCGCTCGATGCTCTCGAACTTCACGGTGCCCGCGCCGTCGGGCAGGTCCATCGACTCTCCGGGCAGCAGCATCTTGGCGAGCGGGTCGCCGTTCTCCTTCTTGAACTGCTGCATCTTGGACGTGTTCAGCTGGTACACGTTCTGCGGCAGGCCCGAGTCCACGCCGAGGCTGCCGTGGTAGGCGTTCAGGGCGATCACGGGGAAGTTCGCGTCGGGGAACTGGGAGAGCATCGTGCCCTTGCCCTTGCCCGCGAAGGTCGGCACGAACTGGGCGGAGAAGCCGAGCTGCTCCTTCTCGCCGTTCTTGTTCTTGTAGCCGTCGGTGACCTTGATGGCGCCGGCCGAGGTGAGGTTGGAGTCCTGCGGCAGCATCGGCACGGCGTCCCGGAAGACGACCTTGCCGGTGGCGTCGGTCACCGACATGACCGGCGCGTAGCCGTGGCCGAGCAGGTAGACCTTGGAGCCGTCGACCTCGAGAGGCTTGTTGACCTCGATCTCGGCCTTCCTGGGCTTGCCGTGGGCGCCCTCGCTGTAGGTGACGTACGCCTTGAAGTCGCGCGGGGTGCCCTTCTGCGGGCCGCTCTCCTCGAACGTGGCATCGAACTTGTCGAGGGTGAAGCTGAAGGGCGGCAGGTCGTCGGGATCGAACATGCTGCCCGACTTGAAGTCGTCGTACTGGGTGAGCGTGTTCGAGAAGCCGCCGCCGCGCAGGACGAGCTTGCCGCCCTCGGACATGAAGAGCTTGCCCCAGGCGAAGGCCACGAGCATCACGATGAGCGCGATGTGGAAGATCAGGTTCCCGGCCTCGCGGAGGTAGCCCTTCTCCGCCGCGACGTGGCCGTTGCCGGCCTCGATGCGGAAGCGGCGCCGGCCGAGCAGCGTCTTCGCGTACGCCAGGACCTCGTCCGGGGACTTCTCGGTGCGCCACGTGGTGTGCGCGGGGAGCCGGTCGAGGCGGCGGGGGGCGGCCGGCGGGCGGCCCCGGAGCTGGCCGACGAACTGCCAGGTGCGGGGCAGGATGCAACCGATGAGCGAGACGAAGAGCAGGATGTAGATCGCGGAGAACCAGAACGAGGTGTAGACGTCGAAGAGCTGGAGCTTCTCGGCGATGGTCACCCAGGACGGGTTGAGCTTCTTCCACTCGGCGACCTTCATCAGGTCGACGGAGTTCTGCGGGATGAGGGAGCCGGGGATCGCGCCGAGGGACAGCAGGAAGAGCAGGATCAACGCCACCCGCATGGAGGTGAGCTGCCGCCAGACCCAGCGGGCCCAGCCGATCACGCCGATGCCTACGGGACCACTGTCCTCGAGGGGGGCGGTGGAGAGCTGGGAACCGGCTGCGCCGAGCGCCGGTTCGGAGTCCTGCGACGCCTCGGTGGGCGTGTTGTCTGTCGTACTCATGTCCGTGTAGTCCTCAGATCCCCACCGTGAAGCCTTGGGTCCAGCTCCGCATGTCGCCGACGATGCTGTCCCACATTCCTGTGACGAGCAGCAGACCGGTCAGGATCAGCATGCCGCCGCCGATGCGCATCACCCACGCGTAGTGCTTCTTCACCCAGCCGAACGCACCCAGCGCCTTGCGGAAGGCGATCGCGGCGAGGATGAAGGGCAGGCCGAGGCCCAGGCAGTAGACCACGGTCAGCAGCGCCCCGCGGCCCGCGCTCGCCTGGTCGAGCGAGAGCGTGGTGACGGCGGCGAGGGTCGGGCCCATGCAGGGGGTCCAGCCGACACCGAAGAGCACCCCGAGCAGCGGGGCGCCGAGCAGGCCTGCCGTCGGCTTCTTGTGGAAGCGGAACTCCCGCATCGTCAGACCCGGGATCGCACCCATGAAGAAGAGGCCGAGGACGATCACCAGCCCGCCCAGGACCCGGGAGATGACCTCGTTGTTCTCCCGGAGGGTCTCGCCGAAGTAGCCGAAGAGCGCGCCGGTGGAGACGAAGACGGCGGTGAACCCGGCGATGAACAGGAGCGCGCCCGCCAGCATCCGTCCGCGCCGCGCCTCGGCGAGGTCGGCGCCGCTGACGCCGGTCACGTAGGAGAGGTAGCCGGGGACCAGCGGGAGCACGCAGGGCGAGAAGAAGGAGATCAGCCCGGCGAGGAGCGAGATGGGCAGGGCGAGCAGCAGGGCGCCGTTCAGGACGGTCTCGTTCACGCCGGTGACCTCGGCTGCGAGGACGTACTCGACCACGAGGTCACTGCTCCGCGAGGAGCGGGTCGATCATGGAGCGCAGTTGCGTTTCGCTGACCGCGATCAAAGTGCGGGCGGCGATCTTGCCCTCCTTGTCGAGGACGATCGTGGAGGGGATGGCCTGCGGGTTGAGCGTGCCCTTGGGGAAGCGCAGCATCAGCTTTCCGTCGGGGTCGTAGAGGCTCGGGTAGGTGATCCCGTAGCTCTCCTCGAAGGCGGTCGCGTTCTGCGTGCTGTTGTCGCGGGTGTTGATGCCGACGAAGGCGACGTCCTTGCCCGCGTCGGCGAGCTCCTTGGAGACCTTAGCGAAGCCCGGGGCCTCGGCCCGGCACGGCGGGCACCAGGAGCCCCACACGTTGAGGACGACGACCTTGCCCTTGAGCTCGGTGGTGTCGAGGGTCTTGCCGTCGACGGTCGCGCCGTCGAGCTTCGGGGCCGCGTCGCGCTCGCCCTTGGCGACGGTGGAGATGCCGCCCTTGCCCACGACGTAGTTTCCGCCGGCGCTGCCTGAGGACTTGCTGCCGCCGTCCGCATCGTCGCAGGACGTCAGGGTCATGACGCCCGCGACGGTCACCGCGGTCAGCAGGAGGGCGCCGCTGGTCGAGCGGCGGCGGGGGGCGCGGCTAAGGCTCATGTGAAAAGTTTCGCATGGGCGAAATGCGGATCTACCGCACCCCCCGAGGGGCCGTGAAGGTGCTGGTCAGGCGGCGGTGAGGTACGCGGCCCAGCCGACGCCGGGCGACTGGCCGGGGCCGAGGGCGCGGAGCTTGGCGAGCACCTTGGGGTCCTGGACGTCCAGCCAGTCGGTGAACTGCCGGAAGGATACGAGCCGTACATCCCTTTTGTCCGCCATGCCCTTGAGGGCTTCCTCGACGGCGTCCATGTAGATGCCGCCGTTCCATTCCTCGAAGTGGTTGCCGATGAAGAGCGGCGCGCGGTTGGTCTCGTAGGCCCGCCGGAAGCCGCCGAGGTAGGTGGCGGTGGCCTGGGTGCGCCAGCCCGGATAGTTGGCGGGGACGCCCTTGGTGGTGTTCTTCGACTGGTTGGCGAGGATGTTGTAGTCCATCGACAGCACCTCGAAGGAGTGCCCGGGGAAGGGCAGGGACTGCAGCGGCAGGTCCCACACGCCCGCCTTCTTCACCGGCCAGACCTGGAGGCCGCCGGGCGAGCTGGAGTCGTAGCGCCAGCCCAGCCTGTGGGCGGTCGGCAGCAGGTTGTCCTGGCCGAGCAGGCAGGGGGTGCGGGCGCCCGCCAGTTCGCGGCGGTAGTCGAAGGGCAGGGGTTCGAGGTCGGTGAAGCCGGTATTGGTGCGCCAGTTGGTGACGAAGGACACGGCCTGGTCGATCTCGCTCTGCCAGTCGTCCGCGGTCCACCTGCCGACCGAGCCTGAGCCGCCGCAGAAGTGGCCGTTGAAGTGGGTGCCTATCTCGTGCCCGTCGAGCCAGGCCTCGCGGACGTACTTCAGGGTGGAGCGGACGTTCTCGTCCTTGAGGTAGCCGATGTCCGAGGCCCCGACGGGGTTGTTCGGCGGCTGATAGAGGCTCTTCTTCGACTCGGGCAGGAGGTAGATGCCGGAGAGGAAGAAGGTCATGCCCGCGCCGTGGTCCTTGGCGAGCTTGAGGAAGCGCGGGAAGAGGCCGTTGCCGATCTCCCCCGCGCCGTCCCAGCTGAAGACAACGAACTGCGGCGGGGTCTCGCCCGGCTGGAGGGGCACGGGCTTGTCCGGCTGGTTGGGCTGTGGCCCGGTGTCGGCGGTGGAGCCGTCACCGATGGGCTTGGCCGGCGGCGGGCCGGATGCGGCGGGGCCCAGCGGGCCGGGCTTGCCCGGGCCGGATCCGCCGCCGCCGCACCCCGCGATGCCCGCGGCCGCGGCACCCAGTCCGAGCCCGAGCACTCCCCTTCGGCTGAAGTCGCGCATGTCACCGTCCCGTCGTCAGACCCAAAGGCTCATGTTCGTCATATAAACGGACAATTGGCCTGAGCTTGTGTGCTGACACGGTGATTCCCGCGCGTCTTGTATTTATTTAGGTAAAGCTGTAACAGATCGTCACAGAGTCTGGATCAACGAACTGTGGATCAACGAGCTGCGGATCAGGCGCCGAAGGCCTTGGACTTCCCCTTCACCGGCTTCGCTCCGGCCAGCAGATGCGCGGGCACCAGGTCCCGGGCCGGCTCGCTGTAGCCCACCGACACCAGCCGGTCGCCCTGGTACGTGAAGGACGTCATCGAGGCGAGCGTGCACTGGCGGCGCCGCGGGTCGTGCCACAGCCGGCGCTTCTCCGCGAAGCTGCGCACGATCCAGATCGGCAGCTGGTGGCTGACCGCCACCGCCTCGTGGCCGCGGGCCGCGTCGCGCGCGGCCTCCAGCGCGCTCATCATCCGGACCACCTGCTCGACGTACGGCTCGCCCCAGGAGGGCTTGAACGGGTTCGTCAGGTGCTTCCAGTTGCCGGGCTTGCGCAGCGCGCCGTCGCCGACGCCGAAGGTCTTGCCCTCGAAGACGTTCTCCGCCTCCAGCAGGCGCCGGTCCGTGGCCAGGTCCAGGCCGTGGCTCTTGGCGATCGGCGCCGCCGTCTCCTGCGCCCGCTCCAGCGGGGAGGACACCACGTAGGCGATGTCCCGGTTCTCCAGGTGCTCGGCGACCCGGTCCGCCATCTGCCGGCCCAGCTCGGACAGGTGGTAGCCCTCGCGGCGCCCGTACAGGACCCCGTCCGGGTTGTGCACCTCGCCGTGGCGCACCAGGTGGACGACGGTGATCTCGCTGCTGCTCATGCGGTGGCCTCCGCGGCGGCCCGGGCGGCGGCCGGCAGGGCGGCCGCGATGCGCTCGACCGCCCGCTCGTCGTGGGCGGTGGACACGAACCAGGACTCGAAGGCGGACGGCGGCAGGTAGACGCCCTGCGCCAGCATCGAGTGGAAGAAGCCGTTGAAGCGGAAGCTCTCCTGCTTCTTGGCGTCGTCGTAGTTGCGGACCTCGTCCTCGGTGAAGAAGACGGAGAACATGTTGGACGCGGTCTGCAGCCGGTGCGCCACGCCCTCCTTGGCGAGCGCCGCCGTGACCAGACCCTGGATCTCCTTCGAGACCGCGTCGACCTTCTCGTACGCGGCCGCGTCCAGCAGGCGCAGCTGCGCGAGGCCCGCGGCGGTGGCGATCGGGTTACCGGAGAGCGTGCCCGCCTGGTAGACCGGGCCGGCCGGGGCCAGGTGGCCCATGACGTCGGCGCGGCCGCCGAAGGCCGCGGCCGGGAAGCCGCCGCCCATGACCTTACCGAAGGTCATCAGGTCCGGCTTGACCCCGTCGACCCCGTACCAGCCGGCCCGGCTCGTACGGAAGCCCGTCATGACCTCGTCGGAGATGTACAGGGCGCCGTTCTCGCGGCAGAGGTCGGCGAGCCCCTGGTTGAAGCCCTCGGCCGGGGTCACGACGCCCATGTTCCCGGGCGCGGCCTCGGTGATCACGCAGGCGATCTCGCCGGGGTGCGCGGCGAAGGCCGCCCGGACCGCCTCGATGTCGTTGTAGGGGAGGACGATCGTGTCGCCCGCCTGTGCGCCCGTGACTCCGGGGGTGTCGGGCAGCGCGAAGGTCGCGAGCCCGGAACCGGCGGCGGCCAGCAGCGCGTCCACGTGGCCGTGGTAGCAGCCTGCGAACTTCACGATCTTGGCCCGGCCGGTGAAGCCGCGCGCCAGGCGGATCGCCGACATCGTGGCCTCCGTCCCGGAGGAGACGAGACGCACCTGCTCGACGGGTTCGATGCGCGCGACGATCTCCTCGGCGAGCGCGACCTCGCCCTCGCCGGGCGTGCCGAAGGAGGTGCCGCGGGCGACGGCCGCCTGGACGGCCTCGATCACCTCGGGGTGCGAGTGGCCCAGGATCATCGGACCCCACGAGCACACGAGGTCGACGTACTCTCGACCATCGGCATCGGTGAGGTACGGACCGGTGCCGGACACCATGAACCGGGGCGTACCACCCACGGCGCGGAAGGCCCGCACCGGAGAGTTCACGCCGCCGGGCGTCACGAGGGAGGCGCGCTCGAAGAGCGTCTGCGAAACTGGGGCTTCATACGGGTACGGGTAGCTCACACCAGCCATGGTCTCAGAGGCCGCGACAGACTTGCGGACGGGCGTTTCACCGCGCCGCCGCGGGGGAGGTCACTGCCATGATGATCAGGCTGCGTGGCGGGGGCCGCGGAGCCGGGGCAAGCAAGACCAGTCGGGTGGAGATATGCAACGCGGTGGTGGACCGGGCGAGGGTACGGACGGCCTCGATCCGCAGCGCGCCCGCGAAGCCCGCGAGGCCCGCCGCCGGGGCAAGCACCGCCGACGTGCCACCGAGGCGGCCGACGCGGTTCCCGGGCCGGCGGAGGCGCCCGACGGCCTGCCCAGGGGCCGCGGCATGGGTGTGACGTACAAGTACTTCGGCGCGCCCGACGGCGCGACGGCGGCCCGCGTCCCGGTCACGATGCGCCCGGAGGAGCTCGGCGGCGACGAGCTCGGCATGGGCGGCCTCTTCACCAAGATCAAGCCGGAGACGGTGGCCGCGATGGTCCTGACCGGCATCGAGGGCATACCCCTGCACAAGGTGCCCCCGCTGGAGCTGGTCGTCCTCCACCCCGACTACGCGGTGGTCAAGCTCCCCATGACGGTGGTGGACCCGCTGCGCGGCATCGGCGAGGAATCGGTGGGCGCGGCCGCGTTCATCTGGTCCACGGTCCCGGACCGCGGCGGCCCGCGCGACGCGTTCAACGTCTACCAGCTGCTCCACGAGTGGCAGGACTTCTCCCACCGCCTCCACGAGGCGGGCCACCAGCCGTACTGCCTGGTCTGGCCCTGACCCGCCCTTTCGCCAACACGGGCAGCCCTTTGCGGGGGCTGCCACGCCGCTCTCAGGAGCCGCCCGGCAGGCGGCCAGGACACATTGAGGGCACACGGCTGAGGAATGCGTCTGGGCTGTGCCCTGCACCTCGGCGCCGTCGACCGTGAAGGCCGCGTCGATCGCCGTGCGAGTGAGGGTCGGTAGCAGGACGGTGGGCGGTACGCCGAGCGCCGCTGCGATGACGACGAGGTCGTCGATGTCGCGGCGGCGCCCCGAGACGTTCGGTGCGGCTGACGGCGATGTTGGTCATCGGCCGACCGAGCCCGGTGCAGCGCGCGGCGAGCTGCCGCTGGGAGAGTCCGCGCCGGAGTCCGCACGGCGACGCCGGACTTGCCCCAACCCCCTTGTCCTGCAGGGCGATCGGCCTGTCACACAGCCATGATCAAATGGCGTGATGGCATGGGATGAATGGGACAGCGCGAAAGCGGACGTGACCGCCCAACGGCAAACCCAGATGCGACTCAACCAACTGCCGGGCGGCCCAGGGGGCAGCGGACAGGCCAACCTCGTCGTGAACCAGGACGACCTCGGCGGTGTCGGCCATGAGGCCTTCATGCTGCACAGCCAGTTGCAGAAGGAGGCTGACATCGCCGGCGCCGGCGCCGACAAGGAGGGGGCCGGCTCCACGATGCAGGCAGCAGCAGCCTTGAAGGGCAGCAACTTCGCCCTCGGGGATGAGCTGGAGACGACGGTGTCCGTATGGACCTCGCAGGTCAAGAGCGTCCTTCAGGCCTGTGCGCACATATCGAACCACCTGGACTACTCGAAGAAGGCACACGCCGAGAACGACGCCGCGATCGCCGCGTCACTCCGGAACCGGGACGGCTCGGCCGTGCCCGTTTCCCGCCTCACCGAGTACTTCAAGTAGGGAGGAGCGCATCATGAACTACACCGAGCTCATGGAAATCGACCTCGGCAAACTGGGGACGGCGGTCGCCGACTGGAAGCGCGTGGCCGGGGAGATGCAGCGGCTCGGCGGCGAGGCCCGCGACGGTATGAAAGCGAAGGCTGACAAGGCCGACTGGGAGGGCGTCAACGCGGGCGTGACCCGGGACTTCGTTGGCAAGACGGTGAAGGAGTTCGCGGACCTCCACGCGGAGGCGCAGAGCATCTTCAGTGTCCTCGATGACGCGCAGACCGAGCTGAAGAGCATCCAGCAGCAGGCCCGGAGCGTGACCGCCGAGGCCAAGGAGAAGGGCTTCAGCGTCACCGGACGCAAGGACGGAACCGTAGCGATCGCGGACGCCCTCATCTGCGAGGTGGATGGGCCTGGGCAGAGAAAACGCGACATGATGCAGTGGTACGCCGACACACTGGCCGGGATCGTGAGCCACGCCACCGAGGTGGACGCAGCTGCGGTACGGGCGCTGCGCGCGAGCCACGGGGGTGATCCGACCAACGCAGGCCACGCGTCGTACACGTCACTCGACCAGGACATGCTGCCCCGCGCCCTGAAACTCGCCGGTCTGGGAGAAGACGCCAATGACAAGCAGCGCGCGGAGCTGCGGCGGCTGTGGCAGTCCCTCAGTCCCGAGGCCCGGGCGCAGCTGTGGACGCAGCACAAGGACGAGCTGTTGGCGGCCGGCTTGTTGACCCCTTCGGTCAAGCGGGTGGCCGCTGACGACGGGGCGGGACCGTACGACGTCGATTCACCCGGCTTCGGGGACTACTGGAAAGAGTTCCAGGCCAACGGGATATCGAACAGCGGTGACTTCATCGGCAAGACGGATGCAGCCCGGCACATGGACCACTATCTGAACGGGACCGGCAAGTCCCTCGACCTCGATGTCGACAGGATGCTGAGCGACGAGGACGACACGGTCCTGCGTGACGTGTCGGCGGCGACGCGCGCCAAGCAGGAGGACGAGTGGCGCCGCCAGGCTCTGGACGCCTTCGCGCAGTCGGGCGGCAAGCCTGTCGTGATCCCCGTGGAGACCGCGGGCGAGGGTTACACCCACGACAAGGGCCCGGACGGCACAGCAAACTGGTACCTGGCCGTGGGCAGCGCCATGACGAATACCACGGGTGTCGTGACGGCTGTGCCGGGCCCGGACGGCAAACCGCAGGTCAGCATCGACTATCAGGTCAATGTGTGGGACCGGTACAACTGGGACCCCGGGAAGGCCACGCCCATCGGTCCGACCACGGTGACCGACGCCGATATGGCCCGAATGCACACGACGGGACAGGCCAGGGAATTCGACATGCGGGGGAGCAGTTCGGTGCAGCAGCACGACATGAGTTCGGGCGGCGCCTGGCCCGATCCGAAGGAACCGGGACGGGACGGCACACGTACCGACATCGGCCGGAACGGAGACGCCCGATGAGCTTGGAGCCGCGAAGCAGGTGGCGTCCGGCGCTGGTCGGCGGGGTGGCCATGCTCACCGGGCTGGTGGCCGGGTGCTCGGGGACGACGGGGAACGGTACCCCGGCGGCGGACCGCTCATCGGGGCAAGTGTCGCACTGGGTGGACGGGGCCACCGTGGAGTCGGTCGCCAAGACGCTGCATGTGCACTTGCCTGAGGCGGCAACCGAGGCGAAGGCGGCGCACTTGGAGGGGCTGCAGGACGACGGCCTGATCATGGCGTTCGTCCTCCCCACGGGCGAGGTGGACACGTTCGTCGCACAGCTGAAGCCGGAGCAACCGCTCAGCCTGCGGGAACAGCCACTCGCCCGCAACACCAACCCATCGACGCCGTTCTCGCACCTGGGGTTGCCGGAGCCCGATCTGCTGGCGAGGGTCCGAGAAGGTCAGGTGTGCGCGCCGTGCGAGGACAACCTCAACTGGCTGAAGGTCGCCGTGGCGCGGGTCGACGACCGCACCAGCCGGGTCTATCTCAGCGGCGTCGACTGAGCACCGACCGGTGAGCGCCTGTCACGCCAGGCGCCCGAATTGACCGACAGCGTCCGCGAGAACGGGTCGGGCCCCTGAGTGGTTTCCGGTTCCGAGGGGCACAACCAGGGCACATGGGGCATGGACATCGTGGCGACGCCACGGCGGTTCTGGCCTCCGGCCGGCAGGTGGGAGTTCCCACGCACTGACCGGAGCCCAGGAGGTAGTCGAAATCAGGCCATCTTTGTTGCTCAGCCAAGTATCGCCGAGAGGACCGGAGTTCGCCGCTCTGGGGCTACTGGGATGAGAACGCACGACCGAAGCACGGACGTCTGATCGATCATCCGGAGTACCGATTTCCGGACTCCAGGGCAAACGCGCCCTTTGCCCTGGCGCACGACCTGACCGACGATGTCTGTTCCGCTCGGGTCACCGGAGATCGCTCAGCACACCACTCACGTTGAGCACCTCGTGGCACTCCTGCGCCTGACGACCGGTGGCAGGGGTGCCCGGCTTCGCACAGGTCACCTGGACGGTCACAGTCTGGCTCTCGGTGATGCTGATGGGGGTGACCCAGTGGTAGTCCTGGTTGCGGAACGTCTCCAGCGCGATCGTCGTGATCTTGCGGTCACCGAAGCTGATGGTCACCACCCCTTCGTCGCCCTGGAAGTTGGCGACGACGATGTCCGTGATCCCGAACGTCTTGCCCGCCGGGACCGTGTAGGCGCCGGTCTTGGTCTCCCCGCCGCCGGTCTGCAGGTCGACGGTGGCCGAGCTCTGCTGCCCTCCGGCGCCCCCGCCGGATCCCGGTCCGGCCCCGCCTCCCGTACCGCCCGCGCCCGCCCCGCCCGCACCGGGCTGGGGGCTCTTGCCGCCGCCGGCCGGCCGGCCGGTGCCACCGGACTCCGGGGTCTGCCCGTTCACGTCCGCACTGGGCGTCGGCCTCTTCTGGACCACCTCGTCGGCGGCCTCCTTGGCCGTGCTGCGCACGGCCGGGCGCACCAGCATGAACCAGGCGAGCAGCAGCGCGAGCAGCGCGGCCAGTACCGCGAGCAGCCACGTCGGGAAGACCGGGATCTGGACGAACTCCACCTCCAGCGGGGCCCGGACGCCCGGCTCCGGCCGCTCCTTGCCGTCCCCGCCGTCACCGTCACCGTCGCCGGATTCGGCCACCTCGACGGTGAACGGCCAGGTCACCGGGGAGCCGAACCACACCGGCTTGCCGGTGCGGACCCGCAGCACCACCTCGGCGGACTCCCCCGGCTCCAGCTTCAGTGCCGGGGGGCGGAAGTCGAACTTCAGCTCCTCACCCGGCTGCGCGGGGGTGAAACCGAGCCGTACGGGGGCGTTGCCCTCGTTGCGCACGGCCAGTCGATAGCGCCCGCGCAGCCAGCCGCGGCGGCGTTTGGGAGCGCTCTCTGCGCGCAGTTCCCGGAACTCCTCGATGTGCACGGTGGTCTCGGGGACCCGCACGGACTCGGGGTGCTCGGTGGGCAGCACGCGCACGGCGAGCGGCACGTCACCCGCCCGTACCTGCGACGAACGCGGCGGGGCCAGGCGGATCGTCACCGTTTCCGAGGTGCCGGGGTAGAGGGAGACGCGCTCGGGTTCCACGGTGGTCCACGCAGCGCAGTCGCCGACGACCTCCAGGCGGTACGCCTCGACGATGTCGCTGTCGTTGCGGACGGTCAGGCTGGTGGATGCGGTGCCGCCAGGCGTCACCGTCACCGGCGAGATGTCGAGGCCGGGCGCGCCAGGGCTGGAAGAGGCTGCTGGGGATATCACGCCACGACGCTAGGGCGCCGCCGTCGCCACTTCCACGGGCGCGAGGGCAACGCTCCGGGCAGCCCCGATGCCCCCACGGGCTCCCCTCAACTCCTCGTTCCGACCCACCTGTTGATCATCCCTCCCTTCGCGAGTCCCGATCGCGCATCCCGACATACCCATCACGGAACAGGTACGACACATGCCCCAGCCTGACAACAACGGACCCGACTCCTCGTCCCGCGCCGGCCAACGGGTCACCGTGGCCGTGTACGCATCGGACCCGATCCTGCGCGTCGGGGTCGTCCACCAGCTGCGCCAGCGACCGGAGATCGATCTCGTCGACGACGCCGACGCCGACGACGCGCAGGTGTCGCTCGTGACCGTGGACAGCGTGGACGACGAGACGGCCGCTCTGCTGTACCGGCTGCGGCACAACTCCGGCACACGCACCGGGCTCGTGGTCGGCACGTTCGAATCCGGGGACGCGCTCCAGCGCGCCATCGAATGCGGGGTCACCGCGGTGCTGCGGCGCACCGAGGCGGACCAGGACCGGCTCCTGCGTCTGGTCCTGGCGATAGCGAACGGCGAGGGCGTGCTGCCCGGTGACCTGCTCGCCAAGCTCCTCGACCACGTCGGCAGCCTGCAGCGTTCGACGCTCGACCCGCGCGCCGTGTCCCTGTCCACCCTGACCCCGCGCGAGGCGGACATGCTGCGCCTGGTGTCGGAGGGCCTGGACACCGCGGAGATCGCGCGCAAGACCTCGTACTCCGAACGGACCGTCAAGAACGTGCTGCACGAGGTCATCACGCGGCTGCAACTGCGCAACCGCACGCACGCGGTCGGCTACGCCCTGCGCAACGGGCTGATCTGACCGCGCGGCGCGGCCCGGCAGCCTCCCGGCCGGGCGGGCCGCCGCCCCCGTCACTGCCCGAAAGCGCACCGGGTGCTTCCCCCGGGTCCGGCCGCGCGGCCCTGCCGGTCCGCACGTGCGGGGCCGCAGGGTGGCGGGGTCATACGTAGATGCTGCACCGGACGGTGAGGTGGACCCTGATGGGCACGGGTGGATCCGGCGGTCGGCAACCCCGCTGGGGGAGAGTCGGCGCGTCGCTGCTGCTGCTGATCCCCTTGCTCGCGGTGACGGCGGCGAGCGGCCCCGGCGACGCCGAGGCACGCACCCTCGCGGCCGACGCCGGTGACAGCCGGGTCGCGTTCGCCGGTACGCGCCACCGCAGTCTGGGCCGGGTGGCGACCGGCACGTCCAGCAACCCGCTGTTCGGCGGGGGCCCGGTCCACCAGGACCTCCAGCCCGCCGCACTGGGCGACCAGTTGGTCTTCGCCAGCCGCCGCGACGAGAAGACCCCGCAGGTCTACCTGCGGTCCGCGGACGGCTCGGTGCGACGCCTGACCAGCGGCCTGGACGTGGCGAACCCCCGGCTGACCCCGGACGGCCGGGCGGTCGTCTTCGACTCGCCCCAGTCCGGCGGGTCCGGTGGCACCCAGCGCGACCTGTGGCGGGTGCGCACCGACGGCACCGGCCTCACCCGGCTGACCGACACTCCCGCGAACGAGGAACACCCCACGGTCTCCCCGGACGGCGGACGTCTGGCGTACTCCAGCGACGAGGACCGGGCTGCCGGACGGCAGGTCTACGTACGACCCCTGCGGGGCGGCGCCGCCACCCGCGTCACCGACCCCGGCAACGGCACGGCCACCGAGCCGGTGTGGAACCCGGTGGACGACGCGGCGAACCGGGACGTCATCGCCTACACCGCCACCGGGACCTCCGGGCCCCGCCTGCGGTGGACGAACGGCCGCACGGACGGGCAGCTGCTGGCCGGTGCCCAGGCGAACTGGCGTACCCACGGGGCAGCGTGGCTGCCCGACGGGAACGGTGTGCTCTTCCTCAGCCCGGACCGCACCTGTGACTGCGAGGGCGACTGGGACCACGTCTTCCGGGTGCCCGCGCACTCGGCGGACACGCCGCAGCTCGTACTCAGCGAGGACCGCGAGGTCGGCTCGCCCACCTGGCTCGGGCCCCTCAAGGGCGGCGGCGCCGTCGTTGAGCGGACCTCGGCGGCCGGACCGCACGTGGTGACCCTGCAGGACGCCCGGATGGACGGCTCCGACCCCCGAGACCTCAACCTGACCCTCCTCAAGGAGGACCCGGCGGCCGACACCAACACCGACCCGGCCAAGGACCCGCTGTTCCAGCCCGCCCCCGGCTTCGACCCGTGGACCGAGCGGCAGAACTACACGCCCGACGGGCGCCGGATCGTACTGACCCGATTCGAGGACACGCGCGACGGCCGCATCGAACGGATCTGGATGGCGGACGCCGACGGCACCAACGAGGCGGCCCTGCCGCTCGCCGGCCGCGGCCCCAAGGACTGGGACACCGACCCGACGTTCTCCCCCGACGGCAAGTCCCTCGCCTTCACCCGGACCTCGCCCGGCGGCGTCGGCGGCGCCGCCGGCCCCTCGCGCATCCTGATCGCGGACGCCGCCACCGGCGCGATCCGGGGCGAGATCACCCCGCCCGCGGGCCAGCCCCGGGGCGGCGACGCCCAGCCCACGTGGTCCTCCGACGGCACGACACTGGCCTTCACCCGCAACCTCGTGATCAACGGCGGTGGCGGCAACAAGCACATCTGGACCGTGCCCGTGGACCGCCTGGACCGGCAGCGCGACCTGAGCGCCGCCATCTGTCCCGGAGCCTGCGAAGTCATCGACGACAGCCCGGCGTTCTCACCGGACGGCGCCACCATCGCCTTCAACCGCAAGAACGGCGCCGGCCGCGTCGACGAGCGCAGCGGCATCCTGCTCGCCTCCGCGGCGGGCGGCGCATGCCGGGTCCTGCTCCCCGACGCCGCCCGCGACGTGCCGGGGGCCTGCGGCCGGGAACTGCCCGAACCCACGGCCAAGGGACCGTTCCAGCCCCGCGACGCCGCCTGGACCGCCGACGGCAAGAGCCTGGTGCTCAGCGCCCGCGGCTCCCGGGCCCCCAACAGCCCGGAGAAGCTGAAGCTGGTGGACGTGGCCTCCGGCGCCCACAACCTGCTCGTCACCGGCCAGCCGGGCCGCCAGAAGGAACCCAGCGTGCAGCAGTCCGTGGACCTTGCGGTCCAGGCTCCGGACAAGGCCGCGCCGCTCACCGTCGGCGGCTCCGCCACCGTCCGCGTCGAGGTCGTCAACCACGGCCCGGCGGCCTCACCCGGTACCCGGCTGACCGTCGCGCCCCCGGCCGGCGTGAGCGTCACGGCGCTCACCGCACCCGGCGCCACCTGTGACACGGCGGCGCTGACCTGCGCCCTGGGCGTGGTGCCGCCCGGCACCACCGTCCCGGTGACCGTCACCCTCACCGGCGTCACCCCCGGCGACCAGCCGGTGGAGTGGTCGGTCACCGGCACCGTCCTCGACCCCCGCCCCAGCGACAACGCCGACCGCACCGTGGTGCCGGTGCGCGAGGCACCCGTGCCCCCGACGCCGAAGCCCACCCCGACACCGGGCCCGCCGACCCCGACCCCGACGCCCACGCCGCAGCCGGAGCCGCCCGCACCCCCGGCCGGCCCCGGGGTGCGCGTCACGGCGCAGCCCAACCCCGGCTACGTGGGCGGCCGCGTCGTCGTCACCTACACCGTCCGCAACGGCCGCAACGCCCTGGCCACCGGCCTGCGGCTGCGCATCGGCCTCCCCGAGGGCGTGCCCCACGACGGGCCGCCGCCGGGCTGCGACCAGAGCTGGGTGTGCGCGCTGCCGGACCTGGCACCGGGCGCCCGGACCGTGCTCCAGGTCGTCCTCAACCCCGACAAGGCGCTCACCGGCCGGGTGACCGGCAACCTCACCACGACCGGCACCGACGCCGATCTCGGCGACAACACCGCCGAGCAGCAGCTGCGCATCCTCCAGCCGCGCATCGTCGCGGTTCCGCCGATCGGCAAGCCCGGCTTCGTCACCTCCGTACGGGGCGAGGACTTCCCGCCCGGCGCGCCGGTGCGGTTCACGTGGAAGCCGGGCATCACGGCAGCGGCGGCACCGACCTTGCCGCGGCGCGACGGCACGTTCATCGGCCAGCTGCTGATCCTCGCCAAGGACCAGACCGGCCCCCGTGTCATCATCGCGAGCGGCCCCGGATTCTCCCCGGTGCAGACCGAGTTCCTCGTGGTCAGCGGCACGGTGCAGCCGCCCGACGAGCTGACCCGCCGGTGATCCACGAGGTCGACGAGGGGCTGCGCCGGCTGCTGGCGGAGTCCGGTCTGGAGGCGTCGGGCGTCGAGGTGGTGTTCGACGCGCCGACGCGTGACTGGGCGGCGCGCCGCAGCGCGCCCACGGTCTGCGTGTTCCTGTACGACATCCGCGAGGACCACACCCGGCGCGGCAGCGGCGCGGGCGAGGTGTACGACGAGGACGGGTTCGTCGTCGCGCGCCGCACCCCGCCCCGCTGGTTCGAGCTGACGTACCTGGTCACCGCGTGGGCGAGCAGACCACAGGACGAGCACCGGCTGCTCTCGCAGGTGCTGGCCTGCCTCGTGTCCACCGACACGCTGCCCCCGCGCCTGCTGGGTGGCACGCTCGCCGAACTCGGCCTGCTGGTGGACGTGGACGCGGGGGGCACCGGGATGGACGCACCGGCCGCCTCCGACGTGTGGTCGGCGCTGGGCGGCGAGCTGAAGCCGTCGCTGGGGCTGCGTGTGAAGGCACCGCTGGCCGGCATCAGCAGGGGCACGGCCCCGCCGGTCACCGAGGGGCTCGTCGTACGCTCCGTGCCGCAGGCCGAACCGGACGAGACCGAGAACGCGCGGCGCCTGCGCTACGTCGAACTGAGCGAGCCGGGACGGGAAGGCTTCGGCGGCTCCCGCGAGCGGCCGAAGGCTCCCGCGCGCCGCCGGCGAGGAGAACGGCAGCCGTGACGCGGACCATCCAGCCCACGCCCGTACCCCCGGCCCCGGACCCGGACCCGGCCGACACGGCCCCGTACCTGTGGACCCGGCTCCAGATCGTCGAGGAGCGGGTGCGGCAGGCCGTGGCGCTGCGGCGCGCCGTCGATCCCGACCCGGACGACCCCTACCGGGGCCAGTACCTCGCCCCCGCGGCGGCCGCCCGCATCCTGGACGCACCGCACGACGCCGCCCTGCCCCCGCTCGGACCGGCCGGCCCCCCGCCCGGCTCGCCGCTCGAGGTCCTCGCCACGCGCTTCGCGCTGGCGCCGCTCGACCTGGACCTGCTCCTGGTCGCCCTGGCGCCGGACCTGGACGCCCGCTTCGAACGGCTCTACGGCTACCTCAACGACGACCTGACCCGCCGTCGGCCCACCGTCGGCCTCGCCCTCGAACTGTGCGGCCGCACCGGGGCGGCGGCCGCGCGGTTCCGGCTCTCCCCCGCCGCACCGCTCGTCGCGGGCGGTCTGCTGGAGGTCACGGAGCCCGAACGGCCGCCCCTGTCACGGGTGCTGGCCGTCCCGGACCGGGTCACCGCCCACCTGCTCGGCGACACCTCGCCCGACCCGCGGCTGGCCGGCGTGCTCGGCGAGGCCGCCGACGACCCGGCCGTCGACCCGGCCGAACTGCACCGGGCCGTCGCCGCGGCCGGCAGCGGCACCGGCCATGTCCACCTGCGGGGCAGCGGCGATCCCGTGGGCCTGGCCGCCGCCGCGCTGCGCGCGTGCGGGCTGAGCCCCCTGGCCCTGGACGCCGCGGCACTGGCCCACCACACCCGTAACGTGCCCGAGCTGGCCCGCGCCGCCGCCCGCGAGGCCCGCCTGACGGGCGCCGGTGTGCTGCTCGGGCCGGTGGAGGAACTGCCCGACAAGCCCGACGAGCGGGCCCGCGTACTGCGCACGCTGTGCACGGTGCTGCGCGGCATCCCCCTGTTCACGTACGGAGCGGGCGGCTGGGAACCCGCCTGGGCGGCCGACACCCCCGTCACCCTGACGGTGGCGGCCCCCTCCCCCGACCGGCACGTCGTGCGCTGGCGGCACGCGCTGGAGCGGGCCGCCGGGGAGCACGGCGCGGCAGGGGAGGCCGACGCGCTCGCCCGGTCCGTGTCCGCGCACCGCCTCGACGCCGGGCAGCTGCGGCGCGCCGCCGACACCGCGGTGCGCACGGCCGCACTCGACGGCCGCCCGGTCTCCCCCGACGACCTGCGGACCGCCGTACGGGCCCAGAACGGCGCGGGCCTCGCCCGCCTCGCCCGCCGGGTGGAGCCCGCGGTCGGCTGGGACGACCTGGTGCTGCCCGCCCCCACCCACCGCCGGCTGCGTGAACTCGCGGTGCGCGCCCGCCACCGCGACCAGGTGCTCGGGCAGTGGGGCATGCGGCCCGGCGGCGGGCGCGGGCGCGGGGTGATCGCGCTGTTCGCGGGTTCCTCCGGCACCGGAAAGACCATGTCCGCCGAGGTGGTGGCGGCCGACCTGGGCATGGACCTGTACGTGGTGGACCTGTCCACCGTCGTGGACAAGTACGTCGGCGAGACCGAGAAGAACCTGGAGCGGATCTTCACCGAGGCGTCGGCCGTCGACGCGGTGCTGCTGTTCGACGAGGCCGACGCGATCTTCGGCAAGCGCTCGGAGGTGAAGGACTCCCACGACAAGCACGCCAACATGGAGTCGGCCTACCTGCTCCAGCGGATGGAGTCCTTCGACGGCATCGCCATCCTGACCACCAACCTGCGGGCCAACCTCGACGAGGCGTTCACCCGCCGCCTGGACGTGGTCGCGGACTTCCCGGTACCCGACGCCACCCAGCGCCTGGCCCTGTGGGAGCGGTGCCTGGGCGACCGGCTGCCCCGGGCCGGCGACCTCGATCTCGCTTTCTGCGCAGACCGGTTCGAACTGGCCGGAGGCTCGATCCGGGCCTGCGCGGTGACCGCCGCCTACTTCGCGGCCGCATCGGGTGAGCCGCTGACCATGCCCCAGGTGGTGACGGCGGTCGCCCAGGAGTACCGCAAGCTCGGCCGGCTGCTCCTGGAGGGCGAGTTCGGGCCGTACGTGGACCAGGTCACGCACGTGTGAGCAGCGCGGCGGACCGGCCGGGCGTGCTGCCTGGCCGGTCCGGCGGGGCCGACCAGGAGGGCAGCGCACTTGCCCCCGGCCAGGTCCGATTGCCCCTGCCGCCGGTGACGCCCGCCGGAAAGGCTGTGGACAGACCTGATTTCAAAGCCGTAACGCGAAGGAGCGAGCATGCCGACGTACCTCACCCCGGGCGTGTACGTGGAGGAGGTGCAGTCCGGTGCTCGCCCGATCGAAGGGGTCGGCACCGCCGTCGCCGCGTTCGTCGGGTTCGCCCAGAGCGGCCCGTTCCACGAGCCCACCCTCGTCACCAACTGGGACCAGTACAGCCAGCACTTCGGCGGCTTCACCGAGGGCACCTATCTGCCCCACGCGGTCTACGGGTACTTCGCCAACGGCGGCGGCGCCGCGTACGTCGTCCGCATCGGCGGGTCCGGCCAGGACGCCTCCGCACCGGCCGCCACCGGCGGACGCCCCCTGACCCGCGCGGCGGAGCCGGCCGAGCTCGGCGGCTTCCTGGTCGCGGCCCGGCCCGGCGTCACCGGCGTATCCGTGGAGATCGCCGACGCGGACGGCGAGAACCCGCCCGAGGACCGCTTCAAGGTCCTGGTCCGCCAGGGCGAGCAGGTGGCCGAGACCTACGAGGTGTCCGCCCGCAAGAACGTCAAGGGCTACCTCGTCACCCAGGCCCGCGCCTCGAAGCTGATCGAGGTCACCGAGCAGCGGGGCGCGAGCCAGACCCGGCCCGCCGCCCAGACCGTGGCCCTGTCCGACGCCCCGGCCGCGCCCGCTCCGGCCGGCCACGGCGACGTGTCCCGGCTCGACCCGGCCGAGTACGTCGGCGACGCGGCCGCCCGTACCGGGTTCGCCGGCCTGGAGACCATCGACGAGATCACCATGGTCGCGGTGCCGGACCTGATGAGCGCCTACCAGCGCGGCGACATCGACGCCGAAGGCGTACGCACCGTGCAGCTCGCGGTGATCTCGCACTGCGAGCAGATGGGCGACCGGGTGGCCGTCCTGGACACCCCGCCCGGGCTCTCCGCGCAGCAGGTGCGCACCTGGCGCAACGACGAGGCGGGCTACGACTCCCGCTACGCCACCCTCTACTACCCGTGGGTGCGGGTCTTCGACCCGGCCGCCGGGCACAACACGACCGTCCCGCCGAGCGGCCACATCGCCGGTGTGTGGGCGCGCAGCGACGCCGAGCGCGGTGTGCACAAGGCTCCCGCCAACGAGGTGATCCGCGGCGCGGTGGACCTGGAACTGCGCCTGAGCAAGGGCGAGCAGGACCTGCTCAACCCGATCGGCGTGAACTGCGTACGGGCCTTCCCCGGCCGGGGCATCCGGATCTGGGGCGCCCGCACCCTCTCCTCCGATCCGGCCTGGCGCTACCTGAACGTGCGCCGCCTCTTCAACTACCTGGAGGAGTCCATCCTCCTGGGCACCCAGTGGGTGGTCTTCGAGCCGAACGACGACCGGCTCTGGTCGAGCATCCGGCGCAACGTCACCGCGTTCCTGACCGAGGAGTGGCGTCGTGGCGCGCTGTTCGGCCGCACGGCGGCTGAGGCGTTCTACGTCAAGTGCGACCGGGACAACAACCCGCAGGAGTCGATCGACCAGGGCCGCGTGGTCTGTGAGATCGGCGTGTCGCCGGTCAAGCCCGCCGAGTTCGTGGTCTTCCGGCTGGCTCAGTTCTCCGACAGCACCAGCCTCATCGACGAGTGACCCTCCGGGGCAGCAAGGAAAGGTGAACGACAGTCATGGCAGAGGGCGATGCTCTTTCCACCCATATCTTCGGCGTACAGCTCGGTGGTTACCTGGTCGAATCGATCCAGGAGATCAGCGGCCTGACCGTCGAGGAAGAGGTCGTCGAGGTCCGCCAGGTCAGCGCGGAGGGCAAGCAGATCATCCGCAAGCAGCCCGGCGCCCGCCAGGCGGGTGAGGTCACGATCACCCGGGGACTCGACAAGAGCAGCGAGTTCACCAAGTGGATCAAGGAGACCCTGAACAACGGGGCCGTCGACACCGCTCGGCAGAACCTCACCATCGAGATCAAGGACTCCACGGGCGCGACCGTCCGCCGCATCCAGCTGATGCAGGGCTGGGCCTCCAAGTGGGAGGGCCCCTCCCTCAAGGCCGGCGAATCCGCGGCGGCCACCGAGTCCGTGACCATCGTGTTCGAGGAGATCATCGTCGAATGAGACGTCGTACGGTGACGGCGGGCAACCTGGAGGAGCTCCTCCAGGTCACGGCGCCCACGACGGCCCCGGAGCAGGCGGCGGCACCCCCGGCCGCCGCCGCTCCGGCGGCGCGCGAGGACCACGGACTGCGCACCGAGTTCGAGTTCGAGCTGCCGCGCGGGTACGTGGACGAGGCGGGCACGGTGCACCGGCACGGCGCGATGCGCCTGGCCACCGCCCGCGACGAGCTGCGCCCCCAGATCGATCTGCGGGTCAAGGAGAACCCGGCGTACCTGAGCGTGGTGCTGCTCAGCCAGGTGATCACCCGACTCGGCGCGATCACCGACGTGCACGCTGGGATCGTGGAGCGGATGTACGCGACCGACGTCGCGTTCCTCCAGGACTTCTACCGGCGCGTCAACAGCGAGGGGCACACCCGCGCGGCGGTGACCTGCCCGCACTGCGAAGGCGGCTTCGAGGTCGACCTGTCCGGTGGGCGCCTGGGGGAATCGTGACGTACGCCCTCCCCCGGCTCAAGGAGGAGATCGCGTACATCGCCTACCACTTCCACTGGCGGCGCGACGAGATCCTCGACCTGACCCACGGCGAGCGCCAGGAGTGGGTCACCGAGATAGCTCGTATCAACACCCGTGTGAACGAAGGCGGTTGAGCACATGGCATGGCGGGACAGGCTGCGTCGGCGCGCCGCCGTGCCGGACGCCGCGACGACCGACCCGGGTGCGGCGAACTCCGGCGGCGCCGCTGCCGCACGGGAGGTGGGCGTACCCGGCGACTGGGACGGCGGCTGGCGCATGACGTCACCGCCCGGACTGACCGTGTCCCGCGCGCCGATGGGTGTCAGCGACGGACTCGCCTTCCGGTCGGGCCTGGCCGCCTGGCGGGATCCGTCGTTCGACACCGGGCTCGCCCACGCCCTCCTGCCGTCCGCCCCGGCCGGTCTCGTACGCGGGGTGGCCCGCCCGGCCACCGCACGCCCCACCCACAGCGGCGGCGGCCCGCTGCTGCTGCGGGCGCTGCGACGCCCGTACGAGGCGGACGCCGCGCCCGGGACGGAGGAGCCGTTCGAGCACGTACGGTCCTCGTCGTCGGGTCCGGGTCGGGGTCCGGGTCCGGGTCCGGCTGAACCGCGGAAGAGCGCCACCCCGCAGGGGCGCGACCTCCCGCAGATCTCGCGCCGTGTACGACCCGGCGCCCCCTCGTCCGGCGCCTCCCCCTCCGGCGCCCCCTCGTCCGGCGCCTCCCCCTCCGGCGCGCCTTCGCCGAGCGGGCCGTCGTCCCGTCCGGGTCCCTCGGGTACGCGTACCCCGGCCCCGGATCCGCAGGCGTCCGAACCGGGCGCCGTCCCACCGTCCCCCGGCGGCGAGCGCTCGCGCAGCCAGGGCGTCGGCGCACCCGGCCCGGTCGTCGCGCGTGCCACCGCCCCCGGCGGCGCGCGGGAGCTCCGGTCCCCGGCCGACTCGGCAACCGATACCCGTGGCCTCACCTCCACGCACTCCGCGGCCGTGCTCGGTACGCCCGCTCCCGCTGTGCAGCGGGCCGTGTCCCCGGCCGCGCCCGGCCGTGCGCCGACGCCTGCGCGGTTCCCGCTGATCCGCCGTATCGCGGTGGTCCCCGACGCATCCGCCGCAGGTGCCCCGGCCACTCGGGGAGCGGCTGCTGCCGGGCGTGCTGCCGCGTCCCCGTCCGGCCCGCCCGTCCAGCGGGCCGCGGCGCGCACCTCCGCATCCGTCGGAACCTCTGGCTCCGCGGGGCCCGCCTCCACCTCCGTCCCGGAGGTCACCGGCACCACCGGCACCACCGGCACGACCGGCACCGCCGTGGTCCGGCCGCGCGCCGTCGGCCGCACGCTGACCGTCGCCCGGGTCCCTGCTGCCACGCCCCGGCGCCGCGTGTCCGTCGTACGTCCCCCCGAGACACCACGCCCCGCCCCCGAGCAGACGGCCCCGGAAACGCCCGTACAGCGTGCGGCAGCCCGCGCACCGCTCGGCGCGCCCGTCATGGAACTGCCGTCCACGGCGACGCCGTCGGGCCGCCCCGCAGCGGCGACGCCCGACTCCGCGCCCGCCCCGGCGATGCCCATCGTCCAGCGCCAGGCGGAAGCCGCGGCCGAGAGCCCGGCCCCGGGACCGGTCGTACCACCGACCACGACCACGGCCGGCTCCGAGGCGTCGGTGCAGCGGGTGCGGGGCCGTGCACCGCTCGGCGCTCCCCTCACCGAACTGCCGCCCACGGCCACGCCGTCGGGCCGCCCCGCAGCGGCGACGCCCGACTCCGCGCCCGCCCCGGCGATGCCCATCGTCCAGCGCCAGGCGGAAGCCGCGGCCGAGCGGCCAGCCCCGGGACCGTCCGCCCCCCGCGTGCGCTCCGGCCTGGGGGCGCCCCTGCCCGCACTGCCGCCGAGCGCCGCCGTGCCCACTCCCCCGTCGTCCGGGTCCCGAGCGGCGCGTCCCGCCGCCCCCGCCGCCCCCGCCGACGTCCAGCGCGCGCCCGCGCCCACGGACTCCGCGCGGCCCCAGGCGCCCTCCGTCCACGCGCCTCTGCTGGGCTCGGGCAACGTGGAGCGCCGTACCGCCGGACCCTCCGCCGGCCCCTCCGCCGCGACCACCCCCGCGCCCGGCGGCCCGGCCGGTGCTCCCCCGCTCGTCCAGCGGGCCGCCACCGCCGCGCCGGACCTCCCGACCCCGCAGAGCACTGCTCCTGCCATGCCCGCCGGATCACGGCGTACCGAGAAGTCGTCACCGGCCCGGAGCACACGCCCGGGTCCGGGAACCCCGCACCACACCCGCGGCGCCGAGGCAGCGCGCTCGGCGCCCCGGACCCTCCAACTCCTCGCGGCACGGCCCCTGGCCCTCGGCACCCGTGACATGGGGAGCGCGGCCGCCCCCGTTCCCCGCCCGGCAAGCCGTCCCGTGGTCGCGGCACGCTGGGCCGCCCCGTCCACCGCGCCGCAGCAGGTCCAGCGGGCCGCGGACGGGCCGCGGGGAACGTCCTCGCCGACCCCCGCGACGCGTACCCCCGCCCCGGCGTCCCCGGCCTCCCCGGGCCACGGCCCGCGTCCCGCACGCGCCGTGCGCCCGGCGCCCGCGCCGGCCGCCGCCCGGGTCGCGGCCGCCCCGCTGCCCGTGTCGGGACCGTACGCGCCGCCGCTCGTGGTCCAGCCGTCCGTGGCGGCCACGTCTTCGGCGCAGCCCGTTCCCGTGGTGCGGCCCAGGACATCGGCCCCTGCCGTCAGCCCGGCAGCGACCAGTCCCGCCCCACCGGCGAGCGGACCCCACCGGGCGAGCACGCCACCGGTGCAGCGCGACACGGGTGGCAGCCGGGGCACCACCCCCCGGGCGGCCGGCGTCCAGACCGCCGGGCCCGCGCCCCGCGGCGGCGGGCGCCCGGCCCCGGCCAAGGGGACCACCGCGGCCGGCCGGCACGAGAGTTCGCGCGATGCGGCGCCGCAGGTCGCCGACGCCGACCTGGACGACCTGGCCCGCCGCCTGCTGGATCCGGTCGCCCGTCTGCTCCGTACCGAGTTGCGGCGCGGCCGGGAACGCGCGGGCAGGCCCTTCGACGGGCGCCGCTGACAACGCCGCGCACGCTGAGCACGCCGAGCACGCTGAGAACACGGACGAACGAGAAACGGACGACGGACCGATGACGGACAACATCTTCGCGACAAGCGTGTTCTTCCGGCTGGCGATCGGCGGCAACGACCTGGGCGCCTTCCACACCTGCTCCGGCATGGGCGCCGAGGTCGAGATGGAGAGCTACGCCGAGGGCGGCAACAACGGCTTCACCTGGCAGCTCCCGGGGCGCGTGAGCTGGTCGAACATCACCCTCACCCGGCCCGTCACCGCCGACACGGCGAAGATCGGCCGCTGGCTGGACGAAACGCTGCGGCGGGTCGAGCCCAAGGACGGCGAGATCGTGGCACTGCGGCCCGACCTGAGCCGGATCATCAGCTGGCAGGTGTTCGGGATCGTCCCGGTGCGATGGCAGGGGCCGTCCTTCGACCCCGCCAACTCCGAGGCGGCGGTGGAGAGCTTGGAGATCGCCCACGCGGGTCTGCTGCCCTCCTGACCACCCGGCCGCCCAGCTCATCCCCCGTTCGTCCGCTTCGTCGTCACCGCTCCGGAAGGGAGTCCACGCCATGGCCTCATCGGCACGCGCCAGCCGCGCCAGGGCCCAGCTCACCCTCAAAGAGCCCCCGACCTCGGTCGGCGCCAAGCCCGGCGGGACGATCGCGAAGCTCAACCTCCAGTTCAACCCCTCGACCCTGCAGCTCGGCAAAACCACCGAGTGGCGGCGGTCCCCGTCCCGGATGGCGGGGCAGTCGGCGCTGCCCGAGTTCGTGGGCAGCGGGCCGCGAACCCTGAGCCTGGAGGTGTTCCTCGACGCCACCGCCACCCACGACAACTCGGTGGAGCAGGCGGTGGAGAAGCTGATGAAGGCGTGCGTGCCGACGCCGGCCAGCCTCGGCCGCAAGAAGCCGGCGAGCCCCTGGGTCCGCTTCGAGTGGGGCAGCGCGCGCACGACGTCGTTCGACGGGGTCCTGTCGAACCTGTCGGTGTCGTACACGCTCTTCGACGTGGACGGCAAGCCGCTGCGGGCCACCTGCTCGCTGTCCATCGAGGAGGCGAGCGTCGACCCGGCCGGCCAGAACCCGACCTCCGGGGCACGCACCGCCCGCAGCACGCACATCGTGGTGGCGGGCGACAGTCTGGCGATGCTGGCCTGGCACGAGTACGGCGACGCGACGGCCTGGCGGGTCATCGCGGAGGCCAACCGCATCGACGACCCGATGGCGCTCGTCCCCGGCACCGAGCTCGTGGTGCCGGCCCTGCGGGACCGCGACGACGAGGAGGAGCAGCGGTGAGCGGATCCGAGCCCGGGGGCCGGTCGTTCGCGGCCGACCCGATCGTGGAGGCACCCGGCGAACTGCCCCAGATCTGGGCGGCGCAGCTGGTGAGCTGTGTGGTGGACGAGAACGTGGGCCTGCCGGACACGGCGCTGCTCACCTACCGCGACCCCGACCACGAGTTCCTGCGCGCCACCGGCATCACCATCGGCTCCCCGCTGCGGGTGTCGGTGATGACCGTGAAGGGGCAGGCGCGGGAACGGCTGTTCAACGGCGAGGTCACGGCCCTGGAGATCGACCGGGACCGCACCGGCTCGTTCACCGTCGTACGGGCCTACTCCAAGGCGCACCGCCTCCAGCGCGGCCGCAAGGTCGTGGCGTACCGGAACATGACGGCCGCCGCGATCGTCCGCAAGGTGGCCGCGGGCGCCGGACTGGCCGTCGGGAAGGTAGAGGCCGCGCCGGTGACGTACAAGCAGCTGTCCCAGGCGAACGTCTCCGACTGGGACTTCCTGCAGTTCCTCGCGGGCGAGAGCGGCGCGCAGGTGCGCGTCGACGACAAGGGGCTGCTCCAGTTCACCAAGCCCGTGAAGGCCTCCGGGGCGCCCGCCCCGTCGACTTCGTCGACGCGCAATCCGATGGTCCTGGAGTACGGGCGGAACCTCCTTGCCCTGCGCGCGTCGCTGTCGGCCGCCGACGGCGCCTCGAAGGTGCAGGTGCGCGGCTGGGACGTGACCACCAAGCGGCCGCTGGTCGCCGAGCAGCCGTCCGTGGTCAGCGACACGGTGGTACCGGGCCTCAGCCCCCAGTTCGCGGCCCGGTTCGGGAAGTCGGCCGTGGCCGTCACCGACACGCCCTACCGTACGCAGGCCGAGACCACGGCGGTCGCGAAGGCGGCGGCGGACCAGGTCAGCGCCGGTTTCGGCGAGCTGGAGGCGGTGGCCGAGGGGAACCCGATGCTGCGGGCGGGCAAGCCGGTGGCGCTCGGCAACGTGGGGCAGGCGTTCTCCGGCCGGTACACGGCGACGGCCGTGCAGCACGTCCTGGAGCCGCACGGCGGCTACCGCACCACCGTGTGGGTCAGCGCCAGCCCGGACCGTTCCCTGACCGGCCTGGTGACCGGCGCCAACGCGCCGGGACGCGGCCCGCGCATCCCCGGTCTGGCGATCGGCGTGGTGACGGACGTACGCGAGCCGAACGGCTCCCAACGCGGCGCGGTGCGCCTGAAGTTCCCCTGGCTGGACGACACGTACGTCACCGACTGGGTGCGCACCGTCCAGTGGGGCGGCAAGGGCGGCGGCGGCGTGGTGAGCCCCGAGGTCAACGACGAGGTGCTGGTCGGGTTCGAGCAGGGGCTGCTCGACAGTCCGTACGTCATCGGCGGGCTCTACAACGGCGTGGACCAGCCGTCACCGCACGACGTGCCGCTGATCGACAAGACCAGCGGCAAGGTCAACCGCCGTTCGGTGGTGTCGCGTTCGGGCCACCGCGTGGAGCTGCTGGACGCTGCGGCGCCGGGCCCCTCCGGGCTGCGGCTGGTGACCGGGGACGAGCGGCTCGAGGTACGCATGGACGACCGCCGGGACCGGATCGAGCTCACCGTCTACGCGGGGCGGAACCGTCCGCTGACCTCCGTCCTCATGGACAAGAACGGCATCACGCTGGACGCCGGGCAGGGCACCGTGAAGGTGTCCGGCCGCCAGGTGGACATCGACGGAACCGCCGGGGTCAGCATCGGCGGCCGGTCGGTTCGGGTGAACGGAACCTCGGACGTCACCGTCAACGGCGGCCTGCTCGCCGTCCTCAAGGCCCGGCTCATCCGGATCAACTGACACCCCCCTCCCCCACCTGTCGCCACGACCGCCTTCCCCGAGGAGCATCCGATGCCAGCCGCAGCCCGTACCGGCGACCCCACCAACCACGGTGGCCGGATCGCCACGCCGCCGCCCGGCGCCGCCGCGGCGGTGGCGACGGTGCTGATCGGCGGGCAGCCCGCCGCCGTCGTGGGCAGCCTGCACGTCTGCCCGGTCCCGCCGCACGCGGCGACGGGCCCGGCCAACGTGATCCTGCCCAATCCGGCCGGCCTCGCCGCGGGCGCGGTGCTCATCGGCGGACTGCCCGCCGCCCGGGCCCGCGACCAGACCGCGTGCGGCGCGATGGTCCTGACCGGCGCCATGAACGTCCTGATCGGGGGCGTGTGATGAGCGAGCGGTTCATCGGACGCGGCTGGGCGTTCCCCCTGCGCGTCGGGCCGACCGGCGGGATCGCCATGGTCGAGCGGGAGCGGGAGCTGGAGGAAGCCATCCGGCTGGTCCTGGGCACCGCCCCCGGCGAACGGCCGATGCGGCCCGAGTTCGGCTGCGGCATCCACGAGTACGTCTTCGCCCCCGGCGACGGCGACACCGCCGGCCGGGTCGCCCAGCAGGTCCGCGAGGCCCTGGAGCGGTGGGAGCCCCGGATCGCGGTCGACGAGGTCGTCGTGGCCTTCGACTCCGTGGAGGCGGGCACCCTCTACATCGATGTGCACTACACGGTGCGCACCACCAACGACCGGCGCAACCTGGTCTTCCCCTTCTACACGATCCCCTCCGAGGAGGGGGCCGAGGAAATGGTCGCGGACTGATGGCCCTGCCCTCCCCCAACCTGGACGACCGACGGTTCCAGCAGCTCGTCGACGAGGCGAAGCGGTACGTGCAGCAGCGCGCCCCGGAGTGGACCGACCACAACGTCTCCGACCCGGGCGTCACCCTGATCGAGACGTTCGCCTACCTCGTGGACCAGCTGCTGTACCGGCTGAACCGGGTTCCGGACAAGAACTACCTGGCGTTCCTGGACCTGTTGGGCATCCAGCTGTACCCGCCCTCGGCCGCCGTCGCCGACGTCGACTTCTGGCTGTCGGCTCCGCAGCCCGAGACGGTGACGCTGCCCGCGGGCACCGAGGTGACGACCGCGGCCGGCGAGACCGATCCCCATACCGATACCGAGGCCGTGGTCTTCGCCACCACCGGCGATCTGCGGATCGTGCCGAGCGAGTTGACGCGCCTGGTCACCGCGCCCCGCACCGGTGACCTGACCGACCGGACCGGTGCGCTCGCCGAGGGCCGCGACATACCGTGCTTCCAGGCGACGCCCGAGCCCGGCGACGCGCTGCTGTTCGGCCTGCCGACCGCGGTGCCGCGCTGCGTGGTCGCGGTGCGCCTCGACAGCCGCGTCGAGGGTGTGGGTGTCGACCCGCGCCAGCCCCCGCTGGTGTGGGAGGCCTGGGACGGCGGCCGGTGGCAGCGCTGCGAGACCGGCGACGACAGCACCGGCGGTCTGAACCGGCCCGGTGAGGTCATCGTGTACGTACCGGCCGGGCACACCGCGTCGCTGATCAGCGGGACCCGCTCGGGCTGGCTGCGCTGCCGGGTCACCGAGCCGGAGCCCGGCCAGCCGTTCTACTCGGAGTCCCCGACCGTGCGCGAGGCCGCCGTCTTCACCGTCGGCGGCACGATGGCCGTGGAGCACGCCGAGCGGGTGAGCGACGTACCGCTCGGCGCGTCCGAGGGGGTGGCGGGGCAGACGTTCCGGCTCGGCCGCCCGCCCGTGCTGCTCGACGGGGAGCCCCCGGTGGTGGAGGTGTCCTCCCCCGAGGGGTGGCAGCGCTGGGACGTGGTGGAGCACTTCGGCCGCTCGGCGCCCGACGACCGGCACGTGCGGGTGGACGCCACCACCGGCGAGTTCACGTTCCCTCCGGTCCTGCGCGAGGCCGACGGCACCCTGCGCCCCTGCGGCGCCGTACCGCCCAAGGGTTCCCAGGTCCGCGTGGCCCGCTACCGCACCGGGGGCGGCCCGGCGGGCAACGTCTCCCGCGGCGCCATCTCCGTACTGCGCAGCTCCGTCCCGTACGTCGCCCGGGTCACCAACCGGGAGGCGGCGCGCGGCGGTGTCGCCGGGGAGACGATCGACAACGCCAAGCTGCGGGCGCCGGAGACGCTGCGCATGCAGGAGCGCGCGGTGACCGCCGAGGACTACGAGATCATCGCCCGCCAGGCGGCGCCCTCGGTGCGCCGGGTCCGCTGTCTGCCCGCCACGGGCAGCGAGGCCGGCGCGGTACGGGTCCTGGTGGTGCCGGACGCGGTGGCCGACGAGGGCGACCGGCTCCGCTTCGAGCAGCTGATCCCCTCCGACCAGGTGCTCACCGCGATCACCACCACCCTCGACGAACGGCGCCTGATCGGCACGCGCCTCGTCGTGGAACCGCCCGTCTACCAGGGCGTCACCGTGGTCGCCCGGCTGTCGGCGCCCGCCGGGGACGCGGACCGGGTGCGCGACGCGGCGCTCGCCGCGCTGTTCCGCCACCTCAACCCGTTGCGCGGCGGGCCCGACGGCGCCGGCTGGCCGTTCGGCCGGCCCGTGCAGTACGGCGAGGTGTTCGGCGTACTGCAACGCGCCATCGGGGACGTGCTGGTGGAGGAGATCCGGATGTTCGCCGCCGACCCGATCACGGGGCGGCGCGGTGCCCCGGTCGACCGGATCGACATCGGCGCGGGCGCCCTGGTCTTCTCCTACCAGCACCAGGTGGTCGTGACGGCCCCGGAGCCGGAGGTCCGCGGATGAGCCGGGCCGCCGTCCCCGGCCTGCCCAGCCAGCACCCGATCGGCGCGCAGCTGCCCGCGCTGTACGCCGACGACGACTTCGCCCAGCGGTTCACGGCGGGGCTGGACACGGTCCTGGCCCCTGTGTTCACGACCCTCGACAACCTGCCCTCCTACCTCGATCCCCGGCTGGCCCCGGCCGACTTCCTGTCCTGGCTGGCCTCCTGGGTGGGCGGTGTCGACGACCCCCGCTGGCCGGTCGAACTGCGGCGCGAGGCGGTGGCCCGCGCGGTGGAACTGCACCGATGGCGCGGCACCCGGCGCGGCCTGATCGAGGCCCTGCGCCTGGTGCTGGGGGTGTCCGCCGAGGTCAGCGGGGACGGCGGTGCCAGTTGGTCCCGTACGGGCGGCGGCGAGCTGCCCCCTCCCCCGGCCGACGAGGTGCTGGTACGGGTGTGGCCGCACCGCGAGGGAGGGGCGTACGAGGTGGACGCGGACCGGGTCCGCTCGCTCGTCCGCACCCTGTGCCCTGTCCACACGGTCTGTCGGGTGGAGGTCCTGTCCGGGCCGCCCGCGGGTGAAGGGAGGTGACGGCGTTGCGTGCGTGTCCCGTGTGCGGTGCGTCCAATGGTGTGACGGACGACTTCTGCGGCAACTGCGGTGCCTACCTGGGCTGGTCGGAGGACACCACCCCGACCACCCCCCGGGCCACGGCCCCGGAACGGGCGGAATCCCCGCCGCCCGCCGCCCGGAGCGCCGACGGCGCCACCGGGGCAACTCCAGCCCCGCCTGGGGGTCCCCCCGGACGGAGTCTGGGGGAGTTTGAGGCACCGGGCGCGGGGCGGAGCCCCGACACCCAGCCGCACACGACCCCCGCCACTGTGCCGCCCGCCGCCGCCGTACCGCCCGCCGCCCCGGAGGCATCGGCCCCGCAGCCCGTCCAGCCCCCGCAGCCCGTCCAGCCCGCGAAGGCCGTCGCGCCGCGCCCGGTCGTGCGTCCCGCCGCGGTGAACGACGACGTGGCCGGGGTGCCGTGTCCCTCCTGCGGCACGCCCAACCCGCCGGACCGCCGCTTCTGCCGCCGCTGCGCGGCGCCGCTGACGCCCGGCACCGCACCGGCTCCCCTGCCGTGGTGGCGGACGGTCTGGCCGTTCCGCCGCCGCACACGGGCGGGCTCGGGCCGGATGGTGCGCTTCCTGGTGATCCTGGCCGTGGTGCTGGCCCTGTGCGCGGCCGGCTTCCTGATGCTGCCGGCCGGACGCCACCTGATCGAGGACACCCGGGACAAGCTCGGCAAGGCCAAGGCGGTGACCGCGGCCCGCGTCGAGGCGAGCGCCGAGCTGCCCGGGCACCCGGTGAGCCACGCCACGGACGGGCTCAGCAACCGCTACTGGGGCGCGCCCGGCCCCGGTGCCTCGGTGACGTACACCTTCACCAAGCCGTTCCGCCTGGTCGACGTGATCATCACCAACGGCGCCTCGTCCTCGCCGGAGGACTACGCGAAACAGGGACGGGCGCTCCAGATCGACATGGAAGTGACGTCGCGGGACGGCCGGCAGGTCCGCAAGAAGCTCACCCTGAGCGACAAGCCCGGTCCGCAGACCTTCCCCACGGGCATCAGCGAAGCCACGACGATCCGGCTGACCCTCGACGCCCCCGCCGGGTTGACGGCTCCGGACCGCCATCTCGCCCTGGCGGAGGTGGAGTTCTTCCAGCGGAGCTGACGGCCCGGCGGATCACGCGCGAGGAGCCGGCCGGCCCTGCCCTAACGGTGCAGGGCTTCGGCCATGGGTGAGGCGCCGTCGGTGACGAAGGTGCGGATCGAGGCCAGGTAGGCGTCCCGGTCGACGTGTCCGGCGCCGTCGGCGTCCAGCGCGTCGAACGCCGATCCGGCGTTGCCGGCCGGATTGCCCAGCGCCTCGCGCAGCCGCGTGAACTCCGCGCGGTCCAGGGCTCCGTCCCCGTCGGTGTCGGCAAGGTCGAACAGCGACCCCAACGCCTGCCGGCAGACCTCGTCGAAGGCCTCGGCGCCCGCCCACGCCGCGTACTCCTCGAAGCTCACCTCTCCGTCGCCGTTCGCGTCCATCGACGCGAAGACCCGCTCATGGGCGGTACGGGCGACGGCGACGAGCGGGTCCTGCGCCCTCCGCCCCAGCGCCACGGCCGCACGCTCGGGGCGGGCGAGGTACTCGCGCCGGGAGATCACCCCGTCGCCGTCCACATCGAGCATGGCGAAGATATGACCCTTAGCGGTGATGGTGTCCACAAACATTCCTTTCGCGGGACTCTGAACCGACCCGCTGCCCATCCCCACCTCCCACCACACCCCCCACACGCCCCTGCGCCCCCTCTCACCCCTTTACGCCCCCACCTACGACGCGGCCCGCGCCCCTGTACCCGGCATCCGGCACCCGGAGGACCGAGGTCGGCCTCTGGCAGCCTTGGCGCATGGAATCCGTGCTGCTGACTCCCTGGGGTGCCGGGGACTTCTGGATGTTGGAGCGCAAGAACGAGGCCGTCATGACCCGGTACCTGGGCGGGCCGGAGCCCGCCGAGAAGCTGCACGACCGGCAGCGGCGGTACGAGGCCCTGAGTGCGCGGGAGCCCGCGGCCGGGCGGATGTTCCGGGTGGTGCTGGAGGGCTCCGGGGAGAGCGTCGGGAGCATCGGCTTCTGGGAGCGGGAGTGGCAGGGCGAGCCGGTCTACGAGGCCGGCTGGGGTGTCCTGCCCGAGTTCCAGGGGCGGGGGCTGGCCGTGGCCGCGCTGACGGAACTCCTGGCCTACGCGCGCATCCACGGCTCCCGCGACACCGTCCACGCCTTCCCGGGCACCGACCACGCGGCCTCGAACGCGGTCTGCCGCCGGGCGGGCTTCGAGTGCCTGGGTGAGGTCGACTTCGAGTACCCGCCCGGAGTCCCCCACCCCAGCTTCGACTGGTGCTACCGGCTCCGCCCCGTCACGCCGTCAGGATGATCCGGCCGCGCGTGCCCGGGGTCGCGAGGAGGGCGTGGGCCTTCTGGGCATCCGCCAGCGGGAAGGCGTCCGCGACCCGGAGGGTGAGGGCGCCCTCGTCGACGAGGGCGACCAGGCGGGCCAGGTGCCTCCCGTCCGCGGCGACCTCCTGCTCCTCGACCCGGATCCCGCGCTCCGCCGCCGGGGCGGCGCCGGGCCTCAGCCCGACGTAGACCCCGCCGTCGCGGACGAAGCCCAGCGCGGGCTCCCCCAGCACGGCCGCGTCCAGGACCCCGTCCACCGGCCCGGCCGGAGCCGCGCCGCGCGGTACGAAGGCGGCCGCGCCCAGCGACCGTACGAGCTCCTCGTCCTCAACACCCGCCAGGGCCGTCACCACGAGGCCCGCCCGCGCCGCGAGCTGGACCGCGAGGCCGCCGACCACGCCCGCCGCGCCGGTGACGAGCAGCGTGGCCCCGGGGGCGAGGCCCAGCTGGTCCACGGCGCGTGCCGCGGTGAGCCCGCCCAGCGGGAGCGCGGCCGCGGCCACGGCGTCCACGGTGGCCGGCGCGGCCGCCACGGCGGAGGCGTCGAGCACGGCGTACTCCGCATGCGTGCCCAGCGGCTTCACCGGCCCGTAGTGCAGCCCCACGACCCGGTCGCCGCGGCTCCAGCCGGTCACGTCCGCGCCGACCTCGGCGATCTCCCCCGCCGCGTCCCAGCCGAGACCGAGCCGCTGCCCGGCGCCGCCGAAGACGCCGGCGCGGACGGCGCCGTCCACCGGGTTCAGCCCGGCGGCCCGCACCCGGATCAGGACCTGCCCCGCCGCCGGGCGCGGCACCGGCACCTCGGCCGACTCGACCCGCTCCGGGCCGCCGAACTCGTTCACCACTACCGCCGACATCATCTGCTCGGTCATCGTCCACTCCCATTCGGTTCGTCCTCGATGAGCACTAACCTAGGGAGAGGTACTCTCCTTTCGTAAGTACGCACTTCGGGGTGCGTACCCGACCCGGAAGTGGGCACACATGGCCACCCGCACCGCCGCAGCCCTCCGCGAAGAGGCCCGCTTCGCCTATGACGCCTTCCTCAAGGAATGCCCCACCAGCCAGCTCCTGGCGCGGATCAGCGACAAGTGGGTCGGCCTCATCGTCAGCGCCCTCGGCCAGGCCGAGGACCGCTCCATGCGCTACAGCGACCTCGGGCGCAAGATCCCCGGCGTCAGCCAGAAGATGCTCACCCAGACCCTGCGCTCCCTCGAACGCGACGGACTGGTCACCCGCACCGTGACCCCCACCGTCCCCGTACGCGTCGACTACCGGCTGACCGATCTCGGCAGCAGCCTCGGCTGCCTCCTCTCCTCCGTGAAACTCTGGGCCGAAAACCACTTCGACGAGGTCAACACCCATCGCGAGAGCTACGACCAGACCACCGCGACCCCGTAATTCGGCCGCATCCACCGCCCCGGCAGTGGCATGCTGACAGGGTGAACGGACCCGGCATTCAGCTCACCCTCGCCCCCGAACTGCGCCTGTTCGCCGCGCCCAGCCGGCGCGCCGAACGGGTACCGACCGCGACCGACGGCGCCTCCAGCCTCGGCCACGTCGTCGAATCGGCCGGCGTCCCGCTCACCGAAGTCGGCCGCCTCCTCGTCGACGGCCGCGAGGTGCCCGTCTCCTACGTGCCCCAAGACGGCCAGTCCGTCGAGGTGTTCGGGGTCGACCGCCCCCAGCAGGTCCCCGGCGCACCGCTCCGCTTCCTCCTCGACGTACACCTCGGCACCCTCGCCCGCCGCCTGCGCCTGCTCGGCGTCGACGCCGCCTACGAGAACGAGGACATCGGCGACCCGGCCCTCGCCACCCGCTCCGCCGCCGAACAGCGCGTACTGCTCTCCCGCGACCGCGGACTGCTGCGCCGCCGCGAGCTCTTCGCCGGCGCGTACGTCTACAGCGACAACCCAGACGACCAACTGCGCGACATCCTCGGCCGGTTCGCACCCGCACTCGCCCCGTGGACCCGCTGCACCGCCTGCAACGGCCCGCTCCACGAGGCCGACAAGGACAGCGTCGGCGACCGCCTCGAACACGGCACGCACCGCTCCTACGACGTCTTCGCCCAGTGCACCGACTGCGAGCGCGTCTACTGGCGCGGCGCCCACCACGCCCGCCTGGAGCGGATCGTCGACGAGGCGGTCCTGGAATTCGGCACGGCCGACTCCGGCACCGTCTGACTCCACGCCTCGGCGGCCCGCGGGTGGCAGACTGCCGAGGCATGACCTCCGCAGTGGACGCAGTGGACACAGAGGACACGATCGACGTCGTCGTGGTCGGCGCCGGGCCCACCGGGCTGCTCCTCGCCGGTGACCTCGCCGCCGCCGGACTCTCCGTCACCCTCGTCGAAAGACGCCCCCGCACCGCCGCCAACCTCACCCGCGCCTTCGCCGTGCACGCCCGCACGCTCGAACTGCTCGACGCGCGCGGCCTCGCCGACGCACTCCTCTCCACCGGCCGGCGGATCGACCGCGTACGCCCCTTCGGAGGCATGGCTCTCTCCCTTCAACGGCTGAGCACCCGCTACCCGTTCGTACTCATCACCCCTCAATATGAGACAGAGAAACTGCTCGAGCGTCGCGCGCTGTCCACAGGCGTGGACATCCGATATGACTGCGAGCTCATCGGACTGAGCCAGGACCGGGACACCGTCACCCTCGACCTGCGCACCGCAAACGGCACCAGCACCGGCACCCGCACCACGCTCCACGCCCGCCACGCCATCGGCGCCGACGGCGTCCGCTCCACCGTCCGCACCGCCCTCGGCCTGCCCTTCCCCGGCCAGGCCGTCGTCCGCTCCATGATCCTCGCCGACGTCCGCCTGACCCGGCCCCCCGAGGACCTCCTCGCCGTCAACGGCAACGCCGACGCCTTCGGCTTCCTCGTCCCCTTCGGCGACGGCTGGTACCGCGCCATCGGCTGGCACCGCGACGGCCGCGCCCAGGACACCGACCCCGTCGGCCTCGACGAGCTGCGCGCCATCCTCCACACCGCCCTCGGCACCGACCACGGCATGCACGACCCCCGCTGGATCTCCCGCTTCCACAGCGACGAACGCCAGGTCCCCCACTACCGCTCCGGCCGCGTCTTCCTCGCCGGCGACGCCGCGCACGTCCACTCCCCCGCCGGCGGCCTCGGCATGAACACCGGCCTCCAGGACGCCGCCAACCTCTCCTGGAAACTCGCCGCCGTCCTCCACGGCCGCACCCCCGACCCCGAGGCCCTCCTCGACAGCTACCACCGCGAGCGCCACCCCGTCGGCCGCCTCGTCCTGCGCATCAGCGGCGCCGTGGTCCGCGCCGTCATGGCCACCGGCCCCGTCCGCCGCACCGCCCGCGGCCTCGGCGCCGCCGTCCTCCCCCGCATCGGCCCCGCCCGCGACCGCGCCCTCGGCCTGGTCTCCGGCATCGGGATCTCCTACCCGCCACCGCCCGGCACCCGCCGCCCCGCCGGCCGGCGCGCCCCCGACCTCGCCCTCGAGCCCGGCCCGCACGGGCAGCGGCTCTACGAGGCCCTGCGCTCCGGCGGCTTCGTCCTGGTCACCCCGCCCGGCCGGGCCACCCCGCCCGGAGCCCCGCTCACCCACGTCCACTGGCGCACGGGCCGGCGTACCACCCGAAGCGCCCGTGCCGGTGCCGCCCGTACCGCCCGTACCGCCTGCGTCCTCGTACGCCCCGACGGTTACGTCGCCTGGAGCGCGACCCGGGCCACCGACGCCGAACTCACGGCAGCGGTGGCGGCCTGGCTCCTGCCCGCCGCCACCCCCGGCCGTACGGCCGGTCCCGCTCAGAAGGCGTAGGCGTCTCCGGTGTCCAGCGCCAGCACCACGTGCTCGTTGTTCGCGTGGTTCCGGTCCGTCGCACCGCCGTTCCACCAGGTGTCGACCCGCACCACCACCTCCGGCGTCCGGTCCCGCAGATCCAGCACCAGCCCGATGTGCCGCCCCCGCCCGTGCAAGGGCAGCGGCCCGGTCTCGCACACCACCTCGCGCGGCCCGACCCGCGCACAGCCCTGCGACAGCTCCTGCCGGTCCGCGAGATCGGCCGAGAGCCGCACCCGCAGCGTCGCGTTGGGCACCGCCGACGGCCCCTCGTTCTCCGGGACCAGCCAGATCCGCAACTGGCCATGGGCCAGGGACACCCGCCCGTGGTACGCCACGTCGGCCTCCGGCCCCGCCCACCCGGGGGCCGCCGCCGCGGGCACCGCCCCACCGACCGCCAGCAGCCCGGCCAGCACCACACTCCGTACGGCAACACGGCGCATCGCCACCACCTCCACGCGCGGACGCTAGCCACCACCCGGCCCATCCGGTCGGACCATCACACGAATGAGGGCAGGCCGTCCCGCCATTCGCCCGCACCGCCCCGACGCCTGCGTAGGCTTCCGGCCATGCTCATCGCCCGCTCGGCCGCCCTCTTCGCCCTCGCCGCCCTCCTGGAGATCGGCGGCGCCTGGCTCGTCTGGCAGGGCGTCCGCGAGCACAAGGGCTGGGCCTGGATCGGCGCCGGTGTCATCGCCCTCGGCCTCTACGGCTTCGTCGCCACCCTCCAGCCCCAAGGCGACTTCGCCCGCGTCCTCGCCGCCTACGGCGGGGTCTTCGTCGCCGGATCCCTCGTCTGGGGCATGGTCGCCGACGGCTACCGCCCCGACCGCTGGGACGTCGCCGGAGCCCTCGTCTGCCTCGCCGGCATGGCCGTGATCATGTACGTTCCGCGGGGCCGCTGAGCCCCACCTATGCTGGCGGGTATTCGCCCGTACGAACGAACGAGGAGCCCCGCACATGAGCACGGCCACCAAAACCGCCGTCGTCACCGGAGCGAGCAGCGGCATCGGCGCCGCCACCGCCCGGCAGCTCGCCGCGGCCGGTTACCACGTCGTCCTCACCGCCCGCCGCAAGGACCGCATCGAGGCGCTCGCCGCCGAGCTCACCGCGGCCAGCCACGAGGCCACCGCCCACGCCCTCGACGTCACCGACCGCCCCGCGGTCGACGCCTTCGCGGCCTCCCTCGGCCGCTGCGACGTACTGGTGAACAACGCGGGCGGCGCCATCGGGGCCGAGCCCGTCGCCACCGGCGACCCCGCCGACTGGCGCACGATGTACGAGGTCAACGTCATCGGCACCCTCAACGTCACCCAGGCCCTGCTCCCGGCGCTCACCGGCTCCGGCGACGGCACGGTGGTCGTCCTGTCCTCCACCGCCGGCCACTCCACCTACGAGGGCGGCGCCGGCTACGTCGCCGCCAAGAACGGCGCCCGCGTCCTCGCCGAGACCCTCCGCCTGGAGATCGTCGGCCAGCCCGTGCGCGTCATCGAGATCGCCCCCGGCATGGTCAAGACCGAGGAGTTCGCGACCACCCGCTTCCGCGGCGACGCCGACAAGGCGGCCAAGGTGTACGCGGGCGTCGCGGAGCCCCTGTCCGCCGACGACGTGGCCGACACCATCACCTGGGCGGTGACCCGCCCCAGCCACGTCAACATCGACCTCCTGGTGGTCCGCCCCCGCGCCCAGGCCTCGAACACGAAGGTCCACCGCGAGCTCTAGTACTGCGGCACGAGGCCGCCGGCTCCAGCCCGGCGGCCCCTCACCCCCTTCGCGGACGGACCGACGGATCAGGCGTCCACGAGATCCTTCGAGCCGAGCTCGCCGAGCTTGCCCGGCTCGGCGAGCTTGCCGCGCGCGAACTCGAGATTGCGGGTCACGCGCTCGTGCTCGCCGGCCGGCAGCTTGCCGCCCGCGAGGAGGCGCTCCGCGCAGCGCGCCGACTCCTCGTACTCTCCGACCCAGTAGGCGGCCACCGCGAGTTCGTCGAGTGCGCGCCAGTCGTACCAGTCGAACTCCACGAACAGGATGTCCTGCGGATACGGGATCGCCACCGCCTGCCGCGCGAACATGTACGCGAGCGGCCAGCGCCGGCCGTTCACCCGGCACAGACGGGCGAGGTCGCCCAAGGCCTCCGCCCGCGAGGGACGGCATTCGTGCGCGCGCAGGAACCGGTCCATCACCTCGGCCTGCGGCCGGCCGAGGTTCACCGCGAGCCGTGCGGCGTACAGCTGCGCGCAGAAGACCTCCTCCGCGAAGCCGCCCATCGCCGCCCGCCGGTCATAGGCCTCGAGCGACTTCTCCGGCTCGCCCGCGTCCCGCCAGCTCTGGGCGAGGTAGAAGACGTAACGGGTGTTGTCGGGCTCCTTGCCCAGCCCCTGCTGGAGGAGCTCGGCATCGCGCAGGTACTTCTTCCGCTGGCCGTCCTCCCGCAGGCGCGCCCCGCCCCCCACCGAGAGGATGTTGGCGCCGGTGAGCGTCCCCAGGCTGTACGGCTTTCCGCACTCGATGTACTCGTGCAGGATTCCGACGTACCGCCAGGGCAGCCGCGTGGAGACCAGCGCCGGACGCCAGTGGATGATGGGCCCGTCATGCAGGGCGACGCGGTAGGCGTCGTGGGTCAGCGACTGCATGCGGAAACCCGGCTCCACCTCCATCAGGTCGTCGGCGTCGATGAACAGCAGGTAGTCCGCGTCGCCGCGCGCCATCGCGAGGTCGATCGCCTCACTGCGGCTCGCGTCGAACCCGTTGAAAGGGCTTTCGTGCAAGGCGCCGGGCAGGTCCCCGAGTACCTCGCGGATGACGTCCTGCGTGCCGTCCGTCGAGCCCGTGTCCAGGATGACCCAGCTGTCGATCAGAGGACGTACGGATTCGAGGCAGCGCCGGATGACCGGGGCCTCGTCCTTGACGATCATGTTCAGGCAGACGGTTGATTTCACAGCCCATCCATCTCTGTGATGTCCCTACCGGAAGGAGATGTCAGACCTACGGTTACGGTGTGCGCTGCGGTTTGCGCTGCAGCAGCGCGACGGTCAGACCGCTGACCCGTTCCGTCCCGTAGGTCGTGTACTTCGCACTCAAGGCCCGGGCCTGGTGCACGGGCACCGCATCCAGGGCATCCGGACCCGTACCCGGAACCACCACCCAGATCCGGCCCTCGCCCTTCAGGCACTTGGCCGGCTGCGCGCAATGGGCCGGATACAGCTCGTTCTTCTCGACCGCCGACTCGGCGAGGAAGACCTCCGGCAGCTTCAGGTCACGCCGGAGGTAGTAGCGGACGCCCTGGTCGAGCATCCACGGCGCACCCCTGACATAGACCACCGCGTCCCCGGGCCGGTAGTACTTCTCGATGGTCCGTGCGGCTCCCGCGTAATCCGCACCGTGCGGGACATCGTGCTGGAAGGTGCCCCGCATCGTGCGCTGGTCGGGAAGCACCAGCACCGCGAGCACTGCCAGCCCCACGGCCACCGGCCGCCAGGACGGCCGGGTCACTGCGGCCAGTCCGGCCCCCGCCAGCACCGCCCACGCCGGCACGGTGAACATGACGTACTGGAAGCGGAAGTACGAGACATCCCCGTGGGACGCCGCCCACATCACCAGTGGCGGCAGCAGAGCCACCGCGAGGCACAGCACGAGGCCGTCGCGGCCCTCCTTCCACGCCAGTGCGGCCAGCGTGATCACCACTCCGGCGCACAGGGCCGAGGCGAACACCTGCGGCCAGATGCCGACGAGACCCCCCACCCCCGGCGCCGGAAGCCAGAACAGCTGGCGGGACGCCTGCGATCTGCCCAGCAGGACCAACGGCACCACACAGGCCGCACCGGCCGGAACCGCCAGGCAGAAGCCCCACAGGCCGCTGCGCTCACGGCGGACGAAGCGGAGGACCACCAGGGCCAGGTGCCCCAGGAGAACGGTGAGCGCGACCAGGTGCAGCAGCCCCACCGCCGCGAGGCACAGGGCGTACCCCGCCCAGCGCCACGGGCTCCCGGGCCTGTCCAGCGCCCGGAGCAGCAAGTACGTCGCCAAGGTCGCGGCCAGGACCACCAGGGCGTAGCTGCGGGCCTCCTGACCGAACCGGCTCACGACGGGGATCAGGGCGAAGAGCATCCCGCCGCACAGTCCGGCACGCCGGCCGAAGAGCCGGCCCCCGATCAGCGCCACGAAGGCCGCCGCGCCGCTCATGGCGAGTGCCGAGGGCATGCGCAGGGCCGTGTGCGAATCGCCGAATACGGCCATCCACTCGTGCATCAGGAGGTAGTAGGCGGCGTGCACCGCGTCGACGTTGTGCACCAGTGCCAGGATCCGACCCGTGCTGCGTTCGCCCACGCTCCAGGTGACCAGCTCGTCGGTGCCCAATTGCGGGCTGTTGATCCCGGACACCGCGAGTGCCAGGGTGCCCAGCATCGGCCACAGCCACAGGCCGGACGGTGCTCCGAAGAAGCGTCGCCTCCTTTCCCCGGGCCGAGCCTCTGCGTTCTGAGCAGGACGGGTGAGAGTCGTCACGGAACAGTCATATCTCCGCTACGGCGCCACTCGGGGCTGGCCACGGACGGTGGCTTCAGCATTCGCCTGATCGGCTCCGCACATGACTCCGATGTGATGATCCCACCTCGTAACTCACCACATTTCGCACCGAACGGGAATGAATCCGGACGAGGCTCACAGCGCTTCAGGGTCAATCCATCCGGTTCCACGAGGAGCAAACACACATGAGTCCTGACAAGAGGACACCGTCGCGTATGGGTCCGCTTCCCGGGCGAGGCAAGTGGATCGCCGGCGGGGCGGTGGCATCGCTGGCGATGGTGATGCTCGGCTTCGCCAACCCCGCACTGGCGATCGCCGAGAGACCGCTGTCGGCCGGCGTGGTGGCGGGCGGCGACGAGTGCCGTGACGGCAAGAGTCATGACGAAGACGGTCCCGACGGCTACGACGAGGACGACGAGGGCACCCGTAGCGACAAGGACAAGTGCAAGGGGAAGGTCGGCCCGACGGGCCCCACCGGCGCCACGGGCGCGACGGGCGCGACGGGCGCGACGGGCGCGACGGGCGCCACAGGAACCCCGGGTGAGCCGGGAGCCACCGGCGCCACGGGCGCCACCGGAGCGACGGGTGCCACCGGTCCGTGCATCGACCTCTCCACCTCGTGGGACGAGGCGGAGGTCAAGTACAAGGCGGTACTTACCCCCGACGGCACCGCGTTTGCGGGTGTGTTCGACTTCAACGCGCCCAACCCCGAAGTGCCGGCCTACACCTGGTACAACCTCAGCACGCCGTCCACGACCTACCCGGCCAGCCCCTGCGGCATCACGATCGCGGAGACCGCCGGCCGGGTCATCGTCGAGGTGGTCACCACAGCCGGACAGATCTACGAGACCAGCTGCACCGTGATCAACGGTGAGCCGAACCTGCTCGACTGCCCGACCCCCCGGGTCTGGACCCCGGCCAGCCCGCAGCCTCCGGGAACGACCCTCCTCACCCACGGTGCCCCGCGGAAGCCGGGCGCCCTCGCACCGCCGAAGATCGACAAGGGCCTCTCGAAGAGCATGCGCCACTGACCCCGTCAGGCCCCGCTGAACCACGCGTGCCGTGCCCGAACCCTCCCGGGCACGGCACACGTGCGTGCCGAGGCCGCCCGAACCGGCCCGTACGGGTGAAGTCGAGCGGATGGTCGGCAGCCGCGGCTACGCTCCGAAAGCGTGGGTCACGAAAAGGAGGAAGCTATGGCCGTGATACAGCACGAGACCACGATCGCGGAGGCCGCCGATCGACTCTCCAGGGAGCTTCCCGGGCACCGAGTGGAGATTCTCCAGGGGAGGCTCACCGTGACACCACCTGCCGACGGAGCACATGCCGAGTCGTTGACCTGGCTCATCGAGGAACTGCTCACCGCGGGCGCACGCCGAGCCGGGCTGAAATACCTGCAGGGCATCGGACTGTGGCTGCCCTCGGGGCCGGCCGACTTCGCAGTCCCGGACCTCTCGCTCGTCGATGCCGACTACCGGGACGCCCACGTGGAGAAGAACTGCTACGCCCCGCACGTCTTCCGCATGGTCGTGGAGATCACCTCGTCCAACTGGGCCGACGACCTCGGCTCCAAGGTCGACTGCTACGCACAGGCAGGTGTCCCGGTCTACCTGATCTCCGACCGCCGCCACGACGAGGCGATCCTGTACACCGATCCCCGCGGAAGCGAGTACCGGTCCCGGAAGGCCTTCAAGCGCGGCACGTCCATCTTCCTCCCCGAGTCCCTCGGTATCACCCTTGAGCTGCCCGTGGACCGGCTCCTCGACGGCGACGAGGATTGAGCTCACAGACACGGGGAAAGGCCCGGACCGTCACACGGTCCGGGCCCCTCCACTCCCCCGACAAATGCGCCCGGGCCGGTCAGCCCTTCACGCAGATGACCTGCTTGAGCTTGGCCACGACCTGCACGAGGTCGGTCTGCTGGTCGATGACCTGCTCGATCGACTTGTACGCGCCCGGGATCTCGTCCACGACGCCGGAGTCCTTGCGGCACTCCACGCCCTTGGTCTGCTCCGCCAGGTCCCGCGCCGAGAACTTCTTCTTCGCCGCCGTCCGGCTCATCTTCCGGCCCGCGCCGTGCGAGGCCGAGTTGAAGGACTTCTCGTTGCCGAGGCCCTTCACGATGTACGAGCCCGTACCCATGGAGCCCGGGATGATCCCGTAGTCACCGCTGCCGGCGCGGATCGCGCCCTTGCGGGTGACCAGCAGGTCCATGCCGTCGTACCGCTCCTCCGCCACGTAGTTGTGGTGGCAGCTGATCTCGTGTTCGAAGGAGACCTTCGCCTTCCGGAACTCCTTGCGGATGACCTCCTTGAACAGGCTCATCATGGCCGCGCGGTTGTACTTGGCGTACTCCTGCGCCCAGAAGAGGTCGTTGCGGTACGCCTCCATCTCCGGGGTCGCGGACAGGAACACCGCCAGGTCCCGGTCGACAAGGTTCTGGTTGTGGTCCAGGCTGCGGGCCACGCCGATGTGGTGGGCGGCGAGCTCGTTGCCGATGTTCCGGGACCCGGAGTGCAGCATCAGCCAGACCGAACCTGTCTCATCGAGACAGAATTCGATGAAGTGATTGCCGCTTCCGAGCGTTCCGATCTGCTTCGTGGCGCGTTCCTGACGGAATTTGACCGCGTCGGTGAGGTAGTCGAAGCGCTTCCAGAGGTCGTCGTACCCGTCCACCGAGAAGCCGTACAGACGCGACGGGTCCACGGCCTCCTTGTGCAGCCCCATGCCCACCGGAATCGCCTGCTCGATCTTCGACCGCAGCTTCGACAGGTCCCCCGGCAGGTCGTTCGCCGTCAGGGAGGTCTTCACCGCCGACATGCCGCAGCCGATGTCCACGCCCACCGCCGCCGGGCAGACCGCGTCCTTCATGGCGATCACCGAGCCGACCGTGGCGCCCTTGCCGTAGTGGACGTCCGGCATGACGGCCAGGCCCTTGATCCACGGAAGGGTGGCGACGTTGCGCAGCTGCTGCATCGCGCCGTCCTCGACCGACGCCGGGTCGGTCCACATCCGGATCGGGACCTTCGCCCCGGGCACCTCTACATACGACATACGGTCTCAATCCCCCGAAAACCACAGAAAAGTCTGAATACGCAAAAGCCTCGCTCTTGATCCCAAATGCGACAAGGAACCGGCGCCGGCACCAGCGTGTGCGATAGACATTGTGTCCATCCGCGCCCGAGTCGCGGCAACGCATTTTCCTGACCGTCGGGGGCACCGCCGGTCGAAGGGAGCCATTGGACGTGCAGCGCAAGGCGGTACGGCGAGCCCTCCCGGGCATCGCGATGCTCACCGTGCTCGTGGCCGGCGCGGCCGGTCTGACCGGGTGCACCGGCGGAAGCAGGACCGGCGGCACCAGCGACTCGAAGGCCGGCGGCAACCAGGCCGCGCCCGCACAACCCGGGAAGTACCGCATCCTGCCCGCCCCCTGCAAGGCCGGCGCCGACAGCAAGCGCCTCAAGGTCATGCTTCCGGTCGCGGAATCGCTCACCCCCGAGCAGCGCGACCAGCTCTACGCGGGCACCGCGGACGCCTCGTACGACGGCGACCGCCGCGTCGGCTGCCGCTGGACCGCGCAGACGCCCGAGGAGACCCGGCTGCTGTCGGTCGGCTTCGAGCGCGTGGTCTCGTACGACCGGGCCGTGGCCAGCGACGACGACAAGGCGCGCCAGGTGTACGTGCGCCAGCTCACCGCCGCCAAGCTGCCCTTCCCCGGCCCGACCGCGAGCCCGACCCCGCCGGCCCAGACGGCCCCGACCACGCCGCCGCCCACGGCCCCGGCCGCGCCCGCGACCACGCCCGGCGCGCCGCCCGCCTCCGGATCGCCCTCGCCCTCCGGCAGCCCGTCCGCCCCGGTCGAGCTCGGCTCCCGCGTCATCGACGGCCTCGGGAACGAGGCCTTCATCGAGGACAGGCTGAGCCCCGCCGGAGCCACCGCGGCGCAGTCGCGGACCGTGCGGATTGTGTTCCGTACCTCGAATGTCATCGTGACGCTGGAGTACAGCGTGCAGCCCGCACTGCCCGGCACGGTCCCCTCCAGCGCCGAAACCCAGGACAGGGCAAGGCAGTTGGCGCAGGCTCTGGTCGAGCGTCTCAACGAGTGAGCGGGGCCCGCCGCGGCCCTGGGTGACGGCGCGCACAGCAAGCCCGCACCCGATCGGGCTACCGTTGCCCGGGTCCCACCGCCGGCCCCGTGTCCGAAGAAGACCCACAAACGTACTGAAGGAATCATGCACCGATCAGCCTCGCGCCTCACCCGCGTTCTCGCCTGCGCAGCCGTCCCGGTGATCCTCACCGTCGCCGGGTGCTCGTCCGACTCGGGCAAGGACTCGGGCTCGAACGGCGGCAAGAAGACCGACTCCTCCGCTTCCGGCAAGCCCAGCGCGAAGCCCTCCGCGACGCTGGAGAAGGCGACGTACGGCACGCTTCCGGACCCCTGCAAGGCCGTCCAGACCCCGACGATCGACACGCTCGTCCCGGAGGCCAAGGACAAGAACGGTACGGCGAGCAAGTCGAACGACCTGGCGAGCCGTGCCAGCTGCTCCTGGAACGGTCTGGACGAGGACGGTCTGAAGGGCTCGCAGTACCGCTGGCTCGCGATCTACTTCTCCCGCCACGACTCGCAGGCCTCCCTCGGCAGCGCCAACAAGCGCGCCGAGGAGCAGTACACCAAGCAGATAGAGGCGGCGAAGGCGACCGAGGGCGCGCAGAACCTGAAGGCGGAGGAGGCGGGCGGGATCGGCGACCAGGCCACGTCGGTCGTGTACAGCGTGAAGAAGGACGTCGACTCCTTCAACACGACGATCGTGGCCCGCACCCAGAACGTGGTCGTCACGCTCGACTACAACGGTGCCGCGTACGAGGGTGCCGGCGCACCGGACCAGGCGAAGCTGCTCCAGGACGCCATCGCGGCGGCGAAGGAGGCCGTGGCCTCGGTCGACGCCGCCAACAAGCAGGCGGAGCAGCCGCAGTCCCCGCAGCCCCAGCAGTAGAGCGGGCCCGCCTGAGGCGTTGACGTCGGGTCACCCGTACGCTGTGCCTGCCGCAGCCGGGTAAAGGCTCGGTAAGTGTGCTCGACAAGGGGAGGGGATCGCGGGTGGCCGCGATGCAGCTGACTCGTACGCACCGGATACTCATCGGCGTCGTGGTCGCCGGAGCCGTCGTCATCGCGGGCATCGGCTTCGCGGGCTCGTACTCCGCGGTGCGGGCACTCGCCCTGCAGAAAGGCTTCGGCAGCTTCTCGCTGGTGTTCCCGATCGGCATCGACGCGGGCATCTGCGTCCTGCTCGCGCTGGACCTGCTGCTGACCTGGATCCGGATCCCCTTCCCGCTGCTGCGCCAGACGGCGTGGCTGCTGACGATCGCGACGATCGCGTTCAACGGCGCCGCGGCCTGGCCGGACCCGCTGGGTGTCGGCATGCACGCCGTGATCCCGATCCTGTTCGTGGTGACGGTCGAGGCCGCCCGGCACGCGGTGGGCCGGATCGCGGACATCACCGCGGACCGGCACATGGAGGGCGTGCGCCTCACCCGGTGGCTGCTGTCCCCGGTGCCGACCTTCAAGCTGTGGCGCCGGATGAAGCTGTGGGAGCTGCGCTCCTACGAGCAGGCGGTCGGCATGGAGCAGGACCGGCTGATCTACCAGGCGCGGCTGCAGGCGCGGTACGGGCGTTCCTGGCGGCGCAAGGCTCCGGTGGAGGCCCTGATGCCGCTGAAGCTGGCCCGGATCGGCGTGCCCCTGTCCCAGACGGCCCCGGAGGGGCTGGCGGCGGCGGGCATCGACCCGGCGCTGCTGCCCCCGGCGGCTCCCGCCCCCGCTCCGGCCCCCGCCCTGGAGGCGGCGGCCGCCCCGGCCGGCGGCCTCCAGCAGCAGCTCGCGGCGCAGGCCCCGGTCCCGGCCGTGGCCGCCGCCCACGCCCCGCCGCCGTTCGCCGTGGACCCGACGGCCATGCCCGCGGCCCACAACAGCGCCTGGTTCGCCGCGCCGCTGGCCCCGCAGGCGGCGTACGAGGGCGGCTACAACCCCCAGTACGTCGAGGGCCTGGAGCCGACCCCGGTCATGCGCCCGACGGGCCCGGAGGAGCCGCAGCCCCAGCCCCAGCCCCAACAGGAGCAGGAGCAGCTGCCGATACCGGCCCCTCGCCAAGAGGACGCTCCGGAAGCCGTGGAGACCCCGGACGAGGCCGAGTTCGCGGAGGTCGCGTACAAGGTGTTCCGTGCGCTGGTGGACGAGCAGAACGACTTCCCGACGGCCGAGGCGCTCGACATACACCTCTCGGACGGCTACGGCGTGACCCACCCGCGCAGCGGTTCGCTGCTGCGCCGCATGATCCCGGCGTTCAAGCAGCGCTACCAGAAGGACCTGGAGAACGAGCACATCGCCTGAGCCTCGGGCGGCAGGCATGCGGAAGGGCCCGCACCCCGAGGGGTGCGGGCCCTTCTCCGTACGTCGGACGGCTCGGACGGCTCAGACCGCGAGCAGCTTGCGCACCCGGTCGGCGCCCACGGCCAGCAGCAGCGTGGGCAGTCGCGGCCCGGTCTCCCGGGTCACGAGGAGCCGGTACAGCAGCGCGAAGAACGTCCGCTGCGCGACCTTGAGCTCGGGCGTCGGCTTGGCGTCGGGCTCGAGCCCGGCCATCACCTTCGGCACGCCGTAGACCAGCGTGGTGAGCCCGTCCAGGGACCAGTGCGAGTCCAGCCCCTCGAGCAGCAGCCGCAGCGACGCGCGCCCCTCGTCGTCCAGGGACGACAGCAGCTCCGCGTCGGGCTCCTCGCGTACGAGGGTCCGCTGGTCGGCGGGGACCTGGGTGGTGATCCAGTTCTCCGCGCGGTCCAGGCGCGGCCGTACCTCGTCGAGCGAGGTGAGCGGCTTCTCCGGCTCCAGGTCGCTCAGGATGCGCAGGGTCTGCTCGTCGTGGCCGGCGGTGATGTCGACGACCGAGGCGAGCGTCCGGTACGGCATGGGGCGCGGGGTGCGGGGCAGCTCGTGCGAGGCGACCCGTACGGCACGCGCGTGCGCGGCCGCGTCGGCGGGCAGCACGGAGCCGTCCGCCACCTTCGACTCCAGCTTGTCCCACTCGTCGTAGAGCCGCTGGATCTCCTGGTCGAAGGCGATCTTGAAGGACTGGTTCGGGCGGCGGCGCGCGTACAGCCAGCGCAGCAGCTGCGGCTCCATGATCTTCAGCGCGTCGGCCGGGGTCGGGACCCCGCCCTTGCTGGAGGACATCTTCGCCATGCCGCTGATGCCCACGAACGCGTACATCGGACCGATCGGCTGCTCGCCGCCGAAGATGTGCACGATCTGGCCGCCGACCTGGAAGGACGAGCCGGGCGAGGAGTGGTCGACGCCGGAGGGCTCGAAGACGACGCCCTCGAAGGCCCAGCGCATCGGCCAGTCGACCTTCCAGACCAGCTTGCCGCGGTTGAACTCGCTGAGCTTGACCGTCTCGGTGAACTCGTCCTCGGTGCAGACGTAGGTCAGCTCGGTCGTCTCGTCGTCGTACGAGGTGACCTTGGTGAAGTCCTTGCCGCACTCGGCGCAGTACGGCTTGTACGGGAAGTACCCGCCCTCGCCGGCGCTGCCGTCGTCCTCGGCGGCCGCGCCGGAGCCCTCGGCGGCCTCGAGCTCGGCCTCGTCGACCTGCTTCTGCTGGGGCTTCTTGCCGCCCGGCTTCTGCTTGGTGCGGTACTGGTCGAGCACGGCGTCGATGTCACCGCGGTGCTTCATCGCGTGCAGTACCTGCTCGCGGTAGGCGCCGGAGGTGTACTGCTCGGTCTGGCTGATCGGGTCGTACTCGACGCCCAGCTCGGCCAGCGCCTCGACCATGGCGGCCTTGAAGTGCTCGGCCCAGCTGCCGTACTCCGACCCGGCCGGGGCGGGGACGGCCGTCAGCGGGCGGCCGATGTACTGACCGTAGGTCTCCTCGTCCACGCCGGGGATGCCCTTGGGCACCTTGCGGTAGCGGTCGTAGTCGTCCCACGAGATCAGGTGCCGGACCTCGATGCCCCGGCGGCGGATCTCGTCCGCGACCAGGTGCGGGGTCATGACCTCGCGGAGGTTGCCCAGGTGGATCGGGCCGGAGGGGGAGAGTCCGGACGCGACGACGACAGGTTTGCCGGGTGCTCGGCGCTCCGCCTCGGCGATGACCTCGTCCGCGAAACGGGAGACCCAGTCGGTCTCGGTGCTGCTCTGAGCCACGACACGTCCTTCTATCTCGAATGCTGGCTTCAGCCATTCTCCCAGACGGAACGGGCCACTCCGAGGTTGCTCATCGCCCGGGATTCTCCCGAGAAACCAAGGGCCCCTCCGTGGGATACTCGGCACTTGTCGGAACAACCAAGTGCACCTCAACAGGAACGGCAGCTCATGGCCTCGGTCCCTTCCCTCGCTTCCTCCGTCAACCAGCGCGTCGCGGACGCCCTTGCCTCCGCCCTGCCGGAGGCCGGTGCCACCGACCCGCTGCTGCGACGAAGCGACCGGGCGGACTTCCAGGCCAACGGCATCCTGGCGCTCGCGAAGAAGGCGAAGGCCAACCCGCGCGAGCTGGCGACGACCGTGGTCGAGGGCATCCCGACCGGTGACCTGATCCAGGAGATCGAGGTCTCGGGCCCGGGCTTCCTCAACATCACCATCACCGACAAGGCGATCATCGAGACCCTCTCCGCGCGGGCGCTCGACGACCGCCTCGGCGTGCCGCTCGCGGCGAACCCGGGCACCACGGTGATCGACTACGCCCAGCCGAACGTCGCCAAGGAGATGCACGTCGGCCACCTCCGCTCCGCCGTGATCGGCGCCGCGATGGTGGAGATCCTGGAGTTCACGGGCGAGAAGGTGGTCCGTCGCCACCACATCGGCGACTGGGGCACCCAGTTCGGCATGCTCATCCAGTACTTGCTGGAGCACCCGCACGAGCTGGACCACAAGTCCGACGAGGAGGTCTCCGGCGAGGAGGCCATGTCCAACCTCAACCGCCTCTACAAGGCCTCGCGCGCCCTCTTCGACTCCGACGAGGAGTTCAAGACCCGGGCCCGGGCCCGGGTGGTGGACCTCCAGGCCGGCGAGCCCGAGACCCTGGCGCTGTGGCAGCGGTTCGTGGACGAGTCGAAGATCTACTTCTACTCCGTCTTCAACAAGCTGGACATGGACATCCAGGACCCCGACGTGGTCGGCGAGTCCGGCTACAACGACATGCTCGTCGAAACGTGCAAGCTGCTGGAGGAGTCGGGCGTCGCCGTCCGCTCCAACGGCGCGCTGTGCGTGTTCTTCGACGACGTCAAGGGCCCGGACGGCAACCCGACCCCGCTGATCGTGCAGAAGTCGGACGGCGGCTTCGGCTACGCCGCGACCGACCTCTCCGCCATCCGCAACCGGGTCGCCGAGCTGGGCGCCACCACCCTGATCTACGTGGTCGACGCGCGGCAGTCCCTGCACTTCAAGATGGTCTTCGAGACCGCCCGCCGGGCGGGCTGGCTGAGCGACGAGGTCAAGGCCGTGCAGCTGGCCTTCGGCACGGTGCTGGGCAAGGACGGCAAGCCGTTCAAGACCCGTGAGGGCGAGACGGTCCGGCTGGTGGACCTGCTGGACGAGGCCATCGACCGCGCCGCGGCCGTCGTACGGGAGAAGGCCCAGGACCTGTCCGAGGCCGAGATCGGCGAGCGGGCCGTCCAGGTCGGCATCGGCGCGGTGAAGTACGCGGACCTGTCGACCTCCGCCGCGCGCGACTACAAGTTCGACCTGGACCAGATGGTGTCGCTGACGGGTGACACGTCCGTGTACCTCCAGTACGCGTACGCCCGTATCCAGTCCATCCTGCGCAAGGCCGGGGACGCGAAGCCCGCTGCCCACCCGGAGCTGGCTCTGGCGCCGGCCGAGCGCGCGCTGGGCCTGCACCTGGACCACTTCGGCGAGCTCATCGCCGAGGCCGCGTCGGAGCACGCGCCGCACAAGCTGGCGGCGTACCTCTACCAGGTGGCCTCGCTCTACACGACCTTCTACTCGGAGTGCCCGGTCCTGAAGGCCGAGACCCCCGAGCAGGTCGAGAACCGCCTGTTCCTGTGCGACCTGACGGCGCGGACGCTGACCAAGGGCATGTCGCTCCTCGGAATCCGGACCCCCGAGAAGCTCTGACGGCTCCCCGCCGACGCACGCACGGTGGCCCCGCCTCCCTTCCCGGGAGGCGGGGCCACCGCCGTTTCAGGGGCGCGCGTTGGTCATGTACCAGTAGTAGGCCTGGGCGGCCCCGACGACCGTCCCGGCGACGATGGACAGGAACCGCCGCGTCTGCCTGTTCTGCAGTGCGACCGTCCCGCCGGGACCGGCGACCACGTCCCAGTGGAACTCCTCGCCGTTGCCCTCGGCGATGCGGATCCCCTCGCCCGAAGAGGCCAGGCTCCAGCCGTTCTGGGCCGCGTCCATGTTCACGAGCGATATGGAGCCGTCATTGTTCCCGGTCACCCGCCACAGGGCGTCGTCGCGCCGGTCACCGCTCCAGAGCCGGCTGGCCTGGCACACCACGCTGCCGAACCAGTCGTTGTCGCCGAGCCACTGGTCGGGCGTGTCCTGGGGCGCCACGACGTACGTGCGCCCCGGCACCGGCGGTGCCATCACACCGACGGAGGCGGACGCGGACGCCGGAGCGGGGGCGGGGGCGGCCGAAGCCGTGCCCGCCGCGATCGAGGTCAGCGCGGCGGCGCACGCCACCGCTGCGATGCGTCGGTTCATCGTCAGCCCTTCGTCACGGTGAAGGTGACGGCCGCGTTGTCGCCGCTGCCGCCGCCCTGCCTGCAGTTGAAGCCCTCCGGGACGTGGCAGTAGTAACTGTTGCTGCCCGAGAAGGGGTTGTTCCAGCCGATGCTGACGTTGCCGACGTCGAGCATGCTGAACACCGCCTCCCCTTCCGTCCCGGTCATGAAGCCGTTCGACTCCGACCGCCAGGTGCCGTCACCGAAGGGGTACACACGGTCCGGCGGGACCATGTTGTCGCTCCACGTTCCGTGCACCAGGCTCGACGAGGTGCGGTCCATCGTGTTGGGGGTGCGGTTCTGCAGCTTGACCTGCGTGCTGCGGGCCGCGGTCACCGAGAACGGCGCGTCCTGCCCACGGGCGGATGCGGCTGCCGCCCTCGCCCCGTTCCGGCCGATGGTGAAGGTGACCGTCGCGTTGTTGCCGCTGCCACCCGTGCGCGAACAGGTGTAGCCGTCGGGCACGGTGCAGCTGTAGGAGTTACTGCCGGCGTACGGGTTGTTCCAGTGGATGGCGGCCTCGCCGTCGTTCCCGAGGGCATACCACGCGCCCCCTTCCGTCCCCGTCATCATCCCCGAGGAGTGCGATCCCCACGTGGCGGACTTCCGGCCTTCGATCGTCTCCGGCGGTGTCTCGTCGTCCCACACCCCGTGCGAGAGTTCCGTGTAGTTGCGGTACATCGTCGTCGAGGTCTCGTTGACGACGTTCACCTTGGTGCTGCGCGCCGACTGCGCGACCACCGAGGACTGCTGTGCTGTGTCGTTCCCGGTCGCGGCGACGGCCGTGACGGCCGGGGCGAGCGCCATGGCGGCCGCCATGACCGCGACGGCGGTGCTCCGTGCTCCTCTGTGGAATCCCGAGTTGGTCGACATGTCTGTCTCCTTGTTCCTCGTTCCGGCTTCGCAGCGATGAGCTTGCCGACGCGGCCTAACGACGATCTAACGCGGATTCCGGCTGTGTTGGTGTAGTTGGTGAACCACTTCACGCCTTTATGCCTCTTCGCCCGCGAGTAGGTCCGTATGGGTTCGTAAGGTGCGGTCAGGAACGACGTGGGGCGGGTGGGGCACGTGATGGACTTCCGGTTGCTCGGGCCGGTGTCGGCCTTCTCGGGGCAGGCCGAGATACCGCTCGGGCCGCCCAAGCGCAGAACCCTGCTGGCACTGCTCGTACTGGCGGACGGCGCTCCCGTGGGTGCCGAGCGGATCACCGAGGCGTTGTGGGACGACCGGCCGCCGACGCACGCCCGCACCGTCGTGTACGGCCATGTGTCCGCCCTGCGCGGCCTGTTGCGCGCCGAGCGGGACACCGACGTCGTCACCAGGGACAGCGGGTACGCCCTGCGCGCCGCGCCGGGCTCGGCGGACCTGTGGCGCTTCCGCGAGCTGGTGCGCCGGTCCGCGGCCCCGCCCCCGGGGAAGCAGCCCGCGGAGCTGCTGCGGGAGGCCCTGGGGCTGTGGCGCGGCCCGGTGCTCGGCGGGGTGGGCGACACCCCGCTGATGACGGCGGCGGCCGACCGGCTGGTGGAGGAACAACTGGCCGCGCTGGAGCAGTTCGCCGCCGCCCTGCACACATGCGGCCGGGGCGCGGAGGCCCTCGCGCTGCTGCGGCCCGCCGCCGAGCGTCACCCGCTGCGCGAGTCCCTGATCGCGGCCGTGGTCCGCGCGCTGCACCACGCGGACCGCCAGGCCGACGCCGTCGAGCTCTACCGCCGCACGCAGCGCCGGCTCGCCCGGGAGCTGGGCGTCGACCCGGGCGCCGCGCTGTCCGAGGCGTACCTGGCGCTGCTGCGCGGGCGGCCCCCGCAGTCCCCGCAGGGCGCGGCGGCCGCCGTACGCACCCCGGTGGCACCGCCGCAGACGCCGCCGCAGGCGCCGGCACACCGGCCGGCCGCCCGGCCGTCCGCCGGCCCGCAACCGCCCGCGCCGCCCTTCCTGTTACCGCGCGCGCCCGCCGGCTTCGTCAGCCGCGCGGACGATCTGGCACGGCTCACCGGGACCGCGCGGTCGGACCGGGCGCCGCTGAGCGTGGTCACCGGCCCGGCCGGGGTCGGCAAGACCTCGCTCGCCGTCCACTGGGCGTACGCACACGCCGACGACTTCCCCGACGGCATCCTCTACGCCGACCTGCGCGCCGGGGAACCGGACGGCACCGGCCCCCAGACGACCGGTGTCCTGAACGACTTCCTGCAGGCGTTCGGCGTCCCGGAGGAGCGCCTGCCGACCCAGGCACGCGCCGCGGAGAACCTGTACCGAGCGACCCTCGCCGGCCGCCGGGCCCTCGTCCTGCTCGACAACGCCCGGGACTCGGTCCAGGTCCGTCCCCTGCTGCCCGGGACGCCCGACTGCACGGTGCTGGTCACCAGCCGCAACCGGCTGGAAGGTCTCGTGGCCACCGATTGCGCGCGGCTTCTGCCGCTCCAGCGGCTGGCCCCCGCCGACGGGGTGCGGGTCCTGCGCGCCGTCATCGGCGACGGCCGGGTGGAGGCGGAGCCCGCCGCCGCGGAGGAACTGTCCGTCCTGTGCGACGGCCTTCCGCTGGCCCTGCGGCTGGCCGCCGCCCGGCTCGCCGTCCGGCCCCGGCTCGCCCTGCGCGACATGGCCGACGGTCTGGTGGACGAGCACCAGCGGCTCTCCCTGCTGTCCGGCGAGGACCTCGGTGTCGAGGCGACGCTGCGGATGAGCGTGCAGCAGCTGCCGCCGGACGCCGCACTGCTCTTCCGCCAGCTCGCACTGCACGTGGGCTGCGAACTCGACGCCGGCGCCGCGGCCGCCCTCAGCGGCCTGCCGCCCCTGGCGGCCCGCGGCGCCCTGGAGGACCTGGCCACGGCCCACCTCGTCGAGGAACGGAGCAGCGACCGGTACCTGATGCACGACCTGACCCGCCTGTACGCCCGTTCCTTCGCCGACCGGGCCGACACCGGGGGACTGCGGCGGCTGCTGGTGCACTACCTGTCCGCCGCCCGGGCCGCCACGGCGGCCGCCGAGCCCGGCAGCCAGCCCTGCTGCACCCTGCCCGCCGGGGTGCTCCCGCCCGGTCCGCCGCCCGTCTTCGCCGACCGCGCCGAGGCGATGGCCTGGCTGGGCACCGAGCGGGCCAACCTGACCGCGGCGGTCGCCGCCGCGGCCGACGCCGGGCACCCGGAGCTGGCCTGGCGCATCGCCGTACAGCTGTGGCCGCTCATCGTCCGGCAGGTGCACGACGGTTGGGAGCCGGCCCTCCAGCACGCCCTGGCCGCCGCCACCGGACTCGGCGACCCGGATGCGCAGTCGCGGCTGCGCTCGCTGCTCGGCTGGGTCCTCACCGAGAACGGGCAGCACACCGCGGCACTGGAGCACCTGAGCCTGGCACCGGACCTGGCGTTACGGGCGGCGGATCCGCCGGGCCAGGTCATCGCCCTGATCAACTGGGCCATCGCGCTGGAGCGCGCGGGCGACCTGCCGGGCGCCGGGGACCGGCGCGAACAGGCCGCGCGGATGGCCCAGGACCTCGATCACCCCCACACCGAGGTCCTGGCGCTCTACCACCTGGCCGCCCACTGCCTCACCACCGGGCGCCCGGACGAGGCGCTGGCCCACTGCCGCCGGGGGCTGGCCCTCGCCTCCGACGAGCAGTCGGAGGAGCGCCGGGCGCTGCTCCTGGACACCTGCGGCAAGGCGCTGCGCGCCCTCGGCCGCGGTGAGGAGGCCCGGCGCTGCTGGACGCGGGCGGCGGCCCTCACAGGGCGGTGAAACGCCGACTGCGGCCCGCGGGCACCGGCCTCAGACCGGCCGCACCTCGAAGGTCACCGAGGCGTTGTTGCCGGAGCCTCCGGTCCGCTGGCACCAATAGCCGGACGGCACGTGGCAGCTGTAGGAGTTGCTGCCGACGAACGGGTTGCTCCAGCGGACCTCCACGGAACCCTGGTCGGTCGAGTAGCTCGCCCGCCCCTCGGTGCCGGTCATGGCCCCGTTCGACTCCGACTGCCATTCGCCCGCGGAGTACGGGGCGATCCATTCGGGCAGGCGGGAGCTCCAGATCCCCGAGCGCAGCGACGCCTCTCCGAAGGTCCAGCCCCGGCCGGTCATGTTCACCAGCGTCACGTGGGTGCTGCGGGCCGCCAGGATTCCCGGCACGGCCTGCTGCTGCTCCGCCGCCGTCGCGACCGGCTGGGCCACCGCGTTCGCGGGGCCGGCCGCCACACCGGCCAGGACCACCGCGGCCCCCGCCGTCGCCAAGCGCCGCACCATCCGCCCTCGGCGCGTGCCCCGTTCCCCGTACTGCTTCACCGTTGCTTCCACAGCCATCTCCCCATCTCCCTGTCTCCGAAGGCGCGGGCCTGGCCCGGCGCCCGGACGGAACGGAACGCTGCCCCAGGGCTCTAACGGCCGACGTGACGCGGGCCTAACGTCACCCGTTCGGCCCGGTTCGGGTCGTACGGGCCGGGTAGGGGACGGCCCGTCCTTCCCCCATTCGACGGGAGAGCCCAGTGCCCGACATGAACGGCCCCTACAAGCCCGGCACTCCGTGCTGGATCGACCTGATGGTCCCCGACCAGCAGGCGGCCCTCGACTTCTACAGCGGCCTCTTCGGCTGGCAGGGCGAGATCGGCCCGCCCGAGCAGGGCGGCTACTCCGTCTGCACCCTCAAGGGCAAGCCGGTCGCCGGGATCATGAAGGCGATGAACCCGGACGGCAGCATCCCCGACCCGATGCCGCCGACCGTGTGGACGACGTACCTGTCCACCGACGGCCTCGATTCCACCCTCAAGTCCCTCACCGAGGCACGGGGCCAGGTCGTGATGGGCCCGATGGACGTCATGGACCTCGGGCGGATGGCCGTGGCCGCCGACCCGACCGGCGCCGTCTTCGGCCTGTGGGAGCCGGGCACCTTCGACGGCGCGGGCATCGTCAACGAGCACGGCGCGCTGATCTGGAACGAGCTCAGCACCGGCGACACCGGCGCGGCCGGCGCGTTCTACTCCGCCATCCTGCCGGTCACCACGGCCCCGTCCGAGATGGAAGGCGGCCCGGCGTACACGGAGTTCAAGGTCGCCGGTCGCTCGGTGGCCGGGATGATGGGCCTCGACAACCTCCCGCCCGGCACGCCCCCGAACTGGCTGCCGTACTTCCACGTCGACAACGTGGACACCATCCAGGCCGCGGCCACCAAGGCCGGCGCGAAGGCCGTGACCCCGGCCTTCGACATGATGGCGGGCCGCATGGCCGTCCTGGCCGACCCGCAGGGCGCGCCGTTCGCGGTGATCACGGCGAAGGCCCCGGAACAGCCCGCCTGACGCCTGCCATAGTCAGCGGGGCTCGCACCACACCACCTCGCCCGGCGCCCGGGGCACCACGCCCCGGGTGCAGGCGGGGGCGGCGAGTGCGTCGAGGTCGCCAACCGTGCGACCCAGGTCCGCGTCCGGGACTCCGAGGTCACGGACGGCCCGGTGCTGGACCTGACCCCCGCCGCCTGGGCCGCCCTCACGGAGTGGACCGGCTCCGCGAACTGATCAGCTCGGCCAGGCCCTCCAGGATCCGGTCCAGCCCGAAGCGGAACTGGAAGTCGGGCTCGCCGGAGCCGCTGAAGGCATCCGAGTCCAGCAGCCCCGTCACGGCCGGGTGGCTGTCCGGGCCGGTCAGCAGTCGCAGCGTGCGTACGTACTGACCGAGCGCCTGCTCCGGAGCGACCCCGGATTTCACGATGGCGTCCATCATGTCGGCGGCCATCGTGGCCTCGTTCCGCACCAGCCCTCCGATCAGGATGATCGTCGAGAGCTTCTCGCCCTCCTTCAGGGATGTGCCGGCCATTGACGCGAGGCCCCGGTCCATCCAGGCCAGCTGGTTCGGGGAGACGGGCGCGGCGGTGATCGGGATGCGCAGGATCCAGGAGTTGGCCATCAGGACGGCCCGCTGCGCGTACGCCCAGTCCGTGAGCAGCTCGCGCCAGCCCCACCCGTCCGCCTCGGGCGGCAACGGCGGCGGGACACCGACCCCCGCGTCCGCCATGAGGACGTACAGCTCCTCCTTGGCGGCGACGTACCGGTAGAGGGACATCGTCGAGACGCCCAGGTCCTTGGCCACCCGGCCCATCGACACGGCATCCGTGCCCTCCGTGGCGGCCAGCGCGACCGCCGCCTCCACGATCCGGGGCAGCGTGAGCGTGGGACGCGGCCCCTTGCCGGGGCGTTCGCGCAAACCCCAGGCCATTTCCAGGCTCGTCGGGAGCCCGGTCCCGCTGTCCTCGTCCGCCATGACCGCCCCTACTCGATTGACCCCCATCCTAGTTCTGTGTATTACTTACACAGAAGAGCGTAAGCCATACGCAGAAAGGGGGACACCCCTCATGACCCTGCACGCCCTCGGTATCCACGCCACCGGCCTGACCAAGTCCTACGGCGACCTCCGCGTCCTCGACGGCATCGACCTGTCCGTCCCGCGCGGCAGCGTCCTGGCACTCCTCGGCCCCAACGGCGCAGGCAAGACCACCACCGTCCGCATCCTCGCCACCCTCACCGCCCCCGACTCCGGCACCGCCCGCGTCGCCGGGCACGACGTCACCACCGAACGCGCCCGCGTCCGCGAACGCATCAGCCTCACCGGGCAGTTCGCGGCCGTCGACGACCTCCAGACCGGCACCGAGATGCTCCGCATGATGGGCCGCCTGGCCGGGCTCTCCGCACGCGACTCCCGTACCCGCGCCGACGAACTCCTCGCCCGGTTCGGGCTCGCCGAGGCCGCCGGGAGAACCGCGAAGACGTACTCGGGCGGCATGCGGCGGCGCCTCGACCTCGCCGCGAGCCTCGTCTCCCGGCCGGAGGTGATCTTCCTGGACGAGCCGACCACCGGACTCGACCCGCGCAGCCGCCAGGACCTGTGGGACCTCGTACGGGAACTGCGCGCCGACGGCACGACCGTGCTGCTCACCACCCAGTACCTGGAGGAGGCCGACCGGCTCGCCGACCGCGTCGCCGTCCTGGCCGACGGGCGGATCGCCGCCGAAGGCACCCCCACCGCACTCAAGTCCCGCGTCGCGGGGCACCGCCTCGACCTGACCCTGACCACGCAGGCCGCCTACGAGGCGCTCGCCGGGCGGGCCGTCCACCACTCCCCGGACGAACTGACCCTCGGCCTGCCCACCGACGGCAGCGCCGCCCACGTCCGGGCCCTGCTCGACGAACTCGACCCGGACCGCACCTCCGTGGACCGCTTCACGGTCCGCAGCGCCACCCTCGACGACGTGTTCCTCACCCTGACGGGAGCCGCCACATGACAACCATTCCTGCCCTCGCCCTGGCCGGCCGCAGCCTGCGCATCAGCCGCCGCCAGCCGGACGCGCTGATCACCGCCCTGATGCTCCCCGTCATGCTGATGCTGATCTTCGTCTACTTCTTCGGCGGGGCCATCGACACCGGAACGCAGTACGTGACGTACGTGGTCCCGGGAGCCATGCTGCTCTGCGCGGGCTTCGGCGCGGCGAGCACCGCCGTCAGCGTCGCCGACGACATGAAGAACGGCGTCATCGACCGCTTCCGCTCCCGGAACATCGGCGGCATCCCGATCCTGGCCGCACACGTGACGGCCTCGGTCCTGCGCAACCTCGTCTCCACCACCCTGGTCCTGGCCGTCGCCCTCGCCATCGGCTTCCGCCCGCAGGCCTCGGCGCCCGCCTTCCTGGCCGCGGCGGCGCTCCTCGTCGCGTACATCACCGCGATCTCCTGGCTGGCCGCGACGCTCGGCCTGCTCGCCAAGTCGCCCGAGGCGGCGGGCGGTTTCACCTTCCTGATGATGTTCCTGCCCTACCCGTCCAGCGCCTTCGTCCCCATCGACACCATGCCGAGCTGGCTCCACGGCTTCGCCGAACACCAGCCGCTGACCCCGGTGATCGAATCCCTCCGCGCCCTCCTCCTGGACCAACCCCCGGGCAACGCCCCCTGGGTGGCCCTGACCTGGTGCGCGGCGATCGCAACCGTGTCCATGACCCTGGCGGCCACCCTCTTCAACCGACGAACCCGCTGACGGGCTCCGGAAGGAACCCGCCAACGGGTCGACCCGCCGCTCGCTGCTCAGCGATTGAGCGGGTAGGAATGGCGGCCCGTGGCCTCGTCGATCTCGCCATGGGCCTTCTGCAACATCTGCGACGCGAGATCCATGAGCGCGCGAGCGCCCGCGATCTCTTCCCCGACCCTCAGCTGCTCCGGGTCGGAGGGGTGGCGCATGGCATAGCCGTGCGCCCTGATCTCGGAGCCGTCCCCGAGTCTGACCAGGGCCGCCGCACTGGTGCGGTGGCCCTCCTCGGTGAATTCGAGCTCCACATGCCACCCGACAAGCGTGGACATGGTGCATCACCTCCAGGGGGTCACCCTTCCCTCCAGGGTGCGCCCCCGGACGACCCAGCGCGAGCGGGAGGCTACGGCGGGGAATTCCGGTTGATGTACTCGCGGTCGACGGATGCGACGCCGTCGACCGCCGCCAGGGCCGGGATCCGGTCCTCCGCGACGGTGCCGGAGAGCGTGCCGATCATCGGCTGCTCGCTCGTGACGACCAGCCCGGCCCGCCGCAGGGCCTCGACCACTTCCGCGAACCGGCCGGGGTCGACCGCGAGGATGACCCCGACCGGCTCGGACGACTCGCTCACGGCGCCTGGAGCAGACCTACGCCGACGTCCCGGGCGGGCTGCGTCAGCGGGAACGCACCGGACAGCAGGGCGGCCTTGAGATCGGCCGCGGAGGCGGTGGGGTTCGCCTCGGCGAGCAGTGCGAGGACACCCGCCACGTGCGGCGTGGCCATGCTGGTACCCGACTTCATCGCATGACCGCCGCCGGGGACGGCCGAGTGCACGGCCACGCCGGGGCCCGCGATGTTGACCTCGCCGCCCAGGCCGTTGATGCCTCCGCAGGAGGAGAACGCGGTCTTCAGTGCCTTGTCCAGCGAGCCCACGGCGAGGATGGAGGGGCAGTTGGCGGGTCGCCCGACGGGTGCCACGAATCCGGGCCGCAGGCTGTTGTTGCCCGCCGCCGCGACGATCACCGTCCCCATGTCGAGCGCACGCTGGGCCAGGAGCTCGTACGTCTGGGGGAAGATCTCACCCGGCAGGACGGGAGAGCCGAGCGACAGGGAGATCACCTTCGCGCCGCGGGAGATCGCCCACTCGATGCCCGCCAGGATTCCGCCGTCCGGGCCGCGTCCGTTGTTGGCGAGCACCTTCCCGGCGAGGATGCGCGCGTCGCACGCCACCCCGTAGCGGGGCCCCTGCAGGGGGTTCCGCGGGCCGGCAACGGTACCGATGCAGTGCGTGCCGTGGCTGTGTCCGTCCTCGACCTCCTGGCCGGGCACGAAGGAGGCCGTCTCCTCGATGCACCCGACCAGGTCCGGGTGGTCCGTGTCCACGCCGGTGTCGAGGACGGCGACCTTCACTCCGCGTCCGGTCATGCCGGAGATGTTCGCCCTGATCGCCTGGAGACCCCAGGTCACGCTCTGCTCGTCCAGCGCCGGCCCCAGGGACGCGGCGGCTTCGGCCTGGGAGTGGTGGGCGACCACGTCGTCGTCGCTGCGGTAGGACGGGAAGAAATCGGTCGGCGCCTGCTGCGGGGTGGTGATCGGCGAGGCGTAGACCATGCGCTCCGGCTCGGCCGCGAGGATCGATCCCTCGGCCTCGGCCGTGGTCACCAGCGCGAAGCGGTTCTCGGGCCGTACCTCGACGACGGCCACGGAGAGGTTCTCGAAGAGCACCGAAACGTCGGGGCGTTCGAGGAGTTCGGAGACGTTCGCGGCCGCGGCTCCGCGGACACGTTCCCAGGGCGCGATGTCGGCGGAGGAACGCAGTGCGTTCAGTCCGCCCTCCTGGTTGTTCGGATCGAGCAGGACCACGTACCGACCGGTGTACTCCGCAGTGTTGCCGCTGCCGTTGCCGTTGCCGTTGCCGTTGGGCCGTTCGGGCTGCTCGCCGAAGGCGCGCCTGTCCATGGGTCCGTTCGCCATTGGGTTTCCCGCTTTCTGTGCGCTTCCCCCGGTTGGTGGACGCGCCGGTCCACCGAGTGGCAGTGCCGGGGATGGTGGGGCGCGGTTCGGCCGTGCGTCGGCCCGTATTGCCGCCGCCTGCAAGGCGGTCGGCATCGCCCCCTCGAAAACGGTCGCACCGGGTAGGCAGGCCCGCAACACAGCGCAGCCACCCGAGGACCCCACGGCCGAACACCGCACGCAGGTGGGGCCCGCGCTCATGACCCCGGCCGCCGCAGTGCTCGGCCGCATCGTCTTCTACGGGATGGCCGACCGGCCCTAGGGAGTGTCGTCAAAGGCCCGTCTGGCTGGCGGGGTCTGGCACGCCCTTCGGGCGGCCGACGCTACTTTGACGACACTCCCTAGCCTCAGCGGGCCGCGCGCAGCCAGCCCGCGACCTCCGTCGCCCAGTACGTCAGGATCGTGTCCGCGCCGGCGCGCTTGATGCCCAGCAGGGTTTCCAGGATGGCCCGGTCCCGCTCGATCCAGCCCTTCTCCGCCGCCGCCTCGATCATCGCGAACTCGCCGCTGATCTGGTACGCCGCCACCGGGACGTCCACCGACTGCGCCACCCGGTACAGGATGTCCAGGTAGGGCCCGGCCGGCTTGACCATCACCATGTCGGCGCCCTCCTCCAGGTCCAGCGCCAGCTCCCGCAGGGACTCCCGCGCGTTCGCCGGGTCCTGCTGGTACGTCTTTCGGTCGCCCTGCAGGGAGGAGGCGACGGCTTCGCGGAAGGGGCCGTAGAAGGCGGAGGTGTACTTCGCCGTGTAGGCCAGGATCGAAACGTCCTCGTGGCCCGTCTCGTCCAGCGCGTCGCGGATGACGCCGACCTGGCCGTCCATCATCCCGCTCGGGCCCACCACGTGGACGCCCGCGTCGGCCTGGACCTGCGCCATCTCGGCGTACCGCTCCAGCGTCGCGTCGTTGTCGACCCGGCCGTCCGCGTCCAGGACCCCGCAGTGGCCGTGGTCCGTGTACTCGTCCAGGCACAGGTCCGACATGATCACCAGATCGTCGCCGACCTCGGCCTTCACGTCGCGGATCGCGACCTGGAGGATCCCGTCCGGCTCGGTGCCCGCCGTCCCCAGCGCGTCCTTGTTCTCGTCCGCCGGGACGCCGAACAGCATGATCCCGGCGACCCCCGCCTCGACCGCCTCCACGGCGGCCTTCCGCAGCGTGTCCCGCGTGTGCTGGACGACGCCCGGCATCGCCGAGATCGCCAGCGGCTCGCTGATGCCCTCCCGCACGAACGCGGGGAGGATCAGGTCCGAGGGGTGCAGCCGGTTCTCGGCGACCATCCGCCGCATCGCCGGGGTGGTGCGCAGCCGACGGGGCCGCGAGCCGGGGAAGGATCCGTACGTGCTCATCTTCTAGTCGCCTCTTCGAGCATCGAGAACAGTCCGGACAAGCGTAGGGCCCGAGCGCACCGCGCCCGGGCCCCACCCACACCACTCACATCACGTCACGTCGTACGACGCCTGCGCGCCCCCGGCCGCCGCTCGCTCGGCCGGAACACCGTCTCGCCGGCCTCCTTGGCCGCCTCGCGGCGCGCCGCGCCGTACTCGGCCAGCGCCTCCGCCAGCTTGCTCACGCTCGGCTCCGGCGACAGCACGTCCACGCGCAGCCCGTGCTCCTCCGCGGTCTTGGCCGTCGCCGGCCCGATACACGCGATGACGGTCACGTTGTGCGGCTTCCCGGCGATGCCCACCAGGTTCCGCACGGTGCTCGACGACGTGAAGAGAACGGCGTCGAAACCGCCGCCCTTGATCGCCTCGCGCGTGTCCGCCGGCGGCGGCGACGCGCGCACCGTCCGGTAGGCGGTGACGTCGTCGACCTCCCACCCGAGCTCGATCAGCCCGGCGACCAGCGTCTCCGTCGCGATGTCGGCCCGCGGCAGGAACACGCGGTCGATCGGGTCGAAGACCGGGTCGTACGGAGGCCAGTCCTCCAGCAGACCGGCCGCGGACTGCTCCCCGCTCGGCACCAGGTCCGGCTTCACACCGAACTCCACCAGCGCGGCAGCGGTCTGCTCGCCCACCGCGGCGACCTTGATGCCCGCGAAGGCCCGCGCGTCGAGCCCGTACTCCTCGAACTTCTCGCGCACCGCCTTCACGGCGTTGACCGAGGTGAAGGCGATCCACTCGTAGCGGCCCGTCACCAGGCCCTTCACGGCCCGCTCCATCTGCTGCGGGGTCCGCGGCGGCTCCACGGCGATGGTCGGCACCTCGTGCGGCACCGCGCCGTACGAACGCAGCTGGTCGGAGAGCGAGGCGGCCTGCTCCTTCGTGCGCGGTACGAGCACCCGCCAGCCGAACAGCGGCTTCGACTCGAACCAGGCCAGCTCCTCGCGCCGCGCGGCGGCGCTGTGCTCACCGACCACGGCTATGACCGGCCGGGCGCCCTCGGGCGAGGGCAGCACCTTGCCCTGCTTGAACACCTGGGCGATCGTGCCCAGCGTCGCGGACCAGGTGCGCTGGCGCGTGGTCGTACCGGCGACGGTCACCGTCAGCGGGGTGTCGGGCTTGCGCCCGGCGCTCACCAGCTCGGCGGCGGCACTCGACACGGTCTCCAGCGTCGCGGAGACGACGAGGATCCCGTCGCTCGCCCCCACCTCGCTCCAGCAGCGTGCCGACGCGTTCTTCGCGTCCACGAACCGCACGTCCGCGCCCTGCTTGTCGCTGAGCGGCACACCGGCGTACGCGGGCACGCCGACGGCCGTCGCGACACCCGGCACCACCTCGAAGGGGATGCCGGCGGAGGCGCAGACGAGCATCTCCTCGGCCGCGTTGCCGTCGAGACCGGGGTCACCGGTGACGGCACGCACGACCCGCCTGCCGGAGCGTGCGGCCTCCATGACAAGATTGGCGGCGTCGCGGATCACCGGGACCCCGGCGGCTGCTGACACTTCGTCAGCAATCGTCAGCTGCGGCGTGTCGACACCCGCGCGCGCATGCGTCCGTACGACGTCGAGCACCTCGGGCTCCGCGATCAGTACGTCCGCGGCGGCGAGTGCCTCGACGGCGCGCAGCGTCAGCAGACCCGGGTCGCCGGGGCCGGCACCGAGGAAGGTGACGTGTCCGTGGGCGGCGAGTGCCGAGAATGCGGAGGTGGTCGGACTTGAGGGGTTCAAAGCGATCGCTCCCCCATCAGACCGGCCGCGCCCTTGGCCAGCATCTCGTCCGCGAGTTCGCGGCCGAGAGACATGGCCTCGTCGTACGACTGGGGCACGGGACCGGTGGTGGACAGCTGCACCAGCGTCGAGCCGTCGAGGGTTCCGACGACGCCGCGCAGGCGCATTTCATTGACAATCTGTCCGTCGGCCAACAGGTCGGCGAACGCGCCCACGGGTGCGCTGCAGCCGGCCTCGAGGGCGGCGAGCAGGGAACGCTCGGCGGTCACGGCGGCCCGGGTGTACGGGTCGTCGAGTTCGCCGAGCGCGGCGATGAGGTCCGTTTCGGACGCGAGGCACTCCACGGCCAGGGCTCCCTGGCCGGGAGCGGGCAGGATGTGGTCGACCGACAGCAGGTCGGTGGCCTCGTCACTGCGCCCGATCCGGTTCAGACCGGCGGCGGCGAGCACGACGGCGTCGAGCTCCCCGTCCCGTACGAACCCGATGCGGGTGTCGACGTTCCCGCGGATCGGCACGGTCTCGATCCGCTTGCCGAGCGAGCGGGCGTAGTGGTTCAGCTGAGCCGTCCGCCGCGGGGAACCGGTACCGATCCGGGCCCCGTCGGGCAGCTGCTCGAAGGTCAGGCCGTCCCTGGCGACGAGCGCGTCCCGCGCGTCCTCGCGCAGCGGCATCGCCGCGATCACGAGGTCATCGGGCTGCGCGGTCGGCAGGTCCTTCAGCGAGTGCACGGCGAAGTCGACCTCGTGGCGCAGCAGCGCCTCGCGCAGGGCCGTGACGAACACGCCCGTCCCGCCGATCTGCGCCAGGTGCTCGCGCGACACGTCGCCGTACGTCGTGATCTCCACGAGCTCGACAGGCCGGCCGGTGATCGCCCGTACCGCCTCGGCGACGTGGCCCGACTGGGACATGGCCAGCTTGCTCCGCCGCGTACCGAGCCGCAGCGGCTGGTCGGGACGTGTGTTCATGATGCCCGTCCTGGGTCGTCGTCGTTCAGGGGTTCGGCCGCGTCTGCCCGGCTGACGGAAGCCACCGTCTGAGGGTCGAGGTCGAAGAGTTCGCGCAGCGCCTCGGCGTACCCGGCGCCGCCGGGCTCGCTCGCGAGCTGCTTGACGCGCACGGTCGGCGCGTGGAGGAGCTTGTCGACAACGCGCCGCACGGTCTGGGTGACCTCGGCCCGCTGCCGTTCGTCGAGATCGGGCACCCGCCCGTCGAGCCGCGCCACCTCCATGGCCACGACCTCCGCGGCCATGGCCCGCAGGGCGACGACGGTGGGCGTGATGTGCGCGGCCCGCTGGGCTGCCCCGAAAGCCGCCACTTCCTCGGCGACTATCGCACGTACCGCGTCGACGTCGGCAGCCATCGGGGCGTCCGCGGACGCCTCGGCGAGGCTCTCGATGTCGACCAGCCGCACGCCCGGGATCCGGTGCACGGCCGCGTCGATGTCCCGGGGCATGGCCAGGTCCAGCAGCGCCAGCCGCGCGGTCGGACCGTCGGCGTGCATACGGGTGCTGCGCCGGGGCTGCCGCTGCGCGGCGGCCTCGCCCTGGTCGGCCCAGGTCCCGTGCAGCTCGAGCGAGTTGGCGTCGACCCCGGTCAGCGCCGCCCGCCCGTCGGGCCCGACGGGACACCCGTCGGCCTCCACGGCGGCGGGCATCGTCCGCGCGGCCCCGGCGTCGGCCAGCCGGCCGTGCGTCATGGCAGCGGCAGCCAGCCGAGCCACGACATCGGCCGAATCCAGCCCCGCGGCGGCAGGCGAACCTCCGGCCGGAGCCGAAGTCAGCCCCGCCTGGGGGCCCCTCCCAGCGGTAGCTGGGGGAGTTTGAGGCGCGGGGTCTGGGGCAGCGCCCCAGGACACGGCGGCGAGCACATCATCGTCGGTCAGCACGAGCCCGGTGGCACCGGTGCAGGACACCACCACATCGACTCGTGTCAGCTCCTCGGCGACACCGGCCATGGCGATGGCCGAAGCCCGCACACCCGTGCCTGAGGCAACCAGAATCTCCGCCAGCCGCTCCGCCCGCTCGGCGGTCCGGTTCGCGACCACGATCTCGGCGACACCGACCCGCGCCAGCGTGGCCGCGGCCAGCGAGGACATCGACCCGGCCCCGATCACCAGCGCCCGCTTCCCGGCGGCCCACTCCCCCACCGGCACCCGGGCCCCGGCGAGCTGCTCGAGCCCGAACGTGACCAGCGACTGGCCGGCCCGGTCGATCCCGGTCTCCGAGTGCGCCCGCTTGCCGACCCGCAGCGCCTGCTGGAACAGGTCGTTGATCAGCCGGCCGGCAGTGTGCAGCTCCTGCCCCAGCGCCAGCGCGTCCTTGATCTGGCCGAGGATCTGCCCCTCGCCCACGACCATCGAGTCCAGCCCGCACGCCACCGAGAACAGGTGGTGCACCGCCCGGTCCTCGTAGTGCACGTAGAGATAGGGGGTGAGCTCCTCCAGCGCCACTCCGCTGTGCTGCGCGAGCAGCGTGGACAGCTCTGCGACACCGGCGTGGAACTTGTCCACGTCCGCGTACAGCTCGATCCGGTTGCACGTGGCGAGCACCGCCGCCTCCGTCGCCGGCTCGGCGGCGAGGGTGTCGTGCAGCAGCTTCACCTTGGCGTCCGCGGACAGCGAGGCGCGCTCCAGCACGCTCACGGGCGCGCTGCGGTGGCTCAGCCCTACGACGAGCAGACTCATGCCGGCATCACCGCCGGCACGTCACCCTCGGGGTTGCCCTTGCGCGCCTCGGCGGCTGCCCGCCCGGCCGGCGGCACCACGGCTGCGGCGGGGGCGGCGCCGCCCACGGAGGAGGTGCCCTCGGCAGCAGCGGCGGCGGCTTCCTCGCCGGCCTTGCGCTGCTCGTGGAACGCCAGGATCTGGAGCTCGATCGAAAGGTCGACCTTGCGCACGTCCACGCCGTCGGGCACGGAGAGCACGGTCGGGGCGAAGTTCAGGATGGAGGTGACACCGGCCGCGATCAGACGCTCGCTGACCTGCTGCGCGGCACCGGCCGGCGTCGCGATGACGCCGATCGAGACCCCGTTCTCCTCGATGATCTTCTCCAGCTCATCGGTGTGCTGCACGGGCATCCCGGCCACCGGCTTGCCGGCCATCGCCGGGTCGGCGTCGATCAGCGCGGCCACGCGGAAACCGCGCGACGCGAAACCGCCGTAGTTGGCGAGGGCGGCGCCGAGGTTACCGATGCCGACGATGACAACCGGCCAGTCCTGGGTCAGTCCGAGTTCGCGGGAGATCTGGTAGACGAGGTACTCCACGTCGTACCCGACGCCGCGGGTGCCGTAGGAGCCCAGGTAGGAGAAGTCCTTGCGCAGCTTCGCGGAGTTGACTCCGGCGGCGGCCGCGAGCTCCTCGGAGGACACCGTGGGCACCGATCGCTCGGAGAGCGCGGTGAGGGCGCGCAAGTACAGCGGAAGCCGGGCGACAGTGGCCTCGGGAATACCTCGGCTGCGGGTCGCCGGTCGGTGAGTTCGGCCAGTTGCCACGATGCTCCTGCGGGATGAGCGGGGCTGCAGGCGGCCACTTGTCCCAGGACCGCCCCGTCGACAGCAGGCTATGCCTTTGTGAACGCGTGCACAAAGATTGTGTCCGCTTTGTCCGAGCAAAGTGACCGGGGTCACGCGACTCAAGTGCGCAAACGGGGAACCGGCGGCACGCCGAACCCGTTCAAATCCCAAAGGGGGCAAAACCGTACACACTCCTCACAGATACGCCCCCGAGACCCCATAAATCGCCCATGATGGTAACCGGGATGCGGGTCAGCCCTCCAACGCCCGCCGCAGCCGGTCCGGGTTCACCTTCCAGAAGGTGTGCTGTTCGCCATCCACCAACACCACCGGAATCTGCTCCCAGTGCAGCCGGTAGAGCTCCGCGTCCTGCGAGATGTCCTTCTTCTCCCACTGCGCACCGGTCTGCGCGCAGACCTCCTCGATGACGACCTGTGCCTCATCGCACAGGTGGCACCCCGGCTTCCCGATCAGCGTCACCATCCGGTCGCCGGGACGCTTCTTTTCCTTGCGGCGCAACAAAGGGCTCATGGCCTCATTCTCCCGAAGTGTTAACGCCTCCGTTTCCCAGCGGTTCGAGAACTCCCGAACACAGTGGCTATGCTCGCCGCATGGCCGCTCTCGGATGGCTCACCCCCCGTAGACGCTCCGCAAGCGCGCGGAGCGTGCTGGCAGGCGAGGCCTCGGCCGAGGCCGCCCGGAAGACCGCGCTTGCCGAAGCCCCGCATCTCACGGAGCCGGACCTCGCGGAACCGGACCTCGACACCGACCTCGAAGCCCTCGCGGCGGACGAGGACGAGCCGGAGTTCCCCGTCGCGGGCGACGACCTCGCCGCCGCCTTCTTCGACCTCGACAACACCGTCATGCAGGGCGCCGCGATCTTCCACTTCGGCCGCGGCCTCTACAAGCGCGAGTTCTTCCGCCGGCGCGAGCTCGCCCGCTTCGCCTGGCAGCAGGCCTGGTTCCGGCTCGCCGGGGTCGAGGACCCCGACCACATGCAGGACGCCCGCGACAGCGCCCTGTCGATCGTCAAGGGCCACAAGGTCTCCGAACTGATGGCCATCGGCGAGGAGATCTACGACGAGTACATGGCCGAGCGGATCTGGCCGGGCACCCGCGCCCTGGCCCAGGCGCACCTCGACGCCGGCCAGAAGGTGTGGCTGGTCACCGCCGCCCCCGTCGAGACGGCGACGATCATCGCCCGCAGGCTCGGCCTGACCGGAGCGCTGGGCACCGTCGCCGAGTCCGTCGACGGGATCTACACCGGCCGCCTGGTCGGCGAACCACTGCACGGCCCCGCCAAGGCCGAGGCGGTCCGCGCCCTGGCCGCCGCCGAGGGCCTGGATCTCGAACGCTGCGCCGCGTACAGCGATTCGCACAACGACATCCCGATGCTGTCGCTGGTCGGGCATCCGTACGCGATCAATCCCGACACAAAACTGCGCAAGCATGCCCGTACCAACGACTGGCGGCTGCGCGACTATCGGACCGGCCGCAAGGCCGTGAAGGTCGGCGTCCCGGCGGCCGCCGGAGTCGGCGCGATCGCGGGCGGCGCGGCCGCCGCCATCGCCCTGCACCGCCGCCGCAAGTAGTCAGGCCGGGCCCCGCACCGGGCCCACCGCACGGCCCCGGACCCGGCCTACGCCCGGCCCACGCCTGCCCCGCACCGGCCCCACGCGCTTCCCGCACCGGCCCGCCCCACTCCGGCCCCACGGCCGGCACGGCATTCCCCCAGCCCTACCCCCGGACGGGACACGGCACTCCGGCCTGCCCGACTCGGTCGCGAGCCCCCATGGAAGCTTCCAATCCGCGCACCCAAGTGATCACCAACCGATCACCAACTGCGACTGAATATGCCCTCGACACGCAACAGAAGTGTCGGAACCGGTGATTTGAGCAACTGGGTGTAGCGCTGCCTGTACGAAGCGTTATTCTCCTCAAACGCATGCCACCGGCCATCTGTCGCTACGACGGGTGAACGGTCCCGCACTGCACGTGATGGAAGCTCTGCCTCTGGGAGTCCCGTGTACCCACCTGTCGGGGTTGACGCCTCGGGCCTGGCTACGCTGCGCGCAACGGTCCTCGACCACCTGCGTGGCTTCGTCCCCACCGCGTACGCCGTCCCCGCCTTCGCCGCCGCGGTCCCTGCCGGCCTCGGCCCGGCCGGTCCTTGCTATGCCCTGACCGACGGCGGAGCGACGGTGGGCAGACGAGGTCGCGCGGCCGGGGGCTCGAACAGCGCCGCCGGCACGAGCACCCAGGCCACCCCCCGCCGCCCCACCGCGGACAGTGACCAGGCCCGCATGATGGACCTGGTCGAACGCGCCCAGGCCGGCGAGGCCGAGGCCTTCGGCCGCCTCTACGACCAGTACAGCGACACCGTCTACCGCTACATCTACTACCGCGTCGGCGGCAAAGCGACCGCGGAGGATCTCACCAGCGAGACCTTCCTGCGCGCGCTGCGCCGCATCTCCACCTTCACCTGGCAGGGCCGCGACTTCGGGGCCTGGCTCGTGACGATCGCCCGCAACCTGGTGGCCGACCACTTCAAGTCCAGCCGCTTCCGGCTGGAGGTCACCACCGGCGAGATGCTCGACGCCAACGAGGTCGAGCGCAGCCCCGAGGACTCCGTCCTGGAGTCCCTCTCCAACGCGGCCCTGCTGGAGGCCGTACGGAAACTCAATCCGCAGCAGCAGGAGTGCGTGACCCTGCGCTTCCTGCAAGGCCTCTCGGTCGCCGAGACGGCCCGGGTCATGGGCAAGAACGAGGGCGCCATCAAGACGCTCCAGTACCGGGCGGTCCGCACGCTGGCCCGTCTCCTCCCGGACGACGCCCGCTGACCCCCTTCACACATCAACACAAACTCACATACATCCGGTGACCCCTCGATGACGCTGTGGTCCGATCATCCTTCGTCCGTAACCCAAGTGCCGCGACGCTCGTTGTGCGGAATGCAGACCCCCTGTGGACAAGCCCTGCCTGAAGCCGCTCACTCGAAAGTGTGGATGTGCTCAAGGAAGGCAACCTTCCGGACACCCTGGGGAGTCGATCGTCATGACGAGAGGAGGTGCCGCCAGTGATCGCGAACGTGACTCCGCACCGGCGGGCGAACGCCTTCGCCCAGGCCCTGGAGGATCGGACCCTGTCCGACCTTTCGGAACCGGACCCGGCGGCCGAGCAGTCCGAGGCACCTGCCGAACCTGCCGACCACGACCGGCTGTTGGCCCTGGCGAGCGTGCTCGGCGAACGAATGCCGCGCCCAGTGCTGGACCCAGAGGTCAAAGTGGTGCAGCGAGCCCAGCTCGTTGCCGCCATGGAGACCATGGTGATGGAGGAAAGGGCCGGGGGCGGTGCCGCCTCGGACCCTCAGGTGCCCGAACAGCGGACCGGCCGCGGCGCCCACCGGGCGACCTCGCTCCGGAAATTGCGGCCCCGCTCCCGCTGGTCCAAGGGCATCGCAGCAGGCGGCCTCACCGTAGGTGTGGCCGCAGGGGCCTTCAGCGGAGTGGCCGCTGCCAGTTCCGACGCCCTGCCCGGTGACCACCTCTACCCCGTGAAGCGGGGCATGGAGGACCTGAAGCTCGGGATGGCCGACGACGATTCGGACCGGGGCGAGCTCTATCTCGACCAGGCCTCGAACCGCCTGTCGGAAGCCCGCAGGCTGATGGAGCGTGACCGGGCGGGCCTACTGGACCACGAGTCCCTGGGCGAGATCCGCCGAGCGCTGGCGGGGGTGAAGCACGACGCGGAGGAGGGCCACCGGCTCCTCCAGGCGGCGTACGAACGGGACGGCTCGCTCGGCCCGATCCAGGCGCTGTCCTCGTTCTCCCGCTCCCACCGCGACGCGTGGGGCAAGCTCCGGGAGAGGCTCCCCGTGCAGCTCACGGACGTGGGCGGCGAGGTGGAGTCGGTCTTCCAGGCCATAGACGAAGACGTGGCGCCGCTCCAGAGCCTGCTCCCCAAGCCACCCGAGCAGATCCGCGGCACCGGCTCCCCCGGGACCTCGGCCAAGCCGGGCGCTCCGAGCGGCAAGCAGCAGTCCGCACCGGCCTCCGGCACCCCGTCGGGCAGCCCCGCGTCGCCGTCCCCCTCGGGCAGCAGCAGCCGGCCCCCGACCACGGGCGGCCTCCTGGGCGGTACGGGCGACCTGCTGATCCCGCCCGCGGGCCAGTCCACCCCGCCCTCCCCGGGCGCTCCGGACCAGCCCAAGCCGGACATCACCCTCCCGCCCCTCCTCCCGGGCCTCCTGCCGGGCCTGGGCATCAACGCGGAGGACGCGGAGTAGCGCTTGAGAACGCCGGCGAGGCACATCCAGCCTCGCCGGCGTTCGAGGCGCGGGGGTCCCCCCGGACGGAGTCTGGGGGAGGGTCTGGGGCGGAACCCCGGCACACAACCGTCAGAAGAAGACGGACCGCCGCTGCACCAGCAGCTTGTACAGCGTGTGCTGGATCTGCTCCCGCACCTGGTCCGTCAGGTTGAACATCAGCATCGGATCCTCCGCCGCCTCCGCCGCATAACCCGCGGTGGCGATCGGCTCGCCGAACTGGATCGTCCACTTCGTCGGCAACGGCACCGCCCCCAACGGCCCCAGCCACGGAAACGTCGGCGTGATCGGGAAGTACGGAATCCCCAGCAGCCGCGCCAGCGTCTTCGCGTTGCCGACCATCGGGTAGATCTCCTCCGCCCCCACGATCGAGCAAGGCACGATCGGCGTCCCCGCACGCAGAGCCGTCGACACGAACCCGCCCCGCCCGAAGCGCTGGAGCTTGTACCGGTCTCCGAACGGCTTCCCTATCCCCTTGAAGCCCTCCGGCATCACCCCGACCAGCTCCCCGGCCTCCAGCAGCCGCTGCGCGTCCTCCGCGCACGCCAGGGTGTGACCGGCCTTCCGGGCCAGCTCGTTCACCACCGGGAGCATGAACACCAGATCCGCCGCGAGCAGCCGCAGGTGCCGCTGCGCCGGGTGGTGGTCGTGCACCGCCACCTGCAGCATCAGCCCGTCCAGCGGCAGCGTCCCCGAGTGGTTCGCCACGATCAGCGCACCGCCCTCCGCCGGGATGTTCTCGATGCCCTTGACCTCGACCCGGAAGTACTTGTCGAACAGCGGCCGCATCAAGGACATCAGGACCTGGTCCGTCAGCTCCTTGTCGTAGCCGAACTCGTCGACCTCGTACTCCCCGGTGACCCGCCGCCGGAGGAACGCCAGCCCGCTGGCGATCCGCCGGTCCCAGCCGTCCCGCGCCTCCACCGGCGCGGGCTCCGGAGCGGCCGGCTCCACCACCGGTTCAGGAGCGGACACCGCCCGGACCCTGCGGGGCGCCCGCCGGCGCGGCCGGTCCTCGTCGAACGGAATGACCTTGGCGTCCGCCACTATCGCTTCGCTCCTTCAACCGCGTCCACGTCGACATCCAGGCCGTCCACCTTCAGCACGGCCGCCACCCGGTCCACGGCCCGCGCCGCCCGCTCCGGCGGCAGCAGCCCGCCCCCGCGGCTCCGCGCGAAGTCCGCGAAGGTCTCGGCGGTCGTGTACATCGGCTCAAAACCGAGCACGTCCCGCATCTGCGAGGTCTCCACGACCCGGCCGTGCGTCAGAAGCCTTATCTGCTCCGGCGAGAAGTCGGTGATCCCGACCGCCCGCAGCGCCGACCCCACCCACGTCACGGCGGGCAGCAGCAGCGGCAGCGTCGGCCGCCCCAGCCGCCGCGAGCACTGCGACAGCAGCAGTACGCCGTCACCCGCGATGTTGAAGGTCCCGCTGTTCAGCGTCCCCCGCCGCGGCTCCTTCGCCGCCAGCCGCAGCACGTCGAGCACGTCGTCCTCATGGACGAACTGCAGCCGCGGGTCATAGCCCAGCACGGTCGGCATCACGGGAATCGAGAAGTACTCGGCGAGCGCCGAATCCGCGAACGGGCCCAGGATGTTCGCGAACCGCAGCACGCACACCGCGACATCCGGCCGCCTGCGCGCGAAGCCCCGCACATAGCCCTCGACCTCGGCGGCGTCCTTGGCGAACCCGCCCGCCGGCAGCGATTTCGGCTCCGTGGTCTCGGTGAAGACGGCCGGATCCCGCGAGGTGCCCCCGTACACGCTGGTACTGGACTTCACCACGAGCCGCCGGACCGTCGGGGACTTCTGGCAGGCCCCGAGGAGCTGCATCGTCCCGATGACGTTCGTTTCCTTGACGGTGCTGTGCGCGCCGCCGGACCCCACACTGCCGCCGGTGACGGCCAGATGGACCACCGTGTCGACGGCGTGCTCGGCCAGCACGCGGGCGATCGCCGACTGTCTGATGTCCGTACGGACGAACTCGGCCGATCCGAGCCGGTGCGGCGGTGGAACCGCGTCGACCGCGATCACCCGCTCGACATCCGGGTCGCGCTGGATTCGCCGCACGAAGCGGCCCCCCAGCTGCCGGGCAGCCCCGGTGACGAGTACGACCTTCCCCACGAGTTCAGCGCCTCCCTCGAAGAAGTCCCCCGGCTGCACCGCAGCCCCTCCACCAGAATGGTGGAGGGGCTGCGGAGAACACGTACAGCTGCCGTTTACTTCTTGTTACGGCGCTGGACGCGGGTGCGCTTGAGCAGCTTGCGGTGCTTCTTCTTAGCCATCCGCTTGCGCCGCTTCTTGATAACAGAGCCCACGACTACCCTCGCTCACTTCTCTTCATTCGGTGCGGGGCGTCGGGGCCCACACGACCTACGTCGGCCTAGCCTACCGTCCCGAGCTCTGAGCTTGTAATCCGAGGGCGTGCCGAGGTCAGTCTCAGGCCGACTCCACCCCCACATAGGACTCTCGGAGGTACTCGTGGACCGCATTCTCGGGGACCCGGAAGGACCGGCCCACCCGGATTGCGGGCAGATGGCCGTTGTGCACCAGTCGGTACACGGTCATCTTTGACACTCGCATCACCGAGGCAACCTCCGCCACGGTCAGGAACTGAACCTCACTGAGAGGCCTCTCGCCAGCAGCCATGACACACCTTGACCTTCCGCGCATGACGGGCACCGGCTTCCCCTCCGGTTACTCCTCGTCGTCGCACGCTCACTCCCCAGAGTAGGGGCGCGTGATACGAGTGGGGAAGAGGAGCTACGGCCACTCCTGGCGCCCCGACAGACTCGCCCGATTGAGCACATAGCGAGTAAGCGGTCGGTAGTAGTCCGCACGCACCGCGTCATCAAGTGGAACGGCCACCGAGACCCGCCCCTCGGCCTCGCCGACGAACAGCGCGGGATCGTCCGTATCCGCCAGCCCGATCGCCTCCACACCCAGCTGACCAGCACCGCAGACCCACCCGTGGTCCCCCACCACCAATTCCGGCAAGGGCCCGCCGGCCTCCGCCAAGGCCCCCAGCGCGAGCCGAACCGGCAGCGGCGAATGGGAGTGCGCGCCGGTGGCACTCCCCGGTGGCCGCACGCCGGGCTCCCGCACCAGTGCGACCCCTCGTACGTAATCGATGCTGTACGTGCGTACGCCGAACCGGGTCGCCATGTCGACACTCACCCCCTGCGCCGGAGTGAGGACAACACATCCCGCCGCCGACATCGCCTCGGCCAACCCGGCGTAGAAGCCCAGGAGCCGGTGCGGGTGCCCCGTCCCGAACAGCACGGGCGACCGCGCCCCGGCCGCCGCCCGCAGCCGCCCCGCGAAGGCCTCCAGCGCGGCCATCGTCCGCTCCGGGTCGATCTCGTCCGGCCCGCTGACGTGCGCCGGGTCCGCCGAGACCCCGCACTTGTCCGCCATCAGCCTCAGCAGGTCACCCTCGCCCCAGGCCCACTCCGGATCCAGCCCGAGCAGCACCCGCGGATCGCGCGCCGCGAACAGCCGGTAGCTGCGCAGGCTCTCCTCCCGGGAGGTCGCGATGGGCCCGGCCAACCGGGCGGCCAGCAGATGCGCACGCAGCGCGCCGGAGCTCAACACCCTCCGATGCTGCCTCAACACATCTGGCGGATCATCAATTCCGGAGAACGGCCCCACACTTGGCGTAACGATGCGTCATCAGGTCAGCAAGCCGCGTAGCGGGAACACCGCGCGCCGCGTGGCGAGGACGGCTTGATCCGTGCGGTCCGCCGGGTCGTAGCCCTCGTCCCATTCCCGCCACGCCACCGCACGCCCGTCCGTCATCCGGGCCGGCGCCAGCTGCCGCGTCCGCGCGTACACCTCGTCCCGCCACGAGGCCGGCACCGCGGTCGCCGGGTCGATCGGCCGGTGCGCCGCGATCGCCACCAGATGCGTCCACGACCGAGGCACGACGTCCACCACCGCGTACCCGCCGCCGCCGAGCGCCAGCCACCGCCCGTCCGCGTACTCGTGCGCCAGCCGGTGGCAGGCCTCCTGGACTGCCCGCTGGGCGTCCAGGGACACCGCCAGATGGGCGAGCGGATCCTCGAAGTGCGTGTCCGCCCCGTGCTGGGTCACCAGCACCTGCGGCCGGAAGTCCGCCAGCAGCTCCGGCACCGTGGCGTGGAAGGCCCGCAGCCACCCCTCGTCCCCGGTCCCCGCGGGCAGCGCGACGTTCACCGCCGACCCCTCGGCCGCCGCACCGCCGGTCTCCTCCGGCCAGCCGGTCTGCGGGAACAGCGTCCGCGGATGCTCGTGCAGGGAGATGGTCAGCACCCGCGGGTCGTCCCAGAAGGCCGCCTGCACGCCGTCCCCGTGATGGACGTCCACGTCCACGTACGCGACCCGCTCGGCCCCCAGCTCCAGCAGCCGCGCGATGGCCAGCGCCGCGTCGTTGTACACGCAGAAACCGGCCGCCCCGCCCGGCATGGCGTGGTGCAGCCCGCCGGCGAAGTTCACGGCGTGCTCGGCCTCGCCCCGCCAGATCGCCTCCGCCCCGGCCACCGACTGCCCGGCGATCAGCGCGGACGCCTCGTGCATCCCGTGGAACGCCGGATCGTCCATGGTCCCCAGCCCGTACGAACCGTCGGCGACCCCGGGATCGGCGGACACCTCGTGCACCGCGGCGACGTAGTCCTCCCGGTGCACCAGCCTCAGCGTCGAGTCCCCGGCCGCGCGGGCCGCCCGTACCTCCATGGCCCGGTCCAGCCCGAAGGCGCGCACCAGGCCCATGGTCAGCGCCAGACGCACCGGATCCATCGGATGGCTGGGCCCGAAGTCATACTTCGTAACCGCCTCGTCCCACATCAACAACCCGCGGCCGCTCATGCCCGACACCGTATCGGGCCTCCCGAGGTCCGAACGAACGGGCGTAGAACAGCGTGATCAGGACGAGAACCATCGGCACGAGCATCGCGCCCCGGTAGCTCCAGGCGTCCCCGATCCCACCGACGAGCGGCGACCCGATCAGGAAGCCGACGTAGTTGAAGATGTTCAGCCGGGCTATCGCGGTGTCCGAACCCCCCGGGAACAACCGCCCGGCAGCCGCGAAGGTCTGCGGCACGATCACGCACAGCCCGATCCCCAGCAGCGTGAAACCGAGCATCCCCACCCACGCACCCGGCGCGGCCGCCACGACGGCGAACCCCGCGGCCGCCACCACCGTCCCGCCCCGCACCACGGCCGCGGCCCCGAAGCGCCGTACGCCCAGGTCCCCGACGGCCCGCCCGATCAGGGTGGTCACCATGTAGACGTTGTACGGGACGGTCGCCAGCTGCTCGGAGCTCCCCAGCACGTCCTGAAGGTACTTGGCACTCCAGTTCGCCACCGTCGAGTCCCCGATGTACGCGCACGCCATCACCAGACACAGCGGCAGCAGCAGCTTGGCACCGCCGGCGCCCAGCCCCTTCTCCTGGACCGCCTCGGAGGGCGTGTCGACGTAGCTCCGGCTCCCCCACAGGACGAGCGGCACCAGCACCACCAGGGCCGGCAGATAGCTCACGAACAAGTCCAGACGCCAATGCGCCCCGGCCCACGCGGCCGAGGCACCGACGATCCCCCCGAGGCTGTAGGCAGCGTGGAAGCCGAGCATGATGCTGCGCCCGTACTCCCGCTGGAGGCTCACGCCGAGCATGTTCATCGAGGCGTCCAGCGCACCCACCGACAGCCCGAACAACCCCAGGGCCACCGCCACTTGCCACAGCTCGGTGCCGGCCCCGACCCCGAGCAGCGCGAGCAGCACCACGGGCTGCGCCCACCTCAGTACGGCACTGGGCGCCACCCGCTTCACCAGGTGCTCGGTGGCCACGCTCGCGACCCCGGCGAGGATCGGCACGGCGGCGAGGAAGGCGGGCAGCAGCCCGTCGGATATCCCGTACCGGTCCTGGATCGCCGGGATCCTGGTCACGAGCAGCGCAAAGGCGACACCTTGCGCGAAGAAGCTGAACCCCAGGGCACTGCGCCCGCGCCGCAGCCGCACATCAACCGTCATGGCGGGTCAGCGTAGGCCCCGGGGCTACCGGTGGGTAGAGCGATCACACGGGCAGTTGCAGAAGCCCCGGCAGCTGCTTCATGTCACCGAAGTACGCGGTGGCCCCGGGCAGCCGGTCCGCAGGCAGCATCGCCGTGAAGGCGAACACGTCCATCCCCGCGGCCGCGGCGGCCTGAATGCCCAGCGGGCTGTCCTCGACGACCACACACCGCGCGGGCTCCACGCCCATCGACCGGGCCGCGTGGAGGAACAGATCGGGCGCCGGCTTTCCCTGGCCCACGTCCTGCGAGCTGAAGATCCACTCCTCCTCGAACCACCCGTCGATCCCGGCCGCCCGATGCCCGACCCGGATTCGCTCGTGATTCCCGGAGGAGGCCAGGCAGTACCCGATGCCGTGTGCGGTCAGCGCCCCGAGCACCTCCTCCACCCCGGGCACGGGCCGCAACTCCCGCTCGAACGCGGCGAAGGTCCGCGCGTGCAGCGTCTCGTCGAAGTCGTCCGGCAGCCGCTGCCCGGTCCGCTCGAGAACGAGATCGTGCACCCGGTGCACGGCGGCCCCCATGTAGTCGCGGAGCGAGTCCTCGTACGAGGTGGGGTGCCCGAGCTCGCTCAGGTACCCGGCGAGGATGCTGTTGGCGAGCGGCTCACTGTCCACCAGCACGCCGTCGTTGTCGAAGATGACGAGGTCATAGCCCATCCCCCAACCCTACGAGCCGTCAACCCGGATCCATCCGTACCCCATGCCGGGCATCCGACGGATTCTGATGGTGAACGCAGAAAAGCCCCGCACCGAACCCGTAAGGGTTTGGTGCGGGGCTTCCCGCAATGATTGTTCGGCGGCGTCCTACTCTCCCACAGGGTCCCCCCTGCAGTACCATCGGCGCTGAAAGGCTTAGCTTCCGGGTTCGGAATGTAACCGGGCGTTTCCCTAACGCTATGACCACCGAAACACTATGAAATTTGAACGCTGGCATGAACACAGCTGTTCGTTATTTCAGAACTAACACAGTGGACGCGAGCAACTGAGGACAAGCCCTCGGCCTATTAGTACCAGTCAGCTTCACCCGTTACCGGGCTTCCACATCTGGCCTATCAACCCAGTCGTCTACTGGGAGCCTTACCCTCTCAAGGAGGTGGGAATACTCATCTTGAAGCAGGCTTCCCGCTTAGATGCTTTCAGCGGTTATCCCTCCCGAACGTAGCCAACCAGCCATGCCCTTGGCAGGACAACTGGCACACCAGAGGTTCGTCCGTCCCGGTCCTCTCGTACTAGGGACAGCCCTTCTCAATATTCCTACGCGCACAGCGGATAGGGACCGAACTGTCTCACGACGTTCTAAACCCAGCTCGCGTACCGCTTTAATGGGCGAACAGCCCAACCCTTGGGACCGACTCCAGCCCCAGGATGCGACGAGCCGACATCGAGGTGCCAAACCATCCCGTCGATATGGACTCTTGGGGAAGATCAGCCTGTTATCCCCGGGGTACCTTTTATCCGTTGAGCGACGGCGCTTCCACAAGCCACCGCCGGATCACTAGTCCCGACTTTCGTCCCTGCTCGACCCGTCGGTCTCACAGTCAAGCTCCCTTGTGCACTTACACTCAACACCTGATTGCCAACCAGGCTGAGGGAACCTTTGGGCGCCTCCGTTACCCTTTGGGAGGCAACCGCCCCAGTTAAACTACCCATCAGACACTGTCCCTGATCCGGATCACGGACCGAGGTTAGACATCCAGCACGACCAGAGTGGTATTTCAACGGCGACTCCACCCCAACTGGCGTTGGGGTTTCAAAGTCTCCCACCTATCCTACACAAGCCGAACCGAACACCAATATCAAACTATAGTAAAGGTCCCGGGGTCTTTCCGTCCTGCTGCGCGAAACGAGCATCTTTACTCGTAGTGCAATTTCACCGGGCCTATGGTTGAGACAGTCGAGAAGTCGTTACGCCATTCGTGCAGGTCGGAACTTACCCGACAAGGAATTTCGCTACCTTAGGATGGTTATAGTTACCACCGCCGTTTACTGGCGCTTAAGTTCTCAGCTTCGCACGCCCGAAAGCGCACTAACCGGTCCCCTTAACGTTCCAGCACCGGGCAGGCGTCAGTCCGTATACATCGCCTTACGGCTTCGCACGGACCTGTGTTTTTAGTAAACAGTCGCTTCTCGCTGGTCTCTGCGGCCACCCCCAGCTCAGGAAGCAAGTTCCCTCACCAGTGATGGCCCCCCTTCTCCCGAAGTTACGGGGGCATTTTGCCGAGTTCCTTAACCATAGTTCACCCGAACGCCTCGGTATTCTCTACCTGACCACCTGAGTCGGTTTAGGGTACGGGCCGCCATGAAACTCGCTAGAGGCTTTTCTCGACAGCATAGGATCATCCACTTCACCACAATCGGCTCGGCATCAGGTCTCAGCCTTAATGAGGGACGGATTTGCCTACCCCTCGGCCTACACCCTTACCCCGGGACTACCACCGCCCGGGCTGGACTACCTTCCTGCGTCACCCCATCGCTTACCTACTACAAGTCTGGTTCGTCGGCTCCACCACTTTCCTTTCCCCGAAGGGTCCGGAACGGCTTCACGGACTTAGCATCGCCTGATTCGATATTGGGCGTTTCAAAGCGGGTACCGGAATATCAACCGGTTGTCCATCGACTACGCCTGTCGGCCTCGCCTTAGGTCCCGACTTACCCTGGGCAGATCAGCTTGACCCAGGAACCCTTAGTCAATCGGCGCACACGTTTCTCACGTGTGTATCGCTACTCATGCCTGCATTCTCACTCGTGAACCGTCCACAACTAGCTTCCGCTGCTGCTTCACCCGGCACACGACGCTCCCCTACCCATCACAGCGGGCGTTGGCCCTATTGCTGCAATGACACGACTTCGGCGGTACGCTTGAGCCCCGCTACATTGTCGGCGCGGAATCACTTGACCAGTGAGCTATTACGCACTCTTTCAAGGGTGGCTGCTTCTAAGCCAACCTCCTGGTTGTCTCTGCGACTCCACATCCTTTCCCACTTAGCGTACGCTTAGGGGCCTTAGTCGATGCTCTGGGCTGTTTCCCTCTCGACCATGGAGCTTATCCCCCACAGTCTCACTGCCGTGCTCTCACTTACCGGCATTCGGAGTTTGGCTAAGGTCAGTAACCCGGTAGGGCCCATCGCCTATCCAGTGCTCTACCTCCGGCAAGAAACACACGACGCTGCACCTAAATGCATTTCGGGGAGAACCAGCTATCACGGAGTTTGATTGGCCTTTCACCCCTAACCACAGGTCATCCCCCAGGTTTTCAACCCTGGTGGGTTCGGTCCTCCACGAAGTCTTACCTCCGCTTCAACCTGCCCATGGCTAGATCACTCCGCTTCGGGTCTAGAGCGTGCAACTCAATCGCCCTATTCGGACTCGCTTTCGCTACGGCTTCCCCACACGGGTTAACCTCGCTACACACCGCTAACTCGCAGGCTCATTCTTCAAAAGGCACGCAGTCACGACCGTTGTTCCGAAGAACAACGGCGACGCTCCCACGGCTTGTAGGCACACGGTTTCAGGTACTATTTCACTCCGCTCCCGCGGTACTTTTCACCATTCCCTCACGGTACTATCCGCTATCGGTCACCAGGGAATATTTAGGCTTAGCGGGTGGTCCCGCCAGATTCACACGGGATTTCTCGGGCCCCGTGCTACTTGGGAGATTCTTAAGCAAGCCGCTGATGTTTCGTCTACGGGGGTCTTACCCTCTACGCCGGACCTTTCGCATGTCCTTCGACTACATCAACGGTTTCTGACTCGCCGACCGGCCGGCAGACCGATCAAAAGAATTCCCACAACCCCGCATGCGCAACCCCTGCCGGGTATCACACGCATACGGTTTGGCCTCATCCGGTTTCGCTCGCCACTACTCCCGGAATCACGGTTGTTTTCTCTTCCTGCGGGTACTGAGATGTTTCACTTCCCCGCGTTCCCTCCACATGCCCTATGTGTTCAGGCATGGGTGACAGCCCATGACGACTGCCGGGTTTCCCCATTCGGACACCCCCGGATCAAAGCTCAGTTGGCAGCTCCCCGGGGCCTATCGCGGCCTCTCACGTCCTTCATCGGTTCCTGGTGCCAAGGCATCCACCGTGCGCCCTTAAAAACTTGGCCACAGATGCTCGCGTCCACTGTGTAGTTCTCAAACAACGACCAGCCACCCATCACCCTGATCCATACAGATCAAGTTCACTGGGGCCGGCACTGAAGACATGACCTTACGGCCGTACCTTCAGGACCCAACAACGTGCCAGGCACGATCTCGTCCACTGTCACTGTTTTCCACGCCGAAGCAGTACTCACAGGAAGTTTCAGAAACCGTGCCAAATAATCAACGTTCCACCCATGAGCTGACCGTGCAGAACATTTGTCTGCAATCGGTACTGTGCTCCTTAGAAAGGAGGTGATCCAGCCGCACCTTCCGGTACGGCTACCTTGTTACGACTTCGTCCCAATCGCCAGTCCCACCTTCGACAGCTCCCTCCCTTACGGGTTGGGCCACCGGCTTCGGGTGTTACCGACTTTCGTGACGTGACGGGCGGTGTGTACAAGGCCCGGGAACGTATTCACCGCAGCAATGCTGATCTGCGATTACTAGCGACTCCGACTTCATGGGGTCGAGTTGCAGACCCCAATCCGAACTGAGACCGGCTTTTTGAGATTCGCTCCACCTCACGGTATCGCAGCTCATTGTACCGGCCATTGTAGCACGTGTGCAGCCCAAGACATAAGGGGCATGATGACTTGACGTCGTCCCCACCTTCCTCCGAGTTGACCCCGGCGGTCTCCTGTGAGTCCCCATCACCCCGAAGGGCATGCTGGCAACACAGGACAAGGGTTGCGCTCGTTGCGGGACTTAACCCAACATCTCACGACACGAGCTGACGACAGCCATGCACCACCTGTATACCGACCACAAGGGGGGCACTATCTCTAATGCTTTCCGGTATATGTCAAGCCTTGGTAAGGTTCTTCGCGTTGCGTCGAATTAAGCCACATGCTCCGCCGCTTGTGCGGGCCCCCGTCAATTCCTTTGAGTTTTAGCCTTGCGGCCGTACTCCCCAGGCGGGGAACTTAATGCGTTAGCTGCGGCACCGACGACGTGGAATGTCGCCAACACCTAGTTCCCAACGTTTACGGCGTGGACTACCAGGGTATCTAATCCTGTTCGCTCCCCACGCTTTCGCTCCTCAGCGTCAGTAATGGCCCAGAGATCCGCCTTCGCCACCGGTGTTCCTCCTGATATCTGCGCATTTCACCGCTACACCAGGAATTCCGATCTCCCCTACCACACTCTAGCTAGCCCGTATCGAATGCAGACCCGAGGTTAAGCCTCGGGCTTTCACATCCGACGTGACAAGCCGCCTACGAGCTCTTTACGCCCAATAATTCCGGACAACGCTTGCGCCCTACGTATTACCGCGGCTGCTGGCACGTAGTTAGCCGGCGCTTCTTCTGCAGGTACCGTCACTTTCGCTTCTTCCCTGCTGAAAGAGGTTTACAACCCGAAGGCCGTCATCCCTCACGCGGCGTCGCTGCATCAGGCTTTCGCCCATTGTGCAATATTCCCCACTGCTGCCTCCCGTAGGAGTCTGGGCCGTGTCTCAGTCCCAGTGTGGCCGGTCGCCCTCTCAGGCCGGCTACCCGTCGTCGCCTTGGTGGGCCATTACCCCACCAACAAGCTGATAGGCCGCGGGCTCATCCTTCACCGCCGGAGCTTTCAACCCCTGCCCATGCAGGCAGGAGTGGTATCCGGTATTAGACCCCGTTTCCAGGGCTTGTCCCAGAGTGAAGGGCAGATTGCCCACGTGTTACTCACCCGTTCGCCACTAATCCACCCCGAAGGGCTTCATCGTTCGACTTGCATGTGTTAAGCACGCCGCCAGCGTTCGTCCTGAGCCAGGATCAAACTCTCCATGAATGTTTACCCGTAATCGGGTGCACACATCACGTAGAGCGGGCCAGTCATGGTCGGAATAAGACCGACTGACCACTGCGTCCTCGCTGTGTAATTGCCTGCAAGCACCCCGAAACGGAGCCTCACAGGTCTTTTTCAAAGGAACCTCATCCACCGAAGTGGACGGGGTATCAACTTTTGGCGTTGATTTTTGGCACGCTGTTGAGTTCTCAAGGAACGGACGCTTCCTTTGTACTCACCCTCTCGGGCTTTCCTCCGGGCTTTCGTTCTGTGTTCTTGCGTTTCCGACTCTATCAGACTCTTTCGGGCCCGATTTCCTCGGTGCTTTCCAGGTCCTGCGCTTTCGCGCTTTCCCTTTCCGGCGATTCCGACTCTATCAGATCCTTTCGGGCCTGACTCCCGGTCAGCGGGGTTTGCCTTCCGGGCTGTTGGGCCCTTCCGGCGAGTGAGACAGTAGCGGATTCCTTGCCCCCGAACCTAATCGGCGGCAGCGTCCTCGGACGCAGATTCCTCATTCGCAAATACGCATGAAAACGGGACGACAAAGTGCGTCGTTCGTTCGAATGTGTAGTGCGGGATGGCTGTCCGGGGACCGACCGGGGTCGGCGCTCACTTCGGACAACTCGAAGAACCTTACGGATCGGGGACACCTGTGTCAACCCCAGGCTGACCGGCCGTGCGTGGTGCCCGAATCTCACCCCGTCTCCATCCCCTTCCGTCTACCCTGGGCCCATGACTACGCATGCGCTCACGCTCAACCTCCGTTGGTGGGCCGCCTGACGGCGGCCGACTGCAACACGAGCACGCATGCGCTCACGGCCGCCGCTTCGGCGGCCGTTTTCGTTTCTCCCCTCCCCGGGAGTGGCTCGGTCGTCCGACGCGGCGGCCTCGACACCACTCACACAAGGGAGAGCAGGACATGACGAGGATCTTCAGCGGGGTCAAGCCGACCGGGCATCTGACGCTGGGCAACTACCTGGGTGCCGTGCGGCAGTGGGTCGCCGCCGACCAGGAGCCGGACGAGGCGCTGTTCTGCGTCGTCGACCTGCACGCGCTGACCGTCGAGCACGAGCCGGCGCGGGTACGGCGGCTCAGCCGGCAGGCGGCGACGCTGTTGCTCGCCTCCGGGCTGGATCCGCAGCGGTGCACGTTGTTCGTGCAGAGCCATGTCGACGAGCACACGCGGCTGGCGTACCTGCTGGAGTGCACCGCCACCGACGGCGAGTTGCGCCGGATGATCCAGTACAAGGAGAAGGCGGCGAAGGCGCAGGCCGCCGGGGACGGCGTACGGCTGTCGCTGCTCACCTATCCCGTACTGATGGCCGCCGACATCCTGGCGTACCGGACCGACGAGGTGCCCGTGGGTGAGGACCAGCAGCAGCACGTCGAGCTGACCCGGGATCTGGCCGTGCGCTTCAACCAGCGGTACGGGCACACCTTCACGGTGCCCAAGGCCACGCATCCGGCGGTGGCCGCCCGGGTCATGGACCTCCAGGAGCCGACCTCGAAGATGGGGAAGTCCGACGCGAACGGCACGGGGATCGTCTATCTGCTCGACGAACCGGAGGCCGTACGCAAGAAGGTGATGCGGGCCGTCACCGACAGCGGGGACGGCGGGGTGGTCCACGACCGGGAGGCGCGGCCCGGGGTGGCGAACCTGCTGGACATCCTGGCCGCCTGTACGGGCGGGGATCCCGTGCGCCTCGCCGACGGCTACACCGGGTACGGCGCGCTCAAGCGGGATGTCGCCGACGCGGTGGTCGAGCTGCTGCGGCCGGTGCGGGAGCGGCATGCCGAGCTGGCGGCCGATCCGGCGGAGGTGGACAAGGTGCTGCGGGAGGGTGCCGGGCGGGCCCGGGAGCTGGCGCGGCCGGTGGTGGACCGGGCGTACGAGGCCATCGGGCTGCTCGCCCCGTGAAGGGGTGAGGGCTCAACGGAGTGCGGGCCCCCGCTGCGGCGGGGGCCCGTACGCGCGTCTCAGCTGTTGCCGGAGGCGAGCTCGCGGCTGCGGTCGCGGGCCGCTTCGAGGGCGGCGATCAGCGCGGCGCGTACGCCGTGCCGCTCGAGCTCGACGATCGCGTTGATCGTCGTACCGGCCGGGGAGGTGACGGCCTCGCGGAGCTTGACCGGGTGTTCGCCGCTGTCGCGGAGCATCACGGCGGCGCCGATGGCGGCCTGGACGATCAGGTCGTGGGCCTGGGCGCGGGGCAGGCCCAGGAGGATCCCGGCGTCCGTCATGGCCTCGACGAGGAAGTAGAAGTACGCGGGTCCGGAGCCGGAGAGGGCGGTGGCCGCGTCCTGCTGGGACTCGGGGACGCGCAGGGTCTTGCCGACGCCGCCGAAGATCTCCTCGGTGTGGAGGAGGTGCGCGGCGGTGGCGTGGCTGCCGGCCGAGATGACGGACATGGCCTCGTCGACGAGGGCGGGGGTGTTCGTCATGACGCGGACGACGGGAGTGCCGGGCGCGAGCCGCTCCTCGAAGAAGGAGGTCGGGATGCCGGCGGCGCCGCTGATGACCAGGCGGTCGGCGGGGACGTGCGGGGAGAGCTCTTCGAGGAGCTTGCCCATGTCCTGCGGCTTGACGGTGAGGATGAGGGTGTCGGCGCGTTTGGCGGCCTCGGCGTTGCTGACGGCCTCGACGCCGTAGCGGGCGTGGAGTTCCTCGGCGCGTTCCGCGCGGCGGGCGGTGACCAGGAGCTTCGAGGCGGGCCAGCCGCCGCGGATCATCCCGCTGAGCAGGGCCTCGCCGATCTTGCCGGTACCGAGGACTGCGACTGTCTGGGTCATGCCCGATTCACCTCGCCGAACTGATTGGGTGTACGCCCTCATCCTTGCACCCGTGGGTGGAATGGCGGGCCGGTGTCCGGCCTGTGGTCGCCGGGCCTCGCCTCAGAACCGTGCGGGTCAGGGCGCGTCAGGGCGTCCGGCGGCGGAGGGTGGCCGCGCCGAGGGCGAGGACGAGCAGGGCGCAGGCGGCGACGACGACGGAGTCGCGGACGAAGTCGGCGGTCATGTCGGTGTGGGTGAGGACCTGGTTCATGCCGTCGACGGCGTAGGACATGGGCAGGACGTTGGAGAGGCCTTCGAGGACGGGCTGCATGGTGTTGCGCGCCGCGAAGAGGCCGCACAGGAGCAGCTGGGGGAAGATCACCGCCGGCATGAACTGGACGGCCTGGAACTCGGAGGACGCGAAGGCGGAGACGAAGAGGCCGAGTGCGGTGCCGAGGAGCGCGTCGAGGAGGGCGACGAGGAGGAGCAGCCAGGGGGAGCCGACGACGTCGAGGCCGAGGAGCGAGAGGGCGAGGCCGGTGGCGAGGACGGACTGGACGACGGCGACGGCGCCGAAGGCGAGGGCGTAGCCGGCGATGAGGTCGCCCTTGCCGAGCGGCATGGCGAGGAGGCGCTCCAGGGTGCCGGAGGTGCGCTCGCGCAGGGTGGCGATGGAGGTCACCAGGAACATGGTGATGAGGGGGAAGATCCCGAGGAGTGACGCGCCGATGCCGTCGAAGGTGCGGGGGCTGCCGTCGAAGACGAAGCGCAGCAGCGTCAGCATCAGGACGGGGACCAGGAGCATCAGCGCGATGGAGCGCGGGTCGTGGCTGAGCTGGCGCAGGACGCGGGCTGCGGTGGCGGTGGTGCGGGCGCCGTTCATCGCCGGGTCTCCTTCGCGAGTGCGTTGGCCTCGTCCACGAGGCGGAGGAAGCCTTCCTCGACGGTGGCGCAGTGGGTGCGGGCGCGCAGGCCGTCGGGGGTGTCCTGGGCGAGGATGCGGCCCTCGCGCATGAGGAGCAGGTCGTGGCAGCGCTCGGCCTCGTCCATGACGTGGGAGGAGACGAGGATCGTGGCGCCGCGGGTGCGGGTGATCTCGTGGAAGAGGTTCCAGAGGTCGCGGCGCAGGACCGGGTCGAGGCCGACGGTGGGTTCGTCCAGGACGAGGAGCTCGGGGGTGCCGAGCAGGGCGACGGCGAGGGAGACGCGGCTGCGCTGGCCGCCGGAGAGGTTTCCGGCGAGGGCGTCGGTGTGGGTGGTGAGGTCGACGTCGGTGATGGCCTGTCGTACGGCGGCGGCGCGGCGGTCGGCGGCGGCTCGGCCGGGGTCGAGGATCGCTGCGAAGTAGTCGAGGTTCTGCCGGACGGTGAGGTCGTCGTAGACGGACGGCGCCTGGGTGACGTAGCCGATGCGGGAGCGGAGCTCGGGGTGGCCGGCGGGGCGGCCGAGGACGTCGAGGGTGCCGGTGACGTGGGCCTGGGTGCCTACGACGGCGCGCATGAGGGTGGACTTTCCGCAGCCGGAGGGGCCGAGGAGGCCGGTGATGCGGCCGCGGGGGACGTCGAAGTCGATGGCGTCGATGACGGTACGGGGGGCTCGGCCCGTGCCGCGGCGGACGGTCAGGCCGGTGGCGTGCACGGCGGCCGGGTCTCCTGGGGCTCCCGGAGGCGGGTTATTCATCATGTGATGAATAATGCTCCTGGCTGTGCCCCGCGTCAACGTTCCGGGTGTGGGCTACTTCTTGCGCTTGGGGCGGCGCGCGGCCGGATTGCCGGTACGGGTGCTGCGGCGGCGGGCGAATTCGGCCACGGCACTCTCGTACTCGGCGCGGCGCAGCTTCTCGCCCGGAGCCTCGACGAGGCAGCGCAGGAAGTACGCGATGAGGGAGCCGATGAAACCGATCGCCTTCAGGCCCTTGAGGGCGGCCTCGTCGGAGGAGGGTGCCGGGCGGCGGCTGAAGGATTCCCAGGTCTTGGCGAAGGCGATGGAGCTGGAGATCGCGAAGAGGACGACCACGGAGATGCTGAGGAAGGGGCCGACGTTGCCGAGCTCCAGACCCTCGTAGGAGAGGCGGAGCAGCAGCGCGGCGGCGACGGCGGTGACCAGCGCGCCGATGGCGATGCCGGCGCGGCGCAGGGCGTAGCCGCCGTCGTGGTTCACCCAGGTGGTGCCGAAGAACGGGATCGGCTCGGGCTCGGGCCCGGCGGGTGCCGCGGCCTCGGCCGGCTCGGCGGGGGATTGGTCTCGCTGGTCGTCGCTCACACCAGCGATTATCCCTCGCCTTGCCGGATGGGCCGGGCGTGTCTCACGTGTCAGACGGGCTAGCCGCAGTGTGCGGCGACGTAGCCGTCGCTGCCCGTCTTCACGTAGGCGTCGGAGACGAACTGGCCGTTGCCGACGCAGTCCCAGAGGTTCGTGGTGCCGTACGGGCCCGAGACGGTGGTGCCCGCGCACTGGCAGCGGATCGTCACCCAGGCTCCCAGCGGCAGGACGCTGACGACGGGATATCCGGTGCCCGGGCCGCTGCGCACATTGAGCTGGGTACCCGGCGCCACCGGGTAGGACTTGTAGCCGGATCCTTCGGCAAGGGTCTGGACCTGGTTCGCTTCATTCTCAACCGACATCGAAAATCTCCCCCTTGAGCATGACGCTCCGCAACTCGCGCAGGGTAGCAGGCCCTTACCGGTTCATATGCGCCATCGACTAGGCTCCGGCGGGGGTGGTCGGCAGTGCACTCACTGCGCGCGGAACGGGCCGGTTTTCCGGAGTACGCCGGGCAGTACCGGCTGGAATCCGTCCTGGGTTCCGGTGGCATGGGGGTGGTGCATCTGGCCACCTCCGCATCCGGGCTGCGGCTCGCGGTCAAGGTCGTACACGCCCAGCACGCGGCGGATCCGGAGTTCCGGGCCAGGTTCCGGCAGGAGGTCGCAGCCGCCCGGCGGGTGAGCGGGGCCTTCACCGCACCCGTCGTGGACGCGGACCCCGATGCCGAGCGGCCCTGGATGGCCACCCTGTTCATCGACGCCCCCACGCTCGCCGAGCAGGTACGGGAAGAGACCCTCGGCCCCGTGGGGCTGGCCCGGCTCGGCGCCGGGCTTGCGGAGGCCCTGCGGGACATCCACCGGGCCGGTGTCGTGCACCGGGACCTGAAGCCCAGCAACGTCCTGATGGCGCCGGACGGGGTACGGGTCATCGACTTCGGGATCTCCCGGCCCGCCGACAGCGATCTGCGGACCGAGACCGGGAAGCTGATCGGCACACCCCCGTTCATGGCGCCCGAGCAGTTCCAGCGGCCGCGGGAGGTCGGACCGGCGGCGGACGTGTTCGCGATGGGCGCCGTACTCGTCCACGCGGCGACCGGGCGGGGACCGTTCGACTCCGACAGCCACTACCTCGTCGCGTACCAGGTGGTGCACAGCGAGCCCGATCTGGCCGGGGTGCCGCCCTCCCTCGCGCCCGTCATCGCGCGCTGCCTCGCCAAGGACCCCGCCGACCGACCCACCCCCGACGCCCTGCTGGGCGAGCTGCGGGCCGCCGCGTACCCGACGGGCGAGGAGACCCAGGCCTTCATCCCGCAGCCCCGGCGGCCGGTCTCGGCGCAGCTCCCGCCCGCCGCCGATGACACCACGCACCAGCGGGTACGGGCCCCCGAAGCCCCGCAGGCGGGGCGGCGGCCACGGCGGCTCGCCGTGGCGGTGGCTCTCGCGCTGCTGCTGACGGGCGGAGCCGTCGGGACGTACGCGCGGTTCGCGGCCGGCGAAGACCCCGGCGGGCACACGGCAGCGCACCCGTCTGGCTCGGCCACGGGATCGGAACCGCCGGCCCCTTGGTCGGCCCCGCTCGGGGACCGCGGTCCCGGAAACACGGTGTCCGCGTGTGCCGCGGCAGCCGGAGCCCTGTACTGCTCGACCCCCGGCCTCGTCGCGGCCCGGCTGAACCCGGCCGACGGCGCCGTCGCCTGGTCGGTCCCCGCACCGGGCACGGGCGCACGTACGGCGGGCGCCACTGCCATCGCTCCCGCCATGGGCGGCGGACTCGTCCTCGCCGTGACCCCCGGCAGCGGGCTGCTCCAGGCGCTGGATCCGGCAACGGGCGTACCGCGGTGGAAGAAGGACATCGCGCAGAACGCGACCGTGCTGCCCGCCGGTTCGAAGGTGCTGGCCGCCGGGGCGGACGGGACCGTCACGGCGCTCGACGCGGCCACCGGCAACGTGAGCTGGAGCAAGCGCCTGGGCCGGGTGGGGTCCGTCTGGTTCACGGGTCCCGACCAGCCGGACGGCAGCCTCGACATGTACGTGGCGACGCGCGCCGACGACGGAAAGTCCTCGCAGGTCTCGGCGGTCGATCCGGCCGGCGGCACGGTGCGCTGGCAGCTGCGCGCACCGGGGCTGCTCAAGCCGGTCGGGGTCGCACAGGGCGGTCTGTACCTCCTGGCCGGCGACCTTCAGGGAATGACCGTCGCGGTCGTGCGCATCGATCTCGCCACGCGGGCGGTCCGGCGCACCCCGTTGTCGGTGGAGCAGTTGCAGGCCGAGTCGGCCGTCGGACCGGACGGGGTCGTGTACTTGATCGGCATCTCGGGTGCGCTGACGGCGGTCGCCGGCGAGAAGGAGGCGTGGCGGCTGGAGACGGCGGTGGCCGCGGCCTCCCGGCCGGTCGTCGACAACGGGCGGCTGTACCTGATGGCGGCCGACGGCCGGCTGATCGCGGTCGATGCCCGAGCCGGACGGCTGGTCGCGCAGACGGACCCCCGGATGGGTACGGGCCAGGGCACCTACACGGCCACCGTCCCCGCGCCCGTCGTCGCGGACGGGCGGGTGTTCGGGAGTGCGCCCGACGGGTCCGTGTTCGCCGTGGACGCGGCGAACCCCGCCGGCTGGTGAGCGCGGCGGGGTTCGGGAAGCCGGGTCGGACGGGTCAGCCCAGGCGGCTGACGTCGCGGACGGCGCCCTTGTCGGCGCTGGTGGCCATCGCCGCGTAGGCGCGCAGGGCCGCGGAGACCTTGCGCTCGCGGTCCTTCGGGGCGTAGACGCCGCCGAGGGCCTCGTGACGGGCCGCCAGGGTGGCCTCGTCGACGAGCAGTTCGATCGACCGGTTCGGGATGTCGATGCGGATCCGGTCGCCGTCCTCCACGACCGCGATGGTGCCGCCCGATGCCGCCTCCGGGGAGGCGTGGCCGATGGACAGGCCCGAAGTGCCGCCGGAGAAGCGGCCGTCGGTGACCAGGGCGCAGACCTTGCCGAGGCCGCGGCCCTTGAGGAAGGAGGTCGGGTAGAGCATCTCCTGCATGCCGGGGCCGCCGCGCGGGCCCTCGTAGCGGATGACGACGACGTCGCCCGCCTTGATCTCCTTGCGCAGGATCTTGTCGACGGCCTCGTCCTGCGACTCGCAGACGACCGCCGGGCCCTCGAAGGTCCAGATCGACTCGTCGACGCCGGCCGTCTTCACGACGCAGCCGTCGGCCGCGATGTTGCCGCGCAGGACGGCGAGGCCGCCGTCCTTGGAGTACGCGTGCTGCACGGAGCGGATGCAGCCGCCCTCGGCGTCGAGGTCGAGGGTCTCCCAGCGCTCGGACTGGGAGAAGGCGGTCGCGGAGCGCTTGCAGCCGGGGGCCGCGTGCCACAGCTCCATCGCCGTGTCGGAGGCGGTGCCGGAGCGGGCGTCCCACTCGGCCAGCCAGTCCTCCAGGCCGTCGGAGTGGACGGTGGTGACGTTCTTGTTGAGGAGGCCGCCGCGGTGCAGCTCGCCGAGGATGGCGGGGATGCCGCCGGCGCGGTGGATGTCCTCCATGTAGTACGTGCCGCCGGGCGCCACGTTCGGGGCGACCTTGGACAGGCACGGGACGCGGCGCGAGACCTCGTCGATGTCGGTGAGGTCGTAGTCCAGGCCCGCCTCCTGGGCGGCGGCGAGGAGGTGGAGGATCGTGTTCGTGGAGCCGCCCATGGCGATGTCGAGGGCCATGGCGTTCTCGAAGGCCTCGCGGGTCGCGATGGAGCGGGGCAGGACCGAGAAGTCGTCCTGCTCGTAGTGGCGCTTGGTGATCTCCACGACCGTGCGGCCGGCGTCCTCGTACAGGGCCTTGCGCGCGGTGTGGGTGGCGAGGACCGAGCCGTTGCCGGGGAGGGCGAGGCCGATGGCCTCGGCGAGGCAGTTCATCGAGTTGGCGGTGAACATGCCCGAACACGAGCCGCACGTGGGGCAGGCGTTCTCCTCGATGCGCAGGACGTCCTCGTCGGAGACGTTCTCGTTGGAGGCGTCGACCATGGCGTCGATCAGGTCGAGCTTGCGCACGGTGCCGTCGACGAGGGTGGCCTGGCCGGCCTCCATCGGGCCGCCGGAGACGAAGACGACCGGGATGTTGAGGCGCATTGCGGCCATCAGCATGCCGGGGGTGATCTTGTCGCAGTTGGAGATGCAGATCAGGGCGTCGGCGCAGTGGGCTTCCACCATGTACTCGACCGAGTCCGCGATGAGGTCGCGGGAGGGCAGGGAGTACAGCATGCCGGCGTGGCCCATCGCGATGCCGTCGTCGACCGCGATGGTGTTGAACTCGCGCGGGATCGCGCCCGCCGCGCGGATGGCGTCGGAGACGATCCGGCCGACCGGGGCCAGGTGCGTGTGGCCGGGGACGAACTCGGTGAAGGAGTTGGCGACCGCGATGATCGGCTTGCCGATGTCCTCGCTCGCTACGCCCGACGCACGCATAAGGGCGCGTGCGCCCGCCATGTTGCGGCCGTGGGTGACGGTGCGGGACCTCAGCTCGGGCATCGGGTTCACTCCCCATGAGTGCGGCCGGCCTTGGGAGCGCGGCCACGACTGTAGATATGAATCAGTTACGAGGCTACGCCCCCGGCCCGGGATACGGACAGCAAGTCCGCATGCCGGGACGGCCGGCTCATTCTTCGGTCAGGTAGCGCTGAAGGGTGGGCGCCACCAGGGCGACGATGTCGTCCGGGTCGGCGGATGCGAGGGGCTCGACCTGGACCACGTAGCGCAGGATCGCGATGCCGACCATGTGGGAGGCGGCGAGTTCGGCGCGGAAGGTCGGGTCGGGGACGTCGAGGTCGGCGGCAACCCGCTCCAGGACGCGGCGCAGGACGATGCGGCGCAGGACCGCGGCCGCCGCCTCGTGGGTCAGCGCGGACCGGATCACGGCCAGCAGCGGCGCCCGGGTGACCGGGTTCTCCCAGATCCCCAGGAAGTAGCGGGCGAGCCGCTCCCCGATGCCCTCCGGGCCCTCGCCGAGGATCGCCGGGACCACCATCGCCGGCTCCATGCTCAGCTCGATGGCGGCGGCGAAGAGGTCGTCCTTGCTGCCGAAGTAGTGGTGGACCAGGGCCGGGTCCACGCCGGCGGCCTTGGCCACGCCCCGTACGGAGGTCTTGTCGTAGCCGCGCGCGGCGAACTCGGAGCGGGCGGCGAGGCGGATGCGCTCCTGGGTGCCGGGGCCTTCCTCGACCTCGTCCTGGCGGGGCCGGCCGGGGCCGCGGCGGCGCTTCACGGGCTCGGTCACGGGCGCCGGACCTCGTCACGCGTCGCGGACGAGGTGGCCAGGTGCAGGCGGGTGAAGGCCAGCGCCTCGGCGAGGTCGGCCTCGCGCTCGGCGGAGGACATGGCACGCCGCGTGTTGACCTCGATCACCACGTGCCCGTCGAAGGAGCTGTGGGCGAGCCGTTCCAGCAGCTCGGCGCAGGGCTGCGTACCCCGGCCCGGGACCAGGTGCTCGTCCTTCGCCGAACCGTTTCCGTCGGCGAGGTGGACGTGCGCGAGCCGGTCGCCCATCCGGTCGATCATCGCGGTCGCGTCCGCCCGGGCGGTCGCGGTGTGCGACAGATCGACGGTGAAGTGCCGGTAGTCGTCCTTGGTGACGTCCCACTCGGGCGCGTACGCGAGCATCTCGCGGTCGCGGTAGCGCCAGGGGTACATGTTCTCGACGGCGAACCGGACGTCGGTCTCGTCGGCCATCCGCCAGATTCCGGTGACGAAGTCCCGCGCGTACTGCCGCTGCCAGCGGAAGGGCGGGTGCACGACGACGGTGGACGCGCCGAGCCGCTCGGCCGCCGCCTGGGCACGCTGGAGCTTGGTCCAGGGGTCGGTGGACCACACCCGCTGGGTGATCAGCAGGCACGGCGCGTGGATGGCGAGGATCGGCACCTGGTGGTGGTCGGACAGCCGGCGCAGGGCGTCGACGTCCTGGCTGACCGGGTCCGTCCAGACCATGACCTCGACGCCGTCGTAGCCGAGGCGCGCGGCGATCTCGAAGGCGGTCGCCGTGGACTCCGGATAGACGGAGGCGGTGGACAGGGCGACTTTCGCGGTCGGGACGCGGACTGGTTCTGCCACGGACACAGGGTACGGGCCCGATGCCCGCCTGGTGCGTCCCGCCCCCGTACCGCCCGCAGTCCCGCCCGCAGTCCCGCCCTCGTCCCGCGCCCCCGCCCCGCCGGCCCGCCCGCCCGCTTCTCCGCTCAGCCGTTGCCCGTCGGGAGGTGGTCCAGCCTGCGCAGGATGACGCCCTCGCGCAGGGCCCACGGGCAGATCTCGAGTTCGTCGACGCCGAAGAGGTCCATCGCGCCCTCCGCGACCAGCGCACCCGCCAGGAGCTGGTTCGCCCGGCCCTCCGAGACGCCCGGGAGGGCCGACCGCTGGGCCGTGGTCATCGCGGCCAGCCGCGGGACCCACTCCTCCAGCGACTTCCGGCTCAGGTCCCGCTGCACGTAGAGGCCGTCCGCCGAGCGGGCCGCGCCCGCGATGCGGGCCAGCTGCTTGAAGGTCTTCGACGTCGCCACCACGTGGTCCGGGGTACCGAAGCGGCTGAACTCCCCCACCGTCCGCGCGATCTCCGTCCGCACGTGCCTGCGCAGGGACCGGATGTCCAGCGCGTCCGGCGGGTCGCCCGGCAGCCAGCCCGCCGTCAGGCGGCCCGCGCCCAGCGGGAGGGAGACCGCCGCGTCCGGGTCCTCGTCGATGCCGTACGCGATCTCCAGCGAGCCGCCGCCGATGTCGAGGACCAGCAGCTTCCCGGCCGACCAGCCGAACCAGCGGCGCGCGGCCAGGAAGGTCAGCCGCGCCTCGTCCTCACCGCTCAGGACGGGCAGGTCGACACCGGTCTCGGCCTTGATCCGCGCCAGCACCTCGTCCGCGTTCGTGGCCTCGCGCACGGCGCTGGTCGCGAACGGCAGGACGTCCTCGCACCCCTTGTCCTCGGCGGCCTGCACGGCGTCGACGATCACCGAGACGAGACGCTCGACGCCCTCGGGTGTGACCGCGCCGCCCTCGTCGAGGAGCTCCGCCAGCCGCATTTCCACCTTGTGCGAGTGCGCCGGCTGCGGGCGCGCACCGGGGTGCGCGTCCACCACCAGCAGATGGACCGTATTCGAACCCACATCAAGGACACCGAGTCTCATAGGGGGAAACGCTACTGCGAGGAACGCGGAGGGGTGAGGTAAGGGGCGCTTAGGCTTGGGTTTGTGCCAAATACGAAGAAGGCCAACAAGACCCGGTCGAAGAACGACAAGGGCACCGACAACACGACGGACGCCAAGGCCGGCAGCAAGGGCGGCACCAAAGCTGCCACAGCCGCCAAGGCCACCAAGGCCGCCAAGGCGAAGGCCGCCGCACTCGCCGCCGACGAAAAGGGCCTCGACTTCCCCCGCGCCTGGGTGGAGTTCCCCGACCCCGCCGACGACGAGCAGGTCTTCCGCTGCGACCTGACCTGGCTGACCTCCCGCTGGACCTGCATCTTCGGCCAGGGCTGCCAGGGCATCCAGGCGGGCCGGGCGGACGACGGCTGCTGCACGCTCGGCGCGCACTTCTCCGACGAGGACGACGAGAAGCGCGTCGCCCAGCACGTGGCCCGGCTGACCCCGGAGCTGTGGCAGTTCCACGACGTGGGCAGCGAGACCGGGTGGACGCAAGCCGACGACGACGGGGAGAAGCAGACCCGCCGCTGGGACGGCGCGTGCATCTTCCTGAACCGGCCGGGATTCCCCGCCGGGGCCGGCTGCTCGCTGCACATCCTGGCGCTGAAGAGCGGCCAGGAGCCGCTGGAGACCAAGCCCGACGTCTGCTGGCAGCTGCCGATCCGCCGCACCTACGACTGGATCGACCGGCCCGACGACACCCGCGTGCTCCAGGTGTCGATCGGCGAGTACGACCGGCGCGGCTGGGGTCCGGGCGGCCACGACCTGCACTGGTGGTGTACGTCGGCCACCTCCGCGCACGGCGCCGGGGACCCGGTGTACGTGTCGTACCGCGCCGAGCTGACGGAGCTGATGGGCAAGGAGGCGTACGAGGAGCTGGTGAAGCTGTGCGAGGCGCGGCTCGCCTCGCTGCTGCCGATGGCCCCGCACCCGGCCGACCCGGTGGTCCCCACCTCGGTCGACTAGGCCGAAGAAGCCGAAGCCGACGGCGCCGGCCCGGGGTCGGGGGAAACCGTTCCTCCTGACGTCGGCGTGGGCGTCGGGGTCGGAGTGGGTGTCGGGGTCGGCGTCGGGGTCGGCGTGGGACTCGGCGTCGGGGTCGGCGTGGGCGTCGGGTCCGGGGTCGACGGCGGCTCCGGGGTCGGGGCCGGGCGCCCGCGGCCCTGGATGGAGACGACCGCACCGCCGGGATCCACCCCCACCCGGGCCGTCCAGCCCCCCACGGGCTGGGCTTCGGTGTCCACCGCGATCCTCAGGGTGACCGATTCTCCGGGGGCCAGCGTGCCCGCGGTACGGCTCGCGCGCAGCCAGGGCGCGTCGGACCAGAGCCGCCAGTCCACCGGGGCGCCGCCGGACGCGGTGAGGGTGAGCAGTGTGGTGGCTCCGTGGGAGGACGCGGCCACGGTGAGCCGGCCGGGGCCACCGGCCCGGTCGGCGGCCGGTGGGGGCCCGGTGCTGATGACCTCGACCGAGACGTCGGGCTCGGCGCTGCCCGGGGCGAAGCCGGGCCCGCCGGTGGTGGAGGCGGCGTTCCCGGCGTTCTCGTACGCGGTCAGCGGGCGCCCGCCGACGTGCGGGGGCAGTGGGAGGTCGGACTCGCTCGCGGAGATGCGCGTGGCGGCGTCGCCGACGGGTTCGCCGGTGCTGGGCGTGCCGCGGTACGCCGCCCACAGCGCCAGGACCGGCGCGGCGACCACGGTGGCGACCACGGTGGTGGTCACCGCCCGGGCCCGCATCCGGTCGCGGCGGGCCGCGCGGTCCTTGGGGTCCATCGGGAAGCCGGTGCGGTCGAAGCGCGGGGCGGGCCGTCGCCCCCGGCCGCCGGAGCGGAGCATCGCCGCGTGGACGGCGGTGCGGGGGGCGGGGACGAGCGGGAGGGCGGCGGTGTCGATGCCGCCGGAGCCGGGCCAGGGGGCGCCGGCGCCCACGCGTTCGGCGACGCGGCGGCAGCGCGGACAGTCGTCGACGTGCCGTACGAGCTCGGCGCGCAGGGTGGTGGAGAGCAGGACCTGCCCGTCGCCGGTGAGCCGGGAGACGCTGGGGCAGCTGCCGGTCTCCACGACGGAGAGGGCGGTGCGGGTGCGCTCCACCTCGCAGGCGGCCCCGGACAGGAGCTCCCGGGCGGCGGCCGGGGGCGTGCCGAGGACGGCGGCCAGCTCGGTGACGCCGAGGCGGTGGCGGACGGCGAGCTCCAGGGCCTCGCGCTGTTCGGGCGTGGTCCCGGCGGCCTCCGGCCAGGCGAGCCGGGCCAGCTCGGTACGGCGGTACGCGCTCACGTCAAGCGTGCGGTGGGCCCCGCCGGACGGGTCGCCTTCCGTACCGCCACCCGGCGCACGGCCGGGGTACGTGTGCTCCGGCGCACGCCGGGCGCAATGCGCTCCCTGTCGTACGCGCCGCTGCTCCGCGAGCCGGTGCAGGCAGCCCCAGCGCGCCAAGGCGTACAGCCAGGCCCGCCGGTCACCCTCGTCGGGGCAGCGGCCGGGATGCCGGTCGGCCACGGCGAGTACGTCGCCCAGCACGTCGGTGGCGGTGTCGTGGTCGCACAGGACCGACAGGCAGTACGTGAACAGGCCGTCCAGGTAGGGCTCGTGCCGGAAGGCCGGCGGCGGCTCCCCCTCGTGGGGCGTGCGCCCGTGCGCCCGGTGTGCGCCGGAGCGTGACGAGGAGTGTGCCTGGCTGCTGCTGTTCACCTGGCGACCGTAGGCGGCGGGCCGGTGGACCCCCGGAAGCCTTTCCCACTTTTAGCCCTTACGGGTGAACAGATCGGTGCGGCGCTGACCGCGGTGTTGTCAGCGGCGCTGCCGGCGCCGGTGCGGCGCTGTCAGTGCGGGCGGCTACCGTGAGCGGCATGGCTGCCCGCACTGCTCGTTCATCCGCCAAGGACCGGCCGTCCTACCGCTGTACCGAGTGCGGCTGGACGACCGCGAAGTGGCTCGGGCGGTGTCCCGAGTGCCAGGCGTGGGGCACCGTCGAGGAGATGGGCGCACCCGCCGTGCGGACCACCGCCGCAGGCCGGGTGTCGACCGCCGCGGTGCCGATCGCGCAGGTCGACGGCCGGACGGCGACCGCGCGCAGCACCGGCGTGGACGAGCTGGACCGGGTCCTCGGCGGCGGGCTCGTGCCCGGCGCCGTGGTGCTGCTCGCCGGGGAGCCCGGCGTCGGGAAGTCGACGCTGCTGCTCGACGTCGCGGCGAAGGCGGCCAGCGACGAGCACCGCACGCTGTACGTCACGGGCGAGGAGTCGGCGAGCCAGGTGCGGCTGCGCGCCGACCGGATCAACGCGCTGAGCGACCACCTCTACCTGGCGGCCGAGACCGACCTCTCCGCCGTGCTCGGGCACCTGGACGCGGTGAAGCCCTCCCTCCTCATCCTGGACTCCGTACAGACCGTCGCCTCCCCCGAGATCGACGGCGCGCCCGGCGGCATGGCCCAGGTCCGCGAGGTCGCCGGGGCCCTGATCCGCGCCTCCAAGGAGCGCGGGATGTCCACACTCCTCGTGGGCCACGTGACCAAGGACGGGGCCATCGCCGGACCCCGCCTCCTGGAACACCTCGTCGACGTGGTGCTGAGCTTCGAGGGCGACCGGCACGCCCGGCTGCGGCTCGTGCGCGGCGTCAAGAACCGGTACGGGGCCACCGACGAGGTGGGCTGCTTCGAGCTGCACGACGAGGGGATCACCGGGCTCGCCGACCCGAGCGGGCTGTTCCTGACCCGGCGCGCCGAGGCCGTGCCCGGGACCTGCCTGACGGTGACCCTGGAGGGCAAGCGCCCGCTGGTCGCCGAGGTGCAGGCGCTGACCGTGGACTCGCAGATCCCCTCCCCCCGGCGCACCACGTCGGGCCTGGAGACCTCCCGCGTCTCGATGATGCTGGCGGTGCTGGAGCAGCGCGGCCGGATCACCGCGCTGGGCAAGCGGGACATCTACAGCGCCACCGTGGGCGGGGTGAAGCTGACCGAGCCGGCCGCCGACCTGGCCATCGCCCTGGCCCTGGCCTCCGCCGCCAGCGACGTCCCGCTCCCGAAGAACCTCGTGGCCATCGGGGAGGTCGGCCTGGCCGGCGAGGTGCGCCGGGTGACCGGCGTACAGCGGCGGCTCGCGGAGGCGCACCGGCTCGGTTTCACGCACGCCCTGGTGCCGTCGGATCCGGGCAAGGTACCGGCCGGGATGAAGGTGACCGAGGTCGCCGACATGGGCGACGCCCTGCGGGTCCTGCCGCGCGGGCGGTCCCGTGCGGCGGCCAAGGAGTAGCTGGTCAGAGGGTCCGTACGGGGTCGGCGCGGGGCGTACCCGGACAAGCCACGGCGGGGCCGCAGCGCGCGCCGGTAGACTTCTGGATGGTCCGCCCGGCCGTACGCAGGCGGCGCAACCCGCGACCGGAGGAGTGCAGTGGCAGCCAAGGACGGGGCAGCAGCATCCGGCAAGTCGGGCGCGAGCTCCAAGCAGGAGGCCATGATGCGCGCCTCGCTGAGCGCGGTCGCACCTGGTCAGCCGCTGCGTGACGGCCTGGAACGGATCGTCCGCGGCAACACCGGCGGGCTCATCGTCCTCGGCATGGACAAGAGCGTCGAAGCGATGTGCACCGGCGGGTTCGTCCTGGACGTGGAGTTCACGGCGACCCGGCTGCGCGAGCTGTGCAAGCTCGACGGCGCGCTCATCCTGGACAAGGACATCACCAAGATCCTGCGGGCCGGCGTGCAGCTGGTGCCGGACGCGTCGATCCCGACGGAGGAGACCGGAACGCGGCACCGTACGGCGGACCGCGTGTCCAAGCAGTGCGGCTTCCCGGTGGTGTCGGTCTCGCAGTCGATGCGGCTGATCGCGCTGTACGTGGACGGGGAGCGGCGGGTCCTGGAGGAGTCCGGGGCGATCCTGTCGCGGGCGAACCAGGCGCTGGCCACGCTGGAGCGGTACAAGCTGCGCCTCGACGAGGTCGCGGGCACGCTGTCGGCACTGGAGATCGAGGACCTGGTCACGGTCCGCGACGTGACCGCGGTCGCGCAGCGGCTGGAAATGGTCCGCCGGATCGCGACCGAGATCGCCGAGTACGTCGTCGAACTGGGTACGGACGGGCGGCTGCTGTCGCTCCAGCTGGACGAGCTGACGGTCGGCATCGAGCAGGAGCGGGAGCTGGTGATCCGGGACTACGTTCCGGAGCCGACGGCGAAGCGTTCCCGCACGGTGGAGGAGGCGCTGCCGGCGCTGGACGCGCTGACGCATCCGGAGCTGCTGGAACTGGCGATCGTGGCGAAGGCGCTGGGCTACACCGGGTCCCCGGAGACCCTGGACTCGGCGGTGTCGCCCCGCGGGTACCGGCTGCTGGCGAAGGTTCCCCGGCTGCCGGGGGCCATCATCGAGCGGCTCGTGGAGCACTTCGGGGGCCTGCAGAAGCTGCTGGCGGCGTCGGTGGACGACCTCCAGACGGTCGACGGCGTCGGCGAGGCGCGCGCCCGCAGCGTCCGCGAGGGCCTGTCCCGCCTGGCGGAGTCCTCGATCCTCGAGCGCTACGTCTGACCTGCGGGTCCACTGCTGGGGCTCCGCCCCAGACCCCGCGCCTCAAACGCCGGCGAGGCTGGAATTGCCGCTGCGCGGCAAACCAGCCCGCCGAGATCACGATGGCGCGGCGCGCACTTCCTGGCCTGCGCCAGCCAATTCCAGCCCCGCCGGCGTTTGAGGCGCGGGGGTCCGGGGGCTGGCCCCCGGCAGCGGCGCCGCGGGGCTAGTTCTGCTTCAGGACGAACGAGGTCCGGGCCACCGGCATGCCGGGGGACTTGACCTCGACCACGTACGTGTCCGGACCCGCAGCCCCCGCCGGAGGCGACTGGCACTGGTCGGCCGCGCTGAACTTCCGGTCCCACTCGAGCGACTGCTTCGTCTCCCCCTGCGCGGGAAGGCGGAAGAACGCGCTGCCCGGCCCCGTCGGGCAGTCCGCCGAGGACCACACCGCCTTGCCGCTCGTCGCCTGAAGGATGCTCAGGACCGCCTGCTTCGGACCGAGGTCGACCTTGCACGTGGTGCCGGCGATGTTGCGGGCGACGAGTTCGAGGCGGGGCTTCTCGTTCGCCTCGTACTCGTTCTTCACGCTCTTGACCTCCCACTGCAGCGCCGTCGGCGCGCACGTGGGCAGGGCCGGGTCCGCCGGGACCGGGGCCGCGCCGCCACCCGGGCCCGCGCCGGCCGCGCCGCCGGTACCCGTACCGCCGCCCGGTTCGCCGTTCTTGCCCGTGCCCGCGGAACCTCCGCCCTCGGAGCCCGTGCCACTGCCGCCCGACTCCGCGCGTCCGCCCGGGGCCTGACTGATCGCCGGACCCGTGCCCGCCGGGCCCGGGGTGATCGAGGCGAGGGGGTCCGGGTGGCCTTGGCCCTTGCCGTTCGTACTCGACTTCCCCCCGCCGGAACTGACGGTCCATACGGCGAGGAGCGCGAGGAGCGCGACGACGGACGCCAGCACAGCCCTCCGTCGCCAGTAGATGGAGGAGGGGAGCGGCCCGACCGGATTGCGCAGAGATCCCACGGACGGAACTTTACGAGAGTCCGCGGCCCGATCGGCGCCCCCCATGCCGCGCGGCAGGTTTGTTCTGCCGATGATCATCCTGCGGGCGCACCCGGGACGCCGAGAATCGGCCAGGAGTCTGACGCGGGCGTCATTCCGGTTTGAGTACCGTCGGTGACCATGGACAGCACAGGCCTCTACCTCGACATAACCGATTTCGCCCACTCCACACCCACCTGGGTGCAGTCGGCGTTCGAGGCCTGGACGAAGTACGGGCTGCTGCTCTTCGGAGTGCTCTTCCTGTCCGTCTGGTGGCGCTCGCGCGGGCAGTCCGGTCCCCGGACCGTCGCGCTCGCCGTCCTGGCCCCGGTGGCCACCGCCGTCGCGTACGTCGCCTCGGAGCTCGTGAAGTCCACCGTGGACGAGGAACGGCCCTGCCGCGCCGTCGCCGGGGCCGCGGCCTCGCTCGTCACGTGCCCGGCGAGCGGCGACTGGTCCTTCCCCAGCAACCACTCCGCCCTGGCGGGCGCCGCCGCCGTCGCGCTGGCCATGGCCGTACGCCGCCTCGCGCTGCTGACCGTCCCGCTCGCGCTGCTGATGGCCTTCTCCCGCGTCTTCGTCGGCGTCCACTACCCGCACGACGTGGCGATGGGCCTGCTGCTGGGCGGTTCGCTGGCCGCCCTCTTCGTCCTTGCGCTCGCGGGTCCGGCCGGCGGGATCGTCGCCGCCATGCGGGCGAGCAGGGTACGGGCAGTTGTCTGGTTCACCGGCCCCGGCCCCGCGCGGTAGGACACCCCCTTCGGCCCGAAACGTGCCAGGATGCCGTCTGCCATGACTGCATCCTCCGTTTCCTCCCCCGAGTCCCACGCACTGCACTCCCCCGTCATCGCGTGGTTCGACGAGCACGCCCGCGACCTGCCCTGGCGCCGCCCCGAGGCCGGCCCCTGGGGGGTCATGGTCAGCGAGTTCATGCTCCAGCAGACCCCCGTCAGCCGTGTCCTGCCGGTGTACGAGCAGTGGCTCGCCCGGTGGCCCCGCCCCGCCGACCTGGCCGCCGAGGCCCCCGGCGAGGCCGTACGGGCGTGGGGGCGGCTCGGCTACCCGCGCCGGGCGTTGCGGCTGCACGGCGCGGCCGTGGCGATAACGGAGCGGCACGGGGGCGACGTACCGCGGGAACACGCGCAGCTCCTGGCCCTGCCCGGGATCGGTGAGTACACCGCGGCGGCCGTGGCCTCCTTCGCATATGGGCAGCGGCACGCCGTGCTCGACACCAATGTCCGGCGGGTCTTCGCGCGCACCGCCACCGGGGTCGAGTACCCGCCGAACGCCACCACCGCCGCCGAACGGCGCCTGGCCCGGGCCCTGCTGCCCGCGGACGAGGACACCGCGGCCCGCTGGGCGGCGGCCTCGATGGAGCTCGGCGCGCTGGTGTGCACCGCCAAGAAGCCCGACTGTGCCCGCTGCCCGGTGGCCGGGCTGTGCGCGTGGCGCCTCGCCGGGAAGCCGGCGCACGAGGGGCCGCCGCGGCGCGGGCAGACGTACGCCGGGACCGACCGTCAGGTCCGGGGCCGGCTGCTCGCCGTGCTCCGGGAGGCGGTGGGACCGGTTCCGCAGGCCGTGCTCGACACGGTCTGGGAGGAGCCGGTGCAGCGCGCCCGGGCGCTCGACGGGCTGGTCTCCGACGGGCTGGTGGAACCGCTGGAGGGAAGCCTGTACCGGCTCCCGCAGACCTGACCGGGACCGGCTCGAAGTTGAGTCGATGATTCCGCTTTCAACCGCGAAACCCCAGCTCACGGGGGCTGTTACACAACCTATGGGTGTCCGTGCGCCCACCGAAGGCTGGCCCGCACAGGCCCGTGACAACCCCTCCGTACCTTCGGATCCGTAAGGCAGCGGATGAGCGGTTGCACGGAACGGAGGCGGTCTGAGATGGCGCACGGCGAGGTACTCGAATTCGAAGAGTACGTACGCACTCGGCAGGACGCGCTGCTGCGCAGCGCCCGGCGCCTGGTTCCGGACCCCACCGACGCGCAGGACCTCCTGCAGACCGCCCTCGTCCGCACCTACGGCCGCTGGGACGGCATCGCCGACAAGTCCCTGGCCGACGCCTACCTCCGCCGCGTCATGATCAACACCCGTACCGAGTGGTGGCGCGCCCGCAAGCTCGAAGAGGTCCCCACCGAACAGCTCCCGGACGCCTCCGTCGAGGACGGGTCCGACCAGCGCGCCGACCGCGCCCTGCTCATGGACATCCTCAAGGTGCTCGCGCCCAAACAGCGCAGCGTGGTCGTGCTGCGACACTGGGAGCAGATGAGCACCGATGAGACGGCCGCCGCGCTGGGCATGTCGGCGGGTACCGTGAAGAGCACTCTGCATCGCGCGCTGGCCCGCCTCCGGCAGGAACTGGAGAGCCGGGACCTGGACATGCGCGCGCTGGAACGCGGTGACCACACCATCCGGTACGAGGGGCGTGAGCGGTGCGCGGCCTGAATGGCCAAGGACTGACCGGCAGACGTTCGCTGGTCCTGATGTCGGCGGGGACGGTCGTCCTCGTCGGCACAGCCGTGTTCGCGGTCGGTTGCGCCACGGGCGGCACCGGCCTGCGCGACGGCGGCCCCGCGCGGACCGACCCGGTGGCCAAGACCGCCCCGTCGGCTTCCTCGTCCGAGGGCTTCTCCGAGGCGTCCGGAGGCGCTTCCGGCAAACCGCTGAACAAGGTCGACCCGGTGGCGCTCCTGAAGGCGGACCCCAAGGTCAGCGCCGAGATCAAGCGGGACCTCAAGCCCTGTACGGGCAAGGAGTACCCGGTGGACGTGAGCTACGGGAAGGTCACCGGCAGCCCGGTCGTCGACATCGTGGTCAACGTCCTGTCCTGTGCCGACGCCCTGGGGCGCGGTTCGTACGTGTACCGCGCGGACGGCGCGACGTACGAGAATGTCTTCTCGGACGAGCAGCCGCCCGTCTACGCGGAGATCGACCGAGGCGATCTGGTGGTCACCAAGCAGGTCTACGGGAAGAGCGACGCGCTCGCCTATCCGTCGGGCGAGGACGTGATCACGTACCGCTGGGACGGGGAGAAGTTCACCGAGCAGGACCGGGTGCACTCCGATTACAGCAACGTGGTCGACGGCGGGAGCCAGCCCGCTCCGGCCGTGACCCAGAAACAGTGACCCTAGAAGACCCGACTGCCGCAGAACCGAGTACCGAAGAACCGAGGCGAGGCTTCCGCATGGCCGAGACCCATGTCCTGTTCGTGGAGGACGACGACGTCATCCGTGAGGCCACGACCCTGGCGCTGGAACGCGACGGGTTCGTGGTCACCGCCATGCCCGACGGCCTGTCCGGCCTGGAGTCCTTCCGGGCGAACCGCCCCGACATCGCCCTGCTCGACGTGATGGTCCCCGGCATGGACGGCGTGAGCCTGTGCCGTCGCATCCGCGACGAGTCCACCGTCCCGGTGATCATGCTGTCGGCGCGCGCCGACTCCATCGACGTGGTGCTGGGCCTGGAGGCGGGGGCCGACGACTACGTCACCAAGCCGTTCGACGGCTCCGTGCTCGTCGCCCGGATCCGCGCGGTGCTGCGCCGCTTCGGCCACGCCGGCGGGCCCCAGAACGGCGGCCCGGGCTCCTCCGACGAGGGCCAGGACGGCGAGCGCGGGGTGCTCTCCTTCGGCGACCTGGAGGTCGACACCGAGGGCATGGAGGTGCGCAAGGCGGGCGCGGCCGTGGCGCTGACCCCGACCGAGATGCGGCTGCTGCTGGAGTTCTCCTCCGCGCCCGGCACCGTACTGTCGCGCGACCGGCTGCTGGAGCGGGTCTGGGACTACGACTGGGGCGGCGACACCCGCGTCGTCGACGTCCACGTCCAGCGGCTGCGCACCAAGATCGGACAGGACCGGATCGAAACGGTCCGAGGCTTCGGATACAAGCTCAAGGCATGAGACGGTTCACCCTCCGCACGGGGATCCGCTGGAAGATCACCATCGCCATCGCCGCCGTGGGCGCCCTCACGGCGCTCGCGCTGAGCCTGGTAGTGCACAGCGCTGCCCGGGTGTCGATGCTGGAGAGCGCCCGCGAGGTGCAGCTCGACCGCGTGCAGTTCATCTCCCGCAACGCCGAAGCCGGGCGCAAGCCGCCCATGGGCGCCAAGCTCAACGACCCCGACCTCCCCACCCCGCTGCGGGAGAAGGCGCGCTCCGGGCGGCGCGGCACGTACGTCCAGGAGACCCACAAGGGGGCGCCGGAGGTGTGGGCCGCGGTGCCGCTCGAGAACGGGCAGGTGCTCTCGCTGCACACGCAGTTCCGGGAGAGCGCCAACATGGTGCGCGACCTGGACCGGGCGCTGGTCGTCGGCTCCGTGGCCGTCGTGGTCGGCGGCTCGGCGCTGGGCGTGCTCATCGGCGGTCAGATCTCGCGCCGGCTGCGCAAGGCCGCGGCGGCCGCGCAGCGGGTGGCGCACGGGGATCCCGAGGTACGGGTGCGGGACGCGGTCGGGGGCGTCGTACGGGACGAGACGGACGACCTCGCGCGGGCCGTGGACGCCATGGCCGACGCCCTCCAGCAGCGGCTGGAGGCCGAGCGGCGGGTGACCGCGGACATCGCGCACGAGCTGCGGACGCCGGTGACGGGCCTGCTGACGGCGGCGGAGCTGCTGCCTCCGGGCCGGCCGACCGAGCTCGTACGGGACCGGGCGCAGGCGATGCGCGTGCTGGTCGAGGACGTGCTGGAGGTGGCCCGGCTGGACAGCGCGTCCGAGCGGGCGGAGCTCCAGGACGTGGCGCTGGGCGAGTTCGTGAGCCGGCGGGTGACGGCGCTGATGCCGGAGGCGTCGGTACGGGTCGTGGCGGACGAGATCGTCAGCACCGACCCGCGGCGCCTCGAGCGGATCCTGGGAAACCTGCTGGCCAATGCCGCGCGGTACGGGCGGCCGCCGGTCCAGGTCGACGTGGAGGGCCGGGTCGTGCGGATCCGGGACCACGGGCCGGGCTTCCCGGAGGCGCTGCTGCGCGAGGGGCCGAGCCGGTTCCGGACCGGGTCGACGGACCGCGCGGGCGTGGGGCACGGGCTGGGGCTGACCATCGCGGAGGGGCAGGCGCGGGTGCTCGGCGCCCGGCTGACCTTCCGCAACGTGGCCGCTCCGGGCGGCTCGGACCGCGAGGGCGCGGCGGCGGGCGCGGTGGCGGTGCTGTGGCTGCCGGAGCACGCGCCGACGGCGACGGGCAGCTTCCCGGTGATCAAGCTTCCGCACGGCTAAGGGCTGTCCCGGTGTCCGGATCGGTACCGGGCCGTACGGTCCGACAGGTCCGTGACTTAGCATCCGTGACATGACCGACGGCACGAATCCCCAGAGCAACCCGCAGCCCGAGCCCGCCCCGGGGAGTGGTGGCTACGGGTTCCCGCCGGGACCTCCCGCGCAGGGCGGCTACGGCTTCCCGCCCGGGCAGCCCGCCCAGGGCGGGTACGGCTTCCCGCCCGGGCAGCCCGCGCAGGACGGCGGCGGCTACGGCTACCCGCAGCCCGGGCAGCCGAACCCGTACCAGCCCGACCCCTACCGGCAGGACCCCGGCGAGCAGCAGGCGCCGTGGTCACCGGCGGCCCAGCCGGGCATACCGGGGGCGCCGGGCGGCGATCAGCCGGACTGGGAGGCCATGGCCGACCGCTCCGCGGCCGAGCGGCGCAAGAAGCGGCTGTGGATGCTGGGCGGCGGGGTGACCGTACTCGCGCTGCTGGCCGGTGGCGGAACGTTCTTCCTGCTGGGCCGCGACGGTGACGACCCGCAGAACGGGGGCGACGACCCCTCGGCGTCCGCGTCCGCCTCACCGGGCGACCCCTCGGGGTCGAAGTCGCCGGCGCCGTACTCCGCCACCGTCGAGGGTGACCCGACGCTGCTGCGCGACAGCAACGGGAAGATCGGCATCCGGCTGGGCTCCGACACAACGGTCGGACCGGTGGGCAAGCGGTTCCAGATCGTCTCGAAGGGGACGGCGAACTCCTACGCGCAGGCCTCGGAGCAGGCCGTGGACGTGACCAAGAGCTTCACCGTCACGGCCCGCCTCTACAATTCGGCCGCCAAGGGCGCGCGGATCGCGGTGAGCCAGGGCGACGGCGAGTCGTTCTCGTTCGAGCTCGGCATCAACGAGGTGAACGGCAAGCAGGCCTGGATCTTCCGCGTGCAGACCGGTGACAAGGGCGCTGCGGCGACCACGCAGACCGTCGTCGCCGAGGGGCTCAACATGGTCAAGACCCCCACCATGCTGATGGGCTCGTACGACGCGGAGAAGAAGACCATCGCCCTCTACGTGGACGGCAAGAAGGCGGGGGAGGCCGCGGTGCCGGGCATCTGGCAGGCTCCCGGCCCGCTGCAGCTGGGCCGCTCCCGGCACCACAACATCTGGACCGGCGCGTGGCAGGGGGCCATGCACAACATCCGGATCTACGAATCGGCGTTCTCGCCGGAGCAGGCGGCCGCGTACAAGGAGGGCAAGCTGGGTGCGACGACGAAGCCGTCGCACTCCTGGCTGCTCACGTAGGCCCTGTCCGGAGACCGGAAGGTCAGATGGTGACGCCGACGGTGCGCAGGAAGGCCACCGGGTTGACGGCCGAGCCGTAGTTCGGGGTGGTCCGGATCTCGAAGTGCAGGTGCGGGCCGCTGGAGTTTCCGGTGTTGCCGGACAGGGCGATCTGCTTGCCGGCGGAGACCTTCTGGCCGATCTTGACCTGGATCTTCGAGAGGTGCGCGTACTGCGAGTACGTGTTGTTCGCGTGCTTGATCACGATGGCGTTGCCGTAGGCGGGGCCGTCGCCGCCGCCGTTGGGGCCGGCCTTCACGACGGTGCCGACGCCCGCGGCCTTGACCGGGGTGCCGGTCGGGACGGCGAAGTCCTGGCCGGAGTGCTTGTGCGACCACATGCTGCCGCCCTTGCCGAAGGTCGCGGACAGCGTGTACTTCGCGACCGGCTTGTCCCACAGGCCGGTCTTCGCGGCGGTCGCCTTCTTCGCGGCGGCCGCCGTCTTGGCAGCGTCGGCGGCCTGGGCCACGGCCTGCTCGGCCACCAGCTCGGCGGTGCCGGCCAGGGCGGTCTGCGTCGTGTCGGCGAAGGCGGCGGTCGTCCCGGCCCCGAGGGCCAGCGCCGCACCGAGAGCGGTTGCGCCGACGGCAATACGGGTACGAGGGGTGATGACGCGCTTCGCGGACATGAAGAAGACCTCCGGGGCCGGGAACAAGGACGGGTTCGGGCATCAAGCGACCCGGCACGCTGAGCCGTGTGCCGGGCTTGCCCAACCTTGGTAACCCGCGCCCCCTGACATCCCCAAACGTCCCGATTACTACCGGAGCTCGTAGATACGGTGGGGGATGTCAGCCCTGTTGACCCTGTCCCCACTGGGTCGGCCGTAGGGCAAATCGGACGTTTGGATCTACGAAAGCTCCTAGTAGGTCCGATTTGCCCTGTGCGGCTTGTCACCGGCTCAGGGCCTCCGCCCGGCCGTTCCGGGACCTTCGGCAGGCAACCCGCACTACGCTCCAGCGTCGTGGACGCATCGCTGCTGGGGATCCGGCTGGCCTCGGGGTCCTGGAGGCCTTACGGGCCCCGGGCGAGCGCCCGCTCCCACCGGGCGAGGAGGCGGGCGGCGATCCACGCCTGAGGGCTGTCCAGGCCTCATACGAGCAGAAAGGGGCGGCCCGGAACCTTTTGGGTTCCGGGCCGCCCCTTCGTACTGCTGCCTGCCCCAGGGGCTAGGCGCCCTTCGACAGGTCCGGGCCGGAGCCCGTGGCCTCGATCGGGGGGAGGTCCGGCAGGGCCGACTTCTCCTCGCCGCGGAAGGTGAACTTGGCGTCGTCGCCCTCACCCTCCTTGCCGACGACCACGATCTGACCGGGACGCAGCTCGCCGAAGAGGATCTTCTCCGACAGCAGGTCCTCGATCTCGCGCTGGATGGTCCGGCGCAGCGGCCGGGCACCCATGATCGGGTCGTAGCCGCGCTTGGCGAGCAGGAGCTTCGCGTCGCCGCTCAGCTCGATGCCCATGTCGCGGTCCTTCAGGCGCTCGTCGACCTTCGCGATCATCAGGTCGACGATCTGGATGATGTCTTCCTCGGTGAGCTGGTGGAAGACGACCGTGTCGTCGACGCGGTTGAGGAACTCGGGCCGGAAGTGCTGCTTGAGCTCTTCGTTGACCTTCGCCTTCATCCGCTCGTAACCGGTCTTGGTGTCGCCCTGGGCCGCGAAGCCCAGGTTGAAGCCCTTCGAGATGTCCCGGGTACCCAGGTTGGTCGTCATGATGATGACCGTGTTCTTGAAGTCCACGACCCGGCCCTGGGAGTCGGTCAGGCGACCGTCCTCCAGGATCTGGAGAAGGGAATTGAAGATATCCGGGTGGGCCTTCTCGACCTCGTCGAAGAGGACGACGGAGAACGGCTTCCGGCGCACCTTCTCGGTGAGCTGGCCGCCCTCTTCGTAGCCCACGTAGCCGGGGGGCGAACCGAAGAGACGGGAAACCGTGTGCTTCTCGCTGAACTCCGACATGTCGAGGGAGATCAGCGCGTCCTCGTCGCCGAAGAGGAATTCGGCGAGCGTCTTCGAGAGCTCGGTCTTACCGACACCGGACGGGCCGGCGAAGATGAACGAGCCACCCGGGCGCTTCGGGTCCTTCAGACCCGCACGGGTACGGCGGATCGCCTGGGAGAGCGCCTTGATGGCGTCCTTCTGGCCGATGACCCGACGGTGGAGCTCGTCCTCCATGCGGAGCAGTCGCGAGGACTCCTCCTCGGTGAGCTTGAAGACGGGAATGCCGGTCGCGGTCGCGAGGACCTCGGCGATGAGCTCGCCGTCGACCTCGGCGACGACGTCCATGTCGCCGGCCTTCCATTCCTTCTCGCGCTTGGCCTTCCCGGCAAGGAGCTGCTTCTCCTTGTCGCGGAGGGAGGCCGCCTTCTCGAAGTCCTGGGAGTCGATGGCCGACTCCTTGTCGCGGCGCACGCCCGCGATCTTCTCGTCGAACTCGCGGAGGTCCGGCGGCGCGGTCATCCGGCGGATGCGCATCCGGGAGCCGGCCTCGTCGATCAGGTCGATCGCCTTGTCCGGGAGGAAGCGGTCCGAGATGTACCGGTCCGCCAGCGTCGCCGCCTGGACGAGGGCCTCGTCCGTGATGGAGACGCGGTGGTGGGCCTCGTAACGGTCGCGCAGGCCCTTGAGAATCTCGATCGTGTGGGGGAGGGAAGGCTCCGCCACCTGGATCGGCTGGAAGCGGCGCTCGAGGGCCGCGTCCTTCTCGAGGTGCTTGCGGTACTCGTCCAGCGTGGTGGCACCGATGGTCTGGAGCTCACCACGGGCCAGCATGGGCTTGAGGATGCTGGCGGCGTCGATCGCGCCCTCGGCGGCACCCGCACCCACGAGGGTGTGGAGCTCGTCGATGAACAGGATGATGTCGCCGCGGGTGCGGATCTCCTTGAGCACCTTCTTCAGGCGCTCCTCGAAGTCACCGCGGTAGCGGGAACCGGCGACCAGGGCACCGAGGTCAAGCGTGTAGAGGTGCTTGTCCTTGAGGGTCTCGGGGACCTCGCCCTTGACGATCGCCTGGGCCAGCCCCTCGACGACGGCGGTCTTGCCGACGCCGGGCTCGCCGATGAGGACCGGGTTGTTCTTGGTACGGCGGGACAGCACCTGCATGACCCGCTCGATCTCCTTCTCGCGCCCGATGACCGGGTCGAGCTTGGATTCGCGGGCTGCCTGGGTGAGGTTGCGGCCGAACTGGTCCAGGACGAGCGAGGTCGAGGGCGTGCCCTCGGCCGGGCCGCCTGCCGTGGCCGACTCCTTGCCTCCGCCGGTGTAGCCGGAGAGCAGCTGGATGACCTGCTGCCGGACTCGGTTGAGATCGGCGCCCAGCTTCACGAGGACCTGGGCGGCGACGCCCTCGCCCTCGCGGATCAGGCCGAGCAGGATGTGCTCGGTGCCGATGTAGTTGTGGCCGAGCTGGAGGGCCTCTCGGAGCGAAAGCTCCAGGACCTTCTTCGCCCGCGGGGTGAAGGGGATGTGGCCGGACGGGGCCTGCTGCCCCTGACCGATGATCTCCTCAACCTGCTGGCGAACAGCCTCGAGCGAAATCCCGAGGCTCTCCAAGGCCTTAGCGGCGACACCCTCACCCTCGTGGATCAAGCCCAGGAGGATGTGCTCGGTGCCGATGTAGTTGTGGTTGAGCATCCGGGCTTCTTCCTGAGCCAGGACGACAACCCGCCGCGCGCGGTCGGTGAACCTCTCGAACATCGTTTATCGCTCCTCAGAGCGGTCGGGCAGTTCGGGGTCGGTCCCCGCCCTGTCCTTCCGCATGCTAGTCCCGCGGGGCGGGACAGCTCATTCCAACTGCCGACATCCGTCTGCGGTCACCCCCACATCAGCGAGGAAAACCGGCGCGAACAGCCGACAACTGCTCCAACCCGATGGTGCGAGACGATGTTCCCGCAGGCCAGGCAGATACCCGTCATGCGTGTACGCCGATGGCGAACGGGAGCCGGTCAAATCAGCGTGTCGCCCCGATCCACTAGGAATGTCTTACCCGTAAGGACTGACACTCCATGCCGGTGACACCGGTTCCCTCCGCTAAGGGCGAACACAGTTCCGTCCCGAATGTGGGACGCCACCCCCGCAGATGTTTACGTTCCGCATTGGTTTGCGTGCGGTGTGTCACCCTGCCCGTAACCCGGGGGCGCCGGGGAAGTTGCTCAGGGCATGGCCTTCAGCACCGTCGGAGCCCCCACCGTCCCGCTGCCCCGCGTCCCGGCCGAGGAGGCCGCGTACGCCTCCTGGTACGAGCGGGTGCTCGGCTGGCCGGTGACGGGCGGGCCGCCCGTCCAGCTCGTCACGGGGTCCCGGTTCGACGTCCTGGAGCTGCCGTCCGATGCGGGGGCGGCGCTCTTGCGCAGGCCTGTCGACACGGGCCCGGTGGCGCTCATGGGCCGCAGGATGCGGTTCCTGGTGGCCGCGGGGAGCGCAGAAGAGCTCGACGGGCTGCTCGACTGGCTGGAGTGGGGCGGGGTCGCCCTGGATCTCGCCGCCCTGGGTGCGGGTGGCCGGATCACCGCCCCGGCTCCCCCGGGACCGCCCCCTGGCCCTCGGGAGGCCGCCGTGTGGCTGCGACCCCCCGAGCAGGGGTGTGAGGCACTGCTGCCGGCCCTGCCGGGTCTCCCCGGGCGGGGCGCCGGGCCCGCACGCGGGCCCGATCTCGTACGCCTGGTGGCGGCAGCGGCGACGGAATGCCACCGCGCGCGCCTCCGGCGCCGTGCGACTCCGTGCGGTCAGGCCTTGGCCTTCTCGTAGGCCTCGCGGATCTCGGCCGGGACGCGGCCGCGGTCGTTCACGTTGTAACCGTTCTCCTTCGCCCACGCGCGGATCTCGGCGGTGTCCGGGTTACCGGTCGTGGCCGAGGCGCGGCCCTTGGCGCGGGCCGTGGTCGCGCGCCCACCGGTGCGGCGGCCGCCCTTGGTGTACGGGTCGAGCAGACCGCGGAGCTTTTCAGCGTTGGCGGTGGTGAGGTCGATCTCGTAGGTCTTGCCATCCAGAGCGAACGTCACCGTCTCGTCCGCCTCGCCACCGTCGAGGTCGTCGACAAGAAGGACCTGAACCTTCTGTGCCACCGGGATTTCCTTTCATCGAAAAGCAGTACGCGGAAAGGAAACCGCTTTTGCCTGGAAAACACAAACCCCCGGGGAGAGGTTCGAGACCGCAACAGGGCGGGAAACGTGCGCGATTCGGACATAGGCCACAGGTGCGCGGAGCACCGGAAAAGCCGGGGCCATCGATCAGAGGTGCAGAAGCATCCGACTGTTGCCCAAGGTGTTCGGCTTCACTCGTTCGAGACCGAGGAACTCGGCGACACCCTCGTCATAGGAACGCAGGAGCTCCATGTAGACATCGGTCTCGACCGGGGTCTCGCCGATCTCGACGAAGCCGTGCTTCGCGAAGAAGTCCACTTCGAAGGTCAGACAGAAAACCCGGCTCACCCCGAGCGTGCGGGCCGTCCGCAACAACTGCTCCAGCACCAGATGACCGACGCCGGCGCCCTTCAGGTCGCGGTCGACGGCGAGAGTACGGACTTCGGCGAGGTCTTCCCACATCACGTGGAGAGCGCCGCAGCCGACCACCTGGCCGTCGGAGTCGCGTTCCGCGACCCAGAACTCCTGGATGTCCTCGTAAAGGACGACCGGGGCTTTGTCGAGCAGGATCCGCTGTTGCACGTACTGGTCGAGCAGGCGGCGCAGCGCGGGAACATCACCGGTGCGGGCACGGCGGATCGTCACTGTTTCTGCATGTGCAGCGGAAAACTCTCCCATGGCCCCGGACGCTATCGCCCCGGTCCCCCCGTACGCTCGGCGGAGTCCCCTTCGGCGTTCGCGGACTCGGGGGCGGACTCCGCCGCTCCGGTTGCTCCGGCGGCCTCGGCCGCTTCGGCCGCTTCGTCGTCGTGCTGGACGATCCGAACGGCGTCCCGGAGGGCTTCCCGCTGTTCCGCGGACATCATGCCGAAGAAGGCGACGAGGGCGGCCGCGGGGTTGTCGCTCGTCGACCACGCTTCGTTCATCAGTGCGGCCGAGTATGCGGCGCGGGTGGAGACCGCCGTATATCGATAGGCGCGGCCTTCCGCTTCCCGGCGGACCCAGCCCTTCTGATGAAGATTGTCCATAACGGTCATCACCGTGGTGTACGCGATGGACCGTTCCTGCTGGAGGTCTTCCAGCACTTCCCGAACGGTGACCGGGCGGTTCCACTGCCACACCCGCGTCATGACGGCGTCTTCGAGTTCTCCCAAGGGGCGAGGCACAACAGCACGATAGTGCGGCTTGTGGGTAATTGCCCGACTATTCACTCGGCAACGCGCGACAAAATCCGGGGCCCCCCGACTTCGGCGGAGGACCCCGGGAGGAGTCGGTTACTTGCCGGGCTGCCGGGCGGCCTCGGCCCGGGCGATCACGGCATCCACCGCCGCGTCCTCCTTGGCCTTGTTGGCACCGCCCTGGCTCTTCACGATCGTCACGACGAGAGCGATGAAGAACGCGGCCATCACGATGGGGGGCACGAGCGCGGAAACGTAGTCCATGCCCCTCAGCGTAGCTAGCCGGCGGCCCGTCCCTCCGCCGGGGGCGGAGTGGGCTTGCGGCGCGGCGGAAACACCTCGCCCGGGGTCGGGATCGGCCGCGGGGGCTGCTCGGGGTGCGGCGGTTCCTTGGGCTGCGGCTTCGGGCCCGGCCGCGGCTCCTCCCGGCCGCCGGCCAGGGCCAGCAGCCGGGTCCGGGGCGCGGGGGCGGTCGACAGCCGCCGCCGTACGGAGCGTTCCGCGACGGCCTGGGCCCGGTCCAGCAGCGCTGCGGCGACCGGGTTGGCCCGCAGGGCGCGCAGCGCGGCCAGGTCGTCGGGCGCCGGCTCGTACCCGGCGGCCAGGGCGTCCTGGAGCAGCTCCAGGTACCCGGAGAGGCTGCCGGGCAGGGCGCCCCGGTAGCGGGCCAGATCCTCCAGCAGGAAGGCTCTGAGCCGGGCCGCCTCCTGGACCACGTCGTCCACCGACTGCGCGAGGCGCAGGCAGTCCTGGACCTCCGAGGCCTGGAGGGGGGCCGAGGAGGACTGAAGGGCGTGGGCGAGCGAGCGCCTGAGCACGTGCAGCTCAGCGGCACTGAACGCCATGCCGCCGCGGGATCCGTAGGGCGTGGGCATGGGCCGAAGATACGCGCTAATCGGACAAAATCCCCTCAGGGCGTGCGGGTGCGGCGCGGCGGTTCCCTCAGCCGGTCTCTTTGACCGCGGCCAGGAAATCGGCCCAGGCGGCCTGGGTCGTGGCGAGCACGAGGTGGGCGGGGTCGGCCCGGTCGGCGACGCGCACGAGGGTGCCGGGGGCGGCGGAGACGTAGACGCAGGCGTCTTCTCCCTCGCCGCAGAACGAGGACTTCTGCCACATGGGCTGAGCGGTCATGGTGTCTCCTCGCGGGGTGTTCCAGTGGGGGGACGGTATCCCCGTGGCCGGTCCGTGCCGGTGGTTTTAACGCAATTCGGTGATTCGCCGGTTCCCGGCCGGGGTCGGGTGTACCGCTGCGCGGGGGCTCCGCGGGCTCCGCCCGGACCGCGCCTCAATCGCCGGCGCGGCTCGAAGACCTGGGGCTCCGCCCCAGACCCCGCGCCTCAAACGCCGGCGGGGCTGAAATTGCCCTGCGGGCAATCCGGCCCGCGCCAGGCGGAAGGCATCAGCCAAAATCCAGCCCCGCCGGCGTTTGAGGCGCGGGGGTTCGGGGGCGGAGCCGCCGACAACGGCGATCAGCCTGGGCTACAGGCGGGCCGCGAAGGCCGACACCGCCGCGGCGACGTCGGGCGGGGTCCAGGACAGGCCCGGTTCCGTGACCTCGGCCTCGGTCATCGCCAGGCCCGGGACGCCCGTCGCAGACCACCGGCGGAACAGGACGCGCCCCGTCTCCTCCGCCGTGCGCAGGGCCGCCTCCGTCAGGTGGTCCGGGTCGTACGGGAGCCAGACCTGGAACTGGTGGGTGTGCGGCCGCTCCGGGTGGATCCGGGACCACGGGATCCCGGCCGCCGCGAAGGCCGGGCCCAGCGCAGCGGCCACCATCCGCGCCTGCGCCACGTACGACGGCAGCCGCGGCAGCTCCCGTTCCAGCCCGGCCAGCGCGGCCAGGGCCTGCGGGAACTGGCGGAAGATCTGGCCGCCGTACCGGTGGCGCCAGACCCGGGTCTCCTCCACGAACGACCGCGGCCCGGCCAGCGCCGCCCCGCTCAGGCCGCCGAGCGACTTGTAGAACGAGACGTACACCGAGTCGGCGAGCGCCGCGATCTCCGCCAGCGGGCGGCCGAAGTGCACCGTGGACTCCCACAGCCGGGCCCCGTCGAAGTGGACCACCGCCTCCCGCTCCCGGGCCGCGTCGGCCAGCGCCTCCAGCTCCTCCCAGGAGGGGAGGACGAAGCCCGCGTCCCGCAGGGGGAGCTCCAGCATCAGCGTGCCGAACGGCTCCGCGAGATCCGAGACCTCCGCCGCCGACGGCTGGCGGGCCTCCGTCGTCGGGTGCACCACCCGGAGCCCGGAGACCGTCGAGAGGGCGTCCCCCTCCCACCGCTCGGGGTGGCTCATCGGGTGCAGCGCCACCACCGGGTTCCCGGTCCGCCCGGCCCAGCAGCGCAGCGCGACCTGCTGCGCCATGGTGCCGCTCGGGAAGAACGCCGCGTCCTCCGTGCCCAGCAGCCGCGCGACCCGCCGCTCCAGCTCGGCGACCACGCCGTTCCCGTAGACGTCGGCCGGCTGGTCCATGTCGTACGGGGCTTCGGCGAGCGGCGCCAGCAGCTCCGCCACGGTGGGTTCGCGCAGGCAGTGCGACAGTTTGTGCTCCGCCGCCCGCCAGGCCGCCACCTGCCGCTTCTCACGCTCGTCCGCGCGCTCGTCCTCGAGCTCGTTCTCCCGCTCTGCAACCTCGTTGTCGTCGCTCATGGCTCACGATCATCGCCGACCGGCCAAAGAGCCCAGGAGCTAGCATGGCGGCGTATCGTCCGGTACCCCCCGCGGACTGGAACGGAAGGCCCTCCCCGCGTGAATCCATCACAGCAGCCACGCCCTGCCCGGCTGACGATCGGCGTCGTCGGAGCCGGCCGGGTCGGCCCCGCGCTGGCCCGTGCGCTCCAGCAGGCCGGGCACCTGCCCGTCGCCGTGTCCGGCGTCTCCGACGCCTCGGTGCGCCGCGCCGCGCGGATGCTGCCCGACGTGCCCCTCGTAACGCCCGCACAGGTATTCGAGAAGGCCGACCTGGTCCTCCTCACCGTGCCGGACGACGCGCTGCCGTCCCTGGTCGAGGGCCTCGCCGAGACCGGTGCGATCCGGCCCGGGCAGCTCCTCGTCCACACCTCCGGGCGGTACGGGACCGCCGTGCTCGACCCGGCGCGCCGCGCGGGCGCGCTGCCGCTGGCCCTGCACCCCGCGATGACCTTCACCGGCACCGAGGTCGACGTGCAGCGGCTGGCCGGCTGCTCCTTCGGCGTCACCGCCCCCGACGAGCTGCGGCTCGCCGCCGAGGCCCTGGTCATCGAGATGGGCGGGGAGCCCGAGTGGATCGCGGAGGAGAACCGTCCGCTCTACCACGCGGCCCTCGCCCTCGGCGCGAACCACCTGGTCACGCTGGTCGCCCAGTCGATGGAGCTGCTGGGCAAGGCCGGAGTCGAGCACCCCGACCGGATGCTCGGCCCGCTGCTCGGCGCCGCCCTCGACAACGCCCTGCGCTCCGGCGACGCGGCCCTGACCGGCCCGGTGGCCCGCGGCGACGCCGGTACGGTCGCCGCGCACGTCTCGGAGCTGCGCAAGCACGCGCCCGGCGCGGTCGCCGGGTACCTGGCGATGGCCCGCACCACCGCCGACCGGGCCCTCGCGCACGGACTGCTCAAGCCCGAGCTCGCCGAGGACCTGCTCGGCGTCCTCGCGGACACCGATCCCGACGGGAGCGACCAGTGACCGGGCTGCTGCTGCACACCGCGGAGGAGCTGCACCAGCTCCCGCGCACCGGCCGCCGGGCCGTGGTGATGACCATGGGCGCCCTGCACGAGGGCCACGCCACCTTGATCCGCTCCGCCCGCGAGCAGGCCGGACCGGGCGGCCAGGTCGTCGTCACCGTCTTCGTCAACCCCCTGCAGTTCGGGGCGAACGAGGATCTCGACCGCTACCCCCGCACTCTCGACGCCGATCGGCTGATCGCCGAAGAAGCGGGCGCCGACGCGGTGTTCGCCCCCGCCGTCGACGAGGTCTACCCGGGCGGCGACCCCCAGGTGCGGATCAGCGCCGGCCCCATGGGCGAGCGCCTCGAAGGGGCCACCCGCCCCGGCCACTTCGACGGCATGCTGACCGTCGTCGCGAAGCTGCTCCACCTCACCCGGCCCGACCTGGCGCTCTTCGGCCAGAAGGACGCACAGCAACTGGCCCTGATCCGGCGGATGGTGACCGACCTGAACTTCCCCGTCGAGGTGGTCGGCGTACCGACCGTCCGCGAGGAGGACGGGCTCGCGCTGTCGTCCCGCAACCGCTACCTCTCCCCGGCCGAACGGCGTACCGCCCTGGCCCTGTCCCGCGCCCTGTTCGCCGGGCAGGACCGGCTCGCCGCGCAGGCGGCGCTGCGCGCCCGCGCCGAGGCCAGCCCGGCCAGCGACGAGCGGGCCAGTGCGCTGGCCAAGCTCGGCGAGATCCGCGCCTCCGCCGACGCGCACGCCGTCTCGGCGGCGGGCACCGGGCTGCCGGACGCCGTACGGGCCGCCGCGCACCACGTCCTGGTGGAGGCGGGCCGCCACGAGCCGCCGCTCGTACTGGACTACCTGGCGCTGGTGGACCCACAGGACTTCACCGATGCCGCGCCCGAGTTCACCGGGCAGGCCGTGCTGGCCGTCGCCGCGAAGGTGGGCACGACCCGGCTGATCGACAACATCCCACTGGAATTCGGAGCACACTCGTGAGCACCCCAGGCAGAGGCCTCCCGTCGGACGGCGCGGGCGCAGGCGCAGGCACCGGCATACGGCTGCACGCGCCCGCCCCCGGCTGGTCCGTCGACGCCGACGTCGTGGTCGTCGGCTCCGGCGTCGCGGGGCTGACCGCGGCGCTGCGCTGCGCCGCCGCCGGCCGCCGTACGGTCGTGGTCACCAAGGCCCGGCTCGACGACGGCTCCACCCGCTGGGCCCAGGGCGGCATCGCCGCGGCCCTCGGCGAGGGCGACACCCCCGAGCAGCACCTGGACGACACGCTGGTCGCGGGCGCGGGCCTGTGCGACGAGGCGGCCGTCCGGCTGCTCGTCACCGAAGGCCCGGACGCGGTACGGCGGTTGATGGCCACGGGCGCCGTCTTCGACACCTCCGCGGAGACCGGGGAGATAGAACTGACCCGCGAGGGCGGCCACCACCGGCGCCGGATCGCGCACGCGGGCGGCGACGCCACCGGGGCCGAGATCTCCCGGGCGCTCGTCGAAGCCGTGCAGGCCGCGGGGATCCGTACCGTCGAGAACGCCCTCGTACTGGACCTGCTCCAGGACGCGCGGGGCCGTACGGCCGGGGTCACGCTGCACGTCATGGGCGAGGGCCAGCACGACGGCGTCGGCGCCGTCCACGCGCCCGCCGTGATCCTCGCGACCGGCGGCATGGGCCAGGTCTTCTCCGCGACCACCAACCCGTCGGTGTCCACGGGCGACGGGGTGGCGCTCGCACTGCGCGCCGGGGCCGAGGTCTCGGACCTGGAGTTCGTGCAGTTCCACCCGACGGTGCTCTTCCTCGGCCCGGACGCCGAAGGTCAGCAGCCCCTCGTCTCGGAGGCGGTCCGCGGCGAAGGCGCCCACCTCGTCGACGCGGACGGGGTGCGCTTCATGGTCGGCCAGCACGAGCTCGCCGAACTGGCCCCCCGCGACATCGTCGCCAAGGGCATCATGCGGCGCATGCAGGAGCAGGGCGCGCAGCACATGTACCTGGACGCCCGGCACTTCGGCGCCGAGATGTGGGAGCAGCGCTTCCCGACCATCCTCGCCGCCTGCCGCTCCCACGGCATCGACCCGGTGACCGAGCCGGTCCCGGTCGCGCCCGCCGCGCACTACGCCTCCGGCGGCGTACGGACCGACCTGCAGGGCCGCACCACCGTCCCGGGCCTGTACGCGTGCGGCGAGGTCGCCTGCACCGGTGTGCACGGCGCGAACCGGCTGGCCTCCAACTCCCTGCTGGAGGGGCTGGTCTTCGCCGAGCGCATCGCCGACGACATCGCCGCCCAGGCGCTCTCCGGCAACGGCCCCGGCATACCGGTACCCGCGACCGGCCCGCTGCAGCCCGCCGAGGCGCGGCACGAGATCCAGCGGATCATGACGGACGGCGCGGGCGTGCTGCGCTCGGCCGATTCGCTGCGTACCGCCGCCGAGGCCCTCGAGGGCCTGTACGCGACCGCCCTGAACAACCTCGAAGCGCACGGCAAGACCGCCGAACCCGGGGTGGACACCTGGGAGGCCACGAACCTGCTGTGCGTGGCCAGGGTGCTGGTCGCCGCCGCGCAGCGGCGCGTGGAGACCCGCGGCTGCCACTGGCGCGAGGACCATCCGGACCGGGACGATGCCGCCTGGCGCCGCCATCTGGTCGTCCGGCTGTCGGCGACCGAGAAGCGGGCGCTGGTCGTCACCCCCACCGACTCCGCGGACTTCCCGTCCGTGCACGTACCCCTCAGCACCCAGAGCCTGGAGCAGTGACCGTGAGCACCCCCGACGAACTTCCCCTGATCGACCAGAACGACGGCGGCTGCGGCGACGACTGCGCCTGCGGTGACGGCGAGGAGACCGGCCTGGACCCGGCGCTGGCCCAGCTGCTGGAGGACGCCGGGCTGGACCCCGTCGAGGTCGAGGACATCGCCCACATGGCGCTCTCCGAGGACCTGGACGGCGGGGTGGACGTCACCACCGTCGCCACGGTGCCCGAGGACGCCGAGGCCGTGGCCGACTTCATCGCGCGCGAGGACGGCGTCGTGGCCGGACTGCGCATCGCCGAGGCCGTGTTCTCCGTGGTCTGCACGGAGGCCTTCGAGGTGGAGCGGCACGCGGAGGACGGCGACGCCGTCAAGGCCGGGCAGGTCCTGCTGTCCGTACGCTCGCGCACCCGCGACCTGCTCACGGCGGAGCGCAGCGCGCTGAACATCCTGTGCCGCCTGTCGGGCATCGCGACCGCCACCCGCCGCTGGGCGGACGTGCTGGAGGGCACCTCGGCGAAGGTCCGCGACACCCGCAAGACTACGCCGGGGCTGCGCGCGCTGGAGAAGTACGCGGTGCGCTGCGGCGGCGGCGTCAACCACCGCATGTCGCTGTCGGACGCCGCGCTCGTCAAGGACAACCACGTGGTGGCCGCGGGCGGCGTCGCGCAGGCCTTCAAGGCCGTACGGGAGGCCTTCCCGGAGGTCCCGATCGAGGTCGAGGTCGACACCATGGAGCAGATCGGCGAGGTCCTGGAGGCCGGCGCCGACCTGATCCTGCTGGACAACTTCACGGTCGCGCAGACCGCCGAGGCCGTGGCCCTGGTCGCCGGCCGCGCCGTGCTGGAGTCCTCGGGCCGCCTGACCCTGGACACCGCCCGGGCGTACGCGGAGACCGGGGTGGACTACCTGGCCGTCGGCGGGCTGACCCACTCCTCCCCGATCCTGGACATCGGCCTCGATCTGCGCGAGGCGGTGTAACCCGTGCTCCTCACCATCGACGTAGGCAACACCCATACGGTCCTGGGCCTGTTCGACGGTGACGAGATCGTCGAGCACTGGCGCATCTCGACCGACCCGCGCCGCACGGCCGACGAGATGGCCGTGCTGATGCAGGGCCTGATGGGCATGCACCCGATGCTCGGCAGCGAGCTGGGCGACGGGATCCACGGCATCGCGATCTGCTCGACGGTGCCGTCGGTCCTGCACGAGCTGCGCGAGGTCACCCGCCGCTACTACGGCGACGTGCCGGCGGTGCTGGTGGAGCCCGGGATCAAGACGGGCGTGCCGATCCTCATGGACAACCCGAAGGAGGTCGGCGCGGACCGCATCATCAACGCGGTCGCGGCGGTCGAGCTCTACGGGGGCCCGGCGATCGTGGTCGACTTCGGTACGGCCACCACCTTCGACGCGGTGTCCACGAAGGGCGAGTACGTGGGCGGGGTGATCTCCCCGGGCATCGAGATCTCGATGGAGGCCCTCGGCGTACGAGGCGCCCAGCTGCGGAAGATCGAGCTGGCCCGCCCGCGCAACGTGATCGGCAAGTCGACGGTCGAGGCGATGCAGTCGGGCGTGGTGTACGGCTTCGCGGGCCAGGTCGACGGGGTCGTGACCCGGATGGCCAAGGAGCTGGCCGGCCCGAACGGCGACCCGGACGACGTCCGGGTCATCGCCACCGGCGGGCTGGCCCCGATGGTGCTGGGCGAGTCCTCGGTGATCGACGACCACGAGCCGTGGCTGACGCTGATCGGCCTGCGCCTGGTGTACGAGCGCAACGCCCCCAACTTCGAGTAGGGGGACGGGCGTACGGGTGTCCCCGACTTCACCCGCGCGAGCGGGGAAGCCGGGGCACGGGCGGGGCGGCGCTGTTAATGTGACCAAATGCCCCGTGACACGGCGTACTTGGAGATTGCCGACGCCCTCCGGAAGCGGATCCTGGCCGCCGAGTGGCCGGTCGGCGCCCGGTTGCCGTCCCGGGCGCGCTTCGCCGAGGAGTACGCGGTGGGGCAGTCCGTCGCGCAGCGCGCGATGGAGCTCCTGATCATCGAAGGCTTCCTCGAGGGCCGCGCCGGGTCCGGCACCTACATCCGTGTCCCGCGCAAGCGGATGCGGATCCCCCGCTCCCGGCTGCGCCGGCTGAGCGGCCCGGGCGGCCGCGACAACGGCGGCGGGACCTGGCAGGCGCGCTCCAAGGCCCGCACCCCGGCGCCCGAGCGCATCGCCGGGCGGCTGGCCATCTCCACGGGCGACCCGTGCGTGCACACCTCGTACGCCTTCCTGGCCGAGGGGCGGCCGGTGGAGACCTGCGAGTCCTGGGAGCCGATGGCGGTCACGGACCGCACCCCCGTCGTCCTGCCGGAGAGCGGGCCGCTGAAGGGGGCGGGGGTGATCGAGCGGATGCGGTCGATCGGGGTGACGGTCGTGTCGGCGACCGAGATCCCGCGCCCCGCGCGGGCGACCCAGACACAGGCCAATCTGCTCAACATCAGCGTCGGCGACCTGATCACCGAGATCGAGCGGACCCACTACGCGTCGGACGGCCGCCCGGTGGAAACCGCCGACATCGTGATCGCCGACCGCCGCGCGGAAGTCGCGTACGAGATCACGTACGCCTAGTCGCAGCCGTTTCAGCCCCGCCTGGGGGCCCCTCCCAGCGGTAGCTGGGGGAGTTTGAGGCGCGGGGTCCGGGGCGGAGCCCCGAATCTCAGCCCCGCCGGCGTTTGAGGCGCGGGGCCTGGGCGGAGCCCCAGCAGCGGACCCGCACCCATGCGGCCCTGTCCCCCGCACACCCAGCGGAGCGCCCCGGCAGAATGGCCTGATGAGCGTCACCATCGACATCGCCGGGCTCCCCGCCGAGCGGATCTCCTTCACGCCCTCGCCGCTCGCCGAGCTCTGCATGGCCCTGCACGCGCTCTCGCAGCCCGCCCACCACCCCCGGCTCGCCTCCTGGACCGCCGCCACCGCCGCCGCGCTCGATCCGTGCCTCGCGGACCGGCTGCTGGAGGCCGAGTTCATGTGGCGCAGCTCCTTCTCCGACATCTTCATGCCCTTTGCCGGAGTCCCCGGCGGGACCGGCCTGCCCGGCGCGACCCTGGCCGAGGAGCTCGACGTACTCGACCGGATGGACGACGACCGGTTCGTGACGGCCGCCCTGGAGCACTGCTGGCTTGCCACCTACAACGACGGCGGCGGGCCCTCCCCGCTCAAGGACCCCGCGGCCCGGGCCAAGGCGCTGGAGACGGCCGCCGCCCGCGGCCCCCGCCAGCTGGACTTCTCCGTCCGGCTGCTGGACGACACCGCCGCCGTCCGGGTGTGGATGCGGCGGCTCATCGAGGACTGCGACGAGGCGTTCTTCGCCGCGACCTGGAAGCTCGTCGAGCCCGCGCAGAGCGCCGACGCCCGGCACAAGACCGAGCTGCTGCGCCGCAAGGGGCTGCCGGCCGCGCTGAAGGAGGTCTCGGCGGCGCTCGGCGTCGACGAGGGCCGCACCACCATCACCGCCGACAAGATGGTGGACGGATCGACGACCGCCACCGACCACCGAATAGGCACCGGCCTGGTCTTCATACCGACCAACTTCGGCTGGCCGCATCTGCTGGTGCTGCACGCACCGGGCTGGCGTCCGGTGGTCCACTATCCGCTCGGCACCCCCGAACTGGGCTCCCCGCCCGGGTCGGTGGAGCTGCTCCAGCGGCGGATGGAGGCGCTGGCGCATCCCATGCGGATGATGCTGTGCCGGAGCCTGGCCCGGGCCCCGTACACGACGAGCGAGCTGGCGACCGTGTACGGGATCACCGCGCCGGAGGTGTCACGGCATCTGGCCGTCCTGAAAAAGGCCGGTCTGATCCATACGCGACGCCAAGGCCGGTATGCCCAGCATCAGTTGGATCTGCCCGTGGTCGCACGCATCGGCTCGGACTTCATCGAGGGCATCCTGCGCTAGGCGAAGTTCGCCGATATACGGATTTCATAAACCGGAATCAGCTAAAACTCTGGCCAGAGCGGCTCTTTGCTGCATAACGTGCGTCCACCGTTTGGCCCTGCTCGCACTTTTGCCGTGGAAGGACCTTGCATGCCCTCACGCCGTATAGCCGCTGCGACCGCCGCCCTGGCGGCCGCGGCCCTCGTCTCCCCGCTGCTGCTCGCCGGGCCGGCCGGCGCCACGAGCCCGCAGAGTGACGCCGCACGCGGTGACGCGCTGGCCAGGAAGCTGGTCAAGGACGCGACCGGCAAGGGCGCGTACAACCACCTGAAGGTCCTGCAGTCGATCGCGGACTACAACAACGGCACGCGCGTGGCCGGTTCCAAGGGGCACGTGCAGTCGGCGAAGTACATCGAGGCCGTGATGAAGGCGGCCGGCTACGAGGTCACGAAGAACGAGTTCGACTTCGTGTACGTCGAGACCATCGCCGAGAAGCTGACGGTCAACGGCGCGAACGGGCGCGACGTCCCGATCCACCTGATGACCTACACGGCCAGCACCCCGGCCGAGGGCGTGACGGCCCAGGTCGCCGTCGCGCCGGTCGACGCGGACGGTACGAACGGCTGCGAGCCCGGAGACTTCGCCGCCGGCGCCTTCACCGGCAAGATCGCCCTGGTCAAGCGCGGCGGCTGCACCTTCGCCGTCAAGCAGGCCAACGCGGCGGCGGCCGGCGCGGTCGGCGCGGTCATCTACAACAACACCGCGGGGGCCCTGAACGGCACCCTCGGCGACGCGAACGCGGGCAAGGTCCCGACCGGCGGCATCACCCAGGCCGACGGCGAGAAGCTCGCCGCCGACGCCGCGGCCGGTCCGGTCGAGATCACCCTCGACATCCGCCAGTTCCGCGAGAACCGCAAGACGTACAACGTGGTCGCGGAGACCCGCGGCGGCGACGAGAACAACACCGTCTTCCTCGGCGCGCACCTCGACTCGGTCGCGGCGGGCCCGGGCATCAACGACAACGGCTCCGGCTCGGCCGGCATCCTCCAGGTCGCGCAGCGCCTCGCCGGCAGCCAGACGAAGATCAAGAACAAGGTCAAGTTCGCCTGGTGGTCTGCGGAGGAGTACGGCCTGCTCGGCTCCGAGGCGTACGTCGCGGGGCTGACGGAGGAGCAGAAGAAGCAGATCAAGCTCTACCTGAACTTCGACATGATCGCCTCGCCGAACTCCGCGTACTTCGTCTACGACGGCGACGACTCGGACGGCGTGGGCGCGGGCCCCGGCCCGGAGGGCTCCGCCCAGCTGGAGAAGGGGATCACCGACTTCCTCGACTCCAAGAGCATCCCGCACGCGGGCACGGACTTCTCCGGCCGCTCGGACTACGGCCCGTTCATCGAGGTCGGCATCCCGTCCGGCGGTACGTTCACGGGCGCCGAGGGCATCAAGACGCCCGAGGAAGCCGCGAAGTTCGGCGGCCAGGCGGGTGTCGCCTACGACGTGAACTACCACGCCAAGGGTGACGACATCACGAACATCGACCAGAAGGCGCTCGACATCAACGTCGACGTCATCGCGAACGCGGTCGGCCACTACGCCTTCGACCTGGCCCCGCTCTCGAAGCCGGTCGTCTCCGTGCCGACGCCCGGCGGCAGCACGGGCGGCGGCGGCCTGCACGAGGGCCACGACGAGGTCACTCAGTAGGAACGAGCTCTGAAGGTCTGAAGATCTGGCGGAGGGGGCGGGGTCCCGGAAGGGATCCCGCCCCCTCCTGTCATGTCGCCTACGCGTCCTCGCCGGTCCAGGCCGGGATGCCGACCGGCTGGACGAGCCAGCCGAAGGCGCCCAGGCCCGTGCGCGAGGTCAGTTCCGCCGCTTCTCCCGCGGAGGCGAGGCCGCGGACGTAGCCCGCCGGGTCCGTGGAGGCCAGGGACAGCGGGGGGCGGGCGCCCGAGACGCCGAGGGCGGTCAGCGCCTCGCGCTGGGTCAGCAGCACCGAGTCCGGGCCCGCGCACGCGTCCAGTGCCACGTGGGCGGTGACATCGCAGCTGCCGTCCGGGACCGGCGGGACCTCCCGGCCCCCGCGGAAGCCCGTCAGCGTGCCGTACGGGGGCCTCGCGTCCCGGGTGTGGGCGTAGTCCACCGCCACCGCCAGGCCCCGCTCCAGGCTCGCCACCGCCGTCGCCCAGGCCTCGTCGCGGGCCCGGCCGATCTCGGCGCGGCCGCCGCCGGGCCACCACCGCTCCAGCCAGGCCAGGTCCGCGCCGTCCAGCGGGCCGCCGGGGCTCTCCGTACCGTCCGGCGCGACCAGGACGTACCGCCCGTCCTCCGCGACGTCGAGGGGCACGTTGTCCAGCCATTCGTTGGCGAAGAGCAGCCCCGTCGTCCGTTCGGGTGGCGCCGCAACCCAGCAGATCCGCGCATCGAGCCCCGGGGGCCGCTCCGCGCGCTCCACGGCGTACGGACGCACCCGCGCGGCCACCTCGGCCGGCAGCGCGGCGAGCACCCCGGCCAGCAGCTCGGCCCGCCCGGCGCCCACGTCGACCAGGTCCAGTTCCGCCGGGTGGCCGAGCTGCGCGTCGACCCACCGCAGCAGCCGGGCCACGGCACCCGCGTACAGCCCCGAGGCGTGCACGGAGGTGCGGAAGTGCCCGGCGGGGCCGGGCCCGTCCGGCCGCACGTAGAAGCCGCCGGGCCCGTACAGCGCGTTTTCCATCGCGCTGCCCCACCGGACCGGAGTCGCGTATCCACCCTGGGTGCTCATCACACGAAGGCTATGCTCACCCTCCACCTTGGGGAGTACGCCCCCAGGGCGAGGTTGGAACCTCTGGTTGACTCCAGCACCTATCTGCGTTCCCTACTCTGGGTTACGTGCAGCGCCTCTACGACTTCCTCCGCAGACACCCGACGGGCGTCGACAGCTTCTGGGCTGTCCTCCTCTTCGGGGTCTCGATGCTGAACGTCGTGTCCGAGACCTCCATCGGCGGCTCCATGAAGCTGGCCGCCGTCCCCGTGGTGGTCGCGCTGAGCACGGCCGTGGCACTGCGGCGCAGGTGGACGCAGGCGATGTTCTGGCTGACCCTCGGAGCGGGGGTCTACCAGCTGGCCCTGGGCATCGTCGCGGGGTTCTACGACGTCGCCATGTTCGTGATCCTGTTCACCGTCGCCGCGAGCGAGGTCCCGCGCTGGGTCTCGCGCACCGCGCTGGGCTGGGGGCTGGCCGCCGCGCCGCTCTACTTCCTGCGGAACGGCGTGGACAAGGGCACGAACGAGGTCGACACCCTCCTCTTCGCCCTCTTCATGATCGTCCCGTTCGTCCTCGCCTGGGTGATGGGCGACTCCCTGCGCACCCGCCGGGCCTACTACGCCCAGCTCATCGAGCGGAACCAGCGGCTGGAGAAGGAGCGCGAGGCCCAGGCGAAGGTGGCCGTGGCCGGCGAGCGCGCCCGGATCGCCCGCGAGCTGCACGACGTCGTCGCGCACAACGTCTCGGTGATGGTGGTCCAGGCGGACGGGGCGGCGTACGTCATGGACGTGGCTCCCGAGCAGGCCAAGGAAGCCCTCCAGACCATCTCCGGCACCGGCCGCCAGGCCCTCGCCGAGATGCGCCGGCTGCTGGGCGTGCTGCGCACCGGTGAGCCGCAGGAGTCCGAGGACTACGTGCCCCAGCCGGACGTCGAGCAGATCGAGGTCCTGGTCGAGCAGGTACGGGCGGCGGGGCTGGCGGTGGACTTCGAGGTCGAGGGCGCGCCGCGGCGGCTGCCCAGCGGCGTCGAGCTGACCGCGTACCGGATCGTGCAGGAGGCGCTGACCAACACGCGCAAGCACGGGGGCCCCGACGCGACGGCGAGCGTCCGGCTGGTCTACTTCGACGACGGGCTCGGCCTGCTGGTCGAGGACGACGGGCGGGGCGCGGCACACGAGTTGTACGAGGACGGCGGCGCCGACGGCGCCGGGCACGGCCTGATCGGCATGCGCGAGCGGATCGGTATGGTCGGCGGAACCCTGGACACCGGGCCGCGGCCCGGCGGCGGCTTCCGGATCAGTGCGCTGCTTCCCCTGAAGAAGAGTTGAAGAGGACGAGGTAACGGATGTCCATCCGAGTGATGCTGGTCGACGACCAGATGCTGCTGCGCACCGGCTTCCGGATGGTGCTCGCCGCCCAGCCGGACATGGAGGTCGTCGCCGAGGCGGGCGACGGCCTGGAGGCGCTGGAGGTGCTGCGGGCCACGAAGGTGGACGTGGTGCTGATGGACGTGCGCATGCCGAGGCTCGACGGGGTCGAGGCGACGCGGCGGATCTGTGAGCCGGAGGAGCACCCGAAGGTCATCATCCTGACCACCTTCGACCTGGACGAGTACGCGTTCTCCGGGCTGAAGGCGGGCGCGAGCGGCTTCATGCTGAAGGACGTGCCCCCGGCCGAGCTGCTGGCGGCGATCCGCTCGGTGCACAGCGGCGACGCGGTGGTCGCTCCGTCCACGACGCGGCGGCTGCTGGACCGTTTCGCCCCGATGCTGCCGTCGACCACGCAGGAGCCGCAGAACAAGGAGATCGAGCGGCTGACGGAGCGCGAGCGCGAGGTCATGCTGCTGGTGGCCCAGGGCCTGTCGAACGGCGAGATCGCGGCCCGGCTGGTCCTGTCGGAGGCGACGGTCAAGACCCACGTGGGCCGCATCCTGACGAAGCTGAGCCTGCGCGACCGGGTCCAGGTGGTGGTCCTGGCATACGAGACGGGCCTGGTCCGCGCGGGCGGCGGTTCCGCCTGACCGGTTCCGCCTGATCACGACGGTCCCTCTCGGGCCGCCGCCGTTGGCCCTACGCCCCGGCTTCGGTTTCCGGCGCCGTCATCCACCGGTCCGGACGGGCCGTGGCGCGCGAGGTGTGCGAGCGGGCCGCCTGGGCGCGCAGCAGCTCGGCGGCCTCGGCCGCCGCCCGCAGCCGGGCGGTGACCGTGCCGTTCGCGCCGGTGTCCACGTGCACGTCGGCCACCCCGCGGGCCCGCTCCCAGGGGCCCTGGGTGAGGCGGACGCTCTGCACCTTGGCGTGCGGGACGATCTCCGTACGGCGGCACAGGCGGCCGTGCCGGGCGGCGAACACGTCCGGGGAGACGGCCAGGGCGTAGCCCTTCCACCACACCGGGACCACCCAGCGCGAACCGGCCCCCGGGGAACCGGTGAACGACAGGGCCGCCAGGTCCACCCCCGGCAGCACCCGGGCGATCACGGCGTGCGCGGCGGCCCGCGACGCCACCGGGACCAGGACCTCGTTCTTCGAGCCCGCCACGGCCAGCTCCACGCGGACCCAGTCGCGCCGCCGCCACAGCAGCGGCTCCACGATCCGTACGGTCTGCACACGACCCGGCGGCACGGTCTCGTGGGCCCGGTCCAGCAGTCCGTGGTCCAGGCGCAGTCCGTCCGGGGACTCGGCGACCCGCCAGTCGTACTCGGCGAGGAACCGGCCCGCGCTGCCGGCCCAGACCGCGCCGAGCATCGGGAGCAGTGTGACGACGGCCGCCCACGGGTTGGAGCTGAGCCACCACACCACCACCGGCGCGACGAGCCCGCCAGCCAGCGCCGCCCAGACGCCGAGGCTCAGCAGCAGCGACACGGCGAGATCGCGCGGGCGCACGCCCAGCAGCTCGCGCTCGGGGGCCTCGCCCAGGCGCACCGCCTCCTCGGGGGCGAACCCGGCCGCCCGGGCCAGGAGCTCGGCACGCAGGGCCACGGCCTCCTTCTCGGAGAGGAAGGCCAGCTCGTCCTTGTCCTCGGTGCCGATGACGTCGAGGCGGAGTTTCGCGACCCCCACGAGGCGGGCCAGCAGCGGCCGGGTGACGTCGACCGCCTGGATCCGGTCTAGGCGGATGTGCGCGGCGCGCCGGAACAGCAGTCCGGTGCGGATGCGCAGCTCCGTGTCGGTCACGGAGTAGTGCGTGAACCACCAGCTCAGGAACCCGTACAGGCCGAAGACCAGGACCAGGGCCGCCAGCGCCAGGATCCGCAGCACGGCGGGCTGGTCCGCTATCCATGCCTGTGCCTTCTCGCCCTGCTGGAGGACCACGCCGACGGTCGCCGCGATCGGCACCCACGCGCGGCGCAGCGGGGTGAAGGGGTGCAGCCGCTGCTCGGGGCTGGACACGGGCTCGGTCACAGGCCGGCCGACCTTGCCTGGCCGAGCTCGGTCAGCCGGTCGCGCAGCCGCTCCGCCTCGGCCGGCACCAGGCCCGGGATCTTGGCGTCCGTCGCGGCAGCCGCCGTGTGCAGTTGTACGGAGGCCAGCCCGAAGCGCCGCTCCACCGGGCCCGAGGTCACCTCGACCAGCTGCATCCGCCCGTACGGGACCACGGTCTGCTCCCGCCACAGCACGCCCCGGCTGATCAGCAGGTCGTCCGCGCGTTCGGCGTACCGCCAGGACCGCCAGTTCCGGCCGATCAGCACCCAGCCCCAGGCCAGGACGAGGAGCCAGACCACCCCCAGGAGCGCCCAGACCGGGCCGACGGACAGGCCCAGGACGACCCCGGTCGCCACCGCCGCGACCACCGACCAGAGCACCAGCAGCATGCGGCGCAGCGCGAGCAGCCCGCCCGGCAGACCCACCCACTCGGGCTCCCGCGTCTCACCCGTCGTCCCCGTTTCCATCCCTCAAGCGTAGGGCTGAGACAATGCCCGCATGACGGAGACCACGGTCGGCATCGGCGGGGCGGCGGAGAGCACCGACATGGTGCTCAACATCGGCCCCCAGCACCCTTCCACGCACGGCGTGCTGCGCCTGCGCCTCGTCCTGGACGGCGAGCGGATCGTCAGCGCCGAGCCGGTGGTCGGCTACATGCACCGCGGCGCCGAGAAGCTGTTCGAGGCCCGCGACTACCGGCAGATCGTGATGCTCGCGAACCGCCACGACTGGCTGTCCGCGTTCTCGAACGAGCTCGGCGTGGTCATGGCGGTCGAGCGGATGCTCGGCATGGAGGTCCCCGAGCGGGCCGTGTGGATGCGGACGCTGCTCGCCGAGCTGAACCGGGTGCTGAACCACCTGATGTTCCTCGGCTCGTACCCGCTCGAACTGGGCGGGATCACCCCGATCTTCCACGCGTTCCGCGAGCGCGAAGAGCTCCAGGCCGTCATGGAGGAGATCTCCGGCGGCCGCATGCACTACATGTTCAACCGCGTCGGCGGCCTCAAGGAGGACCTCCCGGCCGGCTGGCTCGGCCGGGCCCGCGAGGCCATCGCCGACGTCCGCACCCGCATGGACGTCTACGACAAGCTCGTCCGCGGCAACGAGATCTTCCGCGGCCGCACCCGCGGCGTCGGCGTCCTGTCCGCCGAGGCGGTGCACGCGTACGGGGTCTCCGGCCCCATCGCCCGCGCCTCCGGCGTCGACTTCGACCTGCGCCGCGACGAGCCGTACCTCGCCTACGGCGAGCTCCAGGACGTCCTCAAGGTGGTCACCCGCACCGAGGGCGACTGCCTGGCCCGCTTCGAGGTCCTGCTGGACCAGACCCACAACGCGCTCGACCTCGCCGTGGCCTGCCTGGACCGGATGGCCGAGCTCCCGCCGGGCCCGGTCAACCAGCGCCTGCCCAAGGTCCTGAAGGCCCCCGAGGGCCACACGTACGCCTGGACCGAGAACCCCCTCGGCATCAACGGCTACTACCTCGTCTCCAAGGGCGAGAAGACCCCGTACCGGCTGAAGCTGCGCAGCGCCTCGTACAACAACATCCAGGCCCTCGCCGTGCTCCTGCCCGGGCAGCTGGTCGCGGACATGGTGGCGATCCTGGGCTCGCTGTTCTTCGTGGTCGGAGACATCGACAAGTAGCCATGAAAAACGGATGTGCCCGGGGATCCGGCTCGTAGGCTGGGCCGATGACCACTGGCATATTCGCCGACTATCTGCGACGGCTCGGCATCACCGGACCCCACACCCCGTCCGTCGAGGGGCTCTTCGCCCTCCAGCGCGCCCACCTCGAGCGCGTCCCGTACGAGAACATCGACATCCAGCTGGGCCGGCCGCCCGGCATCGATCCCGAGCTGTCGGCCCGCCGCTTCGGCGCCGGGAGGGGCGGCTACTGCTTCCACCTCAATGGCGGTTTCGGCGCGCTGCTCGACTCGCTCGGCTACGACGTCACCCGCCACGTCGGCGGGGTGTACGAGGAGCCCGACGCGCGGGAGGTCAACGGCAACCACCTGACGCTGACCGTACGCATCGACGGCGAGGCCTACTTCGTCGACGCCGGACTCGGTGACGGCCCGCACGAACCGCTGCCGCTGCGCGAGGGCAGCTACGAACAGGGCGGGTTCCTCTACCGTCTGACGCGGCTCGAGGGCGCCGAGCAGGGCTGGACCCTCCACAACACCGGCGGCCCGTTCCCCGTCATGAACTTCCGCACCGCCCCGGCGGTGATGGCCGACTTCGCCCAGGAGCACGCGCGGCTGTCGACCGCGCCGGACTCCTCGTTCATACGGACCCTGTCGCTGCTGCGCCGCGACGCGACGGGCATAGACCTGCTGCGGGGCCGGGTGCTGAGCCGCATCGACCCCCACAAGGGACCCGTCGACCGGGAACTGGGCGGCCCCGAGGAGTTCTTCGACGTGCTGGCGGGGGTCTTCGGACGGGAGCTCGACGATCTGACCCCGGTGGACCGGGCCGCGCTGTGGGACCGCGTGAACCAGGCCCACGAGGCATGGCTGGCGTCCCGGCCGGCCTGATGTCGGTGCGGCAGGGCAGACTTGGGGCATGTCCCACTCACCACGCCGCGCCTGCCCCGCCTGCGGCCGCGACTGCGCCGTGACCGCCGGCCGGATCGCCCGCCACGATCCGCCGGCCGGGCGGGAGCGCGGCGATCTGGTGTCCTGCCCCGGCTCGCGGGCCCGGGTGATCCTCGGGGCGTCGGCTCCGACTCTGGACGGTTTCGTCCTGGGGCCGCATCCGGGGCAGTTGCCGCTGTTCTGAGCCCCTGTCCACAGACTGTGGACAACTTGTTCGACGTCAAGCCGGCCGGGGGCTAGGAGATCGCGGTGCGCAGCCGGGCCACGTCGATCGGCTCGGTCTCGTCGTGGGCCGTCAGGTCGATGACCTGGCCGCCCGCCGCGGGCTCCTCGTCCGGCGCCGCTTCGGCGGCAGGCTCGGCGGCCGCATCGGTGACCGGCTCGGCGACCGGCTCGTCGGCCGCGGTCCGTGCCGACTCCGCCTCGTGGACCGCGAGGGCCTCAGCGCCGACCACGTCGGCCAGGTCCTCGTTCTGGACCGCCTCGATCGCCGCGCGAGCCTGTTCCGCGTTCTTGGTGCCGAAGAAGTCGAAGCCGCCCTCGACGCGGGAGGCGGTCCGCCGCTGCGCCGCGTACGGTGCCACCGCCGCGGCCGGCCGGCGGGCCGGGACCGAGGCCGCCGAGGCGGGCGCGCCCGCCGGCAGCGCGCGGGTGTGCGCCCTGCGGGCCAGCGCGCTCAGGGCCGCATGGGCCTTGGCGTACCCGACCGCGGTGGGCGCTCCCGCCGCGGTGCGCTCCTCGGAGGCCGCCGTGAGCTCCTTGGGAGCCGCTGCCGGGCTCGCGGTGGCCTCGATGGCCAGCAGTCGGCGGCCCTCCAGGGCGCTCGCGCGCTCGGTCTCGGCGGTCGCGTACCGCCGCAGCAGCGCCGCGTGCTCGCCGCGCAGCCCGGCCAGTTCGACGCGCTTGGCACGCAGCTTGGCGTCCAGCCTGGCGCGCAGCAGCCGGGCTTCTTCGAGGTCGGACTCGAGCTCGGCTATCCGCTCGTCCGTCTTCCACTCGTCCTTGACCCGCTCGCGCGCGAGCTCCGCGACGCGGCGGCCGGCCGAGCGGTCCCAGGCGCGCATCACGACGGCGCCCGCGACCCCGGCGGTCGCCGTGAGGGCCACGAGCAGCCTCAGCGCCACTGGTTCCGCGAGCAGCCAGGCCGCTCCGGCGCTGGCGAGGGACACGCCGGCGACCGTCGTCGGCGTGAGAAGCCGGTGCAGGGGTTCTGGATTGCGGTGGCGTCCACGGGGCATGGCCTGAAATTTACAGGGCGTGGAGGCCATGTGGGATACCCGCCCGGCAATCTCTTGCCGGGCAGTTGACCCACAATTCTCCATCAACCCGGTAACTGCTACTTGGTGAGAAGGCCCTTGGACTCCAGGTAGGCCTTGGCGACGTCCGCCGGCTTGGCGCGCTCGGCGTCCACCTTGCGGTTCAGGTCGACGAGGTCGGCCGTCGTGAGCGCCTTGGTCAGCTTGTCGAGCGCGGCCGCGACCTCGGGGGCGCCCGCGTCCTTGGCGTTGACCACGGGAAGCACGTTGTCGGCGTTCTGGAGCTTCTTGTCGTCCTCGAGCAGGACCAGGCCGTAGCTGTCGAGCGTGGCGTCGGTGGTGGTGGTCAGCACCAGCTGGTCCGCGCCGTCCTTCACCGCCTGCTTGGCCTGCGGGGTGCCGACGCCCTTGGGGTCAATACCGGAAACCTGGATTCCGTAAGTCTTCGTCAGTCCGGGAGCGCAGAAGGGGCGGACGGCGCATTCGTCACCCGCCGCGATCTTCACCTTCAGTCCGGACTTCCCAAGATCGGAAAGCGACTTCAGGTTGTTCTTCTGGGCGAATTCCTTGGTCACCGCGAAGGCGTTCTGGTCGACCGCCCCGCCGGCGGGCAGCGCCTTCAGGCCGAGCGGCGCCGCGAGCTTCTCCAGGCCCGCCACCGTCGCCGCCACGTCGCTCGAGGCGACCGGCTTCTCCTCCGGCGCCTTGGGGCCGTTCACCTTGGCGTTCAGGAACTCCGCGAGGGTGGCCGCGTACTCCGGGACGACGTCGATCTCGCCCTTCTCCAGCGACGGTTCGTACAGCTCGCGGTTGTTGACCGTCTTGATCGACGTGCTGTAACCCGCGTCCTTGAGGACCTGCGCGTACAGCTCGGCCAGCACGTTGGACTCGGTGAACCCGGCCGCGCCGATCACCAGGGCACCCTTGCCGCCCCCGGAGGAGGACGCGGCGGAGCCCGAGTCGCCGTCCTTGCTCTTCTCCAGGCTGTCGCCGCCGCACGCGGCCAGCGACACCGTCAGGGCGAGGCCGCCCAGGGACGCGCCGAGGACGCGCGTGGTCTTGCTCATGGAAGTTCTCCGTTCGAGGCGGGGGGAGGGGCGAGGGAAGGGGATCAGCCGGACGGCGCGTCCGCCGGTCGCGGCAGCAGCCGGTCCGCCGCCACCAGGACGCCCTCCACCAGCAGGGCCAGCGCCGCCACCAGCAGGGCGCCGGCGACGACCTGCGCGGTGTTGTAGGTGTTGAACCCGGCGGTGATGATCCGGCCGAGACCGCCCTGGCCGACCATCGCCGCGATCGTGGCCGTGGCGATGACCTGGACGGCGCCCGAGCGCAGGCCGGTCATGACCAGGCGGCGGGCGAGCGGCAGCTCCACCCGGAAGAAGAGCTGGCCGCCGGACATGCCCATGCCCCGGGCGGCCTCCACCACCGAGCGGTCCACCTCGCGCATGCCGACGTACGCGTTCGTCAGCAGCGGCGGTATGGCGAACAGCACGAGCGCGGCGATGGTGGGCAGATAGCCCGCGTTGCGCAGCGGAGAGACCATGAACAGGGCCAGCACCGCGAAGACGGGCACGGCGCGGCCGATGTTGGAGACGTTGACGGCCAGGGCGCCGCCCTTGCCGAGGTGGCCGAGGAACAGCCCGACGGGCAGTGCCAGCGCGCAGGCGATCGCGAGGGCGATCCCGCTGACGTAGACGTGCTCGCCCAGCCGGTGCCAGACACCGCTCTCCCCCGACCAGTTGGCGCCGTTCGCCAGCCAGCCCCCGGCCTCTCCCAGTACGCCCATCACCTCAGGCCTCCTTCACGGACCGGGCGGACCGGCCGGATCGGACGGATCGGACGGATCGGGGGGCAGGTGCGGTACGGGTCCACGGCGTGAGCAGCCGCTGTACGCCGAGCAGCAGCAGGTCGGCCACGAGCGCGAGCAGCACGCACAGCACCGAGGCGGTGAGCACCTGGGCCTTGAAGGAGCTGTTCACGGCCGGGGCGATGAGATTGCCGAGGCCGCCCTTGCCGACGATGGAGCCCACCGTGGTCAGCGCGACCGTGGAGACGGTCGCGATCCGGACCCCGGCGAGCAGCGCGGGCAGCGCCAGCGGCAGTTCGACCTGCCACAGCAGCCGCCCGGGGCCGTACCCCATGCCGCGCGCGGCCTCCCGTACCTCCTCGGGGACGGCTTCCAGGCCGGCCAGCACGTTGCGGACCAGGATGGTCAGCGAGTACAGCACCAGACCGGTCACCACCAGCGATGCCGAGAGCCCGAACACGGGCAGCAGCAGGGAGAACATGGCGAGCGAGGGGACCGTGTAGAGCAGGGTGGTGAAGGCGAGCACGGGCGCCGCCCAGCGCCGGCCGCGGCGGGCCAGCAGGGCGAGCGGAAGGGACACGGCGATGCCGATGAGCACCGACACGCCTGTGATCCAGACATGTTCGAGGGTGGCGTCGGTGAGCTCCTGGGAGCGGGAGGAGACGTACTCCCAGCAGATCCAGTCGTTCGCCACCAGGCAGTTCTGCCCGGCCATGCTCCTCACCCCCTGCTACCGATCGCACGTCTTTCCGAAGACGCGGCCACGGGTGACCCTAACCCCCGGCACCGACAATGGCCTGAATCCTTCGCAGTCGCGTAACACTCTCCTAATAAACCCTTCGCCAAAGTGGCCGCGGGGTTAGGGGAGGATGGCGATGTGATCCGATTCGAGCATGTGACCAAGCGCTACCCCGACGGGACGACAGCCGTCGAGGACCTGTCCTTCGAGGTGGCGGAAGGCGAGCTGGTCACGCTCGTGGGACCGTCCGGCTGCGGCAAGACGACCACGATGAAAATGGTCAACCGCCTGATCGAGCCGACCTCCGGCCGGATCCTGCTCGGCGGCGAGGACATCTCCGCCGCCGACCCGGTCGAGCTGCGCCGCCGGATCGGGTACGTCATCCAGCAGGTCGGGCTCTTCCCGCACAAGACGGTGCTGGAGAACACGGCGACCGTGCCGCAGCTCATCGGCACCCCCAAGGCCAAGGCCCGCGCGCGGGCGGCGGAGCTGCTCGAACTGGTGGGACTGGACCCGGCCGTGTACGGGGGCCGGTACCCGCAGCAGCTGTCGGGCGGGCAGCGCCAGCGCGTCGGCGTGGCCCGCGCGCTCGCCGCCGATCCGCCGGTGCTGCTGATGGACGAGCCGTTCGGCGCGGTGGACCCGGTGGTGCGCGAGCGGCTGCAGAACGAGTTCCTGACACTGCAGAAGACGGTGCGCAAAACGATCCTGCTGGTCACCCACGACCTGGAGGAGGCGATCCGGCTCGGCGACCGCATAGCGGTCTACGGGGCGGGCACCATCGAGCAGTTCGCCAGCCCGGCGGCGGTGCTCGCCGCGCCGGCCACCGACTACGTGGCCTCCTTCGTCGGCGCCGACCGGGGGCTCAAGCGGCTCGCGGTCACCGCGGTCGGGGCGGCCGACCTGGCGGAGGCGGACGGCAGGTCCCCGGCCCCGGCGGCGGCCGTGGAACTGGGGGCGAGCCTGCGCGAGGCGCTGGCGGCCCTGCTCCAGGAGGACTCGGGCCGGATCGGGGTCACGGACCCGGACTCCGGCGAACTGGTCGGCGTACTGACCCCGGAAGGCGTCCACCGGGCCCTGCGCCGGGCCCAGCTGCAAGAGGCGTAGCGGCAGGAGACGCAGCGGCAGGAGGCACGGCCGCCGGAGGCAAAGCGAAAGGGCCCGACCGGAGTCGGGCCCTTCCCCCTGCTGCCACGCCGCCCGGCCGTCAGGCCTGGATGCGACCGCTCATCCACATCAGCATCGGCGGGATCTCACGGCGCCACGTGTTGAAGTTGTGGCCGCCGCTGTCGAGGATGATCGAGGAGACCCGGTCCGGGCCCTTGACCAGCTTGATGAACTTCTTGGTGTCGCCGAGGTTCGGCTCGCCCGTCTCGCTGCTGGTGACGAGGAAGGACGTACCGGTCGGCTTCTTGTTCTGGATGCTGTGCAGGACGTTCGCGCGCTGCTTCAGCTTGTCGTCCCCGCGGAACAGGTCGCCTGTCGTCGGGTCGTCGGGAGCCTCGTAGTACGCGGACAGACCCGCGGCGGCGCCGAAGGTCTGCGGGTAGTGCGCGGCGATCTTCAGGGCGCAGTAGCCGCCGGTCGAATTGCCGATGAAGCCCATGTTCTTGGGCTCCTTGCCCACCCGGAAGGTGTCCTGGATGGCCTGCGGCAGGTCCTCGCCGAAGAAGGTCTCGGTCTGCGGGCCGCCGGCTATGTCCACGCACTCGGTGTCACGCGGCGGCGCCACGGTCGGCCGCAGCATGACCAGGATCATCGGCTTCATCTTGCCCGCCTTGGACAGGCTGAAGGCCTTCATGGGGTAGTCGAGCCCTTTGATCAGGTTCTCGGCGGTGCCCGGGTAGCCGGTCAGTACGATGGACGCCGGAAAGTTCTCGTCCTTGTGCTGCGGCTGGAAGTACTCCGGCGGGAGCCAGACGTAGCCGGGGCTCGTTATCTTCGACTTCTGCCCGGATATGGCAACCTTCAGGATCTGACCGCCCACTTGCGGCTTGCCGCCTCCGGGCACGTCCAGCTTCTGCTTGTCGATGACCTTGATGTCCTTGCTGCTCATCGAGTGGTCGACGACTTTGCCGATGGACGTCTCCTGGCCGAACAGGTCGGCCCAGGACCCGTAGAAGAGGAACGACTTGTTAGCCGCAAGACCCACAGCCGAGAACAGCGCCAGCTGGGTCGCCAGCAGGAGGCCGATCCGGCCGGCGAACGCGCGCCAGGTGCGGCCCGAGAGCTTCGGCCAGAACCAGACGGTGGCCGCGAAGAGCAGCACACCGGCGAGGACGGCCAGCGCCAGAACCGTATTACTGGTGAGACCCATGAGCAGTCAGTCGACTTTCTGATGGCAGGACTGGAAATTTCCGACGGAAGAGTGAACCCGCTCCCCGTCGATGTCGTCCTAATGGACGCACCACACACCCCGGAGGCTGTCGCGGCCTTCGGCCACATGATCTCTCGCGGAGCAACGGGAAGCGATGTCTAGCAGGATAGATGGCGATAAGTCCGGACAGGTTCCGAAGCGGGTCCGCCGAATCCTCCGCGGGCCACGACCGGAGACCGTGCCCGGCCTCGTAGGTACGGCCGTCATGATCGTCGGCCTTCTGGACGTCGCGGCGGGCGTCTTCCCGCGGTTCCGGCACAGCCGGTTCCACGCCGTCACCGAGGTGCTGCCCGGTTCCCTGGGCCCCTTCGCGGCAGCCATGTCCATCAGCGCGGGCGTGCTGCTCCTGCTGCTCGCCCACGGCCTCAAGCGCCACAAGCGGCGGGCCTGGCGGGCCGCCGTGGTGCTGCTGCCCGCGGGCGCCGTGGCGCAGTTCACCTACCGGCACTCGGTCATCGGCGTGGTCATCGCGGCGGTGCTCCTCGCCCTGCTCCTGCGGCACCAGGGTGAATTCAAGGCCCTGCCCGACCCGCGCAGCCGCTGGAAGGCGCTCGCGAACTTCGTGCTGATGAGCGCCGGTTCCATCGGCCTCGGCCTGGTCATCGTCAACGTCCACCCGGGCAAGGTCGTCGGCAACCCCGGCCTGTACGAGCAGATCACGCACGTGGTCTACGGACTCTTCGGCTTCGAGGGCCCCGTCGACTACGCCGGCCGGGTCTCCTGGACCGTCGGGTACTCCCTCGGCGCCCTCGGCATGCTGACCGCGCTCACCACCATCTACCTGGCCTTCCGCCCCGAGCACCCGGCCGCGCGGCTCACCGCGGACGACGAGGGCAAGCTGCGCGAGCTCCTCGCCAGGCACGGCGGCCGCGACTCCCTCGGCCACTTCGCGCTCCGCCGCGACAAGGCCGTCGTCTTCTCCCCCAGCGGCAAGGCCGCCGTCACCTACCGCGTCGTCTCCGGCGTGATGCTCGCCTCCGGCGACCCCATCGGCGACGTCGAGGCCTGGCCCGGCGCCATCGAGCGGTTCATGGAGGAGGCCAAGGCCCACTCCTGGACCCCGGCCGTAATGGGATGCAGCGAGACCGGCGGCGAGGTCTGGACCCGCGAGACCGGCCTGGACGCGCTGGAGCTGGGTGACGAGGCGATTGTCGATGTCAAAGACTTCTCCCTGTCGGGCCGCGCCATGCGCAATGTCCGCCAGATGGTGAAGCGCATCGAGCGCAACGGCTACACCACCAAGGTCCGCCGGGTCAGCGAGCTCACCGACACCGAGCTCGAGCAGGTACGCGGCGCCGCCGAGGCCTGGCGCGGCACCGACACCGAGCGCGGCTTCTCCATGGCACTGGGCCGGGTCGGCGACCCGGGCGACGGCGACTGCTTCATCGCCACCGCCCACCGCGTCGAGGAGGGCGACACCAGCCCCTTCGGCGACCTGAAGGCCGTCCTGCACTTCGTCCCGTGGGGCTCCGACGGCATGTCGCTGGAGCTGATGCGCCGCGACCGCGCCGCCGACCCCGGCATGAACGAACTGCTGATCGTGGCCTCCCTGGAAGCCGCCCCCTCGCTGAAGATCGAGAAGGTCTCGCTGAACTTCGCGATGTTCAGCTCGGCCCTCGCCCGCGGCGAGAAGATCGGCGCCGGCCCCGTGCTGCGGATGTGGCGGAACCTTCTGGTCTTCCTGTCCCGCTGGTTCCAGATCGAGTCGCTGTACAAGTTCAACGCGAAGTTCCGCCCCCGCTGGGAGCCCCGCTTCGTCGTCTTCCGCACCACCCGCGACCTGCCCCGCATCGGTTTCGCCGCCATGCAGGCCGAGGGCTTCGTCACGCTGGCACTGCCCCGGCTCTTCGCCAGCCGCCGCCGCCCCAAGCCCGTCCGCACCTGCACGCACAACCACATGACGGCGGTCCCCAAGCAGGCCGAACGCGAGGTCCAGGCCGCGTAAGCGCCCGTGGTCCGACTATGGCCCCGGCAGCCCGAGAGGCGCCGGGGCCCTGCCGTATCCAGGTCAGCCCTACCCTTGGACCTATGAACACCAAGCGCGGAGCCACCGGCAGGGGCCGGGTCGCAGGTCTGCCGGACTGGGACCGCTGCGGGGTCATGGGCGTCGTCAACGTCACCCCCGACTCCTTCTCCGACGGCGGCCGCTGGTTCGACACCACCGCGGCCGTCAAACGGGGCCTCGACCTCGTCGCCCAGGGCGCCGACCTCGTGGACGTCGGCGGCGAATCCACCCGGCCCGGCGCCTCCCGCGTCGACGAGGAAGAGGAGCTGCGCCGGGTCGTCCCCGTGGTGCGCGGCCTCGCCTCCGAGGGCGTCACCGTCTCCGTGGACACCATGCGCGCCTCCGTCGCCGCCCGGGCCGTCGCCGCCGGCGCACTCCTGGTCAACGACGTCAGCGGCGGGCTCGCCGACCCCGGGATGATCCCGGCGGTCGCCGCCGCCGAGGTGCCCTTCGTGGTGATGCACTGGCGCGGCTTCAGCGACGGCATGAACAGCCTCGCCGTCTACGAGGACGTGCTCGCCGAGGTCACCGCCGAGCTCCGGGCCCGGATCGACGCGGTCGTGGCCGGCGGAATCGCCCCCGAGCGGCTCCTCGTCGACCCCGGCCTCGGCTTCGCCAAGAACGCCGAACACGACCTCGCCCTCGTCGCCCACCTGCCCGAGCTGCGCGCCCTCGGCTTCCCGCTGCTGGTCGCCGCCTCGCGGAAGCGTTTCCTCGGCCGGGTCCTGGCCGGCGCGGCCGACGCCGCCCCGCCGCCCGCCCGCGAGCGCGACGCCGCCACGGCCGCCGTCTCCGCCATCGCCGCCCACCAGGGCGCCTGGGCCGTACGGGTCCACGAGGTACGGGCGACCGCGGACGCGGTTCGGGTGGCCCGGGCCGTGGAAGGAGCGCTGTGACCACCGACCGAGAAGGAGCCCTGTGAGCAGAACCGACATCGAAGCGGTCGAAGAGGTCAACACGGCCTTCTACGAGGCCATGGAGCGGGGGGACTTCGACTCACTGTCGGCGCTCTGGCTCGATGACGAGATCTCCTGCGTGCACCCGGGATGGCCGGTGCTCTCGGGCCGCGGCGAGGTGCTGCGCTCGTACGCGCTGATCATGTCCCACACCGACTACATCCAGTTCTTCCTCACCGACATCAAGGTGGCCGTCATCGGCGACACCGCCCTGGTGACCTGTACGGAGAACATCCTCAGCGGCGGCCCCGCCGAGGACGGCGGGGAGCTCGGCCCGCTCGTAGGCCAGCTGGTCGTCGCCACGAATGTGTTCCGACGCACATCCGAGGGCTGGCGGCTCTGGTCCCACCACGGTTCACCGGTGCTCACGGAGTCCGACGAGGACGAGGAGGAGGACGCCTCCTGACCCCTCCGGCAGGGTCCGAGGTGTTTCGCAGGTAAATTCGAAGACGGACGACGCCGACCGCACTCGGCGTAGGCCCATGGCCCCGGGGAGTCCCGGGACCGGAAGAACCTACGAAAGCAGGAGTGATTCGCGTGGATCGTGTCGCGCTGCGCGGCCTCAAGGCTCGCGGGCACCACGGCGTCTTCCCCCGGGAGCGCGAGGAGGGCCAGACTTTCATCGTCGACCTGGTGCTGCACCTCGACACCCGCCCTGCGGCGGCCGGAGACGACCTGGCGAAGACCGTGCACTACGGGGTCGTCGCCGAGGAGGTCGTCGACGTGGTCCAGGGAGAGCCGGTCGACCTGATCGAAACCCTTGCCGAGCGGATCGCCCAGCAGTGCCTCAAGCACGAAGCGGTGGCTGAGGTGGAGGTCGTCGTCCACAAGCCGGACGCGCCCATCACCGTCCCCTTCGACGACGTGACCATCACGATCACCCGGAGCCGCGCATGAACAACGGACTGAACGCACAGAGCGACCCCACCGTCCAGCCGGTACCCGCCTCGGTCGTCGAGAAGGTCGACGCGGCGGACGTCACCCTGTCCAACCCCAAATGGGCCGTGATCGCGCTCGGCGCGAACCTCGGCAACCGGCTGGAGACCCTGCAGGGCGCCATCGACGCCCTCGGCGACACCCCGGGCCTGCGGGTCAAGGCCGTCTCCCCCGTCTACGAGACCGAGCCGTGGGGCGTCGAGCCCGGCTCGCAGCCCGCGTACTTCAACGCGGTCGTCAAGGTGCGGACCACGCTGCCCCCGTCCTCGCTCCTGGAGCGCGGCCAGGCCATCGAAGAGGCCTTCGACCGCGTCCGCGAGGAACGCTGGGGCCCCCGCACGATCGACGTCGACATCATCTCGTACGCCGAGGTGGTCTCCGAGGACCCCGTCCTCACCCTCCCGCACCCGCGCGCCCACCAGCGCGCCTTCGTGCTGGCCCCCTGGCACGACATCGACCCCGAGGCCCAGCTCCCGGGCCACGGCGGCGTCGACGCGCTCCTGGCCGGAATCGGCCGCACCGGCATCACGCCGCGCCCCGACCTGGAACTCCGCCTGCCCGAGTAATCGTTACCCTGTGGACTGCCTGACGGATCAGTGCGGAAAGCGGGGAACGGGCACGTGAAGCAACTGAGGCCGGGGGTTCTGGCGGGGATCTTCGTCGTCGCCGGGATCCTGTCCTGGGCGGGTGCCCGCCTGTGGAACGCGTACGGCACCCTGCCGGGCGTTCCGCTGGCCGCGCCGATCGTGCTGGGCGTCATCGCCGCGATCCTGCTCGCGACGGCACTGTCGATGCGCTCCCGCCTCAAGGCCCAGCGCGAGCGGCGGCCGGGGGCCAAGGGCGTGGAGCCGCTGATGGCGGCCCGCGCGGTGGTCTTCGGCCAGGCGAGCGCCCTGGTCGCGGCCCTCGTCGCGGGCGCGTACGGCGGCGTGGGCGTCTTCCTGCTGACCGACTCCCTCGACGTCCCCGCCCGCCGCGACCAGGCCTGGTACGCCGCCTTCTCGGTCCTGGCGGGCGCGGCGGTCATCGCCGCCGCCCTCTTCCTGGAACACGTCCTGAAGCTCCCGGAGGACGACGACCCGGGCAAAGCCCCCGCGACGGCCGCCTAGGGCGTGTTTTAGAACTGGGGTCCGTGTCTCGCCTCGTGCCGTGATGATCTCGGTGTGGGGCGAGGGGATCTTTCAGATGACCAGTGGGCTTTGCTGGAGCCGTTGTTGCCGGTCACGGTGCTGGGCAGGCCGTCGGTCGGCCGGCGGCGGTTGATCGACGGGATCCGCTGGCGTGTGCGGACCGGGGCCCCGTGGCGGGATCTGCCACCCGAGTACGGTCCGTGGCAGACGGTCTACGGGCTCTTCCGTCGCTGGTAGCGTGCTGGTGTCTGGTCGGCGGTCCTGACCGGGCTGCAGGCCCGGGCGGACGCCGCCGGCTTGATCACCTGGGACGTGAACGTCGACTCCACGATCTGCCGGGTCCATCAGCACGCCGCCGGCGCCCGGCGGGACAGCCAAGCCCAGAAGGAACCGCCCGGCGGCAACCGGGCCGAACCGGACGATCACGGCCTGGGCCGGTCCCGCGGGGGCTGGACCACGAAGATTCACCTGGCCTGCGAACAGGGACAGAGGCCGTTATCGCTGCTGATCACAGCAGGTCAGCGGGGAGACAGCCCGCAGTTCACGGCCGTGCTGGAAGCCATCCGGGTTCCCCGCATCGGGCTGGGCCGACCCCGAGTTCGTCCGTTGCGGGTGCGAGGAGACAAGGCCTATTCATCACGCGCCAACCGTGCGTATCTGCGTCGACGCGGGATCCGCTGCACGATCCCGGAACCTGCCGATCAGGCGGGCCACCGCAAGCGCCGGGGGACGGTCGGCGGGCGGCCTCCGGCCTTCGACCGCGAGGACTACAAGGCCCGGCACGCGGTCGAGTGCGGCATCAACCGACTCAAGCGGAACCGGGCGGTGGCCACCCGGTTCGACAAGCTCGCGGTCCGTTTCGAAGCCACCGTCCTCATCGCCGCGATCAACGAATGGCTGTGACCTGCCGGGAGTGTCGGTCCCGCGTGTCATTCTGGCCGCGATCAGGTCAGCAGGTTGAGGGGAGACAGGGCCGATGGGGGCTGCGTACTACCGGGCCGAGAGTGAGAGCGGCGACCACATCGAGGACCCGTCCGAGGACGCGCTGTTCATGCTGATCGACGACCTCAACGACTCGGACAACACCTTCGTCGTCATCCAGCCCGACGAAGACGACCCTCTCTGGTTCACCTCGGTCACGGTCCTGGACGGAGGCGGCTACGAGGTCGTCCGACGCGACACCACCCGCCGCGAACACGACGTCGTCACCGAGACCAGCATCGACCGGATCGCCCGCGACCTCACCATCTGGATGGCTGCCCGCGACTTTCCCGGACGGCCCACCCAGGACTCCAGCAACTTCTAAAACACGGCCTAGGTGTGTTGTCCCGGGACGTTGGTGACACGCGTGCTGGGTTCTTGAAATGGGTGAGGGCCTCCGGGTTCGGTGTGGATTGCGACATCTGCACCGATCCGAGGAGGCCCTCGTGGTCCACCGTAATGCCCCGCTGACCGAGACCGGACGACTGCGCCTGGCGCGTTGTGTCGTGGACGACGGCTGGCCCGTGCGGCGGGCAGCGGAACGTTTCCAGGTCAGCCACACCACCGCGGCCCGCTGGGCCGGCCGCTACCGCACGCTGGGCGTCGCCGGAATGAGTGACCGGACCAGTCGCCCCCACCACCAGCCCGCCCGGACACCGGCCACGGTCGAGGAACACGTCCTGCGACTGCGGCGCGAACACCGCATCGGCCCCCTGCGGCTGGCCGCCCGCTGCGGGATCGCGCCCTCCACCGCCCACCGCATCCTGATGCGCCACGGCCTGCCGCCACTGGCCACCCTGGACCGCGCCACCGGCGAGCCCGTCCGCCGCTACGAACGGCAGCGGCCCGGCGAACTCGTCCACATCGACGTCAAGAAACTCGGCCGGATCCCCGACGGCGGCGGCCACCAGGCCCTCGGCCGCGCCGAGGGCCGCCGCAACAAGACCGGCGCGGGCTGGGCCTACCTTCACACCGCCCTCGACGACCACACCCGCCTCGCCTACACCGAAGACCTCCCCGACGAGACCGCCCCCACCTGCGCCGCCTTCCTGGCCCGGGCCACCGCCTGGTTCGCGTCCCTGGGCATCACCGTCGAACGCGTCCTGACCGACAACGCCTGGGCCTACAGCAAGAACACCTGGCGTCAGACCTGCAGTGATCTGGGCATCAGCCCCCGCTGGACCAGGCCCTGGCGGCCGCAGACCAACGGCAAGGTCGAACGCTTCCACCGCACCCTGCTCGAGGAATGGGCCTACCAGCGGCCCTACACCTCAGATCACCAGCGCCAGGAAGCGTTCACCGACTGGATCGACTGGTACAACTACCACCGACCCCACACCGGCATCCAAGGCCAAACACCCGCCAGCCGCGTCACCAACCTGCCCGGACAACACACCTAGGCCGTCACCCGGGGGCCCGGACCAGGTGCCCGTTCACCAGGAAGCCGGGGTGAGGGTCGAGGCGGTAGGTGTACAGCGTGAACGGCTTGGCACCGGTGGCGGTGTGGGGCCGGACCTCGGACACCTCTGCCGTATGCCGCTCCACGAGGTGCATGGGGTGCTCCTCCTCGGCGAAGGTGCCACGCCGCTGCCAACGGTCCGTGACCACCAGCTGCGACGCCTTCCCGATCAGTGGCGTGAAGCGGGCTCCGATGATCGTGGCCAGCTCCGCCAGGAAGGGCACATTGCGCTGGTGACCGTCCGTCCCTGCCAGTGCTTGTGCCGGAAGCCGTCGCCGTCCACGTATCCGTCCAGGAAGCCCTCGAAGGTGGCGAGGTCCTTGAGAACGACGCGAGGAAACCCTGCCGCATGTGGTGGGCATCGCCTCCGGCGTACTGCCGTAGGGCGTCCGCGACGTACGAGGAGACCACGCGTACCCGGAATCCCGGAAGATCACGCTGTAAGTAGCCGGACGGCCTCGTGACGGGCTCCAGCCGCGCGGGCAGACCGGTGGCCGCGGTCAGGCATTTCGCATACTTGCCCGCGAAGTCCTCGTCATTGACGATCAGGGACACGTAGTTCTTGCCGACAGTGCCGTCGGCACAGGTGGCACCCACCCAGTAGCCGAACTCGTAGCCGGGCCGCATCGTCGGACGCACGCGACACAGCTTTCGCGGCGGAGTCCACGCCACAACGCTGCCCGCGGCAACCCGGGCCTGGATCCACCCGTCGACGGTGTTCAATAACTGGTCCGGCGCCACGGTGAACGTCTGCCGGTCCGTTACGACATCCACGACCTCGCGGGCTTTTACGGCCATCACATCCAGAACGGCCGTGTGCACGGTCCGGTCGCCCTCCAAGGTCCACAGCCGGTCGCCCACGCAGAGTGTTCTCGCCTGAGCGACCCCGTCGACCCCATTCACGATCTGCTTGCTCGGCAGCCCACCCATCCCGCCCCCCTGATCAAGAGATATCCCCTGATCTACGACGCTATCGGGCGGGTCTGACAATCCGGTTAGCGAGCCATGATCAGGGACATGGCCTCGTTGCGGGTGGCGGGGTCGCGGAGCTGGCCGCGGACCGCCGAGGTGATGGTCTTCGCGCCGGGCTTGCGGACCCCGCGCATGGTCATGCACATGTGCTCGCACTCGATGACCACGATGGCCCCGCGCGGGTCCAGGATCTCCATCAGGGAGTCCGCTATCTGCGTGGTCAGCCGCTCCTGCACCTGAGGGCGGCGGGCGAACACGTCCACCAGGCGGGCCAGCTTCGACAGACCGGTGATCTTGCCGTCGGTGGAGGGGATGTAGCCGACGTGGGCTACACCATGAAATGGGACCAAATGATGTTCACATGAACTCATGACCTCGATGTCCTTCACCAGGACCATCTCGTCGTGGCCGAGGTCGAACGTCGTCGTCAGGACTTCTTCGGGCTTCTGGTAGAGGCCGGCGAATATCTCCTTGTACGCCCGCGCCACGCGCGCCGGGGTCTCCAGAAGGCCCTCGCGGTCCGGGTCCTCGCCGACCGCGATGAGGAGCTCACGGACCGCCGCCTCGGCGCGCTTCTCGTCGAACACGCCGATCGTGCCCTCGTCGCCGGTCAGGGTCACTGGGTCCGTCATTGCTTCCTCGTTCCTGTGAAAAGTGCCGCGCCCCCCAGGCTAGAACCTGGGGGGCGCGGCTTCCATTCCGGGTGGATCAGACTTCGGGGCGGTCCTCAGGGGCCACCTCGATGCCCTTCTCCGTGGAGACCGGCGTGACGGCGGTGGTCGCCGACGTGCCGTTCGCCGAGTTCGTCAGCTGGAGCTCCTTGGGAGAGAGCACCGGCGGACGGGTGGAGGGGGTGCGGCGGGAGGAGCCGGTCCACGCGGGGCGGGCCGGACGCTTCACGATCGTGGAGAAGATCTCGGCGATCTGCTCCTTGTTCAGCGTTTCCTTCTCCAGCAGCGCGAGGACCAGGTTGTCGAGAACGTCGCGGTTCTCGACGAGGATCTCCCAGGCCTCGTTGTGCGCGGTCTCGATGAGCTTCTTGACCTCTTCGTCGACCAGCGCCGCGACCTCCTCCGAGTAGTCCCGGGGGTGCGCCATCTCGCGGCCCAGGAACGGCTCGGTGTTGTCGCCGCCGAACTTGATCGCACCGAGACGCTCGGTCATGCCGTACTGCGTGACCATGGCCCGCGCCGTGGCGGTGGCCTTCTCGATGTCGTTCGCCGCGCCCGTGGTCGGGTCGTGGAAGACCAGCTCCTCGGCCGCGCGCCCGCCCAGCATGTAGGCCAGCTGGTCGAGCATCTCGTTGCGCGTGGTCGAGTACTTGTCCTCGTCGGGCAGGACCATGGTGTAGCCCAGTGCCCGGCCGCGGGACAGGATCGTGATCTTGTGGACCGGGTCGGAGTTCGGGGAAGCCGCCGCGACCAGGGCGTGTCCGCCCTCGTGGTACGCGGTGATCTTCTTTTCCCGGTCCGACATGATCCGGGTCCGCTTCTGCGGGCCCGCCACGACGCGGTCGATCGCCTCGTCCAGCGAGTGGTTGTCGATCAGCTTCTTGTCCGAGCGGGCCGTGAGGAGCGCGGCCTCGTTCAGGACGTTGGAGAGATCGGCACCGGTGAAGCCGGGCGTACGACGGGCGACTGCGCCCAGGTCGACGTCCGGGGCGACCGGCTTGCCCTTCTGGTGAACCTTGAGGATCTCCAGACGGCCCTGCATGTCGGGACGGTCGACCGCGATCTGCCGGTCGAAGCGGCCCGGGCGCAGGAGCGCCGGGTCGAGGATGTCGGGACGGTTCGTGGCGGCGATCAGGATGACCCCGCCCTTCACGTCGAAGCCGTCCATCTCGACCAGCAGCTGGTTGAGGGTCTGCTCGCGCTCGTCGTGACCGCCGCCGAGACCCGCACCGCGGTGCCGGCCGACGGCGTCGATCTCGTCGACGAAGACGATCGCCGGGGCGTTGGCCTTGGCCTGCTCGAACAGGTCGCGGACACGCGAGGCACCGACGCCGACGAACATCTCGACGAAGTCGGAACCGGAGATCGAGTAGAAGGGGACACCGGCCTCGCCCGCGACGGCTCGCGCGAGCAGGGTCTTACCGGTGCCGGGCGGGCCGTACAGCAGCACGCCCTTGGGGATCTTGGCGCCGACGGCCTGGAACTTCGCCGGCTCCTGGAGGAACTCCTTGATCTCGTGGAGTTCCTCGACGGCCTCGTCCGCGCCCGCCACATCGGAGAACGTGGTCTTCGGGGTGTCCTTGGTGATGAGCTTGGCCTTGGACTTCCCGAAGTTCATGACCCGGGAGCCGCCGCCCTGCATCTGGTTCATCAGGAACAGGAAGACAACGACGATGAGGACGAAGGGCAGGAGCGAGAGCAGCACGCTCAGGAACGGGCTGGTCTTGTCCGGAGTGACGGAGTATCCGTCCGGGATCTGACCGGCTTCGTACTTGGTCTGGAGGTTCTGGGCGAGCTGGACGCCCTGATCCCCGATGTAGTTGGCCTGGAACTTGGTGCCGTCGTGCTTGCCGAGCTTCTGGCCTTGGGCCAGCTCGATCTTGATCATCTGGCTGTCGCCGGTGGTCAGCTTCGCTGTCTCCACCTGGCCACTGTTGATCGCCTTGATGACCTCGCTGGTGTCCACCGACTTGTAGCCGCCGCCGGAGCCGACGACATTCATCAACACGACCACGGCGAGGACGGCCAGCACGATCCACATGACCGGCCCACGGAAGTATCGCTTCACGTCCATCCATACGGGGCGCCAGGCACCCCGTCCCTCCTGCCCGTAGGTAAATGCTGCTGTGAGTAAAGACTGTTCTTCGGAATGTACCCCTGTATTGTCACCCGCGGCCTCGTGGGACGGCTGACAGACCCGCCTTCCCCTGCTCCAACGGCGGGAATCGTTCCAGGGTTCCCCTGTCGGGGCAGCCGGTTCGGCCGCCCCCGTCGAGGACTGTCTCAGCCGCCGTAGACGTGCGGGGCGAGCGTGCCGACGAACGGCAGGTTGCGGTACTTCTCCGCGTAGTCGAGGCCGTAGCCGACGACGAACTCGTTCGGGATGTCGAAGCCGACCCACTTCACGTCGATCGCGACCTTCGCGGCGTCGGGCTTGCGCAGCAGCGTGACGACCTCGAGGGAGGCCGGCTGGCGCGAGCCCAGGTTCGACAGCAGCCAGGACAGCGTCAGGCCGGAGTCGATGATGTCCTCGACGATCAGGACGTGCTTGTCCTTGATGTCGGTGTCCAGGTCCTTGAGGATCCGCACCACTCCGGAGGACTGGGTCCCGGCGCCGTACGAGGACACCGCCATCCAGTCCATGGTGAGCGGGGTGGACAAGGCACGCGCCAGGTCCGCCATCACCATCACCGCGCCCTTGAGGACGCCGACGATGAGCAGGTCCTTGCCCGCGTACTCCGCGTCGATCTTCGCGGCCAGCTCGGCCAGCTTCGCGTCGATCTCTTCCTTGGTGATGAGCACCGACTGGAGGTCGTCGCCCATGTCCTTCTCGTCCACCCGCATCACTTTCGTTGTCGACCGGGGCTCCGGGGATGCCCCCGGAGGACTCAGCCGTGTTTCAGCACCAATCAGCCCTGCCGGATGACCAGTCTGCCACCCTGCCGCTGGGCCTCGACCCGGCCGGGCAGGTTGATGGCGCCCTGACCGCGCCATCCGGTGATGAGGCGGTCGACTTCCTCGATGTGGCGGGCGAAGAGGGAGCCCGCGGGGGAACCGGCGGCGACCACGGCCCTGCGCAGCACCCGGCGGCGGACGGCGGGGGGCAGGGCGTACAGCTTGGCGCACTCCAGACGGCCGTCCTCGTCCCGTACGCCGGTCTCCGCCTCGGCGGCCCAGGCGTCCAGGGCGTCGGCGTCGTCGCGGGAGAGCTGGGCGGTGCGGGCCAGTGCCTCGACGACCCCCTTGCCCAGCGCCTTCTCCAGGGCGGGCAGTCCCTCGTGGCGCAGGCGGGAGCGGGTGTAGGCGGGGTCGATGTTGTGCGGGTCGTCCCAGACGGGGAGGGACTGGACCATGCAGGCCTTGCGGGCGGTCTGCCGGTCGACCTGGAGGAAGGGGCGGCGGTAGCGGTGGCTGCGGCCCGAGAGCCCGGGACCGCCCGAGACTTCCGGCATCCCGGACAGGGAGCGGATGCCGGAGCCGCGGGCGAGGCCCAGCAGGACGGTTTCGGCTTGATCGTCCCGGGTGTGGCCGAGCAGCACGGCGGTGGCGCCCAGCCGGTCGGCGGCCTCGTCCAGGGCGCCGTAGCGGGCGTCGCGTGCGGCGGCCTCGGGTCCGCCGTCGCGGCCGACGCGCACGGCGACGGACTCCACCGGGTCGAGGCCGAGGGCGGACATGCGGATGACGACCTCGGCGGCGCGGAGGTCGGAGCCGGGCTGGAGCCCGTGGTCGACGGTGATGCCGCCGGCCCGGATGCCGAGTTTGGGTGCCTCGAAGGCCAGGGCGGACGCGAGCGCCATGGAGTCGGCGCCGCCGGAGCAGGCGACGAGGACGAGTGGCGGGGTGCCGGCCGGGGTGCGGGGGGCGGCGCCGGGGGCCCGCCGGGACGGAGTGCGGGGGTGGTCGGTGAGATCGGTGAGGACGTCGTGGAGTGCGCGGCGGACCGCCAGGCGTATCGCCGCGACCGCAGGATGGGGACCCATGTCCGGTGCCCTTCGATGGAGTTCGGATGCCTCGGAGGCTTCGGGGTGTGGAGCGTTGGGGGGTGGAGCGTCGGGGGTGCTGCCGGGCGGCCCCCGCAGGGGCGGGTATGTCACTCAGAGTGCGTCGATGGTGACAGAGCCGAGCCGTTCCCCGAGCATCGCACGCCCTTCCACGGCCCACGGTCCCTCGGACGGGTGATGCTGCTTCCCCCAAGGAGACATGTTTACGCCCCCTGCGTCACGCCTATTCGCTCTCTTCGCTCCCCTTGCGGTGCACTCGGGCCACCCAGTCCGCCGGCCTGGCGATCTCGGCCTTGGTCGGCAATGTGTTCGGGGAGGTCCAGACCCGGTTGAAGCCGTCCATGCCGACCTGGCCGACGACGGCGCGCACGAAGCGCTCGCCGTCGCGGTACTGGCGCAGCTTGGCGTCGAGGCCGAGGACCTTGCGCAGGGCGGCGTCGAGGCGGCCGGCGCCGCTGGCCCGGCGCTGCTGGAACTTTTCGCGGATCTCGGCGACCGAGGGCACCACCTGGGGGCCGACCCCGTCCATCACGAAGTCGGCGTGGCCCTCCAGCAGGGACATGACGGCGGTCAGCCGGCCCAGCACCTCCCGCTGCTCGGGGGTCTGCACGATCTCGACGAGGGAGCGGCCCTCGTCGCCCCGCTCGGCGTCGGGGCGGGCGCCCGCGAAGGACTGGGCGGCCTCGCGCAGGCGCTCCAGGACGGTCATCGGGTCCATTTCGGTGGCGCCGAGAAACGTCTGGATTTCGCCTTCGAGATGGTCGCGGAGCCACGGGACGGCCGTGAACTGGGTACGGTGCGTCTCCTCGTGCAGGCAGACCCACAGCCGGAAGTCGTGCGGGGTCACGTCCAGCTCGCGCTCGACGTGCACGATGTTCGGGGCGACGAGCAGCAGCCGGCCGCCGCCGGCGGTGGAGCCGGGCAGCTCGCGGGAGACCGGCGCGAAGGTCTCGTACTGGCCGAGGACCCGGGAGGCCAGGAAGCTGAGCAGCATGCCCAGCTCGACGCCGGTGACCTTGCCGCCGACCGCGCCGAAGACGGTCGCGCCGGGGGTGCCCGCGCGGCGGTCCTGCATCTTGCCGAGGAGCGGCTGGAGCAGCTGCCGGAAGCCGGCCACGTTGGCCTTGACCCAGCCGGCCCGGTCGACGACCAGGACCGGGGTGTCGTTGATTACGGTCCCGTCGGGGATCATCCGGGTGAACTCGCGTACGTGCCGTTCCGAGGTCCTGGCGTGTCCGCGCAGCTCGGCGACGACGGCCCGGGCCTCGTCCCGGCTGACCTCCGGGCCGGGCCGCACCAGCCGGGTCGCGGTCGCCACCGCGAGGTTCCAGTCGACCATCTCCGCACCACCGATGCTCGTCATGCGTCAACCGTACGTGGACCGGCCCGCGGGCGGACCCCTTACGGCGTGGCCGCGACCGCGGCGGCCAGCTTGTCGAGGCTCTTCTCGGCGGCCGGGCCGTCCGCGCTGTTGGCGGTCAGGAAGGCGAAGGCCAGGAGGCGGCCGGAGCGGTCGACGACGGTGCCCGCGAGGGAGTTCACGCCGGTCAGGGTGCCCGTCTTGGCGCGGAGCAGGCCGGCGGCCGGGGAGCTGCCGGCGTTGCGGCCGCGCAGGGTCCCGGTGAACCCGGCGACGGGCAGGCCCGTGAGGACGGGCCGCAGCTCGGGCCGCTGCGGGTCGGCGGCCTTGGTGAGCAGGCCCGTCAGCAGGCCGCTGCTGACCTTGTCGGCCCGGTTGAGTCCGCTGCCGTCGGCGAAGCGGGAGCCGGAGACGTCGACGCCGAGGGCGGCGAGCTTGGCGGTGACGGCCTTCTCGCCGCCTTCGAAGCTGGCGGGCAGGCCGGAGGCGAGGGCGGTCTGCCGGGCGAGGGCCTCGGCGATGTCGTTGTCGCTGTTGGTCAGCATCCGCTCGACGAGGCCGGCCAGCGGGGTGGAGAGGGTGGCCGCCAGCGGCTGGGCTTCGGCGGGCGCCTTGGCCCGGGCGGGTTCGCCGGTGACCTTGATGCCGCGCTCGGCCAGCAGGGCGGCGAAGGCGCGGGCGGCGTCCCCGGAGGGTTCGCCGGTGCGCGCCACGGGCCCGGAGGTGGAGTCGTCGGGGCGGCCCTCGTCGGCCGTCAGGGCGGTGACGGGAGCGATGTTGGGGTTGTCGCCGATCGGGTGGCGGACGGGCCCGGTGTAGAGGCTGTCGTCGTAGCCCACGCTCACGCTGTCGGTGCCGGCGGCCTTGAGCGCCCGGGCGGTGTCGGCGGCGAGGGCGACGAGGCTGCCGCCCGATCCGGCGGGGCTCTTCTTCTTGGCGGTGAGGGAGGGGTCGCCGCCGCCGAGGAGGAGGATCTGTCCGGGAGCGGCGCCGGGCACGACGGCGGTCCGGATCCGGTGCTCGGGCCCCAGGGCGGCCAGCGCCGCCGCGGCCGTGGCGATCTTGATGGTGGAGGCGGGGGTCATCGCGTCCCGCGCGCCCGACTCGTAGAGCACCTGCCCGGTGGCGGTGTCGACGACGGAGGCGGTACGGACGGTGCCGAGTGCGGGGTCGGCGAGCAGCGGCCGCAGCGCGGCGGCGAGGCCCTCGGGGGCGGCCGCCGCCTGGCGCGGGGCGCCGGGGCCGATCGCGCCGAGCACCCCGGGGGCGCTGGGAGCGGCCTGCGGGAAGGATCCGGAGCCGGGGCCGTCACCGTGATCTGCGCCACCCGCAGGGCCCCAGGAGGCGGCCCTGTCCCGCTCGGCCTTACGCTGGCCGGAGTCCCATGGACCGGCGGCGGTCACGACTGCCACCGACAGGGCGAGGCCGGCGGCGGCCGAGCCCGCGATGAGCTGCCACGTCTTGATCAATGGCACCTCGGACCAGCCCCTTTCGCGATCACACATATGCGTGAGGGACACTTAACCACTGCGTCTTGCCGCGAGCATGGCACCCCACCCGGCTGGGCTGGGCCGGACGCGCGCGTATTTGAATCAAAGTGCGGTCCCGAAGCGATTCGGACCGCTGAAGCTGATCATGGAGGAGCAGGACGTGGAGTTCGACGTCACCATCGAGATCCCCAAGGGTTCGCGGAACAAGTACGAGGTGGACCACGAGACCGGCCGGATCCGCCTGGACCGTCGCCTCTTCACCTCGACCAGCTACCCGGCCGACTACGGCTTCGTCGAGAACACCCTCGGCGAGGACGGCGACCCGCTGGACGCGCTGGTCATCCTTGACGAGCCGACCTTCCCGGGCTGCCTGATCAAGTGCCGCGCGATCGGCATGTTCAACATGACGGACGAGGCGGGCGGCGACGCCAAGCTGCTGTGCGTGCCGGCCTCGGACCCGCGTGTCGAGCACCTGCGCGACATCCACCACGTCTCCGAGTTCGACCGCCTGGAGATCCAGCACTTCTTCGAGGTCTACAAGGACCTGGAGCCGGGCAAGTCGGTCGAGGGCGCGAACTGGGTCGGCCGCACCGAGGCCGAGGCCGAGATCGAGGCCTCGTACAAGCGCCTCGAGGCGCAGGGCGGCCACCACTGACGCTGCTGCGGCAGCAGGTGACTTCGCGGGCGGTACCCCTTGTGGGGTGCCGCCCGCCGTGCGTTCGGAGCCGGGCTGCGTGTGCGCGGGGAGGAAACGGTTCCGCATACTGATACCGCCGGTGATCACTGAGTGGAGGACGCGTGGCGGAGGCCGACGGGGCCGAGGACAGGAAGCCCCAGTCCGACGAGGCGCACAGCGCCTTCACGCCGCCGCCCGGGATGGAGCCCGAGGCACCGGAGGACGATCAGCCGACCTCGGAGTTCGCGCTCCCGGCGGGCGCGGAGCCGGTGCAGCCCGAGCCTGAGGAGGGCTCGGCCTTCGCGACCCCCGCCACCTACCGCGCGGCGCACTCCCCGTCGGCCTACACTCCGGGCCAGGGCTTCCCCGTCGTCCGGATGAAGGAGTCCCCCTGGCAGGACCGGATGCGCACGATGCTGCGCATGCCGGTGGACGTACGGCCCGTACCGGACCTCGTGCAGCGGCATACCGAGACCGGGCCCGCCGTGGGCCGCGTGCTCGACCTGACCCTGCGCATCGGCGAGCTCCTGCTCGCGGGCGGCGAGGGCGCCGAGGACGTGGAGGCCGCGATGTTCGCGGTGACCCGCTCCTACGGGCTGGACCGCTGCGAGCCCACCGTCACCTTCACCCTGCTGTCGATCACCCACCAGCCCTCGCTGGTGGACGACCCGGTGTCGGCGAACCGGACCGTGCGCCGCCGCGGCACGGACTACAACCGGCTCTCGGCCGTCTACCAGCTGGTGGACGACATCAGCGCCCACGAGATCGACGTCTCGCTGGAGGAGGCCTACCGGCGCCTCGCCGAGATCCGCCGCAACCGCCACCCGTACCCCGGCTGGATGCTCACCGCCTCCGCAGGACTGCTCGCCGGGGCCGCCTCCACCCTGGTCGGCGGCGGGGTGCTGGTGTTCTTCGCGGCGGCGCTCGGGGCGGTCCTCGGCGACCGGCTGGCCTGGCTGTGCGCCGGGCGCGGGCTGCCGGAGTTCTACCAGTTCGTGGTCGCGGCGATGCCGCCCGCCGCGATCGGGGTGGCGCTGAACATGACGGGGATCGACGTCAAGGCCTCCGCCGTGATCACCGGTGGTCTGTTCGCGCTGCTGCCCGGGCGGGCCCTGGTGGCGGCCGTGCAGGACGGGCTGACCGGCTTCTACATCACCGCCTCCGCCCGGCTGCTGGAGGTCATGTACCTCTTCATCGGCATCATCATGGGCGTGCTGGTCGTGCTCTACGTCGGCCTGCAGTTCGACGCCTCCCCGCGGCCGGAGGAGGTCCTCCAGATCCAGCAGCGGCCGCTGATCCAGATCGCGGCCTCGATGGTGCTGGTCTTCACCTTCGCGATCCTGCTCCAGCAGGAACGGTCCACGGTGTTGATCGTGACCCTCAACGGCGGGGTCGCCTGGGTGACCTTCGGAGCCCTGCACTACGCGGGCGGCATCCCGCCCGTGCCGTCCACCGCCATCGCCGCCGGGCTGGTGGGCCTGTTCGGGCAGCTCTTCTCCCGCTACCGCTTCGCCTCCGCCCTGCCGTACACGACTGCGGCCATCGGCCCGCTGCTGCCGGGTTCGGCGACGTACTACGGCCTGCTGCTGATCGCCGAGGACCGGCTGAACGAGGGCCTCGGCTCGCTGGTGAACGCCGCGGCCATCGCCCTCGCCATCGCGATCGGCGTCAACCTGGGGTCGGAGACCTCCCGGCTGTTCATGCGGATCCCGGGGGCGGCCAGCGCCGCGAAGCGCCGTGCGGCGAAGCGGACGCGAGGGTTCTAGGCACCCGGGGGTACACGTACGCCCCCGCAGGCTCTGGCGGGCCTGCGGGGGCGTACGTGATGGCCGGACCGGCTAGCGCTTCGCGTGGCGGCCGCGCTGGCCCGGGGTCTGGCCTTCGGCCTCGAGCGGGGCCTCGGCGGCCTGCGCCTTGTTCTCCTTGCGGGCCTTCAGCACCTCGAAGATCACCGGGATGAGCGAGAGCAGGACGATCAGGACCAGGATCGCCTCGACGTTGGTCTTGATGAATTCGATCTGGCCGAGCCAGTAGCCCGCGATCGTGATGCCCGCGCCCCAGCCGATGCCGCCGATGACGTTGTACGTCAGGAACGTGCGGTACTTCATCGAGCCGGCGCCCGCGACCATGGGGGCGAAGGTGCGGATGATCGGCACGAAGCGGGCCAGCACGATGGCCTTCGGGCCGTGCTTGTCCATGAACTCGTGCGCCTTGTCCAGGTTCTCCCGCTTGAAGACCTTGGACTTCGGCCGGTTGAAGAGCTTCGGCCCGAAGTACTTGCCGATCATGTAACCGACCTGGTCGCCGATGATCGCGGCGGCCACGATCAGCGTGCAGACCAGCCACAGCGGCTGCTTGATGTACTCGCCGTTGGCGACCAGCAGACCCGCCGTGAACAGCAGCGAGTCGCCGGGCAGGAACGCGAAGAGTCCCGACTCCGCGAAGACGATGACCAGGATGCCGATCAGTCCGAAGTGCGAAATCAGATAGTCCGGGGACAGCCACTCAGGGCCGAGCGCAATCGTGTACACGGGTTCCGGACTCTCCTGGATCGGGGGGCGTGCTGCGGGGCGGGCGGTCTCAATTATCAACGCACACGACCCCCACCCGGTTCCAGAGCCCGGAGGGGGTCGCGTGCGTGACGTTCCGCTTACGCCTTGCGGACCGCGTTGGCCAGGATCGCGTCCCGCACGAACACCGCCAGGCCCGGCCGGACGGCGTCGTAGTAGGCCGTGAACCGCTCGTCCGCGACGTACATCTCACCGAGGCAGGTGTGGATCTCGTACGTGCAGAAGTAGTAGCTGCCGTTGATCCAGCCGCGGTGCTCCTCGGCGAGGTCCATGGCCTCCTCGGACTCGGGGTCCGCGCCCGAGTCGAGCAGGGCGGCGAACCTCCGGTTGATGCCCTCGGCCTGGGCCATGATCCGCTGCCAGTCCTCCTTCGTGTAAGAGGCGGTCCGGCGGGCGGACTCCTTGTACGCGTCGGTGCCGCCCCAGCGCTCCTCGGCCTCGGCGGCGTGCTCGTCGGGGTCGAAGTCCCCGAAGACCTCGAACCGCTCGTCGGGCGTGAGGTTGATGCCCATCTTCTTCGCCTCCATGGCGTGCTCAACGGCCTTGGCCATCTGCTGGAGCCGGGCGATCCGGTCGCTCAGCAGGGCATGCTGCCGGCGCAGATGCTCCCGCGGATCCGTCTCCGGGTCGTCCAGCAGGACCGCGACCTCGTCGAGGGGGAAGCCGAGCTCCCGGTAGAACAGGATCCGCTGCAGCCGGTCCAGGTCGGCGTCGTCGTACCGACGGTGACCCGCGTGACTGCGGCCGCTCGGCGAGAGCAGACCGATCTCGTCGTAGTGGTGCAGGGTGCGCACCGTCACTCCGGCGAATCCGGCGACCTGGCCCACGGAGTAGCCCATGTCCGATTCCCTCCTCTTCCCTCCTCGACGTCCGGTTGGGTACGCCCTTCACTGTGGGTCCTCACGCCGCGTGAGGTGCAAGCCCGCCCGGACGGCTACTTGCTCAGCCCCCGGAAGCGGCCCACCGCCAGCGGGAAGAAGACCGCCAGCAGCAGGAGCGGCCAGAGCACGGCCAGCAGGCCGGCGTGCTCGAAGGCCCAAGACGACGAGGACGTCGCCGTCGCCGTCGACGGCGCCGCCGGGCTGCCGAACAGGTCACGGACCGCCGTCGCCGTCGCCGACATCGGGTTCCACTCGACCACCGTCCCCAGCCAGCCCGGCATGGACTCCGGGGTGGCGAAGGCGTTGGACAGGAAGCCCACCGGCCACACCAGGATCTGCACCGCCTGCACCATCTCCGGCCGGCCCGCGACCATGCCCAGGTGGATCCCGATCCACAGCATCGCGAAGCGCAGCAGCAGGAGCAACGCGAAGGCCGCCAGGACGGCCGCCCCCGAGCCGTGCCAGCGCCAGCCGAGCAGCAGTCCGACCCCCGCCAGGACGACGAGGCCCACCGCCGACTGGATCATGTCCGCCACGCTGCGGCCGACCAGGACCGCCGAGGAGTACATCGGCATGGCCCGGAAGCGGTCGATCACCCCCTTCTCCAGGTCCCGGGTGACCGCCGTCATGGTCGACTCCAGCCCGAAGGCCATGGTCAGCGCGAGCATCCCGGGCACCAGGAAGTCGAGGTACTCGCCGTCGATCCCCCGGCCGCCGCCCACCAGGAAGCCGAACATCAGCAGCAGCATCACCGGGAAGACCAGTCCGACGACCACCTGCACCGGCTGCCGTGCCCAGTGCGCCAGCTCGCGCCGGGTCATCGTCCAGGAGTCCGAGACCGCCCACGTCGCACTCATGCCGCCACCCCCTTCTCCGTACGGCCGGTCCGGTCCGTCAGGTGCAGGAAGACCTCGTCCAGCGTGGGCCGCCGGACCGAGAGGTCCTCCGCCTCGATGCCCGCGTCCTCCAGCGCCCGCAGGGTCAGGGTCAGGCCCGCCATCCGGTCCTTCACCGGGAAGCTGAGAGTCGCGGAGTCCGGGTCCACCGTCGGGTCCGGGAGCAGCGCCGCGGCCTGCGCCAGCCGCGCCGCGTCCCGCAGGACGACGACGATCCGGTCGGCCCCGACCAGGGCCTTCAGTTCGTCCGCCGTGCCCTCCCGCGCCACCCGCCCCGCGTCGATCAGCGCGATGCGGTCGGCCAGCTGGTCGGCCTCCTCCAGGTACTGCGTGGTCAGCAGGACGGTGGTGCCGCCGCCGACCAGGGAGCGGACCGCGCTCCACACCTCGGCGCGGCCGCGCGGGTCGAGTCCGGTGGTCGGCTCGTCCAGGAACAGCACCTCCGGATCCGTGATCAGGGACGCCGCGAGGTCGAGCCGGCGCCGCATTCCGCCGCTGTACTTGTTGACCGCCTTGCGGCCGGTGTCCGCGAGGCCGAAGCGTTCCAGCAGCTCGTCCGCCCGCCGTCCGGCCCGCCGGGCGCCCAGGTGGTACAGGCGGCCGAACATCTCCAGGTTCTGCCGCCCGTCCAGTTCCTCGTCGAGCGCCGCGTGCTGGCCGAGCAGTCCGATCCGGGAGCGGACGGCCGCCGCGTCGGTCCGTACGTCGTGACCCGCCACCCGCACCACGCCCTCGTCGGGGCGCAGCAGGGTGCTCATGATCCGGACTGCCGTGGTCTTGCCGGCCCCGTTGGGGCCGAGCACCGCGTGGACCGTGCCGCGGGCCACCTCCAGGTCGAGCCCGGCCAGGGCGTGCTTGTCGCCGTACCGCTTGTGGACACCTTCAACGAAGATCACCAACGCGTCGAACCCCTCACTAGTCAAACTTGAATAGCAGCTCGCAAGGTAATGCCCCGAAGCGGGCTAGTCAAACTTGATTACGGACAGGGAGGGCCGGACTGCGCGAACGGGTTCTCCTCGCCGTCCGCCAGGACCCCGACGAACGGCTCGCCGCCCTCGCCGTCGAAGGAGTACGCGCCCCCCTCGATCCGGGCGATCAGGCCCCGCGTCCACTCCGCCTCGGCGTCCGCGGAGTGGACCCACATGTGCATGATCTCGCCGATGTGCCCCAGCTGTCCCGGGCCGGCCTCCGGCGTGTAGTACTCCGTCACCGCCAACCGCCAGCCCGCCAGCTTCGACAGCCGCTCGCCGAGCAGTTCCAGCACCTCGGCCCGCGGCAGATCGACCATGAAGCCGATCGCCGCGGACAGCACGTCCGTCTTCTGGTCGTACGCCGCCAGGGCCTCGCGCAGCAGCTTGAAGTACTCCGCGTTCCCCGCGTCCGTGACCTCGTACTCGGTGCGCGGCGGCCCGCCGGCGGCGCTGGGCGCCACCTCGTGCGCGTGCAGGACTCCCTGCTTCGCCATCTGCTTGAGCGCGTGGTAGATCGATCCGGGCTTGGCGTTGGACCACTCGTGCGCGCCCCAGAACTCGAGGTCGTTGCGCACCTGGTACCCGTGCGCCCGCCCGTGCTGTCGGACGGCGCCGAGGACGAGAAGCCGGATCGCTGACATGGGGCCAGGCTACTAAGCCAGTGGTCAGCCCATGGCCTTGGTCCCGTCGAGGGTCTCGCGGACGATGTCCGCGTGGCCCGCGTGCCGGGCGTACTCCTCCACCAGGTGCAGGAGCAGCCAGCGCATCGAGACCTTGGCGTCCTTCGGGAACCAGGGCGCCGGAGGCAGCGGGAACACGTCGTCGAGGCTGGGCACGGCCAGGATGAAGGTCTCCAGCTCCCGCGTGACCCCGTCCCAGAAGGCCAGGACGGACGGCATGGACTCGCCCTCGGCCAGGCTGAAGGCCTCGCCCCAGGTCTCCCGCGCGCGCTGCCGCTCGTTGGGCCGCTGCTGGGCCATCCGCAGCCAGTTGAGCTCGACCTCGGCCGCGTGCTTGAGCAGCCCCGACAGGGACAGCTCGCTGGCGGTGGGACGGCTCGCGGCCTGCTCCTCGCTCAGTCCGAGCGCCGATTCGCGCAGGGCCGCCCGCTGGGCCTCGACGAAGGCGAGGAGCGTGCCGCGCTCGTCGCCGGGGATCTCCATGGAAACCTGAGCCATGATCTGCCGCCTTCGGTGTCGGTGTGCTTCCTGCTGACAAGAACCAAGTTACGGAGCCTTGCGGTCAGCTTCTGTCCTCAATGGGCTGTCATTTCGGGGCGTCCTCGGCTTCCGGCCGGAGCACCGGAAGGGCGGTGGCCGGCTGCGGCAGCAGGGCCTTGGAAAGGTCCTGCTTGCCCGTCGGGTCGAGCCCGTACATCGCCTCGTAGATCTTGCGGACCGCCGGTCCCGAGGCGCCCGAGCCGGTGCCGCCCTGGGAGATCGTCATGATGATCGTGTAGTCCTCGGTGTAGGAGGCGAACCACGAGGTGGTCTGCTTGCCCTGGACCTCGGCGGTGCCCGTCTTGGCGTGCATCGGGATCTGCTTCTGCGGCCAGCCGCCGAAGCGCCAGGCGGCGCTGCCCGTGGTGGCCACGCCGGCGAGGGCCTCGTCGATGTTGTCGCGGGTCTTGGCGTCCATCGGCAGCTTGCCCTGCTCCTTCGGCGCGATCTCCTGGACCGACGTGCCGTCGGCGCTGACGATCGCCTTGCCGACGCTGGGCTGGTGGAGCGTGCCGCCGTTGGCGATGGCCGCGTAGACGGAGGCCATCTGGACCGGGGTGACGAGCGTGTCGCCCTGCCCGATCGAGTAGTTGATGGCGTCGCCCTCACGCAGCTGGTTGCCCTGGCGGCAGTTCTCGTAGGCGATCTTCTCGGCGAAGGAGCCGTTCTTCTTGCCGTCCCGGCACCAGGCTTCCTTGTTCGCCTCGAAGAAGTCCTGCTTCCACTTCCGGTCGGGGACCCGTCCGGGCACCTCGTTCGGCAGGTCGATGCCCGTGCGCTTGCCCAGCCCGAACTCGTGGGCGGTCTTGAGGAACCAGTCGCCCGGGTTCTTCTTCGGGTTGATCCCGCCGTCCTTCTTCCACTCCTGGTCCGCGATGGCGTAGTAGACGGTGTCGCAGGAGACTTCCAGGGCCCGGCCGATGGTGATGTCGCCGTGGCCCTGCGACTCGAAGTTGGTGAAGGTCTGGCTGCCCACCGAGTACGAGCTGGGGCAGGGGTAGCGGTTGTTGAACGGGTACCCGGCATTGACCGCGGCGGTCGAGGTGACCACCTTGAAGATGGAGCCCGGCGCCGCCTGGGCCTGGATCGCCCGGTTCAGCAGCGGGTAGTTCGACTCCTTGTCGGTGAGGGCCGCGTAGTCCTTGCCGGAGATGCCGCCCACCCAGGCGTTCGGGTCGTAGGTCGGGTTCGAGGCCATCGCCACGATGCGGCCGGTCTTGGACTCCATCACCACGACCGCGCCCGAGTCCGCCTCGTAGTTCCTGCGGGTGTTCTTGTCGTACGTCTTGCGGGCCTCGATCATCGCGTTGTTCAGCTCGCTCTCGGCGACCGCCTGCACCCGGGAGTCGATCGAGGTCACGACGTTCGAGCCGGGCAGCGCCTTGTCGGTCTCGCCCTGGCCGATGACCCGGCCGAGGTTGTCGACCTCGTAGCGGGTGATGCCCGCCTTGCCGCGCAGCTCCTTGTCGTACGTGCGCTCCAGGCCGGAGCGGCCGACCTGGTCGGAGCGCAGGTAGGGGGAGTCGGAGTTCTTCGCCTTGCCGATCTCCTCGTCGGTGACCGGCGAGAGGTAGCCGAGCACCTGGGAGGTGTTGGCCTCGTCGGGTGCGGCGTAGCGGCGCATGGCGGTGGGCTCGGCGGTGATGCCGGGGAAGTCCTCGGCGTGCTCGTGGATCTGGAGCGCCTGCTCGGTGGTGGCCTCGTCGCTGACCGGGATCGGCTGGTAGGGCGAGCCGTTCCAGCAGGGCTGCGGGGTCTTGGAGTCGCAGAGCCGGACCTTGTCGACGACCTCCTGCGGGTCCATGCCCAGGACTCCCGCGAGGCGGGTGAGCACGTCCTTGCCGCGGTCCTTCATGGTCAGCAGCTCGGTGCGGTTGGCGGACACCACCAGGTGGGTCGCGTTGTCGGCGAGCGGCACCCCGCGCGAGTCCAGGATCGAGCCGCGCACGGCGGGCTGGACCACCCGCTGGACGTGGTTGTTCTTGGCCTCGTCCGTGTACTCCTCGCCATTGCGTATCTGGAGGTACCAGAGCCGTCCGCCCAGGGTGAGCAGAAGCGAGAAGACCACGATCTGGATGACGACGAGCCGGTTCTGGACCCGAGGGGTCCGGCCGGTCTCGGGTATGTTGCTCAACTTGCACTCCCCCGGGCGGCTCCACGTACGCCCGGTTGAGTCTAGAACGGGAAGCGGCTGCGCCCGTGCTGAACCGAGATCCATTTCTGGGTGGTGAAGGCCTCCACGGTGGCCTCACCGTTGAGACGGCCCAGGCCAGAGGCCTTCTCGCCGCCGAAGGCGGCCAGCGGTTCGTCCCCGATCGTGGAGTCGTTGACGTGGATCATCCCCGTCTCTATCCGCTGCGCGAAGCGGACGCCTCGCTCCACGTCCCGCGTGTGCACGGCCCCGCTCAGGCCGTAGGGGGTGGCGTTGGTCAGCCGTACGGCCTCGTCCTCGCCGTCGAAGACCACCAGCAGCGCCACCGGGCCGAAGATCTCCTGGCCCAGCAGCGGCGAGTCCTCGGGGAGGCCGGCCAGTACGGTCGGCTCGACCAGGTTGCCGCGCGTAGAACCCCGTACGAGCGCCTGCGCGCCGGCTTCCACGGCCTGGTCCACCAGCGCGGTCAGGGCGTCGGCCTGGAAGGAGTTGATCAGCGGGCCGATGTGGGTGTCGGCCTCGTGCGGGTCGCCCGTCTTCAGGCCGCGCACGCGGGCGGTGAACTTCTCGGTGAACTCCTCCGCGACGGCGGCGTCGACCAGGATCCGGTTGGCGGCCATGCAGACCTGGCCCTGGTAGACGAAGCGGCTGAAGACTGCCGCGTCCACCGCGTAGTCGAGGTCGGCGTCGTCGAGGACGACGAGTGCGCTGTTGCCGCTCAGCTCCAGGACCGTCCGCTTGAAGTGGCGGGCGGCGACCGCCCCGACGTGCCGGCCCACGCGGTCGGAGCCCGCGAAGGAGATGACCTTGGGGACGGGGTGGGTCAGGAGCGCGTCGCCGATCTCGGCTATGTCGGTGACCAGGACGTTCAGCAGCCCGGCCGGGAGTCCCGCGTCCTCGAAGATCTTGGCGATGACCCCGCCGCCGACCACGGGCGCGTTCTGGTTCGGCTTGATCACCACCGCGTTGCCCAGCGCGAGCGCCGGGGCGACCGACTTCAGGGTGACCAGGAAGGGGAAGTTGAAGGGGCTGATCACGGTGATCACGCCGACCGGGAGGCGCTGGACCCGGTTCTCCTTGCCCTCGACCGGCGAGGCCAGGATGCGGCCCTCGGGGCGGACGGCGAGCTGCATCGCCTCGCGGATGAACTCCTTGGCGAGATGGACCTCGTACTCGGCCTTGGGATGGGTCCCGCCGAGCTCGTCGATCATCGCCTCGATGATCTCCTTCTCGCGCTCCTCGGTGATCCGCAGGGCGCGCTCCAGGACCGCGCGTCTGGTGTAAGGGCTGGTGGCCGCCCATTCGCGCTGGGCGCGCTCGGCGCCGCGGTAGGCCTGGTCCACCTGCTCGACGGTGGCCACCGTGATGGCCGCGAGCTTCTCCCCGTTGTACGGGTTGACGTCGATGATGTCCCACGAACCGGTACCGGCCAGCCATTCGCCGTCGATGTACTGGTGAGCCAGGTCGCTGAATATGGACATGCCATCCCTTACTGCGAGCGCGCACCCGTGCGCTGCACCGGAGACCGATCGGTCGTCATGCACTGATCAGGAGTCATAGTACGTTCGAATCAAGACAGTTGGAGCAGACCGCGGAGAAGATCCCGGGTCCGGTCCGCGTCGGGGCAGTCTGCCTGGAGCCGCTCCATCGCCCGCCCGTACTGCCCCACTTCCTCGTCCTTGTCCAGGTAGAGGGCACTGGTGAGCTGTTCCAGATAGACGATGTCCTGGAGGTCGGACTCGGGGAAGCGCAGCAGGGTGAAGGCTCCGCTCTCGCCCGCGTGGCCGCCGAAGGAGAAGGGCATCACCTGGAGCTGCACGTTGGGCCGCTGGGAGACCTCGATGAGGTGCTCCAGCTGACCGCGCATGACGTCGCGGTCGCCGTACGGGCGGCGCAGGGCGGCCTCGTCGAGGACGGCGTGGAAGACCGGCGCGTTCTCGGAGACGAGGACCTTCTGGCGCTCCAGGCGCAGCGCGACGCGGCGGTCGATCTCGACGGGGGTGGCGCCGGGCATGCCGCGGCTGACGACGGCGTGGGCGTAGGCCTCGGTCTGCAACAGGCCGTGGACGAACTGGACTTCATAGATGCGGATGAGCGAGGCCGCGCCCTCCAGACCGATGTACGTCTGGAACCAGCCGGGCAGCACGTCGCCGTAACTGTGCCACCAGCCCGTCGCGTTGGCCTCGCGGACCAGTCCCAGCAGGGACTCGCGCTCGGCGGTGTCCGTGACTCCGTAGAGCGTGAGGAGGTCCTCCACGTCTCTGGCCTTGAAGCTCACCCTTCCCAACTCCAAGCGGCTGATCTTCGATTCGGATGCGCGGATCGAGTAGCCGGCCGCCTCACGGGTGATGCCGCGGGATTCTCGGAGTCGCCTGAGCTGGGAGCCCAGGAGGATGCGGCGCACCACAGAACCGCTCGCTTCTGCGGTCACTAGTACTGCCCTCCCCATCGCAATTGGCATGCGTGCGCGCGGGGCCCCCGTACCCCAGGGCCCGCAGTCTGCCACCAAAACGCATCGGCCCGTACTCGTTCTGTAACGGAATCCAGGCTCCTGGAAAAGAAGTCCGTAAGTATGCGTAGGAAGAAATGAGCAAGAACCGTCACGGGAGTGGACAGGTCCGGCGCGTGCACGTGCATCTGCCCTTGCATCCGGCTCTCCCATTCGGAACGATGGTCCCCGCGCACCTGCGTGCTGTTCGCGCCGGCGCCGGACCCACCCCGCAGTTCTCTTTGGACGAGGCCGCCGCTTCGTCCGCGAATCCCGGGAGTGCCTCGCATGGGGACGAATGGATCGACCATGCTCGAGCCGTTACGGCAGGGGCTTCCCCCGGTCGACCCCACGGCTGTCTCCGGGTCCGCGTCCTGCGCCCTGCCCGCCCGGCTGGAAGCCGTGCGCGGAGCACGCACCTTCTGCCGGTCGACGCTGTCCCAGTGGGGTCTCGACGAGCGGTTCGACGATGTCGCCCTCGTAGTCTCCGAGCTCGTCACCAACGCGCTTCGCCATGCCCTGCCTGAGGATTCGCGGGGTGCGGGCGGCGAGGCGGAGCCGGCGGTACGGCTGCACCTGATGCGGTGGAGCACCCGGCTGGTATGCGCGGTGCGCGACCCCAGCGAGGACCGGCCCGGGGGTTCCTTCTCCCCCGAGCGCACGGAGGAGAACTGCGACCTGGAGTCCGGGCGCGGGCTGTTCCTGGTGGACTCGTACAGCGACAGCTGGGGCTGGCACCCGCTCGCGGGCCGGCTGACCGGCAAGGTGGTCTGGGCGCTTTTCCTGCTCCAGGACTGAGCGGGGAGCGAGCGGGGAACGAGCCGGAACCACCCGCCCTGAACACGACAACTGGCCGGGACTGATCTCAGTGATCAGTCCCGGCCAGTGCACGTGCATGGCTTGATGGGGTGCGCCGTTCCGTCAGCCGATCAGGTGATCGAACTCGCCGTCCTTGACGCCCAGGAGCAGGGCCTCTATCTCGGCCGGCGTGTACACGAGCGCCGGGCCGTCCGGAAAGCGCGAGTTGCGCATGGCGACATCGCCGCCGGGCAGTTTCGCGAACTCCACGCAGGATCCCTGCGAGTTGCTGTGTCTGCTCTTCTGCCAGGTCAGCTGAAACAAGGAAGCGAGTTCTGCAGCTGCCATCCCGTTGTACGCGTGGTCCACAGGAAGCCCCCGATAGTGCAGATGTCAACTGCACCGGATCATAGCTGTGTTCATTGGCGTATGCATGGGCAGATGCACGTGCACGCGCGGTGCTTCCCTGATCACAGAGCGGTCCCGGCCGGGGCGGAGCCCCGGTCAGCGCGGTAGCGGTTTGCCTCGGCGGGCCACATGGGCGGCATCCGCGGCCGCCGTGCCGTCCTCCCAGCCCGCGTGGTCGGTGGCACCGCGCAGCCGGGTCGTCGTGGTCCGCGGGAACATCTCCTCCGCCCGGGAGGTGACCGCCACGTCCCGGGCGACCAGGGCCGGCAGGTTGCCTGGTGCCTCGCTCGCCGTGTGCTCGGCCGTCTCGGCGAGCCGCTGGCCCAGCCTGCTGGCGTATGCGAGCAGGAAGGACTGTCTGAAGGTCTTCGTCCGCTTGCGCCCGCCCGAGCGCTGCGCTGCCTCCGCGCGGGTCATCGCCGCCGTGCCCTGCACGAGCAGCGAGGTGTACAGCAGCTCCACCGCCTCCAGGTCGCTCTCGAAGCCGACCACCGTGGAGAACTCGAAGCCGCTGTTCCACACCGCCCGGCAGCGGTTGGCGGTGGCCACCGCGTCGAGCAGCACCGCCTTGGCCTCCTCGTACGGCGGCTCGACGCCTATCCGGCAGGCGCCGGGCACCTGGGCCGGGCCCTTGCCGCCGGCCGCGAGCAGCGCCTCGTCCACGGTGTGCCGGGCCATCAGCTCCTGGGCCTTGGCGCTGAGCGCCTCCGCCTCCTCGGGGAAGGTGGTCGCCTCGGCCTTCGCGAGCAGCGCGCGGATCCGGCCCAGCATGCGCGGCTCGATGTGCGCGTGCTCCACGAGCGCGTCCGCCGGGTCGCCGGGCAGGGGGCCCACCGGTTCGATCGACGGCAGCCGGATCAGCAGCCGGAACACCTCCAGGAAGGCGGTGGCCAGCGTGAACCGGTCCGTCCGTTCGCGCTGCGCGAGCCGGTCGGCGTACGCCCCGTCCTCGCCCCACCAGACCTCGGCATCGGTCCAGCGCTCGGGGAGCCGGGCGTAGCGGCGCGCCTCGGCGGCGATCAGGTCCCCGGTGATCCGCAGGTGCCGCTCCTCGAGGTCCCGGCGGACCAGCCGGAGCACGTCGGCCGGCTGCCAGCCCCGCTCCCAGCCCTGTCGTACGTACGCCTCCCCGCGCCCCAGCAGCTCCCGGCCGACAGCGGCCCACCGCTCGGTCTCGGCGACCAGCAGCGACGCCCCGGTGTCCAGCCCGGTGTCGTCCTGGGCGTAGAGGGCGGCGGCGAAGGCTCGGTCGACGGTCTCGGCAAGGTCTCTCACACCTCTCAGCTTGGCATGTCCTTCGTGTCCCCTTCCCGGCGGCTGTCAGACCCCGGTGGGACACTCGCTGCGTGAGCGAAAGCGCAGGTCGGTGGGGACTCGCCGAGGACGGCGAGGGGCTGTGGCACGCCGCGCCCGTGGACCCCGGCGCCGGGTCCCGGATCCGCGTACGCCACCCCGCCGAAGCCATCCGCGCCGCACCGGCCGGCACCCGCTGGGTCTGGCGGTCCACCGCCGCCGTGTACCCCCGCCTGCTCGCCGCCGGCGCCCGCGTCGAGCGCTGCTACGACGTCGAGGACGCCGAGCTGCTGCTCCTCGGCCACGAGGGCCGCTTCGGCGAGCCCCGCTCGGCCGCCGCCGCCTGGGCCCGGCTCACCAACGCCCCCGTACCGCCCGACCCGCCACAGCGCGCCGCCGAACCCGGCGCCCAGGACTCCCTCTTCGATCCGCGGCCCGCCACCCCCGTACCCCTCGACGCCCTGCTCGCCGTCCACGCCGACCAGGCGAGACGGATCGGCGCCACCGCCCATCCCGACCGCATGCGGCTGCTCACCGCCGCCGAGTCCGCGGCCTTCCTCGTCGCCGCCGAGATGAACCGCGCGGGCCTGCCCTGGCGGGCCGACGTCCACCGCGCCCTGCTGACGGAGCTGCTCGGCGAGCGGTACGCGGGCGGCGGCGAGCCCCGCCGCCTCGCCGAGCTGGCCGACCGGATCTCCGCCGCCTTCGGCCGGCGCGTGCGCCCCGATCTGCCCGCCGACGTCATCAAGGCCTTCGCCGAGGCCGGGATCAAACTCAAGTCCACCCGCCGCTGGGAGATCCAGGAGCTGGACCACCCCGCCGTCGAGCCGCTGATCGAGTACAAGAAGCTGTACCGGATCTACACCGCCCACGGCTGGAGCTGGCTCGCGGACTGGGTGCGGGACGGCCGCTTCCGCCCGGAGTTCATCCCGGCCGGCACCCTCACCGGCCGCTGGGTCACCAACGGCGGCGGCGCCCTGCAGATCCCCAAGGTGATCCGCCGGGCCGTCGTCGCCGACCCGGGCTGGCGGCTGGTGGTGGCCGACGCCGACCAGATGGAGCCGCGGGTGCTCGCCGCGATCTCCCGCGACCCCGCCTTCATGGAAGTGGCCGGGGAACTTGCGGACCTCTACACCGCCGTCTCCCGGCAGGGCTTCTCCGGCGACCGCGACAAGGCCAAGATCGCCGTCCTGGGCGCCGTCTACGGGCAGACCTCCGGGGACGGCCTGAAGAACCTGGCCGCACTGCGCCGCCGCTTCCCGCGGGCCGTGGCATACGTGGACGACGCGGCGAAGGCGGGCGAGGAGGGCCGGCTCGTACGGACCTGGCTGGGCCGCACCTGCCCGCCGCCCGCCGAGACCCCGGACGAGGGCGAGGCCGGGATCCCGCAGGACCGGGAGGACGCCTGGACCCCGAGCTACGCCTCGACCAACACCCGGGCCCGCGGCCGGTTCACCCGTAACTTCGTCGTACAGGGCAGCGCCGCCGACTGGGCCCTGCTGCTGCTCGCGGGCCTGCGGCAGACCCTGGCCGGGATGCGCGCCGAGCTGGTGTTCTTCCAGCACGACGAGGTGATCGTGCACTGCCCGGCCGAGGAGGCCGCGGCCGTCGCCGAGGCGATCCGCGCCGCCGGTGACCGGGCCGGCCGGATCGCCTTCGGCGACACCCCGGTCCGGTTCCCGTTCACGACGGCGGTCGTGGAGTGCTACGCCGACGCCAAGTGACCGCTGCGCGTCGCTCAGCCCAGTTCGTGGAAGTAGACGTGGAAGCCCTCGCGGACGAAGCCCTCCGCCTCGTACAGCCCCTGCGCGACGGTGTTGTCGTACGCGGTCTCCAGCTGCACGCCGGCCACCCCGGCCTCGCGGGCCCGGCGCAGCACCTCGTGCAGCAGGGCCCGGCCCGCGCCGGTGCGGCGGCCGGAGGGGGCGACGTACAGGTCGCCCAGGACCCACACGGGCCGCATGGAGAGCGAGGAGAACGTCCGGTAGACCTGCGCGAATCCCACCGTCCCGGCGCCCGGGACTTCGGCTAGCAGGACCTGGGACTCGTCGTTCGCGAGGCGCTCCGCCAGGAAGGCGCGCGGCCGCTCCGCGTCCTTCACGTCGACCTCGTAGAACTCCAGGTAGCCGCGGAACAGCTCCGCCGCCACCTCGAGGTCCGCCTCGCCCGCGGTGCGTACCGCGACCCCGGACCCTGTTGCCTGACCGCTCATCCACATCTCCTCAAGTCCGCTCCCGCGCGCCGGCACCATTGTGCGCGCGGGATCGGACAGGGGGACAGCGCCTCGGGTCAGTTGCCGGAGACGGGCTGGGCGGGCAGCGAGAACACGTGCTCCGGGGTGACGACCTTCGTGATCGCCTCACCGAACAGCGTGCTGGGCTCCGAGCCCTCGTAGCCGATGTCCGTGTTGAGCAGCACCACCATCGTGGCCTGCGTCTGCGGCATGTACACAACCAGCGCCTCGTAGCCGGGCAGGGAGCCGTTGTGCCCGATCCAGCCCTGGACGTTGAAGATGCCCAGGCCGTAGCCCGTGCCCGGAAGCGCCGGGGTCACCTTCAGCCGCTCGGCCTGGGTGGCGGGGGTCAGCAGGCTCCCGGTGGCCAGCGTCTTCGCCCAGCTCCGCATGTCGGTGAGGTCGGAGTTCATCGCTCCGGCCGCCCAGCCCCAGGAGGGGTTCCAGTTCGTGGCGTCCTCGGTCTTCCCGGAGGCCGTCTGGTCCGTGTAGCCGTGGGCGTGCGGACTCGGGAACTCCGCGCCGGCCGGGAACATGGTGTGCTTCAGCCCGGCCGCCGCGACGACCTCCCGGTTGACGTAGTCGTCGAGCTTCTGCCCGGTCACCTTCTCCACGACCAGCCCGAGCAGGATCAGGTTGGTGTTGCAGTAGAGGAACTTCGCGCCCGGTTCGAAGAGCACCGGGTGCTTGAAGGAGTACCCGAGCAGCTCCTGCGGGGTGAACGGCCGCCGGGGATCGCTCGTCAGGGCCTTGAAGAAGCCTTCGTCCTCGGAGTAGTTGAACAACCCGCTCCGCATCCCCGCCAGCTCGCGCAGGGTGATCCGGTCCCCGTTCGGGACGCCGTCCACGTACTTGCCGATCGGGTCGTCCAGCCCGACCTTGCCCTCGTCGACCAGCTGCAGCAGGGCGGTCACGGTGAACGTCTTGGTCACGCTGCCGATCCGCATGTAGAGGTCGGTGGTCATCGGTGCGTCCGTCGCCTTGTCCGCGACACCGAAGGACCGTACGTACTCGCCCTTGCCCGGCGCCGACAGGGCCACCATCACCCCGGGCACCTTCGCCTCGGTCATGACCTGCTTGACGGCCTCGTCCAGCTGCGCGGCCACCGCGGGGGTCAGCCGGGGAAAGTCCTCGGCAGCGGGCGTCACGGCCGCCGCGACGGCGGGCGCGAGGCCCGCCGTGCCCCCCGCGTTTCCGGCTCCCACGCCCAGGGGCACCAGCAGCAGCCCCGCCGCGGCCGCTCCCACCACCGCACTGCGCCACCGTGTCGTCATGCCCGGCCTCCTGCCACGTGGAGAGAAGGATCCACCGTCCAACGTAGCCCGGCCCCCTCCCCCGGGCGACTCGGCGGCCGGGGGGCCCGGGGGCAAGTCGTCTAAAAATCTATTCTAGAAAGACTTCCGGATCGGCCACACTCGTGCCATGAACCAGACACCTGCCGGCTTCGGGCCGCCCCCCGAACCCTTCCAGCCCCAGCCCAGTGGGACCGGTGGCGGCGGGGGCCGCCGGATCAGTGGCCGGACGGCGATCGTCCTGGCGGTGCTGGCCGGCGTACTGCTCGTCCTCGGCGGCGGCGTGTACCTCGCGGTCGGCGGTGACCGCGGCAAGCCCGCGGCACAGGACGGCAAGGAGTCGGCCATGCCGTCCGGTTCACCCTCGGTCGACCAGGGCGACGGCAAGGGCTCCGGCGTCGGCTCCGGCGTCTACGACCCCAATGCCGGCATCCAGCCCGGCGAGGCGCGGGTCTGGCTGCGTGACAACCAGACCGAGGTCGTCGGGGCGGGAGCCTCGCAGTACGGCCCCTGGCGGGTGGGCGACATCGTGGTCAAGGCGATGTACAAGGAGGTCACCGGCTATGCGGTGGCCGACGGCCAGGAGAAGTGGAAGCTCCCGCTGCAGACGCCGCTGTGCGGGGTTCCGCGGGCCCCGTCCGCCACCGGCAAGCTGGTCGTGGGGGTGAAGGAGAGCGACTCGGCGACGGCGCACTGCACCCAGCTCCAGCAGATCGACCTCACCACCGGCACGGCGGGCTGGAAGGCACCGGTGCCGCAGGAGAACTCCTACGACAGCTCGCTGGAGTTCGAGATGGCCATCGCCGGCGACACCGTGGCCGTCGCCCGGTCGGCCGTCATGAGCGGCTTCTCGGTCACCGACGGCAGGAAGCTCTTCGGTACGTCGAACACGAACGGCTGCTCCCCGAGCGCGTTCGCCGGGGGCTCACGGCTGATCAGCCTCCGCAACTGCTTCGCCCCGAAGGAGCCCGTCGGGTCCGCGCGGTCGATGGTCGAGGAGCTGGATCCGGCCACGGGCGGCTCCAAGTGGAGCCACACGTACGAGAAGGGATGGAACGTCGGCCGGGTGCTCTCCATGGACCCGCTGGTGGTCGCGGCGTACAACAAGGAAAAGAAGACCTGGAACATCACCGCGTTCACGCCCGACGGAAAGGTCCGCTCGCAGAGCGACGCCGGGTTCGGGGTCAGCGGCCGGTGCAACGGATGGGGCAACTCGACCGGCTACCAGGAGTGCTACGCCGCCGTGGCCGACGCCGACACGCTGTACATCGGCGCGGGCAAGACCGGCCCCGACCTCGGCATCGACGACACCCGTCAGGTCGTCGCAGTCGACCTGAACACGGGCAAGGAGAAGTGGCGCACGGCCGAGCAGCCGAAGGACCGCACGGTGTGGCCGCTCGCCGTCGAGGACGGCAGGATCGTCGTCTACGTCCGGCCCGGCAGCGGCGAAACCGGCTCGGTCGTGTCCCTCGCACCGGCCGACGGCTCCTCGCAACCGCTTCTGCAGAGCCCGGCGGCGGCCGCCGGGGCCGAGGGCGTCATCTACGACCACGGGGTCCGCATCGCCTGGGCGGGAGGACGGCTGTTCCTGCTCAACGGCAGGGTGGCCAGCCCCGAGCCCGGAGTCGCGAGCCGCGCGATCCTGTCCTTCGGCAAGTAGGGGGAACCATGCAGAACCAGTACCAGCAAGGCGAATTCGGCCCACCGCAATGGCCGCAGGAGCCCCAGCCCCAGCCGCCGAAGGGGCGGCGGCGGACCGTCATCGGGATCTGTGTCCTGACCGCGGTGGCGGTCGCCGCCGCCGTCACCGCCGTCGTGGTCGTCCGGCAGAAGGACGAGGGCCCCCCACCGGTGTCCGACCCGTCGAAGCCGCTCGTCGCGGGCTGGAAGACCGTGGTCAACCCCGAGCACGGCACCGCGTTCGACGTCCCGCCGGACTGGGAGGTCCTCGCGCCCAGCGTCTTCAGCGGCCACACGGACCGCAAGGACCCGGACAAGCTCCTCATCGGGCACACGGCACCCGCCTTCTACAAGTCCAAGTGGTGCAGCATCGACGCCGACGGCGACGGCCGGATCACGGACGTCAAGCTCGGCGGCGCCGGCACCAAGGGCGCCGAGGGCGCGAAGGACACCGCCGAGATCGCCGAGAAGAACGCGCCGACCTGGGTCTACGCCGCCTACACCCAGCCGGACAAGAGCCTGGTCACCTGGGACAAGCCGGTGAAGTACCGCACGAAGTCCGGAGTCGAGGGAACGTACGTGAAGGCCCGCTCCGCGGGCGTCAAGCAGACCAACCGCTGCGCCGGAGACGGCCAGGCGATCGTCTTCGGCTTCAAGAACTCCAAGGGCGGCTTCGTCGCCTGGAACTTCTACGGCCGCACGGGCGTCCCCGGCGCGGTCGGCGACGACCTGGTCATGCGCATCCTGAGCACCGTCCGCCTCTCCGGCGACCCCAAGGAGCAAACCCCCCTGTAACCGCCGCTGGCGTTCACTCCCCGGTCCGGATGTGCTCGATGCCGGTGCATGCTCTATGTTGCAGAGGCAAAACACGGGGGACTTCGTATGGCGCACGCGCAGCTGCCGCGCCCCGGAGCGGTGGTTGGCGCTCGACGAGCCGAGACTGAGGCAACGGACGACGGATGGCACGGGACTACGACAGCCAGCTTCTGGAATCGGTGGCGGTACGCCGCCGCAGGATGAGGGACGCCCTGCTCTTCGGCGCACAGCGGGCGCGGCGCACGGCGGACGAGCGGCTCGGAAAGCTGTTCGCGGGGATCGCCATCGCGGCCGTCCTGTGCGCCGGTTGCATCGGGTGGTCCTTCGTCCAGCACACGCTCGCGAAGCAGAAGGCCGAGCAACAGCAGAAGCAGCAACAGCAACAGCAGAGCCAGCTGCCGCCGCTGGGGCAGCCGTCGAAGTCGCAGCAGCCGTCCGGTGCGGCGAGCCCGTCCCCGTCGAAGCCGCCGAAATCGCCCAAGACTTCACAGCCCACGCCCTCGCACACGGCCAAGTCGCCCAAGCCGACGCAGTCGTAGAGGAAGAAGCAGAGGCGTGCAGATCCGGGAGAGTTCACAGTCCGGCAGCAGCGCCATGTCCCCCCTTGCCCCGAAAGGTCGCAATCCCGCGATGATAGGTTCCCGTAAGTGGTGAGCACAGCAACGACTTCCCGGGCGCAACTGAGCCGGGTGACCCTGGTCGGCGAGCGGCGCCGGGCCGACATGGTCCTGCCCTCCGACACCCCGATCGGGCAGCTGCTCCCGGACATATTGCAGCTGCTCGACGACCGGGCCGCATCGCGCCCGTTGACCCGTCAGCTGATCACGACGGACGGCTCCGCGCTGCCGCACGACAGCACGCTCTCGTCGGCCGGGATAGCCGACGGTGCCGTCCTGCGCCTCGTCCGAAGCCACTCCGCTCCGCCGGCCCCCGTGGTCCACGACGTCACCGACCTGGTGGCCGACGACCTCGATCTGCAGGCCTGGCGCTGGCGTCCCGCCGCCCGGCGGGGCAGCGCGGGCGTGGCGACCGTCGCCTTCATGGTGACCGCCGCGCTGCTCGCCCGCCGCGAGTTCGCGCTCGAATCGCTGGCCGGCGCCCTGACCGCCGTCACGCTCGTCCTGATGGCGGCCGGCGCCCTCATCTCCCGCATCGGGCAGGGCAACCGAGGCCTGGCCACGGCCCTGCTGCTCGCCTCGGGCGGGCTGGGCGTCCTCACCGCGTGGACCGCCGCGGACGCCTACCACTGGTCGGGCATCGCGCGGCTCGCCGCCGTCGCCGGCGCGCTCGTCCTGACACTGGTACTGCTCGGCTACTTCTCGCCGCTCGGCCGCGGCGGGCTCATCGGCGCCGTGGCCACCACCGTGATCACCGCCCTGTGGGAGGCCGTCGCCGCCGTCCAGGGCGACCCGGCCCGGCTCGGCGCGGTCATGGTCCTCTTCTCCGTGGTGCTGCTCGGCATGCTGCCGCGGCTCGCCCTGATGGCCTCGGGGCTCACCGCGCTCGACGACCGCCGCTCGGGCGGCGCCTCCGTCAGCCGCCACGAGGTGGGCAACGCGCTCGCCGCCACGCACCGCGGGCTCGCGCTCGCGACGATCGCCACGGCGATCTCGGCGGCGGCCGCCGGCTGGCTGCTGACCCTGGCCGAGAAGCCCTCCGTGTGGACGGTGGCACTGCCGGCGCTCGTCGCCGTGGTGCTCCTGTCCAGGGCGCGGGCCTTCCCGCTGGTCGCCGAGGTCGTGGCGCTGATCACCGCCTCGGCGCTGCTCGTCGTACGCCTCGTGATGCTGTGGACCGGGCACGGCGGGGGCGCCGCACCGCTGGCCGTGCTGGGCGCGGCGGCGCTGCTGCCGCTGCTCGTCCTCGCGGTACAGCCGCCGGAGCACGTCCAGGTCCGGCTGCGGCGCACGGCCGACCTCATCGAATCGGTGGGCATGGTGGGACTCTTCCCGCTCGCCGTCGGGGTGTTCGGCGTGTACGGGCAGCTGCTCAACAAGTTCTGAGGAAGAGGGGCAGGGGCAGACATGCCTAACGGAGACAACTGGCAGGGCGATGTCCTGCGCGACCTCAGGGGCGGAGCGCAGCCTTCGGCCCAGGGTCCGGGCGGCCCGCAGCCGATGCCGGGTCCCGGCGCGCAGGCCCCCGCCGCGGGCGCCGCGGATCCCGCGTACGGGTACCCGCACCAGGGCCCGGCCGGAGCGCCGGCCGCCCCGGCCGCGGGCGTGCCCCAGGGCTACCCCCAGCCGCAGGCCCAGCCGCAGCCGCAGGCCGCGTACGCCTCCGGAGGGCGCGGGCAGGGAGCCCGTGCGCCCGAGTCCCGGCCCGCGGTGGACAAGAACCTCGCCGGGGCGGGCCGCAAGCCGCGGCACGGTGAGCCCTTCACCACCCGCGCCGTGCGCGCCGTACGCAGGACCGTTTCCTCGTCCGCCGCCCGCGAGGTGGCCGAGGCCACCCGCGCCGCCGAGCTGCTCCAGCAGCCCGTGACCACCGGCCGCCAGATAGCCGTCACCTCCATCCGCGGCGGCGCCGGCAAGTCCACGGTCGCGGCCCTGCTCGGCACCACGTACGCGCACTACCGGCAGGACCCCGTCCTCTTCGTCGAGGCCGACCCGGCCCTCGGTTCGCTGCCGATCCGGCTCGGCGCCGAGACCCTGCGCTGGACCACCGGCGACGTCGCGGACATCGTCGAGCCCCAGATGTCGCTGCTCGACATCACCGGCTACCTGGTCCAGCTCCGCGACAACGCCTGGCTGCTGCCCGGCAGCCAGGGCCAGATCGGCGCGATGCTCGACACCCGGTCCTACGAGCGGGCCATGGTCGCGCTCCGCCGCTACTTCGGGGTGACCGTCGTCGACTGCGAGACGCTGCCCGCCGAGGTCGCCCGCGTCGCGCTCTCCGCCTCCCAGGCCCGCGTCCTGACCACCCCCGCCACCCTGGACGGCGTCGCCAGCACGTACGCGGTCCTCCAGTGGATG